>CAWDRN010000016.1:0-490775 GCA_963804725.1 uncultured Alphaproteobacteria bacterium | reverse complement strand
TTCTTGCCCCTGCGCACCTCGTTCAGCATGGCCCATCGGGTCAGGCGAAGGCGGCTAAGCTACCGGCGAGCTTGTTCAAGGGCAAGTGGGTGGCATGACGAAGAATCGTTGGCGGCTGGCTCAGCAATTCAGCCGCCGGTGGAGAGTGGACAGATGTCGAAGCGACGGATCCTCGATGGCGACGGTCATGTGTTCGAGATCGAACGTGAGATCTTGGATTTTCTTGAGCCTCCGTACAATCACGAAGGGATGCTTGCCTTCCCGTTCTTCCCAACACTTGACGGCTACCATCGCATTCACATAGCGACGCCGTTCCAGGGACCGCGTAAGCGTTGGGTAAACGCCCGGGACTGGGTCGATTTCATGGACCAGACTGGCGTGGAGTCGACGGTCGTCTATCCCACGACTGGCGTCGGCTTTGGCATCATTTAGGATCCCGGTTGGGCCACAATTGTCGCGCGTGGCTACAACGATTGGGTCCATCATAAATACTATCGCGAGAGCAATCGCATCGGTTTGCGGCGCTCATCCTCTCTGCAAGAACCGGCGGAGGCCGTGAAGGAAGCCCGCCGTGCCGTCGAGGAACTCAACGCGGCGGCGATCTGCATGGTGACGGCGCCAGGGGACCGTGGTTATCGCGAAAGTCTGGGAGACAAGTCGTTCTGGCCGGTTTACGCGGAAATTGAACGGCTTGGCGTTCCGATCGGCGTCCATTCGGGCGTTTCGGTTGGATGGGGCTTCGACTATTTCACGCGCTTCGCGCTGACCCAGAATCTGGAACATCCGGTCGCGCAGATGACGGCCATGACGTCCTTCGTTATGGAAGGGGTGCTCGAACATTTCAAGTCGCTTCGCGTCGCGTTCCTCAATCGGCATTGGTTGGGCGCTCTATATGCTCGACCGCATTGGACCGCTCGTTCGATATTTGGAAGGGCCATCACGACATCAAGACTAAGCCCAGCGAACTCGTGCTGAACGGACGGGTCTTCTTCACCTTTGAGCCCGACGAAAAGCTCCTGCCGCATGCCGTAAGGACATTCGGATCGAAGGCCATTTTCTGGGCGACCGATTTTCCGCATGAAAAGACAGTGGCGAGCACGCAGCACGAGCTAGAGGAAATCCTCGAGATTGACGGCATTACCGAGCAGGACATCGACAATCTGCTGTGCAGAACGTGCGAGCGCTTTTATCAACGAGCGCCCGCACTCGTAACCGCCTGACCTCGCCGGCTTATGGCTTCAAAGGGGTCCGAGCAGTCCTTCGACGCCACAGTTGAAGATGGGGTCATGATCCCGCTGCGCGACGGGGTCCGATTGGCCACGACGCTATACCGGCCCGGCCACTGCGGCGTGCCGGCGCACGGCCGCTTTCCGGTGATCCTCGAGCGCACGCCGTATGATCGGCATCTCCTCTATTTTCACCTGACGGGATTGTTTTTCGCTCGCCATGGCTATGTCGTCGCCTATCAGGACGTGCGCGGACGAGGCGATTCCGAGGGTGAATTTCACTACCTCTATCAGCCTGCCACCGAAGGCGAGGACGGTTATGACACGGTCGAGTGGCTCGCCTCGCAACCCTGGAGCGACGGCCAGGTCGCTACGATCGGCACGAGCTATAGTGCGGCAATCCAGCAGGCACCCGCAGTGCTGAAGCCACCGCACCTTACTACCCAGTTCCTAGTGGATTCTGGTTGGAACTATTTTTCGCGCATGACGCATAACGGAGCGTTTACGCCCGGCCTTGTCGTGCCTTACGTTTTTCGGCTTGCGCGAAATGGGCGAATGCCCGTCGCGATCCGCGCGTGCGGGCAGCACTCGACCAGGCTTTCCAAAATATCGTGGACTGGATCAAGGCATACCCGGTTAAGAAAGGTCAGTCCCCACTTCGCTTTGCGCCGGAATACGAGGATTGGCTGATCGATGTCTCCACGCGTGGTGCCTACGAAGAATTCTGGCGGACGCCGGCAGGTAGCCTTCAAGACTGGATCGACGACTACCCCGACATACCTCTCTTCCTGATGAGCAGTTGGTACGGGCATCACCCCTGGGCGAATTGCCACAAATACGGTGAGCTGAGACGGCGCCTGACCAAGCCGATTGTCATGCAAATCGGCATCTGGGAACATAGGGGCCTGGTGGACATGATAGCGTCTACCTGGGCGGGCGAAGTCGATTTTGGGAACGACGCAGCCTTTAGCGACCTCAACAGCCTTCGCCTCAAATGGTTCGACCACTGGATGAAACGATGCGAGACCGACATTCTCGACGCGCCGCCGGTCCGGTATTTTCTGATGGGCGGCGGCAGCGGACGGCAAAACCCCGAAGGCCGCATGCAGCATGGGGGCGGATGGCGCGCCGCCACCGAATGGCCGCCGTCCGATATCAGGCTTGTGCCTTTTCATTTCGAGTTCGGGCGGACGCCTGAGCACGGCTGTTCCCAGCAACTCCCCGCCCTCCCGCTACCTCTACGATCCCGCAGACCCGGTGCCGACGATTGGTGGCAATTTCTCCGACCCGCGCGTGGCAGGTCTCTTCCACTGCGGTGCCTTCGACCAGCGCGGGCGTACTGACCTGATGTTCTGCCGCGACGTGCTGCCGCTATCCCAGCGAGCAGACGTGCTCGTCTTCGAGAGCGAGCCGATCACTCGCGAAGTCGTGCTGAGTGGCCCCGTTGTCGCAAGGCTCTTCGTCTCGTCCTCCGCGCCTGACACCGATTTCACTGTAAAAATTGTCGACGTGCATCCGCCGAATCCCGATTATCCTGATGGCTTTGCAATGAACCTCGCCGACAGCGTCCTGCGCATGCGCTTTCGCGACGGCTTTGACCGCGAAGTGATGATTGAGCCGGGCCAGATCTTAAAATCGAAATCGATGTCGGGCCAGTCTGCAACCGGTTTCCGCCGGGACACCTCATACGCGTCGAAATATCGAGCTCCAATTACCCCCAATTCGATCCCAACACAAATACCGGCGAGCCGTTGGGCCGGGAGCGTTCCCGGCAAGTAGCCTATCAAACACTTTACCATGATCCGGCACACGCCTCGTATGTCGTTCTTCCGATTCTCGTGCCCTAACACCGTGAGAAGACGACCGGTCCCGTGACACTCTGGCTTGTTCAGCTCGTCAACGGCGTGTCTTACGGCATGCTGCTGTTTGTGCTGTCGGCAGGCTTGACATTAGGATTTCGGCCTTTTGCAAATCGTCAATCTCGCGCACGGCTCTTATTATCTTATCGGCGGTTATATCGGCCTTGCTGTGGTCAATGCGAGCGGCAATTTCTGGTTGGCGCTTTGCGCCGCGACGGCGGCCATGGCGCTGCTGGGGTTCGTGATGTGGCAGATCGCGCTTCGCCATTACGTGGCGAACGAGCTCGGCATGGTGTTGCTGACTTTCGGCTTTTTGCTGCTCCTCGGCGACCTTGCACTTGCGAACTGGGGTGGAGCTCCGCAAACGCTTCCAGCGCCTTACCCTTTCGACGGTGCGATCGAGGTCGGCTCGTTGCGGTTTCCCGCCTACCGCGTAGCGCTGCTCATCGCGGGCCTCGCGTCCGCTGGATTCTTATGGTGGCTCATTGACGGGACACGAACCGGAGTCCTGATCCGGGCCACGGTCAACGACGCACAGATGGCCGAGGGACTGGGCGTAAACGTCTCGCGCATCACCTCAGGTGTCTTCAGCCTCAGCGCTGGGCTCGCGGGAATGGCCGGAGTGCTCGGCGGACCGTTGATCGGGGTCTATCCTGGTGCCGACCTGACCGTGCTGTTACTCGCGATCGTAGTGGTTGTGTTGGGCGGCTTGGGTAGCCTCAAGGGCGCCTTCCTCGCCTCGCTCATTGTCGGACTTCTTGACACGGCGGCCCGCAGCTTTTTTCCGCAAGCCTCGCTCTTTGCCGTTTTTGCGCCGATGGCCCTGATCCTGATCATCAAGCCTTCCGGATTGATGGGACGCTCGTGACAGCAAAGGGAGCATTCTGTTTTGCAATTCTGTTCGCGGTGCTCGGCGCGCTGTCGGCGCTGCTGCCGACTTATGCACTCGAACTCGCCACGCGTGTAGGGATCTTCGCGATCTTTGCGATGAGTTTCGATCTCCTCGTCGGCTACACCGGGCTCGCGTCGCTCGGTCACGCCGCCTTCTTTGGCCTCGCGGGTTATTGCGCCGGCCTCACCACTTTGGCCGTCACGAGAGAGCCTGGACAGATCTTGCTTATGTCGCTCACCGCAACATTGGTCTTTTCACTGCTTTTCTCAGCGCTCGCGCTCCGTACGTCTGGGATTTACTACCTGATGCTGACGCTGGCGCTTGCCGAGATCGCGTGGGGGATCGCGTTCCAATGGCGCGAGATCACCGGCGGAGACGACGGATTGCCGGGTATTCCGCGACCGGTTCTTGCCGGACGCCCTCACCGGAACCACGAGCTTCTACCTCTTTACTGCCTTCTGCTTCGCGACCTCGGCTGGCTTTCTGATGGCACTGGTGCGTTCGCCCTTCGGGCTCACGCTCCTTGGTATTCGCGAGAGTCCCTCCCGCATGGCGGCGCTCGGGTACAATGTGTGGTTGCACCGCTACATCGCGTCCAATATCGCCGCGCTTATTGCGGGCCTCGCCGGTGCGCTTTACGCTTGGCACAACGGCATTGTGACGCCCAATCAAATGGGACTTATCACATCGGCCGAGGCGCTGATTATGGTGATACTCGGCGGCGCGGGCACCATTGTCGGCCCCGCCGTCGGTGCCATTGTCATCGTTGTGCTCGAGTTCTTGGTCAATCGTTATACCGAGCGATGGGTGTCCATACTCGGACTGATTTACATCTTCGTTGTCGTGGCCGCGCCGCAGGGACTTTACGCTTTGGCCGGCAATATTGGGCGGCGAGCGTTTCGACGGGACGCACTTTGAGAGTACCGGCGCTGTCGCTCCGCAACGTTGCCAAATCCTTCGGCGGATTGCGGGTGTTGGAGGACATAACGCTCGTAGCGGGGCCGGGCGAGCGACGCGCCGTTATCGGCCCCAACGGCGCCGGCAAGACCACACTGTTTCACATCCTGAGCGGTGTGCTCCAACCCGACGCCGGGTCCATCGAGCTGTATGGGCGAGACATAACTGGGTACCCGATCCACAGGCGGGTTGGCCTAGGCATGGCACGTACCTTCCAAATAACCAACTTGTTTCCGAACCTCACTGTCGAGCAGAACCTCTTTTTGGCGTTGCAGGCCCTCAAGCCAACACGATACGCAATGCTCCGCGCGATCGATCATGACCGCGATCTGATTGACCGTGCCGGCGCGCTGCTTGAGCGTTGGCAGCTGTCGGAACGACGCCGCGCCCGCATCAACGAGCTTTCCTACGGCGAGCAGCGCAGTTTGGAGATACTGCTCGCCGTAAGTCAGCAGCCCAAGGTGTTGTTGCTTGACGAGCCGACCGCCGGCCTCTCGCCCGGTGAAACGTCGATCGCCATTGAGATCATCGAAGCCCTGCCGCGCGAATTGACGATGATTCTTATCGAACACGATATGGATGTAGCCTTCCGCGTCTGCGATACGGTAACCGTCCTCCATGCGGGCAACGTTCTGGCCGACGGTACAGTCTCCGAGGTTCGCAGCAACGTCGCGGTGCAATCGATCTATCTTGGCGCTGCCACCGAGGTCAAACGCCGAGATACTGGCTCTTGATCACAGTATCATTGGCTAGCGCGTCGGCGGAACATTCGTGCACGATCGTGCCGCGGCTCATTACGTAGCAGCGGTCAGCGAGCTGCAATCCGAAAGCGAGATTCTGCTCGACCAGCAGCACGGAAGTCCCTTCACCTTTTACCTGTTGGATGACTTGACCGATTTCTGCGACGACGAGCGGTGCCAAACCCTCAGACGGCTCGTCCATCAGGATGACGCTGGGATTTGTCATCAGGGCGCGCCCAAGGGCAAGCATTTGCTGCTCGCCCCCGCTGAGCTGGTCGCCCATATTCCGACGCCGTTCTGCGAGGCGGGGAAAGACATCATATACCCGCGCGAGCGACCACGGTCCCCGCCTCGGCGCCGCCTTCATGGTGAGGTTCTCTTCTACCGTGAGGTCGCGAAAGATGCGCCGCCCTTGAGGCACAAGACCGATGCCGGCAACGGCAATTCGATAGGGCATCCAACGCGTAATGTCGACGTCACCGAACATCACCCGACCCCGCCGCGGCCGGACGAACCCGACGATCGACGCGACTGTCGTAGACTTTCCCGCGCCGTTTCGACCGAAGAGACAGACAAGCTCCGCACGATGGACCGAGAGTGAAACGCCACGTAGCACATGACCGTGGCCGTAATGGACGTGCACGTCGTCAAGACGAAGAGCCGGCGATTGGCTGTCCAAGACGAGATTCCGGTTGTATGGCACGTGCACAGCAGTAAGGAATTGGCGGCGTCCGAGCAAGCGGAGGGCTCAAGCCGCGTGCACGACGCCCCGGGCGTTTCTCGCTTCAACATGACGCGATCGACGGCTGCTGACAGCCTGAACCGGCATTCCATTGCCTGACGTGGTCGCTATGTCGTTGCTAGGACCGAAAGCTCATCGAGCTTATAATTGTAAGTAGGCCACCAAGGATCGGAAGGGCACCGACGGCGTACGATTCTCCTCGGCGATGGCGCGAAAGGGGTCGTAGGCGGGCGAGGGTAGTGGGCGGCGGAACAGGAACTACGGGGCCCAGGCCCATGTGCGGACGCCCAGTGTTGTACAACCCGACGACGGAACACCCATAGGACCGCGGAACGCGAGGTTCTTTACCGATGGCACCCTTGGGCACGAGGAACACCATCGGTTCTTGCTGAGCATGCAGCTTCGCCGGCTCGAAGCGGCCGAGCAGGATATTAAAGTTCTCGATCTGCGTATTGTCGACCAGCCGACCAGCTCGAGCCGTACTGCCTGCAGCATGCTCTGCTGATTTAGATCCCTGGCGTGGATTGGGTGGTGGCCGCGGTTTTGATCGCGGAGATCGGTGTCGATATGAGCGTGTTCCTCAGCGTCCATCATCTGGCCGCCTTGGCAGGCGTCTGTCCCGGTAACCACGAGAGCGCGGGCAAGCAGAAGAGCGGGCGTAGCCGCAAAGGCAACGTTTATCTCCGCACCATGCTCGTTGGCGCGGCTATCTCCGTCGGCCGCACCAAAGGAAGTTATTTCAAGGACAGTTTTACCGCCTCAAGGCCCGGCGCGGCGGCCTCCGCGCGGCCCTTGCCATCGCCCATAAGATCCTCATCGCCGCGGATCACATGCTCGCCAAAGGAATCCCCTATCGCGACCTGGGAGAGGCCTACCTCGACCAGATCGACCACACCCGTACAGCCGCTAACCTCAAGCGCCGGCTGGAACAGCTCGGCTACGTCGTCCAGCTCCAGCCCAAGCAGGCCCGCCGCAGGGTGAACCATTTTCGTGGCAGTTCTGCGACGGCGAACCGGGCGAATCGGCTTATCGCGAATACCCATCGCTCTCAAACGGCGCCTGACAACCGTGCCATAGATCCGATCTCGATCACGGATCAAGTAGCGTGGTGCCTCGTTCCAGGGGAAAGCCTCGGTGATCTGCCGCGCGATCCATTCGGCCGTCGGATGCGCCGTGACGTTGACCCAGACAAGCTCTCGCCGCGCCACCCGGACAATGATCAAAGCGTAGAGCAGGTTGAACCCAATAGTCGGCACGACAAACAGGTCCATGGCCGCAATCTGCGGCGTATGGCTGCGCAGGAAGGTAGCCCAGCTCTGACCGGACGGGTCGTCATTCCGCTTCCTCGCCATGTACTTGCCGACGGTCGACGGGGCGACCGCAAATCCGAGCTTGAGCAGTTCACCGTGAATACGTGGCGCACCCAAAAGAGGATTTTCTAGGCTCATGCGTCGGATCAACGCCCGTAGCTCCGCGCCGATCGGTGGCCGACCTCCCAGCGGGCGTGACTTCCAGCGCCAGTAGCGGCGAAACCCTTCACGATGCCAGCGTACCAGCGGCCCCGGACGGACCACGGTTATCAGCTTGAGGATCGAGGGAAACCAGCGATAGAGCTGGACGAAGAACAGGCGATCGGCGTTGCTAAGCTGAAGGCGGCCGTGCACCTTTGAGCTGATGCCGGAGTGCAGCATTCTCGGCTTCGAGCCGACTCTTCGAATTGAGGGGCGCAGCCAACAGCTTCAGAGCCAGGAGGATTAGCGCAATCACAGCCGCCAACCTGATGCGATTCTCTCACTGGTTCAATACGGATGGGGTTTTCGGTACACACACCCGCCTCGATGGCGTATTATTCGCGATTGAAAATATGGGACCCAAAATGCCCACTTGGAATGTACTAAGTAATTGAAAAGCATCTGTTTTTCCTGCCAACAATGCTGCTGCGCCAAGTCGCACACACGCCGAAAGAGCACAAGCCGAGCTAAGCGCCGCCTACCGGGCTAACCATTCCGCGAAGCGCGCTGCCGCCGCATGTAGGATTTGTGCCGTCCTTTCCGCTTGTTCCCGCGGGTCTTCAGGCTCGATTTGGCTGATTTCTTCATCTGGTCATTTACTATAGCGGGTGGGCCGTATCACATCAGCCAAGATTGCAGCGAATGCGTGCCTTCTGCGCTCCCCCAAATTTCGCCGCTGGCTGCGCAGCCTTGAGCCGCGCGAGGAGCCAGGGTCCGGACTGGGACCGCCGAGGGGCCACGCTTATGGAAGAGCGCAAGATCAACACCGCCAAGATGGCGACGCTCCTGGCCGAGTTGCGCCGCCAAGGCAAGATCGTCGAGGCGTGGGCGGCGGGCGATGGGGCCTCGCTTGAGTTGGGGAGACCGCAGATGACGCACTTGATAGCCGCTGTTGGTTTTGTTTTGGCTTTGATGCTGCTTAATTCGGAAAAGGCGAGGGCGCAGGCTGATTCATCGGATACTGTGCAAGCCCTCTATTCAAATTGCAGGGAGACAGCGGACCCATATCATAACGACATCTGTAGCGGGTTCATTGAGGGCATCGCCGCGATGATGAGTTGGGATGGCTGTCAAGGAACACAAACTCCGACTCACGGTGCAATGGTGCAGGCCTTTCAGAACTGGGCCGCAACGCATCCACAAGCATGGTCGCAGTCTAAGGTAAACGGGGTTGTTACAGCGTTGCGTGCGACATGGCCGTGTGCTCGGCCACCTCGCCATTAAGAAATTGCCTAGATACAGATGCCCGCCGCAAGTCGGCACGGTCGGCAGCACCATCGCCGACGGCCTGCAGATGACGATCGTCTGCGACGCCATAGGATGCGACCACCGCAAGACCGTTGACCTGGAAGCGCTACGCCGTGAGCTGGGCGACGACTATCGCATCGCCGGCTTCGTAGCGCGCAGCCGGCGCGGCAAGTGCGGCGGTCAATGGCCAAGGATCTCGGTCAGGGTCGGGCCGATCCATACAGGCGGAATGCGCTGACTCGACCCGAACCCGGTGCGTAAAGGATCTTTTGGAATCCCAATGGCAGTTACGTAGTTGACAAAAACATCGTCTCAGGGCGGCGACTTCGCTACATCTCGAACCGAAGGGAGCGCTTCCAACTGACGAACAATATCGACGATATCGTTGGCTGACAGGTGCGCGACACTGATTGAGACATCATCAAAGGCTGAGTCTTCTGAGGGTGACGATATATATCGCGTGACACGGCGCGCTCGATAGCCAAGCGTCTGATTCAGTACATCGACCGACATTTGCCCGTGTTCCACTCGCAACCGTATTTCGTGGCTTTGATGGCGTTGCTGATAGCGTTCCTCAAGCGGTTTGATCCCAGCGAGAATAACCAGAATGACAATCGTCGCTGCAACGGCTTCGATGTAGAGACCGCCGCCGACGGCCAAACCGATAGCCGCCACTGTCCACAAACTTGCCGCAGTGGTGAGGCCGCGAACCACCTCTCCGCGAAGCAAAATCGATCCGGCCCCGAGAAACCCAATCCCTGAGACCACCTGGGCTGCAATCCGCGATGGATCAAGAATGACATTCTTGGTACCAAGAATATCGGCGAAGCCGAAGGCTGATACGATCATGAAGAGACAGGCGCCGGTGCTCACCAGCATATGAGTGCGAAGACCAGCGGCCCAAACAAGGCGCTCGCGCTCGGCACCGATCATGCTGCCAAGAGCGGCAGCAACTAAGAGACGAAGAATTAATTGCCAGTCTGGCAGTATCCCTTCCATGCCAAGTGGCATAATCGTTAGCCGTCCTTTAATCCAGCCTTCGGTTTCGCCTTCACGGTCCGTTTTAGGTTCTTATCGAACACGCGCTCGTCATTGCTCGCGCCTGCCTTGTGGGCGGCTTTTTTGAAGCGCCGCAATTGCGATTTTTCACGCGCCCCTGTTGAGTGCTTCATTTTGTTTCCTTCGGAGTCTCCGCGCTGGCAGCTACCGCTGGGGCCTGGGGTATGGCTGGTGCGGCTAGGGGAGCTGGCGCCGGTACCGTAGGGGCAGTTGTCGGCGGGATTGTCTGGGCGATCTGGCCTTTGGTGATCTGGCGGTGCGGAATGGGCGAGGGTCCGCTTTGATGATAGCCCAAGGGCCAGACCCTCGCCCCGGCATTGATGGGGGCACCAACAATGCGTATGGGGAACAATGGCGACGATCACGGGGGCGGTCAAATCACAGATCTTCGGCGGAATATGGCTATACCCGCTGCCGGTCGCCCGAGGCGGAGAGGGAGATCGCAAGGGGGGGCTGCGCGATCGCTTTAACAAACCGCGGCTTGCTGCTCGAAGGCCCCGCGCCATATTCCGCACATGGTCATCTATCGTGTCGTCGAGCGCCGGTCCGAGAAGTTCGTCATCGAAGCTTTCAACGAGGATCACGGCTCGCGGCGATTTGTGGATGAATTCCCCACCCGAGAAAAGGCTAACGTGCGCATGGCAAAGACTCGAGCAAATCTTACGCTCATCGCGGGGAGAACCGGCATAATTGCGGCGGCGAACGCCACGGCTAGGGGTAAATGCGCATCGACTGCATGGATCCCACAGCCGACTATCATCGAGCAGACTTTCCGCGCGGGGGGACATCCCATTTCAATGTATCAATCGCGCCCAAGCGATGGACGTTGCGGATTGGCGTCGGCTATGACGTCTGGGACGGCGCGCGTCTGGTTTTTTGACACCGGTAGTGCGTAATACAATTCACCGAGTTTCCAAAGCTGTTCAGAGCGCGGTGGTCAGTGGGCCGCCGCAAGAAGAGTTGTGCCAACCGCACCGAAAATGACGACGAGCCAGGGCGGGATCCGCCACATCACGAGCATTACGAAAGCAACAATCCCCACGCCGAAATCCGCCGGGGTCAGGATCGCGCTTGTCCATACCGGTGTATAGAGCGCGGCGAGAAGCAGCCCTACCACCGCGGCGTTGATGCCGATGAGTGCCGATCGCACGTCAGCGCGTGCCCTTAGCGCATCCCAAAACGGCAGCACCCCCATGAGTAAAAGGAATGAGGGCAGGTAGATCGCCACTAAACAAATCACGCCACCCTGCCAGCCATGCGGCGCCGGTCCCATCACGGTGCCGAGATAGGCGGCGAAGGTTGATAGCGGTCCCGGCACCGCTTGTGCCGCCCCGTAGCCGGCAAGAAAGGCGTCATTGCTCACCCAGCCGGGCGGCACGACGGCTTGTTGCAGCAGCGGCAGCATGACGTGGCCGCCTCCAAAGACCAGAGCGCCGGAGCGATAGAAGCGACCGACCAGCGCGACGATATGACTGGTGCTCGCCGTCGCGAGCACCGGCAGTCCGAAAAGCAGGAGGAAGAACAGCGCGAGGGAAAAAATGGCTAGCGGGCGCGGAACCCGTACCGGCAGCGACACTGACCGTTTTGTCATCGCAGCGGGAAAGAAATACCAGCCGATGAGGGCACCAGCGGCGATCGCGCCGATCTGCCCGGCCGCCGAAGGCACAAAGAGCGCGAGGAGCGTCGCTCCCATGGCGACGGTGACGTGCTCCCGGTCGGGGCATAGCGTGCGGGCCATGCCCCATACCGCTTGAGCGACAACGGCAACAGCCACGATTTTGAGGCCGTGCAACCAGGGGACATGCGCGATGTCGCCGTGCGCCCCGACGCCATAGGCGAAGGCGATCATCGCGGCCGCCGACGGCAGGGTGAAGCCCAACCACGCGAGAAACGCACCGAGGGAGCCGGCACACAACGCGCCAAGCGTGACCGCGACCTGGCTGCTTGCCGGCCCTGGCAGGAATTGGCAGAGCGCGACGATATCGACGTAATCCGTCTCATCGAGCCATTTGCGCCGCTCGACAAATTCGGTTCGGAAATACCCGAGATGGGCGACGGGTCCGCCAAAGCTGGTAAAACCCAGCCGGAGGAAGGCGAGCAGGACTTCCATGGGTGATCCGGACGGCGCGCTCCCGTCTTCGATCATTGCGTTGCCCGCATGCTCATGTCTTGCCCTCGAAGCCCGCCCAACAGCTCAGCCCCGGGCGTCGCGCATTGCCGAGGCTCAACAACCAGCTACTGCGAAATCGTGACCGAGGACGAATTCGATCTTTGTTTGATATAATTCAAGCAATGAAGCTAAAGCGAAAGCGACGTCGCTTGGTTGCGAAAGGGAGCGAAATCGCGCTAAAAAAAGGCGAGGACCCACGCAGCCACGCGGGGATCTCCAAAAGAAAGCCTCGGCGTTGGCGCGGTAGGGCCATACCTGGCTCGGGCATCTTTTGACGCGAACGAATCCTGACGGGCTTGAGCGATAATCAATCAGGCTCAGTCGGGAGAAAAAAGCCCCCGGCAGAACCGGGGGCCAGGGAGGAACACCTTTGGAGGAGTAAACCTTCACGCAAATACCATGCCAAGAATTAAATTTTCCGGCCTTTTAGGCGTCACTATTACCACCGACTCTTGCCCACCACCCCTCGCGGCCAGCCGCATCTGTTTTATCTTAAGCGCCTTAGATTTTTTTGCCCCGGCTTTCCTATATGCTTGGCGGGAAGCATTGGAGCGCCCTATGGCGGAATTGGCTGCAGAAGTGGGTTACATCAACCGAAACAATCAACGGCTGATCGTCAAGACGGATCGGCCGGGCACTGATCACAATCAGTATGTCTGGGAGTTACAGTGCGAAAGTTGCGGCACCGAATATGGAGCCAATGGGTCGGATTTTTACCAACGCAAGTGCCCTGTCTGCCAGAGCGGCGCTACGGGACTATAGCGATGCCCGCGCTGCCGCGGTGGATAGCGTTGCCGATCACGTCACCGGGGCGTTTCTGACCTTGGGGACCTTTAGGCATCGGGACTTTCCTCTTGCCACGGCAGATCATCGAATAGCGGCACGTAATCTCGGTCGCGGTATTGGGTCTCAGATACCTCAAATTCCTTGCTGTCGTCATACTTCATGACATTAACATGGCATGCGTCGGATACGGCGGCAACGCCACGCGGATCGAAGGGAACAAAAAGCCTCGCACGATGGCGGGGCTCTCCGTGAGGTTTACCTATCCCCCAAAGTTGCCTGTCCGTGTTCACGACGATTTTGTGGATTTTCTGACGCGCGGGGATTTCCGTATGAGGTAATTTGAAAAGAAAAGCCCCCGACTTTGCGGGCCGGGGCTCATGCGATCGGATTGTTGTTGGTTCACAATCAGCGCCATCCCCACAATGACCGGATTCAGCCCTTCGATTCTTCGCGCCTCATTCGGCGTGCGAATGCCGCCCTGCACTGACTTCGCCAATCCCTCGATGCGCTGTTGGCTTTCGGTGCGGAAGAGATAGTCAGTATCGAATTCGAGCCATTCGGTGCGGCCATTCATGCCGAAGAAATCACAGAACTTGCCTTCGAGCGCGCCGAGATGCGCCGCGAGACAGCCGGAAAAATATATGCGCGACAATTGTTCGCTAGATGAATATGAAATTTTTGAAAGATCTCCCGTCATATAAATACGGGAAGCCTATAGACCCGCGCCACGTCCTCGACCGTGTAACGCAACTGCTCGATCAATTGCGAATTGACCGCGGTGAGCGTCAGCGGCTTCCATTCGAGTCCCTGCTCGAGCACCGCGACCTCGCCGGCGCCCGGGGCACCTTCATACACCGCCTTCCATCGATCCTTGATCTCTTGCGCCTTGTCGCGATCGATCCTGCCTGCGGTCTGCAATACGCCCGAGGGCCGGCTCATTTTGTTAAAGAACCGCTCCGATTGCATGAGGATCGCCGTGCCGGCCGACGTCGAGAGCGCCGCCGCTATCAGCGGCGAGATGCCAATCAGCGGATCGGCCAGGACCAGCATGCGGTGATGCATGCACTCGCGCGTCGTCAGCGTGCGCTGGACGTCGATGCCGGCGAGATGATCGATCCCGACGCTATAGAAGACCTCGGCACCGCTGCGCTGCGGCCAGACTGTATCGGGCCATAGCACGTGGAGCTCATCGATCTCATAGCGGCGATTGCGGATTCCGTAGAGATAGCCGTTGCCGCGATAGAGTTGCGAGGCGACGAGTTGCTTGATCATGTCGAAGCGGCATTGATAACCGTTCGGCTTTTCGAGGACACGCAGCGCGGCCGAATTCTCGACCTCGACCGTCTGGGTGCCTTTGATCTGGAAATGACGGAAGGGGAGTTTGGCGATATCGCTCGAAATGGTATCGATCGAGGTGAAGACCGCCGGGAAGGTCAACATCGGCGGCATCGATGAGGGTGAAGGGTAGCCGCTTTGATACCAAGTCGGACCCCAATTCATCGGTGGCAGGCTCGGCCACCAGACATTGCGTGTCATCCATCGGCCAAGCCGATTGACGACGCCACGGAAGACGCGATTAGCGACGCTTGGTTGAGCCACGCGTCGGCGCGTCCGATGTTGTCATTGGTTTTGCCGCTTCCGGTGGGGGTGCGTCCGGCGCCAACGGCAACCCGTGTATCTTGCCAGACTGAATGCCGAACTCGATCATACGATCGTCGGCCTCGGTCTCCGGCGTGATGACGTCGCCGACCGCCAACAGCGCGCCGCGATAATGGAAGCCGTCATATTGAACGCGATAGGAACGGGAGCCTTGCGGCCCCCCGCTTGATCGTCACTCGTCGGCATACGCCCAAACAACAGCTCGGTCATGCCGGCGTGCCCATGTGTGCGATAGTCTCAAGCGCATAAAAATCATATCGTTTTGAAACGCCGACCAAATCGGGGATGCCGCAGGAATTGGAACAGCAGGAGGCGGCGTTCCCGGAGGCGCGTCATCCATCAGGATTGACGCATCCATCGACGCATCAATTTGGGCACCCATATCGTCCGCCCAAATGATTTGACTGGCATCGATGAGCGCATAGACCGTCGTCGGTGCGGGTTCTCCCCAAGTACCAATCGGGATCGACGTCGTGTCAATGATCGGGTAGCCGAGCAAGGTTCCGGCGTCGATTTCGGCTTTGAACGCGAAGATTTCCTGAGTGGTGCGCAACAAGCGGAGATATTCCTTCGTCCGCGTGTTCATAATCCACACTGGCGCCGTCATCTTGATGTTCGCCATGCGCAAGGCGAGGATCATCGTCTTGAGGGCTTCGGTGACTTGCGTAACACCGCCCGGCGGGCCAGCCCCCGGATCGGGCAAGATGCGTCCCGCATCGAGTGGCCCCAGCGGTGGCACCAGTGGCGGCACGGGTGGCGCTAAAATTCCCGCCGGTCCCGGTGTCGCGGTCGAGATCGAAAAGAAAATATTATCGATCGTCTGCGCCGTGCCCTGGATCATATCATCGCGAATCAGTTGCTCCGTCGACGGATCGGAACGGCGCAACAATTCCGATGTCTGCGGAACTATCACGGCCAATTTTGATGGAATCAGTTGCATCTGGCCGAAATTCAATCGGTTGACTTGAATCAACGCGCCTTCACCAACGTACCCACCGGAGACGCCGCCGGACTGGCGCGGGATCAAAAGTGAACCGGCGTTATTGAAATTCAATCTCCTCATAGCCGGCATGCGGCCGACGATCAATTCCGGCCTCAAGAGTTCAATGAACACTTCTTGAAGTTGTGTAATCCGCACCAGGAAGCTGCCGCCGCCGGGAAGACCTTCAATGCTGGTCATCGGCGGGACGGCGGCGCGGGTGACGAGCTGATTGTGCACCGTCATTTTGATGACGTCGGACAATTCGTCGTCGTCCCAACGCATTTGAGCGAACTGCGCCGCGTTCCACGGACCGGCCACCGCCATCGCGATCGCCATTCTCGTGAAATCGCAGCCTTTGAACCGATCGCGCCGCTCGATCGAGATCATCGGGTGGTCGCGTTGCGTGCGCAGAGTGAGCGACGTTCCTGGCCGATTGCCCGGCACGTTGCCCGGTGTCGGCGTCGCGGCGCGGGCGAACGTCGTCTCGGCCTCGTTGTAGGTGTGCAATAGATGGTCGATTTGCTCGAGGTTTGAACGGCACTCGCCGATCGTCGTGGTCTCTACTTCGTTGAGAGCGCGATTCTCGTCGAGTGATGGCTGTAGCGCGGTTTCATACGCGCGCAACATTTGACCACGCTCGCTCTGTAGCGAGGCGATGCGTTGCGACAACGTCGTCATGGTCTTAGCCCCAGATAAAACCCGATGCTCCGGGCAATGACGCGAATTGCGACTAGCTGGCCTTGAACCGCGCCAAGTCGGCCACTGCCTGATCACGCTGCATAATGCCTACGGGCTTTGGGGCAGGCTGCGGATCGGGCGAGGCGCGGTACACTCCGTCGGCAAAGATCGACCGAAGGAATTTCTGAGAACCATCGATTGAACGAGCGAGCGATAACGCGTCCGGATTCGCCGGGATGGTGCACAGCGAGAGCTCGATCAACCGACTGCGCATAAAGTGATAGCCGTCCCACCGGCCGCGATCGTCGAGACGATCCTCCATCTCGACCGGCACGAAGCCGACGGAGACCGCGCGGACGAGCTTTATCCGGACGGCCCGGACCAGCTTGTCGACGAACTCGTCATGACCTTCGGGTGCGAATTCGACGCGCGCCACCGTGTGGCTGCGATCGGAACTGGGATTGAACTCGCGCACCCAGCCGATCGGCAATTTCCCGGAGTCATGCGACCAGAGGAAGGCCGGATTCTTCCAGAAATCATCGAGGTCCCATTCCTGCTCGATGATGTCGCCATAGGTATCGAGCCGATTGGTCGAGGCGACAAATGAGGCGCTGCGCCCATCATCGAGCGAGCCGATCTCGGCCTGCTTGGTGACGCGGTCGTTCATGACGGCTCGTCCTCCACGTGCACGATGACGTCGCCGTCAACGGTCGTGGTGACGTCGAGCATTTCGCCGGCGTCCGGCGTGATCGTCACGGAGCCGTCAGCGTTTTCCTCGACGGATTCCTTGGATATCGATTTCGGCGCCGTGCTCTCGATCGTCGGATCGAACGGCTCGAGCTCGGGCGTTACGTCTTCGTTTTCCTCGAAGTCTTCGCCCTCTTCCTCGTCGGTGAGCGACGGGCTTTCCGGTTCCATTTCCGGTGTGACGTCTTCGCGCACGGCCGAAATGATGCGCTTGTCCTCTTCGGCCGCGCGCGCCTGGGCGATGATATGATCGGCGAGATAGAGCGATGCGTTGCCGCGTCCCTCGTGGGCCGGCGGCGCCGAAGCGATATGGGGGGAGTTCGTGCGGGTCGGACGCACGGGGGATTGACCACGGTACACCGCGGCATAACCGCCGCGGTGCGCGGTGGTGATGGGACCAGGCGACATCTGAATGATCCTTTCCTGCAAGCCGGGAAGCGAGCGGGTTGGATTTGTTTATCGCCTATTTAGGGGAGTATGACCCGGCGGATTGCACAAAATCCGCGAAATCTGGCGAATCGATACACACAATCGGGAATTTGCGTCAAGGGCCATCATGCCCTCGATGCGGGTTTACGCCGAACGGCGCGGAAGGTTTGCGCGCAAAAAAAAGCGCCCGGAGAAGGTTCCGAGCGCTTCTGGAGAGCACTGATTTTTTTAATCGTCGGTGTCGTAGGGGTGAGCTGATCCTTTATTGTATGGGTTCTCACTGCGCGGGCGGTCGGGATGCTTCCGCGTCCACCAAGCAGCCTTAGCCCCGCGGCTCCGCTCTTCCCACCCTTTCGTTTCTGCCGCCTTAAAACCTGCAGCGCTGCGCTTGCGGCGCTCGTCGTCGTCTGTGCTCATTTTCGATCCTCGTTTTTTGGGGTCACTGTTGTTGCCGCGTGTACCCCTGCGCTTCCATGCAAGTCTGGAAAATCGCATCCGATTGTTTCTGGTGCGCGGCAGCAGCGACGGCGACGAATAGCAGCGGACCGAAGGCCACTTGACCCGGTGTCGAGCTATTTGCCGTTTGCATGCATGTGAGCTTGTCTTGGGCGAACGACTGCGTGGTCGCGCCCGTTAAACACCATGGGCGAGGTGCACCCGGCGAGGCCGAGTGCACCGATTACACCAAAAATTGCTATAGTACGAACAGTCATTGGTCGTTGGTCCTTTCAACGATGGTGATCAGAGGCTCGCAGGCGGATCCAACCCGACTGCGGGCCTCGCACATTTACGCTGGGGAACCCGCCAGCGCGCGGGATTCAGTTACGGTAGATCAGATTCCGGAACTTCTGGCCCCACGCGTTCGAGAGCTTGCCGATCGCATCGTCGTTGCGGTCGCAGAGACCATAGGCGGCACTGGCTTGCCACGCGGTCGTTAACTCGCCGCAGGCCTCCGACAATTCTTTGGCGGATGCGCCGCTCGAGATTCGGGCCTCCATGATGAATAGCAGATGTTCGATTGCGTCCATTGTCATTTGCTCCGCTTCGTCACGCTGCCCAACTCGCGTGCGAGGCGGCGAGTGCAGTGATATATTCTCGGACTGGCTCAGCGACGGTCGCCTCGGTGATGTTCCGGCTTACACAGTAAGACGTCCGAAACCAGTCCTCGTGCGTTTTGTTGCTTCTGCTGGAATTGCAACTCCCGCAGCAGAAAGCCACGGTTGCCGCGTTGTTGTACGGTGGCAGCCTGTTTAAATGCTCGATCGTGTACCAGTCGCCACGGCGGTTCTCCGGCCCATGAACGGTCATCGGCTTGTGGCAATAAACGCAGGCGTTCCTGTCTCTCGCGAAAACCTTGCGCAATTCTTCGGGGGGAAGCCCGTACGGATTGATCATTTGATTGGTTTTTCCTCGACCTTGCGCACACGATCGGCCAGCCGATCGACTTGTGCATGCATGGCGCGGATTTCATTCAATAAAGCTGTCACCGTGGTGTCGAGGCGCATGATGATGGCGGACTGCACGCGCATATCGTCCCGGAAAATACCGTTGTCTTGGATGAGCTGATCGAGCTTGTGGCCGATCAATTCCAGATTGACGGGATTGTCGCTCATTCGTTGGTTCCTCTCCTAGCGGCCTTCGCGCCGCGGCACCACGAAATCCCCGCGCGTTTCATCGACAATCCGCCGCACCATTTCGGTGATGCTGATGGCGCGGCGAGCGGCTTCACGTTCCAGCCAAACCATCGCTTCACCTGAAAACGTAATGGAAAGCCGCTGCGGGCCGCCTTCGGGCTTGAGTTCCTTCATGCTCAATAGAATGGGGTTTTAGCACCACCGATGCAAGTCCTTTTCGCGTTTACGCACCAATAATCCGCTTCTACCCCTTGAATGTGCGTCACACGTGCGCATGTGATGCACTAGAGCGTATCATATACGCCTAGAAAGGGTAGAAAATGCGTAAGTTTCACCGGGACGTTGTGAATTGCCTGCGCGAGCATGGCGCCACCGACGTACGGGTTGAGTGGGGCGGCAAGCACCCGAAAGCCGTTTATAACTGGCACGGCCAGCATCGCTTCTGCGTGATGCCCGGCACCTGCAGCGACGGCGCCCGCGGCTTAAAGAATGCGGTGGCCTTCATCCGCCGCACCCTGCGCGAAACCCCGATCGCGGCGGTGGCTTAAATGGCCACCATCATTTTCTTGACGCCCGAATTGATCGCCCAGGCCCGCAGCCGCGAGTCCGGCCGCCATCTTGCAGCACCGAAGCAGCCGTCGCTCGAGGACCACGTCAAGCGCCAGCGGCATGCGCAGCGGATGCTCGCCTTCGCCATGCGGGCGCCGCGCCGGAAGGCGGTGCGGTGATGACCGAGACGCTGCGCGCCCATTTTTACGTCTATGTGCTGTTCCGCGAGAACGGCGTTCCGTTCTATGTCGGTAAGGGCAGGGGCAATCGGTGGCTCGAACACGAGAAGGCCGCGCTCGCTGGTATGCGCGGGCATCGTTTCAACATTATCCGCCGGATGCTCGCTGCTGGTTACGACGTTCCTAAGGTCAAGCTGCACGAGAATCTGACAGATGCTACGGCCCTTGAATATGAAAAGGTGCTGATTGCGGCCATTGGTCGGGCCGATGACGGCACTGGGCCACTGGTAAATTTGACGGATGGCGGAGAAGGTACGAGCGGATGGATTCCTTCTCCGGAATTCCGCGCAAAGCTGGCGGCGCGTAATCGTTCTGCGGAAATTCGCGCGAAGAATAGCGCGGGTCAGCGTGGCAAGATCGTATCAGCCGAGACCCGGGTAAAGATCGCAGCAGGTCACCGCGGCAAGTCCTTGCTGCCAGAACACCGCGCGAAGATCGGGTTGGGTCTCCGCAATTCACCCGCTGAAGTCCGGGCGAAGAGGGCGATGGCGTTTCATAATATGCCCGCTGAGATTCGCGCAAAGTTTGGAATGGCGAATCGCGGGAAGATCATGGCGGCGGAGACCCGCGCAAAAATTGCAGTGGCTCAACGTGGTAAGCCGAAGTCGTCAGAGCACCGCGCAAAGATCGGATTGGCAAACCGCAATCCTTCTGCCGAAGTCCGGGCGAAGCTGAGTGCGGCGGCCCGCAATCGCTCCGCCGAAACCCGGGCGAAGATCGCGATGAATAACCGCAATCGTTCCGCCGAAACCCGGGCGAAGATCGCGATGAATAACCGCAATCGTTCCGCCGAAACCCGGGCGAAGATCGCGATGAATAACCGCAATCGTTCCGCCGAAACCCGCGTTAAGCTCGCAGCGTCACTTCGTGGGCATATCGTCTCACCAGAGACCCGCGCGAAGATCGCTGCGGCGCGCCGTGGTCAGGCATTATCGCCGGAACACCGCGCGAAGATCGCTGCAGCGCTTCACAATTTGCCCGTCGAAGTCCGCGCTAAGATGGCTCACCGCGGCAGGCAGCATTCGCTTGAAGCCCGCATGAAAATGTCTGCAGCACGCCGCGGCAAGATCAAGTCACCAGAGCACCGTGCGAAGATCGCCGCGGCGCATCATGCCTTTTGGGAACGGCGCCGCCAGGAAGCCGCTGCCGCGGTGCGGGTGACACCCTATGACCTGCGCCCGGACCTCTATCCGCGGGCTTCCCGATTCTCTTAACCAAGATTTAGGCCGAGTGCGACGCCGGTTTCACGTGGAACACGAGGGGAACAACGTGGGCAACGGATAGGTTGGTAGGGTTGGTACCAACTTCTACCAAAACCGTTGCCCTTGTCCGCTTCTAAGTCTTTGATTTCTTTGGTGCCCAGGGGCGGAATTGAACCACCGACACGCGGATTTTCAGTCCGCTGCTCTACCAACTGAGCTACCTGGGCGCCGCGTTTGAACGAGGATATATGTGACAAATTCGACGAAAACCTCAATCCGAGGCTGCTCTGTTAACGTATCCAATGAGGCGGCGCCATCCTTTTTAGGTTGCCGCGCGCCAGCTTGCATCGGTCTTCGTAGCGAGATAAGAGGTGGACGGAACCAGAAGCTATGAAAATCAAGTCGATCGAAGCCATGCGCCTGCGGCTGCCCGCGCGCGAGCCGAGCCACCAGCCGCGGCGGCCGAGTTACATAACGAACTCGCGTCACGCTTTTCCGATCAACAAATACCGCGAATTTCCCACGTCCCTGCGCCAAATCCCCGGAGGCCTCTGGGGCGAAATCTGGATTCGCGTCACCGCCGAGGACGGCACTTGGGGAGTCGGGCAAACCCATTGGGGTGATCTGGTCGAGCCGATAGTGCGTCATTCCCTCATGCCGCTGCTGGTAGGCCGTGATTGCTTTGCCATCGAATTTCTAAATGACCTGATGTGGAGAGTGACGCAGCGCTATGGCGCCACCGGTCTCGCTAGCGTAGCCCGTAGCGGTGTCGACCAGGCTTTATGGGATCTGAAGGGCAAGCTGCTCGGCGTGCCGGTCTACAATCTTCTTGGCGGACCGTGCCGGGAGGCGGTCGAATGTTATGCCACGACCGACGATCTCGATTGGGCAATGGAACTCGGCTTCAAATCGTTCAAGGTTAGCAATCCCGCCCATTACGAAAGCGGGCTTCAGGGCATCAACCGGGTCGAGGAAAAGATCGCCAAGGCTCGTGAGCAGGTCGGGCCCGACGCGGAGCTAATGTTCAATCCCAACATGTCCTTCAATGTCGAGTTCACGGTGCGCCTCATGGAACGGCTACGGCCTTACCGGCTTCGTTGGCTGGAAGAGCCGCTGATCCCCGGTGACCTTGAAGGCCATGTCGAGATCAGGAAGGCATGCCCGTTCATTCCGCTCGCTACCGGTGAGGACCATCACGGCCGCATCGCCTTTCGCCAGCTTGTCGAACGGCGCTGCGTTGATGTGCTGCAGCCCGATCTCCGGTGGTGCGGTGGTCTGAGCGAGGGCATCAAGATTTACACGATTGGAGAGGCTGCTGGCGTCATTACGGTGCCGCATGGCGGAGCCAACACTCCTGCGGCGGTTCATTTCGCCTTTGCCATGCCCGAATCGCCCATAGCCGAATATTTCCTTGCCTCGGCACCCGGGGTGCCGCTCAAGGACTCCACGTTGCCGGGATTACCCATAGCGGTTGACGGTATGCTCTTGCCCAACGACGCACCAGGTTTCGGGCTCGAACTCCGCGAGCAGGATTTCGTGCCGTGGTCCTAAGCTTTGTTAGGTCAGGACAACCGTTTTTTTTCGCCTGATCAGATCGAAATCGATCTCAACACCGAGGCCCGGTTTCATGGGGGCGTGCACCAGGCCATCGCGGTCAGGCTCGAGATCTTCGACCAAGCCATATTTGATGATCGCTTCGGGCAGCAGGTACTCGTAGTACTCGCAATTGCGGATTGCCATGGAAACATGAAGGTTGGCGACATTGTTCAGCGAATTGCTCCCGTGATGCACTTCATAATTCATGCTGAAAGCCTCGGCGAGATGGGCGGTTTTCAGCATGTTCGTGATGCCACCTTTAAACGCAACGTCGCCGCGTAGATAATCGGTCGCCTGTGCATATATCCATGGTGCATACATTTCAAACCCCGCGAACGGGAGTTCAGTCGCCATGATCGGGACGTCCAGCTTCTGCTTCAGCTTCACGTAGTTCGGGAATCGACCATTCGCCGAGAGGATCCTCATACCAAATAAAGTCGAGTTCCTCGAGCGCACGCCCGACTTTAACCGCCTCGGGATAATCGTAGCTGAAGCCTGCGTCGATCATCAGTACATAGTCGGGGCCAACCGCCTTGCGGACTGCCTCGCAAGCGGCGATGTCCTTGCGCCATTCGCCGGGGATGTGAAGTTTGTATGCTTTGACGCCGCGCTCTTTCCAATAGAGGGCCTCGTCGCAATATTCCTGCGGAGTCTCATAAGCGGGCGAGGAAGCATAGACCGGCATACTCCGCTTGTTGCCGCCGATAAGCTGATGGACGGGCAGATTGGCCGCCTTGCCGGCAATGTCCCACAGGGCCACATCCATCGCTCCGACGGCGCGGACCGCCGTGCGTCCGCGACGGGACATCGCGCGATGTAGCCGCTCGCGGTCGAATGGGTCCTGACCCATAACCATCGGTTTGAGATTTCTGATCACCGACGCGGCATCGTTATCCGCGCTGCGCCCCGACGCTCCAAGGAAAGCGTGCCCGACGAGACCGGCGTCGCTCTTGATTTCAAGCAGGCCGAGCAAACTCGTCCCCGCTGCCTGGCGCACATTGGGGCCATAAATCACTTCGGGCAGATCATCCCACATAAAAAGTGTCAGGCGGACATCATCGATCTTCATGGAAAATCCTAGGCCTCCAACCAAACTTGAGTGAATTTCGGGCAGTTCAAAATGCCCGCGGTAAAATTCTTGAGCTTGGGCGACGCGATCGAAACCGCGGGCGCGATAAACTGCGGCAATTCCAATGCCTGCTCGATACAAAAGCGTTGCAGCTTTGCGAACGCGGCTTTTCGTTCGTCTATCCGTGGCCTCGCCATGGTCGCGTCAATCAATTCGCGATAGCCAGGGAGCTCGATCGACGCAGCATTGAGCAAAGCGTTCTTGCCATAAAGCGCATCATAGAACTGGCTAGGATCGGGATAGCCGCCCGACGGCGCAATATACATTGCACCGTGTTTCTTGATATAAAATTCCGACGCAACTTGTACCGGATTGCGGGGGGTCAATTTTAGGCGAATTCCGGCCTTCGCAAGTTGTGATTCAATCAGTTCTTGGCGCTGCATTGAGGCCTGGTCAGGCCAACCCCAACAGGTGATCTCGATGCCGCCGCCAAACCCTGCGTCGGCGACCAGTTTTTTTGCCCGCTCAGGGTCGTAATGATAATAATTCACAGTCGACGGATCGGTAGCCCAGAACGATTTGGGAAGAATGTGACTCGACGGTTCGCCGAGACCTGCGATCAAAACTTTATTCAGCTCGTCACGATCGACACCATAATTCACTGCTTGGCGGATCCGCTGATCGTTGAACGGCGCCTGCGCATAGTTGAGGTGGGCCCCGAAAAATATTAGTGAGGTCGAAGCGGTCGTAACGACATTCGGCATCCGGTCGGCGGCGAGCTTCTGTTGCACCGTCATATCGAGTGCCAGCTGCGTCTCGCCAGCTATCACCGTTCGCGCCCCGGTATTCAGTTCATTAATGATGTGAAACTCGATGCCGTCCAGGTAGGGTAGGCCGGTCCGCCAATAGTGCGGGTTGCGGGTAACGCTGATGCGGTAATTATCTTGCCAGCCGGCGAATTTGAATGGTCCGGTCCCGACAGGCAGGCGGTCGACATTAGGGCCGTGTTGCTGAATCGAAGCCGGCGAGACCATCAGACCAACGCGATTGGTCAGGATCGTCGGCAAGCCTGAGTTAGGCTTCACGAGGTGGATCGTGACCTGGTTTTTGCCGGTGACCTCGACGGCGGCCACTGCATTGAGGTCGGATTTGGCATTGGAACGCGGGCTATTCCGGTAGCGGTCGAGATTGAATTTCACCGCTTCGGCGTTAAATGGCGTTCCATCATGGAACTCGACGCCATCAACGAGCGCAATAGTCAGCGTTTTGCCGTCAGTAAAATGCCAGCTCTTCGCCAGAGCAGGTTTGAGATCGAGGGTGTTTGGATCGAAATCGATCAATGCGTCGTAGAGGGCATAGAGTGTGTTGAAGTCCGGCGTGTTGCGGCCGGTTGCGGGGTCAAGCGCCGCCGGGTTATAGGGCATGGCGACATGTAGCGTTCCGCCTCGGCGAGGGATGGGTGTCGCTGCGCGCAAGGCACGCGGCAGGATCGATGCAGTGGCACCCGTTGCCAAGACGGTGCGGCGACTTATGCCATGTGCGGTTTTCCACTTAGTCATTTTCCGTCTCCCATCGCCAAAGTCGGCGACGCAGCGCTTCACAGGCCTCCACACTCTTTGAGGATACTTTAGATCAAGAGAACATTCTTGGTTCAAGAGCTCTGGCGCAAGCCGTTCGAAGCGGTCGAGCGGTTGATGCGCGCTACTGTAATGATATTTTTCTAGCAATCTGGGCCACGACAAGCTTCGCGGCTCGTCTTCATTTTTCGCAAAAGCCCAGACCAAATTAACAAAACAGCCCAAAAATTGGTTGGCGTTCCTCATTGTCAAGACACGGTATCAAACTTGCGATAGCATCTGTCTCGCGTTGTTGACGGGAGGAACAAATGACCACCAATCCGGCAAGCGCGCCGAGCGAACGGATCCATTTCGACGTCGACGATACCTGGCTTGCAAGACACCGCGAACCGGTCATTGAGCCCGAGCTGCCGATCGTAGATCCACATCACCATCTGTGGGACCGCGGGTACCGCTATCTGTTCGACGAGTTGCTCGCCGACGCTGTCAGTGGACATGACATCCGCTCCACCGTTTTTCTGCAATGCCGATCAATGTATCGCGTCGACGCGGATCCGGCATTGGCTCCCATCGGTGAGACCGAGTTTGTCAACGGCGCCGCCGCAATGAGCGCAAGCGGGCTTTACGGAAAGGCGCGCCTTTGTGCGGGTATCGTGGGCTTCGCAGATCTATTGCTCGGCGCCGAAGTGGATCGTGTGCTCGAAGCGCATCTGGGCGTCGCGGGCGAACGCTTCAAGGGCATCCGCAACAGTTCGGTCTGGGACGAGGACTCGTCCGTTAAGACGGTGCCTGGCGAGATTCCGCGCGGTCTGCTGCTCGACGGCAAATTCCGAGAGGGCTTCGCTCGGCTCGGACGTCATGGCCTGACCTTCGACGCCTGGCTGTTCCATCACCAGATACCCGACCTCACCGATCTTGCACGAGCATTCCCCGCCATAAATGTCGTGCTTAACCACATCGGTGGGCCTATCGGTATTAACGCTTACGCCAACAAACGCGGAGAGGTGGCGCATCTTTGGCGTGACAACATCGCCGCGCTGGCGGAATGTCCCAACGCATATGTCAAGCTCGGCGGCATGGGTATGTACGTCATGGGATTCGGCTTTGACGATCGGAAGCAACACAACGCTCCCGTCCCGTCAGAGACATTGGCGGCGGCATGGCTGCCCTATATCGACCACTGCATCGCCACCTTCGGCGTCGAGCGGTGCATGTTTGAAAGCAATTTCCCGGTCGACAAGCGTACTTGCAGCTATGCCGTGCTATGGAACGCCTTCAAGCGGCTGGCAAAGAATTATTCCGCAGATGAGAAGACTGCACTGTTCTCCGAGACGGCGCGGCGCTTCTACCGTCTGCCGGTGTTGTGAAACGCTAGCGCCATAATTCCTTACTGGCAATCTCCGCTCCCTGAGCCAGAGATTTCGAGCTTAGCCCATGCGATCTGCGCATGAACGCGACCGCCGAGGCCGCAGTCGGTCGCTGCGATGACGCGCTCACGCCCTACCACCTTGGCAAAACGGCAGATACGTTGCGCCACCAGCTCCGGGTGCTCGACCACATTGGTAGCGTGGCTGACGATGCCGGGTAGGATGATCTTGTCATCCGGGAGGTTCACCTCTTCCCAGACATTCCACTCGTGTTCATGGCGCGCGTTGGCGGCTTCGAAGGAATAACCCTGGCACTTGACGGCAAGCATGACCTCGACAATGTCGCGCATGGGCAAGTCGGTTGTGTGCGGTCCATGCCAACTGCCCCAACATAGATGAAACCTGACGCGGTCGGGAGGCAACCCGCGGATCGCATGATTGAGAGCCTCGATCCACCGCATCGCATACTTGCGATAGTTGGCGGCACTCGGCTCGGGATTGATCTGGTCCCACCCTTCCGCGACGAGTGGATCATCGAGTTGAAGGATCAGGCCGGCGTCTACAATGGCCTTGTATTCTTCACGCATCGCCTCGGCCGTCGCCATCATGAATTCCTCGTCGGTCTTGTAGTATTGGTTTGCCGTGCGTGCGCAGCTGCCCGGTGCGACGGCGTTGAGGAAGCCTTCTTCAATCCCGGCGGCCGTCATGGCGGCCTTTATATTCGCGATGTCCGCGTCGAGTGCCTCCCGGCCGATATATTTGACCGGGCCGACACAGACCGGAATCGCCAATCGTTCGGGGCCCATATAAATGCCAGACTCCGGATCGGCATAAGCTTGCGCGAATTTCTTGCGGTCGCGCCGATCCAACCTGGAGCTCAAGTTGATGCCGGCCGCACCCGTCTGCTGCGGAGGTGCATCGGGCTCCTCATCCGACACTTTGAGGCCGCTCAGCCTCTGGAACGCGTAACCCCACCAGGCTCCGTAATTGATACTGTAGTTCATGCTATGCCCGAATTCGCCGTCGTTCGGAATATCGATACCGGTCGCTTTCTGCCGGCGCACCACCTCTGCGGTCGCGGCCCGTAACATGTCTTGGAAGGCGCCCTCTTCGCTGCCCCTGCCTTGACTGCGGGCGCGATTGGCCTCGAGCAGATTGGTCGGGCGCGGCAAGCTGCCTGCGTGACTGGTAAGAATATGAGTGCTGCTATCCCGCAAATGTTTCCTCCCCTTCGCAAACGCCGGCAATCAGCAAAGTGCAGCTTGGCCGTGCCTTCAAATCCAAGTCTCTTGCCAATTCACATTTATCGTCAGTAGGTTGATCCATGCGAACGGTCAAACTGAACAGGAAAGGATGCCATCTCGCGGGACCTGTCTAGAACAGTGATCGGGAGAGAACGCTTGAATTGAAAGCACATACCTACGACACGTCTTGGTGCCACGAGCGCCCATCATCAAACCTTCCAAGGATCTGGTGCCGTTCCGCGCTGACGGCGCAGGGCGGCTTCCCGCGCGAGCCAGGCCATCATGGAATCACGGCCTCTAATCGAACGGATAGACACCCGGCTCGGGGCGGAAGGCCTTCTCGACGCCTTCGACGCCTGATCGCAACATTGCTCCCCATGATTCCATCGTGGTCGCGCCGATATGCGGCGAGCCGAAAAAATTCGGGAGATCGAGAAGGGGGTTGCCGTTCGCCGGCTCAACCGCGAAGACGTCGAACGCGGCGCCGGCGATCTGTCCACTTTTCAGCCGCTCAGCCAGCGCGTCCTCGTCGACGATATTACCGCGCGCACAATTGATCAGCACCGCACCCGGCTTCATCTTGTCGAGCACGGCGGCGGTGTACATGCCGATCGTGCCTCTGTTACGCGATAGATGAATGGTCAGCACGTCCGAACGTGCCCACAATTCTTCAGCGCTGACCTCTTCAACGCCCCATTCGCGATAAAATTGCGAATAATCGACCTTGTCGCAGGCGATGATCTTCACACCATAGGGCTTGAGCAACTTCACCACCTCCTTGCCGATATGGCCGCAACCATGAATGCCCACCGTTCGGCCCCTCAGGTCGGCGCCGAAGCCCATGGGGCCGCGCCACTCGTGCCTGCGCAGGGTCGATGAAAATAGATGCAGCCGCCGCAGGGTGAACACCATGTAGCAAACGGCAAGTTCCGAGACCGACACTCTATTAATGCCCGGCGCCCACCACATTTTGATGTCATATTTATTGAGCACCGCCGGATCGATATGGTCGACGCCGGCAGAGCACAGGGACACTACCCGGAGTTCGGGTAATTGGGCGCAGACTTCGTCGGTGAAACGGTTCAGACCAATAACCGCGGCTTCATAGCCTTTGAGGAATTCAACGAGTTTGTCGCCTTGCATCAGTCCCGTATGCTGGGTTTGAAACTTAAGGTCGGGATAGCGTGCCTTGAGTTCGGCCTTAATTTCGGGAAAAAATTCGAAGTAAGAAAGCGGCACGGCGACGCGGCGTATCAACATGACTCCCCTCCATTCTGTCGCATGACGATAATGGCAAGGATGCAGGATCGCCAGATTTCGATTTTCAAGAGCAGATGATGCGACGCATCGCACGTCGGATGGACAAGGGGCTGGGCGAGCAGCTCAGGCCATTCCGGATCGGGACCACGAAGGGCGTTACACCTCAGCCGAAAGATTGAAAAATCGTGCCTCAAGGCAATCGGCGCGCTTTTGAGGAGATCCTAGCCGCCCGAGGCAGCAAGCCGCCTTCGAATCGCCGCCAATTCTCGCCTGCGCTTGGCATCCGCTTTCGGATAATTCATGGCCAATCTTTCGAGTGAATTGACCAGAATTTGCGACACTATCAGCCGGGCATTCTCTTTGTCGTCGGCCGGGACGATGTACCAGGGTGAGTTCTTGGTGCTGGTGGCGCCGAGGGATTTTCGTACGCTTCGCGATAAGCGTTCCAGAACGGCCGCTCCGCGATGTCCGACTCACTGAATTTCCAGTTCTTCTCGGGATCATCAATCCGCGCGAGCAGCCGCTTACGTTGTTCCCCGCGCGACAAATGGAGATAGAACTTCACGACACGGGTGCCGTTGGCGTAGAGGTCTCGCTCGAAGTTTCTGATCGACTGATAGCGGTGACCCCAGATCGAATTGAGATCCTTCCGAGGATTGTGAGGTACTTCGCGATCGAGCAACGCGGGATGAACGCGGACGACCAAGACCGATTCGTAGTAGGAGCGATTGAAAATACCGATCCGCCCGCGTTCCGGAAGATTTCGTGACGCACGCCAGAGGAAATTGTGTCGAAGTTCTTCGGCGCTGGGCTGCTTGAAGCTGACCACTTCGCAGCCCTGCGGATTTACGCCTGACAATACGTGTTTGATGGCACCATCCTTTCCGGCGGTGTCCATCGCCTGAAATATCAATAGAACGGCATAGCGCTCGGTCGCATAGAGCAGCTGCTGCAGCGCGCTCAGCCGAACGACCTGTTCCTGAAGAACGTCATGGTAATCTTTCTTCGACTTGTAAACGGGAGCGATCGCCGTCGGCCATTTCTTGAGGTTGACGGTATCTCCTTCGCCGACGCGAAAATCGGTGGCCTTAATTCTCATAATAGTCTTCGGATTATGTGGCGCCCGCTGCCAGTTCGCTATCGGAAAATTAACCGCATCGTCATGGTTTCTGTCGATGCCGAACTTGCCATGATTTGCCTGCTATGAGATCCCGGCGCCCGACCAAGGGCACTCGATGCAGCACCACTCCGGCTTGCCGCGGGCCTAGAGGGCGAGGTGTAGGTAGCCGTGAACGCCCACCAATCCCGCAAACGGGGTGGACCAGCTGACCGTCCGGAACAATCCAGAATTGAGCAATCACGCGACGGGCGGAACATTTGGCCCCTCAGGGGATTCCCTGATGGTGCCTGTCCAGGCAGGGGCGACAGTATTGCCTTACTGACTGGATGATCATCCGGCAACCGATGCCGCATATGAGTGATGCGCCTCATGGCCGAATCTCCGACGCGCCGGCAAATTCTGACCGCACGTATTGTGATCGTGCTGCTTATCCTGCCGGCACGTGTCTGTGTCCTAGTCCATGGCCTCATTCCCGACGTTGAGCGTGCCTGGCGCAACATTGCTGCGCAGCCGGGCGGCCCGATGACCTTTCGGTTCGTCCGGCAACCCACCATGGCAGCAATTGCTGCCTTGCGTGATGGCATCAAAGACGCCCGCACCGGTCGTTGGCCATACTTGTGGACTGTGGTCCACGATCCCGCTCAGGGAATGAGCCGCTTGGACGAGGGCCTGTTGTCGACCGCCCGGATTATCCCCTTCGGCCTTGTCGGGGATGCGACCTACCACGTCGCAATACTCAGGACATTCTATCCTGGAGAAAAGGTGATTGTGGCTTTGGTGCTCGCCTTCCTGCCCTATTTGATTCTGCGAGATCCGATCAATCGAGCGGCACGCCGGCCTCTTGCGCTCTCGTCGACGGCGGCAGTTCAGGGAAAAACCGGTCCATGACAGAGCTTCACGTTACCTCAGCATCCAGTTCTGCCGAGATCGCGACTGAGCTTGCCGCCCGTCGCACCGGCATGTCATTCCAGCGTACGCGCATGAGCGCAGACCGTACCCTGATGTCCGTAATCCGCACCTCCCTTTCGCTCATTAGTTTTGGTTTTACGATCGCACAGTTTTTCGAGAAGGTCCGTGAGCAAAATCTGATATCGGGCGGCGTTCGCGCCGCCGGTCATTTCGGCCTCGCGCTGGTGGCACTCGGCATAGCCATGCTCGTGATCGCGATCGCGTTCCATGTCCAGTTTATGCTCGGGCTGCGCACTGTGCGGAGTGAAATGAAACTCGAGGGTCTTATACACGGCAAGAGCGTCTTCCCGCCGTCACTCACGCTCATTACCGCAGTGCTTCTACTTGGCATCGGCATCACCGCGATTGTCAGCATGGTCTTCCACGTGGGCCCATTCGGATAGAGAGGGGGCATTGCGCCAAGTGTCAAGCCACGAAGGCAGAGATCGAATTGATTGAAAATCGCAACTTTCGAGGAGTTGAGATATGCCGAAAACTGACAAACCGAATATCCTCGTCATCTGGGGTGACGATATCGGTATCTCCAATCTCAGCTGTTATTCCCATGGGCTGATGGGGTATCGCACGCCGAACATCGACAGGCTGGCGAAGGAAGGCATGATGTTCACCGACTCCTACGGCGAGCAGTCATGCACCGCCGGTCGGTCGTCTTTCATCACGGGCGAGAGTGTCTATCGCAGCGGCCTGTCGAAAGTCGGCTTTCCCGGCGCCCCAATCGGCATGTCTGAAAAGCTCGTGACGATCGCGGCGCTGCTCAAGAATCACGGTTATGCCACCGGTCAATTCGGCAAGAACCATCTCGGCGACCTTAACCTCATGCTGCCGACCAATCACGGCTTCGACGAATTTTTTGGCAATCTCTATCATCTCAACGCCGAAGAAGAGCCGGAGATGTATGACTACTATCCGGAGAAGGATTTTCCCGATTTCCGGCAGAAGATCGGGCCCCGCGGGGTAATTCAATCTTCGGCGACCGACAACGACGATCCGACGGAAATGCCGCGTTGGGGCCGCGTCGGCAAGCAGCGGATCGTCGATACGGGGCCCCTTACAAAAAAACGAATGGAGACCTGCGACGACGAGTTTGTTGCGGCGGCCAAGGATTTTGTCAAACGCCAGCATGACGCCGACAAACCATTTTTCGTCTGGTTCAACACCACCCACATGCATCTCTTCACCCATACGAAGCCTGAGAGCAAAGGTCAGTCGGGGCGCTGGCAGTCGCCCTATCACGACACAATGATCGACCACGACAAGAATGTCGGTGAGATGCTCGACTATATCGACGAGCTCGGCCTGACCGAAAACACCTTCGTCATGTACTCGACCGACAACGGGCCGCATATGAACACTTGGCCCGACGGGGCAATGACGCCGTTCCGCAGCGAAAAGAATACGAATTGGGAGGGCGCATTCCGTGTCCCCATGTTGATACGCTGGCCGGGCAAAATCGCGGCGGGAGCGATCTCAAACGAGATCGTGCAACACCACGATTGGCTGCCGACGTTTCTTGCGATGGCCGGTGATCCTGACATCGTTGAAAGGTTGAAGAGGGGACACCAGGCGATCGGGCGGACCTACAAGAACCACATCGACGGCTTTAACCTGCTGCCCTATCTGACCGGGCAAGAGAAAACGAGTCCGCGCAAACTCTTCGTCGATCTGAGCGACGACGGCGATGTGCTCGGCTTACGTTACGACAATTGGAAGGTGGTGTTCATGGAGCAGCGCTGCACCGGCACGCTGCAGGTTTGGGCCGAGCCATTCACGCGACTGCGTACACCGAAGCTTTTCAATCTTCGCACGGACCCTTATGAGCGCGCAGATATTACTTCGAACACCTACTATGACTGGTTTCTTCATCGCGCTTACATTCTCTACGGTGCGTGGACGGTTATGGACATGTGGGCGGCGACGTTCAAGGATTTCCCGCCGGTTCAACATCCCAACAGCTTTACGATCGACCAGGCGCTGAAGATGCTGACGGAAGCGGCCGGAGTCGCTGGACACTGACCCTAAAGATGACAGTCCAACCGTGGAAGAGCTGATCAAAATCACGTGCGGCTACATCGCGTTGCTTGTCGAGGCGATGGCAGCCTTGGTGATTGCCTATGGTACGATCGAAGCAATCGTTGAGCTGATACCCGCACTTGGTCCGCACAAACAGGCGGGACGCCGGCGCAAGGTATGGAGTCGGTTCGGCGTGTGGTTGTTGCTTGGCCTCGAGTTTGAGCTTGCCGCCGATATTATTCGCACGGCGATCGCGCCGAGCTGGACCGATATCGGACAATTGGCGGCAATTGCCGCGATCCGGACCTTCCTCAATTTTTTCCTGGAAGAGGATATCGAGAGATTGCGCCGCCCTGAGGAAGAGCGGGCGGTTTGATGGACGAAGCCGCGGAGAAGCAGACGAGGTTCGGTGGGACGCTTCGAGACCACGGCCCCAGTAGCAATTCGGCCGCACGGCTATGCCGCTGGTTAGGGTTTTCCCTGATATCGTCCCTTTGGATGGTTCTCGATACTGATGGCCCATCCTGCCCCGGTCGCAGGGATGGGCGCATTTTGCGGAAGTGTCTGCGAGGGTTAGGGCAGGCCTGGAGGGGTGGTGACGCGGATCTTGATTGCCGACGACCACGATGTGGTTCGTTCCGGCCTTCGCGCCATTCTCGAGGCGCAGGAAGGGTGGGAGGTTGTTGCCGAGGCGGCGGACGGGATGGAGGCGGTGGCGCTAGCGATCGAGAGCCACCCCGATGTCGCGATCATCGACTATTCGCTGCCGGTGATGAACGGGGTCGAGGTGACGCGGGAGATTTGCGCGCGCGATCCCAATATCGAAGTGCTGATTTTCACCATGCATGAGCGCGACGCGCTGGTGGGGGAACTGCTCGAAGCCGGGGCGCGCGGCTATCTCCTTAAATCCGACGCCAAGCGCAACCTGATCGCGGCGGTCAAATCGCTGGCCGCGCACCGGCCGTTCTTCACCGCGAAAATCTCGGAGACGCTGTTGGCGATCCTATTGTCGCTGCGCGAGCGCCGGAAGGACATCGAGGCGACGCTGTCGCCACGCGAGCGGCTGATCGTGCAGTTGATCGCCGAGGGTCACAGCAACAAGGAAATGGCCGAGATCCTCAACCTCAGCGTCAAGACCATCGAAACCCACCGTGCCGCCGCCATGCGCAAGCTCAACCTCACCTCCACCGCCGCCATCGTCCGCTATGCCGTCCGCAACCGCTTGGTCGAGCCGTGAAATAGGGAGCGTGCCGTCCTGATCCTCACTGGTGGCACCTCGACCAATCGCCGAGGATGATCTTGTTGGCGATCGGTCCGGGGCTGGTGGCCCAGCTCGCGAACACCGACGCGGGAAGTATCATCATTGCAGCCCAGAGTGGCGCCCGATGGGGTTACCGGCTTCCGTTGCTGCAGCTGCTCATCATTCCGATCCTGTTTGTCGTCCAGGAATTGACGTTTCGGCTCGGGCTTTCCACTGGTACCGGTTATGCGGAGCTCGTCCGCCGTCGCTTTGGCAAGTTTTGCGGCATTGGTGGCAACCGCCACACTGATCGTCAGCTGTTTGGGAGCACTGGTAACTCAAATGAGCGGGCTTGCCGGCGCTGGTCACGTGTTCGGCATACCCTCGTGGCAAACGGTGGCGGGACCATGACAATGATCTTTGTCATGGTCTGTACGAACTCCTATCGGTCCGTCGAGCGGGTAGCGATTTGCCTTGGCTTGTTTGGGTTCGCCTTCTTGGTAGTCGCGTGGACGTCGGGTCCCAATCTCAGCGAGATGCTCGCGCAGATGCGCCATGTCCCGTTGGCGGATCCCGCTTATCTCTATCTGGTGGCAGCAAACCTCGGAACCAGCGTCATGCCTTGGACACTCGCTTACCAGCAGTCCGCAATCGTCGATAAAGGCTTGATGCGCGACTGCATGGGCGCCGCGCGCGTTGATACACTCGTCGGGGCCATCATCTGCCAAATAATCACGGCGGCGATCGTGATCGCGGCAGCGGCGACGATAGGGCGGACCGCTCCTGACATCGGCTTGGAGAATGTGTCTCAAATTGCGAAGGCATTTGTGCCGACAATGGGCGATACCGTCGGCCGCGTGGTTTTCGCCGCGGGGCTATGCGGCTGCGCGCTAGTTGCGACCGTAGTCGTGTGCGTGACCGCCGCATGGTCGATCGGAGAGGTCATCGGGGTTCGGCATTCGCTAGGGCATCATGCGGCCGAGGCGCCTTGGTTTTACTTGACCATTGGCGCGATTCTTCTCGCCGGAGGTGGCGTCGTCATATCGGGCATCAAACTGGTGCGCCTCGCCATCGTAGTTGGGGTTGTGAATGCCTTGTTTCTGCCTGTGGTTCTGGGGTTCCTCTATTGGCTCGCGCGTCGCGGCTTGCCAGAGGCGGATCGCTAAAGGGCATCTACGCGATTGTGGTCGCTGCGCTTTTTTGGGTCACGGCGGGGCTGGGTGTTTATGCCGGAATTAAGGGATCCCTCTGACCACCGACCCTTGGCACATCATCGTCCGTGTCATTGGCCGTCGCATGATTGCTGCCAATTTTGTTTCGCCGCAGCGATAGCGACAACATGACGTCGCCTTCTCTGCAACCTTATTACAGAGCTCGTCGGTTGGTCGTGGGAAAACGGTCTTGCCATTGAACTCGAAGGTTCTTCTCGGTATTCGTTTGCTTGGTCAAGGGCTCACTGCCCGGTATCGCGCTCAGGCGAGTCAGCTGTTCGGTTTAGCCGATGGGGGAAAAATGAGCCGTATCCGAACTGGAGTATTAGGCGGCCTATTTGTTGTCGGTTTCTACACGACCGGCGCCAGTCCGGTATTTGCGTTCTCAGCGAGTTATTGTGATAACTATGCCCGCGATTATGCCGACCGGGTCAGTTGGAATTCGTCCCGTGGCGGCGCGTTGGGAGGCGCGACGCGAGGAGCGGCGGGTGGTGCATTGTTTGGCGCCAGCGGTGGAAATGCCGGTTTGGGTGCGGCGATCGGAGCGGGTGTGGGCGCAATCGCCGGTGGCGCACGGCGGCAAAACAACTGGTCCTCTAATTACAATAGGGCCTATAGCGACTGTCGACGTGGGTTCCGATAAGACGCTTGGGCAAGTCATATCGAATTCGACAGAAGCCAACGTTGCAATACGGAGCGTCCCGCATGAGGAAATTGTTTGTGTCTACGAGCTCTCTGGCAGCATTCGCCATGGCGTTATTTGGGACGGTTGCGTTCGCTCAAAATAAGACCAATCCGATCGTCGACTTGAAGACCCTCGACTGTCGGACGTTCCTGAAGTTGGACAGCGAACACCGAAACGATGTGATCATGTTCTACCACGGCTACGTTAGTGGCCAGAAGAATGAGACCGTGGTCAATGTCGATATGCTGGCCCAAGCCACCGACAAGGTAATGGACTATTGCATCGATAAGCCCGCAGACACGCTGATGAAAAGCTTTATGAGCAGTCGGTAACCGTTCTGGGTTATGGGGGTAGCAAGGGAAATCGAACACACGACGAACAGCCGGTGTTCAAGCCGGTAGCTGGCAAACAGGGGAGGGTGCTCTCCGGCGAAATCCGGCGGCTGCCCAACTAAATGTGCCTGCGGACCGGTATTCGAACCAGTGCCAGCAGGTTGACGCCTTCGCGAGCGAGTTGGGGCGGGATCCGAGACAAGGAGTGCTTTCCGCACGGTGACTTGCTGAGGTCGAATGGTCGGATCACCGAACGAAGTAAACGAGGCAGCTATTATTCGATGCTCGGCCTCGCAGGCGTGTTCGACATCGGAACGGTCGGCCGTTAGGCGTTCGAGCTTCTTCGAGGTCCTCAGACTGTTCGGATGGCCCGTCAGCAAGTCCCCCGATAATGGGCGGCGATTTCGGCGGCACTGTCACATTTCGACGCCGTCGTCTCTTCATACCTGCATCTCGGTGCCAAGCCATACGGCGGTATTGAAAGGTCCAGCGTGAGGCGGCAATCAACTTTACTTTTGACCATTGCGAGCGGAACCTAGGGGACTAATACGAAAGAAATGAGAAAATCGACGCCCGGACCGGGGGTCGGTGGGAGGATGGAATGGCGGTATTTCGTGCCGAAGTCATCGGTTCTTTGCTGCGGCCGTCGACGCTTTTGGATGCGCGCCGCAAACAGCAAAGCGGTGAACTATCCGACGACGCCTTTAAGCGAATCGAGGATTCCGCCGTCGACGAAGCAATTGCAATCCAAGTGGCCGCGGGCGTCGACGTCGTTACCGATGGCGAGTTGCGGCGCAATACCTTTATCGGCCCTCTGACCGACACGGTTGATGGGTTGGGACCAGTCCCACAAGTGATTGGCGCGCAGAAGCTGTGGCAAGAATCGGACGGAGCAAGCCACCCGGCGCCAACACAGCAAACTCCGTTTGCGGTAGTTGGGAAGCTGCGGCGGCGGCGCTCTCTCGTGGCCGAGGAGTTTGTCTATTTGCGGGCGCGCGCAAAAAAACCGATCAAAGCGACACTACCCAGCCCGCTGATGTTGGCGCTGCTCTGGTCGCCTGTATACTCGGCGGACGCCTATCCCGATCCCTTCCGCCTTTTCGCAGATGCTGCCGACATACTCCGCGACGAAATTGCAGAGCTTAAGTCCCTCGGCTGCACCTATGTACAGATCGACGCACCCGAACTCGCGACATTGGTCGATGCGACGACGCGAGCAAAGGCCTATGCGGAGCAGGGCGTGTCACCGGAACGTCTTCTCGGCGAGGGTGTCGACCTGCTAAATGCAATCGCCCACGCTCCTGGTGTTACATTCGGCCTTCATCTCTGCCGAGGGAACAATGCCGGCAAATGGATGGCCTCCGGTGGATATGATTACATTGCTCAGCAAGTGTTCCGTCGCGCCACCCGCTATAGTATTTTTGCGCTCGAATACGACGATCACCGCTCGGGCGATTTCGCTCCGCTGTCCGAAGTTCCGGCTGACAAGATCGTTGTTCTGGGCTTGGTTTCAACCAAGTCGGACCTTCTTGAGTTCCGCGATGAGCTCATCGCACGTATCCACGAGGCCGCACGCTATGTGCCGCGCGAGCGGCTGGCGCTCTCAACGCAGTGCGGCTTCGCGTCCGTGTTGGCTGGGAATCCCATCGCGTGGGCCACTCAACGCGCGAAACTTGGGCTTGTGGCCGACGTTGCGCATCAAATTTGGTCGTAAGTAAATGCGGATAAAGGCCCCCGCTGACCACGCTTTTCCCCGGGTGGGCAAACCGAGGGATTGATGGGTGCCAGCGCCTAGCGACGTGCGCAGCAATTGCCATTGCCTCACCTGGTCGCTGATCGACAGTTGTGCGCTGTCCGACATCCTTTAGCTTGATGAAGAATCATCCTCGATATGCTGGACGCTTCGAGCGTGTGTTTCACAAGGCTCATGCTTTGCGTTGAAAGAGAGGAACTGCCGCTGGTGGAAGTAGTCGATCCATCTCGCGTGATGGTGTGGCTGCCGTCGATCGCGTGTCGCCTACACCTGCGTCTAATGCATAGCGGCATCTGGCGCGGGACGGTGCGCTGCGGCATGGGCATCGGCTATGCTAAAGCGCCGAATCGATCTGGGAGCCTCACGACATGTCCGAGAGCCAAGAATATACGCCGCCCAAGGTCTGGATCTGGAACAAGGGGAGCGGCGGACGCTTCGCCAACATCAACCGGCCAGTGGCTGGCCCGACGCATGACAAAGAGCTGCCGGTCGGCAAGCACCCGCTGCAGCTCTACTCCTTGGGCACACCGAACGGTGTCAAGGTCACGATTATGCTGGAAGAGCTGCTGGGTGCCGGTCATCCCGGCGCCGAATACGATGCCTGGCTAATCAAGATTGGCGATGGAGACCAATTCGGTAGCGGCTTCGTCAAGGCGAACCCCAACTCGAAAATCCCGGCTCTGATGGACCACAGCGGCCCGACACCGATACGCGTATTCGAGACCGGTGCAATCCTGCTCCACCTCGCTGAAAAGTTCGGTGCGTTCATTCCCAAGGACAACGCGGGGCGCGCCGAATGTCTCTCCTGGCTGTTCTGGCAGGTCGGAAGCGCGCCTTATCTTGGGGGCGGTTTCGGCCATTTCTATGCCTATGCACCGATCAAAATTGAATATGCAATCGACCGGTTCGCGATGGAAACCAAGCGTCAGCTCGACGTGCTCGACCGCCGCCTCGCGGAGGCAGAGTATGTAGCGGGGCACGAATACAGCATCGCCGATATGGCGATTTGGCCCTGGTACGGACTGCTGGCTCTGGAGGGCACGATCTACGGCTCGGGCGAGTTTCTATCGGTGCAGGACTACAAACATGTCCGGCGTTGGGCCGCATCGATCGGCGGCCGGCCGGCGGTAAAGCGGGGACGCATGGTCAACCGCGTCTTCGGCGATGCCGCGGGCCAGCTTCACGAGCGCCACGACGCCAGTGACTTTGACACCAAAACCCAGGACAAGATCGCTGCGAGAGACAAGAATTAGCACCGCAGGCATCATCACCGGCTCTCGATTCTGATCACAGGGGATACATGACGCCGCGACGTTTTAGCCGCGGCGGCGCGGGGTTTTGAGCGACGCAGCTATTGGCTTCGAGCGTCTATGCGTCGAGTTTGAGAAGACTTCGAAGCATCAGCCCCGCACGGCGGCGGTTGCTTGCGACGCTCATCGCTTCCTTCAAAGCGAAAGCAAAATAGGGGCCGACTAGTCGATGGCCGGCGTGAGATCCGATCCGCGAAGGGAATGCCAGCTTAGCGATATCTTATATCTCGACATTACGCGGCCCGCGCGACTGTCTGCGGAGCAAACGAGCACCGTAGAGCGGAGCGCCGACGTTGACTGGACCGACGCCGTCCCTGTCATACGTAGTTCTTCAGAATGGCACGAGCAGCGTCCGCTAGGTCGGGCCGTTTGAGTGCGAACGCGATTTGTGCCTCAAGAAAACCAATCTTGTCGCCGCAATCAAAACGCCGGCCCTTGTAACGCAGACCGTGAAACGGCTGCTCGCCGATCAGTTTCGCCATTGCGTCCGTTAACTGCACTTCTCCCCCAGCACCCCGATCCATTCGCGCCAAGTATTTGACCACCTCCGGCATGAGGATATATCGCCCAATTATCGAAAGGTTAGAGGGCGCGTCCTTTGGCTCGGGCTTTTCAACCAGCCCGGTGACCTCAACAAGCCGCCCGTCATCGTGGCCCACTTTCAGGATACCGTAACGATTGGTCTGCTCGCGCGGAACCTCGGTGATGGCGACGACGTTCCCGCCAGTCTCGTAATACGCCTCGACGAGTTGCGCCAGGCATGGCTGATCCGCGAGGATCAGGTCATCGGGCAACAGGATCGCGAACGGGTCGTCACCGATGAACGCTCGCGCACACCAGATGGCGTGACCGAGGCCGAGCGGGACTTGCTGACGAACGGTGGTGATCGAGCCCGGTTCGGAGTGCGTCGTCGCCAGGATGGCCAACGCCTCAGTCTTGTCGCGTTCGCGCAATGTGTGTTCCAGTTCGTAAGCGACGTCGAAATACTCGACAAGCGCGGTCTTCCCACGCCCGGTTACCATGCAAAACTGTTCTATACCTGCCGCACGTGCCTCTTCGATTGAATATTGAATCAGTGGTTTGTCGACGACTGGCAACATCTCTTTCGCAGTTGACTTAGTCGCCGGTAGGAAGCGTGTGCCGAGCCCGGCCACGGGGAGAACGCCCTTGCGCAGTTTCTTGATCACGCATCGCCTCTCAAATCAAATTGGTTGCGACAATCGCCCGGGTCAGGATACGTGGCATATATAGGTTCGGCCCTGACCCGCAGCCACGACGATCGGCATCGATATGTCTGCTCGCCCATTATATAAGAAAGCCCATGGCATTGCCCGCAAAGAATGTCGGCCGCCGACAGGGCCGATTTGCTCGGCGACAGCCTCGGCTGGTCACGGCAAAGGATGATCGCCATCAATTGGCGCAAGGATCTGAAATGATTTGGCAAGGCTGGACCGGAATCTGGACGGGTGCAGTCAGAGTTTCATGGTTGCAAAGGCTTATTTGCAAAACGGATTGAAACGGTCTTGCCAAAGGCTTAGAGCCAATCTGCAAAACATTGTTGCCACCCTGGCGAACCGTGCTTTTGCAGGAGCCATCGGACGCTTGCGTTCTTGCCGTTCAAATCGATCAACAGCCCTTCAAGGGATATTCGTTCCAAGGTCGCTTGGACGGGTTTTGTCGAAACGGATCCACGGACTGGAGGTATCTCGCTCGGGAGACGGGGATGAGACAGAGTTTGGTTTTTAACCTTTCTGTGCTGTGCATGATTATTGGTATCGCGCCTGCGCCGGCGCAAGTGCCGGAGCGTCTAACTATCGCGACCAGCGCCGAGCCCGACTCCATCGATATCACGCGCGGCATTTTTCCACCGGTCAATTATGTGGTGCTGCGCAACGTTTATGAAGCGCTCTGGGGTTACAGCAATGACGGCAAGGTGATGCAGACGGTCGCGACTTGGGAACGGAGCCCGGATGCCAAGACCATCACATTTCACCTTAAGCACGGCGTCAAGTGGCATTCAGGCGACGAGCTGACAGCGCAAGACGTAGTGTTCGGCTATCAACGTCTGCGAAAACTTACACCGCCGGACATGCGTCACTTCAAGTTCGTCGACAAAGTCGAGGCACTCGACAAATATGCGGGGCGCATCACATTCAATGCGCCTGACGTGACGTTTTTCGAGGGCGTCAGCTTGTTTCCCGCCGACAAGGCCTACTACGACCGCGTCGGCGAAAAAAAATTCGCCGAGCATCCTGATGGCTTCGGTCCTTATCAGTGGGTCGATTACCAGCGCGGACAATATATCGATATCAAAGCCTTTCCGGACTATTACGGGAAAAAGCCGCAGATCCAAAACGTGCGCTTCCTGTTCATCAAGGACAATGACGTGCGGGTAGAAAAGCTGCGGTCCGGGGATGTTGACATGATCATGGACACACCCTTTACCGCGGTGGCGAAGCTCCAGGCGGAAGGTTTCCGCATCGTCAAGCTACCAGCCAACCCAACGGTTAGCCTGGAATTCGATTTCCTCAACAAGAATGCGCCTTGGGCCGACATCCGCGTGCGCGAGGCGATTGCCCACGCGATCGATACGAGCGCCATCATCAAAGGGCTGTTCGACGGAGTTCCGGAGATTTATCCACGGCTCGCTCCCGGCGAGGCCGGCTTCGACCCGAGCCTAAAACCCTACAAGTACGACCCGGCCTTGTCGAAAAAGCTGTTGGCTGAAGTCGGCTATCCGAATGGCTTCAAGATGCCGCTCTACTATGCTTCGGGCTTTTTCTACGGGTTTCAACAGACCACCGAGGCGGTGGTGCTGTATCTGAAAGCGGTTGGCATCGAATGCGAGGTTCATGAACTCGAGGGGCCAAAGGGGTTTGCATTTGTCCGCAATGCGCAACACGACCCAGGCATTCAAATCGTTTCGGTTTCCGGCATGCCGATCGCCAATTCGGGTCTGCCGTCGCTCGAAGCGCTCTACCTCTCGTTCTATCCGAAATCGCCGTTCGTCCTTTACGACGATCCAAAGCTCACGCACGGCATTGAGACCGCGCAAACGGAGCTAAACGACAAAAAGCGCGATGACGAGATTAGGGCCATGAACAAGTATCTATACGACCAATATGCCTCGATCACGCTGTGGGACGGGATGTCGGTGTTTGCCATGAACAAAAGCGTCCACTATCAGCCGATCGAGCACCGAATGCCCTTCCTAATCTTGGAAAATGTGACGATGGACAAATAGGATTTGTCAATCCTGGGATCTGAGTTCCGCCTAGGTCGCGACCACGCCAGGCTAGCTATCCTTACAAGCCAACCGTGCAAAGCACGTGTTTTTGATCGGAGCGCGGGCGTCGCCGGATTGCGCTATCATCGCCGGCTCCGACCAACGTGGGTGACCACGTGGACGCCGATTGAAAAAAAGGAGGAAGCCTTTGTCCCGCGCATTCGACTGCATTGCCTGGCGCACTTCCATGGTCGCTGCGCTCTTTCTCGCGGCCATACCCTCGGCAGCGGCCCAGCGGCTTACAGCTCACGACGTGCGGGCGTCGGTTGCAGCGTCCCAGGGCAGGGTGAACCTCTCCGGCAAGGATATGAGCGATACGGATCTCGCCGGCCTCGACCTGAGTGGCGGCAACCTTTCGGGCGCCAACCTGTCAGGGGCCAATTTGTCGGGTGCGAACCTGTCAGGCGCCAACCTGCACGGCGTTAAGCTGGTCGGGGCCAATCTCGCTGGTGCCGACCTGACCCAGGCCGACTTAACGTTTGCCTGGATCATGCGTGCCAATTTCACGCGCGCCCGCCTGCGCGGGGCCACGTTGAAAACGGTCGTTACCTCGACCGGAATGGACAACACCTCTGACCAATCGGCAACATTCGTCGACGCCGATCTTTCGGACGCGTCGATCACCGTGAACTTCAGCTTGGACGATCTCCGGGGTGCGCGCTTTGTGCGCTCTCACATGACCGTTGACATGAGGAATCAGTCCATGGGCCTGCTGCGTACCGCCTTCGAGAGCGCGCGCCTGAACGGCACGGATTTCAGCGGAGCCGGCCTCGGTCACGTCACGTTCCGCTTTGCCAAGCTCAGCCACGCGCGTTTCGTCGGCGCGGACCTGACAAATGCGGATTTTGCCGGCGCCGACCTGACCGGTGTAGACTTCACGGGCGCGAACTTGCATGACGCGAACTTTGAAGGTGCGACGCTGAACGGGGCGACGGGCCTGGCGCTGCCAACGGCGGGGAGCGCAAAGTGAGGGTGCGCAGAGTACGCCGAAGGAAAATGACATGGTGCACTGGAATGTGACAGCGAGGTCGACCGTGTGGACCCTGGGTCTACTGGGTATGAGCCTGTGGTGTCCCGTGCACGCAACCCCCAGGATCGATCAGGGTGAATATCCGACCGAGGCGCGGGCTGAGTACGTTTTTGCTTGTATGGCGACCAACGGCAACAACCAGCAGGCACTACGCAACTGCTCCTGCGCTATCGACGTCATTGCGTCCGTGCTGCCGTACCCAAAGTACGAGCAGGCAGAAACGGTGCTGCGCATGCGCCGCTCGGCGGGCGGTTATCTTGGACAGGAGTTTCGCACAGCTGTCAGCAACAATATGGTGCGCGACTTTGAGGAGGCGCAGGCCGAAGCCGACGTGCGGTGCTTCTGATCGCAAAGTGGCGGGCACGCCGCGTTTCCGCCAGACACCAGACCATCAAAGTGCTCGGACATTGCAAACCAATCGATCGATAGCAACAATAGAATCCAGCCAGATACGCAAGGATATCGCGAAATGCATTGACAGGTAGGAGAACGCCCCTTCCGTCTGCACTCCCATCTGTTGCAGGTGATGGACTCCTAGCGCCGCGCGCTGAGTTGTAATGGTGGCACTCGTTGCGAAGGTTGCGCAAGGTGCAGCACACCTCGGCCTTAGCGCGGCACCGCGGGCCGATGCCTTGACAAGGCATCCTCATGTTGGACGTCCGGCCCCTCAGTTTGGTGCAGATCAGTTGGGTGCAGAGTTGAAAGCAATCAAAGCGCGATCGAGGCATCGTCATTCTGCCGGTGTTGTCGGCGTGATGGCTGAGGTACGAGGCAGAGGTCTCGTTGACGACGAGCGTCATCCCCCGATCCATCCTCACTCCTCAGCGGAATAGCGGGACGCGGACGTTTGGCCGAACCACCGCCAATCGGTCGCGATCTTGCCAAACGCCAACCCAGTGCCAAGTGCCGTCGTTGAAGTTCGGTCGTGGCAACCATCCTGACGTGTCGGGCCGTTGCGTCGGCGACGTCCCAGAAAGGCCAAAGGCCCTTCGTCGCGGTGATGGCACTTCTGCGGTGCAGCACGGTTCGACAACTTTGCGGGAGTTCTTGGCATGCGGCCGCCTCTGGCACCAGGACTGACGATAATTTTCATCCGTATCAACACGTTTTGATGGTGATGAAAGCGAGCGTCACCTGTTTTGTCGATTGGAGACGTGAGCACGGCCGTGCTTTGCCCGGCCGCTGCTCGACATCCACTCATCAGGATCGGTGAGTGAACGTAAAACAGGAGGAAAAACAATGCGACTGACCTCGGCCGGATTTTGGCTCGCGGTAACGACGACGGTGTCGTCCGCGCTACTCATCGCACCAGCGGTTGCGCAGTCGGCGGGAGGCGGCGACCCGGCGACGTTGGCGGCGAACCCAGCCGACTGGGCGATGCCCACCGGGACCTACGACAACCATCGATACTCCTCACTTGATCAAATTAATACCGATAACGTCGGCAAGCTGCAGGTAGCCTGGACATTCTCGACGGGCGTTCTGCGCGGACACGAAGGCTCGCCGTTGGTTATCGGCGACACGATGTATGTCCACACCCCGTTTCCCAATACAGTCTATGCCCTCGATCTGAACAACGACGGCAGGATCCTGTGGAAATATACGCCGAGCCAGGATCCAAATGTCATCCCGGTGATGTGCTGCGATACCGTCAATCGCGGTGTTGCCTACGCCGATGGAAAGATCTTCCTCCATCAGGCAGACACCACCCTCGTGGCGCTCGACGCCAAGACCGGCAAGGTCGTCTGGTCGAACAAAACCGGTGATGCGAGCAAGGGCGAGACCGGGACGTCGGCGCCGATGGTCATCGGCGATCTGGTGTATGTTGGCGTGTCAGGCGGCGAGTTCGGCGTGCGCGGGTGGGTTGCGGCCTACAACGTCAAGGATGGCAAACAGGTATGGCGCGCTTACTCGGAGGGGCCGGACAGTGATATCCTCGTCGACCCGGAGAAAACCACATCCCTCGGCAAGCCGGTCGGGGCGGACTCCAGCCTCAAGACCTGGCAGGGAAATCAGTGGAAGATCGGCGGTGGCGATACCTGGGGCTGGTTTTCGTATGATCCGAAACTGAACCTGATCTACTACGGATCTGGCAACCCGTCGACCTGGAACCCGAGGCAGCGCCCAGGCGACAACAAGTGGTCCATGACCATTTGGGCGCGTGATCCGAAGACCGGCATGGCCAAGTGGGTCTACCAGATGACGCCGCACGACGAATGGGACTATGACGGTGTCAATGAGATGATCCTCGCCGATGTCAAGGTGGGCGGGACAACGGTGCCTGCGTTGGTGCATTTCGACCGCAACGGTTTCGGCTACACGTTAAACAGGGATAATGGCGAACTGCTGGTGGCCGAAAAATACGACCCTGCGGTGAATTGGGCCACCAAGGTCGATATGGATCGCAACAGCCCGAAGTACGGCCGTCCTTTGGTGGTGGCCAAGTACTCGACTGACCATAACGGCGAGGACGTAAACACCCAGGGAGTATGTCCGGCGGCGCTCGGGTCGAAGGACGAGCAGCCGGCCGCCTTTTCGCCGGACACTGGCCTGTTCTACGTGCCGACGAACCATGTCTGCATGGATTATGAGCCGTTCCGCGTGTCCTACACGGCCGGGCAGCCCTATGTGGGCGCGACCCTGTCGATGTTTCCGCCGGCCGGCCAGACCGACATGGGCAACTTTATCGCGTGGGACGCGGGCACCGGGAAGATCGTGTGGTCAGACCCGGAACAGTTCTCGGTGTGGTCGGGTGCCCTGGCAACGAAGGGCGGTGTGGTGTTTTATGGCACGCTTGAGGGCTACCTGAAGGCGGTCGACGCCAAAACCGGCAAGGAGTTGTATAGGTTCAAGACGCCTTCGGGCATCATCGGTAACGTCATGACATATGAGCACAAAGGCAAACAGTATATCGCCGTGCTGTCTGGCGTCGGCGGCTGGGCCGGTATCGGCTTGGCGGCGGGGCTCACAGACCCGCATGCGGGCTTGGGCGCCGTCGGCGGCTACGCCGCCCTGAGCAACTACACGTCGCTCGGAGGCACGCTGACTATCTTCGCCCTGCCGTCGAGCTGAGCGAATGTAGGCTGACTTTCGACTGATCTGGCCGGCATCGGGAGAACGCTCCCGATGCCGGTCACTTTCCCTGGATGGCGGGTGAGGAAAGATAGATGCGACGTGTCGTGCGTATCACGGCCGGCTTGGTCTTTGCCATGGCTGTGTCCGTAAGTGCCTATGCCGTGGGTGACGGGTCGGGTGATCCGGCCGGCGTCACACAGGACGACGGAAAATGGAGCGACAAGAAAGGCAACCCGACCTTTAAGGTTGGATCGGACGGCACGGTTGATTGGTATACCTACTCCGGTTACATCCGGTACTCGTCAGAGTGCTTGCGCTGTCATGGCCCTGATGGAATGGGCTCGAGCTATGCGCCGGCGTTGTACCAGTCGCTGAAGCGACTAAGCTATTCGGACTTCTACGCGATCGTCGCGGGCGGCAAGAAGGACGTCAGCACCGCGCAGGAACTGGTGATGCCGGCGAACGGATTGAACAAGAACGTCATGTGCTTCATCGACGACATCTATATCTACCTGCGCGCGCGCGCCGACGACGCCGTAGGGCGCGGCCGACCGGACAAGCACGCGCCGAAGCCGGCATCCTTTACGAAGGTAGAAGACAAATGCATGGGCTGAGTGCGCCGGTGCGCACGGCGGCGGCGAGCGGGCTAATTCTAGCTGCAGTGGGATCTGCCGCGGCACAGGCTCCTGGACTGGGCGGCGCGGGCGAGCTCGTCGATCCACACAATTTCCGCGTCTGTTCGGACCCCAACGACTTGCCGTTCTCCGACCAGGCGGGCAAGGGGTTCGAGAACAAGGTTGCCGAACTACTTGCCGGCAAATTGAACGAGCCTGTGACCTACGCCTATTTTCCGCAGGTGATTGGGTTCGTTCGCGTCACGCTCAATGCGCTGAGATGCGACGTGATCATGGGAATGGCTGTCGGCACGGACGTCGTTCAGACGACTGTTCCCTACTACCATACGACGTATGCGCTGGTGTTCCGGCCGGGCACGACGCTTGACGGCGTGACCGCGCTTTCCGACCCACGCCTCAAAGGCAAGCGCATCGGTGTGGTTGCAGGCACGCCGCCGGCTACCGTGATGACAGAGGAGGGGCTTATGGCGATGGCCAAGCCTTACGCCTTAACGGTCGACACACGTGTTGAGGCACCGTCAAGGTCCATGGCGGAAGATGTCGCGGCTGGTCGGATCGATGCCGGCGTTTTGTGGGGGCCGTTCGCTGGCTACTACGCGTCGCGCGTCGCGCCGCATCTGACCATCGTCCCGCTGTTACACGAGAAGGAGCGGATGGACTTCCTGGTGGCGATGGGCGTCCGGCAGACCGATCAGAATTGGAAGCGTACGCTCAATCACCTGATCACGGAGAATCAGCGGAAGATCAACACGATCCTCGGAAGCTATGGCGTGCCGCTTCTCGACGATCAGGGTAAGCTGCTCACTCCCTGAGGTAGGCTGCGCTCGCGCCCTGGTCGCATTTCTGCTGTCCGCAGTCGTAGCCAAGCAGAGCCGCTGAACAGTCGCGTAGAAGAGAATCGCGCTAGTTGCCCGGTACGCTCGACAGCGCCCTCGTATCGTCAAGCGAGAGGGTTCGGGAGCTTGCCAGCTCGACGCCCCGCCGCGTCCCGTGTCCGGTTGGTCTGGCGATCGGCACCATCTGGCGACTAGGGGCGCCTGGTGTTCTACTGCGTCGCGAGCGCCAACCCACTCTTGGCGTCGCCGTTTCGGATGTTTGGGAGTTCGATGCGGACCTGCGCTAGGGACGCCGAGGCGAGGCGACCGGCCAGCGGCAGGCACGGCCGCTGTCCATCTATTGCAGCTGTTGCGAGACCGTCTTCGCGAGGGCGAGTAGACGCTGCTCGATCTTACGGGGCACGTCGCAGGCGTACCGCAACGACTGCCTCCGATCCTGGAATACCTCGGCTTCCCACGTCACTTTCTGCAGCTGGCTGGCTTGCGCGGAACTAGCCTTGGCATCGGACTGCAATTGCTGGAGCTTTTCGATGTCGTTGCGCAGGGCCACGGCGAGTTCTTTCTGCCGCGCGCCGGCCCGATCCAGTCCGTCAATGACGCTGCTGCGCTCCGCACTCATAAGTGAAAACAGGCCTGCGACGACCTGCAGTAGTTTCGCTTGCCTGTTCGCGCCTGCGTTTTGCGCGAAGGTCTGGATCCGGGCTTGAGCCTCATTCAGGGGGACGCGGCGCTGCGCAATCTCGCGAACCAATGCAGCAACATCCTCGTCATCTCGCCAGCCGTTTGCCGCCCCGTCGATTGGGGGGCCCGGCCAGACCTGTGCCATCTGTAGCGACGGTACTTTCACTGCCTGGCATGGCCAGTTCGGATCGACCGGTCCCGACGAACCCGCGTCCGCGTTACCGGCAAGCAGCGCCAGCGCTAGCGCCGCAGTACTGCGATAATGAAAGCTCATGCCCCCTCAGCAGGTTGTGGCGATATCGGCTGGTTATTGAACGGTTTGCCTCGCTCGCCGTTCCGACGTGATGTGGCCTACTTCAGTAGCGTCGCTGCCGGCGGACTGGTGTCGGCAGGGATGATCGGCTTTCTGGACGAGGCGATAGGATGCCGCTGTCATAAGTCGCATCAACGACACGTATAACCGCCTTGCCATCAATAGCTTGCAGTAACCTCGACCGGCTAGGCAGACGCACGGTCTGATGACAGTGGCATTTCGGACAGGCTACCGGCTTTCAGAGAGAGCAGCAATATTAACCGATGGGCTGGATGACAGCGGCAGGCTGTGATGGCAGTGTTGCCAACCGTCCAGTTCCAGGAGTGGCGATGCAGTGGGTGGATCTTATTGTCTTGGCGTGTAGCTTGACGAACCCCAGCGCCTGCACCGAGTACCACCTGATGATGTACCAAGAGGTGGCGTCATTGCGTGCCTGCACGATGGAAGCACAGCCTTACCTTGCCCAGTGGATCGGTGAACACCCCCATGAGCGGGTGGCGCGGTGGCGCTGCGCCTGGCCCGGTGAGGAAGGCAAAAAAATTTAGCGATCGTGGTCACCGCTGACGCGACGTTCGCGCGGGCATTAACGCTCGAGGAACGCCGCACGGAGGAAACGTCTTTCGATCATCGCGTCTGCGACGCTGCTTGGCGCTGTGGGGCGTCTCGGGTGAGGTGGTAAACCCGGCCGCTTAGGATACCGCACTGCAAAGAAGGACTTCATGGTCTCCCGTGCCCGGCGCCAGATCGACCCAACGCGAAGACGTCGTCGGGGGGCAGTGCTGAACCGCACGATAAGACGCCTGGCAGCGTTCGGTCCGGATGACCAATTCGAAGGCCAAAGAGAGTTCCAGCATTGCTGGGCGCTCGAGGTGCCCGACCGTACCTCGCAACCCCGTTGGCCGAGTCCGCCAGCCTGGTGACCTTCCCGGACATTCCGGACCCACGGAAGCGCACGGGGATCGTCAATTTCCCAAAGCAAGACGGACCAGACAGCCAGAAGAAGCAATAGTCATCAGCGATGATCTGCCGACAGGATGGCGCGGCGGCGTTTGCTCTGTTACGGTCGGCGAAACGTAAATTCGAGACATTTACGCAGGAGGTGCGCCATGAAAGTTCGTGCCGCCGTGGCCCGTGGGGCCGGCAAGCCACTAAGCCTGGAAGAGGTGGACCTCGAAGGCCCGCACGCGGGCGAGGTGATGGTCGAGATCAAGGCCACCGGCATCTGCCACACCGACGAGTTCACTCTCTCGGGTGCTGACCCAGAAGGCATATTCCCTGCGATCCTCGGCCACGAAGGTGCTGGGGTCGTAGTAGAGGTTGGCGCGGGTGTTATGGGCCTGAAGAAGGGTGATCATGTCATCCCGCTTTACACACCGGAATGCCGGCAGTGCGAGTATTGCCTCAGCCGCAAATCCAACCTGTGCGTGGCGATCCGTGCGACGCAGGGCAAGGGCGTTATGCCCGACGGCACGAGCCGATTCTCCTCCGGCGGCAAACCGGTGATGCACTACATGGGCTGTTCGACCTTTGCCAATTTCACGGTGCTCCCGGAGATCGCGCTGGCAAAGATCCGGGAGGACGCGCCTTTCGAAAAGGTCTGTTACATCGGTTGCGGCGTCACCACCGGTATCGGCGCTGTCATCAACACCGCCAAGGTCGAGGCCGGTGCACGGGCGATCGTGTTTGGGCTGGGCGGCATCGGACTTAATGTGATCCAGGGCCTGCGCATGGTGGGCGCCGAGATGATCGTCGGCGTCGACCTCAACCCGCGCCGGCGCGAGATCGCGAAGAAGTTTGGGATGACCCATTTCGTCAACCCGAACGAGGTGCAGGGTGACCTGGTGCCTCACCTTGTCGAGCTGACCAAGGGCGGTGGCGACTACACGTTCGAGTGTATTGGCAACACGAAGGTCATGCGCCAGGCACTGGAATCCGCGCACCGAGGCTGGGGTAAGTCAGTGATTATCGGAGTGGCTGGCGCGGGTCAGGAAATCTCGACCCGACCGTTCCAGTTGGTGACCGGGCGCGTCTGGATGGGTACGGCGTTCGGCGGTGCCAGGGGCCGCACCGATGTGCCGCGGATCGTCGACTGGTACATGGAGAAGAAAATCAACATCGACGATCTGATCACTCACCTGCTGCCGTTCGAGAAGATTAATGATGGCTTCGAACTGATGCGCAAGGGCGAGAGCATCCGCAGCGTCGTGACCTACTGAGTTGCGGGCGCCGGCTCGTTCGGTGCACCGAGGCGGTTAGCCCCCTCCCGCCACGGGAGCGGGTGGCGACGAAAATGGGATCTATGTTCGTGACGCAGCCACTCTTGGCGGTGTTAAGGGTGGGGCGTGCCTGGGAAAATGAGTGCTTGTGCATGTCTAGCTCCAGGCCATGCCTGCATCGCCCAAAGGGTCGGGGCTTGCCACGTTATGCTTGCGTGCGATCACCCATGATTGGGTGCCTGACTTGTCTGCATGTTCGTGCCCCGATGTCGCCGGCCGCCTGGCGCGCTGCTGCGCACTGAGCTGGCGGGGGCTTGCTGGGCTGTAGTCTCACCCAACCGCGGAGCTCAGCGTTCCATGGGTGAGAAGAGCGGATATGCCGTTTCATTCAGAACCAACACCTGGCGCGGAGAATGAATCCAACTGGCTGCCCGCGCCAAGCGGGCCAATCTATCTGGTGATGCGCCTCTACTGCCGAAAACCGGATCTTTTTCGATCTGACCGCAGCACCCAAAAGATGCCATTGAGCACGAGACGGTCATCTACACGCCGAACGCCGGTTCGTCCTGCACTCGCGGCCCAATGAGGGGCGGGGCGATAACGACCGTCGGGCGGGTTGGACGTTCGACGTCGGTATCCAAACTGCATTCCATCGTTTTGCCGTCATGAAGGACACGCCAGTGTGTAACGCGGGCGCGGCAGTGCTGCCCAGGTCGCGCGAGATCCTGCTCGCCTCGACAAAGAGGGCGGTGAGGCCATGGATCGCGGCAAGCTGGGAATTCGGATACGCCACGATGGCGATCTCCGTTCGGGCGTCGTCCGTAGCCTTCGTCAGTTTTGCCTCGACGAATGTGAGTTTCGCCAATCCATACCATCGGCGATAGATCGTATCCTTTCATCAACGGTGCTGGTACTCGGAATAGAAACAGCGAGAAGAATTGATGTCGTGCCTGCGATCACCGCCAAAGACGGCGTTGAGGTCTTCTAGAAGCATTGGGGCAGCGGCGCCCCGTAGCTCGCTGGGCGTCAGTGTCATTGTCGAGCGGTCAAATACCACCAGTCAGCTATCGCTTAGCGAACGGCGTGAGACCGGACGTGACAATCCCCCCAGTTCCGCCCTTGGCGCGCTCGCGCCACCATGTTTTACTCGCCGCCGCTGCTGTAGTCGCGATCCCAGCGACCCCGTCTCTCGCCACGAATGAGATGGCTTCCGCAACCCAGTCCACCGACCCGAAACCCGGCCAAGGAGTGAAACCCATGGGCATGATCACCACCAAGGATGGCACAGAGATCTATTACAAGGATTGGGGCGAGGGCCAGCCCATGGTTTTTCATCACGGGTGGCCGCTGAGCGCCGACGACTGGGATAACCAGATCATGTTTTTCCTGGCGCACGGCTATCGGGTCATCGCGCATGACCGGCGCGGGCATGGTCGCTCTACGCAGACGTTCGGCGGCAACGAGATGGATACCTATGCTGCCGACGTCGCGGAATTGGTCGCGGCGCTCGGTCTCAGGAACGCAATTCATGTTGGCCATTCGACTGGCGGCGGTGAGGTGGCGAGGTATCTCGCCCAGCACGGGGGGGCCGCGTCGCCAAGGCGGTGCTGATCAGCTCGGTGCCCCCGCTGATGGTGAAAACAGCTGCCAATCCGGGTGGTCTGCCTAAGGAAGTATTCGATGGATTTCAGGCGCAGCTTGTCGCCAACCGGGCTCAGTTCTATTACGAAGTACCGGCGGGTCCGTTCTACGGTTACAACCGGCCGGGGGCAAAGGTTTCGCAGGGAGTGATCTGGAACTGGTGGCGCCAGGGTATGATGGGCGGTGCGAAAGCGCACTACGACTGTATCGTCGCGTTCTCGCAGACCGACTTTACCGACGACCTTAAGAAGATCGAAGTCCCGACCTTGGTCATGCACGGCGACGATGACCAGATCGTACCTTACGCCGACTCCGCGCCGCTGTCGGCGAAGCTGCTCAAGCACGGCACGCTGAAGACCTACAAGGGCTTCCCGCATGGAATGCCGACCACGAATGCCGATACCATCAACGCCGACCTTCTGGCGTTCGTCAGAGGGTAGAGATTGTGCGATACCGAGTGCCGCTCGCAAGGCTTACGACACCAAATGCCGGCAGGAAAAATCATGACCACAACGCAGCCGCAATTCCAAACGCCGACAGGTGCTTCGAGTGTGGTTCTCGGCAGCGAGTGTCGCGGCGTTGAGGGTGACGAGCGCCGCATTCATTCCTTCAATTGAGTTAGTCAGCCCACGGAAGTCGTGAGTCGCAAACGGCTTCGGTGATTATCACTGACCAGGGGATCGCGATCGATGCCGATAAAGGTCGGCGCGGATCATGATTCTAATGACTTCTTCAACGCGGGTAGTCAGGACGGCACGAGGTTTCCTGGGGACGAGTGATCGTGCAGCAGCCTTCATAGCGGCATTGCGTACCGACTGAACTTCACCCGAGGCCGGAGCAAATGCCGGGCTCCGGGGTTGAGGTATATGCCCCTTGTTTTGCTGGCCTGCCGTCCCATGATTGTTCCGAGCGCAAAACGATCGAGCCTGTCGCTCGACGCGCTCAATTTCCTCCTGGCCGATGTGCGGGGCGCGTTTGGCCCATACCTTAACGTTTTCCTGGTCACACAGGAGCATTGGAGCCAGTCGCGGGTCGGTCTTGTCACCATGATCGGCGGTCTGCTCGGCCTCGCTGTGCAGACGCCGATCGGCGCCGCCATCGACGGCACGCGAACCAAGCGCGGCGTCGTAGTGGTGGCGTTGGCAATTCTCGGCATCGCTGCCCTGGCTATTTACGGCGCGCCGAGTTTCTGGCCGGTGATGATCGCCAACGCTGCCATGTCGGTGGTCGGCGACGTGTTCGGGCCGGCGGTCGCCGCCCTGACGCTCGGCCTGTTCGCACGACAATATCTGGCGCGACGCATGGGCCGCAACTCCGCCTTCGACCATGCCGGCAATGTCGCCATCGCGCTGGCGGCGGCCGCCATCGGCTATCTTTACTCGCAGCGCGCCGTGTTTCTGCTCGGACCAGTGTTCGCGGTGCTGGCAACCGGAGCGGTGCTGTCGATCCCCGCTTCGGCTATCGATCAGCGCCGCGCGCGCGGCTTCGACGGCGAAGAACATGCCGAGGCCGAATCCGGTTATCGCGCCTTGCTACGGGCCGGTGCCCTAATGATTTTCGCGCTGTGCGTGATGCTGTTCCATTTCGCCAACGCGCCGCTGCTGCCGCTGGTCGGGCAGAAGCTTGCCGCCGCGTATCCGAAGGAGGCGACCGCGATGATGTCGTCCTGCATCCTCGCGGCGCAATTGGTAATGCTACCGATTGCCATGCTGGTCGGTCGCAAGGCCGACGAATGGGGCCGAAAGCCGATCCTCATGTTCGGCTTTGCAATCCTGCCAATCCGTGCTGTGCTTTATACGTTTTCCGACAACAGCGCTTGGCTGATCGGCGTTCAGCTTCTCGACGGCGTCGGCGCCGGCATTTTCGGCGCGCTCGTACCGCTAGTGGTCGCCGACATCATGCGCGGCACCGGCCGCTACAATCTCGCTCTTGGCGCCATCGCCACCGTTCAAGGCATCGGCGCGTCGGTCAGCGGCTTGGCGGCCGGTGAACTCGTCGACCATTGGGGCTATGGCGCAGCGTTCCTTGCCCTCGGCGCTGTCGCCGTCATCGCGCTCGCCGTCTTCGCTCTCGCTATGCCGGAAACGCGGTCGCGCGATTAGCCGAAACGGCGAAATACGCTGGCGTCGGACCGGGATGATCCTAACCCTGGTGATTTTCGCCGCGACCTATGTCGTGGTTGCGTTCGGAGGCGTGCCCGGCTTGCGGCTCGACTGCGCCGGCTGGCCCTGATCGGCGCGGCGTTGATGGTGGCGACCGGCGCGCCAACGCCCGCCGAAGCGTATGGTGCCATCGATCTCGACACGCTGGCCCTGCTCCTCGGCATGATGATCGTGGTTGCCAATCTGCTCCTCGCCGGGTTTTTCGGCCTTTGCCATGGTTTGCGACCCACGCGCATCGCCCCGCGGCCCTGCTGATCAGCATCGCAGCCGTCGCGGGGATTCTGTCGGAGGTGCCGGTCAACGATGCGGTGCGCCTGATGCTGACGCCGCTCGCAGTCGAGACGGCGCGGGGTCTGAAGCGCAACCTGGTGCCGTATCTACTCGAACTGGCGATGGCGTCCGCCACCGGCAGCACCGCGACCATCACCGGCAATCCGCAGAACATGATGATCGCCAGCTTCTCGCGCATTGCAAACGGCGATTTCGCGGGCACGCTCGTGCCATTCGCGGCGGCAGCAGTTGTGGTTGTCGTGGTGGTGGTCGCTCTCGCGTGGCGGCCTGAGTTCCTGTCGCCGGTACAATTTCAAGCGAGCGCACCGCCGGTCGCGATGAACCGAGCGGTTCTGGCAAAATCGCTGATCGTGACGGCAGGCAGGCATCATCATCGCCTGTTTCCTCGGCGTCCGGCCGGCACGGCGGCGATGCCCGGCGGCTCGCTCCTGTTCGTGACGCGGCGGATCGAGCCGCACGCATCTATTGCGACATCGACTGGTCGTTGTTGCTCTTGTTCGTCGGCCTGCTCGTGGTGGGTGGCGACGATGCAGAAAGCCTTTTGACGTCCGACGCCATGGCGGGCGCCAGCGCTCTGCCGTTGAACCACACACCGATTCTGACGTTAGTAACGGGGTGCTGTCGAACCTGGTGAGCAACGTGCTCGCGGTCGTGGTGCTGAGACCGTTTATTGCCAACCTTGCCGATCCGCGGCACGACATCGGGGCAAGAGCATGCGTGACACGTCAAGCACCCAATCATGGGCGATGGCACGCAAGCATGATGCCGGCAAGCCCCAACCCTCTAGGCGATGCACGCATGGCTTGGAGCTAGACATGCACCAGCACTCGTTTTCCCAGGCACGACCAGCCCCAACACGGCTAAGGGTGGGTGGGTGCGTCACGAAACACTACACCCACCCCTTTTCCTCGCCACCCGCCTCCCGCCACGGGAGGGGGCATCTCCGTTGGTCAGTTCAAAATACCGGCCTGTTTGGCCGTGTGCGTCGCAATAGCGTCCATCAACGGCGGTGACAGGCAGTCGTAGGGCTCGAGGTGGAGCTCCTTCAGCCGGTTGCGGACACCTGCCATACGCTCCGGTTTCACACCAAATTCGATGACAGACGAAACGAAGGCGGCAAACTCCGGTGGCGCCCAGCCGCTCTCTTGGAACAACTCAGGATGCATGAAGTCGAACCCATAGAACGGATGCTTGGTGTTTTCGATCCGGCCGTACATATGCACCCCACACCCCTTGCATGCATAGCGCTGAATGGGAGCGTCGGGGTTGACGATCCCAAGCTTTTCTACGTGCTCGAGAACATGAAGCTTGTCACGCGGCACGACGGCGACGACCGAGAACATTGCGCTGGCAGGCTTCCAGCACTTGGTGCAGCCGCATGCGTGGTCGTATGCGACGTTCCCTTCGATCCGGACCTTCACCGGATCCTTGGCACATTTGCATACCAGCGTACCCCCGGCGAAGCTGGGCGACCCAGGCTTCACCCCGTTGTCGATGGATGGATGTAATGCTTCGGCCATTCTCGGTGTTCCCTCTTACTGTGGTGGTCCGGCGTATCCCGGCCATGACCTGTATACTCCTTCGGGCAGCGTCGATCACGCCCAAGCGAGACGCGTCAGGCACATTGACTATTTCGATCCAACCATATCGCGCAACGAATGACGGGCGCGCTCGATCTTCACTGCCTGGAGCGATGCGTCAAACAGGTGCGCCGGTCGGCCGCCTGCTCGTCGAACGCGTTCGAAAAAATGTCAGCCGCACACGCTCGAGGACGATGTTGGAGCTGGTTTATCTATGGGGCGGGGTGAGCGGCATCACGAGGCGCGCGTCCTACTCGAGGTATCCGATCGAAGAAACGTCCCCCAAGGTGTCTTCAGGACTGTGCTAACGAGGGCCGCGTCGACATTGGCCAAGTTCGAAGTGTTGCCCGTAAACGTTACGTGGACCATGGCGCTAATAACGACAGCCTAAAGGATGCGGGCCGACATATATGTTGCGATTTCTGTAGACGCATGCGCCCATGCGTTTTGTCACTAACCGAAACTGCGGTCGTCTGGCCACATTGGTTTCAGACTGGCCGCCCATGAGACGTAGCCGCCGCTGGAGTTAGCTATGCAGTTTAGCTTCTTCTCTTCGACTTCCTACATGGGTCCCGCCCCCGGTATGGCTGTATGGCCAATGCCGCCGCGCCTTTGCGATCGTTCGACCGCCGCGGTCAGTATTGCGCGCGGCCTCGAAGTATGTGCTCGCGCTGATGCTCTCGGTTTCGACTGGGTGAGCCTCTCGGAGCATCACTATGGCGTCTTGACGCTAACGCCAAGTACCACGGTCATGGCGGCCGCTGTAAGCCGCGTGGTCAAGCGCGCAAAGATCGCGGCGTTGGGTCCGCTGCTGTCGAACGGAAATCCGATCCGCACCGCCGAGGAATTAGCACTGCTGGATCACCTGACTGACGGCCGACTGGTTGTGCTATTCCTGCAAGGGACGCCCAACGAGACACGCGCGTACGAACCACTCGCCGGCGATGCTCGCGCGATCACCCAGGAGGGCATCGAGCTTGTCCTTAAGGCTTGGAACAACGGTGAGCCATTTGCTTGGGAGGGGCGATATTTTAATTTTCCGAATGTAGGAGTCTGGCCGCGGCCGCGCCAACAACCGCACCCGCCGGTATTTGGTTCCGGCAATCACGAGGAGTTCCGCCAGATTTGCTGCTCGCCATCGCCTTGGGCTGGCAATGTCGTTTCTTCCACTTGCCGTCGCAGAGCAGCGCATTACGATCTACCGCGCCGAGGCTAATGAATTGGGATGGACTCCACGGCAGGAGCACATTCTTTATCGTGGTATCGGCCATCTCGCGGAGACGGACGAACAAGCAGAACACGAAATCGGCGAGGCGACGGCAGCCAGAATCGCCGCGGCGCGGAAAATCGAGGACGAGGAGAATTGTCGGCCTCCACCGGGTGCCCCGATCGTAGAGCGGGCGCCAGTTTTCCAGCCGCTCTTTAAAGGCAGTCCACGCCGCGTCGGCGAGATTGCCCACGCCTTCCACGAAGCCGGCGTCGGCACGTTAGACATTGCGTTTCATTGGGGAACGACTTCGTACGAGCAACAACTGCGCTCGATGACGTTATTCGCCGAGCGTGTAATTCCCGAGGCTCGAGCGTGGTAAATTGTGCCTAAGCTTGTTCTTCACATCGGCGAGCGCGCGCTCCGCCTGATCATGCATTGCCAAACCTCCTAAGCACGAGCTGCGCGTGCTGTCGTCGCATTCGATCGCCGAGCGTGTTAGGGTCAGGCGGAACGTCATGTGGATACGACAATGACCAATTTCCGTACCGAATCCGACAGTCTCGGCAACGTGAACGTCCCCGCGGACAAGCTATGGGGCGCGCAGACACAGCGCTCGCTCGAGCATTTCAGCATTGGCAAAGATCTGATGCCGCGCGAGATGATCACCGCCTACGCCGTCCTGAAGAAGGCCGCCTCGATCGCCAATTTTTCCGGCGGGCGTCTCGATCAGGAGAAGAACGCGTTGATCGTCAAGGTCTGCGACGAACTGCTCGCCGGACAGCATGACGACATGTTCCCGCTTCACGTGTGGATGACCGGCAGCGGCACACAGTTCAACATGAACGTCAACGAAGTGATCTCGAACCGCTGTTGCCAACTCGCCGGAACACCGCTTGGCAGCAAGAAGCCGGTGCATCCCAACGACCACGTCAACATGTCGCAATCGTCGAACGACAGTTTTCCGTCGGCGATGAATATCGCGGCGGCGGTGAATACCACGCGACGGCTAGTTCCGGCGATGACCGCGCTGCGCGACGCGATCACCACCAAGGCCAAAGCCTGGGCCGACATCGTGAAGATCGGGCGCACCCACATGCAGGACGCCACACCTGTCACGCTGGGCCAGGAATGGTCGGGCTATGCCGGCATGTTGTCCGATGATATCGAGCGCATCGGGGCCGCGCTGAAAGGCGTCTATTGCCTGGCGCTGGGCGGTACCGCTGTTGGTACCGGCATCAACGCTGCGCCGGATTTCGCCGACGCCGCGGTCGCGCAGATCGCCGCGCTGACTGGACTGCCCTTTGTCAGCGCGCCCAACAAATTCACGGTCCAAGGCGCGCATGACGCGCTCGTCCAGCTGTCGGGCACATTCCGGACCGTGGCCGTGTCGCTTTACAAGATTGCGAACGATATCCGCTTGATGGCGTGCGGGCCACGCGCCGGGTTCGCCGAATTGGCGATCCCGGAGAACGAGCCCGGCTCGTCGATCATGCCCGGTAAGGTGAACCCCACCCAGGCCGAAGCGCTAACGATGATCTCGGTGCAGGTGATGGCCAACGACGTGGCGGTCGGGTTTGGTGGTGCTGGCGGCTATCTTGAGATGAATGTCTACAAGCCTCTGATGATCCAGAATGTCACGCACTCCATCACGATTATGAGCGACGGGTGCAACAATTTTCGCAAATTCCTAATAGAGGGAACAAAACCTAACCTCAAGAAGATCAAGGAGTATGTCGACCGTTCGCTAATGTTGGTGACGGCGCTGGCGCCGGTCATCGGCTACGACAAAGCGTCCCAGATCGCGCACCACGCTATGGATCATGATTTGACGCTAAGGGAGGCTGCACTTCAGCTCGGCTTCGTCAACGAGCAGGAATTTGACCGCATCGTCGATCCTTCCAAGATGGTGAAGCCCTACGTCGCCACCGGCTAAGGATCCAGCGCGCAACCGATGACGATCAGCGAGCTCGAAAATGACAAAGACGCTGTTCCAAGCGGTGATATCTCGTCTTCCGATACCCTGGACCTGCTGATCCGCGTCGCCGCGGTTTTGTTTGTCAACGGCCAGACGACCGAACGCACCATCCGTTCGGTCGAGGATCTCGCCGAGGCATTTGGCCTTCGCGCGAGCGTGTTTCTACACTGGGGCGAGTTGCACGTTCATATCGGTCACATGGGCCACAGTCTTTCGAGCGTGGTCGCCGCGAGTCCGACCGCCGTCGATATGGGAAAAGTGGCAGAGGCGATGCGCGCGATCAGCGATGCGCGCCAAGGATCTATGGCCTCGGTCGCGCTGCGATTGCGCGTGGCGGCGGTCGAGCAAATGCCTTCCGTCTCGATCACGCGATTCGCGATCATGGCGGCGGCAGGAGCTGCAGCGCTCGGTGTGATTTTCGGCGCGCAGCACTTGCTGACACTGGTGGTCATCGCGGCGACGGCGGGCGTTGGCGCGTGCCTGCGGCGTGCGGTAGGACAGGCCACCGACAACGCTTTCGCCCAACCATTCTGCGCCGCCTTGCTCGCGGGCATTGTTGGTACAATTGTCGACCATCTCCATCTTAACGTGGAGCAAGGGCTGGTTGTCGCCTGTCCGTGCATGGTCCTCGTGCCCGGACCGCACCTTCTGAACGGCACGATGGATCTCATGCGCGCCCGGATCGCCATCGGGTTCGCTCGCATAGTCTTTGCGAGCGTGATCGTGCTGGCGATTTGTACGGGCCTGCTGATCGGCCTATCGTTGGGCGGCATGTCACTATCGGCCGTGATGACATCCAAACCGGCGCCGCTCGTCGGAGATGTCGTTGCGGCCGGCGTCGCGGTCGCGGCCTATGGCTCTTTCTTTTCCATGCCGTGGCGCTTCCTACCGATTCCAGTCGTGATCGGGATGGCTGCGCATGCGTCGCGCTGGCTGGTCATCTCCGCCGGACTGGGTGGCGTGGTGACCGGCGCGCTGGTCGCGTGCGTGATCGTCGGAACGATCGTAACGCCGCTCTCACAGCAATTGCGGCTGCCATTCGGGGCGCTTGCCTTTGCGTCCGTGGTCTCGCTTATGCCTGGGGTATTCCTCTTTCAGATGGCGAGCGGTCTCGTCGCGGTGGCAGCCCGCGGCGCGGTGGCGCCCATCAACCTGCTGCCCGAAGTCGTCAGCAACGCCGTGTCCGCCTTTCTGATCATACTGGCGATGACAGTCGGCGTGATCGTGCCGAAAATATTCATCGATCACTTCTGGCAAAGTGAGTATAGCCGCAGGCCCGCACCATAAATTCAATGCGCGGGGCCTAAGGACCGGCGAAGATTAGCACTAACATCTCGAGACCATCTTTGCTGTAGACGGCCTATAAAGCTGTGCCGGTTTTGGTACCCGAGCGCCGCCTCTGCGATTGTGAGCTCCCGCAGACTCGATTGATGAAATCCTAAAGGGAAAGGGGGCGCCCTCAATCGGGGTTGGGCGAGGGCGCCCCAGTAATGCCCCCGAACCCTCCGGGGCAAGGAACTTGGCATTTCTCATCATCAGAGTTCCTGACCGGGAGAGTAACAGATGTTCCGGGACGAAGTCTTTGAAAGAAGTTAAGCTAACATCGAGACGCAACGTGCACGCGCGTGGCGCGTTCATGGGGTTGGCTGCTCGCGCGATTCGCCCGATTTCAGAAATTCTTGGTGCGAGCAATAGCGCTCGAGAGGCCTCCGCCCCCGCATCAAGCAAGAAAGGCGCTGATTGATCAGCGAATGCTTCGCAAGGAAGCGCACGGGTACATGCGCACCACGGGACCTAGATCCGGAATCTGCGTAAATGGACACCGGGGCCAGGTACCGAGGCAAAGGTGATAACCGTACAGGACTTCGGCCGGGATTCCTCGGCCCAACGGTGCGATGTATTCCTTCCCGGTGTGTTTGGCGAACTTCTCTTCCACCGTGCCCTTTGGGTTCCACGGCCAGAGAGTACCGATTTCATTAGCGGCTGCATGAACGATGTCACCAACCTCAGTGCAATAGTCCCATTCAATGACTAAATCCGTGGGGGGTATTTCCCGTAGCATACGTGAGATATCGTCGATGATGGCGTCGTGATATGCCGCTTGCAACGATGGCCAGTCCTTCGCGAAATAACCACCGATCGCGGCATGCGGCGTTGGCAGCGCTACTTGGAACTGCAGATCCCGAGGAAGCTCGCCTCGGTCGCGTAGCTCGCGGAACCGTTTATAAGACTATTATGGCGGCGTCGGCATAGGGAAGATACCCCTTTAAAGAGATCGAATTGACACCTGATTTGAAGCGATAAGCACCAAATGGACCCGGCAAATCCTTCGCGGGTTCGAGATCGGGCTGCTTCGAAAATGTTGTGGCGGCAAGCGCGCCAATCCACATTCGACGCTCGCCCACTTCTCCATCTGGGAGGGCGAAAAGCCGATCTCCCAATGTCCGTCCACAGAGGCGCATCACCTCGTCGGGGCTTTCGCTCCGTACCGGTACGCTGCCCACCAAAAATATCTCGCTGCTCACGAGTTGGGTCATGCCGCGGTCTCCTTCCCTTTTTGCTGTCGATCTTGCACTCTTTCATCAATGCAGGGATCCGGCGATCCCAATTGGGCCCGAGATGTTTTGCGAAGGCATTCCGCGCCATGCGCACGATCAACTCCGGACGCGCTGGTGGTTCGGCAAGCCACGCGGCGAGGTGCTTATCGCTGGTGTCGATCATAGTCTTAGGTCATGGTGCGGCGAGCGCGTCGCTATACTCCAGCATGTAGCGCATCTTGCTGCTGGGCAACGTGCGTTTTCTGATGCTTTAGTTTTTCTTCCCTTTTGCCTCAACTCCGGCCGCAGTGAATTTTTGATACTGCGGTTCCTCTGATGCCACGCGGGACACGATCGGTTACTCGGAAGAAACGTGAGCGCCTTTCTCTGGCACTGAGCGTTTCATAAACAAAACCAAGAACAGCAGCATGAAAGTCAATGCGGCGAAGATCCAGAAGCTGTCGAAGTAGGCGAGCGCCGATGCTTGCGCCTGGCGCAGATTTGCGAGCGCTTGCAAAGCCAGTTGCTGCGCCGCGACAGGATCGCCGGTCTGCTGGAGAAAAAAAGCCTGAGCACGTTCGAGGAAGGAGTGCGCGGCCGCGTTGAAGGGATCGAGGTACTCGCCGAGGCGCAAGGTGTGGAACTGATCACGGCGCTCGTTGAAGGTTTGGGCCATCGAGGTCCCGACGCTGCCCCCCTCATTCCGCAGCAGGCTCAATAAACCGACCGCTGCCCCGCGCAGTTCCTTCGGCGTATAGAGGTAGGCTGCCACGTTGGCGGGCGCAAAACAGATCGCGAGCCCGGCAATCAGGACAACTCGCGGCCAGACGACGTCGCCCGGGCTGACGTACAAATTCATCTGGGACATCCAATAGTTCCCGGCTGTCATGCCCAACAGTCCTAACGCTATTAGCCACCGGGCATCCGTGCCGCGACGGAGCGCGAGGGCAACGATGGGCATTGCCGCAACCGCGACGAAGCCACCTGGTGACATTACCAGTCCGGCGTCCAGCGCATCATAACTAAACAGAGACTGCAGCAGCCCAGGCAACGACGTACTCGCGCCGTAGAGTGCAGCATAAGCACAAAATATGATGATGCAGCACGCGGCGAAATTGCGCTCACGCAACGGGCGGAAATTGACTACCGGGTTGCGGTGACGCAACTCCCAAAAGACGAGCACAAGGAGACCCACGGCGAAGCAAGCAGCCAAGATCTGCACGCGCCAGGAAGGATCGCCCAGCCAATCCCACTCCTGACCCTTGCTGAGCATTACTTCCCAGGAGACCATGACGATGACCAGCAGTGACAGGCCGATACCATCGAAGTGGAATGGGCGTTTCTTCAACTCCTGGCGTTGGGCGATAAGATAATCGGGATCGCGGAGTTTGGCGTAGCACGCGACAAACGCGAGGAGACCGACGGGCACGTTTATAAAAAAGACCCACCGCCAGTTGTAGTCGTCGGTTATCCAGCCGCCGAGGGTCGGCCCGAGGACTGGTGCAATCAAGGCAGCCAGGCCGAAAAGGGTCATGGCCATGCCTTGCTTTTCCTGCGGGAAGGCATCGAGTAGCACGCCTTGACTGGAGGGCTGCAGGCCGCCGCCCGCCAAACCCTGGATGACGCGGTACAGGATAAGCTGACCGAGACTGCTGGCCATTCCGCAGAGTGCGGAACTGAGGGTGAATACGGCTATCGACAGCAGGAAGTAGTTCCGTCGACCCAGATGTGCGCTCAGCCAACCCGTCATCGGTAGGATAACCGCGTTGGCGGCAAGATAGCTGGTGAGCACCCATTCTCCGTCATCGACCGTCGCCGAGAGACCTCCCGCGATATACCGCAGCGCCACCACCGCGATCGTGGTATCGAGCACCTCCATGAACGTCGGAATCACGACTATAGCGGCCACGACCCATGGGCTTCCCGTCGCACGGGGCCTGGGGGGCGAGAGCACCGCGGCCGTCATTGATAAGTGCCCGGCGAGCGCTGGAGTGTGTTGGTCGTTTGGGATTGAGGGACGATACGGGCTTGCAGAAACTTCCCCGCACCGGGTCCAGAAGCTGGCTTGTTTATGTAAACGTATGGAACGACGGAAGTACCAATGAACAACGGAGCTTTGTCTGGGTCGTATCCTTCGAGTTCGATTTGGACCGGCAACCTCTGCACCACTTTGATGAAGTTGCCAGTAGCGTTCTCTGCCGGAAGCAGCGCAAGCGTCGATCCCGTCCCCATGGTAAAGCCGGCGACCCGGCCCTTGAACACTCGTCCTCCATACATGTCGACATACAGATCGACCGGTTGGCCGATGCGCATCTCCTGTAGCTGCGTCTCTTTGAAATTGGCGTCGACCCAGATCTGGTCAAGCGAGCGGATCGCCATGAGGTTCTGTCCGACTTGAACGTAGTCGCCCGGATTCACATTCCGGCGCGTGATCACGCCGTTAATCTTCGCGACGATGTCGCAGTAACGGAGGTTCAGCTCGGCCAGGGCGAGATCACGTTTGGCAGATTTCGAGTCTAGCTTCGGCTTGTTTGATAGCCGGCGCGTCCACCATGAGCCGAGCAAAAGTGCGGTCAATGTCGCCTTGTTCCTCGAACTGCTCGAGCATCTGCTTTGGGCTCTGTTCGTACGAATGGATAACGCCCAGCTGGGCGGCGCTTTGGATCAGCTCTGACTGCGCTTGAAGGACGGAAGAAAACGTCTCGTCGAGATCGAGCGGCACATGGCCGAGATCGTTGCCTTTGTCGGGCTGGGCCGCCAGACCCAAAGAGCTGCGGATTTGGTGCACTTCCGCCAAGGCTTGACTGACAGCTGCCCCCTCCGTCGTTAACTTTTCCTGCCGCTGGTCGTACAGCTCACGGGACACAAACCCTTTCCCGACCAGGTCCTTTGCGCGAGCGAACTCAACCTGTGCCAGGTTCAATGCAGCCTTGTTCTGGTCGAGAACGGCAACCCGAGCATGCAAAAGAGCAACTTGGTTGTCGACGTCCTGGACTGCGTTTTGCAGTTTCCAGCGCGCGGCTCTGGCCTGCGCTTCGATACCCCGCACCGTTGCCGTGGCTACTTGCAAGTCCGCGTTCGCCGTGTCGACAGCGGCTCTCTTCTCCGAGACTGCGATTTGATACGGCTCCTTATCCAGTTCCGCGATGAGATCTCCCTTGTGCACACGGTTGTTGTCATCCACTAGAACTCTGGCGACCTGGCCAGCGACGCGGGGAGCAACGAACGTCACGTGACCGTTCACATATGCATCATCCGTTGAAACGGTGTTCAGAGTCTGGCGGATATAAGGAATGCCGAACGCGAGGATCGCGACTAGGACCACCGCCGCAAGCATGCCGATCAGTAACCTTCGCTTCCGTGGCCGCTGGTGATCCGACGATGGGCCGGGTGCATGCTCAACCGGAACGCTCTCCCCGGTCAGACGCGACTCTGCCCGGCTCGCGTCGCCTCTATCGCCACCCTGCTTCTCGACGACCATGGTTTTCGCAACCTTGAGTTGGGGATCGCATCAGCGGCCAGACCGCTGACACAAAAGGTACGCACTCATAAATTGCACCTCAGGTCCGGAGATGGCTACCGTTTTTCTAAATGCCGAGCTGGGTTGTTGGATCGCCTGCGGTGGGCCGAACCTGAGCGGATTCGTCAGAAAAAGGAGATCGAGTGAGTTTCGATCCTCTGTATGTCGTCGGTGATTCAGTCATCGAAAGAGTCACGCACGATTGTGTCGCGGTGCACATCGATGTTTCTTGGCAGATCATCATATCTCGGACTGCAACGCCAGCTTCGCCGCGAAGGTACCAAGGGCTTCGGTGTCGCTAGCACCAACGTCGACCTGTTGAAGGCCGGTGGCGGACACGCCTGATGAAATCACAGCCAGCCGGCTAAGAAATTCCGGAACCCCGAACCCGATGGAATGCTAACGGCCTCGAGGTTCAGGTCGGCGGTCGCACGCCTGGGCGAAGGAGAAGATCTCAGGATTAAAATCGGGGGTGAGGAGCAGGGACCGAATGTACCGTTTGGTCTAATGCCGCTTCGGCTCATATATAGGGCCGCTTTGGCGGCCGTTTTCTTTTAGCAAAAAGCCGACGCAGATGCGTGGCAACCGTCCATACGGAAGCTATGAGCTTTCGCATGACATCCCCCTTGTTGAATGCCACCTGTTATAACATCTCTAATGCCAATGTCTGAGCAAGCAAAACAACCGTCACCCAAATGAAAAACGACACAATGCCGTTTGCTGCACAATGCGTTGAGCCTCGCTCGGGCAATGGACATGGCGTATCCGAGCGGCTGCGTTCTGAATGCGTCACCAGCCAACGCATCGCGCAAGTCCGCGGCTGGACCGTGATCTGAGTTGACGATCCGCCGTGCATCGCGTCGTCATCCCAGACGAAATAATCGAGCGCGTGATCCGCCATCGCGGGCGTGCTCATGTTTATGACCAATTCGATCCGCGCCGCGCGGCGTTGCTCGTGATCGACATGCAGAACGCCTTTATGCTGCCGGGGGTGGCGCATGCTTTGTGTCCGACCGCCGTCGAGATCGTGCCAAATGTCAACCGCCTCGCAACGGCGATGCGGCGGGCAGGCGGCACGGTGGTGTGGATTATCAGCACGTTCGGCGGTGCGTCTTTGCAGAATTGGCCGGTGCTGCACGAGATGGCCGGACCGGAGCGGACTGCGCCGCGTATCGCGGCACTCGCCGAGGGCAGCGTCGGCCATCGCCTCTGGCACGAGCTGGATGCGCAGCCTGCCGACCTGACGGTAGTAAAGACCAAGTACAGCGCCTTCTTGCCGGAATCGTCCAACCTGGCGCAGGTGTTGCGTGAACACGCCATCGACACCGTGCTGGTTACCGGCACGGTGACCAATGTCTGCTGCGAATCCTCGGCACGCGACGCGATGATGATGAATTTTCGCACGATTATGGTCACCGATGCCAACGCGGCGATGACTGACGAGGATCACAACAACTCACTGCGTGTCTTCTATCTTTCCTTTGGCGATATCCTCTCAACCGATCACATCGTTGCCCACCTGGAACGGATGTCCTGGAGCGCCGGAGGGAAGGGCACTTAGCTCGAAGCGCCTTCGGGGTCAGCACCGAAAATGCGTGCCTCCGGTCAATTCGAAATTGAGATTATTGCGCGTTGTCAGCAGCGATAGTGTCGCCCTTAAGGCAATGGCCCCACCTAGCAACTGCGATGACTAGTTCGGAAGAGCTCATCGCACCGCCTATTTCACGCACGGCCACGAGAAAAGGCGGAATTACACATGCCCTACGGCCGCCGCAGTAAGCTTCGGCGCGGATCAGCTCATGCTGCATATCGCAAGCGGCACATTCCACTATCTGTTCCCAGCTGCCCGTGAATGTCATCGCCGCCATTGCGCCAATAAGCTCTTCTCCTCGATACCTTTCTCATCCTCCGCCATGATTGCACACTGAGTGTCTCAAACGCGGCGGTAGACTTTTCTGATCGGCTGGCTATATTTCAACGAATATAGGGGGATAATTGAATCATTATTGACTAGGGCTCCAACGACAATGGCTGGGGGAGCGCATGAAGTCACTGTTTTACGCCGCATTGCTGGCGGGAGTCATGGGTGTTGCCGCAAGCACAGCCGACGCCCAAACCGACAAACCTGACCAGCCTCAGCCAAGCAACCAGCCTCAGCCAAGCAAACCGTCGTGTTTCGACAGCGTTTGGGACTATCTCAATTCCTCGGTGCGGGACTGCCCGCTCCGCTACGGGCCCTTCACGCTCTACGGCAATCTCGATGGTGGCTACGGTTACTCGGAATATGGGGCCCCCGTCGGCCCCAGCGCGGACAAGCCGAATTTTTTCATTCAGAAAAACAGCAGAAACGTGCATTGGCTTTGGTCGCCGAACGGTCAAAGCACGTCCGTGGCGGGCCTAAAACTCGCGCAAAAGTTAGGAGACGAGTGGGAACTGATCGGTGTAGTCGAAACGGGTTTCAATCCCTATTCGCTCCAGCTGATCAACGGCCCTCAATCGCTCGTCGACAACAATCAACGAAAGCTCCTTAACCAGCAGACCCAGTTCGATTCGAGCCGCGCCGGGCAGTTTGACAATTCGCAAGGGTTCTTCGGCGTCAGCAATCCAATCTACGGCACGCTGACTTTCGGCCGGGTCAACACGCTCGTCCAACAGGCGATCGGCACCTTTGATCCGGTGCAGTCGATCGCCTTTTCCCAGATCGGCTTTTCAGCAATCTATGCCGGCCTCGGCGCCGGACCAACCAACCGCACAAATACCGCGGTGACCTATCGCCTGACCTATCAGGGCTTCCGCTTCGCCTTTCAAGCGCAAGCCGGCGGGTACAATCAAGGCAATGCGGCGACCAGCAACTATCAGCTGCAAGTCGGCACCGATATCGGGAAACTGACCCTGGACGCGATCGGGGGTTTTGCCGAAAATGCTGTCACCCTCTCAAGCTTAGGGGGCGCAGCTATTCCGGCAGGTTTCGATCTGGACTCGAATCTACGCGCGACGCTCTCGAACACGGGTGGGGCTGCCCTGTTTGCGAGATACGATTGGAAACCGTTCAAATTTTATCTAGGATACATTTACTCCCGGACGACCAACCCAAGCGACGATTTCCCCTTCGGCCTGCCGACAATCGCTAGCGGTATTTTTGTCCCAGCAGGCTCCGTCACTTCCAACAATTTCAATGTGCCGCGCAACCTGAACACCGTCTGGACCGGCGTGCGCTATGCTGTCAGGCCCAATATCGATCTCGCTGCGGGCGTCTATTGGGAGCACCAGAACGATTTTCTGCCTGCGCCGGCGGTCTGCATTGGTTCCGGCACGGCCACGAGCAGTACGCGATGCGCCGGCGATCGATGGTCTTACTCCTTCATGATCGACTACCGTCCAGTGAGCCGCATCAGCCTTTACGCCGGCGTGATGGTGTCGAATGTATCAGGAGGGATAGCGAGTGGGTTCCTGCACACCCAGAACGTCGACCCGACCGTCGGCCTTCGTTTTCGCTTTTAAGGCTGTTTCAGTCGGCGTTGCCGCCAATGCAGCCCCGGTCGCAGTCATTGGGGTCTCGGCTCAATCCGTCCGTGTCCCCCTGGCCTTCCGGATAGGGCCTCAGCAAGGGTTCAGAGGCTACCGGGGCTGGGGTTGCGACCGCGGGATTCTGAGCCGTCGTCGGTTGCGCGGCAGGCATGTTTGCGGGCGCGCAACCAGCCAAAGCAACGAGGACGGCGCCCAAAGCGATTCCCAAGCGGGTGCTGCTTCTCATGAGTTTCTCCTTCGAGCGAAAATAAGATCCCATGAAAGTATAATCCCATACGGTCCTTATCATCCCCATCCTGGCGGCTGGCAATGGCCAATAAATGGGGGTCGTATGAGGCGAGCATTTCTCCAAGTTTTGCAAGCCCCTTAACGCAAGTTGTCAATCGGGAGGGAACATGAAACTGAGGTCTCTTTCAGCCGCCTTTGGGCTGCTTTGGCTTGGTTTCTCGGGAAGCACACTAGCTGCGCAAACCCACGTGGCAGTTGCCGCTAACTTCACCGAACCGGCGCGCGAAATCGCCGCTCTCTTTCGGCAGAAGACCGGCCACGAAGCGGTGCTGATTTTCGGCGCTTCGGGCGCCTTCTTCACCCAGATCACCCACAATGCGCCATTTGAGGTCTTCCTCTCCGCCGACGAGGAGCGTCCTCGGCTGGCTGTTGAGCGAGGCTTTGCGGTCCCGGAAAGCCGCTTCACTTACGCCATTGGCAAGCTTGCTCTCTGGAGCCGGGTCCTCGATGTCACGGATGGAAGGGCGGCGCTTTCGGGAGGAAAGTTCTTGAAGCTCGCAATCGCCAATCCCAATTCCGCTCCTTATGGAGCGGCGGCGATCGAAACCATGAAAGCGCTTGGCGTCTTCGAGGCTCTGCAAGGCAAACTGGTTCGAGGCAACAGCATTTCCCAGGCGTTCCAGTTCGTCGACACACGCAACGCAGAACTCGGTTTTGTCGCCTTGGCTCAGCTTCACGGCGTCACCGCGGGAACCCGTTGGCTCGTGCCGGAAAACCTTCATTCGCCCATTCGCCAGGACGCCGTCCTCTTAAAGAGAGGAGCAAATGACGAAGCGTCGAAAGCCTTCTTGGTTTTTCTTAAGGGGCCGGAGGCGCGTGCGATCATTGAAGGCTTCGGCTATTCACTCGAGTAGCCACGTGGAGACGCTCCAGCATCTATGGCCGCCGGTTCGCCTGACGCTCGAGCTTGCGACGATCAGCACCTTGACGCTTCTGGTGCTGGCGACCCCGCTCGCCTGGTGGCTCGCGCGGTCAAAGCGTTCGTGGAAAGAGGTTATCGCGACGATCGTCTCCCTACCGCTGGTCCTGCCGCCTACAGTGCTGGGCTTCTACATCCTGATTGCGCTGGGGCCCGACGGTCCTGGGGGCACGATCGCAAGCCTCTGGGGTGCGCGCACGTTTGCCTTCACGTTTCAGGGGCTGGTAATTGGGTGCATTGTTTCGGCGCTGCCCGCCGTTGTCCAGCCGATCCGAAACGGTTTTGCCGCCGTCGGCGACAGGCCGCTCGAGGCGGCCGCCACGTTGCGTGCGTCCCCATGGAAGGCCTTCTGGAAGGTCGCTCTGCCGCTCGCCAGTCCCGGACTTCTGTCGGGAGCGGTCTTGGGCTTCGCGAATATCGTCGGGAATTTCGGTGTGGTCCTGATGATCGGCGGCAATATTCCGGGCCGCACGAGGGTCATGTCGACCGCCATCTTCGACTATGTAGAGACCATGCAATGGCGAGAAGCCAACATCCTGGCCGGCGGCATGGTGGTCTTCGCCTTTGTCGTCATTCTGTCAATGATCCTCATCCAGAAGCGTTTCGCGGGTGCCGGCGCATGAGCTCGGCGCCCCCTGATCCACGCCGAGTTTCGCAGCGGCCCGGCAACAAGCGGCCTTGGGCTACGCCTTTGAGTAAGGCGAGTTCTCAATTCCGCGCCTCTCGGTCCGAAAGGACTTGCTTTTCTACGTCCCCAAGAAGCAGCTACGCCAAGGGAGCGAGGGCCACTCCCCGGTGCGGTCGGGGGTAAGCGATTTCCTGAAGGTTTGCGGGCCCTCGCAGGGCAGTGAATTGACCCCTGAAGTTGCAGATGGAGGACCTTATGGCCGACACGATGGCGGAGCTCGAGAGGCTCCTTATGCAGCGGTCGCTCACGGACCCGGAGCTTCAGGCGAAGGCGGCTAAGGCGGTGGACTTCCACATCTTGCCGGACGCGTCAGTGATCAAGATCGGCGGGCAAAGCGTGATCGACCGCGGTCGAACTGCCGTATACCCGCTCGTCGACGAGATCGTTGCCACCCGCAAGAAGCACAAGCTGCTCATCGGGACCGGCGCAGGCACCCGCGCACGGCACCTCTACTCGATCGCGGCGCAGCTCGGCCTGCCGGCGGGGGTGCTCTCGCAACTCGGTGCCTCAGTCGCCAGCCAGAATGCTGCGATGCTCGGGCAGCTTCTTGCGAAACACGGCATCTCGCACGTCGACAACGCGGGGCTCTCGGCGGTGCCGCTTTACCTAGCAGAGGTGAATGCAGTCATTTTCAGCGGAATGCCGCCCTACGGTCTCTGGATGCGCCCCGCCCCGGAGGGCCTTATCCCGCCTTACCGCACCGACGCCGGATGCTTCCTCGTAGCTGAGCAATTCAGCTGCAAGGCGATGATTTTCGTGAAGGATGAAGATGGCCTCTACACGGCGAACCCGAAAACCTCCAAGAACCCCAAATTCATCCCGAAAATCTCGGTTAACGAGATGAAGGCGCGGGGACTGCACGAACTCGATCCTCGAGTTCCAAATGCTCGACCTGCTCAAGGAAGCGCGCCACGTCCGCGAGGTTCAGGTTGTGAACGGCCTCATCGCCGGCAACCTGACGCGCGCGCTCGCCGGCGAGCACGTCGGCACCATCATCACTGCGAGCTGAGGACCTGCTGCCATGCCCGATCGCGCCAAGACAGCCAAGTACGTCGCGTCGCCACTCGCGCGCCAGACCCTCCTCGACCGCGAGCTCACGCGCCCCGTCGCTGGCGGGCGCCCGATCCGCCTTCTCCCCTGGGTGCAGGTCGTGAAGATCGGTGGACGCTCGATTATGGATCGTGGCCCGGACGCTATCCTTCCGCTGGTGGACGAACTCCGCAAACTGCTGCCTGAGCACCGTTTGCTCATCCTGACGGGCGCAGGCATTCGCGCCCGCCACCTCTACAGCGTCGCCTTGGACCTTGGTCTTCCGGTCGGATCGCTCGCTCCTCTCGCCGCGAGCGAGGCCGGTCAGAACGGCCACATCCTCGCATCGCTGCTTGCGCAGGAAGGCGTCTCCTACATCGAACATTCAAGTGTAGCAAACCAGCTGGCGATCCATCTTTCCGCCGCCCGCGCCGTCGTGGCGAGCGCCTTTCCTCCTTATCACCACCATGAGTTCCCCACCTCGCGAATTCCGCCGCACCGGGCGGACGCGGGCGCGTTTTTGCTCGCTGATGCGCTCGGAGCGGCGGGTCTTACGATTGTGGAGGACGTTGACGGGGTATATGACGCCGATCCAAAGGGCCAAAATGGGAAGAAAGCGAAGTTGATACGCGAGACGAACGTTGTCGACCTCACAAAGCAAAAGGGCCCGCTGCCGTTCGACCGTGCGCTAGTCGAGGTCATGGCAACCGCGCGCCATCTCGAGCGCGTGCAGGTCGTCAACGGACTCGTGCCAGGCCGACTGACCGCCGCGCTGCGTGGCGCCCATATCGGAACAATCATCCGCACTGGCGCGCGGCCGACCTGAGGACATATGCCTCGAGTGCACGGATCTGCTTGCCCGAAGGGTTCGGGGCATAAGCTCTCATGGCGACCAGTGCGTAAACGACGCGTGCACGCCGGGCGAGGGGACGATCTCGGCGCGAGGCGAGCCGAGGCTCACGCCAGGGGCGGACCAAGCTGGATTCAACCGGAACCGGATTGCCCGGCCATCCGCGAGGGTTATCCACTTGGGGGAATCAAAGCCGCAACGGGCGGTGGTGCTCCGGTGTCCAGATCCGCTTTGTGCCTGAGAGCGACTATGCGAATCGCCAAGCTCATGCTTTGTCGGCGGGTGGTTAAGGTGAGCAATGGCACCGAATCGCTCAAAGGCAACTTCCCCCCATCCGGGCCCGCCGAGACCATGCAGGGGTGGGGCCGAACCCCGGCATTCGGCTATGCAGGGAAGCGCTCCGAGGGATACCGACAATGACCGCGGACCAGAATATCCGCGCCGAATTTCGCAGCACGCTCGGCAATTTCACACTGGATATGTCTTTTGAGGCTCCGATAAGAGGCGTAACCGCGATATTCGGCCCCTCGGGTTGCGGCAAGACGGTGGTGTTGCGCTGTATCGCAGGGCTGATCCGCGTCAAAGACGGCTACTTCAATATCGGTGGCGAGACTTGGCAGGATCGAGGTCAGATTTTCATTCCGACCTATCGGCGGCCGCTGGGCTACGTCTTTCAGGAAGCGAGCCTGTTTCCTCATCTGTCCGTGCGGCGGAATCTCCTTTTCGGTGCCCCGCGCGAGCACTCCGCCAACAGTCCCACAATCGACTTCGACGAAGTTGTGGACTTGCTCAGCATTCGGGCTCTGCTCGACCGCTCTCCGAGCAACCTCTCCGGCGGGGAGCGTCAACGCGTCGGCATCGGCCGCGCCTTGCTCGCCCAACCGAAGCTGTTGCTTATGGACGAGCCCCTGTCCGCGCTTGACCGTAAGACCAAAGGTGAGATCCTGCCTTTCATTGAGAAGCTGCGGGATCATTTTTCGCTGCCGATTTTCTATGTCACTCACGACATGACCGAGCTTGAACGGCTGACGGATCACATCGTTCTGTTGGAAAGGGGACATATCGTTGCGTCGGCCGCGCTGTCCGAATTGCAGAGCGATCCATCGTCGCCCCTTGCGACCTCTCGCGAAGCCGCCGTGACCCTAAAGGGCACGGTGGAGGCTTCCGATCCCAAATTCGGCGTGGCGAACATCTCAATTCCGGGCGGCATGTTAATTGCGCCGCCGCCTCCGCTGCCGACGAATGCCATCGGCGGGCTCCGTCGAATTCGAATTCTCGCGAGCGATGTCAGCTTGGCGAGGGAGAAGCCTAGTCGCAGTTCGATCCTCAATGTCTTGCCAGCACGAGTGGTGGCCATGAAGCCGCTGGACGGCTACGAGACGTTGGTGGTCGTCGAGCTGGGCGAGAACGGCGATGGCGCGCGCCTCCTGTCCCGCATGACCCAGAAATCTTGGGCGGAGCTCGGGCTGGCGGAAGGCCAAAGGGTTTATGCCCAGGTGAAATACGTATCGCTCGGCGCCGGTCGCGGCGAACCGGAGGAATAATGCATTGGCACAGCTAATGAGAAGGGGGTTGTGACTCGGCCTTTCGGGATAGATCAGCTCTTACGAAAGGGGTCCCGAATAAACCAGAATCCCAGGTGTGACTCAGGCGGGAACCTCACCGCAACCGCAGACAGGCGTGATCACTCAGTCTCCTCAGGACCTGTGCCCGCTCTCGCACCTTAAGCACGCATCGATAGCCGCAATTTGCGGGGCGCATTGCCGCTTTCAGTCAGGGACAGAAATTGGCAGAGCTCGGCGTGGTGCCGAGGACCGGCAGAACTTCGTCTTCAGTCGTCATATATGTAAGAATATAGCGCTATTGGCGAAGGGTCCGGTCGGACACTAAAGGGCCAGGACATCCGAGAGGAGGAACGGACATGGACACGATCGCGCTTAACTCCAGGTTGCGGCACGCAGGTGGCTTCCTAGGGCGTACACCACGCATGCTGATCGATGGCAAGATGGTAGGCGCCGCTTCGGGCAAGACGTTCGCCGTTTACAATCCCGCGACCGGCGGTGTGATTGCCAACGTGCCGGAAGCCGACAAGGCGGATGTCGATTTGGCGGTTGCCGCGGCGCGGCGCGCGTTCGACGAACGGCGTTGGGGTAAGATCACGCCGTCCGAGCGGGGCCGCATGCTGTGGCGCATCGCCGATCTCATCGAGCGCAACCTCGAAGAACTGGCTGAACTCGAATCGGTCGACAACGGCAAGCCTTACGCCATAGCGCGCGTCGCCGATCTACCGCTGGCGGTTGACATGTTCCGCTATATGGGTGGCTGGGCAACCAAGATCACTGGTTCGACAATGCCGCTGTCACTGCCGGGGGAATATTTATCGTATACCGTACGTGAGCCGGTCGGCGTGGTGGGCCAGATCATCCCGTGGAACTTCCCGCTGTTGATGGCGGCGTGGAAGATCGCACCGGCCCTGGCGGCTGGCTGCACCATCGTGTTGAAAGCGGCCGAGCAAACGCCGTTGAGCGCGCTACGGCTGGCAGAGATCATCCAGGAAGCAGGCTTGCCGCCGGGGGTGGTCAACATCCTCACCGGCTTCGGGGAAACGGCGGGCGCCGCTCTTGCTGAGCATCCCGACGTGGACAAGGTGGCGTTCACGGGTTCCACCGAAGTAGGTAAGCTAATCTTGCAGGCAGCAGCCGGCAATCTGAAGAAGGTGTCGCTGGAACTGGGCGGCAAGTCGCCGGCGATCATCCTGCCGGACGCCGACCTCGACATCGCCATTGCCGGTGCCGCTAACGCCATCTTCTTCAATCATGGCCAATGCTGCTGCGCTGGCTCGCGGTTGTATGCACACAAATCGGTGTATGACAAAGTGGTGGCCGGCGTTGCCGACATCGCAAGCAAGATCAAAGTTGGTCCGGGACTGGACCCCGCTAGCGAGATGGGGCCGCTGGTCTCGAGCGAGCAATTCGATCGGGTCACCGGTTATATCGAAGACGGCCGTCAGTCCGGTGCTAAGGTCGCCGTGGGCGGCGGCCGCGTCGGCAATCTGGGCTATTTCGTTGCGCCGACGGTGCTCGAGAACACCGCGCCGAATATGAAGGTGGTACGCGAGGAGATTTTCGGCCCGGTGGTGTGCACCCAACCGTACGGTGATGACGACCTGGATGCAATCGCAAGGCAGGCCAACGACACGATTTATGGCTTGGCCGCCAGCGTCTGGACCCGCAACGGAGGGACGGCACACAAACTCGCCAGCCGCATCCGCTCCGGCACGGTCTGGATCAACTGCCACAACGTGTTCGACGCCTCTCTGCCGTTTGGCGGCTACAAGCAGTCCGGCTGGGGGCGTGAAATGGGCGAGGAGGTGTTTCACAACTACACCGAAGTGAAGGCCGTCACGGCCGCTCTTTGATCGCTAACCGGATGCGGGGCGACTGGTGCGGCAGCGTTCGCCACGGTCACCTCGGACTGGGAGCGGCGGCGGGGTGGCGCGGAGACGCTGGCTAGGGCGGGGCGAATCCGAACCTCGCCAGAATCGCCTGCCCTTTGTCGGACAGGATGAAATCCGCCAACGGCTTGGCTCGATCGTGAAGGACCGTCAGCCCGTAATCCGCGACGACGGCGATATTCGCCGGCAGCGCGACGGTCTCGAACTGTTTGCCGCCAGGGCCCTTGCCGATAGTGCAATAGCCAAGGAAGAGATCGGCGACGCCCGATTTGAGATGATAGAAGATCGGGTTCTGCCCGGCGGGCACCGTCGGCGGTTTGCGGCCGCCGAGGAGCGGCTTCGCCTTGGCCCTGAGAGTGGCGCCCGCGCTCGGCTGCACGGCGTCGGCGCGCGCGAACACGCGCAGCGCATAGTCGCCAGACGGATCGGCGCCTGGCGTGAAGATTGCGAGCTTGACGTTGGGGTCGAGCATCCGCGCAAGGAGATTGTCGGTGGTGAAACCGGCGCCGGGCAGCGAGATGGCGCAGAGCGCGTTGCGGGTGAAGCGCGTCACCGGTCCCGCCTTGCCGGCCGCAACAAGCGCCTGCGGGTGTTCGATATTGGCCGACGCGAACAGATCGGCGGGCTCGCCCTTTTCAATGCGCTCGCGCAGCACGCCGGCGGGACCGAAGGTGAACACGATCCTTCCTCCCGCTGCGGCGGCGATGGCGGTGAAGGCATCCCGCAGACTGCCAGCGGCAAAGACCCTCACGGTGTCGTCAGCACGCGCGGTATCGCTCATAATCCCCACGATCGAGCACAACAGCAGGAGCAACGACAACCGGCGCGGCATGGCCATGATATGCGCCAATCAAAGCGGCGCTACCTAGGGATCAAGCGGCTTCGTAGCCGACGATGCCCTTGATCTCGACGAACTCGTCGAGGCCCCATTTGCCGTATTCGCGGCCGTTGCCCGACCGCTTGTAGCCGCCGAACGGGGCGCCGACATCGTTCATCGGATAGTTGATGTAGAGCGCACCAGCACGCAGTTCAGCCGCCACCTTGTGCGCGTGATTCAGATCGGCCGACTGCACGTAGCCTGCGAGCCCGTACATAGTCTCGTTCGCCATGCGGATCGCGTCGGCTTCGTCCTTGTAGGGCAGGATCGACAAGACCGGGCCGAAGATTTCCTCGCGCGCAACGGTCATGTCGTTGCGCACATTGGCGAACACGGTCGGCCGTACGAAGTAGCCGCGATTGAGATGCTCCGGCCGGCCGGGGCCGCCCGTCACCAGCTCGGCGCCTTCGTCGATGCCGGCCTGGATCAGGCGCTGCACCTTCTCGTACTGAACCGCGCTGACCACCGGCCCGAGATTGGTCCGCTCCTCCTTGACGTTGCCGACGACGAGTTTTTCCGCCGCCGCCTTGGCGATGACCTTGGCCTCGTCCTGGCGGTCGGCCGGCACGAACATGCGGGTCGGCGCGCTGCACGACTGACCGCTATTGATCATCATGCCAACCACGCCCTTGGTGACGGCGGTCGGGAAATCGACATCGGGCAGCAGGATGTTGGCCGACTTGCCGCCGAGCTCCTGCGCGATGCGCTTCACCGTCGCCGCCGCTGCTTTCGCGACCAGAACGCCGGCGCGGGTCGAGCCGGTGAACGACATCATGTCGATGTCGGGATGCGCCGACATCGCCTCGCCAACCACGCCGCCCTCGCCCTGCACCATGTTGTAGACGCCCTTCGGCACGCCGGCGGCATGCATCACCTCAGACCAGATGATGGCGTTCAGCGGCGCGATCTCCGACGGCTTCAGCACCATCGTGCAGCCGGCGGCGATGGCGGGCGCGACCTTGCAGGCGATCTGGTTGATCGGCCAGTTCCACGGCGTGATGAGGCCGCACACGCCGACCGGCTCCCGCACGATCATGGTGGTGCCTTGCGGCTCGGTGAATTTGTAGGTGTCGAGCACGTCGATCATGCGTTGGAGATGCGCGACACCGGTCATCGCCTGGCGTTCGATGGCGAGTTTCATCGGTGCCCCCATCTCTCGCGACAGCGCATCGGCGACATCCTGTTTGCGCTTGTTGTATTCGATAAGGATCGCGCGCAACAGGTCCTGACGCTCCTTCGGCTTGGTGTGCGAAAAGGCCGGGAAGGCGGCGCGCGCCGCGGCGACGGCACGATCCACGTCCTTCGGACCGCCAACCGCGATCTGTGTAAAGGCCTCTTCGGTCGAAGGATCAACCACATCGAACAACTTTGGCTCAAGCGGATCGACCCAAGCGCCGTTCGCATAGTGCTGTCGTTCATGCTGCATCGCGATCTCCTGTGCTAGCGCCGGGGCATCGCGCTTGCTGATGCACCTACCAGGCTTCCGGCGTTATATACATTTGGATATCGCAAGCGAAGAGGGCTTTTGGTACGCATTTCGCCTGTCGAGCGATGCCTCTTGGTCTATACGAATCGAGTTCATCGCCCCGAAAGGACCGACGCGATTTGGACCGCCGCGCCGGCGATGCGATTGGTCGGCGCCTCGATGCAGAATGGTCACGTGAACGATCCTTTCAAAATCGAAACGTTTTTGACATCGCAATAGAAATCCATGCTCCAGTCGCCGCCCTCGCGACCGATGCCGGAACTGCGGGCGCCACCGAAAGGCGCACGCAAGTCACGCACGAAGAAGCAGTTGACCCACAAGCTGCCGGCCGTGAGCCGGTCGGAAATGCGCCAGGCGCGTTCCTCGCTGCGGGTGAATACTATAGCAGCGAGTCCATATTTTGTGCCGTTCGCCATCGCGACCAGCTCGTCCTCGTCGCTGAAGGTCTGCCAAGTCAGCACCGGCCCGAACACTTCCTTCTGTACCACCTCCATATCTTGGCGCACGCCGGCCAGCAGCGTAGGTTCGAAATAGAGGTCGCCGAACGGATGCTTCTTGGCGCCCCAGATCGGCTTCGCACCGTCGGAGACGGCGCGCTCGACGAAGCCGCTGACACGTTCGAACGCGACCGGATGGATCAGCGGGCCGATCTTGGTGTCGGGTTCGCGCGGGTCGCCGACCTTGGCGACCTCGACCTGCTTCCGCACACGGCCAAGCAGATCGTCCGCAATAGTCCGTTCCGCGAGGATGCGGGTGCCGGCAAGACAGACCTGGCCCGCGTTATTGTATTGCCCGGCGATCGTTTTGGCCGCCGCGTCGAGATCGGCATCCGCGAACACCACGAAAGGTGACTTGCCGCCGAGCTCGAAGCTGACCGGCGTGATGCTGCGCGCAGCCGCCTGACCTATCAGGCGGGCCGTGTCGGTCGAACCGGTGAAGCTGATGCGGTCGATGTCGGGATGCTCAACCAGCGCTGCGCCGGCTTCCTCGCCAATCCCCTGGACTACGTTGAGCACGCCCGGCGGCAGGCCCGCCTCGTGCGCGATGTCGGCCATCAGCGAGCAGGAGAGGGGCGCCCATTCCGGCGGCTTCACCACGACGGTGTTGCCGGCGGCGAGCGCTGGTCCGACCTTCCAGGTGGTTAGCATAAGGGGTCCGTTCCACGGCGTAATCAATACTGCCACGCCCGACGGATCGTAGCGGACGTGATTGACGACGGTCGGCGACTCGATTGGCTCGTGTCGCCGCATCGCCCATTCCGCGAAAAAGTCGATATTCTGCGCCGCGCGCTGGACCCGCCCCTCTCGCTGCGAAGACAGCAACGAACCGTTGTCAGCAGTCTCCACCGCGGCGAGCTCGTCCTTCCGCGCGAGGATGCCTTCGGCGAAGCGCTTTAGGATCGGCAACCGCCCGGCCGGGCCGCGCGCTGCCCAAGCCGAAAACGCTTTCCGGGCGGCCTCGACCGCCGCGTCCGCTTCCTGCGCCGCGCCCGCCGAGACATTGGCGAGATGCCGACCGTCGATCGGCGACAAGTCCTCGAAGGTGCGGTTGGATGGAACGCGGCGCCCCCCAATCCAATGGGCCGTCGAGACCTCGACGCCGGCGACCGTAGTGCGCGTATCCGATGAGGCCGTGGCCATGGTTGCTCCTACCAGAGATTAACGGAGACTGCCTTCACCTCGGTGAACAGTTCGACGCCGTCCTTGCCATTCTCGCGGCCCCAACCCGACTGTTTGTACCCGCCGAACGGCACAGCATGGTCTAGGCCACTGCCATTGATGCGGATCGAACCGGCCTTGAGCAGCTTGGCGAGTTGATGGCCGGCGGAAATGTCGCGCGTCCAGATCGTTGCCGCAAGGCCGTAGGTCGTGTCGTTGGCTTCATCGGCGATCTTTTCGAGATCCTCGTCGTCGAAGCTCATCGCACACAAAACCGGGCCGAAGATCTCCTCCTGGCGCACCGACATGGTGCGGTCGGTGTTGGCGAGGATGGTCGGTTCGACGAAATAGCCCTCATTACCGATGGCGTTGCCGCCCACCAGGACTTGCGCACCCGCCTTGGCGCCGGCCTGGAGATAGCGGGTGACGCGCTCGAATTGTTCCTCGGAAACCAGCGGACCGATCTCGGTTTCCTGGACCAAGCCCGGACCGACCTTGAGCCGCTTCGCTTCGTCGGCAATGCCGGCGACCACCTCTTCGAATACTTTCTTATGGGCGAACAGGAGCGAGCCGGCGGCACAGACTTGACCGCTATTGAAGAAGATGCTGCGCGACGCGCCGGCGATTGCTTTGGACAGATCGGCGTCGGGTAGGATCACGGTCGGCGATTTGCCGCCGAGTTCGAGACTCACGCGCTTCAGCGTTGCGGCGCAGGCCCGCACGATCGACTTGCCCGTCGCGGTCGAGCCGGTGAACGCCACCTTGTCGACGAGCGGATGCTCAACAAGGGCGACGCCGGCGGTCTCCCCGAAGCCGGTAACGATATTGACGACACCCTCGGGGAAGCCGACCTCCTGGATGAAGTCGCCGAGGCGCAACGCCGTCAGCGGCGTCTGCTCCGCCGGCTTCAGCACCACAGTGCAACCGGCTGCCAACGCTGGGCCGAGTTTCGCCACCGCCATCGCTAGCGGGAAGTTCCACGGGATGATCGCGCCGACCACGCCGACCGGCTCGCGAATGGTGTAGGAATGGAAATTGCCGGGCAGCGATGCAGGAATGGTATCGCCGGTGATCTTGCCCGCCCAGCCGGCATTATAGCGTAGCGTCTCCGCCGAGCCGGGAATGTCAGCGATCCGCGCCATGCGAATTGGCTTGCCATTGTCGAGGCTTTCCAGTGTCGCGAGTTCCTCGGCATGCTCGTCGATCTTATCGGCGAGCTTCCAAAGCAGCTTGGCGCGCTCCAGCCCTTTGGTCTTGCCCCAGGGACCGCGATCGAAGGCGCGCCGAGCCGCGACGACCGCCAACTCGACATCCGCCGCCTCGCTCGCCGCGACCCTTGTGATAACCTCGCCGGCGGCAGGGTCGATGACATCGAACGTCTTGCCCGATTTGGCGTCGACCCATTTGCCATCAATCAGCAGGCGATGCTTCCTTTTCAGGAAGGCGCGCACTGGCTCAGGCAGCGCAATGGTCTGTGGACGATCAATCACGGTCATGCTGCTCTCCTCAAGATAGATCGACATTGAGCGCAACGGGTCGTTATATTTATATGAATATAGCGAAGGGCGCGACAAGGAGAGAATGAGCCATGCAATATGTTCGTCTCGGCGGCAGCGGTCTCGAGGTATCGCGGATTTGCCTAGGCTGCATGACTTTCGCGATTGTCGGGCGCGGCCATCGGCCGTGGACGCTCGACGAGGAAAACAGCCGCCCGATCATTCGCCAGGGCCTTGAGCTCGGGGTCAATTTCTTCGACACCGCCAATGTTTATGCAGAAGGCTCCTCTGAGGAGATCACCGGCCGCGCTCTCAAGGACTTCGCCCGGCGTGAGGAGGTGGTTATCGCGACCAAGGTCCACGGCCGCATGCGCCCGGGCCCCAACGGCGCCGGCCTGTCGCGCAAAGTGATCGTGGCCGAAATCGACGCCAGCCTGAAACGGCTCGGCACCGACTATGTCGATCTTTACCAAATCCATCGCTTCGATGCGAAAACACCGATCGAGGAAACGTTGGAGGCGCTGCACGACGTGGTGCGGTCGGGCAAGGCGCGCTATATCGGGGCCTCCTCAATGCATGCGTGGCAATTCGCCAAGATGCTCTACACGTCGCGGCTCAACGGCTGGACCCGGTTCGTCAGCATGCAGAATCACGTCAACCTGCTCAATCGCGAGGAGGAACGCGAGATGCTGCCGCTGTGCGCCGATCAGGGTATCGGCGTGATTCCGTGGAGCCCGCTGGCGCGCGGCCGGCTGAGCCGTCCCTGGGACGAAACCAGCAATCGCCAGGAGACCGATACGTTTGGCGGGAACCTCTATATGCAATTGGAGTCCGACAAGAAGATCATCGACGCGGTGGGCGTTGTCGCAGCGGCGCGCCGAGTGCCGCGAGCGCAGATCGCGCTGGCCTGGCTCCTGCAAAGGACGCCAATCACTGCGCCGATCATCGGCGCGTCGCGGCCGAACCATCTGCCCGAAGCGGCGGCAGCGGTCGAGCTCAAATTGACCGCGGACGAAATCCAGGCGCTCGAGGCGCCCTACGTGCCGCACACGATTGCTGGTTATCAATGAGATGTCGTGAGGAACGAACCATGGCCCTTTATCCGGAGCTTCAGCTTTATATCGACGGCGAATGGCGCCGCCGGTGTTCAATCCGGCGGATGAAAGCATCATCGGCACCGTGCCGCACGGGACCCGCGCGGATCTCGACGACGCGCTGGCAGCCGCAGAGCGTGGTTTCCAGGCTTGGCGGGACACGTCACCAGCCAAACGTGCCGAGATCATTCTTCGGGCGGCCCAACTTTGTCGCGAGCGCATCGAAGAGTTGGCGACGGCGATGACCCTGGAACAAGGCAAGCCGCTGGCCGAGGCGCGCGCCGAAGTCGTGCGCAGTTGCGAGATCATCGAATGGGACGCGACCGAGGGCCGTCGCGTCTATGGTCGCGTCATCCCGAGCGAGGCGGGCATGCGCAACACGGTCTTGCGCCAGCCGATCGGCGTCGTCGCCGCGTTCTCGCCGTGGAATTTCCCGATGACCTCGCCGGCACGCAAGGTCGCTGGCGCACTTTCGGCGGGCTGCTCCATCATCCTCAAGGCGTCGGAGGAAACCCCGGGGGGCGCGATGCTCATGGTTCGTGCCTTCGCCGATGCCGGCCTGCCGTCGGGCGTGCTCAATCTCGTCTTTGGCATACCGTCGGAAATCTCGGAATATCTCATTCCGAAGCCGAGCGTGCGGCTTATCACTTTCACCGGCTCGATTCCGGTCGGCAAGCATCTGGCGGCACTGGCGGGTCAGAATATGAAGCCGGCGATCATGGAACTGGGTGGCCACGCGCCGGTGATTGTCTGCGACGATGTCGATGCAGATAAGGCGGCCGCAACCTCAGCGCTCGGCAAGTCGCGCAATGCGGGGCACATCTGCGTATCCCCGACCCGCTTCTTCGTCGAGGAGAAAATCTACAAACGCTTCGCAACAGCAATGGGCGAAGCCGCCGCCAAGTTCAAGATCGGCCACGGGCTCGATCCCAAGAACCAGATGGGGCCGCTCGCCAACGACCGGCGGGTTCCGTTCATCGAGGGGCTGATCGCCGACGCCAAGAGCAAGGGCGCACGCCTGGTGGCGGGCGGCAACCGCATTGGCAATCGCGGCTATTTCCATGAGCTGACAGTGCTGGCCGATGTGCCGGATGATGCCCGCGCCATGCGCGAGGAACCGTTTGGCCCACTCGCGCTACTCAGCCCGGTCAAGAATATCGACGAGGCAATTGCGAAGGCCAACTCGGTGTCGTATGGGCTGGCGGCCTATGCCTTTACCCATTCAACACGTAACGTCGACCGGCTGACCGAGGGCGTCGAGGTCGGCAACCTGTCGATCAATCATTTCGCCGCGTCCTTCGCGGAGACGCCGTTCGGCGGCGTCAAAGATTTCAGGCTATGGCCGCGAGGGCGGGACCGAAGGGCTACAATGCTATACCGTCGCCAAGAACGTCTCGCATTTGGTAGCGTGACGCAATGAGCGATCTGGAACGGCGCCAACTCGGGCGCACCGGCCTTTCCGTCACCGTCCTCGGCTTCGGGGCAATGGACCTGGGCGGCCCGCCCCCAGCTGCCGAGATCTCCGACGATGAGGCCGGCCGCGTCCTCAACGCGGTGCTCGATAGCGGGATCAACTTCATCGACACCTCGGTTTGCTACGGCACCAGCGAACGCCGCATCGGTCAGGCGCTTGCGCATCGCCGACACGAATTCGTGCTGGCGACCAAATGCGGCTGCGTGCCGGGGCAGCCGATGGGCACGCCGCACAACCACAGCGCCGCCAACATCCGCGCCGGCGTAGAGCACAGTCTGCGCCTAATGCGAACGGACCATCTCGATATCGTGCAGTTTCATCAGAGCCTTACGCGCAGCGCGTGGGAGGGGGAGGGCGCGCTCAACGAGCTTCAACAGATGAAACAAGAAGGCAAGCTCCGGTTCATCGGCATATCAGGGACCTTGCCGAACCTGAATCAGCAGATCGACTCCGGCGTCTTCGATGTCTTCCAGATCCCATATTCAGCGCTCCAGCGCGAGCACGAAGCGGTGATCGAGAAGGCTTCCGTGACCGGGGGCGGCATTGTCGTTCGCGGCGGCGTCGCACGCGGCGCGCCGACCGATTGGAACAAGCGCTACTACATGTTGACCGGCGATGAACTGAGCGGCCGTTGGGACAAGGCGCGGCTCGACGAGTTGCTGAACGGGATAAGCCGAATCGAATTCATGGTGCGCTTTGCGATCGCCCTCCCCGCGCTCGACACCACGATCATCGGCACCAAAAGCCTCGCGCATCTGCGTGAGAATCTCGCCGCGGCGATCAAGGGCCCCTTGCCGGCAGAGATCGTCGCGGAAGCGAGGCGCCGGCTCGAAACAACGGGCTCGCGGCCCGCGTCATAACGCTTAATCAAAGCAACCGAATTTCACAAGGACTCTTCATGCCCGCAAATCGTTTCGACGTGCTCGACCCGCGCACCGGCAAGCGGGATTTCGTGTTGGATTGCGCTGATGCGGTGCAGGTCAAGGCAAAAGCAGATGAGCTCCGCGCGCGCCAACCGGCGTGGCAGGCTCTGGGCGTTGAGGGCCGCGTCGCGGCGCTGCGGTGCTGGTCCGAGGCGCTGAATGATCACGGCAAGGCGATCGGCAAGGCCGATGCGCGCGACACCGGTGGGGCGCTGTCGAGCCAGGTGCCGAAGATCGTGCAGGGGTTCATCGCCGCCCACACGGCGGCGGCGCCGGCCCAATACAAGGCGATGTTCCGTCAGGGCGTGTCGGGCACCGCGCCTGGGATGAGCAACGTCCGGTACGACACCGTGCTGAAACCGTTTCCTCTGGTAGGCGTGATCTCGCCCTGGAACGCGCCGACCATGCTGACCATGCACCGCTCGATCCTGCCGCTGCTCGCAGGCTGCGCGGTGCTGGTGAAACCGTCGGAAGTGAGGCCCCGCTTCGTCGCGCCGCTGATAGCCAGCATGGCTGACGTGCCGGAACTGGCGGCGGTGTTCGATTTTGTGCTCGGCGACGCCGTCACCGGAGCCGCGCTGACCGATCAGGTCGATTTCATCTCCTTCACCGGATCAATGCCGAACGGGCGCAAGGTCGCGCAAGCCTGCGCCGGCCGTTTCATTCCGTGCGAACTGGAGTTGGGCGGCAAGGACCCCCTGGTTATCACCGCGACCGCCAATATCGAGGATGCGGTGTCGGCGACGGTGCGTGGCGCCTGCTCTGGCACCGGCCAGGTCTGTTTCTCGATCTAGCGCGTCTATGTCGAGCGGCCGATTTTCGAACGCTATCTCGCGGCATTAACCGAACGGCTCGGCAAGGTGCGGCTGCGGCATCCCAACCCGAACGAAGGCGAGATCGGTCCCTTTACCATGCGCCGCCAAGCCTCGATTGTTGACGCCCATCTTGATGACGCGCTGGCTAAGGGCGCCAGGATCGTGACCGGCGGCAAGAGCTTCGAACTCGATGGGGGCCTCTATATGAAGCCGACGATCCTCACCGGCGTCACGCACGACATGAGGATCATGCACGAAGAGACGTTCGGCCCAGTCATCCCGATGATGGCCTATGATACGCCGAACGAAGCGGTAGCGCTCGCGAACGACACCGATTTCGGCTTGTCCGCGGCGGTGATCGCCGGCACCGATGTAGAAGCGACCGCGATCGCGTCGCGCATCAATGCCGGCAATGTGTCAGTTCAGGATTCCTTCCTGACCTTCGGCGCGGCACCGGCAGAATCGGACCCGTTCGGTGCCTCGGGACTAGGCGGCAAGCGTAGCGGCATCCAGCGCTACTTGAAGCGCCAGGCGCTGCTGCACAACACGGCCCGTCCCGTCTGTCTGACCGAGCCGCCGCGCACGGCCGCGGAGTGACCGCGCCGCTCTGTCGACGTGAAGTATCGACATTGGGAACGGTACTTGCCTCCCTTCCCCACGGAGCCTGACGAGAGACCTGATCCGAGATCCGGCGGCCTAAGACATGGGACTACGATCGCCGAGTTGCACGGCCGCACCGACGCCATTCCCAATCCGTAGCAAGGATCCATGACGAGTTGGTGAATGACAAACTGATCTGACGAACCACTAGCGGCCAGACCAGCGGAAGCATTATATTCATGTGAACATAACGCTTGCGCGGACAAGGATTGGGAGGCAGTGATGACGGTTGCGATCACGATATCGAAACCTGCATTGAGCAAGGCTGCGACCGGCTTCTTGGCCAACAAGCACAAGCTGTTAGTCGGTGGGAAGTGGATCGACGCGAAAGACGGCGAGACGTTCCCGGTCGAGGACCCGGCGACACAAGAAGTCATCGCCCACGTGCCGGCCGGCAAGAAAGCCGATATCGACGCAGCGGTGGCTGCGGCGCGGCGGGCGCTCGAAGAGGGGCCCTGGTCGCGTATCTCGCCGGCCGACCGCTCGCGCGCGGTGTGGAAACTTGGCGACCTGCTCGAACTGCACGCCGACGAGTTCGCCGAGCTTGAGGCGCTCGACAACGGCAAGCCCGTCACCAATGCGCGGCGCGACGATATTGGCGGCTCGATCGGCATGTTCCACTACATGGCGGGCTGGGCGACGCGGCTCGTTGGCGAAACCATCCCTGTCTCCAGCCCCGGCAACTGGTTTGCCTACACAGTGCGCGAGCCTGTCGGCGTGGTCGGACAGATCATTCCCTGGAACTTCCCGCTGATGATGGCCGCCTGGAAACTGGCACCAGCTCTGGCGGCGGGCTGCACGATCGTCCTCAAGCCGGCCGAGCAGACGCCGCTCTCGGCGCTGCGCTTCGGCGAGTTAATCCAGGAAGCAGGCATCCCCGACGGCGTCGTCAATATCGTCACCGGTTTTGGCGAGACAGCTGGCGCGGCGCTGGCCGAACATCCGGGTGTCGATAAGGTGGCCTTCACCGGCTCGACCGAGGTGGGCAAGCTGATCGTCAAGGCCGCCGCCGGGAATCTCAAGCGCGTCTCGCTTGAGCTCGGCGGGAAGTCGCCGGCAATTGTGTTCCCGGATGCCGACATCGACCAAGCCATCGCCGGTACGGCGGATGCGATCTTCTACAACCAAGGCCAGTGCTGTACGGCGGGCTCCCGTTTATTTGCCCACAAATCGATCTACGACAAGGTGATCCAGGGTGTCACTGCGCGAGCCGGCAAGATCAAGATCGGCCACGGGCTCGATCCATCCGTCAATCTCGGTCCGCTGGTGTCGAAGGAGCAGCATCAACGCGTCTCCGGCTTCCTCGAGTTGGGCCGCAAGGAAGGCGCCGAGGTGGTGACCGGTGGCCATACGATCGGCAACCAGGGCTATTTCGTCGAGCCGACGGTGCTCGCCAAAACCAGCCGGGAGATGCGCGTGGTTCGCGAGGAGATTTTCGGGCCGGTGGTGTGCGTCCAGTCCTTCGACGATGACGACCTCGAAGCCGTGGCGAAGTTCGCTAACGATACCGAGTACGGCCTTCAGGCCAGCATCTGGACTAGGAATCTCAAGGTCGCCCATACCCTCGCCCGCAAGATCAAGGCCGGCACCATCTGCGTCAATAGCCATAATTATGGCGACGCGACTTGGCCGTTCGGCGGCTACAAGCAGTCGGGTTGGGGCCGCGAGATGGGTAAGGAAGTGATGGAGAACTACACCGAGACCAAGGCGGTCGCAGTCAACCTTGGCTAGTCGCTATTGTTCATGATCCGAAAATACTTTCACAGATGCGAGGTGCCAAGATAGCCGAGTGTCCCCGCTCCCGTTGTCGGGTTAAGCACGGCGACGATTAACACGCCTCGCCAGGACGAGGCTTACGCGCAGGCCGGCCTGGATGCGGTAAAGGAGGAACTTAAATAAGTTTCGGATGGCTTCGACTCTGCCGCTGGGGGACGATGCGCGGTATCGATAAGGCAAATGGAGGAATGACCAATATGAAAAATTTGCAAAAGATGGCGGTGGCGGCCCTACTGGCCGCCCTAAGCGCTGGAGCCGCGATTATGCCCGCGGCAGCGGAAGATCTAGTCTCGACCGCGCAACTCAATAATGCCGAGAAGAACGCCAAGAACTGGCTGATCTATCGCGGGTCTTACAACGATTACAATTACAGCGGCCTGAGCCAGGTCAACACGAGAAACATCAAGAATCTCGAAGTGGCCTGGATTCATACTCCGGCGCGCGTGACCAAAGGCTTGCAGTCCGAACCGATGGCGGTCGACGGCATCGTCTACTACTCCGCTCCCTACAGCCAGGTCTATGCCCTCGACGGCATTACCGGGAACGTGCTCTGGGCTTTTACGCCCGAGCTCGACGAAGCGCTGATCGCAAAGCAAACTCATACGCCGTACAACCGGGGCATCGCGATCTCTCACGGGAAGATCTATATCGGTACCGTCGACGGTCGCGTCTTCGGGATCGACATGAAGACGGGCAAGAAAGTGTGGGAGACCAAGCTCCTCAACTCGCAAAAGGTAACCGTCGGCTTTACCGGCGCGCCGCTCGCGGTCAAGGACATCGTCATAATCGGCGCGCAGGGGGGCGAATGGCCTCTCCGCGGCCCGATTTTCGCGCTCGACGCCGCAACCGGCCAAAAGAAATGGGAATTTGACACCGTCTCGCCCGATGGCGACGCCAAGGCTCGGGCCACATGGGGCGGCGACAGTTGGCGCACCGGCGGCGGCGGCGGCTGGATGGCGGGAACTTACGATCCTGCGACCAACACGGTGTGGTGGGGCACTGCCAATCCTGCACCATTGTTCGATTGGCCGGGCGAAAACTGGAAGACCAGCGGTGCACGGCCGGGCGACAATCTCTATACCACATCGGTGATTGCACTCGACGCCGACACCGGCCAGCTCAAATTCTATCACCAGGAAATTCCGCACGACGAGTACGATTTCGACAGCGCCGTCGGCGAATTTGTCATGATCGACCGCGGCGGCAAAAAGCTCGTGGTGCATCCCAACAAGAGCGGCTACGTGTTCGTCTATAACCGCGGCGACGCGTCTGTTGTCAATGTCTGGCGCGACACGGAAAACAGCAACTGGGTGAAGAACATCGACCCCAAAACCGGCCACCTGATCGGCCGGCTGAGCGAGGTCGAAGGCAAGAACAACAAGAACATCTGCCCGGCGCTGTTCGGCGCCAATGGCTGGCCCCCGGGAAGCTACAGCCCGAAGACCGGTCTCTATTACCGTGCAGTCGCCGAATGGTGCATGAATCTCGACGTCAAGAAGACGGCGCCCGTGCTCGAGCCGCAGGCCCAGATCTTCGGCGGCGCCGATTTCGAGGTTCATGGGCCGAACGGTCAGCAGCCCTACGGTCACGTCGATGCACGCGACCCAGTCACGGGGAAGCTGAAATTTTCGGTCAAGTTCGAGGAACCGTTGTTTTCGAGCTTGCTAGCGACAGGGGGAAATCTGCTGTTCGTGGGCGATTCGCGCGGCTGGCTCCACGCCTATGACGCGGTGAGCGGCAGGGAATTGTGGAAGCACAATGACGGCATCGGCCACGCCGGCGGCATCACCAGCTACGAGGCCGGTGGCAAGCAGTACATCGCCGTCGAAGCGGGTTGGGCGCCGCTGACCGGCGGCTTCCTCGCGAGCTTCGGCAAACTGCCGTATACTGTGATGCCGCAGGCCGCGGGCCAACTCATCGTGTATGCATTGAAATAGCGTCGAGATTACAGAGGTTGCGAGAGGGCGAAGCCGTTGCTTCGCCCTTTCCATGCCAAGGTGTTGAGGATGTCACACTTGCAGCTTGTCCTGGCGACGTCGATCGCCGCCGTCCTTGTCCCGGCCTGCGTCTTGGCCGATGACGCGGCGGACCGTGCGAAAGCCGACACGGCGGCACAGAACATATTCAATTCCACTTGCGGTTGGTGCCATCATAACGGCGGGCGATCCGGCGGCGGCATTGGACCGAAATTGATGGGCATCGACAAGAGCGACGACTTCATCATCAATCGCATCAAGAACGGCAAGCCCGACCGGATGCCAGCGTTCGGAGGTCTCGGCGACGCGGTAATTCAGGCGCTTCTGCGCTACATCCGAGATCTGAAACCGGAGGAGTAATTATTGGGTAGATTGACATTCAAAGTTTTGCTGTATTCGCTCGCTCTGCTGTGTGCAGTGCCGGTGATGGCGCGTCCGCTTGACCAAATCAAGGAGAGCGCGCTTGCGCTATGCGCGAACCCGAATGCCCTGCCATTTTCGGCAAAGGGCGGTACGCTGCACGGCTTCCAGATCGAAATGGCCGTCGCGCTAGCGAAGACCATGGGTGTCCAGCTCGACATTCATTGGGTGATCACCGGCATTGACCGCGGCCGCGCCGATTGCGACATCATTGTCGACGCAATCGCTGATCGCGATGTTTTGGACGATGCGCACCTTAAGGCGTCGAAACCGTATCGACGCAGCGGGGTGGCCCTGGCGGTGCGCGCCGACAATGCCAAGATCGCGTCGTTGGCCGATATTCGCGAGGGCATGAAAATTGGCGTATTGCCGGGGTCGTTGGCGGCCAAAATACTGATTGAGCGTAAAATCCAGACCTATCCCGCGATGTTCGAGGACGATCTGCTCGACGCCGTCGCGTCCGCACAAATTGCCGCCGCGGCGGTGACACCGACCGCCATCGGCTATTACAACCTGACCCATCCCAGCCAGTCGATAAGGGTCGTCAATGCCTTCGCCGGCATCCACGACCTCGATTGGAATGTCGCGATCGGCCTGGTCAAGCCGGACGCGGCGCTCACGACCGCCATCAACGTGGCCCTGGATAAATTGCTCGCGGCGGGAACTGTGAAGGCGATCTACGCGCGCTATGGCGTGGCGCTTGTGCCGCCGAAATAGGGCCGGTGACCGGTGAGCAAGTGAAAGTGACCTATCGACGACAGCCGCAATAGTGTGAAGCTGATGCTGGCAGCAGCGCCGTGAGGCTCTATGCCAGCATGGGAGCGCTTCCTGAGCGTTTTGCTGTGGCCGCCCGCGTGCTTTAGCGCACTTTCATGCTGCGCGACTGAAGCGCTCAATGATGGCGCGATTACGGGCCAGGCGCTGCCTCAACCAAACGCACTCATCTTCGTTGTTGGTTCCAGCCTTTAGCCATTCCAGTAACATTTCGTACAGAGCATTGTCGCGCTTCAAGCAATCAACGAAGTACATGGCTAAATCCCCTTTCGCCAGTCCTGCTAGGGTGATTTGCCGGCAAGCGTCAATGTCTCATCGCGCCCGTGTGAATTGGCCCGACCCTAACAGACAAATTGGGCCACTTCGCCCCGCGACGGCTGCACCGCACCGAGGATTTGTGCGCTCAGTCCAACCTTGAAGAATTGGCCTTCTCAATCCGAGGCTTCAAATTGGCCTGTTGTAATGGCCGAAGTATCTCGTCGTCCGAAGACGATTCACTCGGTGGGTCGCGGGGCACGCAGTAACACCCCCATATTGCGCAATCAAACCCTCCCCAAGAATAACCTGTGTCGGTAGTCTATTCGTGGTCGGCCCACGTCTAACAAATGCCAGACAGCTTAAGAAGCCTGCACTGTCAACAAACTCGCGGACAACATCGCTGTCGATTATTCGTGGTGCAGTCCATGCCATGCCATGGATCGTGCGCGGGCTAGACTGTCTTAGTTTGGAATCCTCGTCGATAAAAACTCCGCGCCGCGTCGAAACTATTTGAAAAGACATCCAGAGCACTACGAGGTGTTTGCTGTCATCAAAAGTTCTTTGCGGATGCATTGCAATTTGTAATAGCACCCGGTGCTCTTAGCGCCTTGCCAATCCATCCCTTCACAAACGGCGTTTTCTGGTTGAAGTAGTTGGCAGAGTGAGAGGCGACTGCAGCCAAAATAAACTCCTATGGCACTTGAACCAAACAGGGCCAGATTGATTCCGGTGATGGGTTGTTGATGGTTTACGGTCTCATCGCATTCCCCCGATATGAAGGAGCGCGAGGCAGATTGAGATATTCAGCCATTTGACCCTGCATTTGCTGCACTTGTCACGCGCCGCAGCATCAGCGACCTGATAATCATCACCGAGCTGACGCCGCAACGCCGTAAGATCGACGGTGATTTGTAACCCATGGCGTCGCATTCGCCGAGCATCCCCAGGACCGACCTCGTTCCAGCTATCGGTCGCGTCATGACGGTGCTGAATTGAGAAAAACATAGAGGGCGGCGATCTTGTCGCTGCGAACGATGATCACGTCCAGGCCAGTGTAATCAGGCTTCTCTCCACGCGGGCCCGACCCCCACGCCAGACGCCCGGCATTGTGTAGCGCCTGTGGCTCGCCGTGAGGCGTGTACACGAAATGAGAATGAGTTGCGCGCAAGTCTCCTGCGAACTTGTCCAACGCGTCGTGGCCGACGAAAACTCCAGGCGGCACATCGAGTACACAGTCATCGGTGTAGAGCTCCTTGATTGCCGCGCGACGGCGGGCGGAGTCCTCTTCGCCGAAAACCTCCTGCAGGTTTCGGTTAAGCAGTTCATGAATTCGGTCCGGCATGATGATCTCCTTGTCTTTCCGATAGATCGTAGCGTCATGTACATGCCAGCGCCAATCGTGCTACCGACCGTGCCGAACTGGCGCGGCCGTTCGCGACTAGCCGTGATCGGCGATTTGGCGCTTGGCCCGTGCGGCGCTGGTGAGTTGTCCGCGTCTTGTCCGACTCTGGTTTCGACTTAAACCACCGGGCTCTAGTTGGCGCGCCAGCGTCAAAAGCCGTGGCTACGCGGCTTTGGACGGTTAAGCGTAGAAGAAAAGGCCTCCCGCCAGGACTATCTCGATGAGCAGGCTAGGCTCGACTGTGGGATCGACCGGGAAGGGACGCTCAGTCGGCCCCATTGGGATTTTCGTTATCAGCGGCATCCGAATTGGATCTAAAAAATGCCGCTCAAAGCGCTTCGTTCTGCGCAGGTTCTTCGCTCATGAATTCCCTCCCGACATAAGGCCGCCATCACGGCAGCCCATCGTGTGGCAGGATATTGATTTTGGCGATGCGTTTTTGTTGGTCAGCGACGGCTCATTGATTTGCCTCTGCTTTTCGGCGGACGCCTGCTCGAAGTTCCTTCTTTTCGTGTTACGCTTGGTCTCGGCATTGAAGAAAGTTATCTCGCCTTTTCAGCGTACCTTGTCCCCTCGGTCTCAAATGCGTGGCGACGCCCTTCAATCTCAGCGCGCGCCTCTCCACCGACTGCATAATCTGCTAAATCGCTGTTCGCAATTCGCTCAAAGTTATCGTTTATGGATCGTAAACGTCATCGTTTGAGCCTCTATCCGAAGTGCGCCCCTTCAGTCAGGTCACACGCGGAATCCGAATCACGGCGCATGGCATTGAAGGAGACACAGATGAAATTATAACGCGGCTTTAACCCTGACGACGGCATCTGCTGGGGTTCTGGCAATCCCGGCGACACCGTCTTCTATGAGTGCGAATGCCCGGCGCATCTTGCCCGTCAGAATGAGGTCCAAAGTGTGGACATGGCGCAACTCGGACGCTGCTGGTCCGGAAAACGCTGGTTTTGCGTCGCCGAACTGCTCCCGCAGGCGGCGAGCGACGAAGTGAAAAAAGAAACAGGCTTCGCCGAGACCGAGGAGGGGCTGTCAATTTGGCAATGGCAGGGGTCCGCCGCTTGAGGGTATTGCCACTGACGCGGGCGCTTATGCATCAAGGCATTGCCCGGCACGAATTGAAAAAACAGAACGCCACAAGACGGGCGGCGTGGCCGCCGTCAAGGGTACGTGGCGCCAAGACTACTAAATATCTCGATGGCGTTTACAGGTGCTCGTACGATGGAGACTATTCTCCCCCAGTCGCTATCAGATTACCGAGAAGACCAAGGCGCGAATTTATTTTTGCTTGCGGCCAGTCCACGACGACGACAAATCGACCGCGCGGAACGGGCCTACTTTCGCGGTGCGCTAGTATGATCGTCTGCTCGGTCCAAACGGGCCAAGTGCCGACAAGTTATTTGGTGAAGTTCGTGAGACGACAACTATTGAAGGCTACAGCATGACAGCCATCGAAAATCTGAATACGCCGCGGTTCTATCACGGCACAAAAGCCGACCTGAAGCGCGGGGACCTAATCTGGCCAGGCTATCACTCTAACTACGGTAAAAAGAAGAAGGCGACCTACGTTTATTTGACGGCGACCTTGGATGCGGCGACCTGGGGGGCCGAACTGGCCCTCGGCGAAGGACCCGAGAGAATCTATGTCGTGGAACCGACTGGCGCGATCGAAAATGACCCCAATCTGACGGATAAAAAGTACTCGGGAAATCCCACGAAGTCATACCGCTCTCGCGGGCCGCTTCTGGTCACGGGCGAGGTCACGGAGTGGCACGGGCATTCCCCTGAACAACTCAAAGCCATGAAGGATAACCTTGAGCGACTTAGGCGACTCGGTATTGAAGCAATCGATGACAGAGTCCGATTTTGCGGTTTGACGCCGATCGCTACTCAAGCATTTCGGCTGAAACAACTCCTTCGAAGCTTCAGAAATTAGACTCCGTTGCTTCGATGATTTTGCTGAATACCGTGTTGCCGAACGCTCAGCGACGATTGTGCGCCGCATTGCCTACGTTATGTGCGGTGCCTCCTCCTTGACTGGTGCAGCGTAGCATTGAAAAACCGCACCACCTGGGCATTGAAGGCTTGATGGAACGCAGTGCGGTCGACGCTAAGAGGAGAATCTGGGGCGCAGTGGGTTTTTCCGAATGGTATGAGCGGCAAGTCAGCGGCGAACTTGAAAGCCGGCGGTCTGTCGCCAAGCTTCGTCTTCAAACATTGTGACTAGGAAATCGCCGTGGCCGTCGCCAACGAAATCGGGTGCGACGCCGAGGAAGCAATCAAGGAATTACGGCGGCGGTGATGACGATGAAGAGGAGGAACGATGATGGCAAAGTCGTATTTACCGCCGCTATTGGCGGGCCGAAGCCATGCTCGTGCTGCGCAGGCGGCCTACGCCTTCATCGCGGCGATGGCCGGCGACCTTGCGAATTTCGAGGAGGCGACTCGCGCCTTCTTCGCTGGGGACAGCAGGCTGTCTGCCGAGCATAGCCGGTGGCCGGCCGACATCCGATCCTACGCCGAAACCCTCACGACAAGTGAAATCGCCAAGCCGCAACAGGGAGACTCTACCGATGCAGACCTACCTTGCACCAACTCAAGAGGCAGGGCGCGCTCTGTTCATGCGCGGTATTAAAGGCGAGGTCGTCATGCTCAACCTGTTGCGCTTGCGCCAGGTGGCGGACTATGCCGCTAACCCCGAGTTGGCACCCGCGCAACCGATCAGTGGCGCCGAGGCCTATGACCGCTACATTGCCCATACCCTCCCGTATCTGACCCAGAGCGGCGGAGCGCTCTTGTTCCTTGGGGAAGGCGGGCCTTTCCTGATCGGTCCGGAGGGCGAGCGATGGGACCGCGCGATGCTCGTGAAGCAGAGCTCCGTGCAGGCCTTCCTAGCCTTCGCCGGTCATGATGCCTATCTCGCCGGCCTGGGACACCGGACGGCCGCGGTTGAGGACTTGCGATTGCTGCCGCTGGTCGAAAATCCAATTCCGTTGGTGCCGAACGTTGATTGAGGAAGGCTAAGCCTGCTGTCGTGAACACAGTGGTTTTGGCACAGCCTTGGGGCATGGAGCCCCCACGCTAAGGGCTCGGCTGGTGTAGAGTCTTTGTGTTGGGGCCGAACGCCAACACGCGGAAGGGTGTACCCGAATCAGAAGGGCGGCCGAGCGCCCCATAACGCCGCCAGCGCCTCGAGTGCCGCCAAGGTCCAGCCGCGCACGGTTTTGGGCAAGACATTGGAGCGGCGCGCGAGCTCACACCACGAGCAATCCACGACCGCGACACAGACACGAGGGCAACGCATACGGGCCGGAGCTACGTTCGATCCGTGCCAGCACCTCAAGCGCCTGCAGTTGGCCGCCTGCGGGACCGGTAGTCCGCGGGTGGCAATGCTTATCGATGAAAACGACGCGGTCCCAAGCCCGCGTTGTCTAGAGCTCGCGGCGGTGCGCAAGCGCGTATGCCACGCGGAGGCGATCGGCGCAGATCCAGATCGACCACGAGATCGCTTCAGCCCGAACCTGCCGGTCGACCTGCGGTGTCGCTCGCCAGTATGACCGGCATTCTGTCGCATCGACGCGCGGCGCCTCGATCGGGCCATGCTGTCGCGGCCATTTGCGCGGTGCGTTCGACGCAGACGGGCCCGATGGCGGTGGCGAAGGCGCCATTCCCGCAGCGCTGCGCAACGCCATTCTTGCGCGAGTCAAATCGAAGCTCTCGCGTTACAGTTCTCGCCTTCCAATCCAAAGGGAGACGTGGAATGCGGGTCGGGATGCGGGCCCAGATCCTTCAGACACGGCGGGTCGCCAGATGGTTGACTTGCGTACGGAAGCCTTCGTCCAACTGGGCAAGATGTACGGAACTAGACTACTTTCTTGTCGGCCCGGACTGGCGTGGCGAGGTCCCGCCGTGCTCACTTTCGGCGTTGACAAGTTCGATGTTGAGAACATTCGCTAGTCGTCCCACGATCTCATCTTGAAGTTTGAAGAGATCGGCCATTTCCTCCTCAAACCGGTCAGCCCAGAGATGCGACCCACTCTCTGCATCGATGAGCTGTGCGTTGACACGCACCCTATTGCCGTCGCGCGCCACGGAGCCTTCGAGGACATAGCGGACACCAAGTTCCTTGCCGATCTCCTTGGCGTCCACACTCTTGCCCTTATAGGTGAAGGCCGTATTGCGCGCGATCACAAACGAGTTGCGGATGCGGGACAAGTCGGTGGTGAGATTGTCGGTGACGCCGTCGGCAAAGTAATCCTGTTTTGGGTCGCCGGAGAGATTGTCGAACGGCAGCACGACGATGGACACGTGCTTCGGCGTCAGCGCCGGCGAGTTTTCAGGTAACCCCGCCTTACGCACGGCATCGATAAAGTCGGGCGGATTGTCGACGAAGCTCGGCAAATGCTTCTGATACCATTTGATTGACAATTGTGGATTTAATCGGCGTGCCGATGCTACCGCTTGCTGCGCATCATCGTGGTAGCCCATAGCCTCGTAGTTCGCCGCCAGCACGATGTAGCCGTTGAACGTTCGATAGCCACTGTCGAGGGCAATATTCGCGTCGCCGATCGCCGCGTCGTATTGCTTCAGACAAAACAGTTCCCGACTCTTGGCAGCGTGCCACCGTCCGACATCAGGATCGCGCGGGCTAATCTTGATTGCCTGCTCGAGATGCGATTTGGCCTCTGCGCATTTGCCAAGCATTTCCTCAGATGGCGCCAAGAGGAAGTAAGCACCGGCCAGCATCGGCTCGAGACTTAATGCAGTTTCCGCAGCCGCCATCGCTTCGTGGGCCGACTGGGCATCGCGCATCTTGTAGAAGATTACACTGCCCTTGATCTCGTAGGCCAAGGCGTTGTTGGGATCGAGGTCGATGGCGCGATCGATCTCAGCCTTGGCGCGGTCATAGGCTTCGGACTGCGCGCCAGGCGAACCATAGACCGAATCCCGCAGGTCGGCGAGCGCCAAACCGTCGACCGCATCCACATTAGAAGCGTCGAGCGCCAGCGCCCGCTGAAACCGATCGCGCGCCGTCGCGTCGCCATCCTTTGACGGCGGACCGTTGAGGATCGACCATCCCTGCATGGTGAGGTCGATTGCGTCGAGATTGGTGGAATGCGCGCTTTTCTCAGCCTCTGTCTTCACGAGCTCGTACCCGAGTGTGTTGGCAAGCCGCGCAACCACGTCGTCCTGCAACTTGAATAGGTCGGCGACGTCTTCTTCGAACCGGTCTGCCCAAAGATGCGCACCCGATTCCGCATCGTTGAGCTGGGCATTGACGCGGACGCGGTTGCCATCGCGCTGAACAGAGCCTTCCAGCACATAGCGGACGCCGAGATCCTTCCCAATCTCCTTCGCATCCACCGCCTTGCCCTTGTAGGTGAACGCCGTATTCCGCGCGATCACGAAGGAATTGCGGATGCGTGAGAGATCAGTAGTCAGGTTATCGGTGACGCCATCGGCGAAATAATCCTGCTTCGGATCGCCGCTGAGATTCGTGAACGGCAGCACCACGACCGAGAGATGAGCCGGCGGTGGCGGCTCGTCCTCCGGCAACCCGGCCTTCCGCATGCCTTCGAAGTAGCGAGGCAGATTTGGACTATGCGAAAGCAGCCAGTTCATCGAGGTCAGGCGCGGATTTAGGCGCTGCGCTTGCTCAAGCGCGGCTTTTGCGTTTTCTTGGCGGCCCGTAAGCGCAAAAACCGCGGCAAGATAGGTATACGGCAGGAACCCACGATAGCCGCCATCGATCGCCTGGTTTTCTTCCTCAATCACACTGTGGAAATTCTTCAGTCTGAATTGGACGGTCCCCAATTGCATATGCCAGAGGGCGATTTCAGGGTCACGGGGACTTAACCGCATCGCGTGTTGCACATCGGCGGCCGCCTCCTTAAATCGACCAAGCGAAATTTCGGCGCCGCGTCGCGCCATATAAAGTGGTGCGAAGTTGGGATTGATCGCGATTCCGGCATTCGCGACCTCAAGCGATTCCTTTGATCTCCGCGACAGATACAAGTAGGTGGACTTCACCGAATACGCCCATATGACACCGGGATTCAGCGCGATCGCACGATCCGATAACGAAGTAATTTTTGTTTCATAGTCCGTACTGGCGCTTCCCATGCCATTGGAAAACTCCCGTTCATAGACCCGCGCGTCGCCCGCGAGGGCGTCAGCATTGTTGGGATCGATCTTCAACGCGCGCTCAAACCAGTCATGGGCTTGCTCATAACGGTACCGGGCTCGATCGCGAGCTATGCCGGCTAACAGCGCCCAACCCTGCATGGTCAGGTCGATGGCGTCCGGGTTAGCCGAGTGCGCCGCTTTCTGCGTCTCCGCGCTGATGCGCTCATAACCGAGGGCATTCGCGAGACGCGTCACCATGTCGTCTTGCAGCTTGAACAGGTCGGCGAGGTCTTCTTCGAACCGGTCGGCCCAGAGGCGAACCCCGCTCTCAGCGTCGATAAGCTGCGCATCGACGCTGACCCGGTTGCCGTCGCGCTGCACCGAACCTTCGAGGACGTAGCGCACGCCTAATTCCTTGCCGATCTCTTTGGCGTCGACGTTCTTGCCCTGGTAGGTGAAGGCGGTGTTACGCGCGATCACGAAGGAATTGCGAATCCGCGAAAGATCGGTGGTTAGATTGTCGGTGATGCCGTCGGCGAAATAGTCCTGCTTTGGATCGTTCGAGAGATTGGCGAACGGCAGCACGACAATGGAGAGATGCGCCGGCAAGTTGGCGGCGAGGTTGGCGCTTGGCCGTAATAGAAAATACCACACCGCGACAGCGGCGATCACAAGGAGCGCCGCCAGACCTGAGATGACCGGTATCAACAGCTTGTCTCTCGTCCGCTTCGGGGCCGTTGCGGGGGTTACGGGTTTCGCGTGCGCGGGAACACCGACGGTCAATGAGTAGACCCGAATCGGCTCGACAATATTCTTCAACTCTTTGTCGCCCAGGTCAGTCACCGAGAGATCAAGCCGCGACTTAACTTGGCGATAGGCATCTTCAGAAAGGCAAATACCGTTCGGCTCGCAGATACTTTGGAGACGGGCAGCGATATTCACGCCATCGCCCATTAGGTCGCCGTCGGACTCCTCCATCACGTCGCCAAGGTGAACTCCGATGCGGAATTCAATGCGTCGCACGGGTGGGACGCCAATGTTGCGCTCGATGATGCCGTTCTGCACCTCGATTGCGCAGCGCACCGCGTCGACGACACTTCGGAACTCGACAATCGCGCCGTCGCCAGTGCCCTTCACGATGCGACCGTGGTGGACAGCGATGATCGGATCAATCAGGTCGCTTCTTAGCGCTCTCAGACGCGCCAGTGTCAGTTCTTCATCGCGGCCGGCAAGCCGCGAATAGCCCACCACGTCCGAAACAAGAATTGCGGCCAGCTTACGGGTTTCGTTCATTACCCGTGATCCCCCACCCTCCAAGACAACCCTAACATGTATTTTATATTAGGTTAATCGGGTGGCGATCGGCTTTAGTTAATTAGCGAGGCCTGTCGCCGCATTACGGCGCGCGATCGCATATTCGAACCTAACCGCCGCCAGCGTCGTCTGCTTCATCGAGCCACCCAATATGCTTCCGCACACTGATCCCTATGAATCACACAACCCTCGTCGCGTCGACAACTTCTTCAGAGTTTCCCTAACGCTGTAGCCTCACGCTCATCGTACCGCCAAAGCGTCGAGAGACGTTATGCGCCAGCCCTTAGCCGTTTTGGGGCAGCCGCCGAGTTGCCGTCCGAGTTCACGCCACGAGGCGTCATAGACTGCGAACGCGACGCAGAGCCTGAAACGACCTTTGCCGATCTGCCGTTCGATGTGCCAACTGCTCGAGCGCTCGCAGTTTGGTCCCATCGGGGCCGACGGCGCTCGGCCGCTGGCAGTGGCGATCGACGTAGATGCGATCCCAATTCGCCGCCAGTTCACCGCGGTGTGCCCTTTCATAAAGCTGGCGGAACCGGTCTGCTTCCATCCATGTGCGCTTGCTGATGTCGCTGGCGCCCAGGAGACGGTCGATCTGCGAGGTCGCTCTCCAGGATTGCCTGAACGTCTCCCCGTCTGCTGGCGCCAGATGTTTGGCGCATTCGACAGCGACGACGTGAGGCCTCGGCTTGGGGAACAGCGGGAGCTCGTCGCATCTCCAGGACGCTGGTGCGGCCGCAATCTTGTTCAAGGAAAATCGACTAGACCACGCTATGGTTGCGGGCCTAGCAGGGCAGAGGGGAGGCGCTGGTGCGCGTGAAAATCGGAGCAAAGGGCGTCAGCAGGCGACGGATCGACTCGACAGCGCGGATCGCCGCCCGGATCGTGCAGGAAGTCCTGATGGACTGCAGCGCTATTTGGTCCAATTCGCTGCGGCCCTCGCCCCGTCGCGGACGCCCGCGACGCCGTCGCACCATCCGCAAACCCCGTCAGCGATGACAGCCACGCAAATCCGGCGCCTGTGTGTACCGAAACGTATGGCCCGCCCCGTCTGCAAGTGCTATCTGCAATCTGACCTAACACCAGCCTGCATCAACGTATCCGGTCTCGGGAACGTAGTATTCCCGGCCAAGATGGAGATCCGCGCAGTCCGGTCCTCATAAACTTATCGGCCGCGAAGGCCGTTTTCGGTACCAGGTTTCCGAGCTGCCGTTTCGACGGTTGGGCCATCTTGCTTCCACCACCCGCAGACACCAAAGACCTGCCGGTTATTGCCGGTCGGTCAATCCCTCATGACAATGCCACCACATGGTTGGCTTCGTAACTTCCGCCATGGGCCAGGATTGCCCAGGCGATACGCGCCAACTTGTTGGCCAGCGCCACCACCACCTTGTTCTTGTGCGCCCGCGCCAACAGATGCTTCGCCCAGCGGCCGAGCGGCGTATCGCGTTCGGCGAGATACGGCAGCACCGCACGCGCGCCATGAACCAGGTTCTTGCGAAGATATCGGTTGCCGCGCTTGCTGATGCCGAGCAGCCTAGGTTTGCCGCCGGTCGTCGCTTGGCGAGGCACCAGGCCTAGCCAGGCGGCCATGTCGCGGCCGCGCCGGAAAGCACTACCGTCGCCGACCGCGGCGACCAGCGCGGTTGCGTTGAGCGCGCCGATGCCGGGCACGCTCATGAGACGCCGGGCGGCCTCATCCGCGCGCGCTAGAGCCACGAACTCGGCGTCAAACGCGGCGATCCGATCATCGAGCGTTTGCCATTCCTCACGCAGATCGCTGATCAACTGCCGCAGGCGGGGGCTCAGACCCGACGTCGCGTCGCTAAGGATCTCGGGAAGTTCCTTCTCCAGCTTCCGGCGTCCTTGGGCCACCGTGATCCCACGCTCCAGCAACAGCGACCGAAGCTGATTGATGAGCGCCGTGCGCTCGCCGATCAGACGTTCCCGCGCCCGATGTAGCGACTGAAGATCCAACTGCTCTTCGCTCTTCACCGGCACAAAGCGCATCGTCGGTCGCAGCGCCGCTTCGGCAATCGCCTCCGCATCCCGATCGTCATTCTTCTGCGCCTTGACGTAAGGGCGGACGTATTCCGGCGACATCAACCGAACCTCGTGTCCCAGCGCCGCCAATTCCCGACCAAGGTGATGCGCGCCACAGCAGGCCTCCATCGCCACCACACAACCGGGCCATTTCTGTGCAAATTCAGCAATCGACGCCCGCCTCAGACGCCGGCGCAAAATCACCCGACCGCCGCCATCCAATCCGACGAGGCTGCAAACATTCTTGCCCAGATCAACGCCAAGTATCACGATATCCATCGCTCCCGCTCCTCTCTCTCCTCTGTTAAAGGTCAGGAATCCTACAAGATTGCTGAAAGAGGGGCGGGCCATACCATAAACTTAGATTCGGACGTATTGGTGGTACAGCCCACCGATGAGTGGACGAGGCGCGATGCGTCCGATCCGCTGGACAGGGCGATATAGCGGCGCATCCTTGTTCAAGGATCGATGTGTGCGCATCTCATTATGATACTCTGCGTAAGAGCGCAGGACGCGACGCAAGTGCCGCTCACCGAATACCACAAGGTGGTCAACGTACTCGCGGCGGATCGAGCCAATCAGCCGTTCGGCAAAACAGTTTTGCCATGGCGATCCCGCCGAAATCGGCTTGTCGCGGATCCCCATTGCCGGCAGCCGGCGTCTGACAACGGTGCCATAAATTCGATCCCGGTCGCAGATTAGATACCGCGGCGCCTCGTTCCAGGGAAAGGCCTCGGTAATGTGCCGCGCGATCCATTCGGCCTTCGGATGCGCCGTTGCGTTGACCCAGACAAGCTCTCTCCGAGCAAGCTAGACACTGATCAGCGCGTACAAAAGATCGAATCCAATGGTCGGCAGCACAAATAACTCCATGGCGGCAATCTGTGGGGCGTGGTTGCGCACAAACGTAGTCCAACTCTGACCCCCACGGTCGATTGGGCGACCGCAAATCCGAGCTTCAGCAGTTCGCCGTGAATGCGCGGCGCACCCCAAAGGGGATTCTCTATGCTCATGCGGATCAACGCCCGCAGCTCCGCACCGATCGGAGGCCGACCTCCCGATGAGCGAGACCTCCAGTGCCAGTAGCGTCGAAACCCTGCACGATGCCAGCGCACAAGCGTCTCGGGAGAGACGATCGTTATGACCTTGAGGATCGATGGGAACCAGCGATAGAGCTGAACGAAGAACAGGCGATCGCTGCTGGAAGCGGAACGCGCGCTCGCAGCTTGCGCCGTCAATGGATGGTGCTCAAACACTCCTATCCCGGAGAGGCGGTGATCGTTGCAGTCGCGCTCGCCTTTTTCCCATTCGTGCTCCTGCGCGGGTCGATCACTCGCATTGCGCGCTGGCGTCTTGATACAGCGTCTGGGTCGGTGACGGTGTCGACCCACAGGCTCATCGCGCCCGTCGACTTCTTCACTGCTTCCATTCGCTGCGATCGCGATCTTGGTGTCGCCCGTCGAGAAAATAGCGACCCAGCTCGACCGGCCGAAGGAATTGCTTTACCAGGCATGTGGAGAGGCGTCGTAAGAGAGGAAATTGGCATGGTAAATCCGAGCGCTGACACAATTCAGGGTCGGTTCGAAGTCAAGGCAACAGCGTCAGATCACTTCTCCTGGCTGCGCACGCGGCTTAGTGTCGAGCGAACGATGATGTCGTGGGTTCGCACGGCGACAGCGCTGATCGGCTTCGGCTTCACCATCGTCCAGTTTTTCGCGCGCATCCAAGAGACGCCGGGGGTCGCTCCCGCGTATTTTCCGCACGCGCCGCGCTACCTCGGCCTTTCCCTAATCTTCTGCGGCGTCATGGCTCTGGTGATTTCGATTTGGGAATACCACTGGGGGCTTCGTTACCTTTGGAGCGGAAACTTTGCGGTGATAGCGGGAGCGACCCGGGAGGGAAAGCAGACGCCGCTGCTCGCGGTGGCGATCATCCTTGCCCTCATTGGGGTATTCGCTTTCTTCGCCGTGCTGTGGCGCCTCGTATAGCGGCGCAAGCGGAGGAAGCACCGGCTGAACAGGCAATTTCTAACGGCAATCAAACCAAAGGAGTGTCGCATGACTAAGTCTGACAAAACCAAATATCCTATCATTTGGGGCGACGACATCGATCGCATCGCGTAAGAAGGGGCGACCTTCACGGACTTCTACGGCCGGCAGAGCTGCACGGCCGGACGAGCGAGTTTCATCACCGGTCAGAACCCGATCCGCACCGGCCTGACCAAAGTCGGCATGCCTGTGTGTACCGAAAACTCAGAATTCGGACGTATTGGTGATGCAGCCCGCCGATGAGCGGATGAGATACGATGCGTCCGGTCCGCTGAACCGGACGCGGAACTGGTGCATCCTTGTTCAAGGAGCGATGTGTGCGCATCTCATTATAATACCGGGCATAAGAGTGGAGGACCCGGCGCAGGTGCTGAGCGCCGAATACTATGAGATGGTCAGTGCATTCGCGCGGGATGGAGCCGATCAGCCGTTCGGTAAAACAGTTTTGCCATGGCGATCCGGCCGAAATCGGCTTGTCGCGGATCCCCATTGCCCGAAGCCGGCGTCTGACAACGGTGCCATGGATTCGATCCCGGTCGCGGGTTAGATACCGCGGCGCCTCGTTCCAGGGAAAGGCCTCGGTAATCTGCCGCGCGATCCATTCGGCTGTCCGATGCGCCGTTCCGTTGATCCAGACCAGCTCGCGCCGCGCCAGCCGGACAATAATTAAGGCGTAGAGCGGTTAAACCCAATAGTCGGCACGACAAACAGGTCCATGGCCGCAATCTGCGGCGTACGGTTGCGCAGGAAGGTAGCCTAGCTCTGACCGGGCACGGGTAGTCATTCCTTTCCTCGCCATATACTTGCTGACGTTTCGACGGGGCAACCGCAACTCCAAGCTTGAGCAGTTCACCGTGAATGCGTGGCGCACCCCAAAGAGGATTTTCTAGGCTCATGCGTCGGATCAACGCCCGTAGCTCCGCGCCGATCGGTGGCCGACCTCCCAGCGGGCGTGACTTGCAGCGCCAGTAGCGGCGAAACCCTTCACGATGCTAGCGCACCAACGTCTCCGGACGGACCACGGTTATCAGCTTGAGGATCGACGGAAACCAGCGATAGAGCTGGGCGAAGAACAAGCGATCGGCGCTGCTAAGCTGAACGCGGCCGTGCACCTTGCGTCGAAGGACGATGAGCTGATGCCGGAGCGCTGCATTCTCGGCTTCGAGCCAACTCTTCGACTTGAGAGGGCAGCCAACAGCTTCAGAGCCAGGAGGATCAGCGCAATCACAGCCGCCAACCTGATGCGATTCTCTCACTGGTTCAATACGGATGGGGTCTTCGGCAGCGACCCGAGCAGCGACATGGTCGAGGTCATCGAGGCGATTCCGGCGTCGGCCCAATAACTCCACGAATTAGAAATCGCTTTTGTAAGGTGCGGCGAGAGGTGCAATACCTCCCGCCGCTTTTCTGATGGAAAGATTGAAGAGCCCTAACTTCTGCGACGCGTTGCTGATCGCGCCACCATTGGCGGATGTCGCCTTTGCTGCTCGCGAAGCTCCGCTACCTCCGCTGTCGTAATTAGAACAGCGCCGTCGGCGGGAACCTTTCTATCGCGATAGATGAGGCGCGCCATCTCCTGAATTTCCTGACGGTGTTTTTGAAAGACATCAAGACGGCCCTCTTTGGTCAGGCCATCCGCGCCAAAATGGTCCTCCAAGGCCGCACGGCTGATGGCACAGAGCACACGTTCATGCCCGGCTTGTGCCTCGAACGTCACCGTTTCATGCGAAAAATCATAGCGTGGCGGTGTGTCGGTAAAATGGAGATCGAGGCCGGGCAGGATGCTCCGGGCCGTCCCCAAGACGTGCAGCGCCCGATCCCTCACGACGGGAGCAATCATACTCAGCCCTGTCGTTATCAATTGTCGCCATTTCGGCCCCCGACCGCTGGCTTCGTTCCAAGCAGCGCGCAGGTCATGTGGCCGCCGATCGGCGAGTGCTACGATGAGTGCTTCGGCCTGCTTTAGGTCCTTGTCGATTTTCGCCGCGCCTTCCTTGCGGCGTTGGCCGACAATCAACTTATGTACGGCATAACGTGCGGGCGACGGAACATTGACCAAGACGCCGGCATCGTGAAGCAACACCGCAGGAATTTCCTCGTAAAGAAGAAAATCGACGAATCGGAGTGGCACGGCGTGGGTGCCGTGCGCTGGAAACCGCACCGGCGTGTCGCGATCGGCGCCTCTATTCTCGGTCAGCACATCGACGCGAAAGCCGGCGCCATTCACATAGGAGGCGGTTGCGCCTGCCTTCAGGTGAGGGACCGCGCGAAATGAAGGGTCGGCCTGCTGCAGGACGAGAAGCAGCGACGGCGTTTGCTCGTCCAGGCCGGCGGCAAGTGACACAGTAGTGAACTGCGCGATGTCGACGTCCCCGGTGCGTAGGCTCGGATGGGGAAGGCGGACACCCAGCATGGGGCCGTAGACCTGATACGCGACCGTACCGATAAGACAGGCCCGCAGGCGGAACACGCCTGCGGCGGCGAGCGCAGCCACGATCGGACCAGCCTGATCAGGAGGACCCTGGAACCCGGCTCGTCGCAACGTGGCGATCAGATGTCGCCGTTCCCTGTAGTCGTCTCTTGCCTGTTTATGCTCCACGATGCGGTTTCGGATCTCTGGCGTATCCGGGCCTACATATTTCCGGGGCTGGCTGCCCGAGGCGTCGCGAGCGCCCTGCTGGAAATACCAGTAGATTCGCTCCTTGACGCGAACGCGAACGAAGCTGCCGGATGGCGGAAACTCCGTTTGGAACGCAGCAGCGGTGCAGCGATCCACCAGCTCGGCATAGGCCGTTTGGGTCATGAGAGAGACAGTATCGGCCATGGGATTGCCCTTGGTTATGCTTACTTTGTCAAAGTAAGCATAACAACTTTGATGTCTGGGGCAATGTTGTTATACTTACCATGGCGGGTGAAGCATAACGTGGCCCAGAAGGGGCAACAGCAATGACTACGACAATCAATCCCCAAGTATGCCGGGCAGGATCCTGGCCGAGCTCTATTTGGCACCGCACGAGATTTCGATCACCAGGTCGCCGAGGCGAAGGCACATGAGTCGGATCGTCAACGGCCGTGCGGCGATCTCCGCGGATATGGCGACACGGATGACGGCGGCGCTCGGCACGACCGCACAGTATTAGCTCAAATATACAGAACACGGTCGATCTCTATGACACGCAGGAGCGCCTCGGCCGCAAATCGAGGCTCGCAACCGTTGCCGCCTTTGCGTGATCGAAGGAGAGTGAGTGTCATGGCTAACGGCAGCAGGATCATCGCTGGATTAAAGGATGCCATCGCGCATGCTCGCGGCGACGTCTCCGACGCCGAATTCGAGGACGCCGACACCTTGGCGGCCACCCTCACCAATGAGGCGATGAAAAAGATCGAAGCTCACGGCGCCGACAATATGATGGCGGTCTATTCGATGTGGGTTGAAATCACTCGCATCCTCGCCGTCGGCGGCTTCACCGCGGATGAACTCACCCGCGATTTACAGTGGCACGTTGCCTACCAGACTTCTGAGGGGGGATTCAGTGAGTGATCTGGCCGACTATGAAAATCGCCTCGACAAGGTTGTAACTGACCTCACCGTCTTGAAATGGATGGTCGGCACCAACATCGTGCTGACACTTGCCGTCTTTGTGCGGCTTTTCACCCTGCCATGAATGAGCGCGCCCGCTGGGAACTCGTGTTGCTCGATATCGAGCAGCGTACTCAACAGGTACGACACCTAAAACCGGCGAGCGATGGTGTTTTGATCGCTCAATTTGTGATTCTTTTTTCGGCCGTGTTCGTCATCGGCGGCCTCGTCGGCGGGGCGATCGTCTACCTGCTATCAAAAGGATGATCGGTTTGAGTGCTGGGGGGCGCGGCGGGCCTGGCGCCGTTAATCCTTTGCTTGACGCGGCAACATGCACCGCCTGTGTGTACCGAAAACCTAGATTCGGACGTATTGGTGGTACAGCCCACCGATGAGTGGACGAGGCACGATGCGTCCGATCCGCTGGACAGGGCGATATAGCGGCGCATCCTTGTTCAAGGATCGATGTGTGCGCATCTCATTATGATACTCTGCGTAAGAGCGCAGGACGCGAAGCAAGTGCCGCTCACCGAATACCACAAGGTGGTCAACGTACTCGCGGCGGATCGAGCCAATCAGACCGGCTCTTGGACTTGAAGATCGTGGTCACCAAGTTCAGGGCCAGAAGGATTAGGGCAACCATCGCCATCACCGTGAGCCGATTCCTTCACCCGTGCAATGCGGACGAGGTCTTCGGTACACACAGCTGCGGCCCGAAATGGGTGACCGGCACATCGGCGCCGATCGCTGCCGGCGCGGGCTGAATCTCTTCTGAAGCACCTGCGGCAAAAGTTGAGAGCGCGGACGTGGCGAGCATCAACGCTACGACGGCCGCGGAATACGGTCCCTTCATTTCGGACTCCCTCGTTTTTTGCGTGTGTGACTGCTGTGGGCAGTTGCGACTGTGGTTCACAGACTGCCGGACCTATGAGGAACTTGGAAATGCCGTCCGCTCATCGCATCAATGGGTCAGACGAATGAGTGGCGCCGATGCCTTTCGCCCAGGGGAGCGCGACAAAATGCGCCGGTGAGCTTCCGGCCGCTACACATCTCTGAGATAAACGACGCCAAGGTTGCGCGAGCGAGCCTGGTGTTACGTTGCCGCCACTGCGCGGGCAATGGTCGAACGGATGATGCCGATGCCGCTCGGCGGATTTCCCGGCCGTCCGGAGCAGATCGCTGCGATCCTAGCGTGGTGCGTAAGCCCCGAAAACTCTCCGATGACGGGACAGGTTCTCTGCGTGCACGGTGGCGCAGAATGCTTGATCCGTGGAGAGCGCTCTTGGTGAGGTCATTCCCGTACCAAACGAACTTCCTTGGCACGATCGCGGCTGCTGCACGCTGTCCCGATAGCTCGCATTCGCACGACGCGATGGCCGGATTGGGGCAGACTGAGACGACGCCTGCCGTCCAAGTGGATGTCCGGTTCCGCCCTTTGACCGCCGAAAGCTCCGCTTCCGGCCATCAACTCTCGCAGCTCCAGGCAAGCGAAGATTATCTTTTGCCACTGATTGCGCACCTTCGCCGGTTAGTCGGCTGTCCAAAAGATTTGCGAATCTTGGACGGATAAAAAATTGTTTGCGCGATCCCGTGCCTGGCCATTTCCGAGATTTTTTCGATGCCCATCCTTGTAGGCAAAATCTTTAATGCGATAGCTCGTTGAGGTGATTGCAGATAGCCGGTGGCCGTCCTTGTCCTGGTGATGTGGAGGCCTTTACCGAAACTCGGCGCTATTCCTATCGACACCGAGATCAATAAATCCGTCGACCGCCAAGGTGATTTATGCGTACCGCTTTTGGGAGTTGTGGCGTGGCTTGAATTTCATGGGTGACGCTAATTCCGCACGGTGACGTAGGTTACTCGCTGCATTCCTCGATTTTATAGCCTTTTTGCCTCAGCGCGGGCAGGATGCCCATCTTCTCCGCAATGTCGAAGCCCAGGCCCCAGAAATCGATGATGTATCCGCCCTGGCGCAATACTGGCGCGCGCTCGACAAGCGTTGGCTCGAAGCCGTATCGGTGCAGCCAATAGGCCAGGGTGGGTCCGGCAATTCCCGCGCCGCTGATGAGAATCCGGCGGTTTTTCACGGTTTCGATCATAGTACGTGTTCGATCAGGAAAGAACAAATCATCGCGGTCCGCGGAGAACTATCCACGATTTCTGGTGAAGCACGAGGTAAATAGAAGCACAACCGCGCAACAAGGAGCCCCTCACTCGCGAAAAAACCTTGTCATGCTGCGCCCACGGTTCCAAAACCATGCGGGCTCGCAAGCTTTCCTCTTTTTATCGCCACTCCATCCCATGACCGATTTCGGCCCGATCATCCGCCCGCGTTCCATCGGCCTGTTCACCCTGAGCCTGCTCGCGGTGCTGATGGGCATTGTCACCGGCCTCGGCGCGGTCGGGTTCCGCACGTTGATCGCGGTGATCCACAATCTGATGTTTCTCGGCGAACTGTCGTTCTATTACGATGCCAACGTGTTCACCCCGCCGAGCCCGTGGGGCGCGGCGATCATCCTGGTGCCGGTGATCGGCGGCTTGGTGGTGACGTTGCTCGTCACCAAGTTCGCGCCGGAGGCCAAGGGCCATGGCGTGCCCGAGGTGATGGACGCGATCTTCTATCGCCAGGGCATCATCCGACCGCAGGTCGCGCTGGTGAAGTCGCTGGCGTCGGCTTCGTCGATCGGCACTGGCGGCTCGGTCGGACGCGAGGGGCCGATCATCCAGATCGGCGCGTCGATCGGCTCCACTCTCGGACAGTTGATCGCCATGTCGCCGTGGCAGCGCATCACCCTGGTGGCGGCCGGCGCCGGCGCGGGCATCGCCGCCACCTTCAATACGCCGATCGGCGGCGTGATGTTCGCAATCGAACTGATGCTGCCCGAAGTCAGTGCGCGCACCTTCCTGCCGGTGGCGCTGTCGACCGGCACCGCGACCTTCATCGGGCGGCTGTTCCTCGGCTCGCAGCCCGCGTTTTTCGTGCCGCCGACGCCGACGCTCGGGACCCATGCTGGCTCGGCGGTAAGCCTGCTGCTGTTCGCGATCTTGGGCGGCTTGTGCGGCCTCGCCGCCACAGGCTTCATCCGCGGCCTCCATCTCGCGGAGGATCTGTTCGACAAGATGGCCAACCCGTATCTCCGCCACACCATCGGCATGCTTGGCATCGGCGTGCTGATCTATGCGCTGTTCCGTTTCTACGGCCATTACTTTGTCGAGGGCGTCGGCTACGCCACCATCCAGGCGGTACTGTTGAAACGCATTGATACGGTCGGCTTGTTGGCGCTGCTGTTCGTTGCGAAGCTGGTCGCGACCTCGACCACGCTCGGCTCCGGCGCGTCGGGCGGGATCTTCTCGCCGTCGCTGTTCATGGGTGCGACCTTGGGGGGTGCCTTCGGCGCGCTGGTTCAGCTCATTCATCCGATGCCCGAGGCCAGCATCCCGACGCTGGCGATCGTCGGCATGTGCGCCATGGTCGGCGGCGGTACCGGCGCCGCGATGACGGCGGTGACGATGCTGTTCGAGATGACGCGCGACTATGAGATCGTGATGCCGATGATCCTCGCGGTAGCGGTCGCGGTCGGTGTGCGCCGCATGCTGTCGCGCGAGAACATCTACACCATCAAGCTGGTGGCGCGCCGGCATTTCATCCCGAAGGCACTGCACGCCAACATGTTCCTGGTGCGGCCCGCCAGCGAGGTGATGGACAAGGACATTCTCGTGCTCGACGCGGAGACGCGCTTCGATGATTTCCTGAAGCGGCCCGAGCATACCGGCGGCCTCGCCCATGTCGTGGTGACGGACAAGAACCGCATCATCGGCGTGCTGCGCGTCAACACGGCGCTGCGGCGTGGCCTCGAGGACCGCTATACCGGCGTCAATCTCGGCCAGATCGCGCAACGAAATTTCACCGTCGCCCGCGCCGACGACATCGCCTACGACGTGATCGGCCGCATGTGGCGCAAGAGCGCGGCGATGGCGGTGGTGGTGAAGAGCGACCGGCGCATTCCGGAGGCCGCCGACGTGCTCGGCGTCATCTCCAAGGAACATGTCGCCGATTCCGTAGCTGAAAGCATCATTCCCTACGGCGTCTGAGCCGACGCGCATATAGCGATCCGTCCTCCGGCAAGCGGATCAGCATCAGCGGCGTGACGCACGGATCGACCCAGCGATAAAGCACGATCAGCGCCAGACGAGCGGAACGACGGCGACGACGAGGCGGAACGCGGCATTGAGAATCCGGCGGAACATCGGGTCAGCCCGTGGTCTTATGGAGTAAATCGCACCGACGCGGTAAGCTTCATTTATCCGCCGGATGGGGCGGCAAGAACCCACACATCATCTTCGTTCATCGCTACGAGAGCTGACGTGGACGACGCGCAAATCGCCAACCTTGCTGCCTGGATCGCCGATGCCGGGTTAAACGGCCTATCCGAAACCGCCTTGTTGACGGAGCTGTGCACGCGGTTCGTCGCCCTCGGCATGCCGGTCACCCGCGTCAACGTGTTCATCGATACGCTGCATCCGATTTACGGCGGCCATAGTTACGTGTGGCAAGGAGAGGCGAACCACGCGACCGCGGGGCAAGAAATCCGCGACGGGGTGCAACGGAGCGCCCGGCGCCCAGCGAGTGCGCCCCCGGGTGCGAACGAGCACCGGTATACGCAGCCGGTCGACGATGATCAGGTAGCGCGCTGGCAGCGCAGCACGTTTTACCGGCTGATCGAGTCCGGCGATGTGTTGCTTCGCCGGCGTCTAATGGCGGACAGCGGCGCGGAATTCTCTGTCCTGGGCGAGCTTTATGCGAGCGGGATGACCGACTATGTCGCGATCATCAATCGCTTCGGCGCCGACGTCGTTATCGGCGACATGGATTGCGTTTATTCCTCGTGGATCACCGATAGGCCGGGCGGTTTCGCCGACGCCCAGGTCGACATGCTGCGGCGGCTGACGCCGTTTCTAGCGCTGGCGATAAAGTCGGCCATGCTGATGCGGATTTCGCGCACCCTGGTCGAAACCTATCTCGGGCGCGATCCAGCGCGACGGGTCCTCAAAGGCAGCATCATGCAGGGCGCGTCGGCCTCGCTCGAGGCCGTGCTGTGGTTTAGCGATCTCCACGACTACACCCGCATCTCCGATCGCGCGCGGCCGGACCAGATCATTCGGCTGCTCGACGATTATGCCGACGCGATCATCTCGACGATCTATGAGCAGGGCGGCGATGTCTTGAAGTTGGTTGGTGACGGAACGCTGGCGATCTTCACCGCCGAGGATCGCGGCGATGCCTGCCGGTCGGCGTTAACCGCCGCGCGCACGGCGCTGTACCGGGTCAGCGACCTGAAACAGCGGCGCCTCGCCAGCGACCTCCCGGCCACCGACATGTATCTCGGCCTCCATGTCGGCGAGGTCATCTACGGGAATTTTGGGAGCCGCGAGCGGCTCGATTTCACCGTGGTGGGGCCGGCGGTCAACGAAGTGAACCGCATCGCCGCCATGTGCCGGCTGGTCGATCAGTCGGTTCTGATCTCATCGGCCTTCGCGGCCGCGCTGGGGTCGGACCGGGAGCGTCTGGTTTCCGTGGGCCGTTACGCGCTGCGGGGCGTTGGCCGGCCCCAGGATTTATTCACACTCGACGGCTTGGGCACGTCGGCCCCGGATGCGGCCACCGGGTAACCGGAGCGAGCATGACCACCTAGGACTGAACCATCGGGTCTTCGATCGACCAGACGCCGGAACGGGTTTGAATGTCCGGTTTCGTTCGTCGATCGTCGAAGGCTGTCCCGCCGCTTTTGGCTCAAACGCAGTCATACCGGACAGGCGCTTTTGCCTCTTCATTTAGCGTAAAGCGAGCAAGAGCGTAGAGCGCGGTTTGCGAGTCGTCTGCGCCCTCTTACGCCCAAATGTCTGCCCGGCCGGTACGGCGTAGATAAACCTGTTTGGGCGTAAATACAGCCGATTTCTCTTTTCGGCTACCTGCCGGATTCCTATCTCAAAGTCCGGACGCCGTCTCGCGCTCCGGAGGAGACAGCGATCATGACACCTACCAAGCTCCTGGTCGGCCAGATTCCGGTTGTCTTCGCGATCGTCATCGTGGGCGTCTCATTTGCGACCGAATGGTGCGCGGCTGAGCTGGGGTTCCTGCTCGCCGCTGAAGTAGCCGCGGTCGGCCACGGCTTCCAACGTATCTGTTTGCAGCGTAGTTTTGGTCTCCCTGGCAACACGCGCCTACCGATTGCCGCAACTTCTTCTCAAACGCAGGTTACGCTCACACTTGAGCGGATTCCGCTCTAATGCCAGGCTCAGATGCCATCGGCACGATCGTGCGCTACGCGCTGCAGCGCGCCCAGGTCGACGCACCGCACCGCGGTTCACATCAGTTTCGGCACGCCTTGGCAGTGCGCATGCTGCAAGGGGGCGCCTCGTTGAACGAGATCGGCGAAGTCCTGCGCCATCAAAGCCCACAGACGACCTCGATCTACGCCCGGGTGGATATCAGTGCACTGCGTTCCGTGGCCCTGCTGTGGCCGGGAGGCGTGCGATGAACACTCTACGTGAGGCCTTGCATGAGTATCTCGCACTGCGCCGAGGTCTGGGTTTCAAGATGCATGATGCCGGTCTGGTGCTGCCGCGGTTCGTCGCGTTCATGGAGGAGCATCAGGCATTGCACATCACGACACGGCTCGCTCTGGAGTGGGTGCAACAGGCGAAGGTTCATGTGCGCCAGCCGCTTTGGTGAAGATCACGCACCACCTTCTCCCACTCGGGGCCAAGCCGTTCGAGAGCATCAAGTGGGTGCCTGGCGTCGCTTGCGAGTAGATCGAGCCTGCCAAGCAACAAGGCTGCCGCGCACGCCTCGCCTGTGGACGGCACGCCAATGCTCGCGGAGTTGGCCTCGACGGTGCGGACAAGCTCCACCAGTCGCGCGCGCAAGCGGAAGAATTCATCGACGCCCATATTGACAGGTCATCACGGTTCGGGGACGGAGGGGCGATAGCGCTTGACGGCGATCTCGCCTTCGCGCTGGCGCACTATGTGCGCGTCGTGCCATGCCTGCATATTCAAAAGCGTCTCCATTTTGACGCCGAATGCCTTTTCGATCCGTAGCGCCATTTCGGCCGACAACGCAGCGTTACCAGTGATCAGGTCGGAGAGGGTGGCACGGCGCACGTCGAGCACCTTGGCCGCCTCGCCGACCGTCAAACCGAGATCGTCGAGTATTTCCTCGCGGATGAACGCGCCGGGATGCGGCGGGGTCATTCCTAGCAGGACCCTCCAGGCACCGGCAATATCGTCGGCTCTGAAATTGCCGCCGTCCAACACAAGCAGGTCCGAGTACGGTTGTCTCGTAGCAATAAATTCGTAACGCCAAGTGGGCATCGGGGCATCCATCGCACGGGCAACATACTCGCAGCAATGGATCAGCACCGCACTGACGTGACAAATGCGTGAACAACCAAGGTTCGTTGGAAGCCAAACTAAGGAACTCCCCTATAGCCTCAGAAGCTTTACGCGACGACGATACAAATACGCATAAGAGCGGACGGCGCGGTGTCACATCCGTCCGGATCCCCCGACCCGCGCCGGCTCGACCCCAAGCCCTGCTTGGGGTCTCTTTTTTTGTCGAGATCGTTTGTCGGCACGGTATTCGCTTCGTATTGGTTCCTCCAAAGGCGTTCCTCCCTGGCCCCGGCTGCCGGGGGCTTTTTTCTCCCGACTAAGCCTGATTTAACCTAATCGAAGGCGGCAGGCCGAAAGGTCTGGCGGCCAAGACTCGGAGGTAATGGTCACGCCTAAAGGTGCGCGAACTAATGATCCGGTTCCTATCGACAATCGCAACTGTAGTCTTGGTAGCTGTGCTGACGATCAGAGAGGTTCGCGGCCAGTCGGAAGAAGTTGAATGGAAATTCTATGGCGGTGGGAGCCCCAATGAGCAGCGCAAGGAGCGTCACTTTGTTTCTACGATGCTAGCTCCGTCGCGCGGCAAGCCGACGGCCATATACGGGTTTGGACCAAATGCCTCTCCAACCCTGCATTAAACAACACCACGCGCGTCTACTATGAAATTAATTGCGCAGACAAACTGATGCGCGGTTTGGGCACCAGGTTTCAAGTGAGTGGCAAATGGTTTGAGGATACGTCGTCAGATTGGTTCTACAGTGCACCACAGATCAATGGCGCGCGCTTGTTCAAAATTCTATGTCCAAAATGATGCGGACTAAGCTTGTGAGAGCAAGGTGATGCGCCAGGAAGGGCTGGTGTTTCCCCGCTCGTACCAAGGCTGCTCGGGAAGGTGCTGACGAACTCAATGAGCACCAGCCACGCTAAAGCGCCGCATGGGGCCCAGGCCGGTGAGGCAAACGCCTTGATTTTGTCCGCTTTGCGACAGAAGGAGGCCGCTTTTCCGTGACAAGGCTTGTGCTTTTCGGCTTGCCGCCCAAAGGTGTGAGCCGAGTTGATAGCCGCTATCTCGAAAGGACAGGAGGAGACAGCGATGCGGTTCGTTCCGATGATGGTTCTCGCTCTCGCGCTTGCTTCGAGTTGGGTGATCGCGCCGGTCGCAGACGCCAAAGGTGGTGGCGGTCATGGCGGGGGCGCCGGAATGGGCGGTGACGGTCGTGGCAGCGGAATGTCTGCCAATACGAATGCTGGCGGCCAGGCGATTGGAAGCTTCGCGACCGGGGGACAGTCCACTGCCGCGACGAACACTTCTTTGAGCAAGAGCAGCAACGGCCGAATTGCAGCCGCGCTGGGTGCGCTCAACGCTTCCCATGCCTCGGCGAGCGCGCTCAGTCACGCCTCGTCGAACTCGCGCGTGGGCCGTATTGCGGCCTATCGGACCGCAATGCTGGTCGCGCTCGCGATGCCTAAGGCTACGCCGACCGAAATCGCGGCACGCAACGCCGCCATTGCCAACGCCCGCGCAACCCTACTCGCCAAAGCTGCGAACAAGCCGCTCACCGCGCGAGTCGTTGCGGTGGTGGATAGGCGGCTCGGCCTACCACACAGCAACCCATCACTTGGTCTATGAGATTCTAAAAGCGCTAACTGGGAGTGCTGAGCGGAAGCTGAAGCTCAAATAACACCAGCAGGTACCCATGGCCTGCGAACTTATTGCGGCCTCAACCTCTCGGCTTGCAGCGCGACAAACATGAGGTCGTGATCGACGCGTATGCCGGAACGCTCAACGGCGGCGAGCGCCGAGGCAATCCCATCAATTACACGCTCAACAAGAGGCGCCGGAACGCCAGCGGCAGCTATAGTGAGGGCAAATCAGCATTTCTCATGGATCACGGATGAATGACGCGAGGTTGAAAGAAATGGCTGGCTGCTTGGTCGTCCCGCCAACCGCAGCGCGTCCCTGAGGGTGGCCAATGGCGCCCCCCACTCCTGGCCCGCCCGCGAATCAAGACCATCGCCGGGTTATCTGGCGATGCGCGAACGGCCCTAAGAGGGACTGCGCAAGGCCGGCATGCCGGAGCAATGAGCGAGACTCGCAAGCTCACGACGATCTAGCCGCCGATGTCGCCGGTTAAAGCACGAGTGATAGCCTGATCATTCCTCCTTCGGTCACCGGCAACAAAGCCGATATCGCGCTGGCAGACCCGCTGTCGGCGCGATCGATGGCACCTTATCGGGTTCTTTCGCTTCGATGCCGAGCAGACGCATACTAATAGTGTCGCGGAAGAGGGGTGCTTCATGGACCGAACAGAAATAAAACTCCAACCTTACTTCGAGAAGGTTGCGACGGTCGCGCCGACGATTCGCGAATATGCGGATCGCGCCGAGCGGGAAGCCCAGATGCCTGCCGAGGTAGCCGAAGCTTTTCACCAGGCCGGCCTGTTTCGGATTCTGCTACCAGGGAACATGGGCGGCGGCGAGTTGACGATTCCCGAATCTCTACGCGTCGTCGAAGAGGTTTCGAGGATCGACGGTTCGGCCGGATGGAACCTCGCGATCTGCTCCGCCGGCCCGCTGTTCGGGCATTTCCTAGCTCGCGGTGCGTTCGATACGATCTTCGGCGATCCGCGCGCCATCAGCGTCGGGTCACTCAATCCGATGACCAGCGAGGCGGCGAAGGTTGACGGAGGATGGCAATTCAGCGGCCGGGTGAACTACACAAGCGGCTCCGCTCACGCAACCTATCTGATGGCGACAGCGTTGGTATTGCACGACGGGGCGCCGCGAATTGTTGACGGCATCCCGCATCTGCGCGCCGGGATGTTTCCGATTCAGAACGCGAAGATTCTCAATACCTGGTCGACGGCCGGGATGCGTGGGACAGGCAGCAATGACTGCGTGTTTGAGAACGTTTTCGTTCCAGATGAGTTCACGTTCGATTGGCTCAACGCCACGCCGACTTGGCAACACGGGCCGTTCGAGAGTATTTCATTGCCGTTGCAGATGGCGGGCGTACTCGCGGCGGTCGTGATCGGCATCGCGCGACATGCGCGCGACGCGGTGAACGAAATTGCGCAATCGAAAGTCCCGACCGCGACCCGGGCGCTTCTGCGCGAGCGGTCGATCGCGCAGACCCAGTTCGCGCAGGCCGAGGGTCTGTTGCAGGCCGCACGCGCATACTTCTATCAGAACAATGACGAAATCTGGCGCAAGGGTGAGGCGGGCGAGAGCTTCAGCCGGATGGATCATGCGCACGCGCGGCTGGCAAGCGTAACGGCGGTGAAGCTCGCACTTCAGGCGATCGATCTGGTCACGGATATCGCTGGGATGAATGCGGTCAAGACGTCCTCGCCGATCGAAAAGTGCTGGCGCGATGCCCACACTGCATCCCAGCACGTCTTGCTGAGCACGGCGCGCTTTGAAATCGTCGGACGCGTGCTGTTTGGACTGGACCCGGGGTCGCCGGTAATCTGACGCTGATCGCAGAGCCGCTGGGAACGAATAGTCGAGTGGAGGGGCATTGCAATGAGTCTGTCGGCCTGGACTTGGCGATATTGAGTTCGATAACGGAAATTCTGGAGGGAGTAATGGCGCGCCATGCTAGGTGGATCCCAGAGCGCGGCGGTGAAACGACCTAACCCTCTTCATGCTGGCCCAGGCCTCGATCAGCGTACCGTCGACCGAGAAGTGATCACTCGAGAGCAGGCCTCGGAGCTGCGGCAGGTTCAGCACCCTGGCAAAGAACTTGGCCGCGATCTCCCCGTTGAGCAGTCGGTCCCGGTTCTTGCAGAACACGGTGGCATCCCATACCGGATCGTCGATCGACAGCCCCACAAACCATCGGAACAGCAGATTATAGTCGAGTTGCTCCATCAGCTGCCGTTCCGATCGCACCGTGTACAACGCTTGCAGCAGCAGTGCCCACAACAGCCGCTCCGGGGGGATCGATGGCCGGCCATCTCGTGCGTACAGCTTGTTGAAGTCCCGCGACAAATCCTGCTGTGCGGCATCGGTCAGCGAGCGGATCGCGCGCAACGGATGATCCCCCGGGATACGCGTCTCTAAACCGACGTAACTGAACATGCCCTCCGGTCGCTGATCTGATCCGCGCATCACATTCCTAGCTCAAAGGAATCAACCAATGCACAGAATCACAATCCAATGCTCCCGTGAACCAACTTTTTCAGCAACCTGCTAGATCGACGGGCGCACAACTGGCAACATCGACGTCAGACGGCTCCTAATTGGTGCACTTTATCCAAGGAGGAAAGTGTGGCTGAGAATTCTCGTTCTGAACGACCGAAGACGCCGGAGGAATTGCGTCTGGATGAGGCGCGCGAGAAGGGGGTGGCGTAGAGGCTATGGGGACCCTATTTCAGCGAACGCCAATGGCGGACCGTCCGCGAGGACTACAGCGAAAACGGCGATGCGTGGAACTATTTCGCCCACGATCAGGCCCGCTCGCGCGCCTATATGAGCCGGATCATCGACGGTCATGTGGCGATGACTGCGGAGATGGGGCACGGATGGCAGCGGTGCTCAGCACCACCGCGCAATATTGGCTGAACTTACAGAACGCGGTCGATCTTTACGAGCGCATGAACGCCTCGCAGCAGCACGACCGCGGCCGCTGCCGGTCTTTGCTTGATCGATCAGCGTGGCTTAGCCGAATGGCGGCGCCGAAGACGTCGAAATCATCGATTACCCTGAGGCGGCCATGCACGAAATAACAATCTGGATGCGGCTCGCGCAGAACCTGATCGACCGAATCAGCGGGCCGATGAATTTCAGATTTATCCTACAGCCGGCGATGGCTTCGATCTTCGCAATTGTTGCCGGGTTGAAAGATGCCAAGGCTGGCAAGCCGCCGTATTTCTGGAGCCTCCTGACCGGTCGGGAGGCCCGTCGCGTCGACAGCATCAAAGACGGATGGAAAAGTATAGGCAAGGTGATCATTGTCGCCTTAGTTCTTGATCTCGCGTACCAGATCATCGTATTGCGCTTCGTGTATCCGGCCGAGGCGATCATTGTCGCATTCCTTGTCGTCATCGCGCCCTACCTGATCCTGCGGGGTCTGATCACCCGTCTGGCCGAGAAGAGATGACTTGCCGTCTGCGCACGCTGCGGACCTCGTCATCGCGCCAGCATCGTCGCCCCAAATGATGAGGATATTGGCTTGTCAGACTTAGCCATGCGACACTCCTTGTGTGCCGGTCAAAACCGGCACGGTGTTGTGAATGAAAGAGTCATACGGTGAAGGAATAGCGAGCCAGACCGGCCCCGAGTCATGCGGCACCGCCCGCAAGGGTGTCGCCGAAGCGTTGACAGGGGTACGTGCGGGCCGGGTATTGAGCCGCGAAAGTAACTCCCTCCGGAGCGCCGACGCAGTAAGGAGATGCGGAAGGCGAAACCGGCAGCGTCGGTATCGCGAGACGGTGCTGGGCTCCGCGCGGTCAGAGACCCCGAGCACGTACGGAAACACCATGCTCGGGAACCGGGAGATCCTGTGGTTGCCCACGGCGGATGGCGCCATGGGCCGTGTCGGGAAGTCTAAGGACGCACGCCGACGATGAACGACCACAGGAAGTCGGACAGGCCAGCAGTACCTGGGAAGTCTCCGAACAAGGCCGAGCGATCGGCGGCGGAGGAGATGGAGGGAAGGGGCCTGGCCAAAGGGAACCTGCCAGAGCAAAACGCGGCTCGGACACAGCGCCGAAGCGACGCGCACGGTGCGCTCGAGCGGGTACGTCAAGCAGCGAGTAGAGATAGGAAGACGAAGTTCACGGCGCTCCTGCACCACATCTACGACCCGGACATGCTGGAGATGGCCTATCTCGCCTTGAAGCGAGAAGCCGCACCCGGCGTGGATGGAGAGAAGTGGCGGCACTACGGCCAGGCGCTGGAGGGCAATCTCCAAGACCTGTCCGAGCGGCTCAAACGCGGCGCGTACCGGGCCAAGCCGGTTCGTCGGGTGTACATCCCCAAAACGGACGGGCGGCAACGGCCGCTCGGTGTAACCGCGCTGGAAGACAAGATCGTCCAGCGCACGACCGTGGCGGTGCTGAACGCCATCTACGAAACCGACTTCCTCAGCTTCTCCTATGGCTTCCGGCCGGGACGCAACCAGCACCAAGCGCTCGATGCGCTCTATGTCGGACTGCTGACGAGAAAGGTGAACTGGGTGCTCGACCTGGACATCCGTGGCTTCTTCGATGCCATCGACCACGGCTGGCCGGTGAAGTTCATCGAGCACCGCATCGCGGACCGGCGCGTCGCGCGGCTCATCCAGAAATGGCTGAACGCCGGCGTGCTGGAGGATGGGAAGCGAACGCTGGTGCAGGAAGGGACGCCGCAAGGGGGTAGCGCTTCGCCGCTCCTGGCTAACGTCTACTTGCATTATGCGTTCGACCTCTGGGTCCAGGCATGGCGAAAGAAGCGGGCTAACGGCGACGGGTCGTCCGGTTCGCCGACGACATCGTGCTGGGCTTCCAGAGCGAGATGGATGCCAGGCGGTTCCAGGAAGAACTTGAGGAGCGCTTCCGAAAGTTCAAACTCGAACTGCATCCCGACAAAACCCGCCTCATCGAGTTCGGACCCTTCGCGGCCGATAACCGACGCAGGCGCGGCGAGGGCAAGCCCGAGACGTTCGACTTCCTCGGCCTCACGCATATTTGCGCGAGGAACAGGAGCAACGGGCGCTTCACGGTGCTGCGGCAGACCATCCGCAAACGGGTGCAGGCCAAGTTGAGCGAGGTCCAAGCCGAGCTTCGACGGCGCATGCACGACCCCATCCCGGAGCAGGGCCGATGGTTGCGTTCGGTGGTCGATGGGCACATCCGATATTACGGTGTGCCCATGAACCGCCCCGCGCTGTTCCTCTTCCGGTTCCAGGTCGGCTGGCTCTGGCATCGCGCCTTGGCGCGACGAAGCCAGAATGGCCGCATCCTGTGGCACCGGATGCGGCGCCTCATCGACCGGTGGCTGCCTCCCGCCCGCATCTGTCATCCCTATCCATTGCGCCGCCTTGGCGTCATCACCTGAGGCAAGAGCCGGATGCGGGACAGCCGCTCGTCCGGATCCGTGCAGGGGGCTATGCGCAATCATGGTTCCTACTGCGACTGGTTGATTTGCCTGTTCCGAATTGCCTGTTCGGCCGATGTTTCCTCCCCTTGCGTGGTCATACCAGACGGAACAGCACGGTAAAGAAAGCGAATACCCCGACGAGGGCAAGGACGATCGCCACCGCGAGCAGCGGCGTTTGCTTTCCCTCGCGGGTCGCTCCCACGATCACCGCAAAGTTTCCGCCCCAAAGGTAACGAAGCCCCCAATGGTATTCCCAAATCGAAATCACCAGAGCCATGACGCCGCAGAAGATCAGCGAAAGGCCGAGGTAGCGCGGCGCGTGGGGAAAATACCCGGGAGCGACTCCCGGCATCTCTCCCATGCGATCGAAAAACTGGACGATGGTGAAGCCGAACCCGATCAGTGCCGTTGCCGTGCGAACCCACAACATCATCGTTCGCTCAACACTGAGCCGCGTGCGCAGCCAGGCGAAATGATCTGAGGCTGTCGCTTTGACTTCGAACCGGTTTGCTCCTGGCCAAGCTCCGCGCCGCCTACCAGGCCGGCCCCCTCACCTTCTTCGGCACTCACGCCCATTTCGATCACCCACGCGCCTTCAAGGCGTAACTGGTGCCGCTGCGCAAGATCGAGTGGGTGATCTATGCTCTATCCCGCGGTAACAAGGGGGGAAAGTCAAGAAGATGGCCACCTCATTAAGTTCGTCCGATCGAGTGCGAAGGGACAGGAGGTGCGTGTCAAACTGAAGTTGAATACCAGCCCGTGCCGCCCAATCATCGGTGATGGTCAGCGCCGCGCCATGGCGCTCCGCGCACTATATCGGAACATGACGCAAGATTGGGAAGACAAGAACAAGGCGCCTCATAATTTGCTGGCCCAAGGGGCAATGCTTGCCGGGTTGATGTCCAACCGAAATTTTTTACGAGAGCGCCACGCTACAGGCTGAGAAATACCAAACCACGAACGGAAGGAAACACAACCATGTATTTCACAGACGACTCTTTACTACCCGAGAATCAGGACCCGTTGATCATCACGGCAGCACCTTATGGGCCGGTCTGGCTGCCGGAGGATTACCCCGAGGACATCGCTGTTACTTGGGAAGAGCAGGTCCAGAAGGCGGTGGATTGCTACAACGCCGGGGCCACCATTCTGCACATCCACGTGCGCGACCCCAAGACCGGTCACATCTCGAAAAACTTCAACGAGTACAATGATCAGATCGGCCGCCTTCGCAACGCAGTCCCAAAGATGGTCCTGCAGGTTGGCGGCTCGATCTCGTTCGCACCGCCGGAAGACGGCACAAAGGCTCAGTGGCAGGGCTACGACACCCGCCACATGCTGGCTACGATCGACCCTAAGCCGGATCAGATCACGGTCGCAATGGGATCGAGCCAGTGGGACCTCACGTCACTGACCAAGCTGCAAGACTGGCCGCCTCGCCTGGCGAACGAACAGGCGATGTGGGCTTTCTCGAATATGACAGTCGATGCGCTGCCTGACTTTTACATCGAGCATCTCAAACGCCTGAAAGAGGCTGCGATCCAGCCCTATTTCGCATTGGCCCACATTCATAGTCTTGAGATCGTTGAGCGGATCATTCGCCGAGGGCTGTACATGGGGCCGGTGAACGGTTTCTTCAGCATGGGAGGCGGCGGCTCCTGCGGCGCAAATCCCTTCGACTGGATGGAACTGGTTCGCCGGACGCCGCATGGCTCCGTGTTTACCTATCAGTCCATGTTCCGGTTGTCCTACCCGCTCGCGGCGATGATGATCGCACTCGGGCAACACACCCGCGCCGGTATCGAGGAGAACCTTTGGGACACGACGCCGGGGAAGCGCCTGACCTCGGTCCAGATGATCGAGAAGCATGTCCGCATAGCCAAGGAACTCGGGCGCCCGATCGCGACCGCAGAAGACGCTCGCCGGATCCTCAAGGTCGGTGTCACGTACAACTCCGTTGAGGAGACGCTCCACAACCTCGGCCTGCCGCCGAACCGCGAAGCGGGCCAGAGGGGCTTCATCGGTTACCCGGCGACCGACGGAAAAATCCGACCGGTACAGGTTGGCGGATCAGACGGGCATCCCCTCGCAGGGCACCACTAGGCATCACTAACTGCGGGTGTGTTCGCACCGAGGCGAAAACCGAAGGTCAGCAGGGTCCGGCTCCTGAATGTGAGGGCAACGACCCAAGCCCGAAAGGAATTTCCAGCATGAAACAGCCAGACAATGACAGCTCGCTGCTGTCCAAACTCCACGAGTGGGATTCGGATTGGGGCGAGAAATACCGGAGGATAAGCTCGAACCCGTGGAGCAGCGGCGTGTTGCCGGTCAAACTCATCGAGTTGATCTGCCTCGCGCTGAATTCCACGCGGCAAAGACGAGCCGACGCCATTCTGCGACGAAGCGAGCTTCTCCGGGCGCAGATAAGGAGGCGAACTGGCTGCCGGCACCCGAGGGCAGCTTGGGATCACATGCGGCTTTACGCACCAGAGCCAAGCGTGCTTGACGGCAGTTGGTCGCCTCCGCCGCCCTTAAAGCGGAGGAATCAGGAGGCTTTGGGCCACACGCCGCAGCGCGCGGCCCAGTTTCCACTCATGGTCACCTAAGACGCCTCGCGGTGAACGTCCGCTTGCGAGAACTGCCACATTGGCGGGGCGCCCCTGCGCCCCCACGTCACCACTCGAAGTTCTAACATGTGACAATGCCACATCCGTTCCATATGATGACACGGCTTTAGGGACACCCTCGGATTGACGCATGTCATTGCAAGCGGCACGCTGATTGTGCCCGGTAGGCACCCATAGCCCACAAAGGAGCGGGTCGTATGCCGAGCATCAGGCAGCTGCGGCGCGCACTGCTGGATGGCGCGATGGTGGTCGTCCCGATCGGGGCGGTCGTCCTGGTCGTGCTCGCCATTCTGCGGAAGGTGCAGGACGTGTCGGAGCCCATCTCCGGCCCGTTCGGGCACCCGGTGCTCGTCGCTGTGGTGTTGCTGGCGCTGCTCTGCCTCGGAATCGGCATGCTTGTGCGCACGGGCGCCGGCCGCGCGACGCGGCGCGTGCTGGAGCGGAGGGTGTTCGAGCAGATCCCCGGCTACCGTCTCGCCAAGGCCTTCATCGGCGACGGTCCGCTGGCAGAGCACGGCGGCCGCGCCTTGCGTCCCGCCCTCGCCGCGATCGAGGAGGGACAGTGCCCCGCGCTCGTGATGGACGAGCTCGCGGACGGACGGCTGGTAGTCTTCGTGCCAGCCTCGCCCGCGCCGATGTCCGGCGCGGTCTACGTCTTCGCGCCGGACAAGGTGACGTATCTGAACGTGCCGCTGCTGCCCTTCCTAAAGGTGATATCCTCCTGGGGCCTCGGCCTGCGCGAGATCATCGAGGCGCAGGCAACCTCCCCGAAGGGTACGCAGGTGGCCCCCTCCGCTGCCGTTCCCGTTTCTGGCGGAGCCGGCACAATGCAGCCGCCCACGCTCAGCGCGCCCCATAGTCTATAGTCTAACAGTTGTAGACGCCGGCTGCGCATCGCCGGGTCGTACGCCGGGCCACCCCGGCAACGCTGACGGGCGTCAGCGGACGCCCGACCATAGCCTCGGCGCTCACTATCAGGCCACGAAAGCCGGGGATCGACAGTTGATCGCCGAGTTCCAGCCCGACAACCCCGATCATTCCCGCGAGCAGGAGAAGGCGGATCTTCTTCCACGTGGTCATCACTTGCCTCCGATCCTGAAATTGCTGGGCAGGTCGCTCATGTCCTTGAGCTTCGCCAGATCAGCCAAATCGACCTGACGGGCGCCCGGCGGCGGCGTGAAGCTGAAGCCGCCCGACGCGACGTCGCTGCCGGTTTTCCAGTCGCGGATCTGAATGCTGTACTCCGGACTGCCGGCCACGACCTTGGTCGCGATGTCGTACCGGCACGGATAGGGGCGCGACCCCTGCGCGATCCAGATCTGCCAGTCGACATCCTTTTTCCGGAACGCAAGGTGGTCGCATTCCGTACCGCCGATCACGCCGCTGCCGAGATCCTTCACGTCGACAACATCTTCCATGAGTTCGTCATAGGAATTGCTGATCAGCAGGTCGGCGGCCGGAAGCGGCCGGTTGTACTTCTCCCTCAACTCGTCCACGAGATGGTCGATCGAGCCGGGAATGGCGACCTGGGTATAGACGTTCATGTTCCTGCCCAGGATCGTCAGCGTCTTACCGTCGAATACGGTCTCGATATTGGCAAACCCGCCGGACCGGCTGGCGCGGACCTTATCGGGACGCGCCAGCTCGACAATGCCCGATGCCGCCAGTGTGAGTTTCTGATCGTCCCTGGTGATGACTTCCAGGCTTCCGTCGTAGTCGAACGAAATGGCCTTCTGCGCCGCCACGTAGTCGGTCATGGCCTTGAGCAGCGCCTTGGCCTCGGCCTCGCCGGCAGTTGCCACCGTCGGGGTAATCGCCGTCGTCGCCACCAACGCGAATACCAGCGCGGCCGTCCGCGCTGTCATCGTTCGACCGAGCCTTCCTTCCGGGTCTGCCATAGTAGGAATCCTTGTGCTGCTTCGTCTGAAGGCGCTTCCGCTATCGCCTGCGCTCGTCCTTGACGCAGGCCAGTGCTCCACTTATTCGGTCAACGCCGGCACTTTTCCCTACGGCCCCGGGCACATCGCTCGTGACCCCGCTTGTCAAACTAAACCAAGATCCTTTGGTTTGCGAGCCCTCGTTCCCAGCTCAGCGATGCGCTCAAACTGACCGCCGGCCATTGTTTTGGTGCGACACGGTTCGATCCAACCCGCCGCCCAGCCTGCGCTGGCTCCCGTGGCCGGCGCAGGCAGGTTCGAGCTGCTGCTGGTGGGGACCGCGCCGCCGGCGCGGTAAGAAACACTAGTATCTAGATTTGGATCGAGTGCCAACGCTCGTTCGCATTCGGCGATGCCCTCGGCTGCACGGCCGGTAAAGTTTTTCACTCGGCCCATCAGCAAATGCGCTGCGGCGTTGTTAGGATCTCGCGATAAAGCCTTCGTCAAAGCCATTTCGGCGGACCCAAAATGGCTGGCCGGATTGTCAGTCAGAAAGTTTGTGGTCAAGCCGGCATCGACTTCGGCCGTGCCGATCAGCGCGTCGATATTAGTGGAGTCAAGCGCCAGGGCACGCTCGAAAAACTTTCGCGCCAGCGCGAAATGTTCGGGGGTGGACCCTTTGTTTACCCATGCCAAACCCTGGAAATAAAGTCCATAGCGTCGGGGTCTTGGGAGCGTTCGGCGCGACGGGCTTCGGCTGCTACCAATTGCGCGCCAAGTTGGTTGGAAACATGTGCGACGATCTCGTCTTGCATCTCGAAGAGGTCGGCTAATGGCTTGTCGAAGCGTTCCGCCCAGAGATGCGCGCCGGATTCCGCTTCGATGAGCTGGATATTGACCCGTAGTCGGTTTCAGCCGCGTTGCACCGAGCCTTCGAGCACGTAGCACGTTCAGCTCGCGGCCGATCAGTTTCACGTCGATGGGCTTACCCTTGTACGTGAACGCCGTGTTGCGGGCGATTACGAACGAACCGCTGATGCAAGACAGATCGATGGTCAAGCTTTCGCTAATGCCATCCACGAAGTATTCCTGCTCCGGGTCACCCCCGATATTTACAAACGGAAGAACCACGATGGACAAATGTGGCGCTCCGGCAGCCTGCGAGGGTTTCGGTGATTCAAAAGTCTTTGCGTGCGCCGGTTTGCCGACTTCCAGCGAGTAGACGTGCACCGGCTCGGGGATATTCTTGAGTTCCTTGTTGCCGAGGTCAGCGACAGCAAGATCAATCCGCGATCTCACTTGCCGGTAGGCATCTTCCGAGACACATATCGCACCCGGGTCACAAATGCCCTCAAGCCGTGCGGCAATGTTGACGCCATCGCCCATCAGGTCGCCGTCCGGCTCCTCTACGATGTCGCCAAGATGGATTCCTATGCGGAAGCGAATTTGTCGCTCCAGACCAGCATTGCGCTCAACCATGCCGTTCTGCACTTCGATGGCACAGCGCACTGCGTCAACAACACTGCGGAATTCGATTAGAATGCCGTCGCCGGTTCGCTTGACGACATGGCCGTTGTGAACCGAAATGGCCGGATCGATCAGGTCGGTTCTCAGACCCCGGAGCCGCGCTATAGTGCGCTCTTCGTCGGTTGCAGTGAGGCGACTATACCCGGCAACATCCGCAGCCAGAATTGCTGCGAGCTTGCGGGTTTCGCTCATTTGTCAGTGATCCCTCACCCTCCGAAACAACCATAACATGTATTTTGTATTAGGTTAATCGGGAGGCGCGCGGCGTTGGTTCATCGAAGATCTGCCATAGACCCGCTTGGGGATGACCACGTTTGACATCTGGATGGCTTCAGCGGTCCACATGGCCACGGCGCTATCGCGGTTCCACGAATTCTTGCTTTAGTCAGGCAGCAGTTCCCATTTCTTGCCGTCGAACCGGATGACGCGCATCTGCGCCAGGTTTGGGTCGGTTCCGTTAAATACAAGGTTGGGCAACAGCGGTAATCCGCCGGGGTCTTGCAGACTGGCCGCCTGCTTGATGATGTTCTCGCGGCTGAGATCGTTGCCACATTGCTTCAAGAGCTGCACGACCAGCTTTGCGTTGTAGTATCCGAATTCGATGAACAGGTTCTTGGGGTCAGGCTGCGGATCGTATTTGTTCGTCCAGGCTAGGTAGGTCTCCACGTCCGGATCGTCCGCCCATTGCGGATCGGACGGTTCCTTAAAGGTGCCATGACTGAGAATGCCGACCGAGCGTTCCAACCCAGCGGGCACCAAGGTTGCGCTGATAGATGCGGATACATAACCAATCAACTGCATCGGCCGCCAACCGATATCGTAGGCCTTGCGGATCGCCATGGGCCCGAAGCGACCGCCAGCCGCGTCCAGGAAAACATCGGCGCCCGACGCTTGAAGCTGGATGATCTGCGAATTGATGGTTGCGTCCGTCACCTCGTAGGTAAGGGCTTTGACTATCATGTCGGTGTGGCCCGCCAGGCCCGCCTTGATACCGGCAAAGACTTCCTTGCCGATCGGATCGTCGGAATAAAGGATACCGATTTTTCCGTTGGGCTTGTGCTTGACGATGTATTCGGCGCAGAGGAAGGCGTCGCGATAGTAGGTGATGTTGGGGGCGCCGACCGTCCAAGGGAATTTCGGGTCGCGGTAAATGTTGGCCACATCCTGCGGGTAGATCTGCGGACCTTCGCATCATTCATGTATTTGCGGATGGCGATATTCGCCATGGTGCCGAGCGGGCCGAAGATGAAGGCGACCTTATCCTGTTCGACCAGCTTGCGCGTGATCTCCACCGTCTTGGCCGGGTTGAAGCCGTCATCGAGGCTGATCATGACGATCTTGCGGCCGTTCACCCCTCCCTGGTCATTGACCATCTGGAAGTAGGCGAATTCGGCCTTCGCCATGGCGCCGTAAGCTGCCGCCGGGCCGCTATAGCCATCGGCTGGCCGATTTTGATCTCGCTATCGGTGATGCCCGGCGCGTTTTCGGCGAAGGCGAGCGCGGGCACCAACGCGGTCGCGCATCTGTTCATCTACATCCTCCCCGTTTCGAAGACAAAATTCACTAACGAAGTCGGCTGCCAAGTGTCGGCGAGTTTACGCATCTCTCTCGTGCCAGCTCTTCGAGCAGTGCTTTTGCAACGATTAGCGGCCGGCTATCCAATCCCTCCGTGAACCATTCGTAGATCGGATGCAGCAGCTCCCATGCTTGATCCGATTTCCCATGGGCATGATGAAGGCGTGCGAGATCGGTCGCCGCCAATAGCTCCCAGAATCTTGCCTCTTGGTTGTGCGCTATACCAATCGCGCGCTGAAAGCTTGCCGTTGCCGCTTCATCGTCACCAGTTTGCAGCTGCGGCTGGCCGCGCACGCGATGCGCCTGCGCTTCACTCCAGCGCTCCTGACTTCGATCCATCAAATCAAAGCATTCGTCAAGCCGCTCAAGTCCCAACTGAGGTGCCCCGGCCTTCCCATGTGCGTGCGCAAGTAACACAAGACTGTATGGCATAAACCAAACCATTCCACTGGGGAGTATGACGCTCACCCCCTCGTTCATCAGTGGGATGCCTTCGCCGGCTCTTCCAAGTTCAGCCAAGCTTAGACCGCGAAAAATCTTGAAATAGTTTCGAATCGCGTGGAACCCGTATTCTGCACACAAGGAGATCATATCGTCTGCCGACCGAAGCAGATTCTCGGGCGCGATCTGCTTCGCCCAATCGTCCGGCCAAACATAACTGGCGGCGATGACGTAAGCGTGCGGCCATAAATCGCACGATTCAGCCAAGACCCGATCGCGAAGGATTTGAGATCGGTCGAGATGCCCATGACACATCATCACCCGAGACAAAACGTATAGGCAGTTGCTGCGGGAATCGTCTGTGCCGGAAAAAGCCACCAAGCGTTCACGCAACGATTTGGATTCTCCCATTAATAACAGAGCTTGTTCATAGTCGGCCCGGGCCTCAACGAATCGCCCCAGAGAATACTGCGCGCCGCCTCTGACTGAACGGGCGAGGCTCCTGACATCATCCTCACTGCGTTCCTCGCCGAAGTTCCACATTTTGTCAGCGATCGATATCGCGTCAGTAAACTCCGCGCGCACTACGCGATAGAGTGACTGCCCGATAAAAGCCTCGACCACTTGTGCGGGCCTATCGAGGCGTTTTGCAAGTTCCAAAGCGCGCGACGTGGCACCCCATGCCGTTGGTGAGGCATATCCAATGACCCAAGTCACCACTGACATAAGGCGCAATTGCAATTCGAGCTCTTGTCCATCTCTCGACACACCTTCCGGGAGATGAGGAATTACTCCAAGACCTTTCTTGATGAGGGCAAAGGCTTCCGGCATGGCCGAACGTTCTGTCGCGCCACGAATGGCCCGCATTAAGTAGGTCATCGCTCTCTCGGGTCGCCCAGCCTCGGTACAGTGATGTGCCAGTAGCTCGGGTTGGGTATCCACTATTTCCGGGAAACCGGTTTCGAGTGCGGCAACAATGCGGTCATGGATCAGCTGACGAGGAGTACGCAGCAGAGCGCGGTAGGCCGCGTCCTGCACCAACGCGTGCTTAAACGTATAAGTGGCGTGAGGCAGCTTGCCCCGGGCATAGATCAGCTCGGCTCGCGACAACTGGTCGAGAGCATCGTCGAGCTTTGCCGGAGACATGGCAGCTATGGCGGCAATTAGTTCGTACCCAAATTCACGGCCAATCGCGGCGCCGATTTGTGCGATCTCCTTCACCGGCGACAGGCGATCAAGCCTCGCCATAAGCGAATCGTGCAGCGTCGCGGGAATCGCCAACGAGGGCAGCGGCGCGTCGAGCGCGAACACGCCATCCTCCTCGCGAAGCACTCCGCTTTCCAGTACGGTTTTCGTCAATTCCTCGACGAACAACGGCACGCCGTCGGTGTGCATGAGAATGTGATCCATCACTGCGTCTGGGAGGCGCTTGCCGGCGACCCTTTCTGCCAACGCGGCCCCGTCTCAACGCGCCAGACGTGAAAGCTGCACTAACGACACCTGGGCATGCCCCGCCCAAGGCGGCGCAAACTCTGGTCGGGCCGTCGCGATCGCCAGCACAGGCAACTCGCGAAACCGCTCGATGGATAGGCTGATTAACTCGAGCGTTGTCGGGTCTGCCCAATGCAGATCCTCATACAGCATTAGTACAGGGCGGGCGACAGCCAGACTTGTCACCTGCGCCAAAAGAGCCGCAAGCGTGCGTTCCTTCTTCTTTTGCGGGGTCAGATCCGGGATCGGAAACCGACCGTCGGTGGGCACCGACAATAGCTCGGCTATCCATCCGATTTCTTCGGGAGTGGCACGTGATTGCGCCATAACGTTTCAAGTTTCTCGAGTTTCTGCGGAGGAGAATCCTCGCGAGCGAATTTGGCGGCACGTTCCATTTGGACGATGATGGGATAGAGCGCGCTGTCCTGATGCTGTGGCGAACAGAAGTATCGCAGCCGAACGAACTCTTCGACTGCAAGCCTCTCGTTAAATGCTGCGGTTAGGCGTGATTTTCCGATGCCCGGTTCGCCGACAAGCAGGACAAATCGGCCTTCGCCCGCCTTTGCTGCTTCCCACCGTCGCGACATTAGATCCAGCTCTTCTGTGCGCCCGACTAGGGGCGTGCCGGTTACCCGCAGCGCCTCAAATCGGCTGTCGACGGCGCTCTCTTTTAATACGAGCCAGGGCGCAATTGGCTGAGCGAAACCTTTCACATCTACCTCACTCAGAGCGAGGTATTCGAACAGCCCACCGGTGAGCCGATGCGTACTAGGGGCAATTACTACGGTTCCTGGCTCAGCTAAGGCCTGCAGACGAGCTGCTAAATTAGGTGTGTCTCCGACCACGCCCTGTTCGGAGGCCGCGCCCTGACCAATCAGGTCACCGACGATGACCAGACCGGTCGCAATGCCTACCCGTAGTTGCAGTCTCTCCGTACCCCTGACAGCGCGATTTGGAACGGCAGCAGAAATTGCTAGGCCGGCGCGCACCGCGCGCTCCGCGTCGTCCTCCTGAGCGCGGGGATAACCAAAATAAATGAGTATGCCATCGCCCATATACTTGGCGACAAAGCCTCCTGCATCGGTCACGATGTCGGAACAGCAGCGGTAATAAGCGTCAATCAGCCCACGCACATCCTCGGGGTCAAGCTTTGACGACAAAGCCGTTGAGCCGACCAAATCGCAGAACATGATCGTGATCTGGCGTCGTTCCGGTCCCGGCGCCATTGACCTGCGTTCTGCCTGTGATTTACGAATTCCGACGGAGAGATCTGCGATCGCGTCCAACAGTTTGCGGCGGTGTCCGACAGACGCGACTCCTATATCGCGCGTAAATCGTCGGCGGTCAGATGCGGTAGCACCTCGGCGCCAATATCATTATCGCGGAACGCTTGCTCGTACTGAGGGAGCCCGAGCCCCCTGAGCCACACAGCGACGTCCACCGTCCCCCCTTTGGACTCGATCGCGAACACACAATTTTAACATGAGGATTGGCGCGAGTTAATTGGGGTGCGGGACCAGCCAATCTGGCGACACGGTTTGAGGCATCCGTGATGACAGTCTCCGGCAGTTTTGGTTTTCAGGAGAGTTTCCTGTAAGCTTTGCGGGTCCCGTAGCCTAAAAGAATTGTCGCGCGCCGCACATAAGAGGGAGTGGGGTTTGGTGCGCCGTATCGAAGAGTGGCTGGGAGGCCTTGGGCTTGGCGAATACGCATCGCGATTTGTCGAGAACGATGTCGATTTTGAGATCCTGGGTGATCTGACAGAACAAGATCTTGAGAAGATCGGGGTTGCTTCAGTCGGTCACCGCCGCAAGCTGCTGAGAGCCATTTCCGAACTGAATGCTTCGCCGGCGGAAAAGCCTCGGTTGCGAAGGCGCCGACCTCCGCGCCGGAAGGGACGCACTGCTCCAGCAGAGCCAGAGCCATCGCCTGCGGGTGATGTGACCGGAGAGCGCCGTTACCTGACGGTGCTGTTTTGCGATCTTGTTGATTCGACGGGGATTGCGTCTCGGCTCGATCCTGAAGAGTGGCGGGATCTCGTGGGTGCCTATTTCGAAGCTGCATCCGCGGCGGTGACGGAGATGGGTGGCACGGTCGCCAAGAGGCTCGGCTACGGGCTCATGGTGCTGTTTGGGTATCCGACGGCGCGCGAGAACGATGCCGAGCGGGCGGCTCGGGCTGCTTTGGCCATCCAGCGCGCCATCGTTGAGTTGAACCGCACGAATGTTGATAAGGTCAAGCCGACGCTGGCCGCTCGCATTGGCATCGAGAGCGGACCCGTCGTGGTCGATGCGGCGGGCGAGATTTTCGGCGAGGCGCCGAATGTCGCGTCGCGGGTGCAGGCATTGGCGGAACCGGGCGCGATAGTGATTACGGGACAGGTGCAGCGCCAGATCGCCGGCCTGTTCGTCGCGGAGGAACGCGGCGCCCACGAGCTGAAGGGATTGAAGGAGCCGGTGACCCTGTTCCGGCTGGTACTGGCGAGCGGCGGCGGCAGGCGGTCAAGTCAGCGCATGCCGACGCCACTGGTCGGGCGGGATGAAGAGATCGCGATGTTGATGCGACGCTGGGAGCGGGCGAGGCAAGGCGACGGGCAATTGGTGCTGATCGTCGGCGAGCCAGGCCTCGGCAAATCGCGACTGATCGAGGAGTTCCAAGCGCGCCTACGCGACACGCCACATACCTGGGTCGAATGGAGCTGCTCACAACTGCTGCAGAACACGCCACTGCACCCCATCGCGGAATGGGGCCGGCAGCGTTTCGGCGGCGCCGATGTTCTGGCAGAGAGACGCCTCGCGGACCTCGAAAGCTCGCTGGCCCAGGTGAAACTCGATCCCGCCGAGCTGGTGCCGCTGCTGGCACCGCTTCTGGACATGCCGCTGCCGCCTGAGCGGGCGGCGAAACTGGCGCCGGAAGAATTGCGGCGGCGACAACTGGCCGCGTTGACCAACTGGCTGGTTGCCGGCGCGAAGGTTCAACCAGTGGTGTTGGCGTTCGAAGATTTGCATTGGGCCGACCCGACCACGCTCGACGTGCTGAAAGGCATCGCCGAGCGCGGCGCCTTGGCCCCGCTGTTCGTGCTGGCGACCGCGCGCCCCGAGTTCAAGCAGTCCTGGGGCTCACGATCGCATCACGGCACGATTTCGCTGGTACCGCTCGATCGTAGCCAGGTTCGGCATATGGTCGGTGAAATCGCTGCGCGGGGTGCGCTGTCGCAGGACGTGATCGACGGTGTGACCGAGCGAACGGGCGGGGTACCGCTATTCATTGAGGAGGTGACACGGCTACTACTGGAGCGAGGTTCGGAAGGTGGCACCCATGTCATCCCGCCGACGTTGCAGCAATCGCTAATGGCGCGGCTTGACCGGCTTGGCGCTGCCCGAGAGGTAGCGCAGGTCGGATCGGTGATTGGACGTGACTTTTCCTATGGCCTTCTCCGTGCGCTCGCCGGGATGGCAGACGCAGCGCTGCAAGCCGCGCTGGAAAAGCTCGCGGAGGCGGATATTTTACTCGTCCAGGGTCTCCCGCCCGACTCCGACTATCGCTTCAAGCACGCGCTCATTCAGGATGCGGCCTACGAGAATCTTCTCAAGAGCCGGCGTCAGATGCTGCATCGGCGCGTTGCCGAGACTTTGCGTGACCGTTTCCCCGTCACGGCGGCGGCGGAGCCGGAGGTGCTGGCGTATCACTTCACGCAAGCGGATCTGACCGACGCCGCCATCGAATGGTGGGGCAAGGCTGGCGACCAGGCGCTGCGCCGTTCCGCCTTCCAGGAGGCGATTGCGCATCTGGGCCGAGCCATCGAGATGGCCGACAAAACCAGTGAGGGTGGGTCTGCCGCCGCGACCGCATCCGCCTCGGCCAACCAACGGCTGAAACTACAAACCGACCTTGGCCAGGCGCTTATGTTTTCCCGCGGATTCGGCGCAGAGGAATCGAAGGCGGCTTTCATCCGCGCCCGCGAACTTGCGGCGGCGATCGATAACCCGACCGAGCGATTTAACATTTACCACGGTCTGTATACCGGCAACCTGTTGCGCGGGGAGTTGGGGTTGGCGCGGGAGATTGCCGAGACATTTCTGCGCGAGGCCGAACGCGAAGCACGGACGACCGAGTTTGTGTATGGCCGCGGCCTATTGGGATTCACCTGCCTCTGGCAGGGTGATTTCATCGGGGCGCACGCGAATTTCCTTGAGGCGCTGAGTACTTACGATCCCGAGCGGGATCGTGAGGCCAGGTTCCGCTTCGGCCTCGATATCGGTGCGATCGCGAGGGTCTACCTCGCCATCACCAAGTGGCTGCTGGGGGAGGTTGGACCGGCGCGGGCGCTCGTCGAAGAAGCCGAGGCTCACGCGATCGAAACCGATCATATGCCCACCCTGGTCCACTCCTATACGTGGAAGGCCCAATTCGAGATGGTTCGCGGTGACGCTGCGGCTGTACGGCGCGACGCGGAAACTATCATCAAACTCAGCCACGAGAATGCGCTTGCGCTCTGGCAAATTCAGGGAGCGTTGGATTCCGCTTGGGCCAGCGCTCGCCTGGACCGCCGCGGGAGCGGAGCGTCGGAGCTTCGACAGGCATTGGCGGCGTATATCGGCCAAGGAAACAAAATCACCGTGCCGTTCTACCAAGGTTTGCTTGCCGAGATCGAAGCCGAGGGCGACGCAGCGAGAGCCCTGGCCCGGATCGACGAAGCGCTATCCCTCGCAGGTGAGACAGGAGAGCACTGGAGCGACGCTTTCCTGCATCGCTTGCGCGGCGAGATTCTGCTCAAGCGCGATCCGGCCAACACAGGGCCGGCCGAGGATGCATTCCTCACGGCAATCGCCATAGCGCAGCAGCAGAAGGCGCGCAGTCTTGAGCTGCGCGCAGCTCTCGATTTGGCACGACTTTACAATTCCACGAGCCGTTCCGCTGACGCTCATGCCTTGCTCGCGCCGGCACTCGACGGCTTTTCGCCGACCCCGGAATTTCCCGAGATTGCGGAAGCGCAAGTGCTGGTTGCCGCACTCGCGGAAACCGAAGACGTGAAGAAAGACGCCGCGTCGCGTCAACGCAGGCTGAAGTTGCAGACCGACCTCGGCCAGGCGCTTTTGTGGTCCCGCGGATTTAACGCAGCGGAATCGAGGGCAGCCTTCATCCGCGCCCGCGAACTTGCCGCGGCGGTCGATAACCCGACTGAGCGTTTCACCATTTATTACGGCCTGTGGGTCGGGAACCTCTCGCGCGGCGATTTGGAGTCGGCGCGGGAGATTGCCGAGACATATCTGCTCGAGGCCCAACGCGGGGCACTGGCGACGGATCGTGGCTTTGGCCGCCACCTCGTGGGACACACCCGCCTCTGGCAGGGTAATTTCGGCGAGGCGCAAGCGAATTTAATTGAGGCGCTGAGCATTCACGATCCCGAGCGGGATCGCGAGGCCAGGTTCCGCTTCGGCGCGGACATCGGTGCGATCGCGAGGATCTGCCTGGCGATAACAAAGTGGCTGCTCGGGGAGGTGGGACCAGCGCGGGCGCTCGCCGGAGAAGCCGTCGCGCACGCGATTGAAACCGGTCATGTACCCACCCTGGTCGTCACGTATAGGTGGCAAGCTCACTTCGAGATGGTTCTCGGTGATGCCAGGGCTGCCCGGCGCACCGCGGAATTTGTCGTCAAACTTAGCCAAGAGAATGCGCTTACGTTCTTAGCAACCGAAGGAGCGCTGATATCCGCTTGGGCCAGCGCTTGCTTGGACAGCTCCGGGATTGGAGCGACGAAGCTTCGACAGGCGTTGACGGGTTACATCGGCCAAGGAAACAAACTTCAAGTACCGTTCTTCCAAGGCTTACTTGCCGAGATCGAAGCGCAGGAGGACCCGGAGGGAGCCCTCACCCGGATCGATGAAGCGCTCGCCCTCGCAGTCGAGACAGGAGAACGCTGGAGTGACGCTTTTTTACATCGCTTGCGCGGCGAGATTCTGCTCAATGGCTATCCGGAGGATAAAGCGCGGGCCGAGGAGGCATTCCTCATGGCAATCGCTGTCGCGCAGCAACAGAAGGCGCGCAGTTTCGAGCTGCGTGCAGCTCTCGTTTTGGTACGACTTTATGGTGCCACCGGCCGTTCCGCGGACGGTCATGCCGTGCTCGCTTCTGCGCTCGAGGGCTTTTCGCCGACCCCGGAATATCCGGAGATCGAAGAGGCGCAAACGCTGCTTGCCGCACTCGCCGAAACCGATGAAGTTAGGAACGCTACTGCGGCACGCCAACGCAGGCTGAAGTTACAGACTAGTGTTCCGACTCATTCATAAGCATCCAGCCTTTGCGAAGGCGAGAGCTTTCTTGGCGCGGCGGTGTTTGGCGAGAATCGAACTGGCGGTGGCTGTCCATCTGAAGGGTTTCGGATTTTGATTTCGATGTTCGATCCAGTCGGCAATGGCGATCTTGAGTTCTTCGACAGTGTTGAACGTCCCTCGTCGGATTCGCTGTCGCGTGATTTCGGCGAACAGCCGCTCGACGAGATTGAGCCAGGAGCTGGACGTCGGGGTGAAGTGCAGCGTGAAGCGTTTGTGCCTAGCCAGCCAGCGCTTGACGTCCGGGGTCTTGTGGGTGGCGTAGTTGTCGAGGATTAGGTGCAGGGCAAGGGCGGGTGGGGTCTCGCGGTCGATCCTCCTGAGGAAGCTCAAGAATTCCTTGGCTCGATGGCGGGGCAGGCATTCACCGATGACGGTGCCTGTCGCGATATCGAGAGCCGCGAACAGCGTTGTGGTGCCGTTGCGTTTGTAATCGTGGGTCATGGTCCCGGCGCGACCCTTCTTCAAGGGCAACCCTGGCTGGGTGCGATCGAGCGCTTGGATTTGGCTCTTCTCGTCGAGCGAAAGCACCACAGCCTTCTCCGGCGGGTCCAGATAGAGCCCGACGACGTCCTCGACCTTGCTGATGAAGTCGGGATCGTTGGAGATTTTGAAACGGCGCACGAGATGCGGCTTCAGACCATGCTCGGCCCAGATGCGCTGCACGCTGGTGTGGCTGATACCCATTTCTTCAGCCATGGCCCGCATGCTCCAATGGGTAGCGTTGACCGGCCGCTCCTTCACGGTCTTTTCCACGACCGCGAGCTTGATCGCCCGGCTGAGCGGCTTCTTGCCGGGCGGCTTGGACCGACCCTTGATCAGCCCGGCAATGCCAGCCTCAAGGAAATGCTCCTGCCAGCGCCACACCGTCGTCTTCGTCACCCCGACTTCACGCATGATCGACGACACCCCATGACCGTCCGCGTTCATGAGCACAATCCTGGCACGCTTGCTAATCTTCTGAGGGGTGTTGCCATCCGCCAGCAGACGCTTCACTTCACCGCGGACTCTTCGATCAAGGATGATGCGAACTTGTTTGTGTGTCATCATCCCAGCACTGAATCAGACCGAGATCCGGGATTCAAATGTTAGTTACAGAACACTAGGGTCTGGACTCATATCTTGATCCAGTAAAGTGCGCCGATGAGGTGATTGGTAGCCAGGAAGTTTCTGGCGAGCTTGTCGAAGCGCGTCGCAATGCGCCGCCAATCCTTGACCCGACAGAAGTAGTTTTCAATTTTGTGCCGGCGCCGATAGATCCGCTTGGGGCAATAGGCTTTCTTGGTGGCGGTGCGGCGGCTTGGAATGACTGGCAGAGCGCCCTCGTCCTTGATTTCCTCACGCACTTTCTCGCTGTCGTAAGCTTTGTCGCCGGTGACGGCCAGCGGTGATCTGGGTGTGTTGAGAACTTCGCCAACGACTTGGTTGTCATGGACCTGCCCACCCGTCACGACAAAGTTGAGCGGACGGCCTTTGCCGTCGACGACCGCGTGGATTTTCGTCGAGCGACCGCCCCGGCTGATGCCGATCGCTTGGTTTTTCTCCCCCCTTTTGCGCCGCTAGCCGCACGGTGTGCTTTCACGATCGTGCTGTCGATCATATGTAGGCTATCGCGTGACCTCTCAGCCTGCCGATCAAAGATCTTCTTCCAGATGCCGCGCCGCGACCACCGATTGAAGCGATTGTAAATCGTCGTGTAGGGACCATAGCGCTCCGGCAGATCACGCCACGGCATGCCCGTGCGAAGCACATAGAAGATCCCGTTCATCACCCGCCGGTCGTCCGCCCGCGCACTCTTACGCGCTTTCGGAATCAACGGCTCCAGAAGTCCCCACTCCTCGTCGCTCAAATCAAACCGCATGATCCACCTCCAGTCATGGTGAATCATGTTTCGCCTTGCCGCTCAACTATTTATCTGGGTACAAACCCTAGTCTCGGCCAGGCGCTTATGTTTTCCCGCGGTTATGGTGCCGATGAATCGCGGGCCGCCTTTGTCCGCGCCCGCGACCTCGCGTTGGCGATCGATAACTCGACCGAGAGATTCACTGTTTACTACGGCCTGTGGATAGGCAACCTGGTTCGCGGCGAGTTGGGGTTGGCGCGGGAGATTGCCGAAACATTTCTGCGCGACGCCGAACACGGATCGCGGACGACGGAGTGTGGGGTTGGCCGCCGTACACTGGGAACCACGTGCCTTTTTCAGGGTGATTTCAGCGAGGCGCAAACGAATTTGGTCGCGGCGATGGGCATTCACGATCCAGAGCGGGATCGTGAGGCCAGGTTCCGCTTCGGCTTGGATACCGGTGCGACAGCGAGGGTCTATCTCGCCACTGCAAAGTGGGTGCTCGGTGAGGTCGGACCGGCGCAGCGACTTATCGAAGAAGCCGTCGCCCACGCGATCGAAACCGGTCATGTACCGACCCTAGTCATGATCTATATGAGGAAGGCGATTTTTGAGATGGTTCGCGGCGACGCTGTGACCGCCCAACGCGACGTAGAAATTGCAGTCAAACTCAGCCATGAGAATGCGCTTACACACTATGCAACTCATGGAGCAGTAGTATCCGCTTGGGCAAGCGCTCGGCTGGACGGCCGCGAGACCGGAGTGACGGAACTTCGTCAGGCATTGGCGGCCTTGACTGCCCCTGGAAGCAAGGCTGTCGTGCCGTTCTACCAGGGCCTAGTTGCCGAGATCGAAGCTCGGGACGACGTAGCGGGAGCGTTGACTCGGATCGAGGAAGCGCTCGTTCTCGCAAGTGAGACAGGAGAACACTGAGCGATGCGATCCTCCATCGCTTGCGCGGCGAGATTCTGCTCAAGGGCGATCCCACCAATACAGCGCCGGCCGAGAAGGCATTCCTCAAGGCAATCGCCGTCGCGCAACAGCAGAAGGCGCGCAGTCTTGAGCTGCGCGCGGGTCTCGATCTGGCACGACTGTATAATTCCACTGGCCGTCCCACGGATGCTCTTGCCTTGCTCGCTTCTGCGCTCGAGGGCTTTTTGCCGACCCCGGAATTTCCGGAGATCGAAGAAGCGCAAGCACTGCTCGAAAAACTGCCGAAGTGATTCAAGTCACTTCCTCACGGGGGGAGACATCATGATGATGCATTACGCAATCACCGCATTGTTTTTTGGGACCTTGGCCCTGACGCAAGCCGTCGCCGCAGAGAAGCACTACGGTCCGGGCGTGAGCGACATCGAGATCAAGATCGGCGAGGTCATGCCCTATAGCGGTCCCGCCGCCGCCTTCGGCGTGGTCGGGTTGGCCGAGCGGGCCTATTTCACGATGCTGAACGAGAAGGACGGAGTGAATGGCAGAAAGATAAACTTCATCTCGCTCGACAGCGCCTATTCGCCGCCCAAGGCGCTGGAAGCGGCGCGGCGCCTGGTGGAGCAGGACCGCGTCTTCGCCATGTTCGGGAGTCTCGGCACGCCGGTGAACGCGGCATTGCAGCGCTATCTCACGGACGCCAAGGTGCCGAACCTACTTGTTCGCTCAGGCGCATCTCAATTCAATGATCCGCAGCATTATCCGTGGACGGTGACAGCCGGGCCGCTCTACCAGACCGAGGGCCGCATCTACGGGACATACATCCTGGCGGCCAAGCCCGGGGCGAAGATCGCCGTTCTCTATCAGCATGACGATTACGGCAGGGACTATCTAGCGGGATTGCGCGCCGGCCTTGGCGCTCAAGCCGACGCGATGATCGCCGCTACCGCGACCTATGAGGTCAGCGATCCGACCGTGGATTCGCAAGTGATCGCGCTGAAAGCCTCGGGCGCGGATACGATGGTCTATATTGCGACGCCGAAATTCGCCGCGCTCGCGATTCGCAAAGTCGCCGAGCTCGGATGGAAACCTCTCCAGATCATCAATTTTCCGGCGGCCACGGTCACCATTATGAAGGCGGCGGGACGCGCTGCTGCGACAGGCGTGATCACCGCATTCTCCGCGGGCGTTGATCCGTCTGATCCGACCCGCGCGAGCGATCCCGAGATGATCGCCTATCGCGACTTCATGAAGCGCTATTATCCGCAGGGCGAGCCGGAAAACGCCTTCGCCTTCAACGGCTATTCCGTCGCCATTCTGGATGCTGAAGTCCTGCGGCGCTGCGGCGACGATCTGACCCGCGAGCATTTGGTCGACATCGTAACCCATTTGCGGGGAGTCGAACTGCCCTTTCTGGTTCCCGGCGCGTCGATCAATTACAGCCCGACCGACTACGATCCTCTAAAGCAGTTCCAGCTCTACCGCTTCGACGGAACGCGTTTCACGCCCTTCGGAGGGCTTGTCATGAAATGATCGACAAACCGGCGTGGGACCGGATTCACGAACACCGGTCGCCAAGGGACGCGATGGCCAATGCGGTCAGAAATGTGGAAGTCTCTTGAGGATCGCAATACCCATCGGAGACTACGGGAAACTATTCCGGTGTCGGGCGAGGCACATCCCGTTCGACAACGCCGCACCTGAGCTCACCTTCCTTGGAGCCGAGGCCGAAGCCGCCGTCGCGACGATTGGTTTTGGCGTTATGGCAGCGCCAGCATAGCGGCTGCAAATTCTTCGCATCGAGGCGGAGCTCGGGCGCCTCGCGGATTGATTGGATGTGATCGACCATGGTCGCCGCTGTCTGAATGCCGCGCCGGCGGCACTCGCGACAAAAGGGCTCGGCCTCAAGGATCCGTGAGCGGAGTGCGCGCCATTTCTTGTCATAGCCGCGGGCTTCGTTGCTCGGCCATAGGTTGGCCACTTCGCACCGCATTTGTTGCAGCGACTGTGGGCGACAGCTTGATCGCCGATCTCTTCGGTAAAGCCGCCTGCGGTTCATCTGCATAAAGAAGTACCCCAGCAACGATGGGTCGCCCTTGCGCGATTAGATTTTGCTTTTTCATCCAATCGTCAGGCTCGGCGGCGGGAACGACACTCGCAACAAACTTGAGCCCAGTTATGGAATTGGTAATTGCGACTGGCTCAATGGCAACTGCTTCGTCCTCAAACGACCCCACGCCTTTGTCCAATTCGAGCCGCCGCAGTCCTCCGGCGCCCTCAACCCTTAAGTTTTGAGAATTTTTTCGTTGATAAAGATGACCATCAGTGGCGGAGACAACCTGGCGCGTCTTCGGAAGCAGCAAATGCAACACATGACCGGGAAGATCAGGGCATCGTCGCCAAGTCGCCGTGTATTGCCCCGCCAAAGGTCGCAGCTTCTCCAATACTTGAAATAGGCCGTTGGCCTGTTCCGTCGTGCCGAAGCCGTTCCACGTGTGCGTTTTCCTGTCAGAGGCTGTTTGAAAAAGGCTTGAGTGGGATCGCGACGCGTGATTCAAGCTCGGGATGTGGACCCAAGCGACGCGTGGCCGGATGGCAGCCATTGAGAAGAAGACGAAGAGGTATCCGAGCGATCTGACCGACGAGGAGTGGTCGGCGATCGAGCCGATATTGCCAGGGCCGGCGCGGCGGGGACGCAAACGCAGCACCGACTTGCGCGAAGTTGTGAACGCGATCCGCTACATGGTTCGATCGGGTTGCGAGTGGCGCATGTTGCCGATCCACTTTCCGCCGTGGCAGACCGTGTACTGGTGGTTTCGCCGGTTCGTCCGGTTGCTGCTGTTCCGCACCATTCATGACCTGGCGGTGATGATTGATCGTGAGCGCGCCGGGCGTGAGGCCAGCCCTTCGGCCGGTGTGATCGATAGCCAGTCGATCAAGGCGCCGGCGGCAAAAAGCCGTGGCTACGACGCTGGAAAGAAGGTCACGGGCCGCAAGCGTCACATCGCGGTCGACACGGATGGACGACTTCTCATGGTGAACCTGACCACCACCGACATCTCGGATTCCGCCGGCGCCCAGGTCATTCTCGACGCCATTCGCAAGCGCTGGCCGTGGCTCAAGCATTTCTTCGCCGATGGCGCCTATGACCGCCGCCAACTCCTGGATAAGGCCGTCTTCCTCGACTTCACTGTCGAAGTCGTCAGACGGATCGAAGGCGAAAAAGGCTTCCATGTCCTACCCCGGCGGTGGGTGGTCGAGCGCAGTTTCGGATGGCTCACCCGCTATCGTCGCCTCGTCCGTGACTATGAGCAGCGCCTCGATGTCTCCGAAGCCATGATCTATGCCGCCATGGGTAGCCTTCTCGTCCGCCGCATCGCACATTGATCAATTTTCAAACGGACTCTCAGGCAATTCGTCGATGCCCACAAACAATTCGCCGCCTGCAGAATTCCAAAACGAAGAAATAGCCTCACTCAATTTCGCCGGGGGCGTTAGTGCCGACTTGAAATTCAAGAAGTGGCTTTCTTCGAGCGTCAAAATGCGTTCGACTTCGGCTTTGTCGATGGTAAGAAGATCAACCACGGCTCGACTTCCCCGCCCCCCGTTTCTTGGAAACTATACTATCCTGTCAGGTACGGGCTAGACAGCCACGCGCACGACGAGCTCCTGGCGCGGATGTAGTTCGCTAAACCAGGCACGGAGGCGGGGATCGCAGGCGTCGATCATGTCGGTGCGGCACACTTTAGGCACTGCCGTCGAATCGTTTTAACCATCAGGCCGACCCGGAACACTCGCAGAACAAAATAGCGACCGCGTGCAGCATGCGTGCAGCATGGATTTTTTGGGACTGTCTGGAAATTGGCGGAAATCAGCCGTTTTTCCCGGAAGTCTCATGCTGCACGTTTTTTGCCTTTGCCACAATTGAAAAGTACGAGATAAGCCGTTTGTTTCAAGCTGTTAGGACTGGCTGCCCTTCGTGGACGACTATCGAACCAAATGCATGGTTCCGGAGCCTTCCTTCCGCCTGATTAGAGCAAGTTACGCGGCCCGAGCTCGCCGCGTGACCGACGGCCTCGTGAGCGGCGACTGGTCTTCTTATCGAGTACAGGAGAATTCCTTCTAATCGTCGGACGGCGATAGAGCCCTTATGTACGCGGAACTGACGAGCCCGGCTCTGTCGTGGCTTTCAAGCCCAGTTCACCTTTTGCGAGAAAGTCTTCGACGCAATGGAGGCGGAGCCCGAACGCCTGCGTGCCGTCAGCGAAATCGGTCCGGTTCGCGCCAGACCGATCACATCACCGATGCCTCGGCCGAGCAGAAGGTCGTGAGGGAGATCGCGGTGTTGCTGTGGCGTTGGGATGGCGCGGGCCGTGCGCATCCGCAAGACTTACGGCGTCACGCATTGCGGGTCATGTCGGAGAGCTCGTACCTGTGTGTACCGAGAACGCAGAATTCGGACGTATTGGTGCTGCAGCCCGCCGATGAGCGGATGAGATACGATGCGTCCGATCCGCCGAACTGGTGCATCCTTGTTCAAGGCGCATGTGTCCGCGTCTCATTATAATACTCTGCGTAAGAGCGTAGCACGCGGCGCAAATGCTGCTCACCGAACACCACAAGGTGGTCAACGCACTCGCGGCGGATCGAGCCAATCAGCCTCTCGGCAAAACAGTTCTGCCACGGCGAACCGGGCGAAATCGGCTTATCGCAAATCCCCATCGCTCTCCAACGACGCCTGAGCGACCAAGCAGATCAGGGCATCCGAAGTCTTGAAGTTCTGATGGCAAGATCGTATGTTCAACGAATAGATATTTTGTCCAACACGAGGGCGACTGTTGTGGCAAAGGTGTCAGCGAGTAAGATCGCAGCGCGTGGGTCCAAGTCGTCGGCTGGGAACCTGCCCAAGCACGATGGCGGGCGGATGAGGGCCGTCCAACGTGAGGCAGGTGAAATTGTCGTCAGCAAGGCTCGGTTCGAGGCGGTCATGCGGGCGGCGGAACAATCCGGTCTTCTGAGCGAAAAGAGCGGCCGGATCGGCGGCAGGGTGAGTCCGGCTTTGGTCAGACAAGCCAAGCGGCAGACTGGCATCGAAACCGACACCGATCTGATCGAGTTTGCCTTGGCAACGGTCGCGCTGGAGGACAACTTCGCGGACACGTTCAAGGAGTCTCGAGGCAAGATCGATCGCGGGCTGAAGCTCGGCTTCTCAGGTGGCGGAGTTCGATTTCGACGCGGCGCGACGTTGGGCGCGGTTCGATCCGCGGAGGACGCTGGCACGGCGGGGCGACAGCGAGCTTTCGTTCGTCAATGCGAGCAGTATTGGCGGGCAAGGACTCTTGCTCGACACCTGCGTGTACATTGATCAGATGCAAGATCGATCGCCGCAGGTGTTAGACGACCTGATCGCGCAGCGACAGGTCAACCATTCGACCGTCGCGATCCAGGAACTGATGCATACCGTCGGCGTACTGAGCCCGTCGGATGCGCGAACTGCGAGTGTCGTTGTTGAGATTGGAAAACAGATCAAGGCCATGCCGCCACATCGGATCTTCGTGCCGGATATCGAGGTCCTCGGAAGAGCGGCGCTGCTGTCGGGAATCCTGTGTCGCCTCCAAGGACATGAGAAAGATGGCAAGCTGCGAGCGCTTCAGGACTGCGTGTTGTTCCTGCAGGCGCAGAAGCTTGGTTTGGCGGTGCTGACCGCCAATGTCGGTGACTACGATATTTTGGTCCAACTCATCCCGGCGGGGCGGGCGCTGTTTTACCGCCGGAAATGATGCCATTGTCGAGACAGGTCTGTCTACACTCTAGCGATCCGTCGGCCGTCCCTTCCACTTACGTCACCCGGCCATATTCATGATGAAGGCCGCCGAGATGCGGAGTTGCGAATAGGCTCCCATGCGCTCGGATCGGCCGATGAATGGGAGCGTCTTTGGCGAGCGACAGGTGTGTCCGCGCCCGGTTGTAGTAGTGCGTGTATGATTTGAGCGTCCGGCGCAGATGCTCTTCGCCCATGACGATCGTGTGGTCGGTGCACTCTCGCCGGATCGAGCCGATCACGCCCTCGACATATCCGTTCTGCCATGGCGATCTCGGCGCAACAGGACGGTCGCGAATGCCCATTGCGTCGAGGCGGCGTCCAAACACAGCGCCATAGCAGGCGTCGCGATCGCGATGCATGTACTTCGGCGCTTCTTTCCAGGGAAAGGCTTCGGTGATCTGCTCGTCCATCCAATAGCAGCGGCCCCCCTTCCGATGCCATCTGAGTACCGTCTCCGGTTTGACAACGATCACCGCGTCGAGAACGGCGGGGACCAGCCGGACGAGCGAGTTCAGCAACGCTCGATCGGCACCATTCAACCAGAATTCGGCCGCGGTGCCGCCGGCGAGGGATGATCAGTTGCTGACGCAGGACGATGTTTTGCCGCCGCGAGCCGCCCACGCGACTTGAACGCAGACATCAAAACCAACACCAGAAGCCGGATGCTGAGGGTCACACTCACGACGCTAACGAGGTTCACTGTCCCATGCAAAGCTGAATTAGGTTTTCGGAACGGACAGGAGTTTGGAGGAAAGCTCTGGTCTAGGACTTTTGACAATCAGCGGGTCCAGGCTGCGATCAAATGCGCGGTGCTCAACCAGATGACCAAACTGGGAATGCCGCACACACTCAGAGTGTGCTGACGCCGGTAGCAGGCTATGAGACCTTTGTCCCGAGCTCGAATTTTGCAAAAAAGCCGCCTTCGACAGCCAAGCAAAATCTCGAAGGAGGCCTCTGTATCAAATCTCCTTACCCTCTGAGAATTTGCTCAGATGCCGTGCCAGCGGAATTGTCGCTTCAAATTGGCAGTGGAACTCGCCTGAAAGATTTTTGAGCCCTTCACCCCAATACTTGGAGGCCAGCGCCCGTGTGACTGATTTTGCTTCTTCCTGTGTCACGGTGCCAACCCGACGTAAAAACCATAGCACTGAAGCGGTCGATGATGATGGTCCCGCACTGATTGCGTACCCTTTAGACTCCTTGAGTTTGTATAGGTCCGAGGTTGGGTTGAAGCCTTTCACCGCGTCTTGCCCTTTTCCTTGCGCCTGCTGGTCTGCATCAGTGACGAGCCTTTTTGAGTTTGCTTCTTTCCGTTCCACCTCCTGCCCGGGGAGAAGTTCTTCCAGTCCTTTTTCCTCCAAATATCGTCGGGTTTGCCGAAACTCTGTTCTTTGCCGTGCGTAGTCTTCGGCATAAAGGTCCAGCCGACTCTTTTGCTGAACCATCGAGTGCTTCCATGCGAGTGCAAAATCCATCAACATGGCGACCGTGTCGCCTGTGGGCTCGGATGCGGCATTCCAGTGTGTAAGTTGATATTCCGCCGAGCGTGCCGCGCTGTTCCAAAAGCTAACGTAAGCCGACTTGTTGTAAAAAATCAAATCCCGTCCTGCCGCGTCGGCGACTTCGTTCGGGTTGCGTTTCGCCCAACTCTGTACTTTCCCGCACACGCTAATCACGTCATTGCGCATCTTCGTGTCGGAAATTGTTTCGTCTATCAGCGCAACTATTTTGGCTTCGCGACCCTTGCCACCATTTTGGCTGCTCGAGCGTCCCTTGTCCTTAGTTTCAGATAAGTCCATATCCATGCGTTGCACGACACCACGGGGGCCTAGCTGTCGCAGGCGGACCTGGTGTGAGGAGAGGACCGGCGTACTGGCAAAGCGAAGCGGGACAAGGCTGCGGCGCTGAAGTTTCTCAAGCGGATCATGAATAGGTACGGCGGACCGCGGAAGATCGTCACCGACGGGCTTTGCTCTTATTGCGCGGCGATGAAAGAGATCGGCAATGCCGACCGCCACGAGGTCGGTCGTCCTCAACAATCGCGCGGAGAAATTCGCATCAGCCGTTTCGACGACGAGAGCGCGCCATGCAGCGGTTTCGACGCACGAAGACGCTGCAAAATTCACCTCAGTTCATGCTGAGGTCCACAACCATTTCAATCAGGAGCGCCATCTCGTCACTCGCCAGGTCTACAAACAACGGCGAGCCGGTGCGTTGGCCGCGTGGCGCGCCCTCGCGGCCTAATGGCCACTTAGGTCTGGGCGTGCTGCGGCAGCCGCACACGACCTGAGGTCACTCTGACAGTGCCGCATGGCGCATTCTCCGATAGCGGACCGATGACCTGGCAGCGGCGGCAGTGGCGCCGAGGTGCCAGGCGAAGCCAGCAGTATCAGGTTGCAGATAGCGGTGCAGGTCGCCGGTCGGATCGCGGTGGATCGTCACTTGATGTCGCGCTGCTGAGAGCAGATTGCCTCGATGGTGTCGCCGGTCACCACGCCGCTTTTATACAGCGAATCAGGCCTCCAATGCAGGCGTTCCGCGGATAAATTGACTTGCTCAGTGGCCACCGCGATGATGGGTTTCGAATATTTTCGAGAGAAGCGACAAGCTGTGACCATGACCGATATCCCCGAACGCATCGCGGTACTGGAGCAAATCGCCCGCGACACGCTGGCGGGGCTTAGAGGGATACGCGCTGATCTGCACGATTTGCGCGCTGGCTTGCATGTGCAAGGCGCTGATCTCCGCACCGAAATGCAGACACTGCGCACTGACTTGCAATCCGAAGTTCAGGCACATGGCACCGATTTGCGGGCTGACATGCGGACGGGGTTTGTCGATGTACGTGCCGAAATGCAGACGCAGAACACCGATTTGCGCGGCAATACGGGTCAACTGCGGATCGATCTCCACGGCGATATGAGTGAACTGCGCAACAATCTACGCGGCGGCGAACTGCGGATCGATTTCCGAGCTGAATTGCACCGCCAGCACACCAATTTTTTGTGGTTGCTCGGCATCATGCTCGGCGGCTTTGCTGGCTTGCTTGCCGTCATGACCCACGGCTTCAAATGGCTATAAGGCGAAACGCCGATCCAGGTCGGAAATTGTGATCATGGCTGATCGGCTCGAATTAGCGCGCGTCTTCGAGGACGCCGGCATGCCGCGCGACAAGGCCGAGCATGTCGCATCCGTGATCCTCGAAGCGATCCGCGACAACGTTGCCACCAAAGCCGATTTGAACAATACCGCTGACGCGGTTAAAGCCGATCTGCTTGGGACCGGCGCCGTCCTGCGCAATGATCTAAATTCGGCCACCGCCTCGCTGCCCAATGATCTGGCCTCGGGCAAGCGTGATTTGGATAGCGCAGTCACTACCCTGCGCACCGAGATGCATGATCTCGAGCAACGCCTCAAATTGCGCTCGAAAAGATCGAACGGCGGATCGACAACATGGTAGTCCCTGTTGCTATCAGAAACTACGTCCGACGGTATTGGTGGTGCAGGCCGCCGAGGACGGGCACTGACATGATCCGCCCGATCTGTTGGATCGGTCGATGGATCGGGGTGTCTTTGTTCAGTGACAGGTGAGTTCGGAGCTCATTGTAATAAGAGACGTAGGCCGTAACGATGCGGCGAAGGTGAGCCTCCCCGAACACGACGAGATGGTCGAGACACTCCCGCCGGATCGAGCCGTTCAGCCGTTCGACGTATCCGTTCTGCCAAGGCGATCGCGGTGCCGTCGGCCGATCGCGGATGCCCATGCTCTTGAGGCGCCGTGTGACGACTTGACCATAGACCGCATCACGGTCTCGGATCAGGTGGCGCGGCGCTTCATTCCACGGAAATGCATCGGTGATCTGTTGAGCGATCCACTCCGCTGTCGGATGAGAGGTGACGCCGAACGATAGGATCCAGCGGCGATGATGACCGAGGATGACCAGCACATAGAGGAGGCGGAAGTCGATCGTTGGCACCACAAGCAGATCCATCGCGGCGATGCCGACGCCTTGGTTACGCAGAAAGGTCTTCCAGCTCTGGCTCGGCGGTCGCCGACATCGCACCATGTACTTCGTTACCGTCGACTGCGCGATCTCGATGCCGAGCTTGAGCAGCTCGCCATGAATGCGCGGCGCGCCCCACAGCGGATTGGCAAGGCTCATCTCGCGAATGAGATCACGCAGGTCGCGCGGGATTCGCGGGCGACCACCGCGTGCGCGAGACTTCCAGCGCCAATATAGGCGGAAGCCCTCACGGTGCCATCGCATCACGGTCTCGGGCTGGACGATCACAACGGCGCCCAGCACGGACGGGTGCAGCCGATACAGCCAAACGAAGATCAGCCGATCGATGAGCGTCAATCGCGCCCGCGATGGCATCCCACGGCGCAGGACATTCAGCTGATGCCGAAGAATGACGATCTCAGCCTCAAATCGCCCCTTGGACCTGAACAGCGAGACCACCAAGCATGCCAGGAGCTTCAGACTATCGATCGTCCCGCAGCAGATTACCCGATCCGCGGCGGCAAGCCACGCCCGATGAAATTCTCGGTAGGGACAGGTGGTACGCCTTGCTAGCCGACTACGGTTTCACGAACACTGATGAGTTTGATGTCGTAGTTATGGACAGCTTGGAGGCAGGCTTCATCAATCCAGAAAACCTTCGCCGTACTGCGTGGGAATTGAATAAGAAAATCGAGCACCAGAGGCAAGACAACGCGTTTGGCGAAGCTTGGCGGCAATACCATGATGCATTTTCTGTTTCAGCTGATGAGGTGCTCGACCAAATGGCGACCGCATTTCGTGGCGCCATTCAGGTAATTACGGCAGTGAATTTAGATGGCACTATAAGGCTCTTCAAAGAGTTGGGACGGGCGGAGCAGGCTCGTGAACTGCTCAACCTCTATATGGCCGAAAGAGAGGGGCCACCTGGATTCTTTGATCTAGAGGGTAGCCCCTTCGGTGATCGAGTTACTGATCCAGATTTGCGGGCGGCGTTTCTAAAGAAGCTTGCCACCTTCGCTAAGGAGCGGACGCCGCGTGAGATTCTTCTCAAAATCGCCGAGAGCCGAGGATGGAATCAGGAAGATATCCGGCAACTCGCGAGTCTTACCTCGGAGAACTTCAGGGACATATTCAAGGATGCGGATGGCCCTTAGTTGCGTTCAATGATAGCCACGGCACTCCAATTCGGAGGAATTGTCGATGCATCTCCGGGAATGAAGGCTATTGCAGAAAATGCCGTTGCAGCTCTTCGTATGATAGGGGCGGAATCCGAGATAAACGCACACCGGGTTGCGAAATACGGAATTGCTCGGACTGAGGACACGAAGGAAGTAGGCGACGCGGAACGGTTAAGCCGGCCGCGATCGAACGCAGAGAAACTGTCGCTGTAGGCATTTCGTCGCGATAAAGCCTTCGGGTGCATTGGTGCATTGACCGTTCCCCTGAGAGAGCATCCCCAGGGCGCATCCCGTGCGACGCCCGAGGAAGAATTCGAGGCGGCACTAACCGGACAGGAAATGGCCCACCAACAACGGCATATCACCGCGCATCAACCTCCAAAGCACGATGTCGTTTAGCGCGATCGCTGCGAAGCTTAGCACCGTCACTCGGTCGGAGCGGGTGACGTTGCGCCCGCCTCGTGCGGGTCTTTTTTTGTCCGACGCCAGAACAAAGCACGCACTCCGTGTTGCATCCGTGTTGCATGGAACATTTGGGAATTTTTGGAAAAGGGCGGAAATGCGCGGTTTTCTGTTGCAACGTTATGCAACACGCTTTAGCCTGCAGAACAAACGGCTGACGCGAAATAATGTTGGTTTTTCATGGGGTTAAGGCTGGCTGGGGGACTAGGATTCGAACCTAGACTGGCGGAGTCAGAGTCCGCTGTCCTACCGTTAGACGATCCCCCAGCGGAGCGCGGCTGCACATAGCATGACGGTACGGCTCGGCGCTAGTGGGTCGTCCGACCGATCCGGCCAGTGTAGCTATTCCCAAAGTTAAAATGGGGTCTCTCGGAAGCGCTAGCGGGTTACGCGCTTGCGTCCGCGTCTGACCCAACTTCCGCAGTTTCGTTTTGAACATCTCGGCTTATCAATGGCCTGAAGGCCATTTTCAGATTTAGGCACCACAGGTTTTGGGGTGGTTTAGGGGCCGAGCGGCATCTCCTGGAAAACGGGCGGCAGAGTGAGACCGATGGCGCGGCAGATCGGATCGATGGTCGGACCGGGAGCGGTGCGCAGCCGTGCGCGGCGGCCATCCTGCTCGACGTCGATCGCGCTGAGATCGGCGAGATCGTCGATGATGCGCTGCCATTCGAGCTGGCGGCGGCGGGCCGTGAGGCGGTCGATCAATTCCTTGCGCAACACGAGCGCAAGAAATGAGCAAAACACATGGCCGCGGATGCCCGCATCGGTTTTGTGGAAGATCGGGCGGGTGGCGAGCAGCGCCTTTGCGATTTTGAAGGCGTCCTCTACGGCCAGCAGATTGCGGTATCGCAGAACGACCTGAAGGGAGGAGATCTTGGTGTTGGTGCGCAGCACGAAGAGGCCGTCGAACCGTGCATCGGCCTCGATCTTGGCGCGATCAATGACAAAGCCGCGGCCTTCAGGGGTCTTCAGGAAGCGGCGGAAGCCCTTGTTAGCGACGAGTGCTTTGTCGCCCTGGGCGAGCTTGCGCTCGAGGCCGGCGACGAGCTCGGCGCGCGCCGCGGCATCTTTTTGGGCCTCCTCCTCATTGCGGCAGATGACATAACGACGCCCGGCGATCGTCGTCTCTTTGATGGCGAGTTCGGTCTCACCTTTCTGGCGCGGGATGACGAGCGGCACGGCGACACCGTCATCCTCGATGACCTCGGCGCGCACCTCGCGGCTGGTGCGCTCGCGCACACCGAGGATGTATTGGATCTTCTCAGCTTCGAGAGCCGCGATGGTGTCGGCGCTGATCATGCCGCGATCGGCGACGATGCAGGCCTCATGGATTCCGAAGCGCTCGCGCAGACGCCTGACCACCGGCAACAACAGCGTTACATCGGCAGTGTTGCCGGGCAGCAGGAAGGAGGCGATTGGCCGGTCGGCATCATCGAGCACGATGCCGAGCACGACCTGCTTTAAATGCCCGCGGTAGTCTTTGGAGTGGCCGCGCTGACCCAGACTTTCACCGCCGGCGCCCTCAAACCACAATGTCGTGGTGTCGAAGAACGCGATCGAAACGGCGCCGAACAGCGGCTGGCGATGGCGATAGAGTGCCTCCTCGACGGCTTCGGCGGTGGTGCGGCCCGCGGCGTCGACCTCGCCCAGCCAGGCCATCGCCTTATAAGCGTGGTCGAGATCGAGCCCTTCGGCGCCCGGCACACGCACCCGGCTCAGCCAGTCGTTGGCATGGCGGTCGGAGCCCGAGATCATCAGCCGGTGCAACACGGTGAGATAGACCGCACGTTCGACATCGAAGGAAAAGCGCCGATCGGCGAGGAGGCTCTTCAGCACTTCGCCACACCCTGTTTCCGCCCATAGCCGCCCGAACACCAGATCGGGTCCGATGCTAAGACGATGCAGCTCCGGCAATTCGCCACGATAAAAGCTCGACAACACGATCGAGCGGCGCGAATGGCGCGCCGCCGACGCGATCAGCCCATCGATGAGGCCGGACGCCTCGATCTCGTCGCGGCGGCCGAGCGCTTTGACGACGCGCTGCACGTGGCGGCCGCCCTCGCGCGCGTTCTCGACGAGGTAGAGATACTCGTAGGCTCCGATCTTCTTGACGCGGACGAACATGGCGCGGCACTCTGTCTGTGACAGAGCACCACGATTCCCTTCGCCGTCGCAAGCAAAATCCTCATTTTCTGCAGCAATATACCGAGCGATTTAGCACCACAGCTCGGGGCCTCATGTCATATCCTCAGCATTTCTGCGGGTTTCGGCAGCCGATTTGCGCGAAACCACGGAAGTTGGGTCTGACCATGGCCGCTGATGATCGTCTCGCTCGAATTGTGGCTAATGTCCGACGCGGCTTCGCCACCAGCTTGCTTCGCCTCAACTCGGTCACCAAATCATCGCAGGCTCAAAAGTGCCAATTATGGTCGGCTCGGGAAACCCCATAATATGGCTGGCGGCAATACCATGCAGGTCGCCTTGTCGGTGCCCTCGGAGGTCAGGGCATTTGAATGCGCGGCGATTTCGTTGTGTCCAAAAGATTGTTGCCGGGAACTCGAATTGCCGCCTTTAGCCTAATGCTTTCCTTCGCGGGCAATGCTGAGTAGCATAAATTCTTTGTCCATGTCGGGTTTGCTCCCTTGAGTGAAATCACGCCGCTTTCGGTCAACCCTCGTCCGCATTTCTCGGCGACACGTGACGTCTACGCGGCGCTTGACCTTGGCACCAACAACTGCCGGCTCCTGGTGGCACGCGGTGCTCCGCGCGGGTTTCATGTTATCGACGCCTTTTCGCGCATTGTGAGGCTGGGCGATGGCTTGGCGACAAGTGGCGTATTGTCCGAGCCCGCAATGGCTCGTACCATCGATGCGCTTCGTGTGTGCGCGGACAAGGTGATCCAGCGGCGAGTAACGCGGGCGCGCTATGTCGCGACGGAGGCGTGCCGCCGAGCCGCTAACTGGTCTGATTTCATCGAGCGAATTCACGCCCAAACCGGCATCCCGATCGAAATCATTTCGAGCCAGGAAGAGGCAAGGCTGGTTGTCTCGGGCTGCGCGCCACTACTCGACCCGCACATCGCGCGCGCCATCATCATCGACATCGGCGGAGGTTCGACCGAGATTGCCATGGTTGGCTGGTCGCAAAACCACGCTCCGGAGATTCTCGCCGCGACCTCAATACCTCACGGCGTGGTGACGATGACTGACCGCTATGGCGGCCGCGAGGTCAGTGATGCGACTTATGGCGCGATGGTCTCGGAAATGCGTGCTGCGATCGGCCCTTTCGATGAGCTCCACGGGATCGCGTCATATGTCGCAGAGGGTTGCGTGCAAATGCTCGGTAGCTCGGGCACCGTCACGACGCTTGGCGGCCTGCATCTGCAATTGCCGCGCTATAGCCGCATGCAGGTCGACGGCTTGATGCTTAGCTTTGCAGAGATCGACCGCTTGTCGCATATGCTATTGCGCATGACGTACCGAGAGCGCGGTGACAGTCCCTGCATCGGCACTGAGCGTGCAGACTTGGTGATCTCAGGTTGCGCCATCCTTGAAGCGGTACGGCAGACTTGGCCGGTGGGATGTTTGCGCGTCGCTGATCGAGGGATCCGCGAAGGGGTGCTTGCGAGTTTAATCGAAGCGGCTGGATTGTGAAGCATACGCGACCACCGATCTTGCGGACGTCGTCCGAGCGCCTGAAACCCGCGAAGGTTCGCAAGCCCTCTTCGAGACGTTGGCTTGAACGTCAGCTTAATGATCCCTATGTGGCTGCCGCGAAGCGCGCCGGCTATCGCTCCAGGGCGGCCTATAAACTCGCCGAACTCGACGACCGGTTTCATTTCCTGAGGCGCGGTCAGCACGTGCTCGACTTAGGAGCGGCCCCTGGCGGCTGGACACAGATCGCGGTGGCGCGGGTAGGCAAGGGCAACGTGGTCGGCATCGACTTGCTTGCGATCGATCCAATCCCTGGGGCGATACTACTACGAGGTGATTTCCTCGCCGACGGCGCAGAGCAGAAACTAATCGAAGCGTTGGGTGGCCCTCCCGACGTCATTCTTTCCGATATGTCAGCGCCGACGATCGGGCATGCGTCGACCGATCATCTTCGCATAGTGGCCATGGTTGAGGCAGCATTTGAGTTCACTCGCACTGCGTTGGTCCCGGGTGGCACCTTTGTTGCGAAAGTCTTTCAAGGTGGCACCGAACGTCAGCTGTTGGAGCGGATGAAACAGGACTTCACCAGCGTCAAACACGCGAAGCCGCCAGCGAGTCGCGCCGAGTCCGCGGAAGTCTACGTCATTGCGCTAGGGTTTCACGGTTGAATTGTCAGGAGGGCCGTCGCATCAAAGTGCAGTGACAGACTCGCAACAGGTCTTCCCATAGGTTCCACATTGTATATCATGAGCCGCCAACCCTCTTCATATCGAGCGGATGGCATATATGGAGCTCCGTCAGGCCTTTACCTTTGACGACGTTCTGCTCGTTCCCGCCGCATCCAACGTTCTGCCGACCGAGACCGATACCAAGACTCGTCTCACCCGCGAAATCGAACTTGGCATACCACTGATCTCTGCTGCTATGGACACGGTGACCGAAAGCGCGTTGGCGATCGCGATCGCCCAAGCAGGCGGACTCGGGGTGATCCACCGCAATCTGAGTATCGCCGAGCAAGCCGACGAGGTCCGCAAGGTCAAGAAGTTCGAGGCCGGTATGGTGGTCAACCCCGTAACCGTCCATCCGGATGAGACGCTGGCTGACGCCCTGCGACTAATGGCGGACCATCGTATCTCGGGCATTCCCGTCGTAGAGCGGAGCAACGGGAAGCTGGTCGGCATACTGACCAATCGCGATGTTCGCTTCGCCACCGAGCCGAAGCAACCGATCTCGGAATTGATGACACGCGACGTTGTCACGGTGCGGGAGAATGTGAAGCGCGAGGACGCGAAGCGCCTTCTTCATCAGCACCGCATCGAAAAACTGATCGTTGTAGATGAGGCGTATCGGTGCATCGGCCTAATCACCGTAAAGGACATTGAAAAGGCGCAGAAATATCCGTCCGCCAGTAAAGATGAACAGGGACGATTGCGCGCCGGCGCAGCCACTGGTACCGGCGATGACGGTGTTGCTCGTGCCGAAGCCCTGTTCGACGCTGGCGTCGATGTGTTGGTAGTAGATACTGCGCATGGTCATTCGGCACGCGTGCTCGAGGCGATCTCGCGTATCCGTCGCCTAAGTAACTATACACAAATCGTGGCCGGCAATATCGCAACCGCGGAGGGGGCTGAGGCGCTGATCGAAGCTGGCGCCGATGCGGTCAAGGTCGGCATTGGTCCCGGTTCGATTTGTACAACGCGCATTGTGGCTGGTGTAGGCGTGCCGCAGCTCACGGCGGTCGTTGATGCGGTCGGGGTCTGCCGCAAGCGCGGAGTGCCGGTGATAGCCGATGGCGGTATTAAGTTCTCTGGCGATCTCGCCAAAGCAATCGCGGCCGGGGCCGACTGCGCCATGATCGGCTCGCTGTTTGCGGGTACCGACGAAAGCCCTGGCGAGATCTATCTATACCAAGGCCGCACTTATAAATCCTATCGCGGGATGGGCTCGATCGGCGCGATGGCAAGAGGCTCGGCCGATCGCTATTTCCAACAAGAAGTGACGTCGACGCTTAAACTGGTTCCCGAAGGCGTCGAGGGGCGTGTCCCACACAAGGGTCCGGTTGGCAATGTGATACATCAACTGGTCGGCGGCCTACGTGCGGCGATGGGTTATACCGGCAACCGCACGATCGCCGAGATGCAGAAGAATTGCCGCTTAGTGCGGATTACGGCGGCTGGCCTGCGCGAATCCCATATTCACGAAATTGCGGTGACTCGCGAGGCGCCCAACTATCCGCAGGGGGCATGACTCCGGGCGCCCGAGTTGAGGCTGCAATCCAGCTCCTGAATGTGATCGAACAGGGCCGGGCGCCAGCGGACGATGTGGTGTCCGAATATTTTCGCCGTCATCGCTTTGCCGGCGTAAAGGATCGCGCCGCAATCTCTGGACATATCTACGCCGTGCTTCGCCGTCGCGGGGAACTCGATTGGTGGATCGCCCGTCTGGCGTCCCGCCTAACGACCCATGGCCGCACCCGATTATTAGTGGCGCTGGTGCTGATCCAGCGCTGGACGCCCGACGACATTCGACGCGCTTGCGACGGTGACCGATTCCGCCCCGCCAGCTTGAGCAAGGAAGAGGATCGGCTTATCAGTGTGATTGACGACGAGAAGACTTGGCACGACGATATGCCGCCCCACGTAGTCGGAAATTTTCCAAGCTGGCTTGAACCTCATCTTGAAGCGGCGCTCGGCAGTGACCTAGCACGCGAAGTCGCGGCTCTCAACCAGTCGGCGGCATTGGATCTACGCGTCAATACGCTGAAACTGGATCGAGAAAAGGCGCAGGTTGCGCTGGCGCAAGACAAGATCGACGCGGCACGCACCAAGTATTCGCCGATCGGACTTCGTATAGTCGAACGCATCCCCCTCTCTACTCTCGCCATCTTTCGGAATGGCGGCATCGAAGTACAAGATGAAGGTTCGCAGTTGGCTGCCCTGCTGACCGACGCGCGGCCAGGCATGCGCGTCGTCGATTTTTGCGCCGGGGCAGGCGGCAAAACCTTGGCGCTCGCCGCGAGCATGGCCAATCGTGGTCATCTCGTCGCATGCGACGTCTCGGAGCGGCGTCTGGAGCGCGCTACGCAACGCCTACGTCGCACTGGGGCTAGTATCGTCCGGCGACAGCCGCTAACCAGTCATCGCGACAAATGGGTGAAGCACCATGCCCGAGGCTTCGACCGCGTCCTCATCGACGCGCCGTGCACCGGAACTGGCACCTGGCGGCGAAACCCCGACGCCAAATGGCGTCTGAAACCGGACGATCTGATCGAGCTGGTAAGGCTCCAGGCGGACATCCTTGACAGTGCTCAACGGTTGGTGAAGGCCGGGGGCCGTCTTATCTATGTGACCTGCTCTCTGCTGCGAGAAGAGAATGAGGAGCAAGTAGAAAAGTTTCTGGAAACCCATCCGGGTTTCGCGTTGGTACCACTCAGCGAAGTGTGGCAGCACGCGGTAGGAAGCGATTATTCGTTCGGCGAGCCCATGTTGCGCCTTTCCCCGGCGCGTCATGGCACCGACGGGTTTTTTGTGGCTGCGATGGAGCGTGCCCGTTTCGCGACCGAAACCGCCACGCAAGGTAAGGCGAAATGACCGACCATGTTCTGATTATGGATTTCGGCAGTCAGGTGACGCAGCTGATCGCCCGGCGGGTGCGCGAATCTGGTGTCTATTGCGAAATACATCCTTTCAATATGCCGGACGACCAGATCGCCGCATTTGCACCCCAGGCCATAATCTTGTCGGGCGGCCCAGCCTCGGCTGCGGAAATGGGGACGCCGCGCGCGCCGCAAATAGTGTTTGACCTGGGCGTCCCCGTACTCGGTATCTGTTACGGCCAAATGACGATGGCGGTGCAGCTTGGCGGCCACGTCGAAAGCGGGCATGAGCGCGAATTCGGTCGCGCCTTTCTCGATATAAGCCAGGTATGCGACCTGTTCGACGGAATATGGAAACCCGGGGAGCATCATCAGGTTTGGATGAGCCATGGCGACCGCATCACGGCGCCCCCGCCGGGCTTTCGTGTCGTTGCCACCAGCGAAGGGGCACCGTTCGCAGTCATCGCCGACGACCGTCGCAAATTTTATGGTCTAATGTTCCACCCAGAAGTCGTGCACACGCCGGACGGCGCAGCGCTACTCAAGAACTTCACCCGTCACGTTGCCGGTCTCCGTGGCGATTGGTCGATGGCAAAATTTCGCAGCGAAGAGATCGCGCGCTTGCGCCAGCAAGTTGGGCATGGGCGCGTCATCTGCGCCCTCTCCGGCGGCGTGGATTCCTCTGTTGTCGCGGCGTTGCTTCACGAGGCAATCGGCGAACAACTCACCTGCATTTTTGTCAATCACGGCTTGCTGCGTCGGGGCGAAGGCGAGGAAGTGGTGACGTTGTTCCGCGACCATTACAACATTCCCTTGGTGTATCGGGACGCGGGCGACCTATTCCTGAACAAGCTCTCTCGGATTGAGGATCCCGAGGAGAAGCGTAAGATTATTGGCGCCACCTTCATCGACGTGTTTGAAGACGAAGCCAAAAAGCTTGGTGGTGCCGAGTTTCTAGCCCAAGGCACGCTTTATCCCGACGTGATCGAATTCTGTCAGCTTCGCTGGTGGTCCAAGCGTGACCATCAAGTCGCATCACAACGTGGGTGGTCTTCCGGCTCGGATGAACCTGAAGCTTGTCGAGCCGTTGCGTGAATTGTTCAAAGACGAAGTGCGCGCACTGGGCCGCGAGCTCGGCTTGCCTCAACGCTTGATTAATCGTCATCCCTTTCCCGGGCCTGGACTCGCCATTCGCGTACCCGGCGTCGTGACGAGCGACAAGCTTGAGATTTTACGCGAGGCTGACGCAATCTTTCTCGACGAAATACGCCGCGCAGACCTCTATGACGCGATTTGGCAGGCGTTCTGCGTGCTCTTGCCCGTGCGTACGGTTGGCGTCATGGGCGACAGCCGCTCTTATGACTATGTGTTGGCGCTGCGTGCCGTGACATCGAGCGACGGCATGACCGCGAGATTCTTATCCGTTCAGTCATGAATTTTTGAGTGCGGCTGCCACCCGCATTATCAACGAGGTGAGGGGTGTCAACCGAGTGGTCTATGACGTGACTTCCAAGCCGCCTGGCACCATCGAGTGGGAGTGACGGGTTAGAATTCTCGTTATAATTCAGTGGCTTATATAGGATTTGGAATGACCGGCAACACATCGTCGGTTCGGCCGTCGGATCTGGTAACCGCTTGAACTGCAAAGGGAGTTCCTACGGCCGAAGTATTCTTGAGTTGCGGAAAGCTGGATAAGGTGACGGTCTTTCTGACGGTCTTTTTTGAAGTGGTCACCTGCCGAAATCAAAAGACCGTCAGATAGCGCGGATAGCGCTGACGGTCTTTTCCTGGCCGGTAAGTTTTTGATACTGTACTGGAAAGGGTAAATTATAGCCTGTTCGGAGCGTTTTTTACGATTGAGGCATGACCGCCGAAACCGTTCCCGGAAAGAGTCATGCGGGGCTTCATCTCTTGAAATGGCCGGGCATTGGCCGTACATTGGCGGTAGGAGTATCGCCATGGCAAACGTAGCCTCGAAATCGGCCCGCGGTCGCACCCGCGCGCAACGCCTTGAGACGCGGGTGACGGCGGAGCAGAAGACGCTTATCGAACATGCCGCCGCCCTCCAGGGACGGACGGTCACAGATTTCGTGCTGACCAGCGTCCAGGATGCTGCACGGCGGGCGATTGAGGAACACCAGCAGATCGAACTGTCGGTGCGCGACAGCCAGGCGTTTGTTGATGCGCTGTTGAATCCGAAGCCCGTCAATGACCGCCTGCGCGACACGGTGCGCCGCTATCGCGAAGCCACCGGCGTATAGCCGGTGCCGGGCGCTCCCGACGGATCGCTTCGGGTCGAGGCGCTTGGTCCGCAGCACGATCGCGGTTCGTTCGTCAGCGGCGCCGAAGCGCTCGATCGCTATCTACGAAGCCAGGCTGGCCAGGATGCCCGCAAGAACATGGCGGCGCCGTTCGTACTCGTGCTGCCGGACGGCGCCATCGGCGGCTATTACACTCTGTCCGCGACCGGCGTGAAACTCGCCGAGTTTCCGGCTGATATCACCCGCAAGCTGCCGCGCTATCCACTCGTCCCGGCGACGCTTTTGGGCCGGCTCGCCGTCGATCGAAACTATCAAGGGCGAGGGTACGGCCGATTTCTGTTAGCGGACGCGTTGCATCGCGCGGTTCGTAGCGAGATCGCCTCGTTTGCCGTTATCGTGGATGCCAAAGATGAGGCGGCCCGTCAGTTCTATTTACGTGAGAGCTTTCTGCCACTTCCCGATCAACCGATGAAGCTCTTCCGGCCGATGGAAGACCTGGCGAAGCTCTTCGAAGGATAGCGGACGGCGATCACCTGGAGAGCCCGCTCTATGAAGACTTGGCTGAGCGGAGATGTGTCGAAACGACTGGCGCTGGGCGGTGACGCCGAGACTGCGCACGAACTTGAGCTCGAGATTGAGCAGGTTCGAGCCCGTTTAGCCGCAAATGAGGCGGAGCGGAAAGAGCTTGAGGCCGCGCTGAGGAATCTCGTGAGCCGGTGCTCGGCGGCGGCTACAGATTATTCATCACCCACAATTGCAGATGCGCCGAGGGTCATGGCCGCGTCATCCGCTGCGGAAAAGATCGCGCTGTTTCGGCGCCTATTCGCAGGCCGCGCTGACGTATTCCCTGTCAGGTGGGAAAACCGGAAGACCGCCAAGTCCGGCTATGCGCCCGCGTGCGCCAACGAGTGGGTTAAGGGGATATGCGGCAAGCCCCAGGTCAAATGCGGGGAATGCCCTCATCAAGCCTTCATCCCGGTCACCGACGACGTCATCGAGAAGCATCTGCGCGGCGGCGAGGGCGCACGCGGCTCTGGTGGCGATTTCGTGGCGGGTGTTTATCCGCTGCTTCCTGACGAGACCTGCTGGTTTCTGGCCGCCGATTTTGACGAGGAGAGCTGGGCGGCTGACGCCTTGGCCGTGCTGGAGACTTGTCAGGCCAAGGGCGTGCCCGCGGCCCTTGAGCGGTCTCGATCCGGCAATGGCGGGCATGTGTGGATTTTCTTCTCCGAGCCGGTTTCGGCGCGCACCGCTCGGCAGCTTGGCGCGGCCATGCTGACGGAGACGATGGAGCGTCGACCCGAAATAGGTTTTGCCTCATATGATCGCTTTTTTCCGAGCCAGGACACCATGCCGGTCGGCGGCTTCGGCAATCTGATCGCCTTGCCTTTGCAGCGCCGTGCGCGCGAGCTTGGAAACAGCGTCTTCATCGACCAAGATCTTCGTCCATACGACGACCAATGGGCATTTCTGGCCGCGAGGCCACGGCTATCGGCCAAGGCCGCCGCCGAAATCGTCGACGATGCGGAGACGCGAGGCCGTATTCTGGGCGTCCGCATGCCCGTCGAAGATGAGGATGCGGACGAGCCCTGGCGCATGACGCCGTCTCGGCGCCCCAAAGTGGGCCCGGTCGGCAGTCCCCTGTCGGGCAAGATCACGATAGTGGTCGCCGACCAACTCTATATAGACCGGACCGATTTACCGCCGACAATGACGACGCGGCTCATACGCTTGGCGGCCTTCCAAAACCCTGAGTTCTATCGTGCGCAGTCCATGCGTTTCCCGACCTTCGGCAAGCCTCGGATTATCTCCTGCGCCGAACTTCACCCGCGTCATGTGGCGCTGCCACGGGGATGTCTCGATGAAGCTGTTGAATTGATCCGAGGCGAGGGCGCCGAGGTTGAGTTGAATGATCTGAGGGTGATTGGCGATCCACTTCCGAGCCGAGTACGGTTTCAGGGGACGCTGCAGGAGCCGCAGGTCAAGGCGTTCGAAGCGCTTCTTCCGCATGACCATGGCGTGCTCGCGGCGACGACCGCCTTCGGCAAGACGGTGGTGGCCGCGGCCCTGATTGCGCAACGCGGACGCAATGCGCTCGTTCTTGTCCATCGCCGCGAGTTGCTCACCCAATGGGTGGAGCGGCTAAGGACATTCCTCGATATCGATCCGAAGGACATCGGCGTCATCGGCGGCGGACGCCGCAAGCCGACTGGCGTCATTGATGTCGCGCTGATCCAGAGTCTCGTGCGACGAGGCGAAGTATCCGACATGGTAGCGGACTACGGTCATCTGGTTGTCGATGAGTGCCATCATCTTTCGGCAGCGAGTTTCGAGCTCGTAGCCCGCCGAGCGAAGGCGCGCTATGTCCTCGGGCTTTCCGCGACCGTGGCCCGCAAAGATGGTCATCATCCGATCATCTTTATGCAATGCGGACCCGTTCGACATCGCGTTGATGCACGTGCCCAGGCAGCGGGACGGGGGATTGTTCACCGCGCCAAAATTCGATCGACGCAGTTTCGACTGCCGCCACCCCTTGAGAGGTCGGATCGCCCTGCCATGCCAGCGGTCTATGCGGCCATCGCGCGGGACGAGCTGCGCAACAGCCTGATCTTCGACGATGTGCTGAAAGCGCTGGAGGCGAAGCGGTCACCGGTCGTGCTGACCGAGCGCCGGGATCATCTCGAATATCTGCAAGGCCGCTTTTCGCGCTTCGTGCGCAATCTTGTCGTCCTTCGAGGTGGAATGTCGGCGGCCGAACGCAAGGCATCAGATGTCGCCCTGCGAGTGGCGGATGATCAGGAACGGCTCATCCTCGCGACAGGGCGGTACATCGGCGAGGGATTTGATGACCCAAGATTGGACGCGCTGTTCTTGACGATGCCCATTTCATGGAAGGGCACCTTGGCCCAATATGTCGGTCGGCTTCACCGGCAGCATGCTGGTAAAACAGAGGTTCTCGTGGTCGACTATGTCGATGACCTCGTGCCCGTTCTGGCGCGGATGGCGGCGAAACGACGATCTGGATATCGTGCGCTCGGTTATACGGTTGACTGATCCGCCGTTCGGCAGCGGGATGCTATGGCGTCGGTATTTGCGTTCTTGGCGCTACTAAAACGCCGTTTATGTAGCACGAAGATTACAATTGCTCCAATTCCGTTCCGGTTCGCAGACGTTCCATATAGGCACGGTAAGCGAAGCTGCGGTCGCGCTTCTTTCCCTGTCGTCTCCACGAGGATACCGATCTCGGCCAGCATTTCGATTGCGCGGGTTGCAGTCGGCTTGCTCGTGTCAAGCAGCTTCATCGCCGATGCGACAGTCACGATCGGATGACGCGGAAGTCGCTCGAACAACCGGAGAGCTGAAACGGACGCCGAATTCGACACCGAGGAGACGCGTGCGATCCGTGCTGACGAGGTTGAACAACTCGCGCGCCGAGACGACGGCTTCATCGGCGATCGTCGCGACGCCATCGAGAAAGAAATCGATCCAGCCTTCCCAGTCGCCTTCCAGCCGCACGAGATTGAGCCGCCGGTAGTACTCTTCGCGATGACGCTTGAAGAAGAGGCTGAGATAGAGAAGCGGCGCCTTCAATAATCCCCAGTGCTCCAGCACGAGGGCGATCATCAGACGTCCGATCCGCCCATTTCCATCGAGATAGGGGTGGATGGTTTCGAACTGCGCATGCAAAAGACCCGCCCGCACGAGTTTCGGCAGCGGATCGTCGGCATGGATGTATTTCTCGAAGGAGCTGAGAAGCTGCGCGAGTTTTTCGGAGGGCGGCGGAACATAAACCGCGTTCCCTGGCCGGCTTCCGCCGATCCAGTTCTGGCTGCGGCGTATTTCTCCGGGTTGCTTACTTCCGCCGCGCACGCCACGCATCAACCGCTTATGGGCTTCGTTCAAAAGCCGCAGAGAGAGCGGCAGGCCACGCTTCGACGCGAGCTGGCCACGCGCATAGGTGAGGGCGTCAAGGTAGTTCGTCACCTCCTCGACATCGGCGTTGGGTTGGGGCTGTTCCTCGGCTTCAAAAGCGAGAAGGTCGACGAGCGATGCTTGCGTGCCCTCGATCTGAGACGAGATCACCGCCTCCTTGCGTACGAAGGCGTAGATGAACCAGTCGAGCGAAGGCACCATCTCGCCCGCCAGATCGAGTCGGACGAGTGCCTGCTCGGCCTGCCCAAGGCGACGTTCGAGCTTGGCGTCGATGACGAGCGCCGGCCGTGCGGGCGGCAGATCGAGGGGAACGAAGGCATCGACCTTTTCGCCGCCTGCGGTCACGCTTTCGTATCGGCCTGTTGTGCGCTTCGGCATGTCTTGGGAGCCCACCCCGGGATGACGTCGTTTAATGGCCGCATGCAAAGAACGCTCACGTCCCCTGCCGACCACACTAAGAACGAATTCTTTACTAGCTTGCGCCGTTAGTCAAGAGATCATTCTTAGCGCTTTGCCGATGACCACCAAGGATTGGTCCTTGGGGTCGATCGTGAGCCGACCAAATTGCCGAACCTGGATGGTACTGCGGGCCGGACTCGAAACCGGCTAGTGGATGGGCTTAGCGCACCGAGCCATTACGCCGCTGCCTTCTCGTCACCATCTCCGACCTTTGCTGGCCGTGTGTCCTTCCACACCGCCGCAGCCAGATGCCACTTTCGATCAGGAGCTCATCAACTGCAATGGGCTGGTCTTGCATGAGCGGAAGAGAGGTTACAAACATGGCGCGCACGAATGCCTTGTGCTATAGGTGCTGACGGTCTTTTTTCACCCTGGCGCAGAATGCGCTCCGCGATCGACAACGCGAAAAATTGACCGATAGTTGGCGATAGTTGTCGAAGCCGCGCAAAATCTGAATCGCGCGAATTTTCCTTTGAAATCAAAAGCGAAAAATTTTGACGGCTCGATGGTCGGGTTTTGACCGTCAGCAGAAATATTTTGCGCTTATAAATCAGCGCGTTACGATGCGTTGAGAGGATCGAGTGGGAGTGAGGGCAGTAATGAGGAGATCATTACTTTCCGTGTTCCAGATCGGCGATTGATCTCCCATGGTCGGTATGACTCATCAACCCATCGCGCATTCGCTATCTCTTTCATCTCCTATCTGAACCGGGGGCAGAATCAAAGGAAAGCACAATATGTTTCCGAGAGGGCTGTGGGGCTGTAGCGTAGCCCAGCGCAGAAATCGGCGGGCCTGTTATCCGTCAGCCGGGCAATCTCTCTCCGAATAACGGCAGTGCTAGCAGTCATGGCTGAAAGCGATGTGGATCACACCATCCGCTTCAAACACCCCCTCGCGCTAGCCGTGCTAAGGAAACTCTGAAGAAGTTGTCGACGCGACGAGGGTTGTGTGATTCATAGGGATCAGTGTGCGGAAGCATATTGGGTGGCTCGATGAAGCAGGCGACGCTGGCGGCGGTTGGGTTCGAGCGGTACGGGAAGACGACACGCCGAGCTGTTTTTCTCGCTGAGATGGATCAGGTGGTGCCATGGTCAGCGCTGTGCGCGCTGGTTGAGCCGGTTTACCCGAAGCCGGGCAATGGTCGGCCGCCGGTGGGCGTCGAGCGAATGCTGCGCATCTATGTTCTGCAGCAGTGGTTCAACCTGTCGGACCCGGCGGTGGAGGAAGCGCTTTACGATTTGCTGGCGATGCGCGGATTTGTCGGCATCGACCTGGGCCGCGAGCCGGTTCCGGACGAGACCACGGTGTGCCGCTTCCGGCATCTCATCGAGCGTCACGACTTGGGCAGCCGCCTGTTCGAGGAGGTGCATCGGCATCTTGAAGCCAAGGGGCTCAAGCTGTCGAAGGGCACGATCGTGGACGCGACCATCATCGCCGCGCCATCCTCGACCAAGAATGCAGAGAAGGCGCGCGATCCCGACATGCACCAGACCAAGAAGGGAAACCAGTGGTATTTCGGCATGAAGGCGCATGTCGGCATCGACAGCCGAAGCAAGATCATCCACGCCGTGGTCGCGACCGCCGCGAATGTCGCCGATAGCGAAATATTGCCGGACCTGATGCACGGCGAGGAGACGCGCGTTTGGGGCGATCAGGCGTACCGCGGCCAGACCGACGTGATCAAGGCGCATGCGCCCAACGCGAAAGACTTCACCAACCGCCGCTACCGCCATCGCGGTATCGTGGACGAGATCGAACGGGCCAAGAACCGCACCAAGTCGAAGGTCCGGTCCAAGGTCGAGCATAGTATCGGCGTCATCAAGCGGGTCTTCGGCTTCGCCAAAGTTCGCTATCGTGGCCTGGACAAGAATGCCAACCGCCTCTTCGTGACCTGCGCACTGGCCAACCTCTTCCTCGCCCGGCGACACTTGTTGCGGTGGCAAGGCGCGTAGCGCGCCCACAATCCGGCTATGCACCCTTGCCACACAGACAAACGTAAAGCCACTCGCCGAGCCGCGCCGACATCGTTTCAAACCAAAACGGCCGCTCGCGTGCCTTCATTAAATCGAGCTACTTATTCAGACTTTCCCTAGGCGATCAATCCGCTTCGAGGAAGCTCGCGTTAAATTCGGTCATGGCGCCACCGGAAAAAACCATAGCCGAAATGAATATGGGCTAACGCGCCGCAACAGCAGTCGTGTTCCAGTACGCTTCCAGCCATCGATTGAAGGTGTGCGTCAGCGGATACTCGCACCGCACCTGTTCAATGTTGAAGTGAAAACCTTCTTCTTCGAACCCTGGTACATCACTGTCAGTTCCCGTCCCATACTTTTCTCGAGCTGATCCCAGGAAACCTGAACGTACTTCACGTCTCGTGCAGGCACGCGACTGAACGCGTCGGCAATCTGCTGCATCGATAATTCATCGCCGGCCAGCGAAAACGTCCTGTTCTTCTATTTCCCGGGCCCTCAAACGCAAGCGCCGCAAACGCGCCGATGTCATCCACCCCCACCATCTGCAAGTTGTCGTCGGGCTTAACCGCTGCTGTTAGCTGCCCGTTCCGGATCGACTTGCCGAACCCTCTCTGCCAGTTCTCCATGAAGAACACGGGCCGCACAATTGTATATTGTAAGCCGCTCGATCGCAGATGCTCTTCCACTTTAACTTTGCTTTCGAAGTGAGGAATGCCTGTCTCTTCGTCCGCCGACCCTACTGAACTGTAAACGAAATGGCTGACGCCGTGCCGCTTCGCCGCCTCGATGACCGTAACCGTCGCTAGGGTCGTATATCCGTTACTGCTCCTTCATGAATCCGTTACTGCTCCTTCTTGAACAGGTCCTGGAAGATCAGGGGCGCCCAGATCCCGTCCCGCGCCTGCACGAGCTGACCGCCTTCCGCGATCTTGCCGAGATTAACCGGCGCATAGCCGAGCTGCTCGACCAGGGCGGCGACCGTTGCGGTCGCGCTTTCATCGTCACTCGACCGGAATACAACCCGTCGTCCGCCGTTGATGGCCGGGTCTTCCGCGAGGACGCCCGCAGGCAGATGGTTAAATGCTTTGACCAATTGAGCGCCGGGCAGGGCCCGGGCTATTACCGAAGAGGAAGGAAGGCCGCCCAAATCTTCGAGAGTGTTCGTCACGTCGATCACGATCTTCCCCTTCCAGCTTGCCCGTGCCTTCGCGACCTCTCGGTGCTGCCAGTACGGGACAGCCAGTACGACGATGTCGGCCTCGAGCGCGTCCTTCAAGGTCTTGGGAACGGTCGTCGGGCCGATCGCGTTTGCCTGCGGCGCGAGCGCTTCAGGCTGATGCCTGCTTGCTACAGCCACTTCGATGCCCTTGCGGGCGAACATGCGGGCCAGCGCCTGGCCGACCGCGCCGAAACCTACAATTGCGTAGCTCATGTGACCTTTCCGATCGGTATTGAAGTTGGAATGATCCAGGCGTGATAAGCGTCTTCCCGGAGTGCCAGGGCGCGAATTCAGATGGCCGAGAGGCCGCCGTCGACAGACAACTCCACCCCATTTACGAAGCTCGAATCGTCTGAAGCCAGAAACACCGCGACCGCCGCAATTTCCTCAGGACGACCCATCTTTCCCCGCGGGATCACGGATTCGAACATCCGCTTCGCCTCCTCGGTGAGAACTTGGTCCTGCATCGGCGTGGCGATCGGCCCCGGGCTCAGCACGTTCACCCGGATATTCCTGCCCTTCAGTTCGTTGAGCCAAGTGCGTGCGAATGAGCGCAACGCCGCCTTGCTCGCCGCATACACGCCGAAACCAGGAAAACCTTTCACCGAAGCAACTGACCCGGTCATGAAGACCGATCCGCCATCGTTAAACAGCGGCAACGCCTTCTGAACCGTAAACAGCGTGCCGCGCGTATTCAGGCCGAAGGTCGCATCGAAATGCTGCTCGATAATTTCGCCCAATGGGACGGCTTCGCCCATGCCGGCGCTCGCGAACAGGACGTCGATCTTGCCCTTTACCCGCTTCACTGTATCGAACAGGCGGTCGAGGTCGTCGAGATTGGCCGCGTCGCCGCGCACGCCGGTCACGTTCCGGCCAATCAGCTTGACGGCCTCATCGAGCGCCTCCTGCCTCCGGCCCGTGATGAAAACGTAGGCGCCTTCTTCGACGAACCGCTTGGCGCTTGCCAGCGCCATGCCGCTCGATCCACCCGTGATGACTGCAACCTTACCCTCAAGCTTTCCCATGACTTCTCCTTTCGTCGTGTCGGACAGCATCTCTGTTCCCATTTGCGACATGATGCTTCCTTCAGGCTCCGTCTTTGGTCGTTCGGGGAGGCCCCCGAGAACCTCGACATGGGTCTGCCGGCGTCAGGCGTTGAGTGCGGAAGCGCGCACATCGGTGGTGCGAAATCGATCCGGCTGGACGACTGACGCCAGCCGCGACGATCGTTCAGCCGTTCGGAATTGGGCCGCGCTTGTCGGCATAGGCTATGATGACCGCCCGTGCTACCCACGTACGAGATGCTGTTCGATCGTGTTGGACACAGGCTTTGGAAAGGCGCACCCCGCGGTGCCGGATTGCACCATGATCGACTGGGATGACGTTCGCTACTTTCTTGCCGTCGCGCGCGGAGGATCGGTTCGGGCTGCCGCCGAGCGCCTCGGGGTGAATCACTCAACCGTGCTGCGACGCATCGCCCAGCTCGAGGAACGCCTCGGGGCGCACATCTTCGAAAAGCTGCCTTCGGGCTACCGCCTGACGGTTGCGGGCGAGGAGGTCCTCGAGTTCGCGGACCAGATGGAAGCGTCGTCGCACCTGCTGGAGACGCGCGTCTTCGGGCGCGACCAGGGCGTGCGCGGGCTTCTGCGGGTGACGCTGGCACCGACCCTCGCGACACACCTGCTCATGCCGGACTTCACCGCTTTCGCGCGTCTGCATCCGGATATCGAGATGGAAATCTTGTCGTCCGGCGAGCTGGCAAATCTGACCAACCGAGAGGCCGACGTCGCGATCCGCGTCGTCTACGATCGCAAAACTCTGCCGCTCAATATCCACGGCCTGAAGGGACCGGAATTGTTCGGCGGCGTCTACATATCCCGCGATCGACTAGCCGCGTGGCGTGCGGGCGCTCCTGATCCCATCCGGTGGATCGTCATAAGCATTCATGGAATCCCTGAATGGGCCCACGAGGGTGAGGTTCGCACCACGGGGGTCCGTTCAGGACCACCGACGCTGAAGCGCAGATCGCTGCAGTACGGCAAGGGCTCGGGATCACGACACTACCGTGCTTCGTCGGAGATGCCGACCCCTACTGGTGAGGGTGCCGGGCGCCGACCTGCACATGTACGGTACGCTCTGGCTCCTCACGCTGGACGAGACGCGCAAGACGAAACGCGTGCGGCTCTTCACGGAGTTCGTATCCCGCAGGCTCGCCGCGTACGCGCCGTTTCTCGCGGGACTGTCCTTATCGCGCGACTGACGCGCGGCAGGTCGCCGGCGACGCTTGCCGTAATCCGGTCGGAAGCCGAGCTGCGATCGCTCCAAGCGACATCGCGGTCAATCCCTCGCGCTGCTGACGGTAGTTTTCGGCCATGTCGGCGATGCGGCGGTACCAGTGGATTCGGGAAAAGTGGACCGATCGATATTGATAGTGGCTGAAAGCGGAGAATTTCTGGATCGATCAAATTCCTCTTTGAATTCAAAACCATGCGCATCTGACTGTTCGGGCGACGGGAGTTTTCAAGGTGGAGAAATTTTTTGCAACGACAAATCAACTCATTAGGCCCGATGCGAACAATCGAGTGGGCCGTCGTGCACGCCCCCAAGTCCGGACGACCGCCAGCCAATGCAGGCGACGTCTACTTTCCCAGCCGACGCTGAAACATCATCCCTGGCGGACAATGCCGTTCAACGGCATGACGCCGCACATCTCCAGCACGTCGCTTTCGACGCGGCACGCTATGCGGCCGGCACGCTGGAGAGTTTGGAGGGGCGCCCATCCGCGGCAAATATCTTATAATCGACGGTGGAGTGCTCGCGGGCACCGGGGGCCAATCCCGCAAGCTGACTTAGGGCAATACGCTGCCGGCGAGATCTCACTCGCTACATCAACGTTCCCGAACTGACCCTCAAGGAGTTCCTGTGTGCCATCCACGATCCCACAAGCTGTTGATGCCCGGCTGACTTGCGCCGCCATCTTCCTGGTCGTGACGCTGAATGTCCGGGCGGAATCCGAGGCCGCGATCCGGAGCCTGTGCGGCGATCTCGCCGCGCTCGTCCGTGGCGTCGGCTTCCGTGCGCTCGATGGTGGGCTGTCCTGCATCATGGGGATTGGCGCCGACGCGTGGGATCGCCTGTTCGGCACGCCCAAACCCAAAGAGCTGCATCCCTTCCGGGAAATCCGCGGGGTACATTACGCCCCCGCCACGCCGGGCGATTTGCTGTTTCATATCCGCGCCGAACGTATGGATTTGTGCTTCGAGATGGCGACGCAGGTCATGGCGCGGCTTGGCGGCGCGCCCTCCGTGACCGATGAGGTGCATGGCTTCAAATATTTTGATAACCGCGACCTGCTGGGCTTCGTCGACGGGACGGAAAATCCCGTGGCGCAAGCGGCGATGGACGCCACGCTGATCGGAGATGAGGACGCGGCCTTCGCCGGCGGCAGCTATGTGATCGTTCAGAAATACCTCCACGACCTCGGCAAGTGGAACGCCATTCCAGTCGAGCAACAGGAGAAAATCCTCGGGCGAAGGAAGCTGTCCGATATCGAGCTGGACGACACCGACAAGCCGAGCTTCGCGCATAGCGTCCTAACGACCATCGAGGAAGACGGAACGCAGTTGGGGATTCTGCGCGACAACATGCCCTTCGGCGACGCCGGCAAGGGCGAGTTCGGCACTTACTTCATCGGCTATGCGCGTTCGCCGAGCCGGATCGAGCGGATGCTCGAAAACATGTTCATCGGCAAGCCGCCTGGCAATTACGATAGGCTCCTCGATGTCAGTCGCGCGGTGACCGGTTCGTTGTTCTTCGTGCCGCCGGCGACATTCCTGGACGATGTCGCGGTGGCACCAAGCGCAGCGCCGATCTCAGTGCCAAATGCTAACGACGGAGCTCAAGCAGAAACCCAACCTGAGCCGAAGTCACGGCGCGACGGCTCCCTCCGGATCGGTTCCCTGAAAGAAGAGGCAGATCATGAATAACCTTCACCGCTAGCTCGCCCCATATCCGATGGAGCCTAGGAACAAATCGAAGAAGAGGTACGCCGCACCCTAAAGCGCGATAGCAAAAAGAACCATGGAGTGCGAGTGATGGGCGATGGCCACGATAAATTATCTATATAGTTGGTCATGACCTGAGATTGCGTCGACCGGTGCACATAGGCCACAGCCTTCCGCCTGAGGAGGGTCGACGGAATCAAGTCAGCGCTTGCCATCGTCAAGCTCATCGACGCTGAGGCCGACCGCCCGCATGAGAAACCGCCTGCGTGACAATCTGTGTCAGCGCCAAGACAATCTTATCCCCCTTGGCAGCTTTCATCCCTTCCAGCCTGCCGTTGTCCCGTAACAAAACAAGTTCATCTGCGGCGCCAGCATGCGAGACGGCATTACCGTCCTCCAGAACGAATCCGACATTGTTCTGGCAGTGTGTGGACTTGGGGAGCACGTATCAATAGTCGCTTTAGCTCGATGAGCGCCCAGATCACTGGGCCGCAAAAATCATCAAGCTAACCCTCTCTCGATCCCGAAGGATATTTCCGCGATATCCTGAACCGCATCGGTGAAAACCCCCATCAACAGATGGTATCCACCGCCCTCATCCCCACCGCCCCCTTCACAGCCGGCGGGCGCATAGAATTCAGTGGGAAAGATAGTGTGGGTATAGGTCTAACATTCTCGCTTCTCCGTCCCCATTTAATGGTGGCGCCAACACCTCATGCGCGACTCAAGATTTTAAACGATCGGAGTTCTTGCGGAGTTCTTGCGCTGGTAGGTCTTTACGGTCGTCCCGACGTCGCGGTGCAACTTACGCGGAGAGCCCATGAGCAAACATCTAAGCGGCACGGAACATCATTTAGCGGCGGCGACGCATCACGAGCAGGCCGCAGTGCATCATCGACTAGCTTCCCAGTATTATGCCGAAAAAGACTTTGCGTTCGCCGCGCACCAAGCGCTGATCGCGCACGGACACGGGCAGCAAGCCGCCCGTCACGCCAATGAGGCGACAAAATATCACATCGAGCAGCACGATAATGCGCCCTCGGCAACCGGTGTCGCGAAGATTAAGATAGAGCCCGTTCAGTGACGACGCGTACGACCGCGAGGACGGTGTTTTTTCGTCGCCCCTTCAAACTGAGCGCGGTTGACGACATGCAATCCGCCGGGAGCTATATGGTAGAGGTCGAGGAAGAGCGGCTGGACACGTCGTTTCCGGCCTATCGGCGGATCGCCACCTTGATTCGGCTGCCCGGCAGGCCGGGAAGCGCGGAGGTAAGCCGCGTAGTCGACATCGATCCCGCGGAACTTGACGCGGCCTTGATGATGGACACGACTTCGCCGGTTTGTGACGAGCATCTAAACACCGGAGGAGGACTTCGCATGACAAGTTCGAAAGTGCCGTCGTGGACATGGGCCTTCGAGGAAGGAATCCTGACTGTCCACCATTTGGGCACCACGGTGTCGCTTGGACGCTACGCGACGCGTGAATTCGCGGCAAGGGCGGCAGCGTTGTATATTGAGGAGCACGCCGCCGAGAACGCGTCGTCGCCTGCGACTGCTGCTCGACCGTAGCCCCGATGTGAGGATTTGCGTGGGTTATGAGTTGACCCACGACTTTCGCGTGAGCCGACGCCAATGGTCCTGGTCGTCGGCTTTCATTTTCACGCTCAGACGTATCGTATCGTGTCGTATCGTGTCGTATCGTGCCCAACATGACAAATGTGGCTAAGTACGTCGCGAGCGCCCCTGAGATGATCGCCGCGACCCAAGCCCGAGAGGCCGGCCCTGATTTGTTCCGGGCCAAACACAGGCAATATTTCCCCGCTACCAGACCGAGAGGAAAGCAACATGGCAAAGGGACAGACAAGAGGTACTCGCGAAAAGAAGAAGCCAAAGCAATCCTCCGGCGACAAGGTGAAGGTGCTTGCCGGCCGTTCGGCGTATCAGCAAGCAATGAAGCCTAAACCCTGAGAAAGCGGAGCATCGATTGTCCCAATCTGCCACCGTCGACGGCGATTCCCTTCGCGCCAGACATTTGGAACTGCGCGCCGCTCTGGCACCTTTCGAGCGCGCCGTGAGCGCGACAGGCACCGTCCAGTTCGCAACCACATTCGGTCTATTTCTCGGCATTTGCGCCGCCATGTATGCCGCACTCGGCATCTCCTATCTTGTGAGTCTGGCTTTGGTCTTACCGGCGGCGGGTTTTTTGGTACGGTTATTCATTATCCAGCACGATTGCGGCCACGGCGCCTATTTTTCCTCGCGCCGAGCCAACGATATCGCCGGTGTTATTTGTAGCGTGCTTACCTTAACGCCTTATGCCAATTGGCGGCGCCAGCATGCGCTACATCACGGCAACTGGAATAATCTCGACCGGCGCGAAGGGGGCGCTGATATTTTCAGTGTCTGTCTGACGGTGAAGGAGTACCGGTCGCTATCGTTTTGGCGCCGCGTCGCGTATCGCCAATCGCGCAATCCGCTGCTGATCCATATTCTGTTGCCACCCCTCCTGTTCGTGATGCTGTACCGTGTGCCGTTCGACACTCCGGCCAACTGGCGCAGCGAGCGGCGGTCGGTCTATTGGACCAATGCGCTGCTGCTCGCCGTGTTCATCGGCGCCGGATTTTTGCTCGGCTTCCGGCACGTCGCCATGGTACAGGGACCAATTGTTGTGGTCGCGGCTATCATCGGTGTGTGGCTGTTCGCTGTGCAACATCGCTTTGACGATACTTTGTGGGCACGTCAGGCGGATTGGGATTTCACCACGGCGGCGCTAGAAGGCTCATGTTATCTCCGGCTGCCGCGGCTGCTGAATTGGTTCACTGGAAACATCGGTTACCACCACATTCATCATCTGGCGCCCCGCGTGCCGAATTACCGGCTGCGCGCTTGCTATGACGCCGTTCCGGCACTGCGTGCCGTTCCATCACTTTCGCTGGGACGTGCGCTGCAATCGGTGCGTCTCGGCCTGTGGGACGAGGACCGCCGTCGCCTGATCCGATTTTCCGCGCTGGAGGTCAAGTCCCGTGAAAGCCCCGGCGTGCCAGATTGAATCTCGTCCACGACGCGATGTTAGAGTATGCCCCTCGGTCGTCGTACGCTTGGTCACAAGAAAATTAGCCTCTAGCCCTCTTTGAGTTCCGTCCGGGCAGTGGCGATCGCATGTCGCAAGTCCGCCTCGTCCAGAATTGCAGTGTGGGATTGTTTCATCTGAACCGGATGTAGCCTTAGAGCTTCCACTGCCCGGCAGGCCTTCTGTATTGCGGTTTCCAAACTCCTGGTGGCTCAGTAATGCGCATCCGCCTTAGCGCTATGTTCGGATATAGATAGCATAGAGAACGACCAGGATAATGAGCAACGCGGGAACGTAGATGGGCGGCACCAACCAAGAGCGAAGCATAAGACCGACCTCCGTTGCTGAACCAAGGTGATGTCAGACCTAATTCGCTCGCCCGCGTGTCACCGTTTTGCTGCCGAAGCAGGAGGGCGATCTAGGCTTCGATATCGGATTGAGGGGATAGCCTCCTTCTCGCGATTCATGCTGTGCCATCCCGCAGTAAGACTGCAGCGTATCCTGCGAGAAAGGTTCGATTGGATAGCGCAGTTTTCTGAGATGGAGAACAACGCGATTCGCGATTTTGGGTGGTCAGCTCCGGCTTAGTGAGCGGGAGCGCAGGCCAGCCCTTTCGATGGTATCCCTTATCTCCAAGTCGCTCTCGGCTCGGGTAATCCGCCAGCGATGACTTCAGATTACGCTTGGGAGAACGCATTGTCATCTCCCTTCTCACCAACGCCAGGGAAACTCCTAATAACATCTCACACAACTCGCCATCTAATGGGATCCAGTCGAAGCCCGGCGGTGGTGCAAAACTCGAATAGATGGACGCCTTTACCAACGCCGTAGAGCGCTGATTGCAAGTTCGAGTAAGGCTTCAAATCAAACTTGGAAGAATGCTATTGCACCGTTTGTTTTCACCACGGCTAAGTGAGTGCAATTGAGGGGCTAGCACTGTCGACGGAAGCAGGCAATGCGGACGCGCGCGTACCTCCGTGTGCGGTCTGTCTCTTCCGGTTGGTGCTTCCCACCGGCTGCCTGGTAGCCGTGAGGGCTTTTTGCGCGCGACGGGGTTCGTCTCCTGGGGCGGCAGGTTGCGGCTGGTCATGGTTTTTCGCAAGCGCATCGGCGGTCGGCAACTCATAAGCTCGCTTGGCGCACGCGCTAACATCCGGACGGGGCACCGTGTTCCCTGAAATGCCGTCGAAAGAGCGAAAGAGCGAGACTTTCCACCGTAAAACCGGGCCGCTCTGACCCTCTCGAGCGCTGGAAGTACGAGGTCGTTCCCTCGATCGGTCAGGCTTTGACCATCGAGGGGCTGGTTTTACGGAAAAATATGGTTAAATCAATGGCTTGTCTTATATATCATTGACAATGCATATAGATCATCAAGCAACTCAATGGCCCAATTGTTGCTTTCCTCTTCTCGTCGTCTCGCGCTTAGATCAAGCAAGTGCAGGCACCTGCAAGATGTCCGTACGCTCTGACCCAGCTGCGCAATTCCGCCAATCTCCAAAAGGTCCCCGACGGGTGAGGCCGGCATGCGATGAGGCCGAAAACGAGGTTCACGGCGCCGATCACTCAGCGCCAGTCTGAAACCATTCTTCAGGGTTCCCGACGCTGGATGAGGTTATGGAAGCCGGCCCCTCTTCGGCAGTCCTGTAGGATTGCGGACCTTCAGCAGAAAAGAGAGAAGCGGGACCAACGCATATCGTGATACTTGGCGTTGATCTGGGCAAGAATGTTTGCAGCCTCGTCGGCATGGATGGCGGTGGTCAAGTCGTTTTGCGCCGTTATCTGAGGCGGTCGCCGGTTGCTCAATTTGCACAGAAAATGGGTGGTTGTGTGGTAGCGATCGAGCCGTGCTGCGGCGCGCATCACCTTGGCCGGGCACCGGCGGCGCGGGGACACGAGTTAGGCTGACGTCGCCGGAATATGTCCGTCCTTCCGTCAAGGCGCAGAAGAATGACGATCGGGACGCAAAGTCGCGGCCGTGCCTTTAGCGGTGGAGGTGATGAAACTCGCCCATGCCCTTATCAATGACACTGCGCATCGCGGTTGCCAATGGCGGCCACGGGTGCCAGAATTTTGATCAGGAGGCACGCGAATGACCACACAGCAAGAAGCGGAAATCCTGACCCGCGTCGGTCCGAGCACGCCGATGGGCGAGCTGATGCGGCACTACTGGCTCCCCGCGCTTAAATCGTCCGAACTGAAAATCGACGGCGATCCAGTGCGCCTCAAGCTGCTCTGCGAGCAGCTCATCGCGTTTCGCGATTCATCCGGACGGATCGGCGTGATGGATCACCGCTGCCCGCATCGCTGCGCCAGTCTGTTCTATGGCCGCAATGAGGAAGGCGGCATGCGCTGCATCTATCACGGCTGGAAATACGACGTTGACGGCAATTGCCTCGAACAGCCCAACCTGCCGTCGCACCAGGTCTTCAAGGACAAGGTCCACGCCAAGGCCTACAGGGCGGCCGAGCGCAACGGCGTTGTCTACGTCTATATGGGCGCGGCCGACAAGGCGCCACCGCTCCCTGACATCGCCGCGACGCACATCCCCGAAAGCGAGGCGACAGTCACGTTTGCCTTGCGTGAGTGTAATTGGCTGCAGGGCCTCGAAGGCGACATCGACACGTCGCACCTCAATTTTCTGCATTACGGTGCGGCCGGCGCAGACGATTTCGCCCCGACCGATGCCGCGCGCTTTGGCCAAATCCGGCGCGATCCGGAATATCAGGTCGAAGAACACGAACTAGTGTTCCAACTCATTCATAAGCATCCAGCCTTTGCGAAGGCGAGAGCTTTCTTGGCGCGGCGGTGTTTGGCGAGAATCGAACTGGCGGTGGCTGTCCATCTGAAGGGTTTCGGATTTTGATTTCGATGTTCGATCCAGTCGGCAATGGCGATCTTGAGTTCTTCGACAGTGTTGAACGTCCCTCGTCGGATTCGCTGTCGCGTGATTTCGGCGAACAGCCGCTCGACGAGATTGAGCCAGGAGCTGGACGTCGGGGTGAAGTGCAGCGTGAAGCGTTTGTGCCTAGCCAGCCAGCGCTTGACGTCCGGGGTCTTGTGGGTGGCGTAGTTGTCGAGGATTAGGTGCAGGGCAAGGGCGGGTGGGGTCTCGCGGTCGATCCTCCTGAGGAAGCTCAAGAATTCCTTGGCTCGATGGCGGGGCAGGCATTCACCGATGACGGTGCCTGTCGCGATATCGAGAGCCGCGAACAGCGTTGTGGTGCCGTTGCGTTTGTAATCGTGGGTCATGGTCCCGGCGCGACCCTTCTTCAAGGGCAACCCTGGCTGGGTGCGATCGAGCGCTTGGATTTGGCTCTTCTCGTCGAGCGAAAGCACCACAGCCTTCTCCGGCGGGTCCAGATAGAGCCCGACGACGTCCTCGACCTTGCTGATGAAGTCGGGATCGTTGGAGATTTTGAAACGGCGCACGAGATGCGGCTTCAGACCATGCTCGGCCCAGATGCGCTGCACGCTGGTGTGGCTGATACCCATTTCTTCAGCCATGGCCCGCATGCTCCAATGGGTAGCGTTGACCGGCCGCTCCTTCACGGTCTTTTCCACGACCGCGAGCTTGATCGCCCGGCTGAGCGGCTTCTTGCCGGGCGGCTTGGACCGACCCTTGATCAGCCCGGCAATGCCAGCCTCAAGGAAATGCTCCTGCCAGCGCCACACCGTCGTCTTCGTCACCCCGACTTCACGCATGATCGACGACACCCCATGACCGTCCGCGTTCATGAGCACAATCCTGGCACGCTTGCTAATCTTCTGAGGGGTGTTGCCATCCGCCAGCAGACGCTTCACTTCACCGCGGACTCTTCGATCAAGGATGATGCGAACTTGTTTGTGTGTCATCATCCCAGCACTGAATCAGACCCAGATCCGGGATTCAAATGTTAGTTACAGAACACTAGGCACGATCTATGGCGCCTACCGTCCCGCCGACAACAGCAGCATCTATTGGCGCATCGCGCATTTCCTGTTTCCGTGTTGGACGCTGGCGCCGTTCATCGCGTTCGAGCACTACCGCATCGCCCGTGCCTGGGTGCCGCTCGACGATACGCATATGATGTTCGTGATGATCGGCCCGAAAGAAGGACCCGGTTCGGTTCCTCCAACCGACCGTGTGTTGCCAAACACAACCGATTGGCTCGGGCGCTATCGCCTGACGCAGACTGCGGCGAACGACTATTTGATCGACCGCACGGCGCAGCGTACGCGCTCTTACACCGGGATCGAGGGCATCCATCAACAGGACCAAGCCGTCACCGAAAGCATGGGGTCGATCACCGACTATTCCTTCGAGCATCTCGCTGCCAGCGACCGCATGGTGATGGCGACGCGGCGGCGCTTGCTTGGCGCCGCCAAGGCGCTCGCGGAGAATGGAACGCTACCGCCGGGCAGCGGGCCGGCCGGCGCTGAAGTTTATGGCCGGATGCGCGGTGGCTATTTCCTGGCACCGGAGACACGCGCCTGGGCCGACGTCTACCGCCTACAGCTTGCCACTGCGCAAGCTGCCGGCGCCGCCGAAGCGGCGGAGTAGTTTCAGGCGCGCGCACAAGACGCTCCAGCGAAGTTGTTAGGGAGGATACTGCCATGAAGCGCATCGCCGCCGCGGCCGCAATCGTCTTGCTGCCCGCGCTTGCGTTGGCCAAGGGCATCTACGACCCAGGCGCATCCGATACTGAGATCAAGATCGGCACGACGTGGGCTTTCTCCGGCCCAGGCTCGGTCACCAGCCCGCTGGAACGCCAGATGGCTGCCTATTTCCGCATGGTCAACGAGCATGGCCGCGTCAATGGCCGCAAGATCAACCTGATTGCGCTCGACGACGGCTACATCCCGGCGCGCACCGTCGAGGACACGCGCCGGCTCGTCGAGCTCGATCGCGTGCTGTTCATGTACGGCCAGCTCGGCACGCCGACCAACATCGCGGTCGAGCCCTATCTGAACGCGCATCACATCCCGCAGATCTTCGTCACAACCGGCTCGAACACACTGGTCAATCCGAAGAAATATCCGTGGACTATGGGATTCGCGGCGAGCTACGCGCTGGAAAGCCGGGTCTTCGCCAAGTACCTGCTGGCGGAACATCCCAATGCCAAGGTCGGCGTGCTCTATCAGCAAGACGATTTTGGCAGCGACCATCTTGCCCCGTTCCTGGCGGCGCTCGGCGATAAGGCGGCGACCATGGTCGTGGCGCAGCAGAGCTACGGCGCGACTGATCCCGACGTGGCGTCGCAGATCATCTCGATCCACGAGTCCGGCGCCGACACGCTCTACGTCATGGCGCAAAGCCGCGCCGCGGTGCAGGCAGTCTCCCACGCGCGCGACATTCCGGGATGGAACGCGCTCATCTTCATGTCCTACGTCGCGACGGCGAAGAGCGTGGTCGGTCCGCTCGGCGCCAAGCTCACCGGCGTGATGTCAATCGACAGCGCCAAGGACCCGACCGATCCCGGTTGGGCGGACGACCCGGCGGTGAAGGAGTATCTCGCTTGGGTCAAGAAATACGCGCCGCCGCCGGATTATGGCAGTGACGCCGCCGGTCCCGCGGGCTATCTCTCGGCGGAGGTGCTGACCGACGTGCTGCGGCGCTGCGGCGATAATCTCACGCGCGCCAATGTGATGAAGATGGCGACCAGCATCCACGACCTTTCGCTGCCACTACTGCTGCCGGGCATCGTGCTCAACACGTCGCCGACACAATATTTCGGGCTGCAAACGGCGGTGCTGAAGCAATACAACGGCTCCCGTTGGGTGATCGTCGGCAAGCCGATCGCGGAGTAGCACGGTTCAGACGCGGATCAAACCCGTCGAGATCTGTGCGCCGAAAACTTAAATTCGGACGTATTGGTGATGCAGCCCACGATGAGCGCATGAGATACGATGCGTCCGGTCCGCTGAACCGGACGATGAACTGGTGCGTCCTTGCTCAATGAACGATGTGTCCGCATCTCACTGTAATAATGGGTCTGGGCGCGAAGGCCCCTCCGCACGTGCTGTTCGCCGAACACCAGAAGGTGGTCGACGCACTCGCGGCGGATCGAACCAATCAGTCTTCCGGCAAAACAGTTCTGAGACGGCGAGGGGGCGAGATCGGCTGGTCGCAAATCCCCATCGCTCTCAAACGGCGCCTGGCTACCGTGCCTTAGATCCGATGTCGATCACGGATCAGGTAGTATCGCGCCGTGTTCCAGGGGGAAATTTCGTTGATCTGCCTCGCGATCCGTTCGGCCGTCGGACGTTCCGTTAGGTAGACCCAGATAAGCTCGCGCCGAGCCAACCGAACAACGAACTTTTGTGTCAGCCATCCATCAGCTCGCGACGGTTGTGTGGTCCGGTCATCAGATTTGTTGCCTGATCCGGCTCGTAAGCTTGCGTCAACGGTTTCCGAAGGTTTTTCACATCAGGGCGATCAGTGACCTGCGGTTTGACCGCCGTAGACGCGGAGGATTTCGCCGGTCTCAGTGGTCGACACGAAGGAGAGTACCCCTGAGAGTCGGACGTCCCGCTGCATGAGCGACTGAAATGAACCGACATGCCTTACGACCCTGAGAACCAGTTGTAGCCCTGGTCTTCCCAGTAGCCACCGGGATAGGTGTTGGTGACGGAAATGACTTTGATATTCTTGGCACTCTTGAAACCAAGCTTGGTGGGTATCCGCAACCGCACCGGAGCGCCCCATTCCGAAGCGAGTGGCTTGCCCAGAAAATCGAGTGCCAGGATAGTCTGTGGGTGCAGTGCGCTCGGCATATCGATGCTCGTCGAATAGCCGTCGAAGCATTTGAATGCGACGTAGCGGGCCTTGAGATCTGCGCCGACCCGCTGGAGAAAGACGTGGAGTGGCACGCCGCTCCACTGCCCGATCTGGCTCCAGCCCTCAATGCAGATGTGCCGCGTCACTTGCGCCTCCTGCGGAAGCGCGCGCAGTTTGTCGATCGTCCAAGGCGCTCTGTCGTCGATGAGGCCGGACAATTCAAGCTGCCAGTCCGAAGGCGTCTCCCGGACTTGCCACTCCTCGTAATATGCATTGAAGCGGAACGGCTTGGTCACAGCGCTCGCCGGATAGGTCTCAGCGAGGCGTGCGCGCGAGAACAGTGCCGCCTGCACCCCGTCGTTCAAGTGCAGCATCACCCAGAGAGCCGCGTCCACGCCGGAATGGGTCGACAAGTCGCAGCCGGTCAATAGCGCCAGGCTGCCGAGCGAGAGCCCCCGCGCGAGCATGCTGCGGCGGCTCCGGCCGGAGCTCGTCCGCCGTGACGGCGGGCTTCCCGAGCGGGGTGTGAGATCGGGTCATCGCACGGTTTCCTCAGGCTCCGCAGGCGTGCCGGCAACCATGGCGACAAGCGTGCGCGGGAAAATCAACACCAGTACCAGGTGCACCACGATGAACAGCGCGATGTAAATCATCGCGGCGAGGTGAATGCCGCGGGCGACGGGGTAGCCGCCGAACAGGTCGGTGAGCCAGCTGAGTTGCACCGGTTTCCACATCGACAGGCCGGTCGCGACCGCGAGGCAGATGACGACGATGACACCGCGTAGAGCAAGCGCTGCACGGCATTGTAGTGACCAAGCCGGTGGGCGAGACGGCCGGTGAGCGCCGCGACCAGGTCGCAGATCACCGCGCGTGGTCCGGGTGGGCCGATGTCGCGTCGGAAATGCCCAGTGGAGAAGCCATAGAGAAGGTACGCGACGCCATCCACGAACAGTATCCACATGAGGCTAATGTGCCAGGCAATCCCGCCGGCGAGCCACCCGCCCAGGGTCATCCAGCGAGGAAACGTGAAGGGCAGGCTCGGCGAGGCGTTGTAGATCGCCCAGCCGCTCAGCATCATGCCGATGGCCGACGCCGCCCCGATCCAGTGCATGACCCGGAGCGGTAGCGGATGCGCGGGACGCGAACCCCATGCGACGTTTGCAGAGGGGCCGCGCGCGGTCGCTGGCGGGCGTTGGCGCATCGCCAGATCGGGCATCGCTAGATCGGCGGGGCGAAACTGGCGGTGCCGACCAGGAACAGCACGGCGGTGGTCTTGCCGCCATCGGCGATGGCGTTGACGAACACCTTGTCGCCGGGTTTGAGGTTGGAGCCGGTGCCCGGCCGCAGCGCGACCACCGGCGCCGTCGGCGGCACCAGGATGGCCTGCTGGCCTCCCTTGTAGGTCAGCGTCACCAGCCTGACGCCGCCGCCTCGCGACGCGGACCCAACGCTGCCGTTCGTCATGCTGCTCGTCGCGGTAGTGGCAGGGCCGTCCTTGGCGACGGTGGCCACGCTGCCATTGGTCATGGTGCTCGCCGTACGTGCGTGGCCTGCGAGTGTGGTGTCAGGCATCCTGTCCCAGCCGAAATGGCCTGCGGCGGCGCCCTTCATCGCCGGCGGGAAGATCAGGACGTCGAGTGCCACCTGCTTGTCGCCGACATTCTTGGCGGCGACACCAAGATAGCTGCCAACCGCGATGTGATCGAGGTCCGAGCGGACGACCGTCACGTATTTGGTGTCGCTGCTGGCCAGCATGGTGATTTTACCGGTCGCGGTAATCACCGTGACTTCGCCGGCAGAGACTGCCGTCACAGTGCCGCGGATGCGCTCCGGCTCCGCCGCACCGGCCGTGGCAACCGAAAGCCCGGTGGCCAACATAAGAGTTAATCCAGAAAGTCGTTTCATAGTGGGGGTCTCCTTTTTCAACAAGGGTCACTGAATGCCTGGGTGAGCAGTCGGAAAGACCGCGGTGGGCCGAACCTGGGCCAGCAGGTCCATCAGCTCAGATAGCGGTCGGGTGTCGAGCTGCTGCACGGCACGCACGAGCGCGTACCGCAGGTCCGGATCGGCGAAAGCTTCGCTTAGCCAATGGAACTTCTCGACGGTCCGGTCCCACGACAAGGGATTCGCAAGGCCTCCCTCATAGCCGAGCTGCTCCTTTACGAAGACCCGCCGGTCTTTCGTACGGATCGTGACGCGAGCATTGAGCTGCTGGGGATAGCTATCCGTGAAACTCGTATCGGGTCGGATTTCGACCCGCGTCGAGCAGCGCCTGCGCATCCGGCGCCCGAACACGCGCCGGCTCGAGCTGGGCGGGCCCGACCTGATCGTCGAGCAACGCCACGGCGATGAGATATTTCAGGTTGTAATCGGCCTGCTCTTTGGTCTGCGGATGGTCCTTCGCGCCGAAGCCCCCGCCGCCCGCGATGTCAAAGCCCGTCTGGAAGATGTCACAGCGCATGTGCGTGACGTGCGCAGCGGACAGATTGTTGCGGCGCTTCAGATCCAGTACTGCTTCCAGGACCGGCTGGCCGTGAATGAGCGAGCAGTATTTTTTCAGGACCGTCTGTTTGACGAACTCGAGTGACGGGTCATCCCAATCCACGAGAATCGGCCTGGCCGAGCATGCGTTCCAGCCCGTTCGGACCTTCGAACAGGCCGCTTGGACCCGTGAAGCCGCCCTTGGCCAACGAGGCTGCGTAGACGGCGCGCATCCCCGTCATCCCGGGAGAGAAGCCCTTCCACTGCGACACCGGTTCGGCATGCACGCAGGCGAGCGAGATGTTGTCGATCGCCGCGATCGCGATCGCGTTGGCGATTTGGCCGGCCGAGAGCCCGAGGAGTCTCCCGGCGCTCGCGGATGCCGAGATCGCAAGCTGAATGGCGTGGTTGAAGCCCTTCGTCATCACCGGAACGACGGCGGTGAACCGGCATTGGATTTCGTACGCGACGGCGAGCGCCAGCATGAAGTCCTCGCCCGACGCCCCGACATGCTCGGCCGCGGCAAGAACGGTCCCGAAATTGTCGCCCGGATGGCAAAGGCCGCCGGGCGACATGTAGCTGTCGAGAAGGTCGACGTAGCGCACTAGAGCGGAGTTGAAGAGTGCCGCCTGATCCGGCGAGGTCTTGCCGCCGCCGATCAACGTGCAGCGACCCGGCGCGCGATATTCCTCGAACTGTTCGCGCAGCACCTGGAAGGGCGGGCCTGGCAGGGCGCCGATCGCGCAGCCGAGGTTGTCCAGAATATTACGCTTAAGAAGCTGCCGGACATCGGGTGCCAGGCGCTCCGGCCGCGCGGCCGCGGCAAAGGCGGCGATACGTGCGACTGCTGGGCGCGCTTCCAAAGCTTGTGGACCGTTCATTTGCGCAGATTTCTCGAATGGGGTCATCGGAGTGGCTTTAGACCGGCGTCGTTTCGACGGCGATGTTTCCGTGCGTTGCCCGCGAATAGCGACACACTTGGCGGGCCGCCTCGACGAGGCGCTGCGCAGTCGCGTGCTCCATCCCCGGCAGGTCCACGTGGAGACGAGCTGCGAGGCTGAACGCGCCCCCCTTCGGGATCGAGATCGATCTCGGTGTCTGCCGCGTGATCGGCCGGCAGCGTGATCTTCATGTTGCCCGCCGCGAACTCCATCGCCGATTTGAAGCATGCGGACCAGTCGGCCGGGAAAAGCTGCTCCGGGTTTGTGCAAGTGCCCGACTGCCGGGGCCGCGAAAGCCTGACCTCGAGGGGGGCGTCGGAGCTGAGCGACATGCCGGCGCGTCCGCCAGTGGTATGACCCTCGCCGTGTACAGCACTTTCTCAAGTCGGTTCATATCGTCCTCAATTCACATTTCCTCTGCCTTCGTCGTCAGCGTCTGAACGGGCTCGGGCGCTAGAGTTCCCCGAACTCTCTGACGGACGCGTCGAGTGCTGCTTCGTTCGACGGAGCTTCAGTGGCCCGCGCTCTGCCCGCCGTCGACGTGGAGGGTCTCTCCGGTTACAAAGGTGGCTGATTCGAGATAAAGGATAGCGTCCACGATGTCGGCGACCTCACCCATCCGGCCGAGCGGGTGGAGGGCGCCGAGCGCAGAATGCGTCTCGACGGGATGCATCGGCGTCTTGATGACGCCGGGAGCGACCGCGTTCACCCGAATGCCACGCTTCGCGTATTCAATCGCCAGCGACCGCGTGGCGGCGTCCAGACCTCCCTTCGTCAGGGATGCGAGCACGGAGGGGATCTGAGAGTTGGCGTGGTCTACCAGGCTCGTCTTGATCTGGACGATGTGGCCGCTGCCGCGATTCTCCATCTCAGCGATCGCGAGCTGCGTCATGTGGAAGAATCCCGCCAGGTTCACGCCGAGCATCGCCGCATAATCGGCCTCGCTGTACCGCGTGAAGGACTTCGCGATGAAGACGCCGGCGTTGTTAATGAGCGTGTCGATACGCCCGAACCGCGCCACGCCTTCGGCGATCGAACGCTCGGCCGTACTCCGGTCAGCGATGTCGCCAGGAACGGCCAGGATGTCCGTATCGTCGGATTGTTTGATCGAGCGCGCAATCGCGACGATCCGGTAACCACGACCGCGATACGCCTCTACGAGCGCTGCGCCGATGCCCTGCGATGCGCCGCTGATGACGGCAACTTTCCTGTCGCTACCCATCTTCGTTATCCTCATCCTTCTGAGTTACAAAACTCTGAGGCCGATCGCTTCGTAAGCGATGTGATCGTGTTCTAGGCTAGGACAGGGACAAGTTGGGCGTTGATCTCGTCGGCGCGCGTCCAGGTTATGCCGCGAGAACCGCCTTTGATCCCCACGTACTTGACGTTCTTGATCATCTTAGCCTGACGCCTAGATGTCGCGCCTGCCGGCAGAATGCGGTCGTCATCGCCGTGTATGATCATGGTCGGCAGGTCATTGCACGGAATGTCCTTGCGAAAGTCCTCAATCCAGGCATCAACTCAGGCCAAGGTGGCAATGGGCGAGGCGCCGACTGCGACCGTCCAATTGGCTTTGATGACGCGCTCGCTAACCAGCTTTCCGTCAGTACCGCCAACACCATAGAAATTCTTCAAGAACTGCATTAGCGTCGCCCGTCGGTCTGCCTTGATGTCGGCGCGGATTCCGTCGAACACTTTCGGGTCGACGCCTTCCGGATTGTCGGATGCCTTGACCAGATAGGGTCCGAGCCTGCCGATCAGCACGGCTTGGCGGAGCCGATTCGTGCCGTATTTGCCGATGTATCGTGTGATTTCCCCGGTGCCCATGGAGTGTCCGACTAGCAAGACGCCGGTCAGATCCAAGGCGCTCAACAGAGCATTGAGATCGGCCGCGAACGTATCGTAATTGTACCCGTCGCCAGGCTTGCTCGATCGGCCGAAGCCGCGCCGGTCATATGTGATCACGCGATGGCCGGCTGCGAGCAGCGCGGCGGTCTGCTTCTCCCACGCGTCGCCGTTCAGCGGCCAGCCATGGATGAGCACGACGGGCGATCCGGAGCCGTGGTCCTCATAGTAGATCTCGATCGGTTGCAAGTTTTCCAGCCCGATTTTGATGAAGCTCATTGGATTGGGCTCCTTTCTGGTTTCGGCGAACGAGACTGCCTGGAGCAGTGGCGCGGCGGGTCTGCCGCAGCAAGCGTATGGGCATCGCGTTGGGACACTCCGTTCTCCGATGCCGGTGATCGGCTGGAGTGGGCGCCTTCATCGGCCGATCCCCATGGCCAAGGTCGGGGCGGTGGCTGTGATGGGCACACGCCGTGATCGAAAGCGAGGGCAGCGCGCATTTGACGTTGAGATCTGCTCTCATGGAGGGGAGTTAAGTCCGGCAGATCACTTGCGCAAATGAATAATCATGCTGTATCGTTCTCTCTGTGAGAACAATCGACCTGGAATCCCTGAAGATCTTTCGAACCGTCGTCGACGAGGGCGGGATCGTCCGCGCAGCCAACAAACTCAACCGCGTTCAATCCAATGTGACGACGCGCATCCGCCAGTTGGAAGAACATCTCGGTACCCGGCTGTTCCGCCGCGAGGGGCGCTCGATACGTCTATCGGCGGAGGGGCGCACCTTGCTCACCTATGCTGATCGTTTACTGCGCCTGGCAGACGAGACCGTCAGCGAAATGCGCACCGGCAAGCCGAAGGGTGTATTCAGGCTGGGCGCGCTCGAGAGCACGGCGGGGAGTCGCCTTGCTCCTATCCTATCGCGCTATCACAGCGTTTGTCCCGATGTGGTGGTGGAACTCGCCACCGGTACGACCGGTGGACTGGTGACCCGTGTAGTGAATTTCGAGCTTGAGGCTGCCTTCGTCTCTGAGCCTTTTACCGCACCCAGCCTCGAAGCGCGCCGTGTCTTCGAGGAGCGGCTGGTGCTTGTGACATCAAAGGCGATCGCCAATGTGTCCGGTCCAGCGGATCTTGGACGCTCAACGCTCATCGCGTTTGCGCAGGGGTGCTCCTATCGCAAGCGCATCGAGGAATGGCTGGGCAGCGCCAATGTGATGCCCGAGCGGATTATGGAATTTGCTTCGTATCAGACGATGATCGCTTGCGTCGCGGCCGGTACCGGATTTGCTGTGGTCCCTGCGTCTGTCCTGGAGGCCCTGCACGCGACCAAGAGCGTACGTCAACATGCGCTTCCAAAGCGATTTTCGCAGAACGGTACCTATATCGTGTGGCAGGGCGATCCATCGCCGTCGCTGCGGTGCCTGCTATCTCTCTTGGTCATTGCCGCCGCATGATTGCTTCGTCGGTCCTGCGGCTCACTTGACGGCGGCTATTGAGGCAGGTCACGCCGTTCGGCAATCGGTTGGTGAATGGCATCGAATGGCCGCCGCCTTCGACGCAATGTAAGGCAAGCATTACGCTCTATCGGATCGTGCTTACATTTCCACGAATGGGAGATGGTTCCATATGCGAGAAGTGAGCCATTGCCGTTGGAAACGGCATTTATCTCCCGGTTAAGTGCTTTCTGCAGAGGCTCGGTTTCGAGGGCAAGGGCGAGGTCGACGGCTGCGATGTTGTCGCGCTAAGGCAAGACCGGCCACCTTTGGTCGTCGTCACCGAACGAGAGCTTAGCTTCAACCTAGAACTCGTACTGCAGGGTCGATCGCACGGCCGCATGGGATGAGGCCCGGTTGTCGGTTCGCAGCAAGATGCGTCGCCGTGAGCACGATCCGAGAGTGCAGAAGCTCTGCCGCCTTCTCGGGTTCGGTTTGCTGGGCGTGTCGAATGGAAGGTGTGTCGAGATTTTCGTCGAGCCCGCACGTTGGCGTCCACGTAGCAATCCGAAACGGCGCTCGCGGCTCATCCAAGAATATCATCGGCAGCAAGGCCATCCTGCGCTCGGCGGCAGCACGCGTGGGCCTATCATGACGGCTTATCGTCGGGAAGCTGTCGCTTGCGGTGGTATGGCGGCGGAACGGCGTTGTGTCCGAGAATTGAAGGCGACGTCGCCCGACGCACCGAAAAATCCTGCTCAGAAATGTCTATGGCTGGTTCTTGCAAATTCGGCGCGGTGTTTGCGTCTTGACGGACGCAGGACGGGCTACCTTGGCCCGATGGCCGATAACGGGCAGCGTGATGGACCAAAAGCGGTATGCGGGTTAGCATTTGTCAAAATCCCGAGAGGAACCAGCCAATGAAAGCCGCAGTCCTGCACGCGCCAAACCAGCCTTTGACGATCGAGGATGTGGCACTCGAAAAGCCGAAGGCTCGTGAGGTCTTACTGCGCACTGCCTTTGCCGGGCTTTGCCATAGCGACCTCCATTTCATGGAGGGGCTCTACCCCACCCCGACGCCGTGCGTGCTCGGCCATGAAAGTGCGGCGGTGGTCGAAGCAGTCGGCGAGGGCGTCACCTATGTGAAGACGGGCGACCACGTCATCACCTGCCTATCGGTGTTTTGTGGCACCTGCCCGCAGTGCGTCACCGGCCATCCCAATTTGTGCGAGAACACCGACGTCAAGATGTCGCCCGGCGTGGCCCGCCGCATGACCTGGAAGGGCGGGCAACACATGAACCAGTTTCTCAACCTGTCGTCGTTCGGCGAACAGATGCTGGTGCATGAGAATTCAATGGTAAAAATCGACGATGACATTCCGCTCGATCGCGCAGCGCTAGTAGGCTGCGGGGTCATGACCGGGGTCGGCGCGGTGTTCAACGCTGCCAAGGTCGAGCCGGGTTCGACGGTCGCCGTGATCGGCTGCGGTGGGGTCGGGCTGTCGGCGGTCAATGGCGCGGCTCTCGCAGGGGCGGCGCGGATTATCGCCATCGACCGTGTTGTCGCGAAACTCAAAGTGGCGAAGGAACTGGGAGCCACCGACACGATGAATGTCAGCAATGCAGACCCGGTGGAGATGGTCAGGGAAATGACCGGTGGCGGCGTCCATTTTTCATTCGAGGCGCTCGGGACTAAGGCGACCGCCGAGCAATCGTTTCAGATGCTGCGGCCCGGCGGCACAGCGACGATCATCGGCATGGTGCCATTCGGCGTGAAAATTGAATTGCATGGTTATGATTTTCTGCGCGACCGCAAAATCCAGGGAACCGCGATGGGCGGCAACCGCTTTCGCGTGGACATGCCACGGCTGCTTGATCTATGGCGCCAGGGCCGGTTGAAGCTTGACCATCTAATCTCTGGCGAGATCAAGCTCGCCAACATCAATGAGGGCTTTGCCGCCTTGAAATCGGGCGCGCCCGTTCGCCAGTTGATCGACTTCGCAGGCTAGGGCATGAGACGGGAGTCGAGGGCGGACGGGATCATTCTGCAACGACGCCCGCAGGCCCCAATTCGATCACGGGTTGCGACCTGCTCCGTTGGTCGGAAGTTTTGAAACCCCCATTTCTCACAAGTATGTACAAGGATACTGGGGGTTTCAAAAATTCGAGCGTATCGTGCTATCCGGCGGTCATCAACGGGCTTCCATCACCTCGATGGCGCGGTTGAGGAATGCGCGGCACGCGGCCAGCGCGTCGACGCCAAGGTTCATCAGCTCATCGGACCCGCTATGTACCGGTGAGACATGGAGCGATGGTCGTTGATTTGGTGAACTCTACTCAGGAGTGGAGCACAATCCATGATTGAGGCCATCAGCGCTATCACGTTGGCGACTCACGACATGGCTCGCGCAGTCCATTTCTACGAGGCTCTCGGCTTTGAGATTGTTCATGGTGGCGAGGACGCTTTATTCACGAGCTTTCGGGCGGGAACTGGCTATCTCAATCTCATCGTGCAGTCGGCCGATCGACATTGGTCCTGGTGGGGGCGTCCGATCTTCTACGTTTCCGACGTGGACGCCTTCTACGCCAACGTCATCGCGAAAGGCTATCGCCCGGACGAGGCGCCGCGAGATGCGGAATGGGGCGAGCGTTTCTTCCACCTGACCGACCCGGATGGTCACGAGTTGAGTTTTGCCCGCCCGTTGGGATGACGCCGCAACTTTGTGGGCGCCCCGAAGCCCGGTGACCGCCTCACATGACGCCGCTATTCGAGGCTGAAGCCCACCTTGACCGTGACCTGATAGCGTTTGGCCTTACCGTCCTCGATCGAACCCCGCACTTGCACGACCTCGAACCATCCGAGATGGCGAAGAGTCGACGCCGCTCTCGCGATAGCGTTGTCGATCGCTTTCGATACGGACTCCTCGGAGGTCCCGACGACCTCGATCACCCTGTAGACGGGATCAGACATTCTGCGCTCCCGAGCTAGTAATGACGGCGCGCGGCCGCCCCTAATGCTTTACCACAAAAGCATGCGCTGTTTGCGCTATGTCTGCAAGGTGGGCGCTCCAGGCTCGGGAAAACGCTGAGGAGTCAAGTGCCTAGCCGACAACAATCGCAGGCATTCGAGAAATCGGGAATTGGCACCGCTCGCTTCGCACCCGCCGCCCCCGCAATGTGTCCTCGATTACGCTCACGCAACTCGAGTGACAACGGCTACCGACTAGCATGGAAAGCGCCTGCCGCACGTCGTCACGCGAGCCATCAAGCAAAGCAGACACCAACCAGTGAGCAAATCCCGCTAAATCCGTTGGAAATGCCAGGGCAAACAATATACGTGCGGCGTGTTTTACAAACCGGGGCCTTACACGCTCACGGGACAAGATATTGGTACACGCTACGTGGTGGCGGCGATCCGAACGCTTGTCGATCCGAACGAACCAAAGGATCTCTCCACTGTTCACTCCTGGCAAGATCGATCCAGTCATCCCACGCCACTAGCGGGCGGTTCGAGATTCCGAAGTGGGACCAAGCAAGTCAAAAGAAGGTGCGAGATGCGCTTCTTGTGCTCGCCTCGACACTTCCAGACACCAAGCGGATGTACGGTCGGAAGGAGGACGTGGACCCGGTGCGCTTCGCAGGGGTGGGGCGCAAATCCTCCCAGCGAAGCGCTGTACCTCAACATAGTGCCAGCGACGAACGACGGAAACACCATCTACAAGCTGAAGGTGGGAGACGTTCCCGCGGACGGCTTCTGGTCGATCAGCGTCTACAATGCCCAAGGCTACTTCGAGCCAAACACCTTAAATTCATATTCGCTCAATAGCTTGACGGCGAAAACGGGTTCGGACGGCACCATTAACGTTCAGTTCGGCGGGTGTAATGGGAAGACGCCGAACTGCTTGCCGGTCATGAAGAATTGGAACTACATGGTTCGTCTCTATCGCCCCCGCGCTGAGATACTCGATGGCAAATGGACCTTCCCGGACGCTGCGCCGCTGAACTAATCCTACGATATCCGCTGCGCCATCACAGTCTTGCAACTGTCCTTTTTTGCGCGCTGCCCTTCCCGGGTGGCGGCCCATCATCCATGGCACCATTTCGATGCTGCGCAGCCATTCGGTCACTTTCGGCGTAAAGCCGATGTCCGACTGAGCTGCATTTAAAACACCGGTTTAGAATATGCGCCCTAGTCAGGGCTGCTGCGATCAACAAAATACGAATGTTGAATGCGATAGTTGTCCGCCAGCAGAAACTGTGATGGTGGCTTCTCTCACAATCGCGCGAGCCTTCATCCGGCGAGATCAACTCCAAGACAGTGGGGACATTAGCCACGCTGCCACAAGAAGCGCCATACCAGGCCGGGAAAACAGACACCTTTCGCATCGAGTGATGGCGCCGTCACCATGACTTCTTTCTGCCACCCTGTCGCCGGTTTGCCGCTGGATGTATTCCTATGAGTTCACTGTCGACGAATATATGTGTAGGGCACGGGAATGCCGCAGCGAAAGCGTGTGTATCATGAATGATATAATGACAAGGAAATTGTCATTGGAAGCCGCCCTGGGAGTCAGCACGCTTTCTGGCAAGTAGGAGGAGACACAAATGGGCCAAGCCAGCCAGGGGGGCAGTGATGCTGCAACGGTACGTCCCATAACACGGCCCCCTTTGCTCTTTCTCGGCTGTTTGATCTTAGGGTTTGTTCTGGATCGCGTGCTACCGCTGCCGTTTAGGCTGTCTCAGACCGCTCTAGTCTGCTGGGTGGCAGGTGGCGGATTGGTTGCTCTCGGCGTAGCGATGTTTGCCGTCGGAGTTCGCAACTTCTCTCGCGCGTCAACGCCGGTCCCATCAACTCAGCCTGTTCGCGCACTGGTGATAACGGGCGTTCACGGTGTAAGTCGCAATCCGATCTACGTTGGCATGTTTCTGTTATACGTTGGCATTGGTCTGGTAGCGCTGAGCCCGTGGATGCTTGTCCTCACGCTGTCTATCGTGATCATCATGCGTTACGGCGTAGTCGCGCGCGAGGAGGCTTATCTTGAGCGTCGCTTTGGGGACGCTTACCGCGACTATAAGACCCATGTCCGCCGATGGCTCTAGTTGACCAATAGTCACCAGCTTCACGGTATTTTCTCACGCTGGCACCGGATACGCTGGGTGGACCGACGGGCTGACAAATCGACCGATCGCTATCGATACTCGCTGAAATCGTCCCTCACTAAATCACGCAGAAGCTAACAGCTAAACAAAAAAGTGAGAAATGCGATGGCTACCGTGCGCCGCCAAAAGTTGCGCTGAAAATACGTTTTTCAACGATTCTCTTGCGTCAATTCTACTTCGATGAGAATGGATAAGGCGCAGCATTTAAGCTTGCAACATGACCGCCGTGCTGTGATTGGCACGAGAGCATGCAGTTGCCATGCAAGACAGAATTTGCGCTTCCGCTCTGCGCTGGACGGACAGCGTTTCTCCATGCGGCATTGGCTGCGACGCGCAAATGACTTAATTTTTGACAATTCGCACCACTGCTGCCACGCTGAGCGCTCTGCCCCTTCGCGTCTACTACATCTTCGACATTCCGATGGAACTCGAAGAAACGTCTGAAGGTACTGCAGTGGAGCGGGGCGCTTCGCATGGAGTCAGACAAAGTTTATCCGCTTGGAGCCGGTCCGCTAGCGGCAGGACTCTTTCGGCGAAGGCCATACCCGAAAGCGAATTCAGACGCTTTCAGCTAGTTGGTTGCCGCAACAAAAGAGGAGCGCCTCGCGATGACCTCCCGCCAGTGGCGCACTCGCGTCAGCGGTGCCAGCTCCACACCAAACTCGAGCGAGCGGTGAACGGCTGGCGCGAGGCAGAAATCGGCGATCGTCGGACTGGGGCCCGCTATCCAGTCCGACCGATTTAAGCTTCGATCAAAAATGTCGAGCGTATCGCTGAGCGCCTTGACGTTTGCACCGAATTGCGCACTCCGCTGTTCTGGCGGATTTCGCATTTCTCTGAAGATCGCGAGATAGGCGGGATCGAGCGTACCGAGTTGCCAATCCATCCAGCGATCGATTTCGCTGCATGCCGCCGGCGTGTCGGCATAGAACCGATTGTCTGTTACCGCCAGATAGCGAAGGACGCTGTTCGACTCCCAGATCGTGACATCGCCGTCGATCAGCGTGGGCACCTTGCCGTTTGGATTGAGGCGCAAATAGGTGTCATTCAGTGTGTTGCCGAATTGCCGTCCATAATCTTCGCGCTCGTAAGCGATGCCAAGTTCCTCGAGCAGCATTAGCACCTTTTGGACGTTGCCCGATGTCTTCCGTCCCAGTAGTCGGATCATTGCCGTTTCTACCCTGCGCCTCTAAAGCACGTTCGATTCGATGATGTCGACGCCGCGCTGGCGATCTATGAGGTAAACGAGCCCACGATTGTCGATGGTCACGTCATTTGACGAAGCCCGTTTACAGCCGGGTGGCGGGTCGGGTTTGTAGTAGCCGACCTCGCGCGGCGCGTAGGGATCAGCGATATCGATGAACCGAAGCCCTTGGGCGAACCACGCAAAGGGGACGACATTGCCTTTCAAACGCTCCGACGGCTGATGACAGCCCGTCATGGTCGGCTGCGGCGCCCCGTCCTTGTCGAGACCCGGCACCTGGATCGTACTGATGGGAAGTGGCACCTTTTCCTCGGTGATGTCGAATATCCAGGCGAAGGCGGGTGCCGATGGCCAGATCTCCGCCACGTCTTCATCCGCAACCAGCATGATGCGCCGGCCTTTTAACGGCTCGGGAATCGGTAAGCAGGTATGCGTCGGATGCGGAAACGCCAGACTCGTGTTGAGCTGCGACACGAGCTTCGGCCGAACTCATCTCCGAAATATCGAGAATGAAAAATCCGTGATGCCAGTAGCTCACATAGAGGCGGTTGCCAAGCCGAAGCGGATGATGGCAGCGTGGCCGCGGCCAATCCGCCCACGGGTAGGCCTCGCCGCCCGCTTCCCATTGACCTGGAATCCACCAACGACCGACCTCTTGAGGCCGTGCCGGATCGGCCAAGTCGAGGATCATGACGATATTGCCGATATAGCCCTCGACGGTCGGCGAGATATAGGCATAGCGACCATCGAATGAATAGCGATGGACGCCGGCACCGGCGGTCCGCCATTTGGTGATGAGGCCCGGCTGCGCCGGTCTGGACACGTCGTATATCCCCAGGCCGCCGCCGAATTCCTCCGGGCCGTCCTTGCCAAGCCGCTCGTGGTTCACGACCATGATGCCATTGGCAACGTTCACCTTATGGGAATGCCAGCCAGTCGGCATCTCGATGGTGGCGAGCATTTTGGGCGCTCTCGGATCGGATACGTCGATGATTGCTGTTCCGCTCGGGTGGCGCATGTGGCCTACGTAAAGCGTAGTACCATCCACCCACACCTGGCCACCGCCGGGACAATCGACGTGGCCAATGAGCCTTGCGTTCCGTGTTTCTGACACATCTGCTCCGTTAGACCAGCCTGACCCTATCACCGGACAGTTCGCGGCCCCATTTCTTATAGAAGTCGAATGCTTTGAGCGCACGCTCGTCGCTCGCGATGAAGAAAATCAGGGGTTCGTTGGGCAAATCGTTCACATGCTCAAGCCAGCTTCCGCCCGGGACGGCGACCGTGTCGAACTGGCCCCAATCGAAACGTTTGCCATCGATGACGCTGTGCCCCTTTCCGCGGAACGGCGCCACGAGGAGGCTCGCTGTCTGCTGTAGTGGCCGGGTCCGCTCTCCAGGTCGCAACATCTGCGCGAAAAAGGTCATCGTCTTGAAGATGGGACCGCCGGTCGTCGGATCGACATACTCGATCATCAAAGCCTCGTACGGGTCGCCGTCGGCGTCCTTGTGCAGATCGAGCATTTCTTCCATCACGTCCCAGCGATACATGTACATCGGCGAGGCGGCGCCGGTGCCCTGTCGATGCGAAACAAAACGCGGCAACAGCCCGCCTTTGCCATAGACTCGCGCCGAATAGTCCACCGGAACGCGGGCCGATTGCACCGTCTTGGAGACGAGTTGCCCGTTTTCCATTTCCTTATAGTCGTGCTCGAAATAGATGGCGTTGAGCGTTTCCACCAGTGGTAGGTCGAGTACCGACAGATTGATCGCAGGTTCGTCGCCGACATTGCCGTGATTGTGCCAGGTGTCGTGGGGCGTCAACACCATGTCTCCGGGCCCGTTCCAGCCTGACGTCGGCAGGCAAATCGCAATTTTTGCCATCGCATCCGCGGCAATGAATCGAGACCAAGCCGTGGTCTGATGCTGAAGTGGATATCGCGGCAGCGGAGACACGCACGATCACTTCGTCGATGAGCTAAGACTTATATATTAGGGGGTTCCGCTCGAACAGGTTTGCCCAGCAGATCGGCGACCCAGCAACTCGAGGGATGTTGGTCGGAGAATGTTAGAATAGCAAGCGCTATCGGCACACCAATGAAGGTCCCAAATAGTCCCCACAGATACGTCCAGAGGAAGGTCGTGAACATCACGACCAAAGGCGAGATGGCGAGCACACTGCCGGATACACGTGGCTCAACATAGCTGCCGACCACGAACTGGATGATATTGAGACAGATGAAAACGCCGAGAACCGCTTGCCAGCTGTTGAACTGCGTCATCGCCAGCAACGTTGGGGACAAAGTCGCGATGAACGAACCGATAAACGGAATATAGTTGAGCGCGAAGGCGATCACGCCCCATTCGATCGGGAATTGCAGCCCCACGACCCAGGCGAAAGCGCCGACGAGCAGGCCCGTGATGGCGCTCATTTGCGTTCTCACCACCATGTACCTACGAAATTTAGCCGCGCACGCTGTACTTCCATGCAGTAGCACCCGCGCCGCGTCACGGTTGTGGAGCGCTTCGATCTTCAAGCGTATGTCGTCGACTTCCAAGAGTCCCAGGACCACGTAGAGCAGCGTGATCAGCCAGAAGGTGAGCGTGGTGTTGACGCGGCCGGTGATTAGCTGCGACATCCGCAACAGCCACGGAACGTTGAAATGCTCGGCCCACAATCCGGCAACCGAGATACCGCGACCATCGAGAAAGGTCACAGCGCGGTCAAAAATACCCTGGTAGTACGGCAGATTGGAGATGATCGACCGGGCTACGCGCCCAAATCCCCATACAATGAGTGACGCGAAGGCGAGGAAGACCGAAACAGTGACGACAACCGTAACGGCCAGTGCGAGCAGCTTCGGGATCCGCACCTGCAGCCAACCCTGCAGCGGCCAGACGAGCGCAATAATAAAAAGTGCTAGCGCGAGTGGCGCAAACACCGTGCTCGCCTGAGCGAGCGCGGCGGCAACCAGGACCGCTGCCACAAGTCCGACAGCAATCTTCGATGGTCGATTGGGTGGCAAAACGTACGGCTTATGGCAAAAAGGCGCTAGTTTCAGAATCTTGCCCCGTACTCCGCTTTGATCGTGCGAAGAACGGTAGGGGTTTGTGGTTCATGCGTTGATCACCTTTTCTGCCTGGCAGGCAGGAAAGCAATGAAGGGACAAAAGCCTACACCTTTCAATCATCACGCCAAATGCATCCCCCGTACTCTTCCATGAAACTGCCCTCGCCGAGCGAAGTGATACACCCGGAAATTCGGCTCACGCAACGTGTCGCGGAAGTCAGGCGACCAGGTCGAGGCCCAGGGGCGCGGTAGCTTGTCCGCTGTTGGCCGACTTCTTCGATGCCGACAATATCACCCAATTCAGGAAGTGTGCTGAAGGTTGAGCAATAGCTTTAAGGCCGAAGTGGCCATGGGGTGTAACGTTACCTTTTCTTCATCAAAGGCTCGAGCCGCGCCAATGTGCTACGAGCCAATATCTGTTGCGCCTTGCTCGGGAAATTTGCGCCGTTGCCGCTTACCGCCCGGGACCTGCACCGTAACGTGACAATTCGTCAGGTCGATTTGGGGTGCCGCGACCTAGGCGAACACGAAGCGCCCATGTCGCCTCCACTCTCATCAAATTTTGATTTATCGAAAAAGAGACACCCCGTGTTCAAGGCAATTGCGCATACTCAAGCCCGGTGGCGGTCTCGCCAGCGGCGAGCTTGCGGAGTGGAGGAGCCGCTCCGACCTCCGAGGTTTATCTTCACTAAAGCGGTTAGGGCGAGTTCTGACCGGCCAATTGGTGCTCAATCCAGCTTCGGAGAGCGCTCCCGGGCATTGCACCGCTGTGCCGTGCGATCTCGCGGCCGCCGCGCAGCAGGATCATCGTTGGAATTGCCTGGATGTGATATCGCGCCGCCAGTTCGGGCTCTCCATCTGTGTCGAGCTTGCCGAAGCGCACCGCCGGTTCGAGTTGCGCCGCCGCGGCTTCGAATACCGGCGCCATGGCGCGGCAGGGTCCGCACCAGGCAGCCCAAAAGTCGACGAGCAACGGGAGGTCGGCCGTATTGGCGTGGCGATCGAAATTCGTGCGGTCGAGCGCAATGGGTCCGCCGGTGAACAGCGGCTGGTGACAGTGGCCGCATTTAGCGCCGTCACCGCGGCGTTCAGCGGGAACGCGGTTCTGCGTGAGGCAATGTGGGCAAGGAATGGTAAGGGTGGCCATGATCGGTCTCGCTGGATCCAGGATCCATGAAAGGATGCCGGTCCACACCAACATATAGGCTGCAACGGCGAAAATGACGCTTGCGAAGATAGGCGAGATGACGCTGGGAAGATATAGGTGAGCGCCCGAAGGTTCGCCACCAGGCCGGCACTTGCGTCGACGTCGCATACCTCAGCCGCGGATCGCACGACAAAGAGCGGCGCCTCGCCGAATGTCCCGTATGCGCCGAACCCGCCACAATTGTGCCCCTTCCGTGGCGCGATGAAATCTGCATCGCTCGGGCCCATGTTCGCTGCTTGACAATGCCGATCAATCGCAAGATAGTTCCGCTTGTCGGAATGGTCTCCGCATTGCGGAAAAGAGCGCCACGATGCACGTTCGGGAGATGGCGGGGCCAAATCGGGGGAGAGCGAAGAGCGAAGGCCGACATAGGAGCCGGAAAAGCCGCTCGGGCGCGTGCGCCGGAAGAGGCGAACTCGGATGCCGAAGACGCAGCCAGGCATCGGCCGGGTGCCGGCGGACGGCACAAGGGGAGGAGTCCGAATGAGGACAAATCACGATTGGTCACCGGGAATGCTGGGTCTTGCGGCTGCTTTGGCAAGCGTTTCGGTGCTAGGCCTGGCGGCAACGGCCAACGCGACGGATACAAAGCCCTTCGTCTATGCCGAGGCGTTTCCGTTCAGCACGATGGATCCGGCGGCCGCGGGGCTGAACCCCGACATGCTCGTCACCCAGAACACTTATGATGCGCTGACCCGCTACGACGAGGACGCTCCCGGCAAGATCTTGCCGGATCTGGCGGTGTCGTGGATTCAGTCGGGGAACGACTGGACCTTCACGCTCCGCAAAGGCGTGAAATTCCACGACACCAAAGCATTCACTGCCGCCGACGTGAAGGCCTCGATCGACCGCATGCTGAAGATGCAGCAGGGCTTGTCGTTTCTGCTCTACAACATTGCCAACGTCGATGTCGTCGATCCAAGCACGGTCGTTATCCATTGCAAGACCGCCAACCCGTGGCTGCCGGCCGACCTCACCAAGGTCGGCATCGTCAGCGCTCGGGACGTCAAGGACCACGCACAGGGCGATGACCTCGCCGCCAACTGGTTCAAGGACCACGAAAACGGCACTGGCCCCTACAAGGTCGCCGGCCAGAATCCAGGCGTAGACCTCAAGCTTACACGCAATACCGCGTGGTGGGGCGAGTTCACCGACCACCCAGTCGAGACCTTCATCGACAAGTTCGTGACTGATGGCAGCCAGCGCTTTATCGGGCTGAAGGGAGGCGACTATCAACTGGCGGCCTTCATTTCGGCTGACAACGCGCTCTCGCTCGAGAAGAGCCATTTCCACCTGGTAGTCGGCAACAACCTTTGGGCCTATCCGAACCTCAATTTCACGCTTACCGCGCCGCCCACCAATAATCCGGATTTCCGCGCCGCGCTCGTCGACGCGTTCGACTACCAGGCGATGATCGAATACTATAAGGGGTACGCCACGACTTCGAACGGGCCGATCCCAGGCTGGGTGCCGGGCAGCCCAAACAACAAGCTGTCGCGTATCAAGCAGGACCTCGACAAAGCGAAAGCCAAGTTCGATAAGTCGGGCGTCAAGAACGCCAAATTCACCTGCGCCATCCCACCCGGCTCGCCGGACTACGATTTTGTCGGCCAGCTACTGCAAGCCTCGGCGCAGCAGATCGGCATCACCATCGAGCTCAACCATGCTCCAATCGCGCAGATCCCGGACCTGCTTAAGCAGGGGAAGGTCAACTGCGCCGTCTATGGCGAGGCGAGCAACAGCCCGGACCCGATCCCGTTCTTCGCCGCACGCTATCTCAGGGGCAAGTACCTGAACCTCTGGAACTACGATGATCCGGAGATGGCGAAGCTGATCGAAAACTACAGCGCCGCTTCCGATTCTCAAGTCCAGGCTGACACGCTGCTGAAGATGTCCCAGAAGCTGGTCGACACGCACATGGATCTGTGGACCGTAAGCCCGCAAACGGTAATGCCGATGCCCAACAGCGTGCAGGGCTACAAGGTCGACCCATTTAACCTAATCAACGTCAGGATCGCGGCGCTGAGCTACACCCCGTAGCGAGCAGCGGCCGAATGAATAAGACTCTCGACGCTCTTCTCGGCGGCGCCACCGAAGCAGGGGTGGTGCCCGGACTAGTCGCAGTGATCGCCGGCGCCAACTCGGTGCGCTACGAGGGGGCGTTCGGCGTCCGCGACACATCCGACAACGCGCCGGCCGAACTCGATACGATCTTCCGCATCGCGTCGATGACCAAGCTGGTGACCGCGCTCAGTGTCCTGCAGCAGGTCGAGCGTCGGCGGCTCACGCTCGAGATGCCCGTGGGCGACATCCTGCCGGAAATCGACAAGCTCCCGGTGCTTGAGGGCTTCGACGGCGATACGCCGCGCCTGCGGCAGGCCAGGGGCAGGGTGACCATCCGGCAACTGCTGACTCATACGTCGGGCCTCGGTTATGACATCTGGAACGCCGATCTCGAGCATTACGAACGCGTCACCGGACACCCGCGGCTCGGCACCGGCCTCAAGGCGGCGCTCTTTACCGAGCCGCTCGTTTCCGATCCGGGCAAACGCTTCAACTACGGCACCGGCATGGACTGGGCGGGGCTGGCGGTCGAGGCCGTGACAGGTCAGCGGATCGACAAATACTGGCAGGAGAACTTCTTCGGCCCGCTCGGTATGACGGACACGGTCGTCCATCTCGATCCCGTACGCCGCACGCGCACCGCGCCCGTGCATGCGCGGGATGAGAACGGCAACTGGCAGCCGACCGGCATCAATTTCGCGGTCGATCCGGATTTCTATCCGGGCGGACACGGCCTTCATTCCACCGCGGCGGATTTCCTCAAGCTGCAGCAGGCGCTGCTCAGCGAAGGAGGGACGCCGGCCGGGCCGCTGCTCAGATCCGAGACGATTGCTGACATGCTGCGCAACCAGATCGGCGACCTCAATGTGGGAACGATCCATTCGGCCAAGCCCCTCGAGAGCCTCGATCTGCCACTCGGCAATCACAAATGGGGCCTCGGGCTGATGATCCGTCCGGAAGAGGTGCCAGGTGGCTGCCGCGCCGGCACGGTCGGCTGGATGGGCGGCTTTAACACGTTCTTCTGGGTCGACCGTAAGTCGGGCGTCACTGCCGCCCTTTATACGCAGACGATCCCCTTCTACGACGACGCGATGATGAATTTATATCGCCACTTCGAGCGCGCCGCTTACGCCTCCTCGTGAGCCCTCTCACCTCTGGATGAATTGATGTTCTACGAGCCCGCGAAACAGAAATCCGGTCTGCCGCACAATCCTTTCACCGCATGTGTCGTGCCGCGGCCCATCGGCTGGATTTCGACGGTCAGCAAGGACGGCATCCACAACATCGCGCCTTTCGCGCAGTTCCAGAATGTCACCTTCGAGCCCCCCACGGTCCTCTTCTGCGCGGTGGGACTGCCCGCCAAAGACACGCTGGTTAACGCCCGCGACACGAGAGAGTTCGTCTGGAACATGGCCACCTACGACCTGCGCGACAAGGTCGTCGGCTCGGCCATTACCTTCCCGCTGCACGTCGACGAGTTCGAAGCACTTGGCATCGGGTACCTCCCCTCAAACCTGGTGAAGCCGCGGCGTGTTGCGGCCTCGCCGGTCAATTTCGAATGCGTGGTGATGCACACCCTCGATCTTCCCAGCTCCATTCCCGAAGGCGCCGCGACCATCGTCGTCGCCCGCGTTGTGGGCATCCACATCCGCGATGAATATATCGACGCAGAGGGCACTCTCGACATCCTCAAGGCCCGGCCACTGGCGCGGCTCGGGTATCTGGCCTACACCTCGGTGACCTCTTCCTTCGAAGTGACCGCCGCCGTGCCGACCGAAGGACCCTGGAAAGCGGACATGAATCTGCGCGCGCATCCCTCGGGGCTGTTCCACATGCCGGAAGTCGACCACAGCAGCAACCCCGGAGCGCCGGTCGAGAAAGAGGCCTGAGGCGGCCGAGGGGATGGCCGAACCCTCTGTCATCACCGGACAGCACGAGCGGACGGCGGCCGGCTCGCGGCGTCCGCAGCACGGGGAACGTGGCAGCCTCGAAAGGTGGGCGCTGTTTTTCGTGCGCCGGATCGCGTGGGGTGCACTGGTGCTGTTCGCCATTGCCACCGTGACGTTCTTCCTCACTCATTACGTTCCGTCCGACCCTGCGGTCTATCTAGCCGGGCCTACCGCTACGACCGAGACGGTCAACAAGATACGCGAGCAGTTCGGTCTCGATCAGCCGGCCTGGGTCCAGTACCTGCGATACATGTCGAACCTCGCCCACGGCGACCTCGGCATCTCCCTCTTTTCCAAACGGCCGGTGTTCGACGACCTCGCCCGGACGCTGCCGATCACGCTGGGCCTCATTGTTCCGTCCTTCACCGTCTATGTGATCCTGGCGATGATCCTGGGTTGCATCGCCGGCTACAGCGGCGACCGGGCACTGGGCATCGTCATTCAGGTGGGCACGATGCTGGCGAGCGCCGCACCCGTGTACTGGGTCGCGCTCGTGCTCCAGTTCGTTTTCTTCTACGCCTTCCCCGTCCTCCCGAGCGGCGGCCAGCACGAGCTCGACGACGCCGGGCCGACCACGATCACTCAGATCGACTGGCTCGACAGCATTCTCACGGGTAACCTCCCGGCCTTGGGCGATGCGGTACGCCATCTCGTCCTGCCGATGACCGCCATCGTCCTTGGCCTGCTCGCGGTCGGGACGCGGCTGATGGCCGGCGCGGTGCGCGAGGAACTTGGCAAGCTCTACGTCCGCACTGCTCGAGGCAAAGGCATGCCGGAACTCAAGATCCTGCTGAAGCACATCCTGCGCGCGGTAACCAATCCCTTCGTCACCGTTACCGGCGTTCAGTTCGGCTATATGGTGACCTACACGATCCTAGTCGAGGTGGTCTTCACCTGGCCGGGCATGGGCTACTATCTGGAGCAGTCGATCCAGATCAACGACTACGCTCCGCTGATCGGCGTCACTTTGGTGGCCGCGGCTGGCTTCGTCATTATCTCGATCGTCTCCGACATCATCTATCATCTGGTCGACTCCAGGATCGAACTCGCATGAGCAGCCTGGACGAGGCCAATCCGATTCCGCGCCGCCGGCGCAAGCTCGCCGCGATCGATGTGTTCGCTGCAATCGCGATTATACTCCTGATGTTTCTTGCCATCGTCGTTATCGCACCGGGTATATTCAGCGCGCAGAATCCGCTGAAGCTCGACATCGTCCACCGGTTGAGCGGCCCGGGCGCCGCCCATCCGCTCGGCACCGACGAGCTCGGTCGCGACATCCTCGCGCGTGTCGCTTACGGCGCCCGCAATTCGATGGGCGTGGCGATCGTCATCGTCGCCGCCGCCGTCGTCATCGGACTCGTCTGGGGAACCATCGCCGGCTGGATTGGCGGCACGCTCGATACCGCCATGATGCGCGTCGTAGACATGTTCCTTGCATTTCCGGCCTTCGTACTCGCCATGGCGCTTGCCGCAGCGCTCGGCCCGAGCCTCACCAGCGTCGGCATTGCGCTTGTAGCCGTCTGGTGGCCCGCCTATGCACGGCTGGTGCGCGGCGCCGTGTTGGTGCTCCGCAATTCCGGGCACGTTATCGCCGCGCAGGCACTGGGGCTGCCCACGCTCCGCATCCTCTGGCGGCACGTGCTCCGCTTTGTCTGGCGGGACATTAATGTGCGCGCGACGGCCGACGTCGGCTATGCACTGATGGCGGTGACGGCGCTTTCGTTCCTCGGTCTTGGCGCCCAATCGCCCACCCCCGAATGGGGGTTACTGATCCGCTCATCGGCGGCCTATTTCTACACCGCTTGGTGGTACATGGCTTTCCCTGGCCTCGCAGTCACGCTCACCGCCGCGTCGCTCTCGATCCTTGGCGACTGGATCGCGACACGGCAGCGGCGATAAGGGCTGTCCGTGCTTGCCATCGAGAACCTTGTCGTCCGCTATCCCGATACCGCCCGGCCGGCGGTCAATTCTCTCTCCCTCGAGGTCGGCGACGGCGAAATGGTCTGCGTGGTGGGCGAGTCCGGGTCGGGCAAGAGCACGCTTGCACTCGCTTGCCTGAGGCTCTTGGGCGACGGGGCCAATGTCGAGGGCTCCATCCAGCTCGATGGTCGCGAAATCCTCACCATGAACCGGCATGAGATGCGCTCCGTGCGCGGCCGGCAGATCGGCTTCGTCAACCAGGATGCGCTTTCCTCCTTCAGTCCCCTCTGGACGGTTGGGGAGCAGATCGCCGAGACGATCCGCGTACACACTGCGGCGAGCCGCAGCGAGGCCTGGCGGCAAACCGTCGAACAGCTTGCCCGGGTGCGGCTCCCCAACCCCGAGCGTATCGCCTTCTCCTATCCGCACGAGCTCAGCGGCGGCCAGCGCCAGCGCGCCGCGCTCGCAATGGCGCTCGTGCTCAACCCGCGCCTGTTGATTGCCGACGAGCCGACCAGCGCGCTTGACGTCACGACCGCCGCGCACCTGCTCGCGCTGCTCAAACAGTTGCAGCGCGAGTTTGCGATCGGCGCGCTGCTGATCACCCACGACCTGCGCGTGGTCGAAAGCATCGCGGACCGGGTCGCGGTCATGTATGGCGGCATACTCGGAGAGATCGGTGCCCATGACGAGGTGCTTCGCCGGCCGCGCTTTCCCTACACCAAGGCGCTGATGGATTCACTCGACCTAGGCCGCGAGCGCGGCAAGCTCGGGGGCATCCGCGGCTTGCCGCCGGGCCTCAGCCAGGCGCTGCCCGGCTGCCCCTTCGCGCCGCGCTGCGACCGCGCGAAGGCTGTCTGCTCAGGCGTTCTGCCGCAACAGAGCGCCGTGGCCGGCACCACGTTCCGCTGCCACTTCCCGCTGCTCTATGAGGAGGCGCGCGGCCGTGTCCACGCCGATCATTGAGTGCATCGACGTCTCCAAGACGTACACGGTCAGGCGCGGCGGCCGCTACTTCGAAGTCAGCGCGCTCGATCGGGTGAGCCTTTCCGTCCAGCCCAGACAGACGATCGGGCTCGTCGGTGAGAGCGGTTCCGGCAAGTCGACCCTCGGGCGCATTGCAACCGCGCTGGTTCCCATGTCCGGGGGCGAGCTGCGTATCGACGGCATTTCGACGCACAGCATGACCGCGCGGCGACGGCGTGACCTGCGACGACGCCTGCAGGTCGTCTGGCAGGACCCGTTCTCTTCGATGAATGTGCGCGACACGATCGAGACGATCGTGACTGAGGCACCCGTCGCGCATGGGCTGCTGGCGCGCAGAGACCGCCGCAGGCGCGCCGAGGCGATCGCCGAGAGCGTCGGACTGCCGGCCGACGTGGTGGTCAATCGCCCCAATCAGCTTTCCGGCGGCCAACTGCAGCGCGTTGCGATTGGACGGGCACTGGCGCTTGAGCCGCAACTCGTCGTCTGCGACGAGGTGACCTCTGCCCTTGATGTTTCGATGCAGGCGCAGATCCTGAACCTTCTCAATGACGTCCAGCGGCGTACCGACGTCGCCTATCTCTTCATCTCGCATGACCTCAACGTGGTGCGGCATATCAGCGACATGGTGGGTGTGATGTATGCCGGCCGCATCGTCGAGTTCGGCACGGCAGAGGCGATCTACTCCGCGCCACAGCATCCCTACACACGCGAGTTGGTGCGGGTAGCGCGCGCCGAACGCGTCGACCTCGAACAAGCCGCCGAAACCGATGTCATTCGGCCTGCCGCCGATGGGTGCGCCTATCGCAATTCGTGCCCGCTGCGGATCGCCATGTGCGAAACTGTGCGGCCCGAACTGATGCCGGCCACGAGCGGCGCGTCCGCCGCCTGCCATGTCACAGGCGGCTACGGGGCAGTATGACCCGCCGGCGGAGGGAATCGTGATCGGCAATGCCGTGATGCCCCGGGACGAGTACGACTACGTGATCGTCGGGGCCGGATCGGCAGGCTGCGTGCCAGCCAACCGGCTCTCGGCCGATCCCAAGATCAAGGTGCTGCTGCTCGAAGCCGGCGGCACGAACCGCGGCTTTTGGATCGACACCCCTCTTGGCATTCCGTTCCTGCACGGGAATCCGCGTTTCGACTGGTGCTACGCGAGTGAACCGGAGCCGAGCCTCGACAACCGCGTGATCAGCATGCCGCGCGGGCGCGGGCTGGGTGGCTCATCGGCCATCAACGGCATGGTTTATGTGCGCGGTCATGCCTCCGACTACGATCGCTGGCGACAGTTCGGCAATATCGGCTGGGGTTGGGACGACGTTCTACCCTACTTCAAGCGCTCGGAGGACTACGACAAGGGGGCGAGCGCGAAGGCTTTGCGCTGTTCGAGACGACGATCCACAAGGGCAAGCGCTGGTCCTCGGCGCGGGCTTTCCTCGAACCGGCCCGGAGGCGGCCAATCTGCGGATCGTCACTGGCGCGATGGCGGAGCGCATTGTCTTTGAAGGTCGTCGCGCCAAGTCGGTGGTTTATCGCGTCGACGGCGAGAAGCGCGAGGCGACGTCGCGGGGCGAGATCCTTCTTGCGACTGGCACCTTCGGCTCACCGCATCTGCTGCAGGTCTCCGGCGTCGGGCCGTCAACGCTTCTGCGACAGGCCGGCGTTCCGGTCGTGCACGATCTGCCTGGCGTCGGCGAGAACCTCCACGACCACTGGATGATCCGCATTCTCCACCAGGTCTCCAACACGGCGACCCTCAACAACTGGCTGCGCAGCCCGCTCCGCAAGGCCGTGCTCGGCGCGCGTTACGTTTTCGGTCTCGGCGGACCGATGGGAGCGCCGGTCTCGCTGCTTACGGGCTTCATTAAATCGCTGCCGTCGGTGGTCGCGCCTGACATCCAGCTCCAGATTTCCGTCGCGAGCTATGAGCGCGTCGGCGGGCCGACGCACAGCTTTCCCGGGATAGGCACATCGGTTTGCATCTGCCGGCCGACGAGCCGGGGTCATCTGCGGATCGTCAGCCCCGATCCGCATGCGCGCCCCGCGATCATCAACAACTTCATGAGCACGCCCGAAGACCGGCAGATCGCAATTGCCGGCGTCACCAAGGTCCGGCAAATCGTCGCGCAACGCGCGCTGGTTCGGTTCTCTCCGCACGAGATCGCGCCGACGGCCAAGATCGCAACCGATGCGGAGATCCTCGCCTATGCGCGGCGGACGGCCTCATCGGTCTTTCATCCCGTCGGAACCCGCCGGATGGGGCAGGGGGAGGATGCGGTCGTCGATGAGCGGCTACGCGTACGCGGGCTCGATGGCCTGCGCGTTGTCGACGCCTCGATCATGCCGACCATCACTTCTGGAAACACCAACGCGCCGGTGATCATGATCGCCGAGAAGGGCGGCGACATGATCCTGAGCGACCGCAGAGCGCGCTGAGCGCGAATATATTTCACCGAACAGCGGCGCCAATCTCGGCTCCATGATCCGTCGAGGAGCGGCGGCGCTGTCACCTCCCATTCCCCCTCCTATCAAAGGAGAATGGCGAGCGCATCGTCGTCCATGGCACCTCTGCGGATGTTGGTCGAAATCCTGATGCCCAGATGCTCCCCTTCACGGCGCCAATGACGAGGAAATAGAAATAGTCCGTGACCCCGCCCTTGCCGATCACCTCCAAGTAGGGGCCCGCCCCGGACGGGTGATCGTGTCCTCGTCCGCCGGGGCAGCGGCCGCTAAGGAAACTCTGAAGAAGTTGTCGACGCGACGAGGGTTGTGTGATTCATAGGGATCAGTGTGCGGAAGCATATTGGGTGGCTCGATGAAGCAGGCGACGCTGGCGGCGGTTGGGTTCGAGCGGTACAGGAAGACGACACGCCGGGCTGTTTTTCTCGCTGAGATGGATCAGGTGGTGCCATGGTCAGTGCTGTGCGCGCTGGTTGAGCCGGTTTACCCGAAGCCGGGCAATGGTCGGCCGCCGGTGGGCGTCGAGCGAATGCTGCGCATCTATTTTCTGCAGCAGTGGTTCAACCTGTCGGACCCGGCGGTGGAGGAAGCGCTTTACGATTCGCTGGCGATGCGCGGATTTGTCGGCATCGACCTGGGCCGCGAGCCGGTTCCGGACGAGACCACGGTGTGCCGCTTCCGGCATCTCATCGAGCGTCACGACTTGGGCAGCCGCCTGTTCGAGGAGGTGCATCGGCATCTTGAAGCCAAGGGGCTCAAGCTGTCGAAGGGCACGATCGTGGACGCGACCATCATCGCCGCGCCATCCTCGACCAAGAATGCAGAGAAGGCGCGCGATCCCGACATGCACCAGACCAAGAAGGGAAACCAGTGGTATTTCGGCATGAAGGCGCATGTCGGCATCGACAGCCGAAGCAAGATCATCCACGCCGTGGTCGCGACCGCCGCGAATGTCGCCGATAGCGAAATATTGCCGGACCTGATGCACGGCGAGGAGACGCGCGTTTGGGGCGATCAGGCGTACCGCGGCCAGACCGACGTGATCAAGGCGCATGCGCCCAACGCGAAAGACTTCACCAACCGCCGCTACCGCCATCGCGGTATCGTGGACGAGATCGAACGGGCCAAGAGCCGCACCAAGTCGAAGGTCCGGTCCAAGGTCGAGCATAGTATCGGCGTCATCAAGCGGGTCTTCGGCTTCGCCAAAGTTCGCTATCGTGGCCTGGACAAGAATGCCAACCGCCTCTTCGTGACCTGCGCGCTGGCCAACCTCTTCCTCGCCCGGCGACACTTGTTGCGGTGGCAAGGCGCGTAGCGCGCCCACAATCCGGCTATGCACCCTTGCCACACAGACAAACGTAAAGCCACTCGCCGAGCCGCGCCGACATCGTTTCAAACCAAAACGGCCGCTCGCGTGGCTTCATTAAGTCGAGCTACTTATTCAGACTTTCCCTAAGGCGTTGTCCTGCTTGCCGATGCGCGTTAGGCGCCCTCTTCCGGTGGCCGCGCGCCGATCACCTTGTCCTCACGTAGCCGCGCGATTTCGGCGTCGGAATAGCCGAGCTCGTGCAGCACCTCGTCGTTGTGCTCGCCGAAGCGCGGCGGCGGTGTGTCGACGCGCGCGCCGCCATGCGCGAGCTTGAAGGCGGCGACTGGCACCCCGAACGGGCCCGGTACGCCCGGCGCGCTGTCGAATTTGTGGATCACCTTTCGCGTTTCGATCTGAGGATCGGTCAGCGCCTCGGCCATTTTCCAGATGCGCGCCGCTGGAACATGGTTCGCCTGCAGGAATTCCTCCCATTCGGCCGCAGTTCGCGTCTTCATGATGTCGGCAAGCGTCGCGCATTCGCGGACGTGGTCGGCGCGACGCTCCTCCTGGGTATTCTTGGCCATATCAGGCCGGCCGAGCAGCGTCCACAGCCGCTTCTGCTGCCGGAGGTTGCTGGCGGCGAGCAGGATTGGTTCGTCGCTCGCGTCGTAAAGGTAGTTGGTGGACACCTCCACCTTGTTGCCGATGGGCCTCGGATGCCAGCCATTGCGCAGATACCCCGAGACGTGCGTGCCCATGAGAATCAAGGCGACGTCGAGCATGGCCATGTCGATATATTGCCCGAGCCCCGTGCGTTCGCGCTGAAAGAGGGCGGCGGCGAGCGCGAATGCGCCCATGGTACCGCTCGCATAATCGATGGCCGAGGTGCCGTTGCGCAGCGGTGCGACTTCAGGCGTGCCGGTGGCAGCCATCAGGCCCGAGGTGGCCTGGATCGTGGGATCGTAAGCGGTGTGCGTCGCACGCGGGCCGTCCTGCCCGAATCCCGACATCGAGGCGTAGATCAGTCTTGGATTGATCTTGCACGTGTCCTCATAGCCCAGTCCTAGCGTCTTCATCGCGCCAGGCCGGTAGTTCTCGACCATGATGTCGGAGATGCGGAGGAGTTTGTGGAAAATGTCGCGTCCCGCTTCGGTCTTGAGATCAATGGTCATCGAGCGCTTGTTCGAGCCCTGCGACAGGAAGAAGGTTCCCATCCGGCTGCGGGCGAGGTCGCGGTCGGAGCCGAGCAGCCGCGTCTGGTCTGGATCGTGTGGTATTTCGATCTTGATGACATCGGCGCCGAACACGGCGAGCTGGTAGGTCGCAAAAGGTCCGGCAAGCACGTGCGTCAGATCGACGATTTTGATCCCCTCGAAAGGGCGCATGGTTTGGGGCCTCATCATCCCGAACTTTCCCGTCGCTGCAGCGGCTCGCGCTGGATCGCTTGGCCCGGCAGGATCTCGTTTTCGGCGATCAGCGAGGGACCGTCGAACACCACGCCATGACCGGGTGCATCCGGAGGGACCAGTCGTCCATGCTTGATCGGCAGCGGCGTGGCGGTGGCACCGAAATCGTGGAGGTTGAGGCCGAAGATGTTCTCGACGTGGAGCGCGTTGGGCGCCGCCGCGGCGAGGTGGACGGAGATCTCCATCGCGCCGTGCGGCGAGATGTCAATGTTCGACGCCGCACCCAATGACACGATCTTCATGAACTCGCTGATCCCGCCAACCTTCCACACATCGGGTTCGAGAAAATCGGCCGCGTCGTCGCGAACGTAGTTCCAGAAATCGTATCGGTTGCTGAGCTGCTCGCCGATAGCGATCGGGACTTTCGTAGCATCGCGGAGCTTTCGGTGGCCGTGCACGTCATCCGAAAGCAGGGGCTCCTCGACGAAGAAGGGCGAGACCTCCGCGAGCATGGCGCAGCGCTGGATCGCCTCCCCGATCCCCCACTTCTGGTTGGCGTCGACCATCAGCAGCGATTCTGGGCCGATGACCTCGCGCACGGCCTTGCAGCGCTCGACATCCTCGTAGGGGTCGGGCAGGCCGACCTTGAGCTTGAACTGCGTGTAGCCCTGGCCGAGCTGCGACTTCGCCTGCTCGACCAGTTGCTCCTTGCTAAGGTGGAGGTTGATTGCACTAGCATAGACCGGCACGTTCGCTTTCGCGCCGCCGAGCAGCCGGTGCAGCGGTTCGTTGAGCGCCTTGGCCTTGATGTCCCAGAGCGCGATGTCGAGCGCCGCGAGCGCCAGCGTGGTGATGCCGCCGGGCCCGGCCGCGTGGCATTCCATCCACATGCGCCGCCACAGACGCTCGGTGTTCCGCGGATCCTCGCCCGTGAGAGTGGGGGCAAGATAGGCATCGATCAACGCCTTGGCGGCCATCGCGCCCACGCCGGCCGTTGTGCACCAGCCGGTGCCGACAATCCCGGCGTCGGTATGGATCTCGACCAGCACCAGCTCGCGATGTGTCATGGTCAGGCGACTCGAGACCATGCGTTCGCGCAAGGGCAGGCGATAACCGCGGGCAGTGGTGCGAACGATCTGCATCGGCCTCCCCTTGCTATCCCGTCGGCGGCGCCTTGAACGGGAAGTAGTTGTCGAACTCGCCGATCGCGGTCATGTCGACTTCGACGAGATTGGGGCCCGGCCGCTTCACCGCCTCGGCGACGGTCACGCCGAAGCTGTCGGCGCTGCTGCATTTCCAGTAGCCGAGGCCCGAGATGCGGGCCAGCTCCCCGAAGTTGGGATTGATGAGATCGGCAAAGTAGCGGCGGCCGTCATGCAGCGTGTTCTGGAGCTTCTTGATCACGCCGTAGCCGTTGTCGTTCATGACCACGATGCTAAGGTCGAGACGTTCCTGGATCGCCGTCCAGAGCTCGCCGAAATTGAGCAGGAATCCGCCGTCACCCGTCAGAAGCACTGTCTTTCTGCCCGTCGTCGCGGCGCCGATCGCGAGCGGCAGGCCCTGTCCGATACCTGCGCTCACCGGATAAACGTTCTCCTCCGGCGCAGCCAGCGCGAAGATGCGATTGGCCCATGTGGAGGTACTCTGCGTTATGTCGCGCGCCAGGATTGCGCCCTGAGGGAGCGCCGCCCGCATCTGGTGCATGAAGCTGGCGTAAATCCCAAGCGATCCAAGGAATTCAACCCACGCCGCCTTCTTCACGGTCCTGAACTCGTCGGGAAATTTCGGATCGATCGCCATTCTGCCCGAGATGCGCGGCAGCAGCGCCTGGAGCGTCTGCGGCGCATCGGCGCAGAGGAAGAGCTTCGTGACCAGGGTGCGGCCGTCGGCCATCGGATCGGCGTCGATCTGAACGATGTTCCGAGGGAGCTCCATCCCGAACTCGCCCAGCTCGTGAATGCGTGTTCGCGCGCCGACCACGAGCATGAGGTCTACGCTCTTGTAGAACTCCTGGATCGACTTGATGCCGTTGCCCTGAAGGCCCGAGAGGTTCAGCGGATGATCGTCCGGCACGACCCCGCGACCCTTCCAGCTCGAGACCATGCAGAAGCCCATGTCGAGAAGCTTCAGCATCGTCGGGCCGCTGCCGCGTCCGCCGGTGCCGAGATAGATCATCGGACGCTTGGCCGCGAGGACTCGGTCGACGAGGGCGTCGAGTTCGGCTGCGGTCGGGCCGGGCGGCCTCGGCGGCCGGATGGTAAGCGTGTCGAGCGTCGCGGGACGGGGGATCGCCATGCGCTGGATATCGATAGGAATCTCGACGCTGACCGGACCGCTCGGGATCGTGAGCGCATCGGTTGCGGCACGCGCCAGCACCCCTAGCACATGCTGCGGTGCGCGCAGCCGATACGCGGTCTTGGAGACACCCTTCAGCATGCCGAGCTGGTCGAGCGGCTCGTGCACCGTACCCATCTCGCGGTCGGCATATTTGCTGTTGGTGTGGCTCGTGATGTGAAGTATCGACGTGCCCGCCATCCGCGCCTCGAGCAGGCCGCCCACAGCGTTCGCGGCACCGGGGCCGGTGCTGGAGATCACGATGCCGAGCTCGTTGGTCACTCGCGCATAGCCGTCGGCCATATGGGCGGCGCCCATCTCGCCGCGGGCAGGAACGAACCGGATGGCGTTGCGCCGGCCGATGCCGTCGAGCAGCGGCAGGTTGTGCACCGAGGCGACGCCGAACGCGCAGTGGACGCCAGCCGCAGCGAGGAATTCCGCTACGGCGTCGGCGACCGTATAGGTCTCGGTCATTTTGCCATCTCGGTCTTTTCGGCGAAGAGCCCGAGCTCCCGCAGCACCTCTTCGGTATGTTCCCCCAGATCGGGCGGGTTGCGGGTCCGGTCTTCGCGGGCGACGGCCCTCCAAGGCATGCCGGAGGTCATGATGAAGTTCCCTGAACCCGCCGGATATTCGACCGGAATGACGCTACCACGTTCGACGAGTTGCGGGTGATCGAGGATCTCGTCGAGCCGGTTGATTGGCTCGACCGGAATGCCGGCCTTCTCGAGGACAGCCACCCAATAGTTTGCGGGCTTTTTGAGGAAGATGCGCTCGACCTCGCCGAGGAGCGGCTTTCGGTTCTGACTGCGGAGCGGCGGCGTTGCGTAGTTTGGGTTGCTGCCGAGGCCGCTGAACTCGGCGATGGCCGCAAACTGCGTCCACGATTTTTCATTGGTCACCGCGATCACGATCTCGCGGTCGGCGCAGCGGAAGCTCTCATAGGGCGCCATTAGCGGATGGGCGTTGCCCATCCGCGCAGGGCTCTGGCCGCTCATGCCATGGACCGCCACAGCTTGGCCCATCAGCGTCATGATGCCGTCGAGCATCGAGATATCGAGGAAGCGGCCTTCGCCGGTCTTCTGCCGCTCCATCACCGCGCCCATGATCGCGACGATGGCCGAGAAGCCGCCCATCACGTCGGCGACGGGGGCGGAAGCCTTCATCGGCCGGCCCGATGGGTCGCCAGTGAGGCTCATCAGCCCGCTCAGCGCTTGGATCATCAGGTCGAGAGCAGGGCGTTTAGCCATCGGACCGGTTTGCCCGTAGCCACTGATCGAGCAATAGATGATGTCGGGCCGGACTGCCTTTATGTCCTCGTAGCCCAGTCGGAACCGCTCCATTGTTCCGGGACGGAAATTTTCGACGAACACGTCCGACCTGCGCGCCAGGTCGAGGCAGAGACGGCGACCTTCCTCGCGGTGGAGGTCAATCGCGACCGACCGCTTGTTGCGGTTATAGGCAATGAAGGTCGGCCCGGCGTTCTTGGCGAAGGGCGGTCCCCAGAACCGCGTTTCATCGCCGGTACCGGGCAGCTCGAGCTTGATGACGTCGGCGCCAAGGTCGCCAAGCACCATCGTGGTCAGCGGACCGGCGAGCGCGCGCGTTGTATCAAGGATCCGGATGCCTGCCAGCGGCCCCTTCCTCATCTTCCCTCCACAATGAAGACCGGCATCTTCTGCCCGAGTTCCAGCACACGGAACTCGCATCGCACGGGGACGCCGATTTCGAGACGCCCCGGATCGGCGAACAGGCGGGTGAAGAGGTACACGCCTTCCGCCAGCCGCACCACGCCCACCGCATAGGGAACCGAGGACGCGAACGCAGGCGTCGGCGCGCGATGCACTTCGCTGAAGCTATAGATCTCACCCTTGCCCGAAACGGGAATCCACTCCAGCTCGCTCGCCCCGCATTGGGTGCAGACGATTCTTTTGGGATGCGAGAGGTGATTGCAGGTCGTGCACCGCTTGACGCGCAGTTCGTCCGCCGCGACTCCTTCCCAGAAGCCGACGGTTTCCGGTGACGGCTGATAAAGGCCCACGAAATAGGGTCCGGCCATGAAGCGCAGGCCCTTCGACCAATCGATTTGCGTGTCGGGCATCGCGCTCATTGCAGCCGCTCGCGGGAAACGATCACAACCGCATGACAAGCCAGCACGCCGCCATGGCCATGCACCAAGCCGACCTTTGGGTCTTCGACTTGCCGGCCCTCGGCGCGGCCCCAAAGCTGGTCGATTGTCTCGGTGAGGTTATAAAGCCCCTGCGCCACCTGTCCGAAGGAGAGATAGCCACCGTTGGTATTGAAGGGGAGACCTCCGTCATAGTCGACGCCTCCAGAGGCGACGAACGCGCCGCCTTCGCCACGGCCGCAGAAGCCCAGGTCCTCGAGCATCATCAGATTGGCGAAGCTGAAGGGGGCGGAGGTCTGGACCACATCAATGTTCTCGGGAGAAATATCGGCCATCGCATAGGCCTGCTTGGCTGCAACGCTGGCGCCGGTGTTGATAAGGTCGGGGCCGTCCGACAGCGGCTCGTAGCCCCAGCCGCCCATGCGCTCGCCGACCCATTCATGCGTCGAGCACTGGCCGAAGCCATTGAGATAGGTGACCTCGTCGTGTTTCTCGCGCGCGATATCGGCGCGGGTGAGCACGATCGCTGTCGCAATGCCTCCCGGATACCAGACGGCGCAATCGAGCAAATGCAAAGGCGAGGCGATCATGCGCGAATTGACCACATCCTCGACGGTTATCGGGCCCTTGTGCCGCATGGCGGCATGCGGATGTTCAAGCGCCCAGCGGCGGTTCTCAACGGCGCTGCGGGCGCACATCTCCGACGTAATCCCATATTCGTACATGTAACGGCGCGCGAACTGGGCGTAGAGCGACGGCGTCGTACTCCCATAGGGAGCCTCGAACTGCAGGTCGCCCTCCCATGAAGCGTTCGAGCCGACCTGGTCCATCCACAGCCCGCTCGCCTCGTTCGTGACCACGAGCGCATAGTCGATCACGCTTTCGTCGAGGGCAAGAGCGGCGATCCGAAGCCCACCCAGTGCGCCCGCGCCGTGTGCGGTCATTTCGCTGTTGAACGTCGGCCCGATCTTCAGCTCGTTCATCAGCGACTGGTTATATTGAAGCACCATGTAGGATTGCGGTGTGCGGCCAGTGAACAGCGCGCCGACATCCGAGCGCTTGATCCCGGCCCTCCGCATGGCCTCCACGGCCGCCTTCGCGCCCAATTGGAGCGGCGTCTGAGGAACGCCGCCGGACTTCACGGCCAGAGCTCGCCCGATACCAACAATGGCGACGCGCGAGCCGATTTCAGGTCGCATGCTGTTGTGTTCCTACCCCCTGTCAGCCGGTGCACGGCCGCGGCCGTTGCACTTCCTGCTATCGAATTTTCGTATAGCGGAAATTATTCCAATATCCGGAGGATCACGGATGGTGATGGGTTTGTCAACTGCGGAATGAAGCACCACCCGCGACTTGGTATCGGTCGATGAGGTCGCGGGGGATTGCGATACCGAGCCCGGGCATGTCTGGGACAGTCAGCCGGCCACCCGCCGGCAGGAGCCCGCTTGGGCTTTGGTCGAGGCAACAGTCGTACCACTCGCAGTCGAGGCCAAAGGCCGCGCAGAAATGGAGCGTCGCAGCGAGGCCGCAACCGAAATAGGCCGAGTGGGGTGCAAGGCGGACGGCCAAGCGGGCCGCGATATCCCGTGCGGCGAGAAGGGCGCTCAATCCGCCAAGCTTGGCGGCGCTGGGCTGGAGGTAAGTGGCTCCGCCCGCGATCGCGATGTGCTCAAGGCTCTCCAACGAACCGGCATTCTCGCCCGCCGCGACCGGTATCGAGGAAGCGACGGAGAAGGCGGCTAGCGATTCGGCCGTTGCCGGCCAGCAGGGCTCCTCGATCCAGTCGAGTGCCAGAGATTCCAGACGCTGCGCGGCGGCGATCGCCTCGCCGACAGACCAGCGGCAATTGACATCGAGCGAGAGCCGCACATCCGGCCCCATGGCCTCGCGCGCGGCAACGACCGCCTCCACGTCGGCTTCGTGCAGCTTGACGGCCCGGTGACCGCGTCGCACGGCGTCGGCGGCGGCGCGGCCAGCCATCTCGGGGTCGCCGTAGCGCAGCAGGCTCGCATAGGCAGGCACTGAGCCGCCGACGGACTTTGGATTCAGGAGACGGTGAATTGGTGCGCCCTCCCGCTGACCGCGGATATCCCAAAGCGCGATGTCGAGGCCGGAGAGGCCGAAGCCGATGGGGCCCTCGAGACCATAAGTATGAAGGAGGCGCCGGAGTTGAGCGCTCACACCGGCAATGTTGTCGCTGTCGAGGCCGACGGCCGCGGGCGCGATTAACGTTCGGAGGGCCGCGCATGTCGTGCTGCACACTCGGTGCCCAAAGGCTTCGCCCCAGCCGGCAAAGCCCGTGCGGGTCTCCACGCGTATCAGCACCAGCTCGATTTTGGTCCACTGCACGTCGCGCTCCGGCTGGGGCCCGCCGTACACGGACGGGATCGCAAGATGAAAGGAGTTGACCCGCTCGATCGGGTCTGGCATCAGCCCAGTTCCGTCATCGCCGCGGCGATCTTCTCGGCGACCATCATGGTGGGAAAGTTGGTGTTGGCGCAGGGAATCACCGGCATGATCGAAGCATCGATCACGCGCAGGCCCTCGACGCCATAAACGCGGCCCTCCTCATCGACCGCCGCACGCCGGTCGTCAGCGGCGCCCATGCGGTTGGACGAGGTCGCATGCCAGACGCCAGTTGCGGCTTCGCGCACGAAGGCCTCGCCGGTTTGCTTATCTTCGAGGACTTCTCCTCATATCGTATTTTTCGAGCATGAGGTTGTCGATCGCCCATTGCCTGAGCGGCGGCGGCCCGTCGAGCACGCGCGCCAGCACCGACGTCAGCGCCGCGTTGGTGCGCGTAATCGAGAAGTACTTCTTGACCCGGTCGCTGTAGTAGGCGGGGAAGGGCGGACCGGTGATCGCCTTGAGAGGCGCGAGCCGATGCATTTCGGCCGCCTTCTTGACACCGGCCAGGAGTTGCGTGACGTCGCGATAGTCCGACAGCAGGTTGAAATCCACCCGCGGCTCCTGCAGCGGATCGCTGCTGTGCAGCCGGACCTCGCCAGCCTCCGAGAAGGGCTTGTTGATGAAGGTGAGAAACGAGCCGAGCTGCCTTCCGACCTCGTGCCAGGTGCTCTTCGACAGTACTGCCATGAACATATCGCCCTGCGGGGCGCCGTCCGTGCCCGACGACCAGCGCAGGCCCAGGACGGCATGGCGTTTCATCCGCCGGTCGAGCCGTGCTTCGGGCTTCATATAGGCGGCAACGATCACCCCGGCATGGTCCATCAGGCCTTTGCCCACTCCCGGCCGGTCCGCCCTGACGGCGATTTCGAGGTCCTTGAGTTCACCGGCCGGGCCGATGCCCGCGCGGAGGAGATGCGCCGGCGAATGAATGGCTCCGGCGGAGAGGATGACCTCCCTGGCGCGGAATTCCTGCGCTTTGCCGCCGACTGTCGCTCTCACGCCGACGCAGCGGATATCCTCGAACAGCAGCTCCGTTACGCGCCCCTTCGTCGCGATGGTGAGATTTGGGCGCGCGCGCGTTGCGCCATCCAGATAGGCGACGGCCGCGGAGACACGCCGGTCATAGGCGTTGGACATGGTGATGGCGAAGTAACCGTCGCGGAACTCGCCATTCTGGTCGGGGAGATAGTCGTAGCCGGCGAGCCTGAACGCCTCGCCCGCAGCCTTCGCATGCCCGCACCATTGAGCCGGCATGACGCGCGTGACCGGGATGCGGCCGTCCTTGCCGTGATAGGGCCCATCGCAGTCGTGGTCGTGCTCGAGCTTCCTGAAATGGGGAAGAACAGTGCTCCAGTTCCAGCCCCGCGCGCCACGGCTCTCCCAGTCGTCGTAGTCGTTAGGCGACCCACGGTTGGCGAGCTGGCCGTTGATCGACGATCCGCCGCCCAGTACGCGCGCCTGCTCGTAGCGGCGCAGAGGCGCCGAGCCGCCCGGCGCATTGTTGTGCGATATCGCCTGCGTCGTGACCCTCAGATCGGTCCACAGGAACCGCGGGTTGAGGTAAGCGCGCACCCAATAGGCGTCAGCGATTTCCTCGGGAACCATGCCGGGTGGCGTATCCTCACCGGCCTCGAGCAGCAGCACCTTGTTGGCGGATTTGGCCGAGAGCCGGTTGGCGAGGACGCATCCGGCCGACCCTCCGCCCACGATGACATAGTCGTACATGAACTCCCCCAAGGCCGGACGGGGCGGCCGCCGGCTTGCTGGTCAGCCGGTCCCCGGGCCTCGTCCTTCGGCGCGGTCAGGCAAGCTTGACATAGACCGACTTGGTCTGAAGATACGGCTCCAGCGCCTCGCGGCCGGATTCGCGGCCGTAGCCGCTCATCTTGTAGCCGCCGAACGGCATCTGCACGTCCATGGCGCCGTAATTGTTGATCCAGACGTTTCCGGCGCGGATGGCGCGGGCCATCTTGTGCGCCTTGCTTACGTCACGGGTCCACACGCCGCTGCCGAGCCCGAACATCGTCGAATTGGCGCGCTTGATGAGGTCGTCCATATCATCGAAGGGGAAGGCCGATAGCACCGGCCCGAAAATCTCCTCCTGCGCGATGCGCATGGTGTCTTTCACGTCTGCGAAGACCGTCGGGCTCACGAAATAGCCCTTGGCGTAGTCGCCATCCGTCAGGCGCCGGCCGCCGACGATCGCCCGCGCACCCTCGCTGCGGCCGACCTCGAAATAGCCGATTACGCGCTCGAGTTGGGCGGTCGATACCAGGGGACCGATCTGCGTGTTGGGATCGAGTGGCTGGCCGACGCGGAGATTCTTGCCGAATTCCGCGACGCGCCCGATCAACTCTTCATAGATCTTGCGCTCGACGAAGAGACGCGTGCCGGCGGAGCAGACCTGCCCGGAGTTGATGAAGACCCCCATGCCGGCGCCCGGCACGGCAAGGTCTAGGTCGGCGTCCGCAAAGACGATATCCGGCGACTTGCCGCCGAGTTCAAGGGTAAGCTTCTTGAGATTGCCGGCCGAAGCCTGGACGATCTTCTGTCCCGTGAGGTGCGAGCCGGTGAAGGCGAGCTTGTCCACATCCATATGTGCCGAGAGCGCCGCGCCAGCCGTCTCGCCGGGGCCGGTGACAATATTGACCACGCCATCGGGGATTCCGGCCTGCAGGATCAGCTCGCCCAGTCGCAGGACCGAAAGCGAGGCCTCCTCGGCGGGCTTGAGGACGACGGTGCAGCCGGTGGCGATGGCCGGACCGATCTTCCAGATCGCGGCGCTGAGCGGTGCATTCCACGGAGTAATGGCGCCCACGACGCCCACCGGTTCCTTCAGCGTGTAGGTGAAGAAATCTCCGGGCAGTGAATTCTCGTTGGTATCGCCATGCATCGACACTATGAGGCTGGCATAGTGGCGGATAAGGCCGACGTTCCGGTTCTTGCGGCCGCCGGTGAAGCTGATCGGCGCGCCCATGTCGAGCGTGTCGAGCACCGCTACATCGGGAAAATCCTTCTCGACGAGATCGGCCAGCCGCAGCAGCATCGCCTGTCGATCGAACGGGGATGCCTTGCGCCACGGCCCCTCGAACGCCTTGCGCGCGGCGGCAACAGCGAGGTGAATGTCCTCGGCGCCGCCCTCGGCGATCCTGGCGAGCTCGGCGCCATTGACCGGGCTAATGCTCGGGAACGTCCTGCCGCTGACGGCGGGCACCCATTTGCCGCCGATCAAAAGCTGCTTGGGCTTGCCGTCCAGAAACGGGTGCGACGGGCGGGTTTCAACATCGACGATACTCATGAGCGAGCCTCCGGGGTTTCGCCGCTTAGCAGCTGAACAAGGCGCCATTGGGCGGCACCGTTTTCCTGAGAAGCTAGCGCACGAGATCTGTTGTCGGCAAACGAAAACTCTTCCGTATTGCGGAAAACCGACGCCGCGAGACAGTAACAGCTCACGTATCACCTCAACCGAACGTCGCGATCTGCCTCTCCCTATGGACGACGCAGCCGCCTTCTGGCATTTACCGAGTTCCGGAAGCATTTCCGACAATCGGAGACGCGATCCCACCGACGGGGCATCATGAAGATCGAAACGATAGAGACATTGCAGGCCGATGGGGGCTGGCGCAATGTTTGTTTCGTCAAGATTGCGACGGACGGCGGCCTGGTCGGCTGGTCCGAGTAGGGCGAGCACTTCGGAACCGCGGGTGTTACGGGCGTTATCCACGCTTTGGGCGAGCTGCTCGTCGGCAAGGACCCGAGAGCTGTCGAACAGGTCGCGGCGCTCCTCCGGGGACGCACGATCCAAGCGCAGGGCGGGATCAATCAGAACGCGATCGGCGCGCTGCTCAACGCGCTTCTCGACATCAAGGCGAAGGTACTTGGCGTCCCCGTCCATGCCCTGCTCGGCGGGGCCCTGCGCGACCGAGTCCCGGTCTACTGGTCCCACCTCGGCACATTCCGCGTGCGCCACCCGGAGCTGCTGGGTGCCGCCGCTGAGGACGTTCGATGATTGGGCGAAGCTGGGTCAGGAGGCGAGAGCGCGCGGCTATCGCGCAGTGAAGACCGGCCTTGTCGCGGAGACCCGCGGGGGGTTCGCGAATGTGGGCCCGGGCTTTGCCTATACGTCCGGCTACCCCGCACTCAATCTCGATCGCGCGCTGCTACACACGCTCGACCGCCAGCTCACTGCGCTGCGTGGCGGCCTAGGGCCAGATGCCGAGCTGATGCTCGACATCAACTTTCATCTCAAGACCGAGGGCGTTCTGGAAATCGTACGCGTGCTCGAGCCGCACCGGCTCGCCTGGCTCGAGGTCGATACCTACAATCCCGCCGCGTTGGCCCGCATCCGGTCGGCGGCCCGTTTTCCCATCGCCTCGCTCGAAGCACTTTATGGCCGCATCGGGCTGAAGCCCTTCCTGGACACCGGTTCGGTGGACGTGGCGGTGATCGACCTTATTTGGAACGGCTATCTGGAAGCGTTCAGGATGGCGGCGCTGGCCGAGACCTATGATGTCAATGTGTCCACCCACAACTATTGCGGCGGCGGGCTCAGCGACGTGATCAGTGCGCATTTCGCGGCCGCCATCCCGAACCTCAGGGCGGTGGAGTATGATCCCGAGGACGTGCCCTGGAAGCCGGAGTTCCTGACCGCGTCGGTCAGCGTCGAGGACGGCCACATCATTGTTCCGCAGGGGCCGGGCTGGGGCGTCGAGGTCAACGAAGCATTTGTCCGCGCGCACCCGCCGCGGTAGTGGGGCAAGAGAAGGCGCAGGAGGCGCAGAGATGGACGATGACGCGGAAACGGTGGCCGGCCGGGGCGAAGACGGCGAGTTCATTCAGTCGCTGGCCAAAGGGCTCGCTGTCATCAAAGCTTTCGGCGAGAAGGATCCAACGATGACCCTGAGCGAGGTGGCGCGCAAAACGCACCTCACGCCCGGCTCGGCCCGGCGCGTGCTGCGCACCCTGCAGCAACTCGGCTACGCCGCTGCCGAGGGTAACCGGTTTCGGCTCATGCCGCGCGTGCTTCAGCTTGGGTTCTCGTATCTCTCGTCACTGCCCTTCGCGAGCCTCGCGCAGCCTAATCTCGTGGAGCTGACTGATAAGGTCGACGGTAGCTGCTCGATTTCGGTGCTCGACGGCACTGACGTGGTCTATGTGGCTCGCGCCACCGCCAGGCGATTGAGCCGTGACTATATGTCCGTCGGCACGCGCTATCCCGCTCACGCGACCTCGCCGGGAAAGCTGCTGCTTGGGGCCTTCAGCGATCGCGAGGTCACTGCGCGATACAAGAATTGCCGACTGGAGCCGCTCACCCCACGCACCATCGACTTGCTCGACAAATTGCTTGCCGAACTGGCCGTCGTCAGGAAGCAGGGTTGGGCGACCAACGATCAGGAGACGATGATGGGGCATCGCTCGATCGCGGTACCGCTTCATTCCGGCCGCGAAGTTTTGGCCGCCCTCGGGGTCGGGTGCGACGTCGCCCGAGTAAGCATGGACACGATGATCAATGATTATCTGCCGATCCTGAGCAACGCGGCGAGCGGTATCGAGCGGTTGATGTCGATCCACGAGCAGTCGAGCCAGTCAACGCCCTACGCCCGCGCCTGATCCTCTTCATGCTCGATTGCTTCGACTTCTCCGGCATGCCGTCCCGTGTGATCTTCGGCCGCTGACGATGGAGGGGCTACTGCTCAGGAGGTCGAACTCGCTCGGTTCGTGGTCTGGAACCCTGTAGCGGCTGGTCGAACGGGTCGTCGGCGCCTTCACCGATGCCGAGATGCACTCGCCCGTCGACCGAGCGCGCCTTCGCTCGCTTCGCAGGATCGAGGGCCGATCTCGTCGTCGCGCTCGGCTGCGGATCAGCCATCTGCCTCAGCAGAACGAGCGCGCTGAGGACGGGCATCGACCAGACCGCAATTGAAACCACCTATACTTGCTCCGAAATGACCGACGTGCTCGGCGAGACGCAGGAGGGCGTCGAGACCACGCGGCGCGATCCGGCGATCCTCCCCGAGACCGCGATCAACGACGTCGACTTCATTCTCTCGGTGCCGGTGCATATTTCGGTGACCTCGGGCCTAAAATGCGCTCCCCGATGCGGTCGAGGGCGTCTTTGCCGTCGATCGCAATCCGCTGATCACGCCGATGTCCGGTGAGGCGATCGCTGCGCTTAGCGGGGCGGGCCCGCGATCCGCCAGGCTCGAGGGCGCAACGCGGCTCAGTATCGCGCCTAGCTTCGCGGCCCGGCGTTGGGCGGATCCTCGATGACCCTCCACTACAAACTCTGTCATGTGTTGGGCGGCAGTTTGGGTTTACCGTATGTGGTGCGCCGGCAAAACCGGCAAGGAGTAGGTGGTGCAAGTCCACTACAGTGAAAGAGTAGCGATCTACGCTGACCCCGAGTTATGCACTGCCGTCCGTGAGGATGGGGGTGAAGCGTTGACAGGGGAGCGCACAGGCCAGCCATGGAGCCGCGAAAGGGTGATCCCGGATGCCGACACGGTCACATACGTGGAAGGCGACACGAAGGGGTGCGCTACCGCAAGTGCCTCTAAGATCCGGCGTGGTCTGAGAACCTGGCATGTGCGGACGCTCCTTGCACGGGAACCGGGAGATCTTGGGGCTGGCCGGCGAGCATCACCGGTCCGCATCGGGAAGGTGAGAAGCCGTAGCCGATGATGAACGGCCCCAAGAAGTCTGACCTCGTCAAAGTAGCGAAGAAGTCGAGGAACGCGGCTGCTGAACAAGCGGCCGGGGAGGCGACGGAGCGAAGGACGAGGGCCGAAGGGAACGCGAGCCAGCAAAGCACGCACCGGACCCAGTGCCGGGCGCGCGTGTCACAAGCGCTGGAACGTGTACGCAAAGCAGCGAGGGCAAGGAAGAAGGAGCGGTTCACCGCGTTGCTCCACCACATCAGTGTCGACCTCCTCCGATTGTCGTTCTACGCGCTAAAGCGCAATGCGGCACCGGGTGTGGACGGCCTGAAGTGGCAGGATTACGAAGCGGATCTGGAGAGCAATCTCGTCGGTCTGCACGGGCGGGTCCAAGGGGGCACATACCGGGCGTTACCCAGCCGGAGAAAGTACATACCCAAGCCGGATGGGCAGCAAAGGCCGTTGGGAATCACTGCACTGGAAGACAAGATCGTTCAGCGTGCAGCGGTGGCGGTGCTCAACGCCGTCTACGAGGAGGATTTCCTCGGGTTCTCATACGGGTTCCGACCGGGGCGTAGTCAGCATGATGCGCTGGATGCGCTTTGTGTTGGAATTGACCGGAAGAAGGTGAGCTGGATTCTGATGTCGACATCCGCAGCTTTTTCGATCGACTCAGCCGAGAGTGGTTAGTTCGATTCCTGAGGCACCGGATTGGCGACGAGCGCATGATCCGACTAATCTGCAAATGGCTGCAGGCCGGAGTGCTGGAAGAAGGGGTCTGGACAGATAGCGAGGAGGGCACGCCGCACGGCGCGACAGTTTCGCCCCTGTTGGCTAACGCCTACCTCCATTATGTGTTCGACCTATGGGCGAACCAATGGCGCAAACGGCACGCCCGTGGAGATATGGTCATCGTGCGGTACGCCGATGACAGTATCCTCGGATTTCAACACCACGCCGACGCCATGCAGTTTTTATGCGACATGCGCGAGCGGTTGGAGCGATTTTCGTTGTCACTGCATCCGGAGAAGACACGGTTGCTCGAGTTTGGACGCTTTGCGGCGCTCAATCGAGAACGACAGGGTCTTGGAAAGCCGGAGACCTTCAATTTTCTGGGATTTACGTTCATCTGCGGACGCGCACGTGCGGGACATTTCTTTGTGCAACGAAAGACCCGCCGCGATCGAATGCAGGCGACGCTCAGGCGAGTGAAGGACGAACTGCGGAAGCGACGGCATCACTCAATCGCACAGCAGGGCCAATGGCTGAAGCAGGTTGTTCAGGGCTTCTACGCCTATCATGCCGTTCCCGGCAATGGGCGGGCCACTACGGCGTTTCGTTTTCATGTCACCAATCTCTGGTGGGGCGCTCTAGAGCGTCGCGGCCAGAGATCCCGTGTGACTTGGACGCGAGCAGAGCGCCTGTTCAACGAGTGGCTTCCACGGCCGGTCATTCTGCATCCTTGGCCGCGTGAACGCTTTGACGTCAGACACCTGAGGTGGGAGCCCAGTGCCTAAATCGGGCTCGCTGGGTTCTGTGCGGGGGGCGGGCAGCAATGCCTGTCCCCGCGAAAAGGCTCATGCGGCGCTGCTCCCGCAGCGGATGTGGGAGTCGCACCGGTTGCCGCCGTCCTGGGTGGCACGAGCGCGGGCGGCGCCTTGTTCGATCTCGAGAAGAGCTCGGGAGCGTCGACCCGGTTGCGAGATCTCGGCTTCGCCGCCACCGATCTGGATCAGGCCGCCTAGCTCGCAAATCAAAGCGCTGCATGCCTCCCGCCGCCCTTCGGTCGAGCCAAGAATTCGCGCCTGCTCCAGGAGGCTTGGAGGGACAATAGCCGGAGTAGGACCGGGCGAATATCGTGCCGTTTCACACCGCGGCAAGGCAGTCGGTCGCGCTTAACAAAACCCGACCAATCGCAACATAGTTCCGCTTGTCGGAATGCTCTCCACATTCCGGAAGATGCCGGCAAGGCACGAGACGTTGATGGGAGAGCCGAAGGCGTCGCGTGGCCTCGTCGGGGATGCTATCCAAGCGAGGGGAGTTGCCGATCACCGGGGCCACGCAAACACGCACCGGAGGCGTTCAGGGCGTCTGGGTTCGGTTGACCCGGCTGTTCTGGCGTTATCCGCTCAATGTGCTCCTGATTGTGCTGCTCTGCTCGACCGCGATCGTCACGCCGGCAATTCTGAGCGTCGGCAACATCCTGCTGATGCTGCGCCAGTACTCCGCGCTCGGCATCATGGCCATTGGCGTTACATTCGTGGTGCTCTGCGGCCGGCTGGATGTCTCCATCGGCTCGCTTTCGTCCCTCATGGTGGTCATATCCATCACCTTGCACGACATTTACGGGCCCAACGTCTCGGTGCTGGTGGCCTTGGCCACTGCGGTCCTTATCGGTGCCATCAACGGCTATCTCGTCGCGTATCTGCGTCTCAGTTCGCTGGTCACCACGCTGGGAATGTTCGCGGCACTGCAAGGCGTTGCCAACGTCATCGGCATCAATGGCAATCAGGTCGTCGCGCAGCCCGACCAGTCGTGGCTGAGTTTTATCGGTCGCGGCTTCGTGTTCGGTGTTCCATTACCGGTCTGGATGCTGGCGGTCGTCGCGACCATCTCCTCCTGGGTCATGGCGCGGACGAATTTCGGCCGGGCCATCCGTGCCGTCGGGGGCAACGAGAAGGCGAGCCTCTATTCTTCGATCGATGCGCGGGCGATCATCTTCTCGAGCTTCATGATCTCTGCCGTGTGCACCTGGCTAGGCGGCCTGATCATGGCCTCGCGCACCATGCAGGCCCAGGCAGACAGCGGCTCCGGCATGGAGATCCTCGCGTTGTCGGCGATCTTTCTCGGCGGCACAAGCCTGGGTGGCGGCGTCGGCGGCATGGGGCGCACTGTGATTGCCGTGATCGTCCTCGCCTGCGTTTCCAACTCGCTGATCCTGATCGGCGCGCCAATCCAGGCGCAGTGGCTAGCGAGCGGTTCCATCATCGTACTCGCCGTCTGGCTCGACAGCGTCTCGCGCAAACGGAACCAGCTCGCATGAGCCTCGAGCGGTCCGTCGGCCAACCGCTGCCTGCTCCCGACCTTCCCTGGCCACACCGCCTGCTGCGGAGCCTTTGGGCCGCGACCAGCCGCTCAGCGGCCTGGCCGCTGCTCATCATGCTTTGCGTGTTCTTTTCCATCCGGGGTCAGGGCTTCCTCGATCCCTACAACATCAACATCATCCTGAGTCAGACCGTGCTGATCGGGGTGCTGGCGGTCGGCCTCACGCCGCTCGCCATTTCCGGCAACATCGATCTCTCGGTAGGCGCTATTGCCTCGATCGCGACCGTCATCGCAGTGTTGGTGCAGGCGCAGCTCGGATTTGTCTCCTCCGTTATTGCTGCGCTTGCGGTCGGCACGCTGATCGGCCTCTTCAACGGCTTCATCGTTGAAAAGCTCGGCCTCAACTCCATCATCGTGACCCTGGCTATTGGCACCGCCCTGCACGGGACCGCCTACATGCTGTTCGGCTCCGGCACGATCGTCGCCAAGGGTAGCGAATATTCCGACCTCGGCTACATGCAGATCGGCGGCGTCAGCCTGATCGTGATTATCTTTCTCGTGGTCGCCGTGCTGCTGGCCGCAATGCTCAAGTTCACAGTTCATGGCGTCAACACCTTCGCCATCGGCGGCCACCGTCAGGCTGCGCTCGATGCGGGCGTCAACGTAGAGCGGCACGTTCTTGCCAATTTCTGCATCTCGGGCTTCACCGCCGGCCTCTGCGGCGTGCTGCTGGTCATGAGCCTCGGCGCAGGCTCCGCGACCCTCGCCAAGGACTACGAGCTCTGGGCAATCATCTCGGTCGTGCTGGGCGGAACGCGCCTCGTCGGCGGCGCTGGCACGATCACCGGCACGATCGCTGCCGCGCTCTCGCTCACGGTCCTGCGCAACGGCATGAACCTCATGGACATTGATGTGCGTTGGTTCCTGATCGCGCTAGGCGCATCGCTCATTCTGGCCCTTATCCTCGACCGGCTGCGGTCCGGCGAGCCCGATAGGGCCGAGTGAAAGACGATTCCACTAGCTCCGCCGCCGGCGGCCGGTGCCTGCGGCGGGTCAATCCGATCCGGTCATTTGGGAGGATGCCACAAATGAGATTGCTCAAAATAGTCGCGACGACCGCCATGGCCGCTGCGCTGGTGCTGCCGGGGATTGCCCTCGCACAGGACACATCCTGGCTGGGCGGCACGCCCAAGAAGCCGCTCAACCAGCTCAAGATCGGCTTCTCGTTCCGCGGCGGCGGCGGTGGCAATCTCTACGTCACGCAGTACGTCGACAAGCTCAAGGAGATCGCCAAGACGTACGGCATCACGGTGGACATCGTCGATGCCGAGGACGATCCCGGCCGCCAGAGCCAGCAGATGCCCGAGCTAATTGCTAAGCACCCCGACGCCATCGTGGTCTGGGCGCTGAACGCCGCCGGCATCGTGCCGGCCATCAAGCAAGCCCATGCCGCCGGCATTCCGGTGGTGACGATCGTCGCCGACATCGATCCGAGCGGCAAGGATTACGTGACCGCCCATGCAGGCCCCAATGACAAGCTGCAGGGGACCCAAGCCGCGCGAGCGCTCATCTACGCTATGGGCGGCAAGGGTAATGTCGTCGAGCTCCGCGGTCCCACCGGATTCGGGCCCGCCGACCAACGCGCCCAGGCCTTCCTCGATGTTGCCAAGAAATATCCGGACATCCACCTGCTCGATGCGCAGGACGGCAACTGGTCGGTCAACAAGGGCCAGTCAATCATGGAGAACTTCACTACCCGGTTCGGCAAGAAGATCGACGGCGTGCTATCCTCGGACGGCTACACCGGCACCGGCGCTTACCTCGCGGTAGATGCCGCGGTGAAGGCGGGCACGCTCGATGACGGCCACATCAAGTTCTCAGACCCCAATGGGGTGGCCACGTCCTATGACCTGGTCAAGCAGGGCAAGTACGCCGCCACGGTCCTGCAGCTGCCGCAGAATGACGCGGAGTTCTCGTTCAAGATCGCGATCAAGGTCGCGGAAGGCATCCCGGTCAATCGGTACAACTACTTGCCGACCCCGGTCGTCACACCCGCGAATGTCTCGCAGTATCCGCGTCCCGGTCTGTGACGGACGCCGCGAAAATCATGATCGAAGGCGCGGCTCCGGCCGCGCTTTCACCCGTCCTCAGCGTGCGCGGGGTGAGCAAGTCATTCCCCGGCGTCAGGGCGCTGCGAGCGGTCAATTTCGACGTCTATCTCGGTGAAGTCCACGCGCTCTGCGGCGAGAACGGCGCTGGCAAGTCGACCCTTATGCGCATTCTCGCCGGGGACTACCAAGCCGACGAAGGCGAAGTTCTTTTCCGCGGCGTATCGGCGCGCTATCGCAACACGCGCGAGGCCAGGCGCGATGGCATCCTGCTCATCCACCAGGAAATCTCGCTGGTGCCTGAAATGTCGGTAGCCGAGAACATCTTCCTCGGCAGCCTGCCACGAACGCCGCTGGGCCTGATCAGGCGCCGCGACATGCACCGGCGCGTACGGCAGATCCTCGATGCCGCAGGCGGCGATTTCAGGAAGCTCGATCCCGGCGCCAAGGTGTCGAGCCTCACCTTCGCCTACCAGCAGATGGTGGAGATTGCGCGCGCCTCAGCTTTCCAGAGCTCGGTGGTCATCTTCGACGAGCCGACCGCCTCGCTCACGCTCTTGGAAGCGCAATCGCTCTTTGCCACTATTGCCGACCTTAAGGCCAGTGGGGTGGCCGTCGTCTATATCTCACACAAGATGCCTGAGGTGTTCGCGTTGGCCGATCGCATCAGCGTGCTCCGCGACGGAGAAATGCGCGGGACGTTCCGGCGGGCCGACACCAACGAGCAAGACATCACGCGCCTCATGATCGGGCGCGACCTCGAGCCGCCCAAACCCAAGAATTTAAAGATCACCGACGACGTGCTACTGGGGATCAAGGATGTGCACGTCCCCGACTATGTGCGCGGCGTGAGCCTCGAGGTGCGCCGCGGCGAGGTCCTGGGGCTTTACGGGTTGATTGGCGCTGGCCGCACCGAGCTGATGGAGGCGGTGTTCGGCGTCAGGCGCAAGTCTGCCGGCCACGTGTTTTGGAAGGGGCAGGAGGTCTCGATCCGCTCGGCGCGCGACGCCGTCGCGCTCGGTATCGGGCTGGTGCCAGAGGACCGCAAGGGGAAGGGCCTAGTGCTCTCGCTCAGCGCCGTTGACAACCTGACCATGGGCCTTGCGCGGCGTGCCGGGCTGTTCCGGCTGCAGGACCGGCGCGGCGAGCAGGCGGTCTACGAAGAGTTCCGCACGCGTCTCGACATCCGCGCAGCCAGCGGCGCCACTAAGGTCGACACGCTCTCGGGCGGCAACCAGCAGAAGATCGCGCTCGCCAAATGGCTGGCGATGAACCCCACGCTTCTGGTGCTCGATGAGCCAACACGCGGCATCGACATCGGCGCCAAGGCGGAAATACACGGCCTCGTGTCCCGGCTGGCCGAGAGCGGCGTCTCGATCGTGCTGATCTCCTCGGAGCTGCCCGAGATCCTCGCTCTGAGTTCCAGCATCGTCACCTTCAGCAACGGGCGGCTCACGGGGGAATTCGACGGGCCGACGGCGACCGAGGAAATGGTCCTCTCCGCCGTCGTGGGCTCGCGGGCATAGGCGAAGCGGTATCGGCAGCACCAGGAGGAGAGAATGGACAAGCCCATCGCCTCTCGCAGCAGCACACGCCTCGCCAACTACGAGGACTGTGCGAGGCACGCGATCGAAGAGGGGCGCATCCCCGGTGCCGTGGCCATGGTTGGCAATGAACGAGAGGTCATCTACGCCTCGGCTTTTGGCCCTTCCAGCCGGCCGGACGGGCGCCCGCACACCCTCGACGACATGTTCATGATCGCTTCGATGAGTAAGGCGGTGACGAGTGTCGCCGGCGCGCAGCTGTTGGAGCAGGGGCGCTATTCGCTGGACCAGCCAGTCGAGGAGCTCCTGCCCGAGATCGCGAAGACCAAGGTGCTGACCGGGTTCGACTCCGCGGACAGGCCGATCCTGCGCGCCCCCAGAGTGAAGCCGACGATCCGGCATCTCTTCACCCACACGTCCGGCCATTCCTCGGATGTCTGGAACGCCAATACGCTGCATTACCTGAAGGTCATGGAGCTGCCCGGCACGGCCACTTGCAAGAGTGCGGCGTTCAGCCTGCCGCTGGTGTTCGATCCCGGCAGCGCCTGGGAATACGGCATCGCGACCGACTGGCTCGGCATGACCGTGGAGCGTCTCTCGGGTATGCGGCTCGAGGAGTACTTCCGGAAGTTCGTCTTCGATCCCATCGGCATGGAGTGGACAAGCTTCATCATCTCGCCCCGGCAGCGCGCCGAGCTGGTGCCCGTGCGCGGCAAGCGCCCAGGCGGCGGGTTCGACACGCTTGACTTCGAGATCTCGCAGACGCCCGAACAGTATATGGGCGGCGCAGGCCTCTACGCGAGCGCCAGCGACTATCTCAAGTTCCTGCAGATGTTCCTCAACCGCGGCATGGGTGCGAACGGGCGGGTCCTCAAGCCCGAGACGGTCGAGCTCATGTTCCGCAACCACATCGGTGACATCGAGATCCCGGTGATGAAGACGGTGCTGCCAGCGCTGAGCGTCGACGGGCACCTGCTGCCCGGCCAACGAAAGAAGTGGAGCCTGTGCGGGCTTACCAATCTCGACGACATCCCCGGCCGTCGCCGGGCGGGCAGCCAGTTCTGGGGCGGGCTCGGGTGCAGCTATTTCTGGGTCGATCCCACGAGCCATCTCGCAGGGCTCATCATGATGTCCTATTTCCCCTTCGCCGATGCCGACGGACTTGCGGTCTTTGCCGCCTTTGAAGCGGACAGCTACGCGCAATTCGCGGGCTGAGGCCGATCACCTGCCGCTGGCAACAGGCCTTAATCCTTTGCCACCGGGTGCGCATACTCCCGCTTGGACGATTTAAGTCTCGATCGCGCGCCATAGGCTTCTCCGCGTTGCCATGTGCGATGCGCTCCTTGTCGGCGGTGCTTACTGGAAGCTGGTCCAAGAACGCACGTGCTTGCGACGTGGACGCGAATGGATGATCCACCGAGAACATGACGTGGTCGACCCCGCTAAGTTCCAGAAGCAGCGCGAGAAAAGTCGGTAGGAGAAAAAAATGAAGAAGTGTAATGGAGGTGTTCGCGCAGATAGGGGGTGATAGGGCGCTTCAGATCGGTCACCCGGAGCGTCATGAACATGGATGCTGGAACATGTCCGCTAAACCTTCGCCCATATGGCCGATCACGATCTGCAGATGGGCAAGCGGTCGACGACGCCACCAGGGATCATACGCAGCACGTCGACCGCGGTCTCGAAGTGCCAGCCCCAGCCGGGACCGGCAAGGATTTGGTTTATGACGGGCGAAAAGCCGCCGAACGAGGCGTTGATAACCGGCTTCGGCGGCATCATCGGGTATAGATCGATCGGTGCGACTTGGCGTATTCGAGGATCGGCGAGGAGAATTTATCGTCGAGAAAGCGACCGCGATTGTGGCGATTGAACACCACACCGGCGAATTTCTGCCCCTTCACCCGGCGTTCGAGTTCCTGCGCGGCCTTGTCCTGCGCTGCGGTCGGCAACGCGGCAAATGCACAAAAGTGGTTCGGAATTTTTTTGATCGCGTTGACGACAAAATTGTTGGTTACGCTCGCGAGCGCAATCGCTTCGGGCGCGTCCAATTGTTCTGTGCCAGCGTTGGCAGAGACACGATCTGCATATCGATGCCCGCCTGGGCCATTTCAGCGATGCGTTTGGCGCCGAGATCGACAGTTGCGAAATGAGTTTGATCGCGCGGGCGTCGTGGATTTCTCTGCCCGCCCTTACATCACGGCGGGGCCGTTGAAAAAACCTGGCGTCGCAAAGTGTTCTTCGAGGATGGTTTTCACCGTCGTGCCCTCATTTGCTCGGGCGACGTGCGCGCGTCCCGGTTCATTCTACTACCTTTGATGACGGGCGAGCTTCAGGCAAGTGGTAGGCCGCAAACGCCTCGCGCGCGACTCGCGGATCGGCTCGATCTATCCGCCGAGCGACGCACTGCACAATGGTGCTCCCGCGCCGATCACTGGGAATTCTCGTAAGACCACCAATCATTTGGCTCAGGAACAGGCGTCGTGCAGTAACCAGCCAGCCCATTCCTCTGGACTAATTGCGAGCGAGTGGCATTCTCATTCGTAGAATTGAAGTGGTGCGCCGCCATGCGAGCGGCCGTAATGCCGAAGCGACCGCGGCCCTTGGCGTTTGCGCGACCGATTGCAAAAATGTTGAGATTGGGTCGGGGTACCGGCAGCCACCCGGAACAGCTTAGGGGATGTTTGCTGATGGACGCACCCACGAAGGAGTACGCGCTCGCCGACAGCATTGAAGATCTCAAGGCGAAGGGCCAGGTTGTTGTTCGCGGTAACCATCGCCCGATTCTCGTCGTCTACGACCACGGGCGCGTCTTCGCGCTGGACAATCGCTGCCCCCACATGGGTTTCCCGCTCGAGCGTGGCAGCATCGAAGACGGAATCTTGACCTGTCATTGGCACCACGCGCGCTTCGATCTCGAAAGCGGTTGCACCTTCGACTTATGGGCGGACGACGTGCCGACCTGCCCAATTCAAGTGCGCAATGGACAGGTTTGGGTGAAGACTTCCTTTGGTCATGACGATTCTGCCGCGCACTGGCGTCAGCGGCTCGCGGATGGCCTCGACCACGACCTTGGTCTCGTCGTCGCCAAGGCCGTGCATGGTCAGCTCGGGGCCGACGTACCTCAGGCCGATATCGTGCGGCAGGTGGCGCTGTTCGGTGCAAAGAACCGCGACGGCTGGGGCGTCGGTCTCACGATCCTCACTGCGCTCGCCAATCTTCTGCCGATGCTGCCGGAAGAGGAAGCCTATCTCGCCGTATTCCATGGCGCGCGACGTGTGGCAGCGGACTGTGACGGTCAGCCGCCACGCCGGGAACGCACGCCCCTTGGAAGCCGGCCAGATGCGGCCGCACTCAAGCATTGGCTCCGGCGTTGGACCAAGGTACGCCATCGCGAGGCTGCCGAGCGCACGCTGCTCACGGCGATCGCGGCCGGTGCCTCGCCCGCCGTGCTCGCGGATGCCTTGCTCGCGGCCGAAACCGACCGGGCGTTTGCGGATAGCGGACATTCGCTCGACTTCATCAACAAGGCATTCGAGTGCCTTGATCTGATTGGCTGGGAGCACGCGCCGGCTGTGCTGCCGACGGTGGTTGGCCAAATGGTCGCCGCCCGGGGCGCCGAGGAATCGACGGCCTGGCGCCAGCCTGTCGATCTCGTTGCGCTCTGCGATGAGGCAGCGAGCCAATTGCCGCAGCTCTTTGCTGCCGGTCCCGGCGCATCAGACTGGTCCGACCACGCCGCACTGGCGCGCGAGCTCCTCGGCGACGATCCCGAGCGGATCGTTGAGGCGATCACGAGAGCGATCCGAGCGGGCGCTCCTCCTGCCGAGCTTGGCCGTTCGCTTGCTTACGCGGCGGCCCTTCGGGTCGCACGTTTCGGCAATGCTAACGAACATGCCGACTGGGAGACGGCGCACCATGTCTTCACTTATGCCAACGCCGTCCACCAGATGCTGGCGCGGACCGACACGGCAAGCGACGACAACTACGTCGACGTCATGGGCTTGCGCGGAATTATGCATGGAGCCATGGCGCTTTACCTCGCTCGTTATCTCAACGTGCCGCCGGCGCGCATCCCGGGCGACGGTGGCGACCAGCTCGACGATCTGCCGGCCGATGTGGCGATGATCCGCGCTGGCCTACTCGATGCCTTTGACCGGCAACGGCAGGTCGACCTCGCGGCGAGGCTCGTCGCACGCCATCTCATGCGCGGCCATTCGCCACGAGCGCTGATCGCCACACTCGCGCACGCGCTGCTGCGCGAGGATGCCGGCTTCCATGCCTACCAGATGCTGGAGGCGGGAGTCCGACAGTTCAGCGTATGGGGCAATGCCGACGAAGGCCGTCATATCCTCATTGCGGTCGCCCGCTATCTCGCCGCCCATTCGCCGACGGAACGCGCGGCGCTTCAGACCGCTGATATCGCTCGGCGCTTGATGCGGGGCACCGAATTGCACGAGGAAGCTCGGTCGCCTCTCTCCTGATCTTTGCGAGTTTGCGAGGGTTTGGTTGCCTCGCTCCGCGGCTGGCGCCTATCTTGGTTCCAGCCCTTGGCGTTCATCGCTGCAGCACCCCTCGGCGGATTACATGAACTCGATCACGGCTTTTCCTGCACGAGATGAAGGGCGTTGGTGGGGATAGCGGCAGCACATTCCGTGACGATCTGGATTTCGCTGGGAGCGAGCTGCTTCTCGAGCGGCGCAATCCGCCTCCCAACTGTCACCTGACCAAGATCGAAGCCGCGAGCAGCCCTAAGAGGCTGCCAGCGTGCGCCACGGCCAGGAAGAAGAGTGAGGCATCTCACAGCCAGGCCACCCCATTCATGTTCATTAATGAACATCATATGTGAACAAATCGATGGTGCAAACAACATTCCAAGCTTCTATGTGAACGGCTGGGTTTGGACACCAAGAGGCCGCAAGTCATGGTTCTTTTAAACCTGGTTAGGATGTACCGAGTAGTCGTCGCAGGACCAGCGCTTGCCTTGTTAGCGCTGGCCCCATCAGCTGGACTGCCGCCTCGGGTAACGGAATCGCTGTGGACGCCCGGGTTCGCCGAGGCGCGGTGCCTCGTTACGAGCAAGTCCTTTCGGGAAGGCTAGAGACTTTAGGCACTCTCAATCAGGTTGGAGACCCCTATGGCAACACTCGCTCCCCATCACTACCGCGTTCGTTCAAAGGCGGCAGATCGACGCCAGAATGCAGCCAGCTCCCGGCACCTGAGAACAACGAAGCCCGCAATGATCGCAGAAACGAGAACGACGAAAGCACCCCGTAACATCGTCTTCAACGTCGTCTTCGCGCTCACCCTAACTCTGATAGGAGTGACGTCGATCACAAATTCATCCGCTGCCCAGGCTCAGACCTTCTCGGCGACAACCACCGGCGAGATCGTCGTACTTACTGTGAAGGCGGGGGTCACCCGCGAACAGGTGATGGCCGTCATGCCGGCTGAAATCCGGGCGACCGTGCAGCTCTATCTCAGTGGAAAGATTCGTGAATGGTATTCGCGTGGCGATGGTCGGGGAGTCGTCTTCTTGTTGGATACGAGGGACGTCGCCGAGGCGCAAACGATCATGGAAGGCCTTCCGCTGGGGAAGGAAAATCTCATGGACCACGAGTACATCGCAGTCGGTCCACTCTTGCCGCTCCGTTTACTAATGGCCAATCCCGCGTCACAGCAATGAGGAAGTCACGGTGATGTCGAAGCTTCAGCCGCGCGCCCTTCAAGGCAGCAGCGCAATACGAGACGCGACGCTGTCGCGACGCGACATGCTTTGGGCCGCTGGCGCGCTCACCGTCGGTGCCGAGTTCGCGAAGCGGTCAAATGCCGCCGCAACCGATTCGAGCGGGCCACGCGCTCAGCCGACATCTTGGGTAGATCCGGCGATGCCCGAGGTGACGCATCGCATGATCGAGACGAACGGCATCCGCTTGCACGTTGCCGAGCAGGGTGAAGGTCCGCTTGTGATTCTCTGCCACGGCTTTCCCGAGTGCTGGTATTCCTGGCGGCATCAGCTCGGGGCGCTGGCGAAGGCTGGGTTTCATGCGGTGGCGCTAGACCTACGCGGCTACGGACGAAGCGAGCGGCCAACGAAGATCCACAATTATACTATACTCGATGACATCGGCGACGTCGTCGGTCTCGTCGACGCTTTGGGGGCCCAGCAGGCGGTGATCGCCGGCCACGATGTCGGCGCCCCCATCGCGTGGCAAGCAGCCCTTATGCGCCCCGACCGTTTTCGTGCCGTCGTCGCACTCAGCGTGCCGTTTCGGCCGCGGGGGTTTGGCGAATTGGGGCCGCCGACGACGCTGATGCCGCGGAACGAGACTGCGATGTTCTACCAACTCTTCCTCCAGACCCCCGAGGCTGAGGCGATGCTCGAGCGCGACTTGCGGCGCGCGTTTCGCTCTCAGTTCTACTCGCTGTCGGGTGACAGGCCGCCCTCCGCGGGCGGAGGGTTCGCTGGCGGGATGGTATCCCGGAACGGTTTCGGCTTAACCGATCCGCCATCCTTGCCGGCCTGGATCACGGAGTCCGACATTGATGTTTATGTGGCGGAATTCACGCGGAGCGGGTTTCACGGTCCTCTTGCCTGGTGGCGCAACATCGATCGCAGCTGGGAACTGCTGGCTCCCTTTCTCGGAGCGAAGCTCACGGTTCCGGCGCTTTACATGGCAGGCGACCGGGATTTTGTAGCCGCAATCTTTTCGCGGTCCATTACGAAGCAGTCGGCAATGGTTCCCAAGCTCCGGTCGGCTATCATGCTGCCGGGCTGCGGACATTGGACCGAGCAAGAACGTGCGCCGGAGGTCAGCGCCGCCATGATCGACTTTCTTCGGAGCTTGTAGGCGAGGACGAGAACGCAACACGGGGGAACGACAAACTGGTTGCCGTCATGGGTGTCACTGCTTCAAGGCAATAGCTCGGACTGCCAAAGGACCGAACGGGGTGAGGGAGCTGACCAACACCGCCGTCCCCGTCTCGATGAATTTCTCGGCCGCCCGCGAGGTGCACCTACCCCAATTTTGGCGGCATCGTAACTGCGGCCTATATTGCCGCGGCGTAATACCTGTGGATCAACCTACCAGGACAAAGGCTATGGAGATCTGGGGACGCACGACATCCTCCAACGTGCAGAAGGTTCTATGGTGCTGCAGCGCGCCCAATCTCTCGTATCATCGCCACGATGTCGGCGGGGAATTCGGTGCCAATCGCACACCCCAGTATCTCGCTATAAACCCGAGCGGGTTGGTGCCGACGATCCGGGATGACGATCTCGTCGTCTGGGAATCGAACACGGATTATGCGCTATCTAGCGAGCCGCCATGACGGGGCCTCGCTCTATCCCATGCGCTGCGCCAGCGGAGCGAGGTCGATCGTTGGCTCGATTAGCAGTTGAGCACACTGGCTCCAGCGATCTTGTCGGTGTTTTGGGGGCTAATCCGCACGCCTCCCGCGGAGCGGGACAATGCGGCAATCGCTGCCGCAACAATTCGCCTGACGGAGGTTTGGCAGCTGCTCGATCATGAGCTTTTTCGGCGAAACTATGCGGCTGGCAACCAACTAACACTTGCGGATATCGCGTTTGGGAGTCCAATTCATCGCTGGTTCGCACTTCCAATTGAGCGGCCAAATTTCGTGCATCTAGAGGCTTGCATGGCCGCATCGCGATGCGGCCTGCCTTCCGCGAGCGCATCGCGAAGCCCCTCGTCTGTGCTCCCACTTCGCGTCGGATCGTCTCCGTACGTGACGACCCGGCTACGGTTGCGCAGCACCTCGCTCCGCATCTTCCTGCCCGCTGGCACTGTCGATCGTTGGACTGAAATTCCTCGACGAACTTGATGAGGCGATCGGTAGCCCGTGATGGCTCGCAACATCGAAATGGCGGCGATGCCGAGACTTCAGACCAAAGTGTGAATTGGCGTTGTGCTAATGCCAATCGTCGGTGAGCAATGGCTCTGACTCAATTTTATGCAGATGGCGCGGCTCAGTGACGCCAAGCAAACTTTGGCCGAACAGATCGAGTTTCGCGCGACCATGCGTCTGACGCTTCACCAGCGTCGGCTTGCCAACTGACCTTCGGCCTATCCAATGGACTAATATCAGTGCGCGTCGATCAGACCCGGCATCATGACACGTCCGCCGCAATCGATTGTCTGCGTGCCGTCCGGTGGGCCGGGTTACAGGTCGCGATCACGTTAACATGATTGCCCTCGACAAGGAGGCGAAGCCCTCCGCGCAAGGTCTTGGACTTTCGGTCGAAAAGGAGAAAATTCCCGAACATGATAGGTGGCGCGGGACCGGGCGGAGCCGCTTGAGCGTCCTCGGGTCGGCAAAACCCCACCCAATCTGCGTCAGGTAGTCGCCGGAATGAACACGGTTTGCGCGCTCGCGAAAAAATCGCCACCGCAATGCCGATGAGCATGATGGCGCCGCCGATCGCCTGGCGCATGGCCAAAGCCTCAGCAAGCCATAACCAGCCCAATATTGCGGCCGTCACCGGCACGATCAATATTGCTAGCGCCGAGAAAGAAGCCTGCAGATGTCCGAGCGCATAGGCGATTAGCGCTTGACCCACCGCTTGGCGGATCCAAGCAAGAGCGAACGGCACCACCTAGCGGCTGGCGCTGCGGGGGCACAAGCTTTCTCCCGACACCAGCGTCGCGATAAGTAACGCGAAACACGTCACGTCGCTTGAATAAAACATAATAGTGGCCGCCCTGTAGCGATCGCGCAAGCGCGCGACCACGACCATGTAGCTGCCGAAGAAGCCGGCTGTGATCAGTCCAGGCATGTTGCCAAGCACATAGCGCGCCCCCAACGCCGCACTGGCGTTCACCAAAAGCGCGGCACCGCAGATGGCCAAGGCCATTCTGATGAGGAATCGGAAGCTTGTATGCTCGCCCAAATAGAACCACGCGCGGAATGCCACAACCATAGGAGCGAAATTCGCGAACAACGTTGCATTGGCAACGGTCGTGGGAGTGATCGACCAGTGCCAGAAAAGGATGTCGCCAGCGAACAGAATGCCCGGCACAAGGAACGCCTCCCTGTTGAGTGCCGCTGCGTCGCGCGCAGCGCCGCGCGTTTCCCATTGCATCCAAAACCACAGCAGCGGCAAGGCAAGCAGCAGGCGGTAGAGCCCGGTGGCAACGGGTCCGATCTCGGACAGGCGGACGAATATCGGCGAAAAGCCAATGGCGATACCACCGAGAACGAGCAGTGGGAGACCAGAACGCGATCGGCTGGACGCCGTGTGCAGCGGATGCCGAGCTGATCGCGACATCGCTCTCATTCTGGCGCGGGCGGGATTATCGCCGCGCATTTGTTCTCTCGAATATGTTATTTTGATTCCTCTTCTGAGGCCATCATTTTGGAGCAAAAGCACGGGCAACTCCGTGTGGTTCGAGATGTTTTGCATAGACGCGAGATCGTCGCTGCAGTGGTTTTGTCGTCGCAGCTCTGTTCGCGGAGCTCGGGCATAACGGCAAGAGTCACCAAGCCAACGAATTGCAGAGAAGGCTTTCCGACGTGACCGGGCCGAGACGCAGCTCCGGAGAGAGAAGTTCGGGACAGATGGCTGCGACCGATAGGCTCGCGAGGACGATCAAGGATCGTGCCCGGCTATGATATGGGCCTAGACATTCGCTATACGCAGAGAGGCCGCAAATAGGAGGAGTGAGAGCCATGGCGCACGGAGCCATAACGGCCGAAGGTCAAATAAGGGCGGTTATCGAAGCGTGGGCGGATGCCGTACGGCAGCATGATGTGGCCGGTGTTCTTGCCCATCACGGGCAAGACATCGTGATGTTCGACGTTCCGCCGCCGCTCCAGTCGAGAGGAATGGACGGGTACAAGAAAACATGGGATCTGTTCTTCAAATATCACAAGCCGTCACAAGCGTTCGATATCGAAGAGCTTGAAATTACCTCTGGCGAAGACGTTGCCTTCGCCGTCATGCGTTGTGGCTCCGGCACAGGATTTCTGTTCCGGCTGACGATCGGGCTGCGGAAGATCGATGACCGCTGGTGCATCACGCATGAACACCACTCCGTCCCTTCGGAAGACTAAAGTCATATTGCGAGCTGGAGCATTGTTATGACGGATCAAACCTCTGTCTCGACAGAACTTGCAGAAGCCCAAGTCCGGTCGAAGATCGATACTTGGGCGCAAGCCACGAGAGCCAAAGACGCCACCGGACTGGCAGTCACCGGACCCAGGTAGGCGGCGGTCTAGCGGATATCTGCTGGCTCAGGTCTTTTGTCCCGAATATGGACGATCGGCTGCGGATGGACGAGGTTCGACGTCGATGCTTTGACGCTACAAATCAGCCAGCGGCGACCCTCATCGAGGTGTGGCGGTCGGCGACGCCAGCCTTGGTCGATGATGTCAATATCATCGCTGTCCTCGAGGACCAACTCTACTCCCTTTTGTGCACCGAGTGCCTAACACGAAAGGAATGTCGGAATGGTTCGAGGTCGGCCGTGTCGTGTTGGTGCGCACTATTCGTGCTCCTTCGAAGTGCTTCTCGGACAACTCGACTGTAACCGCGCGTATGTGGGGGCGGCGGACCCTGGGGGATTAGTCGCCGCGGCATCAGCCAGACGTATCGCCTTCGCGTTCGCTCGGCAAGTTCGGAGCGGTTAGCGCTTGTCGATCCTCCATAATGCCGTGCCCTTACTTGATAGGTATTGTTTATTCCGCTATTGCGAGCCATCGGCGCTTAGCATGAATTATGCGGTGACAGTTTGAACAGACTAAACCAAGGAGCCACGCCGCCACTACATGCGGCCGCCCACTGGGTTTCCTATAGCGGTGGTGCGGCTGTCTATCTGGCGATTGTCCTCCTCGTGGTGGCCAGCGGATTCGCCTATGCCGGCAGACGGCTACGCGTCCCGCTCAAGGTCGTGAGACCGGAGGGCGCCGCTGCAGGGTTCATGATCGCGATCTGGCTGCTGGCTATCTACACCGACAGCATCACCGCATTCGTCTACGGACTGCAAGTGAAGGAAGCCTATCCGGGCTTCGTCGCGGCCCGTGTGCGCGTCGGCACGTTCGTCGATGCGCTGGTGACCTTCTTCGTGATTCTCTACTTGACGCGACGTTGGGGCTGGAAGGTCGCGCTGGCGAGTGCCGTCCTCGGCACAGCCGCCGCGCCGATGATCTTCGAGCTTCCCTTCGATTTGATCGTCATGGCGCGGACCAATCCGCCGATCCCGACCCATCCGATGCTGTATCGGCAGCTGTTCTTCCTGCCGTTGTTCTTGGTCGAGTTCTCGACGATATCGTTGCTGACGCTGCTGCCTTCAATGCGGGTGACCGCATACTCCGCTTACGCGGTGGCGGGGATGTTCGTGGTATTCGCCGTCTGGGCTGGGTTCGGGTTCGCCTTTCCCTCGGATTCGCTGCCGCTCGCGTTGAACGTCATATCGAAGATCCTGTGCTTCGTAGCGGTGATTATGCTGTTTGTTTGGAGGGCGGACGGAGGCGTGTCTGGAGCTAAAGCATGATCATTTGAGCTTGAACCGCTGCACGGCGAAGTCGTCCCGTCCATTTCGCCGATTCAATCCGATCGAGGTTACCGGGAAACTCGGAATCGCCAGATAGTACGAATTGATGGCGGCTGTGCTCCGACTGTCCCTGACCTGACTTGGGTGCGCACCTTTTCCGGTGACACGCGGAGGTGAAGTCTGAGCTGATCATTTTGCGTCACCAGCTCGCGTCCTGCGATGCCAAAAGTCCCACCGGGCGGGCTAACGTGGTGCCCCTCTGCTTCTCTCGTCTGTTTTCCTGGCTTCTTCAGGCAATAGCAATTGTTAATGGGACCGCGCGCGGCGCGCCGTCGGCGCCAGGCATGACGGAAAGCCGATCGGCACCGTCGACCGGCCGGGCCAGAGAGGATGGCAGCCCGACTGGTGAAATCATATGGCCTACACACTTGTATATGACTTTGATTTCACCTGAAATAGCGCTGTCTCGTATGTCGAAATAGCTTGATCTGGCGCGTCATCATGGTAGGCGCGCATCGCGTCGCGCTGCTGCCGATGGAGGTTGTCGATGGCCGAGCCATTTGTTGTCCACCGTGAAGTGCAGATTGCGGCGCCGACCGGCACCGTGTTCGCTTTTCTGACGGATCCCGAGAAGATTCTGCGCTGGATGGGTACCGAGGCGACCGTTGAGCCGCACGTTGACGGCCTCTACCTCGTCAACGTGACCGGTGTTAACACGGCGCAAGGCCGCTTCACCGAGGTCATTCCGGTACATCGCCTCGCTTATACCTTCGGCTGGAAGGATCGCACGGACATACCGCCGGGATCGAGCCTAATAGAAATAGATCTGCTTGAACGGGATGGGGGGACGCTGCTGCGCCTAACCCATAGCGGGCTGCCCGACGCCGATGCCTGCGCCGCTCACGAGGAAGGTTGGAACCATTATCTGGGCAGGCTGGCCATCGCCGTGGCGGGCAGCGATCCCGGTCCTGATTCGCATCGTAGGGTTTGAGGTGATTGAAAGAAGTCAGAACTTGTCTGAAGGCGGCTGGACGGCTTTCGGTATTAAAAGGAGAAGCAGACATTCAACTCAAAACAAGGCATGGCCAACGTTCGCGGCTCCCCAGTTCATTGTGGTTCCATTGCATCGCGCACGACTTACGCCCTTGGCATCAACGAGGTCACTGACAGCGAACCTCTCGCCTCCTTCGACGACGCGTTGGCGATGGCCGCCCCGAAGCCGGATCCGCCGGTGATGATCGTCACTTTGTGCTCTCAAGTCTCGCGCGTTTCTACTCGTCCTTACTGTCGTCTCGACCGCAACTCTGACGAAGCAACACGCCCTGACAAACCGATTGTTGAGAAACAGCAACTGGTCGGCTCAATCTGGGGAGGAGCAGGCTAATGCAGGCCCAAGATTTTTATCTGGCAAATGGTCCGATGAATGGCGCTGGCGACGCATCGCCTGCACTGCGGGATTTACCCGACGACATCGGATCGTTGTGCGAGATTGCTCAAGGAGTGCTGATCCACCGCGATGCACCATGGCTTTACGAACTGAAGCTTTCCAGCGAGAAGCGCGATCTTGCGAACATCCGTCCCGTTGCCCGGATGATCGAGGAAATCGAGAGGCGCATCACGAAACCGCTACGCGCGACACGGCAGCCGGCGGAGCGCATGCCCTGCGTGTGCTGGCACTTCTCGAGCTTCATCGCCGCAATCCTGCGCGAACAGGGCGTGCCCGCCCGCGCACGCTGCGGCTTCGGCGCATATTTCAATCCAGGCCGTTTCGAAGACCATTGGGTCGCGGAATACTGGAATACGGCCGAGCGTCGATGGGTGCTCGTCGACGCGCAGCTCGACGATGTGCAGCGAAGGACTTTCCGAGTCGACTTCGATCCCACCGACGTCCCGCATGACTGTTTCATCCTCGCGGGCGATGCGTGGCAACAATGCCGCGCAGGCCGCGCCGATCCGCAACTCTTCGGCCTGTCGATCATCAAAGAGCAGGGCTTGTGGTGGATCGCCGGGAACCTCATCCGCGATCTCGCCGCACTCAACCGCGTCGAGATGCTGCCGTGGGACGTCTGGGGAATGATGCCGGGGCCGACCGCGAGCCTATCGGACGACGACGGAACTTTCCTTGATCGAATCGCCACACTCACTCTGGGCGGCGACGACGAGATTGCGGCGCTCCGGGAAATCTACGATGACCCGCGCGTGAAAGTTGCGCGCAAGGTTTTCAATGCCGATCGCAAAGTCGAGGAAGAGTTGTTCATCTGACTCTGCTGCTCTAACCGGCCACACTGATTGGACTCACTGCTATGACCGTCTCATGGCCTCGGCTCCCCGTCATCTCGCGCGGTTCGTGTCGTGTCGCAATCTTTCGATCATCGACGGCGACGCTCATGCCTGGAACTATTTATGCTCCGTAACGGCGGTGACGATGTCCGGCTCTTCGATTGGGACAATTGGCGCATCGGACTTGTGGCAAAACGACCTTGCCTACATGATGGCGACGCACTGATATCCCGAGCGTAAGACACAGGTTCGAACGCCCGGTGCTCGATTATTATCACGAGGCTCTCGTCGCGACTAGAGTTCGCGGATATGCAGCGAGAAGCCCTGGACGAGGACTATCGTCTCGCGGTGGTGTGGCAGCTTATGACGCCGGTTTGGCAGGCGGCGATGGATATCCAACTCTGGATCTGGTGGGGACATCTGGAGCGGATTCTGCTGGCCGTGGACGATCTCGGCTGTCGTAGTTCGCTTTCCTGATCCTGCAACCTCGGTTCTGGAAGATCATGTCCTATGGAATGATCGAGGATCATCCTGTGTTGCCGCAGTCGATGGATTACACACTCTGACATATTGGTGACGCAACCCTTCGATCATTGGAGGTAAAACGACGGTTGCGGTGAGATAAGCAGATAAGCCGCATGTTTGATCGTTTGATCGGTGGACGAACCAGAGCCGGACGGTTCTGGGTTGGGGTCTACCGGAACGAACGGTGTAGTCATCGGGGTGGCGCCGGAAGCAAGCCTGCGAGAACCTAGCCGTGACTGGCAATCAGCCCATAAGGCCCCTAGGGCGGATCACAAGAATGACTGCCATCAACACATAGAGCAGGGGCATCGAAGCTTCCGGTGCAAACACGATCCCGAACGCGTCGAGCTCGCCAACGATCAACGCACCGATCAAGCTGCCGGGAAGACTGCCCAGACCGCCAATGACGACAACAGCGAAGACTTCGATCACGATGGCCGACCCCATGGAGGGAGTCATCATCACCATCGGCGCCGCCAATGCCCCGGCGATCGCCGCAAGAAATGTGCCTGCGGCGAAGGTCAACGTGTATAAACGCGGTACGTCGACGCCGAGCACCGACAGCATTTCCCGGTCGAACGCGGCAGCGCGGATTTTCAATCCGGACTCGGTGCGTTCGATCGACAGCCATAAGAGCAACGCGATCACCAGACCTATCGCTAGCAAAGCGAGATTGTAAGCCGGCAATTGTTGCGCGCCGATTGCGATGCCGCCCTGCAATCCGACCGGTCTCGGCACCGCCGTGAAATCGGCGCCCCACACCACGCGGATCGTCTCCTCTATCAGCATCAGCAACCCGAACGTCGCCAGGGCGACGTAAAGCATGCCGGCGCGATAGACGCGCCTGAGCACAACGATATCGAACATCGCGCCGAACAGGCCGAGCGCCAAGCTGATAACGAGGGCCGTCAGCATGAAGCGTCCACCGTCGAGCACCGTGCCTCGACACGCAGTCAGCATCAAATACGCGCTCAGCGCATAAAACGCGCCATGCGCGATGTTAAGTACGCGCGACACACCGAAGATTAGCGACATGCCGGAAGCTAATAGGAACAGGAACATCGCCTTGAGCAGGCCGGCGAGGAATTGAAGGAACAAATCTTCCATGTTGCGGTGCCTAGAAGGCAATGTAGCGCGACCAAGCGTCGGGATGCGACAGCAGCTCCGCGACGACGCCGTGGTGCCGGACGCTGCCGCCTTCAAGGACATAGGCTCGATCCGCCAACGCTTGCGCGAAGGTCAAATTCTGTTCGGATATGATCATCGATAGGCCTTCATCGCGCAGGCGCCTAAGCTGCGTCGCCAATTGCTCGACAAGAATCGGCGCCAGGCCTTCCGCCGGCTCATCGAGGAGCAGGAGCTGCGCATTGCCCATCAGCGTTCGCGCAATCGCGACCATTTGCTGCTGGCCACCAGAGAGTGTGCCGGCGCGGCGGTCGAGCAGCGCCGTGAGTTCAGGGAACAACGCTAGAACGCGCGGCAGCTTCCACGCGGCGACGCCGTCCGGCCCGGCTTTCTGGCCGAGCGCAAGATTTTCACCCACCGTGAGGCGGGCGAACATGCGTCTATCTTCCGGCACCAGGCCGATACCGAGACGCGCGATGCGATGCGGGGGCTGGCCGAGAATATCGTGGTCGCCATAACGCGCGCGGCCGGTGGTCTTTTCCATTAGCCCCATGATCGTGCGCATGATCGTGGTTTTGCCGGCGCCATTCCGTCCCAGCAGCAACACGACCTCGCCCGGCATCACGGTCAGCGTCACGCCGTGAAGCACATGGCTCGGGCCATAGAAGGCATCGACGCCTTCGATGGTCAGCGTGTCGCTCACGTCAATGTCCCCTTGCCGCCCAGATAGATGGCGCGGACCATCTGGTTGCCGCGGATCTCGTCAGGCACCCCTTCGGCAACCACCGCGCCCTGATGCAGCACGGTGATCCGGTCGGCAATCGCGAACACCGCCTCCATATCATGCTCACAGAACAACAGCGTCATCGAATGCTCCGCACAGAGTCGCTTAACGAGATCGACGATTTCGCGGCGGGTATTGGTTTCGACTCCGGCGGTTGGCTCATCGAGTAGCAGCAAGCTTGGCTTCAGCGCGAGCGCGATCGCCAATTCGAGCCGCTTCTGGTCACCATACGACAACTCCCCGCCGATCGCTGACGCGCGCTCGAGCAGCCCGACATCGCGCAATGCGGTCAACGCTTCTTCGCGATCCATGCCAGCCGCGTTGCGAAATACTCGATGGGCGTGACCGAGCCGGGCGAACAATGCAACTTGAACATTGGCCAGCGCGGATAATTGCGGATAGATGCTGGTGATCTGGAAGGTCCGGGCAATGCCTAGTCGGCAAATGTGATGCGGCGGCAATGCCTCGATGGCTATGCCGCAGTAGCGGATCTCGCCATCATCGGCTCGCAATCGGCCCGAAACCAGATTGAACAAGGTCGTCTTGCCCGCGCCGTTCGGACCGATCAGCGCGCGTCTCTCGCCCTGTTTCAGCGCCAGCGACACATCCCGGACAGCGCGCAAGCTACCGAACGATTTCCTGATGTTGCGGACATCAAGGATCGGCGCGGCCGACTCGCTCATTCGAGCCGCCGACGCGGAAGGAACCTCCACGGCGATCTCCCCAATTTGCCGTTGGTCCGACTCATCAGGCCGATGACGCCGCGCGGCAACCAGATGCTGACGATCAGCGCCAACGCGGCGACCGCAAACAGCGAGTGATCGGTGGCGCGGCTGATCTGGGTGTCGACGATTTCGAGGACGATCGTGCCTAACGCTGGCCCCCAGAAGCTCTGGATGCCGCCCATCGTGTTGGCCAAGAAGGGGCGGGCCGAAGCTTCCCAATCGGCTATCTGCGGCGAGATGGTGCCGCTGAAATAGGCATAGAGCGTGCCGGCAACGCCCGCGAACACGCCGGCGATGACGAACATGCCGAGCTGGTACCGGCGGATCGGCAAGCCGATGAATTCCGCACGGCGCGGATTGTCGCGGATCGCTTGCAGCGTCACGCCGAACGGAGATTGCACGATACGCCGCATGACGAACAAGCACAGCGCCGCCACACCTACGATAAACAGACAGAGATCGCGCGGGTCGACGAGTGCGTCCGGTGGCGTGATGCCGCTCAGCCCGTCATCGCCGTGAAGTCACCGCGTACCATTTGTAGATCGCCGCAAAGACCAGTTGACTGAACGCCAGAGTAAGCATGAGGAAATATGCGTGTTCCTGGTGGTCAATGCGTACGATTAGCGCGCCGAACAAACACGCGCCGAGCCCGGCTGCAACTGGTCCCGCGATCATGGCGGGCACCACAGACCAGCCGTGGATCGTCAGCCACCCACTGGTGTAAGCACCCAACGCGAAATACGCCGCATGGCCGAGCGACAGCATGCCGCTATAACCCATCAGCAGATTGAGGCTGGTAGCGTAGACGACGGCGATGACGATCTCACCGATCAGGAAAACATACTCAATCGGGGCAAGACGCGCGGCAACGACAAGGATGACGGTTGCTAGCGCCGCCCACAGCCACTCCCGCCTGGACCAATGCTGCGTCAATTGATGCGTGCCGTCGCCGATTTCGGATTTCGCAGTCCGGCCTGCTCCATCAAGGGCAGGACCTCGCGGTTGAAACGCCGAATACCGTTTTGGAAATCGACCCAAACCAGTAGCAAGCCATCGAGACCACATCGCGACAACCGCTCCAGCCGCGCCACGATATCGGCAGCCGTGCCAAGCAGCGGCACACCGCCTGTGCCGGCTTTGATCGCGCGCCGCAAGGTCTGCAGCGCCTCGGGCGTAACCACCCGCGACCGTGTGATGCTTTCGCGGATAAAGGCGTCGGCGTGCGGGTCGTCGCCATGCTCGATCGTGTAGTAATCGACGAATTTCACTGCATCACGGTAGGAGTCTGCCTGCACGACATAAGCGGTGCTCCAGACTTGAACATCACGGTTCAATTCTCGCCACGCGAGTTCGCGATATTGATTGACCTGTTCTTTGATGACGGCATCGTCGTCCTGGCGCGGCACGACAAAGGCGAGGTCGCAGTGCCGCGCGACAAACCGGCGCCCAGTCTCGGAGCCGCCGGCATTCATCAAGACGGGGTAGGGTTTCTGGATCGGCTTCGGCTGGGACAGCGCCCCTGAAACGCTGATGTATTGGCCGGGAAGATCAAAAACATCCTCCTCGGTCCAAAGCCGTTTCAGGATCGTTACCCATTCATCGGCATAACCGTAGCGCTGTTCATGGTCGAGCCGGGGCGCGTTGAACATTTCGATCTCCGGCTCGAACCAGCCGCACACAATATTAAGCGCGAAGCGCCCGCTCGAGATATGATCGATGGTCGCGGCCGCCTTTGCCGCCATCAACGGATGGACCAAAGGCACATGACAGGTGCTCATGATGGCGCTGTGCGAGGTTGCCGCCGCCAGCGCGGCCGCCCAGGTCAAGGTCTCGAACACACGGCCGCTCCGGTGTTCGGCATCGACGAAGGAACGCCAGCGTGCATAAGGAACCAGCGCTTCGAAGCCGGCCTGGTCCGCCTCGCGTGCGACGTCGCGCGAGTTTGGCCAGGGCAATTCGTATTGCTCTGGTACAGTCGTCATAGTGGCTGCGGCGCCATTGAATGCGAACACGCCCAACTTCATCCGATTATCGCCAAAGAGCGGGTTGGTCGCCGATCGCGGATCGTCACGCCGCTCCATTACAGGGCCTCCGGCAATTATGGCTGCTGAAGGTTCTTGAATTCCGCTTCGGTCGGCAAATAGCGGTCCGTGGATAGCCGATGGATGTCCGCGATGACCCCGAGCTTCAAACTCGGATCCCACTTCGGGGTTCCCAGCCAAAGCGGCGTGGTGCCCTGGTGGTCGAACGTGCGGATCTTGATGGGTCCGATCACCGAATCGAAGGTGAGGCCCTGAAGCGCCTTGACCACGGCCTGCGTCTCGGTCGTCTTCGCGTTCCCGATGCCCGCTTTCAACGCCTGAAACGAAATATATTCAAGATAGGCCGCAGCGGCCGGCGGCTTGCCATAGACCTTGCTCGAAAGGTTGACGAAGGCTCCGTTGACCGTTCCTTTGATCCCATACCAGGGAAAGCCGCCGAGGATGGCGCCTGTCGGCACTGCGTCTTCGCCCAACGCCTGCAATTCATCCGAGCCCCCCCAAACCGGGCTGACAATCTGCACCTTATGACTTAAGCCGAACGGCGCCGATTGCTGCCAAAACGGCACGCCGACGCCAAGCGCTGTGAACACGATGTCCGGCTTCGCCGAAAGAATGGCGGTGATATAGGGCGTCAGATCGTTTTCGGTCGCCTCGGGCCAGCCTTCGCCGACGAATTCGGCATTCGGCTGTCGTTCGAGAATCCGCTTCTTGAATGCCTCGACAACGAGGCGTCCGTATGCGTAATCGTTGGCGAAGGTGTAATACCGCTTGCCCTTGGGTTTGAGCGTGTCGAGGACGAAGTCGGCTACCGCGTATCCCTGCGTGTGGGTGACGATATTCGGTACGCGGAACGTGTATTGGCCCCCCTTTATGAGGAAATTATCGTTGGCGCAAGCGCTGAACATGATGGTCTTGGCCTGCTTCGCGACATTGGCGATCGCGACGCATTCGGCGCTGTTGATGCTGTGCATTAGGAAATCGACATGTTCTGAATACAGCAAATCGCGTGCCTGGCGGACCGCGTCGTTGACCGAGGTTTTGCTGTCGCGATCGAGAATTTCGACCTTGCGACCCAGAATGCCGCCGTCCGTATTGGTCTGTTCGGCCGCCAACTTTATCGCGCGCGTCGTCTGCGTGCCAAAGAAGCTGAAAGGACCCGATTGCTCGCCGATAAAGCCAATGCGGATCGGCTCATCCGATCTCTCTTGCGAATAGGCGGTTATCGCGTAGGTCAGAAGGGCCAGACAGCCGATCAGGCCGAGTGCGGTTCGCTTTCCCCACATGTCACCCTCCCGATGCATTGTTTATTCGTTCGCCGGACTGCGCAGGCCGGCTTGAACAAGCAGCGGCATCACCTCTTGATTGAAGCGCGCGACGCCGTCGAGCGGATCGACCCAATTTAAGAGAATGCCGTCAACGCCCTTCGCGGATAGCGTGCTGACCGCTTGAGCGATCTCGGCACTGTTGCCCAATAGTTGCTCGCCTCCGACCACGCGCTTCAAATTGCGCCGCATCGCCTCACGTTGAGCCGTCGGCAAGCGATCGACGGACGGATTCTGGATGCGGATGAACGTGTCGAGATACCCATCATCGCCATATTCCTCGACAATGCGGTCGACATACTCTTCAGCGGCAAGCTTGGAATCTCGCTGCACCACGAAGCAATTGCACCAGATTTGGATCTCGCGACCACTCGACTCACGTGCCTGGCGGCGATAACCGGCGATCCGTTGCTGCAGCGATACACTGTCGCTGCCGCGGACGAACGCGATGTCGCAATGCCGAGCCACGAACTCCTGGCCTCTGTCGGATCGTGCGGCATTCATCAGCGCGGGATAAGGCTGCTGAATCGGCTTCGGCTGCGACATCGCGCCTTTGACGGTGACGTATTGTCCCTCATAGTCGAACATTTTCGAGTCTGACCAGAGTCGTTTGACGACGGTAATCCATTCCTCGGCGTAATCGTACGACGCGTCATGGGGAATCGCTGGCGCCCCAAACATGGCGTTTTCCATCGGGTTGCCGACCACCAGATTTAGCGCGAAGCGTCCATTCGAGACATGGTCGATTGTCGTCATCGCCTTCGCCGCGAGGATCGGGTGCACGGTCAGCACCTGGATGGTGCTCATCACACAAGCGCGCCGAGTTCCTTGCGGCGATACCAGCAGCCCAGGTCAAATTCTCAAACGCACGTGCGGTATAGTGATGCGCGTCGGGTCCCCAGCTTCCCCATCGGGCATAGGGGACGAGCGCTTCATAGCCGGCGCCATCCGCAATTTCCGCGACCGCGAGGCCGTTGGCCCAAGTCGGATTGAATTTTTCCGGTGCCAGGGTCATGACGTTGATTTCGGCGTTGAGTGCGAACACACCGAGCTTCAACTTGTTGGTGCTGAATAGCGGGTTGGTCGCGGCGCGGGGATCGGTTGCCATCTCATTGCGCGACCGGCATCACGAATCCAATATCGAGGCGGCCGCGGCTTAGATGGTCGAGCATGCAGATTTCGCCGAGCACGCGTAAGGGATGGTGGAGCGGCAGCGCGTAGACGAGGGGGCCAAAGTGCAGTCTTTTCATGCGCCGCGCGATGCTGCTGAGAAACACGCTTGGCAACGGCGCCACGCCGAGCGGCGTGAAATGGTGTTCGGCGATGTGATAATGATAAAAGCCGGCGCAGTCGTAAGTCTCGGCTAGTTGTAGCCGTTGCTCGTAACAGTCGGCAAGCGGCAGGCCATTGCAGTCGAGTTGGTCGAAAATTCCGAATTCCATGACCTCATCGCCTCGTGCATTCGGGCTAGCCGGCAGTGTCCCACACATCTTCTGCGACGCGCGCGATCAGCTCGAGCTTGGCCCATTGCGCGGCTTCCGAGATGATGTTGCCTGCAACGGAGCTAGGGAGACTCTGAAGAAGTTGTCGACGCGACGAGGGTTGTGTGATTTATAGGGATCAGTGTGCGGAAGCATATTGGGTGGCTCGATGAAGCAGGCGACGCTGGCGGCGGGTGGGTTCGAACGGTACGGGAAGACGACACGCCGAGCTGTTTTTCTCGCTGAGATGGATCAGGTGGTGCCATGGTCAGCGCTGTGCGCGCTGGTTGAGCCGGTTTACCCGAAGCCGGGCAATGGTCGGCCGCCGGTGGGCGTCGAGCGAATGCTGCGCATCTATTTTCTGCAGCAGTGGTTCAACCTGTCGGACCCGGCGGTGGAGGAAGCGCTTTACGATTCGCTGGCGATGCGCGGATTTGTCGGCATCGACCTGGGCCGCGAGCCGGTTCCGGACGAGACCACGGTGTGCCGCTTCCGGCATCTCATCGAGCGTTACGACTTGGGCAGCCGCCTGTTCGAGGAGGTGCATCGGCATCTTGAAGCCAAGGGGCTCAAGCTGTCGAAGGGCACGATCGTGGACGCGACGATCATCGCCGCGCCATCCTCGACCAAGAATGCAGAGAAGGCGCGCGATCCCGACATGCACCAGACCAAGAAGGGAAACCAGTGGTATTTCGGCATGAAGGCGCATGTCGGCATCGACAGCCGAAGCAAGATCATCCACGCCGTGGTCGCGACCGCCGCGAATGTCGCCGATAGCGAAATATTGCCGGACCTGATGCACGGCGAGGAGACGCGCGTTTGGGGCGATCAGGCGTACCGCGGCCAGACCGACGTGATCAAGGCGCATGCGCCCAACGCAAAAGACTTCACCAACCGCCGCTACCGCCATCGCGGTATCGTGGACGAGATCGAACGGGCCAAGAACCGCACCAAGTCGAAGGTCCGGTCCAAGGTCGAGCATAGTATCGGCGTCATCAAGCGGGTCTTCGGCTTCGCCAAAGTTCGCTATCGTGGCCTGGACAAGAATGCCAACCGCCTCTTTGTGACCTGCGCGCTGGCCAACCTCTTCCTCGCCCGGCGACACTTGTTGCGGTGGCAAGGCGCGTAGCGCGCCCACAATCCGGCTATGCACCCTTGCCACACAGACAAACGTAAAGCCACTCGCCGAGCCGCGCCGACATCGTTTCAAACCAAAACGGCCGCTCGCGTGGCTTCATTAAGTCGAGCTACTTATTCAGACTTTCCCTAGCGAACCCGCATTGCGGACTTAGCGCGATCTGGGCCAACGGCACATAGCGTGCCGCCTCGTCGATCCGACGTTTTAACAGGTCGGCGGTCTCCATCGCCGGCTTTTTTGTGCTGACCAGGCCGAGCACCACAATCTTGCCCTTGGGCACGAAGCGTAGTGGTTCGAACCCGCCTGAGCGCTCATCGTCGAATTCGAGTAGGAATCGATCGGCCTCGATTTCGTTGAAAAGAATTTCGGCGACCGGCTCGTAACCGCCCGACGCAACCCAAGCACTGCGGCGGTTGCCGCGGCAGAGATGAACGCCGACGATCAGGTCGGTGGGTTGGCCACGGAAGGAATCGTTGATCAGCCCGGCATACGCAAGGGCCAGATCGTGCGGATCATCGCCACGCGATTTAAACATCGCCACTAGCTTAGGATCGCAGAAGAAGGTGAAATGCACTTCGTCGAGTTGAACATAGCGACAGCCCGCGGCGGCAAGAGCCGCGATCTCGGCGTGATAAGCAGCCGCCAAATCGCGATAGAACTCGCCGAGATCGGGATAGGCGGTCTTGTCGATCGCTTCGCGTCCGCCCCGGGCGTGCACGAAGCTCGGCGCCGGCAGAGTTACCTTGGCTAGTCGCGATGTCGCCGCTTGGGCAAATTTGAAATCCTCAACGGTGACGTCCGCGACGTGCCGGATCTTGTCAGCGACCTCGAATACGAGCGGGGAATTGTCGCTATGCAGTCCTTGGAACAATGTAGCGAATTGACGTTGGCGCCATACAATCCCTTGTATCTTCGTGAGAAAATCGACATGGAAGGCGGAGCGACGGAAATCGCCGTCGGTAATGGCATGGAGCCCTATCGCCTCCTGGCGCCTTATAACGTCCCGGATGAAATCGTCCTCGATCGCATGCAACGCGCCGGCCGAAATCTGGCCGCGCTCATGGCTGCGGCGCGCGCCTTTCAGCGGCTGTGGACGAAGTAGGCTTCCGACTTGGTCTGCGCGTAAGGTCGCTTTTGTCATGGCGCCAGAAGTTTTATAGGGGAATATAATTATGAGCACGCTATAATTTTAACAATTCCGCTGTCAACGGAGAAAGGTCGCTGGTGCTGCCACAGCCGGTTCAACAGCTAGGACGACGTGAGCGAGGCAAGCTGGACAAACGCCGCCGAATCCGCGAAGCGACGCGCGAGGTGTTTCGGCGCAAGGGGTACGAAAGAGCGACGACACGCGAGATCGCCGAGTTGGCCGACATCGCCATCGGCACGCTGTTCGCTTATGCTGCGGACAGGCGCGAGTTGCTGATGATGGTCGTGAATGACGATCGCGAAAAATTGCCGGCGGTCGAGCACAATTTCACTCAGGGAAAGGATGTACTCGGCCCGTTGATGCGTTTCTTCGAACCGCGTTACCGCTATTGGGCCAAAGAACCCGAATTGTCGCGCGCTGTCGTGCAGGAAACCGTCGCCTATCATCTGTCGGAGGCGCCGGGCCCGGAAATGGCTCGGTTTTATGAAGGGCGCCAGGTGCTGATCGAAAATCTCGCGCGGCTGTTCGCGTCAGGACAGCGTCGAGGTCAGATCGTCAAAGATGTCACTGCCAAGGACATCGCGTCGCTTTTTATGACAATATACCAGGGCGAGGTCCGGCAGTGGCTGCGGGCTGCACGGCCCAGCTCTGCCCAGGGTCTCAAGCGCTTGCGGCGATCCTTCTCGCTGGCTTTGTCAGGTGTAAAAGACAGCTCGTCAGACCGCTGAAGGCAGCAAGGCGTTTCTCGGCCAAGGAATTCCTGCAACACGAACAAAGTGTGATCCGCCAGCGTGGCGCCGGCTTTTGGGCCTGTTAGCGATTGGTGCGCTTCTCCTGGAGTTGTTACAGGTCTGTCCCTTCCGACGACCAAATCCCGATGTATTCGTGATAATATCAACGCTGAATGACGGAGAGACTTTCCGCCGAACGTTCCCAATAGAGGGAATGCACTGCTGATGGCACGCGGGCAAGAGCACTTGCCTGGAATGCTTGGTAGCTTAGACCCTGGAGCTAGGCGTGATGGCTTGGCCGCGTCGGCGAGGGAAGACACATCCGACGCCAGAGGGCCGCGAGGGCAGATATGAACGAGTTGCAATTTGCCGAGATTGCCGCGTGGATAAGTCGTGCTGGGCTTGCCGGCCAAGACGAAGCGGCGATGGTCACCGAGTTCTGCACGCGCCTCCTTGCGCTCGGTCTGCCCTTGGTGCGCGGCCAAGTGTTCATCGATACGTTGCACCCGGTCTATGCCGGCCGCGGTTACTACTGGCAGGCGGCCACCAGCACAACGGTCGCCACTCAATATGGACCCGCCTTTGAAGGTGAAGAGCTGGAGCGTTGGCGGCGTAGTGTCTTCTATCACATGATCCAGACCGGCGCGGCGACGCTGCGCCGGCGATTGACAAGCGAAAGCGGCGCTGAGTTCTCGTTTCACGGCGAACTTTATGCGGCCGGCATGACAGATTACCTCGCCGTGATCGATCGCTTTGGCGCCGACGCCATTATGGGCGAGATGGACGGCGTCTATTCGTCGTGGGTCAGCAATGCGCCGCAAGGCTTCGCTGACGATCATGTCACGGCGTTGCTTCGGCTGACACCGTGCTTCGCGCTCGCCATCAAGTCGGCAACGCTCGGGCGCATCGCCAAGACGCTCGTGGAAACCTATCTGGGGCGCGACCCCGGCAAGCGGGTGCTGCAAGGAAGCATTACCCGCGGCAGATCGACGTCAATCGAAGCGGCGCTCTGGTTCAGCGACCTGCACGGCTATACGCGAATTTGCGACCGGGTGCAGCCAAACGAGATCATTCCCTTTCTCAACGATTATGCCGACATGGTCATCTCCGCCATTCATGGCGAGGGCGGCGACGTGTTGAAACTGATCGGCGACGGCACCTTAGCCTTGTTCACTGGCGAAGACCTTACCGCCGCCTGCCGCGCGGCGCTCGCCGCGGCGCATAAGGCGTTTGCACAGATCGGCGAATTGAAGCGACAACGCGCCGCCGGCGGACTGCCGGCGACCGATCTCTATCTCGGCCTGCATGTGGGCGAAGTCGTGTACGGCAATTTCGGCAGCCGAGAGCGGCTGGATTTCACCGTGGTCGGCCCGGCGGTCAACGAAGTGAGCCGCATCGCAGGGATGTGCCGGCTGGTCGATCAGCCGATCCTCGCATCGTCGGCCTTTCACGCGGCTCTGGGCGCGGATCAAAACCGGCTAGTCTCCGTTGGTCGCTATGCGCTGCGTGGGGTCAGCCAACCGCAGGATCTCTATACCTTGGACCGTGCGCGATAGCACAGCGAACCGAATCGCGCGTATGATGCAGTGAGCCTTTCCAAATCACGGCCAAATCGGGCGGAGCGCGGCTGTAGCCTCCTGGGTCTTGCGGGCGCGGGACGTTGCGTGAAGAGGTGCATAATGGTATCGAGTACGGCCTCGGTGGCGGCGTTGTTTACCCTGTTGCGCTCCCGTCACGAGCATACGTTTGGAGAGAAGATCCTTTCCGAGCGCTTTGATTTTGGCGGGCATCTTGATCGGATGCTGCGCCAGAAGTAGCCGCAGTGGCCCGCGCCACTATTGCTGTCATGATGGGCGTTTCCGGTAGCGGAAAAACGACCATCGCCCAAGCCATCGCCGCTAGGCTGGGATGGCACGTGCTGGAAGGCGACACGTTTCACCCGCCCGCAAATGTCCAGAAGATGAGCAAGGGCATCCCGCTTGACGATGCGGACCGGTCGCCGTGGCTGGAGGCGATTGCCGCGGCAATCGACCGCATGCTCGCCCAAGAGCTGCCCGCGGCAATCGCCTGTTCTGCTTTGAAGCGAAAATATCGGGATATCCTGATCGGCAAACGGCGGGACGTCGTGCTAGTCTATCTGAAAGGCTCCGAAGAGCTGATCCGCCAGCGAATGGCGAACCGGGCACATTTCATGCCGCCTTCCTTGTTGGCGAGCCAGTTTGTAACCCTGGAGGAGCCGGAGCCGGATGAGCATCCGATCATCGTGAATGTGGCCGCGCCTTTAGAGGCTGTCGTATCTGATGTCATAAAGGCGATGCATGAGCGAGGTCTGTTGGAATGAACGAGCAGTTTGCGATCTATCCTAGCCTGAAGGACCGCGTTGTTTTCATTACCGGCGGCGGCAGCGGCATTGGCGCGGAGGAGGTGAGGCAGTTCGCCGCGCAGGGCGCAAAGGTGACATTCGTGGATATCGCGGAGGAACCATCGCGTACGCTGGTGAGCAACTTGAAGGAGAGGGGGTATCCGGAGCCGTTTTTCCAAAAGTGTGATCTGAAGGAGGTCGGTGCGCTGCGGGCCGCCACAGCCGAAGCGGCGAGACGCATGGGACCGATCATCGTATTGGTGAACAATGCAGCGAACGATCAGAGGCACAAATGGGAAGAGGTGACCCCTGAATATTGGGATGAGCGGATGGCAACGAATCTGCGTCACCAGTTCTTTGCGATCCAGGCGGTGGCCCCGATGATGAAACAGGCGGGGGGCGGATCAATCATCAATTTCGGCTCCGGTTCCTGGCACGCGCTGCAAGGGAACATGCCGGCCTACACAACGGCGAAAGCCGGTGTCGAAGGGCTGACGAGAACGATGGCTCGGGATCTCGGGCCCGACAAGATTTCGGGTGAATTGCGTAATCCCGGGATGGGTGATGACGCAACGGCAGATCGATCTATGGCTGACGCCGGAGGCAGAGAAGAACCTGATGCAGGTTCAGTGTTTGAAAGAGAAGGTCATGCCGATCGATCTGGCGCGCATGGTGCTGTGGCTTGCATCGGATGACAGCCTAATGTGCTCGGCACAGTTGTGGATCGTGGATGGCGGCAGGATGTAGGTCGCTGACGCGACGGGATGGCTTCGGCCCGCTTCGAGGCCGCGCAAAGACGTCCGAATAGGAATTAAGCCGTCAGGAGTTTCATCCCCTTCAGCTCTGGGGGTGGGCGCTCGCTGCCTGAAACGCGGAGCGCATTGTCGAAGGCGTTGCGCAGCATTTTCTTAGGCGGGTTTCGTAAGAGCTGCAGGCCAGTTGCGCAGTGAGTACGACATTGTCGCGTCTGAGCACCCGTCCTCGCGCGCTGGGGGCTCCGGCGGGAATACATCGAGGCCGGCGCCGGCAATCCCTCCTGAGACCGGTACATCAGGGAGGATCAACCACACCACGGCGGCGCGCGTTGATTGGAATCGCCTGACGCTGCAATAGCATGAGCTGCGGGTCGCCGCTCATGACCGGCTTGAGGCGAGGCGCACCGAGATGGAACCTACGATCCAGGGGGCCCGGCTGGCCGAAAACGTATTCGGCTGCGGGCAGGACGGCGCGGTACTCGGAGGAGCCGAGGGCAGCGAACACCAGCTCACGGGCCCAGGCATGAATTTTTGGCGCGATCTCCCCACCTCCGAGACGTTGTGGACGAGCAGGATTTGGGTGGCGATTCCGCGCTTCCTCTCTGCTGCGAAGGTGCCAAGATAGCGGATCAGGAGAATTCGCCTATGGGAGCTTCTCGGACGGCTATTTGCGGGCGCATTGCCGGCCTGACGCAGGCGCCACTGCAATATGCCGGCGGCGTCGCTGAGAGTTGCGCTCTTGACATCCGGAGGCGATGGCCGGATCAGCGGCTGCCGATTGCAGCGCCCGTTGCCGGGTACGGACTGGCATGGGCGGGCACACGTCGCTGGAGGGGAACCGCAGGGAGAGCTTCGGCCACCGGCTGTGGTCCCTGGCTTTCGAACTTTCGATCGTTAGGGCCGGCGTCGAAGGGACAGCGACAACCGCATGTGCAGCGATGCCGCAAAGACGGAGGTGAGTATGTGGGAACCGAGTGAGCGCTATCCTGATCCAGCTGTCCATGTGCTGCACCCGGACTTCAACAAGTACCGTTTGCTGCTGGCTTCGGTGGAACGGCTCCATACGGGATGCCGGTGGGCGGAGGGGCCGGTGTATTTCGGCGACGGGCGTTACTTGTTGTGGAGCGACATTCCCAACGACCGAATTTTGAAATGGGAGGAGGAGACAGGGGTGGTTTCCGTATTCCGCAGGACCTCCTGGAATGCGAACGGAAATACGCGGGATCGTCAGGGTCGGCTGATCACGTGCGAGCACCGTGGTCGACGGGTCACCCGGACCGAATATGACGGTGGAATCACGGTGCTGGCGGACAGCTACAACGGCAAACGTCTCAACTCGCCTAACGATGTTGTGGTCAAGTCGGACGGATCGATATGGTTCACCGATCCCCTATTCGGGCTACTGAGCTATTATGAAGGGGAGAAGAAAGAGCAGGAGCTGCCGGCGGCGGTGTATCGGCTCGATGCGAAGACCGGCGGGCTGACGGTGGTTGCAGATGATATTCCCGGGCCCAACGGGCTGGCGTTCTCCCCTGACGAGTTCGAAATTGTATGTGGTGGAGTCGCTTGCAGAACCTAACCGGCGGTTCCGGGTGTTCGATGTGGTTGCGGAGGGGACCAAGCTGGCGAGCGGTCGGATCTTCCTGGATGCTGGACCGGGCGGCACGCCGGATGGATTCCGGATAGATATTGACGGCAATCTGTGGTGCGGCTGGGGCATGGGTTCGGCGGAGCTTGACGGGGTGCGGGTTTTTAATCCCGCAGGCGAGCCGATCGGGCATATCGCCCTACCCGAACGGTGTGCGAACGTGTGTTTCGGTGGGCGCTGGCGCAATCGGCTGTTCATGGCCGCGAGTCACGGGTTGTATGCGCTCTATGTGAATACGCGGGGTGTGCCGGCTGGGTAAGTAGGCGTCGATGTTCGACCTCGCGGCACGTCGCACGACTGAACGGACCAAAATCCTTGCCGTGCAATTACGTGGCTGCCCATGTCCTAAACGGATTGTGCTGTCCACGCGAACAACGGGTGCGGCGCGATTACCTGAGGGGACGGGTCGCCGAAACCGGCCATCTCTCAAATACTCGCCCAAGGCGTGACCGGGTGCCGGCGGCAGGAAACGTGACGCATCGGCAGTCGATGGCGTATCGGAATATCTTGATATGTATACGCCGTCAAATTTCGTGCCGCGAATTCTTACATAGGCGATCTGGACCCTCATCACTTACCACCCAGTCGACGCCTTAGTCTTTAGGGCGCGCGGCCGTCCATGCACGGATGCCGGATTGAGGTTTTCCGATCTCGTTGGCGTAGGCGACGAGGCGATTAATTTTGTATCGCAGTCGATGGCGTAAACTAGTACCCCCTTTTCAAGAAGGGTGAGTCGTGATTCAAGATCGGGATGATTCCCGAAGCAAGAGAAGTTCGACTTTGGCGTGGCGATCGCAAGGTGCTGGAGGCACGATGCCGTTCGCCGCGCACGATGCAGCGCGATCTGAAGCGAGCGCGGATTGTGCTTTTGGCGGCTGGCGGTGTGAGTACGCGGGCGATTGCCAAGGAGGTGGGCGTCCAGCCGCGGATTGTTAGCCGTTGGCGGCATCGCTACGCCGACCACGGTCTTGATGGGCTTGCAGACAAGCCGCGCCCTGGCAAGAAGCCGCTTTATACGCAAGCGACGGACAAGCGGATTCTGGGACTTCTGGACCAGCCGCCGCCGGCGGGATTTGCGCGGTGGACAGGGCCGCTGCTGGCCAAGGCATCGGGGGATGTCGATGTTCAGTATGTCTGGCGCTGCCTGCGTCGCTACCGAATTGACCTGGCGGCACGGAAGTCCTGGTGCGAGAGCAACGATCCGGATTTTGCCGCCAAGGCCGCCGACGTGGTCGGCCTCTATGTCGATCCGCCGGCGACGGCCATTGTCCTTTGCGTTGACGAGAAGCCCTCGATTCAAGCGTTGGAACGGGCGCAAGGCTATCTGAAGCTGCCCAACGGACGAGCCTTGATAGGTCAAAGCCACGATTACACCCGCCACGGCACGACGACCCTGTTCGCGGCGCTGGAAGTTGCCACTGGAAAGGTCATCGCCGCACATTCAAAGCGGCGCAGGCGCATCGAGTTCATCGGCTTCCTGAACAGCGTTGTTGCCGCCTTTCCAGACCGCGAGCTTCACGTGGTTCTCGACAACCTCAACACCCACAAGAAGAACGAGCGCTGGCTCAAGAAGCATCCCAACGTGCATTTCCATTTCACCCCGACGCGCTCATCATGGCTCAATCAGGTCGAGACATGGTTTTCCATTCTGCAAGGCCAGTCGCTGAGCGGGGCTTCCTTCACCACCATCAAGCAATTGCAGGAGCACATCGATGCCTTCATCGCCGCGTACAACCAGGACGCAAAGCCCTTCGCATGGAAAAAGAAACGGGTCTATCAACGCCGCTTCAAAGGCCGACGTGTCACAAAGCTTTGATTCCGAGTACTAGTACCCACTATCCAAAGAAGCTAAGTCGTGATTCAACACGATGAATGATTCTCAAGGCGAGAGAGGTCCGGCTGAGGCCGGAGGAGCGCGCGGTGCTTGAAGCCCGATGCCGCGCGGCGACAACGCCGCAGCGTGATGTACGGCGGGCGCGGATCATATTGTTGGCGGCGGAAGGGGCGAGCACGCGGTCGATTTCGCGGATGGTTAGGGTCGAAGAGGCGGTCGTCAGCACGTGGCGGAACCGCTTTGCAGATGAAGGCTTGGAAGGGCTCAAGGACCGCAAGCGGTCGGGGAAGCCCAAGATCTATGCGGCGGAGACTGACGGGCGCATCCTCGCGGTGTTGGACGAGCCGGTGCCCAAAGGTTATGCCCGCTGGACTGCACCGCTGATCGCCGAGCACCTCGGCGATGTGCATGAGCAGCACATCTGGCGCGTGTTGCGGAAGCACAAGATCGATCTCGCCGGGCGCAAATCCTGGTGCGAGAGCAATGATCCAGCGTTCGTGGCCAAGGCCGCGGACGTGGTCGGCCTCTATATGGCGCCGCCCGAGAACGCGATTGTCATTTGCGTTGATGAGAAGCCCTCGATCCAAGCGCTGGAGCGCGCCCAAGGTTACCTGAAGCTGCCCGGTGGCCGAACGCTGACCGGCCGGAGCCATGACTACAAGCGCAATGGCACCTCGACGCTCTTTGCGGCCTTCGAGGTCGCCACCGGCAAGGTCACAGCAGCCCACAAGACGCGCCGGCGCCGCGTTGAATTCCTCAGCTTCATGAACGACCTCGTGGCGGTCTATCCGAATAAGACGCTCCACGTCGTCCTCGACAATCTGAGCACGCACAAGCCCAAGACCGATCGCTGGCTCAAGTCCCATCCCAACGTTCGCTTCCACTTCACGCCGACCCGCGCCTCCTGGCTCAATCAGGTCGAAATCTGGTTCTCGATCCTCGAGGGTCAGTCGCTCGCCGGCGCGTCCTTCACCTCGGTGAAGCAGCTCAGAGAACACATCGATGCCTTCATCGAAAACTACAACCAATCCGCAAAGCCTTTCGTTTGGACCAAAACCAAAGTCGTGCAGCGCCCCTTCAAGGGTCGCCGTCTCAGCGACTTATGATTCCGGGTACTAGGCGCCTCGCGCCATGCGCTTGCTGGGCTTATCGCCATGTTCCTAAAGTCTGAAGTTCCGGCCGGTCTTAGAGAACCATCGATGCGCAGGGTTGGCGTGGCTGGAGGGGGTCGGCGGTGAGGCGCGTGGTCTTGCTCAGGAGCAGGTTCGGCCAAGGGGGCTGCTGGTCACGCCAGGGTTTGTTGACAATGGAACATCCGGCGTCAGTTGCATTGTCCTGTTATCTTTCCTCGGACGTCATGCGGAAGGGTAGGGCAACGACGTAGGGGCAAAGAGGCGCAAGGTACTCTTCGGAAGGAGCCTCCCGGCGCGCAACGGAGGAGCGAGAGCATGGATGCAACCCCTGTCGCCCCCGCTGGGCTTGTCGTCTTGCCGCGCGGGCATGGCTCTGCATCCTAGCCTGAATTGTGCTCCACGCAGCTGAGCGCGTTTGGTCTCGCCACTGAGCGGGCCCAAAACAAAGGGAGGATATCCGAGATGAACGCAATCGGTCGTTTCGCCGCTTTGACGCTCGGTGGTCTCCTCATGTCGTCGGCGGCCTGGGCCGGTCCAAAGATTGTTTCCGGGCCGGGCGCCGATCCGGGATGCTTCAAGCCTTGGGCCAGCACGACGAAATTCTTTCAGTGGGACAAGAAGCCAGGCCCGTACAAGATTGCGCTGGTTAACGGTTTCGTCGGCAACACCTGGCGCATTCAGATGGTCAAGACCGCGAAGGCCTTCGCCGAGCAGCCCGGAATCAAGGAAAACATCAAGCAGTTCAAGGTCGTTTCGACCGGCGCGGACGTCGCAGCTCAGCTCGGCGCGATGGAGGACTTCATCAATCAGGGCTACGACGCGATTGTGACAATCGCGGTTGCCCCCGAAGGGTTTGACCGCATCATTCGCCTCGCCGACAAGAACAATGTCGTCGTCGTTCCGTTCGACAACATCCTCGACACCGACAAGGTGATGATGGTCAACGAAGACCAGAAGGAAATGGGCCGGATGTCGGCCAGGCTCCTTATCAAGGAAATGGGCAAGACCTCCGGCGACATTCTCGAAGTACGCGGATTGCCCGGCAACTCCGTCGACCGCGACCGCCATCTCGGCTTCCGCGAGGCGATGGATGCGGCGCCCAACAAGTTCAAAATTACCGAGGTGGTCGGCAACTGGGACACCGGAACATCGCAGAAGGTGACCGCGGACGCTCTCGCAGTGCACGGGCACTTCGACGGTATCTTCAGCCAGGGCGGCGATAACGGCACAGTGCACGCGTTGATGGACGCGAAACACCCGTTTGTTCCGTTCGCCGGCGAGGGTGAGAACGAGTTCCGCGCCCAAATCGCTGAATACAACAAGGACGGCCTGAAGGGTCTGTCCTATGGACAATCGCCGGCGCTCGTGGCGATCGCGATGAAGGCGGCGATCTCCGCGCTGCAGGGCAACGTGATGCCGCAGCTCATCTCGATCCCCATCCCGGTCGCAGACTACACTACACTGAAGGCAGGCGTGAATTATTGGCCGGAGCTTAAGGTGAACTTCTTCGCCGACAACCAGTTCGCGCCCTGCGGTGTGAACTTCACGGCGCCGGAGATCATGGCGCAGAGCGAAGCGAACACGAAGTGATCCCATAAAGGCGAGGTCAAAACTGACCTGGCTTGCCGCCGGGCCAGTTTGACTCCCGCGGCGCTCGAGCGCCCATCTGTCGAGGCCTTCATGCCGGACGCGCTGCAAGGAAACTTCCTCGTCCTGTCACAGGTCTCCAAACGCTACGGTGGCGTTCGGGCGCTTGAGAACGTCGACTTTAGTTGCGACCGCGGCAGGATACACGCCGTGCTCGGCGAGAACGGCGCCGGAAAATCGACGCTGATCAAGATCGTCGCCGGCGTGGTGCAGCCGGACGCGGGATCAATCCAGCTTGAGGGTCGTCTAAGGCAATTCAACAACCCGGCTGCAGCGACTGCCGCCGGCGTCGTCTGCATCTTCCAGGAGCTGTCGTTGATGCCCGATCTATCGATCGCGGACAACATCTCCATCGCCGCGCCGCCCCGGCGCTTCGGCCTGATTGACGGACGTGCTCAGCGGCGCCGAGCCGAGGCGCTTCTGGCGGAGATCGGCTGCGAGGACGTAAACCCCCTGGAGCGCGTGCGCGATCTGCCGCTGTCGCGGCGCCAGATGGTCGAGATCGCCAAGGCGCTCGGCCAGCGGCCGAGGTTGCTCATCCTCGACGAGGCGACCTCGGCGCTAACCAGCGCCGACGTCGAGAAGGTGTACGCCCTCTTGGCGCGGCTGAAATCCCAGGACGTCGCCATCCTCTACATCACTCATCGCATGCATGAGGTTGAGGCCTTGGCGGACCGCGCCTCCGTCTTCCGCAACGGCCGGCATATCGAGACATTCGACAAGGGCGCGCGCTCGATGGCCGAGATCGTCCAATTGATGATTGGCCGCGACATCGCCACGCAGTATCCGCCCAAGCCCACGCGCGTAAGCCGTCCATCGACGCTCAAGGTGGAGGGGCTTTGCTGGGAGAATCGCCTCAAGGACATCTCGCTTGAAGTCGGCGCAGGTGAGATCGTGGGCCTCGGCGGGCTCGATGGCCAGGGCCAGAAGACGCTATTGCTCGCGCTATTCGGCGTCCTGCGTGGCGTTAATGGCCGGATTACGGTCAACGGCCGCGCCGTGGTTCCCAGATCTCCGGCCAAGGCGAAGGCGCGCGACATAGGGGTGGCCCTCGTTCCAGAGGACCGGAAGACAGAAGGACTGATGCTGCCGATGTCGGTTGCGGACAATCTGACGATCGCCTCGCTCGACGCCCTCTCTTTCGGCCCGTTCATCGACTCGGGGAAGGAAGCCAACGCAGTCGAAGGCGGAGTGAGGCGGCTTCGCATCAAGCTCGGTGCGCCGTCTGACACCGTCTCGACCCTATCAGGCGGAAACCAACAGAAGGTCGTTATCGCCAAGTGGCTGATGACCGAGCCGCGTATCATCCTGCTCAATGATTCCACACGAGGCATCGACGTCGGCACCAAGCAGGAGCTTTATCGGCTCATACGCGAGCTTGCCAATCAGGACGCGGCGATCCTGTTTTATTCTACCGACTACGACGAGCTGATCGGCTGCTGCGACCGCGTCGCCATCATGTACGACGGCGGGATCGTATGCGAGCTCGCAGGCGATGCGTTGACCGAGACCAACATTGTTGCGAGTTCTCTGAACATCGGCACCGCCGTCGCACCCGCCGGCGGGCCGGCCCGGCGCGAGAATACGCATGCCTAGCAATCTTGCGATTCGTGCCCGGCAGAACTTCGCCTTTCTGACCCCGGTCGCGCTCTTCTGCGTCGTCTATCTCCTCTATCACCTCGCGCATCCCAAAGGGTTTTCCTCAGCGGTTCTGGTCGCCAACAGCGACGAGGCGTTCACGCTGGCGCTCGTGGCGATGGCACAGACCGTCCCCGTTCTCGCCGCAGGCCTCGATCTTTCGGTCGGCGCGCTCATGACGATGGTCGGCTGTTTTGCTAGCTATCTCTTGAGCGGAGCCCCCGACGGAACTTCGCTCGCGCTCGATCTCGCCGGCTCAAGCCTTTCACTTGGAGCCCTTCCCGGCGGCGTCTCAGGCATTCTCCTAGGACCCACTATCCAAAGAAGCTGAGTCGTGATTCAACACGATGAATGATTCTCAAGGCGAGAGAGGTCCGGCTGAGGCCGGAGGAGCGCGCGGTGCTTGAAGCCCGATGCCGCGCGGCGACAACGCCGCAGCGTGATGTACGGCGGGCGCGGATCATATTGTTGGCGGCGGAAGGGGCGAGCACGCGGTCGATTTCGCGGATGGTTAGGGTCGAAGAGGCGGTCGTCAGCACGTGGCGGAACCGCTTTGCAGATGAAGGCTTGGAAGGGCTCAAGGACCGCAAGCGGTCGGGGAAGCCCAAGATCTATGCGGCGGAGACTGACGGGCGCATCCTCGCGGTGTTGGACGAGCCGGTGCCCAAAGGTTATGCCCGCTGGACTGCACCGCTGATCGCCGAGCACCTCGGCGATGTGCATGAGCAGCACATCTGGCGCGTGTTGCGGAAGCACAAGATCGATCTCGCCGGGCGCAAATCCTGGTGCGAGAGCAATGATCCAGCGTTCGTGGCCAAGGCCGCGGACGTGGTCGGCCTCTATATGGCGCCGCCCGAGAACGCGATTGTCATTTGCGTTGATGAGAAGCCCTCGATCCAAGCGCTGGAGCGCGCCCAAGGTTACCTGAAGCTGCCCGGTGGCCGAACGCTGACCGGCCGGAGCCATGACTACAAGCGCAATGGCACCTCGACGCTCTTTGCGGCCTTCGAGGTCGCCACCGGCAAGGTCACAGCAGCCCACAAGACGCGCCGGCGCCGCGTTGAATTCCTCAGCTTCATGAACGACCTCGTGGCGGTCTATCCGAATAAGACGCTCCACGTCGTCCTCGACAATCTGAGCACGCACAAGCCCAAGACCGATCGCTGGCTCAAGTCCCATCCCAACGTTCGCTTCCACTTCACGCCGACCCGCGCCTCCTGGCTCAATCAGGTCGAAATCTGGTTCTCGATCCTCGAGGGTCAGTCGCTCGCCGGCGCGTCCTTCACCTCGGTGAAGCAGCTCAGAGAACACATCGATGCCTTCATCGAAAACTACAACCAATCCGCAAAGCCTTTCGTTTGGACCAAAACCAAAGTCGTGCAGCGCCCCTTCAAGGGTCGCCGTCTCAGCGACTTATGATTCCGGGTACTAGGGATGGCGATCTGCCTCGTCATTGGCGTTCTGAGCGGGCTCCTCAACGGCCTCATCGTGGTCTACGGCCGCATCCAACCGATCATCGCTACCCTCGCCACGGGCGCGATCTTTATCGGCGTTGCGCTGTTCCTACGGCCGCAACCAGGCGGGAAAATCCATGACGACTTGAACTGGGCGTTGACCAATTCGCTCGGCGATTTCGCCTCGACGCTTCACATCTTCGATGACGGCGCCGCGTCTTGGTTCGCGCCGTTTGCCGGCGTTCCGACGCCCTTCGTCCTTCTTGTCCTCATCGTGCTCTTGGTCTGGGTTCCGTTCCGCCGCACTGTGACCGGGCGAACCGTTTATGCGATTGGCTCGGCGGAAGGCGCCGCGTATATGTCAGGACTCCCTATTAACCGGGCTCGGATCGCCGCGTTCGTTCTTGCGGGTTTTTTTGCCGCCTGCGGCGGACTGTTCCTGGCCATACAGACCTCGTCGGGCAATGCGGATATCCCGCAGGCGGGCGCCTATACTCTGAACTCGATTGCGGCAGTCGTGATCGGCGGCACCTCTCTGCTGGGCGGCAGCGGGGGCGCGATCGGGTCGGTCTTCGGAGCGCTGATCCTACGCGTCATGTCTTACTTCTTCCGGGTTTTTGACATCGCGCCGCTCCTGCAGCCGCTGTTTGAGGGGATCATCCTTCTCGCGGCGGTGAGCATCGGCGCTCTCAGGGTTCTGCGGGTTAAGAACACGCTGGAGCTTTTCCGGCGACGGCGTTTCCGGCCATCCTCAGGCCCTCGCGCGACGATCGGCCGATTCTGATCGCGGCCCTGTTCATCGTGGCGATTCTGATCGCCGGCACCGCCTACACCTTGGAGCGCTTCGGAAGCGCGCCGCTCTTGTCGCCGACCTATCTTCTGCAGCAGCTGCAGATCGGCCCCTCCCTCGGCATCGTGGCCGCCGGGCAAATGGTCGTCATCCTGATCTCGCAGATTGACTTGTCGATCCCCTGGACGCTGGCGGCCGCCGCCATGATGGCGACCGCCGTCGGCGGACCGTTGGCGATCCCGACTGGCCTTTTAGTCGGCCTCGTCAACGGCCTCGGCGTAGCCTATTTGCGCATTCCCTCGATGATCTTCACCCTCGGCATGAATGCGGTGATGAGTGGGCTGGTCGCCCATACCGGCGGATTCGCGCCCCAGACGAGGGCCACCGATCTGATGCGCGCGCTGGCCGCTGAACATGTCTACGGCGTTCCCAACGCGCTCTTCGTCTGGCTCGCCGTGTCTGCGATCATCGCTGTCATGCTGCAACGAACCGTACTCGGCCGCACGATCTACGCTCTCGGGAACAAGGAGTCCGCTGCGTATCTCTCCGGCGTCAACACGAAGGGCGTCACCGTCGTCTGCTTTGCTTTGTGCGGCGTGACTGCGGGGCTCGCCGGCGTCTTGCTCGCCGGCTATTCACAGAACGCCTATCAGGGCATGGGCGACCCCTATCTTCTGCCCGCGATCGCCGCCGTCGTCATCGGCGGCACCAACATTCTCGGCGGGCGGGGCCGCTATCTCGGCACGCTAATCGGCGTCATACTGATCGTGCTCTTGAACAGTGTGCTGTCGATCATGGAAATGCCCGAGGCCGGGCGTCAGGTGATCTACGGCGGGGTCATCATCCTAATGCTGCTTGTCTACGGACGCGCCGAGCAGGTGACGAGCTGATCTCCCCGCGGCGGACACGGCTTCAGGCAACGAGCTCGGAACGCCGCGGCGGCCTGAGATTTTTGGATTAACGTTGAATTCCTTGGACGCTTTTTGGATTTGCTCGAGCTCCTGCCGAATCCGCGGGCGGCCCGGTTGCTCGATCGTGACTTCTTAATCCGATCCCATGGCTCTCTCGCTCTCCTCAATAGCGGCTTATAATTAATGAGTCACCGCGGGTAGCCTCCGCTTCTATGACGTCTTTTTATGAGGACCCTCGAGTTGGGGAGCACGGTCGAGAGCGGTTGCTCCTCAGGGCGCGAAGGACTAGCAGCGCCCGGAACTGATTTTGGGAGGTCATCTGGACGGGCGGCACAATCCGCATCGCCATGACCGCCAAGGTATACGCCATCAGGCTGATTGCGGCCACCACTCTTGTCCACAAGCTGATCGTCGTTACACGCAACCGTCCCGATTTCGAGAAAGCTGGACTGCGTATCAGTGATCCCTTCACAGGCGAACCGGCGCGGCGATTCGAATGCCGTACCGGTTCCCGATCATCTAAGTGTGATCCATCTTTGCCGAAACCAGCAACGACGCTATCCTCGGCCAAACCTGAATCAAAGGGCACAGGCCATGACGGTCAAACTCTATGCCTTCACTTGTGGCACTTTGACCTGCGCGCTTGGCAATCTCATGGCCGGGGGCGAGGGCGAGATCACCGTGCCGGTGCCGGCCTATTTGATCGAGCATGACAAGGGCCGCGTGCTGTTCGACACCGGTCTCCATCCTGATCTGCGGCGCGATCCGGCAACGAGGCTCGGTGAGCGGCTCGCGAGCATGTTCCACGTCGCCTTCGGCGGGGACGAGGATGTCGCCGCCCGGCTCGAAGCGATGGACCGCGATCCCGCCGGGATCGATCTGATCATCGCCTCTCATCTACATTTCGATCATGTCGGTGGCAACGCGCTCATTCCCAACGCCTCCCTGCTCGTGCAACGCCGCGAATGGCGTGCCGGCATGGATCCCGATACCGCGCGACTCGTCGGCTTCGACCCGCGCGATTTCGATTTGGGTCATCCGACTCGAATTATCGAGGGAGAGCATGATGTGTTCGGCGACGGCTCCGTGGTGTGCTTGCCGACGCATGGCCACACGCCGGGCCACCAGTCGCTTCGCGTGCGGCTCGTGAGCGGCGAGGTCGTGCTTGCCGCTGACGCCTGCTATTTTTGCGCCACGCTGCGCCAGCGCAAGCTGCCACCACGCATGTTCGATCGCGAAGAGATGCTCGCTTCGATCGACCGGCTCGAGGCACTTGAGCGCGGCGGCGCCCGAATCTTCTTTGGACACGATCCCGAATTCTGGCGGGATGTGCCGCAAGCACCGGCGCTCGTCGTATGATTGTGATGCGGCAAAGCAAAGGAGATCGCAAGAGCCGTATGGAGACTGTTGACGGAAGATGCGGTTTTTCTTGATTCTTAGTTTTCGGTCAGTGAAAACTACATGAACATACCTCGATCGGTGCGGCGATGGCTTTGGCGATTTGTGAGCGGATCTCTCCCCAATGCGCGCTTTAGTTCAAATAGGGAGCTTCGCTGCTGACCTGGCAGACAAACCCGCATCGATTACACCATGGGTAAGTTCAAGCGCTTCAAGCACGAAGCTTTAGCTGTGGGAAGACCGCCCAGAACTACATCACCCTTGCCACCTGCGCCTGCGGCCTCATCCTCCGTCCACATTGCCTAGGCCACGCTGTAATCCTTGTTGCGCAAGCCGGTCAGCAGGTCCGGCCCCGTGGGCATCCAGCCCAGCAGTTGGCGCGTCAGCGCGCCGGAGGCCGCAAGGTCGATCGTGGCGAGGTGCGCCATCGAGCCGAAGTATTCCAGCGCCTCTTCCGGTGTGATTGACTCGACTGGCATTTTCAACCCCGCGCCGATCGCCTCGGCGATGTCGCGTAGGGCAACCCCTTCCTCGGCTACGGCGTTGTAGCGCTCACCTGCCTGACCCTTCTCGAGCGCCAGCCGGTAAAGCCGGACGGCGTCCGACACATGCACTGCCGCCACGCGATTCTTGCCCTCGCCAACATACGCCACCCGGCCCTGTTGTCGCGCCGTCTGGATGTGCCATGTGATCCGGCCCTGCTTGTGCGTGTCGTGCACCTGCGGCAACCGCATCACCATCACGCGCCCGCCCTTGGCGATGAGGGCGTCGGCCGCCTCCTCGGAGGCTGCGCGGGGGAACTCGGCCGAGGTGACGTGATCGTCGGTCTCTACGGCCGGGCCGCCGGTCTTTGACCGGGTCAGGCCCGTGCCGGAGGTAATGACGAGCGGCCGGTCCGAGCCGGCCAGCACCGCGCCGAGCGTCTCGATGACCTTGCGATCGTCCTCGCTGTTCCGCTTTAGGTTGGAAAATTCATGGTTGAAGGCCGCGTGGATGACACCGTCGGCCGCTCCGGCGCCAGTGCGCAGACGGTCCAGGTCGTTCACATCGCCGCGGAAGACCTCCGCCCCGGCACGGTTGAGCGCCTCGGCGCCAGCGTGCGAACGGCTCAGCGCGACCACGTGATGGCCTGCGCTGATGAGTTCCGGAACCAGAGAGGAACCGATAAAGCCGGTGGTGCCTGTCAGAAACACTCGCATCCTGCACCTTTGTGTGGCTGTTTTTTTCTATCACCACGGGATCGTTGTGTTCTCCCAGCGCGTGAACGTACCTGAAGGGCCGTCTGGTCCGAGCAGTGCCACGCGCACCACTTCGCGAGAGCCCTGCTGGACAAATTCCGTGCCCTCATATCCGTTGAGGTTTGTCTTGGTGAAGGCTGGCGAGACCAAATTGACCTTGATTGCGGTCGACTCCAACTCGATCATCATTGCCAGCGTTATCGCGTTGAGAGCCGCCTTGGACGCTGGGTACACGGGTCCATAAAACGCGCGGCGAGAGTAGGCCGGGTCTGCATTCGTTGTCAGCGAGCCGACACCGCTCGACACGTTGACGATGCGCGCGTCCGACGACTGCCTGAGGAGCGGCAGCATCGCCTGGTAAACGGCGAGGACTCCGAACACATTGGTCTCCCACACGGCGCGCACCTCATCGAGAGAGGCATTACTCGCGAGCGATATTTTTGCGTACTCCTGGAGGGATAAGGCGAGTGCTTGCTTTCTCGTGTTCGAGATAGCCGCGTTGTTGACTAGCAGGTCGAGGCGGCCAAATTCATTGCGGAGGCGCTCTGCCGCGGCGGCGATTGAAGCACGATCCGCGACGTCGAGCTGGAGTGCGATGGCGGCCGGCCCGATCTCCTTGGCAGCGGCCTCGCCACGCTCGAAATTGCGCGACCCGACCAGCACTGTGAGACCGTTCGTGGCTAGTTCCTTCGCGACCTGAAGACCAACTCCTTGATTGGCCCCAGTGACGAGCGCGACGCGTTTATCGTCCATAGCGATCTCCTCTTGGTATCGATTTGTGGCTGGCGCAGCCCAGCCGCGCTATAAGCATAATCGGAACACTCGTCCGTTTTATACCGGAACAATGTTCCGTTTATCAAGGGGTTCTTGGTGGGCAACAACGCGGAGCAGAAAAGCGGTAGTGTGATACCTCCGGGCGATACGGACCGGCGCGTACGGGCCGATGCTCGGCGCAATATCGATACGCTGCTGAAGACGGCCAAGGCGGTTTTTGCAATCGCTGGCGTGAACGCGCCGATCCGAGAAATCGCCGAGAAGGCCGGCGTCGGCGTTGGGACTATTTACCGCCACTTTCCGCACCGGTCCGACCTCATTGCGGCCGTCTTCAGTCGCGAAATCGACGCCTGTGCAGACGCTGCGGCCGTCCTGGTTGCGGAGCACGAACCAGGCCAGGCGCTTGCGCAATGGATGCAGCGTTATGCGGCGTTGGTCGCAACTAAGCGGGGACTTGCAACAGCGCTCCATTCAGGAGATCCGGCCTTCGAAAATCTCCCAGCCTATTTCGAAACGCGACTCGTGCCTGCACTTCAAACCTTGCTTGAAGCGGCCGTCACTGCGGGCCAAGTACGTGGCGACGTCGAGCCAGGCGAATTGCTGAATGCAGTCGCGCGTCTTTGTATGGGGGCACGTGCAGAGAAGCCCGGCCATGCGGAGCGCATGGTTGCCCTGCTCATCGACGGGTTGCGTTACGGCACAAGCCCATCCGTGAGTACACGGTCCTGAGCCGTAACCATATACAAACGTCCAATGAGCAAGAAGGGGATGGCGCGCCGGCGCTCATGAAGACGGGCATAGTCCCTCGTGATCCCTATGACGCTGCCGCCCGCGATGTGCTCCAATTGGCAAGTCTGCGATGCTCTGCGATCCGGCACTACCCATCGTGGATCCCCCCGATATTGCGGGTGGTCCGGTTATCTCTCAATAGCGGTCATCTCGAGCAGCCTCCCGCAGAGACGCGAAGGATCACAAGCGAAACTGGATTTGCCGATCGTTGCTGCTTCCTAGAGGCCTCAGAGCAGTCGGCGGAGATTGGGTGGCGCGATCGACAACTACCGAAGGATCTGGGTGAAAGCCGGCTGGCTAAACGGTGATTATGGCCAAGGTCTCCCCCTCGGCGACTTGTTGCTCCTCTTTCACGAAGATACCGCTGACTACGCCCGCGCATGGCGCGGAAACGGGAATTTCCATCTTCATCGATTCGATCAGGATGAGCGTGTCACCCTGGGCCACGCGGTCGCCGACAGCCACTTCGATCTTCCACACTACGCCGTGAAGGTCGGACCTTATTCTGGTTTCGGGCATTGTGGATCGGGCCTCGCTTAGGGGCGCATCGGGAAGGAAGACGAGCCAGGCGTCAGCAGCGGCTGGGCCAAGCGGGAGAATTCGCACAACAGCCGACGCGTGTCGCGCGGATCGATGATCTCCTCGACCCAGAACGTTTCCGCGGTGCGGAACGGCGAGCGCAGCCGATTCAGCCGGTCCTCGATTTCGCGCAGCTTAGTGGCCGGGTCCGCAGCCGCGTCGATCTCGGCGCGGTACGCCGCCTCGATACCGCCTTCGAGCGGCAAAGAACCCCAATAAGCCGAAGGCCAGGCATAGCGCAGCGACAGCCGGCCGGCGGGTTGGTGCACCGCGCCCGCGACGCCGAACGAATTGCGCATGATGATTGTGCACCATGGCACATTGCATTGGTTGACCGCCGCCATCGCGCGGACGCCGTGGCGGATGGTTGCCGCCTTCTCCGCCTCAAGCCCGATCATGAAGCCGGGGCAATCCATCAGGTAGACCACCGGCAGATGGAACGTCTGAGCAAGATCCGCAAAGCGCATCAACTTGCTGCAAGCATCCGCGGTCCATGAACCCCCGTAGTGGTAAGGGTCGCTCGCCAACACCGCGACTGGCCGGCCCTCGAGCCGCGCCAATCCAGTGATCACCGAGCGCCCGAAATTGCGGCCAATCTCAAAGAAACTGCCGCGATCCACCAGCGTCTCGACGATCGGCCTTGTCTTGTAGACCTTGCGCCGGTCGCGCGGCACGGCGCTCATCAGGCTTTCGTCGCGCCGCGCCGGATCGTCGTCTGATTTCGTCACCAGCGGCAGGTTGTGTACGGAACTCGGCAGATAGGAGAGGAACTGGCGTGCCGCGGCGAAGGCGTCCTCCTCGGTATCGACGGCGTCGTCGACCGCGCCGCAGCGCGTCTGAATTTCCCAGCCGCCCAGTTCTTGCTTGCCGAGCGCCTGGCCGATCCGGGCCACCACAGGCGGCCCGGCGACGAACATCGCGGATGATTTGGTCATCACGGAGTAATGGCTGGAGGCAAGCCGCGCGGCGCCCAGACCGGCGACGGAACCGAGACCAAGAGAGACCACAGGAACGACCGAGATGTTGGCGGTGCAGTAATAGAGCGCGGCGGTGCCGCCGACGCCGCCGGGCAAGTTGGCACGTCCTTTTGTCTCGATGGTCTTAACCGAACCGCCGCCGCCTGAGCCCTCGATGATGCGGATGACCGGTAGGCGGAATTCGTTGGCCATCTGCTCGGCCATGAGGGTTTTTTCATGGATGGTCGCGTCTGCCGAGCCGCCGCGCACCGTGAAGTCGTCGCCGACCACGACCACCGGTCGGCCTGCAATGATGCCGCGGCCGAATACCGTGTTCGATGCCGTAAAGCCGCACAACGCTCCGCTTCCGTCATACTCGGCGCTGCCCGCGATCGCGCCAATCTCGTGGAAACTACCGTCGTCCAGTAAGCGGTCGATCCGCTCGCGAACCGTGAGCCGGCCGCCGTCGTGCTGGCGCTTCACCTTATCGGCGCCGCCCATCGCTTGGGCCATGCGCTCGCGCTTCCGCAGCTCATCTAATTCCGGTTGCCAGACCACCTGCTCCTCCCGCCCTCTTTTTTGTATTCTACCGCGCACTGCGACGCCGAGAATACTAGCGACGTGGCGGTGATCTCAACCAAGTAGGACACGCGAAGCCAGGATCGACTTCAACGTCGTCCTAGATCATTCGGCGCGTGACCTTGCAATGGATGCGCATGGGTTTTCACAATTGCGAACCGGCGTGTCTGCTTTTAGAGCTGCGCAAAATCTGCCGGATTGGCCGGCATCAGAGCGAACCCGACGCTGCCGGGCCGGGATCGAACTTCAGCTAACCAGGCAGTGTGGCTTCGGCGAGACTCTATACAGGGGAAAGCCCGCGTCCGCTGCAAGTTGCCGGTACGTATTGCCCTCTCGCGTGTAGACAGGGCGATCTTCGCTGGTCTTTTATGAGCGCTCGTGCCTAACGTTCTTGATGCCCTGAAGAACGTCAAACCTGATACGGTGGTCGCTGGCATCGCGCCGGCTTTAGCGCCTATTGGCGGCAGAAATCGCGAGCGCCCATTGGCCGACCCAAGATCGACCCGGGATTGCGTGCGAGCGAACTTTTCAGTTTGATGAGATACCACCGCCCACCGCTTGACGTAGGCTGCGGCGCTATGGTTGCGTAACTTTGGAGGCTTCTCAGATGCTAAGCCCATTCTGTAAGCTGGCATTGATTGCGGCCCTCGGTAGCGCGATGCCGGGGGTTGTCTTCGCTCAGACAGTGCCGCCGTCATGCAAGACCATTCTTGGTCAAATGCCGGTCGCGGTCCAAAACGGCGGCCCTACAATGCACCGCTACTGCGGCCGATACGCGAACGGCGGCGAATATCTCGTCGTCGCGTATTCAAACCACGGCGGCAAGTACATGGCCTATATCGCCACGCAGTCGAGTCAAAACGTCGAGCCAGCGCCGGCAACCTTCAACAAGGGCGTCCTGGTCTGGCACTCAGTCATTGCCGGTCTTACGCGTACGGTCGTAGTGACATACCTTTTGTCACCCAGTCGGGTGTTGACCCGCATTGCGCGCGGTACCGTGGGCAGCACGATAGTTTTGAAAACGGATCAATTGGCGAGAATTTGATCGTACCCGCAGACCATTGCCCTGATTATTCATGAGGCGGAGTGTGCTCTCCAAGTGCTCACTCAACGGGGATAGCCAACGCGCCGTTTATGGGCCGGCGTCATTGCTCTATCGACGGCAAGCGCAACAAGGTGATGGGGCCTTTGACGGCCTTTCACATGTGGAATTTTCTAAGCAATATCAATGCCTTTTGACCCAGTTGATCATCGAGTGGGAATAGGGTCAACCAACCGCACCCCAGGTCCGGATCGGGCCGGCTGATGCCGGGCAGGTCCGCCCGTGGCGGCGGATCGAGGTGTCGCGGCGATTCATGCGCGGGCCAGCTCCAAGTTGAAATTACTCAATTCGTGAGCGCCTGCAGCGGCGAAGGGATTCTCCCTCGCCGCGCGATGAAGCGCTGGCTTGAGCTCCTGTTAACCGCAATGATCGGAGCGTGACCCAGCAGCCCGCCGAAATCGACGCGATCGCCGACGCCTTTTCCCACGACTGGAATGATGCGCACCGCAGTTGTCTTCTTGTTTATCATACCGATCGCGGCCTCGTCGGCGATGATCGCTGACAGCGTCGCGGCCGGCGTATCTCCGGGCACCGCAATCATGTCGAGACCGACCGAACAGACCGACGTCATGGCTTCAAGCTTGTCGATGGTGATCGCCCCGCGTTCCGCTGCGTCGATCATGCCTTGGTCTTCCGACAGCGGAATGAAAGCCCCCGAGAGCCCGCCGACGTAGCTCGAGGCCATCGCACCGCCTTTCTTGACGGCATCATTCAGCAGCGCCAGTGCCGCGGTCGAGCCGTGCGTGCCGACGCGCTCGAGCCCGATCTGTTCCAGAATGCGTGCAACGCTGTCGCCTTCCGTCGGCGTCGGAGCGAGCGAGAGATCGACGATGCCGAACGGAATTCCCAAGCGGCTAGCTGCCGCGCGCCCGACCAACTCGCCGGCGCGGGTGATCTTGAACGCAGTGCGTCGAATGATTGCCGTCAAAGTACCGAAGTCAACGTCACCCGCCGCCTTGATGGCGCGATACACCACGCCCGGCCCACTGACGCCGACGTTAACGACGCTCTCCGGCTCAGACACGCCGTGGAATGCGCCTGCCATGAATGGATTGTCGTCGACCGCGTTGCAGAACACCACGAGCTTAGCGCAGCCGATCGATCCCGCCGCTGCGGTCAGTTCCGCTGTTCGCCGGATAACGTGTCCCATTTCCGCAACCGCATCCATGTTCAGGCCAGCGCGCGTTGAACCAACGTTCATTGATGCGCAGACGCGCTCGGTGCCAGCGAGCGCATCGGGCAGGGCGGCGATCAGATTGGCGTCAACCACGCTCATCCCTTTCTCCACCGACGCCGAGAGGCCGCCGATAAAATCGACATTCAGGATGCGCGCGGCCTTATCAAGTGTCTGGGCAATGAGGGCCAATTCGCCGATGCTGCACCTTCCCGCGATCAGTGAGATTGGCGTCACCGCGATCCGATTGTTGATGATCGGAAGCCCGAATTCCCGGACGAGATCGGTGCTAACACGATGCAGGTCCTTGGCGACCCGCGTTACCTTATCGAAGATGTTTTGACAAAGCGTGTCGCAGTTGTCGCTTACGCAATCAAATAAACTGACCCCGACCGTGATCGTGCGGATGTCAAGCTGCTCGGTGCGCACCATCTCGATGGTTTCGAGGATCTCTTCGCCCGAGAAGTTGAGTTGCCTCATGTGCTAGACCCGATGCATCGCTTTAAAGATTTCTTCGCGCTGGATCTCGACTTGGACGCCGAGGCTCGCGCCCTTGTATGCCAGATTGTCGGCAAGCGTTTCGAACGAGATCGTCGCACTCGACAGGTCGACCATCATGATCATGGTGAAAAACTCGCGGATGACCGATTGGCTAATGTCGAGGATATTCACGTTGGCGTCGGCGATGACATTGGCGATGCCGGCGATGATGCCGACCCGATCGGAGCCGATAATGGTCACGATCGCGCGGCCGGAGAGGGGGGCAGCGGATGCTGCGGGCCGAAGAGCTGCAGCCGCACTGGTCGTTTTCGTTGAAGGCGCGCGTGCAAGGTCGGATATGTGGGATCGTCTCGGCATGCGGTGACGTTTCGAAGGAGAGGATATTCTGGAAGGAAAGATTAGTCATGCGCTCGTTGATTTGTGAAGTTCAAACACCCGCCACCTATTTTCGGCCGGTCGGCGAGAAAATGGCGGTCCTTCGACATGATGGGGGCCCCTAACGGCATGGGCTCAAAGCTCGCCGGTTTCTTTGATGAGCCCGAGTTCTCCGGGATAACTACCTTTCTCAAGACATGATGACGACCACGACCCGAGAGCAGGGGATGCTTCCCGCTGGCCGGCGAGCCAGCTGATCGATCGCATGACTTTGGCCCAACCGCCGCTCATTGCATCGAAGGAAAAATATTTTCCGGTGAGCGGAAGCCGGAATGGACGAGGCGCAGCCGGGTGCCGCCCTCGACCGGTGTGAGCGTCCAAGTGACGACACTATCGAGGCGTGAACCGTAGCTTGCGTTTTCGTCCGAACCGCCCGCCAATTGTAACGAAACGCTCGTACGGTATGACCTCTAGCACTTGGCAATGGACGATCCCATCCCATCTGCCCAGCGGTTGCGCTTGGAAAGTGAATTGTTTGCCGACGACTAGCTCGAAGTCGTTCGGCATAAGCCAACGACCGATTAGCTCGCCAGTCGTCAGCGTTTGCCACACAACATATACTGCGTGCGGCATTACCTCGTCGACAACGACGTCGCGGCTTGCAGATCTTGTCTTGGATCGATCTCTTTCAGCTTCGTGAAGCGGCCGCGCCAGAACACGTCATAGATGCCAATCCAGTCGACAAGGGTTCGAGGCCTCTTAGGTTGGCGCGGTAATGCGTATTGCGTCCCGAATGGCGTTGGCCGACCAGCCCGGCTTCACGCAGCGATTTCATATGTTGCGATGTCGCCGGCTGTGAGACCGCGCTGGTCCGCGCCAGTTCGGCAACCGTGGTCTCGCCGGCTCTCACAACCCGCTCGTAAATGCAGCGCCGCGCTTTAGCTTATTGGAAGGGCTGCTACTTCGCTGTCGAATTTTGTCAGAAAAATCAATGTCCTTTCGGTCCAGAGTGGCAGTATCATCTGGATAGGCTCGATGCATTCGGAGAGGCATCGGTGCTGAATGCGCCTTATGTTACGGGGCGAGGCAGGGCTTGATCGGCCGCGCCGAAGGTGCCGTGAATGTCCGCACCAATGTCGTTTGCCCCGGCTTCGTGCAAAAAGCCGCTGGTCGATAGGCAAATTCCCGAGCAAGCCAGGGAGCTCTGCGTCAGCGATAGAACTCGAGGGCCGCGGATAACGGTTTGCAGGCCGGAGGGTCGGATGAAATACCGTCGAAAAGACGCCAAGGATTACGCGCGCGAGAATATGAGGGGAATTTGGGCGGCCGCGATGACGCCGTTCAATCCCGATCCCGATTTGTCGCTCGATGAAGACGGCTACCTGCACAACATGCGGCATTGGGTAAGTGACCTGAAGATTGATGGTCTGTTCATTTCGGGCAAGCAAGGTGAATTTTCGTCCATGTCGTTTGCCGAGCGGAAGCGATCATTCGAGTTGGCGGTTGAAGCGACGAAGGGCCGGGGCTCTACGATTATGTCATGCTCCGATCAAAACATTGAAACGGTCATCGAATTGGCGAGGTACGCGCAGGCTGTGGGCGGCGACTATGTCGTTATTCATGCCCCCATGCTTTATTTTTTCGAAGCTCAGGATCAGACGGTGTACGAGTATTACCGATACATCAGCGAGCAGATCGATATCGGCATTGCTATGTGGAGCCATCCGGACAGCGGGTATCTCATGAGCCCTGAGCTGTGCACGAGAATTGCGGAGCTGCCCAATATCGTTGCTATCAAGTACAGCGTACGGCGGGAACTGTATGCACGGTTGACCCATTTGGCGCGAGATCGGCTAATCGTGAGCACAGCCTCCGAGGAAGAATGGCTTGATAACATCGTTGAGTTGGGTTGGCAGGTATATCTATGCTCGACGCCGCCATACTTGATGCAAACGAAGACAGATTTGCGAATGCGTGAATATACTGATCTGGCAATGCGCGGCGACGTCAAGCTCGCAAGGACAGTACGCGACAGTCTCGATCCGGTGCGGGCGGCGCTTAAGAAAACGCGGCCGCCGGAGAAACCACAGGCTCATCAAAAGTACTGGCAGGAACTCTTAGGGCAAGTGGGAGGGCCGACCCGGAGACCACAAATTCAACTGACAAATTCAGAAAGGGCCACGACGAGAGCCGCATTTGAAAGCTGCGGTTTGCGGGGGGCTCGCCGGCGCCCCGCGAATCTCGATTGTTTGATCGCAACCACACCGTAAATGAAAGGAAATCCATGAAAGCGTTGTCTTCGCCATTTAACTTTGAGCGGTGGATAGACGCTAACGCGCATTCGTTCAAACCGCCGGTTGCCAACCGGCTTTTGTTCGAGGACGCGGACATGGTAGTGCAAATCATTGGTGGTCCCAATCAGCGTGTCGACTTCCACGACGATCCTGCTGAGGAATTCTTCTATCAGCTGCGTGGCGACATGATCCTTAAGATCGTCGAAGGGGGTCGGATCATCGATATTCCCATTAATGAAGGAGAAGTATTTCTCGCTCCGGCTCATCTTCGCCACTCGCCTCAGCGTCCAATTCCTGGTTCGATCGGTCTAGTCGTAGAAAGTGCCCGGCGACCCGGCGACGTCGATGGCTTTGAATGGTATTGCTTCTCCTGCGGTGATTTGGTGCATCGCGTGGAAGTAGCCATAACCAACATTGTGAATGATCTTCCCCCGCTTTTTTCGTCCTTCTATGCCGATCAAAAGGCACGAACATGCTCACGCTGTGGAGCGCTTCATCCAGGTAAGGAGCCACCCGCAAACTGGGTGCGAATGGGCTCCGCCCACGCTCGATAATAGTTCATCCGACTATGAGAAGTTCTGCCCATGGATGATGTCTGCGCAGCGAGGATGAGCCTTGGATGGAGCATTGGAGTCGAGCGACGGAGCCATCTTGTGCAGTCAACGGATATTGAGTGATCTTGGACCGCTGACGAATGGACTGTCCCAAAGATAAAATCGCAGGAGACGATCCACATCACGCGCAATGCCGATCCTAACGCTTCGCCCGATTTCGCCGGGTTCGTTGTCATAGCCTCGCAGCCATAGAGGACCTTTTCGGCAAAGATCGAGCCCATCGAGCCGACGATCAACCCGCAACGCCGCTGCAAGCCTTCCCGGTCCTCTAGCCAAGTCGCGCAATCGATCGATGCCACGATTTAGCTGCATGATTCGGATGCCTTCGAGGGGTTCGAGCGCCCTAATGAGCACGCCAGCTCCGATCCCAGCCATCTCGCTCGAGACATTCAGCATGTATGAGGTGCCGTAAGCGAGATAGATATAGGCGTGCCCCCGCTCGAGAAATAGCGAGCGGTTACGCCTAGTCATACCCCGGTAGGCGTGCCCGGCGGCATCGCCGACGATATACGCCTCGGTCTCGACGATACGACCGCTGGCGACACCTTCGGGCAGCTCGCGCACCACTACTTTGCCGATGAGATAGCGGGCAAGAGAGATCGTCTCGATCGGCAGCTCCGCGCGCGCGAGCGGCGGATGGCCATCCTCATGTCGGCCAGGCTTTAGGGTATTCGTTCGACCCATTGCGCGCGCGAAGGCCCCGGCTCGAATGGATCGCTAAAATACTGGGTCTCGCGGGCCACTTTCCCGTCGAGGAACTCCATGATGCTCACGGTGTAAGACGGCCGCCCGTCATAGGTCAGGACAAATTCGGTGACCCAGAGATCGTCTGCGCCGATGATCCGCCGCACTGTAAAGCGTTTCCGGTTCGGCTGCGCTGCACGAGACGACAGGATATTACGCTGGCCACGGATGCGCTCGCCCGATTGCGGATATTCGAGCACCGCGTCCTCTCGGTAAATCTGGTGCTCGGTCTCGAAGTCGTTCGCGTCCGAGGCAGCCCAGTGGCGATCGAGAGCCGCTCGAATGTCAAGGTCTTCCATATCAAAGTCTCCTAGACCATCGCGCTGTGTTCATTTCAAAGATCAATCACAATATCGGCCTTGGGTTGAGAGCAGCAGATCAGCACATTGTCGGGGGCTGGCGGGTCGACCGGATCGAGCTGATAGCTGACGGCGCCGGCTATGAGCGCCGTTTCACAGTTGTGGCAGACACCAGTGCGGCACGACCACCGCACGGGCACGTCGCATGCTTCGGCAAGTTCGAGCAGGTTTTGGAACGGCGGACCCCACCTGACGTTGAGGTCGCTGCGTGCGAAGGACACTAGTGGTCCTAGGCCGGCAGAACCCGCCGGGGGATGTGGCGGCTTCCGGAAGGTTGCAGCAACGCCGGGCGTCAGGGATGGCCTCGCCCCGAAGACTTCGGCGTGTATGCGGTCGCTTGACACCCGCCACTCCGCGAGGCCAGCCGACAATTCGGCCATAAAGGCCGGCGGCCCACATAGGTAGAAATCGGCATTGCGCGGCACGCCCAATTCGGCGAGGACGGGAGCGCCGAGGCGGCCCTGAGCGTCAAAATCGACACCGGGCCGGTCGCCGGGACCGGGCGCACTGTAGCAGATGTGGCTCCGAGCGTGGGGCAACGCTTTGAGAGCAGCACGTACCTCTTCGGCGAACGGGTGCTCCCAGCGGTCCCGGGCACCGTGCAGCCACCAGATCTCTCTTGGTGACTTCACGGCGGCGAACCCATGCAGCATGGCAAGCACCGGCGTCGCGCCGATACCGGCGCTGAGGAGGACAACCGGTCCGTCGCCGGCCTTCAAGGTAAATGCGCCGCGCGGCGCGGTCATCTCGACCAAATCGCCGACCCGAACTTCGTCCGCGATATAGGCGCCGGCCACACCGCCGACGTTGCGTTTGACGCTGATGCGGCAATGAGCCTCGCTCGGCTCGCCCGAGAGCGAATAGCTGCGCAGCAGGGGAGGTTTATGCGCCGGCCGCAAGCGGAACACGGCAAACTGACCCGGCAGCACCGCCGACAGAGATGTTTCACCTGCCGGCTCAAGCTGAAGCGAGGTCACGCTGTTGCTCTCGCGGGTCTTGCCAGCGACCTGCAGCGGGCGAAACCCCGTCCATGCCGGCTTTGGGCCGGCAGCCGGAGCAAGCCCGGCGTTGCCGGTCGTCGCAGCTGGGCTCCGTGCCTGTTCCAGCAGCGCCCGGAACGAGCTGCGCCAGCCGGTGCTCAAAGCGGCAATGCGCAACGCTCGTTCCAGCCGGTCTACCGGGTGACCGGGCTTGTACAAAAGTGCATTCACTTCGGCGACAGTCATACTTTCCGGTCCGCGCACGACCCGCACGATCTCATCGCCGGCCGCGACTTCTCCCTCTTCGACGACACGAAAATAGAAACCGGGCCTGTCGTGGGACACAAGCAGCGCGGCCATTTGCGGCTCGTTCATCCGGATGCCGAGCCGGTAACAGGTAACGCGCGGCTGAGTGACCTCGAATAGCGCGTTCCCGACATGGTAACGATCGCCGATGCATACCTCGTCGTCGGGCAAGCCCTCGACGGTGAAGTTCTCGCCAAACTGCCCGTGAGTGAAGTCGGTTCGCCCGAGTTGGCTCTGCCAGTAGTAATAGGATTCGATCTGATAGACGAAGACCGCGCGCTGTTCGCCGCCATGTCCCTCCAGATCCCCTTGGCCGTCGCCATCGATGTTGAGCCGCCGCGCCATGCGCCGTCCCTGGACCGGCTCCTTCCAAATCGCTGTGTGGACCATCCGACCCTGCCAGGCGACATCGCGGGGGAGCCCGACATTCAAGGACAGCAAGCGCGCCATCACGCCGCCCCGGAACGGATGCTTTCGATCGTTTCATTGGTCGACCGCACCGCATGCGCGAGAAGTTGACGGTTGATCATCGCCGGCTGGTCGCCGTCACTCCATACCGGGTGCCGAGACCCCAAGATCCGTCCTTGACGACGGCAGCTTCGCGAATATCCATGTCCTGGTCCTTTTCAGCAGCGAGCGACGACAGAACGCGATGGCTGCTTGGACGCTCTGTGGCCGCGCCGATCTCCAAGAGGCACTTTCTGGCAGGCTTCCGGACCGCTGTCTTTCCGGGTGTTTGGTATTCTTTCCATTCGCACGCCGGTCTGTTGGAATCAATGTTAATGACCGCTTCCAGCGCGATCGGGCCATTTCTCCGGGCGCCTTCGCCGCCATCCAACACCTGCGCCCGTCGCCGGCGGCGGTCGCTGACACGGCGGTCCCAAACGGTGAGAGACTAGCACTTCCCTCGCGTACGGCGCACTGGCGAGAACGAACAGGCTGACGGCATTTCTCGGCATCTTCGCATCGCGAGGCGCTGCTTGGGACAGCGAAAAATCGACCAATCGGTGCCGATAGTCGCCGAAACCGACCAGATCCCGGATCGCCGAAATCCGACTTTGAAATCAAGAACGCTGTTTTTAACGGATCGGATAGACGGCTCTTCGTTATTGAGAAGAAAATTTTGCGGCGGGATCTCAAGGCGTTGCGATCAGCTGAAATGATCGCCTAGGGGTGACTAAAATTATATTGATACTCAGGGGATTGCGCGTCAAAGGCTCTCTTCCGCGCGGAGGGACAGCTCGATCATCCGTTCCAGCAGCTGATCGCCGCTGATCCCCATGAAATTGCGCAGGATTAGCTCTTTGGCGTAGAGGCGGATGAGGTAGCGAAGCTTGAGCGCCTTGCCGCGCGATGCGAAGACAAAGTCGCGATGGCCGTTGTTGACGACGATGAGGTTGCGCTCGGCATCGAAGCGGGAGCGCCAGGACTGGCCAGGCGCCCGCTCAAAGGTGTATCCGGGTAGACCCTGCGCCGGCGCGCTTGACGGGCCCAGTTGGGCGACCAGCTCTTTCGTAACGGTGATCAGCGCTTCGCCCGCGCAGGCCACGTCTTGCTGCCGGACAACAACCTCAATTCGCACCATGCCTGGTTCGGCCGGCGCATGGTAGACGACGGCTTGATTGGCCGTGCCTACGAGAGTGCCCGACCCTTCATGGATACGCCATTCGAATTCGAGAGCGCGCTCTACCCGGCGCCGCGATCGGTCGCGGGGTAGGGCGCGCAGCTGGCGGTGCTCGCCGACGCGGACGATGCTCGATGCCGGAGACACAACTACGCTGAACAGTGGCCCTGGAAAGTCGAAGAAATCCCTTTGCGCCGCTCCGTCGAGGATGGGTTCGGGCGCGCCCCCAGAAGCATCGACTGCTTCGACCGCCGCCGGTTCCTCAGCGAGATGGACGCTCGGCTCTGTTCGGAATGCCTTCGTGCGAATGTCGAACCAGTCGTATTCCTCTTCAGGTAGCGCCAGCAGGGCCTCCCGGAACACGCGTTGGATCACCTTTAACTGATCGCGGCTGGCGCGCTCTTCTTCTGCCCGACGCTGCTCCTCGATGATGTCGATCAACCGCCCTTCGAGCGCTCGCATGCCGTCCCGCAGCGCCGCATAAGCCGTGTCACGAATGACGCCCGTGCGAGTACCGGGCGTGAGTTCGACGAAGCCCGCGTCGACATGGCCTTGCAGGTATCGAAGCGTCCAAGGGGGCCGCGCAAAGTCGTCGATCTGGACCACATCCTCGACGACGCGCGTGCCGCGCCGGAACAAGGCGACGCGGTTCCCGTCCGATGGCTCGTTGATATAAAGCTCGGCGTAGATGTCGCCGAAAGCGGTGCGCGTCCGCGGCAACTGGTGCAGAAGCCGACCTTCGTACTGGCGGGGCTCCACGAGGTATTGCTTGCGTGCGAACCGATCGACGACAATGATCTTGACACCGGTTTGTCGGATGCGGTCGCGCAGTTCGGAGGCTAGGTACCACTAAATCTTCTCTCCCGACAGCGTGCGCATGCCCTCGAGCAGCGGCGAGATGCGTACTTCCGTTCCGGTGTGAGGAACCAATGATCGCTTGGGCTCTACGGTGTAGCTGGGATGACCCTTACGCATGACCATCTGGTAGGAACGCCGGTCGACGCCTGAGGAGGTCATCGCCAGTTCCTCGCCGATGGTCCAGAAGCTGAGGAGCCCGATACCGAACTCCCCTTGCACTCCGGCGCTGCCGTCCTCTTTTAGATGCCGCTTGACCGAGTCACAAATATAAGTCGCGACATAACGGAAATCCGGCAGACCTGCCTCGTCTCTCGGGACTCCCTCTCCGTCATCGCTGATGCTGAGAAAGTGGCGTCCGCCATCGCGTCCTCGCGTGACGGTGACCGAATGCGCTTTGGCATCGATGCTGTTCTCGACCAGCTCGGCGACCGCCTTCATCGGGTTGGACTGCGAAAGCGCAATGATTGTGATCGCTTTCCAATCATCGCCGATCTTGAGCCTCCCTTGCGCGCGGGCTACGCCGCTGCCGCGGCTAGACCGGTGCAAACCAACGCTCCATACAAAGTCCCTCGTCGGGTTAATGTTTCGGTCAGACCATCTGACGGGCCAGGCAATCCGCCCGAGGGCATTCGTAGCCGGAGTTGACGGCTGGGTCCACCTTGCGGCAAATTTGCGGGTCGCCGTTGGCGAGACTGCTGGGATCACCGTCCGGTCGCCGTCCAAGGTTTAGCGACGTGGACGTCTGTCGGGCCGAAGGCGGCGACGTTCCTGGTCAAGATCGTCATCCCATGCACGAGGGCCGTGGCGGGGATCTACCCATTGCGATCGGCGCGCGGATCAGGCACATGCAGGGGCAGCGCCGCCGCGCTACGGCCGCGTCTACCGGAAGAATGCACTCCGCGAACTCAGGAAGGACATGGCCGTCCATCAGATGCGCAACCGGGCTCCTTGGGCGGCGTCGCGCTGCTCAACTCGCGGGATTCCAAGCTCAACTTCCGTGACTGTGACGGCGGACAAGTACAGGCTGTGAGCTTCTATGCCAGACAGACTTCCGACCACGTTGGCGCTCGCCCCTGTGCGCGGCCTTTGCGCAGCTCCAAGGTGACGTTGGTGTCAAGGAGGTACATCATTCGAACGCCGCGGGCCGTCCCCGCAGCGGCGCGAACGACGAGCCCCCAGCTCGATACTTGAGGCCCGGCATGAAGAGGACCTCCACGATACTCCGGCGTTGACCGGTCACCCGCCCATAGTGCTGGAAGGTCATGAGCACATGGGCAGGCTTGCCGCGGTGATGACGGCAGGGTCTTGCCCATCGTCACCCACGGCTTTGAGGTGCATGTGTGGACCATGCGCCGAGGGACAATTTCTTGACATCCCTTAAACCTCTCCGCCTAGTGTTCGATAATTATATAAGATGTTCGCTACTCGAACCGCTCGGGCTGGCTCGTGATCAAGCGGAAAGTAATGCCGCCGGTCGGGGACAGTGGGAAGCTAAGGATGGCGACACTCCTATTACTGCACGCCGCTCCGTACGACACCCTGCCTCGTCCCACCTCGCTGTCGGCGTTTGTTGTTCCGCAACAAGTGGGAGGGGTCGGCGGATTTGGCAGAGGATCACCGGCAAGCGGTCCTGATATCGTGGCGCGGAAGATTGATCTTGAAGAAGATTCAGGGAGGGAGGGAGTGATGGTGCGCAATCTGTTGGCCGGCCTTACCGCAGCCGTTCTCGGCGCTTCCGTCGCGATTCAACCGAGCCCCGCGGAAGATCATCCGACGGTCGGTATCGTCGCCCCTTTCTCGGGTGCATACGCGGAATACGGCACTGCGTACAAGCGCGAGATCGACCTATACATGTTTCAGCACGACGGCAAGGATGGCAATCCCAAAATCAACCTAATCTTGCGGGATGCGCCCGGCGCTGCCAATGTCGCGCGCACCAAGCAGGTAGTGCAAGAATTTATTACGCGAGACAAAGTGGTCATCGCGGGCGGTGGTGTATTCACGCCAGAAGCGCTGGCGGTCGCGCCGTTGGTTACCGAGGCGAAGATACCCTACGTAATCTTCAATGGTGCGACGTCGTTCATCGTCGATAAATCGCCGTATCTGATTCGCGTCGGCTACACGATTTGGCAGCCGACCGTGCCGATCGCCGAGTACGCCGCGAAACATGGCTGCAAGCGGGTGACGATGATTGTTGCCGATTACGCGCCCGGCGCCGATTCCGTCGCGGCCTTCAAATACGGTTTCGAGAAACATGGCGGTACCGTCGGCGCCATCATCAAGGTACCGCTCGGCACCAACGACTTCTCGAGTTATATGCAGCGCGTCAAGGACTCGAAGCCGCAATGTGTCTTCCCGTTCATGCCCGGCGGCCCCATGGCGCTGAATTATATCAAGGGCTTTGCCGATAACGGCTTCAAGAAAGCTGGGATCATCGATTACGGTACCGGCGAAACTACCGAAAACTATCTCGACGCGATTGGTGATGACGCGCTCGGCATCGTTACCGCGTTGTTCTATAGCACCTATATCGACAACCCGACGAACAAGGCGTTTATCGCCGGGCTCGAGAGGAATGACCCAAAGGTAAAGCGCGAATTCGTCCTGACCTTCGCCTACGACGGCATGGCGGTGATTTTTCACATGCTGAAGGCGACCAACGGCGAGCGCGACGGCGATAAGATGATCGCGGCGGCGAAGGGCTACCATTGGATGAGTCCGCGCGGTCCGGTCTCCATCGACCCCAAAACTCGCGACATTGTGCAGAACATTTATATCAGGACGGTTGTGAAAGATAAGGACGGTGTTCTCTACAACAAGGTGATTGCAACGATTCCCGACGTTCACGACCAGTGGCATGAATTGAATCCAGTGAGGTAGCAGGAATGCTTATCGGCGAGCGGTTTGGAACGTCGAGGGGCGCCTTCGACAGCCGGGGACGCGCCGATTACGACGATCGCGTCTGGGTCGACTAACTTGATGCCCTTATCGCGGGCAGTGTCACTTCAGCTGATAATCGCCAAATCACATCGCTACAACATACGGCCGAGAAGGACGGCGTGCTTGCGCAGCAGAGGCAAGAACTCGCGCACCATGTAGGCAGCGGTGACGCGGGCAGCCGAAGTAGAGACGCTGATCGCGGCGACAGTCTTGCCCGCGCGATCAATCACCGGAACCGCGAGCGCACGCAGACCCAGCTCAAGCTCCTCGTCGTTCATGGCGTAGCCGCGCGTCCGAGCCTTGCCGATTACCTTGCGAAGACCGCTGATAGAGACAACGGTCTTTGGCGTGCGACGGGTCACCGCCGTAGCCGAGAGCTTCTTTGCTAATTCCCCATCGGGCAAGGATGACAACAGGACACGGCCGGAAGCGGTGATAGCTGCTGGCAGCATGGCGCCGAGCCGCATGCCGGTCGACACGATCCGAATTGCTTCGGCGCGCGCCACGAACAGCACCTCGTCTCCTTCCAGAACCGCTAGCGAGATTGATTCCTGAACTGCGTCGCGCAGCCGCTCCAAAATCGGTTGCGCCGCGCGTGGTAGGCTGAACGCGTCGGAGACACTGCCGAGCCGCGAGAGGCGAGGCAGCGACCGAAACGACTTGCCATGTAACTCGACGTAACCGAGCTCCACCAGCGTCAGCAGGCAGCGCCGTGCGGCTGCGCGCGTTGCGCTGGAGGCGGCGGCAGCCTCAGCAATTGTCAGTTCCGGCTTCGCGCCGAAGGCTTCAATAATCGCGAGCCCCTTCGCCAATCCAAGCATGGTCTCGCGTCGACGCGGCGCGCCAGCTGTTGTCGGGATAATAGGCAAAATGCTTGACATCCCTTGAAGCGGTCCGGCTATAGTGTTCGATGATTGCGTAATGTTGTTCGCTATTCGAACATTTGGTAAGCGCGCGATCAAGTGAGAAAATGACGCGCGTCATCCAGCCGGGAGGGTGACAGAATTCGAAGGGAGTGGGCGCGCCATGCTGTCTCGAGCTGATAACGAACTGATCTGCGGCGTCGGGCCGGGTACGCCGATGGGCGAGTTTATGCGCCGGCACTGGATTCCGGCAATCGCCTCGCGCGACCTGAAGGCCGATGGCGACCCGGTACGGCTGATGCTGCTGGGCGAGAAACTGCTCGCATGGCGCGACACCCGAGGCCGCGTCGGCATCATGGATCATGAATGTCCGCATCGCTGTGCCTCGCTATTTTACGGACGAAACGAGCACGGCGGCCTGCGCTGCATCTATCACGGGTGGAAGTTTGACGTGAACGGCCAGTGCCTCGACATGCCGAACGTGCCGCCGCAATACCAATTCAAGGACAAGGTTCGCGCCACCGCTTACAAGGTGGCCGAGCGCAACGGCGTGGTGTGGACCTATATGGGTCCGGACATGGCGCCGGCGCTTCCCGCGCTCCTTGTCAATTTTTTCTCCGAGGACGAGGTCGATATCGGCGGCTTCCTTCGCAACTGCAACTGGCTCCAGGCGCTCGAAGGCGATATCGACACATCGCATGCCGGCTTCCTTCATGGCGGCATGTTCGGGCCGGCCCACGGCGATGGGCTCAACCGCCAGCCGAACGAAGCGGAAGATGACCCGGTGCGTTACGATCCGCTGCGCTACGGCTACACAGACCGGCCCTACCTGTTCGAGGGCTCGGCGACCGATTGGGGCGCGATGTACGGTGCATACCGGCCGATCGACGACAAAACCAATTACTGGCGGCTTGCGCAGTTCATCTTTCCGTTCTGGACCATCACGCCGACTTCGCCGATCGAGGACCGCACGTCGCTGCGCGCGTGGGTGCCACTCGACGATACGCATGTGCGGGTCTTCGCGATCAGCCGCAAGAGGGCGGGCCGGCCGCCGGCGCGCGGCGCAGCCGATGACGAGTTCCTGCCGAACACGACCGACTGGTACGGCCGCGACCGACTGATCCAGAGCGCCGAAAATGATTACCTAATCGACCGCGAGCGGCAACGCGTCGATTCCTATTCGGGCATCGAGGGCATCACGCAGCAGGACCATGCCGTCACCGAAAGCATGGGGCCGATCGCCAATCGCACCAAGGAGCACCTCTCCATCAGCGATCGCATGATCATGGTCACGCGCCGTCACCTGATCGAGGCGGCCATAAAGCTGAGAGATACGGGCGAGGTGCCGGCCACAGTGTCGCGGCCCGGCATCTACTCCGAGGTGACGGGCGGTTATTTCCTCGCGCCCAAGGACCAGGATCTCGCCAGCGCCTACGGCCAGCAGCAGGCCAACTTCCTCGAGAAGACCAAGGGTTGGCGCATGGCGGCGGAGTAGGCGTTTTCCGATGCGGTTTCCGATCTTGGCTAAAGGGTTGGCATTGTGCGCGCTGGCGGCGTCGCCATCGTTTGCGCAGAAGCTTTACGATCCGGGCATCACCGACAGTGAGATCAAGATTGGTCAGACGGCGCCGCTCTCCGGCCCGGTTTCTGCGAACGGCAACGGTGCCAAGGCGCAGATCACCTTCTTCAAGATGATCAACGATCAGGGCGGCGTGAACGGACGAAAGATTGATTTTATCCTCTATGATGACGGCTACAACCCGGCCCGAACCGTCGAGCAGACCCGCAAGCTAGTCGAGGAGGACAAAGTTTTCGTTGTCTTCGGCTCGACTGGGACACCCACCAACCTCGCTGTCCGCAAATACCTCAACGCACAGAAAGTGCCGCAGCTCTTTCTCGTCTCCGGCGCGCCGCAATTTAACGATCCGAAGAATTTTCCCTGGAGCATTCCGGGCGCCCTCGATTACGTGACGGAAGGTCGTATCGACGCCGAATACATCCTGAAGAACAAGGCCGATGCGACGATAGCGGTTCTGTATCAGAACGGCGACCTCGGCGGCAGTTTCCTCAAGGGCCTGCGTCTCGGGCTCGGCAACAAGGCAGAAAAGACGATCGTGGCTGCACTCAGCTTTGAGCCGACCGACCCAACCGTGGACTCACAAATCATCAGCCTGGCGCAGACTCACGCGACAGTGTTTGCAGACTATGCGCTGCCAAAGGCGGTGGCGCAGGCACTGCACAAGGCGGTCGATCTCGGCTGGCATCCGCTGCACATCATCCCGGCGATCGCCGCGATCCCCGAGGCAGCCTTCAAGCCTGCTGGATACGAAAACGCGGTCGGCACCATTTCGCTCACCGCGCTCAAGGATCCGACCGACAAGGCGCAATGGGGCAACTCCCCCGACTTCAAGGCGTTCGAGGCATGGATGGAAAAATATAACACCTCGAGCCCCGACCCCAATTCGGTGTTGAATTCCGTCGCGTTCGGTGCCGCCAGCCTGCTGATCGACGTATTGAAGGGCTGCGGCGACAATCTGACCCGCGCCAATATCGTCAGGGTTGCGACGCATCTCGACGTCCCCGTGCCGATGTCGCTGCCGGGCATCCGCTTCCACATCGCGCCAGACAATTATGACGCGTTCCATCAGGCGCAAATCGCGCGCTTCGACGGCAGGAAGATGGTGCCGATCGGCCAGCTCATTTCGGTGAATTAAGTCGCTCAACGCGACGTCGCGCCATTGTCACCGTCAATGTGGGGGTTTTAGAAAATCACCTTCTCGCGGCGGCGAGGTTAGGTGTCCAGCAGTTGGCACTTCGAGTTGTAATCTGAGGATCGATGTTCTGCTTTGCGAGCCTGACCGCCGAAAGCGATCTGTCCGCATCCGCCCAATGACTGCTGGTCAGCGGGTCATTTCACAATTGCGGCGATTTTTCGATACCTGCAAATCTCTCGGTCCTCTTACCCCCCTTCGTGAATCCAAGGCAGATAGGGGACCTCGAGATTTCGCAGGCCGGGCGTGTAGTTGATATTGTGCTTCATCGCGTAGACGCCCACGTAGTCCCACAAGGTTATGATGTAGATGTCCTTCTGCTCGGGTGACATGATTTGCCTGATGTAAGGTGCCTCCTTGGCGAGGTCAAACATGGCCTCCGCTTTCTCGAACAACCGGTCCAATTCCGGGTCATCGGAGAGCGCCGATGGATTCTTGCCAGATGCCCCAAACCGGCGTTGGCAAACTTGCAATCGGATACCCGCCAATGGCGACAAATCGAGCCGAAGGTTCACGACCAGACTGGAAAATCTTCCCGATAAGCTCCGCCAACCCCAAGCCCTGAGACTGCGTCGTGATGTCGAGGTTCTGCTTGAGATAAAGGGTGACCGCTTCCGCCGTCTCCTCGATGCCGAAAAAGATTCCAGTTTGGACGAAGAAGGGCATCGTAAAACCGTTGGCGTACCCGGCCTCGTCCAGCAATCGTCGCGCTGTCGTCGGATTGTAGTCATAGTCTTTCATGTTCGGGTCGTAGCCAACCTCGCCGGGCAACAGCCTGGGATAATCCACCGGTACGCCGTGCAGCAGGCCTTTGACGATCGCCTTCTTGTCGATTGCATAGGCGGTCGCCCGACGGACGCGAAGGTCGTGCCACGGCGTATTTGGGTTCTTTAGCTGGAACTGGATCGACGTCGTCGGTTGGCAGGTCAATTTGGCTATATTGAAGGCGGCTTTGGCCAGCGAATTAACGATAGTATAGGGCGTCGCCATTATTAGATCGACTTCACCCGCCGCAGCTTGGCCACGCGGGTGTTGGAGTTTGTCACGAAATGGAAGCGCGCTTTATTGGCCCGCAATACTTGTCGTAGGCTTCGAGGTCGAGATATTGGCCAGGGACGTAGTTGACGATTTTGTAAGGACCAGTTCCGACAGAATGCTTGGCGAACTCCGCCTCACCGACGCGATCGTAATAAGCCTTCGACGTAATCAGCAGCGGATGGATTAAGAGAAACTCTGCGTCTGGCTGCTTGAACGTGAATTTGACGGTGTGGTCATCGACTGCCTCGACGCGTTCGATGTACCGCGCGATTCCGACAAAGAAGCGGGCGTACTTCAGGTACCGTTTATAAGTCCACACCACGTCCTGGGCCGACAGCGGATCACCCGACTGGAACGTGACGCCGTGGCGGAGGTGAAAGACGATGACCATGCCTCCATCGAGGACGTCCCACGATTCCGCAAGGGCCGGAATCATGTCGCCTTTGAGATTCTGCCACGTGAGCTCCTGATACACGTTCCAAGCGTGGTAGAGAACTGTGGCGAGCCGGATTTCGCAGGGCCGAGCTCGTCGGGTTCGGCGTTGGTCGCGACCGATGCAGTGTGCTCCTGGGCGACGACCGCACTTGCGCTGATCGCCAATGAGGCAGCAGCGGATGCCATAACAAATGAGAGAGCGCTGAGCTTCATGCTGGCCTCATCTGCCTCCGCCTTTCGTCTTACCGTTTATCTGGACCAGGAGCACACCAAAGGAAAGCACTATCGGTATGCGAGAAGGGTGGTGGCCTAGCCCAGGGTAGAAATCAGTTGGTCACCAGCACCAGCGGAGCACCGATCCCAACCTATTGGGAACGGTAGGAAAATCGTAGTCAGCGGTTGGCCCGGGACGTGCTCATGTGGACCTCACAAGTATACGGCCTGATATCCGACCAGTCACACGAGGGCGAACCTCGACGACAGCGATGCTGACCAAATGGAACAACGCCGGCTATTCTGGGGTGCCGGTCAAGTCCGGCCAGGGGTGCTGCACGGGACGTTTCGCCAGCTCGTCCGAGCCCGGGTTACGCGATCTCATCGTCAACACTGCTTTTATGACGAGCTGAATAGAGGGATTGGACTTAGTCCCTTCTCGAGTAGGCCATTCGTCGCAACGCCGCTTCAATGCTTTGATCCGGAAGATTCACGCCTCACGGGCTGCAACTGATCGCCAGACTTGAGGTTATGACCTCTACCATTTATTTGTGAGCGCACGACGAGCATAGCCGGAATTGTCTTCCGAAAAGCCGGACAATAGACGGGCGCCGGCTCGATAAACACGCAACGAGCGGTCCGCGGATCGATGCGACTAAAATGGCGAGCCAGCGTTTGCTGGGCGACTTCCGCGATGGCGCCGGCCATTTCGACGCGTGTGGGGCCTCCGCCGACGATATTGTCGGAAGGACTTTGAACCATGGGATCGAAATGTGGACAATCGCTAGCCTTCAACGCAGACCCAAGTGTTCATGGAACGGTCTAACTTCTGTTCCCACCACACCCTGCTTGCGTGCCATCTCGGAGGACGTTGATGGCTTTCATTTCTATGATGTCGGCGGCTTGGTCGTCGGAGACACGGTCTTTCCGCCATGCACACCCTGTGGCGTTTTCAGTCTTCTCGACCACGAAGGAATCTCGTTGGAATGAAAGAATGTCGTTGGCGTTGAGGGCAAACGCTGTGGCACTAATACTGGTGCAGCGCGACGCGCCGGTATGCGGCTGTCACGCGAAGACTCGGGACCTCGGCCAGTTCACGATCTTGGCCGAAGTCCTCGTCGTTGCGGCAGGCCGGCGCTTGGTACCAGCGGGACTGTTGATATTGTCGCCCGTCGCGCAACCGCGGGGCACCTTCCCAGAAAACCCAGTACAGATGATTGTATCGTCTCCGGCCGGCGGCGGTACCAACAGCTTGGCACCTGTCTTTGCCAAGGAGCTCTCAGAGGCACTGGGTCGGCCGTTTGTCATTGATAGCAGGGTAGAGGCCGCAGGGTCGAGCGGCATGGGCTTCATGGCGAAGCCGACCCTAGACGACTACACACTGCCGTCCGGTCCGGCGCATCCTTTGACGATCGGGCTGTCGCCTGCGTGTCTGACGACCGCACCTAGTAGAACCAGCGCTGGGGCGATGCCATCCGCACGCTCGGGATAAAGGCCGAATAGCAGCAGCATGAAAGAGGCGAAATGAACCGACGTTTCGGCCAATTGGGCTTCATCGGTCTCGGCACCATGGGCGAGGCCATCTGCCGGAACCTGACGAAGAAGTCGGGGCTGGAAGTGATAGCGTACGATCACGATCCGGCGCCGCTCGTGCGATCCAGGGCGCACGGCGTCAAGAGTGGCAACTCTGTAGCTGATGCCGCGAAAGGGTCGGACGTTGTGTTTCTATCACTGCCGTCCGGCGAGGTCGTCGAGGAGGTCGTGCGCCTGCCCGGCGGGCTTCTTGAGTGCGCCCGGCGGGGACAGATCGTCGTCGATCTAGGCACCTCGCCGGTCGATCTGACACGCCGGCTTGCGGTTGCGCTTGCCGCAGTGGGCGCAACCTTGGTGGATGCGCCGGTCGCGCGTACGCGAGCGGCGGCTGAGGCGGGTACCCTCTCGGTCATGGTCGGCGCTGAGTCCGCTGTCTTCGGAGCGATCCGCCACCTGCTCGCCACCTTTGCCAGCGACATCACGCTCTGCGGCCCGACCGGATGCGGCCAGGTCGTGAAGATCCTGAACAACATGATCTTATTCGAGACTGTCGTGGCTATTTCCGAAGCTAAGGCGATCGGCGAGCGCGCCGGCGTCGACCCGACACTCCTGTTCCACGCCCTTTCCAAGGGCTCTGCCGACAGCTTCGCCTTGCGTAATCACGGCATGAAGGCGATGCTGGCCGATGATTTCCCCGATCGTGCGTTCTCGGTCGAATACGCTCTGAAAGATTTGCAATACGCGCTCCAGCTCGCCTTGGATACTCAAGTCGAGGCACTGGGCGCGCGAACGGTCAACACCTGGTTCGAGCGAGCGATCGCAGCGGACGAGGGACAACGTTACCACCCTGTGATCAGCCGTCTGATCGGCAAAACGGCTACGCCCTCTTGATAGTCCGACGGACCTATTGCGGACACCAAGATTTAATGAGAGAGATCATTAGGTGGCTATCCATCCGCGATGTTCGAATATCTGCTGATAGATCTCGCGCACAACGGCTTGCTTGTTTCGATTGTAGTGCTGCACGTTATCGACGCCCCCATTTGCATTTACTTTTGCATCAGTATAGCGCGCCCGATCATCGGGATGGTCGCAAAGCCAATCACGAAACAATAGGTGGCGAATGTGTTCCGGGCAACAAGGGCCGAAAACGTGCAAATTCACCCGGAGTGTCTCATGCCACAGCATTCTGTGCCGGTACCAAGTTCGCTCCCGAATTGTCAGTACGTAGCCGATGGCGGCCAGAGCCGGAACATAGTCTCCTTCTCGGTCAGGATCGGCGACGATCAGATCAACATCGATCACTGGTTTTGCGGGCAGCCACGGCACCGCGGTCGAGCCAATGTGTTCAACGTTCAAAGCAATTCCGGGGAGTGCCTTGGCAATCCGAGATTTGCAGATGTCAAACACTTTCGGCCACTCTAAGGAATATGATTCTATCTTAATCTCTTCAGTTCTCGGCTTACCCGCGACACAGGGGTTTTCTGCAGGATCGCCATCCTCAAAGGTTGATATGGCAGTCGGGTTCCTCCATGATTTGCTGTCGCGGCACATTGCTTGCCCTTTCTCAATAAGCGCTTAGATAACCGCGAAAAATTGTTATTTTCGAGCCGATTCAGTTCAGTGGACTGACCTTGCATCCGGCTTGACAAGCGTTCCGGCTTTCGAGACCACCACTCCGTCGACGATGACCTTCCGCGTCATAGTGCGTTACCCCGACTGGACACGGTTTGGTGGGACGTCTCATCACCTGCTTGTTTTTGGACCCGTAGCTGAGGTCGAATCGCTCAGGCAATTCGCCCGCCGCTGGTCCAATCGGGTGGAGATCACTCGGGACCCTGACGTCGATCCCGCGCGCGCTGGCATTCCAACAGGCGGCACTGTACTGATCCGCCCCGATGGCCATATCGGTTTTCGCTCCCAGTCAGTTGACGCAGCAGCGGTCGCGGCGGTCGACCGCCAGCTATCCTCGTATTTTGATCAATCGCGATGCTGGCTGACCAAATCTGCCTCACTGTGTGAGCGATCGCGGCACCGTCTGGCGGTGGTGGGTCTATCGGTTCCGGGACGCTCTCGGTACCCGCTTCGGGTCGGTTGCGAGTCTATTCGAACGCCCAACGAAGCGAGGGCGAGCAAGAGTGATCGCTCGAGTTCTGCGCTTGCAGCTGCGCACTTTCAGGGCTTGGTGCACGAAAGGACCGACGCGGTGCTCTTTCGCGCCCCTACCCTCCGCTACTATACCGCACACACCGATGCCGGAAAGTGCAGCTGGTTGGAGCCGAATTCCAGAAGCACGACCTCAGCTTCGTCGTGCCGATAGATAGTCCGCTGCGAAGGCGATGAACGCATATACGAGAAATGGTTCGGCATAAACTAACTGGGACTCGGGCGCCAACACCAAGCCAAGTTCGAGGAGCGAAATTTGCGCCGGAAAGCAGACTATGACTGCGCCTTCCGCAGCGCCTTCGGCCAAATTCCTTGCTTGCCCGGCGACAGGATTCCGTTGGGATCGAGCGCGTCTTTGATGCGCTCGGTGAAACGACGCAGCGCGTGATTGTTGAAATCGTATTGCTCGGCGACCAGGTCCATCACTTCGAGATGTGCACGGTATTCACCGTAACCTGCCTTTGCCGCCGCGACCACGAGCGCCTTGCAGCACTCGAACGCGCGGTCGACCTGGGCCGGATCCTTTTTGTCGAAATTGAGTAGGCAAATTTGGAGCGCGCTGCGTGGCATGATGATGATGCCCGCGCAATAGTCGAGGCCGAAGGATTCAACCACCCGGCGCACCACCTCGGTCTGCACCACCAGCTCCGTGCCCTTGAGCGCGCAGATCGGCGAAAAATCCAGGTGGCCGCCTTCGTCGCCGCCGTACCATGCGACCATATTGAGGATGTCGAGGCCAGGGATGCCGGCTTGGATACGGTCCGATGGCGGCACGTCCTGCGCCATTGTCGCGCCGGCATATTTGCGGCCGCCTAGCGTCGCGCCTGGCAGCTTTGCGAAAGCAGCTTGCACAATCTTGTATTGTGTGTTGACGATCACCTCGTGGCCGTAGAGCGCAAAGCGCATGTTCCAGCGTCCGCAGTTCAGTTTCTTGGTCATGTCGTCGAGCACGGGCTCGGGCAGAGGACCATCGCCGTTGTACCAGTCCTTGCGCCGTGAAATTTGTGACGCGGCGCCAAGCACGTTGCCGACGATCGGATAGTTCGGGATGGTGCGGTCGAGCACCAGTGGCCGGATCGTCTCGATCAGCGCCTCGAGATCAGCTTCCCTCGGCACCGAGACGTAGCATGACATGTAACATTCGGGCGTCGGCAGCAGCCACATACCCATCTTGGTGACGATGCCGAAATTGGACTGCATGAACAGCCCGTCCGGGGTCGGTCCGAAGCCCTTTTTGTAGGTGTGCCAAGTGCGGTTGCCGCGCATCGCACCCATGCCGGTGCGCAGCACGTCGCCGTTAGCCAGCACCACCTCCATGCCACATTGTGACGCAGTGTGATCGCCGTAGGGCGTGTAGCCGAAACCATGATCGAGCGTGTTGCCGATGACGCTGCCCCAACCGAGATCGGGCACCGAGATCATCAACTTATGACCGGCGGTTCGGATCGCCTCGTGGAGATCGAAGAAGCGCACGCCCGGCTCGACGACGGCGTAGGCGTTGGCTTCGTCGATTTCAAGCACCTTGTTCATGTTGCGGAGATGAACCAGCACCGCGCCCGGTACGCGCGGCGCTGCCCCGCCGTAGGCGTTGTTGCGGCCCTGGCTGACAGTCCAGAGCGGCGTTTTCGCCTCATTGGCGATCCGGATGATTTCCTGGATCTGCTCGACCGTGGTCGGGAACAGGGCCGCCGATGGTTTGAAGTCGGTGCGGCTCGGCAGATTGTATGGATCGTAGAACTCGGCGAGTGCCACCGGATCGCTCAGCACTGCGCCGGCGCCGAGCGCCGTCTCGAACCTTTTTAGCACGGTCGCGAGTTGGCTCGTGGACAGGCCCGGCGGCAGGTTCGGCTTATCGGTCATGGTAGGTCCTCCCGGCGTCGATTGATATAGTAGAATCGGATCAAGTCTTCCAAGATAGGGAAGCATATCAGGCAGCGCGCTCGAGCTGGCATGTCGAAGTGTGGGCGGAAAGCGGGCTGATTGGAGTGAAGTGATCGATGCCGGGCGTGATGCGAGCCTTCAATTCCGGCTGTAGACAATCCGGATATGGCGAAGGACCGAACGCGTGAGTTTGGAGAGGAAGTTTCGACCCTATTGAGCAAATGGGGCACGGCTCATTTAAATCCGCGCGTTGTAGCCAGCCATCCGCGATCCGACGACACCTCGCGTTCCACGACCAGCTTCGCCGCTCTCCCAAATTTGCCGCCGAGTACGAGCGCAAGAAAAACGGCGCTGCAGTGCACCCCAGCGGACGACAGTGACTCCTATTCGTATTGCAAGGCCTCCTCCATCGAGCGGGTCGAGGTCCTTGGCTCGGCTCCATCTAGCATGCTGAATATCTGCTGCGGAATAGCGGGAACAATGCAGCGAACTATCTTGTGGTAAAAAATCATTCCGACGCGAACGTCAGCTTCGACCGCGAGAGGAATATTGAATAGAAATTGAGTTCGGCGTCGAGGGCGCGCTTGATGGTGGCGGCGCGACGGAAGCCGTGCTGCTCGCCGTCGAACAGTAAATACAAGCAGGGCACGCCTTTCGCCTTCAGCGCATCCGCCATCAACTCGGCCTGATGCGGTGGCACAACCGCGTCCTCGGCCCCCTGGAAAATCGCGAGCGGTACTTTCAGCCGGTCGGTGAAGTGTACCGGAGAGCGCTCGCGGTAAAGGTCCTTGCGGCGGGGGTAAGGGCCGACCAGCCGGTCGAGGTAGCGTGATTCAAATTTATGTGTATCCTGCGCCAAGGCCTCGAGGTCGCTGATGCCGTAATAGCTGGCACCCGTCGCGAAGGCATCGCGGAACGTCAGCGCGCACAGGGTTGTATAGCCGCCGGCACTGCCGCCGCGGATCGCAATGCGTCGGCCGTCGACGCGGCCGCTGTCAGCCAGATGGCGAGCGCCATTGACGCAATCGTCGACGTCGACGACGCCCCACTTGCCCTTTAACCGCTCGCGATAGGCACGTCCATAGCCGGTGCTGCCGCCGTAATTGACGTCGAGGACGGCAAAACCGCGGCTGGTCCAAAATTGTACGCCCCAATCAAGGGCAGCCGAGAACGCCGCGGTCGGTCCGCCATGGCTACGCACGATCAGCGGCGGCGCTTCCCCCTCGGGCGCGCGGAAATCGCGGTTAAGCGGTGGATAGAAAAGGCCGTGCGCGGTCACGCCGTCGGTGGTCGAGAAGGCGAGCGGCTCGGGTCGAGACAGATAGCCATCATAGGCTGCGGTGTCGGCCGTGCTCGAAGATTTAACTATCTCGGCCGCACCTGAATCCAGCGCCAGCCGGACGATCGCGCCGAAACGAGTGGGGGAGGCGCCGCGGAAACAGACGTGTCCGGCACCGGCGCACACCGAGCTGATTTCGGTGAATTCAGTCGCAACAGGCGTCAGTCTCCGCGTGTCGAGATCAAGCTGCGCTAGCGTTGTGACGCCATTACGCGAATAGCTGCACACGAGCCGGTGCGGTCCGACGAAGGCGTAGCGCGACATCCGAAAGCCCCATTGCGCCGAGCCGAATTCGGCCGCTTCCGGGCACAGGGCCTCGATCCGGCCGCCATGGTCGCGATAGAGGTTCCACCAGCCGCTGCGGTCGGAGACGAAATACATCATGCCATCGGGCGACCATTCCGGTTGGAATACCGATTCCCCAGGGCCGCCGGTGATCTTAGCGCGATCGGCGATTGCACCGTCCGGGCCAAGCTGGGCACCCCACAGCTCGGTGCCGTCCCATGGCATGTTCGGATGCCGCCATTCGAGCCAGGCGAGGCTGGCGCCGTCGGGTGACAGCCGCGGCGAAGAATAGAAATCGGCGCCGGCGACGAGGGTCTGCGGCGGACCGCCGTCGAGAGGGATCGCGACTAGCGTATTGACCGGCTCCCGGCCGGCTGTCGTGTGGTCCTCGCAGACCCAAATCATCCGATCGCGATCGCGATCGAGGATGCCATCGGCATAACGCAGCGCGCGCGGCTGCGGCGGCTCCGGGGTCAGCGGCACCGGGTTGAGCCCCGGCTCCCGACAATAGAGCCGGCCGTCGGTGTCGTTGCTGAAATAAATGACCCCGCCCCCGGCCAAATACGCGCCGCCGCCATATTCATGGACGCGGGTGCGGACGCTGAAACCGGGCGGCGTCGCTTCTTCGGTTGGACCCGTAGGAGCAGTGGACACGACGACCGAGCGCCCGGCCTCCTGCGGCCGGCTCTCGAGCCAATAAAGTCGGTCCCCATCGAGCACCAACTCCCCAAGTCCAATCGTCGAGGCGACGATCAGATCCGAGGTGATCGGCGACACCCACGAGCCATATGGTGCGATGCGTGGCTGCTGCATGACTTTCCTCGACACGCGTTAAAAGACCGGTGACGCTGTGCGGCCCTGTCACGCGAGCTATACACCTGTCCGGCAGGAAATTTATCAGGGTTCATTATGTTGCTCAGCAATCTCGTCGCGTCTCGTAAGACGAACCTATTTCGCGAGTGAGTTTCGCGGCCAGTTTCAAAATCGGCGCCATCCGGATCCCTGTTGACTACACCGGCGATTGGCCGGCGCAAATCTCGCAGTAAGTTCGCTATGTAGCTGGGGGCGATCCAGCGCTTGCAATGGAAGCGGGATCGAACGCGGGCTACAACTCAACGATCGAAAGGCCATTGTTGGCGCACGAACTCCGCGTAAGGGCGTGCCATTGATGGCGGCAAGAACGGGGATCGCGGCGTGAGATAGCAAGATAGCCCGCGTCCACACGCGGAATCGGCCTGGAGTTCGGCTGCCGGAATACGCCGGCGAAGGCCCATCTCCCACCAAGGTGCCCAGATCGTGGACAAGAGAGTCGACGTGGATAGGTGGCGCGCGTCGTATCCATTCGATGCTTCAGCTTGGCGGTCATGCGTGTCGGGTTCGTGTGCTGTCTGCCTGTCTCCCCGATGATCTCCCAACCGCATGCCGTGCTGGACGTGATTTGCAATGCCGCAAAGGCGGCCCTGAACGCTTGGTTGCGCGAGCGAAGTCCTGCTAGAGTTGGAGCGATCGTGGCAAGGCGGTCGCTCCCTTGTATGAGGTTCATCGGCGGACGACGATCTCAGCCACGCCCACCGCGTGTTGGAACTGATATTTCAATCCTAAGGAGCAAGTGCCCAGTTCGATCCCGGTGGGTCCACCAAGGGTAAGCTGCTGAAACAGCTTATGTTTTGGGACCTCTTCGCCGCGAGACACTGAGATCGGCGCCCGTCTAAACAGGACATTGACAGGACGGATGGGCTGAAATGCTGCTGCAAGAGCGTTCGATCGAGTAACCCGCGCCAGCGGCCTTCACGCACGCTCAAGAAGGCCGTTCGCGGCAGTGAGGCGGGATGCCCATGGCGCGTGCTCATCGTTCATGCACTTGATCGGCGTAGGGTGGGCATCGGGCGTGTTGGCACGCGCGAGGCGCAGTATCGTGTGATAGGCATTCGGGCGTCCGTGAGTGTTGCCGCTGCGGCCGGGCTTAAACGGCTTGAGATTCGCGGGGGTGGCCGAGCTGCGCATCTCTGTTATTTATGGCTTGGTCAGCCAGCAAGATAACACCCCCTCGCGTTACGCATACCCAGGCTCTGCATCGCGGGCTTTAAGCCCATTTGTCGACGACCCGAGCGTGTGACTTTAAGCACGCGCTGGTAGCCGCGTGCAGTGCCCACGCTATTTCGCTCTGGCCCTTCTTCCAGGGACGGAGATTGGCGAGTTGGGCTGGCGGCGGATCACGCCGCCGAGAAGAACCTTTTCTCAAGTGTGAACTACCTCACACAGGGCTAAGCCCTAGACTGCTACATTGGCGTACCGTCTGACCGAGGGAGGCTTGATTGAGTGCGCCGCTCAAGGCCAATCCCGTATCGATCGAGCCATGGGTCGCCGAGCCAACTCGCCGCAGCACGGCGCGGCGTCATGTCTGGCTTGAATGGGGCGCAGGCGCCTTCGCCTTCTTGCTCGCGCTCGCAGCGATGCTGCTGTTCATGATGAACACGATTGCAGATCGGGTCGATACGCTCATTGAGCAACAGAACACCGCGGCCCTGAAGCTTTCCGACGATCTGCACTATTTCAAGGCCCATCGCGCGCCAAACGACCAGGTGGCTATGCCGCCAGGTCTGTTCTCCGATTTGGTCGAATTTTCCCGCAACACGGTGATCATTTTTGATGAGGTGCACCGGCTGCTCTCCCTTGAATACATCAGCACGTTCGGCATTGAAGGGCTGGACCAGGCGCGCGGGCAGTCCTCCTGGTTGGAAAGGCTGTTGCCTACGATGAAGCCGAAGGACGGCGCGAAGACGACATTCGATCACACTGGCGTCGATCCCCGCACCACCGGCGAGAGGATCGTGGACGAGGGCGCTTATCAGATCGAGCTCTATCAGTCACTGCGGGATTATTGGCAGGAGAGGTGCACATCCTACAAGGACGTCGGTGGCGCGATCTCCACCTATCTGTTCCCGCTGCTCTTTGCCCTGCTTGGCGCCGCCCTGTGCGACCTGCGGTGCCGTCTGCCCGGCAAGGCCCGCCAGTCCGTATCGCTCGGCGGCATCCGATACACGACCGCGATCATCGCCGGCGCTTTGGTCGGCATCTTCACCTCCCTGATCCCGACCAACCTGTTCCTGCCACCGCTCCTGATCGCTTTCCTGCTCGGCTATTCCGTCGATATTTTCACTGCGCGGCTCGACGGGCTGATCGACAAGCTGCGTACCCCTGCCGGGGGAACTTAACACCGGGATGGAATAAGCGTGTAAGAGCGGTTTAATGTGACGGCGGCCACGCGAATGGCCCGCGTTTGCTTGCCGCAGCTTCCGCCTCCTCTTGGCGCCCCTGCCTAATATGCCCGAGGATCTCCTCCAGGATCATGCTCGGCACGAAGCTCGGCGGGAACGAGCGAGGCTGGAATTCTTTGAACGTAGCAGCGAAGTCGAATACTTCCTGCATCACGCCGTAGATCCCGCCCACCTGGTTAACAACCCAGTCCCAGTATGTGTTTGATGTGAAATCCGCCCGTTCGAACGGGTCCTGGAACAGGTTATAGATCTTTTGCAGTCGCAAGTGGGTGAGGCCCAAATACCCATCGTGCCCGCAAGACGCTGTTCCGCGTAAACGTACTTGTAGTCACCGTGCGGCAGGGCGACTAACAGCCCGTCATCGTCTGTGTAGAAAAAGTATTCCGAGCGCTCTTGACGCCGTTGTTGTGGACGGCGGAGCCGCTGACCTGCATTTCGGATAGTTGGGGAGTTCCGCCTCTTCCTCCGCGTTGAGGTGGTACAGGTTGCCGAAGAATTCGTCGAAGCCGTTGACCGTCGGCAACGTCTCGTTACGGTCGCCGACGCGGTTCTTGCCGAACTGGTCGGTGGCGTAGCCCAAGTTTTTCAAGAGCCCACCAACCGATGGATCGAGCTGGCTCATGCCCATTGGCGCGCCAGGAAAGCCGACCTTGGTAAGGCCGGTGTGAAGGCCATGCGGCAAGTCCGGCTGTGCGCTCTGCTCGCCGTAGTAACGAAGAAAACGGAGCCCTTCCTTAGCCAACCGATCAACGTGAGGTGTCTCGTAACCCATCACGCCGTCGCTGTAACAGGTGAGGTTAGTGATGCCGATGTCATCACCGAAGATGACTAGGATGTTCGGCTTGCCATTTGGCACTGATCGGCCTCCTTTGGAATATGGACTAGTCGTCCGAAGTCCAATTATTGGGTGTTATCCTAGTAATTCCGGGGTTCAAATGGGGGTTTTCCTTGATGCAATTCAGTCTCGCTGGCGGGTTGTCCAGCTCCGCTGTTGTTCATGCGTTCCGACAGGATCGGCGGGACCGCCACACGGCCAACCGGCGCCTGCCGTAGGTGTCATTGCAGCGTCAAGGCGATGCCTCTCGCGTTGCCCACCGGCACCGGCATAGATGCGCGGCATCGAGGGCGAGTAAGTCGACCATGGTGGGCGGCGGCGTGTAAGCGCGCTTAACCCGTGCGCTGTGGCTAGTGGGTTTGGCCGGCTTTACCGCGGCGTCGCCGCCCTTTTCTTGTCGCGCCGCCGCTTCTGGCGCTCGGCATCGGTCATAGCGACATCGCGTGTACGGCTCAAGGCGGACCCTTTTCTATGAAGGATCGGTGGTCAGATAGCCCAGCGCGGAGGAAGATTGAGGACTTCCGCGCCTATAACTGCAATGACGGCTCAAAGTGGCTCCGCCGTTGCGCGGCCGGACCCTTGACGGTACGGCAACTTCCGCAGCTGAATTTTCAAAGCAATATCAATGTCCGTTCAATCTCGTTGATCATCGAATATGAAGGGAAGTAGAAACGGTCAACGCGAAATCGACGAGATCACCTCAAGATGAGGTGCCATGAGCTCGGCTGCTGCAAACCATTTTGGAATGAGCCCGCGCGGGGCGACGAAGGATGGAAGGATTATGCGCGTCGGGGTGCTTGGTTCAGGCCTGATGGGCGGCAAGCTCGGAACGATCTTCACGCGCGCTGGGCACGAGGTGATCTTCAGCTATGCCCGAAGCGAGCAGAAGCTCGCGAAGCTCGCACGCGATGCAAAGGGGAAGGCGCGGGCCGGTACGCCGCGCGATGCGGCGCAACACGCAGATTCCGTCTTGCTTGCCGTGCATTGGTCCCGGCTGGAAGACGTACTGATACAGGCGGGTGATCTGTCGGGTAAAGTCATTGTGAGCTGTTCGCTGCCAATGAACGATAACGACACCGACCTGGTCTTCGGCGGGACGTCGTCAGGCGCTGAAGAGCTTGCGAAGAAAATTCCGAAGTCCCGGCTCGTTGTCGCATTCAATACTGTGCCGAGTGAGGTATTGTTCAGTGTCTATGCAGCGAGGCGCAGAACCAAGCGACCGGGTCTGGTCTACTATGGCGACGATCGACGCAGCAAAGACATTGCCGCCACGCTAATTCGCGATGCGGGTTTCGATCCTGTCGACGCTGGATCTTTGCAGATCGCCCGGTACGCCGAGCCGTTCGCCTTGCTCGTCGCGCAGCTTGCGTATCATGGGAAAGGCGGGTCAGAGTTGGCTTATCGCTTCGAACGGTATGAAAGATAGGCGTCCGTCTCCTCAGTGCGGTCCCGCATCGGGCATCCTGTCAACGGTCAGAAAGGCCCACGTGGTTGCGAACAGCCCAGCAGGTGGCGGAACGCTTCAGCCGAGGGCGAGAATCGACCCGCCCGCCACACACCCGATTACCATTTCGACAATGCCGAGGCCAAGCTTGCCATGCTATTCCCAGGTTGGCCGCGCCTAAAATTCGCAAGCGAAAAAGTTTCGTTCCCTATCCCCTGCGCAATTTGGCCGTTTGTGGGTCGCTTTTCAGTTGAAGCGGTTCGCCAGCCCGAGGTGCGTCCAGTGAGAGAGGCCGTTCGTTTTCGCAGATCGCTTATCAAATCAAACGGTCTTTTGCCTGCCGACGAAAACTTCACGTTAATGCCTGGTCGAGGGCACTGGCGCGCGTGGCACCGCAGCCAGCTCATCTGGCTTCGGTTCGATCTCGTCCACAGGCACGATCTGCGCGCGCAGTTCTGCGATATCAAGCTCCCCGAGAGTTTCTTTCTGCAACAGCAGCTGTGCAGTCTTCTCGTGAACCGAGCGATGGGCATCGAGAATTTCGGTCGCTCGATCGAAGGCTTGACCGACCAGTCCGCGGATGGCGTGGTCCATAAGGCGCTCGGTCTCGTCGCTGAACTCGCGGGCATACGAGTTCGGTTGCGCCGGAGTCCCAAGTAACGGCGGACGCTCGCGTTCGTAGGCGACATGCCCCAGGTCCTTATCCATTCCGTAGCGCAACACCATACTGCGCGCGGTGTCGGTCGCCTTCACGAGATCGTCGGCGGCACCGGTGGAAAGATGATGAAAAAAAATCCACTCGGCAGCTCTGCCGCCGAGCAGTACAGCCATGCGGTTTTCTAGCTCCTCCCGCGTCATTAGGAAACGGTCCTCGGTCGGCCGCTGGATGGTGTAGCCTAGGAGTGTGTCTGAGTAAGGGTGGGGAGGTTAGCACTGAGTTGCGAGGATCGGAGGAATTTTGGTGGCGGTCCGCGGTCGCGATTTGCACGCGCAAGATTGAGTTGCGAAAGCGGCGCTCCGGATTTGATTGTTGCTGGCGTGTACGCTCGCCGCAGCCCATCAGGCTGCGGCGGCGAGCTTGAGGAGGTTGTGAACGGTGCAGAGCAAGGCCCATTCGGCCTTGACCTTGTCGATGCCGCGCAGGAGGAACTGGCGGAAGCCTCGGGCATGCTTGATCTGACCGAACACGGGCTCGACGACCTGCTTGCGCAAGCGATAACGGCTGCGGCGGCCGGCGCGCTTCAGTTTCGTGGCCATGCGGGCAACGCGGCTGCCCGCCCGGGGCGTGCGCTGCGCGACCGCGGCGGCGGTGCCATGGTGCTGGCGTCCGGTGGCGATGTAGGCGTTGATACGGCGCTTGGCGAGGGTGCGGAGATTGGCCTCGGAGCAGTAGCCGGCATCGGCAGAGATCTCGTCGGGGTTGCGGTGGAGATTGGTCCTGATCGCGGCGACGAGCGGGGCCAGCTGCGCCTGGTCGGTGGTGGCGTTGCTTAAGTCGTGCGCGACGATCACCTGCGCTTCGGCGTCGACCGCGGCCTGGGCGTTGTAGCCCTGGATGAAGCCGTCGTTGGTCTTCATGATCCGGCTCTCGGGATCGGTGAAGTTGCGCTGCGCCTTGTCCGCGGGCGGCGCCGGTTCGGCCGGAGGGTGTGCCGGCCCGCTGGGGCCAGAACCGTCGCCCTTTTCGCTCGCCTGCGCCGCCGCGGCCGCGCGCGCCTCGGCCTCGAGCGCTGCCTTCGCCGTGCGGATTTTCTCCAGCCGCCGCTGCTTGTTCGCCATCCACTCCGGCATCTCGTCGCCGCGCCGCTCGACGCCGTGCACGCGGTCCTCGGCCGCGTCGGTCTCTGCCGCCGCGGCCAGCCAGCGCTGAACTTCCGCCGCCAGCGCTGGCGCCGCCTGCTTCATCCGCCCGTAGCTCATCGCCTTGTGCTTGGAGGCGTTCGCCTTGATCTTGGTACCGTCCAAGGCGACGTGACCGAGCTTCACCAGACCCGCCGCCCGGCACAGCTTCAACACCTGTTGGAACAATCCCGAGAGTGCCGCCAGGTGCCGCTTGCGGAAGTCGCTGATGGTGCGGAAGTCGGGCCGCTGCATCCCCGTCACCGCGGCAAAATCGAGCCGCTCCTCGCACGCCTTGGCGATCCGCCGCGACGAGTAGATGCCTTGGCTGTAGCCATAGAGCAGCAGCGCCACCATCATGCCCGGATGGTAGGGCGGGTAGCCCCGCTCCTCCTCATACGTGTCCATGATCGCCGACAGATCGAGCCCGTCGCGCACGGTCTCGCGCACGAAGTGCGCAAGATGGCCGGCGGGCACCAAATCCTGAATCGAGGGCGGCAGCAGCCAAACTTGGTCAACGTCCCACGCACGAAAGGTCTTGCTCATGCCGCATAGCGAATCACGTCACCGCATTGCCGTCGAGCAAAATCCGATTACCCGGACACACTCCTAGAGCGCCGATGCCGCGGGGAATGATGGAGACCTTGTGTACCGGGTCCTGGTCGGGCAACGCCATGGCGACGATGGCGTGACCAAGTTCGTGATAGGCAACGATCTCGCGTTCCTTCGGGATAAGCAGCCGGTTCTTCTTCTCCAGTCCGGCGACGATCCGTTCAACCGCGACAGTGAAGTCGGTAAGATGCACGCTGTCAGCGCCCCGTCTTGTCGCCAACAGCGCCGCCTCGTTGACCAGATTTGCAAGGTCGGCGCCGGTAAAGCCGGGCGTCAACTCGGCGATCTGTGCCGCGTCGACGTCGGTTGCCAAGACTGCCTTCCTCAGATGCACCTTCAAAATCGCAATACGACCCCGTTTGTCCGGACGGTCGACCAGAACCTGCCGGTCGAAACGGCCAGCGCGTAAGAGAGCCGGATCGAGTATCTCTGGCCGGTTGGTGGCGGCAATGAGAATGACACCGATGGTCGGATCGAAGCCGTCCAATTCGACCAAAAGCTGATTGAGTGTCTGCTCCTTCTCGGCATTGCCGCCATATGGAAACGCGCCGTCGAGCGCCCCCGAGCGCATCGAGTTCGTCGATGAAGATGATCGCCGGCGCCTCCTTGCGGGCCTGTTCGAAGAGATCTCGGACCCGCGCTGCGCCCACACCAACGAACATCTCGACGAATTCCGAGCCGGAGATCGAGAAGAACTTGACGCTGGCCTCGCCAGCCACAGCGCGCGCGAGCAACGTTTTGCCAGTACCAGGCGGGCCGACCAAGAGCACGCCTTTGGGAATGCGCGCACCGAGCCGGCCGTAGCCTCTTGGGTCTTTCAAAAACTCGACTACCTCCTTGAGTTCCTCCTTCGCCTCATCGACGCCGGCAACGTCCGCGAAGCTCACCTTTATGTCGGTCTCGACGTAGATTTTCGCGCGAACTCTTGCCGATTGCCATCAGTCCGCCGACTCCTTGTCCGAAGCGCCGGATGACCAACATCCACAGGCCGAAGAAGATCGCAACCGGCAGCACCCAAGACAAGAGGTCGGTGAACCAGGTGCTGGGGATTTCCCCCGTATAGGTGACGTGACGCTTGTTGAGCTCGTTCGCCAAATCGGGACTGACCCGTGTCGTGACGAACTGCTTTAGCCCATCTTTCTCCGGCGTTTTAAGTGTACCCTGAATTGTGTTCTGCTCGATCCAAACCTGATCGATCTTGTCCTGGTCGAGCAGCGTCTGGAACCGACTGTATGGTATCCCGGTGTACTGCTTACTCGACTGGTAGAAACTCTGCACCAGCATGAATATCAAAAGCGCAGCGATGATGTACCAGATGTTGATCTTGGTCTTGCGATCCATCGTGCACCTCCTGGCGCAGCTCCTGGATGCGAGCCGCCGCGGCGCAGATCGACGACGGTCGCCGCTCGCACGGTAACACGCGTATCATCGCGATCTTATACGCAAAGACTTTATCGATTGTCAGCCACCAACCACCTAACTACTCAAGCTCGAGTCGCGTACTGAAAACCGCACGTCGGACCGAGCCATTTGCCGCGCGCCAGTTGCGCGTCGAGCACCTTCGCTTCGGCGCGCCGGACGTCACGATCGTGCATGGAAACGATGGCGTTGACGGCCTGGTTGAGCGCCGACGCGGCGATATAGGTGGCCGTTGCGAAACTCGGCCGACGGCGCGGGTCGGAATCGCGTCAGCCAGCGTGACCGCGCTCAGCGCTGCGATCTCTCTCTCATGGCAAGCTGGGCACCGGCAGGGGGTCGGCGATGCGCTCCAAGATCAGGCCAGTCGCCAACAATTCGCCGTCGCTTCCGGAAGGGCCATCAAGCTCGATTCCGATCGGCAGGCCGGACTGGGTAAGGCCGACCGGCAGTGTGAGGCCTGGCAGGCCCGCGACGCTGCCTGGTCCGGTGTTGCGTGCGACCGTCGGGAAGGTCGGGACCAGCGTGCCGTTCATCGGCGTCGTAACGTCATCGCCGATCGGGGCGGCCGGAATTGGCACGGTGGGGAAGATCACCGCCGCCAGCTGATGGTTAGCGAAGCAATCGGCATAGAGTTTTTGCAACGCGGGCCGGTCGGTGTCGAGGGCGACGCGGTACATTGCCTCGGTGACATCCGCGCGCAGCGCGAACATCCGCCGCACATCCGGGCCGGCGATCTGCGCCACCAGCGCATCGAGGCCGAAGGCGAGATCGTGTGCGCGCAAATAGACTGGAATCTCGTGGCGCAACTCGAAGCCGGTGATGGCAATGCCGGCGCGCTCGTTGAGGGGCTGGGCTTCGCTCAGATCGACCTCAATCAGCGTCGCGCCCCCCCGGCGCAGCTTATCCAGGAAAGCTTCGAACAGCCGCGATACCTCAGTCTCGAGTGGCTCGCAAAAGTAGCGGCGCGGCACCCCAAGACGCAGTGTCGCGATCGGGCGTGGTGCGGGTGGCGCGCCGCCGGTCATTACGCTGTCCAGCAAGGCGCAATCAGCCACGCCCCGCGCCATGGGACCGGCCGTGTCGCGTGTGTGCGAGATCGGTAGGACGCCCTCTGTGGGCCAGCGCCCGAGGCTCGGCCGCAGGCCGACGATGCCGCAGAACGCGGCCGGAATCCGCACCGAGCCGCCAGTGTCGGTTCCGATTCCGGCCGGCGCGAGCCGCGCGCCGATTGCCGTGCCGACGCCGCCGCTGGAACCGCCGGGGATACGCGACGGATCGTAAGGATTGCGTGCCGGACCGAAAGCGGCGTTGTTGTTGGTGATGCCGAACGCCATCTCGTGCATGTTGGCCTTGCCCAGCATGATGGCGCCGGCGTCGAGCAGCTTTTGCACCACGGCCGCGTTCTCTCTTGGCCGGTTGCCGCGCAGCGACGGCGTGCCACCGGTGGTGGCATAACCGACGCAGTCGAGATTGTCCTTGATCGCCAGCGGCACACCGTGAAGTGCGCCGAGGGCGTCGCCCTTCTTTCGTTTCGCGTCGGCGGCGCGCGCCGCGATCAGCACCGCATCGCGATCCTGGGCTATGAAGGCGTTGAGATGAGCCAGCGCGGCACAACGGTCGAGCAGCGCCGCTGCATAAGCCTCCGCCGTGACGTCGCCGTCGCGGATCGCGCTTGCTGCCTCGGTCAGGGTGAGAGCAGTTACGTCCATCACGTCCTCTTTCGCTGCGCCGAGCGGCACATTTGGAACACAAGACCTATGCATCACCCGATGTCATAATTCGGCGGCCTGTTCCGCCTGTTGTTCGGAGGAAACTTTGAGGATTGGCGGCCCGTGTGGCGGCCGCAACGGCAAGGTCATGGTTGTGGCACTCAACGATTGCACGAGGAGGGTGACGACGGCGCCCCGGAAGGCGCCGGACAAGCGTCGCCGCCGCCTTGCCGAGAATGTGCGAAGTGAGCAGGCGGCTAGCCCTTTGAGGCCGTCGGTCGCCGTGCCGAGAAGAACAGCCTACGCCGCCTAGAATTCGTAATCGTCGTCGACATGGGCGTTTCCCCTGTAGTGCTTGTCCCCTATTTGGGATTTAGCACAACCGTAGTCCTGCTCGAACGCGTGGCAGAACTGTCCTTCTCCGAAAAAAACGGCGGTCAGGTCTCGGCGGCAAGTTCGGCACGGGCAGCCGCCAGTTCCTTCTTCGTCTCGGCGTTGACGCTGGGATAGTGGAGGTCAAGATTCTCCACCGCTTCGACGATCGCGCCGGCAACCACTAGCCTGGTGAACCACTTGTTGTCCGCGGGCACTATGAACCAAGGCGCGTGAGGCGCGGCGGTGGCCTTGATCGCCTCCTCGAACGCATACATGTAATCGTCCCAGTACCTGCGCTCGCGCACGTCCGAAGGGGAGAACTTCCAATGCTTGTCGGGCCTGTCCAGGCGTTCCATGAAGCGCTTCCTTTGTTCCTTGCGGGAAAGGTTCAGGAAGAACTTGATAACCACCACTCCCTGACGTGTCAGGTACTCCTCGAAATGCGCTATATCCGCCAGCCGCTCGTCCCAGATGCGTTTGGTCACGAGATCTGCGGGCAGCTTCTGGAGTTCCAACAATTCCTTGTGTACGCGGACAACACGGACCTCTTCGTAATAGGACCGATTGAAGATTCCAATCTGGCCTCGTTCGGGCACCCGATTGGCATAGCGCCACAAGAAATCGTGAGCCAGCTCTTCCAGGGAAGGCTGCTTGAACGAATAGACTTGGCAGCCCTGAGGATTCACGCCCGACATGACGTGCTTGATTGTTCCATCTTTACCCGCCGCGTCCATTGCCTGAAAAATAAGGAGCAGCGACCAACGATCCTGTGCGTAGAGCATGTCTTGCTCCATCGCGAGCCAGTCGGAGCCATCTCGCAAGAGGCCTGCTGCCTCCCCCTTATCCATTTTTAGGCCGCAGGTGTCTGCCGGATCGAATTCTTTCAATTGAAAGCCTTTGCCCTTCGCGACCCGAAAAGGGTGAACGTATTTTTCAAAGTGTTCGATAATCTCTTTTCGCGGCATTGGGGTTCCTCCCATCCGGGGGCTTGAATATCGCCTGAAACCAAGAACTCGAAAAGTTGGTAGTCCAAGACCTGCCACCCATGGTGCCCGTGATCCTGGCCAGGCGCACTTTCATCCAGCGACGGCAGAAACGGCGCTGTGACGGCGCGTGGTGACATTCTTTTATCCGTCGATGGTCGCAGTTTAGAGACCGCAGTCAGCAGGAACCTCGCCGCTGCAGCGAGGACGAAGCCGATAGCATCGCATGAATGTGCCAAGTCAGAGGGTCGAAGCGACTAGGCAGCCCTTTACCTGCTACAAAGAGGATGATCCATATGGCCAGGTCAACGGCGCCCACAGCGCCGCTGCGAGAAAGAATGGCGGAAACCGTGACAACCAAAGAGCCGGTGGCCGTCCATCTGCTGCTGTTACCGCCGCTACGCGCTCCCTCTTTTGGCAGGACCGCTGTTCCTTCGGCTCCATGGTCGCGTTATCGGCACTCGGGAGCAATGTCCCGTCGTAGTCCAACAATAGCGTCGGTCGCCTTCGTGACATCAAGCGGTCCGGCTATGCCGTACGGCGAATGTCGCGCTGACGACGAGCGCGATAACGAGCAGACCGGTGCACACGGCTGCCCCAGCACTATAACCGGTCGTCGTCGGGAACCAGCCGGCGGGTGGAATATAGAGCACCAGTACGGTGGCGCTTAGCGCGCTTCCGAATGAGTAGGCGACGGTGCGGACTAGCTGATAGAAGCTCATAGCGCTACCGGTTTCGTGCGCCGGAACGCCATCGGCAATCTGCAGTGGATTCACGGCGAATACGCATCCGACGCCCAATCCATTGAGCGCCATGGAAGCGACGATGTCCCAGTAGCTGTCGCGCGCGAAGAGGAACCACAACGCGGAAGCTATCAACAAGATGCAACTGGCGGCGACTACCCACTCCATCGAAGTGCGCCGCGCCGCCGGCGCGGCGATCTTGCTCGCTGCGAAGCTGGCAAGAGAAAACGGCGTCAGCATCAGGCCCGCAACGACCACTGGAGCGCCGAACCCGTAGCCGACCGCTGCCGGCGTCTGGACGAAGCGGACCACGAGAGACAGCAGCGGATAAAACCCGATGGAGACGAAAAACGCGGTCACGTTGGCGGCCAGGACCGGCCCTCGCCGCGCCAAGCGAAGGTCGATTAGCGGAGAACTGGTCCGCAACTCCCAACCCGTCCAGGCCGCCAGCAAAACCGCCGAGCCCGTCGCGATGGCAACAGTTTTTCCTGATCCCCAGCCCCAGGTCTGACCTTGGGCGAGGACGAGGAGAAGCCCCGCGATGCCCAGAGCAAGCAAGGCGGCACCCGACGCGTCAACCCCGGCGGGCCGGTCTGGGCTTTCTGGCAGAATCCTCACGGCTGCGACGAGCGTAAAGGCGCTAAGCGCTGCGACGAGCCAGAACGGTGCCGAAAGCCCGGCATATTGCGCGAGCAACCCAACGAGGGGGTAGCCCACGCCGACGCCCGCGGCGGTCGTGATTCCGATCAATGCAATCGTCGACCTCGAGCGCTCTCCGCCCACAGCGTCTCTGGCAACCGCAGTGGCCAGCGGAACAAGCCCGAGCCCAACCCCCTGAAAGGCTCGCCCAATCAGGAAACCAGCGAAGCCGGTCGGCAGCGCGGAAAGTATACAGCCGGCCATCATCACCGCCACGGTCACGAGGATTGTCAGGCGGCGCCGCCTCCCGTCTCCAAGACGTCCCATCACGGGAGTAGAAACGGCGCCGACCAAAAGCGTGACGGTGAGTGCCCATTGCGATGCCGATAGAGGCACGCGATAGATCTGCTCGACCATCGGGAGCAAAGGCGTGCCGAGGCTCGCGACTGCCGTGGACGCTGCCGCCAGAAACGCGAGCGTGCCGATAAGCAGGGACGGGGAGCTCCGTCGGCTCCCACGCGGATTTCTTATTTCCACGATGCCAGGCTATGCAGGGCTTGCTTATGCTGTCCAAGACCAATTAGGGCATCTGTTCATATCGATGGAGCCATGAGAGGAACGTCGATGGATCTGCTTCAGCTCCGTTACTTTCAGACTGTGGCTCGCCACCAGCATGTCAGCCGTGCGGCCCGGGAACTCCGTGTGGCCCAGCCCGCCCTTAGCCGAGTGATCGCCCGGCTCGAGGCCGAACTGGGCGTTCCCCTTTTCGATCGCCGCGGCCGGCGAGTAGAGCTCAATCGCTTTGGCGCCGCGTTCCTGATCCGGGTAACTCGTGCCCTGGGGGAGCTCCATCAGGCCAGCCAAGAACTCAAGGATGCCGCTGGGCTCGCTCGTGGCAACGTTGGCGTCGCCGCCGAGACGCTGCGCATTCTGACCGGCCTAGCCGCCGAGTTTCTGGAAGAGCATCCTAAGATCAGCCTCCGACTCAATCAGTGTTCGACGCCGGTTATGGCCGAGCAACTCCGAGCCGGCGAGATCGACCTCTGTCTTGCGTCGCAACCCTTGGAAGGACCATGGCTTCGCACGACGGAGCTGCTCCGCGAGGAAGTCTTTGTTGCCGTCCCGCCGGCGCACCGGCTTGCTCGTCACAAAGAGGTCGCTATCGAAGACCTCGGCGGCGAACCGTTCGTTACGCCCCGGCCCGGTTATTGGCAGCGAACGCTCATCGACGACATGCTCGCACGCGCTGGGATGACACTCACGATCGCCTGCGAGGGTGACGAACTTGCGGCCATTCGCGGCTTGATCAGCGCAGGGGTGGGCATTGGCCTGCTTCCGGCCGTCGCGCGCCGGCTCACCACGCATCCGCCGGTAGCTTGGCTCCGCCTGAAAGCCCCCGAATGCCAGCGCACGCTCAGTGTGGTTTGGCGCCACGATACATACGTGTCCGCCGCAGCTCGCCATTTTCGGGATTTCACGATCGATCACTTTCGCCGACGCTTCGCCGATGGCGGAGTCCGGCGGCGCCGGTATCGGGTGATGCCTGCACAATCGAGCCTCTAGGAGTGTGTCCGGGTAATCGGATTTTGCTCGACGGCAATGCGGTGACGTGATTCGCTATGCGGCATGAGCAAGACCTTTCGTGCGTGGGACGTTGACCAAGTTTGGCTGCTGCCGCCCTCGATTCAGGATTTGGTGCCCGCCGGCCATCTTGCGCACTTCGTGCGCGAGACCGTGCGCGACGGGCTCGATCTGTCGGCGATCATGGACACGTATGAGGAGGAGCGGGGCTACCCGCCCTACCATCCGGGCATGATGGTGGCGCTGCTGCTCTATGGCTACAGCCAAGGCATCTACTCGTCGCGGCGGATCGCCAAGGCGTGCGAGGAGCGGCTCGATTTTGCCGCGGTGACGGGGATGCAGCGGCCCGACTTCCGCACCATCAGCGACTTCCGCAAGCGGCACCTGGCGGCACTCTCGGGATTGTTCCAACAGGTGTTGAAGCTGTGCCGGGCGGCGGGTCTGGTGAAGCTCGGTCACGTCGCCTTGGACGGTACCAAGATCAAGGCGAACGCCTCCAAGCACAAGGCGATGAGCTACGGGCGGATGAAGCAGGCGGCGCCAGCGCTGGCGGCGGAAGTTGAGCGCTGGCTGGCCGCGGCGGCAGAGACCGACGCGGCCGAGGACCGCGTGCACGGCGTCGAGCGGCGCGGCGACGAGATGCCGGAGTGGATGGCGAACAAGCAGCGGCGGCTGGAGAAAATCCGCACGGCGAAGGCAGCGCTCGAGGCCGAGGCGCGCGCGGCCGCGGCGGCGCAGGCGAGCGAAAAGGGCGACGGTTCTGGCCCCAGCGGGCCGGCACACCCTCCGGCCGAACCGGCGCCGCCCGCGGACAAGGCGCAGCGCAACTTCACCGATCCCGAGAGCCGGATCATGAAGACCAACGACGGCTTCATCCAGGGCTACAACGCCCAGGCCGCGGTCGACGCCGAAGCGCAGGTGATCGTCGCGCACGACTTAAGCAACGCCACCACCGACCAGGCGCAGCTGGCCCCGCTCGTCGCCGCGATCAGGACCAATCTCCACCGCAACCCCGACGAGATCTCTGCCGATGCCGGCTACTGCTCCGAGGCCAATCTCCGCACCCTCGCCAAGCGCCGTATCAACGCCTACATCGCCACCGGACGCCAGCACCATGGCACCGCCGCCGCGGTCGCGCAGCGCACGCCCCGGGCGGGCAGCCGCGTTGCCCGCATGGCCACGAAACTGAAGCGCGCCGGCCGCCGCAGCCGTTATCGCTTGCGCAAGCAGGTCGTCGAGCCCGTGTTCGGTCAGATCAAGCATGCCCGAGGCTTCCGCCAGTTCCTCCTGCGCGGCATCGACAAGGTCAAGGCCGAATGGGCCTTGCTCTGCACCGTTCACAACCTCCTCAAGCTCGCCGCCGCAGCCTGATGGGCTGCGGCGAGCGTACACGCCAGCAACAATCGAATCCGGAGCGCCGCTTTCGCGACTCAATCTTGCGCGTGCAAATCGCGACCGCGGACCGCCACCAAAATTCCTCCGATCCTCGCAACTCAGTGCTAACCTCCCCACCCTTACTCAGACACACTCCTAGGCCGGTGGCTGATCGCACACCCGCATGATTCGCTGCTGTTGCAGGGATCTCGACTTGCCCATCCCGCGGCGGACCGGACTTGCCGTTGCGCAGGCTGTAAACGCGGCAATCAAGAAAAGCCTTGTGCACCAGTCGGACGAGATTGTCGCGACAGCTTGTAGGAGGTTGGAAGAAAATATGAACTCCGTTGTCGATCCAAGACCGATGTCGCGCACCTCGGCGATCCTTTACGCTATCGGCTCGCCACTCGCGCTCGTTGCGCTGGTTTTCCTCCCGGCAGGGACGATCGGCTGGGGTTCCGGCTGGATTTTCGTAGCGGTCCTTGTTGCCGCCTTCGGACTTTCTGCACTGCTCATTGCACGCCTGAATCCAATGATCTTCCGCGCTCGCAGCCGGTTCCAGCCGGGTACCAAGAAATGGGACCTTATCTTGCTCGCAGTCATGCTCCCGGTCACGGTCGTTGAAATCCCAATCGCGACGTTCGACGCAGGCCGGATGGGATGGTCTGCTGTGCCGCTCTGGGTGGTCTTAGTTGGCTATCTCCTGCTTGTCGGCGGCATCGCGGTCGCGACCTGGGCTCAGGCCGTCAATCCGTTCTTCGAGCCAGGCGTCCGCATCCAGAAAGAGCGCGCGCAGCGGGTAATTACTTCCGGGCCGTACAAATTCGTCCGCCATCCCGGCTACGCTGCTGCGGTAACACTGTTCGTCGCCATTCCGCTCGCGCTCGCCTCCTGGTGGGCATTGCTGCCCGCTGCGTTGGCGATCGCGCTGCTGGTCGTTCGGACGGGGCTGGAGGATGGCCTGCTCCAGGCCGAACTGTCCGGCTATGCCGATTTTGCACGCAGCACGCGTTATCGGCTCGTGCCGGGTATTTGGTGATGGCCGAGGGCGACGATGTCCATCGCACGACGAGGCCAGGGTACTCGACAAGAGCGGGTATCGGTACCGCCATCATTTGCGTGCCGGCGCAATCATCACGAACTGTCGGGCGGTACCGGTGACCTTTTGAGAGACGCTGCCGAGCAATAGTCCGACAAAACGGCCACGGCCGCGGCTTCCCATCACGATCAGGTCGGCGGCAACCTTGTCGGCATGACGCAGGATTTCTGTGGCCGGATCGCCCACAAGAAAGACGAAGGACGCTGTCAGACCCTCATGCTCAGTCACAATCCTCTTCGCTTCTCCCAAGATGCCTTCCGATATGATCTCTTTCGCTTCGGCGTGGTCGCCGCGGAGATGCTCGACGCGAGCAAACTCTTGCGGTCCCGGGTCGTGGATCGCAGACATTTCCTCCGGTTCGAAAACGTTCACGACGACGAGCTCCGCCGGCATACGCACTGCTAGTTCGATCGCCGACCGCAACGCCGTTGTCGCGCCGTCGGAGCCATCGGTCGCCGCCAGAATTCGTTTGAACGGGAACGTCGTGATGGGGGTGTTGTCTGTCATATTTAGACTTCTATATCTACTAAACCTAGGACTCCATCACAACTAACCCCTGAACCGCAACAAAGCCGTTCCGATAGGAATAGCGAAAACACAATCGGAACGAATTCGGCGTGCCGCAAGCTGTCGATACAACATCGCCGCGGAATCGGAACTTCGTCTTATCGACGCCCGGTTGCGGACGCCGAGTTGTCTGTCAGTCGGATACCGCGCTCTCGCGTGGCAGATTGCGGATATTGTTGTTTGCTTGGCCAATCCCGCTGATGCCGCGTGACCCAATTTAGAGATTGTACGCCTGGCGCAGGGTGGGCCTTTCGACACGAGGCACCGTGAGCTTCTCAGCGAGGTTCGCCATCGCGGCGACCTCGCCGTGGACGACGAACGTTGTCTTGTTGCCACTGATGCGGGGTGCCAATTGATGAGCCCGCGTTGATCGGCGTGGGCGGAGAAGCCGTTAATCGTGTAAATCCGGGCTCGGATCGGAATGTCCTCGCCGAACAGCGTGACTGAATGCGCTCCGTCGACAATCCCCGCGCGGGCGTGCCGATGGCGGCGAAGCCGACGAAAACCACCGAGCATTCGCTTCGCCCAAGATTGTGACGGAAATGGTTGCGGATGCAGCCGCCGGTACACATGCCGGCGCCGGCCAAGATGACAGCGCCTCCAGGACGCGGTTTGTCGTCATCGAGTCCGTAGTCTCCCGGGTTAGGTGGAGGGTAAGCAGGTGGAAGCGGTCGCCGCCGCGTCGGAATAGCGCCGCGACTGTGGGCTCGAGGCATCCGGGATACGCCTAAATATTTCGGTGGCCGAAATCGCCATCGCGGGATCGAGAAAAACCTGCGCCGACGTCGGCACCTTGCTTGACTTCGATGCCTGATGCAGGAAATACAAAATCTCCTGTGCACGCTCGAGCGCGAAGGTTGGGACGATCACGTTACCGCCACGGGCGAACGTGTTGCCACCGCTGCGTATAGTTCATCAACCGATGCCACCAGGGGCCGATGCAGACGGTCGCCGTAAGTCGAATTCGATGACGATGAAATCCGCACTGGCTGGCGTTGGAGGCGAAGTCCGCGCGTCGTGTCGGATCGTAGGAACTCGATGTCTTCGTCGGCTATCGCGATAGCTCGGGTTGCTGAGGATCGCCCTCACTGCCGCTGGCGCGCGCATCGTCTTCGCTTGCTTTAGGTTTGTGCCAAGGCAACGGCCGATCTCGTTCATGCGGGTGGGGCGGCAATGGGCGCCGACATTTGCGGGCCCATTCGACAGGCTTATCCGCCATTACACTCCCCATATCCGTGTCGTCCGTATTTGCGAACGAAGCGGCTCAAATAATCAGGGTGATTGCCTCGACAGACAACGCCGTGGCGCGATCTAAATCAACGTGATCGTCACCAACGATCTAACGTTAGATACAAATCAGCACGATCCGACACAGTAGAAGGGGAGTGGATTGGGGTGCTCGGGACGTTGCCGTTCAACGATACTTCCCTATGGCAGCCCGTTACCTTATCCCATTTGCACTTCCGAGAACCGCATTTATCAGTGCTTCTGCATTCTTCGGATCAAACCGTCTGCTCGTCATCAGTCGACAGAAAAAGATCGCGCCAAGCAACGCGAATGCTGCAAGCTCCGGGTCGGTTCGCGAAGGAAAACTGCCGTCCGCGACACCATCGGCAATAACCTTGATCAGCGGTTGGCGCGCCTCTTTTTGGAATCGAATATAGAACTTGCGCAGGCTCTCATCGCGCTCGGCCGCGTCGATGAGGGCCGGAATACAGGAAGAAAGCGTCGAACTGGCGACGACCTCAGCAACATGCCGCAAGACACGTACCGCTTTATCACGGGCCGAACCGGTTTCGATGTCAGGCAGAGCGTCTTCGTGAAGAGTCTGGAATGCATCCGCGATTAGCGCGAGCTTGTCCGACCAGTGCCGATAGATCGTCGATTTTCCGACGCCAGCGCGGGCGGCGACGGATTCGATCGTAAATCCGCCGTAGCCGACTTCGCCCAGCTCCTCAAGCGCGGCGCCGAGGATCAGGTGCCGAGACCGCTCGATGCGCGGATCGACCTCTCGCTCGCCTGATCGCCTGCGCGAAGTTGACATTGCCTGCGCCTATTCCAACCGGTCCATTTTCCGCAACACCGGAAACATCTTCATCCAGAGGAGCGCCACGGCGATGGTTCCGATGCCGCCCAGCGCCGCCGCGGGCACGACGCCGAACAAGGCGGCGGTGATGCCACTCTCGAAGCCGCCGAGCTGGTAGGAAGCGTTGACGAAGAGGAAATTGACAGCCCCCACACGTCCACGCATCGCGTCTGGCGTGGCGAGTTGCACGAGTGCGATTCGGATCACCATGCTCAGCGCATCGGCAGCTCCGAGTACGGCAAGCGCCAGAGCCGAGAGCCACAGCGAGCGGGAGACCGCAAACACGATGGTCGCGAGGCCGAAAACAACCACTGCCTGGAACAACCGCACACCCGCGCGGCGCTCGATCGGATAGCCTGCCAGGACGGTCGTCATCAACAGTGCGCCCAGGGCCGGTGCCGCGCGCAACACGCCGAGCCCAGAGGCGCCGAGATGCAGAATGTCTCGGGCGTAGATTGGCAGCAGAGCGGTTGCCCCGCCGAGCAAAACGGCGAACAAATCGAGCGAGATCGTTGCGAGGATCGACGGGCTCTCGCGCACGAACCGGACGCCGGCGAAGAGCGCGCCAAGTGTCGGCGCTTCCTCGGCGTACACCGGGCGACTGAGGCTGACCGCACCGTTCAAAGTCGCTGCCAGCACCCAGAAGACTGCTATCACCGCGTAGGGTGCACCGGGCGCGATCCCATAGACGAGCCCACCCAGCGCCGGACCGCTGATCGTCGCCACCTGAAACGCGCCAGTCGCGAGTGCAGTGCCTTTCTGCACCATTCCATCCGGCACTACACCCGGCAGCATGGCTGCCGCCGCTGGGCTTTCAAAAGCCGTCACTGCGCCAAGTATCGCGACCGCTGCGAAAATCTCGGGCGCGGTCAGCCAACCGGCGAAGCTGCCCCAAGCCAGAAATGTCGCGGTCAGCCCCGCGACGAATTGACAACTCTGCACCATGCGCTGGCGCTCATACCGGTCCGCGGCGTGACCCGCAATGAACACAAGGGCCGCGGTTGGGCCAAACTCCACCAAACCTACCAACCCGAGGTCAAAAGCGCTGCCAGTCAGTGCATAGACCTGCCAACCGACGGCGACGGCAGTGATTTGGTGAGAGAATTCCGAAAAGCCGCGCGCCCAGAAATACAACCGGAAGGGCGGGTGACGAAACAGGCTCTCAGGTCTTGCAGGTAAAACAGGCGATATGGTCCGATGAAGCATCGCCTCCCTCCACATGGCGGCAATATACAGAACGTAGACGTTTCGTAATGAAACGTCAACGTTTCATAATTGGGATGGCAACGTCGAAATTCCGAACGCTAAGCGGTTTACGACCGGCGGTTATGGGTGTGGCTGTTGGCGGTGAACGACGTGGCGATTGGCAGACATTGGAGCTGCAATGGTTCGTAACGCTGGCAGAGTCGAAGTAGTCAACGGGCATTCGCCCTATGCGCGGTACACGGAAATCGCTTCCGGCTTTTGGCGAAGCAAAGAGCGAATGCACGCAGATCCCCAGTATTGAGGCAAGGTAGCCCCATTGCGCGGACATTGTACAACCGACTTACACTGGGGAAAAATCCGGTTGCTTCAAGCCCTCTAATCTTGCTGCACTATTCCTCGAGCGATCCACGCACGTTGCGCGCCGATCTACGCTCGGATAATGCTCAAGGATGAAAGAAATGGCCGATCGTATCATCGACCACTACGAGCGCCACGCCCACGATTGGGATGCAGACCGCAATCGCTGTTTTGATCCATGGAATGACAAGCCGTGGCATGACCGCTTTGTTGCCGTGCTACCTGGAGGAGCGACCGTTCTCGATCTGGGCTGTGGGTCAGGTTCTCCAGTCGCAGGACACATGGCCAAACGCGGGCTTCACGTGACGGGTATTGATTCCTCGCCAACGTTTATCTCGTTGTGTCGCCAACGTCTCCCCAGTCATGAATGGTTGGTAGGGGATATGCGGTTGCTACAGCTTTCCCGTCGGTTTGACGGCATACTTGCCTGGGATAGCTTTTTTCACCTCAGGCCCGATGACCAACGTCAGATGTTCAAAGTCTTCGCCCGGCATGCCACGCAATCGGCCGTGCTGATGTTCAACAGCGGACCCGCTTATGGTGAAAGCGTCGGGACGTATCGGGGCGACCCTCTTTACCACGCCAGCCTAAGCCCCGATGAATACAGAGCGCTGCTCGGCAGCATTGGCTTTGAGGTTATCGCTCACGCAATCGAGGACTGGCAAACCGGGGGTGGCCGCACCGTCTGGCTCGCCCGAGCGCGGGCCTCAGCCCCTTTCTTGCAAAGCTAACGTTCGTAGTTTTGATACCGGCGCCTTCGCTCGCTCATCACCGCAACGCAGGCTTCGATATCTCCGGCCCTGCCACTTGTGTCAATCTCATCGCTATTGCGCAGCGGCGAGACGCACTGGCAGTTTGTAGGGGCCGTGGCCGATAGTCGTCATCCACCAGTCCGGCTCGCCCGCAGCTTCGAAACGGGCGATATGCTTTAAGAGTGCACCGAAGAGCGCGTCCATCTCCAACTGCGCCATGACCTTGCCGACGCAGGAATGTAGGCCATAGCCCCAGCCGACATGGCCCTGCAAATCACGTGTGATGTCGAAGCGGTCGGGCTCGTACCATTTCCGCGGGTCGCGATTGGCCGCAGCAAAAAGCAAGCCTGTGCGGGTCCCGGGGGGCAGGGTGTAGCCTTCGATTTCGACATCCTTTGCCGCGATACGCCCGGCCATGCGCGACGGCGAATCCCAGCGTAAACTTTCATCGAAGGCGTTGCGCAGCAGCGCCGGGTTGGCGCGCAGGGCGTCCCACTGATCCGGAAATTCGCAAAAGGCACGGATTGCGGTGGCGCCGGCGACGACAGTGGTGTCGGAGCCCGCAGAGAGAATTGCCCTTACTAGGAGCTTCGCCTCGTCCTGGGTGATCTCGCCAGCGTCGGCAAGGCGGTAGGTTGCCTCGCCGAGCCCGTCCTTCGTCATGTTCTCGCGCGTGCAGGACCAGTCGGCCCATTGCACCACGGGGTCGGAGCCCTGCAACGCCTCGCGAAACACATCGTTCCTCGGCCCGAGCATCGCCCAGCCTATATTGCCGAATGCGGTTATGTGCTCGCGGCCCTCCTGCGGCATGCCGAGCAGGTCAGGCAGCACCTGGTGGACGTAAGGCCGCGTGATGTCGACGTTGGCATCGACCACCTCGCCGGCGCGCGCCATGAGTTGGCTGACCTGCTCCTCGGCGACGCGGGCGAAGTCGGCGGACCATTCCTTGAGCCGTGACGGCGCCAGCACCTTTGCCATCACTTTGCGCAGTTCGGTGTGACGTGGTGGATCGTCGGTAAGGAGAATGCCTCGCCGTGCCGAATTCGGGTCGTCCCAGGGCCGCGAGCGGCTGGAGAAGGACTGCCAGTCGGTAAGGCCGGCGACGACACGGCTATAGCGGCCGATGATGGCAATGTTCTCACGCGCCAGCCACACCACCGGTGCCGTCTCTCGGATCAGATCGTCGACGGCGCGCGCATTCAGGATAGCCTCGCGGCCGAACATGTCGCCGTCGTAGACCGGAATACTACGTGGCATTCTCATCGCTCCCTTTTCGCCTTGACCCCGCTAGCGTGCCGCGCGATCTACCCCGAAGCACCTCCATGTCCTCGCCATGTCCGCAGACGCGAGCTAGGTCCTTACGTCTCTCTTTGTGATTTTGCAATTCAAAGCGGCCATTGTGCGCGCTTTCGGCCACATCTGGCCTCTCACGGACTAAAGGTAGGGCGCTCGCTGCCGGCATTTTCGACGATATCGGTAGGCTTATTCCAAAGCTTGATTCGAGAAATTACTCAATCGCCGACAATCGTCACTGAAAGCGAGAAAATCCTGGGCGAAAAGTTCCTCCCTAAAATCAAAATGCCTTGCGCATGTTACGGTTCGACCGACAAGGTCTCCAGTTTTGAGGAAAAATCAACTAGTGGCATTCGAGGAGAGCAATCGAGTGCATGCGATGGTGAGTACTGTGGAGGAGTACAGGATGGCGGAGCGTCTGACGGCCAATCGTTTTTAGGCGATGGCGCTCATAGATGCTGCGCTATTAGAAGACTCCGGGTAAGAGATGCCAGCGGACTTTGGCGCAATATTGCTGATAGCCAGGTAAATTCTCGGCAAGATATTTTTCTTCGTCGAACAGACGCCAGACGAGTCCAAGAGTGGTGAGAATAGCAGGGATGAGCCCCCAATACGAGCCGAGCGCTAAAGACGTGCCGATGAAATACACCCCCGCGCCCGAATACATCGGGTTGCGTACGATCGCGTAGGGACCTGTAGAGATGACCTTTTGATCCTTGCCGATTTTGACCGTGGCGAAACCGAAAGAGTTTTCTTTGAATACTCGATAGATCGCCCACGTGCTCAGCAATATCAGAAGATCGCCCGTTATGGCGAGCCAGGGCGGCACGCTCGACCAGCCGAAACGTTGGTCGACGCCTGGCACAATAAACGTTGCGATGGTCGTAACCCCCACAACTAGCACGATTACCTTTTGGATGGGTCGCTCTTCCGCTAAAGGCCCTGCCTTCGTCCTGTTTTCGAGCAGTATCGGGTCTTTTACGATGCGAAACGTTAGTGCAACGCTGGATATTGCGCCTACCGCGAGATACGCCCACGCCTGCCAAAAGTTGACGGTCCCCGCCGAGAGGAAGACGGCGAGCGCGATGAAAACGAACGATGCGACGAGCCAGAGCCATGCGTGTATCTCGCGGTTTTTCATAGCTTCGATGCTATGCCCCTAGTTGGTTCCCGTCGATGAACACCAAGTTTTTGATTCGGCTGGACAATCGCACCCTTAATGGGAGTAGCTCGGGCGCCAGCCAGCCCTTTTGTTCGGCCAGTTCATTCGTGACATAGGATTGTTCTGCCGATTCGCATTCGGCATCGGTATGGTCCGACCGGGGCGCGGCTTTTTTCAGGGTTGCCGAGCAGGATCAACGTTTATGCTCACGGTGTCGCCGACACATCCGCGTCGTCCGGATGTCGCCTGACCGTGAGGCCGCCTCCTCGGCTGTTCAGCCCCAGCCTTCGCAGGCGGTTGCGGTGATGACTTCGAGTTTACGCCATTGAGTATCGAAATCGAGATGAGCACCGTCACGCAGTGCCGACCCTTGAAAGCCGCATTGTGATGTAAGGGCAAGCTGATTGATTGACCGGCAAGAACCTCAACGGTTCGAACCGGCCCACATCGGTATCGTATTCGAGCACGAACCGGTCGACGTGAAGCGCATCGACGAGCCGCTCGTCAATGGACCCGGCGCGTTCTGCTTGAGGAAGATGGTGTCCTTTTGGGCGATCCGGCCGACCGACCGCAACTTGGAACGAACGGCGTTAGTGTGCATCTTGATCTTGGAGGGTGTGCCGTCCGGCCATTTTTGTTCGGCGATCGGATAGTGATCGACGAAACCCTCGACGGGCTGGCTGAACACGGTCTGCCGCGCGTCTCGCCTGATCTCGCCGTCGGTGAAGATAGGCACTCCGGCCCGCTTTTGGTAGGCTAGGACTTCGATCGTGGCTATGTCCTCTTCGTGCTGCAACGCCTCCTTGCTGGTTTTTCCAGCCTTAAACGCGTCGCGGCGTCCACGCGTCGCGGCGTCCAACAGTCGGGGGCGGCCTCAGTGGGCTGCCAATTTGGTCACTGCGATAAATCGTCTTCGCCAAAAAATGTCCTCGTGCAGAATGTAGGGCTGTTGCTAGTGGACGAAGGCCATGGCGCTGCCGGTACCAAACTCGAGCGATAGGATGCTCGTTCTCGACCGGATTCACCTTCATTCCGTGGTTCATCATCGTGAAGCGGGATCCAGTTCTTCATCTCCGAAGGCCCGGAATCGATGGAAAAACCTCGTCGGCCACACCTATTGTACCGAGGCATCAACCCTAATAACGGCACAGCATCGACCGCACTAAGCGGTCGATTGGATCTCGGGAATTGCCATGGCACAGATATTCAAGGTCGGCGATCATGTCAGTTGGGATTCCGAAGCTGGACTGGTCACCGGTTGGATCGTGCGGGTGCACAAGAGCGATGTGAACTACTAGGGTTACATACATCATGCGAGCGAGCGCGATCCGCAGTATGAGATCAAAAGCGACAAGACCAACCATATCGCCATGCACAAGGGTCGTGCATTGCGGCGGCTTCATCGCTGACGGCTTTGCGAACCACAGCGACATTGTTCGTGGAGAGCGGAAGCCATCAGAAGCTGTTGGATGCTAAGCAATGTAATCGGCACATGAGCGAACCTTTCTACACTGTTGGTCATTCAACCCGGTCAATCGAAGGCTTTGTCACTCTGCTGAGAAGCGTAAGGGTCACGTTTGTAGCCGATGTTCGGACGGTGCCACGGTCGCGGAGAAACCCCCAGTTCAACAGCGATACGCTGCCGGAATCATTGACCTCCTTCCAAATCGGATATGCGCACATCGCGGCACTCGGTGGCCTGCGCGGCAGGAGCCAAAGTGTGCCGCCAAGCCTTAATGCGTTTTGGCACAACGATAGCTTTCACAATTTCGCCGATTATGCGATGGGCGATAGTTTTCGTGATGGATTCGCGCGGCCTATGCGAGCTCGGTGGCAATCAGCGTTGCGCGATCATGTGCGCAGAAGTTCTGTGGTGGCGATGTCATCGGCGTGTTGTCGCTGACTATCTGTTGGCAGCTGGCGAACAGGTCTTTCATCTCATTGGTCCGGGAAACATCCAGCTAGCTCATATGACCGAGGCGGCACGCTCGCCCGCTTCAGGGGCTTTGACATATCCCGCGACGCATTAGAGAGCCGACGCTGGGGTGGACGCATCCGAGATGGCTATTTGCCTGGAGGCGGCAACGTCGGGGCAGCGGCCGCGTTTGGAGCCAAAGCGATCTCATCGTCCGCAGCCCGCCGGAAGCGCTGGCGGATCGGGTCGCCGTGGTGGTCGCTTACAGTGAGCGCCACGTACGGTTTCACATCCAAGAGCAATGGGACCCGTTGAGGACGGCGAGGCGCAATTGAGTCAGGGCCTGTACCCCGCTCAACATCGCGGGGACACGGCTTTATGTCGACAGGGAGCGGCAACAAGGCGACGAATTATCCTTCCGTTGGTTTGTGTCTTTTCCGGCAATCCGGTCCCGCCAGAGTCTGAAGCTGTCGGGTCACCCTTAGGCTCACCAGATTGGAAGATTGACCCTCGAACAGCAGTATTCGAATCGCCGCGAAGCCACCGATCGAATGCCTCGATGATTCTGTGTATGTCGACATCATTCGATTTGGTTGCAAACTGGGTTTACGTCTGCTCTGCGCGACGAACATTGTCCGAAGGTGGCAGTGCTCCGAGAAGCTGTTCGTCGCTGCATGGAAGATCGCAGTCATGCGTGCCTTGCAGGGCGGGGTCGCGCCCGGATAGACGGGCAAATGCACATGTTATTCCATAGTCGGACGCCTTTGTAGGAAGGCAGCCGGGGGCCTGCTTCGTGGAATATGTCTTCCGTTCGTTCTTAGGGACAACGATGGAGATACCGTGATGCAGCTACTACACCGCGACGTTGCGAGCAATGTCGAAATCGAAGTGTACGGCGCGACCTTTCGCGTTGCCGGGTGTTGCTCCCCACACAGACCGATGGGCGTGCGAGGAGCGCGATCATGAACCTGACCGAAGGTTTGGAGGTGCGCTCGAACGGGCTGGCGAGTTGCGCCGACGGTTCGGGTAAGTCATCACGACTACCCGGGTAAAGTTGACTCGTAGGAGGCAATTATGGGTCGCATGATTCTGGTTCTGATGTCGTTGACCGCACTGTATGGCCTAGCGCCGCCGTTGGTTGCGCGCGCGCAATCGGACCAGCGGTTCGTCGTCTATTTCCGGGACGGTGATGCAGCGATAACCGGTAACGCCAACGCGCTCGTCGATCGCGTCATCGCTGCGGTACGCGCACACCGTCCAGTGCGAATCGAATTGATCGGCGTCAATGACGGCTTGTCGACCGCGCGTGAGCACATTGCCGATAAACGGGCCGATGCCATCGAGCAATCGCTGGCGAAGGCCGGCGTCAACCCGGGCATCATCACGCGCGCGGGCATGGAGAAACCGGCCGGCTCTGGCGTCTCGGCGCACGAAGTAGTCATCCGCTTGGAGGACCGCCAAGCAGACGAACAAGTCGGCGCTGTCCAATAGGGGCCTGGGTCCAGAGCTCATGGCTCTTGGCGTAGTGTGCGTACCCGCCGCTTTCGCGGCGTGATCACGGTCAATCGGGAACATCACGGTCACACCGGCAATGTCGGGAAGCGCGCGACTTTTTGAAGAACGCCGGTGCCGGCCCTCCGGACCTTACCCGAACCCGTTGTGACGCCCCGGGATTGATGAGCTTGCGCCCTACTTAGCTTTTACCTCAGTGGGTCATCCACATAGGAACGCGGTCCTATTTGGCAGGCAAAAAGAAATAGTCTGCCCGGGTAACGCGCGAGAGCGACTTGCTTGATCTCGATGGTGGGACGTTGACGCGTTGACGTCGCGCGAGCGGAAATGGGGGCGGCGTGGCTCTTCACAGGATGCGGCGCAAATCGGACCCCGCACCGCGCCGCCTGTCGATGATGAAATTCTACCTCAACCGCGCCGGGGGCAATCTTTCAGAACTCCCACAAGCGCGTGCTGGAGCGGGCAAAGGACGAGTTGCCCCGGCTTTACGGGAAATCGTCGCGGCGACCCCCAACGCGAGGAAACCCGCTGCCTGATCGTCAGCTGCGCATGTGCCAATCGACCGCGAGCACACCACTTTCGCCGGCAAGCGCGGTAACCGGAGGTGGGACGTTGGTGTCCATCGCTCGCCTGAAGTCGCCGAGTTCGAAAACAAGCCGGCGCGATTTGCCGTTGGACGCCAGAATGACGTGAGCGGCCATGATCGTCAGTCCCGCTGTCGTGAGGCGGTGTCGAATGTCCTGCTCACCGGGGCCTTCGGCCGACAGATCAATCGCCAGAGTGGCGTGTTGCTCGCGCCGCAACCGGTGCTCCGCCCATTTGAGCGCGGTCAACGCGACCAAGGCCAGAATTGTGGCGGCAATACCCAATCCCAGTTGCCCGCCGCCCAGGCACAGACCGATGACCGTGATAACCCATAAGGTCGCGGCGGTTGTGACGCCGGTAACGATATTATCGCGACGCAAAATCGCGCCGCCGCCAATAAAACCGATCCCGGTGAGAATGCCAAGCGGCAAGCGCATAAGATCGTTCATGACGAACGAATCCGGCGGGCGACCTGCGGTCGGGAGCAGCAAATTCACCTGTATCATAGCGACCGACGCGGCGAGACAAACCAGCAGGGTGGTCCGCATGCCCGCCGCCTTGCCTTGCTCGCTGCGGTCATAGCCAATGGCCAGCCCGGCCAGCACAGTCAGAGCCAGGCGAACCGCGACATCGGTCCATTGTAAATGCGTCGGCATTTTCTATCGCCACAACCCGACGAAGGTCATAGGAGTTCCACGGGAAATTTTGGTTGAAGCAATTGGATGTGCCGAATTGATCGAGTACCCGCCGCAACGGAACCCTGGTTGCTGATCACCCAATCGCGACACTGTCGAACCCGCGACCCAGCAATGCTCGGCGCATCGCCGAGTCTCTCTCAGCAGGAGGCGCAACAGTAGGAACCCCGGTTCAGTGGAGTGGTTCGAAATCGAAATACACGGATAAGCAGGAGCAGAAAGCTGACCACATCGCGGAAGGCCATGAAGCACGCGGCCTTTCCGTGAAAGAGCGGCGGAACGCCGTGCCTGGGCAACGGTCAACAAAGATAGCGGCGGCGGCAAAAGGAGCGGCTCTGGCCGCGGTCATCGCGTAAGCCACGCTTCGTCGCGAAAGGGTGGATTGCCGGGCGGTAAAGCCTCAGCTTCAGGTTCTGCCAAAGCGCGATCCGCCTCGGCAAAAAAGGCTGCAGCTACGCGCAGGCGCAATGCCGCCGATCGTTGACAAACGAATATTCAGATATCTTGGCGTCAGCATCCCAAATCATTGGCGCGCCGCTTCAGGGTGAACGTTCGATCAGGTGGCCTACGGCGTTGAGCGGCCCGACATGATCGCATACCACTTTGAATGCAGCGAGCATCGGCACCGCCAATAGCACACCTGGCTTACCCCACATCCAAAACCAGAAAACGAGCGACACTACAACGGCCACCGGATTGAGGCTGAGCCGCCGCGCCATTACTGTCGGTGGGACCACCTGGCCTTCGATGAGCACCAAGAACGCGTAAATGCCGACCGGCAACACCATGCGCCACCCGTCGAAGGAGAACAATCCGACCATAAAGAAGATCGCTCCTGCGCAGAGGGGTCCAACGAATGGCACGAAGTTGAAGCAGAACCCGATTACCCCCCATAGAGCCGGGACGGGCACACTGCAAAAATAAAACCCAAGGCCGGTCAATACTGCCAGTCCGGCGTTGATGATCGTGATCCGAACCAGATAGCCGGATATCGTGTCCTCAATTTCGTTAATAATCTCCACTGCACGTTTCTTTTCGCTGAGGCGCGGCATGGTCTCTACAAGTCGTCGTTTAAAGGTGTCACCTGACGCCAGGAGGAAAAACAGGAGAAGGATTAAGGTGCCGACGCCCCTTATTACGAGCGATTGCGTGCTGGATGCGAGCATACCCCCGATCCCAGGTCCTGCGAGGGTCACTGTCAGCGTTGAGGGGGACGGCGCCACCACGAGGTGTTCGATCTGGTGCGCGGTGTTCTCGAGGACTTGCAGCGGCCGCTTTACGAATTCGAGTTGGTTCTGTATCTCGCCGAAGCCCCACGGCGCCTATGCGATCCAGTCTGAGGCCGGTTCGCCGATCGCTGTACCCAAAAGAGCGAGGCCGCCGAGCAGACCGGCCATGACGATAGCACGGCAATCAAGCGTGGTATGCCAAGCCGCGTTAGGAAATTGAGCGGCAGCTGAAGAAACAGTCGAAGCAACAAGGCAATCAACAATGGTACGAATACGGCGCGGGCAAAATAGAGTGTGTAGAGAATTAGAAGCGCTAGGATTTCCCGTCAGGACGACATTTCGGAATTCGGTCGGCAGTATGATTTCCGGGCGAGTAGGCTCCGGCGGTGACGCGGTAGGCTCCGGTTCAATTTTGACCTGGCCATGATGACGCACCGATAACTCCTCTCCCTCGTCGCTGTTTGGCCTCGGAAAAATCCTATGTCGGGGTAACGGTCATAAGGGGCCCGATTACGGAATTCTCATGGCGAGATTGTGATGATGGCGGGGCTTTCCGCGTGACGTGCTCGAATGTCGCCGCGCCCCCAAATCGCCGGGCGTTCGGCCTCGCGTCGCAGCTTCCGCCGTGTTCCCATCTTTCTAAACTGCAGCGCGATCGCGTGGGATCGATTCGTCTCGGCGCAGCCGTGCGAACCTCGATGGCAGACCGTGTAAGCTTCGCTGACGACAGCGTCCTCGTTGCCGACGCCGTGGTGGTGACGACCAGTGGGGATGCGCTCGCCCGGGTCCTCGTCGATACTGCCCTCAGAGTTCATGCCGTGCCCGAGGTTTTCGCTGCCGGCGATGCTGCGGCCGCCGATACCGGGCGCAGGCCACAAGCACTTCAGTCCAGCCAGCACGCGGGACAGCTCGGCCACGGCGAGAACGCTCCGCGCGACGTGCTTGGCCTGTTGCCTATTCCCTACACGCAATCTACACTATGTAACCTGCCCGGACCTCGGCCGCTCTGGCGCTGTCATAACCCAAGATGGGAACGGCGCGGCCAGAAAACCCGCAGAGAGGGCAAGGCGGTGAAGCGGCTGATCATTGCGCAAGTCGTCTATCCGCCGGCCGATGCCGAGCAGGCGACATTTAGTCGATATTCAAATGCTAAATCTAGCGCGGTAATCCTGTGGGGTAGCGGCGAGCAGGCGGAGAAAACTACGGCGCATTGTTTCTTCCGAGCCGAAGCCACAACGCTGCGCGATCCGTTTAACCGGCAGGCCTGTGTCCGAAAGCAGACGACGCGCCGCTTCCACCCTCAACCGCTCAATGGCACGAGCAGGCGTTTGCCCAGTCGCCTCCGCGTAGTGCCTGCTGAAACTGCGCTCGCTCATCCCGGCCTGATCGGCCAGAACCGAAAGCGAAAGATCGCTCGTGAGATGCCCATTGATCAGTTATTAAGCGCGCCGAACTTGTCGTCTGCTGCTTGCAAGGCCAGGACCGCGCTGAACTGTGCCTGTCCACCGGGACGCTTGAGGAAGACAACCAGGTAGCGGGCCACGACGGCGAGCGCCACGGAGCGGCCGAGGTCCTCTTCCACGAGCGCCAACGCTAGATCGATCCCGGCCGTCACCCCGGCCGAGGTCCAGACCGGACCGTCACATACGAATATCGGATCTGGCTCGACACGCACGGCAGGAAAGCGCTGGGCAAGCTTGGCGCAGTACATCCAATGGGTCGCTGCGCGGCGCCCGTCCAGCACCCCCGCCGCAGCGAGCAGGAAGGCCCCGGTGCAGACGGAGGCGACGCGACGCGCCTCCCTCGCTCGCTCCCGTACCCAGTCGATCAGGACCGAGTTCTCGGCCGCCGCCTCGGCCCCCTCACCACCGGCGACGAGTAAGGTATCCAGCGCCTCACCGAGTTTTGTGAGCGGACCTGCTGCAAGCGCCACGCCGGCCGAGGCTGTAACGCCTTCGCCGCATTGCGACACGACCCTGAGCAAGTAGGGCCGCGCTCCTCCCCTGCCGGCAACGAGATCGTTGGCGGAAGCGAACACCTGGATCGGCCCCGTGACATCGAGCAACTGCACCGCCGGGTAAGTGAGTACGTCGATGACGCGGACCGCGTTTGGCGAGGAGCGAGGGGAGTTTGGCATTCTGCCAAACCATGCCCTGGTAGGCTTGGCTTGTCTATCGCTGACCTTAGACATGGAGATGTACATGATCCCGCATGACATTCACTTGCACATCGGCTCCCTTTTGTTCGAGGGGATCGATCAGATCGACTTGAGAGGACCGTTCGAGGTGATGTCGCGCATCCCGAATGCGACCTATCGCATCTACGGTAAGAGCACAGCGCCCGTTCGCGATCTGAGAGGATTGTGGCTTACGCCTGACGCGACCCTCGCCGATGCGCCGCCGCTGGACGTACTTCATGTGCCGGGCGGCTTCGGCCAGGAAGCTTTGATGGAAGACACTGAAGTATTGGACTGGATGCGGCAGCAGGCGGCAGGCGCGTGCAGCATTTTCTCCGTGTGCACTGGCGCCCTACTCTGTGGCGCGGCAGGCCTGCTCAAGGGGCGCCGAGCGACGACGCACTGGGCTTCGTTTCACCTGCTGCCGTTCTTTGGTGCGATCCCCGTCAACGAGCGGGTGGTTGTCGATGGCGCCTGGGTCTTCGCCGCAGGCGTCACGGCCGGCATCGACGGTGCGTTGCGCCTCGCGGCCGAGTTGCGCGGCGACAAGGCAGCACAGGCCATCCAACTTCAGATGGTGTATGCGCCGGAGCCACCCTTCGACAGCGGCACGCCCGAGACGGCGCCAGCCGCGATACTGGAAGATGCGCGGCAATCCGTGCGGGCCATCACGGCCCGGCGGGAAGAGACGGCACGACGTGTGGCGGCCAAACTCGGCATCGTCATTCCGGTCGCGAACGCGAAGTGACCTCGTCTCGCCAGCGCAAGGCCGTTTGGCGAGAACCGAGGGCGTATTGGCGCACCCGCCAACGGCCACGCTCCTAAAATATTGTCAGCAAGGCATCCGCCACGATGACCCCACGGCAACGTCGCAATCCAGGAGGATAGAATGGACAAGATCACCTTCACGAAAACCGCGACAAGACCTTCGGCAAGGGCTTCGACTGCTTCGCAGAGAATGCAGTTTGCAACCTAGGTGTCGCCGACTGGCACGGACGCGAGGCGATCCGAGAAAATCTGCGTCAGTTCATCGACAAGGGCTTTACGGCGCATCACGATGTCGTGGAGTATTGGGACAGCCCCTTGCTAAAGGTGTTTCATGGCAAGGTTGACATGAAATTCAATGAGCCGAGCATCAAGCCCGTGAGACCTACAATGACGCATTTCTTTTATATGGACGAAAGGGACCCGGCTAAGGTCAAGCACTGGATCGGCTCGGTAGGTCCGACGGGTTTTTAGGTTTACTTCTGCTCGTGCTTGATCTCGCCGGCACCTTCGTATTCGCATCTGCGGAGCGATGGCGGGGGTGAGCGTCGGCTAGATGGCGTCATCTGCTCAGCGTAACCGTTGATCCGCGGTCCTAGAGCGTGATGGGTTTAGGTCTGTTGATATCCTGAGTTTGTGAAGTAGTTTCGACATTCCTGAGGGGTGAAGCTGTCGAGGATCGTGCCGATTGCGGTGGTAACGGTGTCGAAGCTTCGCGCGGCGGCCTTGCGAAGCAGGTGCTTGAGCTTGGCAAAGACCTGCTCGATTGGGTTGAGGTCGGGAGAGTATTTCGGCAGGAAGAAGAGCTTGGCGCCGGCACGATGCGAGCGTCGCTACCAGCCGCTAGCTTACACAGTGACCTTACACGGCTGGATCACCCGAAGGTGTGTCATTTACACAGATGTAAATACAAACTGTGCAATTGACACAGCTGGCAAACACAAACCATTTAACGTCAAGCTTCAGCCCAACGCCCCGGTAGGCGTGTGCCAAACGCTGGCGTTCCTCGCACGGGTTGCTGGATCGCGCTTGACGCCGATATCAAAGGAATCGGACGCTAAGCGCGATCGGCGCGGCCACAATGGCACGAGAGGTGAGTCTGAAGCGTAGCCGGACTGCGGATCGACGGATACGCTGAGCAGATGACCCCCCATGAATTGCGCTCTCGGATCGCGCGGTCTGGTGTATCGGGCAAACGCCTGGCGCAGTTGCTTGGTGTACCGCAGCAGAATGTTTCCGGCTAGTGCACCGGTGTACGGCCTATCCCTGAACATCACGTACCGAAGATCAGACGGATAACCGATAGTCCGCCGCCGCGTACGGAACCGGCCTGGCGCCCGCCGGCGGATATGCCGCTGTCGCGTTCGAAGGGATGGCGCAGCAAAGTTTCCCGGCAACGCCGGGCTGTCCGAGCGGAGCGGCCGGAGGCAACGCATGCGTCGCTGCCGTCACGGCGATCGGCACGGCCGCCACATCCGGCGCTGCCGGGTCGTACTTTGGTCGCTCGGCCCGCGGCTGTGATGCAAACGCTTGATCTCTCTGTGCTGAATAACCTGTTGAAAGCGGTCACGCCGATCGACGCCAACCGGGTCTATAGCGCGGGAACCGTGCCGGCGATGGCAAGGCCAGTGACTGGTGCTTCCCTGGGCCAGCGGCCGGCGCGCGCGCCGCAACCGGCCGTGGCACCGCCATACACGGCGATGACAGGACCACCCCACGCCGATTTCGTCGTGCAGGAGAACGCCCGCGTCCGGCCGCTCGATCCCGGCGCGATCATGCTGATGTGGTTGCGTTAAAGCGATGCATTCGTGACGCGGGGTCGGGCCTACTGTTACCGCTGGGCCGGGTCGCAGGTCCTGCGGCGGCCGAAGGCCGGGCTGCTACCACTACAAGTGCTTATATCAACGGCCATATCCAATTACCGGTTTCGACCCATACCGGCCGCTCCGGCAACTGACACTGCAGCTTCAACGCGGCCGTAGGATCAGTCGTAAGATTCGTCTTTTGTGCGCCACAACGGACAACGTCTTGTCTTGGCAAGAGCAACGCTCTCTCCGCGTACAGCAGTGCAAAGTCGACACCTGCAGTGAGGCCGCCACCGGTATTCGGTTGCGATCGATTACCACACGACGATATGAGATTTTCGGGGCTGCGAACCGATTGGGATGTTGTCACATCTTCATCCGCCCATCGAGCCGGCCTTTTTCACCGTGACGGTCACGTGGATTTCGCCGACGTTTTCGAAGGTCAGCGTCAGTGGAAAACTCTGGCCGTCCTTCAAGTGATGCACAAGGCCGATCAACATGAAATGCATGCCACCTGGCGCCAAGGTCGCCTTGCTGTTTGCCTTGACGTCGATCGACTTCAAGGGACGCATTTTCACGATGCCGTTATCGTTGGTCTCAATATGGAGCTGCACGGTTTTCGCGACCGGCGATTGGGCGGCGACCAACCGATCGTCCGTGCCGCCCGAATTGGCGATGGTCATATAAACGGCGCCCGTCGAGACGTTGGAGGCGCGGGCCCAGACATCGGAGACGCTGATCGGTCCGCTTTGTGCCAACGCGGCGGAAGCGAGGCAGATTACAAATGCCGCGGTCGGCGAAAAGATCTTCACCATGATGGTCTCCTCGTTACGGTTGCGCCGGTATCTCGGCTGGGTATTTCGTTTCCAAAGCGGCCGCGAAGCGCGGGGTGGAAGGCTGCGGCCTTGTGAAATTGGCGCCGTAAGAAGTGCTGTCGCCTGCGCTGGGCGCGTAGCCGGGCTCGTTTGTGCCGGCTGCGCCAATTACCGCGCCTGCGGACGCGGATGGCTGTGATACGGGGTCAATTCTGTACCCCATATGCGGGCGGCATGGTGCCGAGTGCGGCGACGATCATCACAATTGCGACGCCGAGCGCCGTCTCGATCTGCGCGTTGCGGCACAGCGTCGCGACAGCGCCGCGCGGCGTCAGGCGAAAGCGATTGATCGCCGCGATAGACACCATGATGCAGAACAATGCGATCTTGACGATTAACAGTCGGCCGTACGGCGTGCCGATCAGCGCCGGGATATTGCCGACCATGAACCAGGCGTTGATCGCGCCCGTTGCCAAGATGACGCAAACGCTGATCACGCCCAACGTCGAGAAACGCCAGGCGATTGCGCCGGCGTCGGCCCGGCGCATCGCGGCGGCGAACGGCACGAGGCCGCCGAGCCAGGAGCCGACGGCCAGCAGATGAATCGCGTCTACCGTCAAATGGATGCTGCTGCGGTCGGCGCCGCCATGCCCGGCGGCCGCGGTGAGGATTAGAACCGAAGCGGCGCCGATCGCCGCAACGAACGTCGCTGGCCGAATCCGCCATAAGGTCAACGCTAACAGAGCGACGAGGAGCACCGCGCGCCAAATCCACAGCATGCCGAACTGCGTCTCACGCAACACGATGTCGAGTGTCTCGCCGGAAAGCGGCTCGCCGCTCAATAGCGTCGTCTCGATTGCCAGCCACGCGGTCATCGCCACAAGGGCGACGGCCGCCAGTGGCGCCGCCCGCCGTCCCCACCCCGCTTGTCCGATGAACAAATCGAAGATGAGCCAACCGAACAATTGCAGGGCGGCGAAGAAGTAGACCGCGCGGATGGCGACCAGCGTCAGGTTCACGGCGCGACGGTGAAGGTGAAATCGCCCTGGGTATGGTGCGTATCCACTGACACGACGTGCCACGTCACCTTGTAGGCTCCCGGCGATAGCGGCTTCACCGCGACGTGCAACAGCTCGTGATCGGCGGCATCGATATGCGTGCCGCCGTCATCGACCCGATTGCCGGCGCCGTCGGTGACCTCGATGCGGCTGAAGGCTGGTTCGACCTCTTCGGTGAACCAGATCGAGACCTCCTTCGGCGCCGGCACGGTGGCGCCCACCGCCGGGCTCGAATGGTCGAGAAAGGCGTGCGCCCACGCCGGGCCGGCAATCGCCAGCGCGGCACAGGCCAGGACCAGCTTTCGCATGACCGCCCCCTAGAAGCTGAACAAAGGCTTGCCGAGCGAATTGGGCATGAGGTCGTCCAGGAAAACATGGAACTGGACGATGAAGCCGGTGCCCTGCGATGCCCGCGTCGCCGCGTTGGCGGGAATGACCGCCTCGACGCCGACCTGCCACGCCTCGGCCTCATAGAAAATGCCGGGCGCGATGACGCCGGTGGTGGGTTGGTCGGTCGGCGCCGCGTAGGAGAACTCGACCAGCGCGATCAGGTGATTGAAGAATTCCGGGATTGGCACCGCCTCTACGTGCTGTGTGAGGTAGGGCATCGAATATTGGATCGACCACGAGTATTCCCATTCGCCGGGCAACACGCTGGGCGCATCCGAAATGGCGTAACCCAGCTCGCCCGTGACCGCGAAGGCGCGCAGCGGACCGATCGGCAGATCGCCGAAGCCCTTGCCGAAATACCAGGTCGGTGCGGTGCTGCTCGTGTACGGAATGATGCTCGCCCGCAACAATTGTCCAGAGCCGGTCGCGCCCAAGTCACGAATGACGCCCGCCGACATCATGAATTCGTGCTCTGGAAGGCAATAGAACTGATCCTTGAGGGTTAGCGTGAAATTATCCCAGCCGTTCAGATCCTCGCCGGCGCCGCGCCGGGTGATGTAATCGCCATTGATGGCAAAGCCGAACACATTGTAGAAGACATTGTTGCCGTTGCCGGCAGAGAAGATGGTTTTATCCCATTCAAAACCCCAGCTCGTGCTCGAGCCGGAAGGCGTTCCGGCCGAGGCCGGGATTGGCGCGTATTGAATCGTCGGCAACGACGCTTCGTCGTTCATGCCGGGATCGTCCATGATCAGGGTCGGCGGAAACACGCGGTTGCCACACACGGCATGCGCCAAGGCATGCGCTGTGGGAACGGCGGCGATCATCAGGCCGACCAACGCGGCCCGTGCGGAAAGTCGGGACATGCGCAACTCCCATGAAATTGAATAGCGGCCCGCAAGCGAGCCAGCGAAAACTCAATTGTCCTGGTATTACGCGAGGGGGGGTGCGCGAGAGCGGTAGGAACGCGGCAGGGAAATATCCGCCGCTTTCTCGTGGAGCGCGACGGTCAGTCGGGCGACGACAATGTGCGGCAGCGGGATCGATGGCGCCGTCGGCGCGGGTGCGGCGATTGTTGCCGCGAGCGCCGCGCAGATCGGACAGGATTTAGCCGGGCCGGGTTGATGGTTATTTTGTTCGTCGCTCGTCGTAGCATGGCAGATCGGCGTCGCGTTCGCCGAGGCGGCGATGTCGGCCGCGAGCACGAACGGCAACATCGTCTGCACGACGATCGCGAACATCGCCAGTGCCGCGCACGCCGTGAACCAGCTTTTCGAGGATCTCCTAATTCGAAGTAACGAACGAATAGTATCGACAGCTGCGCACGGTATGACGCGCGTCCCCCCCAAATGATGACCATGACCGCTCCCGGCGTTGGTCAATGGTTTTCCTCCAGTCGCTCGCAGCATTGCCCAAAATGGCGCGCGCTCGCAACAACCCAAAATATAGACAATTTGTCGCAGACCAAGACGCCGCTTAACTAGATTTAACGGCCACGTCACCGCCGAAGCTGCAGGGGCTGCTTCGGGCCAGGCCTAGTAAGCAGAAAAAGCGCGGCGGAACCGGTCAGCATACCTAAATTCGCTGTTTGCTGACCAAATCCTCGCAAGCGTGTCGATTGGCGGGGCCACTGGTGCGGTGTAGTGTGCCGCCATGTCCGAAAAGTTCCGGGACAGCATTCTGCTGGTACCCATTGCCATGCTGGCGGCGATTGCCGCGACAGTTGCGGTCGTGTGGCTGGTGCTGCCCTCCGCCGCGTCCCCCAACATTGGCGGGCCATTCAAGTTGACCGATGCCAACACTGGCGAGACGGTGACCGATCAGACTTACCGCGGCAAGACGATGTTGATTTATTTCGGCTACACCTATTGCCCGGACGCATGCCCGACCGCTCTCAACAACATCTCTCAAGCAATGGCAAAGCTTGGCCCAGCGGCGAAAAATGTCGTGCCGCTGTTCATCTCCATCGATCCGGCGCGCGACACGCCGAAAGTGATGGCGAACTACGTCAAGGCATTCGACCCGCGCATCCAAGGTTTGGTGGGCGACGTGGCGGCCACCGCGAAGGTCGCCAAGGAGTTCGACGTCTATTACCAACGGCGCGACGGGCCAGACGGCACCTATTTCATAGATCATTCGTCCCTGATCTATGTGATGGACGGAACGGGTAAGTTCCTCAAATACTTGCCGTCCTCGGAATCCGGGGCAAAGTTGGCCGGTGCCTGTCTTCCCTAGTTGGGGAGCGCATCGTAAGGCGTCTGTTTCTTACCGCGACGTTTTTGCTAAGCTTCGCAGTCGCCATATGGCTCGGCTGCCTCACTCGACGGTGACGCCCTCAATGTCGTAGCCTGGGTTTGGGCGCTTCCCAGCTTTCGCGACTTTCCCGTCTTGCTGGGCACAGCCTTGCTGGCGTGGACGTTCGGCTTGCGCCGCGCCGTTGATACCGATCACATCGCCGCCATCGACAACGTAACGCGTAAGCTGATGCAGGCGGACCAGCGGCCGGTCGGCGTTGGCTTCTTCTTTTCGATAGGCCATTCCACGAAGCTGTCCAGCCGCTTTCGGCCAATCCTAGCCATCGGCGGAACGTCGGCTTTTCTCGCCAGCAGCGTGGCAGCGGACCGTCGCAAAACCACCCAAACCGGTCATTCGATAGGCCGCATTATTCGGCCTGGCCCGATGAGGAACGGTTCTGCGCTCGATAGTTATACACAGCACATTTAAGGCTGCAAAATACGCGGTGGATTCGCAGCATCGCGCGCCCGCACTCACGGCATATACGTGGAACCGGTTCATCCGTGAGCCGGCCGAACCAATGGTTCGGCCCCCACGAACCCGGCGCCGGCCGCGAAGAAGAAGCCAGGGTCGGCAGCACCCGCGCTAGCGGCGAGACCGCCGGACGCCCCTGTTGCCGCGACCGTTCGGGCGAGGCAACGCCTTGCCCCCTTGCGCGGTGCCGCGGTTGGGCGGCCGACACTATGCTGCGCCCCTCGCGAAGTACTGCTCCAGCGCCAGAGAGGCTGCTCTGGTTGAGTGATCGCCGAGTATAGGCAAGCGATGTCTCTGCCGCGCCTATAAAGCTCTCTTTGAGCCAGTCCGCGACAGGCTCGCACACTTGACGCCACAGCGCCGCGGTATGGGCAAGGTGTGCATTGAGCGGGTGCGTCAGCCGGACCTCGCCATCGCGCAACTCGGTAAAGTCGCGGTTGGCAAAGACCGAATTGACGAGATAGCCGAACAGCCAAAGATCGACATAGGGCCGCAGCGCTTCGATACCATCGAGAGCCAGTGACGGCCGGTTTGGCATATCAACATGAAAGAGCCCGATACCAGGATCGATGCCGGCGGTAAGAAGGGCAATCGTCAGTTCGGTTTGACAGATCGCATATAGCCAGTTCAAGACAGCATTTCCCGGCGTTGTCGCCCGGTAGGGTTGCCCGGTCAGGAGTGACGCCCTTGGACCGAATACCAGCCATGGATCGGGCCGGCCCGGCTGCCAGCGTCCGCCCGGCCCAAGACGCTTCGGGTTGCGCCGCGCGAACCTGATGGGGACATCTTCCCAGATCTGCCAGTAAAACCCCGCAGCATGAGCTTCGAACATCAGCATCCGAGAGATGTCCGTTTCGCGTGCTACTTCCGCAGCGAGCTCGGCGATGGCAGCGCTCGCAGCGAGTGATTGCTTTGGAGTGATACCTTCGACCGAGCTGAGCATCTTCGCCACTCGGGCTTGCCCGGTAAGCTTGACGCGCAAAATTTCGCGCGTGATGGCGCTGACGGCTCCCGGAATGGCACCGCTGCAGGCCAGCACCTGCGCCCTGCGCAGTGCCGGCAAATCAGGGCTCGGGCTTGTAGCGATGACGGTGCCGTTCCAATCAAGCTGTGAGAATCCTACGCCGGCGTCGCGCAGCCAGCGCAGCGCGTCGAAGCTGACGTATCCGCCGTAATCGCCGACGACGATGATATGCCGCAGCCGGCGATGGGCTTCCGCGCGCGTTAGGCGCAAGGGTGGTGTTTCGAGCGGCCCGTCGCGGATGACGAGGCGTTTGCCGTCGATATGGATCGCCGGACCAGTGCCGCTGACGACGACGATGCCGTTCTTGATGCGGGTGTAGATCGTGTTGTCGGCGTGCATGGCGCGCCTTAGCATTCCGTCGTGCTTGCGCCAGAGGTGGCATACTTGAAGATGGGAGCGACAGACCGGTCGAGGACAGCCGCGTCGTTTTTGCCAAGCGCAGACTTGATCCCACGCAGCCAGAAGATAATGAGGCCGACGGTCGCGGCGCGCGTGACCGGCGACGACCACATCAAACTGGCTAGCTTGATCGGCTGTGAAGGAATGCCGGATCTGGTGATGACTTTGACATCGCGCTTCGGAATCTCCGGCTCACTGAGGACGCGATCTAAAAACCGGCACACTCTCCATGCGCTTTTCAACTCTTCGGCGGTGACCTTGGAGAGCCCGGTGACAATTTGGTCGTGCATGTTAGGGAAAACGTCGAAGAGACCCGGCGGCATTTGCCATTCTTTCGGCAGTCCGAAGACACGCTTGAAAACCTGAAATGGGTAGGGGTTCGGCTCGTCGAACAGCGGCAGCCGGATGCCGAGAACAACGCAAAAGAGCATCGTCAACAGGTCGCGCGCCTCTTTCGGATTAAGACCCTTGAAGATTTTTCGTAGCGGATTGCCGCGCGGCATATCCGCCGGCTTCCAAAGGCACGCGGTTATCGCATCGACGTCGGCGGGCGTTTCGATCTTCAACGCCTCCCTCTTCAATGCCTCTCTTAGCCAATTCAGCGTTTCTTTTAGCGTTTCGGCAAGATCGGGCGCGATCCCAACGTCGTGACCGTCGCGTGACAGACGCCATCGCCACTCGATGGAGTTCTTGAATTTTCGGCGCCATCTTTTCAGGTCTTCGATTTTCGGCACTTCCGCGCTCGAATATTCGAGCGGTGTGGTGCCACGCCCGCCACCATGTCCGCGACCGCGGCGGGGTTCCACTGCCTTGACCAAGCGTTGCTGACGCCGACGCGTTAGGTTGCGGTGTGAAATCCCGGTTAAAGCAAGGAGCGCGGCCTCGCTCAGCCGTTTGGGTTTCTTAGGCCGGCGCACGACGATCTCTCCAAAACACTGCCTCTTTTTTGTCGATGGAAGCCTGCCCCGCCGCCCGCAACCGGTCAATTACCAAATGACCACCACCGATGCACCACGCAGGGTAAAAACTCGCATACGTTCGCGGGTCGAGGAGACCCCACCCGCGATGACCGAAGATTTTCCGCGTTTTCTGACTCTCGAAGAGGCGGCACAGCGCCTCGCCGTTACGGTTGCTCGTATTTCAATCTGGATCGGTGAAGGCAAGCTGCCGATTGCGGCGCGAAGCGAATATGCCGGCTTCTTGCTGCGCACTTACATTGTCGAAACCGTGGGCCGAAGGCTTGCTGAGGCGACGCCGGCGGCACTGCGCCTGTCCGATCCCGAGCCTGCCGGCTCGCGCTGCATTGTCAGGCGGCGCCCGAAAGATGCCGCTTGAGAGAAGACTTTGGATTTTTTGGAGCATCAACCAAAAGGAGCAAGTCGATGCGTGCAAGTGACTTCGACAATTCGCCCTACTTCACCGCCGCCGATTTCGGCGATCAGCCCGAGAGCTGGGTCATCAGCACGGTCTCGGCGGAAACCATCGGCCGCGACGATCCGGCAAAAAAGCTCGTCCTCGAGCTTTGCGACAGCAACGGCGAGGTCGCGGCAGCGTAGGCTGCCCCTGAACAAGGGCAATCGCGACGCCTTGCGCAAGGCCTTCGGTGACGACACGGATGCCTGGATCGGGCGGCCCATCCGCATTCATTCTGTGTGGGTCAATTTTCGTGGCGAGCAAGTGCGCGGCATCCGCGTCATGCCGGGCGCGGTCGCGATGCGCGCGGCCGCCGCCGGCGGGCCCGCGCAGGCATCGCCTCGCCGCGTCGGAGCAGCGCCCGAACAAGGCGGCCGATCGAACGGTCGGACCGATCGCTCGTCGCCGAAAGACGATCTCGACAGCGACGAAATTCTGTTCTGAGCGAGAGGTATGAAAGTCTCCCCCGGCACCGCCGACGGGCCGGGGGAGATGCGAGTGCAAGTGACTTTGGAGAAAAGTCATGATTCTTCTAGCCGACTCCCCCCAAAGACACAAGCAATCCGGCCGGAGCAATCGAGCCGAGTAGCCGGCAATGGCGCGGAAACGGTTCCCCTTTCGACCTGGCAGCGAGCGCTATGCGCAATTGCACAGAGCCGAGCTGGCGCGCCGGGCCGTGCTGGCGCGGGCGACGGCGGGCCGGACGAAGAAGCCGGAAGTACGCCGGCGTGCGAACCGGCGGGCCACGGAAGCAGAACGCGGGCTCACGGCAATCAGGGCACGGCAGGACTACCGGTTCAAGCTTAACGAACGCGATCGCGATGCCTTCAATAGTCTTTCGCTCGGCCGGCAAGACCAGTTGCTGAAGGTGCTTCTGGATTATCCGGTAGCGTTCCGTCAGATCTGCCTGACCCATTTACCGGCAAGAACCGCAGCATGATCTGGAGACTTTATTACAGCACGCGGGCCGGCAGCCGGCGGCGAGCGAGAGCGTAAGGAGTATCAGATGCCGGAAGCCGCAGCCATAAGCCCTCAGGGATGGAAGTGTCGGCGATGATCGATCGTGTCATCAGAGCGCGTATTGACGAAATGATCCGGGCGCGCGGCGCAGATTACCAGTGTCTTCTGGAACTCCGGCGGCAGCGTGTGCGTGAGCGAGCGCGTATCCGCCAGCAGGAAGCGCGTAAACGGCAGACCCCAGAGCAGCGCGAGGCTGCCAAGGAACGCAAACGCAACCATGCCCGAACGAAGCTTCGCCCGTTTATGGCGATCGACGGCGAAGGCGCCGGAACCGATCACCTGGGACGCCAACCCTATTTGTTGATGGCTGCTTCAGGACCGACCGCAGGCGAGGAACACGTTAAGCACTGCGACGGCAAGCCCTTGTCCGTTCGCGATTGTCTCGAATTCCTGTTGTCGCTTCCCGCCGAACCGATACTCATCGGCTTTTACTTCGGCTACGACGCAAATCAGATCTTACGCGGGATCAGCAAGATCCCGACCTTGAAGCGGATACTCGACCCGCCGCAAGGCAAAAACGGCCCGTGCTATACCTATTGGGGCGACTACGCGCTCATCTATCAGCAAGGCCAGTATTTCCGGGTCGCCCGCGTCGATCGCAGCCAGCCGAGACCGGGCATCATCAAAGGCTCAACCCGAACCGTTTACGAGGCATTCGGTTTTTTCCAGTGCTCGTTTACGGAAGCGGTCAAGAAATGGAACATCGGCAGCGAAGAGGAACGCGCCTTCATCACCAGAAACAAAGAGCATCGCGACGAATTCTCCGAGCTGACTCCGGAAATCATCGAATACTGCAAGCTGGAATGCCGCTGTGCGGCTATGCTGATGACGGAATTCCGCACGGTCTGTACCACGGCAGGCATCTCGCCGAAGCAATGGAGCGGCGCAGGATGGCTCGCGGCAGCGTTGCTGGATCACCACGGTATACCGAAGCGTCCTCTCACCGCGAAGGAGACAGCGGCTCTTGCCGGACGCCAGCCCGGCAAAAACCGGAGCCCGGCAAGGGTTCGCCGGCCGGAACGCGATCCTGAATTCGAGGCCGCCGCCAACTTCGCCTATTATGGTGGCCGTACCGAAGTGTCGCGCATCGGACCGATCGGCGGTCCGTTCGCCAGGCTGGTTTACCAATATGACATAAACAGCGCCTATCCCGCCGGAATGCCCGAGCTGCCGTGCCCGCTGCATACTCGATGGCTTCACCGGCCGCGCGCCAGCCGTTTGCCCGAGAGCGGGCTTTATCTCGCAAAAATCGCCTTCACGCACCCCGCCGGACCATGGTGCGGCCTGCCGTTCCGGCATAATGGCGGCCTGTTTTGGCCGGTGCAAGGAACCGGCTGGTACTGGTCATGCGAAATTGCAGCGGCCCGACGCTGGCTCGGCACCAACATGATCGCGGTCCGCGATTTGTGGATCGCCCGGTGCGAGTGTAATTGCCGGATGTTTGACTGGGTGCCAGCGCTGTACGACGAGCGCAGCCGGATCGGTTCCGCAACCCGCGGCTATCCGCTAAAGCTCGGATTGGCTTCGCTGTACGGCAAGATGGCGCAGCGTACCGGACGCGGCCCCTATCACGATGTGGTCGCGGCCGGGCTCGTCACTGCGATGACCAGAGCGCGACTCATCGAAGCCGTCGGGCAGGATCCCGAAGCCATAGTTATGCTGGCGACCGACGCGGTATTCAGCACCCGGCCGTTGTCGCTCGATATCGGCGAAGGCCTGGGACAATGGGAAGAAAAAGTCTGGCCCGATCTCTTCATAGCGCAGCCCGGCGTTTACTGGTCGCCATCCGATACAGGCATCGCTCAAATCGCGCGGCGCGCCGCGCTCGTTCATCGGCGATGCCGTGCCTGAGTTTCAAAGGATGTTTGCTGAGTGGACCGCAAAGCTGCGTCAGCCCAGCGCCATCGCAAATATGCTTCGTGACCGGCAGCTCATCCCCTCGGTCCCGGTCAAGATCCGGGTGTTTTACGGATGCCGGCTCGCACTCGCCCGGGGCAAGCCTTCGCTAGCCGGAAGATGGAGAGTCGAGACGCGCCAGATGAGCTTCGAATGGCGGAGCAAACGCGACGCCATGCGCGTCCGGCTCGATGACGACGGCTGCCTGGTGACTTACCCTATTTTGCTTCCTTCGCCATTCGCAGAGAGCGAAGGCTACAAACCGGCTGATTTCGACAGACTTATCGAAATCGCCGGAGACGGCAGCGAGTTCGAAACGATCGACGAAAACCTGCTGCTCGAGGCGCAGCCGGATTTTATGCCATTGCTACCCCGTGAGTAGCGGGCGGCTGTAACCGTGAAGGCAGTGCAAGGTACTATAAGACCGGCCGAAAGCATCGGCGGTACCGGCCGCTCGGCGCCCATGGTGGTCGTTCCAGGCCGCCTCGCCGTCACTCGAATGCGGACGTTCACCCAAGCGTGTCAGTCTCTGCTCAGAAGTCCGCAGCGGGTGGATTTGCGACCGTCCGCTTTGCAGTCGAGATGCCGAAAACCGGACAGCCGCATCATGGGCGGCGGCTGTCGTTCCGACGACGCTTGCCATTGGACTAACAAAGTGGCGTTGAGTTCCTTACTTGGGTTCGTTCCGCATTGACACCACAAAAAAAACGCCGCCACCGGGGGTTCGGCGGTATTGCGGCACGAATAATGATGGCAACAATGTAGCTAGATTGATTGCCACGCTGCGTTTTTGTGCCTGGTCCGAAGGCGCCAGCTGCGAGGATCAGACCGAACGATGTTGGGTCTGCGGATCCCTGCGCGCTTACAAGCCAATGGTCTCGCGATAGAGAGGGGAGAACGGAAATGATCAATCGTCCGATGATTGGTGTAGCGGTTGCCCTCTGCCTCATGCTTTCGGCATGTCAGTCGAGCGTCCCAAACACACAAAACGCCCAGAACGTGCAAAGCAAAGAAGATATGCTTGTTGAGGCAGGATTTGTCGCCCAGCCTGCGAACACTCCTCGACGTCTTGCTGCGTTGAAGAGCCTGCCGCCACACAAATTCGTGCGTCATTTCAGAGACGACAGAACCGTCTATGTCTATGGTGATCCGACCATCTGCGGGTGCGTGTATTTTGGCAGCCAGCAGGCCTATGCCACATATCGCTCAAACGTACTAACTCGGCAAATCGCCAGCGAGGACCAGGTAGACGCATCATTGGAGAAACGAGCCTTCGATGCCGAAGCCTTTGATGTTGGTTACCGTTGAATGTTTACCCGAGTCGGCGTCTGGGGGTAATCATCACCCCTTAACCCGCGAAGTGACATGAAGGTGGCGCCGCACTTGCTGCACCGGCTGCACGCCACGAAAGCCGGCGATGCGGTAGTTCTCACCCTCCCTTCGACGGAACGCCTTTTTCTAAACATTTAGGAGCAAGTGATGCAGACCGCTCGTGTCAAGCATCCGTGCGTCTTTGGGCCAGCCACACCTTTGCCGTTGCCAGGGAGGAGATACATGCGCATCTGCGGACGCGCGAGCGGAATATTCGTGCTGCTGATAGTGGCAGGATTACTCGGCTGGGCGTCCAGCCCGGCTGAAGCTGCCGTACGGGTCGAAGGACAGGTCCAGGCGGGCGGCAAGGCCGTTGCCGGATCGACAGTGAGCCTGTGGGCCGCGAGCTCGAACGCACCGGCACGCCTGGCGCAGTCGACGACCGGTGCCGACGGAAGTTTCGTCGTGTCCGCGGACCAAACTCCCGCTGGTTCGATCCTCTACCTTGTCGCAACAGGCGGGACTCCCGCCGCCAGCAAGCAGGGCGGCAACAACCCTGCGATCGCCCTACTGTCGGTGCTCGGCGGCAATCCGCTGTCGCATGTCGTCGTCAACGAATTCACCACCATAGCCTCCGTCGTGACGACGATACAGTTCCTCGACGGCCCGTCCATACAGGGTCACGAGCTCGGCCTCCACATCGCCGCCGGCAATGTGCCCAATTTTGTCGATATCACGACTGGCGGGTGGGGCGAGGCCATTCAGGGGCCGCTCAACGGCGGCCAGACGCCGACGATGGCCAACTTCGCCACGCTGGCGGACGCACTGGCCGGCTGCACCACGCGCGTGGTGGAGGACGCGTGCGGCAGGCTGTTCGCGGCCGCCGCGCCGCCCAAAGGCAGCGCGCCGACTGACACGCTGACGGCGGCCGAGTTGATCGCACGCTATCCCTGGTACCAACCCGGACGGTTGTTTGCCCTGCTCGATCAGTTCTATCCGGTTCCACCTATCAAGATGGACGGCCAGCCGAAGCCTCCGAACATGCGCCCGGTTCCGTTCATGCCATACCTGATCTGGTCGCCGAGCGCCTGGGTCGTGCCGCTGAAGTTCGACGGGGGTGGGTATCGCGCGGGTGGCAAGGCCATGTTTGACAGCGAAGGCAACCTCTGGTTTGGCGACAATTTCACGATCGGCTGGCAGGGGCAGGACGCGCTGTGGCAAGGCAATGCCACCGAGTTCGCCCCTAACGGCAAACCGCTCTCGCCCATCACCACCGGTTTTACCGGCGGCGGAATGGAGGGGGGCACGTTCGGCGCTGCCGTTGACGGCCACGACAACGCCTGGTTCACCACGTATGGCGGCCATTCGATCGCGGTGTTCGACAAGAATGGCAAGCCGCTCACGCCTCCTGAGGGCATCACGTTCGGCGGCCGCCTCGGGCTCATGCAGGGCATCATCGTCACGCCCAGCGGCGACGTGTGGGCCCTCGGCGCCTCGAAGAGCCAGCTGATCTACTTCCCGAAAGGTGACCTGACGAAGGGCCGGATCGTTTGCGAGGGCGCGACCGAGGAGCCCTGTGAGTCGTTTCTGGGACCGTTCCATCTCGCGATCGATCAGCAGAACCGAATTTGGGTGAGCAACGCGTTCGCCGAGCACGTGACGCGATTCCCGACCACCGATCCCAGCAAGGCCGAGAACTTTTATTCGGGGGCAAGCCCCGCTGGACTGAACGTCGACAGCCAAGGGAATGTCTGGATCACCACCCGGTTCGGCAACGGGCTGATGGGCAAGCTCCATCTGGCGGACATGGATGCCCGTGCGAAATTCGGGGGTGTCGTGCCCGGCATGGACTTCATGACAACGACCATGTCCACGCAGCAAGGCGGAACCTACGACAGCGGCAGCGTCACGCTGCTGCGGCCGGACGGCACGCCCTATCCCGGCTCGCCCTTCATGGGCGGTGGCCTACCCGGGCCGTGGGCGGTGGTTTTGGACGGCAACGACAACGCCTGGATCTCGAACTTCGCCATGCCCGACAGCCCAATTGTGGAGCTGTGCGGCGTTCGCACCGAGACCTGTCCACCTGGCATGATGACCGGCGACCAAATTTCACCACCCGGCGGCTATGTCGGAGGCGGCCTGCAGATGCAGACCGACATCGCGATTGATCCGGCCGGCAGTGTCTGGGTGATGAACAACTGGCAGGATATCGCTAGTTGTATCGGCAAGCCCCAGGAGGCGCTCTCGACGCGCTGCGGCGGCCAGGGTGTCGTGATCTTCTACGGCATGGCAAAGCCGGTGCAGACACCACAGATCGGTCCGGTACGGGCGCCGTGAGCGGGTGAGCCGCCCATTCCGGATCAAGGTCCGAACTCGACCGAGATTGTGTGAACACGTCGAGCCGTCACGGCAATGAGCAACTATGTGGCTCCAGGACCGCCCGCCTCGAAGCGTTCCGCGTGCCGACCTGGCCGCTCTTGACATATTCTGGCGCAGCACCGGCAGCAACCGCGTCTTCACACAGCCTCCACCGCCAACCGGCGGTAAGTGCCGGCAGCAACTACAGCCGGTTGCCACGCGCCGCTGATATCTGAGCAGCTACCGCCGCACTTGGCCGAACGTCTGCATTCGAGCGACGGCCAAGCGGTCTGGAGCGGCCGGCATGGGCGCATGGCCGCCGCTGGTTGGCCTTGCCGAAGGTCGGCTTTCAGGATCGGCAGACTGGAGGCCCAATGACTTGGATGGGTCGCTTCCTGCCGGCGACAATGTCCATGAACGAACGTCTGCTTATTGCCGTTGCGTGCTCCAGAGCGGCTGTTCCGGTATCGGCCAACCCAGGCCATCTGCGGAACGTCCACTTCCCTCGCCGGCGCCACGAATGCATTTTTTAGCGCAGCCTCATCACGATGATGGCGCCCGGATCGAGGGGCCGGACGCGCGCGTTCTATTGCGCGACGAAATCGGCGTGGCGTGGCCCCGCCATTATTGTCCGTGCCGCGGCCGGTTGGGGCGCCAGCGCCGGCCGCCGGCCTAGGGGAACACCAGTGACTGACGTTGCCATCGCCGGCACGGTTCCCGCACTGTAGACCCGGTTTACGTCGATCGGCGTGGCCACTTTCAACAGGTTATGCAAAACAGAGAAATCAAGCGTTTGCATCACAGGGGCCGCAGGCGCCGGCCGATCTACCGTGGTACGAGGCGATGGCGCCGGCTGCGACGGCCGCACCGATCGCCGTGACGGCAGCAGCGCATGCGTTGCCTCTGGCCGCTCAGCTCGGGCTCGACGTTGCCGGGAAACTTTGCTGCGCCATCCCTTCGATCGCGACAGCGGCATATCCGCCGGCGGGCGCCAGGCCGGTTCCGTACGCGGCGGCGGACTATCGGTTATCCGTCTGATCTTCGGTACGTGATGTTCAGGGATAGGCCGTACACCGGTGCACTAGCCGGAAACATTCTGCTGCGGTACACCAAGCAACTGCGCCAGGCGTTTGCCCGATACACCAGACCGCGCGATCCGAGAGCGCAATTCATGGGGGGTCATCTGCTCAGCGTATCCGTCGATCCGCAGTCCGGCTACGCTTCAAACTCACCTCTCGTGCCATTGTGGCCGCGCCGATCGCGCTTAGCGTCCGATTCCTTTGATATCGGCGTCAAGCGCGATCCAGCAACCCGTGCGAGGAACGCCAGCGTTTGGCACACGCCTACCGGGGCGTTGGGCCGAAGCTTGACGTTAAATGGTTTGTGTTTGCCAGCTGTGTCAATTGCACAGTTTGTATTTACATCTGTGTAAATGACACACCTTCGGGTGATCCAGCCGTGTAAGGTCACTGTATAAGCTAGCGGCTGGTAGCGACGCTCGCATCGTGTGCCACCCGCAGCAGGTATACAACCTAGGGAGGCGTTACGGCTATGCCCCCTGGGGGGCGGCGTTTTTTCCTTGACAGGCAACCTATAGGTTGCCTAGTTACATGCAACCGAACGGTTGCATATTCCTGCATGAACGACGACGCTGTATTTCACGCTTTGGCTGACGCAAGCCGCCGGCTGCTGCTCGACCGACTGCACCGGAAGAATGGTCAGTCGCTGGGGGAGCTTTGTGAGGGGTTGGAGATGACGCGCCAAGCAGTCGCCAAGCATCTCGCCGTTCTGGAGGAGGCGAATCTCGTCTCCTGGGAGCGGCAGGGCAGGGAAAAGCTGCACTTTATCAATCCCGTGCCGATCAACGCGATCGCCGAACGTTGGATCAGGAAATTTGAGCGCCGACACTTAAGCGCACTGTCCGCGCTGAAGAAGAAGCTGGAAGGAGAAAGCGATGACTAACGCAGGCAAGAGTAGCTTCATCTACGTCACTTACATCCGCACAACGCCGGAGCGTTTGTGGTCCGCGCTGACGAGTCAGGAATTCGCGCGGCAGTATTGGCTCGGGGCCTACCCGGATGCCGATTGGAAAATTGGTGGAACGTGGAAGCTCATGTTTCCCGACGGCAGAGTGGGCGATGCCGGCGAGATCGTCGCCTTCGAGCCCTCCACCGTCTCGGCATTCGCTGGCGCAACGAGTTCAGGCCCGAACTCAAGGCAGAGGGCTGGTCTCTGTGCACCCTGGAGCTCGAGCCCGCCGGTGAGGCGGTGAAACTAACCGTAACCCACAGCATAGAGCTTGAAGGCTCCAAGTTTATCGACGCCGTCTCGGGCGGCTGGCCTCAGATTCTGTCAAATCTCAAATCACTCCTCGAGACCGGCTCGGTTGTTTTGGCGCCCAAGAAATTCCCGAAATGACCCAAGCACGCAGCTACAGCGATCTGTTCAGGGAATGCTCGCAGTTTACGATCAAACGCTTTATGCATCGCTCGCAATCCAATAGCACCGAGACACTCTCATGAGAATCGCTTTCTCTCGACCACACCGAAGTGATCTCGGACGGGCGTTTGTTGAAGCTGGTGTTTCGGCGTCTCGATGCCGGTCCCGGTGTTCTTCGATTGATTGCCGAGCGCTCGCCTATAGGGAGACCGGTGCCTAGTTGTATTTGCCGTGGCTTAGCCGAGCCCGGGCGGCTTGATCTGCCGAGAGTCCGGGTTTGTAGTTGCGATGACAAGGCCGAGCCCCATCAGTCTGGATCTCGCAGCGCCGCTGGTGCACTGCTACGAGCACGGTACCTTCCTGACGTTCAACCAGGTGCATACCTCGCTGTTCGACGCCTTCGGCTGCTGGCGATCGTCCTTTTTTATTTCTGCTGCGCTACATCCATGCCGAGCGTCCCGCCTTCAGCGAAAAGCTTGGACTTTGGATCTTCTGGCTCGACAACAGTGGCGTCATGCTTTGGACCCACTCAACTTCTTCCCGATCGCTGGCCGCAGCTCATTGCGGTTTACGAGCACGCCCTTGCCTCTGCCGGCAGGCCAAGCGGCAGGGTGAGGGGTTATGACCGTTGTACGATTGAGAGAGGGTAATGGATGCTTCCATCAAGGGGTCGCTGTGATCCAGGGCGCACCCGGCGCGCTGGTTCAGGATCGGTTTAGTGCGCTGGTCGGTCGTTGGTCTCCGCCGTCGAGGGTTGCCGGCGTCGTCGCCGAAGGCCACGGCCTTGCCGATCGGAGATGCAGCGCCGGGTACATATGCTGCATGCGAGCGGAGAGCGATTTTCGATTTTCGAGGATTTGGGCCCTGGTTCAACGGCACGCCATCTCGACCAAGATGGCGCGGCCACCACTGCTAAGGTGGTGCGCCGGGACATCTCCGCCGCATGCGACATGGTAGTGCTCAGTAAATTCGGCAGACTTGAAGCGGCAGGCAAGGGGGCTTTGGCGGGTATTCATGGCGGCGATTGACGCTCATGTCCCACTTTTGACCTCCGTCTCACCTGCTTTTGCACGAGCCTGGGACGGCTTGCGGGAACCGGCTTCATCACGCATTCGGCCGATGACGTGATGATTCCGGGACAAGTCGCCCGGCATTCCGAGATGATGTCGCCCGCCATTCCGATTTGATCTCGCTCGGCGTTCCGAGATGATGTCGCCCGCTGTTCCCGGGATGATGTCGCCCGGGTAGATGGCGCCTCTGCTGGCGCGTTGAGGTTTCCTTCCGCGGTTTTCTGCCGCGGGAGGGAACGATGCCAGCAGAGAGGATCGCAATGCGCCAAGTGCGCGATGTGCTTCGGCTAAAGGCCGCCGGGGTATCCGGCAACGAGATCGCCCGCCGGGTCGGGGTTGCGCCATCGACCGTTCGGCTGACGTTGAAGCGGCTCGCCGCCGCCGGCCTGAGCTGGCCGTTAGCGGCGGAGATAACCGATGCCGCCCTGGAGGCGCAGCTCTTCACGGCGGTCGGCACCAAGCAAGGCCACCGCCGCCGCGCGGAGCCCGATTGGGCGGCGGTTCATCACGAACTGAAGCGCAAGCACGTGACGCTGCAGATCTTGTGGGACGAGTACATCGAGCGGCATCCGGACGGGTATCGCTATTCGCGGTTTTGTGAGCTGTACCGTGGTTGGGCCTCGCGGATTTCGGTCACGATGCGGCAAAGCCACGCCGGCGGCGACAAGCTGTTTGTCGATTACGCCGGCGACACGGTCCCGGTGATCATCGATCGGCTCACGGGCGAGTTTCGCCCAGCGCAAATTTTTGTCGCGGTGTTGGGCGCCTCCAACTTCACCTACGCCCACGCGACCTGGACACAGAAGCTCGGCGATTGGATCGCCGCTCATATCGGTGCTCTGGAAGCGATCGGTGGGGTGCCAAACCTGCTCGTGCCCGACAATACCAAAGTGGCCGTGATCAAAGCGTGCCTCTACGAGCCGCAAGTCAATCGCACTTATGCCGAGATGGCGGCCCATTACGGCATCGCTGCGATCCTCCCGGCGCGGCCACGACGCCCACGGGACAAGACGATGGCTTCATACTGCACCTTGTTCGAGGTTTGATACGGTAATGGGCGCCAATCGGGCTGGGCGCGCTGCCCGCCCGCCACGGCCTTTGAGAATCGTCTGACCTGGCGGCAACTTCCAGAGACCGCGGTGCAAGCTGTCAGCATAGCATTTTTGGATGAGGCCCTCGCGTCCCCATTGATGAACTGCGGTACGACCGACGCCGAAGCGCTCAGCTACCTCGTGAGTGGTGAGCAAACCACGGCGGCGCAACCGCGTGTAACGACTAGCAAGCTGATACGCCATCCGGATGAACGCGATCTTTTTCAGGTTGAAGGGCTTCCCCTCCCAGGTACACCGCCCACGTTGGTTCAGGATCTCAGCGATCTCCCGGTCGCAGTGATCATCAAGGAGTTGGTCGACCTCTGCCACCAGTTCAGGCTTGAACTTGCGGATTTGGGCGATAGGCCGGGGCCGCTCAAGCGTCAGAGTTCGGATAGCACCACCCGACAAACGGACATGGGCTGTGATCGCTTCTGCCTTGATCAAGGTGACATCTTCAACCAACAGACGCAGGATGCGCTTGCGCTCGCGCATGTCGACACGCGGATCATGCCAGATTTTTGGGAACTGTTCGGCGAGCTCCAGAATGCATCGGCGCGCTTCAGCATCGAGCGAGGAAGCTTGCTGATTGTTGAATCTGTCGTACTCAGCCACTGCGTCAGTGTGCACACGTAGCTTGTCGTTCCACTCCGCCTCAAGCGCGTCGGCAACGAGGCGGTTTCCCGGATCGACGAGCATGTAACGCTGGCGGGCAAGTTCTGCCTCGTAGCGCGTCCGCTCGAGATGCTGCTGGCGCAAGGCATCGACCTCGGCGGCGCGCGCCTCCAGCTCTCGCTGCACGGCGAGCGTGACTTCCAGCGTCATCGGCGTCATGAGTTCGATGAGCAGCGCGCCGACCGCCACATCGACGGCTTTCCCGGCGATCGATTGACAGATCTTGCCACCGCGACGCACCAGGGATTCTTGACAGACATAGACTGGGACGCTCTGACCGTGCTCCTGTTGGTAGTGGATGCCCATCCGTTCACCGCACCGACCACACAGAACCCGTCCTTGCAGCAACGCGGTGCCCTCTCGGGCTGGCCCTGAGCGTCGTTCGCCGCCAAAAGCTCGGGCATTGTCGGCCAAACGCCGCTGATTGCTCTCGAAGCGATCCCAATCGATGTATCCGCGATGCTGTCCTGGCATGAAGAACTGCCAGTCTTCCCGTGGCACCCTAACCGAGGTGGAGCCACCCGCCGGCAGGTGACGCGTACGGGTCCGGCCATAGACAAAGGCACCCGCATAGCGTGGGTTATGCAGAATGCGCAGTATGCGGCTATGCCGGGGTGGCGCCCATATCAGCTCGCCTTTTCTGGGGCCACCATGAAGCCGCGTCGGGAATGGAATGCGTTTGTCCCGGAAGAAGCGCACTGTTTGCATAGCGCTTCCAGTCCGCTCAAAGGTATCGAACACAAGACGTACCGCGCTTTGGACTTCAGCATCAGGATCGAGATCTATGACGCCATCGCTGCGATAGATGAGACCAACGGGCGGTTGCATCTCGAGTTCTCCTCGGCGTGCCTTATTGAGTTGGCCGCCACGCATCCGCGCCTTGAGGATGTGCAACTCTGCTTCGGACATCGTGCCTTTTAGGCCCAAAAGCAGCCTATCGTTAAAGCTCGCCGGATCGTAAATTGCTTCTTCATCGAGTATGAGCGTGGATGTCAGCGCACACAACTCGATGAGCCGATGCCAATCGACCGAGTTACGGGCAAGGCGAGAGACTTCAAGCCCCATGACGATACCGGCTTTGCCAAGGGCGACTTCGCTGACCAGCCGCTGAAACCCGTCACGCGTGGTTGCGTTGGCGCCTGACTTGCCGAGATCGCAGTCGATGACATGGATACGCTCGATAGGCCAGCCGCCGACAAGAGCCCGATCGCGCAGCGCGTACTGACGCTGCGTGCTCTCCCCATGCTCTGCCACTTGGCGCAAGGTCGACTGCCGAATGTAGAGATAGGCGTCACGCTTGAGATGCTCGGCGGTAACCTTGACGAGTTCAGACATGTTCTGGCTCCAGCGCAAGTGCAACCACGATATCGGCAATGACACGAGTCAGTTCGGTGCTGCTCCCAGTCGATCCAGCTCCGGCCGCAGGCGATACGTTGTGCGGGTATGCGCACGTCGGCGCGACCGGTTCCGACACCGGCTGTTTGAGCCAGTTCGCCAGACCTTGATGACAGACGGTCCCGATTCCCGAACCGCGGGGCGGCGCCGAACTCAGCACGGATGCGCGGAGTATCTCGTAGTCCTGTGCGGTGCGCGTCGGTACCATCACGGGGTCGGCGGGCGCGATTTTTTTTTGCGAGCCAAGGCCCGCTCCAGACTGCGTCGGTGGACTTTGACACCGAACTCTGCCTCGACCGCGGTGAGACACTGTGGCGTCGTCAGGTCGGGCTGTCTGGCTTTGAGAGCGACGACGAAGTCGATCACGTTGGCAGAGAGTTTGTGACCTTGTTTTGGTCCGCGGTGTTGGGGCACAAGCCCGGCCAGACCCGATGCCGCGAGTGAGCTTTGCGCCTTGTAGAAGGTTGGCCGGGAGACCCCGAATGATGCCGCCGCGTCGCTGACAGGCATGCCGTCGGCATCGTGACGTCGCACCATCTCGTAGCGCACCTGAACCAGGTCCCTGGGATCGAAGAATGGGTTGCCGCTGAACAGCGGATCGCGCACGGCCGCGGGATGTGGGTTGAGGACGCCATCTCGCGCCAATGCCTGGCGCTTTGGATCTTGCCGCTGCGGCAAACGCATATCCGATCCTCGTCCCTGTTTGTAAATGTAAATACGCCTCTACATATGGCATGTCAAGGGTGCTCCGTCACATGATGTAGAATTAACAGCGGAAATATCAGGTATTCCTCTCGGTTCCGTCCGATGGTGCGGCATAGTTGTATTGACATCAGCGGCGGATTTATCTTTACATACCGTCCGCAACGTCCAGCCGTGCCAGTATGGCGTGGAGCTCGTGGAGATCGGCCGTGCGGAACGCCGCACGGCCAGCCGCTATGCGCTGGAATTCGTCAGGTGGCTCAACGTCCGTCAGACCGGCGGCAATCGAGCGTAGCGTGCCCTCGGCGGAGAGGTACACGACGCGGTCTTCACCCCAATCCAGGCGCCGACAGACCAGAACAAACTCACACCCTACCAGCGGATGGAATGGATGCGTGATCCGGACCGTCCGACTGGTCGTGCCCGCACAACCCGCAATTGACGGCCGCCTCCAAAGCGAAGGTAGAATTAGCGGTTTTAGTCGTAGAACGTTGGCTTTTGGGCCGGCTGCGCCATCGCCGCTTCTACAGCCTCGCGGAACTCAACGCGGCGATTGGCGAGTTCCTGCGCCAGCTCAACGAGGAGCGGCCGATCCGCCGGCTCGGCGTCACCCGCCGTGCGCTGCTCGAGGAACTCGATCGGCCACACCTCAAGGCGTTGCCCAGCGAGCCTTACGTCTTCGCCGAATGGCGGCTGCGCCGCGTCGGCATCGATTACCACGTCGCGGTCGAGGCGCACTTCTATAGCGTGCCTTATCGCTATGCCCGCCGCGAAGTCGCGGTGCGCCTGACACCGCGCACCGGCGAGATCTTCCTGAAGGGCGAGCGGATCGCCACGCATCTGCGCTCCAGCGGCAATCACCACCACACCACGGTACCCGACCACATGCCGTCGAGCCATCGCCGCTATGCCGACTGGACGGTTGAGCGCATTCGCCGCGAGGCCGCCGCGATCGGGCCCGCCACCGCTGCCTTATGCGCGCTGATCCTCGAGCACCGGCCACACCCCGAACAGGGCTTTCGCTCCTGCCTCGGAATCATTCGCCTCGTCCGACCGTTCGGCACAGCCCGCCTCGAAGCCGCGGCCGAGCGCGCCATCGAGATCGGCACGCTCAACTACGGCTCGGTGCGCTCGATCCTCGACAACAAACTCGATCGCCACGCCGCGCAACCGAAGCCAACCGATGCCGTCACCGTCCTCCACCGCAATATCCGCGGGCCCCGCTATTACCACTAACTGACTGAGGAGAAAGAAAGTGCTGACCCATCCGATACTCGATCAGCTCGCCCAGCTCGGGCTTTCCGGCATGGCTCAAGCCTTCGCCGAACTCGAAGCCTCCGGCGACGCCACCACCCTGACCCACGCCGACTGGCTCGGCATGCTCGTCGATCGCGAGACCACGCATCGCCGCGACAAGCGCCTCGCCGCCAGGCTGCGCTATGCCCGATTGCGCCATCACGCCGTCATCGAGGATGTCGATTACCGGTCCCCGCGGGGCCTCGATCGCGGGCTGTTTCATAAGCTCGCCGACAGCGATTGGATCGTCACGCACCACAATTTGATCCTGTGCGGTCCAACCGGCATCGGCAAAAGTTGGCTTGCCTGTGCCCTCGGCCATAAGGCCTGCCGCGACAACCATTCCGTCCTTTACCAGCGCGTGCCAAAGCTGTTCGCCGATCTCGCGCTGGCGCGCGGCGACGGCCGCTATGCCCGCATCATGCGCAGCCTAACCGCCGTCGAGTTGCTGATTCTTGATGACTGGGGTCTCGATCCACTCGATGCCGACGCACGCCGCGATCTCTACGAGATCCTCGAAGAGCGATACGCCCGCCGCTCAACCATCCTCACCAGCCAGATCCCGGTCGACAAATGGCATGATGTCATCGGTAACCCAACCTACGCCGATGCCATCCTCGATCGCCTCGTCCACAACGCCTATCGCATCGATCTTACCGGCGACAGCATGCGCCGGACCCGGCCAAAAAAAATCTCAAAGGATTGACCGCCAACGCGGATCTCTGCTCCGCGGACGTGCGCGCGTCCGCGATCCTCGCCGGATAGGCGACGTTCACGACGAGCCGCCCCGTATTCTCGCTTTGCCGCGATTGATGGCTTTGGCCAGGGCATCACGATCGCCGCGCTTGACCGCGCGGGCGAGGGTGTCATCCGCGCTTGAGCTTTCAATCCAGCGCAACACCGCCGCCTTCGTAGTCACCCATTTGCGGCCAACTTTGCGACCGGGTAACTCCCCGCTTTGAAACAGGCTGTACACCGTATCCGGCGAGACCGTCAGAAATTGTGCCGCCATCGTCACGTCTAGAATGTCGGGAACCTTCGCCGGTAACGCGCGGCGCTTCTTCTTTCGTCGGGTTCGACCCGTCATAGATGCCAACGCCTTCGTAGTTGTTCGGCGTTGTTCGGTTTAGATCATGTCTCGTTCAGCCTCAACCGGTGTGGCATCGGTCGCGGACCCTGCGTGTCGGACACCGGGGTCCACAGACCCCCACCGGTCAACAATCTCAGGGGATTGACCGTCAACTCGATAGTTGCCAAAACCACTCCGCCAGCAGGACGCCGCTCAACCAGGCGACATCATGTCGGAACAGGGAGCGACATGATCTCGGAATGACCGGGCGACATCGCCGGAATCCGCAGATGACGCGCGCATCGACACATGGATCGCCGCAGTTCGACCGCGTGTCTGGCCTTGGTTAATGTTGACGCTTCGTCGAGGGAAGCGGACATCCGATTTGCGTATCACGTCACGCGCGTTTGGAGCCGCCCGACCAGGACGATAGCGCACGGTACCAGTGAACCGGCTGTCGGAGCGCGGCCCAAGGAGGAAATGCCGCCCTGACCTTGGCAATCTACCACCCTCGATCGGCAGCATTTTTAGGACTGGAACAAGAACTGCTCTGCAGCGGCCTTTCTCCCTTTGAGAGGCGTCGCGTCTGCGGCGCGATCTAACTGCCGACCACTTCGAAGGTTACGTCCACGTTGCCCCGCGTGGCGTGCGAATAGGGGCAAATCTTCTCGTGCGCTTCCTTTACAAAATCGCTGAGTTCCGGTTGCGCGAGCGACTTGTCCTCGACATGCATCTTGACGGCGATACCGAAACCACCGCCTTCTCGGGGGCCGATGGCCACCGCGCAGGTGACCCTGGCCTTGGCTGCGTCCTTCTTCTTCTGCTTGGCCACATAGTCGAGCGCGCCGCCGAAGCAGGCCGCGTAGCCGGCAGCGAACAGATGCTCAGGGGTCGCGGTACCGGGCTTGCCGGGGCCGCCCATTTCCTTTGGCACGGAAAGGTCCGCCTTAATGAGGCCATCGCTTGACTCGGTGTGGCCGTTTCGGCCTCCGATCGCAGTTGCGCTAGCGGTGAAGAGCGGCTTGATCTTGTCCATGGGTGCATCTCCTTGCAGCGTTACGCTGGCGTTGAATAAGTGAGCTATCAGGAAGTCCAGTCCAAGGCGTAAGCCCTCAATAATTTCCGAAATTTCCGAACGGAATGCTTCGGCAACTCAAAGAGCGCCCGCTTGCCGCGGCCGATCATATCCTTCTAAGCGGCAACCGCTAACAACTCGTCTGGGGCTCGCCCGGAATCGCGCTCGCTCTGCCTTGGCGACGGCTCCTCTTCAGGACGGAATATGGCCTTCAAGTGCTTTCCGCAGGGCGCCGATCTCATCTGATAGTCGTTCGATTTGCTTGTTCTGCAAACCGGTAGCGTCACGGACACGTCTCACAATTTCCGATGTGCGCAACTGAAGCTTTTGCCCTTCTTCAGTCAGGTTGATGCGGACTTGACGTTCGTCCTCGGAATCCCGCCGTCGCGTCACATAACCAAGCGTTTCGAGCCGCTTCAGCATGGGCGTTAGGGTATTCGATTGCAGAAAGAGCTTTTGGCCAAGCTCCCCAACCGTTTGATCGTCCTCCTCCCACAAAAGAATCAAGGCAATAAATTGGGGGTAGGTCAGCCCGAGATCCCCGAGCAGGGGTTGGTATACGCGATTGAACGCGTGAGTCGCCGAATAGATGGCAAAGCACAAAAATCCCCGTAGTTCCAACGGGATGGTGGTCGGAGGATCGCGTCGGCGGTTTTTCATCGTTAGAGAGATAGATCGACAACGATCAAATCGCAAGCGATTGACATTGCGCCAATAGATCGCATACGATTTAATCGGTAGCGCTATTAAAGCAAGCGAGCAACCGAGTTCGGGCCTTTCGGGGCGTCAGGAGCTGTCCGGATCGGAGAATCCCGCCACACTTGTTACTTCCAACGTTCGATACCGCCGCCAATACTGGGGTCATGGACGACACCAGACCAAGGTAGAGCAACGTAACAGGAGAGACCCGTGGACGAGAACAAAGCGAAAGACTTGCAGCAGGACAAGGGACTTCCCGGAACAAACACACCTCCGATCGTGTCGCCGCAGGCCTGGGAGGCCGCGCGCCAGCAGTTGCTCGTGAAGGAAAAGGCCGTGACAAGGGCCCGCGACGCCCTGGCCGCCGAACGCCGGCGGATGCCGTGGATGGCCGTTGAGAAAGCGTACGAATTCGAGGGGCCCCGCGGCAGGGTTAGCCTGCTCGACCTGTTCGAGGGTCGCCGCCAGTTGATCGTCTATCGCGCGTTCTTCGAGCCCGGGGTGTTTGGCTGGCCCGACCACGCGTGCCGCGGCTGCTCGCTGGGTGCCGATCAGGTCTCCCACCTCGCCCATCTGAACGCTCGCGACACCACCCTCGCATACGTCTCGCGAGCGCCAATGGCGGACATCGCACGCCTGAAAGCGCGGATGGGCTGGGATATACCCTGGTACACAATCACCGACGGCTTCGACGCGGACTTCGGCGTGGATGAGTGGCACGGCCATAACGTGTTCCTCCGCGACGGCAAGCGCGTATTCCGCACCTACTTTATCAATAATCGCGGCGACGAGGCGATGGGGACCATCTGGAGCTACCTCGATATCAGCCCGCTCGGTCGTCAAGAGGTTTGGGAAGACTTGCCGGTGGGTTACCCCCAGACCCCGCCGTACAAGTGGTGGAATTGGCACGACAACTACGCCGCCGAATCCTCTCCCGACCCGAAGTGGGTCAAGGTGTCTGACGCCGGCGAGGCGGCTTTCAGAAAGCGCGATGCCGAGGAGCCAAAGCGTGTGTAGCAAGCGAAAGAACGGTGGAAGACATCATGAGAGATGAACCTGGAGCACCCAAAATAGTCGATCGCCGCACCTTCCAGGCAGCGCTGGACACGTTGCGAGTTCGAGAGAAGGCCCACACAAAGGAAGGCGACGCCATCGCGGCTGCCCGGCGACGGCTCCCGATGGTCGAGGTGGATGGTGCAACTCCGCTCATCGGCAAACATGGGACGGTAACACTGTTGGATGTTTTTGACGGACGCCGGATGCTCATCGCCTATTACTTCATGTGGCACGCCGGTCACCCCGCGCCGGAGCAGTGCGAGGGGTGCACTTGGGTCACATCGCAGGTCCGAGAGCTGTCCTATATACATTCCCGCGACGTCACATACGCCGTGTTTTGCCAGGGTCCATACCACGAGAGCGCGCGGTACCGCGATTTCATGGGCTGGGACATGCCGTGGTACTCAGCCCTGCACTCGCTCGACACGCTCTTGGTCGGACGCCGGGTGGGCCTGATGCACATCGTCTGCTACCTGCGACGAGGATCCAGTGTCTTTGAGACTTACTGGACCACAAGGCGCGGCGTCGAGGCGATGGACAACAGTTACCGGCTGCTCGACTTGACCGTCTACGGGCGACAGGAGGCGTGGGAGGATTCGCCGACCGGCTGGCCACAACGCCTCAAAGGCAAGGAAGCTATCCGCAGCGATGGACGCCCCACAGCCCAATGGTCTCGCCTGAAGGCCGGGCACTCTGACGAGCTGGGAACCGGCATGGGCTGAGTTCGGCGCGCCCACCGCGACGGCCATTGCGGATGAATTCGGTGCGCCGGCTCGATCGGTACCGAGCAGACAGTGGAGATGCACCGAGATGATCGCCGGCATGATCGACTCAGTTGCTACGGACGTCGCGCGAGGCCCGAAACGGACTAGAGCGTGCGCCGCCCGTTGGCTATCCCTCGCGGCGACGCCGACCTTTGCCATCATGGCACTACTCACAGCCGTACATCGTGGCAGCATGCCTGATATGATCTGTACGGCCACCCCGGACGGATCACTGCTGACCGGAATGATGCCGATGTACTTGCTGATGAGCGCTTTCCACCTGGTGCCCTGGCTGGGGCTGCTCCCTAGCCGATGGCGCGGCGCCTTTCGGCCATGATCCCTCCTAGACAGATGTGCGCCGAACAGCGGCTCCCACGTCGGCACGTGAGCCGTTTGCCGCCCGCACACTTGTCGTGGCGCTGAAACATTTTTGCCACTAAGGGCCATCAGTCTGGTCTTTGCGGCTCTCGAAAATCGGCCGATAGACGCCAGTCGTCCGGGAGACCGGACTGGCGGACCGCTCAAGACATACGGCCGCGGTGAAAAGCCGTTCCATTCTCACGCTTTAGTACTATGCCCGCAGAGGCGAGTCTTTGCTACTATGATGGCGCGCATCGGCATGCTTTTGACGCAGAGCGATGATGGGAACGCCGATCGATGCCTGGCGGTGTCGGCGAGGATGGAGGCGCCCGTCTCGCGCCCTTGTAGGAGTCTGACCGATTGGCTGTATCATCGGTACGTAGATGGGGTTGCATATTCGCGGAGTGTGCTTGCGAGGTAGCGGTCACCGGCGGTCAAGAAGGCGGCGAATTCATAGTTCCTCGGGGCACCTGATGGTGCGTGAAATCGTCGAGAACGAACTTTCTCTGGTGAGTGAGGGGGTCAGAATGGAACTGCAAAGTGGGTCACCCGGATGTTTCCGTTCAGCAGCGCCGAGAATTTAGAGCGGAACGGAGGTATTGCCCGCTATGCATGCACCCGGAAGTCCAGGCATACGACCAACGTGGACCAGCAGCGCCAAGGACATGGTTGGGACCGCGCTCGGCGCGTCTCGGCTGTGGTTCACCATGGGGCATGGTATTGTCAATGAGGTGTATTGGCCCCACATCGACCACCCACAGATCCGTGATCTTGGATTTATCGTGGCCGACGGTCGTGGTTTCTGGATCGAGGTCAAGCGCGAGGCGAACTACACCCTCACGACTGCCGGTGCCGGCATCCCTGCTGTGCAAATCTTGCACCGCCATTCACGTTATGAGCTTGCGCTGAGGGTAGCGCCGGATCTTGATCGTGATGTGCTTTTGATTGAGGCGTCGCTGACTGGCGATCCGGACCTCGCGCTCTACGTCCTGCTTGCACCACATCTCGGCGCGGGCGACGACAATACTGCGGAGGTTTTTGTAAATCGTGATCGCAAGGTGCTGTGTGCCGAGAGAGAGCCGTTCGCGCTCGCACTCGCGGCGGCGAATGCGGACTCACACCGCGATGCGTGGAGTCGCGCCAGTGCCGGATTTGTCGGCGTTAGCGACGGATGGCAGGACTTCGCGATCGATGGGACAATGACCTGGACGTACACTCACGCGGGCCCTGGTAATGTTGCACTGCTTGGTGAGGTCGGCTGCCGTAAGGCTGTATTTGCCCTTGGTTTAGCGGGAGACAAGGAGTTCCGCGGCTACCCTCGCGATTTCCGCTCTTCTGCAGCCTTTTGCCTCCGTTTGGCATCGTCATGTCAAGAGCTGGGAAGTTTGGCATACCAACAATGTCGAAACAAAACAGTATCCTGGTCAGTTTCGGGACGCGCTCCATGTTTCTGCCATGGTACTTCGCACGCACCAGGATAAGACGTTCCGGGGCGCGATGGTCGCGAGCCTCAGCATCCCGTGGGGCAACAGCACAAACGATCGAGGCGGATACCACTTAGTTTGGCCGCGTGATCTTGTCGAGAGTGCTGGAGCACTGCTTGCCCTGGGCGCGGCAGACGACGCTCGCAATATACTCGGTTACCTTGTCGCGACCCAGTTGTCCGACGGGCGCTGGTCACAGAACCAGTGGCTCGGAGGTCGACCGCACTGGCAGGGTATTCAGCTCGACGAGGTCGCGTTTCCTGTTCTGCTTGCCTGTGGTCTGGCTCAGGCGGACGCTTTGGGCGACATTGCTGTCACAGACATGATACGCAGGGCGCTTTTATTTATCGCACTTCATGGTCCGTCAACAGATCAGGACCGCTGGGAAGAGATGGCGGGGATCAACACGTTCACCCTCGCAGCCACCATCGCCGCTCTTGTGTGCGGTGCCGATCTTCTTGGCGGTGATGAAATGCGTGATATTCTCCTGCTCGCTGATGATTGGAATTCTCGTATCGAGGCTTGGTGTACCGGGGCCAATCCGGCACTGATGTCACGATATGATGTCGGCCACTACTATGTTCGTGCCGCGCCCTCGGAGATACTCGCTGATCCGAGCGCCATCCAAACGTCAGTTCCTGTGCGGAACCATGTTGGCGAACACCTGGTTCCGGCCGACACGCTGATCAGCACTGATTTTCTCCAGCTAGTACGATATGGATTGCGGCGGCCCGATGACCCAGTGGTAACCGCAACGCTAGCGCTCGTTGACGGAATGCTCCGAGTGGAGACGCCATCCGGGCCGAGCTGGTATCGCTACAACGATGATGGCTACGGCGAACAGGCAGATGGAGGTCCTTACAACGGCACTGGTCAAGGTCGTGCTTGGCCACTGCTAACAGGCGAACGCGGCCACTACGAGCTTGTCGCAGGGCGCGAGCCCGAGGTCCGCAACCTGCTCGGTGCGATGATGCGTATGAGCAGTCCTTCCGGCCTTATTCCGGAGCAGGTATGGGATGCAGAGCCCGTTCCCGCCAACGGACTTTCCCCCGGCCGCCCATCTGGTTCCGCGATGCCACTCGTCTGGGCGCACGCCGAGTTCATGAAGCTTATTGTCAGCCAGCGTCTTGGCCGACCGTTCGATCGGCCAGAAGCCGTGTGGCTGCGCTACGGCGGCGTCAAGCCTCGCTCACCGCGCGCGCACTGGAGCAGGCGCATGCAGATCGGCTGGATGACCGAGGGACAGGGATTGCGCTTGATCTTTGAGCAACCAAGTCTGGTGCACTGGGGAGTTGATGGTTGGCAAGCCGTGCATGACAACGCGACGGTCGAGGGGCCGCTCGGGCTGCATGTGGCAGATATCGCGACCGAGCAGCTCAAAGCCGGGCAGCAGGTCATTTTCTCAATCATGGAGAAGGCATCGGACAAGTGGATTGAGCATGACCGGGTAGTTGCGATCACAGCGAACGGGGAGCTCTGACCATGGCAGGCAACGAAGTCAAGAACCAGGCTGGGATGGATCAGCTAGCGATCGACACCATTCGAATGCTGGTTGTGGACGCCGTGCAAAAGGCAAAGTCCGGCCATCCAGGTACGCCATTGGACGCGGCGCCGACAGCATACACGTTGTGGCAGCGCATCCTGCGCTTTGATCCCCAAAACCCTGACTGGATCAATCGCGACCGCTTCGTGTTGTCGAGCGGCCATGCTTCCATGCTGCTCTACAGCCTGATCCACCTTGCCGGGGTGAAGGCGAGCAGTAGAAGCTATGAGAGTGCGGACCGCGCAGCCGTGACGCTCGATGACATCAAGACCTTCCGGCAGGCGGGGAGCCGTTGTCCGGGCCATCCGGAGTACGGTTGGACTACTGGTGTTGAGACAACCACGGGCCCGCTCGGCCAAGGTGTCGCGACCAGTGTTGGTATGGCGATCGCCGCCCGGTGGCTTGGTGCCACCTATAATCGGCCAAGTTTCGACCTATTTGACTTCAACGTCTATGCCCTCTGCGGTGACGGCGATATGATGGAGGGTATCTCTAGTGAGGCCGCTTCAACAGCAGCACATCTTCGGTTGTCCAACCTGTGCTGGATCTACGACTGCAACCGCGTCACCATTGAAGGCCACACTGACATAGCTTTCACCGAGGACGTGGCCGGACGTTTCCTGGCATATGGCTGGAACGTCCTGCAGGTGGTTGATGCCAACGACACGCCGCGGCTCGAGCGGGCATACCAGAGCTTTTTGCGCACGTCCGATCGGCCCACCCTCATCATTGTGCAAAGCCATATCGGTTACGGCTCGCCGCACAAGCATGATTCGCCCGAAGCGCACGGCGAGCCGCTCGGCGAAGAGGAGGTGCGCCTCGTCAAGCAATTCTTTGGCTTCGATCCCTTGCAGAGTTTCGTCATACCGGACGGCGTGCGCGACCATTTCGCAGCACACCTGGGCAAACGTGGCGCGGCCTTATCTGCCGCGTGGCAGTTGATGTTTCAGCGTTACCGCGCCGAATATCCGGACCTAGCCGAGCAGGTTACCTGCATGGGCAAGCGTGAATTGCCGGAGGGCTGGGAAGCGGTGTTACCGGCATTTCCGCAAAATGCCGGTGGAATCTCCACACGAGATGCATCTGCCAGAGTCCTGAATGCGGTCGCACAACGCATCCCTTGGATCGTCGGCGGGGCAGCGGACCTCGCCCCCAGCACTAAGACACGGCTAACCTTCGCAACGGCCGGCGATTTTCAGGCCATGGGACCCATCGGTGACTATCACGGCCGCAACATGCACTACGGCGTTCGCGAACACGCCATGTGCGCGGCGGTAAATGGCATGACATTGTGTGGCCTCAGAGCGTTCGGCTCGGGTTTTCTCATCTTCACCGACTATGCGCGCGGCGCCATCCGGCTTGCCTCGTTGATGGATCTGCCCGTGATCCACATTTGGACTCATGATTCGATAAGTGTTGGCGAAGATGGACCGACACATGAACCGGTCGAGCAACTTGTTTCGCTGCGTGCCATTCCGGGCATGGTGGTGATCCGCCCTGCCGATGCCAACGAAATGTCCGAGGCGTATCGCTGCGCGCTGAAGTTGACGAGCCGGCCGGTCGCACTGATCTGCTCACGGCAGGCGCTGCCAATCTTGGATCGTAGCAACTTGGCGGCAGCCTCCGGGCTTGCCAAGGGCGCTTACATTCTCGCGGACACGAAGGGGACGCCGGACGTAATCCTCATCGCCAGCGGTAGTGAAGTAGCGCTGTGCCTGGGGGCACGCGAGAAGCTTGGGGTTGACGGCATCATGGCCCGGGTGGTCAGCATGCCTTCATGGGAACTTTTCGAAGAGCAAGATCCAGGGTACCGCGCCAGCGTGTTGCCCCCTTCAGTAACGGCACGCGTGGCTGTCGAGGAGGGCTCGCCACTAGGTTGGGCGCGTTACGCCGGTTCTGCTGGGGAGGTTCTGGGAATGAACACGTTCGGCATGTCGGCCCCGATGAAAGTCGTCGCTGAACATTTTGGCTTCACTGTCGATAGCGTTACCGCCGCGGCCAAAACCGCCATCGGCTCTCGGCACCACTGACTACCAAGGAGGCAAATCCACCGTGTCTTCTTCACGAGAAAACCGCAAAGGCGTGGAAGTGCCAGTCACGAGCGCGGTGCTCTACTCTAGGATCGAGTCACGCGGCAACGCCGATTACCAACCGCATCCCGGCCGCCAATCCGCTTCGCATTCGAAGGCCGTCCCGATAACAACCTGCAGGACACCATGACCGTAACAAGTCCATCCGATGCGATCGTCTTTTTCGGTGCGACAGGCGATCTGGCTCACAAACAGATCTTTCCGGCATTACTGGGATTAGTACGTGACGAAGGGCTCAACGTCCCGATCATCGGTGTCGCCAAAGCGGGATGGAACCTGGACCAATTGAAGGCACGCGCAGTGGATAGTGTGCAGCAGCACGGCGGCAAGGACACCAAGCCCGAGGTGCTGCAACGGATGTTGGATCTGCTGCGCTACGTGGATGGGGATTACAGCGACGAGAACACGTTCGTCGAACTGCACACAAAGCTTGGTACGGCACAGCGACCGCTACATTATCTCGCGGTCCCTCCGAGCTTGTTTGCGACGGTAGCGAAAGGTTTGGCGAATTCGGGCTCCGCAGCTGGCGCACGTCTAGTGATCGAGAAGCCGTTTGGGCACGACCGCGGTACGGCACGCGCACTCAGCCGTCTGCTGTCACAGTATTTCCCCGAAGAGAACATCTTCCGTATCGATCATTACCTCGGCAAGGAGCCGGTCCAGAACCTCATCTACACGCGTTTCGCGAATTCGATGTTCGAGCCACTGTGGAATCGCGAATATATCAGCAGCATCCAGATCACAATGGCCGAGGATTTCGGCGTTCAGGATCGCGGACATTTTTATGATGAAACGGGCGCCATTCGCGACGTGGTGCAAAATCACATGCTGCAGGTCCTGGCGCAACTGACGATGGATCCGCCGACTGGTGAGGAAACCGAAGCAGTACGGGACCAGAAAGCGGCGTTGCTGAAAGCGATGCGGCCACTGGACGTCTCCGATGTGGTCCGCGGGCAGTACACCGGATACCAGTCGGTGCCCGGTGTGCGTGCGGGGTCGAACGTGGAGACCTTCGTTGCATTGAAGTTATACATCAACTCCTGGCGCTGGGCCCACGTGCCGATATACATCCGCGCCGGCAAGATGCTCCCCGTGACGGCGACGGAAGTCATGGTGCATTTCAAACGACCGCCGCGTGAGACGTTCGACGAGCTGGTGCCGTCGAGCTCGGGACATATGCGTATGCGCATTAGCCCCGATGTCAGCATCGCCATGGGGGTGCGCGTGAAGCTTCCCGGCGAGCGCATGGTGGGAGAGGACGTCGAGATGATCCTGACCGAGCATGCGCCAAACCTGCGGCCACCCTATGAGCGGTTGCTTGGCGATGCGATGCGCGGGGTTAGCGAATTGTTCGGTCGCGACGATATCGTGGATGCGCAATGGCGCATCGTCGAACCGATTCTCGGCAACGTCACGCCTGTCTATCCGTATGCGCCAGGAACGTGGGGTCCAGGCGAGTCAGAAGCGCTGATTGATGGCGATGGCCCATGGCGAAACCCGAGCGCAGTCACTGGAGCTTCTTCATGACGCACGAGATCGCTTTTCTATTTGATGTCGACAACACACTACTCGACAACGATCGCGTGCAAGCTGATCTGGACAAGTATCTTAGCGCGGAACACGGCGCCGCCGCACGCAATCGCTATTGGGAAATTTTTGAGACACTTCGCAACGAACTGGGTTATGCCGACTATATCGGGGCACTCGAACGTTACCGCCTCGAAGCCATGTGCGACCCAAGAGTGCTCAGCACATCGAACTGGCTGGTCGATTATCCCTTCGCGGAACGGCTCTATCCCGGTGCGCTCGATGCGGTAAGACACGTTCGACAATGGGGTCCGGTGGTTATTCTGTCAGATGGCGATGCGGTGTTTCAGCCGCGTAAGGTTGAACGATCAGGTTTGTGGCGCGTTTTTGAAGGACATGTGCTGATTTACGTTCACAAGGAGGAAGCGCTGGACGATGTCGTGCGGCGCTACCCTGCTAAGCACTACGTGATGATCGATGATAAGCTGCGCATTCTAGATGCGATAAAGAGGTTCTGGGGATCACAAGTTACCACGGTATTTGCGCGCCAAGGACACTATGCGACGGATCCCGAAGCCCTGGCCAAGTATCCGCACGGCGAAATTCAGTTGAACCACATTGCGGATCTTGTCGCGCACGAGTTCTCCGACAACGCGAGACAGTGATGGGAGATTGGAAATGAAGGCGACGGAGCAGCTACATCGTCTGGGCCAAAGTTTGTGGCTCGACAACATCAACCGCGACTTGTTGGTCAACGGCACTCTTCGGCGATACATCGACGAATTGTCGGTGACTGGCCTCACGTCGAACCCAACAATTTTTGATCGCGCCATTGCCCACAGCAACTCGTACGACGATGAAATCAGGCGCCAGGTACGCGCCGGCAAAAAAGGTGAAGCACTGTTTTTTGAGCTGGCGATCCAGGACCTGACGAAGGCGGCTGACATGTTCGCTCCGATCCACCAGCGAACCGCGGGCGTTGATGGCTGGGTTTCGCTCGAGGTCTCGCCGCTCCTTGCGCATGATACTGCCAAGACCGTGGCTGAGGCGCGCGCATTGCATGCTAGCGCCAAGCGCCCGAACTTGTTTATCAAAATTCCCGGAACCTTGGAGGGGCTGCCCGCCATCGAGGAGGCGATCGCTTCTGGGGTACCGATCAATGTTACCCTGCTGTTCTCGCGCGACGACTATGTGCGCGCCGCCGACGCCTATATGCGTGGGCTCGAACGGCGTGTTGCAGCCGGATTGAGTCCCGATGTGCGTTCTGTCGCTTCAATATTCGTTAGTCGCTGGGACAAAGCCGTACAGGACAAGGTTCCCAGTGATCTTCGGGATCGGCTTGGGATCGCGGTGTCGCAGCAAAGCTACAAGGCGTATCGCGACCTGTTGGACTCCGATCGTTGGCAGCGTCTTGAGGGGTGGGGGGCGCGGCCGCAAAGGCTGCTCTTCGCCAGCACAAGCACAAAAGATCCTAAGGCACCCGATGTGCTTTACGTTGGCGCTTTGGGTGCGCCAAACACAATAAACACGATGCCAGAGGAGACGCTGCTCGCGTTCGCGGAACACGGCGCTGCAGATCACGTGATATCGCGGGACGGTGGCGACTCCGAGCAGGTCCTGGTTGCCTTCATCCGTGCTGGCATCGATGTCGCCGCGCTGGCTGCGCAATTGCAGGTTGAAGGGGCTAAATCCTTCGTCGATTCGTGGAAGGATTTGCTGCACTCGATCGAAACCAAGAGCATGGCTCTGGCATAGTCAAGACCGGATACGGGAAGGGTGAGTTCTTTGGGCACCGACGAGATAAGCAACTTCGCTAGGCCTTGGAGGCCCTGGTGTAGCGTTGACACGCCTGCCAAGCGCGCACAGACGGAGAGCGATTGACGTGCGTCCAAGTTGCGAGCGTCTCCATGATGCTTTGCTCGCGCGGATGTGCTTGCAGCAAAGCATCCTACGGCGCGGAACCCAAGGGGCGGCTGGTCGGGGAGCGCCGCGAGATATGAGGCGGTGCACGTCGAGCTGACGAACCGGCGTTTTCGTGTAGGTTGTCGAGCGCCAATACCAGCGTAACGCAGCTCCCGGCCACCGTTGGACAAAGCTGGCTAAGATACCTTTAACGCAGAGCACGCTTCACACGGCATATAGACAGGAGGAGGCTTCGGATATGCAACACGGAACCGAAACGCCGGCGTGGCTGGCTCTGGCCTCGCATTACCAGCAGATAAAGGATGTACATTTACGCCAGCTCTTCGCCGAGGATCCACATCGCGGAGAACGCTTCGTCGCAGAGGGCGCAGGGCTTTACCTGGACTACTCGAAGAATCGTATCACCGACGAAACCGTGCAGCTCCTGCTTCGGCTCGCTCAGGAACGGGGCATCGCCGAACGTCGCGACGCAATGTTCAGCGGCGTGAAGATCAATACTACCGAACAGCGGGCCGTATTGCACGTTGCGCTGCGCGCGCCACGCACAGCACATATACTTGTGGACGGGCACGACGTCGTCCCAGATGTGCACCAAGTTCTCGATGCCATGTCTGCCTTTGCGGAAGCCGTTCGCTCGGGCAAGTGGCTGGGCCACACCGGCAAGCGTATTCGCAATATTATCAATATCGGCATTGGCGGTTCTTATCTCGGCCCTGAGATGGCGTATTTGGCGTTGCGTCCGTTCAGCATGCGGTCGATGACGTTCCGCTTTGTATCGAACGTGGATGGCGCGGACTTTACCGAAGCGACGCTGGGTCTGGATCCGGGCGAGACAGTGTTCGTGGTCGCGTCTAAGACGTTTACGACGCTTGAGACCATGACCAATGCCGCAACCGCGCGCAAATGGTTGGTTGACGCGCTAGGCTCGGATGCGGCCGTTGCCAAGCATTTTGTGGCGCTGTCCACGAATACCGAGGCGGTGCGGAAGTTTGGTATCGACCCAGCTAACATGTTTGGCTTCTGGGATTGGGTTGGCGGCCGCTACTCGATGGATTCGGCTATCGGCTTGTCCACGATGATTGCAATCGGCCCGGACGGATTTCGCGATATGCTCGCGGGCTTTCACGCAATGGACGAGCACTTCCGCACAGCACCGTCCGATCGCAACTTGCCAATGCTAATGGGCATGTTGACCGTCTGGTACAACAACTTCTTCGGGACGCAAACACTCGGCATAATGCCCTACTCGTCACATATGCGCCGTTTCCCCGCCTATCTGCAGCAATTGCAGATGGAGAGCAACGGCAAGCATGTTGATATGGAGGGCCATTCGGTGAGTCTGCAGACGGGCCCGATTATTTGGGGTGAACCAGGCACCGATGGACAGCACTCGTTTTACCAGTTGCTGCATCAGGGAACGAAACTGGTGCCGTGCGACTTTGTCGGCTTCTGTCGACCACTTAGCCCGCTGGCTGAGCATCACGATTTGCTAATGGCTAACCTATTCGCACAGGCCGAGGCTCTGGCCTTTGGCAAGACGGCAAAGGAACTAACGGCCGAGGGTTCGCCAGCTTTCCAGAACTCCATTCCGCGTGACGGAGGGCAATCGGCCAAGCAACACAATCCTTGCGGACGCATTGACACCGTTCAGCCTTGGCGCTCTGGTCGCGCTGTATGAACACAGCGTTTTCACTCAGGGCGCGATATGGAACATCGACTCCTACGACCAATGGGGTGTCGAATTGGGTAAGATCCTGGCACAACGGATCATCCCCGAGCTCAGTAAATCGGGTGGGCGAGAGCTTTCTCACGACAGCTCGACCAACGCCCTCATTCGCCGGTTTCGCCAAAGGCGTGGGTAACTGATCGGGTTATTAAACCTTCACCGTCGAAGCGCGATAGATCTGCTCGATTGATTTGGCAACCGCCGCATTGAACTCCGCATCGCTCATCGAGTGGGTGAGGCCCTCAACCAACGCCCGCGAGAAGCTGGCGATCAAGCCGTGATTGACGGCAAGTCGCTTGCAGGCTTCGGCTCGCGTGTAACCACCGGACAGTGCAACGACCCTTGCAACATGCGGATGCTTGATCAGCTCCAAATAGTGATCCGGCACTTCGGGTATCGTGAGCTTTAGTATAACCTTTTGATCGATGGGTAGCGCATCGAGGTTACGTTTGAGCTCCGCAAATAAAATAGCTTCGGCACCTTTCTTGTCAGGACTCGTCACCAGAACCTCCGGCTCGATGATAGGCATCAGGCCATGGTGCCCTATCCGTGCCGCCAATTCGAATTGTTGCGCGACTACGGCTGTAATTCCCTCCTTGGAGGACAGGTTGATGACCGACCGCATCTTGGTCCCGAATACCCGCAACCTGACGGCGCGATCCAGCAGGGTATCAAGCGAAGGGATGGGTTTCATGAGTCTGACGCCGTCACGCTCCGCCTCAAGCCCCTTGTCGACCTTAACGAAGGGAACAACTTTACGATCCTCCCAAAGGAATGCAGGTACAGGCGTCCCCTGAATCTCTCGATCCATCGTTTGCTCGAACAGAATGGTGCCGATGATGTTGGTTCCGACGAAAGCGGGAGCCATGATAATGCGGCTGCGCATCGCGTGCATAAGCGCGAACATTTCTGTTTCGGAGCTGTAGGCACTGTCTGGGATCCCATAGAGACGCAACGCGCCGGGCGTCGAGCCACCGCTTTGGTCGAGCGCGGCAAAGAAGCCATTATTACCCGAAACCTGTGCAGCCATCGTGTCGATAACCATCGTTGTCACCCCACTTCGCGTGATCAGGCAGAATTCGGCGTCGGTTTGCTACGCCCCGCGTCCGCGGCCTTGCACCTCAATAATACAACATCCTCCTAGTCTAGCAGTCTTCACCGTGGATTTAAGGAAGGATTATCGCGGTTCGCTAGCGGTACCCGGACGACCTACGCCAGCACCGGGCGTCGCCGTCCGCGTTTGCCACAAACCGGTAGGATGATCCAAACTACCGATCGGTTTCAGCTATTGCCTCGATAATGGGATCAAAACCCTGAATTGTATTAGTCTTACTGAGTCACAAAAAGGGGAAGATTCGCGAATTTGCAAATCGTGATACGCGGGAAGATTCATGATCGGCATGAGGGCTGAGATGGATTTCCAAACGAGCGCGCGCAGTAAATCGCGCTTTGCCGCGTATGTCGAGGGGCTTGTTGGCGTGATCGGGCACGTGGACCGGGCGGGACCGCTGCGCGACTATTGCGTGGGGCTGATGCTGCCGGTGGAGCGCAAGAGCGTTGAGCCGATGGCGGCGGTGACGGCGCCGGAGCGGACGGCGGCGCAACATCAATCACTGTTGCATTTTGTCGGGCAGGCGCCGTGGTCGGATGCGAAGGTTCTGGCCAAGGTGCGCGAGATGGTGCTGCCCGAGATGGAGCGGCACGGCGCGATCGAGGCGTGGATAATCGATGACACCGGGTTTCCGAAGAAAGGCCGGCACTCGGTGGGGGTGACGCGGCAGTACTGCGGTCAACTCGGCAAGCAGGACAATTGCCAAGTCGCCGTCTCTCTATCGGTCGCCAATCACGACACCAGCTTGCCGGTGGCCTATCGGCTGTATGTGCCGAAAGATTGGGCCTTGGACAAAGCGCGGCGGGGCGAGGCGGGGGTTCCCGAGGAGATTGGGTTTGAGACCAAGCCGGAGATTGCGCTGGCGCAGATCCGCGCCGCTTGTGAGGCCGATATTCCGCGCGGCGTGGTGCTGATGGATGCCGGCTATGGCAGTGACACCGAGCTGCGCACGGACATCGGCGCGCTTGGGTTGAGCTATGTTGCCGGCATCATGCCGAACACCTCGGTCTGGGCTCCTGGGACAGCACCGCTGCCGCCGAAGAAATGGTCGGGTCGCGGACGCCCCCCGAAGCTGATCGGTCGTGACGCCAAACACCGGCCGCTTTCCGTCAAGGCGCTTGCGCTCGGCCTGCCAGCGGTGGCGTGGCGCATGATCAAATGGCGTGAAGGCACAAGCGACTGGCTGTCCTCACGCTTCGCCCGGATACGGGTTCGCGTTGCACATCGCGATTACCAGCTCACCGAGAGCCGCCGGGATGAATGGCTACTGATCGAATGGCCCCGGGGTGAAGACGAGCCGACCAAATATTGGCTCTCGACCTTGCCGCCGAACCTTGCCCTCGCGCGCCTGGTCGATCTCGCCAAGCTGCGCTGGCGCATCGAGCGCGATTACCAGGAACTCAAGCAGGAACTCGGCCTCGGGCACTATGAAGGTCGTGGGTGGCGCGGCTTCCACCACCACGCCACACTCTGCATCGCCGCTTACAATTCCTGATCTCCGAGCGGGAGACAATTCCCCCCTCGGGACTGCGTGGCGCCTCGTGGCTCTCGAAACCTGCCGTTCCCGGCGGTTACCGACCGCGAGGCGCCCCCAATCAGACCGGAACGTCATATCCCGAACTCGATCGCAACCTTGCGCCGTCGCATCGTCATCGCGCTAGCGCCAACTCTGTCGAGATGCCCTTGTTGCGCCCGCATGACCTCGCGCAGAACACATCTCAGTTTGTGACGCAGTAAGACTAGGAGTGTGTCCGGGTAATCGGATTTTGCTCGACGGCAATGCGGTGACGTAATTCGCTATGCGGCATGAGCAAGACCTTTCGTGCGTGGGACGTTGACCAAGTTTGGCTGCTGCCGCCCTCGATTCAGGATTTGGTGCCCGCCGGCCATCTTGCGCACTTCGTGCGCGAGACCGTGCGCGACGGGCTCGATCTGTCGGCGATCATGGACACGTATGAGGAGGAGCGGGGCTACCCGCCCTACCATCCGGGCATGATGGTGGCGCTGCTGCTCTATGGCTACAGCCAAGGCATCTACTCGTCGCGGCGGATCGCCAAGGCGTGCGAGGAGCGGCTCGATTTTGCCGCGGTAACGGGGATGCAGCGGCCCGACTTCCGCACCATCAGCGACTTCCGCAAGCGGCACCTGGCGGCACTCTCGGGATTGTTCCAACAGGTGTTGAAGCTGTGCCGGGCGGCGGGTCTGGTGAAGCTCGGTCACGTCGCCTTGGACGGTACCAAGATCAAGGCGAACGCCTCCAAGCACAAGGCGATGAGCTACGGGCGGATGAAGCAGGCGGCGCCAGCGCTGGCGGCGGAAGTTGAGCGCTGGCTGGCCGCGGCGGCAGAGACCGACGCGGCCGAGGACCGCGTGCACGGCGTCGAGCGGCGCGGCGACGAGATGCCGGAGTGGATGGCGAACAAGCAGCGGCGGCTGGAGAAAATCCGCACGGCGAAGGCAGCGCTCGAGGCCGAGGCGCGCGCGGCCGCGGCGGCGCAGGCGAGCGAAAAGGGCGACGGTTCTGGCCCCAGCGGGCCGGCACACCCTCCGGCCGAACCGGCGCCGCCCGCGGACAAGGCGCAGCGCAACTTCACCGATCCCGAGAGCCGGATCATGAAGACCAACGACGGCTTCATCCAGGGCTACAACGCCCAGGCCGCGGTCGACGCCGAAGCGCAGGTGATCGTCGCGCACGACTTAAGCAACGCCACCACCGACCAGGCGCAGCTGGCCCCGCTCGTCGCCGCGATCAGGACCAATCTCCACCGCAACCCCGACGAGATCTCTGCCGATGCCGGCTACTGCTCCGAGGCCAATCTCCGCACCCTCGCCAAGCGCCGTATCAACGCCTACATCGCCACCGGACGCCAGCACCATGGCACCGCCGCCGCGGTCGCGCAGCGCACGCCCCGGGCGGGCAGCCGCGTTGCCCGCATGGCCACGAAACTGAAGCGCGCCGGCCGCCGCAGCCGTTATCGCTTGCGCAAGCAGGTCGTCGAGCCCGTGTTCGGTCAGATCAAGCATGCCCGAGGCTTCCGCCAGTTCCTCCTGCGCGGCATCGACAAGGTCAAGGCCGAATGGGCCTTGCTCTGCACCGTTCACAACCTCCTCAAGCTCGCCGCCGCAGCCTGATGGGCTGCGGCGAGCGTACACGCCAGCAACAATCGAATCCGGAGCGCCGCTTTCGCAACTCAATCTTGCGCGTGCAAATCGCGACCGCGGACCGCCACCAAAATTCCTCCGATCCTCGCAATCTCAGTGCTAACCTCCCCCGCGCGAGCGCGCGCGAGCGCGCGCGCGCGCACGAGCGCGCGCGCGCGCGCGCGCGCGCGTATGTCAGGGGCTTGTTGGCGCGATCGGGCACGCGGACCGGGCCGAACCGCTGCGCGACTATTGCGTAGGGCTGATGATGCCTGTGGAGCGCAAGAGCGTCGAGCCGATGGCGGCGATTACGGCGCCTGAACGGACCGCGGCCCAACATCAATCGCTGTTGCATTTTGTCGGTGCAGGCGCCTGGTCCGACGCGAAGGTTCTGGCCAAGGTGCGCGAGATGGTGCTGCCCGAGATGGAGCGGCACGGGCGCGATCGAAGCGTGGATCATCGATGACACCGGGCTTTCCGAAGAAAGGCCGGCACTCGGTTGGGGTCGACGCGGCAATACTGCGGTCAACTCGGCAAGCAAGACAATTGCCAAATCGCCGTCTCTCTTTCGGTCGCCAATCACGACACCAGCTTGCCAGTGGCCTATCGGCTCTATGTGCCGAAGGAGTGGGCGATGGACAAAGCGCGGCGGCGCGAAGCAGGTGTACCCAAGGAGATCGGCTTTGAGACCAAGCCGGCAGATTGCGCTGGCTGCAGATCCGCGCCGGGCCTGCGAGGCCGATCTTCCGCGCGGCGTGGTGCTGATGGATGCCGGCTATGGCAGTGACACCGAGCTGCGCACGGACATCGGCGCGCTTGGGTTGAGCTATGTTGCCGGCATCATGCCGAACACCTCGGTCTGGGCGCCTGGGCACAGCACCGCTGCCGCCGAAGAAATGGTCGGGTCGCGGACGACCCCCGAAGCTGATCGGTCGTGACGCCAAACACCGGCCGCTTTCCGTCAAGGCGCTTGCGCTCGGCCTGCCAGCAGTGGCGTGGCGCATGATCAAATGGCGTGAAGGCACAAGCGACTCGCTATCCTCACGCTTCGCCCGGATGCGCGTTCGCGTTGCGCATCGCGATTACCAGCTCACCGAGAGCCGCCGGGATGAATGGCTACTGATCGAATGGCCCCAGGGTGAAGACGAGCCGACCAAATATTGGCTCTCGACCTTGCCGCCGAACCTTGCCCTCGCGCGCCTCGTCGATCTCGCCAAGCTGCGCTGGCGCATCGAGCGCGATTACCAGGAACTCAAACAGGAACTCGGCCTCGGGCACTATGAAGGTCGTGGGTGGCGCGGCTTCCACCATCACGCCACGCTCTGCATCGCCGCCTACGGATTCCTAATCTCCGAGCGGGAGACAATTCCCCCCTCGGGACTGCGTGGCGCCTCGTGGCTCTCGAAACCTGCCGTTCCCGGCGGTTACCGACCGCGAGGCGCCCGCCAATCAGACCGGAACGTCATATCCCGAACTCGATCGCAACCTTGCGCCGTCGCATCGTCATCGCGCTAGCGCCAACTCTGTCGAGATGCCCTTGTTGCGCCCGCATGACCTCGCGCAGAACACATCTCAGTTTGTGACGCAGTAAGATTAGGATCCTGCGGCAAATGTTTGATACCGCGGATTAGCTTTGCGCTTTTGATTTGTTCAGCGTCACCGCGGCGCGAACGAGCGTCTTCAATGCCTCCTCGTCTAGCTTCTCGCCCTCGCGGAAGTCGATGGCACGCCTTGTGTTCCCGTCAAGACTGGAGTTGAACAGGCGGGAAGGATCCTTCAGAGCCGCCCCTTTTGCGAAGGTCATCTTCACGACGTTCTTGTAAGTCTCACCTGTGCAGATCAATCCGTCGTGCGACCACACCGGAACCCCTCGCCACTTCCATTCCTCGACGACTTCCGGGTCGGCTTCCTTGATCAAGGTACGAAGCCGGTTGAGCATCTTGCCCCGCCAGTCGCCTAGCTCCTTAATTCTTGCGTCTATCAGCTGAGAAGGAGACTTACCCTCCTGCGACCAACTTTTCTTCATGGCCGTTTCTCCTCCTACCTGGGTCCCAAGACTTTGATAAATGGAATTGACGCCGCCTTGCCGATTCTACCTGGAGCTGCGGTTCGCCTACATTGCGCGCGAGTCATCACCGAGCATCGTTGTGAACGCGCAACGCGCCCATCGACTTCCTGACCGTCGGCCCGCAATAGCGCACTTAGGCCCGAATTGCCAGTCTCAAGGGTGAGCTCCGATGACAATGAGGACGCCATCAATCGCGGTGAAGCAACGGAATGTTGCGAAGAATTGGTGTCGCTTCGACGTGGCCTATCGACATCGTGGTAATGCACGGCCATAACACCATGGCGGCGTCGAGATGCTCACGGGAAGTTTCCACACTGATAAGCAGGCCAGTGGTCGACGCTTTCGTCGGCATCAGCAGCCGCGAAAATCGCCCTGAATACGCGGCCTGGTGACCGACGAGCAGTCGGGAGAGAAGTTAATGACATCTGAAGGCAACGCAGTCGTCGCGCGTCTGGAACGTTTGCCGATAACCAGTTGGCATGTCCGTGCTCGGCTAATCATGGGAACGGCGACTTTCTTCGATGGCTACAACGTACTGGCGATCGCTTATGCCTTGCCTGTCCTGATTCGCGTATTTCATCTGACGCCGCTTGCAATCGGGCCGATGATTTCGGCGAGCTTTCTCGGCCAACTGATTGGAGCGCTTTTCTTTGGTTGGCTGGCTGAGCGGTACGGCAGACTTCGGATCGCTACCCTAACGATCGCAGCTTACGGCCTGATGGGTTTCGCGTGCGCACTCGCCTGGGACGCGCCATCTCTGGGGATCTTCCGGTTCCTACAAGGAATTGGTCTCGGTGGTGAAGTCCCCATAGCTGCTGCCTATATCAACGAATTTGCTAACGCTGAGCGCCGCGGGCGCTTTTTCATCTTATATGAATTGTCATTCTCCTTCGGCTTATTACTGGTCGCCATACTTGGCTATTTCACGGTGCCTGTCATTGGTTGGCGGGCGCTGTTCTTCATCGGTGGTATCCCGGCTGTGCTCGTTATTTTCCTTCGTCGACTTTTGCCCAAATCGCCGCGGTGGTTGGTCGAGCATGGCCGCGCCGCGGAAGCGGACGAGATCGTCGCGGCGATCGAGCACGACGCGATAAAACAGGGGATTGTGTTGCGTGAGCCGGAAAAGGACCTGAGGGTACCTCGACGATCAAGTAGCGGCCGGTGGCGCGAATTGGTTAGCGGCATCTATCTGAAGCGCTCTCTCTTGGTTTGGACCTATTGGGCTAGTTCTTATCTTGTTGGCTACGGCCTTACCACCTGGCTGCCGACACTCTACCGCACGGTCTTTGCGCTATCGCTTTCGACCGCGCTCGGTTACGGATTGATAACCAACATCGTCGCAATGGGCGGGACGATCGCTTGCGCCATGCTGATCGATAAGGTCGGACGGCGGTTCTGGTACAATCTTGCGTTTTTCGGAGGCGCTGCGCCGCTCATTATTTTGTGGGCCTTGGGCGCAAGTTCCGCAATGCAAGTAGTTTGGCTTGCCACCATCAGCTTCGTCTTTATCGGCACTATCAACATCAGCATCTTGGTCTATGCAGCAGAGCTGTATCCGACCCGGATTCGCGCGTTGGGTGTTAGTGTTGGGAGCGCCTGGCTCCGCGCGGCGTCCGCCATTGGGCCGATCTTGGTCGGGCTCGTGCTGGCCCACGGGTCAATCAGCTGGGTTTTTGGCATGTTCGCGCTGGTGGCCTTGATCGGAGGGTTGGTGAACCTCTTCTTCGGCATCGAAACAAAAGGCCAGGTTCTGGAGAAGCTTTCACCTTAATGCTCGGGGTAAACGCCCCTAATGGATTCGACCAACTTTGCAATGTCGGCGAGTAGTGATTGCCCTGTCGTGGAGGAAGCGTGTTCACCGATCTTTTCGAGCAGCATGTCGAGGTTACCCTCGGCACCCCGGAATAACGCGATTGCTTCATCGTTTCTGACGCTGGCATACTTGTTCTGTAGATAATCGAGGATATCCTGTTCAAAGTCTGCAATGTGAATGTGTCCTGCACCCCCACCGCACGAACAACCACCGTGGATCGGGACATGCGCGTGGGTCAGAAGTCTCCATTCTTTCAGGATCCGACGTGGATCGAGCGTCGGATTGAGGCGTCCACCTCGTTTGCGTGCGCTATTTGCCATGCCGGTGATGATTTTATCAGCGCTCGCCGCCTTGATACATGCCCGTTAGAGACGTGTTCTTATACCAAGCCAGTAGCAAAAGAGCGGCCAAATTAATGGTGGCGTCAAAGAATTGGGGGAGGGCACATCACCTGCGCACTCGGCTTGCCGCCGACATCGGAGGCACTTTTACCGATATTGTTGCTTTTGAAGAGCGATCGGGACGTATGCTGTTGGGCAAGGCATTGTCGACGCCGTCACACCTTGTTGATGGTGTCGCGGACGGTGTTGGCAAGGCCGGTACCCGATATCAGTATGCAAAGACGTTCCTCCACGGCTCCACAATCGCTATCAACGCTATGCTCGAGCGCAATGGCGCCAAAGCAGCCCTCCTCATTACTGAGGGCTTCCGCGACATTTATGAGATCGGTCGGGTAAACCGACCGGATTCGTACAATCTTTATTTTAAGAAGCATGCGCCGCTGATTCCGCGCGCGATGATTTTCGAAGTTCGGGAACGCATTACCGCCTCTGGCGACGTCTGGACGCCCCTTGATGAAACGGGAGTGGCGGCGATCTGCGATAATTTGGAGGCGCTCGGTATCGAGGCCGTTGCGATTCTGTTACTGCATTCCTATCGAAATATTGCGCATGAACGGCGGGTCAAAGAAATCGTTGCCGACCGGCTTCCTCGCATATTCGTTACCGCATCTCACGAACTATCCCAGGAGTATCGTGAATTCGAACGTTGCTCGACTGTCGTGGCCAACGCCTTCATTGGGCCGACGGTCCGTGACTATGTCTCGGGGATTAATCTGCATCTCGAGCGGTCAGGTTTTGCCGGCTCATTCTTCATTGTGCAGTCAACGGGTGGTCTTTATGAGGCGCATCAGGCGCAGACCCAGTGCGTCCGTATGCTCGAATCCGGACCGGCAGCGGGCTTAGTCGGTGCCCGGGCCCTGAGCCGTGAGTTGGGTCTGAACGATACGATCGCTTTTGACATGGGTGGGACCACGGCAAAGGCCGGCGTCATTTATCGTAACGAGGTGCTGACGACCACCACGGCCTTGATCGGGGGTTATAACCAGGCACTGCCTGTGCAGATCCCGATGATCGATGTCTTCGAGGTTGGCATGGGAGGTGGTAGCATTGCTTCGCTCGCGGAAAACCGTGCCCTCTCGGTGGGGCCGAAAAGCGCTGGCGCCGAACCTGGCCCGGCCTGCTATGGCCGTGGTGGCGAGGAACCGACTGTGACGGACGCCAATCTCGTGCTTGGGCGGCTTGATCCCAGTAATTTCCTCGGCGGCGAGATGATGCTCGACACCGAAGCTGCGGAACGCGCGATTGGAAACCGCATCGCCGAACCGCTCGATATACCTCTTCGTGCCGCGGCCGACGGCATCCTGCGCATCGCAACGACCTCAATGTCGTACGCAGTGAAGTCGGTATCGACGCAGCGTGGGCTAGATGCCGCCGCGTTTACCTTAATCGCCTATGGCGGCGCCGGTCCACTTCATGCGGCAGCGATTGCCCACGAGATCGGGATGGCGCGAGTGATCGTGCCGCGGGCCCCTGGTCACTTTTGTGCTTTCGGCATGTTGTTCTCGGACTTGCGATATGACTTTGTCCGCACTTGGCCGATGCGGTTAGCTGAGGCGGAATTCGCGGCGATCGAGACCATCTATACTGGCATGTTCAAGGCGGGGCGGGCAGCACTTGCTCAAAGCAAGGTCCGGCCGTCTCGGATTGTCGTCGAACGCGCGGCCGACATGCGATATGTAGGCCAAGAGCATGCGGTCACGATAGAGCTCCCACCAGAATTATTTCGGCGTCGGGATCGCGAGGGCATCAAGGCGCGGTTCGACGACGTCCATCAGTTGCGGTACGGCACGCACGCTCCCAATGAACCCGCCGAAATCGTGAGCCTTCGCGCCACGGTTACCGGTGTGTTGAAGAAGCCGATTCCGGAAAGGGTGGCGCCCGGCGGTCGAATGCCTGTCCCCGATGCGCGACGAGGCACGCGTCCGGTTTTCTTTTCGGAACATCGTCGTGCAGAAAAAACACCAATCTATGCCCGTGATGCCTTGAGGTCCGGCAACCGCATCCCCGGGCCGGCGCTGATCGAGGAGCATGCATCAACAACCTTGGTACCGCCGGGCGACAGAGTCGAAGTCGACGCGCTCGGCAACCTCGTCATCGAAATTGATCGAAGGTCACGATGAAGCAGAAGCCGTCCGGTCGCGCGGATGCGGTCCTCACAGCGATCATTCGCAGCGGTGTTCTCGCGGTGACCGAAGAGATGAAGACCAATCTCATGCGCACCGCTTACAATATGGTGATCTACGAGGCGCTCGACTTCACCGTGGGTCTCTTCACCGCTCGCGGCGAGACGGTATCGATTGGTCTGGGCCTTCCAACCTTCATACGCGGCATGGCGGAAACTGTAAAAGCGATGCTGCGGCACTTCGGACCTAATGGCATCGCGCCCGGTGACATCCTTGTTACCAATGACGCCTATCTTACCGGTAGCCATCTTAACCACTTCACCTTTGCGATGCCGGTGTTTCACCGCGGTGTGCTGAGCGCTTTCACTTGCTGCATGGCGCATTGGACCGACGTCGGCGGTACGCTTGACGGCATCACTACCGACATTTTTTCCGAAGGGCTGCAACTGCCAATTGTTAAGTATCAGCGCGCCGGCGTGGTGAACGAGGAATTGGTCGAGATAATACGTATGAATGTCCGCATTCCCGAACGCGCGATGGGGGATCTGCGGGCGCAAATCACGGCTGTAAAGACTGGCGAGCGCCGTTTCCTCGAATTGCTCGACCGCTATGGCCGCGAGCCGGTTTTGGACGCCATTCAAACCATCATGGATCAATCGGAAGCCGTGGCACGTGCCCATACGCTGAGCATCCCCGATGGCGTCTATCAGGCTGAAATCCTTCATGGACGACGATGGCGTCGAGATCGGTAAACCGGTGCCGATCCGTGTCAAGGTCATCGTCAAAGGCGATCAAATGACCATCGACTTGTCGGAGGTCAGCCGGCAGGTACGGGGATTCTTCAATGCGGGTGTCACGACCGGTTATGCCTGTGCGCAGGTGGCATACAAGTGCATCACTTCGCCGACCGATTATCCGATCAATGAGGGTAGTTTCCGCACCCTCAAGGTAGTGCTGGCTCCCGGCACCATCGTCAGCGCAGTCAAGCCTGCGGCAATGCGCTGGTGGATGGCATTTCCGATGACGATCATCGACACCATTTTCAAAGCGCTAGAACCAGCCATTCCGGATCGGACCATCGCCGGACATCATGCTGATCTTGTGGTCGCCATGTTCCATGGCATCTCGCACGATGATGGACGTTTTTTCCTGGGTGGCTTCGGGCCAACCGGGGGCGGGTGGGGCGCCAAGCTGACCGAAGATGGGGTCAGCGCAACGGTTTGTCTCAATGACGGCGATACCCATAACAGCCCGATCGAACAGGGCGAAGCGAAATTCCCGGTACTGGTCGAGCGGCATGCGCTCCGGCAGGACTCAGGGGGCGCTGGACATCGTCGCGGCGGACTCGGCATCGAAAAGACTGTTCTGGCCCTGGTGCCGATGACGATCAATATGCAGATCGATCGGGTCCATTGCCCGCCTTGGGGACTGGCTGGCGGCGAAGCCGGCGCCGGCAATAGGGTCGCGCTTCGCATCGACGGGAATGAGATCGATGATCTTCCCAATGCCAAGGTACTGACGCGGCGGCTCAAGCCCCACGACGCATGGACTGTATTTTCTGGCGGGGGCGGCGGGTTCGGCCCACCGATCCAGCGAGAGCCTGGGCGCGTCGCGGACGACGTCGCGCAAGGTTATGTGAGCCGCGAAGCAGCGTACAAGCTCTACGGGGTCGTGCTGAACGCAGAAGGTCGGGTTGATGACGCCGCGACAGCACGCTTGCGCGGGATGCGGCGCGTCGACCTGGGCGGGGCGTCGGTCACCCGGATGAGCGCGAAAGTCGCAAGTGGGTCACCCGGCAAACCTCGAAGGACGCGGCGCCTCGATCTTGGCTTTTCCCCAGCATTGAAGAAGCGTCAAAGAGCGCGTCGATAACAGCGGGAAAGCGCGCCGATCGCTTTGCCATACATTTATGACCCCCGATTGGGATTAGGGCTCGGGGGTTATGCGATCGCTTGGTCTGATGGAAGAGCGTCCGGCGCTCGTCACTTTGCGTCAGTGGCCGACGGCGATGATGAGCCGAGGCGCATCCCCAAGACAGCAAGAAGTCCACTTTGACGCGATCATGGTCAAAGCGGGTTAACCGATGGCCGACAAGAACTTCGATGAGCTTGCCACCTTTCTTCCCATTTCTTGTTGGGTCACTCTCTTGTACAGATAGCTTACAACGAAGTGGTCAGCGGCAGGCAGGCCATCCAGGTGTGGCAGCGTAAGCAACGTTGGTTTTGATTGCGCTGCAATACCGCAAAAAAAGTGGAGGATCAATTCAATGAAAGTCTGGAACGTAATAGGACAGGCGCTGGTAGCAGTGGCGCTGACAGTCGCCACCGCATTTCAGAGCGCTGCTCAACAAGAATTTCATGTGGGCGTTGTTGCCTCCGTAACGGGACCCTTCGCGTCTCCAACGAAAGACACATTCGACGGGTTCTATGCCTGGGAAAAGACGCGCGGCCTTGCGGGCAAGAAGATCGTGCTCGAGATCCTCGACGACGAGACCAATCCGGTCAATTCGGCCAACGCGTTCCGCAAGCTTGCGAGCGAACCTGCAATCCAGCTCATGGTCATGAACACAAACAGCAGCTCCGCGCTCGCGGCAAAGTCGTTTGCGTCGGAATACAAGGTCCCGATCATCACAGGTGGTGGCATTGACGCATTGGGCATTCCCCCCAATCCATGGATGTTCAAAGTGGCGCCGAGCGCGGCTGACAGCCTGCGGGCGCTGGCCGAATACATTGAAAAGAAAGGCTATAAACATGTAGCTCATATCTATGGCACCGATGCGTACGGCCAGAATGATCATAAGGTGCTCGACGGATATGCTCAGAAATACCGCTACACCATGGTGGCGGAGGAGAGTTTCTCCATTGATGACACCAATTTCACTGCGCAATGGGCGCGTATTAAGGCGGCTAATCCCGATATTGTCTATTCGAGCGCCTCGGGCCGTGCCGCGATCCTGTCGTTCAAGATCTATAAACAGCTCGGCGTCACTGCGCCGCTCGCGGTCACGGCGGCAGGGGTTGGGGCGGCATTCTTCCAGGCGATCGGCGGGGCCAAGGCTGCTGACGGCCTGCTGTCGCCGACGCAGCGCGGCACGTTTGCCGTTACCACCGGCCCGGCGGCCGAATACTACGCGACACTGCAGCGGGCGCTCGGCCACACGCCGGTCTACTTCAACGTGTTCGGCTACGATATCGGCCTGATCATGGAGGCCGCGGTAAAGAACTCTGACGGATCGCGCCAAGGTCTGCGTGACGCATTGGGGAAGCTCAAGGATCTTCCGTGCATCAATGGCCCTGTCACCTACACGCCGCGGAACCACACCGGCAACGATTATCGGGCGGTGGCGATGGGCCTACTGAAGAATGGCGTCATGGTGCCGGTGGAGTAGCGGTGACTTGCAGCTGACGCTTTTTCTCCAGCTATTGCTGCCGGGCCTGACAACCGGTTGCGTCTACGCGTTAGTAGCCGTCGGATTTGTGATTTGCGCCAATGTGTCAGGCGTTGTGAACCTGGCGCAAGGCGAGTTCGTTATGATCGGCGGCATGGTGGCGTCGTGGCTGGTGGCGGCAAGCTGGCCGCTGCCGGTAGCTATCGTGATCGCAATGCTCGTCGGCGCGGCGCTGGGGGGGGCGCAGGAGAAGTTGACGCTGGCGCCGGTGCGGCGATCACCACCCTTCATCCAAGTCACCACGACGGTCGGCGTCGCGATTGTAGTGCGGGGCTTCGCCTTGGTGCTGTTCGGCACTGATCCTTTGAGCCTGCCTGGGTTCAGCGGCGACGGCGTGTTTTTCGTCGGCGGTGCGGTGCTCCCGGTCCAGTCGTTGTGGGTATGGTTTACGACGGCAGCGCTGCTGGCGGCGACTTTTGGCGTGCTGCGCCATACTGATATCGGGCGGGCCGTCCGTGCCTGCTCAATCAATCTGCAAGCTGCACTATTGATGGGAGTTGATGCCGAACGGCTGCGCGTCATCGTATTTGCGGTCAGTGGTGCGGTGGCCGCGTTGGCGGGCGCCGTGGTGACGCCGATAGTCCTATCGACGTGGGATGCAGGCATCAGCTACGGAATCAAGGGCTTTGCTGGAGCCATCATTGGTGGTTTCCGATCGCCTCTTCTGGCGGTCGCGGGCGGCATCGGCATTGGCATCGTCGAGGCGTTTGGCGCTGGCTACATCTCATCGGGCTGGAAGGATTTCATCGTCTACGGCGTGCTGCTCGCTTATCTGCTGATTCGCGGCGGCGTGTTCCGCGTTGGGCGCGCGGCGTTCGCGGCCGCTCTCGCCAGTCCGCTGCGCTGATGCATGAAGCTCGCGCAGCATAAGACCGCGCTGGCGGTGGTCCTGGGCACGGTTGCGGTAGTGACCTACCCACTGCTTTTTCGCGATGATTATCATCTCGGGGTTGGCATCACTGCTGGTGCGCTCGCTACCAGCACTGTCGGTGTGGTGCTGTTGCTAGGCCTCGCACATCAGCTGGCCATCGGCCAGGCGGCATTCAGTATTATCGGTGGCTACACGACCGGTATTCTGTGCGTCAATTATGGATGGGATCCGTTCGTTGCGATGATCGTGGGCGCAGCACTGACCATGCTACTAGCCTACGCCATTGCGACGCCGTTATTAAAGCTGCGCGGCTTTGCTTTGGTGATGGCGACGCTCGCACTCCATCTGATGCTGATCGTTGTCGCCTTTCAATTACCGATTACTGGTGGACCTATCGGCATCACAGCAGTGCCAAAATTCGCGATTTTCGGCGTGATCCATTTTGAAGACGAGACGTCTTACTTCTATGCGGTATGGGTCATCGCTGCGATCGCTATCGCCATCGGCATAAACATTGACCATTCCGCAATTGGCCGAGCCTTGCGCGCGATCGCCGCCAGCGAGGCCGCCGCCGCTTCGGTCGCGATCGACATCAACCGGTACAAGGTACAGATGTTCGTGATCGGCGCCGGCATGGCAAGCGTTTCCGGCAGCCTGATCGTGCACTATCTGCGCGCGATCGATCCGACGGTGTTCGGTTTCGCCTTCAGCCTCAACCTGGTAACCGGTACGATCGTCGGCGGCCTAACTTCGATCTGGGGCGGGGCGTTAGGGGCGGTCATCATTATCGGTCTGCGCGAGTTGTTGCGGGAATTGTCGCTGCCGCTTTGGGAAGCGATGATCATGGGTGCCCTTACGATTGTGATTCTGATTGCGTTTCCACGCGGGATCGCGGGTGCCATCGGCGATCTGTTTGATCGGATCTTTGGCGACGGCAACAGCGAGCGATTTTCCGTCACCGCGCCGGGCGCGATCTCGCTTGCGCCGCTCCCAACCGCGGAGAGAATGGGTGCCGACATCATCATGTCGGTATCGGGCGCCGCGCGTTCATTCGGCAATCTACGCGCGGTCAACCATGTTAGCTTCGATGTTGCGGTACGGTCGATTACCGCACTGATTGGACCGAATGGCGCCGGCAAGACGACGATGTTCAATCTGATCGGTGGCTATCAGCCACTCGATGTCGGGTCGATCCGTTTCGAGCACATCGAGATCAGTGGGCTGTTGCCGAAGGACATTGCCGATCTTGGCGTTGGCCGCACCTTTCAAAACATGCAATTGTTTGGGAACATGACGGTGCTCGAGAACGTCATGTGTGGCCGGCATCGCGAGCTTAAAGCTGGTATCGTACCGATCTGCCTCCGGCTGCGGCAGGCGCGCGCCGAAGAAGTCGCAGACGCGCCGTCAGGCGATGGCCGCGCTCGGCTTTGTTGGGCTGCGCAACGCCGACAACGTCTCGCCCTCGGCCTTGTCCTTTGGGCATCAGCGCATGGTAGAGATCGCACGCTCGCTGGCCTTGCAGCCGCGTCTTTTGCTTATGGACGAACCGGCTTCTGGTCTAAACGACACCGAGACCGAGCAATTGGCTGAGCTGATTTTGCGCATCGCCGCGCACGGCATCACGGTGCTATTGGTCGAGCACGATATGCGCCTCGTCATGGGGCTCGCCGACCATGTCGTGGTCATGGATCATGGCGAGAAGATGGCGGAAGGACCGAGCGATCGCGTGCGCGCCGACCCACGCGTCATCGAAGCCTATCTGGGGCGACCGCGTGACGACGCTGCTTGAAATTGATTCCATTGCGAGCGGCTACGGCCGCACGACCGTGCTGCGCGCAGTGTCGCTGACAGTCGCGGTCGGCGAGATTGTGGCGTTGATCGGTCCCAACGGTGCGGGCAAGAGCACGTTGCTTAATACCATCATGGGATTGCTTCCCGTCACCGAAGGCGTCATCCGCTTCGGCGGCCGTTCAATCGCGGGGCTGCCTACCCCCGCCATTGTGCGTGCCGGGCTGGGGCAGGTGCCAGAACGGCGGCAGTTGTTCGGCGACATGAGCGTAGAGGAAAATCTGCGAATGGGGGCCTACACCGTCGCTGATCGCGGGTCGGTCGCGGCAGGGTTGGAAGAACAGTTTGCGCGCTTTCCGATCCTGCGTGAGCGGCGACGCCAGGCGACCAGCACCCTATCGGGCGGCGAGCAGCAGATGGTGGCGATTGCCCGAGCGATGATGGCTCGTCCTCGGCTGTTGCTCCTGGATGAGCCGTCGCTCGGTCTCGCACCGATTTTTGCCGAGCAAATCATGGATCAAATCGTCGCATTGCGTGAAGCCGGCAAAACGATTCTCCTGGTCGAGCAGAATGCCCGCGCTGCGCTCGGCATCGCTGGCCGCGGTTATGTTCTTGAAAACGGCGCCGTCGCCATGGCCGGGGCGGCCTCGGAACTGCTGTCGAGTCCTGCGGTTCAGGAGGCGTATCTCGGCGGTCAGAGCCATGCCACCCTCGAGGAGCGTATCCGCTCGAAGCGCCAAGTGATTCTCGGGCGTTAAAAATAAGACCGCCCTCAGCCCCTTTATTCGCTGTTTGGGGCGGTTCGGCGGAACCGTGCGAGTCCGCGACAGCGATAACTGAATCCGCTGCGATGTGCTTCGGCTCACATCATGCGATGAGCCGATCCGCCTTAAACCGTTAAACGATCCCTTAACCAGATGACCACGGCTCGGGGTGAATTGCGCGCACCGACGAGGGTCTGGATTGCCCAGGCTTAACGTCCCGATCGCCGATCCGATCTGCCGCGGATGATCAAATGATCGGGTTTAAAAGCCGTCGGAAGACTTATCGCGCCGGTCGCGAGTTGAGGTGCAAGAATATCGGCGGTTTCGGTTAAACAAAAAACCGCGCAAACCGCGCCGGCATGGGCACGAAGGTTGGACGCAAAAGCCGCGCGTCGTAGGCGGCCATACGTCTATTATTTTCCGCGATGCACGCGCCTAATACGATGTCCGGTGTCACGTCGATGTCCGTCAGGTTGTTGCGATCAGCTCTCATGGTGTTTCTGCCGATACGAAACAGAATCATTGAGCGCTCATAGATCAAGCCGACGAAGACCCTGGCGGGTCGCCAATCGAAAATCATTCTGCGCCAGCAACTTAGCCGTGCGCGATGCCACGCCATCCAGTTATAAAAGAATAGGACGTGGCGACATTCTTCTTGCATCACAGGGTCGAAAATCCGTACCCAATTCCGGCGGAAAAAACCCCGAACGCTCTGCCAAGGTGAACAGACCAAAGGCAAAAACGCCTCGCAGCATTCGAGGCCGAGGCTCCGCAGCCAACCTCCGAAGTCCATGATCGCTCCGTTCATTGCCCCTTAGGGTCAACATGGCGACGAGCGTCTAGGTAGACATCAGGAGCGCATGTGACAGGCGATAAACCTCAGAGATCGTGTCTCGCATCAGTTTGACCAGGACGCAACCATGTGAAGATACGCGACGACGTCAGAGATGGCGCGTCTCGTCGGGCTCGCTTTGCCAGGCATTCTCTCTGCCATTGGCGTATCTGACCGGTGCGCCGACGAGCTCGGCCGGCGTCGCGTCGTCAAGGGTCGCCAAGGTCACGGATACGTAATCGCCGCCAATTTGCGGGACGTGGCCGCGCCCGAATGGTCGGACACCGCATCGCTTGCAGAACAGGTGATGGACGCTCTTGGTGGCGAACTGATAATCGCCAAGCATGTCTTCGCACGTGAGAAGTCGAAAGGCGCCGGGCTTAATGATCGCGCCCCAATTCCGCGTTTTCCCGCAAATTGAGCAGTTGCACTTGGTCGTGCCAGCCGCAAGATCGATATCCGCTTCATAACGCACAGCCCCGCAATGACAGCTCCCGTGATGGGTCCTCAACATCGCTTGTGCTCCATCGACAGTTTCAGCGACGGCAGACTAAGCCAACACTGTTGCCACCATGCTGTCAGCACCATAATTCCATGCGCCGCGCCGACCGTTTGTTCCAGATCATCGAGGTCCTTCGTCGTTCGAGCCGGCCTGTTACCGTAGCCGATCCTGCGACCGAACTCGAAACCTCGAAACGATCGATCTACCGTGATGTCGCCGCACCGATCGGCCAGCGCGTGCCGATCCGCGGCGCAGCCGGCTTTGGTTATGTGCTGGAGGGCGGCTTCGACCTGCCCCCGCCAATGCTGACATCCGACGAGGTCGAGGCAGCCGTGCTGGGAGCCAAGTGGGTTTCCGGCCATGGGTGTGCGGCTCTTGCCCGTGCGGCGTGTGATCTCATCGCCAAGGTCGCGGCGACGCTGCCCGACAATCTGAGGCCCCTCATTATCGACGCCGGAGCGCGTACGTCGCCGGGCTGGAAAATCCCGCCCGACGGGCTTGATGTGGCGGACGCGCGTGCCTGGATCCGCTCGGGTCGCAAGATCGCGATCGACTATCGCGACAATGAAAGTCGGATAACCCAACGCGTCGTCTGGCCCATCGTCATCGGTTATCACGATGCCGCGCGTTTTGGTCGGCTGGTGCGAACGGCGGCAGGATTTTCGCACCTTCCGGATCGATCGCATTGTCAATGCGGTCTTCCTTGAGGATCGATTCCCGGGTCGGCCTTCAGCGCTGCGCGCGAAGTGGCTCGCGCTTCTTGCCGGGGAACGGTCCGCGCACAGAGACGAATGGCGTGGAACAATTTCTGAATGACAGTTCACGGTTCGGGTTGCGCACGGGTCCCGGTGGATCCGCGCTTGCGTTCCTCTTTTGCATCGAAAATGGAAGGTCCCGAGCGTCTGCCATTCGCAGCCGCCGGTGCGTCTTCGACTTCTGATAACCTTTTTCGGTATCAAATCTCGCCTCGCCGAAGTCGGACCATCCGGCGCGATTTAATGGCGGAATCTGCTCGCCAAACCAGCGAAGGCGCTCGGATTTTCGTCTACGCAAGGCTTTTGCGGGTAACGGACCCGAGAGCCGCTTCCATCGCCGGGATTGTCAGCCGCCGAAAGATGGTATCAACCTCTGCGGCTTCCAGCGATGGTTTGAGTTCGAGCCACCACGTCAAGATCGACATCAGGGAGCCCACCAAGAATTGAATAAGCGCGCTCCGCGGTATTTCCGCCTCAGCCGTCGCAGGAGCGATTTGGGATAACTCCTGGCGCACCAGCTCGGTCAGTAGGGTGCGAATCCACGCAATCATAATGATTGCGCCGCGCTCGCCAACCAATGCGCGGTAAATGTCGCGATAATCTTGAGCGTGATCGAAGAGTGCACGACTGAACCCGAGGCTGCGCTCCGAAAGGGTACCGCGCCGCGCCAGCGCCGCCCGCTGGCGGGTTGTCAGCAGCACCCTCAAGTCATGGACTTCGGCAGTGAGCAAGTCTTCTTTGCTTGGGTAATGAGCGTAGAAGGTCGATCGCCCGACGTTAGCGCGATCGACAACATTCTTGATCGTCACCGCGTCGTAACCTCTTTCGAGAACCACCGCGATGAGCGCTTGACGCAACGCCGCACGCGTACGGCGGATGCGGCGATCCTCGCGGCCCTTCCGCGGCCTTTTCAGATCACCGATCGTAGATTGTTCGTTTCTGGACATCTTGCACCGCGAGTTCATTCCCCGGATACCGGACATGATGTCCAGTAACTGTACCTATGTCCAGAAATGAAGCATGAGGAGAGTGCGATGGTGTCGACACGCGGACCAAATCCACATGCCCACGGCCACATGTGGCTGGTAGGCGCAACTGGGCTGGTGGCCGGATTGGTACTATTGATCTACGTACCGACGCTGCCGGCCGTCTCCGCCACTGTGCTTTTCGTCACGGGCTTTCATCTCGTCGGCGCCGCGGTATCCGTCGCGTCCCTATATGTCATGGTGGGCGGCAGGATTTTTCGCCGCTCGCGCGGACAGCCTGCGACACGACACAATTTTGGCTGGGCGCCAGCCTGGACCTACGGCCCGTGGATTGCTGCGCTTATCTTCGGCGCGACTGCCGTGGCCGTTCAGCTCGCGGCGCCGACTTGGTGGCCGCTCGCTATGCTGTTAGTGCTTGCGACAGCGGGTTTCTTCGCTGGAGGGCTGACCACTCGTGCCACCGCCCGATACTCGGACGCTATCTTGCCGATGGTTGACCTTCTTCCGTTGGCAGACGGCCGCGTGCTTGACGGGGGATGCGGAGCCGGCCGCACGACACTTGCACTGGGACGCGCCTATAAGAGGGCACGAATCGTCGCGCTTGACCTGTTCGATTCCGACTACATCGAGGGCGGTGGTCAGCAATTGCTTGAGCAGAACCTGCGGCTGGCTGATATCGCCGAACGGGTGGAGATCAAGCGTGGCGATTTGAGTGCACTCCCCTTTGATGACGCGACCTTCGACGCTGTCGTCAGCGCGCACGCCATCGATCACCTCGGCTCCCAAATCGGGGCAGGGCTACGTGAGGTGTTACGAGTTTTAAAGCCAGGTGGGCGATTCCTAGTCGTCGCCTGGGTGCCCGGCTGGACTATGTTCGCCGTCGCCAATGTACTCTCGCTCCTCTTGGTTTCTGAGCGCTCATGGCGCCGGCGTGTGACGGATGCCGGCTTCACGATTGCCGACGAAGGGCGATTCAATGGCAATTGGTTTGCAGTGCTGCAAAGGCCAAGGCCTGAATGAAGCCGGTGCCGTAATTGCCGCCGAAGGACGCCGTTGCGAAGGTGTTGCCGGTGTTACGCCGCGCCCAGGCGGTGAAAGGGCAGACGATCAGCACACCCAATCTTGTGCCGATCGAATAGAAGGACCATGTTTCTGCTATGAGCGAATCCAAGTCACTGCTTGCGCTGTTGCGTGGAACCGCTGAGCCGGCCGCTGCAGCCGCCATCGAAGCCATGATAAACGACGGCACCGATGCATCGCTTTGCCGCATTAACGTGATGGACTTTGCTAAGCGGGTTGGCGCGACAGACGATCAAGCCATCGCCGCCTTTCTCCACGCCACGCGGCTCGGTATTTTTGAGATGCAGTGGAACGTGCTCTGCCCGGGCTGTGGTGGTGTGCTTGATTCCAACACGACGCTAAAGACCGTTCAGTCGAACGAGTATCACTGCCAACTGTGTGCCACCGGCTATGAGCCGAGCCTCGATGAGATGGTGGAAGTGACCTTTACGGTCGATCCGCGCGTTCGCCACATTGCCGCGCATGATCCCGACACTCTGCCGCCGGCCGACTACTATAAACAATTGTTCTGGGGGTCTTGGGCCGATTTGCCCGATGATATGGGTGGCGCACTCGATCGGATCATGCTCGATCACATCGAATTGCTACCAGGTCAAAAGGCGAATCTATCGCTCCAACTTCCACCGCATTTTCTTATTGTATTCGAACCGGTAAACCATACGGCACAATTCATCGACGTGAGGGGCGAACTAACGAAAGAACGGCGGAAATCTTTCGCTAATCTTTACGAGACACAAGATCGCGCATGAAATGCTGGAGATGCAGCCCGGTCCTTTTCGCCTCGCAATGGAGAATAAGACCGACCGCCGCCTGCTACCGGGTATCTGGGTCGTGGATGAAGACCTTGATCGCCTTTTGGCTAAGCGCAAACCGTTCCTGACCGCGAAGCGCTTGCTGACGAACCAAACGTTTCGCGATCTCTACCGCACCGATGCGCTGAATGCCGATCAACGGTTTAAGATTACCAGCCTAACGTTCCTGTTTACCGATCTCAAAGGCTCTACGGCATTGTATGACCGTGTCGGCGATCTCAAGGCCTACGACATCGTGCGTGAGCATTTCGATTTGTTGAACAAGATCGTCGCCACGGAGGCCGGCGCCGTGGTCAAGACCATTGGCGACGCCGTGATGGCGACTTTTGAGACGTCGGATCACGCCCTCAGGGCTGCCTTGAAGATGCGCAAGGAGATCACCCAAGTTGGCGCGGTGGACAAAGACCAAGGGCAAGTCGGGGATTTGCTACTCAAGATTGGTATTCATGAAGGTCCATGCCTTGCCGTGATGCTCAATGACCGGCAAGACTATTTCGGTCAGACGGTCAACATCGCCGCTCGGGTGCAGGGTTTGGCCAATTCAGATGCGATCCTTGCGACCGGAGCGGTCGTCGAAAAGGCCGAAACGGCGACCTTCCTAAATGAGGTTGGCATCAGGCCGGTAGCACAGCGTCAGGCGCTCCGCGGCGTCGCGAGTGAGTTGACGCTGTACCACATACCCTAGGGCCCAATCGACTCGGCTCAGTCTTAACTTTTCCCGATCACGCGAGATCCTATGAGGGCGACAGGCGCGGGTTCCGTTAAGGTTCCGCTGCCAACGCGGGCTTGAACGGAGACCGTAGGATGTCAACCGCAGTACTGAACGCACCTGCCGCCCAGGAGGAGATTGCCACGCTTTTTGTCGGGTTTGAACTGAGCAAAGCGACTTGGCTGATTGGTATGTATTCGCCGCAGCTTGGTAAGACCATCAGCCGTCACAAGGTCGAAGGGGGCGCGGTTAGCGTCGCTCTGAAGCGGATTGCGGTTGCCAGCAGGCGGTTGGAAAATCTCGGTAAGCCGGTCCGCGTCGTGTCGGTTTACGAAGCCGGGTACGACGGGTTTTGGCTGCATCGGCGGCTGACGGCGGCAGGTATCGAGAACCGTGTCGTCGATGCCGCGAGCATTCCGGTGGAACGGCGTTCGAGACGGCGTAAGACCGACCGGCTCGATCTGGAGCTTCTCATCCGCATGCTGCTGGCGTTGGAGCGCGGCGAAGCGCGCATCTGCCGGGTGGTTCAGGTGACCGAAGAGGACGCCAAACGCCAGCACCGGGAGCGGGCCGTGCTGGTGGCGGAGCAGACCGCACACACTAACCGCATCAAAGGGATCCTCATGGCCTTGGGAATCCGCGACGTTAATTCACGCCATCGCGATTTCGTGCAGCACCTCGATGGCTTGGTGACGGGCACCGGCGAGCCACTGCGTGCGCACACCAAGCAAGCGCTGGCCCGTGAACACGAACGAATAGCCCTGGTTGAACGCCAGATCAAAGACATCGAACGCGCGCAGGCAACCGCGATTGAAGCCGCGACCAAGCCGCAGGGTGCAGCGCAACGCAGTGCTGCCCAGGCTGCGGCATTGGTGCGCCTGAAGGGCATTGGACAAATCAGCGGCGTGCCGCTGTGTCGGGACGTATTCTACCGTCACTTCAACAATCGCCGCGAACTGGCCAGCTATTTTGGCCTGACGCCGAGCCCCTACAACAGTGGCTCGATGCGCGTTGATCAAGGCATCAGCAAGGCGGGCAACCCCCGCGCGCAGACGTCCATTTGGCACTCCCCCACCCAACCCCCGCTCAGCGTTTGAGGTTCGTCCAGCGTGTCGGCAATGCCACCGGGCGCATCCGACGCATCGCTATTGTGGCACTGGCGCGGAAGCTGATGGTCGCGCCGTGGCGCTATCTGACCACCGGACTGATCCCGGAAGGAGCTGTCATGAGCCCAGCATAGGATCGCCCAAAACGCGGGCGCATGGGCGCCTGCGTCACCGGGTCGGTGTGTGACCGTTCACCCTCTGGCTCATTGCCGCTTTGTGAGATTGGTCCTACCGGTCCGGCCTCTCGCTCCGCCGAATGCGGGATTATGGTCACGGTCACTAATGACCGAACCGGAGATAAGGTGATGCGGACTTCGCCGCATGCGCAAAACCGAGGCCGCCCGGATGACGCCGCCCTAAGATCGCTCGACAGGTTCCCGACCTTGCAAAGGTAACTTCTGTGATGACGAAATTTTCCACTTGACTTACGTGCCCTCAGATAAGGGGTAGGCACGCGAGTGTCCTGCCGTAGGGCAATCCAAAGGGCTCGAACTTCGAGAATTTCGTATCATAAGTATTCGTTATAAAACATTGATATTTAATCAAAAGTTTAAGAGGACCAACCAAGGGGCAAACTGGCGGCCGGCGACGCGATATCGGCCCAGGGTTCAACGATTGGCACAGGCCTCAGAACGTCGCCGCGCAGCGTGACGGGGAACTCCGGGTGATAGCTCTCCTTCCGCAATATTGCCGCTGCGAGTGGGCTGCGCCGCCTCATAGAGGCCTCGAAGCATCTCCTATTGCTTGCCGAGATCGATTGAAACCGTTCAATTCGCCCGGTCAATTCTGCAAGCACAGGCGTGGCGAGCAGGTGCACGCGCCATTTGAACCACAAAAGTGGGCTCACGTAGTCGTTCCGTTCCGGATCTGGAACCGCAGGGACATTCGCATAGCTAAGAGACTGACTTCGACGAGCGGAAGAGCCGTTAGAATGGAACAGATCACGGCGGGGGGGACCGAGGTCCGCTGCGCAACCGGACTGGGCGCCGCAAGATAACATAGTTGCCGCCGATCAAAGCGCAGTCCTTGAATTGAGGAGGAAATCTTATGGCGAGAAAAAAAAGACGGCGTGGGAAGGATTGGCGGACCGGCAACGCAACTCGTCGGCACCTGAGCAATTGCGTCCAAATGCCATTCCGGACGCGCGGTTTCCGATGAATTTTGAAACCTCTATCCCGCAAGCGACACGTGTCATGATGCATTGCTTCGCTTCATTGTCCGTCGCGATCCGATAGGCATGGCGGATTCGTTGCATTTCCCTTTTGCAAGCTTTGAGCAAACCGAGCCGCTCATCGTTGAGCGACGTGAGGACTTGCTGAAGAGTGCTCCGCCATCGATGAACACTTCCGAACATCCGGAGCGTTTCAGCGATCATGATGGCTACCTGGAACCGGGTTGCTATGACACCTTTGAAAGGCTCGAGGTTCTCAACGCGAGCGCCATCTGCGTGAACCTTTCGCTTTCCTACAATAGATATGACCGGACCGGTCATCATCTTTTGCGTTGCGATGGCGTCTACTGCGTGACCAGCAATAACGGGCGATGGGCCATTCAGGCGTTCTCTACCATCTTCACGCCAGCGCTCGCTATTGGCATCGACTATAGAGATACGATCGACAACGCGCGCCGGCTCCGCTTCGATCATTGCCTGGCCTATATGGTCAATGACGAGGAGGCGGTGTGGGGCCCGATCAGGCAATATGGCATCAATGTCGGCGCGGGCGCCGGGCCCAATCGGCACTCCGTGCCGGGCTCCGCCAGAGACTCCACGAATTTTTCCGGTGGCGGGGTGTTGTGGCGGGATGCGCCGGATGGCAAGGCCATGGAATTCTTCCGAACCGAGGGCGTAACGTCGCGATTGTCGGTCACCCATGTGACGCCCGAGACCCTGGCACAGAGCCGCATCGATTTTGATGCCTACCGTGCCGTCTGGCCTAAAACAGGTGTGGGCAATTGGGGCTGGGTTATCGGCGGTGCTTCGCCTGCAAGGATCGTCCATGCAAGCGTCGACAAGGCGCACGTATTTCAGGGCGCCACGCGCTTTACGACCACCGGGGCATTTATCAATGACAGCCTTGAGGTAGACGTGATCACCTATCGCAAGGGGCGCTGGGGCATAGCTGGGATTTTCGGCTACAGCACCCGACAAGACCGCAGCAACGATATGACAAACTAAATCATAATATGGCCGGTCCGAGCGAGGTACCGGATGGGGCCGCTCTTCTTGCACCATTTGCGGTTCGTGGAGACTGCTTCCGACCGCGAGACTCCGGCCTTTTTTCTCAGTCAGCAATGCCGCCGTAGCTGGGCTGAACGAAGGTTAGCGCCGTTGACCGGGGGAAGAGGATCAGAGGTATCGCGTCGCCGCCACCTCAGGGCGACGAAAGCAACATCGGGGAAGTTTGGATAGCCCTACAATAACAGGACTTCCCGAGGCTGAATGCTGATTGGGGGATAGTAGGCACGCTGTGTCCGGAGAAGGAGAAAACCGACAATTCGTCACGATCGAAGTCGTGCTTCCCGATCTGAGCGGTCGCGCACACGTTACCGCGAGACCTTCGCAAGTCGCAGCGAAAGTGAGCGAAGGAAAGCTTCCAGTCGCCAATCCGGCAGATGATGCCATTGGTGCATTGTCGAGCAGGGGGATCACCTTGCGACAATGTCGATCTCCAAGATCCGACGGACGCACACAGACAGATGCTTTCGACCCGGGCGACCTTCTCGCCGCTTTGAGTTCGAGCTCGATTGGCACGCAACGGCACTCAACTCAACCAAATGGCCAGTCGAATTTGAAATGAAATTACTGCCAGCGAGGAAATTCGCGCGATGAGCAACCCTGTTATTGACGCGTTGTTGTTGATTTACGCTGGGCTGTTTCCGATCGTAAACCCGGTGGGAAGCGCTCCAATATTTCTTGGTCTCACGGAGCAATCGACGGGTGCGGAGCGCCACAGGCTCGCAGCTCGGATCGCTGTCAATGGCTTTCTCCTGCTTCTGGGCTCGCTGTTGGTGGGGTCTCACATCTTGGAGTTCTTCGGCATTACGATTCCGGTGGTTCGAATCGGAGGCGGCTTCGTAGTGGTCGCGTTCGGCTGGAAGCTCCTCAACCAACCGGGGGCTAACATCGACCAGCATCGCACGGAAGGCGACGGACAAATCTCCGAGCCCATCGACGCATTTTATCCCTTGACCATGCCGCTGACGGTCGGTCCCGGCTCAATCGCAACGGCGATTACGCTGGGCAGCCAGCGGCCGCAGGCACCGGGCGGCATGGAAAATCTCGCGCTGATCGGCGCTGGCGCCGTCATGGGCCTCATTGCGATCGCGACCACCATCTACTTTTGCTATCGGTTTGCCGATCGAATCGTTGCGGCGCTTGGCACCAGCGGCACCAATGTGTTCATACGGCTTTCCGCCTTCATCCTGCTGTGCATCGGCATTCAGATCGTTTGGAGTGGCTACAGCGCACTCGTAAGCCACCCGTGAAATGTACGATAGATGGCGAAGGCCAATCACTTGATTGATCGCAATTCTGGTGGCGTCAGGGTCCGTCGCCGTTGACCAATGATCTGGCGTCTTAGTCTTAGTCCTTTCGAAACCGGTCTCGGGTAGATCTCGGCACCGTCCATTCCCGGTTCTGCGTGATGTTGGTGATGGCGACGCCACTGCCGCTGGTCCTTCGGCGAGTGCGACGAACGGATGCTCGTTCTCCTTCACGCAGAATTACCGCAAGCCACTCGGCGATGCCGGAATCGCCGAAGCCCTTTGATAGTGCGTGATCCGCCGGTATTGGTATGTGTGGAGGTTGATCGATCCGCACGGGGCGACGATGTTGCAGAAATCGACAACGGTGCCGCCATACGTCGGCGATCAGGAAGCAGAGGAGCATTTTTTGATAGATGGCGTGACTTCGAGGTGCTCCCAAGCGTTCTTTTGGGCGCAACCGGCACTCGGTTGAGACTGCCCCACCAAAAGCCGCTTTCTGTCCTGTACTCTTTCCGAAAATCTGATGCCCCACTGGAGCCACCGCAGACCGTCAATAGAGTTCGAGTGCGATGAAATACCTTGCCGGGCGGACGCTGTTAGGGCGCCGCGCCCATATCTTAAAGGAGCCCAAGAGGAACCAATGGGGGCTGTTTGCAGCGTTCCTCGACAATGAATGAACTGAAAACAGGTTAGGGCCGGTCGTGTAAGTACAGTGCCAAGACGCCCCGAGGCCAAATTGGTGGGACGCACATGATCGACGTTCCAACAGCTAGCGCGATCGTGCGCTTGGGATCAATGAGACGGTTGGCACACTTTAGATCGGAAACCTCAGGCAGCTTTGATTTGGGGTGAACCCGAGGTTCCATAAACACTAAGAATGTGCGGTGGGAGAAAATTGCGTCTAGCCTACCTTTGCTGTAATCGCGGTGCTTGTCGTCCGTTCAGTTATTGCAGGCCGCAGCCGTTTCTGGCCGAGGAACAGCAAGATCGGAGACGCAATGAAGATGGAGGAGGACGTGCCTACGATGATGCCGAACATCACGGCCCAGCCGAAGCCGCTGATTGCTTCGCCGCCGATCAAGGCGAAGGGCGTGATCGATAAGCAGCACTGTCAGAGAAGTGGCGACGGTGCGACTCAGCGTCTGATTGATACTCAAATCGATCAATTTGCGTAGCGGCATGGTTCTGAACTTGCGCAAATTCTTACGGATACGGTCATATACCACAATCTTATCGGTTACGGAGTAGCCGATCAGCAGCATGATCGCGGCCACGGAGTTGAGATCGAACTGAATCTGGGTGACGGCGAAGAAGCCGACGGTCTTCGTGACATCGAGCAGCAATGTACCGACAACACCGACGCCGAACTGCCAGTCAAAGCGGAACCAGATGTAAATCAGCACGCCGACGAAGGCGAGGCCGACGGCGAGCAGGCCACTATGGAACAATTCGGCGCTGACCCGAGCTCCAACTACCTCAAAGCGGCGGATGTTGGCGCCGGGAAGCTTGGCCGCGAGCATCGCCTGGATCGCGCCGCGCGCCGCTTCCGCGCGCCGATCAAGCCTGATCAGGACGTCGTGCGAGGCACCGAATTCCTGAACGCGTGCGGCGCCGAAACCGAGCGAATCGAAATCGCCGCGAACGATGCCGATATCAACGGATTGCGGTAGGCGCAGCTCGACGACCACGCCACCGGCGAAATCGACGCTGTAGTTGAGGCCCGGATAGAAAAAAAGCACCAGCGATGTGACGCTGAGCACCGCCGATGCGATCAGCCCGGCGAAACGGCCGCGCATAAAAACGGATATGTGTGTTGTCGGGAACACGGCGGCTTGGCTTCATGGCATGGCTTTCGCAACGGTTCTGCGGTCATGGATGCGCTGGCGTGCCCAGCGCAGCGCCGGACGCACTACGCGCCAAACAAACCACGGCGCCACAATCAGGATCAGAGTGCCGTCAAATAGCGCCTCGACACTTGGTTGATAGGTCCAGCCGTAACCTTGATCGCACCATTGGGTATGTTCGCCGCGCGCCAGCTGGCGCTTGATGGCGTTAAGCAGGCCAAGATTTTGCGCACGCATCAGATCTGCCCGATCGCTCTCGTATCCTCGCAAAAGCACGCCACCGTTGGCATCCGGATGGAACGCGGGGTCGAGCGGGCCGTAGTCGCTGCGGTAGAGACAGTGCATGCGGTCTATGTCAGGCCCACGGAGAGGCAGTGCAGACCGAGCAACATGGCGCTAAATCCCATCGGCCGAGCTTGTCGGCAGCGAGTTCTTCACAACGGAAGGTGGCGATTGCGCCTTCGACGCAGGCCGCGGCGAGTGTCATGAAGGAAAACAGAACCAATGGCCGACGGAATCCAAATGCCTCGCTCCATAGAGCAAAAATCAGAATCAGCGAGCCGAGGCGCCGCAAAACACGTCCCGATTGCGGATCGACAGTGCTAGCGAGCGCCCTGGCCAGTCGCATTTTCTGCATCCCTAGTACAGCGTTTCCAAGGTTCGAATCATATCAGGCGGCTCGGCTGAGTTTATAGGTCCAGGTATGGACGACCGGGTTGGCGTTGAAGAACTCGATTGCGGCAAGCATGCGGTCTTTGAGTTCCTGTTTAAATTCGACACGGATGTGGCGGAGCACAGAGCGCGTGAGTTTGGAGAAGAAGCCTTCGACGAGGTTGAGCCATGAGCCGTGCTTCGGCGTGAAAACGAACTCGAACCGGCCGCGCCGCTGCTGGTCGAGCCAGCAGTGGGTCTCCTTCGAGATGTGTGCGGAATGATTGTCGAGAATCACTTTGATTGCGGTGTGCGGCGGATAAGCGTCGTCGAGCAGTTTGAGAAACCCGACGAATTCGCGGCTGCGGTGGCGGTCCTCGATGAGGGCATGAATTTTGCCGCTGAGGAGGTCGATGCCGGCGAGCAGCGTGACGGTGCCGTGGCGCTTGTATTCGTGATCGCGCGCGAACCCGGGATGCGCGCCGGGCTCCGGTGGCAGGTCTGGCGCCGTGGTTCCGATCGCCTGCACGCCAGGCTTCTCGTCATAGGAGATGATTGCCACCGCATCGCTCGGTGGCCGCTTCTTCAGCAGCTTGACCTGGCGATAGACACAGAGGACCTCCGCCATCTTTTCGCTGAATTCGGGATCGCGGCGTTGCAGGTAATAGCGCACCCGGTGCGGTTTGATATCCTCCGCGTCGAGGATCTTGCACACGGTCCCTTGCACGAGTGCACTCAGACAGACGTGACCGGCCGCCGGCCCCTGCTTCCGCGCATGCGCCGCCAGCAGCCGCGTCGTCCACAGTTCGTGTGGGTAGCCGAAATCCTTCGCTTTGCGGCAAGCGAGATCGACCAGCCAAGCCCGCGCCTCGACCGTGATCTCCGGCTCACGCCCCGGTCGCGGACTATCCTCAAGCGCCGCCAGAACGCCATCGCTCCAGGCCCGCTCAACACAACGCTGCACCGTTTGGTGATGCACGCTAAGCGCTCGTCCCACCGCGAAGAACGACGGATCGTCCCGATAAGCCAGCAACATCCGCGCGCGTTCGACGCGCGCCGCGGCTTCGCTTCGCGATCGCGCGATCGCGCGCAGCTTCACCAAGTCCTTGCGGTTAATCGCCAAGTCCACCACCCGCCGAGGCGCTGCCATGAGATGCTCCATCGCCAATGCGCTCAGCACCCATACTACATCTTGCGACTCGGCTGGAACCAGCCACAACTGATCGGAATCAAAAAATTCGAAGTACTAGTGAACTGAGCGCCCCGCCTGGCCACCAGAGAGGACGACGACGGAATTGGGATTGCCCGTCTCGAATTGGGCGAAGCGGACCGCGTCGCGCCTGGTGCGGAAAACGCCTTCCGTAAGGCCGTGAAGCTCATGCACGATCCACAGGCCGTGTTCGTTCTCGGCTACTTCAAATGTGCGGTGACGGTCGATTACCGGCGTAAAATGAATAGCATTGCTCATAGCGCGCTGCTCCAACGGTTCGCCGTTCGCTGGCCGACGATAACGGCGAACGTCGTTACACGGCCGGAATGCGGGCAACCGATGATCGGCGATTTATCGCCCAAGTCCGGTTCGCATGGCCTATGCATGAAAGCGCGCTGGACCGCGAGCGCTGTGAACTTATCTCGTTCGTAAAACATGATGCACCAACAACTCGTTTCTGATGCCGAAACAGATAGAATTGCGATGCATAAAATTTCGATGGGAAAACGGAGCCCTTCTTATAAAGCGGTTATGACCTTGGCCGCTCCGAGCGGTATCGCACCTGCGATTTCCTTTATCATTCCTTTATAAGTGGCCCGATTTATCAGCATCAGACATTTATGAAATCATCCGCTTTTGTGGACAAAAATGCGGCAGAAATCGCATGGATCTTTTATGAGGCGCTAACGCACCTTCGACCTCTATTTGCATTGTCAGTAAGAAGTGCGAGAAGCCCAAGGAGCGGTCGCGATGGATATGTCGATCTGGTTGCCTGCGATGTTTGTGCGGCAAGGGCGTTGGCATGATCAATCTGCTGCTGTTCCTGATTGTTGGGGTATTCCTTGCCGGTCAGATGGTGGGGCGGAGTTCCCGAATATCTCGGCCGGAAGGTTGGCGCGCGAGATGAAGCTGGCGATGATAGCGCTCCTCGTTCACCCGATCATGATCCTCGGGCCGGCGGGGCTCTATGCCGCCACCTATTGGGGCGTGAAGGCCGAAAGCAATCCCGGAGCCCACGGATTCTCGCAGATCGTCTACCAGTATTCGTTGGCATCCGCGAATAACGGGTCTGCGTTCGACGGGCTGGGTGTTACCTACGGTCTGAACAACAACACAAGCCCGTCGCCCGAGGCGGTGCCCTTGGATATCGGCACTGGCTTGGTGATGCTGTTCTCACGCTATCTGCCGATCATCGCTCCCATCGCCATGGCGTTCTATCTCGACCGCAAGAAGATGGCGCCGGTGTCGCTGGGAACCATGCGCGACGACACGGCGACGTTCGGATTCCTGTTGCTCGGCACCATCGTGATCATCGGCGCGCTTCTGTTTTTGCCAGTCGCCGCGCTGGGGCCATTGGCCGAACATCTCGGACCGATCCCGTTCGGCGGGTAACGACCCATCGGCCACAAAATTCTTTGGAGTCATACCATGACCGCCGTTGAGCTCCCGCTTCGCACCGACGTTGCAAAACCGCGCCAGCTGGTCACCACGAGCCTGGCATTGGGATCATTAAAGCAATCCTTCGTGATGCTGCGGCCGGACATTCAGTGGCAGAACCCGGTCATGTTCGTCGTTGAAGTCGGTGCCGCTTTGACGCTCGCCTTCATCGTCCGCGCGGTCTTGGGCGGTGCGGGGGCGTCATTTTCGCTCGGCTACTTCATCGCGCTCGATGTCTGGCTGTGGCTTACGGTTCTATTTGCCAACTTCGCGACTGCATTTGCGGAGGAGCGCGGCCGCGCGCAAGCGGCGTTTCTGCGTCGGACCAGTGTTTCAACGCCCGCTTATCGCCTGCGCGCTGACGGAACCAAAGAGGAAGTCAGCTCGGTTAAGTTACAACCGGGTGACCGGGTGGTTGTCGCCGCGGGCGAGGTCATTCCCGGCGACGGCGAGGTAATCGACGGGGTCGCCTCAGTCGACGAATCCGCAATCACCGGCGAGTCAGCGCCTGTCATCCGCGAAGCAGGCGGCGATCGTTCCGGGGTTACCGGAGGCACAATGGTCATGTCGGACCAAATTGTGATCCGTGTTGTTGCCGGCTACGGGGAGTTGTTCCTCGATCGCATGATCGCTTTGGTCGAAGGCGCGGTCAGGCAACGGACACCGAATGAGATCGCTCTGACGCTCGTACTGACCGCCTTCAGCCTCATCTTTCTCATTGTCGTTGTTCCGCTCTGGCCGATGGCGTTCAACGCCGAGCAATATATGACTTCGTATCTCGGCCTGAGCGCGCCATTGACTAGCCTCGGCACCGACGTGCCGACGCTCGTTGCTCTCTTGGTCTGTCTTATCCCTACAACAATTGGGGCCTTGCTTGCGGCGATCGGCATTGCCGGCATGGACCGGGCGCTTCGGGCGAACATCATTGCCAAGAGCGGTCAGGCGGTCGAGACCGCCGGCGACGTCGATACGGTGCTACTCGACAAGACCGGAACGATAACGCTAGGCGCCCGTCTGGCTTCCGAGTTCCTCCCGCTCCAGGGCGTGCATGCGCGCGACTTGATGTCGGCCGCGGCGCTTGCATCCGTGGCGGATCGAACCCCCGAAGGGCAAAGCATTGTCGCCGTCGCGGTGCGGTCCGGCGTGCCGCAGACCGTGATGACGGCTCCGGAGGAGGCAAAATTCATCGAATTCTCGGCGCAGACACGAATGAGCGGCATCGATTTCGCGGACGGCCGGCGAATTCGGAAAGGTGCGCCGGACGCCGTGCTTGCCTATCTGCGCGCCCTGGGAACGCCGACGCCGACAGATGTCGACAATCTGATCGCGAAGGCGGCAGCGGAAGGGGCCACCCCGCTTCTCGTCGCAGTCCTCAAAGACACGCTAAAGCCCAACATCGAGACTCGCATAGCGCAGATGCGCCGGATGGGCCTGCGCACGGTGATGATCACCGGCGACAACCGCCCCACAGCGGCGACCATCGCCAAGCGCACCGGGGTCGACGATTTCCTGTCCGAGGCGACGCCGGAGGCAAAATTGGCGTTCCTGCGCAAGGAGCAGGCCGATGGCAAGCTGGTGGCGATGATGGGCGACGGCACCAACGACGCGCCCGCCCTGGCCTAGGCCGATGTCGGACTGGCAATGAATGCGGGAACGCAGGCGGCCAAGGAAGCCGGCAACATGGTCGATCTCGACAGCGACCCGACCAAGCTGATTGAGGTGGTGGCGATTGGCAAGGAATTGCTAATGACGCGCGGCGCCCTGACGACCTTCTCCATCGCCAATGACGTGGCAAAGTATTTCGCTATCATCCCGGCCTTGGCCGCGGGAACTCTGCCGTGGCTCAAGGCGATCGACGTCATGCATCTGCATTCGCCGACCTCCGCCATTCTGTCGGCGGTCATCTTCAACGCGATCATCATCCCGTTGCTGATTCCAGTCGCTCTAAAGGGTGTTCGCTATCGGCCGATGGGCGCCGACGCGCTCTTGCGCCGGAATCTGCTGGTTTGGGGGTTGGGTGGCGTCGTCGTCCCGTTCGTCGGCATCAAGCTGATCGACGTGATCATGGTGAAGCTCCATTTGGTGGCCTGAGCGCCAATTCGAGGAGATGCGCAATGCGCTCCGTTGCTAAAAGCCTGTGGCTGTTGGTCTTTGCCGTCATCCTGGTCTGCGGCATTTATCCCGGAGTCCTGTGGGTCATCGGCCAAAGCCTCTGGCCTTTCCAAGCCAACGGCAGCATCGTCGTTGGCCCTGATGGCAAGCCCGTTGGCTCATTGCTGGTCGCACAGCCCTTTACAAGGACGAATACTTCCAGCCGCGCCCATCTGCCGCGTCTTTTGATGGCACCGCATCGAGCTCGTCGGCGGTGGCAGTTTCAAACTACGCTCTGCGCGATCGCGTAGCGCGGGCGATCGGACCGATTGCCACCTACGCCGACGGTCCGAATAAAAGTAAGCCGGTCGCGCCGGATGTCGAGGCGTGGTTTCAGGCCGACAGATTCGCAAGCAAACGGGGTATCGTCGCGCAATGGGCGGATGCGCACAATTCGCTCGCGCAAGGATGGGTCACAGCCGACGCAGCACATGGCGGCTTTGTGGACGCATGGTCCAAAGCGCATCCTGATATCGTTGCGCAGTTCGTGAAGGACAATCCCGCGACGCCAAAGCCAGCCGCCAGCGATCTCGCAGTCGTGTTCTTCGAGCGCTATTCAAAAGACCATCCGGGCACGTTCCCCGGACCTGTTTTGCACAAGGACAAAGCGGGCAGGGAAGTTACGGAAATATCTCCGGTAAAAACTGGTTCCGATATTGAGTCCATCTTCTTCGATATGTGGCGTCAAGATCACCCGACCGTGACGTTGGCGGACGTTCCGGGCGATATGGTGACAACGTCGGGGTCGGGCCTCGATCCGCATATCACTGTCGAAAATGCAGAATTTCAGCTCGATCGCATCGCTGGAAAGTGGGCGCAAGACTTGAAGCAGAATCCCGGAAAAATCAGACAAGAGATCGAAGCGATGATCCAATCCGATGCCTTCAGCCCAGGTGGCGGTCTCTTCGGTGAGCCGATTGTCAATGTCTTGCAACTCAATCTGGACCTGCCCAATCGGTACGGTTCGCCCTCGTGACCGCATCCGTACGAAGGGTTAGTTGCAATGGGAACTACTTAGCAGGAGTGTCTGAGGAGGGCGTCGAAGCAGCCTGCGATGATGCGAAGCCTACGAGTTCTTATTATCGATGGTGATCACGCGGTTCGAACGTTGTTGCGTCGTACGCTGACCGAAGCTGGCTATCGTGTCGATGAAGCGCCGGCCAGCCGCGACGCCTTGGGTAAGGCCACCGAGCACAATCTCGATCTTGTAATCTTGGGAATCGATTCAGTCGAGAGTCAGGGTATCGCAGGCGTCAGGATCGTGCGTGACGAATCACCGATTCCGATCATCGCACTATCAAACCGTGACGACGAGGACACAGTGATCGAAGCGCTTACTGTAGGCGCCGACGACTTCATCAGAATGCCTTTCAATATTCGTGAAACCGTCGCGCGGGTCGAGAATGTGCTCCGACGCAGAGCGAGAGAACGCGGCAAGCCTGCGGAATTTTCCATCGGTGATCTGGAAGCACGGGGAAGGACGCTGACGCATAGGGAAATTGTCCGAAAGGTGTGGGGCGCAGCTCGGCAACATCGTACTCAGTATCTGAGGGTTGCGATCGCCAAGTTGCGGAGCCGAATCGAACCGGATCCGCTTCGACCAGCTTACATCATTACGGAGCCGGGCATTGGCTATCGGTTGCAACGTCCACCTACCTAGTTGGAAACGTCTCGCGACGTTCCATGGCATCCATGCGAGCTGAACTACCCGGCAAGCGATTGTTGTGAGCTGCATGGTGGAAGCATCCGATAAACGTATCTCTGTGTAATGGATCGGTTTGATCGGCCACGTGGCGGTCCAGACATAGGAATCACGACTCTCCGACAACATGTTCGCGTGACGTATCGATGAGGTTCTGAGCAATTGCCTGAGCGTGCACGGCGGCTTTCGAACCATTTGCGACATCATGAGTGTCTAGGGGCCACAACCCCAAACCCCTGCGTGCGGCACGCTAACGGACTGTCGATAAGGGCGCGTCTCCTTCGGCTACTAGGTATGGCGGGAATCAGTCCTTAAGTATGTGCAGGGCGATAAGTTGTTGCGTTCGCGGTGAATTCGGCGCGCCATGGGCAGCGCGTTGTCTGGTTAATTTGCGGACCAGGGAGCGGTCGGCAACGTTGCTGATCCTCGGTAAGTGCGCCGCGATCGCAGGTAGTCATTCTTGGGGCGGTGAGGACGGTTGCGGCCGCGGCATCTAAATGGGCGGAAAAGCCGAGCTTGAGCCCGACCGCTGCTGCCGCGCGTTTATCTCGCCGCATGAAGTTCGCGATGAAATGCAGTTTGGCGAAGCCGTGCTCGAGCCAGGCGTAAAGGCAGCTGGTCAGGGAGCCGTCCGACGCAAGATCGGCAGCCATAGTCGCGTTCCAATCCGGGCGCAGCGTCTCCTTGCGGACCATGCACTGGTCGTCAAATGCGCGTCACGAGTTGACAATGGTGCTCCCAGTCTGAACGCCCAGATCGATGCGATCGGTTACAGTCGATCTTGATTGGCGACACACGTTTGGTCGCATGTGACAGCGCTCGGCCTAGACCCTGCTCTCCCGTTGCCGCGTTAGAGCGCCGATCTGCAGTCGACATGAGCCTGTCCTCATCCAAGGTCGCGCTTTGATCGCGATATCGCCCATAACGCCACCATTTCGTCGCCTTCGTCCCGCTCAATTTTCCGGCAAAGTGAAGACGGTGCACGGAGAGGCGATGCCACGAAGCACGTGGCTGCCGAGCGCAATCAGGGGAGTTTCCGCCTCCGCGGCGAGGGCGCCTGACACCAGCACGGCCCTCTGCAGCGGCCGGCATAGCCCCTCCAGCCGACTTACCAGATTGACGGCAGGACCGATTGCGGTGAAATCAAGGCGATCGGCTGAGCCGATATTGCCCCACAGAATCTCGCCGAGATGCAGGGCAGCCCCGAAAGGCAGCGGAGGCAGCCCCTGCCGTTGTCGCTCTTCATCAAGAAGCATCATACCTGCACGGGCTGCGGACAGCGCACGGAGCGCCGCGTTGCAAGCGCGGCGCGGCGCCTCATCAATGACTGGAAAGATCGCCAACACGCCATCGCCAATAAATTTCAGCACCTCGCCACCGAAGGCGTGCACCGCGCTGGCGATACGATCGAACCAGGCATCGAGTGCTGAGATGACGAGCGACGGTGAATTGTTCTCGGATAATGCCGTGAACCCACGCAGATCGGCGTAGAGCAGCGCCGCCTGGATGGTCTCGCCGATATCGCGTCGCAAGGGCGCTCCCACTACACGCGCCGCGGTGCGCCGGCCCAGATAGGCTTCGAGAGTTGCTATCAAGGTGGCTCGCGAGGCGAGAACCGCAAGCGGCGAGGCCGCAAAGCGTGCAACCTGTCGCAATTTACCGGCCTCGTCCGGCGTGAACGGACGTGGCCCGATCCAGTTGAGCAGAGGACCATCTGACCGAGATCCAACAACGTCTGCGTGCACGGTGCCGGCCGCGATTCCGGTAAGCCAGCGCAAGCCAGTGTCGTTGTTTGGGCCTGTCTCCTGCGCTGTCGTGGGAATTCCTGGCGCGAACCCCAAGGCCTCGATGACTTCTCCGCTATCGGCACGCCAAAGCCAGGTGCGCCGGGTGATGAGTGGGTGCGGTACGCTAAGCGAAAGAGCGCCTCCCGCGAGCGGCAGGCCATCCGCAATCAGATGCACACCGAGCTCTGCCAACAAGCGGTCGGCACCCGGCATGTCGCTGGCTGCATCGACGAGCCAGGAGAGCGTCGAGGAGAGCTGCATGGAGCGATCTTGGGGTTGACACATCAGTTTTATCACCAACTATCCTGTGATAACAGGCCTTGGCGCCGCCAAACGTGCAGCTCAGCTTGGGAGCCATCAATGACTGAACCCCTCTTGGTCCGCCGTGAGATCCAGATCGCGGCCGCACCTGCCACGGTCTTCGCTTTCCTGACTGATCCAGAAAAGATCCTGAGCTGGATGGGCGCCGAGGTGACGGCCGAGGCTCAGCCCGGCGGGCTCTATCTCGTTAAACACGTCGGCAACCGCCCCCGCGTGGCGCGTGGCGCATTCCAGGAGGTCGTACCAATCCACCGCCTCGCCTATAGCTTCGGTTGGGAGGGGGACGAGGAGGTCCCGCCGGGATCGAGCTTAATCGAGATCGATCTTGTTGACCGGAATGGTGGCACTTTGCTGCGGCTGACCCATAGTGGTCTCCCGAGCGCGGCACAGTGCGCGAATCACGATGCGGGTTGGGCGCACTACCTGGGTCGGCTGGCCATTGCGGCCGCCGGCCGAGATCCCGGCGCTGATCGCGGTGTGGGGCGCGGCCAGCCTTAGCTGCCCCGGTCGCCGAGCGCAATCAGCTAGAAGGCGGCGATCGAGCAGCGTCTCGCCGAACGCACGACTTCCTTTCTCGCCCCGTCGGATTCGTCCGCGTCTTCGGGAACAAACCTCTACGAGCTGGCGACCACGAAATCCGTCCGGCGTGAACCCTTGCCGCCTAGCGCAGCGCCGTCCGGCGTCTTCGGCAGACGAGGTCACAAAATGAAGGTTTGAATTGTCAAGTCGCCATCGGCGATGCGCAACCAATGCACTGAGCCGCGATTTAATTGGAACTCTGGAGGTCCTCATATCATGAAATTTGTCCTGCTAATCTATCAGCCGAAGGACTTCGACCCGAAGGCGCTGAGCAAAGCCGACTATAGCGCTGTAGCCGACCAATATGCAGCGGTGTCGGCGACGCCCAACATCAGGCCGGGGCTGCCGCTCGGATTTCCCCGAGACGCTGTGACTGTTCGCGTACGTGAGGGCGAGATCGTGACGACCGCTGGCCCCTTTCTGAAAGAGCCATTGGGTGGTTATTTCGAGTTCGAGGCCGAGACTTGTGAAGAAGCGATTTAGCTAGCCGCACGTATCCCGGCTGCCCGGCTGGGGGGCGCGATCGAGGTGCGCCCCGCTGAGGTCTACTGGTAATAGCAGTCGTGATAGCAAATGCTGACGAGATCGCAAATCGCTGGCTTTGCGATCCCGTCAGTGACGCTCAAAAGGGGTGCCGCTTGGTCTATACCTAGGGTAATTACCGCCATAAGGGTCAGCACGGAAAACCTGCCGCATTTGATTTAGGTCACTTCACCTACACCAGGGGTTGTTGTCGAGCCTTGGCGCTTTTTCAAGGGCGAGGCTCATGACCGAACGCCGATAGCGGCGGTCGCGACGGTTAGGTTGATGCTTCATTGAGGTCAGGCGACGCAGATATCGCTGACCGCCAGTTTTCGAAAGATGTGCGGTGAGGCCGTCGTTCCTGCCGGATAGGCAGCCAACTTTGACTGGAAGACCGGATTGCCGAAAGCGTTCCTGAACGCGCTGACAGTTTGCCAGATCGCATAATTCAAGAACGTGCCGCTGCCCAAGATGCCGCGGTGCAGCTGCGCCGAAATAAAACCGGGCTGTTCCTTAAAATACCGCGCATCATCCTCCCAGGCTTTAACAAATGCGTCGGTGCTAGCGAGCGGAACGTGAAACACATTGACCAAGACGACCGGTTCGGTGGATAGCTCCTTGAGCTGATCGCGGATGGAGACGTCCTCGTCGAGTTCCTTGAACTGGATCATCTGTGAGCTCCTTTTGAGGGATCATCATCAATGTTGTCCTGCGCCGCGAGTTTTTGGTCCAGGTGCTTCAGCACCGCGGCTGCTGCGGATATCGCTTCCTGAGCCAGGCCAGCGGCAAGGCTCCTTGCCCAAGGGCGCTGTCGACGTTGGGCCTCCTCGTAGACGGCCGCACCTTCGCGAGATAAGACCACAAGTTTTGCGCGTCGGTGATGTGGATTGTCTGTGAGGCTTACAAGTCTCTTTTCGAGGAGAAGGTCGACAACGCGCTGAACCGACTGGCGGGCCAAACCCATGTTGCGGGCGATCTGAGGCACCGTCAGAGGGACAGGGGAGAGCGCCAACGCTCCAAGCACCTGACACCATGCCGAGGTCAAACCGATATCTTCGACCAGGCGGCTTCCCGCCTCGATTAGGCTTCCGTTTAGGCGGAACACCGTGACGATCAGTTCATCGATCGGCCGCAGGCGAGCATGCTTCATATAAGCCGTATACTGCTATAAAAGCAGTATACTGTCAATTATTTCCTGCCGACTGGCTCCGCCGAATGCAATGGCGCACGCTGCCGAATTTTGAGCTCTTGAAAGCCTGACGTCGGCGCTCAGGCCTCTAGCGACACGCGCTGGGAGACCTAATGTCGGATCTCGACAGTGCTTGTGTGTCGCGACGGTTGTCTGTCGCGACATTCGATTTAACCAGCACCTCGCGTCCTTAAGCCATAAGTCCATGTAATACGGTATCGCAGAGGCGGTCGGCCCATTTCGCATCACAGGGCCCAATATCGGCCAGAATGCGGGCGTAGAATGGACCGTATAGCGCATCCATGGCCGCTTCGATGTCGACGTCGATACGAAATTCACCCTGCTCGATGCCGCGCCGCAACATCCGCCCTACCGCTTCGCGACGCGGAATTACGATTCGGTCTCTATAGACCTTCTTCATGGCCGGATCGCTCTGGCCGGCGGCGATGAGCTCCATGAGGATTTGACCGTCGCTGCCGTCCCATAATTTTGCCTGAAGACGCATATGCGCTTTGAGATCCTGAACCGTGGACTTGCTGTGGGGGATGGGTGTTTCACGCTCATACACGGATAGGAAGCTCTCGATTGCCAGCGCACCTTTTGAGGGCCACCAACGGTAGATGGTGGTCTTCGCCGCTCCCGACCGTGCGGCCAACCCCTCAATGGTGAATTCCGCCATACCCCTCGGCGGCAAGGATCTCGTAGGCGGTCCGGAGGATTGCCTGGCGTGTCGCCTCATTGCGCTTGCGACCCGGTCCGCGGGCTTGATCGGCCTCGGCGAGCGTCGCTTTGCCGATTTTGGTATGCACCAAATTCACCGCCATCTCAGGCGTTCCCTTTGTTATCGTTGCATTCACCTAGTGAACAATATTGATGAACTTGTTGTTGCAGCGATCTGTAGTCACCAGACAACGTGCCACAAGCCGTTGATCATCCTGTAATTCGGCCGAACTGTCCTGCTGGAACTGCATAAAACTCCCGGAAACGCACTCGCAGAAAAACCCGCGCATTTCCGGGCATTTTCAAACAGTGACAAACAATCCATGCAACACGGATGCGACACGGATGCGGTCGTTTGTTCTCTCCTCATCGCCAGACTTATCACCGATTTATCACGCCTGCTTTTGGGCTTAGCCGCCTAGCGACTCAGGCTCTAGACGCGCGATAGCTTTGGCGTCGCTCTCGGCGGCTTTGAACAGGTGCCCATAGGTGTCATAGGTCATGATCGATGCGTGACCCATGAAGTGTTGAATGCGCTTCGCCTGCCATCCCTGATCGATCAACAGCGACGCAGAGGCGTGGCGCATGGCGTGGAGTCCGTATTTTGCCTGCACCAACAGGCGGCCTTCATCATCCCGCATTGGCGGCCATCTGCCGCGAGCTGCGGCTCGGTGATACCGATCGCAACCTGCAAGGCCTGAAATCGGCGCCACAGGTTGGCATGATCGACGCCGCCGCCAGTCTCGCTCGGAAATACCAGATCGAGCCGACGCTGCTCGAACGGCTGTTTCAACTTCCATTCACGTAAGGTCGCGATAAGAGCCGGCCCAATTGGAACGTCACGCCGGCCGGCTCGAGACTTCGGGTCGCTGAGCTTGTTGGCGACGCGATCTGCGCGCTGCCGTGTCCTAAGCACGCCGTCCTTTAAGATCGACGTTCCCCCAGGTTAGGCCGCGCATCTCGGACGCGCTCAGGCCGGTGAAAATTGCGCGATGGAAGAACGGTCGAAGAAAGTCGCTATCAGCTTTCTCGAGCAGTAGCCTGATCTCGGCGAGGGTAGGGCAGGCAACCGCCTTCTCGTGGCGCCGTGTCGACGGTAGTTCGATCTCGGCCGCGGGATTGAATGCCGCATGACCGCGACGAACGGCCGATGAGAGCATCATTTTGAGGATGATGCTGGCAGCGCGCACCGTGCCTTGGCTACGATCCTTGGTCCAATCGCCGCTGTATTGGTTACGAGATTCGTGGATAAAAGACGGGCCATTCGTGAGCGTCGTCTCAACGTTTTTCGCACGCTCATGAGAACCAGGCGGTCCGCACTTACCGCTGAACATGTGCAGGCTCTGAATTTGGTAGAGATTGAGTTTTATGGAGTTCAGCCCGTTCAAACCGCATATGAGAATTTACTAAGGCATCTGAACACCCCGACTCCCCTCGACAATGAAATGAACGGACACACGTACGCAAACTTCAGTCGAAGTTACTCTCAGCGATGGCCGAATCTCTGGGTTACAAAAATGGGGCAGATCGACGTCATGGAGGGCGGTTATTGTCCTCAGGATACCTTCTTCGTCCGTACCGCATCCCGCCCGTATGGATCGGCCCGACCCTGACTGACAGCTTGGGCCACTTCGCGCCGCACTTGCTGCATTTGCTGTGCGCCACAAGATCGAAGATGCGATAGTCCTCGCCTAGCTCATGGCGTAGCGCTCAAAGTCAACAGTCTTTCGGTTGTGGCATCCTATGGCATCACAGACGATTGTCATGTGCAGGCTGTCCGCGATGGCGCTGCCGACCGTGCCCGCCTGGGGCGGTCCTGCGGCTCATTCACCAATTTAGCCATGAAGAACGAGACAGGAACAAGGTCTAAGGAACCTATCCTCCTTGGGCGTTGTTGGTCATGAACTAGTGGATGGCATCTGACATTTGAATCCGGAATTGGGATTCCCAGGTGAGGTCGGGCATGCGAGTTTGGCGCATGCGAACGGGAATATCGATCACGGTGAAGCCTTCTGAGCGCAAGAAGCTGAGGGCGATTTTGCAGAACCGTAACGCGCCGCAGAAGCATGCTTGGCGAGCCGAGATCGTCGTTTTGACGGCGGAGGGTCTTGGCACGAACGCGATCATGCGTCGGACGGGAAAGTCCAAGACCTGTGTGTGGCGCTGGCAGGAACGGTTCATGACGGACGGTGTCGAGGGCTTGCTGCGCGACAAGACGCGGCCTTCGCGCGTGGCGCCGCTTGGGCCGGAGGTGGCCGCGCGTGTCGTGGCGCTGACCCAACAGGACCCACCGGGCGAAGCCACCCATTGGACCGGCCCGATGATGGCCAAGACTTGCGGCATCAGCGCGAGCGCAGTCCGCCGTATCTGGCGCGCCCATGGCCTTCAGCCTCACAAGATCAGGCAGTTCAAGCTGTCGAACGACCCGAACTTCGTGCGAAAGCTGCGTGACGTTGTCGGGCTCTACGTCAATCCGCCCGAGCACGCCATCGTGCTCTCGATCGACGAGAAGAGCCAGATCCAGGCGCTGGATCGTACCCAGCCCGGCCTGCCGATGAAGAAGGGACGCGCCGGAACCATGACCCACGATTACAAACGCCACGGCACCACAACGCTCTTTGCTGCCCTCGACGTGCTCGAGGGCAAGGTCATCGGCCGCTGTATGCGGCGCCATCGCCATGAGGAGTTCATTCGGTTCTTGAATGTCATCCAGGCCGAAGTGCCAAAGCGTAAGTCCATCCACGTCGTGCTCGACAACTACGCCACCCACAAGCACCCGGCGGTCCTGGCCTGGCTCACCCGCCACAAGCGCTTCACCTTCCACTTCACACCCACTTCCTGCTCCTGGCTCAATTCGGTGGAGGGTTATTTCGCCAAGCTTTCCAAGCAGCGCTTGAAGCGCGGCGTCTTCCACTCGGTCGGCGAACTGCAGACCGCCATCAGCCGCTTCATCGAAGAAACCAATCGCATGCCAAAGCCCTTCGTCTGGACCGCCGATCCCAACAAAATCATCGCCGCCGTCAGGCGCGGGCACCAAGTGTTAGATTCGGTCCACTAGCACGGTCGGTCCCACGAATTGACCGACCCCGCCACCGCGTCCCAAGACCCTGGCGTTGCCCTCTCCGGCGCGGTGATTATCTCGCGCTTCCTACCGGCTTAAGTAGGCGCCCCTCCAACTCCTTTGAGATACCGCCACACGCTTCGATGCAACAAGAGCGGAGGCTACCAATGCGTTGCTATTTCATGCGGAAAGGGAACATTGTGGGCGTCGAAATACTGCCCGACGATATAAGCGACCCCGACGCAGTCGAACGTGCGAAGGGGCTATTCGAAGAACAGCGTCACCAGGGGCGCTATGACGGTTTTGAGCTATGGGATCGGGCCCGATTTATCCATCGCTGGCCGACTAACAGCTAGTCAATTGTCCCAGCTGATTCGCATGGCGGAGGCGCGCGCAACGCCAATCGGCCTCCCGCTTTTTTGCCATAAGCCCGAGTTATGCGAATTTAGAGTATCAATTGTCCATCTTGGTTTGCTTATGAAGGACGAGGACTTTTACAAAGAGCAGGCGCGAGAAGCCTGGAAGTTGGCCGATCAAATCCGCGGTGACGACCTTAGACAGGCATGGCTTCAGATCGCCGATGATTATGAGCGGTTGGCGGATGCTGCTACATCTTTCCGGACCCGCCTCAATTTAAAAGCAAAAGATTCGTCGAAGTAGCGCGCCTTCATTCGTTGGGCCGCCGCCTCCCCCATCTCACGCTGGGCCCGCTCGTCCGCCGCGTATCGCTCGGAGCAGGGAACCTTTCCGCCCCAAGCCTCGTTGCACGCCAGTCGAATGTCTCTTCGACATGGTCGGCTCGGTACCCCCACCAACCGACCAGCCTCGCCACCGCGTCGGGGATTTAGCCCTCAGGCCACGCTCCGGCGTGGTGGCTCCTTTTATTTCTCAATCTCTGTCTTAGCCCGCTCCACAGCGGCAAGCAACTCCGCCCAATCGTCCGACGTCTTGATTAGGTCCGCCTGAAGGTCGGCGATCCGGACTTCCCATGCTCGACTAGCGCTCGGCTCGCGGATCGCGTCACGCAGAGCCATGCGCGCAATCAGCTCCTCGCGCGGCGCCAGGCTGCGCAACCAGCGGCGAAATTGGGAGAGCTGTAGAAGTCGCCCATTGCACGGTTCAATCTTCCTCGCCGGTGAGCTTTCTCCAGTAGCTGATATCGATGTCGACATATCCCACTGGGTAGTCAAGACCAATGGACTCAAAGATAGCGTCACCCTTCGGATGGACAGCGATCACTTCCTCGGCAGGGAGCGCCTTCTCTACAAAAATACCAAAGTCGGACTTTTCCGAGATTGCCCCGCGTGATCGCGCAAAGGTCGCCATAACGGCGCAAGCGGCACGATGGCTGTCCTTCGTTGCGCTCAGCGGGACTGCAACTTCGATTACCCGCGGGCTTTCCGAGCTCTAAAAGGGGGCCGACAGAGAAAGATCGGGGATCCACATTGATGCAACTTCGCCGCCCCAGCGTTCCAACAGGGGAACCACGCCGCCGTCGACGACCGCAATCGGATGAGAGCCTAGGCAGAACTTGCCGGATCTAGCCCGAAGCTGCTCACGATTATGGAACGGACTCTCCTCATAGGCCGGTCGGCTACGTCACTCGCTAGGTCTCCCGACGCAACAACTGCATCAAGCCTGCGGCGCAATGTCTCCGGTGTCGAGAGGTGCATGCCAACTTGTAACAGGTTCGTCAGTTCGTCGTCGGTCAGGCGCGTGTAATGGAAGACACCAATCGTTCATGTTTCCATGTCTCGACGGATCGCATCCAGCAGTTCATGGAAGTCGGCGTAGTGGGAGTTCTTCGGGCGCAAGATTGGCCGGCCGGACGGCTAGAGTGATTGATCATAAGAAAGGAATATGTGTTTTTTCGTGTCGAAGTAGGCCCGGATCAAATCCGCTTTCGCCTTGAGATGTGCAGGCAGCTCGACACCAAACGTCTTTACGTCCCAAACGTCGATGATAGGGTGATTTATGGCGGGATGTGCGTCGTTCACGAGCCCACAATACGCGCATTACCAGTGGTTCGGGATCATGCAACATATAGGCGACACGGCGGCCAAAAAAACCGCAGAATTCGGCCATTTGCGCTAATTTGATTGAACAAGTTGTTGCGATCACTCCTCGATGGTACGGCCTCTACAGGGTGCCCCTCCGATGGCCTCAACCAACATCCGAATCTGAGGGAATGCATCTGTACATCGCCTACACGCGCTTCGCGCAAGCTCGGCGTGAGAGAGACCTCTTATTAGTCGAATTGCGGCGCCTTTGAGCAAGTTAGCGGCGATGTGATTAATCTCGTCCGCGTTTTGAACCTCAAGCGGCGAGGATCACGCTCAGCGCAGGATCGCGCCGACAACCAAGAGCAGCAATTCCCTCTTTGCCGTGGCGCAATACCACAGGCGAGCGACCGGTCTACGATTGGCGGATCGCAAGCCCACGCGTCCTTCTGTCAACGGAACGGGCGCACCGAGGCGGAGTGTTAGGCTGTAACACCTAGAAGCCATGGCGCCGTCCCGACACGATATAGGTGAAATTCTCAGTTCCCCATCTATGTAAGTGCAAGGCAAGTAAGGAGGTTTGCAGATAAGGAATACGAGACGTATCGTTTTCTTATATTTTTATTTTGGTGTTCCGACTTACATCTCCCCAAGGCCTTCGCATCACGCGCTTGACTTCCGGCGGAATCGCGAAGGTGAAGGAGATCTAGCATGCGCCTACATCGCATTTTGACAGCTGTGGGTCTGGCCGCCTTGGTCTGCGCCCCGCTGGTTGCCCCATCGCCGGCTATGGCCTGGGGAGGCTGGGGAACAGGCAATATCGCTGTGCCAATGCCGCCAACCATAGAGCAATGGCCGCAAGCGGCGCAGACACCGCAGGCGCAGACCACGCCGCAAACTGCGCAGGTGCCCAGTGGAGACGCAGCCAACGGCTCGTCGACATTTGTTGCGCCGGGCGTTGAGCGGAACAGTGACGGGCAACTTGAAAGGTCGCCTTGATCGGTATGCGGAAACAGGCGAACCGGGGGCGGCGAGACAATGAAGGCCAGCGCAGCACCTTGGTCACATGAAACACCGTGAAGCGCCAGCAGCAGCGCTCCGCGCGGGCGCTGCGGCTTGGCCTCTCCATTGGATGCCGCAGCCGTCGCCTCGAAAACGGAGGTGACTGTGATGTCTGCATCGAAGCAGCAAGGGTTTCTCGGTGCCGTCACGATGGTAACGGCCGCTGGCGTCTGGCAAGTTCAATCTCCATTTTCAGCCATTCCCCCGCCGGCGTTTCCCAGTTGGGGGCAGATCGCGGCTATTGCTGCCGGCGCCGTCCGCCAGCGCGCGGCTGATGACCACTGGCATTCCAGTCGGCTGGACTGACACAGAGAAACACACGACATTCGAGCAATCGCAAACCATCACATGATCGTCACAGGGCGGACGCGCTTCCTTTGGAGGTCCCGCGTTCACTAGCAGGCTGCTGAAAAACGCGGTTTTTGGCGGAATTTTTCGATGTTGGATGGTGGGACGCAGGAGGGCGAGCGTGTGCATCGGCGGCGATGCCGGCGAATTTCGCATATTTTTGCTTCGTCTTCATTGCTCCAGACAAACTCATGCCGTTGCGGCGAGCAACTTCGGAATGCGAACCAGATTGTAAGCGGTCGCGGTCAGAACGAAGAACCATTCCACCAGCCGGCGCCCGCAATGACGGGTTTTTCGCAGCCCGCCAACGGTCTTGATCCATCCGAATGGCTCTTCGATGCGCTTGCGGCTGATCGTGCTGAGACGATAGCCGGGATGTCGGGTGGTTCGCCCATCGATCGCCGAGCGGCGGTTGGTGTTGTTCTGCGAGACATGCGGCGTGCAGCCGCGCTCGCGACAGCCGGCGACGAACTCGGCGGTATCATAGTTCTTGTCGCCGCCGACCGTGCTTGCGGGCTTGGCGTTATCCTCGATCATGTCAAGGGCAGTGGCGCGCTCAGCGGTGCCGTTGGCTTCGGTCAAGCGTGCATCGATGATGAGCCCGTTGCGGTTCTCCATCATCAGGTGTCCCATGTGGCACAGTTTGGCCTCCTTGCCGGCACCCTTGCGGAACAGGCGGGCATCCGGGTCCGTGGTCGAGGAATGCGTGTCGTTCTTGCGTTTCTCGCGATGAAAGTCACGTTCCGCATTGCGTCCGCCACCTGCGGCGCTGGACGGGCCCGAGGCTGTGTCGTCATCCTTGGGGACGAAGCTCTTCATCGAAGCCCACGCCTCGATCAGCGTGCCGTCGACCGAGAAATGCTCGCTCGACAGCAGCGTGCGAACTTGCGGTTGGTTCAGCACGCTGGCCAGGAACTTGTACGCGATGTCGCCGCCCAGCAGCCGGTCCCGGTTTTTGCAGAATGTCGTCGGGTCCCACACTGGATCATCGACCGACAAGCCCACGAACCAGCGGAACAGCAAGTTGTAGGTGATCTGCTCCATCAGCTGCCGCTCCGAGCGTACCGTGTAGAACGCCTGCAGCAGCAGTGCCCGCAGCAGTCGTTCCGGCGGAATCGATGGCCGACCGTCTCTGGCGTAAAGTTTGTTGAACGCGCGCGACAGACCTGCCAGCGACACATCGACAACCTGGCGGATTGCCCGCAGCGGGTGATCCGCTGGAATGCGATCCTCCAGCCGCACATAGCTAAAAAGTACCACCGAGTGTTGCTCCTCGCCCCGCATCGTCTTCCCCGCACAAAAGGAACCAATCACATGCAAAGAATCACACTTCGCGTGCCTCGTGAATCGACTTTTTCAGCAGCCTGCTAGAGGGAGATCAAGCGCCAGTTGATCAGGACGACCTACGGCGAGGGGATGCTGCGCCGTGGCTTTGATGTAACGGCAAGGGCGTTACGCTCTGACCTGCTGCTAACAATCTTTCGGATTTCGCCATAGCACGTGGATTGGTTTAGTCACCACGATCGGGATGCGAATTGCGATGATTGAAGGCCATCGGGTGGCTATTTTTTTCCTAACACCGGATAGAATCGTCATTGGCAGGCGACCATGAAGGGCCTCAATTTAGCTACGTCATAACGTTGCACAAAAGCGACAAGAAGCCGTGTTTTGCGCTGCCGCATGTGATCGAACAGCAATTCCGCGCTTCCCTAGGGTAAAACGATTCATTGCGCCAACTTTTGGAGATGTTATAACATTTAGAGATGTTATAACATTTCGAAAAAATAAGTCACGTCGTGCGAAGGGGCGATTGATGCAAGTTCGATTTCTGGTCGCGGCTCTTGCCGCGCTATTGGCGTGGCCGGCGTTGGCTTCGGCCGCCGGTCCGGTGACCATCGTCGCGGCTGAGAATTTCTATGGTGATGTCGCCCAGCAGATCGGTGGTGCCGGCGTGAAGGTGACGAGCATTCTCAGCAATCCCGATGAGGACCCGCATCTTTTCGAGGCCAGCCCCTCAGTGGGGCGTGCCATTTCGGATGCCAGGATCGTAGTCTATAGCGGGATCGACTACGACCCCTGGATGACGAAGCTTCTTGCCGCCGCCAAAAGCGCCGACCGCCAAGTCATCGTGGTGGCCGATCTCGGGGGCCATAAAACCGGCGACAACCCTCACGTCTGGTACGATGTCGACACATTGCTCGCATTCACCAAGACACTGGCGGACAAACTGGGTGAAGTCGATCCTGCTCACAAGGCCGATTACGCGAAACGGCTGGAGGAATTTCAGCGCTCGATGCGGCCGATTTCGGCCAAGATTGCCGCGCTGCGCAAGCGCCTGGAGGGAACCCCCGTAACAGCGACCGAGCCAGTATTCGGCTATATGTTGAATGAACTGGGCATGTCGGTGCGCAACCAGACGTTTCAGCTCGCGGTGATGAACAACACCGAGCCGAGCGCGTCGGATGTCGCGGCCTTCGAGAACGACCTCAAAGGGCATCGCGTAAAGTTGCTGATTTATAACGGGCAGGCATCGGACCCGGTGGCGGAGCGCATGGAGAAAATAGCGAAGGCATCGGGCATTCCGGTGGTCGCGGTCAATGAGACCGAGCCGGCCGGGAAGAAATACCAAGACTGGGTGATGAGCGAACTCGACGCGGTGGACCAGGCTCTGCGATAAAGCAGACATGAACATTATAACGTTTCGTGATGTGACGCTGACCTTGAGCGGTCGCGCGGTGCTTGCCGGCGTCAGCCTGGCGATCGCGCCTGGCGAGTTTATCGGCATGCTGGGGCCCAACGGCGCCGGCAAGACGACGCTGATGCGCGCAGTCCTGGGGCTGATCTCGCCGAGCCGCGGCGAAATTCGGGTGTTCGGGCGGCCGGCGACGAGGGGGAACGCCGCGATTGGCTATATGCCGCAGGTCCATGGCGGGGTCAGCGCGACGTGGCTGCGGGGCCGGGATTTTGTCGCCAGCGCCGTCGATGGTCACCGGCTCGGCTTGCCGCTTCATCGCGGCCAGGCACGCGTCGAGGTGGATCGCGTCCTAGGCCTGGTCGGGGCAGAGGCACTCGCGGGCCGCCCCTTAGGCGAACTTTCGGGGGGTGAGCGGCAGCGGTTGCTGTTGGCGCAGGCGCTGATCCGACGGCCGCAATTGCTCCTGCTCGACGAACCGCTCATCAGCCTCGATCCGAACCACCAGCGCGAGGTAGTCGACCTGGTCAAATCGCTTCAGGTCGAATTGGGCATTACCGTCCTGTTCAGTGCCCATGAATTGAACCCACTGCTGCGCGCGATCGATCGCGTGCTCTATCTCGGCAACGGCCAGGCAGCGCTGGGCACGGTCGACCAGGTCATTACCGGTCCCGTGCTGTCGCGGCTCTACGGGTCGACGATCAAAGTCGTGCATCTCGACGGCGGGATCTTCGTGATGTCCGCGGGGCAGCATGTCGAGCGGGACGATCACCGGCACCAGCATCCGGAACCGGCGCATTCGGGCCATGCTTGATTACGGATTTCATCCCTAGGAGTGTGTCCGGGTAATCGGATTTTGCTCGACGGCAATGCGGTGACGTGATTCGCTATGCGGCATGAGCAAGACCTTTCGTGCGTGGGACGTTGACCAAGTTTGGCTGCTGCCGCCCTCGATTTCAGGATTTGGTGCCCGCCGGCCATCTTGCGCACTTCGTGCGCGAGACCGTGCGCGACGGGCTCGATCTGTCGGCGATCATGGACACGTATGAGGAGGAGCGGGGCTACCCGCCCTACCATCCGGGCATGATGGTGGCGCTGCTGCTCTATGGCTACAGCCAAGGCATCTACTCGTCGCGGCGGATCGCCAAGGCGTGCGAGGAGCGGCTCGATTTTGCCGCGGTAACGGGGATGCAGTGGCCCGACTTCCGCACCATCAGCGACTTCCGCAAGCGGCACCTGGCGGCACTCTCGGGATTGTTCCAACAGGTGTTGAAGCTGTGCCGGGCGGCGGGTCTGGTGAAGCTCGGTCACGTCGCCTTGGACGGTACCAAGATCAAGGCGAACGCCTCCAAGCACAAGGCGATGAGCTACGGGCGGATGAAGCAGGCGGCGCCAGCGCTGGCGGCGGAAGTTGAGCGCTGGCTGGCCGCGGCGGCAGAGACCGACGCGGCCGAGGACCGCGTGCACGGCGTCGAGCGGCGCGGCGACGAGATGCCGGAGTGGATGGCGAACAAGCAGCGGCGGCTGGAGAAAATCCGCACGGCGAAGGCAGCGCTCGAGGCCGAGGCGCGCGCGGCCGCGGCGGCGCAGGCGAGCGAAAAGGGCGACGGTTCTGGCCCCAGCGGGCCGGCACACCCTCCGGCCGAACCGGCGCCGCCCGCGGACAAGGCGCAGCGCAACTTCACCGATCCCGAGAGCCGGATCATGAAGACCAACGACGGCTTCATCCAGGGCTACAACGCCCAGGCCGCGGTCGACGCCGAAGCGCAGGTGATCGTCGCGCACGACTTAAGCAACGCCACCACCGACCAGGCGCAGCTGGCCCCGCTCGTCGCCGCGATCAGGACCAATCTCCACCGCAACCCCGACGAGATCTCTGCCGATGCCGGCTACTGCTCCGAGGCCAATCTCCGCACCCTCGCCAAGCGCCGTATCAACGCCTACATCGCCACCGGACGCCAGCACCATGGCACCGCCGCCGCGGTCGCGCAGCGCACGCCCCGGGCGGGCAGCCGCGTTGCCCGCATGGCCACGAAACTGAAGCGCGCCGGGCGCCGCAGCCGTTATCGCTTGCGCAAGCAGGTCGTCGAGCCCGTGTTCGGTCAGATCAAGCATGCCCGAGGCTTCCGCCAGTTCCTCCTGCGCGGCATCGACAAGGTCAAGGCCGAATGGGCCTTGCTCTGCACCGTTCACAACCTCCTCAAGCTCGCCGCCGCAGCCTGATGGGCTGCGGCGAGCGTACACGCCAGCAACAATCGAATCCGGAGCGCCGCTTTCGCAACTCAATCTTGCGCGTGCAAATCGCGACCGCGGACCGCCACCAAAATTCCTCCGATCCTCGCAACTCAGTGCTAACCTCCCCACCCTTACTCAGACACACTCCTAGCGCCGGGCGCTACCATCATCGTTGCGTCGTTTAGCCGAAATCTAGGACACCCACCGGACGGGCGCCCACGCTCAGGCCGGTCGAGAGCAGGTGGCGCAGGTCCCCTCGATTTCGACCACGGCATTCACTAGGTGAAAACCTTCGCGCTGCGCGGCCCGCTCCAATGCTCTTTCAGTGGTTCTATCCCCCATTTCTGCGACTAACCCACACTCGCGGCAAATCAGGAATTGAACCGAATGAAGATGATCGGTGTCGCTACATGCGATAAAAGCATTCAACTGCTCGACCTTGTGAATCAGACGCTGCTCCATCAAAAAGTCGAGCGCACGATAGACCGTCGGCGGTGCCGCACCCGGGTATGTTGCACGAAGCCGATCCAGAAGTTGGTATGCTGTGGTTGCGCCCTCCGCGTCCAAGATCAGCTTCAGCACCAGGCGTCGCAAGTTCGTAAGCTGCGCGCCTCGTTCCGCACACGCTTCCGCCGCCTTCTCCAGCTGAACCTCTATCGCCTTTCGGCGCTTCGCGTTCATCTCACCTACCGATTGAACATTGTAACACATCCCTTTGCGCATCCTTCGCAAGAGTTATGTGATTAAATTGCGTGACCAAGTGTGAAAAGGCTTTGCAGAAAGAAGCGAATTACGCAAGCCATTCTCATCCGTGTCGCGGACGATTACACGATGCGGTAATCGCGATCCGGCCTTGCTTTTTGTTGCATACCGCCTCATGACACGGTCGCATTCCGGGAGCAGACAGGCGTTGATATCATTCAAGCAAGTGGCGTCAGAAAGAACACAGCATCAACATCGTTCGCGCGTTCGTACCCGCAGCAGCCTTAGGCGGAGGCTGGTCGACGACGACAATGAGACGTTCCACTCAACTCGGCAGGGAAGAGCCGCCCGGTGACGCGGCCTTTACCTCTCGAGGGGCACTCTCAGGCGGAAGCGTTTTGATCCGGATCGGCTTCAACCCTCCCAGCAGGGCGTGTACTTTCAAGACCACATACTCCTTCTTGTCGTTACGCAAATAACTCCTCCGGATGCGGCTAAGGCAGCGAATGACGTACAGGCGCCATTCGGGCATGAGAAGCGGCGAGAGCTGCGATGGAAGAGCGACGCTTTTTTTCGTCTTTGGCATTTTGACAGTATTGATGATGACACATTCGCCGCCATCCGAGGTTGATTGAAATTGTCTTTTATGGTTTCACCTCGGTTGCGCTTGACCAGAACCGGCAGCGGTGGCCTTATCGGTAGGCTTAAACGTCAAGTGAGACCATCATCTTGGCGCGAGAGAAGCGATAGCCACAAAAGCGCCAACGCGTCGACGACGAGAACAACATCTCCGAGCGTCTCCTTGGTGTGTCAGCGCTGACATGCGGTGGCCCAGTATGGAGCAGTCAGAAAGTCCACACCTAAGATGCCAACAGGAACCGGCTGCTGCGCTCGGCTGTTCCCCACATGAAATGCAACGTCGTACAAGGGAGAATGCGCTATGTGCGACTACAGCTTGAGTTTGTTAGCCTCGCGACCGGCCAAAAGCGGAGACCAGCTCGTCCTTACAAAGTTTGCTGGGACGGCGACGCGGGGTTTCATGGAAGTTGGCAAGCCTAATGTCGCGGTTTGTCTGCAACCTGGAACGCAAATCGCATTCGAGGATGATGTCACTTACGAGCGACGGTTCTTTCTTTTGCGTACCAAGCGGATTGCCGCGCGGGTCGCGTCGTTTGCCAAAGTCGCGGCACATGTTCATGGCACTCATCATGATGCCATGGAGTTTCCCGACGGCTCCACCGTGCTGGTGACGCATCTTTGCGAAGGGCAGATCGCCACCGTGCTCCAGCTTCCGCCTGATACCCGGACCAAAGAACAGCATGTCGCGCGTGACGCAATTACCTCGGCGTAATGGAAAAGCGGCGCCAAGCGCTGGGCGACACATTGAGCTAGTACCCCCTTTTCAAGAAGGGTAAGTCGTGATTCAAGATCGGGATGATTCCCGAAGCAAGAGAAGTTCGACTTTGGCGTGGCGATCGCAAGGTGCTGGAGGCACGATGCCGTTCGCCGCGCACGATGCAGCGCGATCTGAAGCGAGCGCGGATTGTGCTTTTGGCGGCTGGCGGTGTGAGTACGCGGGCGATTGCCAAGGCGGTGGGCGTCCAGCCGCGGATTGTTAGCCGTTGGCGGCATCGCTACGCCGACCACGGTCTTGATGGGCTTGCAGACAAGCCGCGCCCTGGCAAGAAGCCGCTTTATACGCAAGCGACGGACAAGCGGATTCTGGGACTTCTGGACCAGCCGCCGCCGGCGGGATTTGCGCGGTGGACAGGGCCGCTGCTGGCCAAGGCATTGGGGGATGTCGATGTTCAGTATGTCTGGCGCTGCCTGCGTCGCTACCGAATCGACCTGGCGGCACGGAAGTCCTGGTGCGAGAGCAACGATCCGGATTTTGCCGCCAAGGCCGCCGACGTGGTCGGCCTCTATGTCGATCCGCCGGCGACGGCCATTGTCCTTTGCGTTGACGAGAAGCCCTCGATTCAAGCGTTGGAACGGGCGCAAGGCTATCTGAAGCTGCCCAACGGACGAGCCTTGATAGGTCAAAGCCACGATTACACCCGCCACGGCACGACGACCCTGTTCGCGGCGCTGGAAGTTGCCACTGGAAAGGTCATCGCCGCACATTCAAAGCGGCGCAGGCGCATCGAGTTCATCGGCTTCCTGAACAGCGTTGTTGCCGCCTTTCCAGACCGCGCGCTTCACGTGGTTCTCGACAACCTCAACACCCACAAGAAGAACGAGCGCTGGCTCAAGAAGCATCCCAACGTGCATTTCCATTTCACCCCGACGCGCTCATCATGGCTCAATCAGGTCGAGACATGGTTTTCCATTCTGCAAGGCCAGTCGCTGAGCGGGGCTTCCTTCACCACCATCAAGCAATTGCAGGAGCACATCGATGCCTTCATCGCCGCGTACAACCAGGACGCAAAGCCCTTCGCATGGAAAAAGAAACGGGTCTATCAACGCCGCTTCAAAGGCCGACGTGTCACAAAGCTTTGATTCCGAGTACTAGATGAAAAAGCGGCCGATTCGCTGATTTAATAGCTCGAACAACGACGTTGATTCAGGGGCGAGCGCCAACCGCCCAACCGCGGCTGAAGAGCGCTTGCCTAGTTGGTTAAGTGCGCCGAAGGCGGCAGCAGAGTGGCTGTTGCGGCAGGAACAGGAGCGGCGCCATTGTCGGCGCCGTCCTCAATGAAAATAACGGCGGCGCGGTAGATTTTAGGCAACTGCCACACTGTCGACACGGAAGATCGCAATACTGCTTCACTGTTGCGTGGCGAGGAGGCGAGCATGCATCGTTGGAAAACCGGCGGGATTGAACCTACTATCGATGAATTGCTCGATGATGAAGTGATGGTGCCGGTGATGCGCAGTGCCGGTCTATGTGTGGGCGATCTTCGTGCCCTGGTCGCCGAAACAGCTGAACGCCTCCACCACGAGCCGGATTGCTCAAGCCGCGGTTCGGTTGATTGATGCCAGGGCGCGCTCGGGAGCCGCAGGTAGTATCATGACGGCTTTTAGCCCCGGAGAGTTGTCCTCGAGCCGAATTTCACCGCCATGAAGCTTGGCGACTGCGCGCACCAAACTTAGCCCCAACCCGTTGCCGGGTGTGCTGCGGCTGTTTTCCAAACGGAAGAACCGATCAAACACATGTTCCCGGTGGGAGGCTGGGACGCCGGGCCCGGTGTCGGCGATTTCGAGCCGGATATGGCCGTCATTGCTGCGACGCAGCACGAGACGCACCTCGCCCTCGGGCGTATATTTCAGCGCGTTGTCCAGGAGATTGGCGATTGCTTGAGACAAAAGATGGCGGTCGCCACGAACCAGCGCCGGCGAAGTCGTGTCGAGGGCAAGTTTAAGACCCCTTTCCTCCGCCACTGGTTCATAAAGATCTGCGACCGAGCGCGCAATCTCGTCGAGGTCGACCGTTGCCATGTGATCGCGACGAGCGCCGGCTTCCGCCTCAGCGATGCTGAGCAGCGCATTGAATGTGCGGAGGAGATGATCCGCCTCGGCGATGGTTTCAGCCAAAGCTTCGGCATAGCGGTTTGCGTCGGGCCGTTCCAACAACGTCACCTCGAGGCGGGCACGCAGCCGCGACAAGGGCGTGCGGAGGTCATGCGCGATATTATCAGTAACCTGCCGCATGCCCGCCATGAGCCGCTCGATCTGGTCGAGCATCGCATTGAGGTTGGACGCAAGTTGATCGAACTCGTCGCCACTGCCCGTTACCGGCACCCGCTCGGCGAAATCGCCCTGGATGATGCTGGCGCTGGTTCGGTTCACCGCCTCGACACGACGCAATACATTGCGCGTCATGAATAGGCCGCCGATGAGGCCAAGCGCCAATGTCAATAGCGCCGCGGAGAACAGTGTCTGCTCGACGCGTCGGCGAAAGACGGCGGCGTCACGCAGGTCGCGTCCGACGAGCAGCCGATAGTCGCCGTTGAGAATAAAGACAGAGGCGAGAGCATCGTAGGTGACGGGCCGACCGCGTCTGACCAGAGACACAGAGAATTCGACCCAGCCGGGTTTTATCGCCGTGGTTTGAGGCCAGGAGACCAGATTGCCAGCGATGCGTTGCAGTCGTGGATCGGCAAGCAAATAGAGCGTGGGCTCGTTACGCTCGGTTGTGGTGCGCGAATTGATGGCTGCGATCAGGCCGAGCAGGCCGTGTGCGCGATATTGTTCCTGCAAACCCGTGATTTCTGCGCCGATCGTCTCCTCTGCTTGGCGCTCAACGAAATTTGCGGTGGAAAAATAGATGAATACCAAAACCGTGAGTACAGATACGGCGAACAGCGCCATGTAAAGCGCCGCCAAGCGGAACGCGTTGGTACGCAGGAGACGGAACATGCGGAACCACCCGCCTCAATTTGCGCGCAGACTATAACCGGCGCCGCGAATGGTTTGCAAAAGCGCGTGGTCGAAACCACGGTCGATCTTGTGGCGCAGGCGGCTGACGTGGACGTCGATAACGTTCGTCTGCGGGTCGAAGTGATAGTCCCAAACATTCTCCAGCAGCATAGTCCGCGTGACTACCTGTCCGGCATGACGCATCAGAAATTCCAGGAGCCGAAATTCGCGCGGCAGCAACTCAATGTCCTTACCGCCGCGGGTGACCTGGCGGGCCAGCAAATCCATCTCAAGATCACCGACTTTGAGCCGAGTGGTCGCGAGCGGCATGCCACCGCGGCGCAGAAGCACCTCAATCCGGGCCAGCAACTCGGCGAAAACAAAGGGCTTGACGAGATAGTCGTCGCCACCGGCGCGCAGGCCCTTTACGCGATCGTCAACCGCGCCGAGCGCGCTCAGAATAAGCACGGGCACAGGGATTTCTGCCGCACGCAGAGCTGACACAAGAGCCAGCCCATCCATGCCGGGCAGCATCCGATCGACCACCAAAGCGTCGTACTTGCCAGACGTGGCAAGGAACAAGCCTTCTCGGCCGTCGGGGGCATGATCGACGACGTAGCCGCTCTCAGTCAGGCCCTTCACCAGGTAAGTCGCCGCCTCGCGATCGTCCTCGATGATTAAGAGCTTCATGACGTCACGTATCCGGCCCCATAGATAATGGTTCCCCAACGGCAAGGAAATAAGGAACACCTTGGCCCGGCTATGCCTTCAGCACGGTCGCCATGGCTGGAAATCTGCCGGAAAAGGGGCGGGATGACGAGTGCATGGCTCGAGACCGCAGTGCGCAAGCAACCATGATTCGCTCCTATCCAGAGCTGTGATCACTTTGCCGCAGAGACAGCGGTGGCGATTGAAGCGAAACCACGCCGCCGTCGGTCGGGAAAGAGGGCAAGTCGCCAACAGCGCCCGTCGGCGCGGCGACCACAAGGTTGGCCCCGGGTGCCGTGAAAAGCCTCCGTTCGATGCTAATCGCGGCGGCGCCTCGCGATCCTCGTCCCCGGCTGAACTGACAACTCGCGTCGGTTCGGCCGATCGACAGGGCTGTCCGTCGGGCTTCCAGCAACTCACCGATGGCGACCAACCGAAACCGACTTAGATCCGTTCCAACTTTGCCTCTATGATAGCGGGTATTCAACGCAGAACGAAGGAGCAACAAATACTGGGCCGGCGGCTGAAAATCGATAATTCGCGGCAAATTTTCCCTGGCGCCCCGCTTGAAGCCGTGATTTAAGTCCCAACCTAATCCGTACCGCGCCAGTCCGAATTATGGCCGGCCGGATAAAGCGGGCGATTTCCACGGGTTAGACATGATTATTCTGAGCAAGCTAGCGGATTATGGGGTCATCGTCGCGTCCCATATGGCGATGGTCGGGGAGCGGCAAATGACTGCCGCGACGCTTGCGGCGGAGACCAGGCTGCCGCGGGCGACGGTGGCTAAGGTTCTGAAGACATTGGCTCACGCCGGCATTGTGACCGGCGCGCGGGGTGCAGCGGGCGGCTATCGCCTGGCACGACCCGCAGATCGGATCGCGCTGACCGAAGTGGTCGCCGCAATCGATGGCATTCTCGCGCCGACGCAGTGTACGAGCCACCAACCTGACTGTGCGCGGGCCGAATTCTGTTCGACGCGGCCGCATTGGCAACGCATTAACCGTGTCGTTGGTGCGGCGCTTTCGGCGGTGACATTGGCTGAGCTGACGCCTTTCGGTGCGCCAGCCGCAAATGACACGACGCAGAGCCGACCAACGGTGCGGCCATGAGTGATGTTGCGCAAGCGCTCGTTAACGAAGGTTACAAGTACGGTTTCGTCACTGAGATCGACGAGGATCGCGCCCCTGCAGGCCTCAACGAAGAAGTAATCCGCTTCATTTCTACCACGAAGGGTGAGCCGCCATGGCTGCTCGAATGGCGACTCGGCGCGTTCCAGCGGTGGCAGCGAATGCAAGAACCGAAATGGGCCAATGTGCACTTCCCGCCGATCGACTATCAGGCCGCGAGCTATTATTCCGCGCCAAAACAGAAAACGGCGCCCAAATCGATCGATGAGGTCGATCCGGAATTGCTGAAGACCTATGCCAAGCTCGGCATTCCCTTGCATGAGCGTGCAGCGCTCGCTGGGGTCGCGGTTGACGCGGTGTTCGACAGCGTCTCGGTCGCGACGACTTTCAAGGATAAGCTCGGCGAACTCGGCATAATCTTTTGCTCCTTCGGCGAGGCGGTACGCGAGCATGGTGATCTAGTACGGAAGTATCTCGGGTCTGTAGTACCGCAGGGCGACAATTTCTACGCGGCGCTCAATTCTGCCGTCTTCAGCGACGGCTCCTTTGTCTACGTGCCGCCCGGTGTTCGCTGTCCGATGGAGCTGTCGACCTATTTCCGCATCAATGCCGCAAAAACAGGCCAATTCGAGCGCACGCTCGTGATCGCGGATAAGGGCGCTTACGTTTCCTATCTTGAGGGCTGTACCGCGCCGCAGCGCGACGAGAACCAATTGCACGCCGCCGTCGTGGAGCTGGTCACCCTGGAAGACGCGCAGATCAAGTACTCAACGGTTCAAAATTGGTATCCGGGCAACGCCGAAGGCAAAGGTGGCATTTACAATTTCGTCACCAAACGCGGCGCTTGCCGGGGCGCGCGTTCGAAGATTTCGTGGACCCAGGTCGAGACCGGCTCGGCCATCACCTGGAAGTATCCAGGTTGCATACTCGAGGGTGACGACACGGTTGGCGAATTCTATTCGGTCGCAATGACCAACAACCACCAGCAGGCCGACACCGGCACCAAGATGATCCACCTTGGCCGCAACACGCGCTCGACAGTGATTTCGAAGGGCATATCCGCCGGGAAAGGGCAGAACACTTATCGCGGTCTGGTGCGCGTCCAGCCCAACGCCACGAACGCCCGTAATTATACACAATGCGATTCTCTTCTGATCGGACAGAAATGCGGCGCGCACACCGTGCCTTACATCGAAGTGCGCAATCCGAGGGCTCGTGTCGAGCACGAGGCGACGACCTCGAAAATCTCGGAGGAGCAGATGTTCTATTGCCGCAGTCGCGGCCTGTCGCAAGAGGACGCGCTATCGCTGATTGTCAACGGCTTTTGCAAAGAGGTGCTGAAGGAACTACCGATGGAATTCGCCGTCGAAGCGCAAAAGCTATTATCGGTCAGTCTCGAAGGCAGCGTCGGCTGACATTTCTCATGCTCGAAATCAAAAATCTTCACGCCTCCGTTGAGGGCGGTCGCGAGATCCTGAACGGCGTATCCCTCAACGTGAAGGCGGGCGAGGTCCACGCCATCATGGGGCCGAACGGTTCGGGCAAAAGCACGCTCGCGGGCATTCTGGCGGGTCGCGATGGCTACAACATCGTCTCCGGCTCGGCAACCTATGACGGTCAGGATCTCCTGACGATGCCGCCCGAGGAACGGGCGCGGGCGGGGATTTTTCTGGCATTTCAATATCCGGTCGAGATACCGGGCGTGAACAACATGTATTTCCTGCGCATGGCACTTAATGCGATCCGGCGTGCAAAAGGTGAGCCGGAGCTCGATGCAGGGCAATTCCTCAAGTCCGTAAGGGCAAAATTGAAGCTGCTCGAAATCGAGGACGACTTATTGCAGCGCGGCGTGAATGTTGGCTTCTCCGGGGGCGAAAAGAAGCGCAACGAGATATTTCAGATGGCGATGTTGGAGCCGCGGCTCACGATTCTCGACGAGACCGATAGCGGTCTCGATATCGATGCACTGCGCATCGTAGCGAATGGCATCAACCGGCTGCGTGCCCCGGACCGCGCCATTGTCATAATCACGCATTACCAGCGGGTGCTCGACTATGTCGTGCCTGATTTCATCCATGTGCTGAGCGAAGGCCGCATCGTGCGTTCGGGCGACAGGAGTTTGGCGGGCGAGCTGGAAAAAACCGGTTACGCTGGCGTCGGACACTGAGCGATGGCTGCAATCAAGGCCGAAGCGGCTCCTTATCTCGAGGCTTTCCGCGCCGACCCGGCCGAGCCAGCCTGGCTTGTCGACATGCGGGCCAAGTCACTGGCGGCGTTTGGCGAACGCGGTTTCCCCACCCGCCGCGATGAAGCTTGGCGCTTCACTAGCACACGTCCCCTTACGGAAAAGTTCTTCATCCCCGTCCGGCGCGACCTAGCGATACCAGCGAATGACGATGCTGACATTGGCAAGTACGGCTTTGAAGGCCCGACCTACCGGGTCGTTTTCGCCAATGGCATCGTCCAAGGGCTGCCGCACAAATTACCGCCGGGCCTGTGGTTGGGCTCGATGGCACAGGCCGTGTCAGGGCGTCCAGAGGCTGCAAAATTGGCCATCTCCGAGACCGATCTGAAGGGCCACCAGCCCTTTGGGTCGCTCAACGCGGCGCTTTTCGCGGATGGATTTGTATTGGAGCTCGACGAGGGCATTATACTTGACCGACCCATCGAGATCGTCCATCGCGCGCAGAGCGCACTGCCGACGTCAATTTACCTAAGGAATTCCATCCGCATCGCACCCGGCAGCAAAGCCACGGTGATAGAGACCTATGTCGGCAAGGGCGCCTATTGGGATAACGTCGTGACCAGCATCGCCGTGGCTGAAGGCGCCTCTCTGATGCACGTCAAAATACAGGACGAGAGCCGCGAAGCCGTCCATTTTGCCAGCATTCGTACTTCCCTCGGACAGTCTGCCAGTTACCAGAATTTCGGCCTGACATTGGGTGCGAACCTTTCGCGAAACGACATACAGGTTCTGCTTGGCGAAGGAGCGCACGTCAATGTTGCCGGCGCCTATCTGCAGCGTGGTGATCAGGATACGACCAACGCCGTTGTTATCGACCACGCCGAACCCAATGCAACCACGCGGGAATTGTTTAAGGGCGTATTGGACGAACGGTCGCATGGCGCATTCCTGGGCACAATCCGAGTGCGCGAAGGGGCGCAGAAGACGGATGCGAAGCAGACCAGCCGCGCATTGCTGCTGAGCGACCGAGCTTCGGTCAATATCAAGCCGGAATTGGCAATTCTCGCCGATGATGTGAAATGCTCGCATGGTGCCGCGGTTGGCGACCTTGACAAGGAGACCCTGTTCTATCTCCGCGCCCGAGGCATCGGCGTTGATGAAGCGCGACGTATGCTGATCGAGGGGTTCTTACTCGAGACAATTGACACCGTCGAAGCGCCGGAAATGCGCAGACATCTGGCGCGCCATATCCGCCGGTGGCTAGCTGCGAGAGGACGCTTGATGACCCTCGATCCGGCAACACTGCGGCTTGACTTCCCGATCTTCGCCAACAATCCGGGGCTGGTATTCCTCGATAGCGCGGCCAGCTCGCAGAAGCCGGCAGCGGTGATCGATGGTATCGCAAACTACTATCGAAGCGACTACGCCAATGTGCACCGCGGCGTCTATTCCCTCTCAGCCAAATCGACCGAACTCTATGAACAGGCCCGAGCGCGCGTTGCCAAATTTCTCAATGCCAAACAGGAGAGCGAGATCGTCTTCGTGCGCGGTGCGACCGAAGGCATCAATCTGGTCGCTTACGCGTGGGGCGGTACCTTCCTCAAGGAAGGCGATGAGGTTTTGCTCACGGAGTTGGAGCACCACGCAAACATCGTGCCGTGGCAGCTTCTACGTGATCGCATCGGCTTCACGATCGTTGTTGCGCCGATCGACGCGACCGGCGGTCTTGATCTCGCGGCACTGGAGAAGTTGATCTCATCGCGCACCAAGCTGGTTGGTGTGACTCAGCTCGCAAATGCCACGGGTGCATTGGTGTCCGTCGAGGCGATCGCGCAGTTGGCACACGCGAAGGGGGCGAAGATCCTGGTCGACGGTTGCCAAGCGGCGCCGCGCCTGCGCGGTCGACGTACAGGCCCTTGATTGCGATTTCTACGTTTTCTCTGGCCACAAAATCTACGGCCCGACAGGTATCGGCGTACTTTACGCGAAGAAGGCGATCCTTGACGCCATGCCGCCATTTCAAGGCGGCGGCGATATGATCCTCAACGTCACATTCGAAAAGACGATCTACCAAGACCCGCCGGCCCGTTTTGAAGCCGGCACGCCGGATATTTCCGGCGCGATCGGGCTCGCGCTTGCCCTCGACTATGTCGACGGCATTGGCCGCGACGCCATTCTGGAGCATGAGCAGATGCTCACCGGGTATGGCGTGGACCGCCTGGCTCGTCTGCCGGGCGTACGCCTGGTCGGCGCGGGGCAACGACGGCTCGGCATTCTTTCGGTTGATGCCGAGGGCATTCATCCCCATGATTTAGCGACGCTGCTTGACGCCCAGCAGGTCGCCGTGCGCGCCGGTCATCATTGCGCGCAGCCGCTGATGGAGAAGCTTGGCATTGGCGCTACGACCCGTGCGTCATTCGGCATCTACAACGACGAGCGCGACGTCGACGCTTTCGTGGCGGCGATCCGGGCCGCCCAAAAGACCTTCAAACGGTGATGCAGATGGATTTGCGTGACCTATATCAGGACATCATTCTCGATCACGGCCAACATCCGCGAAATTTTCATAAGCTCGACCACGTCACCCATTTCGCCAACGGTCATAATCCGCTGTGCGGCGACCGTGTCACGGTCTATGTCGAACTTGACGGGGACAAAATCAAGGATGTGAGTTTTGAGGGCGCGGTTGCGCCATCAGCCAAGCTTCGGCCTCGCTAATGACCGAAATTCTTAAAGGCAAGACACCGGCCGAGGCCAATGCACTGTTCAAATCATTCCACGCCAAGGTCACCGGCAGGGACGACCCGTTACGTGCCGCCGGCGACTCGAAGATGATGCCGAACGGCTCGAGCCGCTGACCGGCGTCAAGACTTATCCCGCGCGGGTCAAATGCGCCACGCTAGCGTGGCACGCATTTGAAGCCGCGCTCAAAAACGGCGCCATCGGCGCCATCGTAAAAACCGAGTAACGCGTATGACTCCCGACGACAAAGCGCCTTTTGACTTTCCTGGCGATCCGGCTGAGCTCACTGCCAATGTGGTACGGCCAGAATCCGATCCGGCCGACGCCAAGCTTACCGAGCAGGTCATCGAAGCGTTGAAGACGGTGCGCGATCCGGAAATTCCGGTGAATCTGATCGACCTTGGCCTGATCTATGACTTGCTCGTGAACAAGGATGGCACTGTCTATGTCGAGATGACGCTGACCACGCCAGCCTGTCCGGCGGCTATTGCACTGCCTGGCGAGGTCGAAGCGGCGGTAAAACAGGTCGAGGGCGTCAAAGAGGCGCGGATCAAAGTGGTATGGACGCCGCCATGGACCCAAGACCGAATGAGCGATGAGGCGAGGTTGGAACTTGGGTTGTTATAGGGGTCACGAAAATTTGAGGCTATGACAGGCTAAGCCCGCCCATATTGTCGGCGATCTACTCTGGGAGGGTGGCATGCGCAAAATGATGGTGCTGGCCGGGGCAGTGATCGCAGTCGCCGGCGTTACCATGAGCGTTGCGGCGCAAGATAAGGCCGCAATTGTCAAAAAGCGCCAAGACACGATGAAGCAGCAGGCAGCCAATCTCAAATACATCGCCGATTTCGCAAAGGGCGCCGGCGGTGACCAGGCGGATGCCGGCATAAGGTCGATGAATTGCAGCTTATCAGCGGCAAACTACTATCGCTGTTTCCGCCTGGTACTAGCAGCGCCGATCTCCCGAATGCGAAGACCTATGCAAAGCCGGAGATCTGGACGAACTATGCCGAGTTCAAAACGATCCCGCCAAAGGTCGCGGACCTGGAAAGCGCGTTGGGCGACGCGGTGAAGAAGGGCGATAAGCGAGCGATCCTGGTCGCGATCGGCAATCTCGGCAAGAACGGCTGTGGCGCGTGCCATTCAAAGTTTCGCGAAAAGATGCCGCAGGAGTAGCTTTCGCCCTGGCGTCGCTGGCGTCGATCCCGGGCGCGATCGGTGCCGGCGATCCAGCGGTTGAACGCGGCCACTATCTGTTTGCCGCAGCCGACTGCACGTCGTGTCATACCGACGAAAAAGATAAGGGTCCGCCGCTTGCCGGCGGACCGCCGCTGGTCACTGCGTTCGGCGTGTTCTTCGCGCCAAACATCACGCCTGATCCCAACTTTGGCATTGGCAAATGGAGCGATGCAGACTTTCACGGTGCATTGCGCTCGGGGATCGATCATGACGGCAGTTATCTCTACCCGGTCTTTCCCTACCCATCTTTTACGCATCTCACCGACGGAGATATCTCCGACATTTACGCCTACTTGAAGACGGAAAAGCCGGTTGCACAGGCGAGCCGGACCAGCGACATCAAGCCGCCTTTTGGCTGGCGCCTATTATTGTGGTTTTGGCGGGCGTTTTTCTTCCGCGAAGGGACCTTGCCGGTAGTGCCCGGCAAGAGTGCAGAATGGCAACGCGGGCGTTATCTCGCTGAGGCAGTAGGCCACTGCCAGGAGTGTCATACGCCACGTAATATTCTAGGCGCGCTCGAGAAGAGTAGGGCTTACTCGGGCAATCCAAACGGGCCCGATCGGCAGGATGCGCCGAACATCACCTCAGATCCATCGAGTGCTGTCGCGACATGGAGCGTCGATGACGTGACGCAATTGCTTGCCACAGGTCAGACGCCGGATTTTGATTTCGTGGGTGCTGGAATGGCGCGAGTGGTGAAGGGAACAAGCGCCCTGTCCGAGGCCGATCGCCATGCCATCGCGGTCTATGTCAAATCGCTGCCCCCGATTCACACGGAGAAACGCCCAAAGAAAAGGGCCAGCGGCTCGACCTGAATCGTTCTTGACGCCGCGATTGGACCTGCCATTTTTGCGGCGAAGGCGCGAGGCCAGTGATGGTGCAGCAGCACGCATATTCCGGCAGATTGAATGTGCGAAGTTCCTCCGATTGCGGGAGACAGGATTTGCCACCGGCAGCGAGATATGAAGCCGCGAAATGCCGCAAGCAACCTAGCTCGCTTCGCCGTAGCGGGAAAATCGACGATCGATTAAGAGAGGAGCATGATCGATAAACAGGTTAAGGACGTCGCGGCTGCGGTCGCCGGAATCAAAGACGGCGCGACCCTTCTGTTCGCGGGTTTTGGCGCGGTCGGCGAACCGGTCGAACTAATTCAGGCGTTGATCGATTCGGGCGTGCGCAATCTCAGCGTCGCTTGCAATAACAGCGGCACTGGCGAAGTCGGTCTCGCCAAACTGATCAAGGAACGTCGTGTCCGAAAAATAATCTGCTCGTTCCCACGGACGAGCGATTCGCATTGCTTCGAGGAGGCCTACGCCGAGGGCGCCATCGAGCTGGAGCTGGTGCCGCAAGGCACGTTGAGCGAGCGGATGCGCGCAGCGGGAGCTGGCATCGGCGGCTTCTATACGCGTACCAGTGCCGGAACCAAACTGGCGGCTGGTAAAGAAACCCGCGTCTTCGACGGCAAGGAGTATGTCTTGGAACGTCCGCTCAAGGCCGATGTCGCGCTGATCAAGGCGCTGAAAGCGGATCGCTGGGGTAATCTTATCTATCATAAATCGGCGCGGAACTTTAATCCGGTGATGGCGATGGCTGCAGATCTTGTGATCGCCCAAGTGAAGGAAATCGTGCCGCTCGGCTCGCTTGATCCCGAGACGATCGTTACGCCGAGCATCTTTGTCGATCGCATCGTGGAGGTAGGAAGGTGAAGCAACTATCACGGCGGCAGATCGCCTGGCGTGCAGCGCAGGACATTTGCGACGGCGCCTACGTCAATCTTGGTATTGGCTTGCCGACGCTGGTCTCGGATTTCATTCCGAAGGACCGCGAAGTGGTGCTGCACAGCGAGAATGGCATATTGGGAATGGGACCAGCGCCGAAAAAGGGCGAGGAAGATCCCGACCTGATTAATGCTGGCAAGGGATTGACGACGCTTTTGCCGGGGGGTGCTTTTTTTCACCACAACGACGCCTTTCTCATGATCCGCGGCGGGCATCTCGATCTTGCTCTACTCGGCGCCTACGAAGTCTCTGAGACGGGCGACCTTGCCAATTGGACGGTCGAGGATCCGGCGACGCCACCCGGCGTCGGCGGCGCCATGGATTTGGCGGCGGGAGCCAAGGAAATACGCGTCATTCTTGAACACAACACAAAGGAAGGTGCGCCGCGTATTCGCAAACGTTGCCACTATCCCCTGACTGCGGCGGGGGTCGTGAAGCGCATCTACACCAACCTGGCGGTAATCGATGTCACGCCCGATGGTTTGATTGCTCGCGAGATGGTGCCGGGCCTCGACTTCGCGGGTTTGCAGGAGAGGACGGAGGCGAAGCTCATGCTCGCCAACGATTGGCGCGTGCTCGAAGCGCCAGCGGCCTAGCGCGCGAGCCGCGCTTCCAACCAGCCGCGCAGCGGTTCAGGCAGGGGTGTCGGCCGCCGCGTTGCGCGGTCGATCGTCACCATCACGGAGACCGCTGTGGCGACGCATCTTTCGCCATCAAACATGCCGTGCTCCAGTCGCCACGAGGTGCGGCCAACGGCCAGGAGCCGCGTTCCGATGTCGACCTTTCCTGGCCAATGCAGCTCGCTGCGGAAATCAATCTCTAGGCGCACCACGACGAAGCCCAATCCCGTACGATCGAGATCAAGCATATCGTCACGCATAAACTCGATGCGGCCGGTCTCGGCAAAGGTCGCGAACGCGGCGTTGTTGATGTGGCCTTGCGGATCGGCGTCGCCAAGCCGCAGCTTATCCATCGCCCAGCTTGTGTAGGACGAGCGGCCGGTCGGCGGCGTCAGCGTCGACTTTTCGGTATCGGGCATTTCAGATCCGCTGGAACAGCCAGGCGCCATCGGGTCGCTCGGTGCGTGCGAGGCGATCCGTTACCGTCCCATATTGCAGATGCGCTAGTGCTTCGCCCATCGCAAAGGTCATCTGCCGTTGGTCGAGTTTACGATGGAATAGAAGAGGCACCATCTCCGCCGCGGTCTTAGGCTGGTCGCAAGCGCTTAACACTTCCTCCATCCGCGCGGCGTGATGGTCGCGCAGTTGTTGCAGGCGATTGTACAGCCGGCGGAACGGGAGGTTGTGCGAGGGCAATACCAAGACGCTGTCGGGCAATGCCCGCTCCAGCTTGTCCGTGGTAGCCAAAAAACTGCCGAGCGGATCATCATCATCGCGACCGGGCCAAAGGCTGACATTGGGCGTGATCTTCGGCAGGACTTGATCGCCCGCGATCAAAATGTCGAGCTCGGGGCACCACAAGCAGCAATGCTCCGGTGCGTGGCCACGTCCGATCAGCACCCGCCAATCGTGAGCGCCAATGTGCAATGTCATACCGTCTTCAAGACGATGATGGAGCTCGGGTACCGGGCTCGATGGCACCCGCGTGAGGGTGCGCGACTGTATCAGCGCCTCGGCGCTGACGGTCAGTCCGCTGCGCTTGAACAGCGCGAGGCCGCTCTCCGCCAAAATCTTGCCCGGATCGAGGCTGAAACGCCGCCCTAAATCCCATTCGGTCTCGCTGATCCACAGCTCCGTGCCAAGCAGCTCTGTTAGCCAGCCCGCCAGTCCGATATGGTCCGGATGGGCATGCGTCACGAAGAGCCGCGTCACCCGCCGCCCCGCCAACGGACCGGCGAAGACGCGCAGCCAGTGATCGCGCGTCACCTGCGAGAATATACCGGTGTCCACAATAGCCACGCCGTCGCCATCCTCCAATAGCCACAAGTTAATGTGGTTAAGAGAGCTCGGCAGCGGCATGGTCAGCCACAATACCCCCGGTGCAACTTCGATGATCGCGCCCGGTTCTGGATTACGGGAGTAGAGATAATCGAGCGACGCGCCGCCTCCATCCGGACTTATTGCACGCGCTCAAGAATTGCGGCGATGCCTTGGCCGACGCCGATGCACATGCTGACCAACGCGTAGCGCGCCTGCCGACGCTCCAATTCGCGCATCGCTGTCAACGCCAGCCTCGCGCCAGATGCGCCCAGCGGATGGCCGATGGCGATCGCACCGCCGTTCGGATTGATCCGGTCGTCAGCGGCGTCGAGGCTCATCATCTTGAGGCATCCGAGCACTTGGCTCGCGAACGCCTCGTTGATCTCGATGACGTCGATTTCCTTGAGCGACAGTCCCGCCCTTTCGAGGGCCTTTTGCGAAGCCGGCACGGGACCCAGTCCCATCACGCGAGGCGCCACACCGGCGATTGCGGCGCTGACGATTTTAGCGCGCGGCTTCTTGCCGATTTTTTCGCCAACCTTGCCGGTGCCGACAATAAGTGCCGCCGCTCCGTCATTGATGCCGGATGCGTTTCCGGCCGTCACCACGCCGTCCGGATTGAGCGGCTTCAAAGCGGCGAGCCGGTCCATATTGGTGTCGGGGCGCGGATGCTCGTCCTCGGCGACTGCGATCGACGCACCTTTCTTCCCTGGCACCGACACCGGCGCTAGCTCGTCCGCGTAGAAACCAGCGGCCTTGGCCTTGGCATATTTCTCCTGGCTGGCGGCAGCGAACCGGTCGCTGTCGACGCGGCTGATTTGATGTTCGCGCGCGATATTGTCGGCGGTCTCCGCCATTGTATCCTGGCCATATTCCTTTGTGACGCGCGGATTGGGGAAGCGCGCGCCAATGGTGCTGTCGAACACGCGGACGTCACGGCCATAGGCCGTCTCGCTCTTTGCCATGACGAACGGAGCGCGGCTCATGCTCTCGACCCCGCCAGCGATAAAAAGCTCGCCCTGGCCAACATCGGCCGCGCGCGCCGCGTCGCATATCGCAGCCAGGCCGCTACCGCAAAGTCGGTTGACGGTCAGCGCCGCCACCTCAACTGGCATTGCCGCGAGCAAAGCGGCATGACGCGCAACGTTGCGGGCGTCCTCGCCAGCTTGGTTGGTACAACCAATGATGACATCCTCATAGAGCGGCAAAGGAAACGAGTTCCGCGTCGTCAGCGTCTTGATTAGCCCGCTCAACAGATCGTCGGGTCGGACCGAGGCGAGCCCACCAGCATGGCGGCCGATCGGTGTGCGAAGGCCATCGTATATAAAAGCGTCTTCCATCATGGCTGGTTAGGTCTCGTTTTGTGCATCGCGAATAAAGGTAGGCACTACCGCAACCGCGAACAAGCTCATTTCCGGGATAGGCGCATCCCGAACGAGTGGAAGCTGGCTGCAGCATCGAGTTAACTCCTCGCCACCCGGTTCAGGCCGCAGGCGCCACGGAAAGCCCCCTCACCTTGTGCTTTTCGATGAATTGCGCAACCAGGCCCGATGCCTTCGCTTCCTCGACGAAGCTGCGCAGAAACGCGGCGCCGGCGGCGTTTTTCTTGGCGGTGCCGATCGCCTGCTGTACCGACATGAAATTGCCGTCAAGGATGTGCGTGCCCGGAATTTCCTGTATGTCCGTCAGCAGGCGCGGTCGCAGGCCGGCCATCGCCTCGAGTTTTTCGTGCCTGAAACGGTCGGCGGCGCCTGCAACCGTGTCTGTCCGTATGAGCGTCGCGTGCTTGATGTTGCGCTCGAGCCATAGCCCGTAGGCGGCGCGGCCGGCGGTGGCAATGCGTACGCCCGCCGCGTCGACCGCGGCGATTGAGGTTATCGGCGAGCCGGTCCACACTAGATAGCTCGCTTCGATCTCGCAGTATGCGGCAGTAAAAGCGATGTTCGCGGCGCGCTGGGGTTCGGCGCCAATGAGACCAATATCCCAGGCCCCGGTGGCCGCCGCGTCTGCGAGCTCGCCCGGCGTTTGAAATGGCACGTATTTGACCGGCACGCCTAACCGGCGCGCTACCTCTGCCGCCATGTCGGGCGAGACGCCCTCGGGATCGCCCGCCTGGCTGCGGCCCGTCACCAGCAAGATGTTCGAGAGATTAATGCCGGCGCGCAAAACACCGATGGGCGCCAGCTCAGCGAGTAGTTCCGACGACATGTTGCCTCCACTGAAATTGACAGCGCATCCTATTGCGCTTGCAGCCCAACTACCAACAGTGCCATGGATAGTCATGCGTGATTTTCAGCAGCCCAATCGGTCCGTGGCCGTGGCGGGCGAAGCCATGGCGGCTACCTCGCACCCGTTGGCCACGCTGACCGCGCTCGATGTTTTGCGCGCCGGCGGCAACGCCATGGATGCCGCCATCGCCGCGGTCGCGGTGCTGGGCGTGGTGGAACCGCAGTCGACTGGCATCGGTGGCGACTGCTTCGCGCTCTATGCACCTAAGGCAGGCTTACCGATCGCGCTCAACGGTTCTGGCCGTGCGCCGGAACGGGCGCGCCTCGAGTGGTATGTCGACCATGGCATGCGTACGATTGACCCGGAGACCCCGCATGCGGTGACAGTGCCGGGAGCCGTCGATGCCTGGTGTCGGCTCAATCAAGACTACGGCACCAGAACCTCTTGCCGAACTCCTCGAGCCGGCGGCGCGCTATGCCGAGCTGGGGGTGCCGATTTCGCCCCGCGTGGCGCACGATTTCGAACACCTTTCGGAAAAGATCGCACGCGATGAATTCGCGGCAAAAGCCTTTCTCCGCGAAAGTCGGCTACCGCGATTGGGCGAGACCTTGAAGCAGGCGGCGCTTGCGGCCACGCTGCGGCGCATCGCGCGGGAAGGGCGCAATGCCTTCTATCGCGGTGCAATTGCAGAAGAAATGGTGGCGCGACTTCAGTTGCGCGGCGGTCTGCACACGCCTGACGATTTCGTCGCGCAGCGTTGCGAGTATGTCACGCCGATCTCGACGGAGTACCGCGGTGCATCGATCTATGAATGTCCGCCCAACGGCCAAGGGCTCGCGGCGCTGTTGATCCTCAACATTCTTGCCGGTTACGAGCCGGGAAAACTGAACGATGCCGACTACATCCATCTGCTGGCCGAGGCGACCAAGGCCGGATACGCCGCCCGCGATGCGCACATCGGTGATCCGGCACAAGTGAAAGTGGCGGTCGACCAATTGCTGTCGAAGGATCACGCGGCAGCGCTCCGCGCACACCTTTCCATGACGCGCGCCTCGACGCCGAATATGGTGGATGAGCCGGCTCATAGGGACACCGTCTACCTCTGCGTTGTGGATCGCGACCGCAACGCGGCGTCTTTCATTAACTCGCTGTTCCATCCGTTCGGCAGTGGCATTTACGCCCCGAAAAGCGGCATCATGCTGCATTGCCGCGGCGCTTCGTTCCGCACCGTTCCCGGCCACCCCAACGCGATCGCACCGGGCAAGCGGCCGCTCCACACAATCATTCCGGGCATGCTGGTGCGCGATGGCCGGGCGGCAATGCCGTTCGGAGTGATGGGCGGCGACTACCAAGCTTGCGGCCACGCGCATTTCCTGTCGCAAATCCTAGACCGAGACCACGATCCCCAAGCGGCGCTCGAGGCTCCGCGCAGCTTTGCCTATCGAGGTGAGCTCGCGCTCGAGACCACGATCTCGAAGGCGACCGCAGCCGAGCTCGCCCATCGCGGTCACAACATAACCTGGGCCGTCTCGCCTCATGGTGGCGGTCAGGCGATTACGATTGACCATGCGCGCGGCGTGCTGATTGGCGGTTCCGATCCCCGTAAGGATGGTTGCGCGCTGGGGTATTAAGGAGGAATTGATGAAACTCTATGAATTCGCGCTGGCGCCGAATCCGCGCCGCGTTCGTATCTTTCTTGCCGAGAAGGGCATCGAGGTACCAAAGGCCCAGGTAAATCTGCGGGAGGCCGAGCAGCTCAAGCCGGAGTTTCTCGCCGTCAATCCGTTCGCCACGGTGCCCGTGCTGGAATTGGATAATGGTCAGCGTATCGCCGAGACCATTGCGATCTGTCGATATTTTGAGGCGCTACATCCCGAGCCGCGACTGTTTGGCCGCGATGCCTATGAGATTGGCGTGGTCGAGGAATGGCAGCGCCATGTCGAATTCGAAGGCATGGCGGCAATCGCCGACGGCTTCCGCAACTCGACGCCGGGTATGAAGGGCCGTGCCGTCACCGGCCGGTACGCCTACGAACAGATTGCAGAACTTGCAGAGCGGGGCAAGGTGCGGGCGACACGGTTTTTCGAGTTGCTCGATGCCCGTCTGGCGCGACAAGAATTTGTGGCCGGGGATGGGTACAGTGTCGCAGACGTTACGGCGCTGGTTGCGCACGATTTCGGCACCCGGACCAAGACGATTTCACTCGAGCACCTTTCTAACGTCAGGCGCTGGTACGCCACCGTGTCCGCGCGGCCCAGCGCGCAGGCCTGATTCGGGCGACAGTGGAGGATTTGCCTCTCTGCTGCGATATTCGGCGGCGGTGACACTCGAGGCTCGACAATGAGGCACCGCGCGGCATTTCAGACCGGAGCTGACGCTTAAGCCGCAGCCGCGCTGAAGGTGTCACGGCGCCATGAATCGATCTCGTCGAGCGCGCGCCGTGCCATCGCCTGCTTGCGTTGACTGCGATGGATCTCGGTCATCGGTCGAAACAATCCGAAATTGATATTCATGGGCTGGAAGCTAGCGGCGTCCGCCCCGCCGGTGACGTGGCGAAGGAGCGCGCCGAGAGCGGTGGTGTCCGGCGGAGACGTGACGACCTGGCCCAGCAAGTCACTCGCGGCAAATCGGCCGGCAAGCAATCCGATGGCAGCGCTTTCGACATAGCCTTCGACGCCGGTAATCTGACCGGCAAAGCGTAGTCTCGGTCGTGCCTTCATGCGCAGGTATCGGTCGAGAAGGCGCGGGCTGTTGATGAAGCTGTTGCGGTGGAGGCCTCCGAGCCTTGCGAACTGCGCCTGCTCGAGCCCCGGAATCGTGCGAAAGATACGGACCTGCTCCAAATGCTTCAGCTTGGTTTGGAAGCCGACGAGATTGTAGAGCGTGCCGAGAGCATTGTCTTGGCGGAGCTGCACAACCGCATAGGGCCGACGCCCGGTCCTCGGGTCATGCAAACCGACGGGCTTCATCGGTCCCCAGCGCAGCGTGTCGGTGCCGCGTTCCGCCATCACCTCAATCGGGAGGCAACCGTCGAAATAGGGTGTGTCCTTTTCGAACTCGCGGAACGCGCTCTTTTCGCCCGCATGCAGCGCCGCAACGAAGGCAAGATATTGCTCCTTGTCGAGCGCGCAGTTGAGATAGTCGGCGCCATCCCCTTTGCCGTAGCGCGATTGCCGCCAGACCTTCGTGAAATCGATGCTATCGGCATGAACGATCGGCGCGATAGCGTCGAAGAAGGCGAGCGAATCCTCGCCGCCCGCCGAGCGGATCGCCTCGGCGAGGGGCGGCGACGTCAGCGGACCGGTGGCAATGATGCTGCTTGCCCATTCATCGGGCGGGATGGCGGCAATCTCTTCGCGCCGAACCTCGATCAATGGTTCGGCGACCACTGCTGCTTCGACAGTACGCGAAAAGTTATTGCGATCGACGGCGAGCGCGGAGCCTGCCGGCACTCGGCTTGAGTCGGCGGCACGCAGAACGAGCGATTCGACCCGGCGCATTTCCTCGTGCAGAACGCCCACGGCGCTGTTGGCAGCATCATCTGAGCGGAAGGAATTGGAACAGACGAGTTCCGCAAGTCCTTCGCCGGTATGCGCCTCGGTCATCCGAACGGGGCGCATCTCGTGCAATACCACACGGACGCCGAAGCGCGACGCTTGCCAAGCGGCCTCGCTCCCGGCCAAGCCGCCGCCGATGATATGCAGGACCGGCTGGGTCATTCAGTCCTCAACAGCCTTTCATCTTAACATGTCGCGTCAGCGTATGATGCAATATCAATGTCTGGGGAGCGAAAAGTGGAGTTTTATCGGCCCACGCCGTTTTGTGCGCTGCACCGCATGATAGGGTTGGCCACAGTTCAACCCTTATTGGATCACAAGTGGGGTGGATGACGATGCAACTGATGGAAAATCGTCACCCCCGATGGCCGGGTGCGGAACCGTCACAGTGTCCCGGACGTCGACCCTTCGACAACGATGGATCCCGGCGTTTTTCCGCAAGAGGCTTGTGTCCGACGCACCTTTCAGCCGGCCGGCGCATGCTGGGCGCGGGCGCGCTCTTCCTTGCGATGTTTCTCGACCGCTGCGGCAGTCGCCGCGCTCACTTTGAACATCTCATGCGAGTCAAACTCGTCGTCGTCGACCGGTTCGATCGCGTCATCGCTGTAATTCCGCGCGTTCGGGTCTTGCTTGATCGAGCGGCGAATGCGCTCGTAGCGCACGAACCAGGAGATCATCCGTGCATGCTTCACGATTTGCTCAATCACATAGCGCGGATAGAAAACCAATGGATTCTCGATCGGCAAACCCGGCCGCCGGTCACGCCGATACTTGCGACGGAAATAACCGCCTTGCAGCGGATGCACTCTTTCCAGTTCGATGCAACCAATGAACCAGAGCATAAGGAGCAGTGCGTTGCCCATGCTAACGCCGGTGGCGCGTGCCCGCCGCATCACCTTGACGATGTGCTCGGGCGAGTAATAGACCCGCCAAGCGTTGTTGTAAGTTTGCTCCCAGACCTCGCGCGACATTGCTTCGTTGGTCGTACAGGGATGCTCGAGATCGTACTTGTTCAGGTCTGGATCGAGCGGCGCGCCGGCCTCATAGAGTTTCTGATGATCCTCCGAACCGGGAAGCGGCGTCAGGAAGAAGAACTCAAGCAAATCGATCGGCAATTCGCGCTTGATGATCTCGATATCGCGCATCAGCGAGTTCTGAAGTGTCGGTCGGGAAGCCGAGAATATAACCAGCGTAGGTGATGGCGCCGGCTTTTTTCCACATCAACATCATTTTTCGGTATTCGGTGATGCGGTTCTGACGTTTCTTTGCCGCGCCAAGAGCCGACGGATTGATGCTTTCCAGGCCGATAAAGACCCTCGTCACGCCGGCGCGTCCTGCTTTTTCAATGAAGTTGGGCAGGCGATGACACAGCGTATCGACCTGGATTAGGAATTTGATGTTGAGGCCTTCGCCCTCGCGCAACTGGATCAGACGATCGAAAATCTGCTCCCAATCCTTGTTGCGAGCGAAATTGTCGTCGGTGATGAAGAAGCGGTTGATGCCTTGCGCAACATTGGCGCGCACGATCTGCTCGATATCGCCGGCGCTTCGTCGTCGCGACACGCGGCCCTGAACGTTAATGATAGTGCAAAAGGAGCATTGAAAAGGGCAACCCCGGCCGGCGTCGAAGCTGGTGATGTGGCCACTCACTCGTCCAACCTTGGTTTTCGGAAGGATCGGAATCGGTGCCAGCGCGATGTTCGGGAGGTCATCCATGTGATTGTAAAGCGGCTTCAGCGAACCCGTGTAGGCGTCGCGTAGCACGGTTTCGAACCTGCCTTCGGCCTCGCCTGCAAATAGCGAGATGCCGAGGTCCATCGCTTCCTGCAGTTCCGGCTGGACACCGGGTAGCATCGACAGGGTGCCGGAGACATGGAAGCCGCCGATCACGACTTGAACCCCGAGTTGGCGCAGCGCACGCGAGATATCCATGGCTCGCGGATACTGGTTCGACTGGACGCCGACGAGACAGACCAAGCCGGGATCACGGCCGATGATCCTTGCGACGCGACGGGGCTGGATACGGGTGTTGGTTTCATCAAATGCCGAGATGTCGATCTCGACGTCGTGGCCGAGAACCCGGCGCGCGCGGCAATCGAGCGCCAAACCATTGAGTACGGCAAGCGTGTTCGATGGGATAGCGGAGCGCCACCATTGAATGACGTAACCGCTGTCGTCGTAATGCGACGGCTTGATTAGAACCAGCGAGAAGCGTTTCGACGCCACTTGATCTTGCCACCCCGAGAAGCTCAATCGCGGCGTTGCAACCGCAACAGGGTTTCTATGTCACAAGACCGGTCTTGTTTCAAATCATTGTACGCACCATTGGCTTCGGCATGGCCATAACCAAGCCCGCGCCGGGCAGTAGGCGAGGGACCCCTCAGCTCAGCATAGCCCAAGCGCCAAAGGCATCGCGATTCGCATCGTTGGCCCCGTCAGACGGCTGCAATAACGCCGAATTCGATTAGCTTTGCGATCACGGTATCGGCCGCTTCTTCCGCCGAGAGACGGCTTGTGTCGAGGGTGATTTCGGGCTCCTCGGGCGGCTCATAAGGCGAATCGATGCCGGTGAAGTTTTTGATCTCGCCGCGCCGCGCGCGCTTGTAGAGACCCTTTGGGTCGCGGCTCTCGGCCAGGGCGAGTGGCGTGTCGACGTAAATCTCGATAAACTCGCCCGGGCCAACCAACTCGCGTGCCATGCGCCGTTCCGACCGAAACGGCGAGATGAACGAGACCGTGACGATCAGCCCCGCATCGACCATGAGCTTCGCGACTTCACCGATGCGGCGGATATTCTCGACACGGTCGGCGGCAGTAAAGCCAAGATCGCGGTTCAGCCCGTGCCGCACATTGTCGCCGTCGAGCATGTAAGTGTGCTTCCCGGCAACATGCAATCGCTTCTCGACGAGATTGGCGATCGTCGACTTGCCGGCGCCGGAAAGGCCGGTGAACCAGAGAATTGCGGGCTTCTGATGCTTCAAACTGGCACGGGCGGCACGGTCAATATCGACTGATTGCCAGTGGATGTTCTGGGACCGGCGAAGTGCGAACAAAATCATTCCAGCGCCGACCGTCGCATTGGTCATGCGGTCGATCAAAATAAAACCGCCGGTCTCGTGATTGTCGACGTAGGCGTCGAAAGGAACTGCCTGGCCTAGGCCGATATTGCAAATACCGATCCCATTGAGCTCGAGGGTCTTTGCCGCCGTATGCTCTAGGGTGTTGACGTTCACCACGTATTTGAGGTCGGTGACGATGGCGCCGACGGTGCGCGTCCCGATCTTGAGCCAGTAGGAGCGGCCGGGCAGCATCGGCTGGTCGGCCATCCACACCAGCGTGACCTCGAACTGATCGCTGAGGCCAGGAGGGGCATCCGGCGTGCTTAACAGGTCGCCGCGAGCGATATCGATTTCATCGGCCAGGGTCAGCGTCACCGACTGGTCGGCGATGGCCTCATCGAGGTCGCCGTCGGGGCCGACAATCCTCGTCACCCTGGAAATCTTGCCGGTTGGCGCCAAGCGTACCATATCGCCGCGCTTCACTCTGCCGCTCGACACCGTGCCGGCGAAGCCGCGGAAATCGAGATCACGGCGGTTGACCCATTGCACCCAAAAGCGGAAATCCTGGCTTTCCTTGCGGTCGGCTATGGTCAGTGATTCGAGCTGTGACAGCAGGGCCGGACCGTTGTACCAGGGCGTGTTCGCCGAGCACCGGGTGACATTGTCGCCTTCGAGGGCCGATATCGGAATTGCCTGAAACGCGGCAAGGCCAATCTGCTCGCCGAAGGTTTGATAATCGGCAACGATTTTGTCGAAGACTGCCTGCGAAAAATCAACGAGGTCCATCTTGTTGATCGCCAATACGACGCTGCGGATGCCGACCAGCGCAATAAGGTAGGAATGGCGCCGGGTCTGGGTCACCACGCCGTGGCGGGCGTCGACTAGGATTACAGCGGCGTCGGCGGTGGAAGCGCCGGTGATCATGTTGCGCGTGTATTGCTCGTGGCCGGGCGTGTCGGCGACGATGAACTTGCGCTTGTCAGTCGCGAAGTAGCGATAGGCGACGTCTATAGTAATACCCTGCTCGCGCTCGGCGGCGAGGCCGTCGACCAAGAGGGCGAAATCGATGGCACCGCCGCGGGTTCCGAGCCGTTTCGAATCTGCTTCGAGCGCCGCGAGCTGGTCGTCAAAGATCATCTTTCGAATCGTAGAGCAGGCGGCCGATCATAGTGCTCTTGCCGTCGTCAACACTGCCGCAGGTCATGAAGCGCAGAAGGCTGGTTTGCTCCAGGGTCGCGAGCCGTGTTTCCAATGACAAGGCGGAGATGTCGTTGACCAAAGCCATCAGAAATAGCCGTCGCGTTTTTTCTTTTCCATCGAGGCCGTGGCATCGTGATCGATGACGCGGCCCTGACGCTCGGACAGATGCGTCGTCAGCATCTCCTCAACAATGTCGCCGACGGTTTCGGCGTCGCTCTCAATTGCCCCCGTGAGCGGATAACAGCCGAGGGTGCGGAACCGCACCTTGCGCGTTTGCGGTACCTCGCCTGGCTCGAGCGGCAAACGGTCGTCGTCGACCATGATAAGCATGCCATCGCGTTCCACCACTTGGCGCGGCTTGGCGAAATAGAGCGCCACAACGGGAATGTCTTGCGCGTAGATGTATTGCCAGACATCGAGTTCGGTCCAGTTCGATAGCGGAAATACTCGGATGCTTTCACCCCTGCTTATTTTCGTATTGTAGAGGCGCCACAGTTCGGGTCGCTGCTGGCGCGGATCCCAACGATGACCCGGAGCGCGAAACGAGAAAATGCGCTCTTTGGCGCGGCTCTTTTCCTCGTCGCGGCGCGCGCCGCCAAAAGCGGCGTCGAAGCCGTATTTGTCTAGCGCCTGCTTCAGGGCCGCCGTCTTCATGATCTCGGTATGAAGCGATGAACCGTGGGTGAAAGGGCTGACGCCCTGAGCCACGCCTTCCTCATTGACGTGCACGATGAGATCAAGACCGAGCCGCTTCGCGGTCGCATCGCGGAACGCGATCATTTCACGGAATTTCCAGGTCGTATCGACATGGAGCAGCGGGAAGGGGGGTTTTGCCGGATAAAAGGCCTTCATTGCCAGATGAAGCATCACCGAACTGTCTTTGCCGATCGAATAGAGCATCACCGGATTGCGCGCATTCGGCCACGACCTCACGCATGATGTGGATCGCCTCGGCTTCGAGCTGCTGCAAATGAGTCAATGGTGGACATAGGCCTCAAGCTAATGCGAAGGCGCCGTTACAGGCAACTCAATTTTCTCCAATAAGATTAATGTATTTCAAAACTGAAATACATTTTTTATCTGTTGTTTCTGCCCGCCGGCCCTATGCTAGCGTCGCTCAGAATGACGGGAGGTTAGGGTCATGGCGGAAAAGCTGGAGTTCTTGATCGAGGATCTGGTCGCGGCGAACCGCATTCTGTCGCATGAGGACATTGTCGACGCATACGGCCATGTCAGCGTGCGCCATCCTGACAATCCCAACCGCTTCCTGTTGTCGCGGGCCCGGGCACCTGAATGCATCGAGGCAAGCGACATTATGGAGTTCACCCTCGAAGGCGAGGCAGTCGACCCGCGCGCCCGCTCGCCCTATCTTGAGCGTTTCATCCACGGTGCGATCTTCGAGGCACGCCCCGAGATTCATTCCGTGGTGCACAATCACAGCCACAATGTCATTCCCTATGGCATTACCGGCACCAAGATGCGTCCGGTGATGCACAGCTGCGCCAGTATTGGCCATGAGGTGCCGATCTGGGATACGCAGCCAAATTCGGCGACACTAATATGTTGGTTTCGGACATGGCGATGGGGCGAGACTTGGCGAGCCTCTTGGGCGACCGTCCGACGGCGCTCATGCGGGGCCATGGCTGTGTCGTCGGCCGCCGCCAGCATCCGACGAGGCCGTCAGCATCGGCTATCTATCTAAATCTAATGCCGAGCTGCAGATGCAGGCGGCGACTCTGGGCAAGATCAAGTTTCTGACGCCGGGCGAGGTCGACAAGGTGAATGGCGGTCGCGGCGAGCAAGCGCGCCGCGGACAGGTCGGTTTGGATCGCGCCTGGGAATATTGGTGCGCGCGAGCGGGCGTCCCCTATCGCCAAGGATGCCGAGAATATGTTGAGCCGCGAAGACAATGAGACGTTGTGCCGGGTCGGGCCCGGCACGCGGATGGGCAAAGTGATGAGGCGCTATTGGCATCCTATCGCCACCTCGGCGCAGCTACCCGAGCCGGATTGCGCGCCGTTGCGGACCAAGTTGCTGGGCGAGCAGATTTGTCGTCTTTCGCGACACCACCGGTAAGGTCGGTGTGCTCGACGAATATTGCATGCATCGCGGCGTATCTCTGGCGCTGGGGCGGGTCGAGCAGGGCGGCATCCGTTGCCTCTATCATGGCTGGAAATTCGCGGTCGACGGTACGCTCCTTGAAACTCCCAACCACCCCGATCCGCGCCTCTGCCAGGCGTTGAAGGCGCATGCTTATCCGGCGCGCGAAGTGTCCGGTTTGATTTGGACCTATATCGGTCCGGCTGAATTGGAGCCGCCTTTTCGCCGCTTTGCTTATGACGAGGTGCCGGCGAGCCATCGCGTGATTCATCGCGTCAACGTCACCGCCAACTATCTGCAGCTGGCAGAAGGCGGCGTCAACTCATCTCACGTCGGCATCCTCCACACCAATCAGGTGCGGCCGAGCTGGCGCGCCCGCCGGCAAAGAACCGATGCCGGGGTGCTCGATGCCGCCATCATGGAAGACAATGCGCCAAGCCTTGAAATCGAGGACACACCGTTCGGCTTTCACTATGCCGCGATCCGCGGTTCCATGGCAGACGAGGCCAGTGGCTTGCGCAATGTGCGCATCACGCCGGTAATTCTGCCGACGTTGCGGGTCATTCCCGCTACCTTTTATTTCTTCAGCGTCTACGAGACGCCGATGGACGATGTTTCGACCGCGACCTATGTCATCACCCATGCCGACCGGCCGATCTCGTTCGAAGACCTGACGCGGGTTCATGGCCTTGACGATGAGCGGTTCTGGTCGCCCGAGGATTGTTGGTTCCGTGCGAGCTGGGACGATCGGCTCGGCCAGGACCGGGCCAGCATGGACGAGAGTTGGACCGGCCATCGAGGGATTCAGCGGGAGGACGTGGTGATAGCAATGTCGTCGGAGCCGATCATCGACCGTTCGAAAGAGCATCTTGTTGCCGCCGATCAGGCGGTCGTTCGCCTCCGTCGGCGGATGATGGACGCAATCCGTCTGACGGAGGCGGGCGAACCGCCGCCGGGGCTGCTGGTTTCCGACCTCACTAAGGTGCTGGCCAGTGATCAGGACATCGCGCGCGATGCGCGTTGGCAGGATATCGCGGCCGCCCATTTCGAGCTCGCTCCGGCTGCAGAATAGATCGAAGGGGCAAGTCGGCCGCATCCCTTGACGCGGCGAAATGGCTTGCGTCGGCCGATGGGGTTGTAGATCCTGCACTAAACAATTGGTCTAGCAAACAATCAGCGGGCGACCTCGATAAAGAGGCGGGAGGATTAAATGTTTCGGCGCATGGTGACTTCGTTCGTGGCCGTAAGCGCGCTCTTGGCGCTCGGTCATGTGCGCGGCGCGAGCCGACGATCCCACGCCATTGAAAATCGGCTTTCTCACGGGTTATTCCGGACCATTCGCGATTTTCGGTCAGGAAGCCGACGCCGCGATCACCGCTTACATAAAAGAGCATGGTGATGTCGTCGCCGGGCGCAAGATCGTGTTGCTGAAGCGCGACACGACGGGCCCCAATCCCGACGTCGTCCATCGCGTGGTGCAGGAATTGATCACGCGCGACAAGGTCGAGCTGATCACCGGCCTCGATTACACGCCCAATGCCATGGCGGCAGGAGTGGTTTCGAACCAAACCCATACGCCCGTGCTGATCGTCAATGCGGCGACCACTCGTATTCTCGACCGTGCGCCTTACATGGTGCGCTTCGGTTTCACGACATCGCAAGTCGCAGTCCCTTACGGCCGCTGGGCGGTGGCGCACGGCTACAAGCGGGTGTTCGCGATTTACACGGACTACGGTCCTGGTCTCGAAGCCGGTGCCGCGTTCAAGAAGAGCTTCACGGAGGCTGGGGGCACGCTAGTCGGCGAGGTTAAGCCGCCACTGCGCAGTCCCGACTATTCGGCCTACGTGCAACGTGCCAAAGATGCGAACCCCCAAGCGATCTTCATTTTCGCGCCCGCGGGCGAGCATCCTCAGGCATTCTTGAAAGCCTACACCGATTCCGGTCTGAAGGACGCCGGCGTCAAAATCCTGGCGACGGGCGATCTCACCGATGAGCTGCAATTCGATGCGCTCGGCGATGCGACGCTCGGAATGTATACGGTGTTTCACTATTCCGAAGCCCATGACTCGGACCTTAACCATTTGTTTGTTAAGGATTTTTATTCGGTCGCGCCGCCCCATGTGCGCCCCGATTTCGGCGGTGTGTGCACCTATGATGTGATGAATGCGGTCTATAAGCTGGTCGCGGCACAGCACGGCCAGATCGATCCCGACAAGACCATCGCCTTCTTGAAGGGGATCAAATTCGAATCGCCGCGCGGGCCGATTGCCATCGATCAGAATCGCGACATCGTGCAGAACGTCTATATCCGGGAAGTGCGGAAAGTTGACGGCAGGCTGCAGAATGTCGAGATCGACACAATTCCTAATGTCGATCGTCACGGCGACCAGGTAAAGACGAACTGAGGCCTGAGACCATGGGCAGAACACGTGCACCGCTTACCTTTGCGGGTCTTTCGTGGCGCGTCCGGGTGAGACCGTGCCGAGACGGGGTAGGCTTGATCTTGCCGGAGGCTCCGGCATCGGCCCAATCCCGGATGTGGCGCATCGGCGTTCTACGCCGTCTCCTTGCCGTCAACGAAGAAGGCTGGTGTCGGGGCGTCGTGGCCATTTGGCTGGCGCTGCTGATCGCGGGCGGGTCGGCTCGGGCGGATGAAACGACGCCGCTCAAGATCGGCTTTCTTGGTTCCTATTCCGGTGGCGCAGCGGCGTTCGGTCAAGAGACCGACACTGCCATCAAGATCTGGATGCAGCAGCACGGCGACACGGTTGCAGGGCGCAAGATCGTGTTCCTGCGCCGCGACACGCAGGGGCAGGCGAATATCGTGCGCCAGGAAGCGGCCGAACTGGTATCGCGCGACAAGGTCGAATTGATCGCCGGCATCGCGCTGACGCCCAGAGGCGCTGGCGGCGGCAACAGTCTCGACTCCGGCACACATGCCGGTGCTGATCGTCAATGCCGCGACAACGATCGATCCTCGATCACGCGCCCTATATGGCGCGGTTCGGCTTCACCACCGGACAGGAAGTGGCGCCGTTCGGCATCTGGGCGGTTCAAGCACGGCTACAAGAAGTGTCTATGCCATTTATACCGATTATGGTCCCGGCCTCGAGGCGGGCCGCGTCTTCAAAAAAACCTTCACCGAAGCCGGCGGCAAGATCGTCGGCGAGGTCAAGCCGCCGTTCACCACGCCCGACTATTCGCCTTATCTGCAGCGCGCAAAGGACGCCCATCCGCAGGCGATCTTCATTTTCGCGCCGGCCGCCGGCCATCCGGTCGCGTTCCTCAAGGCCTATAGCGATGCGGGCCTGAACGCGCAGACAGGTGCCGGTGCTGGCGACAGGCGATCTCACTGACGAGAATCAGTTTGATCAACTCGGCGACGCGGCGCTCGGCATGATCACCGTTTTTGACTATTCAGAAGCGCACAATTCTCGCCTTCAACCGCGAATTCGTCAAAGCGTTTTATGCGGCGGCGCCGGCTGGCATGCGGCCCGAATTCACCGCCGTTGCGGCCTATGACGTGATGCACGCGATCTACAATGTGGTCGCAGGCACAGCACGGCAAGCTCGATCCCGACAAGACCATGGCGCTGCTGAAGGGCATGCATTTCGAAGTCGCCGCGCGGCCCGATCGCGATCGATCAAAACCGCGACATCGTGCAGAACATCTATATCCGCAAAGTCGAGAAGGTCGACGGCAAGCTCCAGAACGTCGAGTTCGACACCATCCCCATGGTCAACGATCGCGGCGACAGGTGATGACGGTCGAACGCTCCGCCTGCCGTGCCCGAACGATGATCGTCTGCGCCAGCCCGGCGATGCAACGAAAAGATGCGCAGTCATGGTCGATTTCGTCAACATTCTCGGCGCCGGTGTCGCCTACGGCGTGCTGCTGTTTCTGATGGCGGGCGGCCTATCGGTGACGATGGGGCTGATGGGCTTCGCCAATCTGGCGCATGGCTCGCTATCGATGTTGGGCGGCTATATCGTCGTGATGCTGATGAACTGGTATGGCTGGCCGTTCTTCGGCGCGCTGCCGCTTGGCGGCGATCGGCGCGGCGGCTGCGGGGCTGCTCGTCGAGCGCACGATCTTCCGGCGGCTCTATTGGGGCAATCAGCTCGACCAGGTCCTGCTGACCATCGGCATTGTCACCATGACGGTCGCGGGCGCGACCTTCATCTGGGGAGCGGTGCCTCCTGCAGTCCATGTTCCGTCCTTTCTTGAAGGCCGCGTCCATTTTGGCTGGTTCGATATCGGATCCTATCGCTTGTTCCTGATTGTTTTCGGCGGCGTTATTGACATTGGCGCTAGTGCTTGGCCTCGACATACACCAGTTTCGGCGCCAAGATCCGCGCCGCTGTCGACAATCGTCGCATGACGGTCAGTTGTGGCATCAACATTGATCGACTGTTCATGCTCGCCTTCGCCATCGGCAGCGCTCTTGCCGGACTCGGCGGCGGGCTCGCCATCTATCTCGTGGGGCTTGATCCGGCCTTTCCGGTGAAATACCTGGTCTATCTTTTGATTGTTGTCGTCGTTGGCGGCATGGGATCGATCCGCGGCACGCTGGCGGCCTCGCTGGCGCTCGGCATCTGCGACGTCGTCGGTAAGTATTACATTCCCTATCTCGGCGCCTTCATCATCTATGGAGTGACCGTGGTCATTCTGATGTTGCGGCCCAATGGCCTGTTCGGCCGGGGCCATTAGCGATGGTTGCGGTTCCTGCACCGGACGCTACCCAGTCAGCACGCGCCTTGTTCGTGCGACGCGGCTGCATGGCGCTGGGAGGAGATCGTGTTCTGGGTATGTGCCGCGATGAGCTATTTCATCTTTCCCGGCCATCTCGTCCTGATGACCCAGGCGATGATCACCGGTTTGTTCGTCGTCTCGCTCGATATCATGTTCGGCTATGCCGGCATTCCGTCGTTCGGCCATGCCGCGTTCTTCGGCATCGGCGCCTATACTGCCGGCATTCTGGCGCGCGACTGGTGGGGCGACCCGCTCCTTGGCTTGGTCGCGGGAGCGCTGGTCGCCGGTCTTGCGGGCGCGATCTGCAGCCAGCTCGTTGCGCGGCTCCACGGCATCGCCATGCTGATGGTGACGCTTGGCATTGGGCTGATCTGCTACGAGATCGCCAACAAATGGAACTCGCTTGACCGGCGGCGACGACGGCCTGCAAGGCATGCAGGTGCACGCCGCTCCTCGGCCTCTTCACCTTCGATATCGACGGCAGGGTCGGCTTTATCTATTCCTTCATCGTCATCTTTGCTGCTTTATCTCCTCGCGCGCCGTCTGGTGAATTCGCCGTTCGGCCTAGCGCTTAACAGGCATTCGCGAAAATGTTCGCCGCGTGCCGGCGCTCGGCATCGGCGTGCGCGTGCAGTTGGCGATGGCCTTCACCATTTCCGCGGCGATGGCTGGCGTTGCTGGCGCGCTGCTGGCGGAAACGACGCAGTTCATCGCGCTTGAAGTGCTGGGCTTCGACCGCTCGATCTCGGTCCAGATCGCGCTGGTGCTGGGCGGCATCGGCAGCTTGATCGGCGGCATGATCGGCGCCATCGTCTACACCGTGGCTGCGCGACCAGCTCTCGCTGATCAATCCCGCCTACTGGGATTTCTGGGTGGGGCTGATGCTGGTGCATCATCGTGATGAGCGGCACCGGGCGGCATCACCGGGATACTGCGCCGTTCGGTCGATTGGATCATCGCGCAGGTCAAGCGATGAGCGTCGACATCGTGCTCGAGACCGAAGGCGCTGAACCGCTCCTTCGGCGCGTTGCGCGTGACTCAGAACGTGTCGTTCCGCCTGCCGCGCGGCGCGCGCTACGCGCTGATCGGGCCGAACGGCGCCGGCAAGAGCACCTTCATCAATCTGCTGACCGGCGTGCTGGCGCCATCGAGCGGGCGCATCCGCCTCGAGGGCGAGGACGTCACCCGTGCGCCCGCCGAGGAGCGCGTGCGCCGTGGTCTGGCGCGCACATTCCAGATCAACACGCTGTTTCCCATCCCTTCGCCGCTTGAAGCGACGGCGCTGGCGATCGCGCGGCGCCACGGCCTGTGCGTCAATCCCTTCAGGCGCCTAGCGGGCTGCTATGCCGAAATCGACGAGGCCAACGAGTTGCTCAACCGGTTCGATTTCGGCGCCGACGCGGAGCGAGCCGACACATCGAGTTGGCTTATGGCCGGCAGCGGCTATTGGAGATTGTGCTGGCACTGGCGGCGCAGCCCAAGGTACTGTTGCTTGACGAGCCTGCGGCAGGCGTTCCGCAGCAGGAAAGCGCCGAAATTTTCGCGGCGCTCGAGGCGTTGCCGAGCGACATCGCCGTGCTCTTCATCGAGCATGACATGGACGTCGTGTTCCGTTTTGCCGAGCGCATCACGGTGTTGGTCGCTGGCCAGATCCTGTGCGAAGGCACGCCCGAGGAAATCGCCGATCACCCGCAGGTGCGCGAAGTCTATCTGGGCGACGGCGAGGATGTCTGACGCGCTGCTCGAAGCAAGCGAGATCAGCGCCGGCTATGGCGACGGTTTGGTGCTGGAGCAGATTTCGTTGTCGGTGCCGAGCGGCCATTCGCTTGCCGTGCTCGGGCCGTAACGGCATGGGCAAGTCGACGCTGATGCTGACGCTCATGGGGCATTTGAAGCTGCGCCACGGGGCGATACGGTGGCGCGGCGACGACATCTCCACCGTCGCCCCGGACCGGCGGGTACAAGATGGGGCTCGGTTGGGTGCCGCAAGGACGCGAGGTATTTCCCTCTCTCACCGTCGACGAGCATCTGGTCATCGCCGCGCGACCCGGACATTGGAATCGCGACGCGGTCTATGCCCAGTTTCCGAAGCTCGCCGAGCGACGTCATAATCTCGGCCGCGAATTGTCCGGGCGGCGAGCAGCAGATGCTGGCTATTGGTCGCACGCTGATGACCAACCCCGAGCTCTTGTTGCTTGACGAGCCGCTCGAAGGATTGGCGCCCGTCATCGTGCGGGATGTCGCACACCGCATCCGTCGTCTGATGGCCGAGCAGGGGCTAACCATAATTCTGGTCGAGCAGCATACCCGCTTTGCGCTGAGCCTAACTGAGCAAGTGATGGTGCTGGAGCGGGGCCGCACGGTTCACGCCGGGCCGAGCGATACGCTCTTGAACGATGTATCGGCGCTGGACCGCCTCGTCGGCATGCGCAGTCTGCGCGACCGGGCCGCCGAAGATCACGATCCCAGCATCGGCCGCGGTGGCACCAGGAACCAGAGCGCCAAAGTGTAAATGAAGATGGCGAGGTAGAGTAAAGCGAAGAACCACATTGGCAGCTGCCAATAGATCAAGCCGATCACCCAGCGCATGATCAGGGGCACGCCTGTGCTTCCGCCTGTGAGTGCGTCTTGCCACAGTGTCAGGATGCAGGCCCGCCCGAGCACTGCTTGCAGCGCCACGATCGCCAATATGGCGACATGAAGCACCCGCCACCACCGAATGCGAACGAACCGCCAATGACGCCAGGCGCCGATCGGAATGGCGATCAGGCCGAAGAGGTTGAAGGCGATGATCGCGACGTGCGTCGCCAATACGATTAAGGCCAGAATAGCGGCGAGTGACGGCGTCACAGCCTCAACCTTGCTGCATTGCCCGAGGCTAATCTATGATCACGTCGATGCCGGCTCAACGGCGAGCCATGAGCGAGGGAGAAGGGACATGAAGACCGAAACCATTGAATATCGCTCCGGCGCTACCAGCATGCGCGGCGAGCTGGTTTATGACGAGACCAAGACCGGCAGGCGTCCCGGCGTCCTCATATGTCATGATATTATGGGGCTCGGTTCCGATCCCCGACGCCGGGCGAAGATGCTGGCGGAACTCGGTTACGCAGCGTTCGCGGCCGACATGTATGGCAACGGCAAAACCCCAAAGGACTTTCCGGAAGGGATGGGCTGGCTGATGGCCCTGTTGAACGACCGGGCCGAGTTGCGTCGCCGCGTCGACGCCGCGCGCGCGGCGCTGGCCGCGCGGCCGGAGGTGGACCCCGGCAAAATCGCCGCAATCGGCTATTGTTTTGGCGGCACGACGGTTCTTGAACTCGCGCGCAGCGGCGCCGACGTTAAGGGCGTGGTTAGTTTTCACGGCGGCCTCAATACGCCGAATCCCGGCCGATGCCAAGAACATCAAGGGTCAGGTGCTTGTCTGCCATGGTGCGGACGATCCGTTGGTACCGCCCGCCGAAGTCGAGGCCTTCATCAGGGAGATGAAGGAAGGCGGGGTCGATTGGGAGTTCATTCATTACGGCAACACGGTGCACGCGTTCACCAACCCCGCAAATGACGGCAAGACCAATCCTGCAGCGAAGTACAACCAAAAGGCAGACGAGCATTCGTGGAAGTCGATGAAGGATCTTTTCGCCGATATGTTCGCGTAGCGCGCGGTACTTCGGTCGAACTTGCCGGCATCTCAAACCTGATCGGGGGACCTGTGGGGGAGCGCCGCGTTAAAGCCTGACCACGGCTGTGGTGAATGGAGGGACGGTAAGCGCATGGCTATTCGTTTTGACAATCGCGTCGCCATCGTGACCGGCGCGGGCGGCGGGTTGGGCCGTGCCCATGCGCTTGGCGCTTGCGGCGCGCGGCGCCAAAATCGTGGTCAATGATTTCGGCGGCGCGCTCGACGGCACAGGCGGCGGCGCGACCCCGGCGCAGAAGGTCGTCTCCGAGATCACGGCGGCGGGCGGCGACGCGATCGCCAACGCCGCTTCGGTCACTGATTTTGCCGCGGTCGAGGCGATGGTCGGCGAGGCCAAGGCGAAATGGGGCCGTGTCGACATTCTCGTCTGCAATGCCGGCATCCTGCGCGACAAGACTTTCGCCAAGATGGAGCTCGCCGATTTCCGCGCCGTGCTCGAGGTCCATCTGATGGGCGCGGTACATTGCTGCAAGGCGGTGTGGGAGATCATGCGCCAGCAGAATTACGGCCGCATCGTGCTGACCTCCTCGTCGTCGGGCCTGTTCGGCAATTTCGGCCAGTCGAATTACGCCGCGGCGAAGATGGGGCTTGGTGGGGCTGATGAATGCGCTCGGCCTCGAAGGCGCCAAATACAATGTCCACGTCAATTGTCTGGCGCCCACCGCGGCGACGCGTATGACCGACACACTGATGCCAGCGCGAAGTGCTGGCGGCGATGAAGCCCGAGGCGGTGTCGCCGGCGGTGCTGGCGATGGTGCATGAGGGCGCGCCGAACCGCGTGATCTTCAATGCCGGCGCCAGCGGTTTCGAGCGTACCTATGTCGCGCATGACCAAAGGGCGTGCATATCCCGCTCGGCCCGGACGCGCCGGACCAGGTGGTCGCGCGGTTCGAGGAGATCTCGGACCGCGAAGAACGACCTTCTGCCGCAGAACTGCCGGCGGGCAGGGCGGCCAGGAATTGGCCAAAGCGGGCATCAATAGAACGACACGGAAGGATAACAGGAGGAAACCATGCGCAGCGCCGTCATCGTTTCGACCGCACGCACGCCGATCGGCCGCGCCTATCGCGGCGCCTTCAACGACACTCCTGCCCAGACGCTGGGCGGCCATGCCATCGCGCAATGCGGTGAAGCGCGCCGGAATCGAGCCGGCCGAGGTCGAGGACGTGGTCATGGGTGCTGCGCTTGCAGCAGGGGTTCCAGGGCACCAACGTCGCGCGGCAATGCGCGCTGCGCGCCGGCCTGCCGGTGACAGTAGCCGGCATGAGCGTTGACCGGCAATGCGCCTCCGGCCTGATGGCGATCGCCACCGCGGCCAAGGAAATCATCGAGGACGGCATGCAGATCACCGTCGGCGGCGGGCTTGAATCGATTTCGCTAGTGCAGACCAAGGCGATGAACATGGCGCACGACCCCTGGCTCGACGAGCAAGATGCCGGCGCTCTACATGGCGATGATCGAGACGGCGGAGATCGTCGCCGATACGCTACAAATCTCGCGCGAGGCGCAGGACGAATATGCGCTGCAATCGCAGCGCCGCACCGCCGAGGGCCAGGCCGCCGGCCGCTTCAACGCCGAGATCGTGCCGCTGCCGTCGACCATGGTGTTCAGGACAAGGACAGCGCAGCCGTCACTAAGCGCGACGTCAACCCTTGCCAAGGACGAAGGCAATCGCCCCGACACGACGCTGCAAGGTCTCTCCGGTCTGAAGCCGGTGTTTCAGAACGGCCAGCGCATGAAAGAAGGCAAATTCATCACCGCCGGCAATGCGTCGCAGCTTTCCGACGGCGCCTCGGCGGCGGTGCTGATGGAGGAGAAGGAAGCCGAGCGGCGTGGCGCAAGCCGCTCGGCCGCTATATCGGCATGGTCGCGGCGGGCTGCGAGCCCGACGAGATGGGTATCGGCCCTGTGTTCGCGGTGCCGAAGCTGTTGCAGAAGCACGGCCTCAAGATGGACGATATCGGTCTGTGGGAATTGAACGAGGCGTTCGCCTGCCAGGTACTCTATTGCCGCGACCGGCTCGGCATTCCCAATGACACAGCTCAATGTCGACGGCGGCGCCATCTCGATCGGCCATCCCTATGGCATGTCGGGCGCGCGCATGACCGGCCACGCGCTGATCGAAGGCAAGCGGCGCGGCGCCAAGCGGGTGGTCAACGACCATGTGCGTCGGCGGCGGCATGGGCGCCGCCGGCCTGTTCGAAGTGTTGTGAGCCCGACATGACCAGCCAACCGCAGTTCCCGGCGACGCAGGAGCCCTTTGCCGAAGCCTTTAAACGTCATTCGACGACGCTCCTGATCGAGGGCATTGTGCTGCTCGATGCTCGGCGCGGTTGCGATCATCGTGCCCGAGGCTCGCGACGCTCGCGGTGGCCATCCTGCTCGGCTGGCTGTTGCTTATCAGCGGCGTTGTTGGGTTGATCAGCACGTTACTGGATGCGTCCGGCGCCCGGCTTCATCTGGTCGCTGATTTCCGCCGATGCTCGGCATCGTGGCCGGCGGTATCCTGATCGCATGGCCGGTCGGCGGCGTCATGTCGCTGACGCTTTTGATGATCGTATTCTTCGTCGATTGAGGGTGTTGTCTCGATCCTGTTCGCGCTCGATCATCGCCGCCAGCTATCGGGGCGCTGGGGGATCATGTTGTTCAGCGGCATCATCGATATCGTGCTCGCCGTCATTATCCTCGCTGGTTTCCCCAGTCATCGGCTCTGGGCGATCGGCTTGCTGCTCGGCATCAATTTGGTGTTTGGCGGAGCGGCGCTGATTTCGATGGCACTTGCCGCGCGGCAGGTATGAAGATAGAAGCGGCTGTCTCGCGCGAAGAGACAGCCTTTCCGCAGATCGAGTTTGTCGACATCGACACGCCGCTTGCCGGGGAAGTGCTGATTCGCATGGTCGCGGCCGGCATTTGCCATACCGATCTGAGCGCGCATGCGGGCGGCAAACGGGGCGGGCTCACGCCCAAGCCCATCGTGCTCGGTCACGAAGGCGCCGGCATCGTCGAGGATATCGGCAGCGGCGTCACGACCCTCAAGCTCGGCGACCACGTGGTGATGAGCGGCAACTCATGCGGAGTTTGCCCAAGCTGCCGGCGCAACTATCCGAGTTATTGCCACGAGGTGTTGCCGCGGAATTTCGGCGGTTTGCGTCCCGACGGCAGCAGTGCGCTGCGGAAAGGCGGCGAACGCATCTTCGCGCAGTTTTTCGGTCAATCTTCTTTTGCTCGCTATGCGATCGCGCCGGAGCGGACTGCCGTCAAAGTGCCGGCGGATATGCCGCTGGAGAGGCTGGCGCCGCTGGGGTGCGGCGTTATTACCGGCGCGGGCGCAGTGATCAATTCGCTTGGTGTCGGCGTCGGAGACAGCATTGCAGTCTTCGGGGTCGGCGGCGTTGGTTTATCGGCAGTAATGGCGGCGCGGATTGCGGGCGCGACGCAGATTATCGCTGTCGATATCAATCCTGGTCGCTTGGGCTTGGCGCTGGAGCTCGGCGCCACCGCCTCGGTCAATTCCGAGGACCGCAATCCGGCCGAGACGATCAAAGAGATCACCCGTTACGGTGTGAATTACAGCTTGAATACGACGCAGGTGCCGGAAATCTGGGACGCAGCAATCGATTGCCTGACCATGCGTGGTATGGCCGGCTTCGTTACGGCACCACGTGGCACCTGGGCGCCAGCGCTATTTCCGATGCTGGCGACGGGCAAATCGATTAAGGGTATTCTTGGTGGTGACGCTGCGCCGCAAATCTTTATCCCAATGCTCGTCGAGTATTATCGACAGGGTCGGCTGCCGCTCGGACGGCTAATCAGATTTTACCGATTCGAGGATATCGCTGCCGCGTTCAAGGACACGAGCGCCGGCGAGACGGTAAAGCCGGTATTGCGGATGGATTAATCGATCTATCTCATCGGCAAAGGAGGATCGCTGTGCCAATCGCCTGCGCGTGAACTTGCCGGAACAACGAGGCGGCGGCCGCGGCGACCAATGGGTCAACCCCAGCCGGGCCGACCCTCGGTCGTCTCACCGAAGTGGTGACGAGTGCAGGAGCTGGACGCCAATGTGGAGGCTCTCGATGAAAGCATCTTCCTTGTTTGATGTATCGGAACTCATCACGGTGGTGACTGGCGGCGCCAGCGGCATCGGCCTCGCCTATGCCGAGGCGATGGCGGACAATGGCGCCTTAGTCACAATTTTCGATGTCGACCAGCCGCGCCTAGACGCGGAGGCAAAGCGGCTCGGTGCGCAAGGGGTCGTGGTCGATGTCACCGATCGGAACGCGCTCCATCGAGCCTTTGACGAGACAGTGCAAAGACGCGGCCGACTTGACGTCGTGTTCGCGAACGCCGGCATTGGGGGTGGGCCCGGTTTTCTGACGCTCGAAGGCAAGCGCAACGCGGGGCGGGCATTCGAAGTGCTCGGCCCCGACTATTGGGAGCGCATCTTCAGGCTCGATGTCGAAGCGCTATTCTCGACCCTTCAGGCGGCGGCGAAGCACATGAAGGCGGGCAAGGGTGGCCGCATCATCGTTACCACTTCGATCTCCGCCGTTAAAACCGAGAGCGTCGTCGGCGCGCCTTATGTTGCCGCCAAGGCGGCCGCGGCTCATCTGGTGCGCCAGGCCGCCCTCGAACTGGCAGAATACAATATTCTGGTTAACGCAATCGCGCCTGGCCCCTTTGTCACCAACATTTCTGGAGGCCGCCTAAAAGACAAGGAGGTGCAAACAGCGTTAGTAAAACATTGCCCTTTAAAGCGCCTGGGCCGCCACGACGACATCCAGGGCCTGGCGCTATTTCTTGCCTCTCCGGCATCGAAATATATGACCGGCGCATCGCTCACCATCGATGGCGGCACGACATTGGGATCCGTCGGGTAACGGGGATTCCGTGCCCTACCGAAACGACACTCTTCGTGAACGCGCGAGCGCGTTCACGAAGAGGGGCGGGGTTTAGCAAAGGGTCGAGTGGACAATTGGAATCAGACGTTGCTTTCGACCGCGATGCTGCGGCGACTTTCACGCATAGGGCGGTTTGTGCCAGCCTTTGGGCGACAGTGTGAAGATCTCGCAGCCGTCCTTGGTAACACCGACCATGTGCTCGAACTGCGCCGAGAGCGAGCGGTCCTTGGTCACGGCGGTCCAGCCGTCGTTCAACACTTTCACTTCCCACCGACCGGCATTGATCATCGGTTCGATCGTAAAGAACATGCCCTCACGCAATTGGACGCCCTCACCGCGCCGGCCATAGTGAAGCACCGACGGCGCGTCATGGAACACGCGTCCGACGCCGTGCCCGCAAAAATCGCGAACTACCGAGAAACGATTGGCCTCGGCGAAACTCTGGATCGCTTCGCCGATATCGCCAAGGAAGCCGCCCGGCCGCACGGCGGCGATGCCGCGCATCATGGCCTCATAGGTGACGTCCACGAGTTTTCTCGCCTTGACGCCGACACTCTCACCGGCCAGGTACATACGGCTCGAAGTCGCCATGCCAACCGTCAACAATCGGCGTCACATCGATATTGAGGATATCGCCATCCATCAGCTTGCGGTCGCCGGGGATGCCGTGACACACAACATGGTTGATCGAGATACAGACCGACTTGGGGAATCCACGATAGTTGAGTGGCGCCGGTATAGCGCCATGCTCAATGGTGTAATCGTGGCAAAGCTGATTAAGCCGTTCAGTAGTGACACCAGGCACCACATAGGGCGTAATGAAGTCAAGTATCTCGGCGGCGAGCCTACCAGCTTTGCGCATGCCTTCGAAATCCGCCGCGGTATGAATTTTGATGCGACGAGCTTCGCTGTCCGCCCGGGAGGCCGTTATCCCCAAATTCATGTAGCGATATCTAGGCTTTCATGCCGAGAGTAGCAAGCCTAGCATGTTCACATCCAATCTCTTGAGGAAGGCAATGAGCGATACCGCCGCCCAAAGGGCGCCGACTGCAAGCGTTCTGGTTATTGGCAACGAGATCCTGTCGGGACGGACTCAGGACGTGAACCTCAATTACATCGCCAAGGGATTGGCGGAGCGGGGTGTGCGACTGATGGAGGCGCGGGTGATTCCCGATATCGCCGACATCATCGTCGCGACCCTCAATGAAGTGCGCAAGAAGTATGATTATGTTTTCACCACCGGCGGCATTGGCCCGACCCATGATGACATTACCGCCGAGTGCATTGCGCGCGCGTTCGGCGTACCGCTGGTGCTAAACCAGGAAATTCACGACATGATGCTGAAACGCTATCCGCCGGGCGGCCTCAATGAGGCACGACTGCGCATGGCGCACACACCTCAAGGCGCGTCGCTCGTACCAAACCCGATCCAAGGCCCGCCTGGCTTTCGGATGGCGAACGTATTTGTGATGGCCGGGGTGCCGCGCATCATGCAAGGCATGTTCGATGCCATCCGCCACGAACTCAATGGCGGCCCGCCGATCTTGTCACGCACGGTCAACTGCCCCTTGGCAGAGGGCGTTGTCGCCAGGGGCCTGGGCGAGATCCAGGCCCGCTATCCTGATCTCGATATCGGCTCTTATCCGACTTTCGGACGTGGTGCTCCAGAAACCAATCTCGTGTTGCGCGGCACCGACCCGGCACGGTTGGCCGACGCGGTCGGTGAGGTGGTTGAGCTGGTGCGCAGCCTTGGCGGCAAGCCGACCGCGCTATAGGAATGGGAGAAGGAGCCCGCTTGGCGGAACTGGTAGACGCAAGGGACTTAAAAACAGTTTTCTAGGGATGCGACGTCCCGCCGCATTCCGCTAAAATAATGCATGAAAACAGGAGTTTAGGAAGAGCGTGCCGGAGGTCATGCCGGTCTGGTAAGAGTGCTAGGGGCCAGGTAGGAGCCGCGAGCGTCTCAGGAGTTCGCGACTTCGCTCTCGCACGACGGGGCGCGCTGTGGCAGACCAAGGAGAATCGGAGCAAACGCGGACGTGGCGAAATCGGTAGACGCAGCAGACTTCAATTGGAGTGCCCGCGGGGAAACCAGCGGAGCAGAACCGCTCAAAGTCGGGGAAAGCTACGGGCTCGACCTAAGCCAATCCCGAGCCAAGCCCTTGCGGGAAGGTGTAGAGACTAGACGGGCGGCGCCTACGGTCGGAAGGCTATGGCGAAGGGATAGTCCAGACCACGAACGCCAGCGAGGCGGCGGCGAAAGCCGACGTGGTACGAAAATCTGCTTCTCGAAAGGGAATGCGGGTTCGAGTCCCGCCGTCCGCACCATCCCTTGGACTTACGTGATAGGCATCAGAATCTTCATCTCATCATCGTTGCCAAGGTTGGGGTCGAGGGTTCGAACTCCCTTCGCCCGCTCCAATTAAATCGTGTCCGGACCGGACACATAGGTAACGAAACGTACCGGAGACATGGGTTACAACCCGGCGCCGAACGGGTTGTCTGTGGGTTGCAAGGTTTTCTGCTCCAGATCGATGAAGCCGAGATCGTAGCGCATGAAGCTGACGATCCAAATACCGTCGTCGACCTCCTTGATCCCGAGCCGCTGACCGGCGAGGGCGGTCGAGATATTGACGCGCTTGCGGTAAATGCAGATGCGGCCGCAATGGGTGACCAAGACCTCGCGATCGTGGAGGGGATAGGTCACATCCGGCAGGCCGGAATATGGCTTTGACGACGGCGCATAGACCTCGGCGGGGCATTTCATGTCGAGCGCCTCATGAGGCCGCTCGCTATTGAATTCGGCGATGAAGTTATCGAAGCGAGCCTGCTGCTGCAGGAAGTTCATGCCGCCGGCCTGGTCGCTTCTTTCTTCAGGGTCAGATGCATCCGCTCATGCCGTCCATTATGGGTATGTAAGCGGTGGTGCCCCGACGTCGTGCTGATCTTTGCGGATTAGCGTATGGTGCGACCATCCGGGACGTGGGGCACCGGGAGCACGTGAAGTGCGGGCAGGCCGCCGTTGGCAGATGAGCTGCGAGCTCGATCCATTATGTGGCCGCCCCGTGCGACTTTCCCGGATGCGCTGCGAGCGCGGGTCCGTTGGTGTCGTGTTGCCCGCTGGCTCCCGTTTTTTGCTGAGTGACATCGGAGGGAGCACTGAAATGGCTATCATCGGTATGGATATTCACCGCGCCTTTGGAGAGGTGGTCGCGGTGGAGGGTAGGACCCGCCGGCACCTCAGTCGTGTCGACTTACGGCGCGATCAACTCGAGGCATTCGCCGCGGGACTGAAGAAAGGCGACACCGTGGTCGTGGAGGCGACCGGGAATGCGGCGGCTGTGGCGGAAGTCCTGGCACCTCATGTTGGCCGGGTCGTCATTGCGAACCCGAAACAGGTTCACCTGATCGCCCATGCCAAGATCAAGACTGACAAGATCGATGCCGCTGCCCTGGCCCAACTCTATGCGAGCGGCTTCCTGCCGGAGGTCTGGATGCCCGACGAGGTGACGCAGGCGTTGCGCCGGCAAGTAACCCGACGCAATCAGATCGTTCGGCAACGCACGCGGCTGAAGAACATCGTGCAGTCGATCCTGCATGCCCATCTGATTCCTGCTTGTCCGGCAACAGACATGTTCGGGCGGAAGGGCAAAGCCTGGCTCTCCGCTCAACGCCTTCCCGAGGATGAACGATTGGCGATCGAGCGTCACGTCCGGGAGATCGATCGGCTGGGTGAGGATCTGAAAGTGATCCAACGGGACCTCGCGCAGTATGCGCTAAAGGATCTTCGGGTGAAGCAGTTGATGATGTAGCGCGACAATCTGGATGAGAGGTCGTATTGCCTCGTTCATCGATGCTCCCAGCCCAAACGAGTTTCGCCTCAACGAGTTGCTCCTGTTGCCTCAATCAGCCGCTCCCGTTGCCGCACGGGGTGCTCCCGTTGCCTCATGTACCGCTGTTGGTTGGCTCGTTGCGGCCGCACCGAACACCATTTCGTGCGACCTCTCGCGTCGCCAGTCTTTTACCCGCCGTTGTAGCGTGCGTAGTTGGCCATCTGGGAACTTGCCCGGGTGCGCCATCTGTAAGCGCTCGAACAATTCTCGGCTGGTCCGCCACGGCTCGGCGTCGAACCAGGCGCGAAGTTCGGCCGTTACTGTCGCCAATGGATCGGGACGTCGCCGACCTCGCTTCTTTGTTTCCTTTGTGCGCGATGTTGGTCGTATTTCCCCACACTGCCAGGCGGTGCGCAAGCTGGCGAGAAACTGCGCGAGCGTCGGTGCACGCGGCTTTGCAGTCATGTCGACGACTGGTTGATCCGCTATTTCGACGAGCCGCGTCTGGGCTTGGCGGATGTCATTCAACAGCCGCACCGGATCCAGCGTCGCATAGACCGCGTCCACCTTGCGCCGCACCAGATCCGGTGTTCGTGGGTCTGCCAGCAACCGTTGATACGGCGTGGCTGGCGCGTGATAGTGCTTCTTTACCCGTGCGTCCTCCCGCACCTTTCCGGCCAGCTTGAACGACGGTTGGAAGTAATTCACGAACAGCCGGAGCGATCGGTAGAGCCCGGCCAATGCTACCGCGGCCTCCAGTCCCTCAAAGCGCCGGTAGCCGACTGCCCGACGCACTACAGCTCCGTTCTTCTGTTCAACCCACGCCTGATCGTTCTTCCGATAAGGACGGCATCGCGTGAACTCAATTCCCGCCGCTTCACAATAGTCACGGACGGTCTCATTCAAGAAAACGCTGTCATTGTCCGTGTCAAAGCCCAACAGGGGAAACGGCAGCATATTACGAACCTCGCTGAGTACAGCCGTCAGCAACGATTGCTCGCGCACCAGAATGGGTGCGCACTCCGTCCAGCCGGTCGCGATATCTGTCACGGTCAGCGTTTGTATAAAACTGCCTCTCGCCGTCGGTCCGCTATGCGCCACCAAATCCCCTTCCACGAAACCAGGCGGCGGATCATTCCAATCTTCAAAAGTTCGCACCGCGACGCTCCGCCTGATTGCTGCCGAGGGTGGCGAGCCCCGATGCCGCCTTTGTCTCGACGGCCCTCTGACCACCCGCAGAGCGCGATCGATTGTCGCTGCGCTCATCGAAAGCAAACCCTTGCGCACGTTACTGTCCAGCTGCAAATGGCCATGGCGTTCCATCGCCTCAACCAGAATGGAAACAAGCGGTCGCAGCCGCTTGCCGCACACTCGGTCGGACGCTTCCCAGATCACCACCAATGCCTCGCGTACCGCGTCGTCATACATCCGGCGCCGGGGACGGGTATCGTGCCTCCCGGCGCCTCCACCCCGTACCAGCCGTGCCGCGTGCTTGCGATGCAAGCCCGTAAGCGACGTCAGCTCGTCCAGAATCCGCCCGCGCTCCTGCCGGTTCGCATCCGCGTATCGACGGCTCGCCGCCGCCACTAGCCCAACTTGCGCAGAATCGGTCGAGTTCGCAAGATTTTTTGATTTTGGGTTGTCAGTCGGATCAAGGGCTTAGGCGGGGCTTGAGGGTGATTTGAGCGTGTAGATCCTATGGAGGCGTTCGGCGGCGACGAGAGGATATGGCACCATCGTCGCTGGAAACCGAAACGATAGGAGCGCCTCATGCGTGAGCCAAAAGATGACCTCAGCCGATCCCTCGTCGCCTTCAACCAAAATAGTACGTTAGTTTCCACCGTGGAACTGAGTTCGGTGAGTTGGTTGGTGGGTGCGATCGTTCCTGGACTGGATCGCGATCCGCTGAAGAAACTGGTGCCCGACCAGGATGCACTGTTGCAGCTGCTGTATCGCTGGCGCGATCAAGCCACCAAGGCCGGCCACAACATCAACCGCATGGTAGTTGCTTTTGAAGCCGGTCGCGACGGCTTCTGGCTGGCGCGGTGGTTGCGCGCGCGTGATATCGAAGCTTATGTCATCCACCCGACCAGCATTCCGGTGTCGCGGGAGCAGCGGCGTGCCAAGACCGACCGGCTGGATGTTGGGCTACTGAAACGCGCGCTGCTGGGCTGGCTACGTGGTGAGAAGAAGCACTGCAGTATGGCCGCGATCCCGACCCTGGAAGAGGAGGACGCCAAACGCCCGCATCGCGAGCGCGACCAACTCGTCGCCAAGCGTACGGGCGTTGTCAACCGAATGAAGGCCGCGTTGGTGCAACTCGGTATTCGGGGCTTCAATCCGAAACTGCGGCAAAGCACCACAAGGGCTCGCAGCTCTGGGCACACCGGAGGGTGATCCGATCCCACCCAACACGATGGCCGAGCTGCAGCGTGAGATGGCGCATCTGCGCTTCATCGATGCGCAGATCAAGGAGATCGAGGCCGCACGTCTCGAGCATCTCGAACGGGCGCCGCGGCAGGGGTCAAACGCCAAGGTTTTACAACTGCACCAGATCCGCGGCCTTGGCATCGAGACCGCCGATATGCTGGCAAACGAGGTATTCTGTCGCGACTTCCGCGATCACCGAGCGGTCGCACGTTACGTCGGACTTACAGGTTCTCCCGACGAGAGCGGGCGCCGCCGGGAAAAGGGCTTGGCGAAAGCCGGCAATGCCCGCGTGCGTCGCGACATGATCCAATTCGCCTGGGGCTTCCTGAGGCATCAGAAGGACAGTTCTCTCGCACAGTGGTTCGAGGCGCGCACCGCCGCAGGCAAGAAGCGCAACACCATGATTGTTGCGCTCGCCCGCAAGCTCATTATCGCGCTGTGGCGGTTCGCAACGACCGGCGAAATACCGCAGGGTGTCGTCCTGGCCGCCAGGTAACAAGCGTGAACGAGAGCTAACAATTTGAGTTTTGCGGTTCATGATGTGCAATCCTGATGAACTGCTAACCACGATCCGAGGTGGCGGCAACCCGCGGTCTGCACTGGTTCTTGAACCGTCGTGTAGAATGGGCCCGCCGCCCCGGAGCTTCGCCGCCGATGCGCATGACTGCATCATGGTTCAGGTCGCTAGACACGACCAACCGCATACAAGTGCGTGGCGCGACGCATGTGCCACCAGGCGAGCTCCCCTCGGACCGCGTTCGTACATGGCAGACTTGGGCAGCAGCCGTGGACCACCAGAAAAAATCCAAGCCGCACTTTTGGGCTTGACATTGAACGCCTCATACAAGTGACGACCTTGGGTATTTTCTTTTGTGGCGAAACCCGTTGTGAATGACGGATGTACCTGCGTCACACGGTTCGCAAGAAGAACGGGAAGGTTCATCGCTACTGGTGCCTGGTGCGCAGCGTGCGTGTTGGGCGGCGAGTGATCCAGCAAACGGTGGCGCATTTAGGCGAGCTTGACGATCAGGGTCGGGTTGTGGCGCAGGCGCTTGCGCGCCAGTTGATCGGCGCTCCGGAAGAAGCGCCGCTGTTCCAGGATAGTAGCGAGTCTGTGACGGTGCCGGTTCGGCTGAAGGGGATCCGCGTAGAGCGGTCGCGCCAGTTTGGCAATGTGTACCTGGCGCTGGCACTGTGGCGGGGAACGGGCCTCGAGGATCTGTGCCAGCAACTTCTGCCGGAGGGCAAGGAACGCATTGCGTGGGCGAAGCTGGCAGCCGTGTTGGTTGTGGCGCGGTTCTGCGAACCTTCGAGCGAGCTGCACATTGCCGAGGATTGGTACCGGCGCACGGCGCTGTGCGATCTTCTGCAGCTCGGGGCTGAAGAGGTCAACAAAGACCGTCTCTATCGCGGCCTGGATCATCTGCTGATGCACAAAGCGGCGCTCGAAGCGCATTTGTCGCAGCGGTGCGGTGAGCTGTTTGCGGTGGAGAACGAGGTTCTACTTTACGATGTCACGAGCGTCTATTTTGAGGGTGAGGCGCTGGCCAACCCACAGGCGCAGCGCGGCCATTCCCGCGATCACCGGCCTGATTGCAAGCAGGTTCTGATCGCGCTCGTCGTGACCTTCTACGGGTTTGCGCTGGGCTAGAATGTTGCGGGAACACTTAGATTCCCGAACCTTGCCGCCGCTCGCGGCCGCCAGGAGGCGCGGCCGGCCGACGGGGCCGGCGCTGGATTGCCGACCGGGCATGTCTAGCGCCGCTAACTTGGCTTGCTTCGTGACACGGGCCGGCGCTACATTATCGGCGCGCCGAAGTCGGAATTCAAAAAGTCCGGGACCGCCCTTGCCACGGCGGTCGGCTGGCGAACGGTCCACGAAGGGTCGAAGTCAAACTCGCCTCTGACCCTGAGACCAATGAGCCCGTGATTTTGTGCCGCTCGGCCGATCGACGCGACAAGGAACAGGCTATGCACGATCATGTTAGCCGCCGCATCGAAGCGGCACTCGACCGTTTGGCGGCGCGCATTGCGCGAGCAAAAAAGCGCCTCGACCCGGTGCAGGTCAGCCGGCAGATCGGCCGCATCCTGCAACAAAACCAGCGGGCGGCGGCGCGTTTTGCCGTCGCGCTCGAGCCGGATACTCAGCTCGGCAGGCTTTCGTCTACAGGTGGCTCATAATATCGCGTTCGACGATTGGGCCCGGCTCGCCGAAGGTGCTTATCTGCTGCGCTCGAACATCAGCGATTGGAGCGATCAACATCACTGGAAGGCCTATATCCAACTCACCCAGGCCGAAGCGGCGTTTCGTATCCACAAGGATCAATTGAACGTCCGCCCCATCTGGCATCAACGCCAGGATCGCGTTCAAGCGCATATCCTCGTGTGTTTCCTCGCTTTCGTACTGTGGAAGAGCCTGGAGATGTGGCAGCAGCGCGCCGGCCTCGGAAACTCGCCGCGTACGGTGCTCGAAGAGCTGGCACGGATCCAGTCGCACGACGTCGTGCTACCCACCACCACCCATGGTCCGATCCCGCCTGCGCTGCGTCACTCAACCCGACGCCGCCCAAGCGGCGCTTCTCGATCGCCTCGGCATCATTCTCCCCAAGCGCATGCGCCTCGCCGAATACGAGTTGCCGGCCCTCGCGATCAGCGCCTAACGAACCCAACCCTCAGCCAAAATGTAGTGGCGACTTTTTGGCTAGTCATCGTTTTGCCTAAAGCCTACCGCCGATTCTGCGCAAGTTGGGTTAGCACCGCTTTCCAGTCAATTCGCTCAAGCGTACCCTGCTGCTTGGTCATGGCATGTTCCCTTTTCCACGGGGTCGGTGACGTCAAACATCACCACCATGCCATGGCCACTTCGGCCTTAAACCTTTTTGCAGAACGTTCAGCACACTATCCTGCGCAAACCGTTCAGCAGGCTGGACAGCACGTAGCCACCACGGAAGCAGGCCGATGCACGCGGCTGAGCATCGCGTTCCTAACCTACTAGTGCCCAGGGCGGGTCCTAGCTCGGGCCGCAGAATTTCGACGTTGACGTAGTTCGGACGATTTCAATCAGGACGCGATTGATGCCGCGCGCATCGTTGATCACGAAGCTGCCGAAACCAGAGAAATCTACGCTCATGGATCGGCTCGCTGTGGAAAGCCCGCCACAAAGTTATCTTGACTGACGCGCAGATACTTAAAGAACGGAAGCGGCTTCCTTAATGCCATCCGATTCGCCGATTGCCGAGTTGTTCGAACCGTCTGGGGCAAACTCTGTCGATCTTGGATGAGGGCACTGCTTTCCGATTGTGATCAATCATCGAGGTATGCTTTGTATCCTACGAGGCTTCAACCTCAGTCACCTTTTTGGAGTGCGCCAATCGGCCCACCACGGACCCCTGTTGAAGTGTGTCTGACGCTAAAATGCAAAAGCCAAAAAGAGTGCACACATGGACCAGAGTCACCCTGGCGATTGCAAAAGTCGGTCATTCGCGTTTGCCAAATCCGCACTAGCTTCACGAAGCTTGAACCATCTTGGCTCCCAGCTACTCGTGAGATGGCCGCTTCCCGTTCTTCGAATACCTTGAAGACGCAGTTAAAAAGCGTGTCCGCCGCCGCGAAGCCGGAACGAACCGCGCTTTCAATCGTCGCGGGCAACCCGGTGTCCGTCCAATCTCCCGCGAGCACGAGATTTCTCCAGTGGGTAGTCACCTTTGGCCGGCGTGCGAGCTGAACCGGCGTCGCCGCAAACGTCGCGCGCTTTTCTTTAACAACTTGCCACGATGGTAACGGCCGCTGGCGCAAGATCGTATGCGCGTTGGACCTCTGGCCAAAGAAGCTCGGCAAATCGATTTGAGGGCATGTCAACAAATTGGCCTCCAGCACTGATAGTCACCGAAAGCACTTCACGCTTTCGAAATACCCACTGAGTTTTTCCGCCGAGAAGCCCAATGAAAGGTGGAGTGTGTTGCGGTACAACAGCACGGAAGTGCGCATTGACGATCGGACGAAATTCATCGGGTGCTATCAAATTCGGGACGATGCGAGCGGCCGTCGATGCAGGTACCGCAAGTAGTATTGCGCTCATCATGCTCCAGCGTTTCGTCCCCTTCGTCGAAAGAGAGCGAGGAGACACGATCGCCCGAAACATTTACTGCCCTCAACCGTGAGCCCAGATGCACTCGACCCCCATGGCGCGCAATCGTTCGAGCGCCGGATCGATGAAGCTTTCTGACAAAACCATCGATCGGTGTCAGAGGGCGACAAGCCGCTCCCCCGCGACCGAACGTTTCTTGCAGCACTCGGAGCGCGGCCGCCGCTGCAGCCTCATCAACTTCTGTGTTTAACGCTGAAACCGACAGAGGTAGGCAAAGACGCTGGAATATCAGAGATTCTCTATCGAGGACCGAGGTGAGATTGTCTTGAGGGCCAGCCCAAATAAGGCGTAAGGCGCCGAGATAGTCCCAAATATGAGTACCGGGGACGCGCCGCTTGACACTTAAAATCCACCAGGGAAACCTACCGCTATTGGGCCGCACGATCCAACGCTCGTTCGTCTTGATATCAAGAAAATGAAACTCAGGTTCAGCGGGACCAGAGAGAGTTTCAACTGCGCCGATCTCGCGCAAGTAACTTTGAACGGCCGTGCTTCCGGCCATTATCAGATGGTTGCCGTTATCTATTCGACATCCGAGTGCTTCATCGAAATAGGAGCGGCAACGTCCACCTGCTTGCGGCGCGGCTTCGTGTAAGAAAACCCGAATCCCTGCCTTAGCGAGACGCAGCGATGCAGCGAGACCTGCAAGGCCGGCCCCTACCACATGTACCCTCTTCAATCCAGCCGTCATCACAGCATCATCTTCCACAAGCGCTCGCGTGTCTCACTCGTATATCGTTGCCGCAAGCCCAAAGTTCTGCACTCCAATGAAATACATATCGCACTAGGTGTGAGATCGGCGGAACCCTCGCGGGTGTTATGCCGGTAACGCGCCGAAAATTGACGGTGAGGTGACTCTGACTCTAAAATCCTACTGCCTGAGCTATTTCTGCAATCGATGTTTTATCATCGCGCAGCAGTTCACGGGCGCGATGGATTCGCTTCTCAATGACATAGCGGTGCGGGGACCTCCCAGTTGTCGCCTTAAAGGCCTGACCGAAATGATGAGAACTCAAACCCGCAACGTTTGCCAGATCGGTGAGACTTATTTCATTGCCAATGTTCGCGGCAACAAATTCGATCACTCGCCGAAGTTGCCCCGTTGCAAGTCCACCCATATGCGGCCTGGCTCGCTTGTTTGAAGCGCTATATTTTCGCAACAAATGAACGGCCAGACCCGAGCCCAAGCCTTCGACAAACAGACGACCGCCAATGCCGCCCTGACTAGCTCTTGCTGCGCGAGGCGGCTGAACATACGTACGATCGGATCCTCAACACCAATCATGGTTTGAAGAGCGTAGTCTGAGGCTCCGTCAAACGTGCTTCGACAAACCTCCGCAAAAAATGACTTATCCATCGCAAACGCGAAGAATGACGGGGACGCTGGAGAGCGTACCCACAATGGAAGCCTGCCTGTCACCAAATGCGCCTGACCGCATTGGATCGTGCCTGCCCGCATGCCGATCGCTTTCAGGCAGCTTCCAATCCATCTGAAAGTCCGGTCCGTCATAAATGCCGACCGTCACCTGCGAGCCGCCAATCTGCATCCCGTCCTTGGGTGATACCTAGCACTGCGCGAGGGTTACGCTCCCCATCCTGAGTGAATTTAGGAACCCAAGTCCTTGCCGGAGATGAAGCTCCGGAAACGAAATCGATGATCAAATCAACGATGGCTGGAGCTTTTAACCAAATCCATAAACCTTCGCTCTCCCTTATAACGTCGCCTGGCGATGACGTGGCCAGTGAGAAATTGCGGGGAACACTCGGCATATTTGACAAGGTGATCATCTCTGCCTTCCGACAAAGGTACGGCACCATAGCGACTCTCACGCTACGTTTCTCATCTCTCTCTAAATTCAGGACAACTAGTTTTTCGGTATTTTCTGACAATTTTATCGCTTCCTTTGATAAGGGGAATCTTAGCCCCATTGAAATGATCACCCAGTACTAGGTAGACCCATGCCGCGCCTTGCGGCTGGCTTTCGGTATGTCATTACGTAAAGTGGTCGCCAAGAGCCTCCGCCGAGCACAGCGCGCCAGCGACTAACGCAGGAAGAGCTTGCTGACCGTGCCGGTGTCAATCGCAACTACATTGGAATGCTCGAACGCGAAGAGAATGCGGCGGCGGTCGACATGCTGGAGAAGCTCGAAAGCTCGCCGACGTGCTGGAAATAGATCGTGTGGAACTTCTCAATCGTCGGCCGTTACCGATTTCTTGCCTCGTTCGTCTCCAGGCAAATTTGCGTGAGCCTCGCGATGTCCTGATTCTAATGATCGCCCGAATGGCTACACTCTCATCTCACGCCAACCAATCAGCGAACACTCCTCCTGCAGAATCGAAGTGACGGATTACGATCGATGTGCACTTGAAGATGTATTTTTTTGCCCACTCGATGCCAAGGCGGATTATGCACTCTTTGGAACGAAACTGGCCCGGATCGAAATGGGCATCGATCCCACGGTGCATCCTAGAACGAGTGCACAAAATCTATGAAAGCCATTTGGGGCGGTCTAGGCGGATGTCGGAGTAAGGCGAAATCGAATCGCTACTCAATTGTGAGAAGCGTTCCCAATTGCTTCGATCCTGTCAGCCCAAGATTTTTCCCGATTTTCTGATATGGCCCGGGATTGCGCGAAAGACTTGGGGGCCAATCACGGACCAGTATCGCCGCCAGACCAGCACCTTGTCATTTCGGCATTCGTGAGGGAACGGCAAGGTCGCGTTAAACCCGGGCACACGGGAGACAGATGCCGAAGTCTGATTGGCAGTGCGGGGCCGCGTACGAGTATATCAACGGTCTTACCCTTCCGAATTCTCGCCTGGGAATTCCTAAGGCGCAACCCGGATTATCGTAGCGATACCAGGCCGTTATCGACTCCCGTTTCGGGATGGCGGAAAAGCGCCCTTTTCCCATTGGGGGTTACGATTTCGCGGCAGACCCAACAAAGGGCGGATGAAACGCCGGTCTTCTGGCTGCCAGAAATTGACACGTCAACAGTGATCCTGACTGAAAGTCTGACAAAAACCAAATCCGTCATTCGATACCGTCCAGATGGTTGGCTCGGCCGACTGAAGTTCGCGCCAAGCACCCGACGGCCTATTCCTCATTCTATCCGCCAATAGAGAGGAACACCGAATTTGGATTTGGAACCCGCCCGCCAAAGATACTCCGCTCGCGGCTAGCATATCCCTCGATGACGCGTTTGAATTCCGCGCTGTGGCTGCCGTTTCATTTTTTCAGCATGTCAGCCGATCGAATGGAGGCAGCAGGGCGAGCTCGAGCCAGCACGCCTGAAGCGCCTTATGCTGGCTCTGCGTGCTCTTGATGGATGGCTGGCAGGCGCGTCTTACCGCGGCGTAGCAACAACATTGTTTGGGTCAGCTCGTGTCGCGGCCGAGCCGTGGAAAACTGCATCGATTTGGGACGTAACAATCCGCCTG
>CAWDRN010000015.1:0-727422 GCA_963804725.1 uncultured Alphaproteobacteria bacterium | reverse complement strand
CTTGAGAGGGATGAGCCGCGCGATAGGAAAGCGAGGACGGGCGGAACCGCGACGTATTATCGGCTTAACCGTCCGGTCGCCAGGATGGTTGCCGCCCCGATGACCCTCTTGCGCTCCTTCGCTCTGAGATCGAGGACGGTTTTGCTTGATTGAAAATTGCTCTAATACCGTCCCATGATTGTTACGTGGATCGTTGGGGGTATTGGCGCCTATTTGCTCGGTTCGCTTCCGTTTGGACTGATCCTGTCACGGCTTGGCGGTTACGGCGATATCCGCGCGATCGGCTCGGGCAATATCGGTGCCACCAACGTGTTGCGCACAGGCAATAAGGGACTGGCCGCGGCGACGCTGGTTCTCGATGTGGCAAAGGGCGTCATCGCCGTATTGATGCTCGCCCCATGGGGGCCGACCGCCGCCGCCGTCGGCGCCATTGCCGCGTTTCTCGGCCATCTCTTTCCGGTGTGGCTCGGTTTCAAGGGTGGTAAAGGCGTGGCCACTGCATGTGGCGTGTTGCTCGCCTATCTCTGGCCGGTCGGCGTTGCCGCGCTGGCGACCTGGCTGGTCGTCGTGATTGTCACGCGCTATTCCTCGCTTGCCGCGGTTGTCGCATCCCTGGCAGCTCCCGTCTATGCGTGGTTCGCTTCGCATGAAGTGATGCCAGTGATCGTGGTTCTGATTCTCGCATTGTTGGTGCTGATTCGTCACGCCGACAATATCGGCCGACTGATTCGCGGCGAGGAAAGGCGAATTCAATTGTCGCGAAACGGGTGATCGCCTAGCGCGGGCAGTCGACAACGCCAATGGTTCGGCTGAGTCGCATTTGCTGCGAAAAATGCCGGAGTCAAGATGCTCGCATAGCGGGTGGCCTTGCTTTAGCGGCGACACGTCACTATGTTCCGCGCGCTCTCAACTCGGCCAATCATGGACAACGTCGTCATTGTCGAATTGCCTGCGAAGGCGAAAACCATCAACAAATATCTGGGCAAGGACTACACCGTCCTCGCGAGCTATGGTCATGTCCGCGACCTGCTGGAGAAGGACGGCTCGGTGCGACCGGACGAGCAATTCGCCATGTCATGGGCGGTCGAGGACCGGGCGGAAAAGCGCATCAAAGACATCGCGCGAGCGGTCAAGGGCGCGAAGCATCTCTATCTCGCCACCGACCCCGACCGCGAAGGCGAGGCGATTTCGTGGCACATCGACGAAATCCTGCGCCAGCGCACGCGCTTGAAGGGCGTCGACGTCAAGCGCGTCGTGTTCCACGAAATCACCAAGGAAGCGGTTCAGGAAGCGTTCCGGCATCCGCGCGAGGTCAATCAGGAACTGGTCGATGCCTATCTGGCGCGTCGTGCGCTCGACTATCTCGTCGGCTTCACTTTGTCGCCGGTGCTGTGGCGCAAGTTGCCGGGCAGCCGCTCCGCCGGGCGCGTGCAATCGGTGGCGCTGCGCCTCATCTGCGAGCGCGAAGACGAGATCGAGGCGTTCAAGTCGCGCGAATATTGGACCATCGAGGTCGAGTTCGAAACCGCCAAGGGCGAACGCTTCACCGCGCGGCTCACGCATCTCGACGGCAAGCGGCTCGACAAGTTCGATCTCGACAACGAGGCGAAGGCGCGCGACGCGGCCGACCGCATCGCGCGCGCCGCCAGTTTCGCGGTCGCGTCGGTCGAGAAGAAGCAAGTGCGGCGCCATCCCGGCCCGCCCTTCACCACCTCGACCTTGCAGCAAGAGGCGTCGCGCAAGCTGGGCTTCGGCGCGTCGCGCACCATGCGCGTGGCGCAGCGCCTCTACGAAGACGGTCTACATCACCTATATGCGCACCGATGGCGTTACGCTGGCGACGAAGCCGATCGCGGCAGCACGGCGCCTGATCGGCGGCGATTTCGGCAACGAATATCTGCCGGAGAAGCCGCGCCACTATACCACGCAGCGCCAAGAATGCCCAGGAAGCGCACGAGGCGATCCGCCCGACCGATTGTTCCATCGCCCGAACGCGGCGCGCGAGCTCGGCGGCGACGAGCGCAGCCTCTACGAGCTGATCTGGAAGCGCACCACCGCCTGCCAAATGGAAGCGGCGGTGATCGACCAGGTAACGGCCGACATCGAATTCCGCCGACAAGACGTTGCGCTTGCGCGCCACCGGCTCGACGATTTTGTTCGACGGTTTCCTCAAGCTCTATCGCGAAGATGTCGACGATCCGGGCGAGGAAGAGGAAGGTGGTCGCCTGCCGCTGCTGGCCGAACGCGACCCGCTCGATCGCGGCAAAGTCACACCCGACGCAGCATTTCACCGAACCGCCGCCGCGCTACTAGCGAGGCAAGCCTGGTGAAGAAGCTCGAGGAGCTTGGCATCGGCCGGCCCTCGACCTACGCCTCGATCATCCAGGTGCTCCAGGACCGCGACTATGTGTCGCCTCGACAAGAAGCGCTTCATTCCCGAGGATCGCGGCCGCGTCGTGACGGCGTTTCTGGAGAATTTCTTCGAGCGCTACGTCGAATATGGCTTCACCGCCGATCTCGAAAACCAGCTCGACGAAATTTCCGACGGCAAGATTTCCTGGCGCAAAGTGTTGGAGGATTTCTGGCGCGATTTCTCCGGAGCGCGGTCGCCGGCACCAAGGATCTGACGATCACGCAGGTTCTCGACGCGCTCGACGAGGAGCTTGGCAACCACTTTTTCCCGGCGCGCGCCGACGGCAGCGATCCGCGCCTCTGTCCCGCCTGCAACAAGGGCCGGCTTGGGTTGAAGCTCGGCAAATTCGGCGGCTTCATCGGCTGCTCGAACTATCCCGAGTGCCGCTACACCCGCAAGCTCGGATTCGAGGGTGAGGACGAGAACGGCGAAAACGGCGACGCCGGCCCGCGCCTTCTCGGCAATGATCCCGTGACCGGCCAATGCCGGTGACGCTGCGCAAGGGGCCTTACGGCAACTATGTCCAGCTCGGCGAAGGCGTCGAGAAAGGCGAGAAACCGAAGCGCGCGTCGCTGCCGAAAGGCATCGCGCCCGCCGATGTCGATTTGGAAAAAGCGCTCGGCTTGCTGTCGCTGCCGCGCGAGGTCGGGCGTCATCCCGAAGATGGCGAACCGATCACCGCCGTCGCTCGGCCGCTATGGCCCCTACATCAAGCACGGCAATAATTTCCGGTCGCTGGCGCCCGATGACGACGTGCTGACCGTCGGCATCAACCGCGCGGTGAGCCTGCTCGCCGAGCCGCGTCAGGCGCGCGGCCGGGCGCAACGGGAATCGCTCCGAGACCTTCGAGTCATCGCCGACGGCAAGATCATGCTCTACAAGGGCCGCTATGGTAACTATGTCAGCCGCGACGGCGTCAACGCCACCCTGCCCCGCGACATCCACGGTGGAAGAACTGACCGCCGACCAGGCCGCCAATCTCCTTGGCGGAACGCGCGGCGAAGGGCGGCGGCGGCAAGCGTCGCGCCCGCGGCTCGGCGCGGCGCTCGCCCGCCGCCGAAAGCCAAGGCGCGCGAAAAAATCCGCCCAAAAGCACAAAGAAAAAAGACGCGGCGGAGTAGACGGCTGGACTTTCGGGCTCGCGCACTGCGTGCATGGCTCAGACAAGAGGAAGACGCTGGATACGTCTCGAGCACGGCGCGCATGGGCGTTCGGGAGAACGCTCTCCCATTACTCCTTGGCTCGCACGCACCGCGACCGAAAAGACGTGCCGACCCCCCGTGTCAGCGCTTGCCCGATTCGCATGCGACGCGAGACGTGTGCTCGATTACTTCGCGCTCGAGTTCGATACCCCTGGCGACGGCGCGATCTGACGCGTGCCTTCGTGGTGCCGCCGAGCCAGCGCGTCAGCGCTCAAAGCGCCTCATAGCGCGACATCGAGCGCGCGGGCCTCGATCGCGGGCGGTCCGAAACGCGAGCGTGGGGCGACCGCCGCGACCTTGCCCGAGATCGGCGTGATCGAAATCGTCGATGTCGATTTCGACGGCGAGATGGTGGCGCGGCTGGTGGGCTGGCGCGGCGACGGGCGAGGCGCCGCGCATCGTGGTCGTGCCCGAAACGCGCGCCCCGGCGCTTGGGCGCGGCGAGCGCGCGGTGGCGCGCTTCGCGAAACGGCCACGATGGCGGCTACGAGGCGCGCATCGTCCGCGCCGTCGAAGGCGCGCCCGACCGCATCGTCGGCATTTTCCGCGCCGACCGCGACGGCGGGCGGCTGGAACCGACCGACCGCAAGGTCAAGACCGAGTTCCGCGTTCGCCAAGCTCGACAGCGGCGGCGCGCTAGACGGCGAGATCGTGCTGGCGGAGGCGATGCCCGGCCGCCACCTCGGCGCAGCCGCAAGCGAAGGTGCTGGAGCGCATCGGCCATCAGGACGAGCCGCGCGCCTTCAGCCTGATCGCGATCGCGACCCACGGCATCCCGACCGCGTTTCCGCCCGCCGCGGTGAAGATCGCGGAAGACGGCGCGGCCGGTGGCACTCGGCAGCCGTACCGATCTGCGCGACGTTCCGCTCGTCACCATCGACGGCGCCGACGCCCGCGATTTCGACGATGCGGTCTGGGCGGAACCCGATCCGGAGCACGAAGGCGGCTGGCATCTCCTGGTCGCCATCGCCGATGTCGCCTGGTATGTGCGCGCGGGCGACGCGCTCGACCGCGCGGCGTAGGAGCGCGGCAATTCGGTCTATTTCCCCGACCGCGTCGTGCCGATGCTGCCGGAGGCGTTGTCGAACGAGCTCTGCTCGTTGAAGCCCGATGTCGAGCGCGCCTGCCTCGCGGCGCATCTCTGGATCGACGCCGAGGGCAACCTGACGCGCCATCGCTTCGTGCGCGGGCTGATGCGCTCGGCCGCGCGCCTCACCTATGAGGAGGTGCAGGCGGCCATCGACGGCAATCCCGACGACACGACGCGCGCGCTGGTCGAGCCGGTGCTGCGGCCGCTCTACGGCGCCTATCGCGCGCTCGACAAGGCGCGGCGCAAACGCGGCACGCTCGATCTCGATCTGCCGGAGCGCAGCGTCGCGATGAACGAGGCGGGCCGCATCGACAAGATCGAGCCGCGCCCGCGCTATGACTCGCCACAAGCTGATCGAGGAATTCATGATCGCCGCCAATGTCGCGGCCGCCGAGACGTTGCAGAAATTGCGCCTGCCCTGCATGTATCGGGTCCACGACGCGCCCGACCCGGCGAAGCTCGGGGCGCTGCGCGATTTCCTGATCGAGCTGCGCATCCCGGGCCTGACCCTCGCCAAGGGCCAGGTGATCCGGCCGCGGCATTTCAACCAGATTCTCGAGCGCGCCGCCGGCACGCCGCAGGCCGCGATGATCAACACGCTGGTGCTGCGGAGTCAGGCGCAAGCGGTCTACAGCCCCGACAATATCGGCCATTTCGGCCTCGCCCTGCGCGCCTACGCGCATTTCACCTCGCCGATCCGGCGTTATGCCGATCTCCTCGTGCATCGCGCGCTGATCGCCGGGTCATCGCTGGGACGATGCCGATCCCGCCGATTGGGCGCCCGACGAATTCGCCGCCACCGGCGAGCATATCTCGATGACCGAGCGCCGCGCGGCGGCGGCGGAGCGCAGCGCGCTCGACCGCTATACCGCCGCCTATCTCGCCGAGCGCGTCGGCGCCAATTTCGCGGCGCGCGTCAATGGCGTCACGCGCGCCGGCCTGTTCGTCACCCTCGACGAGACCGGCGCCGACGGGCTGGTGCCGATCTCGATGCTCGGCGGCGATTTTTATGTATTCGACGAAAAGCGGCATCGCCTGGTCGGCCGACGTACTAACAAGACGTTTACGCTGGGCGACGCCCTCGATGTCACGCTGGCCGAGGCCGACATCGTCACCGGCAGTCTCGCCTTCACCCCCGCGACGGGTGGCGAAAGTCAACGAAATCGAACGACTCGGCCAAACTCCGCGAGTCGTCGGCGCCATTAACCGTATAATCACTTGCTCCTGCTAGCCTCTTTCCGCGATGATGTTTTTCGCGGAGGTAGGCGATGTTGGGCGGGCGGGTATTTCCGGGCCGCGGCTTTGCGGCCGCCATGGGTGGCGTCTGGGCTGTTGGTTGCGCTGGCATCCTGCAGCGCGGCGCCGGTTGAAACGGCAGGCGGCGGCGCACGCCGACCCCACGCCTGTTCGCGGCGACATACCGCGCCATTCTCAGTCACTATATCGAACCGCTGACCTCCGACGGTCTGGCGCATGGCGGGGCTGCAAAACGCCGTCGCGCTCGATCCGACCCTGTCGGTGGCGCGCGAGAACGACCGCGTCGTGTTGCGGCAATGGCGCAACGTGCTGCTCGAAGCTGCCGGCGCCGGCGATGGACGACAACCAAAGTTGGGGCTGGGTGACGGCGGCGGTGCTGGATCGCGCCAAGCTCTATTCGCCCGACATCGCCGCCAAGCCGCGAAGAGGCGCTCGATCAGACCGTGATCGACGGCGGCCTCAAGCTCCTGGATCGTTTCAGCCGCTACGCCCCGCCCGAGATCGCCACCGAACGGCGCGACAATCGCGACGGCTATGGCGGCATCGGCGTCACGCTCGACGGCGAAGGCGTCGCGGTGCGCATCGCGATGGTCATGCCGGATTCACCGGCCGCCGCGGCGGGTCTCGCCGGCGGCGACCGCATCACCGCTGTCGACGGCGTCGCCGCCGCCGCGATGCCGGCCGAAGGCATTGCCGAACGTCTGCGCGGTCCGGTTGGCAGCAACGTGCGGCTGACCTTGTTGCGCGATGGCGGCTCCTATCCGGTGACGGTGACGCTGCGGCGCTCGCACATCGTCATGAAGACGGTGAGCATGACGCATGACGACCGCGTCGCGGTCCTGCGCGTCACCAGCTTCAACGCCCGCACCGCGGACTATCTCGAAGAACAGATCGCCGAGGCGCATCGCGAGATGGGCGCGAAGCTTAGGGGTCTCGTGCTCGACTTGCGCGGCAACCCGGGCGGCCTGGTCGATCAATCGGTGCTGGTGGCGAGCATGTTCCTCGAAGCCGGCCGCATCGTCTCGACCAAGGGCCGCGTGCCCGAGAGCAATCAGATATTCGACGTGACCCGCGACCGGCCGGCCGAAGCGTTGCCGCTGGTGGTGCTGGTGAATGGCGGTTCGGCCTCGGCCTCCGAGATCGTCGCCGCCGCGCTCCAGGACGACCATCGCGCCGTCATCGTCGGCACTTCGTCCTACGGCAAGGGCACGGTGCAGGACGTGATCCATCTGCCCAATCAGGGCGAGCTGACCGTGACCTGGGCCAAGCTGATCCCGCCGGGCGGCTATATCCTGCATCATCATGGCGTGGTGCCGGTGGTGTGCACCGCCAATATCGCCGCCGCCAACGACGCGGAGCCGATTCCCGGCCTGCCGCGCAGCGCGCTCGACGATCACGGCTGGGATGCGCTGCGCGCGCAATGCCCGGCGTCGCGGATCGACCGCGCGGTCGACCTCGCCGTGGCGGAGCGGCTGCTGACCGACCCGACCCGTTACGCGCAAGCCCTGGCCGACGAGCCCGCCAAACCCTTCCAGGCAGCCGCGATGTCGACGACGGCGCGGTAGCAACCATCGCCGATAGAAGCGTAATGGCCCGTCGAACGCGGGCCATTCGCGTTTCTGGCTGAAAAGAAATTTGAACCACCAAGACCCAAGATAGAAACCGTCTTAGCCCGCTTTAGGCGGGCCATCCACGAATTTTTCCTTTTCCTCGGCAAACCTATTCGTGGATGCCCGGTCAAGCCGGGCAAGACGAAATTTGCATCGGGATAATTTTTCGTGTCTTGGTGTCTTGGTGTCTTGGTGGTTCAACCCACCTTCTCGATCTCGAACACCAAAACCCCGTCCTCCTCGCGATGCGCGAGCAGGCGGTTGCCGGTTACCTCGCAGAAATGCTTGAAGTCGCCGGTGGCGCCCGGGTCGGTTGCGAGCACGCGCAGCACGCCGCCGGCCGGCATCGTCTTCATCGCCTTGCGCGCCTTCAAGACCGGCAGCGGGCATTTCAGCCCTTTGGCGTCGAGGACGATCGGCTCGGTCATCTTGCTCAACCGAACTTGTTGCTCTTGGGGAAACCCGGCGGGGCGAGGCGCCCGGCCTGCGCGCGCGCGCCTTCCCAAGGCCCAAGTTCGGTCTCGGTGCGGGTGCGGCTTTCGCCCTGCCGCCAGGTCAAGCCCTCGGCGCGCCTGAACACTCGCACGTCGGCCAGCACGCCTTCGTGATAGCGTTGCAAAGATCACGCCGCGGCCGCGCGCCATTTCCGGCACTTCGGCGAGCGGGAACACAATCATCTTGTGATTGTCGCCGACCACCGCGACGTGGTCGCCGTCGGCCACGACCGCCGCGACCCCGCGCGCATCCGTCGGCCGGATTCATCACCACCTTGCCGGCGCGGGTCTGGCCCAGCGCCTCGTCGGCCGGCACGACGAAGCCGCGCCCATCGCTCGACGCGAGCAGAAGTTTCTGGCCCTCGCGATAGAGCAGGATGGCGACGATGTCGTGCTCGTTTCCGAGCTCGATCATCAGCCGCACCGGCTCGCCATGACCGCGCCCGCCCGGCAGCTTGTCGACGCCGAGCGTGTAGAACCGGCCGTTGCTGCCGAACAGCAGGAGCTTGTCGGTGGTCGAGGCCTGGAATCGCAAACTTGCCCTCGTCGCCTTCCTTGTAACGCAGATCGGCGATTCGACGGATTGTGGCCCTTCACCGCGCGGATCCAACCCTTCGCCGAGCACAGTACCGTGACTGGCTCGCGCTCGATCAGCGCCTCGACCGGCACCTGGATCTCCGCCGGCGGCGGCCGATTTCGGTGCGGCGCTTGCCGAGCGCGCGTCGCTTTGGCCGAATTGCTTTTTGATGTCGGCCATCTCTGCGGCGAGCGTCTTCCATTGCTTGCGCTCGTCGCCGAACAACGCCTTTAAGTTCGGCTTCCTCGGCGCGCAACCCGTCCAATTCCTTTTTGATCGCGAGCTCTTCGAGCCGCCGCAACGCGCGCAGCCGCATGTCGAGGATCGCCTCGGCCTGCGTTTCGGTGAGCTTCCAGCGCTTGATAATCCGTTCCTTGGCGTCGTCGTGCTCGCGGATGATGCGGATCACCTCGTCGAGATTGACGTAGACGATCATGAAGCCGCGCAGGATTTCGCTGCGGCGCGCGATCGCGTCGAGGCGGAATTGCGAGCGGCGCTGCAACACCACGTGGCGATGGTCGAGAAACGCCTGCAGCGCCTCTTTCAGATTCATCACCCGCGGCACGCCCGCCGCGTCGAGCACGTTGAGGTTCAGCGGCACGCGCACTTCGAGTTCGGTGGCGCGGAACAACGATTCCATCAGCACCGCAGCATCGACGTTGCGCGTCTTCGGCTCGAGCACCAGCCGCACCAGATCAGTCGATTCATCGCGAAGATCGCCGAGCAGCGGCAACTTGCGCTCCTCGAACAGCGCCGCGATTCGCTCGATCAGCCGCGCTTTCTGCACCTGATAGGGAATCTCGGTGACGATGATCTGAGTATTGGCCGTGGCCGAGCTTTTCCACCTGCCACCGCGCGCGCAGGCGGAAAGCTGCCGCGGCCGGTCTCGTAAGCGGCGCGGACCGCGGCCGGCTCCTCGACCAACACGCCGCCGGTCGGAAAATCGGGCCCCGGCACCAGCGCGACCAGATCGGCCACCGAGGCGCGCTTGTGGTTGATGAGATGGATCAGAGCATCGCACAGCTCGCCGGCATTGTGCGGCGGGATGCTGGTCGCCATGCCGACGGCGATGCCGCTGGCACCGTTCGCCAGCAAATTCGGGAAGCGCGCCGGCAGCACCACCGGCTCCTCGCCCTCGCCGTCATAGGTGGCGCGCAAATCGACCGCGTTTTCGTCGATGCCCGTCGAGCAGCGCCTCGGCGACCGCCGTCATCCGGCTCTCGGTGTAGCGCTGCGCCGCGGCATTATCGCCGTCGATATTGCCGAAATTGCCTTGGCCGTCGACCAGCGGATAACGCTGTGCGAAATCCTGCGCCAAGCGCACCAGCGCGTCGTAGACCGCGGTCTCACCGTGGGGATGGAACTTGCCGATGACGTCGCCGACGATGCGCGCCGATTTTTTGTAACCCGAGCGCGGGTCGAGGCCGAAGCTCGCGCATGGCATAAAGGATGCGCCGATGCACCGGCTTCAGCCCGTCGCGAATATCGGGCAGCGAGCGCGACACGATCGTCGACAGCGCATAGGCGAGATAGCGGTCGCCAAGCGCGTCGGCGAATTTTACATCGCGGATTTCGCCAGTCGGAACGGGCTTGGCGGGAGACCATTCATTCCTCAGTTCAGGATTATCGCGCTGCCGTCACGCTCTCGCAGCTAATAGAACAAATTTCTTAAGACCAGACCATGTATTGTAGGTCTGCTGGCGTATGGCGTCAATGAAGCGTCGTTCTCGCCGACGGCATTTTGTCGCCCTGAGGTTCGATTACGCGGCGCTCGAGAAAGAATCCCGTCAGGACCAGGCCATCGGCGAGTTCCGCCGCGCTCGGCGGTGCGCCGTTGAGCAAAAATTGCGGCAATACCAGGAGCTTATCGCGGAAGGGTTCGCCCGCGCTGGCCGACACCGCCTGGCCCGAACGAGGCGAAACATAGATCAGATTGTCATTGCGGCCGGTGGCGGCGCAGCTCGCCAAATCCAGGCCGAAGCCCAGTTCGGCGAGCAGCTCAAGTTCCCAACGCACATAGCGTTCGGCCCAGCCGCGGTTGCTTTCGAGTGCCGCGATCAGCTCGAGAATGCCGCCATAGGCACGGGGATGCGGCTCATGCTCCGGCAGCGTCGCTTGGGCCAGCGCCGCCGCCGAAGCGAGGGCGGCGAGACGCGGCCCGTCATCGATAAAAGTTGCCGCATGACTCCTTTCGAGCTCGGCGCGGAACGCACCGAGATGCTCGGCAAGGCGCGCGCGCCAAACCAAATCGAGCCGGTTGCCGATGACATAAGAGCCACGCTGCTTGGCGCTCTGCCCATTGCGCACCAACCCGGCGTGGCGGCCATGCTCCAGGGTCAGCACGTGCAGCAGCAGCGCGCGCTCGCCATGCTTGCGCGTCGCCAGCACGATGCCAGTGTCATGCCATTCCATGGCGGCACCGGCATGTTCGCTCTGTGCCGAGGGCGACCCCAGCATCGCCTGGGCTCGAGAGCGCTTTGTGCGCGCCCGTTAAGTTGCCTCCGTGCCCGCCCCCCTCGCACCCGACCTTACCCCTCATCTTCGAGCCCCAGCGCGGTCAAGTGTTCGCGACTTTCGGCCCAGCCTTCGGTGACGCGGACAAACAAAAAGAGATGCACGCGGCGGCCGAAACTGCGTTCCATTTCCGCCCGCGCCAGCTCGCCGATATGCTTGATCTGCTTGCCGCCCTTTCCCACAACGATCGCCTTTTGCCCCTCGCGCTCGACGTGGATGGTCTGCTCGATGCGCACGCTGCCATCCGGCTGATCCTCCCATCGCTCGGTCTCGACGGCGCTGGCGTAGGGCAGTTCCTGCCGCAACTCGAGATAGAGGCGCTCGCGCGTGATCTCGGCAGCGATCAGCCGCTCGGAGAGATCGGTGAACTGATCCTCAGGAAAATGCCACGGCCCCTCCGGCATGGCGACGGCGAGATAGCGCTTCAGATCGGCGACGCCGTCGCCGGTCAGAGCACGAGATCATCATCACGGCCTGAAACAGGCCGGTCTGGTCGAGGCGCGCGGCCAGCGGCAATAAGTCCCTCTTGTCGATCAAGTCGATCTTGCTCAATACCGCGATCGCCGGCCGCGCATGCTTGCCCAGGCCATCGAGCACAATTTGGGCGTCCCCATCGATCCCGCGCTGGGCATCGATCAGCATCATGACCAAGATCGGCCTCGAAGGCGCCCGTCCAGGCGGCGCCGACCATGGCCCGGTCGAGCCGCCGGCGCGGCGCGAAAATTCCTGGCGTGTCGACCAGAAGAATCTGCGTCTCGCCCTCGACCACGATCCCGAGTATGCGGCGGCGCGTCGTTTGCGGTTTGGGCGTGACGATGGCGAGCTTGGTGCCAAGCAAGCGGTTCAACAACGTCGATTTGCCGGCATTGGGCGCGCCGACGATCGCGACAAAGCCGCAGCGTTGCGTCATGGCGATAAATTAGGCTTTGCGCTCAACGCTGGAAAGCGCCAGTGCCGCCGCCGCCACTTCGGCCGCGCGCTTGGAGGCTGCCGGTAGCGGTCGCGGGCGCCAGGCCCGCGACCGTGACCGTGACAGTGAAGATGCGGCGATGTGCCGGTCCCGCCGTGCCCACCGTTTCATAGACGGGCAGCGGCAGCCCGCGGGCTTGTGCCCATTCCTGCAGCGCGGTCTTTGGGATCGCGCGGCGGCGCCGCACCCAGCGACGATAGTTGCGGCTGCCACCAGCGCTCGACGAACTTGGTCGCGGCCGGGAGGCCTCCGTCGAGATAAAGCGCCGCGATAACGGCCTCGCAAGCATCGGCCAATACCGACGGGTTGGCGCGGGCGCCAGCCGCCTCTTCGCCACGCGACAACAGGATATGGTCGCCGAGCCCGGCAGCCTTGGCGACTTCGGTCAACGCCTCGCGTCGCACCAGGCTGGCATTGCGCCGCGTTAACGCGCCCTCGGCCTCCCGCGGAAAACGCGTGAACAGCAGCTCGGCGATGATCAAACCCAGCACCCGGTCGCCAAGGAATTCGAGCCGCTCATAGTCGCGCAGATCGCGGCCGCGGCGGCGGTGCGCACTGGATGCGTCAGCGCCTCGCGCAACAATTCTGGTCGAGTGAACTGGTGGTCGAGAATTGCGGCCAGCGCCGCGCCATCCGGCTTCTGCTCCGCCATCAACGAATAGCGCTGAACAAACGATCGTAGCGGATGGTGAAGGGCCAGCGCCAGACCTCCCACCAGTCGGCATAACCGTTGGTCGAGAAAAAGATGAACTGGGCATGGCCGACCAGATTTTCCGCCGGCACATAGCCGACACCGCTGCCGGGATCGCGGCTGTCGGCGGAATTGTCGCGATTGTCACCCATCATGAAAAAGTGCCCGGACGGGAACGTGGAACGGCTCGGTATTGTCGAGGATGCCCGTCATCGCCATACTGAATGATGCAATGCTGCACGCCATTGGGCAGCGTTTCGAAATAGTGCTGTCGCCATGGCCGAACGCGGATCGTCGGGATCCCGGCAGTCGTCGGTCAGCTCGCGCGCGGCACCATTTTGTCGTTGATATAGAGCCGGCCCTGTTTCATCTGGATGGTATCGCCGGGCAGGCCGATGATGCGCTTGATGTAGTCGACCGAACTGTCGCAGCGCGTTCGCTGGTCCGCCGCCTCGTCGGCAGAGTCAGCTGCGGGAACTGGCATGGCAGCTTGAACACCACGACGTCGCCGCGCCGACGGCGCGTGGAAAAATGCGCCCGGCGCGGATCAGCGGCAGGCCGAACGGCAGCGAATAGCGGCTATAGCCGTAGGAAAATTTCGACACGAACAAGTAATCGCCGACCAGCAGGGTCGGGACCATCGAAGCCGACGGGATGTTGAACGGTTCGTAGAAAAAGCTGCGGACGAAAAGCGCGATGATCAATGGCATAGACCAACGTCTTGACTGATCTCGGCGATGCCGCCCCCCGAACTCTTCTTTGCCATTTTAGGATTGCCTGTAACATATTGATTTTACAATAACACACGTTCGGCGAACGGCGTCAACCATGATCAAGCCAAGGCTCGGTCGCCGGAAGTCAAGCACGAGCCGACCGATTTAGCAGCTGGCGGGTTCAGCCGAAATGATCACGAGGGCCTGCGCCAGCGGGTACTCATCGGTGATGGTCAGATCGATGCGGGCCACCATTCCGGCCGGGGTCAGGGCATCGAGCCGCGCCTTGGCACCTCCCGTCAAGGCAAGGCTGGGCTGGCCGCCCGGAAGGTTGACAACCCCGAGATCGCGCCAGAAGACGCCTTTGCGAAAGCCGGTTCCGAGCGCCTTGGCGCACGCCTCTTTGGCGGCGTAGCGCTTGGCATAGCTGGCAACGCGATCGACCCGGCGCTCCGCACGGGCGATTTCCACCGGCGTGTAGATACGCTGGATGAAGCGGTCGCCGTAGCGCTCGATCGTTTTGGCGACACGCTTGATATCGACGAGATCGCTGCCGATGCCGATGATCATGGCAGGCCGGCGCAGGCCTGATGCATGAGGGTGCGCATGCGGTGGACCGCGCTGTCGAGACCACCGAAAATCGCCTCGCCGACCAGGAAATGCCCAATGTTGAGCTCGACGATGGTCGGGATGGCGGCGATGGCGGCGACCGTGTCGAAGCTCAGTCCGTGACCGGCATGGCACTCAAGGCCTAACCTCTCGGCATGGGCGGCGGCATGTTGCAGACGCGCCAATTGCCGGTCGCGCGCGGCGCCGGTCGCCTCGCAATAGGCGCCGGTATGAAGTTCTACCACGGGCGCGCCGATCGTCCGCGCGGCCTCGAGCTGTCGGGCTTCCGGCTCGATGAAGAGCGAGACACGAATCCCGGCGGCGCCGAGCTCCCTGACGATACCGGACGAGATGGTTGTGCCCGCCAGCGACATCGAGCCCGCCCTCGGTGGTGCGTTCGGCGCGTTTCTCCGGCACGAGGCAGGCGGCGTGCGGCCGATGCCTGAGCGCGATGGCCAGCATTTCGTCGGTCGCGGCCATCTCGAGATTGAGCGGGAGGCGCAGATCCCGCATCAGCCGCGCGAAGGTCGTCATCGGAAATATGGCGCCGATCCTCGCGCAAATGGGCGGTGATGCCATCGGCGCCTGCGGCTGCCGCGGTCAGCGCCGCGCGCACCGGGTCGGGATGCGGCCCGCCGCGCGCATTCCGGATGGTGGCGACGTGATCGATATTGACGCCCAGGCGCAGCGGTCGGACGCGCTCTGTCACCGTCGGGCGCGTTCGACAGAATTGATCACCGGCGTCGCGCGCAACGCGGCAATGATGTTGGTCAGGTGCTTCAGATCCTGCACCTCGACGTCAACGAGAAGTTCGAAGAAATCCTGGCTCCGATTGGTGATCTTGAGATTGGTGATGTTGCCGGCATGCTTGCCGATCACCGTCGTCAGACTGCCGAGGCTGCCCGGCTCATTGCCGATCGTGATGTTGAGGCGGCCGACATGCAGTGCGTCGGTTTCCTCGGCGTTGTTCCAGGCGACGTCGAGCCAGCGGTCGGGCGTATCGGCGAATTCGGCCAGTTTGTCGCAGTCGATGGTGTGGATGGTGACGCCCTTGCCAGTCATCACGATGCCGACGATGCGATCGCCTGGCAGCGGGTGGCAGCAGCCGGCGTAGTGCACCGCCATGCCGGGAATGAGGCCGCGAATCGGCACCGCATTCTCGGCCGCCTTTTTGCCGCGCGCCCTCGAAAGCGAGACGACTTTCGCAGGCTTGGTGTCCAGCGTCGGTGGAAACACCGCATTGACCACCTCGCGACCGGTGACGTTGCCGGCGCCGGCAGCGACGTAAAGGTCTTCGATGGAGTCGCACTTGAAGCGATCGAGTACCGCGTCGACCGCCTTTTCCGTCATTTCGTGACCGTCCTGGCGGAACGCCTTTTGCAGGATCACTTTGCCGAGATCGAGATATTGCGTGCGCTGCTGGGTCCGGATGAAGCGGCGAATGCGTGCCCGCGCTTTCGCGGTGACCACCAGGCGCTCCCAGGTGGGCGACGGCAGCTGGGCCTTGGACGTGATGATTTCGACCTGGTCACCGTTCGCGAGCTGGGTGCGCAGCGGCGCCAACTTGCCGTTGATCTTGGCGCCGACGCAGGTATCGCCGATCTGCGAATGGACGGCATAGGCGAAGTCGATCGGCGTGGCGCCGTGCGGAAGGTTGATGAGATCGCCTTTGGGCGTAAAGCAGAACACCTGATCGGTAAACATCGCGAGCTTGGTGTGCTCGAGAAATTCCTGCGGATCGGCGGCGTGCTCGAGAATATCGAGGAGCTCCCGCAGCCAGCGATATTGCCGGCCCTCCGTGCGCGTCGCGTCCTGCTTGTAAACCCAGTGAGCGGCGACGCCGAGCTCCGCCACCTCGTGCATTTCCGTGGTGCGGATCTGAATCTCGATGCGCTGCTGCTCCGGGCCGATCACGCTGGTATGAAGCGACTGGTACTGATTGGGTTTGGGCAGCGAGATGTAGTCCTTGAACCGGCCCGGCACGACCGAATAGCGGCTGTGGATCACGCCGAGCGCGTGATAGCAATCGTCGACGTCTTCGACGACGACGCGGAACGCCATGACGTCGGAAAGCTGCTCGAAGCCGACATCCTTCTTCTGCATCTTGCGCCAGATCGAATAAGGCGTCTTTTCGCGCCCCGAGACCTGCGCCTTGATGCCCGCCTTTTCCAGACGTGTCGTCGAGCGCGACGAAGACGCGCTCGACCAGATTGCCGCCCTTTTCCTTCAAGAAGGCCAGCCGCGCGCGGATGCCTTCGCGCGCCTCGGGCTGCAGTTCTGGCCGAAAGCCAAATCCTGCAGCTCATCCTTGATCTCGTTCATGCCCATGCGCTCGGCAAGCGGGGCGTAGATCTCCATGGTCTCGCGCGCGATGCGCTTGCGGGTCGCGTCATCCTTCAAATATTTGAGCGTCCGCATATTGTGGAGGCGATCCGCAAGCTTGACCAACAGCACGCGGATATCGTCGGACATGGCGAGCACCAGCTTGCGGAAATTTTCCGCCTGCTTGGTCTGGTCCGATTGCAGCTCGATGCGCGAAAGCTTGGTGACGCCGTCGACGAGGCGCGCGATCTCCGGCCCGAACCGCTTTCTCGATGTCCTCGAGCGTCGCGAGTGTGTCCTCGACCGTGTCGTGCAGCAGGCCGGTAACGATCGAGGCGCTGTCGAGCTTCATCCGCGACAGGATGCCCGCGACCTCGACCGGATGGGAGAAATAGGGATCGCCCGAGGCCCGCAATTGCTGCGCCATGGGCCTTCATCGAAAAGACGTAGGCCTTGTTGAGCGCGTCCTCGTCGACCGACGGATCGTAGGCCTTGACGCGCTCGACGAGCTCGAACTGCCGCATCATGGCGCGCGCGCGCCCTGGTTGTGAGCGTCGCGCCGTCGCTCAAGTCAGTCCTCGTCCTTTGGAACCGCGTCGCCGGCATCCTCGTCGATTTCGGGCAGCGCCGATTCGTCGAGACCGGTGACTTCGTCCTCGGCGACTTCGAGCATGTCTTCCTGCATTTCCTCGTCGACCGAAGCGGTATCGTCCTCCGGCGAAACACGCGCCAGATCGATCGGCCATTGCTGATTGCCGACCTCGATGTCGCCCTCCTCCTCGGGCTCGTCGATTTCGACATGTTTTGCATGCCGGTGATAACCGCGTTCTGTAAATGGTCGAGTTGGACCGTCTCGTCGGCGATCTCACGCAGCGCCACCACCGGGTTCTTGTCGTTGTCGCGGTCGAGCGAAATCGGCGCGCCAGCAGTGATATCGCGAGCGCGCTGGGCCGCCAAGCAGCACCAGCTCAAACCGATTGGGAACCTTGAGAACGCAATCTTCTACGGTTACCCGCGCCATGCCAGACTCCCAGATCTGCGAAAGGAATTAAGGAACTATATGGGAACGCGCATCCATTCCGCAACCGGATTGGCGTTCGGCCTTCCCTATGCGGCGTCGCGATTTCTTAACCTAACCCATTAGCAGCGGCATTACCAAGTCCGACAGTCGTGGAGGCGCAACAGTCGTGGAGCTGAGAGCGCGACGAGCCTGGCGCACCGCCGAGCAGCGTCGCCTCAGCGCATAGCGATGGCCACAAAATCGCAAGGCGCGAGCCCGACCCGACCACTACTATCGATTGTCGGCCTGTCGCCATGAGCGACCGGGCACAATCGCCAAGGCGCGACCTTCAGCGATTGAGCGTTGCGCGGCGGTCCGAGGAGCAATGTCGCGTGGGTACGCGACTTGTCGCGACCCAAGCGGAATGGCATGGTTTGACCATGGAAACCGAGACATTGAGCCGCCCAAGCACGGTCGAGATCAACGGCATTGCAGTCGAGCTGCTGCAGCGCGGTTCCGGGCCGACCCTATTATTCCTGCATCCCCATATCGGCCTCGCCGGCGCCGACCGGTTTCTCCATGCCCTCGCCAGGAAATTCGCGGTCTATGCGCCGTCACATCCGGGCTTCGGCCGCTCCGCCCTGCCCCGGGATTTCACGACAGTCGACGATCTGGCCTATTTCTATCTCGATCTGATCGAAGCAGCTCGACCTCGACCACATTCTATCTGGTCGGCGTCTTCCTTCGGCGGGCTGGCTCGCTGCCGAGATCGCGATCAAGGCCAGCCCGCGCCTCGAGCGTCTGGTGCTGATCGACCCGCTCGGCATTCGCCTTTCCGAGCGCGACAACGCCGGATATCGTCGATTTCTTTGCCACCAAGCAGTCGGAATTCGATCGCCTCGCCTATCGTGATCCGGCGCATGCCCGTCTCGACCATACCGCGATGTCCGAGGAAGACGCCTTCATCCATTTCCGCAATCGCGAATCGGCGGCGCTGTTCGGGTGGTCGCCTTACATGAACAATCCGAAGCTCAAGGACCGGCTTGCATCGCTGATCAAGGTGCCGACGCTGGTGCTTTGGGGCGACAGTGACCGTATCGTCACGCCGGCCTATGGTAGCGCTTACGCCGGCCTCATTCCCGGCGCGCGCTTCGTCACCGTCGCGCATGCCGGCGCATTTCCCTCATTTCGAGCAGCCGCAACATTGTCGCCGACCTCATCATCGCTTTTGGAGCCTGACCATGCGCATCTATCACATGACCGAGGAGCCTTATCCCGACGCATGGAATGTTGGCGCGGAATGCTGCGGGTGAATCTACCCAACCGCTATTGCGATCCCAGAGTTGCCGCCGATCAATATCATCGCTTCCTCGACGAATGGGCAGCTGTGCGACGAGCTCGGCATCAACATCTTCGTCAACGAGCATCATTCGACCGCGACCTGCATAACCGCTTCGTGCAATATCGTGCTCGGCATTCTTGCCAAGACGACGAAGCGCGTGCGCCTCCTCGGGCTTGGCATGCCGATCGCCAACCGGCCCGATCCGCTGCGCGTCGCCGAGGAATGCGCGATGATCGACGTGATCTCGCGCGGGCGTTTCGATATGGGCTTCATCAAGGGCGTGCCCTACGAGATCGTGCCGTCGAATTCGCGCCCGGTGCATCAAGTCGAGCGCTTCTGGGAAGCGCACGATCTCATCGTCAAGGCGCTGAGCACGCGCATGACGGCCCGTTCTCCTGGGAGGGCGAGCATTTCCACTATCGCTCGGTCAACATCTGGCCGCGGCCGTGGCAGCAGCCGCATCCGCCGGTATGGGTCAGCGTCAATAGTGTCAGCAGCGTGCGGCCGGTCGCCGAGCACGGCTATGTACTCGGCACCGTGATGACCGGCTATGCCGCGAAAAAATTGTTCGAAGAATATCGCCGCGTTTGGCGCGCCGCCGGCAGACCGGATCCGGTACCGCTCGACCGCTTCTGCTATTGTTGCTTCGCAGCCGTGCGGCAATAGTGAAGCAGAGGGCTTGCGTCGTGGCAACGATGTCATGGCCTATCTCCGCACTAACGCCGTTGTCGCCGACCAATTCCGCAGCCCCCCTGGCTATATCGCGCGCCGGTATTGGCGAGCCAGTTCATCCGCACCGGCCGCTCCGGTTTTTCCGAGCTTGGCTTGTTCGATAAGAACGGCAACCGTATTTCGGGCTTCGTCGAGGCCAAGGTCGCCGACGCGATGCGCGGCGGATTGCTGTTCGCCGGCACGCCCGACCAGGTCTATCATCAGATCGTCGACTTCTACGACACGATCGGCGGTTTCGGCGTCCTGCAGATGATGGCGCACGCGGGTACAATGTCGCACGAGGACACGGTCGAGAGCCTTACCCTGTTCGCCAAAGAAGTGATGCCGCGTCTCGAGGAATATCACGCGTCACGGCAAATGGCGGCCGAATAAGCTGTAGAATCGAGTCGCGTAGGTGATTGAGGGGGCCATTGCCGCCCCCAAAATCCGGCGCGGTACGGATCGCATCACGGACAAAGCGGTGCGCTCTCTCGAATCGCGCTCCGCATCGCCATGCCCTGTGCAAGAGACGCGGCGACAGCCGAGGCAAACGTGCAACCGGTGCCGTGAGCGACCGACTGCTGAGACGCGGCCCCTCCAGCATCACGACGCCCCTCGCGTCACAGATGACATCTGAAACTGTGGAGCCCTCGAGATGGCCGCCGGTGATCACCACCGCCCCCGGCCCCGTCTTCAGAAGCGCCGCGGCGACTTCCTTCATCGCGCCGAGATCGGCGATTCTGCGGCCCGACAGAACTTCCGCCTCGGCAATATTCGGCGTGATCACGGTCGCGCGCGGGATCAGACGGAGCTTCAGGATGCCGATCGCATCTTCACTTAGCAGCCGTGTAGCCGCTCGAGGATATCATCACGGGATCCACCACCAGCGGCACGCCGTGTGCCAATTCTTCGATCGTCTCGGCGACGGCTGCGACGGTCGTGGCACTGACCAGCATCCCGGTCTTTATTGCGTCGGCGCCAATATCGCGCAAGACCGCCGCCATCGCTTGCGCGACAAAATCCGCCGGCACCGCCATCACGCGCTCGATACCGTGCGTATTCTGCACCGTGAATGCTGTGATAGCGGTAGCGGTGTAGGCGCCAAGCGCGGTCGCGGTTTTGATATCCGCCTCGACGCCCGCGCCGCCGCCCGAATCCGAGCCCGCGACGGCGAGCACGCGTCCCCTCATTCGGCGATCTGGCTGTGCGCTGCGGCGCCCACCCTGTGCAGCGCCGTCTCGACCGAGCCGACTACTTCCTCGACCAGAGTCATGTCGTCACCTTCCGCCATGATGCGGATTAGGGCTCGGTGCCGGACGGTCGCACCAGCAGTCGCCCACCATTGGCAAGGCGGAGCTGACCCGCCGCGATGGCCGCGCGCACAGTCGGTGCCTCAAGCGGCGCGCCGCCGGCGTGCCGCACATTGCGCAATAATTGAGGCACCGCGGTGAACTGATTGCAGACACCGCTCGCCGGCTCGCCGCGTTGAACGATCGCCGCCAGCACCTGCAGCGCCGAGATCAGCCCATCGCCGGTGGTGGCGTAATCCGACATGATGATGTGGCCCGATTGCTCGCCACCGAGATTGGCCCCACCACGGCGCATTTCCTCGACGACATAGCGGTCGCCGACCGCAGTCCGGGTCAGGCGAATGCCATTGGCCGCAAGGCAGCGCTCGAAGCCAAGATTGGACATCACGGTCGATACCATGCCGGCGGGCGCCAGTCGGCCGCCGCGCGCCATTCGAGCGCGATCAGCGCCATGATCTGGTCGCCGTCGAGAATGCCGCCCCTGTTCGTCAGCGACGATCAACCGGTCGGCATCGCCGTCGAGCGCCAAACCGATATGCGCGCCGCGCTTCACCACCTCCTGGCGCATCGCTTCGGGCGCAGTGGCGCCGCAGCCCGGTTGATGTTGAAGCCGTCGGGCGACACGCCGAGGGGATGCATCTCGGCGCCCAATTCCCACAAGACCGTCGGCGCCACCTTGTAGGCGGCGCCGTTGGCGCAATCGATCACGATCTTGACGCCGTCAAGCCGCAAGCCCTTGGGGAAGCTCGACTTCGCCACTTCGATATAGCGGCCATCGGCATCGTCGAGCCGGCGCGCGCGGCCGAACGCCGCCGCGGTAGCGCGGCCGTTGTCCGTCGTCGAGCCGCGCTTCGATCTCGCGCTTCGATGTCGTCGGAGAGCTTGTTGCCGTCGGGACCGAACAGCTTGATGCCGTTATCCTCGAAGGGATTGTGCGAGGCCGAGACCATCACGCCGAGATCGGCGCGCAGGCTGCGCGTCAGCATCGCGATAGCGGGGGTCGGCATCGGCCCGACCAGATCGACATCCATGCCCATAGCGACGAAGCCGGCAGTCAGCGCCGGCTCGATCATGTAGCCCGAAAGCCGCGTGTCCTTGCCGATGACGACGAGATGGCGATGGTCGCCGCGCCGCAGGACGCGGCCGGTTGCCATCGCGACGCGCAGCGCGGTCTCGGGCGTCATCGGTTCGAGATTGGCGGTGCCGCGGATGCCGTCGGTGCCGAAAAGCTTGCGATCATGACGGTATAAGGCAACCGCGCTGACGCTGCGTCAAGCGAGGCTGCGTCAAGGATCGCCCGGCGCACCGCCAGCGCCTGCGTCGTCTCGGCGACGTCGTGGACGCGGAGGATCTGCACGCCCTGGCTTGCACCCCATAACGCGCCGGCGACCGAGCCGCCGACCCGCTCGTGCGGCCGGCTCGTTGCGGCTGACGCGCCCGATGAAGCGCTTGCGCGACAGGCCCAGAAGGACGGCGCAGCCCGGTGACGTGCAACAGCGCGATGCGGCGCAACAGCGGCAGATTGTGTTCGAGAGGTGCTTGCCGAAGCCGATGCCGGGATCGACGAGCGATGCGAGCTGCGGTCGAATGCCGGCGGCTTCGCAGGCCGCGACGCGCGCCTGGAGATAGGCGAGCACGTCCATGCGCGACATCGTCATAACTGCGGCGCCTCCTGCATGGTGCGCGGCTCGCCCGCCATGTGCATCAAGCATCAACGGCGCGCCGCTTCGCGCCGCGACCGCCAGACTGTCGGCATCGCCGGCAGCGCCGTCACGTCGTTGATAATGCGCGCGCCGGCATCGAGCGCCGCGCGCATCACCGGCGGCGCGCCGCGTATCGACGGAGACAACCGCGCCGTCGCGCGCCAGCGCCGCGACAATCGGGACGACGCGCCGCAGCTCTTCCTCGAGCGGCGTCGCATCGGAGCCAGGCCGGGTCGATTCGCCGCCGATATCGACGATGTCGGCCCCGGCCTCGATCATCGCGCGGCCGTGCGCCAGCGCGCGCGCCGGATCGAAATAGGCGCCGCCGTCGGAAAAACTGTCGGGCGTGACGTTGAGAATGCCCATGATGACGGGCCGATCCAGCGCGAAGCCGGCCCAGGGCGGCCTCGCCGCCGACGATGGTCTCCAGCAGCGCTTCGATCTCAGTGGCGCGCCCGCGCCGCGCCGCCCAATCCTTCACTTCAGCGATGGTAAGGTAGCGCGACATGGCGCTGCCATCGGCGGTTCGCTCCATCACCTCGACCGCGGCAAACGCCAATGGACCGCCGGCAAGAGGCAATGCCCGGCCGCGCGCCACCGCATCGCGCGCGGCAGCGCCGGTCAGAATTTCTTCTGGACAAAGGTTGGTCGGCTGGCCGCTGGTCACGCGCCCGGTTGCGGTTCGGGCTCCAGACCGCCCGCGGCTTTGCCGGTTGGTGGCACCGAGGAACGGCGACCCGGAGTGCGTGCCGGTTCCTCCATCGGGCCACCGGCGTCGCGCACGATCTTCTCGCCGCGGATCACCTTGCGGATTTCATCGGCCGACAGGGTCTCAAATTCGAGGAGGCCCTTGGCGAGGCGGTGCAGCTCTTCGATATGCTCGGTAAGGATGCGGCGCGCACCGTGCTCCGCGCTTTCAATCAGGCGACGGATCTCCTCGTCGATGATCTTCGCCGTCGCTTCAGAGACGTTCTTTCGTTGTGTCACCGAATGACCGAGGAAGACCTCCTCCTCGTTTTCGCTGTAGCGCAATGGTCCGAGTTTTTCGCTGAAGCCGAACTCCGTGACCATGCGCCGCGCGAGATTGGTGGCGCGGCGAATGTCGTCAGCGGCGCCCGTGGTGACCTTTGCCGCGCCGAAGATCAGCTCCTCCGCGACGCGACCGCCGAACAGGCTGGTCATCATCGCTTCGAGCTCCATCTTGGACTGGCTGTACTTGTCGCGCTCCGGTAGGAACATGGTGATGCCGAGGGCGCGGCCGCGCGGAATGATGGTGACCTTGTGCAGCGGCTCATGGCCCTCGGCATAGAGCATAACGAGCGCGTGGCCACCCTCATGATAAGCGGTGAGGGATTTTTCCTCTTCCGTCATCACCATCGAGCGACGCTCGGCACCCATCAGCACCTTGTCTTTGGCTTGCTCGAATTCTGCCATGGTGACGGAGCGTTTGCCTTTGCGCGCGGCCATCAGCGCCGCCTCGTTGACGAGGTTGGCAAGATCGGCGCCGGAAAATCCCGGCGTGCCGCGCGCGATGATGCGCGGATCGACGTCGGTCGCGAGCGGTACCTTGCGCATATGGACTTTGAGGATTTTCTCGCGCCCGACCACGTCGGGGTTGGGCACGACCACCTGGCGGTCGAAACGGCCCGGGCGCAGCAAAGCGGGATCCAGTACGTCGGGACGGTTGGTCGCAGCGATCAGGATCACGCCTTCATTCGCTTCAAAGCCGTCCATCTCAACCAACAGCTGATTGAGGGTCTGTTCGCGCTCATCGTTGCCACCGCCGAGGCCGGCGCCACGATGGCGACCAACGGCATCGATCTCGTCGATAAAGATGATGCATGGGGCGTTCTTCTTGCCTTGCTCGAACATGTCGCGCACGCGGCTCGCACCGACGCCGACGAACATCTCGACGAAGTCGGAACCGGAGATGGTAAAGAACGGCACGTTCGCTTCGCCCGCGATCGCGCGCGCCAGTAACGTCTTACCGGTGCCGGGCGGGCCCACCAGCAGTACGCCCTTCGGAATCTTGCCGCCCAAGCGCTGGAACCGCTGTGGGTCTTTCAGATATTCGACGATCTCTTCGAGTTCCTGCTTTGCCTCATCGATCCCGGCGACATCATCGAAGGTGATGCGGCCAACCTTCTCGGTCAGGAGCCGCGCGCGCGACTTGCCAAAGCCCATGGCACGGCCGCCGCCGCCCTGCATCTGACGCATGAAGAAAATCCATACGCCGATCAGCAACAACATTGGGAACCAGTTGATCAGCACGCCGAACAACGTTGGCACGTTTTCCTCGGGCGGCGCCGCCTTCACAGTTACGTTCTTGGCCAACAGCTGCGACACCAGATTGGGGTCGCTCGGCGCATAGGTCGAGAAGGTGCGCTTGTCGGTAAAGGTGCCGTTGATGGTATTGCCCTGAATCGTGACGTCGGCGACCTGGCCGTTCTTGACGTCCTCGATGAAGGCCGAATAAGGCAAGGAGTTTTGCGGCCCGTGCGAGGTTGAGCTCTGAAACAGGTTGAACAGCGCGACCAGCAGTAAGCCGATAATGATCCACAGAACCAAGTTCTTGCCGAAATTATTCACGTCTCATACCCTCACGGATCCCGACCCCTGTTAAATGGTGGCCGCCACGCCATTCGGCAACTTTAACCCCGGCGCCGGTCACCGGTCGAGAGGTTCGTAGCAATAGAGCTTCCGGCCCCAGCCCCCAGGTCGCATCCTCGGCCCGCCGGTAACCGAGAGCCGGCACCGCGATGATCCCGTGATCATCGCGCAGCGCGGCCACGGCAACACGTGCCGCAGCAGGCAGGAGGCGCCCCGATGCGCCAATTTTGACCTGGCCCAGCGCGCCCAAGGTGAGACCGCTCGGCCCGTCAGACGCTAACGTTAACTTGAATCGGCCGTCCCAATTAATGGTTGTGCCTGGTTTCGCTGTGACTGCCGCCGCCATCGCTTTGGCTTCGCGGCATACGAGGAGAGAGCCGGGCTCCGGCAGGATTCGGCAGCCGCCCAGCGTCCTGCCGCGCCTGAGGCCGGCCCTGATCTCCTCATAGAGCCGCTCCAATCGTTCGAGCCGCGGGGGATAGTCGGCGCCCGCCACTGCCATCAGCACAGCGGCGAGCGCGCGCAGCCCCAATTCCGCCGATGTGGCCCGTAGCGGCGTGGGATCAAGCCGAACGAAGCCGGCCGGATCAGGGGTTGCAGCTCGCGCCAAAAGCTGGGCCAGTGGGAGCTCCAAGGCCTGGCGAGCGCGCGCCAGCCGCCGCGCCGTTGCCGCGAGACGCGCCGCGCTTAGGCCCTCGCGGGCTAATAGGGTGCGGCTTGTTCGAAGCCGAGCCCGGCCAAATTTCTCGTTGTGGTTGCTGCGGTCCTCGAGCCAACCATAGTTATGAGCTTTAAGGGTCGCCTCAAGCCGCGCCTTCGGCAGCGTCAATAGCGGCCGCAGCAACCGGCAGTTCGACCGCTCGACCAGCGGCGCGATCGCAGCCAATCCGTCGAGGCCGCTGCCGCGCGCCAGCCGCAAAAGAAAAGTCTCCGCCTGATCGTCCTGATGATGCGCCACCAAGAGGTGAAAGATACCCATTCGCGCACACCATTCCTCGAGGAGGCGATAGCGTGCCGCGCGGGCCGCGGCTTGAATATCGCCTGTCGGCTTGGCTCCAACCCAAGGCAGCGTCTGGTGCGCGACACCGCGCCCCTCGGCCCATTGCGCGACCTGCTCGGCCTCGCTGGCGGACTTCTGGCCTGAGGCCGTGATCGACCGTCAACGCGGTGACGCGGCCGCGGTGCTCCTCGGCCCATTCTTGCGTAAGAAGCAGCAGAGCCATGCTGTCGACACCGCCCGAGACCGCGACGGCGACCGCCGGCGCCAACTCGAACGGCCCAAGGTCGTGCATCAAGGCGGCAAACTCCGCCGCGCCGACGGGGCCAGAGGGCGGGTCAGCGGTCACGGCATCAGCGGCATAGCGCCTTCCGTTTTTCGTCTGCCTCTTTTGCCTTCAGATTGGCCGGCGCGATCGGGAACTCGCGGTCGAGCTGCGCGAACGAGCGACAGGCATCCGCGGTGCGCCCGAGCATGGTCAACGAGCTGCCGAGTTTCAAAAGCGTCTTCGGCAGCCTTGGGGCCTTTGGGAAAGTGCTGATAGCCTTGGGCGAAGGCCGCTGCCGCCGCCGGGAAGTCGCGCCGCACGAAATAGGTTTCCCCGAGCCAATATTGCGCGTTGCTCGAGAGACGATTGTCCGGATAGCGCCGCACGAAATCCCGCAGCGCGCGCTCGGCGGCAGGGTAGTTGGCGTCGCGCAGAAGGCCGAAAGCATAGTCGTATTGCTGCTGCGGGGACCCGCCCGGAAGCGTCCCGGGATCAGCCATTCGCGGCGTCTCATTCATTGCCGTCTCGCCCTCATCGGATGGCGGTGGCGGCGACGACATTGGCGGCCCCGATGATGGTGGCGGGGTCAGTGACCGCGGTTCGTTCATGGCATTGTTCGGGCGCAGCGCGCCACCATTGCCGGGTTCCACGCCCTGCAACCGCATATCGACATCGCCGGAGAGCCTATCCATACGCGACCGCAGGGTTTCGACCTGATGCTGCAATTCTTCGATGCGGCCGGTCAGCTCCCGCATCTGGTCGCCGAGCTGATCAAAGCGCATTTCGTCATTCGCCGCACTGCGGGGTTGCGGAAAATCATTGTCTTGATCCTGATCCCGCTGGGCGAAGGCAACTGGCTCACCGAGCGTCAGCGCGATGCCCAGGGCGACAAAAAGCAATTTTTTCATGGTACCTGACCACAATAACTAGAGGCGACGCGCAGCCTCGAAAGGCGCCGTCGCCGAACATATTCTTAGTCAGCAATTTGGGCGAATCAAGGGCGCCGGCTTCACTCTATTTGGCGAAGCCAGCGCGCAACGATAGGCCGTTTTGACCAGGTTAGTTGATGACGGTGACGGCGACGCGATTCTGCGCCCAGGCCTGCTCATTATCACCGACGACTATCGGGCGTTCTTTGCCATACGAGATCACGGCGATCCGGTTGCCGGCAACGCCGAGGCTGACCAACATCCGCTTCGCGGCGGCAGCACGGCGATTGCCGAGGGCGAGGTTGTATTCGCGCGTGCCGCGGTCGTCGGCATGGCCCTCGATGGTCACCGTAACGTTCTGGTAGCGCCTTAGCCAATTGGCCTGCTTCTGCAACGTCGCCTGACCCTCCGCGTCAATGTCGGTGCGATTGAACGCGAAGAAAACGCGGTCACCCACATTTTGCATAAAATCTTCGCGCGAACCGGGTACGGCGCCGCCATGCAACTGTGTCGGGGTCGGGCCAGATGGCGGTCCCCCGGTAGGCGCCGGGTTTTGGGCGCAGGCCGCGACGAGCAGTAACGCTGCGAGCAAGCCTATGGGACGCAGATTCATTGATTTCAACTCCTCGAGGATGTGGCTCTGTTACTCATGATAGAAACGACAGGCCATACCCGCACCATTTGGGGGTTTATGTTATCGTGTATGGTGTGGTGCGGAGGGTGGCCGCTACTATAGGAGCGGGAGTTTACGGAATCAAGGGGGACCAGGCCGGATCTGACGCATCTTGCGGTGTTGGCACCTCCCGTTCATTGTAGCCGGTGAGGTCGATGGTCCAGAGCCGGCTATGGCCGCCTCTCCCGGCCGAATCGGCGGGCGTGCCCTTGAAATACATCAAGACCCGGCCATTGGGCGCCCAGGTCGGTCCTTCGACCAGGAACGCGTTGGTCAGCAGCCGTTGACCCGAACCGTCGGGGCGCATCACGCCGATATAGAACTGACCGCCATCGATCTTGGTGAAGGCGATGAGATCGCCGCGCGGCGACCATACCGGTGTGCCGTATTGGCCCTTGCCGAAGGTGATGCGATGGATGCCGGTGCCATCGGAATTCATGACATAGATCTGCTGGCTGCCGCCACGGTCGGAGTTGAACACGACTTGGGCGCCATCGGGCGAATAGCACGGCGAGGTGTCGATCGCACTGGTATCGGTGAGCCGGACGGCGCGGCGCGTTCGCAGATCGAGCGTATAGATGTTGCTTGCGCCGTTAACCGCGAGACTCATGATTACCTTGTTGCCGTCGGGGGAAAAGCGCGGCGCGAATGTCATACCGGGAAAATCGCCCAGCGCTTCCTGCTGACCAGTATCGATGTTGAAGAGGTAGACGCGCGGCTGGTCGCGCGCATAGGAGAGATAGGTGATTTCCTGTGACGTCGGCGAGAAACGGGGCGTCAGCACGAGTGCGCGGCCATCGGAGAGGTAGCGGTTGTTGGCGCTGTCCTGATCCATGATGGCGAGGCGCTTGATGCGATGCTCAAGCGGACCGCTTTCTGCAATATAAACGATGCGCGTGTCGAAATAGCCGTCCTCGCCGGTAATGCGCTTATAGATCGCATCGGCCACGATGTGGGCGACGCGCCGCCAATTCTGTCGCGTGGCGGTAAAGCGCAGGCCGGCGAGCTGCTGCTCGGCGAAAATATCCCAAAGCCGGAACTCGACCGCGAGTCGGCCATCGGGCTGGACCGCGACATTCCCGGTGACCAGCGCCTGCGCGTTGAGAACTCGCCAATTGGCATAGTTGGGCGGGATGTGGGTCGCGGCGTCCTTGTCGACGAACGCGCGCGGATCGAGCGGCTTGAACAAACCGGACCGTTCGAGATCCGCAGACAGCACCTGGGTGATGTCGTGTCCCATCTGCGCGCCTTCTTCCGTGCCGGCAAAATCCGGAATCGCGATCGGCATGGGCTCGACGCGGCCCTGCGTGAGATCGAGATGGAGTTCGGCGCGCGCCACCGGCGCGGCTAGTGCAATTCCAAGCGCGAGGCAGGCGGCGAAAGGCGCGACGGCGAAACGAATCATCATCCTGCGATATCCTTGGGGTCGAAAGTGATGGTAAAGGTTTGCCATTGATCGAATTTGTCCGGCGGCAGCTTGAGCGGTTGACAAGCCGGGTTCTTGAGAGCGCGGTAAGCGGCGTCAGCAGCCGCTCGGAAGACCGCGTCACCGAGCTGTCCCTGATTGAGCAACTCAGCCGACCGTACGGTGCCGTCCGAATTCATGTAAACGCGAAATTCCGGCGTCAGATCCTCGGCTTCGCGTGCACCGGCCGGAATGTTCCAGCACTGTTCGATCTGTTGTTTCACCATGTCGAGCTCGCTTGCGGTGAGTTGCGCGCCCAGGGGAGCGATCGGTTGCGAGGACGGCCGGCGCCTAGCGCGGTTCTCCCGCGGTTGATCGGGTTCACTCGGCGTCGGATCATTTTTGGCGAGATTTTTGAGGAGCGCATCGAACTGCTGGGTCTCGTCGGGCTTCGGCTTTGGGGTAGGCGGCCGGGGCTTCTGCGACGGCACATGCACGTTCACGGGCTTCACCTCGGGTGGCGTCGGCGGCTTGAGCGCGGGTACAGGCGGAATCGGCGCCGGCGGCTTCGGTTTTGGCTGCGGTGCAGGCGGCGGCGGTTCGGGCGTCGCGAGCTGCGGTTCGGGCGGCGTCAGCATCGGCGGTGGCTGGGATTGCGGCATGACCCTCGGCGGCTGGGGGGGCGGCTCTTCGGCCGGTTCCGGTTTCGCCTCCGGTGTCGGCCGCGTCTTGGTCAATTGCGTCGCCCGGGTTTCGGGACCGATCTTCACCAATTGCACGACCAGAGGCGTCTCTTCCGGCAAGCGATGGCCGAACAGATTGGGGAAGCCGAGGATAAACAACAGCACGAGAGTAAGGTGCAGGATTCCCGACGCGATATAACCTCTGCGTTCCAGCATTGCACTAAGGTCGCTTCGGTGGGCTCGTCTGATTGGGCGGTAACGGCGGGGTCGGCGTACCACCGGATTGTGTCGGTTCGGTGATCAAAGACACTTTGTCGAAGCCAGCCGCGCTCACCAGGCCCATGATCTCCATGACCCGGCCGTAATTGGTCGCGCGGTCGCCACGGACGTAGATGTCGGCAGTGGAATTCGTCTTGGTGATCGCCTGGAGGCGGGGGATCAGTTGATCGTCCGCGATTTGGTCGTTCTGCAAGAACATCTGCCCTTGCGCATTGACAGTGATGACCAGTGGCTCTTGCGGCTGATTGATTGCCGGGCGCCTGAGTCTGCGGCAGATCGACCGGCACGCCGACAGTCAAGAGCGGCGCCGCCACCATGAAGATGACCAGCAGCACCAGCATCACGTCGACCATGGGCGTGACGTTGATCTCGCTCATCGGTCGATAGCGGTGATTTTGACCGTTGCCGTTGCCGCGGCCTGGGAGAACGACCGCCATGGTCAGGCCTTCTCGTCGAGTTGGCGCGACAAGATCGCGCTGAATTCGGTGGCGAAGCCTTCGAGCCGGCCGGCATAGCGACCGAAATCGGTGGCGAATTTGTTATAGGCGATGACCGCCGGGATCGCCGCCACCAGCCCTAACGCGGTCGCGAACAGTGACTTCGGCGATGCCGGGCGCCACGACCGCGAGGCTGGTGTTCTTGGCGGCGGCGATCGACTGGAAGCTGTTCATGATGCCCCAGACGGTGCCGAACAGTCCGACGAACGGCGCGGTCGAGCCGACCGTGGCGAGAAACGGCATGAAGCGCTCGAGCCGATCCATCTCGCGGCCCAGCGTCACCTGCATGACGCGCTCGATGCGCTCCTGCAGGCCGGTCTTGGTTCCGCTGTTGGGCACCCGGCCGCGCGCCGCGGTGCGGCGCCATTCGCGCATCGCGGCCGCGAACACGGCTGACATCGGATCGGCGGGCCGCGTGCCGATGCGATCGTAGAGATCGTCGAGAGAGCCGCCCGACCAGAAAGTCTCCTCGAAGCTCTCGGCGTCGCGGCGCAGGCGGCGCAGCTTGGTGAGCTTGTCGAAGATCACCGCCCACGACCAGAACGACGCCAGCAGCAACAGCATGCAGACGATTTTGACGACCAGGTCGGCTTGCAGGAACAGCGTCACGATCGACAGATCGTGCGGCACGGCCCCCGCGAGCAAGTTGACGACGCAGACCTTCCATGATTTATTCTTCCGTTAGTGAATTCCGTGAGCGATGCGAAGCGGTGGCGATGCGCGGCAGGCGCGACGGCCGGCCGTCGCGGTCGAGGCAGGCGATGCGCAGCGCGAGCCGCACCAGGCGCGATCCTCGCGCGCACTTCCTGGTCGAGATCGAGCGAGGCGCCGCCAGATGCTTGACGTGCGTCGCGACCGCAGTTCGTCGTCGAGCCGCGCCGGCAGAAATATTCGGCGACCAGGCGGCGCACCACGAACAGCATCCGGTCTCGTCGCGCAGTTTTCCTGCTCGATGCCGAGATGGCGCAGCATTTCGGTGCGCGCGCGCTCGGCGAATTTCAGATAATTGGCGTGATAGACCAGGCCGCCGGCGTCGGTGTCTTCCCAATAGACGCGGAGATTGAAGAGATGCGCGGTCATCCCGCCTCCGCGTCGTCGCCGAGTAGGTCGAGCTGCGCCGACGGCGGCCGCAGCGGCACCAGCCCAGATGGCGATAGCCGCGATCGGTCAGCAGTCGGCCGCGCGCAGCTGCGCTGCACCAGCCCTTCCTGCATAAGATAAGGCTCGATCACTTCCTCGATCACGTCGCGCTCTTCAGACAGCGCCGCGGCCAGCGTCTCGGCGCCGACCGGTCCCGCCGCCGATAGCTTTCGAGCGATGCAGGAGAGATAGCGCCGGTCCATGGCGTCGAGCCCGCTCTTGTCGATTTCGAGCCGCAACAGCGCCGCGTCGGCGGCCTTGGCGTCGATCTTGCTGATCGCCCGAGACCGCGGCGAAATCGCGCACCCGGCGGAGCAGTCGCACGGCGACGCGCGGCGTGCCGCGAGCGCGCGACGCGATCTCGGCGGCGCCGTCGGTTTCAAGCGCCATGCCGAGAAGACCGGCGCCGCGCGAGACGATCTGGCGCAATTCGGCGGCGGTGTAGAATTCGAGCCGCAGCGGAATGCCGAACCGCTCGCGCAGCGGCCGCGTGATCAGACCCGAGCGCGTGGTGGCGCCGACCAGCGTGAAGGGCTGCAGCTCGATGCGCATCGAGCGCGCCGCCGGCCCTTCGCCGATGATGATGTCGAGCTGGAAATCCTCGATCGCCGGATAGAGCACTTCCTCGACCGCCGGCGCCAGGCGATGAATCTCGTCGATGAACAAGACGTCGAGAGGCTGCAAGTTCGTCAGCAGCGCCGCGAGATCGCCGGCGCGCTGGATCACCGGTCCCGAGGTGGCGCGGAACCCGACGCCCATCTCGCGCGCCACGATCTGCGCCAGCGTGGTCTTGCCAAGTCCCGGCGGACCGTGCAGCAACACATGGTCCAAGCGGTTCGCGGCGCGCCTTTGCCGCGGCGATGAAGACCCGCAGATTCTCGCGCTGCTTGGCCTGGCCGATGAAATCGTCGAGCGATAGCGGCCTGAGAGCCGATCTCGGCGGCATCGTTCGGGTTCGACCCGTGGCGCCACCACTCGTTTATCGACGTTCATCGCCCGAGCTCCTGCAAGCCGGCACGCACCAGCGCATCGATCTTGGCGTCACCGCCCAACCGCGTCGCCGCCGTCCATGACCGCACCGTAAGCGGCGCTCTTGGCGTAGCCGAAATTGACCAGGGCGGAGACCGCGTCGGCGACGGCGCCAGAAGGCGCATTCGCACTGCCCGCCGACCGGAGCCGCGATCGCCCCCATTTTGTCACGCAATTCCATGACGATTCGTTGACCGAGCTTCGGCCCGACGCCGTCCGCACGCACGAAGGCCGCCTTGTCCTGCGCCACAATCGCCGTCGCCATCGCCTCGGGATCAAGCACGCTCAGAATCGCCAGCGCGACCTTGCCGCCGACACCTTGCACAGTAGTCAGCAAGCGGAACCACGACCGCTCCGCCGCGTCGACAAACCCGAACAGCTGAATCCGGTCCTCGCGAATTTGCGTCTCGATCAGAAGCTTGAGCGGCTGACCGACGCGCGGCGTTCGGTCGCAGGGTGCGCGACGAGGCGTAGACCAGATACCCGACGCCGTTGCAATCGAGCACCAGCGTTTCGTCGCCGATGTGGTCCACCAGTCCCGACAGCATCGCGATCATGAGAGCGGCTCGGCCCTTTCCCAGACGCGGTTGGTCTGGACATGATGCGCGTGACAGATGGCAACAGCGAGCGCGTCGGCGGCGTCGGCCAGCGCTTGCGTGCCTGGCAGCAGCATTCCGCACCATCACTTCGATCTGATGCTTGTCGGCGTGGCCGGCGCCAACCACGGCCTTCTTGACAAGGTTGGTCGAATATTCGGCGACCGGAATACCGCGGAGCGCCGGCGCCAGCATGCACCACGCCGCGCGCCGCGCCCAGTTTCAAGGTCGAGCCGGGATTCTTGTTGAGAAAAGTCTCCTCGACCGCCGCGGCATCGGGACGCTGCAGCGCCACCACTTGGTCCAGCCCGTCGAACAACGCGACCAGCCTTTGCGCCAGCGTGCCGCGTGGCGGCGCATGGATGGCGCCGTCGGCGATGTGGCGCAGTCGCGTTGCCGTCGATGGCGACGACGCCCCAGCCGGTGTGACGCAGACCGGGATCGAGACCGATGATGCGCATGCCTTGTCCGCTTACCCCGGGGGCGCACTCATGCGCTCAACCGCGCCATGGCCTCTTCGGACATGTCAAAATTGGCGTAGACATTCTGCACATCATCGCTGTCTTCGAGCGTTTCGAGGAGCCTTAACAGCGACTCGGCCGTCTCGCCTTCGACGGCGGTCACTGACTTCGGCTTCCACACCAACTTCGCCGACGAAGCAGAACCGAACATCTTGCTCCAGCGCATCCCGCACGGCATTGAGATCGTCCGGCATGCAGAAAACGCGATGGTCGTCAGCGCCGCTTTCGACATTCTCGGCGCCGGCATCGACAGCCCGCCTCGAACATACGGTCCGGCGTCGCCGCTGACCGCCGGATAAACGATCTCGCCAACGCGGTCGAAGATGAAACTGACAGAATTGCTTTCGCCAAGATTGCCGCCAGATTTGGTGAAGGCGGCGCGTACTTCGCTGGCGGAGCGATTGCGGTTGTCGGTCAGCGCCTCAACGATAACGGCGACGCCGCCAGGCCCGTAACCCTCATAGCGAACCTCTTCGTAATTCTCCTGCCCTTCGCCGCCGGCGCCACGCCTGATGGCACGCTCGACCGTGTCTTTCGGCATGTTGGCGGCCCGCGCCGCCAGTACTGCGGCGCGCAACCGTGGATTGGCGGCAGGATCGGCCAGGCCGCTGCGCGCGGCCGTCGTCAGCTCTCGGATCAACTTGGCAAAGATCTTGGCGCGTTTTTTGTCCTGCGCGCCCTTGCGGTACATAATATTCTTGAATTGCGAATGGCCAGCCATGGCAAACAGCTAAATCCTGACGATTGAGGAGCGGCATCGTACCACATATGGGGAAGCAGCCGAAGCCCCGTCAGCCGCGAAAGCCCAGATAAGCCTTCAATATGGCAGGATTACGGCGCGAATCCGCCGGGAAAGACCGGGCCCAGCCTAGCGACCGACGTCGTCGTCGTAACCTTCATTGTGACTGTAGAAGAGCAGGCTCATCAGCCCGATCCCCAGCATAAGTGTTAACAGAACGCCGCCGCCGAGCGCGATGAGCGCCACGATGCTCAGCCCCGCACCACGCAGCGTGAACCAGCCATAAATCAAGACGGCGATAAGACACAAGATCAACACGCCGACGGCAACGCCGAAGCTGCGGTGGGCGCGGACGCGTCTCTCGTTGAGCGCTCGGCGTCACGCGATTGTTGCCGTCTGCGTTGTCGGTAACGGCCAAGCGGGCGCGAGCCTGCCGCCCAATCGAAGCGGCGCCACCCACGTGGCCAAGCCGGTGACGTCGTCGGTCTCGATGAAAATCGCGCAGAGCGTGCCCTCGCCTTCCGCCACCTGCATGCGCTCGCCCGGCATCTTGGTGACGAAACGTGCGATGATGCCATCCTTCTTCATGCCAATGATGGAATTGTAATCGCCGCACATGCCGGCATCGGACTGATAGGCTGTGCCGCCTCTAAGGATGCGATGATCGCCGGTCGGAACGTGGGTATGGCTGCCGACCACCGCCGAGGCGCGGCTGTCGCAAAAGTGGCCCATCGCGGTTTTCTCCGAGGTGGCATCGGCATGGAAATCGACCAGGATTGCGGTGCCGTTGCCGAGGGCATGCCGCCGCAACAGGTCGTCGACTGCGCGGAACGGATCGTCAATCGCATCCATGAAGATGCGGCCCATCGCATTGATCACGAGGATAGTCCGGCCATCCTTGAGCTGATAAATGCCGTGGCCCTTGCCCGGCGTGGCGGGCGGATAATTGATGGGGCGCAACAGACGCGGGTCGCCGTCGATATAGGCAATGATTTCGGATTTGGCCCAGGAATGATTGCCGCCGGTGATGACATCGCAACCCGCAGCGTAGAGATCGCCGCAGATTTCTGGGGTAATACCGAAACCGTGAGCGGCGTTTTCGCCGTTGACCACCACGAAATCGAGCGCCAGCTCGTCCCGGAGCCGGGGCAGGTTGCCGATCACGACATCGCGCCCGGAGCGTCCAACGACATCGCCGCAGAACAAAATTCTCATGGCACCTCGATTTCCGTGCCCGCGACACGCGAGAGGATGACGCCGAAGGGATGACACGAGGCAGAAGGAACATCGTGCACCCTCTCTACCTTCTCCATCGCTCCGCCGCAAAGGCGGGACGACAAAATAGGATGGAGCCGCGACAGCCGTCGGCATGGCATTACCCTCGCGGCCCGCTTTCGCAGGTGGGCACCATGTGCCGAAGCCACGGCTTCGGTAGGGACAGTTCCCTCGAGGTAAATATCGGCCCCGGGGTACATTGCGGCCTAACGCGCTGCGCAGCCCCATCCATTCTTTATCGCGCTATATCTTGGCGCTCTCAAGCCGCTCCGCAACCGTGTCGATGCGTTTGGCGAGAGCCGCCAGACCGTCGGCAAAGCCTTGTGGCGCATGGCCGTTGGCGCCGCTCGTCGCTTCGGACAACTCGTCGGCCATGGTGAGCAGCATCATCACCAGGAGGCGGGCCTCGCCGATCTGTCCGGCTTGCGAACCGAATTTCCGCATCCGAGCATCGACGCCGCGCGCGAGTTCGCGAATGCGTGCCTCTTCGCCGGCGCCGCAGCCGACGGTGTATTCGCGGCCGTTCAGGGAAATCGTAACTTGGGCCATCAATCTTCCAAGATGCGATCGAGTCGCGCGATAGTGGAATCGAGGCGGGCTGCAACTTGGGCTACGGTTTGCGCCAGGACGCTCGGCTCGGGACGCCGCGACGATGCCTTGCCTGCGGCTTTTTCGAGCCGGCTAATCGCGCCCTCCAACTCCTTCACGGCATCTTCCAAGTTCGCCATAATTTCACCCTCGTTGCAAGATTACGCGGGCGCCGCAGCAAACTCAATCGGCGGACTGGGGCATCTGCTCGCTCGCCGCTGCGTCGAGTTGGCGTGCGCGGACAATGTGAAGTCGCCGGTGCATCATAGCGCGGGCGCCTTCGGCATCACGCGCCTCAATTCGAGCCAGCAGGGCAGTATTCGACGCGATGACGCGCGCCGCGACATCGTCGTTGAGACGTCTTGCCAGGAGCGGCTCCAAAACATGACGCAACGCTTTGAATTGCGCGATCATTGCGCGGTTGTGCGACGCTGCCACCAATGCCTCGTGAAAACGCAACGATAAGTCCGTAAATAGCGGCTTCGAGTGGCGATGCTCGCGTTGGCGACGCAGAATATCGCGCAGCAATTGCAAATCGTTCGCGTCGGCATTGCGTGCCGCGAGTTCGGTCGAGGTGACTTCGATGGCGATCTGTGCATCGAAGATTTCTGCAATGGTAACGCCGATCAGTTTGAGCTGGATGGCAAGCGAATCGGCAAAGCGCTCGGGATTGCCGTTGGCGATAAAGGTTCCGCCCTTGGCCCCGACTCGGATGTCGACGATGCCCGCGGCTTCGAGCGAGCGCAACGCGTCCCGGATCGCCATGCGGCTCACCCCGTAGCGCTGCGCCAACTCGATCTCGCCGCCGAGCCGCTCACCGCTCTTGAGCTCCCCGGCGAACAGCATCGCTCTGATCTGTCGGATAATGCGCCACGATAGCGTACCGTCCCGCACCGGCTGCCACGGAGCGGTGTCGCCACTCTTGTCCGCCTCGCTCAGATTTGTGTTGCGGCGGGCCATCGCGCGATTACTGGGCCGAACCCCAAATCTCGGCTGCGGTGTCAACGCACAGCGCGAGTTTGCGCCGCTCGACGTCCTCGGTCACCGGATTGCCTTGGTAGCCTGAAGCAAAGCCGCACTGCGGCGACACACCCATGTGTTCGACCGCCATGTACTTGCCTGCAGCCTCAATCCGCCGTTTCAAGAGATCTTTGGTTTCCATATCCGGTACTTTGGAACTGACCAAGCCGAGAATGACGCGCTTGCCCGTGGGCATAAAGCGAAGCGGCTCGAAGCCGCCGGCGCGCTCCGAATTCATATTCAAGGAAATAACCATCGACGGCCAGACCGCCGAAGACGGTCTCGGCGATCGAGCTCGTAGCCACCCGTTGCCGCCCACCGCCCCGCCATGTTGCCGCGGCAAAGATGAATGCAAATCGCCATCCCTGCTGGCTTTTTCGCAATCACGGCATTGATAAGCTTGACGTAGCGGTGCGGCAGTGCCTCCGGATCCTCGCCGCGATCGCGCATGGCTTGACGCATCGTTTGATCGCAGAGATAGGCGAAGTTGGTGTCGTCGAATTGAACATAGGTACAGCCCGCCTCGCCCAACGCCTTCAGTTCCGCAGCATAGACTTCGACAATGTCGTCGACATAGACCTCAAGATCGGGATAGGCGCCTTCGCTGATTGCACCGCGACCGCCGCGCAACAGCATGGTCGGCGACGGGATTGCGAGCTTCGCTGTTTTCCGCGTCGCTGCCTTGGTGAATTTAAAGGCCTCCACTTCGATGGCCCGCCGGTGGCGTATCTTGCCGACGATCTTGAGCTGCGGCGGCTGGAACGCCTGGCCGGGCAGCGCGGCGGCATCGGGCTGACGGCCGAGCACCGCCGACACGCCTTCGATCTGGCCGAGAAAATCGAAATGGAACGCGGTGCGGCGGAATTCGCCGTCGGTAATGCTAGCGAGGCCAGTGGACTCCTCGAGAGCGATCGCTTCGCGAATGCATTTGTCTTCGAGCGCCCGCAATGCGCCGGCATCGAACTTACCCTCGAGAAACTGCTCGCGCGCCGTGCGCAAGGCTGGGGGACGTAGCAAGCTGCCGACATGATCGGCACGATAGGGTGGCTTCGCCGATGGTGGCATCGACAATCTTCCTAACCGATACTCTCTGCGAGCGAATGGGCGCCGGCAAATGAGCACGGCAGCCATGTCATCCCCGTCGTTCCACACAGTCCCGACGCGGCGTCGCGAACCGCGTCAGAACACCAATGCTGCCAGGACCCGGCAGGCACGAGTTGCGCTGACAGGCCGTCACCGTCGAAGATCATTCCTCTACTCCCGGGGCTGCCTCCTCTAGCCCGCGCGACGCCAAACGAGTCATACCGCAAAATGCCTTTTTTCATCCTGGCCACGACCGAACAAATTTGTATGATATTTAAAAAGTTCTGCAATGGGCTTATAAAGTCAAGGGGTGCCGCTAGGCTTGACGAGGCCGCTTCGCACATTTCTTGCAACGTCTACAGTCGGATTGGCGGGAGGGGAAGGCTTGGGCGACTGGCAACTCGATCGGCTTCCGGACGAGGTTCGTCAAAATGCCGAATATGCGGCACGGCGCGATGGCCTGCCGCTGCACCGCTGGCTGGGTAGGTTGATTGGCGAAAGCTGCGCCGAGGAAGGTGTGCCGCCAAGCCGCGAGTTGTTGGCTATCCTCGGCAGCGAACCCTCAGCGAGCCGAGGCCGGCATCCTCCCGCCGCTGCATCACAGCCCGCTTTTGAGCCGGTTGTTGTGGTGCCTGGTCCTGGCGCACCCGAACCTCCCGCAATCGAACGTCCGCCCATGGTCGAACGCAATGGCCTTGCGCGCGACGGCGGTGGCAACGATGCTGCCAAGGCCGGAGCAGTCGTGGCAACGCCCTCAAGCGAACCGAGCCACCAACCATCGCCTCAGCCGCGGCACCCAACGCTCGGGCGCGTATCGACGCCGCCCGCGATCTCACCAATCGCTCCGCGCGCACTGCGACCACGGGCACAAGCGGTTTCGCCGAGGCCGTCTGCCATACTTGGCGCCGCCCCGCCCGCCGCGCTGACAACGGCATCGCGCGCGACGCCGCCGGCAGTAATAAAACCGGTCGCCCGGCCCCAGCACGGATTTGCTGGCAATCCGCCGCCGGCGCCGGCTCAACTGCGGACCGCGGCCGCAACGACGCCACGCTCCGCGATATCCTTTCCATTGATGGCATGTCGGTCCGATGACCGCGTCGCTGCGTTGTCGACACTGGTACAGCGCTTGCGGCGGAATGAACTGTCTCCGATCGCCGAAGCCCGTCAATTCGTGAAACTGATTAGCGAACATACGGCGAGCATCGCCGACATCGCGCTCACCACAGGTCGCACCGAGGAGCAAGTCGCGCGTTCGCTGCGCCTGCTGAGCCTCCCGGACAAAGAGCGTGACATGATCGACCGCGGCGCCCTGTCGCGCGCGGCGGCCTTTCTGTTGCTCGACAACGGCGGTCTTGAGCCCGCCAATCCCATCGCTCCAGCCAGAACTCGCACGCCATGACAATCAATAGCGAGATTAGTTACTTCAGACCCAACCCCTCCCCAATGCTTTGGGATGCCGCTTGGATCGACCCTGCACTGCGGCGCATGGCTGAAACAGCAGCCGCGCGCTCGGGGCTCACCATCGAAGAGTGGCTCGAGCGAGCCATTCGCAAGACGTGCTGTGCGGCGGTCGTGTACGTTGCGGAGGAAGCGACGCCGACAGCGCGAAGCGCGACCGGCGTGCTGACGAGAGCGAATCGCGATGCCGCGCGCGAGCCGGTTCGCCTGCCAAGGATTGAGGCAGCGCGGCGCGCTCCGGCCGCAGTGCTGGCTCAGCAGCATTCGGCGTCGCGAGAGCGCACGCTCGTGGCTCCTATCGGCGCGATCGTCGCCCGGACGCGCCAAATGCCGCAGCTCTCACCGCCGAAGAACCCTTGGCGCAGGATCCCCCTCTATGCGGCCGCTTCCATGGCGGTCGTGTTGTTGTTGATCGTGGTGATCGCAGCAAGCCAGCCCCGCTTGCGTCTCGGCGCCAATGACCAAGACGCTCGAACAAAACCGTCATTGGCCACTCGATACGGTGCAAATTTGGGGGCCGTGTGGAGAAGCGCGAACAGGTCGCCAATGCTCGCGATGATCGCCCCGGCCGTCACGACTTATTTCCGTGATCTAGCCATCGCCAGTGCACCGGCTCCGACCAAGGTCGCGGCGGAACCGCCGGTTTCTGTTGCGGCTGCGGCCACGCCCGTCGCCTGCGTTACGCCCGCGGTGATGTCTGAAACAGCGGCGCTCGTTGCAACCCGTCCGCAGCCGGCCGTGATGGCGCCATTGCCCGCGCAATCATCAGCGGCCCCGATCGTGGTGCCATTGCCGTTTACGTCCACTCAGGGATCCAGCACCATCAACCCCGGAACGGTCGCCTCAGCAGTTCGCGTCTCCGCCACGGGCAGCACCGCCTCCTTGACGGGGGATCTGATTGCGACTGCGGTCAACGGCGGACCGGACGGAAACCATCCGCAACCCAAAGACACCGCAACTCAGATAGCGATGGTTCAGATCGAAGCGCCTCCTGCGCCGACGGTCGTGCCGGCCAGTCCGGACGGACCTGGCGCTGCAGATTGCCGCTGAACTCGACACTACGGCCAACGCGGGCGACCCCATTGCGCAAGTCGCCCGCGTAGGCGTTCTCTATACGTCGGCAAGGGCGTCACCCGCGATTATAGCCATGCCGCTTCCTTGCTATGTGCGTCCGCGGAATTCGGCCTTGCCGAAGCGCAACACGATCACGGCATGATGTGTGACAAGGGGCTGGGCGTCGCGCGCGATGCCAGTGAAGCCGCTCGCTGTTACGCGAAGACAGCCCAGCGGGCTGTCCGCCCACGGCACTAGATCTCGGCTATGCCTATGCCCACGGGTTAGGTGTGGTCCGTAATCTGCCGGAAGCGGCGCCGGTTCGGCCGTGCCGCCGACGCGCAACTGGCAGCGACGCCCATCGGGGTCATGAAGCGATTGATTGCGGTCCCGAACCGAGTTGGCCCGCGGCTGTCCACCAATCCGGGCGCTCCTTCGCTAGTCCCTCAGCAGCAGCCGCAGCCGCGTCGTGATTATCAAACAAGGCGAAGCAGGTCGCGCCGCTCCCGGACATGCGGACCAGCCGGGTATTGTTAAGCCTGGTGAGACGGTCGAGCACGGCGCTGATTTCCGGAACGAGGGCAATTGCCGTCTCGGTCAAATCGTTGCGGCGCATCGCCAACAGCGCAACAAGATCGACGGCATTGTCGGGGATCGGGAACCGCGCCGGAGGCGAGTAAGGCCCGGCAAAGACGCGATAGACCGCCGGGGTCGGCAGGGCGACCCTCGGGTTGACCAACACGACGCTGCATCTCGGTAAAGGGCCAGCTTCGACAATACGGTCGCCGATACCGTCGAGCCAAACCGGCTGCGCCGCAAGACAGGCGGGGACATCGCTGCCAAGTACCGCCGCAATCTCCATGAGCATCGGCATGTTATCGCACTTCCAAAGCCCGGCGAGCGCAACGAGGCACGCCGCAGCATCGCTCGAACCGCCACCGATGCCTGAGGCGACCGGTAAATTTTTGGTGAGAGTAACGGCGGCATCGACGCTTCGCCCCAACCGTTTTGCCAACAGGGTCGCCGCACGCCACACCAGATTCTGGCTCGGATCGCCACCGAGATCGCGCGCGAAAGGTCCGTCGATCGTGAGGTTCAAAGTCGCGGCGGGCACGACCGCCACTTCGTCACCAATTGATGCGAACGCAACTAAACTGTCGATAAGATGCCAGCCGTCCTCGCGTCGGCCGGTGATATGAAGATAGAGATTGAGCTTCGCAGCCGCGTTCATTACCGCCCGCACGCGATGCCGTGGCGCCGGACGCGTGACCGCGCCGTTCGCGATCCCTTTTCTTGATGCCTGTCGTCGGGTTTAGCCACCCTTCGACTGGACCGCATTCACCGGCTGGCCGAGTCCGTGCTCGAGCTTGCTTTCGATCTTCGAAGCCTCGTCGGCCGCGGGCTTGAACAAGAGTGCTCGATTCCACTGAAACCGCGCTTCGAGGTGTCGACCGGTCCGCCAATACGCGTCACCGAGATGGTCGTTGATGGTCGGATCTTCCGGCACGAGTTCGATCGCGCGTTCGAGATTTTCCGTCGCCTTGCCATAGTTGCCGAGCCTGAAATAGGCCCAGCCGAGGCTGTCGACGATGTAGCCGTCATTGGGGTTGAGTGCCACCGCCCGCTCGACCATGCCCAGCGCCCGATCGAGATGCACGCCCTGGTCGATCCAGGAATAGCCGAGATAGTTCAATACCAAGGGTTGTTCCGGTTCCAGCTCGAGGGCGCGGCGAAAATCGCTTTCCGCGCGCGGCCATTGCTGTGAGCGCTCGAGCGCAATACCGCGGCTGTAGTAGAGGCGCCAATCGCTGGGTTTGTTCTTGCCGTAGCGTGTGAAAGCCTCGTCATAGGCGGCAACCGCTTCCTTGAAGCGGTCGTGGCTTCTGAGGATGTCACCAAGCTCGACCATCGGCTGGTAATCGTGCGGCCGCTCTGCCGCCATGCTCCGCAGCAGGGCCACCGCCTCGTCGGTGCGATTGAGCTGATCGAGCATCGCAGCTTGACGCGACCGCGCCGACCAGTAAAGCGGCGACGTCCGGTCGATGGTGCGATAGTCGGCCAACGCTTCCTCGCTGTGCCCGAGCTCGTCCGCGATCTCGGCGACCAGCAACTGTGCGATCGCGAAATTGGGTTTGAGATAGAGCGCGAGGCGAGCGTGGATCTGCGCGATATCGAGGGTGTCGCGCGCATTGAGTATGCTGGCGATGTCAAAGAGTGCCTCGGCGGCACCATCCTGCGGTGTCGCAACGAGGCGTTTTGGAATCGCACCACTATCGAGGCGCTTCATCGCCGCGTCGATTACCGCGCCGCTATCGGGGTCGGATTTGAACCGCTGAAACAGGCGGCGTGCCGCTGCGTCGCGCTGATGCCGCTCGTAGAAATTACCGGCGAGCTCAACGGTGCGCCACGTCAGGTGCGTTGTGTCGCTGGTCAGCTGGTCATAGAGGTGCGCTGCTTCGTCGATGTGATCGGCCCGATCGGCGATCAGCGCATGGTGGAACACGATCAGTTCAGGCAGCCCGTTCGGCGCTTTCGCGTCGGCGAGGGTCTGCAGTGCTTCCGTGGCATTGCCCATGCCAATCTGCGCCCAAGCGGACAGAAGGGGTGCCACCAGCCGCTCGACGCCCTCGTCCGGCAGCATCCGAGTGCGCGCGAGCGCTTCCTGATAATTGCCCGCCTTGAGCTTTTGCAGGACCAGGACGAGATCGGCAAAGCCCGAGCGTCGATCGAGATCGGCGATCCGGGTCGCGAGAGGGATGGCTTTGGCAATATCGCCCTCGCTGACGCGGAACATGAAGGTGCGGCGCACCAGATCGTTGTTTTCGGGATCTGATTGCAGCGCTGCGCCCATATAACGGGCGGCGGCGGGATAGTTGCGCTCCTGCTGCGCGTGGCGCGCGGCGAGATAGGCGCCGAGCGGCGACATCGACTGCGCGTCCTGCGCCTGAGCTGCGGTCGGTACGCTCTCGGTGGCAGCCGCGCTTATGCCTGGAAGCAGCAAGCATGAAAGGGAAACAATCGCCGGCCCGCTGATCAATCTGCTAGTGGATTTCGCCATCGTCGCTCGCATGCCTCACATATTCTGATAGATCCGGCCCGCCACCCCCTTCGGGCACGACCCAATCGATATTCTGCATCGGATCCTTGATGTCGCACGTCTTGCAGTGGACGCAATTCTGCGCGTTGATCTGCAAATGCGGCTCGCCATCCGTCAACTGCACGATCTCGTACACGCCGGCCGGACAATAACGCTGTTCGGGCGAATCGTAGAGCCGATAATTCACGTCGATCGCCACCTGAGGATCGCGCAGATGGAGATGCGGCGGCTGGTTTTCCTCGTGATTGGTGTTGGAAATGAACACCGATGACAGCCGGTCGAAGGTCAGCTTCCCGTCCGCCCTGGGATAGACGATCGCGCTTTGCCAGCCGCGCATTCTGAAGCGTGGTGTGATCGGCATGGTTATGGAAGGTCCATGGCGCCTGACCGGCCAGTAAATATGTATCGATCGCCGAATAAGCCAGCGCCAGCGGCAGGCCTCCAGCGGAACGCGGGACGGATGTTGCGTACGGCGTGCAGTTCCGGCCATATCCACGACGCCTCAAGCGCTTGGCGATAGCTCGCTGCGGCATCGCCGCCGAGCCGCCGAAAAATCGTCTCGGCCGCAACCATGCCGGATTTCATTGCGGTATGGCTGCCCTTGATTTTCGGCACGTTCATGAAGCCGGCGGCGGCACCGATCACCACCCCGCCCGGAAAATCGACTTTTGGAATCGACTGGAATCCGCCCTCATTCATGGCGCGGGCACCATAACAGATGCGCCGTCCGCCTTCGAAGACCGGCCGGATGGCGGGATGTGTCTTGATGCGCTGCAATTCCTCGAACGGCGACAGATAGGGATTGCGGTAATCGAGCCCGACCACCATGCCGATCGCGACCTGGCGGTTTTCGAAGTGATAGATGAAGGCGCCGCCGTAGGTCCGCCAGTCGAGCGGCCAACCAATCGTATGGACGACGCGGCCTGGACGATGCTGTTCGGGCGTCACCTCCCACAATTCCTTGACGCCGAGACCGTAGGTCTGCGGGTCGGCGCCATCGGTGAGATGAAAACGGCGGAACAATTGCTTCGTGAGCGAACCTCGACAGCCTTCGGCAAACATTGTGTGTGCGGCACGGAGTTCGATGCCCGGCTGGTAATTCGCTGTCTCCTGTCCCTGCTTGTCGATGCCCATCGCTCCGGTAGCGACGCCCGCGACTGCGCCATTATCGCCGAACACAATCTCTGCACCGGCGAAGCCCGGATAAATCTCAACGCCTAAGGCCTCGGCCTCTTTCGCGAGCCAGCGCGTCACGTTGCCGAGGCTGACAATGTAGTTGCCTTGGTTATGCATTTGCGGTGGCGTCGGCAAACGCACCCAATTGGCCCGCGTCAAGAAGAGGAACCGGTCGTCCGTGGCTGCGGTGTTCAGAGGCGCGCCGCGCTCGCGCCAATCGGGAATGAGCTCGTTCAGAGCCCGCGGCTCGACCACGGCGCCGGATAGGATGTGGGCGCCAACTTCGGAACCTTTTTCAATGACGCAGACCGACACCTCGCGACCTGCCTCGGCGGCCAATTGTTTGAGCCTAATCGCCGCCGCCAAGCCCGCCGGGCCGGCGCCGACGATAAGCACGTCGTAGGTCATGGTCTCTCGCGCCATCGCTGCGCACTATAATGAACGCGACGCAAAGCACCACTCTCTCGCCAAACCCGGTGATGAGGCCGGCCGAGACGGTCGATTTCCTCACTCTCCCAAATGTTCTAATCTCAGCCCATGGCTCCGACGCGATCCGACCTCCACTTGCTGCGCTGGTATGTCGAGATGGGGGCGGATGAAGCGATTGGATGGCAAGCTCGAGATCGGCTGTCAGCCAATGAGGTATCGCGGAATGCGCCGGAAGCGTTGCGCGCCGACACCACCGGCGTCGCAACGCCACCGCTGGCCGTGCCGGCTGTCCCCAGCAGTTTGGCGGAGCTCGAAGTTGTAGTGCGCGCTTTTGAAGCTTGTGCCTTGAAGCGCACCGCAACCAATACGGTATTCGCCGACGGCGTTGCCGGTGCGCCGCTAATGATCATCGGCGAGGCGCCGGGCAGCGATGAAGACCGCATTGGCCGGCCCTTTGTCGGGCGCAGCGGGCAATTGCTCGACCGCATGCTGGCGACCATCGGCTTCAGCCGTACAACCAACGCCTATATCACCAACATTTTGTTCTGGCGCCCGCCTGGCAATCGCAAACCAACCGGCGACGAGATCGCCGCCTGCCTGCCCTTCGTATGGCAACACGTGGCGCTCGCAAAGCCTCGCGTGGTGTTGCTGAGCGGCGGCACGGCGGTGGCGGCCATGCTCGAGCGACGCGAAGGAATCATGCGTCTGCGCGGACGCTGGTTCGATTTAAAGGTGCCGGGAATCGACGCGCCGATTCCCGCGCTGGCGACCTATCATCCCTCCTTCTTACTGCGCACGCCGGCACGCAAATCCGAAGTTTGGCGTGATCTTCTGGCGCTCGAGAACCATTTTCACAAACTGGGCTAAGCACCGGTATTTCAAAAATAGAATCAGGCTTCTGGCAAAATGTGTAACGGAAGCGCCAAATTTTGCCTTGCCTGCTGCTAATTCTTCGTCTAATGCCGTTGGCTATGACCAGGCAAAATAAGGTTGCCGGACGGGGGAGAACTTCAAAAATTACCGGATCGTCGGTGGCTATTGTAGGTTCCCTTCTCCTTGTTTCTACCATCAGTGCGAGAAATGTTTGGGCCGCGGACGTTCCTTCTTCGGCACCAACCACACACGACGCGACGTTGCCGCGTCCGCTGAGCGATGCCGATGCGGCGCGCTATCGCACTATCTTTCAATTGCAAGCAAATAGTCAGTGGTCCGCAGCCGACCCGTTGATTGCCGCGCTGAGCGACCATCTGCTGCTGGGATCGGTCGAGGCGCAGCGCTATCTGAGCCCGTCCTACCACGCCAAGTACAGCGAATTGTGCCAGTGGCTTAATGTCTATTCCGATGCGCCGGAAGCGACGCGCGTCTACGCCTTGGCATTGAAACGCCAAACTCGTGGCGAAGCGGCGCCGGCACAACCGACAACCGGGGACGGGCGCAAAGACGTTGAGCGGACGCCAGACCCGATCATCAATGCCAGGGCGATTGGCACCGGTGATGAGGCGGCAAGGGCCTATCGTGCTCCGACCGCAACGTGGTTGGCGGGCCTTGCCGCCTGGCGTGCCAACAAGATCGACCGCGCCAAGCGCGCTTTTGAAACCGCGGCCCGGTCCGACGAAAGTTCGCCTTGGGCGGTGTCCGCCGCGGCGTTCTGGGCGGCGCGCGCTGAACTGCGCAGCGACCATCCCGAACTTTTCAACTATTGGCTCGGCATCGCCGCACAGAATCCGCGGACCTTTTATGGTCTCCTGGCGCGCCGCACCCTGGGCGTCAATTCTTATATCGATTTCGACTTGCCTGGTTTCACGGCGCTCGACGGAGAAGTCCTGAATGGGATTGCCGCGGGACATCGTGCTCTCGCCCTGATCCAAATCGGTGACAATATGCGGGCCGAGGCGGAATTGCGCGCGTTGGCGCAGGACGCGCCAACCAATCTGCTCGAATCGATCCTTGCCCTGGCGGACCGCGCCGGCATGGTCTCGCTTGCCGTCAATCTAACACCCCGTGTGGCCGCCTCGAGCGACGACGACCGCAACCGGGTGCAATACCCAGTGCCGCGTTGGAAACCGCGCGGCGGCTTTCAGGTCGACCGCGCCCTGATTTACGGGCTCATGCGCCAGGAATTGAAGTTCCGGCCGGTCGCACGCAATGCGTCGGGTGCATCGGGACTGATGCAGTTCATGCCGTCGACGGCGCGCACAATGGCGGTGCATACCGGGCTTCACGGCGGCCTGAGCGACCCGTCGACTAATCTCGCGCTGGCGCAGCAATATGTCATCGAGCTTTTGAGCGATAGTCGCGTTAACGGCAACCTGCTCTATTTCGCGGTTGCCTATAATCGTGGTCCGGGTGCCTTGCCGCCACTCCAAACGGAAGCGCGAAATGGCGACGACCCGTTGATGTTCGTCGAGAGCATTGCCAGCCGCGAGACACGGTTCTTTATTCATCAGGTACTGACGAATTACTGGATCTATCGGCTGCGCCTCCGGCAATCGACGCCCGATCTCGACGCGCTTGCCGCCGGCGAATGGCCGATCTATACCGGTCTCGACGATGGTGTGGAGGCTCCCATCCGCCATGCCGAAAATTGATGAGACGCGTCCGTTTCTGCCGGTGAATATTGCGATCCTAACTGTCTCCGACACTCGCACTGAGGCTGACGACAAGTCTGGCCACACCTTGGTCGAGCTCGTGTCTCAAGGCGGACACCGCGTCGCAGCGAAAGCAATCGTGCGCGACGACAAGGCCGCGATTGTCGCGCAACTCAGGAAATGGATCACCGATCCGCAAATCGATGTGGTGATCGCAACCGGGGGAACGGGCGTTACCGGCCGCGACGTCACGCCCGAAGCATTTCATTCCGTGTACGAGAAGGAAATCGCGGGCTTTGGCGAGTTGTTCCGCTTCCTGTCCTACCAAAAGGTCGGGACATCGACCATCCAGAGCCGCGCCACCGCAGGGGTCGCTGGCGGCACCTATCTGTTTGCGCTTCCGGGCTCGCCCAGCGCGTGCCGCGACGGCTGGGACGATATCATTCGCCACCAGCTCGACAACCGGCACCGGCCCTGCAATCTCGTGGAGTTGATGCCGCGGCTGCAGGAACATCTTGTCGGCTGACGCGATCCTTTCATCCTTCGCCATCTGACTGCTTCCCCGCCCCGGCCGTAGCGTTTCGCGCGCGATGCGCTGATAGGCATTGACATGCCACTGCGGGTCTGTTCTTATTTTGTTCTCGATGGCAGCATGGTTAATTTTATGAACAAAACACAGTCATCCGAAATTCAACGCGGACGTGGAGCGGGAAGCAACGAGTCCGGCCGCTTCGAGCGCGAGCAACGCGAGGCTTTCGATGACGGCTGGGACACGATTGAAGAGCCTGCGCCTCGGTGCGAGACGATTTATGCGCGCGATTCCGCCAAGACAATTTTCGCGCAAAACGATTCGCCCGACATACCGTTCGATCGTTCGATCAATCCTTATCGCGGCTGCGAGCATGGCTGCATCTACTGTTTCGCGCGGCCGACCCATGCCTATTTGGGATTGTCGCCTGGGCTCGATTTCGAGAGCCGGATCTTCGTCAAGGAAGACGCACCCGATTTGTTGCGCGCGGAGTTGGCGCGGCCTTCTTATCGATGCCGCACCATCGCGCTCGGCGCGAACACCGACCCTATCAGCCTGCCGAAAAGAAATTTCAACTGACGCGGCGCATTCTCGAGGTGCTGCGCGAGCTGTGCCATCCGGTCAGCATCGTCACCAAATCGGCGCTGGTGGTGCGCGACATCGACATTCTCGCCGAAATGGCGAGGCGGCGGCTGTGCTCGGTCGCGATCTCGCTCACCACGCTCGACCGCAAGCTTGCCCGCGCGATGGAGCCCCGCGCCGCGACGCCGCAACGGCGGCTCGAAACGATGCGCACACTGGCCGATGCCGGCATTCCGGTTTGCGTCCTCGCCTCGCCGATGATCCCGGCGCTCAATGACAGCGAGCTCGACGCTATCCTGGAAGCCGCCGCCGCCCATGGCGCCCAAGGCAGCCGGCACCATCCTGTTGCGTTTGCCGCTGGAATTGGGACCGCTGTTCGAGGATTGGCTCAACCGCCACTATCCCGATAAGGCCAAGCATGTGCTGTCGTTGGTGCGTCAGGCACGTGGCGGCAAAATCTATTCCTCGGAATGGGGCGGACGCATGACGGGAACCGGCCCCTACGCCGAACTCCTGCAATTGCGCTTCGATAAGGCCTGCAAACGGAGCGGCCTCAACCGGCGCCGCACCGCCTTTGAACTCGACCGGACGTTGTTTCGACACCCGGCCAAATCGGGGAATCAGCTCGTCCTGCTTTGATTGGCGGCCGCGAGAGGCTTCAATATCGCACGATGAAGCCGCTCACTGCGGCGAAATATTCTTCAGGCAGTTCGTCATGGAGCAAGTGGCAGCCATCGCGAAGGAGAACGAATTCGGCGCCAGGTGTTGCGTCGGCGATCTCCTTCGACAAATGGGGCGGCGTGCAGAAATCATAAGTCGCCGCAGATAACGAGGGCGGGTTGGCGGATGGAGCCGAGCCGCGCGTAGACGTCGTGCGCCAGGATCATGTCGATGCGTTTGAGCGCGATCTCGCGCTCGGCCGGGGCGGCGGCGGCGCGGTCGATCCAGGTCTCAACCCGGTTGGCCTCGCGGGCGGCATATCGCGGTGAAAAGAGGAACAGCGCATAGCAGCTATAGACCGTTTGGCGATCGGCCTCGGCCACCAGCTTGCGCCGCAACGCGAGCTCGCGCATGACATAGGTCGGCGCGAGGCAACGACGAACTCATCGTCAAGCTCCTGACCAGCGGAGCATGGCCGAGCGCCATCGCCTGCGCGATGGCGCCGCCGGTCGACGAGCCGACGAGATGGGTCGGCCCGAGCTCGAGATGCCGCAGGAGCGCCGCCATGTCGTCAGCGTGCTGGGCGATCGTATCGCCGTCGGTGGGGTTTTGCCAGTGCCGCGATGTTCGGGCAGCACGACGAAATGGTCGTGCGCGAAACGGTCGATCTGGGTCTCCCAGCTGCGCCCGGTGCCGCCGAGTCCCGAAAGCAGGATCACCGGCGGCCGTTGGCGATCTCCGAACACCTCCTAGACTAATGGAGCGAGAGGCCCTCGGTTGTCAGGGCTGGCATCATTTATTCCCTTGCTCGTTCAAGCGGGGCACGGCATTCGTAATTCGACTATCAAATATTTTGATGTCCTAATATTTAGGTATTGAATAAAATTGCAGACCGGCCTGACCCCCGCCTCAGTGACCGCATTGGTTGATCGCCTCGAAGCCATGGGATTTGTCACGCGCGAGCGCGATGCCAGGGATCGTCGGCGCGTCACCGTCCGCGCCGTTCCTGCCAAAATCCGCGACCTCGACCGATTGTACGACGCCTATCATGCCGAAATGGCCACGGTGCTTTCTCGGTACGACACGGGGGAGTTCGCTGCTATCGCCGATTATCTTGCCAAGGCCAGCGTGCTTTTGGCGCAAGAGACGACGAAGTTGCGTGCCCAAGATGACGGGCAAAGACCGGCTCGGGGCAGGTAGGGCAAACGCAAAGCGCTCAAGCCGGACACGCGGCATCGATTGCTTTCGAGTCGCGCTTGTCTTTGGCGACGCGGGGTGCGAGCCTCGCTCAATGCCAAGTTTCCGGTTCGAGCGCTCTCTCGACGGCGTCGTCTGCGGGGTCGACGAGGTAGGGCGCGCGCCGCTCGCCGGGCCGGTACTCGCTGCAGCGGTGATCCTGCCGCGGAAACTGCCGCGCGCGTTGCGCGGCATGGACGATTCCAAGGTCGTGCCACGCGAACAGCGCGAGGCGTTCGCAGCGCGTCTCTTCGAATATGCGCAGATCGGCATTGGCGCCGCGAGCGTCGCGGAAATCGACGCGATCAACATCCTGCGCGCCACGTTTCTGGCGATGGCGCGCGCCGTCAAGGCGCTGTCGTTGGCGAGCGGCGCGACCCCAAACTGGGCTTTGGTCGACGGCAATCAGGCACCGCGACTCACCTGTGCCGTCCGCACCATCGTCGGCGGCGACGGCAGATCACTCTCGATCGCGGCGGCATCGATCGTCGCCAAGGTGACGCGCGACCGGCTGATGCACGCGTTGGCATCGCGCTATCCCGGCTATGGCTGGGAAACCAATGTCGGCTACCCGACGCGTCACCACCGAGCCGCCATCCGTTGCGCTGGGCCCCACCCCGCATCACCGGCGGCGCTTTATCGACCTCCAGGGAACGCTCGATCTGGAGTCGAACGAATTAGAACAAGCCATTGACTCTTAAGATTCTTATGCTCTTGGTTTCTTGACTATACGATGCCTCATCGCGCACAATCGTTACCTCCACGACAAAACGAGGCACGGTCATGGGGGGGGTTGTCCGAGACCAGGTTCTGGTGGGCGAATGCTGCGCGGTGATGGCGGGCATGCCCGAAGCTTCCGTCGATTTGATTTTTGCCGATCCACCCTACAATCTTCAACTTAGCGGCGAACTGCGCCGGCCCAATCACAGTCGCGTTGCCGGGGTCGAGGCGGATTGGGACCAATTCCCCTCGTTCGCGGCCTACGACAATTTCACGCGCCGGTGGCTGTCGGCGGCGCGACGGCTTCTTAAACCAGATGGAGGTCTCTGGGTAATTGGTTCTTATCACAATATTTTTCGGATAGGCTCTTTGCTGCAGGATTTGGCCTTTTGGATCCAGAACGATGTCATCTGGCGCAAGACCAATCCGATGCCGAATTTTCGCGGTCGGCGCTTCACCAATGCGCACGAGACCCTGATCTGGTGCTCCCGAAGCCAGGCTTCGCGGCCGACCTTCAATTACGAGGCGATGAAGTCGATCAATGAAGAGTTGCAGATGCGCAGCGACTGGATGCTGCCGGTCTGCACCGGAGCCGAGCGATTGAAAGGTGCCGACGGACAGAAGGTACATCCGACGCAAAAGCCGGAAGCCTTGCTGCATCGGGTACTGTTGGCGACAACCAAGCCGGGCGATATCGTGCTTGACCCATTCTTCGGGACCGGCACTACCGGTGCGGTGGCAAAGCGGCTCGGCCGGCATTTCATCGGCATCGAAAGCGACCCCGAATACGTCGCCATCGCTCGGGCCCGCATCGCCGACATCAAGACCGCGCCCGATGAAGCGCTGGCGTTGCGGCAAAGGCGCGACGAGACGCGCATTCCCTTCGGTCTCTTGGTGGAACGCGGCCTCCTGCGCCCCGGCGACGTACTCTCGGACATTACCGGGCGCTGGACCGCGAAGGTGCGTGCCGATGGCACTCTCATCTCCGCCGAGGCTCGCGGCTCGATTCATCAGGTCGGGGCCCATGTCCAGGGCGCACCCGCCTGCAATGGCTGGCAGTTCTGGCACTACCACGAGCAGGGCCAGCGTCTGCCGATCGATCTCTTGCGCCAGCGCGTCCGCGCGGAGCTGGTCTAACTTCTAGCGCCCTGACGCCAAAATTGCGGCCGGACGAAAGTGCCCGCCCAGGCGCCGCGTTTTTGCCGCCGCGCCTCGGCCTCAATCGACAGATACTGGAGACCGCGGCCGTAATAGAAAGCGAGGCCCTCGCTGACCAGGAGGCCGCCGACGTCCTTGCCGTCGACCGTGCAAACCGCGAATTCTCGTGCCCGCTTGTCGATGAATTCACTATCGACATCGCAGACGAAACTCGGGCGCGCGACCAACTCTGCGAAACGCCGCGTGGCGACCGCACCGCAAGGCCAGGTCCTGCCCGCGGCGTCCCGGCAAGTCTGCGCGCTCTCGAAGGCATCGACGCCATAAAGCCGCAGCGGCTGGGGGAGACAGGAGAGGGCAAGGCGCGACAAGAGACAGTCAGGCGGCGTCCATTCGAGCGTGTCGCCATCGCGCACGATGTATCGATCCGTGCCGCGCGCCGGTCCGTCCCAGATCGCGGCCGCCGCCAGCGCCAGCGCAATGACCATGCCAGCCAGCATCAGCATCCACAATCGCCGCGGGCGCTGGCGTAGAGGTCTCTCTTCGAAAGGATTCATCCTGTGTTGGCTACGCCTGCGGACGGAGCACGGTCAAGCATCGCGTGTTTGAGTTTTGTTGGGGGAGCGGTAAAGTCCGCGCGGCGATAGCGAAAGAGAGGCCGATGAGCGGCATCGACGAAATTGTGATGCGATTGTTGCGGCTCGACAGTTGCGCCGTATCGGATGCGCTCGACAAGCTCGGGCTTCCCGCCGCGGTCACCGGTCTGACACCGCGGTCCGTGGCGCGTAAAATCGCCGGCAAAGTGCATACCGTGAAGCTCGTGGCAAAGGAGGAGGCGCCGCCGGCCACCGCCACGCCACGCCATCTCGGCACCGCCGCGATCGAGGCTTGCGGCCCCGGCGAGATCATAGTGGTCGAGCAACGCACCGGCATCGATGCCGGCAGCTGGGGCGGCATTCTGTCGCTTGGCGCCAAGGTGAAGGGCGTCGCCGGAGTGATCGCGGACGGACCTTTGCGCGACGTCGATGAGGCACGCGGGCTCGATTTCCCGGTATATAGCCGCTCCGTCACCGCCCGTACCGCGCGTAATCGTGTCGTCGAGGCGGCCACCGACGTGCCGGTAGAGATTGGTGATATTCGAGTGCAACCGGGCGATTACGCGTTGGCGGATTCGACGGGCGTGTGCTTTTTGCCGGCGGCGCATGCGGCAGAAATTGTCGCCGTGGCCGAAACGATCGCGATGCGCGAGGCAGCCATGGGCAAAGCCCTCCTGACCGGCCAAAAGATCACCGAAGTTATGGGTGCCGGCTTACGAAAAAATGCTCGAAAGGTCGAAGTAATGGATAAAAATGTTGAACGCTCGTCCGAAGCTCGATACCGCCACCATTAGCGACGCGCTCGATCGCTTCGGTATCGTCGGTCAATGCTATCGAAATCAAACCGCGCGATCCGAAATTCCGTATGGCGGGCCGTGCCTATACCCTGTTATGCGGCCCTGCCGCAGTCCCGCCCGGTACTGTCGGCGACTATATCGACGATGTGGCGCCGGGCATGGTGGTGGTGATCGACAATGGCGGCCGGCTCAATGCCACGATCTGGGGCGACATCCTGACCGAGACCGCTCATGCCAAGGGAGTCGCAGGCACTGTGATCGACGGGCTCTGCCGCGACATTGCGCTGTGCCTGGAACTCAGCTATCCGGTCTTCACCCGCGACCATTGGATGCGTACCGGCAAGGACCGGGTGCAGGTCGAGGCGACCAATGTTCCCGTCACCATCGGCGAGGCCCGGGTTCAGCCCGGCGACATTTTGCGCGGTGACGCCGACGGCGTGGTCGTGATTCCCGAGAGAGCATGAGGACAAGGTGCTCGCCGCCGCCGAGGAGATCCAAGAGGCGGAGAACGCCATCCGTAAGGCCGTCCGTGGCGGCATGCGGCTCGACGAGGCGCGCAAGCAGTTCAAGTATCACACGCTGCAGACAAGGGTGAAATCATGAGCGGCTCTGAAGACTCTTCGCCGCAACCGAAACAGTCGATTTTGAGCGTGTCGACGCCAAGCTCGTTGAGGCAGCACGACCTTTCGGCACCGCGACGCTGCACGAGGCCGGCGGCAAGATCGGCGCGCTGCCGCCGCAGATCAAGGCCATGGCGCCGTCATTCAAAGTGTGCGGCCCGGCCTTTACGGTCGAGGGACCAGCGGGCGACAACCTGCGCCTTCATCGGGCACTGGCGGCGGCGCGGCCGGGGGACGTCATCGTCGCCGCCGTCGGCGGTGTCTATGAGTACGGCTATTGGGGCGAGATCATGTCGACTGCCGGGAAGGCATTGCGGCTGGGCGGTCTCGTGATCGATGGCTGCGTTCGCGACGGGGCGGTGCTCGAAGCAGTCGGGTTCCCTGTGTTCGCACGCGGCCTCTGCATTCGCGGCACCGGGAAGGATTTCGAGGCGCGTGCCTTTCTCGGACACCCGCTGCTGATCGGCGACGTCACGGTGCATCCGGGCGATCTCGTTTGCGGCGACGTCGACGGCGTTTGTGTGGTGCCGCGCGCCCGCGCCACCGAGGTCATTCAAAAATCGCTCGACCGCGAGACCAAGGAAGCAAAGGTCATGGAGCAGCTCCGCGGCGGCGCGACCACGCTCGACCTCTACGGCTGGAACCGGTAGCTCACCCCCGACGATTCTGCGCGTCCCAATAGCGCTCGAGATTGGCAATCAGCGCCGGGCTGAAATGACACTGCGCCTGCTCGCGTGCATAAACGGCGCAGTAGCGACGGAACATGTCTAGCGGCTCTTCCGCCACGCGGAAAGCGCGGCGATTGCCGATGGCGCCGACCGCGCCTGAATTTGTCAGGGCTTCGACCACGCGGTCGATTGCGAGATCCATCCCCGCTGCGGGCACAATCTCATCGCAGATCAAGCGGCCTTCCGGGGTGTCGCAAAGGAGTTGGCGCTCGTACTGGATCAACTGACGCGCAATGCGGTCGCCGACGAAGCGGACGAGCCGCATGTTTGACGCGCCCGGGATGATGCCCTCCTTGCGCGCCGGCAGCGTCATATAAGCGTCGGCAGCCGCGAGAACGAAATCCATCGTCAAGAGCATCTGACAATGGCCGCCGATGGCGAAGCTTTCGACCGCGGCGATCCACGGCTTTTCCACGCCGTGACCATGTACGTCGTCGGGCAACATCTCGGGTCGCGCCACGCCACGCAGAAACTTATGTATGAAGCCCAGATCGTGCTTGAGGTACCAGGTGAACGGAATCCGGCCGCTATAGAGATGGGTCAGATTGATGCCGCTGCCGAACGCGCGCTTTCCGCCATATTTCGGGTGGTCGAGCGGTCCACCCCGCAACACGGCGATGTCGCTCTCGGGGTCAAGGGTCGCCACATCGACCGCGATTTCGACGGCATCGATAGTGGTCGCGTCCTCGGCGTTAAGATAGCGCGGGTTGGACATGGTGAGATGGACCGAGCGACCGCGCCGCGACAGCCTCGCCGCACCGAGATCGAGCGCCCCTTCCCTCACGAACCGGTCAAGTGATTCCTGAGATTCCGCGCGCGGCAGCAGCATCGCATGGCAAAGGTGCAGTCCCGACCGTTCGTGGCCAAAAATGTGAGCCAGCAAAATTCCCTGATCGACCTCCAACCCGTCTTTGTCGCGCTGCAGCAGGCCGGCCTCGCGTTCGAGCCGCGCACGCGAAGGGGTGAGGCCGGGCAACAAATCTGCCGCCCCGAACACCAGCTCCTCGAGGCGCACAAACCGGGTAAGGTCGTCAGTCAGCGCGGCATAAAGCGCGCTGACATGGGCGCGCAGAAACCGCTCGCGTGCCTCGCGGGCCGCATGATGAATTGCGGCGGCGGCTTTTGTTTCCTCGGCATTGCGTGCGGCCTTTCGCGGCAGCTGATCGAGCGCGTGATCGGACGCTTGCCAGAAGACCGTGTTGCGCAGGCGGTCCTCGGCAAAATCGCCGGTCACCGGGGGTGGACTTGCCGGTATGCCGCTCATTGCTTCGGCCTCAGATCGAGTACCCGCCTGGCCTTGCCTTGCGACCGCTCGAGCGCGCCGGACGGGACGACCCGCACCCTCGCCGAAACTCCGGCATAGGCCTTGATGAGACGCTCAGCGTTGCCGGCGAGGTCGCCATGGTCGGGCAAATTCAAGCCCGGCCGCATTTCGACCACGACGACGAGCTCGTCGAGACGGTGCGGCCGATGCAGCTCCAACATATAGTGCGGCGCCAGTCGTTGCTCGTGCGTCAGTACCGCTTCGATCTGGGACGGGAATACATTGACGCCGCGAATGATCAGCATGTCGTCGCTACGGCCCCTTACCCGTTCCATCCGTCGCATCGGACGCGCGGTGCCGGGCAACAAGCGGGTGAGGTCGCGAGTTCGGAAGCGCACCAGGGGCATCGCTTCCTTGGTCAACGTCGTCAGGACCAGCTCGCCGACAATGCCGTCGGCGACCGGCAGTCCGGTCTCAGGATCGATGATCTCCGGATAGAAATGATCCTCCCAGATCGTCGGCCCGTCTTTGGTCTCGAAACATTCCTGCGCCACGCCCGGACCCATCACTTCCGATAGTCCGTATATGTCCAGGGCATCGAGCCCCACGCAGCGCTCGATTTCGGCACGCATGCCGTCACTCCAAGGCTCGGCACCGAAAATGCCGAGGCGCAGGCTGCAGTCCCGGGCGCTCAACCCTTGGCGCTCAAACTCGTCGGCAATGGCGAGCATGTAAGACGGCGTCACCATGATGATATCGGGCTTGAAATCGTTGATCAGTTGTACCTGCCGCTCGGTGTTGCCGCCGCCCATAGGGATCACCGCGGCGCCAAGATACTCGCCGCCATAGTGGGCGCCGAGGCCGCCGGTAAAGAGGCCGTAGCCATAGGCGACATGGATCTTATCGTTGGACGTGCCGCCGGCGGCCCGAATCGAACGCGCCATCAATCCGGCCCACACCATAATATCCCGCTTGGTGTAACCGGCCACCGTCGGTTTTCCGGTCGTGCCGCTCGACGCGTGGATGCGGACGATATCGCGCATCGGCACCGCGAACATGCCGAACGGGTAATTGAGACGCAGATCGTCTTTGCTCGTCAGCGGAAATTTCGTGAGATCGCCGAGGAAGCGGAGATCACTGGGGGTGACGCCACTCTCATCGAACTTGGCATGGTAATGCGGCACATACTCATCGGCGTGGCGCAGCACCGCTTTGAGCCGCGTCAGTTGAAGGGCCTGCAACTCATCGATGCTGGCGCGCTCGATCGGTTCCAGCGGGTCGGTACCCGTTCTCATCGCTCCCTACAAACAAATCGGAGCCTATCACTTTCGCCCTCGACCTAATACCGATAAGCTGCCCGCCATGAGCATGAATTGCGTTGCCTTGGTCGTCGCGGCGGGCCGTGGCACGCGCTTCGGCGGGAGCCGGCCAAAGCAATACCTGCCTCTCGGCGGCATGCCTGTGCTCCGGCATCCGCTCAAAACTTTGCAGCGTCACTCAGCCATCGATGCCGTGCGCGTGGTATTCAATCCCGAGGATCGCGATCGTTACCATGCCGCTGTTGACGGTCTTGATCTCTTACCTCCGGTCACGGGCGGCGCGCTCGCGGCAGGATTCGGTGAGGCTCGGCCTCGAGAGCCTCGCGGCGCTGGCGCCCCGCCGAGTGCTCATCCACGATGCGGCGCGGCCATTGGTTGACGTTCAACACCATCGACCGAGTGCTCGAGCGCGCTCGATGAGGCGCCAGGCGCGATCCCAGCACTGGCCTTGCGCGACACGGTGAAGCGCGGAGCCGATGGCTTGATTGCCGGGACCGTTGACCGCACCAATCTCTGGCGGGCGCAGACGCCGCAGGGCTTCCACTACCGCGAGATCCTCGCGGCACATCGCGCGCCGAAGGGTCTCGATCTGCCCGACGATGCCGCGGTCGCGGAGCGCGCCGGGCTCACTGTTCGCCTGGTCGCCGGCAGCGAAGCCAATTTCAAGGTGACGACGGCAAGATGATTTGCGCGACGCGGAGCGGCGCCTTGCCTCGGCCATGGGCGACATCCGCACCGGCCAGGGTTTTGACGTGCACGCCTTCGGCCCCGGCGACCATCTCTGGCTTTGCGGCGTGAAAATTCCACACGACCGTATGCGCTGGTCGGCCATTCCGACGCCGATGCAGGGCTGCACGCATTGACCGACGCGATTCTCGGCGCCTTCGGCGCCGGCGATATCGGCATGCATTTTCCGCCGAACGATCCGCAATGGCGCGGCGCCGCCTTCCGACCGATTCCTGCGCCATGCCGCCGATCTGGTCGCGCGCGCAGGGCGGCGCCATCGCCCACGTCGACGTCACCCTCATCTGCGAGCGGCCCAAGATCGGCCCGCATCGCGCCGCGATGGTGGCGCGCATCGGCGACGATCCTCGAGCCTCGACCGCAGGCCGCGTCAGCGTCAAGGCCACCACGACCGAAAAACTTGGCTTTACCGGGCGCGGCGAAGGGCTGGCGGCGCAGGCTGTCGCGACCGTGACGGCTGCCGCTATGACGGACACCCGCACCCTCGCCGAAACTGTGCTCGATTTGTGCCGCCGCCGCGGCTGGAAATTGGCGACGGCGGAATCCTGCACCGGCGGCATGATCGCTGCATCGCTAACCGACATCGCTGGCTCGTCGGATGTGGTCGAGCGCGGCTTCGTCACCTATTCCGAACGAAGCCAAAACCGATCTGCTCGGCGTGCCTGCGGTGCTTATCGCGCAACATGGCGCTGTGAGCGAGCCGGTCGCCCGAGCCATGGCACTGGGCGCCCTCGCTCGCGCCCCGGTCGAAGCTCGCCATTTCGGTGACGGGCATCGCCGGACCGAGCGGCGGCTCGGCCGAGAAACCTGTCGGCCTGGTTCATTTTGGCGCTGCACGAAAAGGCGGACCCGTGGTCACGGAGCGCTCAGCTCTTCACCGGCGACCGCGATTGGTCCGTGCTCAAGCCACCCGCCGCGCCCTTGAACTCATGATTGATCTGACCACCTAGTACCCACTATCCAAAGAAGCTGCAGTCGTGATTTAACACGATGAATGATTTCTCAAGGCGAGAGAGGTCCGGCTGAGGCCGGAGGAGCGCGCGGTGCTTGAAGCCCGATGCCGCGCGGCGACAACGCCGCAGCGTGATGTACGGCGGGCGCGGATCATATTGTTGGCGGCGGAAGGGGCGAGCACGCGGTCGATTTCGCGGATGGTTAGGGTCGAAGAGGCGGTCGTCAGCACGTGGCGGAACCGCTTTGCAGATGAAGGCTTGGAAGGGCTCAAGGACCGCAAGCGGTCGGGGAAGCCCAAGATCTATGCGGCGGAGACTGACGGGCGCATCCTCGCGGTGTTGGACGAGCCGGTGCCCAAAGGTTATGCCCGCTGGACTGCACCGCTGATCGCCGAGCACCTCGGCGATGTGCATGAGCAGCACATCTGGCGCGTGTTGCGGAAGCACAAGATCGATCTCGCCGGGCGCAAATCCTGGTGCGAGAGCAATGATCCAGCGTTCGTGGCCAAGGCCGCGGACGTGGTCGGCCTCTATATGGCGCCGCCCGAGAACGCGATTGTCATTTGCGTTGATGAGAAGCCCTCGATCCAAGCGCTGGAGCGCGCCCAAGGTTACCTGAAGCTGCCCGGTGGCCGAACGCTGACCGGCCGGAGCCATGACTACAAGCGCAATGGCACCTCGACGCTCTTTGCGGCCTTCGAGGTCGCCACCGGCAAGGTCACAGCAGCCCACAAGACGCGCCGGCGCCGCGTTGAATTCCTCAGCTTCATGAACGACCTCGTGGCGGTCTATCCGAATAAGACGCTCCACGTCGTCCTCGACAATCTGAGCACGCACAAGCCCAAGACCGATCGCTGGCTCAAGTCCCATCCCAACGTTCGCTTCCACTTCACGCCGACCCGCGCCTCCTGGCTCAATCAGGTCGAAATCTGGTTCTCGATCCTCGAGGGTCAGTCGCTCGCCGGCGCGTCCTTCACCTCGGTGAAGCAGCTCAGAGAACACATCGATGCCTTCATCGAAAACTACAACCAATCCGCAAAGCCTTTCGTTTGGACCAAAACCAAAGTCGTGCAGCGCCCCTTCAAGGGTCGCCGTCTCCGGGTACTAGGCCGCTTACCCGCCCGCCAAGATCGCCAGCAGAAGAAGGGCGACGATGTTGGTGATCTTGATCATGGGGTTGACCGCCGGTCCCGCCGTGTCCTTGTAAGGATCGCCGACCGTGTCGCCGGTGACGGCCGCCTTATGCGCTTCCGAACCCTTGCCGCCGTAATGGCCTTCCTCGATATACTTTTTGGCGTTGTCCCAAGCGCCGCCCCCCGAGGTCATCGAGATGGCGACGAACAAGCCGGTGACGATGGTGCCGAGCAGCATCGCGCCCAGCGCGGCGAAAGCGGCAGCCTGACCGCCAATCGCCCAGATCACGAGATAAAGCACGATCGGCGCCAGCACAGGTAGGAGCGACGGCGCAATCATCTCCTTGATCGCCGACCGGGTCAGCATGTCGACGGCCTTGCCGTAGTCCGGTTTTCCGGTGCCTTCCATGATGCCGGGGATTTCCTTGAACTGACGCCGGACCTCGATCACGACTGCGCCCGCAGCGCGACCGACTGCGGTCATGCCCAGGGCGCCGAACAGGTAAGGCAGCAAGCCGCCGATGAACAGGCCGACAACAACATAGGGATTTTGCAGCGCGAATCCGACATGCAGGTTCGGAAAATAGTGCTGGAGGTCCTGCGTGTAGGCGGCGAACAGCACCAGCGAGGCCAGCCCCGCCGACCCGATAGCATAGCCTTTGGTGACGGCCTTGGTGGTATTGCCGACGGCATCAAGCGCGTCGGTATATTGGCGTACCTCATGGGGCAGCTCCGCCATTTCGGCGATGCCGCCAGCATTGTCGGTGACGGGGCCATAGGCATCGAGGGCGACGATCATGCCCGCTAGTGCCAGCATCGTCGTCACGGCGACCGCAATACCGAACAGTCCCGCGATCAAGTAGGCAATGATGATCCCGGCAGCGATGACCAAAACCGGTAAGGCGGTCGCCTCCATCGAAATCGCAAGGCCCTGAATCACATTGGTGCCGTGGCCCGTGGTGGAGCTCGTCGCGATGCTGCGTACAGGGCGGTAAGCGGTCGAGGTATAATACTCGGTGATGACGACGAGCAGGCCGGTTACCCCCAAGCCCACAAGGGCACACGCGAATAGACCTCCGCCGCTCGTGGTGATGCCGCCGGTCATCGTGACCGGCGCAGCGAAGCCGATTAGCCACTGGATGATGGCGGCGATCAGAAACGCCGAGAGGATGCCCGCGACGACCAGGCCCTTGTAGAGTGCACCCATGATGTTCCCGCCCGGGCCGAGACGCACAAAATAGGTGCCGATTACCGAGGCGAGGATGCACACCGCGCCGATGACCAGCGGCAGCGCCATCATGACGTCGCGCGCGGCCCCCTCGAAAAAGATGGCGGCGAGCAGCATCGTGGCAACCACGGTGACCGCGTAGGTCTCGAACAGATCGGCGGCCATGCCGGCGCAGTCGCCGACATTGTCACCGACATTGTCGGCGATGACGGCGGGGTTCCGGGGATCGTCTTCGGGGATCCCGGCCTCGACTTTGCCGACGAGGTCGGCCCCGACATCGGCCCCCTTGGTGAAGATGCCGCCACCGAGGCGCGCAAAGATCGAAATCAGCGAGGCGCCGAAGCTAAGCGCCACCAGCGCCTCGAGAATCGGCCGCGGATTATCGACCGGCAGCGTGGCCCGCAAGAAATAGTAATAGAGCGAGACTCCGAGAAGGCCGAGCCCGACCACGAGGAGCCCGGTAACAGCGCCGGCCTTGAAGGCCAGGTCGAGGCCCGCCGCGAGCCCGCCCCGCGCGGCTTGCGCGGTCCGAACATTGGCTCGCACCGAGACATTCATGCCGATATAGCCGGCGGACGCGGAGAGGATCGAACCGATGGCGAAGCCGACGCCGGTGCGCCAACCCAGAGCGAACAACAGGATCAGAAAAATCACGATGCCGACAATGGCAACCGCGCGGTATTGCCGATTGAGATAGGCGCGCGCACCTTCCTGCACCGCGGCCGCGATCTGCTGCATGCGCTCGGTGCCGGCATTGGCGGCCAGCACAACGCGGCTGGTAACTATGCCGTAGAGCAGAGCCAGCACGCCGCCAGCAATCACAACCCAGTAGGCAATCTGCATTTTTTCTGGTCCCGTTTATTGGAGGTGCTTTGGCGATCCCCCGCCGAAAGTTGGCGGACCATGCCAGAAGAAGAACGCGCAGGCAACCCGAAGGAAAGCCGCCCGATGTGCACACTTATACCGCCCCTAACGGCTCGTGAACGATCTTGAGGTGGCCCTAGAAATGCCGATAGCCGCCGTGCGCTACAGCGATTGGCCGGCCGTCGCCACTGAGCAATGTCACGCTCCGGCCAGCCTCGATGCGTCCGATTTCGGTGACCTTCAGCCGCGTCAGCCTCTTTCGCGCGGAAGGTGCGGCGGTGAATAGGATTTCATAGTCGTCGCCGCCGCTAAGGATCGCCTCCAGCAAGGTTCGATCGCCCGTCAGCGCCGCACGTGCCGCATCGGACAAGGGCAACCGAGCGGTCTCGACGATCGCGCCGACCTCCGAGGCAGCGCAGAGGTGACCGAGATCGGCGACGAGCCCGTCGGAAATATCCATCGCTGCCGAGGCGATTCCGACCAACTTCCGGCCGAGTTCGAGGCGCGGTTGCGGCAGGCGATAGCGCGAGACCAGAAAGGCGCGGTGGCGCACCGCCATTCTCCGCAGCCCGCCCTTCAAAATTCGAAGGCCGAGCGCGGCGTCGCCCAGCGTGCCCGACATAAAGAGCGCATCGCCGGCGCGGGCGGTGCGGCGCAGCAGCGCGCTGCCGGCGGCAACCTTGCCTACCGCCGCCAGCGACAGTATCGCAGCACCTTGGCTGCGAACCGTGTCGCCGCCGAGCAGCACCATACCGAAACGTTTCTGGTCCAGGGCCAAGCCCGACGAAAACCGTTTAAGCCAGGTTTCGTCACAAGCTCGCGTTAGCGCGGCGGTCAAAAGATAGCCGACGGGCTCGGCACCCTTGGCGGCGAGATCGGACAGATTCACGCGCAACAGTTTTTGCGCAATTTGCTTTGGCGAGTTGGTCGAAAAGAAGTGGACACCTTCAACGATGGCATCGGTGCTCAGCACGTAATGCGTGGCGCCGGGTCCTGCGATCAGCGCTACATCGTCTTTGAGATCGAGCCCGCCAGGTCCCGCCAGTGGCGCGAAAAAGCGCGCGATGCGCTGGAACTCATCGAGGCGCGGCGGTTTCGCCATGGAGCTCGCCGGGGCGCAACCGACGTCCGATGCGATCGAGTACAGCGTTTACGAGCTTTGGCTCCTTGCCCGCGAAAAAGGCGTGCGCGATATCGACGTATTCGTTCAGCACGACGCGAGCCGGAACTTCGAGCCGGGCCAATAGCTCGTAGGCGCCGGCCCGCATCACCGCGCGCAGAACTACCTCCAATCGGGGCAAATTCCAGTCGGGCGCCAACATTTCCTTGAGCAAACCATCGAGCTTATCGCGGTTGTCGACCACGCCGTGTACGATGTCGGTGAACAGAGCGTCATCCGCGTCGCCAAGGCCTTCCTCATCGTGGCCGCGCTCGCGCAGCTCGGCGATGACGGTCTCCGCCGGCGCGTCGCTCAAATCTAGCTGGTAGAGCGCCTGGACGGCCGCAAGCCGCGCCCGGCTGCGCTTTATGGTCGCTGCCGCACGTGGCTCGTCGGCGCTCATGGCGTACCGAGGGCATAGCGCCGCTTCAGCTCGATCATGGCGAGACAGGCGCGCGCTGCCTCGCCGCCCTTGTTCCTCTTCTCGATGCGCGCCCGTGCCAACGCCTGCGCCTCGTTCTCGACGGTCAGCACACCAAAGCCGATGGCGAGTTCGGTCGCGCAGAGCGAGACCCTGTAATCCTCGCGCGCATTCCGTACAGATCAAATCGTAATGGCTGGTCTCGCCGCGAATGACGCAACCCAACGCGACGTAACCGTCGAAGCCCTGGCCCGACAAATGGGCGAACTGGATCGCCGCCGGAATTTCGAACGCGCCCGGCACCGCGACGCGCTCAGAAGTGGCCCCCGCCCGTTCGAGCTCGGCTGTGGCGCCGCGTAACAGCTCATCGGCGATGTGAGCATAGTAGCGCGCCTCGACCACAAGAATTCGCGTCATCACTATCGCTCACTCACGCGGCTTGCCGATCGGCTCGCGCCCCACGACGCGCAATCCATAACCGTCGAGCCCGATGATGTTGTGGTCGGTGTTCGACAACAAGATCATTTCGTGGACGCCGAGATCGATCAGGATCTGCGCGCCGATCCCGTAGTCGCGCAGCGCACCGGACGGCGGCGGCGTGCCGACGATGACCTCATGAGCACGCGTCGTGAGGTTCAACGGCATCGGTTCACGGAGCACGACCACGACGCCGCGTCCTGCCTTCGCTACCGCCTCGAACGACGCTCGAAGCAGTCCGGCGCGCCCGCTCTTCACGTTGCCGAACATATCGTCCATCATGTTCATCGCGTGCATCCGCACCAATGGCGGTGTTGGCCCGGAGACGTCACCTTTGACAAAAGCCAGGTGCTCGATGTTGCTGACCTTGTTGCGGTAGACCAGCATTCGGAAGGTGCCGCCAAATAGCGTCTCGAACGGCTGATCGAAGGTGCGCTCGACGGTGCGGTCGTGGCGGCGGCGATAGGCGATGAGGTCGGCGATGGTAGCGATCTTAAGGCCATGGAATTGGGCAAAGGCGATAAGATCGTCACGCCGCGCCATGGTGCCATCGTCGTTCATGATCTCGCAGATCACCCCTGAGGGATTGAGGCCGGCGAGCCGGGCAATATCAACCGCGGCTTCGGTGTGACCAGTGCGCACGAGCACGCCACCGTCGCGCGCCATCAATGGAAAGACGTGGCCGGGGCTGACGATATCGCCAGCACTTTTCGTCGGATCGATCGCCACCGACACGGTCCGTGCCCGATCTGACGCCGAGATCCCAGTGGTCACGCCATCGCGGGCCTCAATCGACACGGTGAACGCCGTTTGCAGGCGCGAAGCGTTAGCTTGCGACATCAATTGAAGATCGAGTTGCTCGACGCGTTGCCTGGTCAGGGCGAGGCAGATCAAGCCGCGCCCGTGCTTGGCCATGAAATTGATCGCATCGGGCGTCGCCATCTGCGCCGGGATGACGAGATCACCTTCGTTCTCGCGATCCTCGTCATCGACGAGAATGAACATCCGGCCATTGCGCGCCTCCTCGATGATGTCTTCGATCGGCGACACCACCTCGATGAAGCTCATGCGATGTCCTTTCCCAGAAGGCGTGCCAAATATCGTGCGATCAAATCGATTTCGAGATTGAGGCGGTCCCCCGGCCGGGCGGCGTTCAGCGTGGTTTCGCGCTGAGTGTGCGGAATGATGTTGACTCCGAATACTGCGCCCGCGACCTCGTTCACGGTGAGCGAGACGCCATCGAGTGCTACAGCCCCCTTCGAGGCGATAGCGCGATCATAGGGTGCTGGCGCACGGAAAGTAAGGCGCAGCGAATCGCCTTCCGCGCGCCGCGTTTCGATCGTGACGACGCCGTCGATATGCCCGGTCAGCAAATGGCCACCGAGCTCGTCGCCGATCTTGAGCGCACGCTCGAGATTGATCTTCGTCCCAGCGCGCCAAGTCGCCGCCGTGGTACGGGCGAGCGTCTCGGCGGAGGCATCGACGGCGAACCAGCCCTCGCCATTTTCGGTGACCGTGAGGCAGGGCCCCGAGCAGGCGATCGATGCGCCGATCGCAATCTCGTTCGCGGGGTAGCGGGTCGCAATGGTAAAACGCGTATCGCCACGCGTTTCAACGGCGCGCACTTCCCCGACATCGGTAATGATACCGGTGAACATGGGCAAATAAATTAGGCTGAGCGGCGCAGGGTTTCCAGTACGTCCTCGCCGACCGGCTCGACCGCCAACCGCTCGAATCGCGGTATTTCAGCGAGTTTCCCGTAGGCCCATGCCGGCGATTGCATCGATCCCGTCACCACCAATGGCCGAGGGAGCATGGAACCAGGCAATACGGTCGACCAGCTGCCGGCGCAACAGGCCTGCCGCCAAGCGGGCGCCGCCTTCGACCAGAACGCGGGTAAGACCGCGTTTACCGAGGGCCTGCAAAGCCGCCTCGAGATCGATGCCGTCGGCGGTGCTCGGCAGTTCGACGAGTTCGACGCTGGCCGCGCGAAAACCATCCTGTCGTGCGGCATCGCCGCTGGCGCGGGTCAAGATCCACGTCGGAAGCTCTGCCGCATCGACCACGAGACGGGACGTCAACGGCAACCTCAAGCCCGGATCAATGACAATGCGTAACGGATGCCGCTTGGCGATGCCCGGCAGACGGCAGGTCAAATCGGGATCGTCCGCGATCGCCGTCCCGATACCGACCATCACCGCGTCGTGGCGCGCTCGCAGCAGATGCGTGCGGCGTCGCGCCGGTTCGCCGGTGATCCACCGGCTCTCGCCTGACGCCATCGCGATCTTGCCGTCCAGCGTCGAGGCAAGTTTCAAAGTCACAAGCGGCCGACCAGTGGCAACGCGCAGCAGGAACCCCGCATTGATTTCCGCCGCCATTTTAGCGCCGAGCCCGATCTCGAGCGCGATTCCGGCAGTACGCAGCCGGGCGATGCCGGTGCCTTTGACCCGCGGATCGGGATCTTCCATCGCCGCGACGACACGGGCGATGCCGGCTGCAACGATGGCGTCGGTGCAGGGTGGCGTCGCGCCATGATGGCTGCAGGGCTCGAGCGTCGCGTAAAGAGTGGCGCCGTCGGCGAGCGTACTGGCACGGTCGAGCGCTTCGGTCTCGGCATGGGGACGCCCGCCGGGCTGCGTCCAGCCGCGCCCAACGACGCGTCCGTCTTTCACGATGACACAGCCCACCGCGGGGTTCGGCGCAGTTAGCCCCAATGCACGCCGCGCCAGTGTCAGCGCCGCGTTCATGTGTTGCCAGTCACTCATTTGAGGGCGCCCGGTAGGCGCAATCAATCGTCCGCATCCGCAGTGATGCGGCCGATGAACTCCCCGAAATCCTTGGCTTCGCGGAAGTTGCGATAGACCGAAGCGAAGCGAACATAGGCGACCTGGTCGAGCTGTGCCAAAGCCTCCATCACCAAACCACCGACCTGTTCACTAGGAATTTCGCTTTCGCCGGAGCTTTCGAGCTGGCGGACGATCGAATTGATGACCCGCTCGATGCGCTCGGACTCCACCGGCCGCTTGCGAAGCGCGATGAAGAGCGAGCGGGCCAGTTTGTCGCGATCAAAAGGCTGGCGCTCGCCGTCCTTTTTCACCACTGTCAGTTCGCGCAGCTGCACCCGCTCGAAGGTGGTGAAGCGCGCGGCGCAATTTGGGCAGAGGCGCCGCCGTCGGATCGAGGCACGATCGTCGGTCGGCCGTGAATCCTTGACCTGGGTATCCTCGAAACCGCAGAACGGGCAACGCATGCTTCTCCCCCTCCTTGGGCCTCACGCTTCGGGATAAACCGGGAAACGCGAACACAAAGCCGCAACCCTGCGCCGCACCTCGCCCTCGACCGCGTGGTTCTTTTCCGGCCCGGTTGCGGCCAGCCCGTCAAGCATCTCGGCGATCATTTCGCCGGTCTGCCGGAATTCGGCCTGACCGAAACCGCGTGTCGTCGCTGCCGGACTACCAAGCCGGATCCCCGACGTGACAGTCGGTTTTTCCGGATCAAAGGGAACGCCGTTCTTGTTGCACGTGATGCCGCTACGTTCGAGCGACACCTCGGCGGCACGACCCGTCAGCTTTTTCGGCCGCAGGTCCACCAGCAAGAGATGGCTGTCGGTCCCGCCCGAGACGATGGCGCAACCGCGCTCGGTGAGCGTGCCCGCCAGCATCTTGGCGTTTTCGACTACCGCCCTCGCATAAGCCGCGAACGTCGGCTGCAGTGCTTCGCCGAGCGCGACTGCCTTGGCGGCGATGACGTGCATTAACGGCCCGCCTTGGAGTCCAGGGAACACCGCGGAGTTGATCTTCTTGCCGATCTCTTCATCGCCGCTGAGGATCAGACCGCCGCGAGGCCCGCGCAGGGTCTTATGCGTGGTCGTTGTCACAACATGGGCATGGGGCAATGGACTGGGGTAGAGTCCGCCGGCGACCAGCCCCGCGAAATGGGCCATATCGACCATGAGATAAGCGCCGACCGAGTCGGCGATGCGACGGAACCTGGCAAAATCGATGATGCGGCTGTAGGCCGATCCGCCGCAAATGACGAGCCTCGGTCTTGCGGCCTGGGCGATGCGCTCGACTTCGTCATAATCGATGCGACCGGTGTCGCGGGAGACGCCGTAATGCGTTCCCTTGAACCATTTGCCTGACATATTGAACGGTGCACCGTGGGTCAGATGGCCGCCGGCCGCCAGATCCATGCCTAGAACGGTGTCTCCTGGCTGTAACAGGGCAAAAAACACGGCCGCATTCGCCTGGGCACCCGAATGCGGCTGCACATTGGCAAACGCGCAGTTGAACAATTTTCGCGCCCGCGCGATCGCAATGGTTTCAACCTCGTCGACGAACTCGCAGCCGCCGTAATAGCGTCGGCCCGGATAACCCTCGGCATATTTATTGGTCAGTACCGAGCCTTGCGCCTCCAGGACCGCGCGCGACACGATGTTCTCTGACGCAATCAGCTCGATCTGGTGACGCTGACGACCGAGCTCTCGGTCGATCGAAGCCGCAATCTCGGGATCGTGCTCGACCAACGTTTCGACGAAATGGCCATGTGCCAGCAGGGTCGAAGCGGTATTGACAATAGAGGACATCGCGGCAAACCCGATCGTTACGGTCGAAATGGCAAGAGAACAGAAAACTATACCAGATTTGGCACCGGCCTGTCAGCTATCCACAATGGCTCGGGGGCCGCAACTCTTATGCGAACCACGACCATCCTGCCGTGTGGTCCCCCGGTGTGCGCCGTTGACAAGAACGCGGCACGCGCCAGTGGTTCGCCCCGACCTCGGTCCTAGCCGCTCTTGCCTGCGGGGTGTCGAACAACCAAGATCGCGACGTTATGCGAAACCCCTCCTCGGTGTTGATCACCGGCGCCAGCGGCGGTATCGGCACGGCGTTGGCAAAGGCCTATGCGCGCCCCGGCGTGACTCTCGCATTGACCGGTCGCGACGGACAAAAGCTAGCCGCCGCCGCCGCCGCCGCGATCGCGGCCGGCGCTAGCGTGCTGGAGCGCACGCTTGATCTTCGCGATCAAGCGGCGGTGACCGCTTGGGTTGCCGAAGTCGAAGCAATCCATCCGATCGATCTGGTGATCGCCAATGCTGGCATCACCGGAGGGCACCATGAGGGTGCCGAAGAAAGCATTGAGGAAGTGCGACGACTCATCGACACCAATTTTCTGGCGGCGTGCTACACGCTTCACGCAGCGCTGCCGGCGATGCGACGTCGCCGACGCGGTCAGGTTGCATTGGTCAGTTCGCTTGCCGGAGTACGGGGCTTGCCCTCAATGCCGGGTTATTGCGCCAGCAAGGCCGCGCTCTTGGCTTATGCCGATGCGATGCGCGCCTGGCTGCGCGACGACGGGATTGAGGTTACGATCATCCTACCCGGCAATGTCGATACGCCCATGGCGGCGCGCGAAAGTGGCCCGCAGCCGCTGATGATGAGCGCGGACCGTGCTGCCGCGATCATCCGTCGCGGGCTGGCACAGGGCCGGTCATGCATCGCGTTTCCCCGGCAACTGTACTGGGTATTGCGGGTGGCGACCTTGTTGCCCGCGGCACCTGTCGATATGGTCTTGAACCGCTTCCGAGTCACGGTTAGCGCCTACGATTGAGAGGAGACGCCATGCGCGACTTCAAGGGAAAGACGGCTTTCATCACTGGTGGCGCCAGTGGTATCGGCTTAGGTCTTGCGCAGACCTTCGCCGACGCAGGGATGAACATCGTCATCGCCGACATCGAAGCGCACGCGCTGGCGACGGCCGTCAGCGCCCTTAATGCGCGCGGCGCTCAGGCACTCGGCATCGAGTGCGATGTTGCCGACCGACAATCCTATGTGCGCGCTGCGGATCGCGCCTTCTCTGCATTCGGCAAGGTCCATCTTCTCTGCAACAATGCGGGCGTGGCGCGGACCGGTCCCACCTGGGAGATCGCGGACAGCGATTGGGAGTGGACCATCGGCGTCAACTTGATGGGCGTGATCCACGGCTTGCAATGTTTTGTGCCGCATATGAAGGCACATGGCGAGCCAAGTCATATCGTCTCGACCTCATCGATGGCAGGAATGCGTGCCAGTATCGCGGGCGGCCCCTATACGGCGACCAAATACGCACTCGTTGGGTTAAGCGAGCAGCTGTCTCGAGAGTTGGCCGACACTAATATCGGGATCAGCGTGTTCTGCCCCAACAACATCCGGAGCAACATGCCGAATAACGGTCGCAATCGGCCGGCGCGGTTTGGCGGGCCGATCGATGCGAAGGTCGACCTCCGCGCCGCCGAGCACATCGCCACCATGCAAGAGCGCAATCGCGCCGGTATGGATCCGCGCGAGGCCGGGCTGCGCGTCAAGAACGGTATCGAGAACGGTCAGCTTTTCATCTTCTCCCATGCCACCGAAAGGGCAGTTCTCGAAGAGCGTTTTCAGCACATCCTGGCGGACATGGACGCCGGAGCGGCGCTCGGTCCGCAGGGATCGTTGTTAAAGTAGAGGGTCGTAGCCCGCGCGTCGCAGTGCGACGATGGCAACGTGCGCGAGCGTCGACGTCGCAAGCAACGGGGTAATCCAAAAAGACGCGGTTCAAACTGGCTTTTTGAGGGCTTTGCGGCGATTTTGTCGAAGAACTCCTGGTTGCCAGCGGCGAAGCGCTGATTAGTTTCCCATGGGTCGATGTTCTGGTTGAGCCCGATGCTCCTTCCACCAGCTTCCTCTCGAACGACATATGCCAGTGGTCGTCTTGTTCAGGGCGATCTGCAGGTTCGTCGAACTGGGTGGAGCGTCAGCGCGGCTGCCTAGGCAGGTCGCGGAGTTGGCCTGGGAACTTCGCCCGACCAACGTGCCGTCTCGCGCTCAGGACGAATAAGGGCCAACCCAATTACGCCCCCCACTACCATGATGACGCCGCAGATTGCGAACCCCAGGTTGAAGCCATCGAGTGGCGTCAAAGCTGTCTCGATGACGCTTCCCATGATGTAAGGAGCCAGAAGGCCGGCCGAGGTGCTGACAGCAGTGCCGATCGCAAGCAGCGCGCCCCGTTGCGCCACGGGCGTGATCTCGCTGACGACAGCGTTGCCAATGACGTAGATTACCGAAGGCAACGCGACACCGATCGTTGTCAGGGCGATTTTGGCGGCTATGCTCGCCGCAAACGGCATCATCGCCATTGCCGCGCCGCCGATCGCGACGGAAGCGCCGCCGAACATTCCCCGGGCAATCCGGCTTGGCACTCCATGTGCCAGCAAGCGCTGTGAGGCCCAGCCTGCGGCAATGACGACGATCACGCTGGCAACCGCTGGAAGCGCGCCCAACACGCCGACGGAGGCTTGCGGCAATCCCAAGCCCTTGATGAGAAAAGCGCCTTGCCAAGAGAGAGCGAGCGACAGCGCCCACTGAGCGCCAAAGCTTGCGCCCCAGCTGGCGATAACTGTCGGACTCAGCAGCAAATGTCTGTAAGCAATCTTCCCGGCGGGCACATCCCCGGCCGCACTCGCCGATGCGCCCTCACGGCCTAGTAGCAGCCACGCCGTTGCCCAGAGTAGGCCCGAGATGCCGAGCGCGCCGAACGCCCAGTGCCACGAATATTTGACGATGATCCAATTGAGCAGCGGCAGTGCCATCATGATTCCGATGCCAGCACCCTGCGCGATTATCGCGGTCGGCAGCGTGCGGGCCTCGTTCGGAAACCATTTGTAGGTTGAATGTAGCGCCACGGGAAACGCCGGTCCCTCGCCGGCGCCAAGCGCGACGCGGCAAACGATCATGGTGACGAAGCCGGCCGCGCCGATCATGGGTAACTGAGCAAGCGCCCAGACCAGTCCCATGATCAGCAACGCCCATCTCGTCTGCACGCGATTGACGACAAAGCCCGTAATTACCGCCGACACGGAGAACAGCAGGAAAAAGCTCGAAGCGAGCAACCCGAACTGGCGAGGGCTCAACTGCAACTCTTCCATGATCGGGACTCCGGCAATCCCGATGAGTGCCTTGTCGGCAAAATTGATCAGCATGAAGAGAAACAGCAGAGACACGATCAGCCACGCCGTCCTTGGGGTCCGAGAGCCGCCGGTCTTCGTTGCGCTTTCCATTTGCGAGCTCGTCGGTTGAACTGTTTGAGTGCCCACCGCGGCCTCCGTTCGGAGTTGACTGGTACCCATCAGTACCTGTACCTTATGGTACCATCTGGTACCGCTGCAACAGGATTCGATCCAAAGAATGAAAAAACCCACAGAAGCCGCTTCGATTGGCGTGGACGACCGTCTGCGCCAGCGCATCCTGGCGGCGGCTTTCAGGGCGTTCACCGAAGGCGGCTATGCAGGCACCAGCACGCTCGACATCGCAACCCGAGCCAAGGTTTCGAAACGCGATCTTTACGCGAATTTCGGCAGCAAACATGCGATGCTCGTCGCGTGCATCGAGAGCCGCGGCGATCGAATGCGGTTGCCTTCCGATCTGCCCGCGCCGCGCACCCATGAGGCTCTTGCCTCAACTCTTACGGCATTTGCGACAAACCTCGTGCGCGAGAGCTGTCACCCGACCGTCATCGCAACGTTTCGGTTGGCAATCGCGGAAGCGACGCGCTCCCCCGAAATAGCCCAGGCACTGGACTCGGCTGGTCGCGCAGCGGCGCGCGGCGCGTTGGTCCGGCTGTTGGAGAACGCTCAATCGGCCGGGCTGATTGGCCCCGGGAAACCGGCGGAGATGGCGGCGCAGTATCTGGGCTTACTCTGGGAGGGGCTGCTGGTGAGTTTGCTGCTCGGGATTGCATCTGCGCCGAAACCATTCGAAGCGGAGCGCCGGGCAGCCAGGGCCACCGCGGCCTTTATGCGGCTTAATGCCCATCCTGCTGCAAACTGGTAGGCCATTCATCGGATGCTCAGAAACCAGTACCATTGTCGTTAACGCTTCCATCTCGCTCAACTCCGGGGTAGCCACGGAAAGCGTAGCGAAGCCAACGATCTTCTCGCCCCGATCTACCGCTGGTTCAACGAGGCTTCAACGCACCCGATCTGAGGGAGGCGAAAGCTTTGCTTGCTGGGCTGACCCCATAAGCCTTGAGGGGCGCGCCGCTTCGGCAATCAAGAGGAAAGCGGACACTTACCTCGGGGCAGGTATCGTTTCGGTTGTGCCCGAGGCTCGGCCCTAGCACTACAAGTACGGGAGGCAAGATCATGAGCACCCTCACGACCAAGGATGACGTCCAGATTTTCCATAAGGACTGGGGTCACGGCCAACCAGTCGTTTTCCATGATGGCGCGCCGCTCAGCGCCGACGACTGGGATAGCCAGCTGCTGTTCTTCGTCCAGCGCGGCTATCACGCGGTCGGCATCGACCTCGCTAAGGCAGTGTTGATGTCCGCGGTACCGCCGATCATAGTCAAGTCGCCAGATAACCCGACCGGGATGTGCCGCTACTTCTTGAATAGGGCATTAAGCCCGGGATAGGTCAGCCCCTGAATATTGGCAGAAAGCGCGAGGGAATCGCCGTTAGCCAGAAATTCGATGGCAAGCTTTCGTGTCAAGCTTAACGCGCTCATCGCGATCGCGCCGCCGGCAGAGAGGCGGCGCACGCCTAGGGTCTTGAGCGTTGCCGCCGGCGGCAGGTCTGGGCGCACCATGGCATTGAGGGGCAGCGGTGCCACGGCTCGGGCGATGGCGCGGAGCGCGTCGGGTTCGGTCGCGCCGGGAACGAAAATGCCGTCGGCACCCGCTTCGCGATAGCGCGCGGCGCGCTCGATGCTCTCCGCAACCATGCTTTCTTTGGGTACCAGCGAGTGAAGATAAACATCGGTGCGGGCATTGATGAACAGGTGCACGCCGGTATGCTGTCCCGCTTGGCGCGCCGCCGAAATCTTGCGGCTCATCAAATCGGGCGGATCCTTCCCGTCCTCGATGTTGATGCCGACGCCACCGCTGTCGAGGATGACCGCGACATTCTTGCCCACTGTCTCTGCGTCGCTGGCATAGCCACCCTCGATATCGACCGACAAAGGCACGGAAACGACGCGCACAATACTGGCAACCGCCTTAGCTAACACATCAACCGGAATCGCATTGCCATCGGGATAGCCGCAACTCCACCCCAGACCGGAGCTGGTGGTGGCGATGGCGGTGGCGCCGGAGGCCTCAATGATGCGAGCGCTGCCAGGGTCCCAGGCGTTAGGCAGAATCAAGAAGTCGCGATGCAGCGCATGGAACTTGTCGGCTTGCTGTGGATTGGCACTCATTGCGACCTCCTAGGCAATTGTCACGCCCTCATGACAAAGCAGCCAGCGCTTGCGCGGCATGCCGCCGCCATAGCCAGCAAGCGTACCGTTGGCACCGATGACGCGGTGGCACGGGACGACAATAGCAATCGGATTGCTGCCATTGGCAAGACCAACGGCGCGGCATGCCTTAGGACTGCTGATATGCTTGGCGAGATCACCGTAGCTCCACGTCGTGCCGGCAGGAATCTTGCGCAACCCTGCCCACACCTTGCGCTGAAAATCAGTGCCTCGGGTCGCTGTCGGCAGCTGGTCGGTGGCACGGATGTCGCCGTCGAAGTAGTTGCGGATTGCCGCAGCTATAGCGTGAGGCGCCTTGCCGCTCACAAACTCGAGATCGCCGTATTGGCGACGCAGCATCCGCGTAAGGCGCGGCTCGAAATCCTCGAAGTCGAGTGCGCGAATTGCCTCGCCGTCACAAACGAGCAGAATGATTCCGATCGGCGACGGCAGTTTTTCGAGGGTAAGTTTCAATTTTTCTCTCCTGTCGCGCGGGTGACGGCGCGGCATCATGGGCCCACAGATGTTGCGCGGCGTAAGCGCGCCACGGCCGCCATGCCTCGGCGCGCGCCGCGACCGCCTGCGGTGTCGGCCGTACACCATTCTCCGTCAGCGCACGCAACAAGCCGATATCCGAAGCGGGGAAAGCATCGGGCTCGCGCAGGGCGCGGATCGCGATGTACTGGGCGGTCCAATTACCGATGCCTGGCACCTCACATAATTTCTCGACCGCTTCTTCGAGGCTGGCACTACGCTCGAAGAGTGTCCGGTCGACAAGCGCGGCCTGCGCCAGATGTGAGATGGTGAGGGCCCTGGCGCGAGGCATGCCCAGCGCCGCAAGGTCTTTACCGACGAGCCGGTCGGACGTGGGGAAGATGTGCGTCAGGCCGTCTCCTGCACCGGAGAGGTTGGCACCGTAAGCCGCAACCAATTTGCCGAGGAGGCCTCGCGCGCCGGCGATCGTGATCTGCTGGCCGATCACGGCGCGCACCCCCATCTCGAACCCGTCCCAGGCACCGGGCAGGCGCAGCCCTGGACGGTGAGCCAAGAGCGGCGCCAACAGCGGATCACGCGACAGACACCCCGCAATGGCCTCGGGATCGGCATCGACATCGAAGACGCGGCGCACCCGCGGCAGGATTGACGACAGGACGCCAATATCGTCGAGCCGCGCCGCGACGCGCAGCCGGCGTCGTTCCGGTTCGTGCGAAACTGTGATGATGCCGTTGGCAAAAGTGCGGCGATAGATGGAACGCGCTACGCTTTCGACGCCCGGAATAGCGCGCGCAGCGAGAAAACTGATGATGGTATCCCAGTCGTACGGTGCCTGGTAAGCCAGGGTCAACTCGATCGCCGAACCATCGCGCGCGACGTCGCGCCGTCGCAAGGCCCTGGGTGGACGGTGGTAGAGTTGGCGAAAAGTATCGTTGAACCGGCGCACGCTGCCGAAGCCCGCCGCCAGCGCCACCTCGGTCATAGCCAGACCAGTCTCATGAATGAGTTGCTTTGCCAGAAGGATACGCCGCGTCTGCGCCACTGCCAGAGGCGATGCACCAAGGTGCTCCTGGAACAGGCGGCGCAATTGCCGGCCACCGACACCGACCCGCCCGGCCAACGTCTCGACGTTATCGGCATCGAGCCCACCGCTTTCGATCAGTGCCAGCGCCCGGCTCACCGTGTTGGATGTGCCGCGCCAGGCGCCGACATTCGGCGCCGTCTCAGGGCGGCAACGCAAACACGCGCGATAGCCCGCTTCCTGCGCCGCCGCGGCGGTCGGATAGAAGGTCACATGGTCGCGGTGGGGCGTCCGGGCAGAACAGATCGGCCGGCAATAGATGCCAGTGGTGCTCACGGCGACAAAGAAACGACCGTCGAAGCGCGGATCGCGGGCAACCACCGCGCGATAACAAATATCGGGATCGAGTTGCATGGCACGATCATGCGCCGATCCAACCTCTGGCGTCTCGCCATTTTCGGACGCCGACAAATTGGGCGAGTGACCCGTCATCCAAAAGACCCTCAAGCGGCCTAAGGGTTCGCCTGCGACACTCCTCCTAAAGGTTCATAACCCCGACCGTGCACCCGACTGCGAAGGGACTGATAGCGTCGTAGTGCCAAATGTCGCCCCTGCTATCGGGTGCGACGCCCGCAATGGCAATGAAGGTGCGAATCTCAAAACCGCCCTGCCCGGCATCGCGATAGGTTTCCGTATCGCTATAGGACAACATCGCCGCCTTGTCGCCGCGCGCCCACCGCGCCAGGAAATCCCGGTCCCAAGCCTCATTGATCTTTCCCGAATTTGGCGTCGCCGGCCAATGCGAGATGCCGCCCGTGCCGATGATGGCGATGCTTTCCGGCATCGCGTCGGCGGCGCGGCGCAGCGCCTCTCCGAAGCGATAGGCGCGGTGGAGCGGCGTCAACGGCGGACCTTGGCAATTGATATTGGCCGGCACGATCGGCAGACGGTAGTCGGGCGTAAGAAAATGGAGCGGCACCATAATGGCATGATCGAGCTTCCACTCCTCGCAATAGGCGACATCGACCTCATCCATCACCCGCGCAATAAGACGTTGGGAGAGGTCGCGATTGCCGGCGACGCGACGGCGCTTGATCTTAAGCCACGCTTCATCCTCGATCGGGCCTTCGTAATAATCGGCCATGCCCATAGCGAAGGCCGGCATGTTGTCCATGAAGAAATTACCGAAATGCTCAGCGCCGATGACCACTAGCACGTCCGGAGACTTGTCGCCGATGGCGCGCCCCATGCGTGCATAGGCCTCATAAAGTGCCTCACGACGACGGGCCTCGACGCGCTCGGCGCGATTGACGATGCCCGGCGCGTGGCTGCAGATGCCGGCAAATACCAGAGCCAACTATTCCTCCACCAAGGCATAGATTCCGGCGCGCACCGGCCCATGCCGGCGGACACCTTCGCGCATCGCTTCGAGATAATCGTCCCACTCGATGCCGAGCAGCGCGGCATAATGCATGAGTAGCTGGCCGTTGACGCCGAAGACGTAAAGCAAGCCAATGTCAGCGTCTTTGAGCGCCTTTTTTTCCTGGTCGGTGAGATCATATGCGGCCATAACAGGCAGCGGATCGGCCTTGAAATCGCGCTGCACCGCCGGCTCGCGGTTAAGGTTGTAGAGCAGCTTTTGCAGGTAATAGAGGCTCATTGCAGGTCCATTGATCCCGGGTGTAGCACCAGAGCTATCATGAACATGCCTTATATCAAGAGCCGCCAGACATGATCAAATCGCCTGCTCACTTGAAGAGCGCGCGCGCTCATGCAAGCCGATCCGGCGCGGGTAAAACAGATCAAAAACGGCGGCGCCTAGGCTCGAGCGGTGACCCATCACAATGCCGCCCATGGTAGCGCGAGAGAGGCGCGCAAAGCTCAACTGTTGTCTGCGTCGGGTAACAATCCTAGGATCGCAATATGCGGCTTCTGTCTTATACGGCTCATGGCACGGATTCCTGGGGCGCGGTCAAGGGCGACGGCGTCGTCGATCTCGGCGCACGACTCAAGACGCGATATGCAAGCTTGCGCGATGCTATCGCGCACGATGCGTTGCCGGTTTTGCGCGACGAGGCGGAGCGCGCTTCGGCGCGACATGGCGCTATGCCGCCATCCACTATCGCATTCCCGTTCCGGATGCGGAGAAGATTCTGTGCATCGGGGTCAACTACCGCGACCGCAACGCCGAATACAAAGACGGCAGCGAGGCGGCGCAATATCCGAGCATGTTCTTCCGCACCCGTGAGTCGCTGGTGGGCCACGGCGAGCCCATCCTGCGACCGCACGAATCGATCCAGCTCGACTACGAAGGCGAGATCGCGCTGGTGATCGGCAAAGCCGGGCCGGCGCATCCCGAGGAACGCAGCAAACAGGCATATCTTTGGCCTCGCCTGCTTCCAGGAAGGCACGATCCGCGACTGGACGCGGCACGGCAAATTCAACGTGACCCAGGGCAAAAATTTCGACGCCAGCGGATCGATGGGACCGTGGCTCGTGACCGCCGACGAGATCCCCGATTATGAGCGATCGTGACGGTCTCGACCTTCGTCAATGGCGAGCGTCGCCAGCACGACATCACCGCCAATCTCATGTACGGTTTCGCCGATCTCATCAGCTATGTCTCGACCTTCATGACCTTGCGGCCGGGCGATGTCATCTCGACTGGAACGCCAATCGGCGCCGGGGTGCGGTTCGATCCGCCGCGCTGGCTCAAACCGGGTGATGTGGTCGAAGTCGAGGCCTCCGGAATCGGCCGGCTGCGCAATCCCATTGCAGATGAAGAATAGACGCCTAACATCTTTATATTAAGGGTAAAACGAAGGCGCCCCGCCCGCCATCATGGAGGATGGATAGCGGGCGGAGCCACCCAGGGGTCTTCGCCCGCCAAGGGGGTTGAGCGGGCGGCGCGGCAAAGCCGCTGCCGGGCATTTAGCGGTGGTTCGTCGGTCGAATAAAGTTAAATCGAATTTCATGATTCTCACGGGCAAAAATCCGCCCCTTAAACCCGCTTCAATGGCGTAATTCGCGGTTCCGAAATCGACCGAGATCGGCCGGCGACAGGCGCACCGCGAGATGCGCGGCCGCTTCACTCGTCGACCCGGCGCAGCACCTCGCCATGGGCATAAAGCCAGGCCAGCCCGGCGCCGTCACTCATCGGCACGTCGAGCTCGACCAGTTCGCGATCGCCCGCGAGGCGCGCGTCGATCAGTGCCAGCAATTGATCGCTGCCCTCGCCCGTGACCGCCGAGACTGCGACTGATTTGGTCTCCGCGCCGTTGCGCCACAGCCGAAACTCCAGCGCCAAGCCCTGCCGGCAATCGAGGAGATCAATCTTATTGAGCGCCTCGATGGTGCTGTGCTGCAGCCGCTCGCCGAGCCCAACTCTTCGAGAACGGCATGGACGTCGGCGCGCTGTGCTTCGTCTCGGGATGATGTAGGTCGCGGACATGGACGATGAGATCGGCCTCAGTGACCTCCTCGAGCGTGGCGCGGAACGCGGCGACGAGCTGCGTCGGCAAATCGGAAATGAAACCGACCGTATCGGAGAGAATCGCCTTGCGGCCCGAAGGCAGCTCGATCTGCTCGGACTGTCGGGTCGAGTGTCGCGAACAGTTGGTCGGCGGCCACCACCGAGGCACGGGTCAGCCGATTGAACAAGGTTGATTTTCCGGCATTGGTATAGCCGACGAGCGCGATCGCAGGATATGGCACCCGCTGGCGCGCATGGCGTTGCAAGTCGCGGGTGCGCTTCATGCCGTCGATTCTCGCGCTTCAGCTTGACGATGCGGTCGCCGATCAAACGGCGGTCCATTTCGAGCTGGCTTTCGCCAGGACCGCCGAGGAAGCCGAAACCGCCGCGCTGTCTTTCCAAATGGGTCCAAGATCTGACCAGCCGCGAGCGCTGATAGGTCAGCGCCGCGAGTTCGACCTGCAGCCGCCCCTCATGGGTGCGCGCTCGTTCACCGAAAATTTCAAGGATCAGGCCGGTACCGGTCGATGACTTTGCAGTTCCAGGCGCGCTCCAAATTGCGCTGCTGAACCGGCGAGACGGTCGCGTCGATCACGGCGACCTCGACGTGCATTTGCTCGACGATTTGCGCCAGGTTTTCGACCGCGCCTTGGCCGATCAGCGATGACGGCCGCCATTGTCGTACCGGCAGCGCCGCCTCATGGACGACGCTGTAGGTCGATCGCGCCAGCCAGTCCGACCGCCTCATCGAGCCGCGCCTGCGGTCGAGCGCATGGCCGCATCGTCGCCGGCATCGCGGCGCGCAGATAGGGGTGAAGCACCAAGCAGGGAGGTGGCCGGTGCCGGCCGCCGTGACGGCATCGTGGGATCAGTCTTGTTCAGGTTCCTTGCCGCCTTCGAACAATTGGATCGGCTGTGCCGGCATCACGGTCGAAATCGCGTGCTTATAGACGAGCTGCGAGTGGGCGTCGCGCCGCAGCAAGACGCAGAAATTATCGAACCAGGTAATGATCCCCTGCAATTTCACGCCATTGACCAGGAATACCGTGACAGGTGTTTTGTTTTTTCGAACGTTATTCAGGAATACATCCTGAACGTTCTGTGATTTTTCCGACGACATGGGGATTCCCCTCATTGACTTTGGACCGCACTGCAAACTGCCCCCCCTAGGAGCGTCCCGGGCGACCGATCCGCTAATACATAGCAAATAGGATCCCAGCGCCAAATCACAAGGCTTTGATATGGGCAAGAAAGCGTGGCGCAATCGGCGAACCTCAACGCCGGGGCAAATCGCTCGAGGACGGGATCGCCGGGAAACGCGTTCGTGCAGCAACACGCCATGACATCCGGCATTGGCGGCACATTGCATATCGATGCCGGTGTCGCCGATATACCAGACATGACGGCCAGGCGACATGCCGGCCGCTTCGAGCGCCATCAGGATCGGCGCCGCCGCCGGCTTGTCGGCGCTGGCGTCGCCGGCGCCCGACCAGCCGCGCAAAGCGTGGGGTCCAGCCGAAATGACTCGGCCTCCTTGGCGCAAAGTGGCGCCGGTCTTGTTGCTGACAACGGCGAGCGGCACGCCGAGCGCCGCCAGCCCGTCGAGCAGGCCGGGACGCCCGGGCAACGGCTTGATGCGCTCGAGATGGATCGCGTGGAAACGGTCGAAATAGATGCTGCCGCGCCTCCTGCCAGCGCTCGCCGAAGATCGGCGGAAACGCCTCGATCAGCGACAGCCGCGTCCGCGCCTTGACCTCGGCGAGGCTCCACGGCTCGCGCCCCATCTGCGTAAAGCAATGGCCCATCGCGTCGTGGATCGTGTCCCAGCTATCGACCAGCGTGTTGTCCCAGTCGAACAGCACCGCGCGGGGACGGGTCATGCGCTGCCGTCCATGAAATCGCGGTAGGCCGCGGCGAGTCTGAGGGCGAGCGGGCCGGGGCGGCCCTCGCCGACCGGCGCGCCGTCGATGCGCACGACCGGCACACGCCGTTGGTGGCGCTGGTGAGCATCGCCTCGCGTGCCGCCTTGGCCTCGGCGACGCTGAACGGCCGCTCGATCAAGCACAAACCCTCGCGCGCAAAATGTCGAAGACGCCAGGCGGGTGACGCCATTGAGGATTCTCGGTATCGGCCTGTCGCGTGATCAACCTCGCCGCGGCACTGACGATCCAGGCGTTGGAGGAGGTGCCCTCGGTGACGTTGCCCTGCGCATCAATCTGCCAAGCCTCGTAGGCGCCGGCTTCTTTCGCCTGCTGCTTTGCCAGCACGTTGGGCAGCAGCGAGACGGATTTGATGTCGGGCCGCTTCCAGCGCATGTCCGGCACGGTGATGACCGCGACGCCGTTCTGCGATGAGGCGCGGGTCGGCGATGCGCATGCGCCGCGCAGTGACGACCAAGGCTCGGCCGGGCAGCGTTGGAAATGCGAAATCGCGCGGTGCGACGCCGCGCGAGACCTGGAGATAGACGATGCCGTCGGTGACCCGGTTGCGGCGCACCGTCTCGCGCATCACCTGCTTGAGCGCGGCGTCGCTAATCGGCGCCGCCAGCGCGAGCACGCCGCGCGACCGCGTGTCAGCGCTTGCCAGATGGCGGTCCTCGTCGATAAAAGCGCCGCGCTGGATCGCGATCACCTCATAGACGGCGTCGGCGAATTGAAAGCCGCGATCCTCGACATGGACGCGGCCAAGCCGATGCGGGACGTAGCGGCCATTGACGTAGGCGATGCGGGACATCGCCGTTCTCGGTGGTCACTGGTCGCTGTGGAGCCACGGAAAGGTGACGGTTCTGGTGTGCGTGACCGGCATCAGACGAGCGCCAGTGCTCTTAACGACCCGCGTCTACTGCATCGGCCTGGATTTGCCGATTGGCGACGTCTGTTCGCCAATGGCGCGGCCGATCCGCCTGCTCGGGCTCGGTTCCGCGAGCCCAACGACTTGAGCTTGCGGTGCAGTGCGGAGCGCTCCATGCCGATAAAGGCGGCGGTGCGCGAAATATTGCCGCCGAAGCGGCTGACCTGCGCCAGGAGATAGTCGCGCTCGAACATTTCGCGCGCCTCGCGCAGCGGCAGGCTCATCATTTCGGCGGCGCGATCGCCACGCGCGGCGCGGCCCGCTGCCGCCGATTTCCGCCGGCAGCATGTCGGCGCGGATCGGCTGATGGCTTTCGCCCGGCGCCATGATCAGCAGCCACTCGATGACGTTTCGCAATTGCCTGCACATTGCCGGGCCAGTCATAGGATTGCAACGCCGCCAGAGCATCGTCGCCGAAGGCGCGCGGCACAAGACGAGCAGCCGCGGCCGCCCGCTGCATCAAATGACCGGCGAGCAACGGAATGTCCTCCCGCCGCTCGATCAGCGGCGGCACCATAATCGGCACCACGGCGAGGCGATAATACAGATCCTCGCGGAACCGCCCCGCCGCGATCTCGAGCGGCAAGTCGCGGCTGGTCGAGGCGATGACCCGGACATCGACCGTGACCTTGCCGCCGCCGACACGGTTGAAGGTCTGAGTCCTGCAACGCACGTACGATCTTACCCTGCGTCTCGGGCGGCATGTCGGCGACCTCGTCGAGAAACAGCGTGCCGCCATGCGCCTGTTCGAAGAGCCCGATGGTGCGCGGAATGTCGGGCGCGACGGCACTCGCTTCGGCGCCGAACAACTCGATCTCGAACCGATCGGGCGCCAGCCGGGCGCTGTTCACCACCACGAGCGGACCCTCGACCCGCCGCGAGCGTTTGTGGACGAGGCGCGCCACGACTTCCTTGCCCGAGCCGGCCGGGCCCGCTGATCAGAATTCGGCTACCGGTTGGCGCCACCCGATCGATGGTCTGACGCAAGCTGCGATATCTTGGTCGATGCCGCCGGTCAATTCCTCGTCGCCGCCGGCACGCAGACGAAGTTCTTCGTTCTCGCGTCTTGAGCCGCGCCGCCTCGATGGCGCGCTCGACGAACAGCAGAAGCCGGTCGGTCTTGAACGGTTTTTCGATGAAATCGTAAGCGCCGATCTTGATGGCGGCCACAGCGGTCTCGATGGTGCCGTGGCCACTGATCATCAACACCGGCACGTTGGGCGTGTCGCGCCGGACGATTTTCAGGATCTCGAGCCCGTCGAGCTCGCTACCCTGCAGCCAGATATCGAGGATCACCAACGACGGCTGTCGTGCCCGGATCGCGGCTAATGCTTCGCCGCTGCTGGCGGCGCCGCGTGTGTCATACCCCTCGTCATTGAGAATGCCGCAAATCAGCGAGCGGATATCTCGCCTCGTCATCGACCACCAGAACGTCATGCGCCATGGATGCCGCCCCCACTGGAGCAGGTCTGGTTTCCTCCGCCGCCGCACTTCGATCGAACACCAAACGCACGCGAGCGCCGCCCCCTTCCCGATCTTCCAACAGTAATTCGCCCTCGATGATCTTCCATGATTTTTTTCGACAATCGCGAGACCGAGCCCCGTGCCTTTGGCCCGCGTCGTCACATAAGGCTCGGTCAGGCGCTCGCGACCTTCGATCGGCAGGCCGCGACCGTTGTCAGCGACGCGTCACCTGCACCTGTTGCGGGAAGGCGGTGATCACGACCTCGATCTCACCGGGCGGTGCGCTGCCGTCGCGGCCCTGGATCGATTCCGCGGCATTCTTCAGAATATTGACCAACGCTTGGCTGACCTGCCGCGCGTCGCAATGCACTAGTGCGCGATCAGGCACGTCAACGGCTGAAGCGAATCTCCGGCGTCGAAGTGCGTTGCAGGAACACCGCCTGGCGCACCAGCTCCACCAGATCCTCTTCCTTCATCAGTGGCGCCGGCATACGGGCAAAGGATGAAAATTCATCGACCATGCGGCCGATATCGCCGACATGACGAATGATTGTGTCAGTGCAATTGGTGAAAGTCTCGGGATCGTTCGTGATCTCGCGCGAGTATTTGCGCTTCAGACGTTCGGCCGAAAGTTGGATCGGCGTTAGTGGATTTTTGATTTCGTGCGCGATCCGGCGCGCGACGTCCGCCCAGGCCGCCTTGCGCTGCGCCGACACCAGCTCGGTGATGTCGTCAAACGTGACGATGTAACCATTGACCTCACCATCGACGCGCTCGGCGGCGATGCGCACCAGCAGAGTCTGCGAACGATGGTGACGCGTCAGCTCGATCTGCGCCTGCGCCAGCCGTTCCGGACGGCGGCGTACTTCCTCGAACAGGCCGGCCATCTCCGGCACGGAAGCGATGAGTTCCTGGCCGAGACGTTGATCGAGATCGGTCGCCAGCAGCAGCGAAGCCGAGCGGTTTGGCAGATTGATGCGTCCCGCCTGATCGAGGCCGATCACGCCCGGCCGAGACGCCGGCCAAGCACCGTTTCGGTGAAACGACGCCGGTCGTCGAGTTGGCGGTTGGCCGCGACTAGTTCGGCGCGTTGCGTCTCCAATTGATGCGTCATCCGATTGAAGGCGCGCGACAGCGAACCGAACTCGTCGTCGCGTCACCCTCGGGCACGCGCGCCGTGAGATCGCCGGCGCGGACCTGCTCCGCCGCCGCGGCAAGCGAGGAGATTGGCCGCGCCATTCGGGTCGCGAACGTCAGCCCGCCCATACCGCGCCCGTCAGCAGCAACAGTCCCGACCACGAGAAACAGCACCGATAGCGCATATTGGAATTGCGAGCGTTCGCCCTCCAATTTTTGGTACTGGGCGACCGCGCTTTGTGTCTGCTGCATATGAGCGATCACGGTCGGATCGATGAAGCGCCCGACATAGAGATAGACATCGCCGAAATCCGGCAACTTGACCAGCGCGCGCACGCGGTCGTCGTTATCGGACGTCATCACCGCAATGTTGCCGGCATTGGCCTGCTGGACGGCACCTTCTGGCACCGGCTTCCAATTCGAGCGACGCGGTGAGGCCGGACCGGGCGAGGATGCGGCCCTCGCCGTCGAATACCACTGCTTCGGTGAGCGACCGCAACGCCGCCTGCGCCTCCACCATCTGGCCGAAGCGCTGCGGCTCCATGATCAGGAACTGCGAATCGCGTTCGAGATCCGCCGCCATGCTGGAAACGTCCGCGCGGATCGTGTTTTGATGCTCGTGCAGATAGGCCTCGGCGACCGCCAGCGATTCTGACAAGGCCGTGCGCACGCGCTCCGAAAACCAGGACTGAACGCCGAAACTGAAAAGCAGATAGGAGAACACGGCCACGATAATGGTCGGGATCACCGCCACCAGGCCGAATAACAGCACCAGCCGGATATGGAGGCGGGAACCGGCAAGACCACGCCGCCGTTCCGCCCAAACCTGCGCCACGCGCCAGAAGATGATGCCGCAGAGTGGCAACACCAGAATCAGGTTGAGCAATAGAAACAGCTGATTGATCGTGGCGCGATTGCCGAAAGGCGGGAGACCCAACACGGCGCTGTAGGTGCCGATCGCCGACGCCACCACCGCGACCGCCAGCACGACCGCGAACTTGTAGGAGAGGTTGACCCGCTTTGCCCACGACAACAGGCGCGCCAAGGAACCTGCGCGCCCGGAAGCGATGCCTGCCGTCAAATTCTGCTCCCCCGGATAGGGGGAGCGGAGCGAGGAGCCGGAGCAGCTGGAATGGGTGGCGGATATTGGTGCCGAGCCCCAACCCACCCACGCCACACTCCCGCCCTCCGCCCTCCCTCGCCGCTAGGAGATGATGGGAAGGACTTCCACCCGGTTGCTCGTGATTCCCTCACGCGGCTATTTTAGGCCGCGGGCGATATCGATGTCCAATTCGCGGATTTTCTTCCGCAGGGTGTTGCGGTTTAGGCCGAGAAGCTGTGCCGCCTTCAGCTGATTCCCGCGAGTCGCGCCGAGCGTCAGCTGAATCAGCGGCCGTTCAATCTCGCGCAGAACCCGGTCGTAAAGGCCTGAGGGCGGCAAGCTGCCCTTGTGAGCAGCGAAATAATCGCGCAAGTGCCGTTCGGCGGCGCCGCTCAGCCCCTCATTGGCGGGCTCGCCATTGCCGTTGGGCGCCGTCTCGGCAAGTTCCGCTTCGATGATGTCGAGGCCGATCACTTCCTGCGAATAGAGTGCGGCCAGCCGGCGGATCAGGTTTTCGAGTTCGCGCACATTGCCCGGCCAGCGGTAGGATTTGAGCCGCTCCATCGCGGCGGTGTCGAGCGATTTGAGCGGGAGTCCCTCCTGATGCGCCAAAGAAAAGAAGTGCCGCGCCAAGGCCGCGACGTCCTCGGTGCGCTCGCGCACAGGAGGCAAGCGAATCGGCACGACGTTGAGTCGGTAGAACAGATCCTCGCGGAACAGTGCCTGACGGATCAGCTGGCGCAGGTCGCGGTGCGTGGCAGCAATGACGCGGACATCGGCGCGAATGGGAACGCGACCACCAATAGTTGTGTATTCGCCGGTCTGCAGCACCCGGAGCAACCGGGTTTGCGCTTCGAGCGGCATGTCGCCGATCTCGTCGAGGAACAGCGTGCCGCCCTGCGCCTGCTCGAACTTGCCGATACCGCGCGCGTGGGCACCGGTGAACGACCCCTTCTCATGGCCAAAGAGATCGCTCTCGATCAGCTCGCGCGGGATCGCCGCCATGTTGACGGCGACGAACGGACCATTGCGCCGCTTGCCGTAATCATGGAGCGCACTGCGCCACCAGTTCCTTGCCGGTGCCGCTTTCGCCGACGATCATCACGGTGAGGTCCGTCTGCATCAGCCGCGCCAGGATCCGGTAAATCTCCTGCATCGCCGGCGAGCGGCCGATCAGTGGCAGTTGCTCGTCCACCTCTTCGCCGTCGGCGGCGGGGGCAGCAGACGGGGTCGTCAGCGCACGCTGCACGACATTGACCAATTCGCGCAGGTCGAAGGGCTTGGGCAGATATTCGAAGGCGCCGCGCTCCGTAGCCTTCACCGCCGTCAACAGCGTGTTCTGCGCGCTCATGGCGATCACCCGCAGCTCGGGCCGCAGCTTCTTGATGCGCGGAATGAGGTCGAGCCCGTTCTCGTCAGGCATCACTACGTCGGTTATGACCAGGTCGCCCACGCCATCCGCGACCCAGCGCCACAGCATCGCGGCGTTGCCGGTGGTGCGAACATCATAGCCTAGCCGCGCCAGCGCCTGCGTCAGCACGGTGCGGATGGCGCGGTCATCATCGGCCACAAGGATGGTGGCGCCGGTCATGCTGCTTCTGAAACCTGCCGCGCCGCCATGGGCAGGCACACGCGGAAGACGGTGCGACGCGGCTGGCTGTCGAATTCGATAACGCCGCCATGATCATTCACCACCTTGGCGACCAATGCCAAGCCGAGACCGGTGCCGTTGTGTTTGGTGGTGACGAACGGATCGAAGAGATGGGCGCGCAGATCTTCCGGCACACCCTCGCCATTGTCGATGATCGACACGACCAACGGCAGATGGACGCGGTCATCGCTGCCCGCCACGGCGAGACGCACGCCGTGCTGGTACGCGGTCGCGAGCTGAATTTCGCCGCCCTGCGCCGGCACCGCCTCGGCCGCGTTTTTCACCAGGTTGAGGAAAGTCTGAATCAGGAGGTCGCGGTTGCCATGCACCGGCGGTAGTGACGGATCGTAGTCGGCGACAAAGCGAACGTGGCGCGCGAACCCGTTCTGGGCCAAAAGCCGCGCGCGGTCGAGCACCTCATGAATATTGACCGGGCTGCGCTCGATCGGGCGGCGGTCGGAAAACACCTCCATGCGGTCGACAAGCGCGCAGATGCGGTCAGCCTCGTCGCAGATGAGGTGCGTCAATTCGCGATCGGGCTGCGAGGCATTCTCTTCGAGGAGCTGCGCCGCACCGCGGATCCCCGAAAGCGGATTCTTCACCTCATGCGCCAGCATGGCCGCCATTGCCGTGACCGAGCGCGCCGCGTTGCGATGGGTGAGCTGGCGGTCGATCTTGTCGGCCATCGAGCGCTGCTGCAGTAGCACCACCACGTCGCCGCGATCCTCGGCAATTGCGTCGCCTGTATCGTGACGGTGTGCGGACCGCAGCCGCGGACTCTCGATCAAGACGCCATATTCGGAGACGCTGTGTCCGGTCCGGCGCACGGAATCGATAAGCGTCGTCACCGGACTATCCGTCGGCGAACAATTGATCGAGCGGCAGTCCGTTGAGGCTGGCGGCCGACAATTCGAAAAACTGTTCGGCTGCCGCATTGGCATAATGCAAACGGTTGGCGGTATCGACCACCAGCACCGGATCGGGCAGCGCCGCCAGGATCGCGCCCGGCTCGATATCAAAGCGGGGACCTCCCCGCGACGCGCGCGTTCTTCGTCATCTCAGTCCGCCCGCCGCTCAGTCAATGCGTCGTAGAACACGCCGATTGCGCCGATAACACGCTCCCAATCATCGATCCGGTTGATGGCGTGGCGAAACTCGGCCGAGCCTGGGAGACCCTTCGAGTACCAGCCGATATGCTTGCGGGCGATGCGCACACCGGCATCGGTGCCGTAGTGCGACAGCATGGCGCGATAGTGCTCCAGCACGATGTCGCGCTGCACATCGAGCGGCGGGTCGGGCAACGGCTCGCCACCGGCGATGTGGCGCGCAACTTGGCACGGAAACCATGGCCGGCCATAACTGCCGCGTCCGATCATGACGCCGTCGGCGCCGGATAGTTCGAGCGCACGGCGCGCATCGGCGAACGACACGATGTCGCCATTGACGATCACCGGAATCCGCACCGCTCCCTTCACTTCGCGGACGAAGGCCCAATCGGCAGTGCCGGAATAGAACTGACAGCGCGTCCGGCCGTGCACGGTTATCATGCGGATGCCGCTTTGCTCCGCGATGCGGGCGAGCGCGGGCGCGTTGCGGCTGCGATCGTCCCAGCCGGTGCGCATTTTCAAGGTTACCGGCAGGCGCACCGCCTTTACCGTCGCTTCCAGGAGTCGCGCCGCCTTGACTTCATCGCGCATCAGCGCCGAACCGGCATTGCCGTTGACAACTTTCTTCACCGGACAGCCGAAATTGATGTCGATCATGGCGGCGCCGCGGTCTTCGTTGAGCTTCGCCGCTTCGGCCAGATCATCAGGCTCGCAGCCGGCAAGCTGCACCGCCATCGGCTGTTCCTCGGGCTCGGTCGAAGCCATTGTCAGGCTACGCCGGCTCTCGCGGATCATGGCGGCGCTCGCGATCATCTCGGAAATCACCAATCCCGCGCCGTGACGCTTGACCAACCGGCGGAACGGCAGATCAGTCACCCCCGACATCGGTGCCAGCAGCACCGGTTGCGCCAAAGTCACGGGACCAACCGAAATGCTCATTTTTTGTGCAGTCACGGCATTTGCTTATTGAATATGCATAATAGCGGTTTTGTTGCAGTGCGCAATAAGAAAATTATTGGGACTAGAGCGGTCTTTATCGCACCGCATTCAGTCAAGCCATCAGCACGTCAGTCACGAATTTGACACCCGGATAGGCGAGCGTGAGCAACAGATAGGCCACAAGCGCCCAACGCGCCGCTCGCCTGCCGCGCATACCGGCTTGCCATCTCATCAGCAGCACCGCACCGAGCACGACAAATGCGGCGAGAGAAAAGCCAATCTTGTGATCGAGCGGCATCATGCTGTGGGCCAACAGCAACTCGGCCCCGGCACCGCTTAAGAGACCAAGGGCGAGCACAAGCTCGGCGCCAATCAAGAGACGCACCTCCGCACGTTCGGCATCGGCGACGGCGGGCAGATGCCGTGACAGCCGGCCGCGGCGTTTCGATTTGAGCGCCTGTTCCTGCACCAGGACCGAGATGCCCGCGACCGCAGCGAGGGTGATGAGGCCGTAGGTCAAGAGGGCGAAGACGATATGAGCGTCGAGCCAACCGGCCGATACAGTCGCCGCAAGCGGCCGGCCACGATCGCTCTGCCATACCGTCGCCAGCAATCCGAATAGGAAAAGCACCGGCACCAAAATCGGCGTCAGCCGCCAGCTCGGCTTCTCCACCGCGATCAAGCCCCAGAACAAGATCATCGTCACGGCAACGGTAAGCCATAGCGAGGCGGCAAAGCTGGTTGGCCACCGACCGGCAAATTGCATGGCGGCATTGAGCAGCGGCCCCGCCGTGGCGAGCGTGAGCGCGGCAAAGAACCAGACGTCGCGCGCGTCGTTCGTCCGCCACCGTACCAGCGCCGCCGGCAGGAGACAGGCGAGCGCGACCAGATCGAAACCGGGCATTGGCATTGCGGGAGAGGGAACCACCGCGCTCACTGAATGGCAAGTTTGAAGCCGAAAGAAGAGGCCGGAGACTCCGCCCGGCCGCCCTTCGAGGAGGCCGCCCTTAGAGACCTTGATCCCTCGGACGCGCTTTGGTCAACGCCAACACGTCGAGCAACTTCGGCACAACTTGGCAATCATCGCGCCGCGTCGTCGCCGGCGCCGCGGGATCGAGGAGAAAAAGGTGAGGAATGCCAGCACGGCGGCCCGCATCGATGTCGCGCCGCTCGTTGCCGACGCTGACCGAACGCGACAGATCGAGCGTCAGATCGCGCCCCGCTTGGACGAACATGCCTGACCCGGGCTTGCGCCATTCGGAAACGCGGCGGAAATTGCCCTTAGCCTCGGTGGGATGGGTCGGTGCGTAATAAATGGCGTCGAGCTGCCCTCCGTTTTTCCCGATCTCCGCTCGCATCCAATCGTTGAGGCGGGCAAATGTCGCCTGGTCATAGAGGCCACGACCGATGCCGCTTTGATTGGTCGCCATCACCACGGCATGGCCGCACGCGGCAAAGGCCGCCGTCAGCTCGAACAGACCAGGCATAAACCGGCTATCCTCGATGCGATGCAAAAATTCTACATCGGCGACGATGACGCCGTCGCGGTCAAGAAAGAGGGCCGGCCGATTCCGTGACATGAGGCTCCTGCCTAGCCGACGCGCAGCAAAGGCGCAACAATGTCGTCTCGACGGACGCTAACGAAAGGCGACGAAAGGAACCTCCTATGGCCGCATTGCTGAACTATGCGAAGGCATCGCCCGACTCCTATCGGGCGATGCAGCAATTCTCCCAATACACCCATCGTTTGGACCTAGAGCCGGCGCTCCTTGAGCTGGTCCGCGTGCGGGCATCGCAGATCAACCACTGCGCCTTCTGTCTCGACATGCATACGCTTGATGCACGCGCCGCCGGCGAGACCGAACAGCGGCTTTACGCCATCGCGGCGTGGGAAGAAGCCCCGTTCTTCACCCCGCGCGAGCGTGCCGCGCTGGCCTGGACAGAGGCAGTAACGCGTCTCGCCGACGGTCCCGTGCCGGAATCGCTCTACCGAGCAACCTTGGAAGAATTTAACGAGAAAGAAGTCGTCGACCTCACCCTCGCCATCATCGCCATCAACGCCTGGAACCGCCTCGCCGGCGTGTTCCGGACCGAGGCCGGTCATTACCAGCCGGCTTCCCGCGCAAAGTCGGCATGAGCGCCTCATTATCGATCAATCGGGCGCGACCGAGCCAGGCGGCGACTAAGATACGTGCCGGCCGGTCGAGCCGGCCGAGCGGCTCCAGCGTCTCGGCATCGCAGACGTCGAGATAGTCGACACCGCCGAAGCCGGCCATGGTGAGATCGGCAGTGCCGCGCGCTTTCGCATCCTCGATGTTCATGCCCGCCGCTATGCGCTCCCGGGTGTCCAGCAACGTGCGATGCAGTGTAGGCGCCAGCGCGCGCTCGTCCGGTGTCAGGTAGGCGTTCCGCGACGACAGCGCCAAACCGTCCGGTTCGCGTACGGTCGGCACGGCAACGATGCGGGTCGGAATGTCGAGGTCGGCCACCATGCGCTTTACGATCTGGAGCTGCTGATAATCCTTTTCCCCGAAACAGGCAAAATCGGCCTGGGCCTCCACCAGCAACTTCGCCACGACCGTGGCGACGCCGGCAAAGTGACCGGGACGGTGCTCACCATCCAGCCGATCGGCGAGACCGCTGACCGTGACGGCGGTAGCGAAACCGGGCGGATAGATTTGTGCCTCCGCAGGCGCGTAGAGCAGGTCGACCCCCGCGGCGCGCAGCTCGGCCCGATCGGCGCCCTCGTCGCGCGGATATTTGTTGAAATCCTCTTGCGGCCCAAACTGCTTCCGATTGACGAAGAGGCTAACGATGGTGCGCCGCGCAAGGCGCCTCGCCCGAGCCACCAGCGCCAAGTGACCGGCGTGCAATGCTCCCATCGTTGGCACAAGAGCGATCGCGTCGCCTCGCCTTTTCCAGTGCGTCACCGAGCGGCGCAAGGCGGCGACGGTGCGAGCGGTCGCGAGCGGCTTCGGCATGGCAGGAGATGGTTGTCCGTTGCCAGTTTTCCGTTATCAGTACGGTTATCGGCGCGCCGCCGAGAACTGACAACAGAGAATTGACTTTTGGATCTGTCCGTCGTCATCCCCGTGCGCAACGAGGCGGCGAACATCGCGCCTTTGGTCGGCGAGATTCGCGCTGCACTCGATGGCCGCCTCGAGTATGAGATCGTATACGTCGATGACGGCTCCGGTGATGGAACGGTCTCCGAGATCGAGCGGCTGCAACGCAGCTTGCCGGCGCTGCGCCTGGTTCGGCATCGCGCCCGCGCTGGACAAAGTGCCGCTGTGCGCACCGGCGTGAAGGCGGCGCGTGCCCCGTGGATCGCGACGCTCGACGGCGACGGCCAGAACGATCCGGCCGATATTCCGCGCCTCTGGGTAATGGCACGCGAGGCGGTTGATGCAAAGCACGTACTGATCGCTGGCCGCCGCGCAAACCGTCGCGACAGCGCGACGAAGCGCTGCTCGTCGCGCATCGCCAACGGCGTGCGCAGTCGCCTGCTCGGCGATGACACGCCCGACACCGGTTGCGGCCTAAAATTGTTCACACGCGCGCTTTATTTGGACCTGCCATTTTTCGATCACCAGCACCGCTTCCTACCGGCCCTGGTGATACGCGAAGGCGGACGCGTGGTCTCGGCGCCGGTCAACCACCGGCCGCGCGAGCGCGGCACCTCTAACTACGGTACCCTTGACCGGCTGTGGGTCGGCATTGTCGATTTGTTCGGAGTTATGTGGCTGAAGCGACGCGCCGGCCATGCGGTGCTGCGCGACTGACGCGATATGGGTCGGATCCGCCGGAGCAACGGAAATGAATGGGCAAGGGGCGCATGCCGCTCGATAGGCTGAAGCTCGTCGGGCGCCTCTTTCTCCTCGCTCTGCTTATCACTGGCGTCGTCGTCGCCTGGCTCGATCGCGACGCGCTGTCGCCTGCGATCATCGAAGCAGCCCTAACCCGGTCGGCCGTGGCGCCCGTGTTTTTCCTCGCCGCCCATATTGCAACGAGCCTGCTATTCATTCCTCGCGCGCTGATCGCGGCGACTGCGGGCGTGATATTTGGCCGGTGGTGGGGGTTGGTGTGGGCGACGATCGGCGGCGTGCTCGGTTCCGCCTGCGGGTTTTTGGTCGCGCGCTATATCTATAGCGGCCTGGTCGATCTCGAGACGCTGCCTTGGTTTGGCCCCTATCTGCAGCGCGCCGAGCGCGGCGGTTGGCCCGTCGTCACGGCAATCCGGTTGCTGCCGATCAATCACAGCTTCGTCAACTACGCCTTGGCGCTCACCAAGCTGGGGCTGGCGGACTACCTGATCGGTTCGTTGCTAGGCCAGATTCCGAGCACGGTTGCCTTTGTCGAGTTCGGCGCTGTCGGCGAACGCGCCGCGAGCGGCAAGTCGGGATGGCTGGTGCCGATGCTTCTCGGGCTGGCGGCGCTGGGGGCGGCCTATGCGCTGCGATACTTTTTCCGCAAACGTGACAGACTCACTTAACACGCCACTTTGGTGTAGGGACCGGTGTTGCCGTCCCCATCGGCGAGTGTGAACTGTATCTCCGAGCATACCGCTTCCGATTCCGGGAGGATCAGCGTCTGGGCGCCTCGCATGCCCGCTTCGCGGAAACGAATTTTCATCTCGGTTTCGTAATCCCCCGTGTAGGACAGGAATGGGACGAGCACGAGCATCAGGGCCGCAACCAAAAGCGCACCAGCGAGCACATCGTGGCGATTGGCGTTGCGGAGCCCTTGCATGGTTCGCTCCCGGCGGCGAATTTTTGGTCTATCTATTCAACCTATGCAGGGAACGGGCCACCCATCTCCCGGTCGTGAAACTATTTTTTACTACGTGGCGAGGCTTGGGCCGCAAGGATGGGGCTGGCATGATCGGTCACTTCGTCCGCCGCGGCTCAACCGACCGGCTACCGTATCGTCGAACCCCTAAGATCGCGCTGAATAACGCCCTTAGAAGATTGTCGTCGATGTCGCCGAGCACCGAATGTTGCAGGATGACGCGACCCCACGGCTTCGGCGAGAGCGAAGCCCTGCCTGACATCGCTGGAGCCATGAATTTCACCGAACAGCTGCTGCAAGTCGCCCATGGCACCCTCCCTGGTAATACCGCCGCCCAATCGGGCGCGGTCTTGATCAGGGCCGCCTCAACTGGGTGATTCGCGCTTCCTACTCTCTGCTGGCCCCCGGCCATCGACATCCAGGTTTCTCGACACCTGTCTGCTTCCCTCGTGCGTCGCGGCGACACAGGGTATGACTGCCTTTCCATCTTTCCATTCGCGGGGCGGTCACGGACCGGGACCCCTCTCGGAATTGGGCTGGGGTTGATGGTTTCTAGGCGTCAACTCATTGATGAGCTTGAAACTCCTATCAAAAAAATGCACCGACGGCGCAAAATCAAAGTGGCAATGCGCCTGACTTCAGTTGTCGGCCGCTTCATTCGGCAGCCGGGCTCCGGCCCGGCCCAGGCGACCGCAAGCGCAACCCGTCAAATGCCCGGGTTCGGCCAGCGCCGATCAACCGAGGTCGGTCCTTGGTCTTCATCATCCGATGCAACTTGACCTTTAACAAAGATATTCTTTTCAGCTATAAATTGTCTCAAGGGGGTAGTGTCACGGTCGGTAGCGGGGGAACACCTGGCGAGCAGAGATCAACAGGACCGCATTCCCTGTCCGATCTTGCGTCTCGCAGGGAAGTCGGATTCCGGGCTTCGGAACTGCGGCATGGCGCCACAGATGGCAAAGTATGCCAGCCGCGAATTTGTCCAACTATCTTCATGTACATCGCGGATCAGCGAGACCACCGCAACGGCTTCGGCGCCAATTCCCCGCACGCATTTCTCGGCCAAGCGCGTATCGACGCAAAGCCCGAGTCGCCGGGGTTTGCCGGCGATCTGTCCGGCACGGAGCAACAACCTTGAAGATAGCAAAGCTGACACCGATCCTTCCGGTGCTGATCCTGGCAGCCTGCCAGGGCGGCCCGAGGCCGGTCGCGACCATCGGCCCAGTCCCGCACGGTGAGCCGCCACGCAGCATCGGATCAATAGAGGGGATCGATTTGCCGACCGACGCCAGCGACGTGCTGGATGAGCTCAAGGGTAGCCCGGTCACCTTTGTCGCGCGTTATTATCGCGACCCGACATCGCATTGGCCGCCGCTTTCGGCGAGCGAGGCGCAGCGTCTGTCGTCGTCGGGATTGAAGATTGTCGCCGTATGGGAACCGCTTTTCCCGCATAGCGAATATTTTTCATACAATTCCGGCTATGACGACGCGGTCGCCGCGTATAGGCAGGCGCAGGCGGTCGGTCAGCCGGCCGGCAGCGCCATTTATTTCGCTGTTGACTTCAATGCGCAGGAAATTGAGCCCATCGAGGAATATTTTCGCGGCATTGCAGCGGGCTTCGCCGCCGCGAGTGGCGGCAGGGTGGGGTACAAGATCGGCGTCTACGGTTCCGGCGACGTTTGCGACGCGGTAAAACAGGCAAGACTGGCACAGTATAGCTGGCTGTCGAACTCGATCTCATGGACCGGCTCGGACGACTATGATGACTGGAACATTCGGCAAGGCGATCGTTCGACAGATCTGTCTTTCAACCATGATTCCGACGAGGCCCGAGACGATTACGGGGGCTTCCGGGTTGCGAATGAGGACATTACCGCTCCCCATCGGGGCCCCGAACCAACAACGGTTACCCAGGTCTCAATGCCGTAGTCTATTCGGCATACCGAAGATCGAGGTCACAAGATCATCTATGCCCTCTCGCTTCGTGGCCTGCGAGAGGTTACCATGCGGCTCCATTAAACGTCCGCTTTCCCGCGATCGCCATGCCTGAAGATTTCTATCGTATCAAGCGCTTGCCGCCCTATGTTTTCGCCGAGGTGAATGCCCTCAAAGCCAAGGCTCGGGCGGCGGGCCGAGATGTGATCGATCTCGGGATGGGCAACCCGGATGGCGCGACGCCTGCCCACATCGTCGCCAAGCTCGTCGAAGCTGTCCAAAATCCACGCGCCCACGGCTATTCCGTATCGCGCGGCATCGCCGGCCTGCGGCGGGCCCAGGCCGGCTACTATGCGCGCCGCTTTGGCGTCGAACTCGATCCTGACTCAGAGATCATCGTCACCCTCGGTTCGAAGGAGGGTCTCGCCAACCTCGCTCAGGCGATAACGGCGCCTGGCGACGTCGTGCTGGTGCCGAATCCCTGTTATCCGATCCATTCTTTCGGCTTCATCATAGCCGGCGCCACCGTAAGTCACGTTCCCGCGGGGCCAGGGGTGGACGTTCTGGCCGAACTTAAAGCCGCGGTCGCGCAATCGCCGGCAAAACCAATCGCCATTGTGCTGAATTACCCTGCCAACCCGACTGCGGAAGTGGTCGACCTCGAATTCTATCGCCAGGTGGTCGAGTTCTGCCACCAGCAGGGCATCTACGTTCTTTCCGACATCGCCTATGCCGAGATCTATTTCGACGGCAACCCGCCGCCTTCGATCCTGCAAATCCCTGGCGCGCGCGATATCGCTGTCGAATTTTCCTCGCTCAGCAAGACCTACAGTATGGCGGGCTGGCGCATGGGCTTCGCCGTCGGCAACAAGAAGTTGATCGCGGCGTTGGCCCGGGTCAAATCCTACCTCGATTACGGTGCCTTTACGCCGATCCAGGTTGCCGCGACCGCAGCGCTAAACGGGCCGCAGGACTGTATCGCCGAGATTCGCGAACGCTATCGCGCGCGCCGTGATGTTCTGGTCGACGGGCTACATCAGGCGGGCTGGGATATTCCGGCGCCGCGGGCGACGATGTTTGCCTGGGCACCGATCCCGGAGCGCTTCCGCGGCATAGGCTCGCACAAATTTTCAAAGCTGCTTCTTGAAGAGGCCGATGTCGCTGTGTCACCAGGCATTGGCTTTGGCGAACACGGCGAGAATTACGTGCGCATTGCGTTGGTCGAGAACCGTCATCGCCTTCGCCAAGCAACGCGCAACATCAAGCAGTTCCTGGGCGGTCGCAATGCCGGCGGCGGAAGGCTCAAGGAGCGTGTGGTCGCATCGCCTAACCGCAATTGACTTCGGGGGCTCGGGCCCCTATGTTCCGCCCCTCGCTTCGCGGACCCCCTGTCATGAAGATTGCCAACTCGCTAAAATCGCTGAAAAAACGCGACAAAAATTGCCGCATCGTGCGCCGCAAGGGGCGGGTCTATATCATCAACAAGACCAATCCGCGCTACAAAGCCCGCCAGGGCTAATTCCCCTCCGTCCGCTCGTTGTTCGGCATGGGCCGGCCGGCGCGCCGGGCCATTGGCCTTTCCCGGTCGTGCGCGGCGCCTGGCGCGGTTCCACTCTGCCGTCGAGTGAAAATATTGTTGTTCGCTCGCATCACCGCTCCCAAGATGGAGACGGAGGACAGATATGCTGATGCCGGCGCCCGATCAAGCGACCATAGCGCGTCGCCGCGACATCGCCACGGATCTGCGCCGCATCGTGCCAGCGGATGCCGTGATTGACGGCGAGACTGGGCGCCGCGTCTATGAAAGCGACGGCCTCACCGCCTATCGTCAGCCGCCCTTGCTGGCGGTTTTGCCCGCGACCAAGGAACAGGTGGCGGCTATCCTGCGCTACTGCTTCGAGCATCGCATCAAAGTGGTACCGCGCGGCGCCGGTACCTCGCTGTCCGGCGGCGCCTTGCCGCTCGCCGACGGTATCCTTCTCGGCATGGCCAAGTTCAACCATATCCGGGAAATCGACCTTGCCAATCGCTGCGTCGTGGTCGAGCCAGGCGTCACCAACCTGAGCATCTCCAATGCCGTTAGCGATGCAGGTTTCTTCTATGCGCCCGACCCATCGAGCCAGATTGCCTGCACCATCGGCGGCAACGTTGCCGAGAATTCGGGCGGCGTCCATTGCCTCAAATACGGACTTACCACCAACAACGTCCTGGGCGTCGAGCTCGTTACCATTGAGGGCGAAATGGTGCGCCTCGGCGGCAAAGGGCTCGATTCCGGGGGTTACGATCTGCTCGGCGTTGTCACCGGTTCGGAGGGTTTGCTTGGCGTCGTGACCGAGGTGACGGTGCGCATCTTGCCGAAGCCGGCGGCCGCGCGCGCGATGGTCATTGGCTTTCCCGCGAGTGAGCACGCGGGAAGCTGCGTCGCCGCAATCATCGCTGCCGGCATCATCCCCGGCGGCATGGAGATGATGGACAAGGCGGCCATCAACGCCGCAGAGGATTTTGTTGCCGCCGGCTATCCGCGCGACGCCGGCGCCCTGTTGATCGTCGAGCTCGATGGTCCACCTGCCGAGATCACCCATCTCATCGAGCGGGTCGAGAGCATCGCTCGCGCCAACGGTGCCGACTCCGTGCGCATCAGCAGCAACGAGGCGGAGCGACTGCTGTTCTGGGCAGGACGCAAGGCCGCCTTTCCGGCTGTCGGCCGCATTTCTCCCGACTATTATTGTGTCGATGGCACCATCCCGCGCAAAAAACTCTCTCTTGTCCTGACGCGGATGAGCGACTTGTCGGCGACGATCGGCTTGCGCGTCGCCAACGTCTTTCATGCAGGCGACGGCAATCTTCATCCACTAATCCTCTACGATGCCAACAAGCCGGGCGATCTCGAACGTGCAGAACGGCTCGGTGCGGAAATTCTGCGTCTTTGCGTTGCGGTCGGCGGTGTACTCACCGGCGAGCATGGGGTCGGCGTCGAGAAGCGTGATCTGATGCCGACAATGTTTACCGAAAATGATCTCAACCAACAGATGCGGCTCAAATGTGCGTTCGATGCGGAGGGTTTGCTCAATCCCGGCAAGGTATTCCCGCAGTTGCGCCGCTGCGCCGAGCTCGGTCGCCTTCACATTCATCACGGCGAGATACCATTCCCGGAGTTGGAGCGTTTTTGAATGAGCCATCTCCGGCCCGCCGATGCGCCGCAGTTGAGCGAGACCATCGCCCAATGCGCCCTGCGCGGCGAGGCCGTGGAAGTGGTCGCGGGAGGCAGCAAGCGCGGCTATGGCCGACCGGTCGACGCGGCGCATCGGCTCGACCTTTCCGCTTTCGCCGGCATTCGCCTTTACGAGCCGGAGGAGTTGGTGTTAACCGCCGGCGCCGCAACCGATCTCGGCACGGTCGAAGCCGTGCTCGCGGCGGCGCGACAGCATCTCGCGTTCGAGCCCCCCGATTGGCGGCATCTATGGAACAGTAACGCTGCGCCGACATTGGGCGGTGCGATCGCTTGCAATCTCTCGGGACCGCGACGGTTGCGCGACGGTGCCGCGCGCGACCATCATCTCGGTTTTCACGCAGTCAGTGGCCGCGGCGAAAGCTTCAAATCTGGCGGGCGCGTGGTAAAGAACGTTACCGGCTATGATCTTTCGAAGCTCATCGCCGGCTCTTTCGGCACGCTTGCGGCGGTGACGGAGATCACGGTTAAGACCGTGCCCGCGCCCGAAGAGACCGCCACGTTGATGCTGAAAGGCCTCAGCGACTCCGCGGCGCTGGCGGCGATGACGGCGGCGCTCGCCGGGCCCTATGAAGTAAGCGGCGCTGCGCATTTGCCGGACGAGAAGTTGACCCTGTTACGGCTCGAGGGTCACGTGCCGTCGGTCGCCGCGCGCCGCGACGCCCTTGTCGCCGCTCTTCTAGGATTCGGATCTATCGAGTCTATCGGTGACGACGCATCGCAGGTGCGTTGGCGCCAAGTGCGGGACGCGATGCCGTTCGCCAATTTGCCCGAGTGTGCAATCTGGCGCGTCTCGGTAGCCCCGAGCGCTGGTCCGCCCTTGGTCGCGACCCTGTCTCCGGCCCTTGACTTCCGACATTTCTACGATTGGGCCGGCGGCCTTGTGTGGCTGGCCGTTGCCGGCAGCGACGATGGCGGCGCAGCGGCAATCCGCGCGGCTCTGAAGGAGAATAATGGCCATGCCACGCTGTTGCGCGCTGGCGAAGCGATGCGCGAAAAGGTGCCGGTGTTTCAGCCTTTGCCCGGCGCGCTTGCGACTCTGAGTGCCCGGATCAAAGCCACTTTCGATCCGGCCCGCGTCCTCAATCCCGGACGGATGCACAAAGATGTGTGACCGCCGATTCCGGTTCGATCAGAGGAAACTGGGTGAGCCCTGCGCCCTCACGGCATCGGCTCCTACCCCCAAGAGGCATTATCCGTTACCGCCCGGCTCTTCCTGCCGTAGTAACCTTGGTCCCGTGGCGTCTCGGCTGTATGCCGGTTCAGAATACGCGCCCGCCCGTGCCGATGAGCGGGAGGGACAAACACGATAGATGCAAACCTCTTTCACGCTTGCGCAATTGGCAGATGCCGATATCGCCGCCGCCGACCCGATCTTGCGCGCATGTGTGCATTGCGGGTTCTGCACCGCAACCTGTCCGACGTACGTTTTGCTAGGCGACGAGCTCGATGGGCCGCGCGGTCGAATTTATTTGATGAAACACAATCTTGAAACCGGTGCGCCGCCCGATCCCGATTTCGTTCTCCATATCGACCGCTGCCTTTCCTGTTATGCGTGCATGACGACATGCCCTTCAGGCGTCAACTATATGCACCTCGTCGATCCGGCGCGGCGCCGCATCGAGCAGCAATTTCACCGGCCTCCCCTTGACCGCGCGCTGCGCGCCCTCCTCAATCGGACGCTGCCGCACCCCACGCGGTTTCGCTGGGCGCTGCATGCGGCACGGTGCGTCAAGCTGTTAGGGATCCGCCTGCCTGGACGGCTGGGTGCAATGGTACGTTTGGTACCAGCGCGTCCGCCGGCACCGACGACGCTCGAACGCCCACAGTTTTTTCCTGCCGAGGGTGAGCGTCATCTGAGAGTGGCGCTGCTCGCGGGCTGCCTGCAGCAGGCGATCGCTCCCGAAATCAATGCGGCGACCATCCGGTTGCTGACGCGACATGGTTGTGACGTCGCGATCGTTGACGGCACCGCTTGCTGCGGTTCGTTGTCACACCATCTAGGTTACGAGGCGCTGGATTATGCGCGCGCCAACATCGACGCTTGGATGCGGGCGATCGATGGTGAAGGGCTCGATGCCATTGTCATTAATGCGGCCGGCTGCGGCACCACGGTAAAGGATTACGGCTTCATGTTACGCAGCGATTCCGCCTATGCCGACAAGGCGAGAAGAATTTCAGCGCTGGCAAAAGATATAACCGAGGTGATCGCCATGATCGGCCTGAAACCCGCGCAAGCGACCGGTCAACGCGTCGCCTATCACTCTGCCTGTTCGCTGCAGCACGGCCAGCGGCTTCACGCGCTGCCGATCGCCTTATTGCGCGCTGGGGGGTTCGAAGTAAGTGAAATACCCGAAGGGCATTTGTGCTGCGGCTCGGCCGGAACCTACAACATGTTGCAGCACGTCATCGCTGACCGGTTGCGCACGCGCAAACTCGCCAACATCGATACCACTGGCGCGGCCGTCGTCGCCACCGGTAATATCGGTTGCATGATGCAATTGCAGACCGAAGCGCGGCCGGTGTTGCACACGGCGCAGCTCCTCGATTGGGCGACTGGCGGCCCAAGGCCGTCGGCGCTTGGAAGTGCATGATCGGCAAACTCAACCACGTCGCGATCGCGGTACCCGACGTGCGGGCGGCCGCCGCACTCTATCACTCGCGGCTCGGGGTTGCCGTGTCGGACCCGGTGCCCCTGCCCGACCATGGCGTCACAACCGTATTCGTGACGCTCGACAACACCAAGATCGAACTCCTGGAACCGCTCGGCGACAATTCACCAATTGCCGCCTTCCTCGAGCGCAATCCACACGGCGGCATGCATCATCTTTGTTACGAGGTCGGTGATATTGTCGCCGTGCGCGACCATCTGCTGGCCGAGGGCGCGCGGATCCTCGGCGACGGCGAGCCAACGATCGGTGCGCACGGCAAGCCGGTGTTGTTCGTGCACCCGAAGGACATGCTCGGAACCTTGATTGAAATCGAGCAAGCGTAAGGTCGCGGCCGATCACGGAAAGAACCTTCAGGAATCCGTCGAAGAGCTCTAGGGTATGCCTTTCTCACCCATGAGCTCTGCGCCGCGCCGGGTCCACCCTGGCGCCATTCGCATTGATGGGCCGCCGTCGGATCGGCTAGTTTCATAGTGCGAGAAAGGGAGGAGAGACGCTGTGACCGCCGAAATCGTTCAAAGACGGCCTCAAAATACAAAAGGAGATCATGGGCGATGAGTTCCCGCAGCGCGCCATGGATGACACCACGCCGCTGACGCGGCCTTATCACGAGCTCTTGGTCTCGTTTACCTTCGGCGAGGTCTGGAAACGCGACGTGTTGTCCCGCGCCGAGCGCAGCCTGGTGACCTGCGCGATGTTGATCGCGCTCAACCGGCCCGACCAGCTCCGCACTCACATCCGCGGCGCCCTTAATAACGGGGTGCCGAAAGAAAAGATTTTCGAGCTCGCAATCCATGCACTCGCCTATTGCGGCGCGCCGCTCGCCGGCACCGCGCGGAATGCCATCGTCGAGGAATTCCAAAAGCTCGGTCTCGAACCTCCGCCGTCCGCGCCCGCCGCCGCACCGCAGGTAAAGAAATGAGCGACGTCAAGCCGCGAATCGGTTTCGTCGGGCTTGGCAACATGGGCGGGCCGATGAGCAACAACCTGGTCAAGGCCGGCTACACCGTCGCCGGCTACGACATCGACCGCCAATTGCTGCTGCAGCGCGCCCAGGCGATCGGGCTTCACGCCGCCGACAGTAGCGCGGATGCGGCGACAAGATCCGACATCGTCATCACCATGCTGCCAAACGGCCAGAACGTGCGCGAAGCCGTGCTCGGCGGCAACGGTATCGCAGAGGGCATCGCGAAGGGCGCTCTGATAGTCGATATGAGCTCGGCAAGCGCTACCGGTACCGCACGGCTTGGCAGCGAACTCGCGGCGCGCGGCGTTACCCTGATCGATGCGCCGGTCTCAGGTGGGGTTGCGGGCGCCGTCGCGGGCACCCTGGCCATCATGGTCGGCAGCAACGACGAAGCCGCGATTGAGCGCGCTTGGCCGGTCCTCGAGACGATGGGTAAGAAGCTGTTCCGCGCCGGTCCCCTTGGCTCCGGACATGCCGCCAAATCGATCAACAATTATCTCGGCGCCACCAGTTTGATCGCGATTGCCGAAGGTGTCATCGCGGGCGCCAAGTTCGGCCTCGACCCGGCTACCCTGCTCGCCATCATCAACGCCTCGACGGGCGCCAGTGGCACGTCGCAAGGGCTTTATCCTGGCCAAGTGTTGAACCGGAAATTCCAATCCGGCTTCGCACTTGCGCTGATGGCGAAGGATGTCGGCCTTGCCGCCGAGCTCGCCCGCGACGTCGGCATGAACGCCGAGGTGATGCAGCACACGGCTGACGTCTGGGCGAAGGCGCGCGAACTCACTCAAGGGCAATCCCGACTTCACCGAAATCGTCAAGATGTTCGAAGCCGAGTATGGCGTCGAAGTGGCGCCACGCACCAAACCGTGAGAGGAAAGGCACATGCTCTCGAAGGAAGACAACCAACTCCTGAGCCAAGTCGGTTCTGGCACTCCGATGGGCGATTTTATGCGCCGATCTGGGTACCGGCGATGCGTATCGAAGCCCTCGATCCGGGTGGCGATCCGGTGAAGTTGCGCCTGCTCGGCCAGGACATGGTTGCATTCCGCGCTCATGACGGCCGCATCGGCGTGCTCGACGAAGCCTGCCCGCATCGAGGCGTGTCGCTTGACGTTGGCGCGTAATGCCGATTGCGCGCTCACTTGCATCTTCCATGGCTGGAAGATCGATGTCGACGGCAACGTCGTCGACGTTCCGGCGGAACCGCCCGAGCGCCGCGTCGCGTTCCAGGGCCGGGTCAAGGCCAAACACTATCCTGCGGTGGAGAAGGCCGGCGTGGTCTGGGTGTGGATGGGCGGCGGCGTGCCAGCGCCCTTGCCGAATTTTCCGTGGATGAACCTGCCCCCGGAGAATGTCGGCTCGCGCATCGGCATTATTCACGCGAACTGGGTCAACGGCCTCGAAGGCCAACTCGACAGCGCCCATGTCGGCATCCTGCACCAGGATTGGGTTAAGGTGCTGCCCGGCCAGGTCGCGGATCTCGAACGCGCCGCCTTTGATCTCTCGCCGCGCTTCGAGTTCGAGGAAACACCGTGCGGCTATCGCGAGGCGGCAGTACGCAATTCCAAGGAAGGCGGGCTCTATGTCCGCATCCGCGAATTCGTGGCACCGTGGTATTCATTCATCCCGTCGATGGGCGGGCTCGACAGCGGCCATCTCTGTACCATGTCGATCCCGATGGACGACGAACATTCGATGCAATGGGACCTGTTCTACAATCCGGTAAGCCCTTTGGTGCGGCGCAATTCGCCGGACGACGGCCGCAACCAGAACGACCTGGCGGCGGGGATGGGCGACATCACCAATCGCTGGGGCCAGAGCCGCGACCGCATGAGGAGCGACGAGAGTTTCTCTGGCTATCCGATCCTGCGCCACGAAGACTACGCGGTCGCCATGGCTCAGGGCGTGTGGGCGGACCGCACCAAAGAGCAGCTCTCGTCGAGCGACATTCCGGTCGTGCGCGGCCGCCGCTTTCTAGTGAACGCCGCCCGCGACAAGGCCGTCGGTGACAAAGTTGCCGCCTCGATGGCGAACGAGCTCGGTCAGGTCCGCGCTTTCAGCGACCTTATTGCTAAGGATGCAGATTGGCACACCCTGCCACTCTATGGGCCGGAGCACTATGCCGGGTTCAAGGAAGCCGCGGAGTGATCAAAGGCCGCACGCAACGTTGCGTCGAAATAATCGGCGAGAGCGTTAAGCAACGCAGCCGCGTCTCCGGTATAGACAGGTCCGTGCATCAGCGCGAGGCGGCGCGGATTGAGCTGCGCGAGCTTGCGAATCATGGAGCCGGTATCGGGGGTGAGACTGGTGGCGTGCGCTTGCGTTTCGAACGCAATCGCCGGCGAGAGAATATCGCGGTCGGAGATCAGGGCGGCGTCGCCAGGCTGTGCGAATAGATCGCTGCAAAACAGCGTGCCGGTGGTCTCCTCGTAGATTAGTCCGGCATCCCAACAGTGCGGCAAATGCGGCGTCGCAATATAGCGCACGCGCTTGCCGCCAATCTCCAGCGTATCGCCGTCACGCAATGCGCGCGGCTGCCGGATCGCGGTGTCATTGAGCCAGATATTGCAGCCGATGCGGCCCTGAAACGCGGTCGCCCGAGGGGCGGCGGCGAGCCAGTCGTTGACGGCGCCGGCCTCGTCAGCCTCGGCGTGCGAATAGCCGATCCACCGCAGGCGCTCGACCGGCATCACCCGCGCCAAAGCCGCCGATCCCATTTGGAAACGCTGGTGATGCCCGCAATGGAACAAGAGGGGCTCATCGGCATCGATGACATATTCGCAAAACGTGATGCCATTCGAGCCGCCGGCCGACGACACGAAGGTCGACATGCGGTAGATGTGATCGGCGATCTCAGCGATGCGTGTTTCCATTGGACCACCTCATGAAAGGCCATGGTTTTAATAGAATCAAACCGCCAGAGCGCGTTTCTAGCGTGTCGCCGCGGAGCGGATCCCAATCCGGTGACGATTTGCGATTAAGGCTTTGGCCTTCCGTCCGTCGTGGCAAGGCCTCTCAGCTCATGTGCCACGTTGCAAAGCCACAGCCAACATAGACCTCTGGCACTGGCAGATATTCCAACAATTCGAAGCCGCGGCTCCCCGCAGCGGCATGAGCGATGAACCAGCTGCGCACCTCATGCCCGCCATTTCCAGCGGTCGGTAGCTTCGCCTCGAAATAATCGATCAGTGGCGCCTCGTCGCCGGCAGCGAAGAGGCTGATCGATTGCTCGTCGAATTCCTCGTCGATTTCGCCCATGGTCGGCTCGCCGATCGAATGGCTGAGGCCGCCGCTCGCCAAAATCACGACGCGACTTCCTTCCTGATAGGAGCGGATCGCCTCTGCCAGCAGTCGCCCCCAGGCCAGGCAACGCCGTACGCTCAGCATTGGCGGCTCGATCTCGTTGACCAGTATAGGGACGATCGGCGGCGGTGGATCGAGGCCCGCACGCCACAGCGGAATGCAAACACCGTGATCGAGCGTGAGGCGATGCGATAATGCGGGCTCGAAATCTCGCGCCAGAGCGGTCTGCGCCAGATGCTGGCCCAGTCGAGCATCCCCAGCCAGCGTTGGGTGCGGATAGACGCGGCGCATGAACGGCTCGGGGGGGCCGTCATGTTCGGATCCGATGCCGATGCAGACGCTGGGCAAATTATCGAGAAAGAAATTGACCCAATGATCCGTCGCAATTTCGAGAATGACATCGGGACGAGCGGCCGCGATGCGCGTTCCGATCTTGTCGTAGGCGTTGGCCAAAGTCGCCCGCAAGGTCGGCGTGAAAGAGTCCCAATCCCGCGCCACCAGCGGTGCATGGCTCGCTGCAAAAATGCCGACGATCTCAGCCATCGATCTTGTCCGCCGCCAGGCCGCGCAAGCCGGCAATGAAGTCCGCGTCCTTGACGCCGCTATATTGGTAATAGAAGCGCAGCAAATAAGCATTGACCCGTGGGGCTAATACCTCGATGTCGTGGGTCTCGAGCGCGCGACGCACCACCGGTTCGAGTTTGTAGTTCTCCAGCACCGAGCCCCGATCCGTGCGGTATGCCTCACGCAGTTTCGGGTCCTGCAAATCGAACATCAGTTTCGAAAGCCAATAGTCGGTCGCCATCACATCTCCGCGCCACAAGTGAAGCTCACCGCGTCATCGGTGCTGCCGGTGCCATTATATCGCGCCACCTGCGGGTAAGCGCAGAGCGGCCGGGTGCGCGTCACTTTGCCTGCGACCATGCGGCGCGCCAGGATCCGTTCCGGCGCTTTGCCGGTCTCGATCCAGTCGATCAAGTTGATGATCGTGTCGAAATGGTCGGTGCCCACGCCGCCGCGGCAATGAAACATGCCGGGTACCATGAAGAGGCGGTAGAAATCGCCGGTGTTCGTGCCCGACGCCGCCTTCGCCTTTTGATAATAGTCAATCGACATTAGCGGCGACAGCGCCGGATCGGCCCAGCCGTGAAAATGCAGTAGCTTGCCGCCATGTTTGCGGTAGGCGACGAGGTCGGGATCGGTCGCGTTGATCAGTGCGCGGATTTTGGCGGCTCGCGACGGGCCCTTGCTAAAATCGTAATTTCGGTAGTTGAGGCCGGGTGCGGGATGGTCGGCGACCAGCTGTGGCAAGGCAAACGCAATCTGCAACGGCTTGCCGGCGAACGGCCCGACGTTGGTCGGGATCATCCACATGTTCCAGCCGCTCGTCGGCGGCATATTGGGCAGGCCTTGTCCCACCGCCTCGGGTCCTTTGATATAGCCGAAGAAATATGGTTTCCCGTCGCGGACGACACCACCATAGATCCTGTGCAATGCGTCGGTCTCGTTCGGCGACAGGCAATCGGCGCCGCTATGCTCGGCCGTGCACTGCTTGACATCGCGAGCCGGATCGAAATCGCACTTCCGGGGATCGTCGATCACGCCGTCCACGGTGCCGTCGAGCGCATCGCATTTCTTGTAGAGTGCATCGGCCACCGTCTTGATCTTGGCCAGCGTGAACTTGCCTTGATCAAGGGAGCGTCCAAGCCACATACCGAGAATTTGTGTGTCGACCAAATTCAGCACCGGTGCCACGATGACAATGCCATCGAAATCGTCGGGGAAGCGCTGAGCCTCGATCAACCCTTGGCGCCCGCCGGTAGAGCATCCGTCCCAGTAGGCATGCGCCGGTTGACGGTCGTAGTACATAGCAGCGATGCGCTTTGCCTGGACCACGGTGAGATGCACCGCGCGATACGCATAATCGGTCAATTTTTGCGGGTCGGTGACGAAGCTCGTCAGCTCACGCGTGGCGTCATGTCCAGCATTGGTCTGGGCGACGACGAAATTGTGGCGCAGCGCGTGGTTGCGCACGACCACGCGCGGCGTCTCGTCGGGCCGTTCACCGGCGAGACCGCCGTTCCCGAACATGTAAAATCGCGCATTCCATGTCGTGGGCAGATCGACCTCGAATCCGATTTCGGGCGCGATGATGCCGTTCACCTGGCAATGCTCCGGTACATCATTCGTTGCGGCGACGGTGGCGGCGGACGTAATCGTGACGTCGGGCGCACCGGCGCCGGTTTGGAGTGCCGCGCAGGCGCGTTTCGGCATGAGCGACGGCATGGTGTAGTCGACCGCCGATTGTGCTGCCTCGGAGAAACTATAGGTGAACTGGGCATTGGCGGAGGCACTCCAGGACAGGATCGCCATGCCCAACACCGCAACCGCAAATCTGTTCAACACGTTCCTCCCACCGGTGACGGGCACGACGCTAGAAGCGTGGACAGAGCTTGTCCAGGCTCGATGCGCTACTGGCGCTGCGATGCAGCCGCCAATGCCAGCTCGGGCCAAGCGGCAGGCGCTCGCAGCTTTGCTGCCGCTTCGCTTGGCGGCAGGCTGATATCCCAATCGCGCGCGATAAAGCGGAAACCGCTGACGCCATCCGACTGCGGCGAAGCGAGCCAACGGATCGGCGGCCCCATGAGTGTCGGCTTCAAGAGACCGTCTCGCGGAAAGTCCGGTGGAAAAAATGCGGTATCCGTCGGTCCGCCTGGCACCAGCACGTTGGCCGTTACGCCCGTGCCTTCGAGTTCTTTGGCCCAGATCACGGTGTTGGCTTCGAGTGCCGCCTTAGCACCGCCATAGGCGCTGAGGCCTGGCGCCATCATCGTGTCGTAGCTGGTGGTGACATTGACGATCCGACCCCATTTGCGTGCGATCAGGTGGGGCGCAGCGACGTGCGCCATCAAATAGGCGCCCGTCGCGTCAATCTCGATGATGCGCAACCAGCCTTCCGGCACCGTCTCCCAGAAGCGCACCCGCCCGGTTCGGTTAAGCGGCTGCGCCGGCGCCATACCCACGCCCGCATTGTTAACCAATATGTCGAGCCCGCCGAATTCCGCCACCGCTCGCGCAACCATAGCACGGCAATCGTCGAGCGAGCTGACATCGCCGGCGATGCCGACGAACCTGCGCTCGTTGTGCCGGCCGCGCCATTCAGCGTCGAGACGGGCGATGCGGTCGCCGTCGATATCGACGCCGGCGACGCGTGCTCCGGCATCCACGAGTGCGGCCGCCATCACCGCGCCCATGCCGCTCGCGGCGCCGGTGACAATCGCCGTTTTGCCGGACAAGTCGATGCCGTCGCTCATTCGCCCCTCCCTCATTAGAACCGGATCATTTAAGCTCACCTTAGCGCACCAATCGGGATTCCCCACGATGCCGCCAAGCGTCGACGATCTGAGACGAGAGGCCATCGCCGGCGGGGACGATGATCTCGGCCGTTTCGCCGTTCAGCTCTATGAGCACGTGGCGCCCACCGAGCTGGCGCAACGTACGCCAAATGCGCTCCTCAGTGCGGCGGAATCGTTATTGGGCTTGGCAGCAAATCGCTTACCGCGCCGGGTCAACCTGCGCATTAGCGAAGGGCCGGCACCAGCGCGCACCATCGTCGAGATCGTAAACGACGACATGCCGTTTTTGCTCGACTCGCTGACCGTGGCTATGGCAGGCAAAGGGCTGACGCTCCATCTCGCCATGCATCCGATCGTGGCGGTGCACCGCGACGCAACCGGGGCACTTCTGCCGACATTTATCCGGCAGGCAATGCCCCCAAAGACGCGATGCATGAATCGATCATGCGGCTTGAGATCGAAGAGGCAAACGACGACGCCGAGCGCGCGGCCCTCGAACAAAATGTGCGGGACGTACTCGCGGAGGTACGCAGCGCGGTTGAGGATTGGCGCGACATGCGCGACGCCGTGGCGGCGACGCGGGCGGCCCTCGCCGCCCGGCCGCCGCACGCCGCGCCAGAGTTGCTCCCGGAAGCACGAGATTTTCTAAGCTGGCTGCTCGACGACTATTTCGTCTTTCTCGGCAGCCGCCAGTACCGGTTTGCCATGGAGGCGGGCGATATCGTCATCGGAAGTGGCCGCGGCATTCTGCGCGACGATTCGCGTTCGGTGTTCGAAGGGCTGCGCCGCTTCATCGATCTGCCGGCCTATACCCGCGCCTTCCTCATGGCCCCCCGCATTGTCGAAGTGTCGCGATCGAGCGAGCGCTCTCGCGTGTTACGCGCGGCGCCGATGGACGCGATCACCGTCAAGCTATTCGACGGCGACGGCAAGCCGTGCGGACTGCAACTGTTCGTCGGCCTCTTCACTTGGCATGCCCATCGCGTTAACCCTCAGTCGGTACCGCTCCTCGCGGGCAAGGTCGAAAATGTATTGCGGCGTTCCGGCGCCCCCATAGGCTCCCACGACCGGCGTGCGCTCGTGCACATCATCGAGAGCCTGCCGCGCGATGAGCTGTTCCAGATCGATGAGGACCAGCTCCTTGATATGGCGCTTGGCGTCCGTGATCTCGAGCGCCGGCCGCGCGTCGGTCTGTTTGTTCGGCCCGATCCGTTTGGACGTTTCTATTCCTGTCTGGTCTTTGTGCCGCGCGATCGCTACCGGACCGACTTACGCCAGCGTTTCGTCGCAATCCTGACCTCGGCGCTCGATGCCCGGCTCGAAACCTTCCATGTGCTGCTCGACGATTCGGTCTTGGCACGCGTAACCTTTTTCTTGCGCACGGAGCCGAAACGGAGGACCGAGATCGACGTCGCTGGCATCGAGCGGCGCCTCGCCGAAGCCGCACGCAACTGGTCTGACGGGCTCCGCGAGGCACTGATTGCGGCGCGCGGCGAGGAGGCGGCAGCAGCCCAGTTTGCCCGTTATCGTCATGCCTTTCCCGCCGGCTACCGTGCGCGCTTTTCGCCTCAAACGGCGCTTGAAGACATCGCACAGGCAGAAAGAGTCGGTGACGGTGCGCCTTTCGCTCTCGTCTTCGCGCCGCCCGAAGACGGCTCGCCGCAACAAGTTACCTTCAAGCTGTTCGGCCGCGACGCGCCCATGGCTCTGTCGGAAATTGTGCCGCTCCTCGAGCAATTGGGCTTACGCGTGACCGAGGAGAATCCCTATACGGTCGTGCTGCCGCAAGGGCTAATTCTTTATCAGAACTTTTCTGCCGACAGTCTTGCCGGTCCGGTCGGCAGCGCCCATGACCGGGGCCGGCTCGAGAAGGCCTTCACCGCGATTCTTGGCGGGACCGCCGAAGCCGACGGGTTTAATCGCCTGCTGATCGCCGCCCGCCTCGACGAGCGCGAGGTTTCCATCGTCAGGCTCTGGGCGCGCTTTCTGCGTCAGGCCGGCAGCAGCTTCGGTCTCGCTTTCATGCAAGAGACGTTGGCGAATCACGGGGACATCGCGGCAAAGCTTGTAACGTTGTTTCGTCACCGTTTTGATCCCGTGCGCCGCGATGGGGCGATCGAGACCGAGCGTATCGCGGCGGAAATTGAGAGCGATCTCGACCAGGTCACCAGCCTTGACGATGATCGCATAATGCGCGCCTTCCTTACACTGGCGCGTCATTCCCTGCGCACCAACTTTTTTCAGAACAAGACCTACCTTTCGGTCAAGTTCGACAGCGCCGCGCTCGATCTCCTCCCGCTGCCACGACCGCTCGTCGAGATTTTCGTCTCGGCCCCTTGGATGGAAGGCGTGCATATGCGTGCCGGCATGGTGGCGCGCGGCGGCATTCGGTGGTCGGACCGGCGCGTCGATTTTCGCACCGAAATCCTGGGACTGATGAAGGCTCAAGTGATGAAGAATTCGGTCATCGTGCCGACCGGATCTAAGGGCGGCTTCATCATCAAACAGCTGCCCGCCGACCGGACGGCGTTACAAGAGGAAGCAATCCGCTGCTACCGCACACTGCTAAACGGCATGCTCGATATCACCGACAACGCTGCCGGCGACCAGGTGGTGCCGCCAGCCGATGTGGTGCGTTATGACGGGGACGACCCTTATCTCGTTGTCGCCGCCGACAAGGGAACCGCCACCTTTTCTGACATCGCCAACGGCATCGCCCTCGAGCGCGGCTTTTGGCTCGGCGATGCCTTTGCCTCGGGCGGCTCTGAAGGGTATGACCACAAGGCGATGGGCATTACCGCGCGCGGCGCCTGGGAGTTGGTGAAGCGCCACTTCCGGGAGCGCGGCACCGATATCCAGACGACCGATTTCACGGTGGTGGGTGTCGGCGACATGTCGGGTGATGTCTTCGGCAATGGGATGTTGCAATCACGTCATATCAAGCTGGTCGCCGCGTTCGATCATCGGCACATCTTCCTTGATCCTGATCCGGACCCGAAAGCGAGCTACCGCGAGCGCGAACGCTTGTTCAAGTTGCCGCGTTCGAGCTGGGCCGATTACGACCCGAACCTGCTTTCGCCCGGCGGTGGCGTTTTCCCGCGCACGCTGAAATCGATTTCGCTTTCCCTCCCCGTCCGCGAACGGCTTGGAGTGAGCGTCGCCGCGCTCGATCCTGCCGCACTGATCCGCGCCATCGTCGACTGCACCCGTCGATCTCTTGTGGTTCGGCGGCATCGGCACCTACGTCAAAGCCGCAAGCGAGCGCCATGTTGAGGTTGGTGATCGCAGCAACGATGCCTGCCGCGTCGACGGCCGCGACATCCGCGCGTCGGCTGTCGGCGAAGGCGCCAATCTCGGCGTGACGCAATTGGGTCGCATCGAGTACGCGCTCAAGGGCGGTCGCATCGACACGGATTCGATCGACAACTCGGCAGGCGTCGACACATCCGACCGCGAAGTCGACATCAAGATCGCGCTCGACAGCGCTTGTGCGCGCTGGCGCGCTCGATGCGGCCGGACGTCATGCGGTGCTGCACAGCCTTACCGACGAAGTGGCGGCACTGGTCCTCGCCGACAATTATGCCCAAGGCCAGGCGCTTACGCTGGCCGAAACCGCCAAGCGCGAGCGGTTCGAGGCAGATGTGCGACTGATGCGCGACCTCGAGCACCGCAAGCAATTGGACCGTGTGGTCGAATTCCTACCCGACGACGAAACGGTGGCGGCGCGCGCCAAGTCCGGCTCCTATCTCACACGGCCGGAACTGTGCGTTTTGCTGTCGCTCGCCAAGAACGGGCTTGTCGATGCGCTGATGGCGACGGACTACCCGACGGTCCGTCGCGTCGAGCCGAGCGTCTTCGCGGCTTTCCCGCCGAGCCTGGTACGCAATTACCGCACCGGCGTCGAAGCCCATCGCCTGCGGCGCGAGATCGTGGCGACGGTCGCCGCCAACGAGCTCGTCAATCGTGGTGGCATCGCCTTCGTCAACGAGCAAATGGCCGAAAGCGGGCGCGACGCGGGCGATGTCGCCCGGGCTTTTGCTATTGCCCGCGGTGCCTTCGAACTCGATGCGATCTGGGACGCTGTCCGCGCGCTTGATAACAAGGTCGCTGCGGCTACGCAGACCGAGATGTTGCATGACTGGCGGCGCCTCTTGCGCGTGGCAACCGGCTGGCTGTTACGGCGGCCGGGCGAGCTAGATGTCGCGGCCGACACCGCCTCTATACCGCCCCGGCGTAGCCCTCCTGACGGCGCATCTTGGCGAGATTGTCGATCTGGCTCTATTCGCCAGGGCACGCGACCGCTTTTGTGCCGAGGGGGTGCCGGAGCCGTTGGCGGCCAGCGTCGCAAGCCTCGATTTGCTCGACCCGGCACTCGCAATTGTCGAGCTGGCGCCCGACCCCGTCGCTGCTGGCCGGCAGTTCTTTGCCGTCGGCGTCGCGCTGATGCTCGACCGCATGGTGGCCAAGTTGCGCCAGCTGGTCGGCTCGGGTCTTTGGCAGCAGCGCGCCGCGGAAGGTCTGATCGAAGACTTGTATCGCGGTCAAGCCGCAATTACGCGCCTTGGCGGCGGCGCTCTCGGCGGCTGGCTCGTCCAGCACCGTCGGGCGGCCGACCATTTCCTCGCCATCGCCGAGGAGATCGATGCCGCACCGGCACCCGATCTCGCCCGCTTGTTGCTTGCCTCGCAAGCCCTGACCGCGCTCGCGGCGGAAGCGGCACTCGAACCTGCAAGGCGGCGGTAAATTTCAATCGACCCGATCTCCTGGGCTCAGGGGCGGCACGGTCTTTGAGCCGACGAACCACGCCCTGCCGGCATAAGACATCAGAAAAAGGCGGCAATCAACTCGTCTCGCCCGACCTGATAAGGCTCTGTTCTGGCGCGTGTTTCTCGAAACCGGGCCTTGCCTCTGGTCTTTCGTTGGCAACCGGTCGCCGGCTTTCGTGCACGATTGCCGTCTCACCCGCTTGCAACTCGAGCCGGATACCGCCATTTTCTAGGCGGGTAAAGGGGATGCTTGATGGTTGAAGCGATTTTTGGCAATGGCGGCGGTCCTGGGGCCGGCGAGCTCATCAAGAACGGCAATACCGCGACCTTCATGGCCGACGTCATCGACGGGTCTAAGGAACAGGCGGTCATTGTCGATTTCTGGGCGCCATGGTGCGGGCCCTGCAAGCAGCTTGGGCCGGCCTTGGAGAAGGCGGTGAAAGACGCTGCGCGGCGCAGTCAAGCTGGTCAAAATCAACGTCGACGAGAACCAGGAGCTGGCCGCGCAGATGCGCATCCAGTCGATCCCCGCGGTCTATGCCTTCAAGGGCTGGCCGCCCGGTCGACGGATTTCGTCGGCGCCCTGCCCGACAGCCAAGTCAAACAATTCGTCACGCGTCTCGCCGGCGACGCCACCGGGCCATCGCCCGTCGAAGAGGCGCTGGCGATGGCGAAGGAAGCGATCGCCGCGGGCGATCAGGAACAGGCGCCGACGACATCTACGATCAGATCCTCGAACACGAACCCGACAACGGCCGAAGCTATCGCCGGGCTCGCCCGCAGCGCGATCGCGCGCAAGGATTTGGCAGCGGCGAAGGCGGCATCTCGCCGACGTGCCGCCCGCGGCCGCAAGCCATGCCGAGATCCAGGCGGCACGCGCCGCGCTGGAGCTGGCCGAGGCCGGACAGAAAGACGCAAGGCGCCACCGGCGAGCTCGAGGCGCGGCATCCAGGCCGACCCGCAGGACCACCAGGCGCGGCTCGATCTCTGCCGTCGCGCTGTTCGCCGCCGGCGATCGCGAGCGCGCCATCGATGACCTGCTCGACCTGGTGAAGCCGCGCGCGCGACTGGAACGAGCAAGCGGCGCGCAAGCAACTGGTCAAATTCTTCGAGGCGATGGGCCATGCCGATCCGCTGACGGTGGATGACGCGCAAACGCCTGTCCTCGATCCTGTTTTCATGACCAGACCGATGAGCAAGGCGCCGTTCGAGCCGCGTGTCGAGGATTTGCCCGAACGGATTGCCGATTTTCCCGCTGAGTGGGGTGTTGCTGCTGCCGCGCGGGCGCTTGCCGCTCAATATTTTCGAGACGCGCTATCTCGCCATGATGCGCGACGCGCTGGCAGCGCCGCTGCGGCTCGTCGGCATGGTGCAGCCCAAGGAAGACCGCGGCCTCATGGCGCCGGCGTAATTCCGGGCGAGCCGGAGCTGTGCCATGTCGGCTGCGCCGGCCGCATCGTCTCCTTCGCCGAGACCGGCGACGGGCGCTATCTGATCGAGTTGAAGGGCGTCGCGCGCTTCGCCATCGCGTCCGAGACGATGGGCGACAATCGGCCTTCCGCGTCGCCGTCGGCCGACTGGTCGCGTTATCGCGGCGATCTCGACGAGACGCCGCAATTATCGATCGCGAAAAACTGACTGCCTCGCTGAAGCCCTATTTCCACCAGCTCGGCATCAATCGCCGATTGGCGCGCACTCGAAGCGCTGATGGACGACCGGCTGGTCACCACCGTGGCGATGCTGGCGCCGTTCGCGCCGCAGGAAAAACAGGCGCTGCTCGAGGCCGCCGACACCAAGACGCGCGCCGAATTGCTCATCGGCCTGATCGAAATGGCGGTGCGCGCCAATGCCGGCCCGCCAACGCCAGCTGAATTGACGGATGCGGCATGGCCGACATCGACCCGAAGCTCTTGGAAATCCTGGTCTGCCCCCTGACCAAGGCGCCATTGCGCTACGACCGCGATAGGCAGGAACTGATCAGCGCCGAGGCCGGTCTCGCCTACCCCATACGCGACGGCATTCCGATCATGCTGGTCGACGAGGCGCGGCGCCTCGACGAAGCTGAACAGGCGCGCCTCACAGGGCAAGCCGGCCCGCCGTGAGAGCGACGGAAATCCGCCTCAAGCGCGCGGAAAAAATTCTCGAATTCAGTTCGACGACGGCGAGACGTTTCGCCTGCCGGCGGAATTGCTGCGCGTCGAAAGCCCCTCTGCCGAGGTGCAAGGCCATTCGCCCGAGCAGCGCCAGCTCGTCCCCGGCGCGGCCGGCGTCGGCATTTTGCGGCTCGAGCCGGTCGGCAACTACGCCATCCGCATCGTGTTCGACGACGGCCACGACACGGGCCTGTTCACCTGGAGCTATTTGCACGAGCTCGGCCGCGACCAGGACGGGCGCTGGCGGAATACTTCGCGGCGATGGAACAGGCGGGGTTGAGTAGGGATCCATAGTCCGTCAGTTACGTCACCCCGGGCTTGACCGGGGTCCAACGACTGCTTTCAGACGGCCTGAATCGCGGGTCAAGCCCGCCAGAGCGAGACTGACGACATGTCTTACAACGCCTCGCCCCTTACCAATCGCGGCAAGTCGCCGACCATGCCCATCGCGTGGCGCATGAAGAAGCGCTTGAGCGGCGGCACCGTGCGCGACCGCGGCGAGGCCGAGGTCGCGGGCGAGCTTTACCGGCGGCACCGAATTGGAAAAAAGGCGGTTCAGCCCGTCGGTCACGCCGGCCAGCAGGATACTTGTCGAAACGCCGCCAGCGCTCATAGCGCGCCAACACCGTCGCGTCGGCGAGATCGAGGCCGAGGCGTCGGCCATCGACCAGGCATTCCGCCAGCGCCGCAGTGTCGCGAATGCCCATATTGAGGCCCTGCCCCGCGATCGGATGAATCACATGCGCGGCCTCGCCGACCAGTACCAGGCGCGGCGCGATATAGCTCGTCGGCGTGCATGAAAGACGAGCGGATAGGACCAGCGCGGCCCCTCGACCGACACCGCGCCGAGAAAATCGCCGAACCGCGACGCGAGCTCGCGATGGAACGCCTCATCGTCGAGCGCCAGTAGCTTCGGCGCGAGGTCGGCGCGCTCGGTCCACACGATCGATGAGCGGTTCTCGGTCATCGGCAGGATCGCGAACGGGCCCGCGGGCAGGAAATGCTCGACCGCGACGCCGTGATGAGGCTTGGCGTGGCGCACCGTGTCGACAATGCCGATCTGCGGATAGGACCACGACACGGTCCGAATGCCGGCCGCCTCGCGCAGCGGCGAGTTCTTGCCGTCGGCGGCGGCGATCAGCTCAGCGCGCAAGTGTCGCCGTCCGTCGAGCGGAGGGTCGCGGCGGCGCCACGCTCATAATCGCCGAGCTCGACTGCCATCGGCGCAATCAACTGTCAGTTGGCAATTGGCCCGCGCGGTCGTAGCAGCGCGCGGCGCAAGTGGCGGTTCTCCACGATCCAGCCCATCGGCGCATCGCCGATTTCGCGGTGGTCGTAATGGAGAAACAAAGGCGCCGAATTGTCGGCGACGCGGATTTCCCGGATCGCCTCCACCCGTCCGCCACCAACGGCCATACGCCGATGCCGGCGAGCACGCGCATCGAGCCATAGGCGATCGCGCTGGTGCGGCCGTCGAAGCGCTCGCTCAATACGGTCGCTGGGTCCTCGCGGTCGATCACCGCCACCTGCAAGCCCGCCGAGGCGCAGGCTATGCCCAGTGTCATGCCGTTGAGGCCGCCCCCGACCACCGCAAGTTCGACCCGTGCTGTCGCCATACCCCTAGCATGGTGACATCGCTGCGTACTGTCCAGATCGCCGGCAGGCTTACTTCTTGGAGATGTGACACCTGTCGGCATCTAAGCGTGGGACGCGGGTGCCTCAGTCACGCCCTTGCGTTCGGGCTTGACATGGCGGTCGCATTGGGTGCCGATGCGGCGGTTCAAAATGTCGGCCCGCGACGACCCCATGGTCCGGGGCGCGGCTGAGACCCGAGGGAGGCCATGGTAGCGGGATTTGCCGAGTTGACGCCGGCGCTGCCGACGATAGAAACCAATATTAATTATGTCGATCCGCTAGCACCGATCGGCGCGATGAATGACGCCGAGCGCCAAAAATCGACGCTGGTGCTGTTGCACTACAACGTCGCGATCAGGGACATGCGGCCGATGGCCGGTTCGTTGGCGCTCGACACCACGGGTTTTGTGCTGGTTGAGCGACCCTCGCAGGTGACCGATTTCTATGATCCGAAACAGGTCGAGGATATCTATGGCTCCGAGATCGAAGCCTTGGTACGCGAATTGACCGGCGCCGATCGCGTCGTGATTTTCGGCTCGCTGTTGCGCCACAACGGCGCCAACGCGCCCGCGGGTGCACACAAATCGGTGCACAACGCGCATGTCGATTACGATCTGGCGACGACGCGCGCAGTGGTCGAGCGCGTGCTACCGGCCGCCGAGGCGGCACACTATGCCAGCGGTCGCGTGATGCAGATCAACGTATGGCGTCCAATCGTCACGGTTGAAAGTGCGCCGCTGGCGCTCTGCGATGCCGCGAGCGTACAAAAGCAGGATCTCATCTACGGCCCGATCGGCGGCAAGAGCCAATCGGGCGTCGCCAACGCCGCGGGCTGGAATCTTGCTTATAATCCGGCGCACCGCTGGTACTATGCGCCCCGGATGCGGCCGAGCGAGGCGCTGGTGTTCCGCCTGTGCGATTCCGATCCGAACGCCCTACAATGGGCAGCCCACACCTCGTTCGAGGACCCAACCAGTGTGCCCGATGCCGCGCCGCGACAGAGCATCGAGGTGCGCACCTTGGCCCTCTTCGCCCGAGTAACATAGCCGCCCGTTCGGCAAGAGCCGGGAGCGACCAGAAAGCGGCGGGCGACGAGCCCTTTCTGGTGCCTTGGGTTCTCGTCGTCAGGGAGGCGTTTCTTGAAACTCAGCACCGACCGCATTCTCACCACCCATGTCGGCAGCCTGCCGCGTTCGGCTGGTTTGTCCGAATTGTTGCTCCAGAGGGATCGTGGCGACGCCTATGACCGGGCGGCCCTCGATCGGGCTGTGCGCGAGGAGACCGCGGCGATCGTCAAGCGTCAGGTGGCGATCGGCATCGATATCGTCAGCGACGGCGAGACCGGTAAGGTCGGTTATTCGACCTATGTCCACGACCGCCTTTCCGGCTTTTCCGGCAACAATGTCGCCAAGCCCAATCTTGACGTAGCACCCTATCCCGAGTTCCGCCGCCGCATGGCGCTGATGACCGGAACGCCGGCCTTTACCCGCATGTTCTGCACCGACGCCGTTACGATGAAAGACCAAGCTGCGGTCAAAAAGGATGTCGCCAATTTCAAGTCGGCGATCGAGGCGGCAGAGCCGGTTGATGCTTTCATGACGGCGGCGTCGCCGGGCGTGATTTCGTCGTTTCAGCCCAACCGATTTTATCCCTCGCATCGCGCCTATATCGAGGCGATCGGCGCGGCTATGCAGGAAGAATACGAAACCATCGCCCAAGCGGGTATTGTGTTGCAACTCGACAGTCCAGACCTCGCAATGTCGCGCCATACCGGCTTTCAGGACTTGAACGAGACCGAGTTCCTGAGCCGGGCCGCAGAGCAGGTCGAGGTACTCAATCACACGGTGCGCAACATTCCGGCCGACCGGATGCGGATTCACCTGTGCTGGGGCAATTACGAAGGGCCGCACGATCACGACATCGCTATTGCGAAAGTTCTGCCGATTGTGCTGAAGGCCAAGCCGCATGCGATCTCCTTCGAAGCCGCGAATCCACGCCATGCCCATGAATGGGCGGTATGGAACGAAGCAAAATCGCACATCCCAGGCGATAAGATACTGATTCCCGGCGTGATCGATTCCTGCACAAATTATGTCGAACATCCGGAACTGGTGGCGCAGCGGATCGGCCAATTCGCCGACATTGTCGGTCGCGAGCGGGTGCTCGCCGGCGTCGACTGCGGCTTCGGCACGTTCGCGGGCATCGGCAAGATCGATCCGGAGATCGCCTTCAAGAAGCTTGGGGCGCTCGTTGAGGGTGCTGCCATCGCGTCGAAACGGCTCTGGCCGCGATGAAGTTTTTCACCCGCGAGAGGACGGAGCTGATCGATATCAGCGCACTCGAGCGAGACGGCAATGTCCTGGTGATCAAGGGCCGGATCTACGGCACCATGCCCATGACGGCGTGCCTCAAGCCGGAGGAGGCTCGCCGCGCTTTCCGCCTGTTGAACTGGCGGCTGCTTTTATTCCTGGTGACGTTTCTGTTTCGGCGGTCGGGCTGATTCTTGAATAGCGGGCCCTCCGGGTCGTGGGCACAGTTCATCGTTGTCAGTTGGCCCCTTCCGCTGATAACTGACAGCCGCAAATGGATGATGGGGAGTATGCCCGTGGATCTGCAGCTCAAAGGCAAGAAGGCAATCGTCACCGGATCGACCCGCGGCATCGGCCGTGCCATCGTCGATACTTTGGCCGACGAAGGTTGCCATGTCGCGATTTGCGCCCGTAACCAAGAGCAAGTCGAACGGACGGTGAAGGATCTGTCGGCGAAAGGTGTCAAAGCTTGGGGCCGGACATTCGATGTCGCCGACACCGCGGCGTTGATCACATTCGTCGACGATGCCGCGGCGGCACTCGGCGGACTCGACATCTACGTTTCAAACGTCAGCGCCTTTGGCCGCGCGGCCGACGAGGCTGCATGGCGAAAGAGCTTCGAGACCGACATTCTCGGCACCGTGATGGGGGTGCAGACGGCGCTGTCCCATCTCGAAAAGGCGGGCGGCGGTGCCATCCTCGCCATCGGCAGCGTCGGCGCCGTCGAGCCGGCGCCGAGCCATCCCCGCCCCTACCCGTCGATGAAGGCGATGTTGCTACCCTTCATAAAGTCGCTTGCGGTGCATTACGCGCCGAAGCACATCCGAGCAAATGTCGTATCGCCGGGCACGATCTACATCGAGGACGGCATCCATGGCCGCACGCGACGCGAAAATCCCAGCGCATATCAGGCCGCACTCGCGCGCAATCCGATGGGACGCATGGGTCGGCCGGACGAGGTCGCCAATGTCGCCGCGTTCCTGGTCAGCCCACGCGCGAGCTTCGTTACCGGCAGCAACGTCATGGTTGATGGCGGCGGCACCCAGCGGGTCCAATATTGATGTTGTCGGATTTGCTGACGCTCCGCGTCGATCAAGTTGGCGGGCTCGCCGCGCCCAAAGCCTATTGGCAGGCGTTCACCCAATTCCGCGATGGCGCGATCGATGACGCGGCATGGGCGGCAGTGCAAGACGAAACCGTGCGCAAGGTGCTCGGCGCTCAAGAAGCGATCGGCTTTCCGATCCTGACCGATGGCGAATTGCGTCGGTCCAATTTCCAGGAGAGCTTTGCCAACGCGGTCAGCGGCTTCGACGTGCCGGAGGGGGTGCAATACAACTATCAACGGGGCGCCCATGCTGGTCTTGCCAATGTTCGCGCCGAGCAGAACTTCTCGGCGCCAGGCCCCGCGATTTTTACCCGCCGTCCCGTCAGGGACAAACTCCGGCTCGTACGCAACGTGCCCCTCGAGGAATATCGCTTCGCTGCTGCCCACGCGGCGATACCTGTGAAAGTGGCGCTACTCGGACCCGACCGCATAGTGCAGCGCTTCGACTGGGAAAAGTCGCGTGCCATCTATCGCGACTTGGACGAATTCCTCGCCGACGTTATCGCCATCGAGCGCGCGATGATCGCAGAGCTGGTTGCCGCGGGCTGCCGCTATATCCAGATCGACGCGCCCGGCTACACGGCATATGTCGATCCGCTTTCGCGCGAGCGAATGACGGCGCGTGGCGAGGATCCCGACGCCAACCTCGCCCGTTCTATCGCCGCCGACAATGCGGTGATCGCGGGCTTTGACGATGTCGTGTTCGGACTGCACATCTGTCGCGGCAATCCGCGCACCATCGACCCCAATACCGGCAAGATCGTTGGCCAATGGCATCGAGAAGGCCATTACGACGCGATTGCCGAGCAGCTCTTTACCGGTCTTGGTCACCATCGTCTCCTCCTCGAATACGATACCGAGCGTGCCGGCGACTTTTCGCCGCTGCGTTTTGTTCCCAAAGGGAAGATCGCGGTGCTCGGCCTGGTCACGACCAAGGATGCTGCCACCGAAGACAAGAACCTGCTGAGACGACGGATCGACGGGGCAGCGCGCTACTTGCCGCTCGACCAGCTCGCGCTCAGCCCGCAATGCGGTTTCGGCGGCCTCAGCCCCAACGTGATCGACACTGAAGACCAATGGAAGAAACTGAGGCGCATTCTGGAAACCGCTGCCGAAGTGTGGCGTTGAGGTGAGCCGCGATCCACCGTGTCGCTGCGGGTCGCGGTGATGCGGCGCGCGGCAACGGAATGTGCTAGACAACTTTTGACCGAAGCGGAGAGCAACCATGGCCGAACCGATCCGTTTTCCCAATGTGCCGGTATATGCGGGCTGGGGCGCGCCGGTGCGGCTCGAATCCGAGCTGCGTGATCTCGAGGTCGTGGCGGGCCGGGTGCCGGAAGATCTCAACGGTACGCTCTATCGCTGCGGGCCCGATCCGCAATATCCGCCGATGCTCGGCGACAGCGTGTTCATCGATGGCGAAGGCATCGCATCGATGTTCCGCTTCGACCACGGCCATGTCGATTTTCGCACACGCTATATACGCAACGAACGTTTCACCTTGCAGGAAAAGGCGCGGCGCTCGCTGTTTGGGCGCTATCGCAACCGCTATACCGACGATGACAGCGTCAAAGGTAAAAATCGCGGCACCGCCAACACCAACGCCATCTGGCATGGCGGCAAGCTGCTGATCCTCAAAGAGGATTCGCTGCCCTGGGAAATCGATCCCGATACGCTCGAAACCATCCGCGAGTGGAACTATGACGGGGCGATCAAGGCGGTGAGCATGACCGCGCATCCGAAGCTCGATCTGCAAACCGGCGAGTTGCTGACCTTCTCGTATCAGGCCAAGGGTGATGCCACAACCGACGTCGCGTTTTATGTTGTCGACAAGCACGGCAAGGTTGCGCACGAAATGTGGTTCAACGCACCGTGGGCGCCGATGGTTCACGATTTCGCCGTCACCGACACGCACGTCGTGATTCCATTCTTCCCGTTCGGGACCGATCTCGACGTCATCAAGAAGGGCGGGCCCTTCTATCAATGGCATCCCGACCGGCATACCACCGTAGCGGTGTTCCCACGCCGCGGCGGCGAACACGAGATACGCTGGTTCCGTGGTCCGCCTACCAGCGCCGGCCATATGATGAATGCCACGATGGAGGGTTCGAAACTCCATCTCGATCTCTGTCTCTATCAGGGCAATTGCTTCCCGTTTTTCCCGACACCCGACGGCAGGGAGACCGGGCCGGTACCGCCGTTCCTGACGCGCATGACCTTCGATCTCGGAGGCAACAGCGACGGTTTCGAGACCAGGCAGCTCTGCCCGATGCCGTGCGAAATGCCGCGCACCGACGACCGCTATCAGGGTCGCCGCTATCGTCATGGTTATATGATCTGTTTCGGGCCCGACCGCACCGCCGGCAGCATGGTGGGCCACATCGATCACATGACCGGCCAGCTGAATTTGTGGAATCCCGGCGAAGAATCGGGCGTGCAGGAACCGTGCTTCGTCGCGCGTCGCCCCGACGCGGATGAAGGCGACGGCTATCTCCTTGTGCTCGTCAATCGCCTCAAGGAGATGCGCAACGACCTCGCCGTTCTTGACGCGCGCAAGATAGAAGCCGGACCGGTGGCGCTGATCCGGCTGCCGACGCGAGTGCGCATGACCTTCCACGGCATGTGGGTGCCGGCGAAGGCACTCGAGACCGGCTTCTACCCCGCCACTCAGATGCACGAGGCCGCGATGCGAGCCGGAGTGCACGCATGAGCGCGGTGCCGCGCAAGCTCTCCGTCGAGGATCGTCTCGACATCCAGGAATTGTTTGCAAAATATTCTTGGGGGATCGATCTCGCCGACGCCGAACTGGCTTTGTCGTGCTTTGCCGACGATGCCTGGTTCGACCACCTGTGGCAGGGTCGCGTGCAAGGCCATGCGGCCATCCGTAAGAACCTCGAGGAACTGTGGTACGACCGCCAACATTGGTGGTACGGCCGTCAGCACCTCTTCAGCCATTTTCTCATGGATGCGAGTACGACCGATGAGGGCGAGGAAGGGGCGCGCGTCAGAAGCTTCTTTCAGATCCTGCAGTTCAATGTCGAGTATCGCACCAATTTCGTCTTCGGCATCGGCACGCGCGACGATATCTGTGTCAAGCGTGACGGGCTGTGGCTGTTCAAGGTGCTCAAGATCAATGCCTGGTCGACGCGGGAGGCGGTCCCGTGGCGAGGCGAGATGAAACTTGCACCCGCGCCGGGGGCACGGCCAGCCCCCAAGCGGCAAGCGGCGGAGTAAAGGTCTGCACCGCATCGCTGTTCTCGCCGCCGCGTCGTTGTTTGTCGCCCATGCCCATGCGGCGCCGCTCGTGGCTTATTATGACGCCACCTGGGCGTCGTTGCCGGCGGGCCATTTGGTGGCAAGCTTCGACGACGACAACCGCGCCTATCGCGATTCGTTGCAGATGGACACAGTCGGCCTGCCGCAGTTGTTGCTGCATTTTCACGCGCGTGTCGAATTTGCCGGGACGTTCGCGACTAATGGCGCGGCGCAGCCAGAGCGTTACGACGTCGATTATGATTTGCGCAAATACCGCGACCAGCGCGTCAGAGTCACCTATGTTGCCGGCGACCGCGGATTTGTGGCGGAACGCACGCCGCAGGACACCAATCGAAAGCCGCCGCTGCCTGAGGACTATCGCCGCAACGTGATTGATCCGCTCGCGGCGTTCGCGGCGCTGCGTCAGCTGCTGCTGCGTCACGACGCCAAGGCCGGCGACCACTTCATCTTGTCGGTCTTCGATGACGTTCGGCGTTTCAATGTTGCGGTATCGATAAGATCGGCCGGTGGCGCCAGCAAGCTGGTCCGGGTGCATCTCGATCTAATGGCGGTGGCGGGCTTCCGAAGAAGGGATGACCGATATGCTCCCGAGGAAGGGCCGCGGCCGATCGACGTGACTTTTCGCGATGACGGGATGATGACGCCGTTGCAGCTCGATATCACGGTCGCTTGGCTGCCGTTAGTCGTTCGCTTCGATCACCACTGCGCCGATCTGTTGCATTGCACAGCAAAAAATAAATAGCGCCGGCAACTCTCAACGAGCACCCGAGCGCTCGACGAAGCGGTTAATGCCCGGTTCCCAGCGCAGAGCGACAAGATTGTCAAAATTGGATGCGCCGTCGCGCCAGGCATTTCGGCAGTGACAATTTTCCCTAGTTTCCCCACTGGCGGTGTGAACGGGAAACTAACGCGGCATGAAAACGAGGTACTCTCGTGCACAGATTGTTTGGAGACCTCGCTGTGCCGCAACAATGCCGGCGTGCCAATATAAATCTTCATGAATGGAGGGGTCGTGCCTGACCTGACCTACTTCTCACCTAAAGTCGAAAAGCGATTGAGCCCTATCGAGGGGCGCGGCCTGTTTGCGAAAACAGCCATCACGAAGGACGAGATCGTCGTCGTGAAGGGCGGATACGTCCTTACAAAGGAACAGCGCGATGGGATTGAGAAGGATCTCGGCCCTTCGGAAATCCAGATCACGGAAGCCCTCTTCATTGGGCCGACCACGTCGATTGAGCGCGAGGGCGGAATGATGCATCTCAACCATTCATGCGAGCCGAATTTGGGGTTGCAAGGCAAGATTGTTTTTGTCGCGATGCGGAATATTGCGGCCGGTGAAGAGTTGACTGTTGACTATGCAATGTTCGATGACGAGCCGTATGAGATGAGATGTCATTGCCACAGGAACGGCTGCCGCAGTCTGATCACCGGCCTTGATTGGCGAAAGCCCGAAATACAGAGGAGATACGACGGGTATTTCTCCTGGTTCATTCAAACGCGCATCGAATCGTTGAAATAACGAACAAGACTGAATCGCGGGTCCGGTTCAGGCGAAGTCCGCACGGCACGAGATAGAGCTGAAACATGGTGAAATCGGCATGAAGCAGTCCATCGGATGCGTGGCCGTAGTCGTCCGCGACTACGACGAGGCAATCGCCTTCTACTGCGATAAGCTGGGATTCTCGGTGGTCGAGGATAAGCTCATTGAATCCCAGAACAAACGTTGGGTCTTGCTGGCGCCAGCTGGTTCCTCGGAGACACGACTTCTGCTTGCGCGTGCCGTTGGCGAGCAGCAAAACAGCCGTGTTGGCAACCAAACGGGAGGTCGCGTTTTCCTGTTTCTGCATACGGACGACTTCTGGCGCGACTATCGCCTGTACCAGGCAAAAGGCATCGTGTTTGTGCGTGGCCCACAACAGGAAACGTACGGCACCGTTGCCGTCTTTCAAGACTTGTACGGCAATCTTTGGGATCTACTGCAACTCGAGAAACTCCGCGAGTGACTGCTTTTCAGGACCGTTGGATGGCGGTATCGATGGCGGAGTTGGCCGAAAGGCGCTGGTCTGTGAAGCGGACGCGACGCCCCGAGACAATTGACGCGGCTACCGACCCGGGCAAGGTTGCTCCTGAGAGCGGACATCCGGGCAGCCTATCAGATCATTGCGTCTCCGTTTCTTTGGAATGAGGCGGTGGCTATGGGCTACGCCTAGGAGTGTGTCTGAGTAAGGGTGGGGAGGTTAGCACTGAGTTGCGAGGATCGGAGGAATTTTGGTGGCGGTCCGCGGTCGCGATTTGCACGCGCAAGATTGAGTCGCGAAAGCGGCGCTCCGGATTCGATTGTTGCTGGCGTGTACGCTCGCCGCAGCCCATCAGGCTGCGGCGGCGAGCTTGAGGAGGTTGTGAACGGTGCAGAGCAAGGCCCATTCGGCCTTGACCTTGTCGATGCCGCGCAGGAGGAACTAGCGGAAGCCTCGGGCATGCTTGATCTGACCGAACACGGGCTCGACGACCTGCTTGCGCAAGCGATAACGGCTGCGGCGGCCGGCGCGCTTCAGTTTCGTGGCCATGCGGGCAACGCGGCTGCCCGCCCGGGGCGTGCGCTGCGCGACCGCGGCGGCGGTGCCATGGTGCTGGCGTCCGGTGGCGATGTAGGCGTTGATACGGCGCTTGGCGAGGGTGCGGAGATTGGCCTCGGAGCAGTAGCCGGCATCGGCAGAGATCTCGTCGGGGTTGCGGTGGAGATTGGTCCTGATCGCGGCGACGAGCGGGGCCAGCTGCGCCTGGTCGGTGGTGGCGTTGCTTAAGTCGTGCGCGACGATCACCTGCGCTTCGGCGTCGACCGCGGCCTGGGCGTTGTAGCCCTGGATGAAGCCGTCGTTGGTCTTCATGATCCGGCTCTCGGGATCGGTGAAGTTGCGCTGCGCCTTGTCCGCGGGCGGCGCCGGTTCGGCCGGAGGGTGTGCCGGCCCGCTGGGGCCAGAACCGTCGCCCTTTTCGCTCGCCTGCGCCGCCGCGGCCGCGCGCGCCTCGGCCTCGAGCGCTGCCTTCGCCGTGCGGATTTTCTCCAGCCGCCGCTGCTTGTTCGCCATCCACTCCGGCATCTCGTCGCCGCGCCGCTCGACGCCGTGCACGCGGTCCTCGGCCGCGTCGGTCTCTGCCGCCGCGGCCAGCCAGCGCTCAACTTCCGCCGCCAGCGCTGGCGCCGCCTGCTTCATCCGCCCGTAGCTCATCGCCTTGTGCTTGGAGGCGTTCGCCTTGATCTTGGTACCGTCCAAGGCGACGTGACCGAGCTTCACCAGACCCGCCGCCCGGCACAGCTTCAACACCTGTTGGAACAATCCCGAGAGTGCCGCCAGGTGCCGCTTGCGGAAGTCGCTGATGGTGCGGAAGTCGGGCCGCTGCATCCCCGTCACCGCGGCAAAATCGAGCCGCTCCTCGCACGCCTTGGCGATCCGCCGCGACGAGTAGATGCCTTGGCTGTAGCCATAGAGCAGCAGCGCCACCATCATGCCCGGATGGTAGGGCGGGTAGCCCCGCTCCTCCTCATACGTGTCCATGATCGCCGACAGATCGAGCCCGTCGCGCACGGTCTCGCGCACGAAGTGCGCAAGATGGCCGGCGGGCACCAAATCCTAAATCGAGGGCGGCAGCAGCCAAACTTGGTCAACGTCCCACGCACGAAAGGTCTTGCTCATGCCGCATAGCGAATCACGTCACCGCATTGCCGTCGAGCAAAATCCGATTACCCGGACACACTCCTAGCCCGCTCGCGCAGCCTCAATCTTAGCAATGTCGATCCGGCGCATGGTCATCATGGCGTCCATCGCCCGCTTCGCGGCGGCGCGGTTCGGATCCTGCAGCGCGGCGATTAAGGCTCGCGGCACGATCTGCCAAGAGAAGCCCCAGTGGTCCTTGCACCAACCGCACATGCTTTCGCTGCCGCCATTCTTGATGATCGCATTCCAATAGCGGTCGGTCTCCGCCTGGTCGTCCGTCATCACCTGGAAGCTCACCGCCTCGTTCGGCGTAAACGCGCTGCCCCCATTCAGACCGACAAAGGCTTGGCCCAGCACGGTGAAATCGACGGTCAACTCGCCACCCTGTTTACCGCCAGGATAATCGGATGCTGAGTGAAGCGCTTGCCCGATATGGCTGTCAGGAAAAGTGGCCGCATAGAATTCTGCTGCGTGTCGCGCTTCGCCATTGTTGAACCAAAGACAGGTGACGATTTTTCCGCTCATCGAAATTTCCTCGCCCTCATTGACGATTACCTCGATATCGGCGTGCATGATGCATAGCGATTGCGATCCACTTCAAGACCAGTTTATTCATTCGCGATAGCTGATTTTGCCTCCTTGTGCGGGCCGAATGAGCTGCGGTCGGCGATGCACAATCCAGCGTCGGTTTTTGTCGTCGCTTGAGCCGATCCGACCAGCGATCTTATCGGCCGCGATTTTCGCCACCATTAGTCGACTTGGCGATCACCATTGAGCCAAGGCGATGATCGAGCGGCGAAAACCGCCGAAATGCTTTTCCAAGCCTGCTCCGAGCGCTGCCAGCCCTCGAGCGATATGGGATCGGAATGTTTTGCTCATGGGCGGGCCTCAAATACTCGGGACACCGCAGCGGGCTTGAGATTTGGTCGAGCGGAGGCAGCAAACCATCGCCCAGTGCGAGGAACCATTCCGGACAGCAGATCGGCGATTGCATCCAGCAGGCGTCATCTCGCGGAACTCGACAAATTAAGGGCGGACCGAAAGGGCGCGTCCCGTTATTCGTTATATAGACCGAAACTTGCGCTTGAGTTCCGACGACGGCGGCGCTTGTACACTTCCCGCGCGGCGAACTGACGGTGGTGGTTCATCGTGAGAACCGAGCGCGACAAATCACCAAAAGTCGCTGTCGATGCGATTCTGCTTTCGGCCAAACCTGCAGCCGCGCGCGCCTTGGTTCGCTGCTCTCCGAGCCGGAGGTGATCAGGCGATGAAGATCGTCTTTATATTGACGAACTCGCGGATGCCAAATTCCGATAGCTCGCGGCCAAAGCCCGAATCCTTGATGCCACCGAACGGCAGACGCGGATCAGAGCGCACAGCATCGTTCACAAACACCGTACCGCATTCGATGCGCTCGACCGCCAACTTCTCGGCATGCGCCAGGTCGCGCGCGATGATGGCGCCGCCCAGCCCGAAGACACTGTCGTTTGCCGTGGCAATCGCTTGCTCCTCGTCGGCAACCGGGATAATCGCGGCCACCGGTCCGAATAATTCGTCGTCATAGGCGGGCATACCCGGCTTCACGTCGGTTAGCACCGTTGGCGGATAAAACGCGCCTTTGTTGTTGGGGATTGCCCCGCCGAGGAGACACCGGGCGCCTTTGGCAATGCTGGCCTCGACCTGGCGATGGAGCTGGTCGCGTAGATCGTGCCGCGCCTGAGGGCCGATCTCGACCGTTTCATCCAGGGGATCTCCCATCCGCACCGCCGACATGCGTGCAACGAAAGCGGTTTCGAAACGGCTCTTCAAATGGCTGGTGACGATGAAGCGCTTGGCAGCGATGCAGCTCTGGCCGGAATTGACGAGGCGGCCTTTGGTCGAGATCTGCGCCGCTTGGTCAACGTCGGCATCGTCGAGCACGATATAGGCGTCGCTGCCGCCGAGCTCCAGCACCGTCCTTTTCAGCATCTGTCCCGCCTTGGCGGCGACGGCACGACCCGCCGCAGTCGAGCCGGTTAGCGTCACACCCCGCACCAGCCGATGCTCGATGACGGCGTCGACGGCTTTGCTGCCGATTATCAAGGTGCGAAACAGGCCCTCCGGGAATCCAGCCTCAACGAAGATCTTTTCGATTGCCAAGGCACAGCCCGGCACGCTCGAAGCATGCTTCAGCACCATAGCGTTCCCCGCCATCAGCGCCGGCGCGGCGGCGCGGAAAACCTGCCAGAACGGAAAATTCCACGGCATCACCGCCAGAACGACGCCGAGAGGCCGGAACGCCACGAAGCTTTTCCGGGCGTCGGTCGGCACGATCTCCGGCGCCAGAAATTTCTCGGCGTTTTCGGCGTAGTAGTCGCAGCCAAGCGCCGATTTGTTGGCCTCTGCGATACCGTCGCGGAGCGGCTTGCCCATCTCGTTGGCCATCAGCCGCCCATATTCACGCGCATTGGCCCGCAAAATCTGTCCGGCCTTGCGCATCCGCTCGGCCCGATGGGGGAAACCGGTGGTACGCCACTTCAGATGCTGTTCATTGGCGGCGACGATGGCTTCCGTCACGGCCGGCGGCGACATCTCCTCATAGCTGGCGATGCGGCTGCCGTCGATCGGATTGATTGCTTCGATCATGAGAGCACCTCCTTCGCTACGGCGGCTTCGCCGAAGCGGGTTCCTTTTGCTTCAACGCCGAAGCCGGCAAGTAGTGCGATCGCGATCGCCACGACGCCCAAAATCGATGTGGTAGCGATCGCGAAACTGCCGCCATGGCCGGCGGCGATACCCGCTTGAATCATCGTACTCGCCGAGGCCAGCAGGTTGCCAAGCTGATAGCGGTGGCGGAGAGCTTGCTCAGATGTGCGGGAAAGGTGCCCCAAGCGCCCTGTACCATGAACTGCATCAGGAAGGCGCCCGCTGCCAGTGCGGCCGCGGGCGTGGAGAGCGGTATCACCGGAATGGCAAGTAGCGCGGCGATGACAATCATGCGGCGGCGGCGGAAACGCGCCGACAGAGCACTGAAGACGAAGCCGCCAATAATGGCGCCAATATTGTAGATCACCGCAATCGTGCGAACGGGGCACGGCGTGAAATGATGCTGTTCGCGCAGAAACGTGGGACAGAGGTCCTGGGAGCATGCGGTCATCAACACAATACCGTCGAAAGGCCCCAGTGGCGCTTAAGAAGCGGGACTATGCCGTCCTCGGTGATGTGCGGCTGCCGGCTTTGGGATTCTTTGACGTTGCGACGGATGGATCGCACCGGGAGCTCCGGCAAGACGCCGACCATGAACATGCCGCACCAGCCGATCCAGGCATAAAGCAAGGCGAAAACCAAGGAAGCTGCCAGATAGCCTGTCGGGTAGCAGGCTTGGAGCACATCGGATATGGCGCCGCGGGCCTTCGCCCGGATCGAGTCCATCGCGAGCGACGCGCCGATGGTCTGGCGGCCGAACCGGTCGGCTAGCCTCCCAAATACGAACGCAGCGATGGGGAGCATCGCCAAGGTGAGAAAGATGGCAATCGTGACGTCGGTGAGAGGTACCTGGAACTTGGCGGCGCCAGTCCAACCCGAACAGACGGCTATCGGCATCCCACTCCCATTACTCGTTATTGGATACGGGAAATTCGCTTATCTGAACGGTAACCGATAGCAGGACTGTATGTCACTCATCACCGCCTTCGAATTGAGCACTTGCGAATGAATCGCAATCTATTTATGACATGCGAATGATTGTTAATTGCATTAATCGGAACCCATGAAATCTCACATCCCTTTGCCGACCCCTCTCAGGGCGATCGCCCTGCTCGTGGTGCTTTGCGCCGCGATAGCGCGTCCGGCCGCGGGCGACGATGACCTCAACATTGTCATCGCCATTAAGGATCATAAGTTCGTGCCATCGGAAGTGATCGCCCCCGCCGGGCGGAAACTCAAGTTTACGGTGCGAAATGAGGACAGTGCGACGTCGGAATTTGAAAGCTCCGACTTCCATCGCGAGAAAGTCGTTCTCGCCGGCGGTGAGATCACGGTTTATGTCGGGCCGCTCGATGCCGGCAACTATGAGTTTTTCGACGATTTCCACCCGCAGACCCGCGGACACCTGGTCGTAAAATAAACCAGCATGCGAGGGGGAATCTTTGCCGCCGCCGGCGTTGCGGCTCTGTCGTTCGCGAGCGCAACCGCGGAGGCAGATTTCAAGGTCTGGACGCCCGACGTAAACCAGGGCGAGCTAGCGGTCGAGACTGTCGGTAATCTTGGCTTCGACCCTGATCCCGATAAGAACGGGGAACAAAGCTTCACCGCCGAACTGGAGTATGGCGTCACCCACTGGTGGCAGACCGAGCTGGAGTTGGAATTCAACCGCGACCCTGGTCCCGGCCTTGCTACTTATTTCAATCAGATCACGTCCGAGAACCTGTTTCAGTTCACTGAGCGGGGCGAATATTGGCTCGATTCCGGCTTTTTTGCCGAATATGGCCAAGTGCTGACCAAGGGTGATCCCAATGAGACCACCTTCGGCCCGGTGTTGCGAAAGGATTTCTGGGGTCTGAGCAATTCAGTCAATCTATTTATTGAGAAAGATTTGGGTGGCCATGCCGCCGGCAGTCCTCAATTCCAGTGGGCTTGGGAAACGCGGTTCGACAATCTACAGATGAAAATCGCCGATCGATTCGTGATGGAGCCTGGCTTTCAGATTTACGGCCAGCCTGGTGCTTTCGGCCATTTTGCTGGTTGGCAAAACCAAGACAATCGCGGCGGCCCGCAGCTCTTCGGCAAGATCTTCAATATCGGTCCCGGGACGCTCGAATGGAACGGCGGCATCCTGATCGGGATGACCAAAGCCGTGCCGATTGTGACGCCGCGCTGGCAGCTCGAATACGAAATTCACTATTAGCGTCGGCGTCGATAAGCTATGCCCAACACAATCGGGGAGACGCGGAATCATGCAGGAATACGACTATATCGTTGTCGGCGCTGGTTCTGCGGGATGCGTGCTGGCTAATCGCATCACCGCCGATCCAGGCCTCAAGGTATTGGTGCTAGAAGCGGGCGGGCGCGATCTTCATCCGTACGTTCACATGCCGCTGACCTGGCGCACCATTTGGCAGGGGCCGCTCTATAACTGGATGTACCAGACCGAGCCCGAACCTTATCTCGACGGCCGTGCCGTGGCGTTGCCGCGGGGGAAGGTGCTAGGCGGTTCATCGACCATCAACGGGCTGCTCTATATCCGCGGCAATCCGCGCGACTACGATACCTGGCGGCAACTTGGCAATTACGGCTGGAGCTACGATCAGGTTCTGCCTTATTTCAAGCGCTCAGAAAACAATTGGCGCGGCGAAAACCAGGTGCATGGCGCGGGTGGGCCGCTTCAGGTCACGCCGGTCGACGTTACGCACTATAGCTACGAGCCAATGATGCAGGCCGCTGTCAATGCCGGCATCCCGCTGACCCACGATTTTGCCGCCGATCCCGAGGGCTTCAACCGGCTCGATGTGACCGTCGGCAACGGACGGCGCTCGAGCGCGGCGCGCGCTTATCTCTACCCCGCCATGACTAGGAAAAATCTCTTTGTCATGATCAACGCGCTGAGCCACCGCGTCATCGTCGAAAAGGGCCGCGCGGCCGGCGTCGAGTATGCGCATCGGGGCAACATCTTCAAAGCCTGGGCGCGGCGCGAGGTGATTCTCTCAGGCGGATCTTATAACTCGCCGCAGCTTCTTATGCTGTCGGGCATCGGTAACCCCGACGAAATCTCGCGCCATGGCATCAAACCAGTGCACGAGCTCAAGGGCGTCGGTAAGAATCTCTCGGAGCACCCGATCGTCGGCATGCAGTTCGAGACCAATACGACCGACACCTTTGTTCAGCAGCTTCGTTTCGACCGGCTCGTGGTGCAAGGATTCCGATATGCGATAACGCGTGGCGGGCCGTTCGGGAACCAGGTGATTACTGCCAACGCGTTTGTGCGCACTCGGCCGGAACTCGAAACGCCCAACATGCAGCTGTTCTTCGCCCCCGTCAGCTTCACGACCAAAGTCTGGATGCCGGGTATCCGCTCGCCGGAAAAGGCCGGAATAGGCGGTTCGGTCTGCCTGTTGCGTCCGGAGAGCCGCGGCCATGTAACCCTGCGTTCGGCCAATCCCAACGACCCGCCTAAGGTCACCCTAAACTTCATGAAGGAGCAGGTGGATCGTGAGGCGACACGGGACGGATTGCGCATGTTGCGCAAGGTCTACAACACGAAACCGCTGTCCGAGATGATCGCGAGCGAAATCATGCCGGGACCGGACGTCAACACGGACGATGCGCTCGATGCCTATATCCGGAAGATGGCGGAGGTATGCCACCATCCGGTCGGCACCTGCAGCATGGGTATCAATGGCCAATCCGTCGTCGATCCCGAGCTGCGTGTGCGTGGGCTCGAAGGCCTACGCGTGGTCGATGCTTCGGTGATGCCGCTGGTGCCGAGCGGCAACACCAATGCACCGACCATCATGATCGCGGAAAAAGCGTCGGACATGATCCTGGGCAAAGCTCCCCTGCCCGCCGCCGAGCTCTGAGCGTCGTCACCGGGTTTTGTCCGGGATTGGCGTCCCGCGCGCCTGACGGTGCGGCGTAGTTTCGCCACCGCCCCGCCGCGCCAAGTGCGGGTGGGCCGAAACGCCGCCCATCAATGGGTTGGCAAGACGGGGCCGGGCCAACGACCCGGTCCCCGCCCGAGGCTTAGTGCACCGCCCGCAACGTCATTTGGCCAATGCCGGCGGCAACGTTGAGACCGGTATTGCCTTCAAAGCTCAGGGGCTGCAAGGTGACGGTGTTACGACTGCCGCCGATCAGGGCGTTTGCGCCAATACCGACGCCGACCGTGGCACCGGCGCTCGCGCCGGCGTAATGGCCGGCGAGGGTACCAGGAGCGATGTTGGCAGTCGGAGCGAACACCGTCCACACGATCACGGCCGCCCTGGTGAAGCCGATATCGACGCCGAATCTGTTAATATGACCGACATAGCGCTCGCCAGTGCTCGAGAAGACGCAATTCAGCTCGCGCGACGATCCGAAGATAAAGCCGAAGCCACTGCTGACGTTGCAGGTGAGGACGCCGGCAGCGACGCCCCCTTGGGCATGAGCCGACGGGCCAAACCCGGCCGCACTCGCCAAAAGGGTGCCCGCCGCTACGAGCGCCAAACCAAGTTTTCTAACCATTCCTTGATCCTCCGTTTTGCGGATTGTGACGCGGCCGGGTCGGCCACATCGGACTGAGCGGCGCTATCAATAGGCGAAAGGGCCGCCCCCGCCAAGCCTTGAGGTGTCGCGTCATGCGAGAGTCGCATGGCGCCAAGACAAAAGCGTAAGAGCACCACATATCCACCGTGTTAGCTCGCCCGGCGGATGTGCGCCGAAAGAGGCGTGTTTCGCGGCGGACCTCCGGCTTCGTCCTCGCGTCACGAAGGCAGGACCGGTCAGGTAGCGGACGTCAGGCCGGTCGACGTGGGTTTTTCGGGACCCGAAGTGGCAACGGCCTTTGCCGATTGCGCCAGTGCGCGGAGACGCGATCTCGTCCCCTCTCGAGGCAAAGCCGCAACTATGGTCCTAACTCCTCGAGATAAAGAAGATCCGCCGCCCAATCGAGGCGAATTACCCTGCCTCACCCACGGTGTAGTAAGTGAACATGGTGTGGTCGGGATTGCTATGGCGAACGCCTTGGCCGACGATGATCGTGCGCGTCAGCCAATCATGCTTGCCCTTAGCTACATCGAAAGTCGGCGTGATAATAAAATAATGTGGAATGCCGGGCCCGCCAGGACCCGGCAGGACTTTGCCGCTCGCGTCGAAACGATAGAGATACCCGCGGTTCTGGATATATATCGGCGTGCCGTCATCGGCTTCGAGCATATAGTGTGCATTGAGCTCGAGGACGCCGTCGGGCCGCGTCCAAGCCCAGTCGGCACCGCTATAACCAATCACCTTGCCTTTGAGCCGCGGGCCATCGATCCAGCCGCCGGTCGGCGGCACATAGCCGCGGCCGCCGCGCGGTGTCTCGCCAAAGATCACACGTTCACGGAAATCGACCCGGATCTGAAAAGCGAAGTCGGTCCTGAGGTCGGGGATCATGCGCTTCGTCTCCTTTGGCTCGTCGACGACCCGATCTTGCAAGAGGCCCGGACGCCGTGCAATCTCGACGGAGCCGAAAGGAACTGCCGAATGATCGATCTCAATGCCGTCGTCGCCATCGACGTTCACACCCACGCGGACGGTCCGCCCGGTACCCCCTCCTATGAGGATGGCGCCGAGGGCCGTGCCTATATGGCGAAATACTTCAAGACCAGTTACGAGCCAAAGCCAATCGGCGAGATCGCGCAATATTATCGCGATCGCAAGATCGCGGCGGTGATCTTCACGGTCGACAGCGAAGCGGCAACCGGAAAGCGGCGCTATCCCAATGAAGAAGTCGCGCGGCTGGTCGCGGAAAACGACGACATCCTAATTCCCTTCGCCAGCATCGATCCGCATAAGGGCATGCTGGGCGTGCGCGAGGCACGCAGTTTGATCAAGGATTACGGCATCAAGGGATTCAAATTCCATCCCTCGAGCCAGGCGTTCTATCCCAACGACCGCATGGCCTATAAGCTTTATGAGGTGATCGCCGAGCATCGGTTGATCGCACTGTTCCATACCGGCCAGACCGGCGTTGGCTCGGGTATGCGCGGCGGCGGCGGCATCAAGCTCGAATATTCGAACCCGATCTATCTCGACGAGGTCGCGGTCGATTTTCCGGATATGTCGATCATCATGGCCCATCCGTCCTTTCCTTGGCAGGAACAAGCGCTCTCGGTGTGCCAACACAAGCCCAACGTCTATATCGACCTCTCTGGCTGGTCGCCGAAGTATTTCTCGCAATCCCTGATTCGCTATGCCAACACGCTGATCAAGAACAAGGTACTATTCGGTTCAGATTTTCCAGTGATCACGCCGGACCGCTGGCTCAAGGATTTCGAGACGATTGATATCCGACCCGAGGTGAAGCCGCTGATTCTCAAGGACAATGCCGCCACGCTTCTGGGCTTGACGAACTAGCAAGGCCAAGCGGTCACCGCGCGCCAGCCCCCAAAGCGCTCCGAGCAACCGCGGCAGTCTATCCGATGGCAGGGCGCCGGAGCGTCCTCGGCGTGTTCGCGGGCCGGACTGCTCGCCGGCGACGGACCCCTCGTCTTGGCGCTCAATCCTTTCGCCAGCGTGAGGCGGCCCGGTCGTCAGCGGCGGCGGCGGCGACCCAGCGTTGGCCGTGGGGCGTCTCCTCCTGCTTCCAGAACGGCGCCTCGGTTTTGAGATAGTCCATCAGGAACTCGCAACTCTCGAAGGCCGCGGCGCGATGTGCCGATGCCGTCGCTACCAGAACGATGCGGTCGCCCGGCTCGAGCCTGCCGTAGCGATGAATGATGAGGCTCGCGAGCAACGGCCAACGCTGTTGTGCCTCGTGTTCGATGCGCCGCAATTCGCGCTCGGTCATGCCCGGATAATGTTCGAGCGTCATGGCGTGGATGGGCGTGCCTTCGGCGACGTCGCGCATCAATCCGATGAAGGAGGCGACGCCGCCAATGCCCGTGATGCCGCGCGTGAGAGTGCTGAGCTCGTTTCCAACATCGAAATCCTCGCGCTGGACGCGGATCACGACCGCAACCTCTCGTCCCGCCGACGCGAGGGCACCGGCCATCGGCATGCCCCGTCTCGCCAGGCCGCATCGGCGCTGACCCGTACCCGCCGATCCGTTGCAAGTCGATGCCGCCGGGGTGGGGCCAAGCGCGTGTGGCCAAGCCTCATCGCGTCATCCCCCCGTAACCGGCGGGAAGATCGCAACCTCGTCGCTTGGATTGACGGGGTGGTGCCAACCGACATAAGTCTGGTTAACCGCGACCCGCAGCGCTTTCGGGTCGCGCAGCGCCTCGGCAAATCGAGGGTTCCTTTCCCTCAGCCACTCGATCAGCGCGGTGACGTCGCCAACGCCTGGCGGCGGTTCGAGTTGCTCTTCGGCAATGCCGATCTTGGTGCGAAGATGGGCAAAATAAAGCAATTTCATCACCTAAGAGCTAGGCTCAATGCTGCGATCGCGCAAGTCAGCACGCCACCCTGAATGCCTTGCCGCCCATCAGACGCTTATTTCAATCGGCAATGTTGAACGACAAAGCCAGCGATTCCTTCCACATCGTTAATGATCGAAACATGGCAAAGTCGCGTCGGCGATCGGATTGTCCGAAGCGATGGCGACGATGTCGGGATCGTCTGGGCCAGCAAGGGCGCATCCAAGGCGATGCGACGCACCTCGAGCTTGGGAAATGGCTCGCGCCTGAAGCCCTCGACGATCACCAGATCGACTACGCGTGCGTGCCAAGAAAGCACCGGAAAACGGGTTCGGTGTCGCTGCGCACATCGTTTATCAGCGCCAGCGCGACGCCGACGCCACCATGACCTCGACCGCACCAGCCTGTCGATGCCGCCAGGACTCCTTGCCAGGCTGATCGAGCTCGAAATTGTGATGCGCATGTTTCAGCATTGAAACGCGCAAGCCCGCGAACACGGGCAGCGGCTTGACGCCTGTTTTGGCGAAGAGCCGAGGGAAGGCGACAGATGCGAGTGCGGATTTGGCCGCTCCAACCTGCCATTCCCCGCGACGGCAAAAGCAGAATCAATCGGCACGACGGTCGGAGCCGCGCCGCCCATCGATCAGGGTGCGCCCTCAGGCTTCATGGCCTTGGAGTCCTCGTCGCCGATATGCGACATGCCGGCGCGGAGATAGTCATAGCCAGTGAACAGGGTCAGTCCTGCTGCAATCCACAACAAGATCTCGCCGATAATTCGCACCGGTATGTGTCCCGGGCCGGCGTCGCCGACCAGCAACACGCCGATCGCGATCATTTGGATCGCGGTCTTCCATTTGGCGAGGCCCGACACCGGTACCCGGACCTGGAGCATCGCCAGATGCTCGCGCAAGCCCGAGACCAGGATTTCGCGTGCCAGAATCACCAATGCCGGGAAGATCGTCAGCGCCGAGATCCGATCGAGCGCCACCAGCATAAACAAGACAGTGGCAACCAGAAGTTTGTCCGCAATCGGGTCGAGCACACGGCCCCAGGCCGATTGCTGGTGCCAGCGCCGTGCCAGCTGGCCGTCGAGCCAATCGGTCACACCCGCCGCCGCGAACAGGATGCAGCCCGCCCACGGACCAAACGGTGACGGGAGATAGAACGTCAAGATCACCAGCGGAATCGCCACGATCCGCGACAGCGTCAGCAGATTGGGCAGGTTCATCGGCATTCGTCAATTCTCAGCCACCGGAATGGAAATGGTCATAAATCTTTTTCGCGACCTGCCTGCTGATACCTTCGACCCGCTCAAGATCGACGAGACCGGCACGCGCAACGCTACGGGCGGAACCGAAATGAAGCAGCAAGGCCTTTTTGCGCCGTACGCCGATCCCGGCAATCTCGTCGAGCGGTGAAACGCTGATCGCCTTGGTCCGGCGTAGCCGATGCGAGCCGATGGCGAAACGGTGGGCCTCGTCGCGCAGACGCTGGAGGAAATAGAGGACGGGGTCGCGTGGCTCAAGGTTCATCGGTTCGTGGCCGGCGCGGAAGAAGCGTTCGCGTCCAGCGTCCCGATCCGGCCCTTTAGCGATCCCCACCACGGCAAGGTCGCCAATGCCGAGATCGGCCAGCACCGCATTGGCGGCCGCCACTTGACCGGCGCCGCCGTCGATCAACAGTAGGTCGGGCCAAGCGCCGCTATCGCGCGCCGGATCTTCTCGCAGAGCGCGCGAAAAACGGCGCGTCAAAACCTCCCGCATCATCGCATAATCGTCTCCGGCATTGGCCAGGTCGCGAATGTTGAACTTGCGGTAGCCGTTCTTCACAAAGCCTTCCGGGCCCGCGACGATCATGGCGCCCACAGCATTGCTGCCCTGGATATGGGAATTGTCGTAGACCTCGATGCGCTTCGGCGCCGCTTCGAGGCCAAAGGTTTGAGCGACGCCGGCCAGCAGCTTTTGCTGCGCTGAGCTTTCCGCCAGTCGCCGACCCAGGGCTTCGCGGGCGTTGACGAGGGCGTGATTGACGAGTTGCAGCTTGTCGCCTCGCTGTGGTACCTGCAGTTCGACCCGGGCGCCGGCGCGAGCCGCTAGTGCCTCGACCAGGAGCTCCTGATCGGCCGGCGTCTCGCTCAGCAACACGAGGCGCGGAGGAATCTTGTCCGCGTAGAATTGACCTAGAAAGGCACCGAGAATTTCGGCAAGGCCGAGATCGCGCGCGTGGCTGGGATAATAAGGGCGGTTGCCCCAGTTCTGGCCGCCACGAAAGAAAAACACTTGGATGCAGGTCTGGCCGCCGGCCTGGTGTGCGGCAATCACATCGGCATCGCCCAGTTCGCGGATGTTGATCTCTTGATGGCCCTGGATCTGGGTGAGCGCGCGGATGCGGTCGCGCACCGCCGCCGCGGCCTCATACTGTTGTGCGTCAGAGAGGGCCTGCATTTCCGCAGCAAACCGCTGCTGCACCTCGGCGCTGCGGCCGGCCAGGAAATTGCGGCCTGAATCGACCAACTTGCCGTACCCGGCCTTGTCAATGCGGCCGACGCAGGGCGCGCTGCACCGCTTGATTTGATAGAGGAGGCATGGCCGTGTGCGGCTCGCGAAAATACTGTCACTGCAAGAGCGCAGCAGGAAGGCACGCTGCAGCGCGATCAGCGTGCGGTTGACCGACCCCGCCGAGGCGAACGGGCCGAAATAATCCCCGGCGCCATCGTGGCTCCCGCGATGCTTCGTCAGCAAAGGAAAGTCGGTGTCGCCGGTGAGGTGGATGTATGGGAACGACTTGTCGTCGCGTAGAACAATGTTGTAGCGCGGCTCCAAATGCTTGATCAGATTGCTTTCAAGGAGGAGTGCCTCAACCTCGGTATGGGTCAGGATCACCTCGAGCTTGCGGGTCTCGCTCACCATGCGCTGCAGGCGGTTAGACAGGCCCGCGAAATGGGCATAATTGGCGACGCGGGCCTTCAGGTTGCGCGCCTTGCCGACATAAAGAGCGTCACCCTTGGCATTGAGCATTCGGTAGACCCCGGGTGACGACGGCAGCGTCGCCAGTGACGCGCGGATGAGGTCGATCCCTTGCGCTCCAGGGCCAGGATCGGTCGCGAGATTCTGGGTTTCCGGCGATGATTGATCGATCAATTTGGCGCCTATTCAGATATCCACGAATCCTGTGGACAAACCTGTTGGTAAAGCTCTGCGACAAGCCGCCACGCTTGCAATTCCCTTACATTTTCATGACTTGCACAAAATATAGGCATCAAACTAACTAATTGAAATAATTTGTTTTTTGAAATGTCAATGGCCAATGCAGCGACAATATTGCGAATTTTTCATGATGCTACTCGCGTTCTTGTCGACCCGCCGTTTTGTGAACAAGTCGGGGGAGCGAGATGTCATGGAATCGTCATGCCAAAAAAATGCCGTATTTATCCATCAGTTAGCGATGATGGTTAAACCGCTCTATCTCGACGCCCACGATCGTACTATCCGCGTAGATATCGAGCTTCTCAACCCGAACTCGCACCGACCCTACACGACCATCGGCGAGACATAATTCGGCGACCCGCTCAGCCAGCGTCTCGACGAGATTGATCCGGCGGTGCGTGGCCATGGCCAGAATCTGGTCGATGATGTCGCTATAGGACACGGTCGCCGACAATTTATCTTCAATGGCCTGGCTGCCATCCTCTAGCGCCAGCGTCGCGTTGATCCGTACCCGCTGCGTCTTACCGTGCTCGTGCGGGAACACGCCGATTTCGCAAAGCACGATGAGATCGCGGATGAGAATATGGTGGCTGCCTTCGTGCGCGCCGGCGGAGCTCATGAACTACCCCGTAGAACTTCTTCATAGACAGAGATCGTCCGTTGCGTCATCGCGTCGCGACTGAAGCGGCCGGCAACCGACGCAATCGCCTGTCGTGCGAGCGATGCGCGGGCTCCAGATCCGAGCGCCAGCGCTTCACCCAACGCCCGCGCCAATGCATTGGCGTCACCGGGGGGCACCAACCAGCCGGTCACGCCCGGCGATATGATTTCATTGCCGCCCCCATGATTGGTGGCGATGACTGGACGCCCCATGGCAAGTGCTTCGGCGATGACGCGGCCAAACCCTTCCGGCCGCGTCGATGCCGAGACGACGACATCGGCCAGCATATAGGCGGCGGGCATGTCATCGCAGTGATCGATGAATTGGCACTGCCGATCGGGGGCTCGTGCCGAAATGAGCCGCTTGAGCGCCCTGCGATAGCGCTCGCGGCCGGAGCCAAGGAAGAGACACAACAGATCGCGGCGGTCGAGCAAAGACAATGCCTCGATCAAAATCTCTTGGCCTTTCCAACGCGTCAGCCGGCCGGGTAGCATGATCACCGGCACGCCATCCGGGAGCCGCCATGCGCGCGCGAGTTGCACCATACGCGACTGCGCGATGCGATCGGGCTGAAAATTGTCGAGATCGACGCCACGTTCGATGATGCGTATGCGATCCTCGCCCACGCCATAGGTCGCCGCAGCATGGGCGGCAACAAAGCGCGAGATCGCGATCACCCGATCGCCGCGTGCCATGACCGAATTATAACGCCGCTTCGCCCAGCTTTCAGCGCCATAGGCGTTGTGGAACGTCGTCACGAAGGCGCGGCCGGTGCGATGCGCGGCAAGCATGGCGCTCCAGGCCGGCGCGCGACTGCGGGCATGGACGATGTCGATGTTTCGGGCCTCGATCAAGCCCGCGAGCCGCCGCGCATTGAGCAGCATCATCGCCGGGTTTTTGGTCGCGAGCGGCAATTCAACATGCTCGGCGCCGGAACGTAAGATCTCGGCAGTCATGCGGCCCCCGGCCGAGGCAACCACCGCGCGCCACCCCGCTTTAACCAGCGCGCCCGCGACCTCGACGGTACCGCGTTCAACGCCACCCTGATCGAGCCGCGGCAGCACCTGGAGCACGGCCGGCGGGCGGCGTGGTTCCGGAGTCGTCGATGCGATGTTAGGCTGCGCGTCGTTCGCAATTTGACGCCGGCCGGATGATGCCGATGGAACCGCCACGAGGCCTGCCAATGCCCGAAAAACCCGGGCCTCCATCGATCTTAACACGCGAGGATGGCGCGACAATCGCCTACCGTTATCGCGCCGGCAAGTCGCCCGGGCTCGTCTTTCTCGGCGGCTTCATGTCGGACATGAACGGTACCAAGGCGAGCTATCTCGATTCCTATGCAGCGGTGCGCGGTCGTGCCTATCTGCGCTTCGACGCTTTCGGACACGGCGCTTCGTCCGGCGACTGGAATGTCGCAACCGTCGGACGATGGCGCGCCGACGCCGTTGCCGTGATGGACGAACTCACCCTCGGTCCGCAGATCGTGGTAGGCTCGAGCCTCGGCGGTTGGATCATGCTACTTGCGGTGCTGGACAGGCCGGCGCGGATTGCGGCACTGGTCGGAATCGCCGCCGCACCCGATGCGACCGAGACATTGATGTGGCATCGCTTTTCGCCGGAGATTCGGGCGAAGATTAGACGCGACGGCTTCATCGACCTGCCCTCGCCTTACAGCGAGACGCCCTATCGCTTCACGCACGGGTTGATCGAGGAAGGACGCCAGCATTTGGTGATGGATAAGCCGCTGCCGATCGAATGTCCTGTCCGCTTGCTGCACGGCGTGGAGGATCGGGATGTGCCGTGGCAGACCAGCCTCGACCTCATGCGGCATGTGATTGGCAGCGATGTTGTCGTGACGCTGGTGAAAACCGGCGATCATCGTTTGTCGCGCCCCTGCGACCTTGATCGGTTGGCCGGGGTCTTGGATGCGCTGACAGGGTCCTAGGCAGTTGACGTGCTTGCGGCATGGGCCGGCGACGGTAGTTGCACTGTGATCCTTTTCCGACAGATCGGATCGGTGCACCCGTATCCGCGGTCGGCTCTATCCGCGGCGCTGGTCCTCGGCGCCAATCACCCATTGAGCGCCACCGCCATCTCGCTTGGTTCCTGCGCGCCATCGGCGCCGATGGCGGCGCCGAATTGCGCAATCGCGCTGCTGGCCGCGCCGATATCGCAGCCGGCAAAGAGATCGGCACCGGGCATTCGCCGAAGCGCCACAGCCACATCGTGGGCCACGAGATCGGGTGGCAGCACGATGCTCTCGGATAGGGCTTCGGCCCATATGCCGCCGAAGCTCACTTCGAGAAGTGGTCCCCATTCAGGATCGCGCATCGCCTTAACCCGCAATTGCAATACCTCGCGGGTGGGTTTTGGCGGCTTCATTGGCGCCGCCGCGGTTGGGGGCTTGGTGGGCCGCGCCAGGGCGCGCGCGTAATGGGTAATATGGGCAATGGCTCGCAACGCTCGATCGGGGGAATTGAAATAGGGAATGCCACGCGCACGGCACTCGGCGATGAGCTCCGGCGGTATCGGATTGTCGAAACTGAGATTGGTCATGACAATGGGCTTGCTCGCACCTGACACCGCGTTGAGAATGCGTTGTCCTTTCGCCATGCCGAACCCGGTCGGCCCCATCAGCGGCGCCAGTACCAAGCTGCCGATGCGCGGATCAGCGAGCAGCAGCGGCAACGACTTGTCGTACATTTCCGGCTCTTTGATCGCCTGAGCGGTCATGTCGAGCGGATTGGAAGGCGGCGCGTAGGCTGGCATCACCGGCACCAGCGCCTGGAAAATATCGGGTGAGAGCGTTGGCAGATCGATGCCGATCTGCTCTGCATGGTCGAGCGCCAGACCCTTGTAGGCGCCCGAATCGGCCATCACCGCCGGCCCCATCGTGGGCGGCGACGGGAAATAAAGCAGCAGCTCGGCCGTATCAAGCAGTTCCTCGATCTTGTTCACCAACACGATGCCGGCGCGATCCGTCTTGGCGCGCATTGCGCGGTAATTCCTGGTGATGGAGTAGGTATGGGTGATGGCTGATTCACGCGCGATCGCGCTCGAACCGGCATGCAGCATCACGATCGGCTTTTTGCCTCGGCAAGCGCGCGCAGCGAGTTCGAGAAATCGCTTTGGATCGCGCAACTGCTCGGCATAGATTGCCACCACGCCGACTGCTGGGTCATCGAGGATATAGTCGAGATAGTCCTCGCACGTGAGACCGGCCTCGTTGCCCGAGGAAACGCTGTAGGATACGGGCAGGCCGCGCTGTTGAATCGAGCCGCGGAACACGCCGGCCAGCGCCCCGCTTTGCGCCACAATGGCGAGGCTCGGCCGTTCACCCGTCACCTTCCGCACCTCCGATGCCCCGAAGGTCAGTGCCTGGCCGCCCTCGAGCGAATTGGTGACGCCGAGACAGTTGGGCCCGATGATGCCCATACCGGCCGCGCGCGCGACAGTGGCGATCCTTTCCTGCGCCGCAATTCCGTCGCCGCCGACCTCGGCAAACCCGGCGGCGAAAATCATCACATTGCCCATGCGCTTGCGGGCGCAACTCTCGACCGCGGCCACTACCGCCAGTTGCGGAATGCACAGTACCACGACATCGATGGCATCGGGCAGTTCCTCGATGGTGCGGACGCAAGGTCGGCCGAAGACTTCGCGGCGATTGCGGCTCACGAGATAGAGCGCGCCGGAGAAGCCTGCCTTCTCCAGATTGCCGATGATGTTGCCGCCGGGTTGGCCCGGTTCGGGCGAGACGCCGACGATCGCGACCGATCGCGGCTTCATCAAACGGGCAACGGCTTCGCGCATGGCGGGCGCGGACACGAGTTTTTCTCCCTTGCGTTTTTCTGTTGCTTAGTTCATGGCAAACGATATGACATTTCGTAGCATCGCCATGTGGCACGGGTAAATAGCTCGATTGACATTACGCATGCCGCCGTTAGCAATTCAGGGAAACTCGATGGTATCAGCACCGCTTGTTCGCACCGTGCCGCCGTTTCGTGCCGACCAGGTTGGCAGTTTGCTGAAGCCCAGGGCCTTGATCGAGGCCTATAAGGCCCGCGAGAAAAAGGAAATTGTCGAAGAAAAATTCCGCGAGATTGAAGAAGCCGCGGTCCGCGAAGTGGTGAAACTGCAAGAGGAGCTCGGCTTCAAATCGGTCACCGACGGTGAATATTCCCGCTCCGGTTGGCAACGCGATTTCCTTGTCAGCTTCGCTAACGTCAAAATCGTGCCGACCGCCGTGAAGATGCGCTTTCACACCGAAGACGGCGCCACTGATATGATTCCACCGGGCCTCTTCGTCGCCGGCAAGCTGTCGCGTCCGCGCCCGATCTTCATCGACGCGTTCAAGTTTCTGCGGTCCGTCACCAAGGCGGTGTCGAAAATCACAATCCCGTCGCCGTCGCTTATGCATTTCCGCGGCGGCCGGAAATCGGTCGATGAGCAAGCCTATCCCGACATCGAAGAGTTCTATACCGACCTTGCTCGCGTCTACGCTGAAGAGATCGCCGACCTTGGCCGCAATGGTTGCACTTATCTGCAGATTGACGAGACCAATTTCGCCTATTTGTGCGATCCGAGTTTGCGTGAGCAAGTGCGTGCCATCGGTGAGGATCCGGACCAGCTACCTCATACCTATGCCCGTTTGATCAACAGTTCGATCGCCAGCAAGCCCGCGAATATGACGGTCTGCATGCATCTTTGCCGCGGCAACGCCAACAGCGCCTGGGTCGCGGAAGGCGGCTACGAGCCGGTGGCCGAAACGCTGTTCAACGAAATCGGAATCACTGGTTATTTCCTCGAGTACGATTCGGCGCGCGCCGGCGGATTCGAACCGTTGCGCTTCGTGCCGAAAGGCAAGATCGTCGTGCTCGGCCTTGTGACCACGAAGAAGGGCAAGCTCGAGACCAAGGACGAGCTCAAGCGCCGGATCGACGAGGCTGCGAAATTCGTGCCGCTGGAACAGCTCGCGCTCAGTCCGCAATGCGGATTTTCCTCGACGCTTGAAGGCAATAAGATCACCGTCGAGGAAGAGATCGCGAAACTCAAGCTGATCGTCGAGACGGCCCGCGACGTCTGGGGCGATTGAGGAACGAGCAGGAGACATCGGCATGGCGAAATTCGCGGCAGCCTTCGGCTCATCTCACAGCGTGATGCTGGTATGTCAAGAGGAGGATTGGATCGGCAAGTTCCCGCCCTCCGATCGGCGAATGATGCATCACGATTTCGACGGTGACCTGATCTCCTATGATAACCTCGTCGCCAAGTTTGCCGATCACGCCTCGCCGCTCGTCCAGCCCGACGCGGTCTCGAAGCGCTGGCACAAGACACAAGCCGCGATGGACCAGATGCGCGATGAACTGCAGGGCGCAGCGCTCGACGCGTTGATCATCGTCGGCGATGACCAGCATGAGCTGTTCCCGCCGTACCACAATCCGGCCATCGCCATTTATTACGGTGAAACCATCCGTAACACCAAGGCACGCACGGACTTGCCTGCGGACGACTGGTATCACCGCGCTCAGCAGCGCCGGAAAGAGGATGACCATGATGTCGACTATCCGGTGCATGCCCCTCTGGCGAAGCATCTGATCGAGGGCTTGACCGAAAGAAACTTCGACATCACCGCGATCAGCGCGATGGCGCCGGGCCAGTCTGAAGGTCACGCCTACTCCTTCATCCATCGCCGCTACTTACGGGGTTATCGGCTTCCGATCGTGCCGATCTTCGTCAACACCTATTACCCACCGAATCCGCCGACGCCTGAACGCTGCATCGCGCTCGGCACGGAAATCGGCAAACTGATCCAGAGCTTTCCCGAGAACATCCGCGTGGGCTTCCTCGGCTCGGGCGGTCTGTCGCATTTCGTCGTCGACGAGAAGCTCGACCAGGGTGTCATCGATGCCTTGAAGCGCAACGATCTCGACTGGCTTGCCCGATTGACGCCGAAGCGGCTGCAGGCTGGCACCTCCGAGATTCGCAACTGGCTCGTGGTTGCCGGCGCCGTTGCTGGAACCGGCATGAAGATCACTTGGTCCGACTACATTCCAGGCTATCGCACGCCCGCCTTGACCGGAACCGGTCTCGGTTTCGTCCGTTGGGCGTGAATAGGGACAAAGGAGGCACGATATGCGTCAGCAAAGCATTCACCTGCCGGGCGTAAGCCACAATGCGCCCATTCCTTTGGGAGCACGGGTCGGCAATATCCTCGCCACCGGCGGTGTCAGCGGCATCGATCCATCGACCGGCAAGGTCGCCGAGGGCGCCGACGCCCAGGCAAAATTCGCCTTCCAGAACATGGGCGACATTCTGAAGCAAGGCGGCATGGACTGGGGCGATGTCGTCAAGCTCACCGTCTTTCTCGTTGACGACGCCCATCGCGGCGCCATTAACAAATACTGGCTGGAGATTTATTCCGACGAACATCACCGCCCGGCGCGACATTCGCTGGTGCAAAATCTGCGTGGCGGCGTGCTCCTGCAGCTCGAGGCGCTGGCGGTCGCCAAATAGAAATCGAATTAAGCGGCGCGGAGAAAGCCGCGACTTGGGGGCGCCTTCGGGCGCCCTTTTTTTCCACTGTCATTGCTTTAGGCTCGAAGCCATCATGGCCCGCAGCAATCCACGGCCAATCAGATCCGAAACCGATGAACAGCGGATCTTCCGCTGGGCATTGTGGTCGGTGTTTCTCATCACCGTGGCGCGCTTGGTGTGGCTGGTGTTGGACCGCACCGATCTCTACCCGGACGAGGCGCAGTACTGGGTCTGGGCGCAGCATCTCGATTGGGGCTATTTCTCCAAGCCGCCCATGGTCGCCTGGCTGATCGCTGCTTCAACGAGGCTCTTTGGCGATACCGGACCGGCAGTGCGGATCTCTTCGCCGCTCCTCCATTTCGCCACGGCGATGACGATCTACGGCTGCGCCAAGCAGCTTTACGATTTGCGCTCAGCATATTGGTCGGCGGTGACCTATGCGGCGCTGCCCGGCGTCACCGTGTCGGCCACCATCATGTCGACCGACGCGCCGCTGTTGCTGTGCTGGGCGGTTGCCCTGTTCGCCTTCTTGCGCGCCCGCGCGAGCACTGACCGGCGGTGGTGGCTGGTGGTGGGCATCGCCATTGGACTGGGCCTGCTGTCGAAATACGCGATGGCTTATTGGCTCTTATGCGCGGTCATTTTCCTCGGACTGTGGCCCGAGGAGCGACGACATTTACCCATGTTGCTGGGCGCCACGGCTCTTGGTCTCCTCATCTACGCGCCCAATGTTCTTTGGAATCTCGCCAATAACTTTGCCAGCTATCGGCACACCGAGGCTAACGCTTCGCTGGGCGGGACGCTGATTCACCCCAGGCATCTTTTCGAATTTTTTGGTGCGCAGTTCGGGGTGTTCGGCCCGCTTCTGTTTGGAAGTCTCGTCGCCATGATGGTGCTGGCCGGCAAGACGCTGTCCGACCGGCGTGCCCAATTGCTGACTTGCTTCATCCTGCCGCCGCTCGTCCTCATGTTGGTCTTGAGCCTCGTGTCGAGGGCCCAAGCGAATTGGGCGGCACCGTCCTACATCGCCGCGACCATTCTCGTCGTGGCTTGGTTGTTGGCCATCGGCCGCCGCATCATTGTCACCGTATCGCTCGCGTTGCATCTCGTTGCGGCTTTGCTGGTTGCGGTGGGGTTGCGCAATATCGCGGCGGTCGTTGGCGTCAATCTGCCCGCACAATACGATCCGCTGCATCGGCTGCAGGGCTGGCGTAGCCTCGGCCGTGCCATCTCGGCCGAACTCGCGCGACATCCGGGAACGATTTTGATGGCCGACAATCGTGAGCTGCTCGCGGCGCTGATGTTCTACGTCGAGCCGCATCCCTTTGACGCGCTCGAGTGGGACCCAAATGGCATTCACGATCAGTTTGAGCTGAGCCAACGGCCGGCATTTGACGTCGGCGCCGACTTCCTCTTGGTCAGCCAAAATCGGCAGAACATCGGCCCCATTTTGTCGCGCTTCAAGACGGTGGGACCGCCCGAAACCATCACCATCTTCACCGGCCGACCCGGCGGCGTTGCGTCACCCGCGGAGCAACACCACTATGCTGTCTACCATCTCATGGGCTTCAAGGGCTTTCCCTGAGCGTTAGCTGTTTCTGCTCAAACCAGGCGCGCGCTCCCCACCAGGTCAGCAGGGCGAAATAAAATCCACCAACTAAGTCGCTTGGATAGTGGGCGCCTAGAACGACGCGGCTCCCGGATATCAGCAGCGCTGCCGTCCACCAGGCCGGCCAAAAGCGCGGCCAAATTGTCGTCAATGACAAGGCCAGCGCCGTGGCCGTTGCGACATGTCCGGACGGGAACGACCAGTGGTCGGAACCCCAATGAAACCATTCAAACCCGAATTGGTCATGGCTCAAGAACAGTTTTGGCCGCGCACGCGCCACGACCACCTTGATGGCGTCGACAGCAAGACCAGACACGGCGACATTGACGAAGATGAAGGCGGCACGCCAGGCGTTGACGCGCCAACGCCCGCCGACGAGGTAGAACGCAGCAAAGGCTGCGGCGCTGACGACCAAGTAGCCTTTGGATAGGCCAAATTGAGTAATGACTCCGGAAAACGCCAAAAGCCGCGAATCGAGACCCTCGGCGAGAACGGCAACCGGCCGGTCGTAGAAGAAATAGGCGATGGTGCCCATAACAAGGCAGACAAGGCTTAAGGCGAGAAGCCGCGGCATCTCCTGCAAAGCCGCCACACCGCGGCACTTTGCGATCAACTGGTATGAGAGCCAACTAATGCCGACCACGATCAGCCCCGAAAAGACCACATCGGACAAGAAATGGGCGCCCTGCGCCATCCGCATCAAACCGATGAGCGTGCCAGCCAAGGTGGCGGCGCCGAAAACCCTCCTTCGCTGCCGCGCCGCCGGAACCAACAACGCGAAGGAGACAAAATAGAAGCCGATCGCGGGATGTCCGGCGGGAAACGAGCAATTGCGTTCGCATTGATCGCTCGGCTCCAGCGCCGGGGTAAATTGCTTGCCGCCGCCAAACTCGACGATCTGGCCTGGCCGCGCGCGGCCCCAATGGTCCTTGAGCGCGCTATTGACGATTAAGCCAGGACCGACGACGAGCGAAACGATCAAGAAGATCGCGCCGATCCGGTCGATGCCGAAGAGTGGTCGCCTCCGCCACAGTATGATCAGCAGCGCCAATGGCAACAAAATCGCCAGCGCGTCGGTGATCCAATAGACCAGGCGAAAGATAAAGCGGAAAGCCGGCCCGTCGGCAAGAACAAATCCACCGCGATAGAACCAGCCCTCAACCGCCAGGTCGAGCCCCGGAACGGCGCTGAACAAAGCTGCAGCGAAGAGGAATATCGCGCCATAGATGACAACGCCGCGATATGCCGGCACTCATGTCGCCTTTGCAGCCCTGAGCGCGAAGCGGCGTCTGATCTCAGCGGCGGCGCGCGCCGTGTCGTCGGGGGGATCATAATGCCACTGTTCGATCTTGCCGCTGAACGGCCGCGTGATGCCGGCGGCACGCATCGCTTGGTGGAAGCGATCTGACTTGGCGGAGTTACCGGCGAGATCGACGACATGCACCGGCTTCCCCGTCGCCGCGGCCTCGCTCACCATGGAAACGGAATCCGCGGTAGCGACCACCGCATCGGCGCAGGCCAGCAACCCGAGATACGGATTCTCGCCGTTGCCGTCCCAGAAATATACTTTCGGATCCTCGACCTTGCTGCGAAACAGCGCGACGATTTCGGGGTCGGTGCGCCGCGATGGCGTGATGGCAAGCCCATACCCTTGATCGGCAACTGCTTCAAGTTGCGCGGCAAAAGCTTGAGTGCGCCCCCCGATGACCCGGTAGGCGCGCGTGCTGCCGCCAAGCAAAACCGCGATCAAAGGCCGTGGCAGATCGGCCAGGAGATGGGCAAACCGAGCACCGGCAACTGCCAGCTTTTCGGGCGTGACGCCATGCACGGCACCGCGCGTATGCATCACATTGGCACCTTCGGCGCGATCATGCTCCGGCGCCACTATCAAATCGATCGTATCCCTGGCGAAATGCGGGTCCTGGACCTGGGCCCAGAACGTATCGCCTCCGCTTGCCCGCTTTACCGCCCGCGCGAGCGCCACCGAATTGTGTCCGCAACCGATCACGATATCGGGCCAAGGCGGGTCGAGCCGATCGCCGTCGCTCCTCAACGCGGCAAAAGGGCGCAGCCACAGCTGTGGCGGAAGATGCCGCCAAGGTGCTCGCACCGAGAGCCGCTTTTCTACCACCGGCAAATTCAGCGCTTCGGCCAGCCCAAGCGCCTGGCTCGCCATACCCGGCTTGCCGTCGTGAAGCGCCCAAACAATCGGCGGGTTCGGCATGTTTGATTGCTCTCAGGTCTGATACCGTAGCAAGCGGGTGCGCAAGATGTGTCGCGCCGCCTATCCTTTGCAATATAATTGCGATAATTCCGTGGGGGAAGCCGAACATCATCACGAGAACAACTATGCGCCGCGTAAAGCTCGACCGCATCGACCGTCAGATTCTGCGCGACCTGCAGGAAGATGGCCGAACCACCAACGTCGAATTGGCCAAGCGTGCCGGCATCTCGGCGCCGCCTTGCTTACGGCGGGTGCGCGCGCTTGAAGACGCCAAGGTAATCAAGGGCTACCACGCCGATATCGACGCCGAGGAACTGGGCTTCGGTGTCACCGTGTTCGCGCTAGTGGGATTACAAAGCCAGGCAGAGCCCGATCTGCGTGCCTTCGAACAGCTTACCATCGGCTGGGACGAAGTACGTGAAACCTATATGCTGGCGGGCGAGACCGACTTCCTTTTGAGGATCGTTGCCACCGACTGGGATTCTTATCAGCGTTTCCTGACGACGCGACTGACGGCGGCGCCGAATGTCGCCCATGTCCGCTCGGCCCTGGCCATTCGAGCCGCCAAACAATTGTCAGGCGTGCCGATCACCGTCGAGGCGCCGCAGGAAGCGCCGGCCTAGCAATCGGTGCCCCCGATTGCTAATTGATGGGGTGATGCGGCTAAGTATCGAGACCTTCAGCAGTCTTCGCGGCGGGAACGCTTTCTTCAAGGCGGTGACGCATCCGCTGGCGGCGAAGGCGATGTCGGCGGTGCTCGAGCGCGTGCGCGGGCGCGCCGTCGCGCTATTCGACCCCGACGGGGTGGCGGACACGCTCGGTGAGATTTACGATCTTGCCGGTCTCGACCTCGTCGGCACCTATGTGCAGGATGTGACGACAATCGGCCGCCTTGTTCTTGGCGGCGCCGCTAGGCCCGTGACCGAACTGGGCGATGCCAAGGCACAGAGCGTGCTGATCGCGGCCTTCGACTGCACGCGCATTGTCGAGAAGCTTGGGCCGCTGCTGCCGCCGAACGCGGAAATCTTGAGCCTCGACCTTATCCGCCTGCCGGATGATCTGTTGTCCAACCCGGCGCGTTATCTCGACACCCTCAATTTCGCCACCAACTTTGCCTTGTTCCGCGACGAAGCAGGGTTCCACACCAGGCTTTCCACCAGCAATTATTGGACCGGCTATGGTGGACGTGGTGTGTCGCTGTGGCTCGCACTTTTTGATCGTGACGGCCGGAACCTTGCGCAATGGCGCGAAGCGGCGGCGCCGGATGGTGCCATCATCTTCGACAGCCGTGCCATCCGCGACCGTTTTGGTCTGCCAGAATTTACCGGTCAGTTGTTCCTCCATGCCGTGGGCATTGCCGGCCACGACGTCGTCAAGTATGCGCTCGATACCGGCAGCGACGGCACGAGCCTGTCCGCGACGCACGATGCCAATTCCTGGCCGGCCGAATTCTACGCGGGACTACCGGCACCGGACGTTGATGAGCGTGTGACGTTGTGGATTCAGAACAGCCTGCCCTGCCCGATCCCGGCCGGGACCGTCGGCATCAACCGGATGGGGCGCGACGAAACGCGTTGGCTCGACCGGGCGGTACCGCCGTTCGCTAGCTTGGGCGATGGATCTCGGCGCGATGTGGCCGGAGGCCCGTTGGCCGGAGCAATTTGAGGTCAGCGCTGGCAAGTATTTCGTCCGGCCGCGCTACGAAATTGAACGTCGATCCAAACGTCGCATCGCGCATGTCAATGTCGAGCGTACCGATCTGGAGCCTGACCCGAAGCTCTGCGAACTCGGCAATCTCATGGGCAAAGGCCATCTGTTGCCGGCGCCGATTTTGCCGTGCGACCGCTGGCGCACCGTTATTCAACCGACCCCAATGGCACGGTCGCAACAGGAATTGCCGCTGGCACTCTTGGTCTATGACGCCTCTGGTGCGGAGGTGAGCCGGATGCCGCTCGGCCGGCTGCGCCGCGACCGGTCGGTTGCGATCGACCTCGACGACGTGCTTGCGGGCATCGGCCTGCCGGGAAGCCGAGGTCATCTCGAATTGATCTACGATTTCTCCGCCGGCGGCAGCGGCGACGGTTGGCTGCACGCCCTCTTCCGCTACGAACATCGCGGGAGCGGCCATCGAGCCGATACCAGCTTTGGCGCCCATATGTTCAACACCGCGCTCACCTACCGCGACGAGCCGCAATCCTATTCCGGCCGGGCGCCCGGGCTATCGACCCGGCTCTATTTGCGGCTCGGCGATGCGCCGCTACGACACCATCTGCCATCTGATCTATCCGGCTTCGACGCCATGGCTGCGACAAAGCACGACCGATCTGGTGCTGCACGACCGAGTCGGTCGGGAAGTCGCCCGCAGGCGCGTCGCAATTCCCTGCTCCGGCTCGCTGTTCTGGCACTACGGCGAGATGTTCGACGCGCCAGAGCGCGCCCAGGCGTGCAACGGCGGCTTTGTCCTGATTCGTGACTTGACCTGCCGGCTTTTCGGCTATCATGGCCTGCTTGGCCCGGACGGAGAATTCAGCCTCGACCACATGTTCGGCTTTTAATGGCGCACCATGTCCACGCAATCGCACACCCATCGCTCACGTCTTCTAATCATCGGCTCGGGTCCTGCCGGCTACACCGCCGCGATCTACGCGGCGCGTGCCAATTTGTCCCCACTCGTGGTGACGGGCCTGACACCTGGCGGCCAGCTCACCATCACCACCGAGGTCGAAAACTACCCCGGTTTTGGTCGGGCGATCATGGGCCCTGATCTGATGGAGGCGATGCGCGAACAGTCGCTCCACGTCGGCGCCCGCTTGATTAATGACACGATTGTGGGGCTCGATCTCAAGCGCCGTCCATTCGTCGCCCGCGGCGATAGCGGCGATTTCTACGAAGGCGACGCGGTCGCGATCTGCACGGGCGCAGAGGCACGCTGGCTCGGTGTACCGGGTGAGGCGGTCTATCGCGGTTTCGGCGTTTCGGCCTGTGCCACCTGTGACGGGTTTTTCTTTCGCGGCAGGGAAGTTGTCGTGGTCGGCGGCGGCAACACCGCCGCTGAAGAAGCGCTCTATCTTACTCATCATGCCAGCCGCGTGACCCTGGTCCACCGTCGCGATCAGTGGCGTGCCGACAAGACCATGCAGGCGCGGCTTTTCGCCAATCCGAAAATCTGCGCGGTCTGGAACAGCGTTGTCGAGGAAGTCTTCGGTGAACCGACACCGCCCAAGGTTACCGCTATCCGCATCCGCAACGTGCTGACCGGCGCCCAGAGCGATATTGCTTGTGACGGTCTCTTTGTCGCGATCGGCCACGACCCGTCGACCGCACTAGTCACGGGCCAGCTCGAATTGGATCGTGATGGCTACATCCTGACCGCGCCCGAATTCGACGGCGACCTCAATCCCCGGCGTCTTCGCCGCAGGCGACGTCAAGGACAAGATTTTCCGCCAGGCGGTGACCGCCGCCGGTATGGGCTGTATGGCGGCGTTGGAGGCCGAGCGTTTCCTCGCCGAGGAAGATGCGGCCGCGACCCTCAAGGCGGCGGAATAAGCGCCGTGGCGATGGATTGGGATAAGCTGCGCGTGTTTCACGCCGTCGCCGAGGCGGGGAGTTTCACCCATGCTGGGGAGGCCCTGAATCTCAGCCAGTCGGCGGTCAGCCGGCAGATCAGCGCGCTCGAAGAGAGCCTGTCGGTGCCCCTGTTTCATCGCCATGCTCGGGGTCTCATCCTGACCGAACAAGGCGACCTGCTCTATCACACGGCGCGCGAAGTATTCGGCAAGCTGGCGATGACGGAATCGATGCTGACCGAGAGCAAAGATCGGCCGCGCGGTCCGCTCAAGGTTACCACGACCGTATCGTTCGGCTCGGCCTGGTTGACGCCGCGAATCCGCGAGTTTCTCGATCTCTATCCCGAAATCCAGCTGACCGTGCTGGTCGACGACAGCGAACTCGACCTGTCGATGCGGGAGGCCGATGTCGCGATCCGCATGTCGCCGCCGCGGCAGCCCGATCTGGTGCAGCGTCACCTGATGTCAGTGCGCTATCACATTTATGCGTCACCCGATTACCTGAAGCGACACGGCAATCCCAAAAAAGTCGACGATCTCAACCGCCATCGCATCATTGTCTATGGCGAAGACGGGCGACCGCCGGTCCGCAACATCAATTGGCTGATGGAGGCGGGATTGAAGCCGGGCCAGGAGCCCCGGCCGATCCTTTCCATCAACAATGCTCACGCCATTTTGCGCGCGGTGCAGAGCGGTGTCGGCATCGGCGCGGTACCCGATTTCATGGCGGCCGACGCCGAAGGCCTGACACGCATCTTGCCGGAGCTGCAAGGGCCCGAAGGCGAAGCCTATTTCGTTTATCCGGAGGAACTGCGCTCTTCGAAGCGCATCGCGGTGTTCCGCGAATTCCTGGTCCGCAAAGTGGCCGAGGCGCGGAACTGATCGACTAGTGCACGATGCGCCAGCTGCCATCCGGTTGCGGGCATGCCAGTCCGCGCGCCACTCGCTGTTGCCCGTCGACGATCACGGTCAATTCAAATTCGCGGCACTCGCCCAGCTGCGAATCGGCAGCGCCGCTGCGCCGCGGTGGCGGCGGCACCGAGTAGACCGGCGGCGGATAAGCATAAGCCGGAGGTGCATAGGCGTCGTAAGGCCCCCACCACGGACCGTAGCCGAAACCCAGCCCGACCATGCTGCCGTGGCTTACGCGATAGAGCAAATCGCCGGGGCTCGATGCCACCGGCTCGTCAGTTCGCAGCGCAGCGGCGGCGGCGGGCCCCCATGTCACAATCAATAGAGCCGCCCCCACGGCTGGGAAGCGAACAAAGCGCAACTCGTTCCTCCAGGCATTTTGGCACGCCCCCTGCTAACACAGGAAAGGCGCCGCGCCTACTCCCAAACCGGCTTGCCTAGATCGACTTGTGACGGGGTCGTGGCGGCTCCCGCTGCCCCGCCAGCCGCGGCGCCCGCGGCGGCACCGATTGCCGGAGCGCCGAAGAAGGCACCGATGATGGCACCGCCCGCTGCGCCGAGGCCGGCACCGGTAACCGCCCGGTCGCCAGGATTGCTGCCGCAAGCTGCGACCAAAAAGCTCAGCGCAAGTACCGCAACGAAACCGATTCGTGAACCCATGTAGTCTCTCCGCAGAGCTGGATTTGTCCCCAGCATACAGCAGAAAGGTCTGTTATACCAGTAGCTTATCGGGCATTATCGCCGGAAGTCCTCGCTATTATCATTTAACTTATTGAAATAACTAAGAATCTAAGCGAACAGCCGCTGCCCCTTCAAATGATCGTAAAGATGCGCAACATGGTCGCCATAGCCGTTCCACAATAGCGTTGGCACTCGCTCGTCAGTACCGATAACGCGTTCGGTGGCCTGGCTCCAGCGCGGATGCGGCACCGCCGGATTGACGTTGGCCCAGAAGCCATACTCGCTGTCTTGCAGATCCTGCCAGAAGGTGCGGGGCTGTTGGTCGGTAAAGGTGAACTTGACAATCGATTTAGCCGATTTGAAGCCATATTTCCACGGCACGGCCAGCCGGAGCGGCGCGCCGTCTTGTTTTGGCACCGGTTTGCCGTACATGCCGGTGACGAGGAAGGCGAGTTCGTTGGTCGCCTCTGCCATGGTCAGACCTTCGACATAGGGCCAGGGATAGAGTGGCTCGCTCTGTCCCGGCGCGACGTCGGGGTTCATAAAGGTCACCATCTTGAGATATGTCGCCCCCGACAGCGGCTTTGCGAGCGCGACAAATTCCTTGAGGGCAAAGCCACTCCACGGCACCGCCATAGACCACGCCTCGACACAGCGGTGCCGGTAGAGCCGCTCCTCGAGATGAGGCGCCATCTTTGTCAGGAGATCATCGATGCCGATCTGGAACGGTTTTTCGACCATGCCGTCGACCGCGATGTTCCAGGGCCGGATCGGCAGGGCCTGGGCTAGCGCTACCAGCTCTTTGTCCGTGCTGAACTCATAGAAGTTATTGTAGTCGGTGGAATACTTGGCGTCGGAGATCGGCCGGTCGAGCTTGTATTTGCCATTGCGTTTGAAGGGGTAGAGCTTGGCGGAGGGATCGGGCACGGGTGCATCGGCGGCAAACGCGGCAACGACTGGCGCATCGGCGGCCAGCACCATCGCACCCAGCCCCATCGCCTTCAGAATCGCGCGTCGATTTGCATAAACGCTTTCCGGCGTCGCCTGGCGTTCGGGAATTTCCCAGCCGCGTTTCGACTTCACCCTCATTTACCTGCTCCTCACGACCCCAATGCCGACGACATAGGGAATAATTCGCACACCTGCCAATCAAACTCTCGCGACCTGCCCGCGAGCGCGATTAAATCGGCGTCACTTGGCTCGCCGACGGGTCGCGCGGCGGCCACGCCCGGCAAAGAAGCCATTCAGCCTGGCGTGAATTTGGCCCGATTGGGTAGGTAAATCGCTTCTTTACAGTCGGCGAGACGAATGGCGGCACTGCCGGCAGGTGTCAGGCACCAGCGTCGGCTTTGATCAGGTCCGCACCTTTTTCTGCTATCATGATGGCAGGGGCGTTGGTGTTGCCAGCCGAGATGGTCGGCATGATCGCGGCGTCCACGATGCGCAGCGCCGTGACGCCATGAACGCGCAGACGATCGTCCACAACCGCCATTGTGTCGTTGCCCATCTTGCAGCTGCCGGCCCAGTGATGCTGCGACTGCGCGGTGCGGCGCACATGGTCAAGAATGTCGTCCTCGCTGACGCAATCGGGGCCCGGCAGCCGCTCGCGGACGATGCGCGACCTCATCGGTTCGGTCGCGAAGATGCGGCGCATCAGGGCGAAGCCCTTGACCGCCGCGATCCGATCCGGCACCGCTTCAAGATAGTTCGGCACGATTTTCGCCGGCATGCGCGGATCGGGCGAACGCAGCCCGATCCAGCCACGTGATTGCGGACGGATCGGACTGCACGAACCGGACACCGACGGCGTGCGGCCGATCACCAGGGTACCCGACGGGCTGAACTCCCAGCTCACGGGCCGGAAGAAAATCTGCATGTCGGGACGGTCGGCACCGGGCATGATCCTGACCCAGGCGCAGACTTGCGACGAGCCAAGGGTGAGAACGCCGCTGCGCGTCAGCAGATAGCGGACACCGTGAGACATCAGGCGCCAGCCATGCAGTTCGCCGTTGATTGAACTGTCAGGCGTCGAATCCGCCGTGTAATGGATATAGAGATGGTCTTGCAGATTGCGGCCGACGCCGGGCAGATCGTGGACCACGGCGAGGCCCTGCTCCTGCAGCACCGCTCCTGACCCGACGCCGGAGAGCATCAGCAGCTTCGGCGAATCGATAGCGCCGGCACAGAGGATCACCTCGCGCGACACGGTCTCGGTCCGGGTCTCGCCACCGTCGTCATACTCGACGCCGGTCGCACGCTTGCCGTCGAACGTGATGCGGTGGACTAGCGCCTCCGTGACGATCGCGAGATTGGGTCGATGCGCGGCGTCTCCAAGAAACGCCGCCGCCGTGCTGTGACGTTTGCCATCGCGAATCGTGAATTGCAGAAAACCGATGCCTTCTTGCTGCGCGCCATTGTAATCGGGGTTGCGCGGCAGGCCGAGCCGCACGCCGGCTTCGATGAAATCGCGCGAAGCCCCGTGACGGACGCGCGGATCGGTGACGTGAAGCGCGCCGCCGGTCGCGTGATAAGGGCCGTCGGCCGCGCCGCTGTCCGCGACCCGATGCTGCGATTTCTTGAAGTACGGCAGCACATCGTCCCAGCCCCAGCCGCGATTGCCCATCTGGCGCCAGCCGTCGTAATCGCCGGGATGGCCGCGCACATAGGCCATGCCGTTGATCAGGCTCGAGCCGCCGAGCCCGCGGCCGCGCGGCACGTAGATCGTGCGATTGCCAAGATACGGTTCAGGCTCGCTGTGGTAGCTCCAGTTGAATTTGTTGTGGGGCGCGATCAGCTTGCCGACGCCCGACGGCATGCTGACCCAGAGGCTGTTGGGCTTGCCGCCGGCCTCCAGCAACAGCACCCGCGCCGATCGGTCCTCGCTGAGGCGGTTCGCCACGACGCAGCCGGCGGACCCGGCGCCGATCACGACGTAGTCGAAGCTCATGGCGCCGCCGCGGATGCGCCGTTGCATCTCTTGACTGCTCCCCTGGCTCCGGCCAGGCCTTGCCATCGGGATAACATCAAACCATGCCCTCGTCGTCGCATGCCGCCCCCTCGCAATCGGGCCAAGTCGCCGAGGGAGGCACCGTGCGGCTTTGGCACCCCGCCGGCCCAGTCACTGGACCGGCCGGAACGGCTCGCGCAAGCCCGCCTGCTCCATGAGGGGCAACACGTCGCGAGCCCACTCGCGCATTTCCTGATGGTAATTGACCCACGACAGAACCACGCCGTCGAGGCCAGTGCGCGACAATTCAAGGAGCTGGTGCACCACCTGCTCCGGCGTGCCGATGACCGGCAGGCCGCCCCAGCCGGCGATGAAGCGATACTTCACCCGCTCCAACTGTTCCGGCGTCAAATATTCCGACGCCTTGATGCCGAGCTCGCGGGTGAGATTCTCCACCGCCTCCCAATCACCTTTTTCGTAGATGTAGTAGTTGGCGTAGTCCCGCGCTTCTTTGTCGGTCGGGCGGCACACCACCCAGACGCCGGTCCAGACCTGTAGCTTGCGATTAAAATCCTCGCGTGCGACGCGGCGCAGGTTGTCGACCTGCGCCTTGTTGGCGTCGAACGCGCCCTCGAAAAAAACGGTGAAGGCTATGTCGGCATATTTCGCGGCGAAGCGCGCACCGACCGGCGATGCGCCGGCATTCATGATCGGCGGGTAAGGCTTCTGAATCGGCTTCGGCTCACCGAAACCCTTCGCCACTTTGTAGAACCTGCCGTCGAAATTGAATTCGCCCTCGGTCCAGAGCCGGCGAATGATCTCGAGCCATTCGCTCGCCATTTCGTAGCGCCGCTCGTGGTCCGCGACCGCTGTACCGAACATTTCAAGGTCCGGTGTCGACCAGCCGCACACGACATTGAGAGCAAACCGACCGTTCGAGGCATGGTCGGCGGTGACGCACTGCTTGGCCGCCGCTACCGGATGCATCGTCGGCACGTGCGTGGTCGAGAAGATGGTCGCGCTCTTTGAAATCGCACCCATCGCCGCCGCCCAACTTAGCGATTCATAGGTAGCGCTGTTGAAATTGGTGACGCCGCCAAAACCCTTCCAGCGCGCAACCGGGACGAGGGCCTCGAGCCCGATGCGGTCGGCGGTCTCGACGATGTCGCGGCTGTTCGCCCAGTTGAGCTCGAGATGACCTTCCGCCGTGGTGGCGGCGCAGCCGTGACTGACATTGGGCCCGAACACGCCGAGCTTCATCTTGTTGTTGTTGAAAAGCGCGTTGGTCATTGAAGCCTCCCCTTGCGAGTGATTGAACCACCACGATACCGGGACGCCAAGTGCTCCCCGGTCCTGAGGCTGCGTCTCTATGCCATGCGCCGCAAAGGAGCGCATCGGGCGACCGTGGCGCAGTAATTTTCCGGCATGGCGACAGCGCACGCGGCGCAGCGCCGAAGCGGCTTCCATTCGCCCGCGTGCTCCTCTTCGAGATCGGATTTGAGCGACCAATGCCGGTCCAGTGCTCAAGTCGGCCGCCGTTGTTGCTGCGGCACCGGCCGGAGTGGTCGGCCTTAAGCCCATTCAAACTGACGGCGCAAACTTATTGCCGCGCCAGCACCGCGGCATTCGGCATCAGATAGTCCTTCAGCACTGCGAATGGAATCGTAACGTCGAAGGCGCCTTGCGAAAAGTTGGCGATGCTATAGACCGGAAAATGCACGATCGCCGCATCCTCGCTGAACAGCCAATTGCGCGGATCGGACACGACCTGTGCAACATCGTCCTGCCGCGGCGGCGCCTCGCTGCCGAATTGCCGGGCAAGATCCTTCATCGCAACATTAATGGCAAATTGCAGGCCGTCCTTGTCGAGCGCGAACAGCTCAGCAAAGCCGATCGGCTTTCGTTTTACGACGTCCCAATTGAGCGAGAACTCGTTGACCTGCTCATGCGAGCCACCAGTGTAATCCTCGGTACGCACCTGCAGGCTGACGATGCGGGTGTCGAACCGCACAACGGCATAGGTGCGTCTTGCTGACAGCGCCAGATTGACAGGAAAATTTGCCGGCACGAACAAGCCCCGTTCGTCGATGCGTTGCGCATCCGCCTCGAGCGTTGTCGCCACAAAGGCGTTGAAGGCATCAGCCGAGGTACCATCAACCATCCAGGGATAGCAGTCGGTGTTGGTGAAAAGCGGTTTCGCGCGCAAAACGAAGCGCATGCGCGGCTCGAGCACAATAGAGCCGGCTCGGGCCAGGGCGGTCCCGTCGAAGAGGTCCGCGCGGTCGGGGTAAAGATCGGCGAGGCAATCGCGGATTTGGGCGACGTCGTCCGCGTGCGCAGGCAGATCGCCACCGGCGTTGCAACGCTGAACGATCGAGGAAAACCATGAGTCTTGCGCCGCGCGCACGGTTGCGAAGCTTGCCGGCGTCTCATTCGCTTCGATGCGCCGATAGCCGTCCAACATTTTTCGATCGAGCGCCGACAGTTTGAGATCGAGACAGATGATTTTGCGCGCCGCGTTGTCGGCCGTGACGCAATCAAACCCGGGCGCGCTGTCGCCTGCCTTGAAGTCGCGCGGATCGCCCTTTGGCTTGCGCAGGCGATAAATCACGTCGCCCGCCGCGGTCAGCAGATCGCCGCCATGCGTCAGGTAGTAATCGATCTGCGTTGGGCCGCAACCCACATGCTCGGTCTCGGCGCCGACCATAAAGCCAAGTTGCGAGCCTTGGTCAATGTAATTGTCGCGATCGAGCCGCCGGTTGAATACGTCACTGAGCGCGGTCTGGCCACCACGGTAACGCGCCGGCGCGCACCCGAGCAGCGCGGGTCCTTTGAGGGCATCGTCGGCGAACTCAACCGTCCAGCCGATCAGCGGTGCCTCGCCGGCGTGCAAGGGACGCGGCGGCACCCAGGGCGCCGTCTGCGCCCCAATAACCCGCCAGAAGCCGAAGAAATCGGCGTCTGGCGATCCGTTGCCCTCCTCAGCCCGCGCCCCGGCCATGACGACGAGGCACAAAGCGATGCCGGTGGTGGCAACAATAAAACGCCGCATCCTTCTCACCCGCCGAGATGATGCCTCGCTGGCGAGCGAAGGTCGCAACTGCTACTGCGCCGCATGAGCGGCGGTGTGGTCTTGGATAACCTTCTCCGCAAGGCGACCGGTCAATTCCTGGAGATGGTCGAACCTGTCAGCATAGGTACCGACACCGAGCGTCAGCGACCGAAGTTCGACAATGAGATCATGCAACTCCGCGCGGGGCAGATGGGCACTGACCACGTCCCAACCCTCCCACCCCGCCTTTGCATCAAACCCCAAAATCTGGCCACGCCGGCCGGAGATCAGTCGCTGCACCCGCGCGGTGAAGGCGTTGGGTACCGAGATCTCGACCAGGTGAATCGGCTCGAGTAGCACAGGGTCGCACTTCGGCATTGCTTCCTGCATCGCCAGGCGGCCAGCAGTTTTGAACGCCATGTCGGAGGAGTCCACCGAATGGAATTGACCGGTTACGAGCTTGACCGCAACGTCGACTACCGGAAAGCCGAGCGGCCCGGCCTTCAAATATTCCTCAACTCCTTCCTCAACCGAGGGAATGAAGTTGCGTGGGATGGCGCCGCCGACCACGGCGTCGATGAAGCTGTGACCGGAGCCGCGCGGCAATGGCCGAACCTCGATCTCGACATCCGCGAATTGGCCGTGGCCGCCGCTCTGGCGCTTGAACCGAGCGTGTTGCGCCGCACCACGTTTGATGGTCTCCCGATAGGGCACTTGTGGCCTCTTGCCTGATGCTACGATGTTGTACTTATGTCGCAGCCGGTCGAGCGCGATCTGCAAGTGAATCTCGCCCTGGCCGCAGAGTACCATCTCTTGGAGGTCGGCATTGTGTTCGAGCGACAGCGTCGGGTCTTCCTCGATGAGGCGCGCGATCGCCGGCGTCAGTTTGACGTCGTCGGCGCGCTTTTCGGCCGCGATTGCCAGCCCGAAAACTGGTCTTGGGATGTCGGGCCAGGGCAATTTCCGCGGTTTGCCGGCAGAGAGCACCATTCCGGTGCTGATCCCCTCCATGCGCGCCAACGCCACAACTTCGCCGACGCCGGCGCTCGATAGTTTCTCGGTGTTGGCACCGGTCAGGCGCAGGACACCGCCGACGCGTACGCCGTTCAGCGTGTCGCCATCCTTGACCTGGCCGCTCCATACCCGGACCAGCGAGAGCTTGCCGGTATGGGGCGCGTGGTAGGTCTTTATCACCTGCGCCATGGTATCAGCGCTTGGCTCGACGCCGAGCCGCGCCGCGGTTTCTACGGCGCCCGGTGCCTCATGGCGCAACGCCTTCCATAGCCGACGTACCCCGTGATCGGCTGCCGCTGCGCCGAGGAACACAGGCACGATCCGGTCGCGGCGCAAATTCTGGGTCAGGTGTTGGTAGATGTCCTTCGTCGAAGGTTGCATGTCCTCGAGAAGTTGTTCCAAAAGTTTGTCGTCAAAATCGGCGAGCTTCTCGACTAGGCCGCTACGGCTAGCCTGCTCGTCAGGCAACAAGCCGTCGGGGATCTTCACGAGATCAGAAGCGTGGCCGGGTTTGTACTGATAGGCACGCTCGCTGACCAGATCGACATAGCCTTCAATGGTGCCCTCGTTGCCGGGAATGGGGATCTGGCGTAGCACCAAGGGACGCGCCGAAACCGACTGCAGCGCCGCCAACACTTCGCTGATCCGCGCCTGAGCGGTGTCGAGCCGGTTGATGAATAGCATGTGCGGAATGTTGCGGTCGTCGAGGAATTTCAGGAGCGGACTGAGCGTCATGGCCTTGTCGACCTGTGGCTCGCATACCACCACGGCAACATCTGCCGCGAGCAGCGCGCATTGCGCCTCAAAACCCAGCTCTACCGAGCCGGGGCAATCAAGAATGGTCCAGGGATCGTCGAGGAATTTGGCCGCGGCGACATTGATCTCGGTCGACATCGAGCGAGCGCGCGCCTCGGGCGACGAATCGCCGACCGTGTTGCCTTCCCTGATGCTGCCGCGCCGGTTGATCGTGCCGCTGACATGAAGCAACGCTTCAAGCAATGTCGTCTTGCCGGAAAGATAGGGCCCGACCAAAGCCGCCACTCTGGGGTCGTTTTGTGTACTCATGCGCGCCTCCATCGCCCTGCCGCCACGGGGCGGCGTACCCGACTTTGTCATGATGGTTGCGCGACCGCAGGCGGCTGGCAATTGGAATCTGTGCCGGATGCCGGTTTCTGACGGGCAGCGACGACGGGGCTATTGCCAGGATCCAGCGAATGAGCGGCTCGCCCAGGCCCTGCACGCTCTCCTCGCCTTGCAGCCCCCCTGCCGGCGCCCGTCCGCGGCGGGGAACGTTTCCGCCTCGCCACGCGTTCGCCACAAGCGAATGGAAGGGGCTCTGATGGTCGGCCCGATGCTCCTCACCGTGCCGCCAATTGCCTTTCGAAGAAGGCAACGATCGCGGCATCGAAGTCGCGATGGAAGGCGGCGCGGTCGAAGCCCGGCTCGCTCTTGCAGATCGCAGGCACATAATGAGCAAGCTGGTCGCTGCAGGGCGCCAAAAAGTCGAAGTGGTCGGCGTGCGCCACGACATGATAGTCGGGCTTTATCGCGAGCGCGTCGTACACCGCTTGTGCGTAATAGGGATGCTCCAAAATATGATCGTCGGCGGCGCGCCACAGCTGAATTGGCACGGTAACACGGGCGAGGCCCGCTGGGGTGAACGCGTTCCCGAGCGCAGGCGCGGCAATGACCGCGGCCTTGATCCTGTGGTCGTGCAGCCAGACCGATGCCGGTGGCGGCGTCGTGACTACAATGTGACGGGTCTTCAGCTGGCTGCACGCCCAATCGTCTTTTTCATGCGCCGCGCAAAAGACCCTTTCGCGAACTCATATCGGGCACGCCGCCGATCAATACCAACGTCGTGAAGCCGCCCGCGGAAAAGCCGAACATCCCAATTCGCGCCGGATCAATCTGACCGTGCGCCCGCCAAACATCGAGCATGTAATCCAGCATGCGGATGATATGCCGAGGGCGATCGGCGACGTGGCTGAACCGGCTGTCATCACGATGATTGTTGCCTGTATGCGTGACGGAGGCGACCACAAAGCCCGCCTGCGCCAGCGCGAGCGCGGTGTCGTAATGACCTTCGAACGAACCGCCGCTGCCATGTGACATGAGAATTAGCGGCAGTCCGCTTCCGGTCACGGGCGCGTTCGCCGCGACGGTCTGCGTGAACAGCCCCACCGGCTGCGCGGATACCAGCGCCTTGCTTGGGTACCAGATGCCGACCTCGAGCGGTCGATCCCCAGGGTCGGGCACCGTCACGGTCTCAAAGCCGACGGCGCCGGCCGGCACTGCGAATAAAATCGACATGACCGCTGCGATGATGACGCGCATCGGAACCTCCTCAACCTTGATCCAGAATTTCGCGCAAATAGCTGACATGCTCGGCGAAGGCGCGACGGCCGGCGCGCGTCGCTTTGATCCGCGTCTGGGGCCGCTTGCCAACGAACAGCTTTTCGATATCGACGTACCCAGCCTTTTCCAGCGTCTCCAAATGCGCGCCGAGATTGCCGTCAGTCGCCGCCACCAGCGACTTGAGGCGCGTGAATTCCATTTGCGCGTCCGGCGCCAGCACATTGAGTGCGGCCATGATCTTGAGCCGCATCGATTGGTGAACTATCTCGTTGGCAGCCATCGAGTCAAACGGCCGCCCGACGCAGCCACAGACTGCCGGCAATCAACCCGCCGCCGAACACGAAGGCGAGCCAGAGCGGAAACCAATCACCGGTGGCATAGTAGCCGAGTAGAATCGCAGTGGTGGCCGCAATGCCGGTGAAGAGGAAAAATCGTCCGACCCAGATACCGGTCAGCGCATAGCCGAACATAACCAGGGTCGGCCAAAAAACTTGCTGCTGACGCGCGGTGAGCGGCCACAGCTCGATCACGATGATGCTACCGAAGACGAGAAACGCGACGTAGCTTAGTAGCCATTGTATGCCGTCACGGCGCCAGCGCGCGCGCGGCATGCGGCGGCCCACGATCGCGATCGTCGCGAGAAAGCCGCCGATATCGACCGCGAACCAGATGTAGTCCGCACAATGGGGCTTCAACCAGTCCAGCGAGTGCCCCACCAGCATCAGTACGCCCCATAGCAGGAACACCTGGCTGGTGCTGGCATAATAGAGCGCCTCGCGCGTGCGGCGTTGGACCGTGTCGATGTCGTCCAGCGACGTGGCGGCTTCCTTCGGATCGAGCGTCATGTCGTCGGCCTTGCATCAATGTCGCAAACAAAGCGCCTCAAGCTGTGGCGCCGCCAAAGGGTCGCGATGACTGGGCCGGCATGGCGGAAAAGATGAGGTCGCGCGGGCATCGCCGAAATTTGGCCCCCGCGAGATAGCGAATGCCGGCACCATTGCCGGCCCTTCGGCCAAGCTGTGTTGCCACCGTCATTCGCGCTCATGTGCGCACCCTTACCACGCGGCGCCGCGGCAGCGTCGCGCGCTCGCTGTGCCAGCGGCCTGCCGCCGCGAGCGCGACGATGCGCCGCACCAGCATGGTCGAAGTATCCGCCGCCACGCTGCGTTCGAAACCATCACCTTCGCGGTCATAGTTCGACTGCGCGCTTTCCAATACCGCCCTATCCTGCGCCAGGATTTTTGGTTCCTCGTCGCTCCAGCGCGCGCGGATCCCGTCGCGCGGCTCGGCCAGTGGCACGAGCGAGAGGAGCCATTCCTGGCGGCAGGTACTTGGCCCCGTCGGCACGAAATGCAGCATGATCGTCATGCCGCGCTCGCCCGGAAATTCGATCATGACGCGATCGGGAAGCGCAAACGTCGCCTTGAACCAACACTGCGACGGAATCGGATCGTTCTCGCCCGCGGCCGCGGGACCGAACAGGATCATGCCAGTGTCGGTGAGCCGCGTTTCGTATGCCTGCTCGGTGAAGCCAAAAAGCTGCGTCTTGAAGAACTGCCCGTGCGTCCAGGGATGGGCGAAGCTGGGATGGCACCAATCGAGATTGTTTTCGATCCCGAGCATCGCAGCGCACGCCATCGGGATAGTGCCTTGCTGCCAGACGAAGCGTTCGAACGCGGGCATACTCGGCGGTGCCGTCGGCTCGGGTTCGCCCTCGCCCATCCAGACCCAGACATACGAATCCTGTTCGATGCAAGGAAAGGCCGATACACCCACGTCGTGCGGCGGTGCCGTGCCTTCGGGCAGCGAGGGAATGTGGACGCAGTGCCCGGCCCCGTCATAACGCCAGCCATGATAGCCGCACGCAAGAATGCCGTTTTGGACCATGCCGAGCGACAGTTTTACGCCGCAATGACAACAGCGATCGACGAGCGCACCCGGCGCACCCGGCGCACCGTTGCCGGCGCGGAACAGCACGAGATCGCGATCGAGCACGCGGCAGGCGAGTGGCCCGGAACCGAGCCGCGAGGCCGGCGCGGCGATGTACCAGAACGGCCGTGGCATTTGTTGCATGGCACTCATACCCGATCGCGAATGACAGATTACTCTGCGCTATAGAGTCTTCTGTCAAGCCGTTTTCGCGGCCGCCTTTTCCGCGTTAACGCCGACGTGCTAGGTCGATCGAATGCTCGAGATTGCCTCGGCTGCCGTTCGCCGCGAGCGCGATCCGCCGCCACTTCACTCCCGCGGCGTCGAGCTCACGCTCGAAAGGCGCCGACGGATCGGCCGACCAGACACCGGCGACGCCGTCGGGCACCAGTGCCCGCTTCACCGATTCCAATCCTTCACGTCCATAGACAAATCGGTTGGGCTGGTACATCACGGCTTCGGGTCCATTGTCGGCGTCGAGGAGAATGACGTCGAAGCCCTCGTCCGCGCCCGCGAGGAGGTCGACGACGTCGCCGACGCGAAGTTCGACGCGGGAATCGTCGAGCGGCCCTCCGGCGAGATTGGCAAGCGATCCGTGCATCCATTCCACGACTGCGGGAAATGAGCTCAATGACGACGGCGGGCGCATCCGCAGCGGCGGCATCGAGTGCAGTGCGAAGCGTGTACCCCATGCCCAAGCCACCCACAAGAATGCGCGCGGGCGCCCGGTGCAGTTCGGCAAAAGCCAAGGGTGGCAACGCTTTTTAGATATCGATGTCAGGGTCGAGATCGGATCCCAGCCGTTAAACCGATTTCGAAGCCGCCGCGGCAGCGGCGCAGCACCACGTATCGGCTTCAGGGGTTGCAGCGCGAGCCAATTCGATCCAACGCTCCATGCGCTACCATAGCATGTCGGGAATTGTCGAAACCGGTTCGTCGCGCGCATTATCGCCCGGCACATCGAAAGGGAATGAGGCAGTAATGGCCGACGATCCGCGCGTAATCCAATGGAACGATCGCTATGCCGGCGACGCATATGTATTCGGTGAAGCGCCGAACACATTCCTGGCGTCGCAAGCGGCGCTCCTGCAGCCTGGCATTGCGGCGCTCGCGGTTGCCGACGGCGAGGGGCGCAACGGGGTATGGCTGGCGAAACAGCGGCTCGATGTCACCGCGGTCGATTTTTCCCCCGTTGCGCTTGCCAAATCCCGCAAGCTCGCGGCACGCGAGGGCGTCGCGGTGAAGACCGAATGCGCAGACCTGCTGACCTGGAACTGGGGACTCGCGCGGTTCGACCTCGTGGCCGTGATCTTCGTTCAATTCGGGCCAGCGGAACGACCTATATTTTTCGACCGGCTTAAGGCCGCGCTCAAGCCGGGCGGTCTTGTTATGCTCCAAGCTTACACGCCGAAGCAGCTCGAGTACCGCACCGGCGGTCCACCTCAGCTCGATCATCTCTATACGGAAGCAATACTGCGTGAGGTTTTCGCAGGCTATACTATCCTGCAACTGCGCGAGCACGACGACTCGCTGCAAGAGGGCAAGCGCCATGTCGGCAGGTCGGCGCTGATCGATCTGGTCGCACGCAAACCCTAAACGCGCACTAGTCTCGCAGCGTAGAAACCGTCAAAGCCACCTTGGTCGGCGATGTGACACGGCAGGCAGCGGAGATCGCCAGCGTCGGTGATACATTGCCTGAGGCCCCCGATTTCGCCTGCATCGATCGGTCGGCGCCGCACCGGAGCACCACGCGTCAGCAATTGCTCAACCTGGTGCGGCCCTTCCTCAGCTTCAAGCGAGCACACGCCATAGATCAGGATCCCGCCCGGCGCTAGCATCGCGGCTGCCGCGTCCAGCAGTTGTGCCTGCAGTAAACTAAGCCGCTTTACATCAGCGTCGGTTCTTGAGATGAGGAATGTCGGGATGGCGGCGAATGGTGCCCGTGGCCGTGCAAGGCGCGTCGAGCAGTATCAGCGCCGCCGGCTCCGCGGGCCGCCACACCGTGGCATCGGCGACGAGAGATTCGGCGGCGAGCGATAGCCGCGTCCAGATTTCGCACGTAGTCGCCCGATGCGCGAGGGCGACCGATCGACCGCGAGTACGTGCGCGCCGGCCGCGGCAAGCTGCGCGGTCTTTCCGCCAGGGGCGGCGCAAAGATCAAGTATGTTCTTGCCGCTAACGTCGCCCAAAAGTCGCGCCGGCAACGCCGCCGCCGCATCCTGAACCCACCACGCGCCGTCGCCATATCCGGGAAGCGTGGCAACCAGACCCACGTCGGGGCGGCGCAGCGTGCCGGTCGGCAGGATTTGAGCCTCGAGCCGCACCGCCCAGTCAGTAGCCGCCGATGCGTCGCGGACGCTGAGATCGAGCGGCGGATCCTTGACGTGTGCGGCGGCAATGGCCCGGGTCAAGGTCTCGCCGTAGGTGGCGCACCAGCTCTGCCATAGCCAGTCGGGCGTATTAAGCCGCGCCGCATCCTGCACAGCGATCAACCCTTCGCTGATGCGCGCGAGACGGCGCAGCACACCGTTGACTAAACCCTTCATTTTCGGATGGCCGATCGCCTCGACTAGATCCACCGCGGTCGATACGGCGGCATGGGGCGGCGTCCTCAAAAAGGCGAGTTGCGCGACACCGAGCCGCAGGATGTCGCTCACCGGGCGTGCCCGTTGCGGCAGCGGCGTGGTCAGCGCCTCCGCGACCAGCGCGTCGATCTGACCGAGGCGGCGCAGCGTCGTTGCGACAAGCTGGCGGGCGAAGGCCCGGTCACGCGGCTCGAGCAGCGGCAGACCGCGCTGTCCAGCGAGCGCCTCGTCGAGCGCCTGCCGGCGCCACAGCACAGCCGCCAGCAGATCGAGCGCCACGGCCCGGGCCTGTAGGCCGCGGGCCACTGTAAGGCGGCAGACACTGGCACGAAGCTGACACTACCGACGCACCGCGCCGATAACACTTGGCAAACCGCATCCCAAGGCTTCAAATTGCCGATCGAGAAAGAGGGAGCGAGCGCCCGACATGACCGATTTCAGCAATCGCAAAGTGGTGGTAACGGGCGGCTCCGGCGCGCTCGGTACCGCTGTGGTTGGCGCCTTGCTAGCGCAAGGTGCGGCCGTACACGTGCCGTGGACTCTCTCAAGGTCGAAGTCGATCGCTTTCCCTATCGCGATCACCAGCACGTCAAGCTGGTCGAAACTCAATTGCTCGATGAGGGCGCGGTGGCGAGACTTTATAGCAGCACCGGCGCGCTATGGGCATCGATCCACATTGCAGGCGGCTTCGCGATGGCGCCGATAGCCGACGACCGACCGCGCCGCTTTCATGGCACAGCTGGACATAAACCTAATGAGCTTGTACTCGCGAGCCGCGCGGCGGTGATCGCGATGCGCCAGACCGGGCAAGGCGGTCGGATCGTCAACGTCACCGCCCGGCCGGGGATCGAACCGCGTCATGGGGCCGGCATGACCGCTTATGTTACGAGCAAAGCCGCCGTGGCTGCATTTACCCAGGCGTTGGCCGCTGAAATGGTGGGCGAAAACATCCTGGTCAACGCCGTCGCGCCCGGCACGCTCGACACGCCGGCCAATCGCTCGGCGATGCCAAACGCCGATTCGACAAAATGGGCGAGCCCCGCAGAAGTCGCCGCGACGATCCTCTTTCTCGCTTCGCCCGACAATCGTGTCACCAGCGGCGGCATCGTTCCGGTATATGGGCGGAGCTGAGACAAAATGAGCATCGACATCAACCGCCTCCTGCGGCCGCGTTCGATCGCGGTCGTCGGTGTGTCGGAACGGCCCGGCAGCCCTGGCGCCAATATTCTCGGCAGCCTTGCCAATTACGATTATTCCGGCACCGCTTATCTGATCAGTCGCGGCCGTACCGAGGTGCTGGGCCGCCCGTGTTGCCCGACCATCGAAGAAATGCCTGAAGGCATCGACCTTGCCGTTCTCTGCCTGCCGCGCGCCGGCACTGTCGAAGCACTGGCAGCGTGCGCCCGGCGCAAAGTTGGCGCCGCCATCGTGTTTGCTTCGGGCTTCGCCGAGCAGGACGCCGCCGGCCGCGCCGAACAAGATGAACTGTCGCGGATCGCACTCGCGCACGATATCGCGCTCTTAGGACCGAATTGTCTCGGTATTCAGAACCCGGGCGACGGGATTTCGCTGGGCCTCGGCCTGGCGCCGCGCCTCTCCGGCGAATTGGCCCAGGCGAAACCCATGGTGGCAATCGTGTCGCAAAGCGGCGGCATGGGGGTGGCTCTCGGCTCGGCCCTGCGGCTGCGTGGTTTCGCAGCGACCTACATTGTCTCAACCGGCAACGAAGCCGCGCTGGGCCTCGAGGAAGTGATCGCCGACGCGATCGAGGAACCCAAAGTGAAAATCATCGCGCTTCTTGCCGAGCAATTTCGCAAGCCGCAACGTTTCCTTGAGCTTGCGCGGTGTGCCCGCGCGGTCGGCAAGCCGATCGTCCTCATGCATCCCGGCGCCAGCGCCAAAGCGCGGGAAGCGGCGGCAAGCCACACCGGGGCGCTAGCCGGCAATCACGCCATGATGCGTGCCCTGGTGCAACATGAGGCGGTGCTGCTGGTCGATTCCATCGACGAATGGGTCGACGTCACTACACTGCTCTGCCATTACCCGACGCCGCCCAAAGGCGGGCTCGGCGTCATCACCAATTCGGGCGCATTCCGCGGCATCGCCTTCGACCTGTGTGACGAGCTTGGATTTGCCTTGCCGACGCTGTCGCCGGCAACGCAAACGGCTCTGCGCCAAGTGCTGCCGCCATTCGCTCATCCGACCAATCCGCTCGACGTCACCGCGCAGACCGCTTTCCAGCACGATATCGTGGGGCTCGGCGTGAAGCCGCTGATTGATGATCCGGCAATCGGCAGTCTGGTAGTGGCGATGGTCGGTGGCGCCGGTCCAATGCCGGTAGAGAATGCGCGCCACGCCATCGCGCCGATTCGAAACGCCGGTAAGCCCGCGATCTACGCCATCTTCGCCGCCGGCTCAACCCTGCCGCCCGAACTTGAGCCGATGCTTCGTGAGTCCAACATTCCGTTTCAGCGTTCGCCCGAGGCAGCGGTACGCGCTATGGCACGCGTGAGCGCCTACGGTCAGGCATTGTTAACAGCTGAGCGGCGCCTGCGCGATGCCCCCCACGCACCGCCGCTGCCGGCTCACGGTCGGCTCGCCGAGTATCGGGGCAAAACCTGGTTGGCAGCTGCCGGAATTCCAATACCCGAGGGCGCACTTGCCGCGGACCTCGCCGAGGCACAGCGTGTAGCCGCGCGAATCGGCTATCCGGTTGCACTAAAGGCGCAGGCGGCGGGCCTTATCCACAAAAGCGATGCTCAAGGCCTCTTGCTCAACATTGGCGACGCCGCGGCCCTCGCAGCAGGCTGGAAACAGCTCCATGCCAATCTGGCGAGGACGGCGCCTAATCTGCCGCTCGACGGCGTGCTGGTCGAACGCATGGCCGGGCATGGGATCGAAATGGCGGTCGGCGCGCGACGCGAACCGCAATGGGGGTCCGCACTGATGGTCGGTCTAGGCGGCGTCTGGATCGAGACGCTGAACGATGTGCGGCTGATGCCGGCCGACCTCGACGAGGCTGGTATTGTCGCGGAGATCGGCAAGTTGCGAGGCGCCAACCTGCTGCAAGGCGCACGCGGCGCCGAACCTGCCGACATCCCCGCGCTGGCACAAGCCGTCGCGCGAATCGGAGCCCTGATACGCGCCACTCCAGCTGTCCAGGAGATCGACGTCAATCCCGTGCTGGTTTACGGCCTGGGGCGCGGCGTGCTTGCTCTCGATGCTCTGATTGTGAGCGCATGAAGGCCCGTCGCTTTCTCATCCGTGGCTCGATGACGGCATGCCGATCGTGACATGGTGCGGCCTACCTGCGCCATCGCTCGCGCTTTGCCCTCGCTTTAAATGCGCAAATGACGTTGCCATTGCTGCGTCCTGCGAACCTCACCATGGCAGTGATTGCGTTCTGATCGGGTCGTCCCGCAAGTTCGGTGACATGCGCGGCAGCAACAAGGGTGCGCGACGCGGATGCTTCTTCGCCGATCGCCTCCGACCTTTCGCTCGATCAGGACGCCCATCGGAGCCGGCCCACCTCATCCTTGCTCCGAGCAGGTCGGGCAGTCGGGATCGCGCGGAATTTTGATCTTGTGAAAGCCGGCGCGCAGCGCGTCGTACATTAACAGCGTGCCGGAAAGGCTTTCGCCGATGTGCAGCAACTCCTTCAGCACCTCGGTGGCCTCAAGGGTGCCCATTACGCCGGCGACTGCGCCCAAGATGCCGGCGGTCTCGCAGCGAGGAACCGACTCGGGCGGCGGCGGTTCTCGGAACAGGCAGCGGTAGCACGGGTGCGGCGGTCCGAGATATGCCTTGAAGGTCGAGAGTTGGCCATCAAACGGTGACAGCGCCGCGCCGATCAGGGTTCGGCGCATCGCATAACACGTGTCGTTCAGCAGATAACGCGTGGCAAAATTGTCGCTGCCGTCGGCGACCAGGTCATAGCCGGCAACGAGATCACGAACATTCGATGCGTCCAATCGAGACGGGTGGGTTGCGACCTGGACCTCGGGATTGATAGTCGCCACCGTGGCGCGCGCGCTGTCTACCTTCAGCTCGCCGACGGCGCCACTCGCATGCACGACCTGCCGCTGCAAATTAGAGAGGTCGACCGTGTCGTCATCGACGATGCCCAGCGTGCCAACGCCCGCTGCCGCGAGATAGAGCAAGAGCGGTGAGCCCAGGCCGCCGGCACCGACAATCAGCACGCGGGAGGCAAGCAGCTTCTCCTGCCCCTCCTCACCAACCTGATCGAGGATCAAATGGCGGGCATAGCGGTGGAACTGGGTCTCGCTCAGCTCGCTCATAGCCCCTCGAACAATTGCGTCGATAGATAGCGCTCGGCGGAATCGGGCAGGACCAGGACAATGGTCTTGCCCGCCATGCCGGGCCGCGCACCCAGCTCCAGCGCCGCCGCCACCGCGGCGCCGGATGAAATGCCGACAGGAATGCCTTCGACCCGCGCCAGTTCGCGCGAGGATAGGAACGCACTATCGTTGGAAATCCGCAGCACCTCGTCGATCAGCCTGGTGTCGAGGATCGCCGGAATAAAGCCGGCGCCGATACCCTGGATTTTGTGCGGGCCGGGCGGGCCGCCAGACAGCACAGCGCTATCCTCTGGTTCGACGGCGATCATCTTCACGCTCGGGTTGAGCTGCTTCAGCACTGAACCGACGCCTGCCAGTGTGCCGCCGGTACCGACCGGACTGATGAAATAGTCGACGGTGCCTGCCGTATCCCGCCAGATCTCCTCGGCGGTGGTTCGGCGATGGACCTCGGGATTGGCAGGGTTCTCGAACTGATGCAGCATGATCGCATCGGGTAGCGAGGCGACCAGCGCCTCGGCCCGCTCAATCGCGCCATGCATGCCGCGCGCGGCGGGAGTGAGCTCCAGCTCGGCGCCGAGGATCAGCAACATCTTGCGCCGCTCGAGCGACATCGAGTCGGGCATGGTAAGAATCAGGCGATAACCTTTCGCCGCCGCGACGAACGCGAGTGCAATGCCGGTGTTTCCCGAAGTCGGCTCGACCAGGACGGTGCGGCCGGCTTTGATGCGGCCTTCGCGTTCCGCCGCCTCGACCATGGCGAGGCCGATGCGATCCTTCACCGAGGCGAGCGGATTGAAGAATTCGCACTTGCCGAGAATGTCGGCCTTGACGTTGTGGGCAGCCGCGATGCGCGACAAGCGCACGAGCGGTGTCGCCCCGATGGTCTCGGTAATCGAACTCATAGACCCGGCCGCGGAATTCGGGTGTGGCGGCAGATGTGATCGCGGATTTGGGACTATCGGGCATGGCGGCTTCCCATGCAGGTTATATGGGCAGACATGATTGTAGGTCTATTCGAGCGGTCGAGGTTTGGAAAATCTGGCGGTCCATCACTAGGGCGGCGAGCGCAGCCACCGGTAGGTACGCCATCCGCCTTGAGCATATTGCGACCGGCGAGTAAGACTATCGGCGACGAAATCGTCGGGGGCGGGAGCGAAAAGATGGCGCAGAACAGCGACGTTGTCGTCGTCGGTTCGGGACATAATGGCCTGGTCGCAGGGGCTTATCTCGCCAAAGCGGGCAAAACAGTCACGGTGCTGGAGCGTCAGCCCTGGTTCGGCGGCGGCGTAGTGACGCGCGATCTGACCTTGCCCGGCTTCCACCACGACCAACATTCGATGGCCCATATTTTTATCCAAGCCAATCCGCTGATTAAGAACGACGAGCTTGGCCTGATCTCAAGATATGGCATGACCTATAGTTATCCGGAAATGCCGACGATTTCGGTGTTTTCCGATGGGGACACGATTCCGCTGTGGCGCGATCGGCAGAAAAACTATGGTGAGATCGAGCGTTTCTCAAAAAAGGATGCGGAATCGTACCTTCGTTTCGCCGAGCTCGGGGCCACCTACCTGCCGCTCCTCACCGCTGGCCTCTTTGTTCCGCCGGCTCCGGTCGGCGCCATGTATGCAATGATGGACCAGAGCCGCGAAGGCCGGGCCATGTTCCAGATCATGCAGAAGAGCGGCTATGACATTGTCTGCGAATGGTTCACAAACGACCGCGTACGCCTCCATTTCTTGCGCATCGTCAGCGAGCACCTGGTCGGGCCGGAAGAAAAAGGTACGGGCATCGGCCTGTTCATGTTTTTGGCGTTTCTCGAGCAATATGGCATCGGTGTGCCGATGGGCGGCAGCGGCACGCTAACCCGGGCGCTCGCCAGGCTGATCGAGGATCAATGGCGGCGAAGTAGTTACCAGCGTCGATTGCGATCGCATCATCGTCAACTGCAGGCCGCGCCGTCGGCGTTCATGCGCGCGACGGTCGCGAATTCGCCGCGAAGGATGCGGTCATCGGCGCCATTCATCCGCATGACATCGGCGCGTTCATCGCAGGGGATCGACCCGGTGGTCGCCCGCGACGCGGCCAAGACCGAGATCGGCGGCAATTGCGTGTTCACGATTCACGCCGCGCTGAACGAACGCCTTGAAATTCAAGGCCGGGGACCATGTCGGCAAGGCGATGATGATCGAACTATTGCCGCCCGACCTCGATCATCTGCGCGAGCATTTCGACGACCTGCGTTACGGCCGTCTCCCGCGATCGCGCCTCGTCGGGCTCGGCTCTCCCTCCAATATCGATCCGAGCCGTGCGCCTCAGGGCAAGGCGACGATGCATGCCTGGGATTATGTGCCCTACGAGCACCCCAAGGGCGGAGCGAGGGCGTGGGATCTGCACAAGGAGGAATTCGCCGCGGCGATGCTCGACCATATGAACGGGTTCATCAGCAATCTCACCCGGCACAAATATATTGGCGCATCACGACGACACGCCAGTCGACATGGAGCGTACCTCCTCCAGCTTCCGTCGCGGCGATATTCACGGCATTGCGCCCAATGCTTATCAGTCGGGCGCTCACCGCCCGACGCCCGATCTGGGCAACTACACGGTGCCCGGCGTGGAGCGCATGTATCTGGTCGGCCCGTTTCAGCATCCCGGGGGCGGCGTGTTCGGCGCTGGCCGCGCCACCGCAGTCAAAATATGCGACGACCTGCGACTCAACTTCGACAAGATCATTGCGAAGTAGGAGCCGCCTCATAGACATCCTTATCATTGGCGCGGGATCGGCGGGGCTGATGGCCGGGCGCGAACTGACGCAGGCCGGCCACCGTGTCACCATTCTCGAAGCACGCGACCGTATCGGCGGGCGTATCTGGGAACTGCCGGCCGATCAGTTCGGCTATCGCGCTGAAGGCGGCGCCGAATTCATCCACGGCGAAGCACCGATCACCAAGGCCTTGGTCGCCGAAGCGGGACTGACCTTGGTGCGCGGTCGCCGCGACGGCCAACGTTGGGACAAGCGTAGCGGCAAGCTGAGCGACCGCGACGATGACGTGCCGGGCTTCGAACTGGTGCCCGTCAAGCTCGCGGCGCTGAAAAACGACCTGCCGATCGCGGAGTTTCTCGACAAGAATTTCGCGGGAGAGAAGTTCGCGGCGATGCGCCGGTCTATCATTCGCATGACCGAAGGCTATGACGCGGCCGATCCCGCTGCGGGCCAGCACATTTGCGCTGCGCGACGAATGGCTCGGCGGCGATGGCCTGCGTCAATCTCATCGCGTCGAGGAGGGTTATGGTGCGCTGATGGATTTTCTCGCGGCCGAGATTCGCAAGGGCGGCGGCGCAATTCATCTGGGTGCCGAAGTGACGGTCGTCGACGGCGCCACGGTACGCTGTGCCAACGGCGCCGGCTTCAATGGCGATCGCGTCGTCGTCACTGTACCGCTGCCGGTCCTGCACGATATTGCATTCGACCCGACGACGACGGCGAAATGGAAGGCCGCAGACGCGATCGGCTATGGCGACGTTATCAAGCTGGTGTTTCGTTTCAAACACGCATGGTGGTCTCAGGTGCTCGGCCGCGATCTCTCCCACCTGTCTTTCATGATCTCCGACGAATTCGTGCCGACCTGGTGGACCCAATATCCGCGGCCCTATCCAGTATTGACCGGCTGGTTCGCCGGACCTCGCGCGGCAAAGTCGAGACTATCCGAAGCGATGCTCATCGAGCGCGGGCTCGAAGCCTTGTCGCAAATTTTTGAACAAGAAATCGGCACGCTGCGCGCCTTACTCACCGCGGCGCGCGCACTGCATTGGGGACAAGATAGATTCGCGCGCGGCGCCTATTCATACGCGACACCCAATAGTTATGCCGCGCAAGACGAATTATCGAAGCCTGCGGGCATCCTCTATTATTCCGGCGAGGCGCTCTATCGCGGCCGGGACATGGGCACGGTCGAGGCGGCGCTTGCCAATGGCAAGGACGTCGCGGCGATCGTCGCGCGCGGTTAAGCGTTGCTGCCGATCGGGTCGCCCGGCGCCCCGCCGCGCGCGATAATGCCGCCATCGACATTTATCACTTCGCCGGTGAGATAAGACGCGCGATCAGATGCCAGAAACGCCACTAGTCCCGATATTTCCTCGACTTTCGCGGGGCGGCCATAGGCCATGTTGCGGCCGCGTTGACGGCGAAACGCCTCGAGATCGTGGGCCGGTACTTTCTCCTCCGCGAGCTTATGCAGATAGGCAAGACGCGGCGTATCGACGGGCCCGGGATTGATGCCGACGACGCGCACGCCGTAGCGCACCGCTTCGCCGCCGAAACTCTTGGTAAAGTTAATGAGCGCTGAATTGCCGGCGCCGCCGGCGATATATCCCGCGCCGGTCAGCACCCCTCCGGCACCGATGATATTGATGATGACGCCGCGGCGGCGGCGGCACATTTCCTTGTAGACGATGCGTGAAATACCGACATAGCCGAACAGCTTCAGTTCCCACGATTGGCGCCATGTCTCTTCGTCGACCTGGTCGAGGCCGCCGCCCGGGATGGCGCCGGCGCAATTGACCAAGATGTCGACGCCGGAAATCTCGTTCGCGAAGGCGTCGCGCGTATCGCGCTTCGAAAGATCAATGGCGTGCGTTTCGACCGTGACGCCGAACCGTTTGCGGATCTCGCCCGATACGAGTTGCAACGGGTCGCCGTGGCGCGCGGCCAAGTGCAGATCGACGCCTTCGCGCGCCAGCTCCTGCGCGATGCCTTGCCCAATCCCCTTGCTGCCGCCCGTTATCGCGGCCGTTCTGCCCTTAAGATGCAGTTCCATTTAGATCTCCACCACGATGTAATTCTTGTCTACCGACACAGTGATAGGTCTCGGCTGTGTAGGGACCTTCGACCAGCCGCTGGCCCGGCTCGACCGTCACCGCATACGCCCGTGTTCTGACCTTCTCTGGGTCGCAGTAAGAACGGCCGGTGCGGATGTCGAACTCCCAGCCATGCCACGGGCAGCGCAACATTTCACCGGGACGTGACGTCGTGAACGTGCCCGGTCGCTTCGATTCGAAGAGCGCGGTGCGACGGCCCTGGCACAACGGCCCGCCCTCATGCGGGCAGCGGTTCAACAGCGCGAAATATTCGCCGTCGAGATTGAAGATCGCGATCTCTCGTCCGGCCACGGTCGCGCTGCCTTCGCCCCGCGCCGACGGGGATCTCGCCGGTAGTGGCGACGATAAAACGCTCGCGGCACCGTTATTGCAGCCCGTAAAGATTTTTGGCGTTGTCGCGAAACAATAGCTGGTGCTGTTCCGGCGTCAGGCGCAGCCGCGCAAACGCAAATTGGGGGTTGTCGAAATCCCAATGCGGATAATCGGTTGAGAACAAAATCTTGTCCCAACCGACCCACTCCATTGCGTCGAGCATGTGGCGCGGGTCTTCGGGTTCCTCGATCGGTTGGCTCGTGAACCAGAAATGCTCCCGAACATATTCCGAGGGCGCGCGCTTCAAATGGGGTACTTCGGAGCGCAGGGTCTTCCAATGTTTGTCGAGGCGCCAGCACAGCGACGGCACCCAAACGAACCCGCCTTCGACCAACACGACCCGCAGTTTGGGAAAACGCTCGAACACGCCTTCAATAACCATGCTTGCGACCAGCGACTGCATCGCCTCGCATTTGGAGTGATGCTCTTCGACATAGTAGGAGCACCAGCCGGTGCTGGTCGGCGCCATGCCGCTGACGCCGCCGACATGGATGCCGAGCGGTTTGCCGAGCGCCTCAGCCGCCTCAAAGATCGGCCAGTAGCGTTGCCGTCCCAGTGGCTCGAGTCCATGCGGCAACACTGAGACCTGGACAAAATTTTCATTGCCGCCGTGCCGGTCGATCTCGCGTAGCGCCGCGGCGGGGTCCTCGCGCGTCAGCATCAGCGAGCCCCTGAGGCGCCGCTCTTCGCCAAACCAAGTGCCGATCTGCCACTCGTTGACCGCGGCGGTCAGCGATTCGCCGAACGCCTGGTTGCGGGCGCCGATGCCGTTGGGGCGCAGAGGCTGCAATACCCCGTAATCAACGCTGGTTCGGGTCGAGATGCTGCTGGCGCATGAACGGCAGGTCCGAGCCGGCGGGACCGCCACTTGGGCGGACGCGCATCCATTCGCGATCCGCCGTCGCGATTGTAGCGCGGATAAACCATGGCGTTGGCGAAGGCGGCGCGAAAATTGGCGCCGTACTCACGCATATATTTTTTCCAACGGTCGGTGAGATAGGGGTTGAGGTCGCTCATCGCCGACACCGTCGGGTGGATGTCGCAATCCACCACACCGAGGGGCCCGCGAACCGGGGCAGAACCAGCCAAACTAGTCTCACTCATCCTCACGGCCTCTTGGCGCGCCTCAACGAGGCGCGGATAGGTTTGCATCGGATTGTCGATCATTATCTTGCGGCGATGCTGATCCGACAAGCCTGCGGGAAACACATCGCTCCCTTCGAATTGCCAATGTGGGTAGTCGGTCGAGAACAGCAACATCTCTTCCGAGCCGATATGGTCGATGAGGCGCTCGAATCGTGGCCGGTTCCGGCGGCTCGTCGACCGGCTGCAGCGTCAGGCGCACATGGTCGCGCACGATGTGCGTGGGTGGCCGATCCACCCATGGCGTTTCAGTGCGGATGCCGCGCCAGGTCTTGTCGAAGCGCCACAGGAATGCCGGCAGCCAAGTGATGCCTGACTCGATTAGCACCACTCTCAGCGCCGGAAATTCGACGAACACGCCTTCCGCTACCAGGCTCAACAATTGATGTTGGAACGACTGCGCATGGGCGACATAGTCTTCGAGATAGTAGGAACCCCAGCCGAGCGAGGTGGGAGGATGGCGGAAGGAGGTCCCGGCGTGAATGCCGATCGGCAGGCCGTGTCTCTCGGCGGCGCGGTAGATCGGCCAATAGGTGCGTTTGCCCAGCGGTCGCTCGCCCGCGGCCAGTACCATGACTTGGACGAACCGCTTGTCCGGCGCGACGCGGTTGATCTCATCGACCGCCAACTCCGGATTCTCGGGCGCAATCACGATCGACGCCCGCAGACGGGGATCGCGATCCAGCCACTCTCTTGCAATCCAATCATTAATGGCGCGTGCCAGCGCCGCCGCGAAATCGTCGTTCGGTAGATAGGGCCCGCCATAAAGCGTGTTGCAAATGGCGAAGCGAACAGCGAACGCGTCGAGCGCCTGTGTTTGCAACAGGGCGAGGTCGCTGCCCGGTTTGCCGCGCTGGGGCCGCCAGTCGGGTCGGCCCGAGAGCGGTACTGCGGGCGGGTACGAGTTGAGATCGAGATTCTCGACGGTGCGGATTTCCACCATCTCACGCCAATAGGCGTCGAGATAGGGCAGCAGGACGTCGGTATTCGCGAGAGCGGGATGGACGTCGCAGTCGATGGCGCCGGGTGACAAACTCAAAACATGACCTCATTGTTGTATGGCGATCATATAGCAACGCACGGATTTTTCGCCATCCCTTGCACATCGCTGGCGTGTCTGATCGTGGCGATGAGCGAAGCCGGGACGGGTACGGAAGCGGGTGACTTGCCCCTCATCGATAGCGATGGGCGCGACGGCATCCATCCAGCCTGGAGCTGATCGTCATGGATCCGGCGTCATAGGCGATTTCCTTTCCCTGTCGGAGAGTTGATAATTGTCGCAAAATCGAAGGGTACTCATGGCCGACCACCAGTTCCGCCGCATCGCGACCGAGGAAGCCTTCACTATCAAGGAGGTCGCCGAGGCGTTGCGCGGCGTCGCCCGCGCGCCAGGCGACAGCATCGATTTGACGCTGGTACGCAACATTTATGATGCGCCGCCCGGTCGCGACCTCAACAACTTCTTGCCACGCCTCCTTGATCTTGAAGGGGAACGTCTTGGCGTCATGGATGAGCTTGGCGTCGACATGCATGTGTTGTCCCTCACCTCGCCCGGGGTTCAGATGTTCGACGCCGATACCGCAACCGATCTGGTGGCGCTCGCGAACGATCGCCTGGCGGAAGTGATTGGGCGTCATCCGACCCGTTTCGCTGGCCTCTGCAGCTTCGCCCCGCAAGCGCCAAAGCGTGCCGCGAAGGAGATGGAGCGCGGCATCCGGGAGCTCAAACTCAACGGCTTCATGGTCAACTCGCATACCAACAGCGAATATCTCGACGACCCGAAATTCTGGCCCATTCTCGAAGCCGCGGAAGCGCTTGAACGCACCCTCTACATCCATCCGCGCGGCCCGTCCGACGGGATGGCGAAGCCGTTTCGCGACTATATGATCCACGGCGCCATGTGGGGCTATGGCCTCGAGGTCGGAACCCATGCGGTGCAACTCATCTGCTCCGGCGTCTTTGACCGCTTCCCCAAGCTCAGAATCTGCCTTGGCCATATGGGCGAGGGCGTTCACTTCATGCTGTGGCGCATCGATTTCATGAATACCGCGGCGCAGCGCGGGGGCCGCGTGCCGCGACTGCAGATGAAGCCGAGCGAGTATTTCAAGCGCAACTTCGTCATCACCACCAGTGGCATGGAATCCGACCTGGCACTCGATTTTTCGTTGAAGACCCTCGGCCCCGACAATGTTCTGTGGGCGATCGATTATCCCTATCAGCCGACCGCGCCCGCAGTCGCCTGGATGGATGCCGTCCCCGCCACGGACGCGGTCAAGCACAAGCTCTATCACGGCAATGCCGAGCGGGTCTTCCACATCCCGCCGCGTGACAGGTGAGGGGACGACGTGGCCCAGACCGACCCGATCAAGCGCTATCGCAACAACCTCCGGGACGAAGTCGACAGCGCGTCACTCTATCGCGCGATGGCCGATGCCGAGGCCAATCCGCAGCTGAAGCAGGTCTATAGCCGCCTCGCGCAGGTCGAAGAGGCGCACGCCGAATTCTGGAAAAAACGGCTCGCGGGACTGGGTGCCGCGGAACGCGGACATGGACCGGGTTGGCGCAGCCGTACCCTGGCCTGGTTGGCGCGCCGTTTCGGGCCGCAGACCGTGCTGCCGATCATCAATTCGATGGAGCGCACCGGGAGCGCCACCTACGACACGCAGCCCGAGGCGGTGCTGGCGGGTTTGCCGGCAGCAGAGCGATCCCACGCTGCGCATCATGCAGGCGATGGCAGAACAGCCGCAGGGCGGTGTCGCCGGCGGCACGCTGGCGCGTATCGAGGGGCGGCATCGCACGGGCGCCGGGCAATTCTCTGCGTGCGGCAATCCTCGGCGCCAATGACGGGCTGGTCTCCAACCTAAGTCTGGTCACAGGCGTGATGGCGCCGAGTTGACGCCGCACGCTGTATTGTTGACGGGCATCGCGGGCTTGCTCGCCGGCGCCTGCTCGATGGGCAATGGGCGAATGGTTGTCGGTCAACAGCGCGCGCGAATTCTATCAGGCACAGATCGCCACCGAGGCCGACGAGCTCGCCGAGTTTCCCGAAGAGGAAAAGCAGGAACTCATGCTGATCTATCAGGCCAAGGGCCTGCCTGAAGCGCAGGCGAAGGCGCTTGGCCGACAAGATCATCGGCAGTTCCGGCACCGCGCTCGAGACCCTGGCGCGCGAGGAACTCGGCATCGACCCCGACGAGCTGGGCGGTTCGGCTTGGAGCGCGGCGGGCACGTCCTTCCTGTTGTTTGCAGGCGGCGCCCTGGTGCCGGTGATTCCGCTGTTCTTTCGCCGGCGGGGTGCGCGCGGCGATCGGGAGTGCGATCGTTAAGTGCGATCGCCATGTTCGTCATTGGCGCAGGCTCAACGCTGTTTACAGGACGTGGTCTCCTGCTTTCGGGTTTCCGCCAACTGGCAATCGGTATCGGCGCGGCCGTCATTACCTTCGGGCTTGGACGGCTGATCGGCGTCGCGGTGGCGGGCTGAACCGAAGGATGGGCCGCATCGACTAAGCCCCAAGGTGCCGGGCGATGCGGCTCGACCTGAAGATTTGATCGTCCGCGGTGGCCTTTAGCGATCCTCTTCCTGATAATGCCCGCAGTTGCGACCGCCAGCGGTGGCGCAGGCCTGTTCCTTATTCCAATCGGAAAAGGCCCACATGAAACGGGTCAGCAACACAACAGCCACGATTGCCGCGAGGAGCGAGGCGATGATTGCGGGCGGACGCATGACTTGAGTATCGGCCGGCGCCGACGGGTGAGCAAGGCTCACGCCGCGACAAGCGCCGGCGGCGGATCCGGGTGATGCGCGACGGCGGCAACAGCACTTTGCCACCGTGCCTTTGCCCGGCGCACTCTCGACCATCAGTTGACCGTCATGCAGTTCCACCAACCACTTCACCAACGGCAGACCTAATCCGGTACCGGCACGCCGTTTGGTCCAGCTGTTCTCGATCTGGCCGAAAGGTTGGAGAGCGGTGATGATGCCTGCCTCGTCCATGCCAATGCCGTCGTCGCACACGGCGATGACGAACCCGCCATCAGCTGCCACCTCCTGGCGCAACACCATCTCGCTTCCGGGATGAGAGAACTTGACCGCATTGGACAGAAGGTTGAGCAGAATCTGCTTGAGGCGCAGTGCATCACCATTAATGCGCAGGTCACGATCGGGACCTTCGATCTTGATCAAGACATCGGCGGACGCTGCCAGTGGCTGAAACACCTTCACGCATTCCCTCGCCAACGCTGCCGGATCAACCGGGTCCTTAGCAAGGTTCATGCTGCGTGCTTCGAGCTTGGAGAGATCGAGCACGTCATTGACGATGCCAAGCAAGTGACGCCCGGACGCATTAATGTCGTCGATATACGCGGAATAGCGGCGATTGCCTATTGGGCCGAACATCTGCTCACGCATCAAATCGGAAAAGCCAATGATCGCGTTCAACGGCGTACGCAGCTCGTGGCTCATATTGGCGAGAAAGCGTGACTTGATCTCGTTGGCATGGTCGGCTGCCGCCTTGGCTTCCCGGAGGCGAGCCACCAGGCGGCTATTTTCGATCTGCAGCCGGATCAAATCGGTGACGCCGCGGTTGCCGAGCAGGGCAGCAGAGCGCACGACCGCGCGTATAGGCTACGGCGATACCAGCCATCAACAGCGAGTAACGCGAGCCGTGCCAGACAAAGACCACGGCCGGCGGGAGGGCCGCACCGAGAATGTAACCGACCTGCGCCCGGAGATACGGCGACACCACAACCGCGCCCGCCGGCGACATTGCTGGTGAAGATAAAAAGCATGAAAAAGCGCGCTTCAGGATCATCGGGCACGAGATAAGCTGCTCCGAACGAACCCCAGAGAATCCCGTTATGCTCCACATCAGCGTGACGAGTCCAAGCCCAGCCCGCTACGTCATTATCGGATTTGAGCACGCAAAATCGCCGCCACAAAAGCACAGCGGACGGCTTGCCAAGCCAAGTTGACGACAAGCCAGCCCAACAGCAAGCCGTCGGGCATGTCGCGCCAAAGACAAATGGCCGCGACCAGTGCCAGGCCAGCCGCCAAAATACATGGGCGACAGCCGAGCGCATCACCAAGCGCATTTGGCCAGCAAGAATGCTGGTCAGATTTATCCGGCACGAAGCCCTCCTTTCAATGGGTCGAGGGACAATGGTGTCCGGGTTATGGATATTTCGTTAACCTCAGTGGCAGGATGCCTGCGGTAATATGGTGGAGGCCAGTGGCAAATGCTTGCATTTGCTTACCAATTTTTAAACCTGCGATGGAAGGTCGCAACCGATCTCGCGGCGTGGCGGTGAGTGGATTTCCGGCGCGTGCCGCACTAGATTGGCGCGCTTTCTGAGGCGGGAGATTCGGTCGCGACGACCGTTCTTCAATTGTAATGCAGTTATCGCTCTTGCTTACCATGGCCGGCCGGCCGGGGGTCGCCGCCCGTGCCATCCGGGGGCTTGCTAGCGTGGCGCAGACAACCAGCAATACCGTCGTCGCCGAAACACCGCGCACGGCGTTCCGCGCGCGGTATGGACTAATCGTTGGCGCCCTGGGAGTGGTCTACGGCGATATTGGCACGTCGCCGCTTTATACGGTGCGTCAATGTTTCGACGATGTCGGTGGCGGTTCGGGAGGAATCGGTGCTGGGCGTGCTGTCGCTGATCGCCTGGTCGCTGTTCATCGTCGTCACGCTTAAATACGTCATCGTCATCATGCGCGCGGACAACCGCGGCGAAGGCGGCATTCTTGCGCTCACCGCGCTTGCCTTGCGCGCCGCCAATCGCGGAACGCGCAGAGCCGCGTGGATCATCACCGCCGGCATGATCGGCGCGGCGTTGTTCTATGGCGACGGCGTCATTACTCCCGCGATCTCGGTCTTGAGCGCGGTCGAAGGCATCAAAGTCGCCACGCCGGTGGTTCGAACCCTATATCCTGCCGATCACCGTGGTGCTGCTGCTCGCGCTGTTCATGTTCCAGCGCCGCGGCACTGGCAGGGTCGGCGAGTTTTTCGGCCCGATCATGGTGCTGTGGTTCGTCGTGCTCGGGCTGCCTGGGCGGGGCCGAGATCGCGCGGCATCCCGGCGATCCTGTTCGCGCTCAATCCGGTGCACGGTATCCGTTTCCTGCTCGCCGATCCCGGGCCGCGGCTTCCTGCTGCTCGGCGCCGTGGTTCTCGGCGGTGACCGGCGCCGAGGCGCTCTACGCCGATATGGGTCATTTCGGCGTGACATCCGATCCGCAGCGCCTGGCTCTATTTCGTCTTTCCCGCATTGCTTCTTGAATTATTTCGGCCAAGGCGCGCTGCTGCTGCACGAACCGGCCGCGCTGGCAAATCCGTTCTTTCTTCTGGCGCCGCCATGGGCGCGGCTGCCGTTGGTCATTCTGTCCTCGATCGCGACCGTGATCGCCTCGCAAGCGGTGATCTCGGGCGCGTTCTCGATGACGCGGCAGGCGGTGCAGCTCGGCTATCTGCCGCGCCTCGAAATCCGCCACACCTCCGAACACGAGGTCGGCCAGATCTACGTGCCGAAGCTCAACCTGTTCCTGTTGGTCGCGGTGCTGGCGCTGGTGTTGGGTTTCCACTCGTCCGACAATCTCGGCGCCGCCTACGGCATCGCGGTCACCGGCACGATGACCATCACCACCATCCTCGCCTTCGCCTATATGCGCGGCGTGCTGCGCTGGAACTTCTATTGGTCGCTGCTGCTGTTCGGTTTCTTCCTCGCGGTCGATCTCCTGTTCTTCTCCGCCAATCTGTTGAAGATCGAGGAAGGCGGCTGGTTCCCGCTGGCGGTCGCGGTCGTCATCTATCACCGTGATGGCGACCTGGCGCACCGGCCGGCATCAGCTGGTCGCGGCGCGTGCGGTCGGCGGCCTGCCGCTCGAAAACTTCATCACGTCGATCAAGCCCGACCGGCCGGTGCGCGTTCCCGGCACGGCGGTCTTCACCACCGCCAACAACAACATGGTGCCGAACGCGCTATTGCATAATCTCAAGCACAATCACGTCCTTGCCGACCGCGTCATCCTGATGACGGTGATCACCGAGGACATTCCGCATGTCGGCGACGATCAGCGCCTCGAAATCCGACACCTCGACAAGAACTTTCCACACCATCACGCTGCATTACGGCTTCATGGACCAGCCCAACATCCCGCGCGCGTTGGCGCAATGCCGAATGATGCATTTCCAGTTCAAACTGTTGGAAACATCGTTCTTTGTCGGACGCGAGAAGATCGTTGCCAGCAAGAAGACGCGCTTCTGGCGCTGGCGCAAGAGCCTGTTCATCTTCATGTCCAATACCATGCTCGACGCCACGGAATTTTTCCGCATCCCACCAAACCGCGTTATCGAGTTGGGGGGGCAGATCGAAATCTAGCGGTGTCGGCTTCACCGACTTCACCCGGACGATTGCGGGGGATCGCCCGATCCGGTCGTTGCTGGTGTCCGACAAGGATTTTTTTGGAACCGGCTCGGCGAAACCTCTCGCTCACTCTCTCGCCATGCTGCGCCATGGTCGATAATACTGTACGGGATGGCGCGTCGCCGCAGCCGGGAGGCCCGCATTCCACCCATGCGTTGCCGCGCTTGGCGTTTGCGGCGACGGCTGCGAATATAGATTAATGGTCAAGGTTTCGGGTTCTACATCGCCGCGAATTCATTATGGCTGGATCGTGGTCGGCGTCACATTCCTGGTGCTGCTGGTGGCGTCCGGGGTGCGTGGCGCGCCGGGTGTGCTGATCGTCCCGCTGGAACGGGAATTCGGTTGGACCCGTGCCGCTATCTCGCTACCGATTTCGATCAGCCTCTTGAGCTATGGCATCGTCGGGCCGTTCTCGGCTGCTTTCATCGATCGCTTCGGCATGCGCCGCGTGGTATTGGCCGCGCTGGCGATGCTGCTCATCGGCTTCGTGCCGACTGTCTTCGTCACGGACGTTTGGCAGCTGGTTCCGCTGTGGGGTGTGTTTGCGGGGCTCGGCACCGGCATCGCGGCAATGATCCTTGCGGCAATAGTGTCGAACCGCTGGTTCGTGAAGCGGCGCGGGCTGGTGATGGGCCTGCTCACCGGCAGCGCGGCCGCTGGAAGCCTGATCTTTCTACCGACGCTCGCCAACGTCGCCGTCACTATCGGCTGGCGCTGGTCGGTTGTTATCTGTTGCGGGGCGGTTATCGCGGTGATTCCGCCGGCGGCGCTACTCCTGCGCAACCGACCTTCCGACATCGGTATCCGGCCCTTTGGCGCACCCGAAGATTTCACCGAACCGGTGATCCCGCGCGTTAATCCTATCGCCGCCTCCCTCGCAGCGCTCGGCGACGGGATGCGCTCGCGCGATTTCTGGCTTCTCGGGGGCAGCTTCTTCGTCTGCGGCGCCAGCACGCTTGGGCTGATCGGCACTCACTTCATTCCCGCTTGCATCGATCACGGTATCCCGGAAGCTACCGCTGCCGGTGTGCTCGCCTTCATGGGCATTTTCAATTTCATCGGCACGACCGCATCCGGTTGGCTTTCGGACCGCATCGACAGCCGCCATCTCCTCTTCTGTTATTACGCGTCGCGCGGCGTGTCGCTGCTGTTCCTGCCTTATGCTCTGAACATGTCGCTGTGGGGCTTGTCGCTGTTCGGGATATTTTACGGGCTCGATTGGATCGCGACCGTGCCGCCGACGGTCCGCCTTTCCGCCAACGCGTTCGGAACAGAGCGCGCGAGCATCATGTACGGTTGGATCATGGTCTGCCACCAAATCGGCGCCGCGGGCGCAGCTTATGCCGCCGGCCTGATTCATACGCGCTATGGCGACTATTGGAGCGCCTTCGTGTTCGCCGGCGCATTGTGCTTTTTCGCCGCGTTTCTGGTGCTGCGCGTTGGCACTGCGTCGCGTCAAGGATCGCCGTCCTAAATTCGCGACGGCGACCGGTTGAGTTCAGACATCAGCGACAAGGTGGCTGCTGGAGCAGCGGCGGCAGCGTCACCGGCGCCGCGGTTTTCGCACCGCTTGCGCTGATCGTCGCCGCGGCACTGTTGATGGAGCAGATCGACGTTACCGTATTGGCGACCGCGCTGCCAACGATGGCGCGCGATTTTGGCGTCTCTGCCGTCAATATGAGTGTTGCGATGACCTCATACTTGCTCAGTCTCGCGATCTTCATCCCGGCGAGCGGCAAGATCGCGGACCGATTCGGCGCGCGCAATGTATTTTGCACCGCGATCGTGCTGTTCACACTCGGCTCTGTGCTGTGCGGCCAATCGAGCACGCTTGGCTTCCTGGTATTGGCGCGGCTAATCGAAGGGATGGGCGGCGCCCTGATGGTTCCAGTCGGGCGGCTGGTGGTACTGCGCTCGGTCACCAAGGCCGAGTTGGTCAATGCCATGTCCTGGGTTCTCGTTCCGGGACTGATCGGTCCGGTCATCGGCCCACCACTCGGCGGTTTCATCGTCACCTATTTTTCCTGGCCCTGGATATTCTATATCAACGTCCCGCTTGGCATCGTCGGCTTGGCGCTGGCGATGCGTTTCGTGCCGGACATTCGCGAGACGAGCTCGAGCCGATTTGATTTTCCCGGCTTGCTCCTGACCGGAACCGCCTTGTCATGCCTGATCTTCGGCTGTGAGTTCGCAAGCCATGGTGTCGCATCGCTGACGGTGACCCTTGTGCTGTTCGCCGTCGGCATTGTGGCGGGCACGCTTTACCTCTTTTATGCGCCGCGCGTGCCGGAACCCGATTCTCGATTTATCGCTGATGCGAATTCAGACCTTCCGCCTCGCGGTCATCGGCGGCTCGCTTGTGGCGGATCGCCGGTGGCTCGCTACCGTTCTTGATGCCGCTGATGATGCAACTGGGATTCGGCAAATCGGCGGCGGCAAGCGGCGCAATTACCTTCATGTCTTCCGCTGGCTCGATGGTGATGAAGGCGTCGGCGGCACGCATGCTGCGCCGCTTCGGCTTCCGCAACACCATGATCTTGAACGCGGTGATCGCAACGGGCCTGCTCGCGAGCTGCGCCGCGTTCCGGCCAGGCTGGCCGGAATGGGCGATCTATGGCCGTGCTGCTGATCACCGGTTTTTTTCAGTCGCTGCAATTTACCGCCTACAACACCATCGCCTTCGCCGAGATTTCGCCCAAGCCGGTCGAGCGCGGCGATGAGCTTCTACAGCACATTCCAGCAATTGATGCTCTCGATGGGCATTTGCGTCGCCGCCACGGCGCTCAACGCCGTCGGCCGCCGTCGCGGGCCACCCGCAACCGACGCTCGGCGATTTCTCAGTCGCGCTTCTGACGGTCTCGGCGATCTCCATCTTGGCCGCACCGCTCAGCGCCCGTTTTGATCCACGCGCGGGCGAGGAAATGAGCGGGTATCGGGGGCGGCACTAGCGATCGAATGCCGGTCTCACCTCTTCCGCGAATCGCGACATTTCGTCGAGCACCTGTCGGTGAGGCTTCAGGCCGACATTGAAATAGAGGATCACCTCGTCGAAGCCAGCGGCCTCGACCTTTTTCAGAATCTCGGTGATGCGCTGCGGCCGCGCCGATCAGCACCGAGTTCTCGGTCAAATCCTCGGGCTTGACCTTGCGCAACCGCTCGACCATGTCGATGAAATAGCGGTAGCTCGGCGGCGCCGTGGCTGGATCGCTTGGAAAGGAGGGGATCACGCATTCGCGGTAGTAGCGGACTTGCCGCTCGCGCGCGGCCAACTCCTGCGCGGGATCGTCGGCGAAGTGGGTGAAATAGCTGCACATCAGCCTGCCCGGCTTGGTGCCGGCCTTTGCGCAGGTTCTCGGTACAGCGTCCGCGACCTGGCGCAGCCCGCCATAAGAAATCGCGGCGGCGAACGGCGCAACGATCACGCCGCAGCCCAGCCGCGCCGCGAGTTCGATCGACGGCTTGGAGAACGAGCCGATATAGGCGGGTAACGGCGGCTGCACCGGCTTTGGCGTGATTTCGATGTCGTCGAACGAATAATACTTGCCGCGATGCGAGATCGGTCCGTCGCGCATCCCAAAGCCGCCGAACGATCTCCATTCCTTCATCGAAGATCGCCTGATTGTCATCGAAATCGGACACCGAAAGGTTCGTATTCGCGCCGGTCGTAGCCGCGACCCGGCGGCGAAATCGACGCGGCCCGCCGCTCAAGCACGTCGAGGCTCGCCCATTGCTCGGCGACGCGGATCGGATGATGCAGCGGCAGCACCGTCACCGCGGGCGCGAGACGGATGTGCTTGCGTCTGCGCGGCAGCGTAGCTCAGCACCAGATCGGGACAGGAAAGCACCCCGAGCGCGTTGAAATGATGCTCGCCGATCCAGGCAGAATGCATAGCCGAGACGGTCGGCATGCAGCATCTTCGGCGAGAATGTCGGCAATGAATTGCGCGGCGCCGCGCGTGTTGCCCTCGTAATGATTGTCGCTCAGCGTGAAATAGCCGAAATCCATCTCTGCCCCCCGTCAATGTCCTTCCATGCGATGCGCCGGCACTTGGCTCTTGAGCCGTTCCTCCTTGAGGAAGAACGATAACGCGAAGGCCAGCAGCGCGATCGCGGCGGCGACCGAGAAACACGATTTGAAACGCTTGGGTCAGTGCCGGCAAATTAACAACCGATCGCCGGCCGCCATCTTGCCCGCCGCAGTCGGGCCGCCCCGCACCAGCGCTTTCGCCAGTGCGGCATGGCCCTCGGCCTCGAGCCGCCCGGTCAGCGCCGCGAGCAGCCCCGACCAAAGCAGCGCCGCACCGAATGAGGCACCGAGCGAACGCGCGAAAAACACCCAACTCGTCGCGACACCGATGTCGCGCGCATCGCACGTATTCTGAATCGCGATCATCATCACCGGAAAGGTCGGACCGATGCCGAGGCCGAGCACGGCCGAGATAGATCAGCACCAGGAGCGGCGGCGTAGTCGCCGTCGATCGTTGCGAGCAGCGCGAATGCCATGGTTGCGGCGCCGATGCCGACCGGCGGAATCCATCTTGTAGCGGCCGGTGCGGCGCATGATCCGGCCGGCGATGAACGAACCGATCACTGTGCCGCTCATTAGCGGAATCATAATGAGGCCGGTGCTGCCCGGGCTGATCCCGAGCACCAATTGGATTTGCACCGGCATCAGCACGATGCCGCCAAACATCGAGATCGCGACAATGAAGCTGATCGCGTTGGCGAATTGAAGATCGAGCTGGCGAAAAGGCGCGGTGGCAGTATCGGGTCGAGCGCGCGGAATTCCTGCAGCATGAACAGCAAAAGCAGAACAAGTCCCGACCGCCAAGCATGCTCAGCACTTCGGTCGAGAGCCATGGGAAAATCGAGCCGCCCCAAGTACTGACCAGCAGCAGCGCGGTAACCGACGCGTCATCAGCGCCGCGCCCCAAGTAGTCGATCGCGCGGCGCGCGAGTTTGCGGCTTGGGCAGTTTCCTAAGGCGCGCGTGCACAGCCACAATGCGCGCGCGCCAATCGGCAAGTTGATCCAGAACACCCAGCGCCAAGTCAGATATTCGACGAAAAAGCCGCCGAGCATTGGGCCGGCGACGCTGGCCGCCGCCCAGACGCCGGCGAAATAGGCCTGATAGCGGCCGCGCTCGCGAGGCGAGATGATGTCGGCGATCAAGCGCCTGCGTCACCGACATCATGCCGCCGCCGCCGAAGCCCTTGCAGCGCGCGAGCCGGCGACGAGCTGGCCCATATTCTGCGCCAGCGCGCAAAATGCCGAGCTCGCGACGAAAAGCGCGATGCGAATCGTCAGCAGCGGCGCGCGGCCATAGAGGTCGCTGATCTTGCCGTAGATCGGCGTCGACGCGGTCGAGGTCAGCAGATAGCCGGCGAAAATCCACGAGAGATGCTCGAAGCCGCCAAGATCGCTGGCGATCGCCGGCACCGCGGTGGTGACGATGTTCTGGTCGAGCGCCGCCAGCAGCATGCCCAGAAGCAGACCGTAGAGCGTCGTCATGATCTCGCGATGCGTCAGCGCCGTCGCCCGGGGCGGCAGCGCAGCGGTCGCCGGTTCGCGTTCGATTACGTCCATCGTGGATTAACGTAAGCGAAACCGCGTTATTCCGCCACGCGCTGGCGCACCGCATAGGCGGGTTCGTCGCGCAATGGCTTTTCCCGCATCGTCGCCAGCAGCACCGCCGCGACCGCGCACAAGGCGGCGCAGGTCAGGAACACCAGGCGATAGGAATGCGCAAGCGCGGCGCCACAGTCTGGCGCGACGCCTCGGGCACCAACGCGGCGATGCCGCCGCCGGCATGGCCAAGGATCGCCGTCGCCCAAGCGCGCAAGCGTGCTGCCGCCGCCAGTTGACTCGACAGCGAGCCGATCAGCAATCGACCACAGAATGGCGATGCCGAACGAGCCGCCGAGGGTGCGGAAGAACGCGATCATCGAGGTGACGATGCCGATGTCGCGAAGCTCGGCGCCGTTCTGCCCCGCCACCATCATCGCCGGAAAGGTCGGCCCGAAGCCCAGCCCGATAAGCGCCATCGCCGCCATGATCACCGGCAGTGACATCGATTGCGCCTCATAAGCGAGCAGCAACTGCGCGCCAGTCGCGAGACAGATCGCCGACAGCGCCACCGGCCGATAGCGCCCGGTGCGGCGCATGATGCGCCCGGAGCTGAACGAGCCGACGACCGTGCCGACCATCATCGGCAAGATCATCAGCCCGAGCTGGCCGGCGCTGACGCCCAGCACCAATTGCAGAAAGCTCGGCATCAGCACGCCCGTCGCGAGCTGCGCCATGGTGATGACGAAACTGGCAAGCCATGCCTGGCGCACGACATGGTTGGCGAACAGAGCCGCGGCGGCAAGATCGGCTCGGGCGTGCGCCATTCCTGACACACCAAGAGCGCCGCCAGCACCAGCCCGCCGCCGACCAGCGTCAGCCGCCGATCGGCGAAGTCCAGGCGAATTGCCGCCCGCCCGAGGTCAGCACGAACAACCAGCACGGTCACCGCCGCGATCAACAAGCGCCGCGCCGAGATAGTCGATGCGCCGCTTGAGCTGCGGCACCGGCAACAGGCGCAGCGCGCGACGGCACAAGATGAAAGGCAACAATGCCGAGCGGCGGATTGATCCAGAACACCCAGCGCCAGCTCAGATGATCGACGAACAGGCCGCCGACCACCGGCCCGCCAACAGTGGCGAGCGCGTAGATGCCGCTGAAATAGGCCTGATAGCGGCCGCGCTCGCGCGGCGCGATGATATCGGCGATGACCGATTGCGACGAACTCAGACAGCCCGCCGGCGCCGATCCCTTGCAAGCGCGCGGGCAGCGATGATCTGCCACATATTCTGCGCCACTCCGCACAACAGCGAGCCGACCACGAACACGGCGATCGCGATCATGATCATCAGCCGCCGGCCGTAGAGATCGCCGAGCTTGCCGTAGATCGGCGTCGAGGCGGTTGAGGTCAGGAGGTAGACCGCGACGATCCACGACAGATTCTCGAGCCCGCCGAGGACGCGGCCCATCGCCGGCAGCGCTGTCGCGACGATGCTCTGATCCAGCGCCGACAGGAACATGCCCAGCAGCACGCCCGACAACACGCGATAGATGTCGCGCTGGCTCAATACCGCGGGTGCAGACGCGACCAGGGTGGATGATGAATCCGGCAAGGCGGGGCTTTCGGCTGCTGACCATAGAATAGCGCACCAATCGCGCATCGGACGATGGTAGCCCGTCCAATGCCGATTGCATTCAACAGGGCCTTTACATGCGCAACTTCGCGCCGGGACGCAACCCGAACTGGCGCAGGGCAGGCTTGACCCGAGAGAACTAACCACGACGGACGGGCCGAAACCGGCAACTGCAATCGCGCGCCGGATCCCGCGAAAGCGTCGCTCGAATGTCCAGCCGCTCTGCCGACGCCGATCATCGTCATCTCACGAGCCGGCACTGATCAACCGATCTTTCACCTATTTTTCATTGGTGAAAACGGCCTCGACCCAATTGCGCATCCGCCGCGGCCGGGAGGCGCTACGCGCTTCATCGACAATCGCAGGAGGGCGAGCCGGCGCAATTGCGTGTCGCAGTCGGTCACGCCAGGTGCGGATCGTCGATCATCCGATCGCGGGCGGCAAGCCGCTATGGGCAAAGGATCAGTTCAACGCCGCGATGTTGTCGCCAGCCAGTATGTGACTGCAGCGCAACCGTTTTGCTTCGGCTTCATCGTCGCCATGACGGAGTGCCGCCACCGTGATCCATCCCTCGCCGCGCAACCGCCGCACCAGCGCCGCATCGCTTCCGGCGGGTACGAACAAACGCCTCATCGGTGTTGGATTCGGCAGCGCCTCGATCACCAAGTCAGTATAGATTGTAAAACCGGTGGCGGGCTCGCCGGCACCGTTACCCGTACGATAGCGCCCGCCGCGGCCCAACTCGCCGCGCACGGATCGGGCGAAGAACGTAAAGCTGATGCCGGTATGATATTCGAAGCCGCGATTTTCGATCGGGTCGATGGTCATGGCGAGTGCCGGCGCACGCACCTTTACCTCCTGGCAGACCGTGGCCAGGCGTGCCAGTTCAGCTGCAGCTTCGTTTGGTAATTTGAGGCCGGCCAAGCGCTTCAGTGTCGTTTCGGCCGTGCCGGCGGCCGCAAGGAGCTTGCCGAGCAACATCGCGGCCTCGCCACCAACCGCGGCAACCGCCGCCGCATCCTTGTGGTCGAGCGCCGCACGAACGCGCTCCGTTCGCTCGCCGTCGAGTCCCAGTGCCGAGCACAGAAGCGGCGCCAGGCGCGGCAGTGTCAGATCGACCGACACGTTTTTCATACCGACCTCATCGAGCGCCTCCGCGGCAACAGTCAGCACCTCGACATCAGCGGCAATGTCATCAGAACCGATCAACTCGGCGCCGACCTGGCCTAATTGCCTTTCGGGGTTGAGCTGGCCGCCCTTCACGCGTAGCACTTGTCCGGCATAAGAGAGGCGCAGCGGGCGCGGCGCCTTGGCAAGTCGCGTCGCAGCGATGCGCGCGACCTGCGGCGTCATGTCGGCGCGTACGCCGATCATCCGTTGGGATACCGGATCCATCAGGCGGAAGGTCTCTTTCGACATCGCCGCACCGGCGCCAGAAAGCAAATTGTCTTCAAATTCGAGAAGCGGCGGCTCGACGCGTTCGTAACCGTTGCCGGCGAGGACGGCCATGAGTCGCTCGACCAGCGCCGCTTCCGCTTCGGCCTGTGGCGGCAGCAGGTCCCGCAACCCCCGGGGCAAGAGTCCTTTATAGACGGTATCGCTCATGGCCATTCGGCGAGCGTTTCGTCGCGCCTGCGAATTTGCTTGATGACGGCTAACCATATCCGAATCGACGGTTTCGGTTGATGCCCCCGCTCAAAGCGAGGTTCGCTCTTAAGCGCCATGTCAGGTGTCACGCCAAACCGGTTGGAGCTCAGAAACTCATCAGCTTGACCTGCAGCACATTGGGGATCGCGCGCACTTTCGCCATCGTCGCGTCGTCGAGATCCGAATCAATCGTAATCAAGCAGATGGCACTGCCACCAGATTGCAGTCGCCCCATATTGAAGGTGCCGATATTGACGCCGGCCTCGCCCAACGTGCTGCCGAGATTGCCGACAAATCCGGGTTTGTCGATATTGCGCACGAAGAGAACCCGCGGTCCCAACTCGGCTTCAAGCATCATGCTTTCGATCGCGATAAGCCGCGGCCTATCGCCGAACAGCGTGCCGGTCGCCCCATGTCTTTTGTCTTCGGCAATGACGGTGACTCTCATCAAGGTCTGATAGTTCGAGGGCTCGGAACGTCGCGTCTCGCTGACGCGGATATCGCGCTCGCGGCATATTACCGGCGCGTTGACAACATTGACGGTCGCCAGTGAGGGCCCCACCAGACTGGCTAATACGAGCGCGGTGAGCGGCTTCACATTGAGGTCCGCGACATGGCCTTCGTATTCGATCTCGACAGCCGACAGGGATCCCCCGACGAGCTGGCCGACAAACCCGCCCAGCTGTTTCGCCAGGGTCATGTAAGGTCCAAGACGCAATGCCTCTTCGGCGGAGAGGGATGGCAAGTTAACGGCATTCAGCACCGCGCCGCCGAGCAGGAAATCCGAGATCTGCTCGGCAATTTGCACCGCTACATTCTCTTGCGCCTCGCTGGTGGAGGCGCCGAGATGTGGAGTCGCAACAAGATTGTCGCGGCCGAAGAGTATGTTTTCCTTCGCCGGCTCCACCGGAAATACGTCGACGGCAGCGCCCGCGACCTTGCCGTCATCGAGTGCCTGTTTGAGGTCCTCTTCGACAATCAGTCCGCCCCGCGCGCAATTGATGATGCGCACGCCTTTCTTCATCTTGGCAATGGCGGCGGCGTTAATGATGCCGCGGGTCTGATCGGTCAGCGGCGTGTGTAGCGTGATAAAATCGGCGCGCGCGAACAGGTCGCCGAGTTCGACCTTCTCGACGCCGAGGGCGACTGACCGGTCCGGCGATAGAAAGGGATCATACGCGATTACCTTCATTTTGATGCCGAGCGCGCGCTCGGCGACAATCGAGCCGATATTGCCACAGCCTATTATGCCGAGCGTCTTGCCATAAAGTTCGACCCCCATGAACCGCGACTTCTCCCATTTGCCCGCCTGGGTCGAGCGGTCGGCGGCGGGAATGTCTCTGGCAAGGGCGAACATCAACGCTATGGCATGCTCGGCGGTGGTGATGGAATTGCCGAACGGCGTATTCATCACGACGATGCCGCGCTGGGTCGCGGCGGTCACATCGATCGTATCGACACCGATGCCGGCGCGCCCGATGACCTTGAGCCGGGGGGCGGCCTCGATCACCGGCCTCGTCACCTTCGTGGCCGAGCGTACCGCGAGGCCATCGAACTCCGCGATCAAATCCTTCAGCTCTGGCGGCGAAAGACCGGTCCTGGTCACTGTCTCGATGCCGCGATCTTTAAACACGGCAACGGCTTGCGGCGACAGGGCGTCCGCGATCAGCACTTTCGGCATGACGCGCCCCTATGCAGCTACAGTGTTACGGGTTTCGGCAAAGGCCCAATCGAGCCAGGGCAGGACCGCCGCGATGTCGCTGGTCTCGACCGTGGCGCCGCACCACAGGCGCAGGCCTGGCGGCGCATCGCGATGGCCGACAAAGTCGAAGGCGACGCCTTCCGCATCGAGCAGCGCTTCCATTTTTTTCAATGTAGCACGTTGCTTGTCGGCCGACTGCTTCTGGAACCATTCATCGACGATTTCGAGACAGACCGACGTCCAAGAGCGGATCGCCTCGTCACGCACCAGAAATTCGATCCATGGTGTGCGGTTGACCCAGCGCGCGACCGCACCAAGATTGGCCTGGCTGCGTTGCTTCAAGGCGCTCTGCCCACCGATCGACCGCGCCCATTTAAGACCGTCGATTGCATCCTCCACTGCGAGCATCGACGGCGTGTTGATCGTCTCGGCCGCGAAGATCGCCTCGTTGAACTTGCCCTTGGCGGTCAGGCGGAAAATTTTGGGCAACGGCCAGGGTGGGGTATAGGTCTCGAGCCGGGCGACCGCACGCGGGCTCAGCGCGAGCATGCCGTGACCGGCCTCGCCGCCGAGCACTTTCTGCCAGGACCAGGTAATGACGTCGAGTTTATCCCACGGCAGGTCCATCGCGAACACCGCCGAAGTGGCGTCGCAAATCGCCAACCCCTCGCGCTCCTTGTCGATCCAATCGCCGTTCGGCACCCGCGCGCCAGAAGTGGTGCCATTCCAGGTAAACACCACATCGCGGCGCCAATCCACGGCGTGCAGATCGGGCAGCTTGCCGTAGGGCGCATCGAAGATCCTTGCGTCCGTGAGCCTGAGTTGTTTCATCACATCGGTTGCCCAACCTAGGCCGAAACTTTCCCAGGTGAGGACTTCCACGCCCCGCGCGCCGAGCATCGACCAGAGCGCCATCTCGACCGCTCCCGTATCGGACGCGGGGACGATGCCCAGACGATAATCGCCGGGCAGATCGAGAAGTTCGCGCGAGCGATTGCACACCTCTTGCAGGCGCGCTTTGCCGGCCTCGGCGCGATGAGAGCGGCCAACCAGTGCGTTCGAGAGCGCCTGCGGCGTCCAACCGGGACGCTTGGCACAAGGACCGGACGAGAAATTGGGGTTGCGGGGCCGAATGTTCGGCTTCATGGAGGCTATTCCTTCCAGAATAGATGCGACCCGTTGGGGGGCCGTGTCCCGCAGGCGAAACTAGGGGGCGTCGCTGCCCCGGTCAACCCTTATGCGGCGTGCCGGATTATCCGTGGGCGCGGTTCACATCGCTGAGATACACGCTTGCGTGCGCCAAACACTCAAATGACGATGGTGCCCTCGATCACCGGCACACAATGCCCGGCCACGACGGCGCGGTCGCCGCGATCCTCGCACCACAGCTCGCCACCCCGCGCCGAAACCTGCAGCGCGTAGAGGCTCTTCTTGCCGAGGCGCCGAGCCCAGTACGGCGTCAGCGTGCAATGCGCCGAGCCAGTGACCGGGTCTTCGTTGATGCCCGCTTTAGGCACGAAATAGCGCGAGACAAAATCGACACCGCCGGTGCCGGGGCCGGTCGTGATCACGCCGAAAGCGCCGAGCCGCGCAATTTTGGCAAAGTCAGGCTTTAGCGCCCTCACCTCTTGTTCGCCAGAGAGCACGGCGAGCACATTGCCGTTGTTGACGACGAGGTTGTGCGCCAGCGAAACACCGAGCGCCGTCGCCAATGCCTCGTCGGCGCCAACAGGTGTCGCCGGCTGCGCCGGAAGATCCAGCGCCAAACGATCATCGTGGCGCGCCACGGTGAGCAAGCCGGAGCGTGTGCGGAAATCGATGGTGTCAAGTTGCCAGTCAAAGCGGTTGAAGATCACCCATGCGGTTGCCAGCGTAGCGTGGCCGCACAGGGCCACCTCCATCGCCGGGGTGAACCACCGCAGATGAAACCCCTCATCTTCGGGCACAAAGAACGCTGTTTCCGACAAATTGTTCTCGGTCGCGATCGCCTGCATGGTGGCATCGTCGAGCCATGTTTCGAGCGGGCAGATGGCGGCGGGATTGCCGGCGAACGGTTTTGATGTGAATGCGTCAAGTTGGTAGAGCGGGATTTTCATGGCGCTATAACTCGGTGCCGGCACCTGGAAGTCAATGGCGCTCCCGTGCCACAATGACATCCATGTCCCGCCGCGATACTTCCGCCATTGCCCGGCGCATCGATCGGGCGTTGGGCCGTGACGCCGCTGATCTGGTTATCAAAAGGACGCGCTTTCTCAACGTGGTCACCGGTGAGATCGCCCGTGGCGACATTGCGATCTGCGATGACCGCATCGTCGGCACCTACGACGACTATCGCGGCGCAGTCGAGATCGACGGCAGTGACGTCGTGTGCGTGCCGGGTTTCATCGATACGCATCTGCATGTCGAATCGACGTTGGTGACGCCCGGCGAGTTCGACCGTTGCGCCTTGCCGCGTGGCACCACCACCGCGATTTGCGACCCGCACGAAATCGCCAATGTGCTGGGGTCGCCAGGTCTGCGCTATTTTCTTGACGCGGCCGAAGGGCTGGCGATGGATCTGCGCGTGCAACTACCGTCCTGCGTGCCGGCGACGGCTCTGGAGACGTCGGGCGCGCGGCTGACCGCGGATGATCTGCTGCAATTCCGCGACCACGCTAAAGTGATCGGCCTCGCCGAGTTGATGAATTTCCCGGGCTTGTTCGCGAAAGACCCTGAGGTCCTCGACAAGCTGGCTGCATTCGACGGTGGGCATATCGACGGCCACGCGCCATTCCTCAAGGGACTGGAGCTCAACGCCTATCTTTCGTGTGGCATTCGCAACTGCCACGAGACCACCACCCTCGAAGAAGCATGGGAGAAATTGCGCAAAGGCGTTCACCTCCTCATCCGTGACGGTTCGGTGTGCAAGGACGTCGCAACTTTAGCAGCGGTGATCAACCCGGCCACTTCCAGCTTTTGCAGCTTTTGCACCGACGACCGCAACCCGCTGGACATACTCGAAGAAGGTCATCTCGATCATCTGATCCGAACGGCCATCGCCAAAGGTGCCCTGATCACCGAGGTCTATCGCGCGGCCACCTGGTCGGCAGCACGCGGCTTTGGCCTGGCCGATCGCGGCCTGATCGCGCCCGGGCAACGCGCCGATATTGTGTTGCTCGACGATCTGGAACAGTGCCGCGTGCACCAGGTCATTGCCGCGGGGCGCGTGGTTAGCGACGAGACGTTCGCCGGCCGTCGCTTCGCACCGCCGGTTGGTCTCGACAGCATGAAACGCGATCCGATTGCCGCCGATGATTTGCGCGTTTGGGCGCCGGGCCCGTCGAGCCCGGTGATCGGCGTCACCTCGGGTACCGTTACCACACAATTCCTGAATTTCGCCCTGCCCTGGCGTGGCGGCTTGCGTCTCGCCGATCCGGGCCGCGACCTTCTCAAGGTCTGTATCGTCGCCCGACATGGCAAGAACCGGAATATCGGGCGCGGCTTCGTTACCGGCTTCGGCCTGCGCGGGGCGGCGCTTGCGTCATCCATCGGCCATGACAGCCATAATGTGTGCGTCATCGGCGACGACGACGCCGATATGGCGCTCGCCGTAAATCGGCTGATCGCGATGGGTGGGGGTTTTGCGGCGGTAAGTGCCGGTCGGGTTCTGGGCGAACTCAAACTGCCCGTGGCCGGGCTTATGAGCCTCGCGCCGTTCGAAGTTGTCGCCCAATCGCTGGCGGCGCTGAAGCGGCTGGCTTGCGATTTCGGCTGTCGCCTGCCCGAACCGTTCCTCCAATTGGCGTTCCTCCCGCTGCCGGTCATCCCGCATTTGCGAATCACCGACCGCGGTCTCGTGGATGTCGACCGCTTCGCTCTCTGCGACGCTTAACACGACGACGCATTTCCCGTTTTGACGCACCGACGCATTTCTCGTTAACAACCTATTAGTGCTTTTTTGAGTGTCAGACACTCTTTCATAGCTTGCAGCAAACGGTGGAACTCATTAATGTTAAAGGGTGTTTCGCAGATAGTTTCTACGAAAACGGGTCTCTTGCTCTGAGACCGAAGGGGCTTCAAGCTAAATTTGCCAGGAGAAATTAGATGCGTGCAACGTACACAAGATGTGGGGTTTTCGCCGCGCTCGTGGCCGCGCCCTTGTTCCTCAGTGGTTGTACGACCGTGACGGAGCAGGAAGTCGCCGCGGTTCGCGATACCGCTAACGCCGCCAAGGCCGAGGCCGACCGCGCAATGGCGACGGCCGAGCAGGCGCTGCAGGTCGCCAACAAGGCGGCAGCCGACGCTGCAACCGCCAATGAGAAAATTGACCGCATGTTCCAGCGAGGTTTGCGGAAATAGGCTGACTGGATTTAGACTGGCATAGCTTTTTTTGTTGACGGCCCGGCGGGGCGATGAGCATCCGCCGGGTATCTGCCGGATAGCCGTGATGAGCATGAATTCGATCTGGCTCCCAATCGCCACGCTGTTGGCGCTGGGGGTGTGCGTGCCACCAGTCGCCGGCAAAGAATTTTCGCTCGAGCCGGGCCAAACCGCTATTGGCAGCGTCGGTGAATATACCACCGAGGACAAAGACACCCTACTGGATGTTGCCCGTAACAATGACGTGGGCTACACCGAGCTTGTGGTTGTGAATCCCGGCGTCAATCCCTGGGTTCCAGGGCAGGACAAGCGTATCATCGTGCCCGGATTCTACCTGCTGCCCGACGGTCCGCGCCGCGGCATCGTCCTCAATCTCTCGGAACAACGCGTGTTTTATTTTCCACCTGGCGGCGACCGAGTTGAAACCTATCCCATTGGTGCCGGTGTGGAGGGCAGGCTAACCCCTTTGGGCGTTACCCATATCGTCAGCAAACAAGTTCATCCCGGGTGGTCGGTGCCAGCCTCGATTCGCAAAGAGAGGCCGGAACTGCCGGCCTATGTACCCCCTGGCCCCGATAACCCGATGGGCGACCTCGCGATGGGCCTGGCCTGGTCGGGATTTTATCTTCATGGCACCAATAAACCCGATGGCGTCGGCCGCAATGTCAGCCATGGCTGCATCCATTTCTACCCGGAAGATATCGAGCGGTTGTTTCATGAAGTGTCGATCGGGGCTTCGGTGCGCGTGATCAACCAGGAAGTGATGGCAGGTTGGATCAACAACCAGCTCTATGTGGCTGTGTTTCCAAACAAAGAGCAGGCTGACCAGATTGATCTCGAAGAGCCGTTGACGCGGACAGTGCCGGCCGATCTGGTACAGCGGGTCCGCATCGCCGCGGGCGACCACGCCGACGAGGTGGACTGGGCGCTCGGTGACTCATCTCGGTCTCGAGCGGCGCGGCATTCCTACCGCGGTGACGCCACCGGTTGCGGCGGCGGATGACCAGTCGCCAGAGCCCGACCAGAGCCCCGTTGCATCAATGCAGGCAAAGTAAGCGCCGCAATCAAGCCTGGATTGCCGTCGGCGAAATCGAGCAGCCCCGCATGGAGGCGCGCAATCGCGGCGACCATGCTGAGCCCTAGGCCGACGCCCGCTTTGCCCTTGCCCGCGTCGCCGCGATAGAAACGCTGCACCACTTGGCCCTTTTCGTGATCGGCTATGCCGGGTCCCGTATCTGCGACCCGGATAACGGCCTCGCCGCCGGCGCTGGCGAGTTCAAGCGTGACTTTGCCGCCGGGGGGCGAGAATTTCACTGCATTGTCGACGAGGTTCCCGATCGCCTGTGCCAAGAGGTCGGGGTCGCCATGGACAACGACGGGTTGGGGTGCCGCAAAGACGAGCTCGCTGCCCTTCGCTTCGGCAACGGGGCCATAAAGATCAGCGACATCCCCGGCGACAACATCGAGCTGCACATCGCGAAAGCCGGAAAGGCGGGCGCCCGAGTCGATCTCGGCAAGGCGCAGAAGGGCATTAAAGACGCTGATAGCCCGGTCGAGATCGCCGACCGCCGCCTGTACTTCCGGCCAAGCCTCTTCAGGCGACGGTCGCCGCCGCAATAACTCCTCCAATCGCCCGCGCAACTCAGTCAGTGGCGTGCGCAAATCGTGCGCTACCGTGTTGGACGCGTTGCGCACGCCTTCGATCAGAACCTGAATTTGCGCCAGCATGCCGTTGATAGTTTTCGACAGTTGATCGAATTCGTCGCTCGAGCCGCGGGTCGGCAAGCGCCGCGAGAGATCGCCCCGCACGATTGCCGCAGTGGTACGGTTGATCGCTTCGAGCTGACCCAGCACCCCGCGTCGGATTACCATGGCCCCGGCGATGGCGAGCAGCACGGCGATGCCAATCGCCCAGGCGAGGCTGCCCAGGATCGTCTGGCGGATCACCACCCGATCCTGGACATCACGTCCGACGAGGAGCCGATAGCCGCCCGGCAAAACGACCGAGAGGATTCGCGTGGCATGAAATCGGCCGGCGCGCGCCATGCCGATCTCGAACCATCCGGTGCCGTCGGCAATCTGTGCCGGCCAAGCGGCAATATTGCCGGCAAGCGGTCGAAGCGCGGGATCGACCATGAGATAGATTGCATGCTCATCGGCCTCGGCGTCGACGCGGTCGCGCACCGTCTCCAGTGCGCCCAAGAGGCCGAAGTCATGAAGCCGGTCGGCAACTGCCTGAGTGTCAGCGAGGATGACCGCATCGACTTCGCGGTCGAGGTAGTTGGCAGTGCGCCACCACAGGATGCCGACCAGCACCAACGAGGAAAGAATGAAAACCGCTGCGTAACCGAGGGCGAGCCGTACCGAGACCGAGCGCAGCAGCCTGATCATTCGGCCGCTAGCCGATAGCCGACGCCGCGAACTGTATGCAACAGCGCCGGCCCGAAGCCGGCATCGATCTTTTGCCGCAGCTTACTGATGTGGACATCCACCACGTTGGTCTGTGGGTCAAAATGATACTCCCAGACATTCTCCAGCAGCATGGTGCGGGTGACCACCTGTCCCGCATGGCGCAGCAGATATTCGAGGAGAGAGAACTCGCGCGGTTTCAGCGCGATCGTTTTGCCGCCGCGCGTCACCTTATGCGCCAGCAGATCCATGCGCAGATCGGCAATTTCCAGGGCGGCTTTGGTGTCCGATCCCTGGGAGCGCCGCACCAACGCGTCGAGCCGTGCCGACAGCTCGCCGAAGGCGAAAGGCTTCGTTAGATAATCATCGCCGCCGGCGCGCAGACCGCGAATTCGGTCGTCGACCTCGGCGAGCGCGCTCAGGATCAAGATGGGCGTCTTGCTGCCGGTTGCGCGCAACGCCTCGACGATGGCCAGGCCGTCGATGTCGCCCGGCAGCATGCGATCCATAATGATGACGTCGTATTTTTCCGAGGAAGCGAGAAACAAGCCGTCGCGCCCGGTAGCCGCCTGATCGACGACGTGACCCTGCTCGCGCAGTCCTTTGCAAATGAACTGCGTGACCCGTTCATTGTCTTCGACCACCAGTATTTTCATGGCCTCAGACCCCGTTAGCAGTGATCAGCTGTCAGTTATCAGTTCCGAATGAACCGACGACTGACAACTGAAAACTGTTGACCCCAGCTCAGCTCTGGCGGAGCTGCAACGCGAGATAATAGGTGGTGCCGTTGCGCGTCACCAGGAGCGGTACGGCCTCCTTGCGGTCACGCTCCGCCTGGTGGATCTTCGCCACCGCCTCCGACGGCGAGCCACCGGGTCGTCACCAATACGCTGGATCAGATCGCCGCTTTGCAAGCCGCTTTCTTCGGCGCGGCTTCCGGGAACGACGTTGGCAACCACCACGCCGTGAGCCGAGGGCCCGAGTCCCAGCTGTTCGCGGGTATCGGGCGACAAAGGCGCCAGCTCCATACCGACCCGTTCGTGCGACTGCTGCTCGCTCTTGGCGGCGCTGTTCGCGGCGGTTTGCGTCGCGATCGTCACGGTGACATTCCGCTCATGCCCGTCGCGCCACACGGTGAGGTTTGCCGTCTGGCCGGCAGTTGGTGTTCGCGACCGCCCGGGCAAGATCGCGCCCATCCTTAATGGCCGCGCCATTGTAGGTCACGATCACGTCGCCTTGTTTCAGATCGGCGTTGGCAGCGGGCGAATTTGCCGTCACATCGTCGACCAGAACGCCGCGCGCCGTCGGCATGCCAATGGCCTTTGCCAGGGCCTCCGTCACCGGCTGCATTTGCACGCCCAGCCAGCCGCGCGTCACGCTGCCATGCTCGCGCAGTTGCGCCACGACATGTGAAGCAATGTTGGACGGAATGGCAAAGCCGATGCCGACGCTGCCGCCGTTGGGCGAATAGATCGCCGTGTCGATACCGATCACCTGGCCGGTCTGATTGAACAGCGGGCCGCCGGAATTACCGGGATTGATCGGCGCGTCGATCTGCAGGAAATCGTCGTAGGGCCCTTCGTTGATGTCGCGCCCATGCGCCGAGACGATGCCGGCGGTAACGGTGCCGCCGAGGCCGAAAGGATTGCCGACCGCAATCACCCAATCGCCGACCTGCTCGCCGTCGGAATTGCCGAATGCCACATAGGGCAGGCTCTTGCCGGCATTGATCTTGAGCAAGGCTAGATCGGTTTTCTGGTCGCGCCCGATCACTTTCGCCGGATAGGAGGAGCCGTCATCGAGTGTCACCGTGATCTTGCTGGCGTGGTCGACAACGTGATTGTTGGTGACGACATAGCCGGAGGGATCGACGATGAAGCCGGAACCCATGGCGTGCTCCGGCACGCCTTGCTCATGCCGGTGCTGGAAGAATTGGCGGAACATGTCGCCGAACGGCGAATTATCCGGCATATCGGGCATTTGGCCCTGCATCTGCTGGGCGTCGGATTCGTCAGCAACGCCGGAGGTCGCAATGTTGACAACCGCGGCCTTCACCTGTTTGACGAGCGGCGCGAAGCCGGCTTGATTGAATACGGGTGCAACCTGAATCGGGGCGGCGGTGGCCGGACCGGCATTGGACCAGGCAAGCCCCCCTCCGGCAAGGATGGTACCTGCGAGCAACGCGGCCGCGAAGGCGGTCTTGCGCTGCCCACGACCGAAACGATCGAACAACTTTGACATGGGTATAGCCCCTTTCCAGGATCAGCAAACTCACCGACAGAATTAGGCCTGCCACCTTGAGCGGAAAGTGGCCGGAACATTAAGAAAAATTGAGCTTTTGGATACCATCTTTGCCTCGAGCAGCGAGTCACGAGAGTTCGTTGTGCCGCCTTGACAATTCGCCACCGAGAAAGGCAACTCGCGATTCCGGCTTTATCCTGTTTAAGACTTCTCCATCGCCTCAGCATTGATCGGACCGACCGGTGCCGATAGCGGAGGACATTTCGCATGCCGGACGCGCGTGCAACTTCGTTGACGGCGATCGGCTTCGGCGCGACCACCGTCCTTTCTCGAGAGTAGGTTTACTCCAATTTGGAGTTCCTCGGCCGCCGCGGTGTCGGCGGCCGTTTTTTTGCTCCGTGTTGGCCAGGCCGGTCGACGCCACGACTGTGAAAGTTTTGCTCCAATCTGCTGTGCGCAAAGCTTGCGAACAGCAGGCTGTCTCGCCGGTCTTGGCACGCGAGGCGGAAGGGGCAGCGCGGCGGCATCGAGCATCAGCACCACCATCGGACCACGCCCCCACTAAGGTTGCGCGCGCTTATCGGCATATCGACATTTGCGGCGGCCCGATGCGTGGTTCGCCCCTTCGGATCATCGAACCATTGCTCGGCCATGCCGTGATCGCCGCCGCAAGCGGTAGGGTCATAGGCCGGATCTCCTGGCCTCGGCGCACCTGGCAGAAATGTACGCTCGTAGAAAGCCTCCTGTTCAGCCTTGACCCGCGCGATCCCTTCCGGCGTCGGGGCACACGCAACAACAGCCGCGAGAACGGCGACCGCTAGCGTAGTAAGCACTACAGACCGCATGAAGCTAGGTTATCCTGGCCGCTCTTGCCGAGCGATTAAATTCAGCTTGAAGCAAAGCCCATGCAGTTGAGATGCCATTTGCAAGCCGACTGCACCATGCCAAAAGTCCCCGGCCAGATTAGCGCTTTGGCCTTGCGTCGTATTTCCTTCTATCCATGGCTTCACGGGTCTGACGGTACTTGAGCATCGCCTGGGCGCGCTTCGCCTGGCCTTCTTGATCGGCATTTTCGGGCGGTAAGGCGTCGAGCACGGCGTTGAACCCGAGTTCCAATCCTTTGCGCGCCTCAGGATAAGGGATGATGTAGAACTGGTTTTTTTTTACGGCTTCGATCACATAGCCGGCCAGTACCTCCGGCTCCATTCCCTGTGAATAGATTTCGCGCAAAGCCGCTATCTCCTCGTCATCGACATGGAACCCGCTATGGGAGAAATACGCCGGGCGGGTTCGGATCGAACTCGGCAATGTTGGTCCTAATATTTGCCGGGCACAGGCATGAGACGCCGATATTGTATTTGGCCAGCGCGTCGCGCATTGCCAGCGTGATACCGTGTACGGCGAATTTGGAAGCGCTGTAGATGCCTGCGACGCTGGCCGCATGAAAGGCACCGAGCGATGCCGTGTTAACGATATGCCCGCCACGACCGTGCGCGATCATGCGCGGTACAAAGGTCTGCATGCCGTTGACCACGCCGCCGAAATTGACGCCCATCATCCAGTCGTAGTCATCATAAGTGGCGTGCTCCAACGGACCGAAGATGGAAACGCCCGCGGTATTGAAGAGCAGCTCGACGGGACCGAAGATCCGCTCCGTCTCGTCGGCGGCGCGGGCAAAGGCGGCACGGTCAGTAACATCGAGGGGGATGGCATGAACTTGCGCCTTCAGCTCTTTGAGGGCGCCAGTGGCCCGATCGAGGTGGTCCTGACGGATATCGGCGATCACCACTCGACAGCCCGCGGACGAGAATATCTTGGCCTGACCCAGGCCGGCGCCGCTCCCGCCGCCGGTGATAAACGCAACCTTGCCCGAAAAGTCTTCCATGCCGCTCTCCTTCTTCTGCAATCCTCTATCGATTACGGCGCCAAGACACCTATGGCGACGCTGTCGATCAGGCTAAACGCCGCGTCCAATGCGGGTGGCAAGCGCCAAAATCGTCAGCAGAACGAAGCCGAGGGGGCAAGCGCGAAAATCCAATGACGATCGGACCGAGCTCGCCGGGCGAACCGTTGACCACGGCGCCGAGAATATCGATCCCCGGGGCACTGACGCCTCGTCACAGGTAGGCCCTCGCGCAATTTCGCAAGCGCGCCCAAAAGGGCAATGCCCCACTCAAGGCAGATGCCCCAAAAAAAATTGCCCCCATCGCCCGTGCCACTGCTCCATCAAATGATGGTTTCGTGAGCTCAAACTGAACCGAAACCGAAATCAGCTGCCAAAAAACAGTTGAGCCATCGCGGCCATAGCGCGACTGATTTTTTCGCTGCCGGCTTTGGTCGGGATCAAGTGATGGCAGTTGGCGCATTCCTGGACAGCGACCCTCCCGACATTGAGCTGCCGTCCATCCGGCATGCGCATAGGATATGTGGTGGTCTTTCTCGTGAACGTTGTGCCCTGGCACTGGGGACACGAGAGGGGTTTGGGCTGGGGGGCGGAGCTCATGCCGCTTTTTTCTCCGTCAGAGTGATGGGCTGTTGATACTCGGCCAGCAGCAGGGCGTTGCCCGTCTTGATGTAATGCTTGAGGCACTGCAACAAGTAGTCGCGAAATGATAATCCCCGCAATTGACACGTCATCGCCACCGATTGAATGCGCGCATAGGCCATGGCGCCTTCGGCAGAGGTGCTGCCGCCGGAGACTTTGCGTTTCAAGATCCCGCGCTTGATAATGTACTCGCCGAAGTTATTGGTCTTCGGCACGCCCTCGAAGCGCACGAAGGTCAGGATGTAGTCTTTCTGCCGGCGGACTTTGTCGATCACGGTTTTGAGCACCGCATTGGCGTTCTGCCACGCCAAGAGCGCCTCCAAACGGCTCTCCAACAAGCCCACGCGTCGCTCGAAAGCCTCTGCGCCGAGTTCGCGCTTGCATTTCTTCAGCCGTTCCCCGTCCTCGACGATCCGGCGCAACCGCCGGTAAAAAGACAGCAGGCTCCAATACTGCGGATAGGCGTCGCGAAATTTGCGCACCTTGCGGAAAATGTGCGACATACAGGTCTGCTTGATGCACAGAATCTCCTTGTAGGCGCACCACGCATCCGTGATCAAGACGCCGGAGAAAACCGTCCCCAAAATCTTCTCCACCACGGGACTGCCCCGTTGCCGGTCCGGCCAATAATACGCCGAGCGGGGATTGGCAAAAATCCATAGCCACCACAAGACCCCGCGGACTCGCCATCCCGTCTCATCCGCGAAGATCATCGCGCCCGCCTTGAGATCGAGCCGAATCTCCTCATGCACCGGTTCGAGGATGTTGCCGATCCGGATCATCATGCGCGAGACGCCAGCCGTGGACACGGCCAGCCGAAAGAACGTCCCCAGATACGTCACGATCCCCGGCAAGGAGACCGACAGGACCACCCACAGGTAGGTGATCAGCACACTCGCGTGCAGCCCGATGTCCGATTTCGGCAGGGCTCGCTCGCTCTGGGAGCTGACGATCCTCTGGCACGTCGGACACCACTTGCGCTCTTGCACTTCCTCTGACACCACCGTCTTCGGAGGCGGCGGGGCAAGATCCTCGACAATCCGGCTGGGGGTCTGCAGAACGGGTCGATCGCTTAAGTCAGTCCCACACCCCGGGCACTCCACCAGCGGATTCTCATGGCGCACATCCGGTTCGGGTTTCGCTCGATTGCCCGCCCCGGGACGTCCTCCTCGTCGTTTCTTCCGCCGCCTTCGAACCCCCGGTGCTCCCTTGTCCCACTCGGGTTTCTTGGAGCTCGGCTGGTTGACCGTCCGATTGAGCTCCCGTTGCGTAGCCTGCTGCCGCTCGAGGAGCTGCTGGGCCAGCGTCTGTTCAAGTCGCGCCACCGCGGCCTGATGCTCGCGCCGTTCCTCGACCAGTTGCTCGCATATCAGCAGCAGCATCTTCACCAGGTGCGACTTCGGCAGCTTCAGCAGCTCTGCCTCACTCAGGCCCAATACCTGCTCCGCGGTCAGTGCTATTGCAGGCTGGGCTGAGGGCTTCATGGCGCCACCGGTCCGCTCAGCGGGGTTGCGCCTCGACCGCCATGATCGCCGCCAGCACCGCCAGCCGCTCGGCCGGGGGCAGTGCCCGGTACTTGTTCTGCCAGCGTTGCGCCTTGCGCTTGATGCGCTGGCGGTCGGTGAAGTTCTTGCCCGCGTAGCTCGTCCAGTGCACGCGCTCAAGGGTGTAGTTAAACCACAGCTTCTCGGTGCGCACTCCCCCGCGGCTCATCGCCTGTAGCGCCACGCTGTTCCAGTCTCCGAGCAGCTCATCGTACAGGGCCGACGGATAACCCGAGACCAGTACCGAACACGGCAGCGATTTCAACCGCTCCAGCAACGCAATATGATCGGCCTCGGTGTAATCGAAGCAGTATCGGCGCCGGAAACTGCGGGTGTGTCGCAGATACGGCGGGTCGCTGTAAACCAGCTCCCGACCGCTGAACTCGTACCGGGCCAAAAACCGATGCGCGCATTCGTTGACCAGGCGCACCGGATAGGCACACCAGAAACTCGCTAGCGCCGCCGCATCCAGATCAATGCCGATGTTGCTCGCCGCCGGCGGCTTGCGCTGCATAATCGCCCCGCCGCCCAAGTGCGTCTCGATGTACGTCTCGTGCGGCGGCATCAGCGCGATGATCGCCTGGCACAAGCCGGAGGCGGCCTTGGAGCCGAAATAACCGCTCATTCCCACGACCACTACCTACAAAGTCTCATGCTCGCTAGGTACGATAGTCGCGGCTGTCTATGTTGTCAAGTTCACCGAAATGCGCTCAGCCCCACCCTCCGCCTGCGAAAACCTCTACCACGGCATTCTCACGCCCCACTCAAACTCGATACCTGCTCACTCAGCCTTACCAGGAAGGACAGCCTCATCCGATATCGTTTCAAATCAGTTTGAGCTCACATGGTTTCAAGTCAGGCCGACAAGGTCGAAGAAGGGTTCAGGCAGCGCTTGCGCCAGCCTCGGCGCGACGTCGCCCTTGCCGCGACCCGATGCGACAGCGAGCGACCCCGTCGCGCCGCGCCGGAAGGCTGTCGCGCCCCAAACCAAATCCAATCGACGCAACAGGATCGCGTCAGTAGCTCAGCCGGAACTGCCGCTGGAACAATTCGAGATTAAGAAGGATCCATATCAACCTACCGTGGTTACGGCGGCCACTCTCTTGTTCCGCGAGGGTACGATCGATGGTGGCACGATCGCACAGCGCATGCGCCAGCGAGCCCGGCGCATCAAGCAAGTCGTGCACAAAACTGCGCATCGAGCCGCGGCACCATTCGTTGATAGGGACGCGGAATTGGACCCTCGGCCGCTCCACAATGGACGGTGGCAGGATGTCTTGCATCGCGCGGCGGAGGATGAATTTCTGCGCCAAGCCGCGAGTACGCCATGCGTTCGGCAGACGCGCGATTAACCGTGCGAGGTCGGTATCCATAAAAGGCGCGCGGGCCTCGATTGATGCGGCCATGGCGATGCGGTCGCCACGCTCCAGCAGATCCGGCAACCGCGCCCCTTGGTCTAGACCGGAGACGGGTTCCGAGGTTGAGTGGTGCCCGTCAGTCCGGGCAAGAGCATGATAGGCGGGTCGCCGCTCGCCGATCTCCGACGAGAAGTCGTCGCGCTCAGCAAGTGCGAGCGCACCTACAAAGCGTGCCATGCGGTCGACATGATCGCAGCGCGCGAGCGATGCCGCGAGGAGTTTGACGCGGCGGAATCCATGGGGCAGCGAGGCCATCGCTCGATCATGCGCGTTTTCCAGCCCGCGTCGCTGATCGAGCGGAGTAAAGCGCTCAGCGGAACGCTTAGGGTAGGCGCCGAAGAGTTGATCGGAGCCTTCACCGGTCAGTACCATCTTCACGCTCTTTGCCGCTTCGCGGGCGATGAGATAGATCGGGAGGCTCGCGGCTTCGGCGACGGGCGCGTCCTGTCGATCGATCAGCGTCGCCATATGTTGCATCAGGTCGTCGGCAGTAATCGTTAGGGCCGTGTGGTTGGTACGGAACCGCTGCGCTATCATCGCGGCATAAGGAAGTTCCGAGTACCGAGTCTCGCGAAATCCGACCGAGAAAGTGTTGATTGGTTGGGCAGAGTGACGGCTCATCAACGCTACGATCGCCGAACTGTCGAGCCCGCCCGAAAGGAATGCCCCGAAGGGAGCATCCGCCACCATGCGAACACGCACCGCTTCATCGAGCCCCGTCGCGAAGGCCGCCACCGGATCGGTGACTGGCCCCAGGTGCGTTGGTTCTCCGTGCGCTGGACGGCAAAACGTTGTCTCGGTGAGGTGGCCGCTTTGCCAAATCGCATACGATCCCGGCATAAGTTTTCGGATGCCTGCGAACAGCGTGAATGGCGCGGCAACGTCACCGGAGATGAAGAAATCGGCGAGCGCGGCCCGATCGAGGGTCGGCGCAATGTCGCCGAAAGCCAGCAACGCCTTGATCTCGGAAGCGAACAGTAGGCGGCCGCTCTGCTCCTGGATGAAGAGCGGCTTCTTGCCGAGATGGTCCCGCGCGAGCATCAGCCGTTGGCGCCTATCGTCCCATAGGGCGAAGGCATAGATGCCGAGAAGGCGTTCGACGCAACGGGGACCCCACTCGATATAGGCGCTGAGCAGGACCTCGGTGTCGACACCGGTGTGGAAGCGATGGCCCTTAGCCTCCAGTTCGCCGCGCAGTTCGCCGGAATTGTAGATTTCCCCGTTGATCACCAATGTGACGCCGCTCAACAAATGGGTTGTCGGTTGGTCATCGGCGGCGAGGTCGAGAATGGTGAGGCGACGATGTCCAAGACCGATCGTGTGCCTGCCGTCAGCGCTGCTCCGGACGAAAAAGCCCTCACCGTCGGGGCCACGATGGCGGATGCGATCGGTCATCGCCTTAAGGCGCTGACCCGCGTCGGGCAGCTGACCCGACACTATGAAACCCGCCACGCCGGACATGCTACTCGGTGGCCGCTGCTCGCAGCATGGCAGCGGCAGGGGCGTGGCACACCCGGGCGCGAAGGAGCAATAGTGGCAGGGGAAATCCCGGGGCGGCCTTGGCGCGCCGCTGCCGCGCCCCCAATTCGTGGCGCTGACAATGGCTCGAAGTACCAACCGGGCGCTTCGTGCGACGCTCACCTACGGTGCCCTTATTGGCGTCGGCATAGCGCGCCAAGACGCCGTTCGACCCTTCGGTCTTGTTCGATACGTGACCCGTCAAATCCGTGTTGATTCGGCCCACGAGGGCTCCGTGCGCCCCGTTACCCTTCGAGAAAACCCCATAAATAGATTTCATCGACCCATAAACCGCTATTCAGGCTAAAGAAAATTCAAGGCGGCGAATCTTTCATCGAGCCCCGAGACTGCTGCCGCGTGCAGGGTGGTCGAAAACGCGCGCCCATTCCATCCTAACAATGAAACGTTAACAAAATCGATTGCGGTGGCGTCGTGGCGCAGCGCTGTACGAAGCCGCGACGAGGAGCGCGAGCCAATGTCTCGCCAGGCGAGATGACCGCGGCAAAATATTGGCGGTGCAAACAATTCCTGGCAGCAATGCGTGACGCCATCTCGGGCGCGCTCCATCCAACCGGGTTTGGGCGCCGGAGTCCTCGCGGGCTGTACGCAGTTCTGTATTACTCGATCGCCCAAGGCGGGTTCATCCCGACGGGCCGCCCGTGTCCAAGACGGCGGCAACCTTGGCCCTTGCAGCGTGTTACCGGCCGACGGCCTCGATCATCGCATTGATCAAAGGCTTCATAAAAAAACGCTCTTTCGGTGCGATCTCGACACGTGCCCCGAACTTGGTCAGTTCATCGGTGACCACGGGTCCAACCGCGGCGACGCGGGTCATGGCCAAGCCTTGTCGCAGCTTTGCGGCAAGCCCTCTCGCTTCGGCAACGGCAATCAAACGGCGCACCTGCGGCGCGCTGGTGAAGGCAATAATATCAACGGCGCCAGCGGCGAGGCTTTCAATCAGATCGGCGACGCGCCCATCTCCGGACGCAGAGGCGTAGACGTAAGGCGTGACCGGATCGGCAACGGCGCCGGCGCCAGCGAGAAAGCCCAACAGCTCCTCATGGGTATGGTCGGGATAGAGTTGCACACCAATCCGGCGGCCGGCCAGAGCGAGCGGCGACAACGTTGCAATCACGCCTTTGGTCGTCGGGGCGGAGGCCGGCAGATCGACACCTAACCCCAACTCGCGCAAGGCCCGTACCGGCTTTGGGCCGCGGGTGATTTTCCGCACGGCGCCAAGTCGCGCGACGAATGCCTGCCCTAACCCGGTGCGGCGGGCAAAGCCGTCGAGGCGACGTAGACCTTCGCCCGTCAGCAAGATGAGATCGTCGCAACCGCCATGGGTGAATCGCCTGAGCCATGCCTCTACCAGCGCGACATCAGGCGTGTCATGGATCGCGACGAGAGGGCACCGCACGGCGATGGCGCCGCGCTCTTCCAGCATGCGCGCGAACACGTCGAGCTCGCGTGTCTCCGGAATTGCGACGGTACGGCCGGAAAGATCAGGCTGCTTTTCCATCGAAAAACCGGTCGATGAAGAGCATTTGATCGCGGCGCCAGCCCCAGCTCTCTCGGACCGGGCTGGCCAATTCGAGATAGTTGTCGCGTGATGCGTCGTAGCTCGGCCACGGAACGCCGGCACCGTTCGGATCGGCCATGCGCGCAAATTGTACCCACAGCTTCATCATTGTCTGCGACAGTGCCAGATCGTCGGCGTCAAAAGCGGCGCCCTTCCTTGACGGGCCGCTCACGCCGAACACAAACGGTACCTCGTCGCCGTGATGCGGCCCGTCGGTCTGGCCCGCGCGTCGTCTTTGGAACAAATAGCGCCACGTACCTTTCCCGCTCCTTGCCATCGCGCGCGCCAGGGCCCAGACACCGTAATTGAATTGTGTATCGGCGAACATCTCGGCCACCCGCGGCAACACGTCGGCGTCGACGGCGGCAGGATATTGTTGTACAGCTGCATCGGCGGCAGGGCCGAAATTCTCCAAGGCGAAGCCTTGATACGCGGCCATGTCCGTTACCGGCCAGGCGCCAACGAATACCGACCCTTCGTCGCGATTGGTGCCGACGATGATCGGCATCGGGTGATATTGACCGGCGGCAAAGGCATCCCGCTCATCGCGCGGAATCACCCAGCCATCGCGAATCGGACGCAAGCATGCGAGGCGCGGTGAGGCCGCGCATCTTAGGCACAAACAGCGGGGTCTTAGACACAAGCTCCTCGGCCGACATACGACGCAATTGAGCGAGGTCGTTGCCGAGTTTCAAGCCATAGGCCTCCGCCTCAGCGAGACTGGCGAGCGGGCGGAAAGCCCCAGGGCTTTCGAGGATCGCCTGCTGGAAGAGGTCTTTGGCCAAGGGCGAGGTCAGCAAGAGCGAAATTGATGCCGATCCGGCGGAGACGCCGAACGTTGTCACGCGCTTCGGATCGCCGCCAAAGTTCGCGATATTGTCCCGGATCCAGCGCAGCGCCGCGAGCTGATCCAATAGCGCGTAGTTGCTCGACGAGCCATGCGGCGATTCCGCCGTCAGCGCCGGATGCGCCAAGAAACCGAACACACCGACACGATAATTGGCGGTGATCAGAACTACGCCCTGTTTCGCAAATTGCTCGCCATCGAACAGAATGTCCGACGGACTGCCGACCATGAAACTACCGCCGAATAGCCAGACCAAGACCGGCAAGCGCTCACCAGGTTTGGCAGCCGGCACCCAAATGTTGAGGTTGAGGCAATCTTCGCTTTGTCGGCCGGCGCGTGAGCTCGAGGGACCACCTGGCTGGCGGTGCCGGTTGCGGACAGTCGGCACCCCATTCCGTGGCCTGGCGTACGCCGCTCCAAGGCAATGGCGGCGCGGGCGGCCGCCAGCGCATTTCGCCAACCGGCGGCGCCGCAAATGGAATGCCACGGAAAACGCGAACGCCGCTGGCCAGGGCCAAACCCGCAACCGGCCCGGCTTCGGTACGCACGGTCAGGCCGGTCTCTCTGCTCGCTTGGGCTTCTGGCATCGCACCGCTCCTACTGTTCTTTCGCTACGCGGAAATGTAATACTCTTTCGGCAAGCGCGACCGCGACAAAAATTGTGCTCTCGGGAGGATTGGAATGAAGCGTTTTTTGGTCATGGGAGTTGCCGGCCTGGCGTTCATTTGGGCAGGCACGGTTTCGGCCGAGACCGTTAAAGTCGGCTTGATCATGCCGTTCTCCGGCTCCTATGCCCAATGGGGAGCAGAGACCAAGGGCGGCGTGCGCGTCTACCAGGAGCTTCATGGCAAGAGCGTCAATGGCAATGATATCGAGATCCTGTTTCGAGACGAAGGCGGCATCGACCCGGCACGTTCGAAGCAGCTCGCGACCGAATTGATTCTGCGCGATCATATCCAGTTTCTCACGGGCTTCGTCTTTAGCCCCGACGCGCTGTCGGTTGCCGACATCATTACTCAGGCAAAAATGCCGACCATCATCACCAACGCCGCGACCGGCTTCATCGTGCGCAAGTCGCCCTATTTTGTTCGCGTGAGCTTTACCCTTCAGCAGGAATCAGCGCCGCTCGGCACCTGGGCCGCAAAGGCTGGCATCAAGACGGTCGATTCCGTGATCGCGGACTACATCTCGGGTAAGGATTCGAATGAGGGCTTCGAGAGAGCCTATGTCGCGGGCGGCGGCAAGGTATTACAAACGATCAAATATCCCACCACGGTCGCCGACATTACGCCCTATTACGAGAGGGTACTTCAAGACAAGCCGCAGGCGGTTCAGGTGTTCGGCACTGGCGGCACCAATTCAGTGATGATGATTCGCACTTGGGCGGCACGCCTGCACCCTGCCGGCATCGGCTTTATCGGTGCGACGCAGGTGCAGGAATCCGACCTACCGAGCATTGGGGATGCAGCGATCGGCCTCGTTTCCACCACGCATTATCCCGAACACAATGACAGTCCGATCAACAAGGACCTGCGCGCGCAATGGTTCAAGGATTACGGGGCCGACACTACGCTCGTACCGGACATCGCCACCTGCGCCGTCTACGATGCAATGGCGCTGATCTACCGTGCGGTCGCCAAGTTCGGTCCGGGGGTGACCGGCGATCAGGCGATCGGCCTCTATAAAGGGCTGACGATCCCCAGCCCGCGCGGGTCGCTGACCATCGATCCGAAAACCCGGGACGTCATCCAGAACATCTACGTCCAGAAAGTAGAAAAGAAGGACGGCAAGCTTGAGAACGTGCCGTTCGACGTGATCAAGGACGTCAAGGACCCCTGGAAGGAAGCCAATCCGGAATAGCACGTGCCGAGCACCTTGATCACGAACGTCTCGATCTTCGACGGCACGGGTGCCTTGCCGTTTCGCGGTGAGGTCTTGATCGAAGGCAATCGCGTCAAGGCGGTAGCCAACGGCGGCGAACGGCTGGCCGCTCTTGGCGCTACCGTTGTCGACGGCGAAGGTGGGACACTAATGCCGGGATTGATCGAATCCCATACGCATCTGGGATTCGGTTCGGCGATCGATCGCGTTTTGCGAGGCCGCGCTCGTTCTGCAGCAGAGATGTTATTGATTACTGCCCACACCGCGAAGGTGATGCTCGACCATGGCTTCACTTCGGCCTATTCGGCTGGCGCGCACGACGCGTCCGCGGAAACGGCATTGCGTGACGAAATCGCGGCCGGCTGGCTGCCGGGGCCTCGACTGCGCGCCTGTTCGTTCGAACGCGACGCGTCGCGCACCTCCGATTCATCCGGACGGAAATATATCAGCTTCGAGCAGCGGTCCCCGGACATCGAAGGTGTTCGGGCCTTCATCAAAGAAATGGCACAGGTCGGCGTCGATTCGGTGAAGTTCGTGGTAACCGGGGACAACAGCATCGTTCCAAATACGTCGCTCGTTCTCCTCTATCATGACGAGGAGCTGGCGGCGGCGGCAGCGGCGGCCCGCGAGGCCGGTCTCTGGCTTAACGCACACGCGCATTCCGCCGAGGCAATCAAGCTGGTGCTGAAGCACGGCTTCCGAGTGATCTACCACTGCACTTGGCCCGACGAAGAAGCGCTCGACATGTTGGAGGCGCGCAAGCACGAGATTTTCGTCGCTCCAACGGTAGGCCTTAATTGGACAAACATCTACGCCGACCCAAATTACGCAAAGCGTGACCGGGGCGCGGCACTGAAGGAGCAGGTCGCAAAACTTGACCATCTGCGCGAATTGCTGCCCCTTCTGCACCAGCGTGGTGTTCGGGTGCTGCCCGGCGGCGATTACGGATTTCCGACCAATCCGATCGGCCGGAACGCCCATGACCTCGAATTGTTTGTCAAACTGTTTGGCTTCACGCCGGCTGAGGCCCTGCGCGCCGCCACAAGGCTCGGTGGCGAGATCATGGGAATGGGTGACGAACTCGGTCTCATCAGGCCCGGTTATCTTGCGGACGTGCTCCTGATTGATGGCGATCCTCTGCGCGACATCACACTGCTCGAGGACGCTGAGCGGTTCTTGATGATCATGAAGGATGGTAAATACCATAAGGCGCCACGCCGCCAGGAGCGGAGCGCGGAGCCGGCCTAGTCATTTTGGAGAGCAAGCGATGACGATCAAAGACAGCGAAGACTTGACCCGGGTCGCTCCCGGCACCGTCATGGGCGGGTTCATGCGGGAATATTGGCTGCCCGCGGCGCTGACGAGCGAACTAAAACCCGACGGCGCGCCGGTGCGACTGATGCTGCTAGGTGAAAAGCTTATCGCATTCCGCGACACGCAAGGGCGCGTTGGGGTGATGGATCATCGCTGTCCGCATCGCTGCGCTTCACTTTTCCTCGGCCGCAACGAGGAGAACGGAATTCGTTGCGTCTATCACGGCTGGAAATTTGACGTCGAAGGCAATTGCGTCGACATGGCTAGCGTGCCCGCGCATCAGGACTTCAAGAACAGGGTCAAGGCCAAGGCCTACCAGGTTGCCGAGCGCAATGGCGTGGTGTGGGTCTATATGGGCAAGCGGGTGGTCGCGCCACCCTTGCCAGGCCTCGAAGTGTTGCGTCTGCCCGAGGACCAGGTGATGGTCATCTGCGCATTGCGCGAATGCAATTGGCTACAGGGCCTCGAAGGCGACATCGACACTTCCCATTTTGGCTTCCTCCATGCCGGCCATATCAAGCCAGAGCAACTCGCCGCCGATCATCCGTTCCGCGGTGCCGTGTTCAATCGCGCGCCCGACCTGAAGGTCATGGAGACGCCATGGGGCACGAGCTATGGCGCCAATCGTCCCGCCGACGACGGCGGCACCTACTGGCGCACCGCGAATTTCCTGTTCCCATTCTGGACCCAACAGCCGCAAGGCGACTTCGCCACCAACGTGCACGCCCGCGCCTGGGTCCCGCTCGATGACCATCACATGATGTTTTACAATTTCGTCTGGAAGCGGCCGATGCCCGACCGCGCGACGGGCAAGGACGGGAAGCCGTTGACTGGCGTTTCGCTGGGCTTTGACTTCCTGCCCAACACCACCGACTGGCTGGGCCGCTGGCGGCTCACCAGCAATCCGCGCAATGACTGGAACATCGACCGGGCGGCGCAAGCCAACAGCGAGAGCTTCACCGGCATCGCCAATATTCACATGCAAGATCAGGCGGTGACCGAAAGCATGGGTCCAATCACCGACCATGAATTCGAACACCTGGCGCCCACCGATATTATGATCGCCCGGACGCGCCGCCATATCTTGGCCACCGCGCGCGCCTTCGTCGAGCAATCCGCAGCGCCCCCCTGCCTGGACGATCCCGATACCTATCTGAAGGCGCGAAGCGGCTATTTCGTCGCCTCACCAACCACCGAGTGGCAGGAGGCCTATTCGGCTAATATCGCCAATGCCGTTCGACCAGGAATGCGCTACGCCGCCGAATAGCGGCCAAAGTCGCTTGGCGTACGCTGCCAAGCGTGGGACCATGACCGTTCCTGCCCGGGTGTGCGGGAATTGCGGAGGCGAATGGGTCGATTAACCACCCATGTCTTGGACACGGCGCACGGCCGGCCGGCGGTGGGTCTGCGCATCGATTTGTTTTCGCTCGATGAAGACCACCGCCTGCTCAAAAGCGTGGTCACCAACGGCGACGGCCGGGTCGACGCCCCGTTGCTAGAGAAAACGACGTTTCTTGCCGGCCGCTACGAGTTATTGTTTCGTGCCGGAGACTATTGGCGCAGCACCGGGGAACCAACCTCAGTCCCACCTTTCCTCGACGAGATCCCGGTGCGGTTCGGGATCGCCGACCCCAAGCAGCATTATCATGTGCCGTTGCTGCTCTCGCCCTGGTGCTATTCGACTTACCGTGGAAGTTGAACAATGAGTGGCCAAATCCGCTTTGTGCTGGACGGCGAGATCCGCGAACTGCGAGGCGTGGCACCGACGATGACGGTGCTCCAGTGGCTGCGCGAGGATGCGCGCCGCTCCGGTACCAAGGAGGGTTGTGCCGAGGGCGACTGTGGTGCCTGCACGGTGGTGCTTGGGGAGCGCCACGGCGCCGCCGACATGGGCTATCGCGCGGTCAATTCCTGCATTCTGTTCATGCCCATGCTTGACGGCAAGGAACTGGTGACCGTCGAGAGCCTTAAGCACAATGGCAGGCTGCATCCCGTGCAACGGGCGATGGTCGAGTGTCACGGCTCGCAATGTGGTTTCTGTACCCCCGGCTTTGTCATGTCACTGTTCACGCTCTATCACAGCGGCATGGAACCGCAGCGAGAGACGATAGACGATGTCCTCGCGGGCAATCTCTGCCGCTGCACCGGCTATCGCCCGATCATCGAGGCGGCATACCGGATGCGCGATTATGGCGCCAAGGATCAGTTCCACCGGAACGCTGCCGCAACGGCCAGGAAACTCGGATCGATCGAGCGCCGTGACACGCTGGCGTTGGAAAAAGACGGCCAGCGCTATTTCGCGCCTGCCAACCTCGAAGAGCTAACCGCCTGTTTTGAACAATATCCCGAAGCCTGCCTCGTGGGCGGCGCTACCGATATTGGTCTGTGGGTCACCAAACTCCATCAGCGCCCTGAGACGCTGGTCTATACCGGCGATGTACCGGAACTGCGTCGCCTCAACGTTGGCAGCGACTGCATCGAGATCGGCGGCGCGGTGTCGCATGGTGATGCTGTTGACGTGTTGGCCGCGGAGTTTGCCGATTTCGGTGAAATCCTGCGGCGCTTTGGCGGGGTGCAGGTACGCAACGTCGGTACGCTCGGCGGCAATATCGCGAACGCCTCCCCGATCGGTGACACTCCGCCACTGCTCCTGGCGCTCGGCGCCACGCTGCTCCTGCGCCGCAATAGCGAGACGCGTTTGCTGCCGATCGATGAGTTCTTTCTGTCCTATCGCAAGACTGCCCTGAGAAAGAGCGAAATTCATTGAGGCGATTCGCATTCCGCGTGCACGCTCGAACCTCAAATTCCGAGCTTACAAGATCTCCAAACGCTTCGATCAAGACATTTCAGCCGTATGTGCGGCCTTCGCGCTCTGTTTGGATGGCGGTCGGATCACCGAGCTGCGAATGGGTTTCGGCGGGATGGCGGCAGTGCCGAAGCGGGCGGACCACGTGGAAAAAGCGCTCCTCGGCGAGGCATGGAATGAAGCATCGGTGCGCGCCGCGATGCGGACGCTCGAGCGCGATTTTGAGCCGCTGACGGATATGCGGGCGAGCGCCCAGTACCGACTGAAACTGGCGCGAAATTTGCTTTTCAAGTTCTTCTTGGAGACAAGCAACCAGCCAGGCGCCACGCGCGTCATCAAACGGGACATGGCGGCATGACGGTGCCTCGGACATCCAGGGCGGAGGGCACGTTGCGCGCGGTGCGGCGGCCGTTGCCGCATGACAGCGCCGAAAAGCACGTTTCAGGCGAAGCGATCTATATCGACGACATTCCCGAGCCGCGAGACCTGCTCCATGCCTATATCCGTACCAGCGACATCGCTCATGGGAAGATCAAGAAGCTTGATCTCGCTCCTACACTTGCACTGCCGGGCGTAGCGGCGGCAATGGCCGCTGCCGACTTACCGACGAATCAGCAACGATATCGGTCCCGGCTTCGCCGGCGACCCCGTGTTCGCCGAGCAAATCGTCGAATATGCGGGCCAGTCGTTGTTCGCAGTCGCTGCCGAAACCCGCCTGCAGGCACGCACCGCGGCCATGCAGGCGGTTGTCGAATATGAGGAATTGCCGGCGATCCTCACCATCGAGGATGCGCTGAAGCAGAACGCGGAAGTACTGCCCACGGTGACCTTGATGCGCGGCGACCCGAGCAAAAGCATCGCCAAGGCACCGCGGAAGGTTTCGGGGCGGCTCGCGATCGGCGGCCAGGAACATTTCTATCTCGAAAGTCAGATCGCGATGGCGGTGCCGGGCGAAGACGGCGACATGCTGGTCTATTCGTCGACGCAGCATCCAAGCGAGATCCAACACCATGTCGCGCACATTCTCGGCCTTCGACGCCAATGGCGTCACGGTCGAGACTCGACGCATGGGCGGCGGCTTCGGCGGTAAGGAAACCCAGGGTGCGCTATTCGCGGTCGTGGCAGCCCTGTTGGCACAGAAGACGGGGCGCCCGGTCAAGCTTCGGCCCGATCGCGACGACGACATGATCCTGACCGGCAAGCGTCACGATTTCATCGCCGATTATGTCGTGGGATTTGACGAGGAGGGCCGCATTCGCGGTGTCGACTTCTTGCTGGCATCGCGTTGCGGCATGTCGCCCGATCTCTCGGGACCCGTGAACGACCGCGCCATATTTCATGCCGACAACGCTTATTATTTGCCTCACGTGAGGATCGTATCGCATCGCTGTAAGACCCACACCGTATCCAATACGGCATTTCGCGGTTTCGGTGGGCCTCAGGGCATGATGGTGATCGAGTACGCGATCGACGAGATTGCGCGCACGTTGGGCGTCGACCCGCTGACGGTGCGCAAACGCAATTTCTATGGCAAGCGCGATCGCAATGTCACGCCTTACACGATGAAGGTCGAGGACAATATCCTCCCGAAGCTCATCGGCGAGCTCGAGCGGACTTCCGATTATTGGCAACGCCGCCAGGCGATCACGGCATGGAATGCGACGAGCCCGTTCCTCAAGCGCGGCCTGGCGATGACGCCGGTGAAGTTCGGCATCGCCTTTACCGCGACGCACTTCAACCAGGCCGGCGCGCTGGTGCTGGTCTATACCGATGGCAGTGTGAAGCTGAACCATGGCGGCACGGAGATGGGCCAAGGCCTTAACACCAAGGTGGCCCAGATCGTCGCCGATGAATTCGGCATCGATTTCGACGACGTCAAGATCACGCCAACGACAACTGGCAAAGTGCCGAACACGTCTGCGACCGCGGCCTCGTCCGGTACCGATCTCAACGGCAGAGCTTCACAGATCGCCGCGCGCACCATCAAGGAGCGGCTGATCAAATTCGCCGCGGCGCATTTCCATACCGCCCCCGGGAAGATCGTGTTCGCCAATCAGCGAAGTGTCGATCGGCAGCAAGAAAATGGCGTTTGCGGACCTGATCAAGCTCGCCTACAAGGCGCGCGTTTCGTTGTCGGCGACGGGATATTTCGCCACGCCGAAAGTGGTGTATGATCCGGCGACGATGCGCGGCCGGCCGTTCCTCTATTTCGCCTACGGCGCAGCGGCATCCGAGGTGCTGGTGGACACGCTGACCGGCGAATATAAGGTCGAGCGCGTCGACCTCCTGCACGATGTCGGCAAATCGATTAACCCGGCGATCGATATGGGCCAGATCGAAGGCGGATTCATCCAGGGCATGGGCTGGCTGACCAGCGAAGAATTGTACTGGGACGCAAAGGGTCGCCTGCAGACCCACGCGCCTTCGACCTACAAGATCCCCACCTGCAGCGACCTGCCGCGGCTGTTCAACGCCGCGATCGCCGACTGGAGTCGTAACCGCGAGGACGTGGTCTACCGCTCAAAGGCCGTGGGCGAGCCGCCGTTGATGCTGGCGATCTCGGTATTTCACGCCATCAAGGACGCGATCGCGGCAGTCGGCGAGTATCAAATCAGCCCGCGCCTTGAGGCTCCGGCAACGCCCGAGCGCGTGCTAAATGCGATTGACACGCTGCGCGTCAGGCTCGGGGATTGGCTCTCGGCGCGCGAGGCGGCGGAATGAGCGGCTGGCTGACGGCGCTCGGCCGGCTCGCTGAGGCCGGCGAGGAGGCGGTTCTCGTGACCGTGATCGAGGTCAAAGGATCGACGCCCCGTGAGGCCGGTGCCAAGATGGTGGTGACCCGCGACACAAGCTACGACACCGTCGGCGGCGGCCATCTCGAATTGAAGGCGCTCGAGCTCGCGCGTGTCATGCTGCGGCATCGGCCGCTGCCTGACGGCACCTGCGGTCCATCGGTTCCCATTGGGACCGAGCCTCGGCCAATGTTGCGGTGGAGAGGCAACGTTGCTGCTCGAGCCGATCGAACCGCCGGCCTTCCATATCGCGTTATTCGGTGCCGGTCATGTCGGCAAAGCATTGGTGAAGCTGCTTGGCGATGTATCGTGCCGAGTCACCTGGATCGATACCGCGCGACGATATTTTTCCCGAGACCATTCCCGGCAACGTCACCATCAATGTCAGCGATCAACCAGAAGCAGAAATCGCCGCCATTCCTGCCGGATCGTTCGTTTTGGTAATGACGCACTCGCATCCACTCGACCAGCGCATTCTCATGGCGGCGTTGAAGCGCGACGATTTCAGGTATGTCGGCCTGATCGGCTCCGCAACGAAGCGCGCCCGGTTCATCAGACGGCTGAAGGCGCTGGGACTCAGCGACGCGCAACTGGCGCGGCTCACCTGCCCGATCGGCATCGAAGGCGCCGGCGGAAAGCATCCGGCCGAAATCGCCATCGCGGTCGCGGCACAATTGCTGCAAGTGCGCGACGCCGAGGCGACCGTTCCTGTCGATCGCGCGGTGGAAACGCAAGGACAAGTTATCCCTCTCCGCCTCGGGGGCGGCGAGATTAGATAGTGTTGGGGGAGCGATGAGGGGATCCGCTCCGCCGGTTGGCGCCGATCGGGCGTCGCGTGGCGGGCATTGGTTGGTAAAATTGCCGGATCGCGTGGTTTGTGCTCGAACCCCGCAATGGCTGCGCCGGCAAGAACCAGAACAGGTCCCCCGATGAGCTTGACCGGGGGCATGGGGAATGTCACGCCGCGGCTGGAACTGCGGGGTATCACCAAAAGCTATCCGGAAATACAGTCGCCAACAAAATCGTCGACTTCTCCGTCATGCCGGGCGAGCTGCATGCGCTCCTCGGCGAGAATGGCGCCGGCAAGAGCACCCTGGTCAAGATCATCTACGGCGTCGTGTCGGCCGACGAAGGCGAGATCCGATGGCAAGGGCAGCCGATCGCGCCGCACGATCCGGCATCCGCGCGACGGCTCGGCATCGGCATGGTGTTCCAACATTTCACCCTGTTCGAGACGCTGACCGTCACCGAGAACATCGCGCTTGGCCTCGACGACAGACCGCGACATCCGCGCCTTGCGCCGCAAGTATCGACGAGACGCGCAACGCTAGGTATGGGCTTGCTATCGACCCCGACCGCTATGTCCACGACCTCGTCGGTCGGCGAGCGGCAGCGCGTCGAGATCGTGCGCTGCCTGATGCAGGAGCCGAAGCTTCTGATCATGGACGAACCCACCTCGGTTCTGACGCCGCAAGAGGTCGAACGTCTGTTCGACGTGCTGCGCCGGCTTGCCGCCGAAGGTTGCTCGATTCTCTACATCTCACACAAGCTCGGCGAGATCATGGCGCTGTGCCAGCGCGCGACGGTGCTGCGTCAGGGCGCGGTGACGGCGCAATGCGACCCGCGCCAGGAGACCTCGGCATCGCTCGCCCGCATGATGGTCGGCAGCGATGTGCTGGCGGTGAAGCGTCCTGGGGAACATAGGGAAGGCGACGAGGCGCTGACCGTCACCGACCTGGTCGTGGTACCCGGACGATCCGTTTGGCACCAAGCTCGACCATGTTTCGCTTAGGCGTCCGTCAAGGGCGAGATCCTCGGCATCGCCGGGGTCGCCGGCAATGGACAGACCGAGTTGCTGCACGCGCTCGCCGGCGAAACGCTGGCGCCGCGCAGCGACGCCGATCCGCATCGAGGGCGCCAATGTCGGTCATCTCGGGCCCGCTGGACGGCGTGCGCGGGGTCTCGCCTTCGTCCCCGAAGAGCGGTTGGGGCGCGGCGCGGTGGCGGAGCTCAGCCTCGCCGACAACGCGCTTGCTCACCGCCTATCTCGATCGGCAATGTCGGCGCCGGCATGGTGCAAGACCGGCGCGGTGCGCGATTTCGCCACCGCCATCGTCAGGAATTACAATGTAGTCTGCGCCGGGATCGACGCCGAGGCGCGCAGCCTCTCCGGCGGCAACATGCAGAAATTCATCATCGGCCGCGAGATCTTGCAACAGCCGCGCGTCCTGATCGCGGCGCATCCGACCTGGGGCGTCGATGTCGGCGCGGCGCTGACGATCCATGAAGCGCTGATCCGGCTGCGCGATGCCGGCGCCGCGGTGCTGGTGGTGTCGGAGGATCTGGACGAGCTGTTCGAGATCTGCGACCGCATCGCGGTCATGAGCAAGGGCCGCGTCTCCGAACCGAAGCGAGTGGGCGAAACCGATATCGACGAGATCGGGCTGCTGATGGGCGGCCTGTTCGCGCGACAGGCAGCAGGCAGTGTCGCATGCCGCGGATTAGGCTCGAGCCGCGCGCCCAATCGTCGCGCCTCGACGACTGTATCTGTCGCCGCTCCTGGCGGTGGTGCTGACGCTTATCGGCGCCGCGGTGCTTGTTCGCGATTCTCGGCCGCGACCCGCTTGCAAGCCTATCGCGCCTTCTTTATCGATCCAGTTTCGACCCTCTACGGCGTCGGCGAATTGGGGGTGAAGGGCGCGCCGTTGATCTTGTGTGCGATCGGTCTCGCCATCGGTTTTCGCGCCAATGTCTGGAACATCGGCGCCGAGGGCCAGTTCATCCTCGGCGCGATCTGCGGGCGGCGGTGTCGGCCTGTTCCTACGAGCCGATGCTCGGACCGGCTGACCATGCCGGCGATGTTCATCGCCGGCGCGCTGGGCGGGTTGATCTGGGCGGCGATCCCGGCACTCTCAAGACCGCAGTTCAACGCCAACGAGATTCTGACCTCGCTGATGCTGACCTATGTCGCGGAGCCTGTTGCTGCGCTATCTGGTGCGCGGACCGTGGCGCGATCCGCAAGGCTACAATTTTCCGCAGTCGAAGCCGTTCGACGGCTATGCGGCGATTCAATCCGTTCTTCACGGGAACGCGGCTCGGGTTGGGCGCGCTAATGGCGTTGCTCGCCGTCTTGGGCGGCTGGTTCCTTATGTCGCGCAGCTTTTTGGGATATCAGATCAAAGTGATCGGCCTGACACCCGCGGCGGCGACCTATGCCGGCTTCAGTCAGAAGCGTGCCGTGTGGTTCTGCCTCACCCTTTCGGGCGCACTGGCGGGCCTCGCGGGGGTCAACGAGGTGGCGGGGCCGATTGGCCAATTGCTGCCCACCATCTCGCCCGGGTTATGGCTTTACCGCAATCATCGTCGCGTTCCTGGGCCGTCTGCAGCCGCTCGGCATTCTGCTCGCAGGCCTGTTGATCGCGCTCTCGTATCTTGGCGGCGAGGCGGCGCAAATCTCACTCAATTTGCCAGTCGCGGTGGTCGGCGTATTCCAGGGCATGCTGTTGTTCTTCCTGCTCGCCTGCGAATTGCTCGTTCGCTATCGTGTGGTCATTGGCGCGCCGGCGGCGCAGAGCATCGCGGCATGAACGAGCTGACAGCGATCCTAGTTTCGATGGTGCTGTCGGCCACACCGTTGTTGCTGGCGGCGGCAGGCGAGCTGGTGACCGAAAAATCGGGAGTGCTCAATCTCGGCGTAGAAGGCATGATGATCGTTGGCGCCGTGGTGGGGTTCGGTGCCGAATACGACTCCGGGGAGTGCTGTCGTTGGGTTCGCCGCGGCCGCAGCAGGGGGCGCACTCGTTGGCAGCGCTGTTCGGCGTCCTGACGCTGTTCTTCCTCGCCAATCAGGTCGCGACCGGCCTTGCGCTGACGATCTTCGGCCTCGGCCTGTCGGCATTGATCGGTACGGCCTATATCGGCAAGCCGTTGCCACATCTGCCGCAGCTCGATATTCCGGGCGTCAGCGACCTGCCGGTTATCGGGCCATTGATCTTCGGTCAGGACGCCGTGGTCTATCTTTCTGTGGCCGTGACCATCGCGATCGGGTGGTTCCTATCGGGAACCCGGGCGGGCCTGGTGCTGCGGTCCGTCGGTGAAAATCATGAGGCTGCGCATGCGCTGGGCTACCCGGTGCGACGCATCCGCTTTCTCGCCGTGCTCTTCGGTGGCGCCATGAGCGGGTTGGGCGGGGCCTATCTCTCCCTTGCCTACACGCCCTTCTGGTCGCAGGGAATGACGGCCGGGCGCGGTTGGATTGCGCTGGCGCTCGTGGTGTTCGCAACCTGGAAGCCGTTGCGCTTACTACTCGGCGCCTATCTCTTCGGTCTTTTTTCGAATCGCGCAGCTCCATGCACAGGGTTTCGCGGTGCCGATCGCGCCCGAATTCCTGTCGATGCTGCCCTACCTCGCGACGATCCTGGTGCTTGTTGTCATCTCACGCGACGCCAAGCGCATCCGGCTCAATGCGCCGGCCTCGTTGGGTAAGGCGTTTCGCGCTACAGCATGAGCAGGTTTCGGTCAAAACAGCGCTTTTGGCCGACATGGAGGCCGCGCGCAAACAAAGGGAGTGTAAGACATGATCAAACGAAGAGAATTCCTTATCGGCGCCGGCGGCGCGATCGCGGCGACGTCGGTCGCTCGGCATGCCCTATGTCGCGCGGGCGGCAGACAAGCTGAAAGCGGCTTGGATCTTTATCGGCCCAACCGGCGATATGGGCTAGAGCTATCAACACGATCTCGGCCGCTCAAGCCGTGGCCGCAAGATACTGGCGACCGCGTCGAGACCATCAAGGTCGAGAGCGTGCCGGAAAGCGCCGATGCGAGCGCGTGCTGACCCAGCTCGCGAATCAGGGGTAAAGACTCATCTTCACGACCTCGTTCGGCTATATGGAGCCAGACCATCAAGGTGGCGAAGAATTTCCCCAACGTCTATTTCGAACATGCCACCGGCTACAAACGGGCTCACGAATGTGTCGACCTATGCCGTGCGCTTCTATGAAGGCCGCACCGTGCAGGGCACGCTTGCAGGCCATCTCACCAAGTCAGGCATCGTCGGTTATGTCGGCTCGGTTCCGATTCCCGAAGTCGTCATGCGGCATCAACGCCTTTACCCAAGCGTTTCGCAAGATCCGGCCGGACGGCAAAGTCAAAGTTATCTATGTCAACGAGTGGTTCAATCCAGGCAAGGAAGCCGATGCCGCCAAGGCGCTCATCGACCAGGGCGCCGACATCATGTGCCAGCACACCGACAGCCCGGCGCCGGTCCAAACTGCGGAGGCGCGCGGTGTCTGGGCGTTCGGCCAGTCGTCCGACATGGCCAAGTTCGGCCCGACGCATTGCGTCACGTCGAACGTCGACAATTGGGCACCCTATTATGTCCAGCGCGTCGAAGTATGGTGCTGGACGGCACGTGGAAATCGACCGATACCTGGGGCGGATTCGCCGCAGGCATGCTGGTCGATCCCGACCATTCAACAAGCCACGTTCCGCAAGACATCGCGGCCGAAGGCTATAAGGTGCAGGAGGCGATCATAACGGCGCGCGTCATCCGTTCGACGGTCCGGTCGCGAACCAAGCCGGCGCGAGTCAAAGTCGCGGCCGGCGGCAATATGCCGGACGGCGAAATCGCTGGCCTCAATTGGTATGTCCAGGGCGTTGAGGGCGATCTGCGCATAATAGGAGTTTCTTCCGCTGACGATGCGAACGCCCTCTTTGAAGAGGGCGTTTGTCTCTGAGCTGCTTTACGCCAAAATTTCGTTTCGGCTGAAAATTGCGGAGCACCTCGTAGAGCACCCGCGCTCCAGTTTCGGCATCGGCGGCGGTGATCGATTCTGCCGGGTTATGACTGATGCCGCCTTTGCAGCGCACGAAGATCATGCCGATCTCGCATAGGCTGGCGATCGCCATGGCGTCATGGCCTGCGCCGCTCGCCGAGACGTCACCGGGTTCAAGCCGAGCGCCACTACCGCGCGCTCGATCTCGAGCCATGAGCCATTCCGAGCAGGCAACAGCCGGGCTATCAAGCGTGCGGTCCAGGGCGAGCGTGACACCGCGTTTGCGCGCGATCGCATGCGCCGCCGCAAGAATGTCGGTATAGGCGCCAGCCGCGTCGCATCGTCGGCGCGAGCGCAGATCGAGGCTGAACGCTGACCTTGCCGGGAATCACGTTGGTGGCGCCGGGCGTAGCGGCAGATGCGCCCGACCGTCGCGACCAGGCCCGGATTGTTGCGGGCACGCGCCTTCGATGTCGACAACGATCTCCGCGGCCGCGGCCAGCGCGTCATGACGCAGCTTCATCGGCACGGTGCCGGCGTGGCCGGACTGCGCCGACTATCTCAAGTGTTGCGCGTGTGCCCCCGGCAATCGAGGTGACAATGCCGACCGGCAGATTTTCCGCCTCCAGCACCGGCCCCTGTTCGATGTGCAACTCGACATAGCCGAGCACGTCGGCGCGGCGGTGCGCCACCATGGGGATAGCCGCTGGATCCAAGCCGAAACGACGACATCGCCTGCCGCAAGGCACGCCATCCGCATCCTTGCGCTCCAAGCACCGCGTTGTCGAAAGTGCCGGCGACGGCGCGACTGCCCAAGCAGCGTCGATTGGAAACGTACGCCCTCTTCGTCACCGAAGCCGATCACCTCGATCGCAAAAGGCAACCGTTCGCCGCTGCTGATGGAACGCCGCGACGCAAGCGATGGCGGTCGAGCACGCCTAGAATTCCGTCATACTTGCCTGCATCGCGCACGGTATCGAGATGCGAACCCAAAGCAAAGCAGGCAATCCCGGCGTCGCTCCTTCGTAGCGCCCGACGACATTGCCAATCGCATCGATCGACGCCTCCATCCCCGCATCACGCATCCATGCCCAATGACGCGTTGCGCAGCGGCACGATGTTGCGCGGTAAGAAAAGTGCGCGTCACGGTGCCGGGCACCTCGGTAATGGCGCCCAGCTCATCAGCTTGCGACATCAGCCGCTCACCAACACCAGTCACGGATCGACTTCCGCTCTCGCTTCGACAGCATGTCCTCGAGGCGGAAGCGCGCGATCCTTGTCACTTCGCCGAGCGCGGTCGCCAATTCCATCCGTCGGGCGAATGGTCGACACGTTCCGAGATGGCCGCGAGGATATCGGCTCGGCCTCTTGCCTCTTACCGCAAGAATGAACGGAAAGCCAAAGCGATCGCGATAGTTGCGGTTGAAATCGCGCAACTTGACCGCGTCATCGAGCTCTGCCGCTATCGAGACCGGCTGCCGCTTGCTCTCTTCGCGAAAAATCCGTCAGCGACCTCGGACGCACCGAGTTCGGGATGCGCTTTCAAGAGCGCCAATTGACGACCGTAGCCGGCGGACATGACCGCATCGACCATCGCCCGATGGAGCGCGTCGACCTCGATAAATGGCCGCTTCTCCCATGCCGCTTCGGCGATCCACGGCGAATGTTCGAAGACGGCGCCCAGCATCTGGACGAACGCGGCCCGGTCCATGCGGTTGAGCGTGCCGAGGGTGACAGTCATGGTGCAGCTTTGCGATACGGAAAATTCCTGCGCCAATGCCGCGCGATATCGACCCGGCGGCAAACCCAGACGCGGTCGTGACGCTGAACGTGATCGAGAAAGCGTGCCAACGCCTGTGCGCGTCCAGGGCGTCCGACCAGCCGACAATGGAGTCCGACCGACATCATGCGTGGCTTGGTCGCGCCCTCGGCATAGAGCAGGTCGAAACTATCCTTGAGATACTGGAAGAAATGCTCTCCGTTGCCGAAGCCTTGCGCCGTGGTCAGGCGCATGTCGTTAGCCTCGAGCGTGTACGGCACGATGAGATGCGGTTTGCCAGAAACCTCGGTCCAATAGGGAAGTTCGTCGGCATAGGAATCGGCATCATAGAGAAAGCCGCCATGCTCGGCGACGAAGCGGCGCGTATTCGGCCCCATCCGGCCGGTGTACCAGCCGAGTGGCCTGACGCCCGAAACGCGCTCGATCGCCTCAACGGCAAGGCCGATATGGGCGCGCTCGGTTTCGGGATCGATATATTGATAGTCGATCCAGCGCCAGCCGTGGCGAGGCGATTTCGAAATCCGCCTCGACCATCGAAGCGGCGATCTCCGGCACGCGTGCGAGCGCCATGCCGACGGCGAATACCGTGACCGGCAGTTGCGCTCGGCGAAGAGTCGGCGCAGGCGCCACCAGCCGACGCGGCTGCCATATTCGTAATGCGATTCCATGTTGATATGCCGCACGCCCAAAAGTGGCACGGCATTGACGATGTCGGACAGAAACGCCTCGGAAGCGGCGTCGCCGTGAAGAATGTTGTTTTCGCCTCCTTCCTCGAAATTGATGACGAACTGAAGGGCGAGCCGCGCATCGCCCGGCCATTTTGGATCGGGCCAATCGCGACCATAACCAATCATGTCGCGCGGATAGGGTTGACGGGCATCAATCAAGTGGTGCCCCCTGCGCAATCCACGCGCCCAAAAGCGCGCGTTCCTTCTTCGTCATACCGGTCTTGTTGCCGAGCGGCATGGCGTTGGTATCGACCGCCATCAGCTTGATCTTCGCCAGCAAGCCGGCGATCTGCTTCCTTGGTATCAAATCTCACCCCGTTGGGCGCTTCGCGGAACATAGTCATCGCTTGGACTGAGCCGAATGGCATTGGACGCAGCGATGCGCGATCACCGCATCCACCTGATAAAAACTGACGTGTTGCTCGCGGTCGTGGTCGCACCGCCGCTCATGGGCACCGACGTCACCAATGCCAGAGCAAGCGCGCCGACCACCGCGCCAGCCAGCACGTAAGGCGCTGCCTTGCCGCCCCGGTCGAAAGTGTTGAGGAAATACCGGACACCGGCGCCCACCAGGAACAGCGCGATCAGGATCGCCCAGTTCCACTGCCGGCCATAGGTGTTGGGATAATGGTTGCTGATCATCACGAATACGACCGGCAGCGTCATGTAGTTGTTATGGACCGAACGCTGCTTGGCCGCGTTGCCCCACGCGGGATCGGGCACCTGGCCCGCCGCGTTGGCGCGGACCATACGTCGCTGACCGGGCTGAATCACGAACAGCACATTCGCCACCATGATAATGCCCATCATCGCGCCGACATGCATGTAAGCGGCCCGGCCCGACAAGCAAATGAGTCAGGCCCCATGCGATCGCAACCAGCAAGCCGAAACAGACCAGATTCATCACCCCTTCGAGCCGGTTGAGGGGGGAACGCCAGATCAGCTTCATAGACCGCGAATCCTCCGGCCAAGGTGATGATACCGATGCCGACGGCTTCGGATTGCGATAGATTGGCGACGGACGGATCCACCATGTAGCCGCTGCCGCCGAGAGTAGTAGACGATGAAGAGGAGCGTGATGCCGGATAAGCCGGTGAGATAGGCCTCCCATTTGTACCAATGCAACTCGGGAATTTTCGCAGGCGGCACGTATTTAAGCTTCTCGACCTCGTAATAGCCGCCGCTATGGATAAGCCAGATCCTGCCGGCGGAATGCTTGCTGCCGCTCGCGGCTGCCGTTAGATGCGCATCGAGATAGATGAAGAAGAACGAGGTGCCGATCCAGCCGATCCCGACGATGATGTGGAACCACCGCACGAACAGGTTCGCCCATTCGAGGATGGCCGAATTCATCGGCCCTGCCGCATAAGAGAGAGCGGCGCGTCCCCGCGCCGCTTTCCGTCGGCGGATCACGCCTGCGGGCTGAGACCGAAATCGAATTTCAAAGCGTACCGGTCGTCGCCGACCGCTTTGAAATTTTGGATCAGTGATTCCTTGACGCCGAACACCGCATCTTCGTGGATGTGCGGAGCGCCCTTGACGAAAAGATGCGTCGTGAGGGGCTTAAATCCTTCGGCAGAGACCATGAAATGAAGGTGCGCCGGCCGCCACGGTGCGCGATTGGTGGCGCGCATCAGCACGCCGACCGGCCCATCGGTCGGAATCTGATAACCTTTCGGCAGCACCGATTTGAAATGATAGGTCCCGTCGCGATCCGAGCGAAACTTGCCGCGCAGCTCGATATTTCGGCTTGTTCGGATCTTGGTTGGAATAAAGCCCATCCTCACCGGCCTGCCACACGTCAATCAACGCGTTCGCAATCGGCTTGCCCTTCGGGTCGTGGATTACGCCCGAGACATCGAGCGGATCGCCAGGCGGATCGCCATCGACCATCGCGCCTTTGGCCAGCTCGGGTGCGCCAGGGACATAGAACGGACCTTGCACGGTCGCCTCGGTTTCGCCCGCGCCCGTGCCATGATTGAGCTCGACCACGGTCATCGACAGTCCCAGCACGTCCGAAAGCAGAATAAATTCCTGGCGCATCTCGTCGCAGATTTGGCCGACCTTGGTGACGAACTCGATGCCCTTGATCCATTCCGCTTCGGTCAGTTTCACTTCGCGGGCAAACGAGTGAAGATGCTTGACCAAGCTGGTCATGATCTCCTTGAGCCGCGGATCCGGGCAGTCCTTGTAGCGCGATACCACTTCATCGGTCAGTTTTGACCCAATCAAAGTCGGCATTTTTCCTCCTTCATTCGAGACGCACCCGGCGACGAACCGGGAAAAAGTGAATATCGTAGCGGTCGGACAGTAAGCCCCAGAGGCCGCGCGGTGCCAGTAGCATAATGATAACGGCAACTGCGCCGAGTAATATCATGTACCAGGCACCGTAATCGGCCAAGAAATATCGCAGAGCAAAAAACACCAGGGCGCCGACGAACGGACCTTCGATGCTGCCGATCCCGCCTATTACTACGATAAAGATGATGTCTGCCGTCCAATCGATGACGTCGAAAGCGGCATCCGGAGAGATGCGTAGATTTTCAAGATAGATGAGAGCGCCGACCATGCCGGTAATGAGCGCAGCCAGCAGATAGACGGCAAATTTGGTGCGGTCGCTATTGACACCGATGCTACCGGCGGCGATCTCGGAATCGCGGATTGCGGTAAGCGCCAACCCTTGCCGTGACCGCAGCCAGGCGAACACCAGCACGACTGTGCCGATGCCGAGGACCAGGCCGATATAGTAGAGCACGGTTTCGCGCTCGAAGACCGTGGCCCCCACCGCACGTGAAATCGCCACCGGCAGGCTCATGCCGGTGCCCGCCCCGAGATCCGGCAGTTGCCCCATTATCTCGCTGAACAATTGCGCCATGACCCAAGTGCCGATAGCGAAATAGGCGCCGCGCAAGCGGAAAACAATTAGCGCGGTCGGCACTGCCAGCACCGCGGCGACAATGCCGGCCAATGCTACGGCGGGAATCGGCGGTACCTTCGCAATGATGGTCAGCGCGAACAAGCCGTAGCCGCCCAAACCGACGAAGGCCTGCTGCCCGACCGAAACCAGCCCGGCAAATCCGGCCAGCAAATTCCACAATTGGGCCAGCGCCAGGATATAGCAAATCTCGACAATCAGCCGCAGATCGTCCTCGCCGCCCCACCAGGGCAGCGAAATCAATACGGCAACGCCGGCCAGCGCCAGCATCAGACCGAGCCAACTCGTGCGGGTCGAACGCTCGACGCGGAAGGCCGGCAGCGCCGCGGCGGTGGTCTTCATGCGTCCGACAATTTCGGAAAAAGGCCGCGGGGTCGAACGATCAGGACCAGCAGAAAGGCGACATGACCAGCGAGTTGCTCCCAGCCTGGGTTGAGCTGGGCGCCGATCGCTTGCGCGACCCCAAGCACGACACCTCCCGCGAGCGTTCCCCACAGGCTGCCGAGGCCACCGATAATCACCGCCTCGAAGGCATAGAGCAGTCGCGCTGGACCACTCGCCGGGTCGAAATTAACGCGCACGGCCAGAAAGATGGCCGCTATAGAAATCACCGCTAGCGCCAGCGCTGTCGCCATCGAATAAACGTGCCGGTTCCGCACGCCATAAAGTCGCGCGGTATCGGAATCATCGGAGGTGGCACGGAAGGCACGGCCCAGAGCGGTGCGATAGAGCATGAACTCAAGGAGACCGATCACGGCGAGCGCAGACAGAAAGATCACGAACGGAAACCAGCCGATCGCGAGCTGATCGGTGATACGGAGGCTTGCGGTCTCAAAATTGGCCGCCTGCAATTTTTGGTCGTCGGCGCTGAACCCTTCGAGAAGGGCGTTCTGAATGATGATAGAAAGACCAAAGGTCACCAGGAGCGGCGGCAGGATATCGCCGCCCAAGGTAAAGTTCAGCAAGCCGCGCTGGAGAACGTAGCCCAGCACAAACATCACCGGCACAACGATGATCAGACTCTAAAAACGGGCCGAGGCCGGTTGCGTTGACCACCACCAGGGCGAGATAGGCGGCAAGCACGATGAGATCGCCATGAGCGATATTGACCAGTCGCATCACGCCGAACATCAGCGACAGGCCGGCAGCGAAGAGCGCGTACAGCCCGCCGACCAGCGCGCCTTGGACGATGGCGTTGACCCAATCCATCGCGCCTCAAACGCCGAAATAAGCGAGCTTGATCTGCTCGCGGGTAAGGGCCGCCGGGCGGCCTTCCAATGTGACCCGGCCCTCTTGGAGACAATAGACGCGATCGGCAATGCCGAGGGCGCGCGCGATATCCTGCTCTACCACGACAATAGTCGTGCCCTCGGCGCGAATTCCGGGCAGCGCCTCGTAGACATCGCGGATCACGATCGGCGCCAGGCCGAGGCTGATCTCGTCGCACAGTAGCAAGTCGGGATTGGTCATCAGCGCACGGCCGATCGCCGCCATTTGCTGCTGGCCGCCGGAAAGGGAGGTCGAGGATTGGTGGCGCCGCTCCCGCAACATCGGAAACAGCGCGTAGACGCGATCGAGATGCCAAGGCCCTTTGCGGCCGCATTGCTGACCCATCTGCAAATTTTCCTCGACCGAGAGAGAAGCAAAGAGCTTGCGGCCCTCCGGCACCAGGGCAATGCCGCGGGTGACGATATCGGCAGGCGACAGCGAGCCGATGGCTTCGCCGCGATACTGGATTCGCTCTGGCGCGGCCGGCAGCAAACCGCAAATCGTCCGCAGCAACGTCGACTTGCCGGCGCCGTTAGCGCCAATGATCGCGACCGCCTCGCCCTCTGCGATGGTCAGATCGACGCTGAACAAGGCTTGGAAGTCGCCATAAAAGGCGGTGAGGCCGGAGGTCGCGAGCAGCGCCGTCATTCAGCCTCGATCCCCATATAGACTTCCTGCACCTCAGGGCTATCCATGACCGCACGCGGTTCACCTTCCGCCAGCTTCTGGCCGAAATTGATGACGAAGAGGCGCCCGACGACGGCAATCAGGGCATGGACGATATGTTCGATCCAGATAATGGAGACACCCGCGGCATGGACAGCGCGGATGGTTTCGATCAGCAACTGGCATTCAGTGTCAGTGAGCCCGCCCGCAATTTCGTCAAGCAGCAACACTTTGGGATTGGTGGCAAGCCCGCGGGCGAGCTCCAACCGTTTGCGCTCGAGCAAGGTTAGCGTTCCTGCTCGTTGGTTTGCCTTGGGTAGAAGATTGGTGATCTGCAACAGCTCGAGACAACGACGATAAGACTCGGCTTCGCGTCTCGCGGCGCCAAACGCGGCGCCGGCAAGCACGTTCTCAAATACCGTCATGTTGGCGAACGGATGCGGGATCTGGTACGTGCGGCCGATGCCGAGCCTACAGCGGGCATAGGCCGGGAGCGTCGTCACATCGTGCCCGGCGAAGGTGATTGTACCGGCCCCGACCGCGAGATCGCCCGTTATCAAGTTGAATAGCGTGGTCTTGCCGGCCCCGTTGGGCCCAAGAATGCCGAGCGCCTGACCCTCGCTAAGGGACAGCGACAAATCGTCGATCACCTTTAGGGCGCCAAAATTCTTCGACACATGCTCCAGGGACAAGAGCGGCGCCATTCGATTGGCACCGTCACCAGTTTTCAATGGTCGTACGTGCCTGACGACTGATACCGGGCACCGCTCAATCCCCCGTTCGCCCTCAATCACGACCCACGGGAAAGGGGACGCGACGGAGTGCAGAGACAAATCAGCCGTAGAGTTCCATCTTTCCGGCTAGCGGAATTTGTGGCGCGGTGGTGTTGGCTACGACAATGATCTCGTGCTTGAATTTGCCGCCATGAGTGTCGCGCCACTGGCCGCCCACCATCGGCGTCTTTGCGACGTTCTTCACCGGCCCTTTGCCATTCCAAGAAATCGGTCCGACGACGGTTTCGAGATTCGTGGTCGTGATCGCACTGAGCGTCGCGCTCTTGTTGCCTGGCCCTTCGGACCGTTTGACGATATCGGCCGCCATTTCGAACAGCGAATAGGCAAAGCCGATGTGCTGCGTCCATTGCCGGCCGGTCGCCTGGGTGTAGGCATCGCACAATTGCTGGCAGCTCTGGCCGGTGAGCGAGGATTTGTAAGGCCATGTCGGCCCCCACCACATTTCGCTCGACAGGTTGTTTGCGGCGGGACCGAAACTGTCGATGACGACCGGGAACAGCAGCGCCTTGCCCACCGTGATGGCCTTCGGTTTGTAGCCCTGCTGGGCGGCCTGCTTGAGGAAGGTACCGATATCGGGAGGTATCACCACCCCGGTAACGATCTCGGCATTCTCCTTCTTAAAGATGCCAATATAGTTCGAGAAATTGTCGTTCATGTTGGGAAAGCGTCCGGGGTCGATTACTTTGTAGCCGCTCTTCGCCATTCCCGGCGCGATACCGTGTTCCTTGTCGCCCCACGCATTGCCGTCGCCGTCATTTGGAAACAACCCGCCGACGATCTTGTTGGTCGGGATCGTGTTCCACATCGCGGTATAGGCGCCGATGATGTCCTCAAGCCCCCAGAAATAATGGTAGGTGTAAGTAAACCCGGCATCGGGCTTGCCGCCGCGGGCGAAGAACCACGGCTGCCACGGCGCCATGGTCGAGATGCATGGCACTTCATTGGTCTCCGCCTGGTCGGAGACCGGATTGGTGGTCTCAGGCGTCGACGCGACCAGAAGCAAGTCGACCTTGTCCTTATGGATGAGATCGGCGGCCACGGCAGCGGCGCGATTTTCCTTTGACTGGCTGTCCCGCACCAGGATTTCGACCCGTACGGTTTTGCCAGCGGCATCCTTGACGCCCTTGCCGAAATATCGCCGCGCAATGGCAAGCATGAAATTGTCGGCTTCGCCGAACGGCGCTAGCGGTCCGGTTTGCGGGCTGACATAGCCGATTTTGAAGGTGCGGCTTTGAGCCAAGGCCGGGGCAGCGGCCATCGGGCTCAACCCGGCAACGGCCGCCGCGCCCCCGGCCTTCAGTACCTCGCGGCGCGTCACCTTATTTAGAATCATAACTCCCTCCCTTAATATATTGAATAGGTTAGCCCAATCCAACTTCACCCGCACCCAAACTTACCTCATCATGAAAGCAACCCTGTCGCCAAGCAATAGGGACACGCACCCATTATTGGGTTGCCAAATAGGCTCTATCAACGTTTGTAGAAGGGCGGCGTGTGGCCAGCATAATTGACCCAGGTCGCCTTCGGATTGGTGTATTCGTGCATCGCTTCGAAGCCCATTTCGCTGCCATATCCTGAGTCCTTGATGCCGCCGAACGGCGAACCAGGATGGAAACGCTTGTAACAATTGATCCACACCATGCCGACTTGCATCCGCTTCGCCATTTCATGGGCACGGTTGAGGTTGCGCGTCCACAGGCCGCCGCCCAAGCCGTAAGAGGTGGCGTTGGCCATCTCGACGACCGCCTCATCGTCGCGGAACAGGCTGACGGTCACGAACGGCCCGAATACCTCGTCACGATTGACGCGATCCTGCGGTTTGGCACGCACCACAGTGGGCAGGACGTAGCAGCCCTTCGCAAGTGCCGGATCATCGGGAGCCTTGCCGCCGAGCAACACCTCCCCGCCATCCTCCTTGGCTAATTCGCAATAGCGCAGCACCTTTTCCTGATGTGGTCGCGAGGTCAGAGGACCCATTTCGGTCTGAGGGTCACGCGGATCGCCAAGCTTGATGGTTTTGGCAAGAGCGATGAACCTGTCGAGGAATTGGTCGGCGATGTCCTCGTGCAGCATCAGTCGCGAACCGGCAATGCAGGCTTGGCCCTGATTGTGGAAAATGCCGAAGGCCGAACCGTTGACTGCCAGATCGATGTCGGCGTCCGCAAACACAATGTTGGCACCCTTGCCCCCAAGCTCGAGTTGCAATCGCTTCAAATTGCCCGCCGAGGCTTGCACGATCTTGCGCCCCGTGACGGTCGAGCCGGTAAATGACACTTTGCCGATGCCGCCGTGCTCGGCGAGATACTGTCCGGCGGTCGCACCATAGCCAGGAACGATATTGATGACGCCGGGGGGAAACCCGACCTTCGCGGCCAGCTCAGCCACGCGCAACGTCGTGAGCGGCGTCAGTTCGGCGGGCTTAAGCACCAGGCAATTCCCCGCCGCCAGCGCCGGGCCCATCTTCCAGCTGGTGAACATCATGGGGAAATTCCACGGTACGATCAGTCCAACAACGCCGATCGGTTCCCGCGTGATGTAGGTCAGAAAGCCGGGTTCAGCCGGCACGACAAAGCCCTCATACTTATCGGCCATGCCGGCGAAATAACGAAACACCGCCGCGGTGCGAAACACATCGAGATTTCGGGTGTCGCGGATTGGATGTCCGGTATCGAGCGTCTCGATTAAGGCCAAGTTCTCGCCGTCTTTTTCGATCGCATCCGCAAGCTTGTAGATCAGCGCGCCGCGGGCCGACGCCGCCATGTTGGACCATGTCGCAAACGCCGCCTGCGCCGCCGACACGGCTCGGTCGATGTCGGCGCGGTCGCCTTCGGCCACCTTCGCCAACAAGCTTTCGTCGTGCGGATTGAGCACGTCGAACCGCTTGCCCGATGCGGCGGGCACGAATTTATTGCCGATGAAGAGATCGGTGTTGACCTCGAAATTCGCTACCGTATCGGGCATGGGCGCCTCCTCCTGGCCGGCGTAAACAAAGGGCGGCGCCTCAAGCGCCGCCCCTTCTGATGGATCGGATCACTGCTGTTGATTAAAAATCAAGTGGATAGGGCGGCAACTTGCCCTTGGCATAGAGCTCGTCAAGGCCTGGGGTGCCGTTCTCAGCCACCAGCAACATCGAACGCTTCGGTGCGAAGCCTTGGTGGCGGATGTCGGCCGGCATCGCGCAGACATCGCCCGCCTTCATAACGATGCGACCGCGCGGATTGCCGGTATTTTTGTCTTGAACCTGCCAGTGAATTTCATCCGAAAGCTGGATGAACCATTCGTTTCGGTCGTTGCCATGGATCACGGGCAGCATGTGCTCCTCCGAGGTCACGCAGAAGATGCTGGCACCGGTGATCGAGGCCACCGACGGGTTCCACGTCACATCCGAGCGCGCGATGTGATCGAAGAGATTGATCGCATTAAGCTGTCCCTCGAAGCCTTTTTCCGCATGGACTTCGGGCTGCTCGAACTTGAGATCGGCGAAAGCGCGATTGACCGGATGGCCGGTCTCATCGGAGCGCGGCGTTACATCCCCCGGGAGACCGAGCATCCGCTTGGCGGGGGTGAAGCCCCGGACCAACGCATCTTTGCGTGGCGCGCGTTTCGAGCCGAGAGGAGTGCCAGTCTCCTGCGGAGCACGTAGCGGATCATAGCCCTCACTGATCCAGTCACGGGCGATGGTATCGAACGCGGTCACGACCTTGTCGGTCGAGAACGTCTCCATGAAATCGGTGCGGGCTGCCTTGTAGCCGCCATCGTAAGAGCCGGCAAAGATATCGACGGCGCCGTAATGGTTTTGGGTGCCGAAAACGTCGTCGAAGAAGATCCAGCCGTAGAAGAATTGCCAACCGATGTCGCGCACCAGAGCGCGCAGGAAGCGGTCGATCTCGATGATGCGGGTCCCTTTCGGCCAAGCGACATGCGCGAAGTACTCGTCGCGGCGGAACTTGAAACTGCCGAATTGAAATTCGGAATAGCCGAGTTGGGCATCCTTGCCGACGGTTTTGATGTCGCTCGACAATACAGCAGCGGTCATGGACGATCCCTCCGATGGAGTGGACGATTGAATGGAGTTATCACGAAATGCAGATTTCTTTCCAGCGCTCGATGGTGACATCGCCGGCAAGCGTCTGGAACAGCACCACAGCCGGGCCGCCATTGGAAGTGAGTTGATAGGCAGCACCGGCGGGTAGCAAGGCCTGGTTCCCGAGCTTGGCCCGGACGTAGCCCATCTTCTGTCCATTTGGAGCGGCCGCAAGCTTGGTCGCACCCCGCTTTTCCGACGGCACCGCGGCCGCGGGATCGAGTTTGACGAAATTGATCGTCACGTCGCCATCCATTACCACCACGAATTCGTCGTGTGCCGCGGCGTACCATGGCGATATCCCCTCAATTTTCGCGACTTCCACGACATATTCGAGGTTCTTGGTGACGGCGACGCGCTCAAAGGGCTTCGACTTGCTCGCGACCTCAAACAGGTTCGAGAACGCATAGTGCTTCTTATCATCGTTGACGATATCGAGCGAGCCCTTGTCATAGCTTTTGAGCGAGCCGAGTTGTGTGTGATAGGCCATTCCTTTTTGCTCCCAGGCGTCTTTGCGAGCGACCGTTATAGCGGTTTTGTCGAGAAGGGAACCAGAGAGGTTGGCAAATCTGGACCGCTCGATGCTCGCCAAGCCGCAATTTTTGGCACGGCGAATTTCTCTTCGCGTAGCGAAATTATTGGGGTCGAACGCTCGACCATGTCAAGACCACCCGCCGAGCGAGACTTGGCGAAATCGCGCGGATTTGCCGTCGAAGCGCATGCGAACGGAGCCTCACCTCGCCCCGCAAATTGCGGTTTGGCCAGGGCTTACACAACGCGGCGGACCAGCTTGACCACCAGCAGGAGGACGATGGCGCCGATGGCGGCGCCGACGATTCCGGCGATGAAGCTCGCGCCGAGATTGATATGAAGCACGCCCAGCAACAGCCAGCGGCCGATGAAAGCGCCAATGACGCCAATAACCAGATCGCCGATGATCCCAAAACCGGCGCCCCGCACGACCAAACCGGCGATCCAACCGGCGAGGATGCCGACCACCAGAATCACCAGGATGCCTCGGCTCGATAAAAAGTCCATTTCAGCGTACCCCCGAATTATTAGGCAAAACGTCAGCGGCGAGGACCCTAGCGGCGGTACTGGCTCCTGTCGAGCCGGATGGCGATATGGTTAAAAGCCGGTATTCGGCGGATTGCCGCGATAGGCATCGTCCAGAAGCCGGCGCAGCGCTGCGCGTTCAACTGGGCGGGGATTGGGGTAAGGCGTCTTGACGGCTAGATCCGCGGCCCGGTTCAGGTCGGCCTCCTTCATCCCGATCTCGCTGAGCGATAGCGGAATGCCCGATCGCTTTGCCAGATCATAAAGACCTTGTGACGCATCCTCGGCACCGAGCGATGCCGCGATGAGGCGCATCGCTTCCGGGGCCACGGCATGGTTGTAGGCGGTCGCATGCGGCAGGATAACGGTGTGCAGTTCGGCATGCGGCAGATCGAAAGCGCCGCCGAGCGTGTGACATAGCTTGTGATGGAGCCCCATCACGGTGCGGTCGAGGGCGATGCCGGCGAGCCAACTGGCGTAGTGTGCATCCGAACGCGCTGCCGCGTTCGTTGGCTCCTTGAGGATCGCGGGCAGCGCACGCGCGAAGGCGCGAATGCTTTCGCCGGCATAGAGCTGGATGATCGGCGTCGTGTCAGGGGCATAGAGACTCTCGACGCAATGGGCGATCGCGTTCATGGCCGATGTCGCCGAGAGCCGCGCCGGCATGCCGTAGGTCAAGGTCGGATCGTAGATCACGGCTTTGGGCCTGACCTTTTCCGAACGACCGGTGGTCTTTTCACCACCTTGGGTCAAGCCATAGATCGAGGTCATCTCGGAGCCGGCATAGGTGGTGGGCAACGCGATGCTCGGCAGGTCGAGTTCCAAGGCAATTGCCTTCGCAAGACCAGTGGTGGTCCCACCGCCGATCGGGACCGTACCGTCGGCACCGAGACGCTGAGCCTCGGTGCGGGCCATCTGGGCAATTTCGATTGGTACATGCATGCGCGCTTGGGCGCAGAGCCCTGCGGCACGCGGTCCGAGAAGCTTAACGGCGGTTTCGCCGGCCGCTTGCTGCTCCGGCGTCGATAAGACGAGGAGGCGCTTTAGCCCCAGCCGATCCGCCTCCTTCGGCAACTCGGCGAGGCTGCCGTCACCGAAGACCACCCGCAGCATCGGCTGGTCATGGATGAAGGCACGCATGGTCGCCACCTCGCTTTCTCAGAACTTGACCGGCACCACCGGCGCCCTGCCCTCGTTGATCAGCTTCGGGATCTGATTCGATGCATTTTCCCACACCAGAAGCATCGAGCGCTTGGGTGAAAACCCCTGATGGCGGATGTCGGCAGGCATGGCGCAGATATCGCCGGGCTTGCAGGTGACGCGGGCACGCGGGCGGCCGGTTTCCTTGTCCTTCACCACCCAGACAATCTCATCGGACATTTGCATGAACCATTCGACCCGATCATTGCCGTGCTCGACCGGCAAAGTGAATTCCTCGGAGGTCGGGCAATAGAGCGACTCCTTGACCACCGAGCACACCGACGGATTCCAGGTGACGTCGGAACGCGACAAATAGGCGAACAGATTGAACGCCGCGACCTCCTTCTCGAAACCTGGCTCGGCGTGAACCTCGGGCTCGTCCTGTTCCACATCGGCGAACTGCCGGTTGACAGGATATCCCGCATCGTCAGTGCGCACCGGGGTGTCGCCGGGAATCCCTACCATGCGTTTGGCGGTGACGCGCAGCCGATTAATGGCGTCCTTGTTGTCGCCATGCTTGCGGCCATAGGCTTGCTCGGTCTCCTGGGGCGCGGCGAACGGGTCATAGCCCGCATTGGTCCAATCGTCGAGGATCGCCTTAAAGGTCGTCATGAGATCTTCGGAATTGTAGGTCTCGAGATAGTCAAGACCGCCGGCCTTGTAGGCATCGTTGAAGGTGCCGACGAACATGTCGACCGTGCCGTAGTGGTTGATCGTTCCAAAGATGCTGTCGAAATTCACCGTGCCGTAGAAGAAATTCCAGGCTACGTCGCGCTGCAACGCACGCAGGAATGCGTCGGCGGGCAGCGTGTGGCTGCCCTTCGGCCAATCGATGTGCACGAAATATTCGTCGCGGCGGAACGCAAACTTGCCCTTCTTGAAGCGGCGATAGCCGTAATAATTGTCGGGCTGACTGGCATCGACAGTGTAGGGGGTTTTGGCGGACATATCCGACTCCTTCGCTCTCACGAGGCGGTCTGGCAGATCTCGGACCAGCGTTCGATGGTCACGTCGCCCGCTATGGTCTGAATCGTCACCACCGACGGTGTGTCGGCGCGGAATTGATAGGCTGATCCCTTGGGTAAGAGCGTCATATGACCACGGCCGGCAACGACGCGTCCCATTTTCTTGCCATTCGGTGCCGCCGCCAGTTTGATGGCGCCGCTTTTGTCTTCCGGCACCAGCGGTTCGCTCGGCTTGACAAAGCGGATCTCCACCTTGCCGTCCATCACCAGCGCGAATTCGTCATGGGCACAGGCGTACCAGGGCGAGTCGCCTTCGGCGCGCAGACACTCAATGACGTATTGGAAATTCCTGCCGACCGCGATGCGCTCATAGGGCTTCGACTTTTCGGCGACCTCGAACACGTTGGAAAAAACGTAGTTTTTCGGATCGTCGTCGATAACCGCGACTCCACCCTTCTGGTAATTGGCCAGCGAGCCGAACACGGTTTTCACATCGCTCATACGCGCCCCTCCCGTGAGGCCGAAGCAAATTCGTTGGTTACCCCAATCAATTTGCCATCGTTAGACCAGCGGCAGCGACGGGTCAAGATTTGGGGCTCAAACGCCGATGATCTCGATCGGCGCCTGCCAGATCAGGAGCGCGAGACAGCCATCCTCGCTGCGAACCGCGTGCTCGGTACCGGGTGCATTGACCATGAAACTGCCGGATGGCAGCGTACCGCGATCATCGGTCTGAGAGCCGCGCAAGATATAAATGTGTTCATAGCCGCGATGGCGATGAAGTGGCACCCGCGCGCCCGGCCGATAGCGCAAAAGAGCGGCTGCCGGTCCGTCGTCACCGTTGCGGTAGAGCCAGCTCGCCTCGATGCCGTCGCGGAACGGGACCCAAGTAAGCCTGCTCTCGTCGATATCGGCAAGATTCGTCAGAATGTCGCGCGCCATCATTCCGACATGGTATCTCAATGACCCGCCATATGGCGACCGATGGCGGTGAAATCGGCTTCTCTGGCGAGCGCCTCATAGACCAGGGCGCCGTGAAAGATCACCACGATGCGGTCCGCAAGCTCGAGAATTTCGTCGAGATCGCTTGAGACGAGCAGAACCGCCGCGCCCTTGTTGCGCGCATCCATGATCTCGGCACGAATTTGCGCCACCGCCGCGAAATCGAGGCCAAAGCACGGGTCGGCGGCGATCAGCACTTCGACGCCCTCGCTCAGCTCGCGAGCGAGCACCGCCCGCTGGACATTGCCGCCGGAGAGTTCGCCCATCTTGGTGTCTGCCGAGCGTGTCTTGATGCCATAGCGCGCGATCTTGCGCGTCGCTTCATCGCGGAACTGGGCCCGATTGCAGCCAGAAGCCGGCCCTGGCGTATGGCGGCTCGTCAAATTTGCGGAACACCAGATTCTCCGCGACGCTCATGCGCGCGACGCAAGCATTTTTCAGTGGCTCTTCCGGCAGTAGCGAGAATTTCCGCCGGCGCATTTCTTCGCGTTTGCCGTGGTAGGCCTCGCCGGCGATGGCAACCTTACCGGCCTCGGCACCGCGCTGCCCCGCCAGCACTTCAACGAGCTGGCGCTGGCCGTTGCCAGAGACCCCGGCGATACCGACAATTTCGCCGGCGTGCACCGAGAGTGTGACATTGTTCAAGGCCACCTGCCCGGCATCGTCGAGCGCCGTCGAGTCCTCGGATGTCGAGGCGGGCGGCGCCGAACCGACCGGCGCGCGGCGGCGCTTGCGCCAGCTCTTCTGCACCGATCATGGCGCGCGCCATGGCGTCAGGCGTCAGCTCGTCGACTCTTCCCTTGCCGGCAAGGCGGCCGCGCCTGAGGATCGAGACCTCATCGGCAAACGCCAGCACCTCGCGAAATTTATGGGTGATCATCAGGATGGTGAGCTCGCCCGCCACCACCATCCCGCGCAGCATGCCTAATACCTCGTCGGCTTCTTGCGGCGTCAGCACCGAGGTCGGTTCGTCGAGAATGAGAAGTTTGCGCTGCAGATAAAGCTGTTTCAGGATCTCGCATTTCTGCCGCTCGCCCGCCGAAATGGCCGAGACCTTGGCGTCGAGCGGGACGTGGAACGGCATGCGGTCAAGAAATTCGTCGAGTGCTGCGCGTTCCTTGGCCCAATCGAATACCGGCGGCAGCACGTCGCGAGCCAGCACCAGATTCTCCGTCACGGTCATCGCCGGCACCAGGGTAAAATGCTGGTAAACCATGCCCAGGCCCAGCGCGTGGGCTGCACGGGGATTGCCGATGGTGCGCTCGGCCGCACCGACGATTACTTGGCCGCTGGTTGGCGTGTAATAGCCCATGATGCATTTGACGAGTGTGCTTTTGCCGGCGCCGTTCTCGCCGAGCAGGGCGTGAATCGTGCCGGGTGCCACGCGAAGCGAAACGTCCTCCAGCGCGGCAAAATCGCCGAAGCGTTTGGTCATCGATACTGCTTCAAGGCCGAAGGTCTTGTCAGGCGGCGCCGGCGGCCGGACGAGTTGCGTGACTTCGACCATCAGATCGCCTCGATCAATTGCGAAGAGCTTGCGACCGCAGCCGAACACACCGCCCTGCATCTTGATCATCTTGATCGGCGTGGTCGTGGTTGCCGCGATCGGTCGCGCCGCAGCAATCTTCGAGCAGCACGCATTCGAAGCCGCGGTCGTTCGCCTCGCGCATGGTGGTATGGACGCAGACATCGGTGGTGATGCCCGTGAGGACGATGTTTTCGATGCCCGTGAGCCGCAGCATAAATTCGAGATCGGTGGCGCAGAACGAACCCTTGCCGGGCTTGTCGATGACGATTTCGCCGGGCAGCGGTGCGAGCTCCGGAATAATCTCCCACCCCAGCTCGCCACGCACCAGGATACGACCGCAGGGGCCCGGATCGCCAATACCGGCACCGATGCGGCGCGACCGCCACCGCTTGTTCGCCGGGCAGATCGCCGAGATCGGGACGATGGCCTTCGCGGGTATGCATGACATGATAGCCCTTGGCGCGCATTGCCTTGAGCACCTGCTTGATCGGCTCGATTGGTGCCCGGGTCAGCGACAGATCGTAGCCCATCTTGTCGACGTATCCCCCGACGCCGCAAAAATCGGTTTGCATGTCGATCACGATAAGGGCGGTGTTACTGGGCCTCAGGTCGCCATTGTAGGGCCACGGATAGGGATCGGCCTTGACATAGCGCTCAACCATGGTGGCCTTCCTGATAGACGCGCTTGGGGGGGGCGAAGCCGCATGAGGTGCCGTCGGTGACGCGCACCTTGTCCTCCCACTGGCAGGCGATATTTTCCAGCGACCAGATCGTGCATGAACGTGTAAGGGCAATCGCGCGCACCACCCGTGACCGCGACAAAACCGCGATGGCCAAGCTGATAGATATTGTTTTCGACACCCCACTCCGCGCGCGCCTCGCGGACGAGATCGGGTCGCACTTCCGCAGTGACGATCTCGTCCGGAGCACGCCGCCGCCCTCGACCACTCACCGTGCCGTCGAAATTGCAGATCATGCCTTCGCCCATCGAATTGAAGGTGCCGTCGTGCCGCACATGCACACGCTGGCGGTGACCATCAGATTGCTGAAGGCATTGGCCTGGTTGCTTACCTTCCAGGCGTGGCGGATCGGCGCGGTGTAGCCGGCAGTGCGCAGCATGATCTCGGCAACCTTTGTAAGCCGCCTCGCGCGCCATCTCGGGAAACATGCCGTCATGGCAGATGATGAGCCCGATCTTCGCGCCCTTGGGTCCATCGCAGACGGGAATGCCAAGATTGCCCGGTTCCCAGGGCTCGACCGGGGTCCACGGATGGAGTTTGCGATAATAGAGCTTGGGCTCGCCGGCATCGTCGATGATCAGGCCGCTGTTGTAGGGATTGCCGCGCCGGGTTCAGCTCCATGATCGAGAAACAGCCCCAGACGCGATTGTCGCGGCATGCTTGCGCGAAGGCCGCGACCTCGGGCCCGTCGCGCCGGCACATCAGCGCAGGATCGATATTCATCGACAAACCGTGTAGCGAATATTCCGGAAACACGACAAGATCCATCGATGGGCATGCCGCGTCGCGCTTTCGCCACCATGGCGCAAATCCTGCCGGCCTGAGCGGCCAGCTGCTGCTGGTGTGTCGATCACCGGTAATTGGAGTTGCACCAGACCGATGACGATCCCGTTGCTGCTTTTGTTAAGGCCGCCCAGCCCGCTCATGTCACTTGCTCCTATTTGGTGATCGACAGTTCTGCCGGAGCCCCGACCAATGTGCGCTTCGGCGAGCAGGTGATGATCATAATGGCGAGAGTCAGGATGTAAGGTGCCGCGCCGAAAAGGTGATAGCCCCACGTAATCTGCACCGATTGCAAGGCCGGCCCCAGCGCGGCGGCGCCGCCGAACAGTAGCGAAGCCCAGAAGCACAGCATCGGATTCCAGCGCGCGAATATCACCAGCGCTACGGCAGTGATGCCCTGTCCGCTCGACAGGCCTTCGTTCCAATTGCCGGGATAGTAAAGCGACAGGAACGAGCCGCCGATGCCGGCGAGGAAAGCCGCCGGTCATGGTCGCGCGCAGGCGGATCCAGTTAACCGAATAGCCCATGGCGCGCGCGGCGTCGGCGCTTTCGCCCGCGGTGCGCAGCACCAGGCCCCAGCGCGTGCTGCGCAGCGCCCACACCAGGAACGGCGCCAACGCGACGCCGATCAGGAATAGGACGTTGATCTTCAGCGCATCGTGCAATTGGGGAATGGCAGTCCACCAGCCGAAATCGATCGCCGGCAGAATGTTGGCCCTGGGCGCGATCAGTGGCTTGCCGAGAAAGAAAGCGAGCCCGATGCCGAACAGCATCAGCGCGATGCCGACCGCGATGTCGTTGACCCTGGGCAGCCCGCAGATCACCGGCATGGACCGCGCCAAGGACATGCGCCCGTGATGCCCGCCGCCAGCACGCCGAGCCAAGGCGAGCCGCTCAATAGGAGACGCCGTACCCCACCATCGCCGACATGACGAGTGTGCCTTCGAGGCCGAGATTGATGCGGCCCGAGCGCTCCGTCAGACATTCGCCCAGGCTGACGAACAGAAACGGCGTCGAGACGCGGACGGCGCCGCCCAGCACCGCGATCGGCACCACCCAATAGCCGAGGGATCGCGCATCCGCCATGTCACGCCGCCGTTGGTCGGAAGATCTTGAACCGGCCATAGAGCGCGTCGCTCGCCAGCACCGCAATGAAGATCATGCCCTGCAGCACGAGCACCGACGCATCCGGGAGGCCGAGCCGGCGCTGCAACAAGCCGCCGCTGGCGCCGATCCCGCCCATGAGGATCGCGACCGGAATGCATGGCGAGCGGATTTTGCCGGGCCAGGAACGCAACCAGAATGCCGGTATAGCCGTAGCCTGCCGCCATGATTGGCGTTAGCGCGTTCCTGCACCGCCGCAATCTCGACCATGCCGGCGAGACCGGCGCATGCAGCCGCCGAGGAAGCACATGGCGATAACCAGCTTGCCGACCGGCAGGCCGACCACCCTGGCGGCGCGCAGATTGCCACCCGCGATCCGCGCCGAGAAGCCGAACACGGTGTGGAAGACAAAGATGTAAGCGATGATCGCGGCGATAACGCCGAAAAGCAATGCCCCAATGCACCCCGAGCCCGGGGATGAGGCCGATCATGTTCTGATCGCCGATCGAATGGGTCGACGGCTTGTTGAGGCTGGCCGGATCGCGCATGGCGCCTTCGACCAGATGGTTGAGGATCGCGATGGCGATGTAGTTCAGCAGCAGCGTCGAAATTGTCTCGTTGACGCCGCGATAGTGGCGCAACGCGCCGGCGAAAGCGATCCACGAATCCGCCGGCCGCCATGCCGGCGATCGCCATGACCAGCTGCACCGCCAGCGGCGGCGCGCCCAGTACGGCGAGGCCGGCGGCGGTGGCGCACAACCCGCCCGATCACCAAGGCGCCCTCGCCGCCGATCACCACCATGGCCAAGCTGCGCCGGCAAGGCCGTGCACAGCGCCGTCAGGATCAACGGCGCCGCGCGGGTCAGCGTGTTCTGCCAGGAAAAGAAGGTGCCGAATGCGCCCTGATACATATCGGCATAGAGGTCGATCGGGTTTACGCCGAACACGCCGACAAAACCCGCCGAACACGATGAGTGCGACGACCACCGCGAGGACCGGGATGACGACGATTTCCACCGTGCTGCCAAGACGGTCACCGATAAGCCGGCCCGCCGATCGCCTTGGCGCCGATGGCGAAGGTCATGGGCGACTACGCCCTCCACGATCACGAGGTGGAACCGATGACGCCTTCCACCAAATAGCCCATCGATTCGAGCTTGATGTCGGTCTGCGGCAGCCCGGTACCTGCCGGGATCACGACATTGCCCTTATTGTCTTTAAGCCCGCCCTGATAGATCACGAAATTGCCGGATATGAAGGCGGCCTTGGCGGCGTCGGCTTGCTTGCGCACCGGCGTCCGGGACCATCGCGCCGTAGGGCGAGGATTTCACCAACCCTTCCTTGTAGCCGCCGCGATAGAAGTTGGGGATGTTCTCGCCCTTCATCGCCATGGTGACGAATTTCGGATAGAGATCCTCCCAATCCCATTCGGCGCCGGTGAGATAGAAATTGGGCGCCAACGCCGCCTGGTTGCAGTGATAGCCGCAGACGCAGGACGCCGCGGCGCGATGCGGTCTCGACCACGGTCTTCGGCCCGTCGACATGCATGGTGATAACGTCGGCGCCGGCATTGACGATGCTTTGCGTCGCCTCGGCCTCCTTCACTGGCATCGACCAATCGCCGGTGAAAATCACCTGCGTCGTGATCTTCGGATTGACGCTCAGCGCGCCAGGGTAAAGGCGTTGATGTTGCGCAGCACCTGCGGGATCGGTTTGGCAGCGACGAAACCCAACTTGTTGGTCTTGGTCATATGGCCGGCAACGATGCCGTTCACATACTGGGCCTCGTCGATATAGCCGAAATAGGAGCCGATGTTCTTGCGGCATGCTCGGACCCACAGACCGGCAGCATGCTCGAAGCGGACATCGGGATATTTCGGCGCTACGCGCAGGATGTGCGGATCGAAATAGCCGAACGAGGTCGGGAACAGCAGCGCCGCACCATCGAGATTGATCATCGATTCCATGGTCTTTTCGACCGCGTCGGTCTCCGGCACGTTCTCTTCCTCGGTGACCTTGACGCCGGGATCTTCTTTACCGCCGCCGCACCCTGGGCGTGAGCTTGGTTGTAGCCGTAATCGTCGCGCGATCCGACATAAATGAAGCCGACCGTGTAATCCGCGGCGAACGCCCGCTGTGCCGGCAACGTCCCCGACAAGGCAACCGCCGCAGTGCCACCCAGCAATTGACGGCGCGAAATCTCTGTCGAAATTCATCCCCTGCTCCCTCCTCTCATGCCCCGGCCGCGGCTGACGCCCATCCGCGCGCCGCAGTGCCCGGTTCGCAAAGCCTATGCCAGCACATCTCGAGTTTCTTCTTATTGGCCGGAGGGCACCGGGCGATAAGGGGCGGCGAGGAATTTCGCCGTTTCCAGCGTTCCCTGCCTCGTTCCAAGCTAAAGCGCCGCCACGCGCGGGCGAGACTAGGCGGGCCTTTTGAGCAAATTTTAGGCGGCACGATGGACCAATTGTATGCAATAGGATCGCCTTAAACGATAACCGTCCATCGCCAGGCCGCAATCATCCGGCTTGGCCCGCCGCCTGCTAGGAAGCAGCCACGAGAAGTGAGGGTCCTGGATGTGACCTCGCCGGACCGAGTTTCGACCTGGCCACGCTGGCAATGCGTTATCGCAACGGGAGCTTACGGTCGCCGGCCTGGTGCGCGAGTCGAACGGCGCATCACCGCGGCAGGTGACGATCATGTTTGGATCAGCCGTGTACCGCACGAGGTTCTGGCAGCCCGTGCGGCGGCGCTCGATCGCGCTTAATGCCGACGCGCGGGCGGCGCTGCCGCTTGTTCGGCATTCCCTTCGGCGTCAAAGACAATATCGACGCGGCCGGCCTCGCGACCACCGCCGCTTGTCCTGCCTTCGGCTACCGGCCGAGTGAAGACGCGGCTGTTGTAGCGCGTCTCCAAGCGGCGGGCGCCGTCTTGATCGGTAAAACCAATCTCGACCAATTCGCGACCGGTTTGGTCGGCGTGCGTTCGCCTTATGGGGTGGCGCGCAATCCGTTCGACGCGCGCTATATCCCCGGCGGTTCGAGTGCCGGCTCGGCGGTTGCGGTGGCGGCGGGCCTCGTGAGTTTCGCACTCGGCACCGACACGGCAGGATCGGGCCGCGTGCCGGCGGCGTTCAACAACATTGTCGGATTGAAGCCTACCAAGGGCTTCATTTCGCTCCAGGGAGTGGTGCCGGCATTGCGCTCGCTCGATTGCGTCTCGATTTTCGCACTTACAGTTGACGATGCCGAGACCGTGCTCGTCGGTCGCAGGCGATACCGACGCCGATCCGTTTTCGCGCGACCGGTGTCAGGCCGGCGCGATCGGCGCGACGTTCCGCTTTGGCGTGCCGCGCTCGCCGGATTTTTTCGGCGACACGCTCAACGCCGCCCTTTATCGAGAAGCCATCGCCGCTTTCGAAGCGCTCGGCGGCACGGCGATCGACTTCGACTATGCGCCGTTTGTCGAAGTCGCGAAGTTGCTCTACGAAGGCCCCTGGGTCGCCGAACGCATGGCGGTCGTGGAAAAGATCTATCGCGACCGGCCCGAGGCGATGCTGCCCGTCACCCGGTCGGTCATCGGCAGCGCCGATAAGTTCACCGCCGTCGACGCCTTCCGGGCGCAGTATCGTCTCGAGGAATTGCGACGCGCCACCCTGCCGCTCTGGCGCGAGATCGACGCCATAGTGTTGCCGACCGCACCATCCGTCTACACGATCGACGAGGTGAACGCCGAGCCAGTCACGCTCAATTCGCGCCTCGGCCATTACACGAATTTCGTCAACCTTCTCGATCTTGCGGCGCTTGCGGTGCCGGCAGGATTCCGGTCCGACGGTTTGCCATTTGGCGTCACGCTCATCGCGCCCGTGCCTGGCACGACGCGCGCGCTGGCATCGCTGAGGCGGACGCTTTGCCCGCCAACTCGATCTGCCACTTGGCGCCACCGGACACCGGTTGCCGCCTCAACGTCACCACGGGATGCGTGGCGATGGCATGACTATCGCGGTCGTTGGCGCGCATCTTTCCGGCATGCCGCTCAACCATCAACTGACCGAAGGCGGCGCATCTCTGATCGCCGCTACACGCACCGCGCCTCATTATCGTCTGCTATGAAATCGCTGGCACGCCGCCACGCCCCGGGCTGGTGCGGGCCATCAACGGCCCTGGGTGCGCCATCGATGCTGAACTGTGGTCGGTCACGCCCGCCTTGCTGGGGGAGCTCCTGGCGGCGACTGGGGAACCGTTATCAATCGGCAATGTCGAGTTGGCGGACAGTCGCTGGGTCAAAGGATTTTTGTGTGAGGCGAGCGCCGCCGCGGGCGCTCGTGATATTTCGGAATTCGGCGGCTGGCGCCGTTTTCTCGCGGCAAAACACTAAGCCGCTTCAACTGGGCTTGCGTCAGCGCACCGGTATACTCTTCGAACGCCCGTTGCACGCGAGTGACATGACGGCGCATGGTTTGAAATGCCAATTCGGCATTGCCGCGTACGATCGCGCGAACCACGTCGTCATGCTCGGCATATGAATTGGCAAGGCGGCCCTCGCCACGGAACTGGATGCGCGACATCGGCGAGAAGCGACGGCGCAGCGTTGCCATTATGTCCTCGAGGGCGGCATTGTGACAGCCGACACGAATGGCCGCGTGAAAATCGATGTTGGCGACGATGATAAAGCTCGGCATCGCCGTGCCGCATCAGCCCCCCACAGTGGTGATGCAACTCTTCGAGGCGGTAGCGCTCGGGCGAGGTCATTTTGAGTGCCGACAATCGCGCGCAAACCGCTTCGAGCTCTGCCACCGCCTCGAACATCTCTGTCAACCGGGCGGTCACCAAATCGGCGACCAACGCTCCCGAATGGGCGCGGGTTTGCACCAATCCCGACCGCCGCCAGCTCACGCAGAGCCTCGCGCACCGGCGTTCGCGATACCTCGAAGCGGCGAGCCAGACCGACCTCGTCGAGACGCGTGCCGGATTCGAGTCGGCCCGACAAAATATCGTCGGCCAGGCTTTCCCGCACCCGATCGACCCGCGTTGCTTTCACAGTGTCAACCCCTTGGCGCCGCATGGCGTCGTCGCGATCAAGGTGCATGCTGGCCCCCCTGTCAAGCGACCGACTTGAGAGATCGGCGGTTGCAATCATTGTGCCGCCGCCGACAGGATGAAGGGAAGGATGGGGATGGCGGAAACAGCCGCGTCTCATTATCGGTATTTCCGGCGCGTCGGGCGCGATCTACGGCATTCGCGCGCTCGAACTGCTGCGCCATCAGCCGATCGAGACACATCTCGTCTTGTCCCAGGCGGCTGCCATCACCATCACGCAAGAGACCAAATACGCGATCGCCGATGTCCGGGCGCTGGCCGACATCGTGCATGACCGTAACAACGTCGCGGCGTCGATTTCGAGCGGTTCATTTCAGACCGCCGGCATGCTGGTGGCGCCTTGCTCCATCCGCACCATGTCGGAGATCACAACCGGCGTTACTACTTCGCTGCTGACGCGCGCCGCCGACGTTGTGTTGAAGGAACGGCGGCGCCTGGTTCTGATGGTGCGCGAGACCCCGCTGCATTTGGGCCATCTCAGGACTATGGCGCATCTGACCGAAATGGGTGCAGTCGTCGCGCCGCCCGTGCCGGCCTTTTACGCATTGCCGCAAAGCGTCGACGACATTGTGACGCAGAGCGTCGGTCGCGCGCTCGACCTGTTCGGCCTCGACACGCACGCCATAAGACGGTGGACCGGCATTGGCGATGACAGCAAAAGATGAATGAGCGGCGATAAGACGTTGGCCAGTTCCGTCGTCATCCTCAGCGGACCGCCTGGATCGGGCAAATCAACGGTGGCCGAGCGGCTTGCCGCGACGGCGCCCGGGCCGACTGTCCACTTCAATGCCGATCATTTTTGGGACTTTATCAAGTCGGGCTTCATCTCGCCCTGGCTTCCCGCGGCGCAACGACAGAACGAGGTCGTAATGAGCGTCGCGGCCGAAGCAGCTGCACGCTTCGCCGCCGGCGGCTACCAGGTGTATTTCGATCTCCTGGTCGGACCGTGGTTTCTCTCACCCTTTCGGGAGGCCTGCCATGCGCGAGGCGTTGCGCTCATCTATGTCGTCTTGCGGCCGAACCTGGCGGTGGCATTGAGCCGGGCGCAGAGACGTAGCGAAAGCGCGCTTCGGGACGGGGGGCCGATCCAGTCGCTGCATGCCCAGTTCCTTGATCTCGGCGCCTTCGAGCGTCACGTGATCGACAATTCCGACTTATCGCCCGACGAAACAATCGCGGCCGTGAAGCGCGCGGTGGGCGATCACGGTTTCGCGCTCGGGCCGCTTTGAACCACACTGTCGAAGAAGGCCCAGATCACCTGGGGCGCGTCGATGTCGCGTGTCACCTTGCCGCGGACCGGCATCGCCGGGAAATGCGGATTGGGCACGACATGTCCGCCGCCATTGACGACAAAAACGATGACCGGCTTCTTGGCGGTTTCATGCCAGTCCCACACCGTCACCGAGGTCGGATCGGCCGGATCACGATGCGGCAGCGTGTCGGTTTCGGGGTCGCCGACATAGCCGCCGAGCTTCGCCCAATAGCGAGCAGTTTCGTCAGTTGAATGGACGAAGCCGCGGCTGCCGTTTTTGCCGAGCTTGACCTCGCCGCCCCTGAACGGATTGATCGGGTCGGCCGTGCCGTCCATCAACAGAACCGCCATCGGTTTGCCCGATGGGCGACAGATGGAATTGTCCGGGACCGGCAGATTGGCACTGACGGCGGCGATGGCAGCAACCATGTCGGGCGCCTCGAGCGCCGCGCGCATCGCCATCTGAGCGCCGTTCGAATAGCCCATGATAAAGACGCGCCCGAGGTCGATGGCATGTGCACTATGGAACCGTGCGGCCAGCGCGCGGAAGAAAGCGATATCGTCGACATGAAGCTGCTTCGATGCCGTCGGATCGGTCTTGCGGCAATCGTCCCAGGTGTTCTGGTAGCCGGTCGGATAGATCACGGCGAAACCGTGGGCGTCTGCAAGGCCGTCGAATTCCCCACCGGTCGTCGCCCGCATTTGCGGCCCCGTCATGCCGGTGCCGTGCAGCACCAGCAAAAGCGGCGCGCCCGAAGGCAGCTTGTCCGGTACATAGGCGAGATAGGAACGCTCGTACCCGCCGACTTCAATCGTGCCGCTCTCATCCTTGGCTCGCGCATGTCCTGAGCACACGGCCCACACCACCACGCCCACGGAAACTGCAATCCCAAAGCGTCGCTGGCGTCCTGCCTTCGTCACCGTTCCGCTGTCCTCTCCGTCCCGTTGTCTGGCGGGATTCAGGCGTTCCACTCTTGCACCACAAAGCATCCGTGCCGAGCCGCACGAAGATACCGCTCCGATGCGCGTATAAGAACCGACGAAACCAAAAAGTCTAAGCGGAAAATTGCCACCTGATGCGAAGCCACATAAAACGGCGGAAATCTCCCCTTTTCCGCCACGTGTCGCAAACATGTTGCGTTGAGACCGTTGCTTTTCGAGCGCTGGTGGCCCTAATCGGCGCGTCGTGGAGCCGCAATTTCGGTACGGTTAAGCAAGCCAGGGCGCCCAACAGGGAGACGGTACCCGCAGAACGTGAAGCGATGTCGGCATTGGGATCGGGTTGTCGAAAGCCCGATAGTCACGGGCAGGTAAAGCTTGAACCCAAGTATGCCGCGCGGTTGATAATATTCGCCAGCTAGCTCACGGATGTTGTTAGTCGCAAATCATAGCGTCGGCTCGAGGCGGTCGAGGGTGCCATCGACCAGTTCGCCTTGCCCGTGTTGGTGAATGCGTCGGCCAGTCGATGCAGATCGTTCTCGACGGAATGTGTTGTGTCGGGTGTCGTCATCGCCGTCGTGGATTTTAGACAGCGCACGGCGAAGGCCAACTCGAGTAGCGTTCTTACACACTTGCCAGAGCCTTACACTGCCGTCGAGGTTGCGATATACTCTCTTTACACGCCCTTTGCCGGGGTCACGCGGGCCAAAGGTGACACCATCGCTCCAGCCGGGGATCTGCGGGGGTTGGATAATGACAGCAAGGGTGATCCAGGGTTCGTTTGTCGGAGGTCAGGCGAAAGGGCCGTCCCCCATCCAGCCGAAGATTGCGTCACCATCGATTTAGGTGATGAGGGCGGCAGGTCCGCCGGCCACGGCCTTTGCAGGGCGTCCGGCGGGGGCGCCGCGGCCAGCATTCGCCGGCCGTCAGCCCGGTCCATCCTCAGTGGCCTTTGCGGCACATCCATCCGGGCGACCGGCGCCGGCCTCTGGGTGCCAACCGGGCGCGTTACAGCGCCACGGGGCCGGCAGTGCGTTTGCCGTTGAAGCCGGGTCGCTTGGGCTTGCCGGTGGCGGCGGTCGGCCGTTGACGGAGGCGGTACGCAACAAGATGGAGACCGCGCTCCGGGCCGATTTCTCTAATGTCCGTGTGCATATTGGACCCCAGGCCGAGCGCATCGGCGCGATCGCTTTTACCATCGGCTCCGATATCTACTTCGCGCCGGGCCGCTACCAGCCCGATACGATGCATGGCCAGCAACTACTGGGCCATGAATTGGCGCATGTCGTGCAGCAGCGCGCGGGGCGGGTACGCAACCCTCTCGGCACCGGGCTTGCGGTGGTTCGGGACCATGGGCTAGAAGCCGAGGCTGACCGTCTTGGCCGTCATGCTGCCGCCCACCGCGTGGCGGCGCAGGCGAAGATGGGGTCGAGGGTTGTCCCGCCGGCAACGCCGGTGCGGATTTCACCAGCGATGAGCGCTGGCCCTGGCCGCTACCGAATCAGCGCAGGCGTCGGCAGCCTCGCCGGTGTTGTAGAGAACGGTTCTGGGCCTGGCGTCCGCATGTCGGTGCCGAATTCAAAGTCTGTCGCTTCAGCGCTGGCGAGCGACCATACAGGCTGCCTGGGCTAACATCGTCAAGACCGCTCCGAAGGCAGTAACAACGCCCATAACAAAGCAGCCCGTACCACAGGCCCAGCCGCAAGATACGTACGAATGGGTAATTACGAAGTCGGCGAAAAATCACTACCATGATGGATGGGGCGCGGCATACGGAATTACCAGCGATCAACAGCTAAAGGCTTATATTAGCGCGGATTTAAGCGAGGCCGAGTTTTCGATGGCAGACCCTCTCGAAATCCTAATCGGTCCTTTCCGGAAACTTAATAAGAGTGGCAATAAAACAGGAGACGAAAAAGGCTGTAACATTTTGTATTTCAATGAATGGACAGGGAATCACTGCAAGACCGTCGTTTTTCATTGTGGACCCACATTGGGAGCTGGTTAGAAAATAAATGCCGTGGGCAGCCAATTTGGAAGCAGTTCATTTCATCGCCGGGTCGATGGACGGTTGGAGTGATCGCGAGCTCAATCGCGGAGCTCTGAGATTTGTGGCAGGGGTAAGATCGGACGACTATGCAGAGTTTTTCCTGCGGCTGGACCCCGGCGCGTTTGATCGATCTTCGCTCGCGGCTTACCACCGATATCCGTTCTGTATCAATAGCTTAGCGCACAGGTAACGAAAGCCGCAAGCCGTTATCGGGATCGGACGCGGAATCCGCTGCCATCCTTGGCGAGCACGAAATTGCCCGCGCGGACGGCGTTGAGCCAATCGGCGGCCTTGGACACGCCGCCGAAGGTATAAAGATGAAGATGCTCTAAATCGGGGTTGGACCGGGCGAGGTCCGCGACCACCGTCTCGGGTCCTGCTTCGGTCAGAAGGCGTGTCATGCCGCGACCGCTCGTGAGCGCGCGCATCGAATTGCCGACGCCGCAACGCAACGCGAACTTGGCGAGCGTGGTCACGCTGGCAGGACCGGCCAGGCCGACGCGGATCAGCACCGAGAGCCCGCGCTCGCGGACACGCGCGATGAAATCGACGATCGGCGCCGCTTCGAAGCAGAATTGCGACACGATCAGCGCCGGAATGCGCTGCTCCTCGAGCAGCGCCAGCTTCTTCGCCATGTGATCCGCCAGCACGGGCATGCGCGATCTTGCCGTGGCCTTCGGGATAGCCGGCGATGCCGACGCGCTTGACGCCGTGCTTGGCAAAACGCCGGTCGCGATTACGTCGGTGCTGGCGGCGAACGGCCCGGCAGGATGATCGAGGTCGCCGGCAATGCACAGCACCTTGGTGACCCCGGCTTCGCCCACGAGGCGCGCCACCGTGTCGTCGAGCGCCACCTCGTTCTCGAAGTAGCGCGCGCCGACATGAGGGATCGGATCGAACCCGGCGTTCTGCAGCAGTACAGCGGTCGCAACGGTGGCGCCATGCACGTCACCGGGCACGCGCGCGATGAACACTTCGGATCCCGGCACCGCCTTTTCGATGCAGCGGTCGACCGCGCCTTGGTCGCGTGGCATTAATTCCAGCGACGCGCCCTGCACCAGCGCAGCGATGGCAGCCGAGAGATTGGTCTCGGCCGGCGATCCGACGATGGTCCCTTGCATCACTAGTTGTGCGCGCTTCGAGACGCGGTACTTCGTTTCGCTCCTCGGCATCGAGGACCAATTAGATGGCATCAACAATGTTCCTCCTCCTGAGGGCGAAGCCGGCGTCGCGAAGCCCGCATGGGCCTCGCTCCAGCCATTGCCATTAATACCGGTAATGGTCGGCCTTGAACGGGCCCTGGACGAGATGCCAAGATAGGCGGCCTGCTTCTCGGCGTCAGCTTGGTCAGATGCGACGCCAACCTTGGCGAGATGAAGCTGCGCGACTTTCTCGTCGAGGTGCTTTGGCAGGGTATAGACCTTCTTCTGGTACTTGCCCTGGATTAGCATCAGAGTTCGATCTGCGCCAGCGTTTGGTTGGTGAAGGACGCGCTCATCACGAAGCTCGGATGGCCCGTGGCGCAGCCCAGATTCACCAGGCGGCCTTCCGCCAGCAGGATGATGCTTCTTGCCGTCCGGGAACTCGATCTCGTCGACCTGCGGCTTGATGTTGTCCCATTTGAGTTGCTTCAAGCTGCGCCGACCTGGATCTCGTTGTCGAAATGGCCGATGTTGCAGACGATGGCGCGATCCTTCATTGCGCGCATGTGATCGAGCGTGATCATGTCGACATTGCCGGTCGCGGTGACGAAAATGTCGGCCACCCGCGCCGCGTCCTCCATCGTCACGACTTGATAGCCTTCCATCGCCGCCTGCAGGCGCATGATTGGATCGATCTCCGTCACCATCACGCGTGCGCCGGCATTGCGCAAGCTGAAGCCGCCGAGCCTTTGCCGACATCGCCATAGCCGGCGACGCACGCCACCTTGCCTGACATCATGACGTCGGTGGCGCGCTTGATACCGTCGACCAGGCTTTCGCGGCAGCCATAGAGATTGTCGAACTTCGATTTGGTGACGCTGTCGTTGACGTTGATCGCCGGGAACAGCAAGCGGCCGTCCTTTTCCATCTGGTAGAGGCGATGGACGCCGGTCGTGGTCTCCTCGGACACGCCCTTGATCGCGGCGCCGATCCCGAATACCAGCCGGGCGCGCCTTCGAGCTTTTGTCTTGATCGCGGCGAAGAGAAATTCCTCTTCCTCGCTGGTCGGCTTGGCGATCGCTGTCGGGTCTTTCTCGGCTTTCATGCCGAGATGGACCAGCAGCGTGGCGTCGCCGCCATCGTCGAGGATCATGTTCGGCGTGCCGCCGTCGCCCCACTCGAAAATCTTGTGGGTGTATTCCCAGTATTCCTCGAGGCTCTCGCCCTTCACTGCGAACACCGGCGTGCCGGCAGCGACGATCGCCGCGGCGGCATGGTCCTGGGTCGAGTAGATATTGCACGACGCCCAGCGCACGTCGGCGCCGAGCTCCTTCAACGTCTCGATCAGCACCGCCGTCTGAATCGTCATGTGCAGCGAGCCGGCGACGCGCGCGCCCTTCAACGGCTTCTTCGGCCCGTATTCCTTGCGGGTTGACATCAGGCCCGGCATTTCGGTCTCGGCGATAGTGATTTCCTTGCGCCCCCATTCGGCGAGCGCGAGGTCCTTCACTTTGTATTCGGAGGCGATGGCCATCGGCTCTAACTCCTCCAGCATCGTGCCGCGCCCCCCGGGACTGCCCCGGTCGTCACGGCCCGGCACGATTGTTTTCCGCTAAATTACAAAACAAACACTCGGACGCGACGCCGCCCGCCACCAACTCGAGCAACGGGCTAGAGTGCCCCTTTCAGCTGGGCGACCAGATCCGTCTTCTCCCAAGAAAAGCCGCCATCGACCTCAGGCTTGCGGCCGAAATGGCCGTAGGACGAGGTCCGGCGATAAATCGGCTTATTGAGGCCGAGATGGGTACGGATGCCGCGCGGGCGAAAGGTCCATCAATCGCTGCAGCACCTTCACCAGCTTGTCCTCATCGACATGGCCGGTGCCGTCGGTGTTGATGTAGACCGACAGCGGCTTCGACACGCCGATCGCGTAGGACAAGCTGGATGGTACAGCGGTCGGCGAGACCCGCCGCGACCACGTTCTTCGCCAGATAGCGCGCGGCATAGGCGGCCGAGCGATCGACCTTGGTCGGGTCCTTGCCGGAGAACGCGCCGCCGCCATGCGGTGCCGCGCCGCCGTAGGTGTCGACGATGATCTTGCGCCCGGTGAGCCCGCATCGCCGTCGGGACCGCCGATGACGAAACGGCCCGTCGGATTGACGTAGAAATGCTGATCGTCGCACATCCAGCCTGGCGGCAGCACTTTCATGACGTAGGGGCGCACGATCTCACGCACCTTGTCCTGATCGACCTCCTCGCTGGTGCTGGGTCGAGACCACGACCGAGGTGGTGCGTACTCGGCTTGCCGTCCACGTATTGCAGGCTCACCTGGCTCTTAGCGTCGGGACCGAGCATCGGCGCCTTGCCGGCATGGCGGTCGAGCGCCATCAGGCGCAAAATCTCGTGCGCGTAGTAAAGTGGCGCCGGCATGAGCTCCGGCGTCTCGGTGCAGGCATAGCCGAACATGATGCCCTGGTCGCCAGCGCCTTCATCCTTGTTGCCGGCGGCGTCGACGCCCTGAGCGATATCGGCCGATTGCGAATGCAGCAGGCATTCGACATTGGCGCGATGCCAGTGGAAGCCTTCCTGCTCGTAGCCGATATCCTTGATCGCCTGGCGCGCGACGTCGATCAGCACATCCTTGGTGATCGATGCCGGGGCCGCGCACCTCGCCCGCCAGCACGACGCGGTTGGTGGTGGCGAGGGTCTCGCAGGCGACGCGCGCCTGCGGGTCGGCCGCAAGGAACGTATCGACGACGGCATCGGAAATGCAGTCGCAGACCTTGTCCGGATGGCCTTCCGAAACCGATTCGCTGGTGAAGAGATAATCGCGCTTGCTCACTGTGTCCGCTCCCGCTAGATTAAGCCGTTTCCCGCTTGCGCGAGATGACGAAGGACTCATCCCAGAACCACAGCCCGCCATGTTTATGGAGCACTTCCTTCGTGGCATCCAGATAGGCGTTGCTGTTCATCACTTCCTCGAGGCGTTGATCCTCGATCTGCGCCACATAGATCGCCGCGTTCCACGCCGCGAACAAAGTCGAGGTGCCGATCGACGCCGCGATTTCGGTCGGCAGCGTGTGCATCTCGTATTTGAACAGCGAGCGGTTGTCGGCATAGGCGTTGAAATTGAAATCGCGTCCCGCCGAGCCCAGCTCTTCCTTGGTCGCGCGCAACAGCGCGTGGCGGTCGGTGTGGAACGGATTCTCGCCCGGCCAGACCTTCTGGACGATCTCCAGGCCCGGATCGTCGCCGTGGCTGTGGATCGCGATCAGCCGCCCGCCGGGACCGAGCGCGCGCGCCAGCGGCGCGATCACCTTCTTGGCCTTGAACTCGGTCGAGGCGCGCGCGCGATAGGGCTGCGACGCGATGACCAGATCGTAGTCGGCGCGCACCGCGCCGCGATGCGGGCAGCACCTGATCGAGCAGAAATTTGTAATCCTCGCGATAGATCACCAGCACGACCGGCTTTTCGTACATCGGGTTGCCGGTGGTGGCGCTCACCTTGGCGCGCCAATTGGCGGTGAGGAACGGTTCGAGATCGGTGATCTGCTCCTCGAACTCGTGCGCCGTCGCGCCGGTGAGCCCGACCTCGTGCCACACCAGGCTCGCCGCCGCGTTGACGGAGTTGGGCGCGAGCCACGGCGCCTCGGAATAGAACATGTTGGTCAGCACCAGCACCGAGGCCGGATGCTCGAAGAACCGGTCCGGCATTTTCTGCAAGCGCCAGCCGGACATCCTCGAGGCTGATCTCCTTGCCGACGATATAGAACGGCATCGCCGGAAAGCGGCTGTGCATCGCGCGCATCACGCGCGTCAGTACCGTGCCGTCGCCGATGCCGGCATCGAAGACGCGGACCGCGGGCGGGCGCGGATGGATGCTGTCGAGCTCCAGCCCGACGCGCTGCGCCACCACCCACTTCTCGCTGCAGGTATTGACGAAGGAGAGATATTTCTGCCGGTTGTCGTAGAAGCGGAAATTCTTGTCGGCCGCGCCCTGGGACCTTGCCGCGGCGCCGTTGCCGGACTTGGCGGTGACGGTCGCGGGCACCGCGTTGCTCGCCGGCGACCTTGACCTTGCCGCGCCGGCCGACCGCGTTGGCGGGCGCGCCGATGAAGCTGCGCACGCGTTCCATCGTGTCGATGGTCACCGAGGCACCGGTGCGCAGCCGGCTGACCAGCTTGCCGTCGTTCACCGCGAGCCGGCCGAAAGTCGATTCGGCCATGCCGACGCGGCGGCAATAATCGGAGATTTCCCGCAACAGTGCTTCGGTCGTCACGCTCTAAGCATCCTCCTCGATCCGGCCCTGCCAGGGGACGGTTGCGACGCGGCCTCAATTAATCCCGGATGGGCAGCGAGTCAATGGCATCATAATTTCCCACATATATCAGTGGGCAGGGTATATGGGCATTGCCCATCGATTTCCAGTCCCTACAGCAACCCCAACTCACGCAATGCCGACGCCAAAGCCTCGGGCAGTTCGTCGTCGCCCTTGGCGCCGCTTGGGCAGATCGCGCGGCGCATCCTTGCGCCTCGAGATAGCGCCAACCTTGGAACGGGCGGTGGCGGCGCGGCATCACCGGCACCAGCTTCCGGTCGAACTCGACGATGACGTAGGGCCGGCCCTCATCGTCCTCCCTGGGATGAAACCGCTTGAGGCAGCTGGCGCACGCGCACCTGGCCCTTGATCACCCAATAGATCGAGCCGCCATCGAGCAGTTCCTCGGCGCGCTTCGGCATGTTGCGGGTGAAGAAGCCATAACGGCCGCGTTCGCGCCGGCGCTCGCTTTTGCAACTCGCGCCATCTCCTTGAGATCGGCGACGCCGACAGCGAGCTTGATGAGGTTCAGGGGCGTCACTGCGCAGGAACCGGCAAAACGCAATGAATCATGGCGCGACTTGTTGTTCGATCAATAGCAATCCTGATCGATCGGAGTTCGAAATGAAAGCATCTCCTATGCTTGGCCTCATGGCGATGCTGCTTTTCGTGGGCGCCGAAAGCGATGTTCGCCGCGGACAGTGCCCAGGAGCAGAGCGAAGGCGGCATCAACGAGGACGCCTTCCTCAAGACGATGAGCGCCACGATGAAGGATTGGTGGCAAAAGGTCGAGACCCACTTGGCGGCGGCCACGGCTGAGAGCCAGCAGGCCGGCCGCGCTCTGCGCCGGGTGTGGGACCAGGCCAAAGCAGTCTCGCAAAGGGTTGCGCTTGCGAGCGAAACTGGTTGGGACCGGGCCAAGAGTGCGGTCGAACGCGAGCTGGCGGCACTCAAGGCCGATCGCCAGTAAAGAACGGCGCCATATGGCCGGCAGCTCGCCTCCATGCTGCGCGCGGTGTAGGATGCCGTGGGATACGAGCGATGAACGATCATCTTGCGCGCGACAACGGCGTCGCGCTCCGCGCCAAGAACCAGCCGCCGCCACTGCAGAACTATGATTTCTACCGCGCCGATACGGCGCTGCAGGAAGCGGTAACCCGGGAGGGCGCGCCATGGGCACATGACGATCTCTCAGAGTTCGGTCGTCTGCTCGGTCGCGCCGAAACCATCGAATGGGGCGCGCTCGCCAACCGCAATCCGCCGATCCTGCACAGCTATGACCGTTATGGCGACGCGCTCGACGCTGTCGAGTTTCATGCCACCTGGCACCAGATGATGGCACTCGGCGTCGGCGCCGGCGTTCATGCCGCGCCTTGGGCCGAACCGAGACCCGGCGCCCATGTCGCACGCGCTGCCAAGGTGATGCTGCTGGTGCAGGCCGAGGCCGGCGTGCAATGTCCGATTACCATGACCTACGGTGTCGTGCCGGCGCTGCGCCGCCAAAGCGACATCGCCGCGCAAATGTTGCCGCGTATCTATTCCCGCCAATACGACAAGCGCTTCATACCGGTCACGCTTAAGACCGGCATGTTGATGGGTATGGGACTTGACGGAAAAGCAGGGCGGCTCCGATCTGCGCGCCAACGAGACGCGCGCCAGCCCCCTCGCCACCAGTGGACCGGGCCAACCTTACCGCCTTGTTGGTCACAAATGGTTCATGTCGGCGCCCATGTGCGACGCATTTCTGGTGCTCGCGCAGACGCAGTCCGGTCCCTCATGCTTCTTCCTGCCGCGCTTCACACCGGATGGAGAACGGAATGCGCTGCGCTTGCGCCGCCTAAAGGACAAGCTTGGCAACAAATCGAACGCATCGAGCGAGGTCGAGTTCGAGAACGCGCTTGGTTGGCTGGTTGGCGAGGAGGGCCGCGGCATTCCAGCCCTGATTGAAATGGCGACCTATACCCGGCTCGACTGCGCACTCGGTTCTGCCGGGTTGATGCGCCAGGCGGTGGCACAGGCGATTCATCACGCCAAGCACCGCGCCGCCTTCGGAAAAAATTTAGTTGATCAGCCGGCGATGACGTTGCTCCTCGCTGACCTTGCCATTGAGGCCGAGGCGGCGATGCAGTTGGCGATGCGCCTGGCAGGCGCTTTCGACCGCGCAGACGATGCCGGAGAAAATGCACTTCCGCCGACTGATGACACCGGCGGCAAAATTTTTCGTGTGCAAGAGCGGCATGGCGCTTGCTGGCGAGGCCATGGAAGTGTTGGGTGGCAACGGCTATGTCGAGGAATTGATCATGCCGCGCCTCTATCGCGAGATGCCGGTCAATTCGATCTGGGAGGGCTCAGGCAACATCATGGCGCTCGATGTGCTACGCGCACTGGATCGCACGCCGGACGCGATCGAAGTGTTGCGCGCCGAGCTCGGCAAGGCACGCGGTGCCGATCGGCGTCTCGACGACTTCATCACCGAACTCGAGGGAATGCTCGAGTCACGGCCTCGGGAGGTCGAGGCGCGGCGCTTGACCGAAATGCTGGTGCTGGCACTAGAGGGCGCGCTGTTGGTGCGCAATGCGCCTGCGGCGGTCGCTGACGCGTTTTGCGCGAGCCGTTTCGCGGGCTGGAGCGGAACCTTCGGCACCGTGCCCGCAACAGTCGATGCTCGAGCCATCGTCGCACGCGCCGCGGCGCAGGGTGTCGCATGAGGAGGCAATGACCGAGATCTGTCGCCAACAAATCAAACATCCTGTCGCCTGGACGAGCAAGGCCATCGGCGGCAAAGAGGGATTGATGCGACGCTTGAGCGGTGCCGAAGTCGCGGTGCTCGACGCCTTGGTGGCGGCGACGCGGCATTTGCCAACGACGCAGATCACGTGCAGCGATTTTAACCATCCCGTGATCGCGGCCCTGATGGCGCAGGCACGCGCGGCGCTTCTCGATGGTCACGGCGCCATCATCCTCGCGCATCCCAATCTCGACCGCTCCCGGCTTGACGATTATGAGCGGCTCTATTGGGGCCTTGGCACGCATCTCGGGCAAGGGGTCGCTCAGAGCAGCAGCGGCGACAAGATCGGCCATGTCCGCAAGGATCCGGACAATCCAACCGGGCGCGGCTATCTCGGCGATCAGGAGCTGCGCCCGCACACTGACTTGCATGAAATTATGTCGCTGGCCTCGGTCGAGGTCGCGGCCGAGGGTGGCCGCACCGGGCTCGTCAGCAGCGTCGCCTTGCATAACGAGATCGTGGCGACGCGACCCGATTTGTTGTCAGCCCTCTATGAGGGCTACTATCACGCCCAAAATCCTCGCGCCGACACGGCCGGCGCCAAGGTCTCGCCGCACAAGGTACCGATCTTTTGCTACGTCGACGGCCAGGTGAGTTGCTACTACCACACGATTTTCATGCGCTTTGCGACCGAGCTAATGGGCCAGCCGTTCCCGCCCGAACTTGCCGAAGCGATGATTTATCTCAATCGGCTCGCGGTGCATCCGGAGCTCGCAGCGAGTTTCATCCTCGAGCCGGGTGAAATGTTATTTTGGCACAATTGGACGAATTTTCACTCGCGCACGGCGTTCACGGATTCGCCGACGCAGCGACGCCTCTTGCTGCGACTCTGGATCAATATCGAGAATGGTCGCCATGTTGCGCCCGCAATCGCCGAACGTGCCAAACTGATCGACTGCGACCATGAAGCAAAGCGTGCAATCGCCGAAGGATAGCCATGATCTATGAACTGCGCATCTACCGCTGCCTCCCAGGCCGCTTGCCGGCGCTGTTGAACCGGTTCGAGACGCACACGCTGCGCATTTGGGAGCGGCTCGGCATTCGGCAAGCCGGGTTTTGGACCGTAGCCGTCGGCGAAAACAGCTCTGAACTCTATTACTTGCTGCAGTGGCGCTCCTTCGCTGAGCGCGAAGAAAAATGGGACAGGTTTGTCGTCGACCCGGAATGGAATGAGAAGCGCGCCGAGACCGAGCGCGATGGGCCGATTGTTGCTTCAGTCAGCAACTCTTTTCTGAAACCGACGGCGTTTTCATCGGTAAAGTAAAAAAACATTGGCGACCCCGCCGAGCCTGGCTCGCCCAGTTGCGGGTGAAAGGACATAACGCGCGGACCCGCACGGAAGGCCGTTGGCAAGACTGCGCCGACGCCGCATGCCTTGGCTAATGGATTGCCGAATCCCATCTAGCCGATTAAGGGACCGCCGAGGCGAGCAGCGCCGATCCAAGACGGCTCCCCCTAGGATGGCAGGAGGCCGCTATGCTCATTTCGGATGTTTTACGGGCCAAGGGCGATAATGTCGTAAGGATACAGGTTACGGACACCGTTGAACTTGCGGTCCGCAAACTGGCTGAGCATCGCATTGGCGCCTTGGTCGTCGAGGATCGGTGGATGAAGCCGGTCGGCATATTTTCGGAGCGGGACTTTATCAAGGCGGTAGCGCGAGATGGTTCCGCGGTCCTGGGCTTTGACGTCCAAAAACTGATGTCAACGCCCATCCTAAGTTGTCACTCCTCCGATCGCGTCGATGCTGTGCTTGCGACCATGACAACGGCTCGGATCCGTCACTTTCCCGTTATCGAAAGCAACGAGCTGAAGGGCATCGTCAGCATCGGCGATCTGGTGAAACATCGTCTCGACGAGAAACAACTGGAGGCAAGTGTTCTTCTCGATATATCGCGGATGCATGCGTGACCGGTCCCGCGCTCCTGAGCCCTTCAAGCCTCGCTTGGGCAATGGCGGCGTCGGGTCGTTTCCAACCATAGTGCTCCGCAAGAGCAGTCACGGCTCGGCCGAGAATGGTCGGTTTCCAAAAATACCGATGGTGATCGAGCTTGATCCTGCCCGAGCCTGCTGAGGGCGGGGCAAACTCGCCCGGTCGGGTGGCGTTGTCGGACCTCTCGAAGACCTGTCGTCGTTCAATTTTCAGCGCCGCCAGGGGATGGGCATCCGATCCCTCCCCTAGAACGGGACAATCATCCCGACCCCCATAGGAGTATGTTATGAACGCCTTTAAGAGCTCGGTTTCCGCTTTGACGCTGGCAGCCCTAGTCGCGGGCGGCTTCGGCTTCGGCGCCGGGGCCCTGACCCAGTCCCCTGCCTTTGCCCAGGCCGCGACGACTAGCCCGGCCCCGAGCGGCGACCGGACCATGCGTGAGCGCCGTCCTATGAGCGATGCGACACGCGCCCGGTTCGTCGAGGGCCGCATCGCCTTTATCAAGGCCGTGCTGCAGATCACGCCGGCGCAGGAGAGCGCTTTCAATGGTCTGGCCGATGCCATGCGGGCCAACGCCAAGGACCGGGCGGCGGCGTTCCAGCAATGGCGCGCCAACCGCGACAAGCCGAGGACCGCAATCGACCGCGTCGAGATGCAGGTCCAGGTGTTGAAGATGCGGGAGGCCGGCCGCGAGCGTATCCTCACCGCGTTGAAGCCCCTCTATAAGTCGTTGACCCCCGACCAGAAGCAGGTCGCGGATGGTCTGGTTGGCGGCAGGCGCCACCACGGTCGCTTCCGCCGCGGCTAGGTACACAAGGCGGATTCTTCTTCCTCCCCGCCTTGTCCGGGCCGTCGGCGCCGACGGCCCGGTTTTTTCTCAATCAGGTGACGCTTTATTCGCCTTCCCAATAGTCGCCACTGGTGTCGCGCCGGCCGATGAAACGGCTACCGCGCGGCCGCCCATCGGGCTCGACACCGCCGAATTCGAGCACGCCGAACTTGCCGCTATCGGGATAGTCCGCGATTTCGGGCGACATCATCGTGCTCACGGCGAGGAACTTCAGCTCCCCCGTCCCGGTATTGATGATGTGATGCGCGGTCTCGGTTCCGCCAGGAGGACACGCGACGACATCGCCAGCGCGGAGCGGATAGGTTTGATCGCCGATGCGGACCTCGCCTGTACCTTCGAGAACGAAGAACATCTCCTCGTTTACGTGATGGTTGTGACGCGGAAAAGCGCGCTTCCCGGCAGGAATGACCGTCAGATTGTAGCCGAGCTTATGCGCACCGATACGCGCGCTGATGGCGCCGAGCCTGGCGCCGAATTGCGGCGACGCGTCGGTCTTCTGGCCCGGCAGCACGGCACCATGGCCCCACGGCCGAAACTCGAGATCCGCAATGTTGATGATGGGACCGGCCATGCCTACCTCCCGTTATCGAGCCGAACACGAATTTTCTGATGGTCCGGTCGAGAATTGTCCCATATTCCGCATCTTTCATAGGCTTAATTCAAGGTGCGGGCGCTAAGAGGCCCTTTGAAGCGTAAGGGAAATTTTGATCGCTACCCGCACCGGGAGTCCACCTGCTACGGAGCGCACGGTGCAGCTGTTCGGCGGCAACGTAGCCCGTCCCGCTAACAACCGCGCCGCCATCATCGAATTCCGCGTGGACGACGTGGATACGGACTATCGAAAGCTGGTGGACATAATTGGCGGCTCCCTGGTTCAGAAGCCGACAACGATGCCGTGGGGCAACCGCTCACTGTTGTTCCGCGATCGGGACGGCAATCTCGTCAATTTCTTTACGCCAGTCAGCGCGGAGGCGATCAAGAAGTTCGACGAGTGACGCCGCGATCCGTTTGCGTGATGGATGACTGCAATTAAATCTACGTTACCTGCCACGGCTGGTCGCGGAACGTCGGCTTCCAGGATCAGCCGGGTCAGGCTTGAACGTCTTCATTGAGTTGGGACCGGCCCGGCTGTTCAGGGTGGATTTGCGACCGTCCGCTTTGCAGCCGAGATGCCGAAAACTGGACGGTTTGGGCTGGCCGAAAGCAAAATCGCCCTTTCCGAAGTCATCGACGGAGAGAAGCGGAGGCTGTGACACAGGCGTCCCGCTTGATTGGCAGCGATAGGATCCGAACGTCGGGTCTTGGCAGCCTATTGTGTTGATGTGAACCGACGCGGGCCTTCTCAAGCCCGCATTGCTGCATGAGCGGTCCCCGCCCCAGGATCTGGATCATCCGCTTCAGAGTGTGGGCCAGGACCTGAAGGCTCATCTCGATTCTGACCTTTTCCAGGGTTGTTGTCTTGAAGTGAGAGCGCCCATCCTTGAGCGTGCCGAACATGTGTTCGACGGTGGCCCGACGGAACCGCATGGCGTCAGGCATGTGATCGAGGCAATCTTGTTGGGCGTCGATCACCGTTTCATGCTGCAGCGCTTGATCAGGCGCTCCTGACCAACTGCCCGCGGAGCACGTCGCCGGACTGATCTCAACCATCGAGGTGCGGGTGCCAAGCTAAACGCTTTTCAATGCGTGCGGCAGGAAATGCTGTAGTCAACTCGGTTGAAGACCGGCTGCATTGACACGAGCGCGGCCCTGTTCCGAGATTGGCCGCGATGTACCCATCCCGGGTAAGCGGATCGACGGACGGACCATCTGCCCTAACGCGATGAGGAGTCTCGGACAATGGAGTGGCTTTTCCAGCGCCAATTTTATCTCGATAATCTTCTCGCCGCAGAGAACTGGTTCGCGCGGAATGCGGTGGCACTGAGTATTGCCACGGTCAGCCAGGTGCTTGTCGTCGCCATCGCCTTTCTCACGGCACGCTATTTTGCGCCTCGCCTGCGGGTGGCGATCGCCTCCGCAGGGCACGGCCGTTACGAATCCCAGCTTGCGCATTTGAAACGCGCGCTTGAGCCGCTGGCCCTACCGCTGATTTGGCTTACAATCCAATGGCTATGGGTGCTGATCGCATCTGATGCGGGCTGGCCGGTCCAATTTGTCAATCTTGTTGTGAGCCTGCTGACGGCTTGGGTCGTTATTCGGCTTAGCGCATCGCTTGTGCGCGATCCCTTCCGGGCCCGCGTGATCGCCGTTACTGTGTGGATTATCGCGGCGCTCAACATTCTCAATCTCCTCAATCCCCTTATGGCCATTTTGGACAGCGTAGCCGTCAATCTTGGTACATTACGTTTGTCGGCGCTCATGGTCGTAAAGGGCGCGTTACTGCTGGTCACCCTTCTTTGGATTGCCACGCTTACAGGAAGGTTGCTCGAAAAGCGTATCGCCTCCGCCGCGAACCTGACTCCTTCGCTTCAGGTGCTCATTACGAAGTTCGTAAAGATCGTCCTAGTTCTCGTCGCGGTATTCGCGGCGTTGCGAGATATCGGGATCGACCTCACCGGTTTTGCCGTCCTAACAGGCGCGATCGGGGTCGGCATTGGCTTTGGCTTGCAAAAGGCCGTGGCGAACTTTGTGAGCGGCGTAACTATTCTCCTCGACAAATCGATCAAGCCGGGCGATGTGATTTCGGTGGGCGACACCTACGGTCGCGTTCATTCGCTAGGCGCTCGCTATGTTTCCGTCATAACACGCGACGGCAAGGAGTACCTGATCCCCAACGAGGAGCTCGTCACACAGCAAGTCGTCAACTGGTCGTACAGCTCCGAGCAGGTGCGGATGAAAACACCTATCGGAATCTCTTACCGCTCCGACGTAAACCAGGCTATGACGCTTTGTCTCGAGGCCGCAGACGCGGTTAAGCGCGTGCTCAAGGAGCCAAAGCCGGTTTGCCTGCTCATGGGCTTCGGCGACAATTCAGTCGATCTCGAATTGCGATTTTGGATTCGCGATCCAATGAACGGCCTGTCGAACGTCAAAAGCGACGTCCTTTTGCAGGTGTGGCAGAAATTTCAAAAGCACGGGATTGAGATCCCGTTCCCTCAGCGTGATCTGCACTTTAAGTCACCGCTCGACGTCGCGACGGTGCGCAACGCGACATTAGCGCTGGCTGCCGAACCGCCGCCCCGCGTCGGATAATGGTCTTTGCCGCGATCGTGGGTTGAATGAGTGTTCGGACAGGTGACTGTCGGCATGCTGGTCCAGAACGGTGGGCAGAAACCGATGAGTTTCTTTCACACGGCCGCGCCGTTCAAACCGGGACAAATGAACGGCAGTTTCCCATCCATCTGCGTTACAAGCCTCTCTGGCCAGCATGTCCGCTTCGGACACGTCGACCAGCTCGGCTGAAGGCATGGGCGCTGTCGTCCACCGGTTCGGCAGCACAAGGTGGCTTTCTGCCCGTCCCTTTCGCGGCGCCGAGGTGGAAAACCGGACCTTCGCCGTCGGCCACAAGGACCAACATTTTCTATATCCCCAGCAGCAGGTGATAGCGGCAGAAATTTGGGCTCGGCTCAACAGGATGTTGGCTGCGGGCGACATCACGGCGCGCCAGTTGGCAATGCGTGCAGCCGGAAATCCCCTCGACAGTTAAATCCCGACTACGTCTTGGTCCTGGTTATTTTCAGCCTAAGCGTTCCAGTCTAAAGCTCCGTGATGCCGGGGAGCGCCGCGGCGAGCGCATCTATGGCGAACCGCACGCGCAAGGGCAGATGCGGTGTCGCTGGCCAGAGCGCATGTGTGACGATTTCGAGACTCGGCACGTCCGTGAGCAGTGGAATGAGTGTGCTGGAGCGGACCCGCTCCCGGATCAACCAGTTGGGCAGCCAAGCGAGACCGTGGCCCGCCTCCGCGGCATCGGCAATGGCTTCCGCGTCGTCGAAGCGTAGCCGGCTGGGGGGCGTCGCCTCGACGAGCACTCTCCGCTCGCCGGCTGGAAACTCCCAGTTCCGGATGCGCCCGGCGCGCGAGTAAACGATGCCGGTGTGGTGCGATAGGTCGTCCAACCGCTCGGGCCGGCCATGCTTAGCGAGATAAGGGCGCGCGCCGCAGATTGTCAGGCGTTCCGATCCGATCGCGCGCGTCATCAGGCCGGCGCCGTCACCGATGTCGCCGCTCCGGATCGCGAGGTCGAAGCCATCCTCGATCAGATCCACAGGCCTGTCGCTGAAAGAAAGCTCCAATTCTAGCTTGGGGTGTTCTGCGGCAACCTTCGCCAGCACAGGCGCGACGCAGTAACGGCCGAACAGTACTGGCACTGGCACGCGCAGACGCCCGACCACTTCGCGCCGCCCGGACTCCAACGCGGCCTCGCCAGCGCGGAGTTCCTCCAGCGCGCGAACGCAGCGTTCATAATAGACCTGCCCATCCTTTGTGAGCCCCAGGCTGCGCGTCGTGCGGTGAAACAGGCGCACATTGAGCCTTTCCTCGATACGCGCGATCGCCTTGGCGACGGCGGAGCGAGTGAGATGCAGACGCTTGCCGGCAGCGGCAAAGCCGCCGGCTTCGACTGCCGCCACGAACACAATCGACGCCGCTCAACAATTCAGCCACAGATTGTCGCCTCGAAGGAACCGATCTTGGGAAATAAGATCGTCTCTGGAGTGCTGAATTCAACGATATAGGTGATCATCTAATCCGTTAATCGGCAGCAGGCCACGGCGGAGATGATGAGATGGGAGAGATGGACGCGATCTGGTCGGAACTGCCTCGAACTGAGAGCGGCTCCGACCCCAAGCCGGACGCGGCCTCAAGCCCGTGATGGATGCCCGCCACCCGCTCGACGCCTTCCCTGCTGCGCTCGACCATCTCGACAGCGGCGCCTTCGGCTAGACGGTTGCCGAGTTGGCGTGAGGGCGACGCGGACGAACTTCAGAAAAGCATCACCATCGTGAGAGGCAGGAGAAACCCAATGCCAAAGCTGTTCACAACCATCGTGCCGCCCTCGTTGAAGGCGGTCTCCGAAGCTTTCCAGTTTGCGCCGGCCGTCCGGATCGGCGACCAGATTCTCGTCTCCGGCATCGCCGGGGTCGACGCCGAGGGACGGCTTTCTCTCGACTTTCGCAGTCAGGCGGAGAACATCTTTACGTCGCTCGAAGCCATTCTCAACGAGGCGGGGGCAACGCTCGATGATGTGGCGAGCCTGACCAGTTATCACGTCGGCGACTTGGACAACCAGTTGCGCGAATTCGCGGAGATAAAGGCGACCCGGATCCGGCCGCCACACCCGGCCTCGACGGGCATTGGGGTAAGGCAGATCGGGGTGCCGGGGGCGCTCCTCGAATTATCAGCCGTGGCACTGGCACGCGACTAGAACGTGGACTCATCAGCTCTCGAGCCACAGGCGGATTGATGCGAGCAGCACGGCGACGAGAAAGCTCCTAGCGAGCTTATCGAAGCGTGTAGCGCCCCGAACTGACCGTTTACTTTATGCCCAGGACGTTGAAATGAGCATTGTTCGATTTGCACTCAAATATCCTTACACATTCTACGTCCTAGCCGCCTTTATTCTGTTTGTCGGCGTTTCGGCCATCGTAGTCATGCCAGAGGATATCTTCCCGGAGATCAAGATTCCGGTGGTGTCGGTGATCTGGCAGTACACCGGTTTAAGCGTTCCGGAGATCGAGCAGCGCATCACGACCTACTGTGAATTCTCAATCAGTACCACTGTAACCGGCGTCAAGGATATGGAGGCGCAGACCCTCAACGGGATCTCGGTTCTCAAGATTTACTTTCAACCCGACATCAATCTCGATCTCGCCATCTCGCAGATCGTTGCGGCGACGAATTGCAGTCCGTTCCGTCATGCCGACAGGCGTCCAGCCGCCCTGGGTGTTGCCCTGCGACGCGTCGAGCGTCTCCGTGTTGCAGCTCAGCCTAGCCTCCGATCGCTTCAGCGAGCAGCAGCTCTACGATTACGGCCTCTACGACCTGCGCCAGCAGCTTGCCATTGTGCCGGGCGTGACCTTTCCCGCGCCGGACGTAGGCAAGGACCGACAGATCATGGTCGACATCGATCCGCTCAAGCTTCAGGCTACAGGCCTGACCCCTGCGGATGTGGTCAACGCGGTCAATGCTCAGAACCTGACAGTGCCGTCGGGTCTCGCCAAGATCGGCGACAAGCAATACACCGTGCGCACTAACGCGATGCCTTCGAGCATCGCCGACCTCAACGACATTCCGATCAAGTACGTAAACGGGTAGACGGTGTTCCTCAAGGACATCGGTCAAGTGCATGACGGCTGGGCCGTGCAGCGGAACATCGTCCGCGACGACGGACACCGCTCGGTCTTGCTCGGCGTTCTCAAGAACGGCAATGCGTCGACCGTCGCGGTCGTCAATGGAGTCCGCAAGATCCTGCGGATGGCGGCGCGCAGCGGCACCGCCCAGGGCTCGGCATCGACGAGCTGTTCGATCAGTCGAAGCTGGTAACTGCATCAATCGCGGGCGTGCTCCGCGAGGGAGCGATCGCGGCCGGGCTCACTGGGCTGATGATCCTGCTGTCCTTGGTTCATGGCGGTCGACTCTGATCGTTCTGGTCTCGATTCCGCTGTCGATTCTGACCTCGGTCGTCATCCTGTATTTCCTGGGCAATACGCTCAATACCATGACGCTGGGCGGGATGGCGCTCGCGGTCGGGATTCTGGTCGACGATTCGACAGTGACGATTGAGAACACCCACCGGCTGCGCAGTGGGGGGATGAGCCTCGCTGCGGCGACGATGCACGGCTCCGATGGGATCGCAGTGCCGACCTTGGTCTCGACGCTTGCAATTAGCTGCGTGTTCACTTCGGTCATTTTCCTCGAAGGACCGGCAAAATTCCTGTTCACGCCGCTCGGGCTTGCGGTCGTCTTCGCCATTCTGGCGTCCTATGTGCTGTCGCGGACGTTGACGCCGGTCATCATCGGCCTGCTGCTCAAGGGCGAGCACCACGGCGAGACATATCGCTCAGGCAATTGGTTTACACGGTTTCATCAGAGGTCGGAGCGCAGCTTCGAGCGGTTCCGCCGGAGCTATGTGCGCGTGCTGGAGCTGTTGCTCAAGCGGCGGCGTTTCGTTCCGGTTATCGCCGCACTTATGCTCGTAATGGGCAGCGTGACGTATTCCGTCGTCGGCCGCGACTTCTTCCCGGCCATTGACGGCGGCCAGATCAAGCTTCACGTCCGCGCCCCGGCGGCGACCCGCATCGAAGCTACCGAGCGCATCTTCCAGGACATCGAGGACAAGATCCGCGAGGTTATTCCGCCGCGCGACCGGGACCTAATCGTCGATGACATCGGCGTGCCGCAACGGGTCTTCAATCTTGCTTTCACAGACGGCTCGACCATCGGCGTCAACGACGGCGTAATCCTCATCTCGCTCAAGGAACGGCATGCGCCCACCGCCGATTATGTGCGCCGGCTGCGCGAAGTGCTGCCGGCCACCTTTCAATCGGTGACCTTCTATTTCCAGGCCGCCGATATGGTCACCCAGATCCTGAATTTCGGCTTGCCAGCGCAGATCAACCTTCGGGTCGTGGGGCGCGATGGCACGAACAATCTGAAGGTGGCGCACGAGCTGCGGCGACGCCTCGCGGCCACTCCGGGCATCGCCGATGCTCATCTTCAGCAGGAGCTTGATGCGCCGGCCTTCCAGATAAACATTGATCGGTCGCGGGCCCTGCAGCTCGGTCTTAGCGCGCAAGCCGTTGCCGGTGACCTTGGCACCAGCCTCAGTTCCTCGCAACAGGTCGCGCCCAATTTCTGGTCCGACCCGAAAACCGGCATTCCCTATTTCATCGCGGTCCAGACGCCCGAGCGTCTGGTGAGCTCGCTCAACGAACTCGACAACACCCCGGTGTCAACCGCGCTCGCCGCCAATGGCCGCCGATCCCGGGCCTCCTGAGCAACGTGGCGACGCTGCAGCGCGGCAGCGTGGCGACCAATCTGAACCAATCCAATGTTCAGCCGGTATTGGACATCTACGCCAGCGTGCAAGGCCGCGATCTTGGCAGCATTTCGGGGGACATCAGCAAGATCGTCACCGAGCTGCAGAAGGAGTTGAAGCCCGGCAACACGATCCAGATTCAGGGCCAGATCCAGAGCATGCACGAAGCCTTCAGCTGTCGCTCTGCGGATCATTTGAGCCTCCGTTTGTGTAATGGTTCGCTAGTTGAAACTGACGTTGCTGATATCAATCGAGACCATCAACGGGTCCAAGATGGGCGTCGATAATTCGGGCCAGCAGTTCGTTCATCATAGCCTCCCGCCACGCCGATTGCTTCGGCACTGCCATCGCTGCGAGGTTCAGCGAGAGGTTTGGCTGCGCAGCTCCGCGACGTCCTTCTCCGTCAAATGGGATGACGCGCCGCCAAAACGCCCAGTGACGTAATTGGCGACCGCTGCGATCTCGGCGTCGGAGTAGGCGCTGCCGAAGGCCGGCATCGAGACAATGCCTTTCGGCATGTGCCTCATGGTGCCGGAGATCACGATCTGGGCGACATTGGTTGCCGTCGGATCGTTGACCGCGCGGGCGCCGGCGATCGTGGCGAAGGGCGAGATCGGGCTCACTCCCGTCCAGTTGTGGCAACTGGCGCAGGCTTCTTCGAATACCTTTCTGCCGGCAACGTCAGCGACGGCGCCGCCTTCCCTGGGCGATGCCGGTGCCGGAGATGCGATCGTTGCCGGCTCCGATGACATCACCGGTGGAACGCTGCGCAAGTAACTGACCAGCGCGCGAATATCCGCCGGGACCATTTGGGCGAAGCTCTGGTCGACGGCTTCGCCCATCGGTCCGGCCGCCGTGCCGCGGCCCATCGCATGACCTTTGGCGAGATAGGCGAACACCTCGTCGTCGGTCCAGCCGCCGATGCCGGTATCCTTGTCGGAGGTGATGTCGAAGGCCTTCCAGCCGGCGGTCACCGCGCCAGCGAATTTTCTGCGGTTATCGAGCGCAAACGCAAAATTGCGCGGCGTGTGGCATTCGCCACAATGCGCCAGAGCTTCCGCGACATAGGCGCCGCGGTTCCACGCAGCGGTCTGCGCGGTGTTCGGCGCGAAGCGCGTATCGGCGTTAGAGAGCAACGACCAAAAAATCATCGTCCAGCGTTGATTGAACGGAAACGTAAACGTGTTCGCGCGATTGTCCGCATGCACCGCCGGCAGGCTGAACAAATAGGCCTTGATCGCCAGCGCGTCCGCGTCGGTCATGTAGGTATACGACGTATATGGCATGGCCGGATAAAGCCGCACGCCGTCCCGACGGATGCCGCGCTGCACTGCGTTGAGAAAATCCTGATCGTTGTAATCGCCGATGCCGGTGCCCTTGTCGGGCGTGATGTTGGGTGAATAAATCGTCCCGAATGGCAGCGGAATTGCCAAGCCGCCGGCATATTGGGCGCCCCCGGGAGCGGTGTGGCAAACCATGCAATCGGCGGCACGCGCCAGGTATTCGCCGCGTTTCGCCTGGTCCGCTTTGGCAAGCGCGGCCGGAACTCCGGTCGGATTGGCGCCGTGATAATCCGCCAGCGCAACCGTCGAGCGGCCGGCGAAATCCATCGGTCCTGGGCAATAAAACTGCCAACCGATAACCGCTAGAACAATCAGGACAGCAATGACAAGGACGACGACAACACGGATGCGCATGACATTTACGCTTTGTTGACCACGATTGCGGCGCGGTCGATCGGCAAGCGGCGCAATGCCACCCCGGTAGCGGCGTAAATCGCGTTGCGTAATGCCGGCGGACCGGCTGTGCAGCCGGTTTCGCCGATGCCACCGGGATCCTCGCCGCTCTTGATGACATGCACGTCGATGTTCGGCACCTGATCGATGCGCAGCATGCGGTAATCGTTGAAGTTAGACTGCTGCACGCGGCCCTTGTCGATGGTGACCTCGCCGTACAACGCGGCGGTCAGGCCGAAGATCAGCCCGCCTTGCAACTGCGCGACAATGGTGTCGGGATTGACGGCGATGCCGGTGTCCACCGCCGAGGTGACCCGGCGCAGATGAACCTCGCCGTAATCGTCCACCTCGGCCTCGACCACGGTAGCGATGAAACTGCCAAACGAGGGCTGCGCGCAAACGCCGCGACCGGCGCGAGGCGGCAGCGGCGTTCCCCAGTCGGATTTTTCCGCCACGAGATCGAGCGCGGCCTTCAGGCGAGGATTGTTGTCGAGCATGCCGCGGCGGAAATCGATCGGATCCTTGCCAGCCCGCCGCGCCAATTCGTCCATGAAGCATTCGATGGCGAAGACGTTGTTGTTCGGTCCGACGCCGCGCCAGAATCCGGTCGGCACCGGCGGTTCAGCGCGTACATATTCGACCGTACGGTTGGGAATGTCGTAAGGCATGTCGACGGCGCTATCGACCGCATCGATGTCGATGCCGTTTTTGAATATCGACGGCGCCCAGCGCGCCATGATCGACGAACCGGTGACGCGGTATTTCCAGGCGACTATTTTTCCGCCTGACACGCTCGCCGAAATGATGTCGCGATAGACCGGGCGGTAGATGTCGTGACGAATGTCCTCTTCGCGTGTCCACAGGACCTTTAGAGGCCCGTCGACGTGCCGGGCGATGCGCACTGCGCTCGCTACCATGTCGGTTTCGAGCCGGCGGCCGAAGCCGCCACCGATGTAATGGTTGTGCACGATCACTCTGTCGACCGGCAAGTCGGCGGCTTGCGCTGCGGCGGATTGCACGCGTGTGATGACTTGCGTGCCGGTCCATATTTCGCAGGCGCCGCGCGTAAGCGATACGGTGCAATTTTGGGGCTCCATGGTCGCGTGCGCCAGGAACGGCAGTTCGTATTCGCCGTCGAATTTGTCGCCTTGCGCCAAGCCTTTGTCGACGTTGCCGACGGATTTCGCGATGACGCCGGTTTTTTTGCTGGCGGCGCGCAAATCTTCCCAGATGTCGCTCGAATTAATCCGCGCGTTCGGTCCTTCGTCCCAGGTGATAATAAGGGCGTCGAGACCTTGCTTGGCCGCCCACATGTGATCGCCGACGACCGCGACCAAATCGTCCAGCACAACGACTTGCCGAACGCCGGAAATACTCTTGGCCGCGCTGTCGTCCACATGAGCCACTTTGCCGCCAAAGACCGGGCATTGCGCCAGCGTCGCGAATTTCATTCCGGGCAGCATCGCATCGATGCCGTAAACGACCTTGCCGTCGGACTTGTTCGGCGTGTCGAAGCGCTTGAGCGGCTTGCCGATCAGCGTGAAGTCTTTTGGCTGCTTCATCGGCGGGTTTTTCGGCACCGGCAGCACGCTTGCCGCATCGACCAGATCGCCGTAAGCGAGCACGCGTCCGCTCGCTGCGTGCATGACCTTGCCGTTCGATGCGGTACAGCTTGCTTGATCGACCTGCCATTGCGCCGCCGCGGCTTGGATCAACATCGCGCGGGCCGCAGCGCCTGCGGTGCGCAGCGGCTCCCAGAACGCGCGAATGGAATTGGAATTGCCGGTAACCTGGATGCCGAAAGTCGGATTGCCATAGAGCTTGTCATTCGGCGGCGCATGCTCAAGCACGATCTGTGCGTAATCGCCATCGAGCTCGTCGGCAGAGGATCATTGCCACCGCGGTATAGACGCCCTGGCCCATCTCCACCTGGGGCATGACCAGCGTCGTCTTGCCCCTATAATCGATGCGGATGAAGGCATTGGGGCAATTGGCCGGCGGTGTTGTCGGGTGGCTGCTCCGGCTCGTTGACGGGCGCCGCCGTGAGCGGAAGATGAAACGCCAGGATGAATCCGCCGGCCAAGCCGCCTTTGATCAGCGCGCGGCGCGAGGGAGCGAGCGAGGGTATTTCAAGAACGCGCATGGCGGCCTCCTAAGCCGTCGGCCGCGGCGCGCTTGATCGCCGCGCGGATACGCACATAGGTGCCGCAGCGGCAGATGTTTCCCGCCATGGCGGCGTCGATATCGGCGTCGTCGGGCGGCGGATTGCCGGCAAGAAGAGCCGCCGCCGACATGATCTGGCCGGACTGGCAATAACCGCATTGGATGACTTCCAGATCGAGCCAGGCTTTCTGCACTTTCGCGCCGGCCGCTGTAGCGCCGATGCCTTCGATCGTGGTGATGGCGCGATTGCCGATCGACCCGACCGCAGCAGGCAGGAGCGCACCGGGTTGCCGTCGATGTGCACCGTGCAGGCGCCGCATTGCGCGATACCGCAGCCGAATTTCGTGCCGGTCATTCCCAGCACGTCGCGCAACACCCAGAGCAGCGGCATGTCGCCCTCTACATCGACGCTGTGGGGGTTCCCGTTGACTTTGATAGCGAAGGCCATGGCATCCTCTCCTTCTCAGCCAATGGTGCTCGGGCGATCGAGCGGCCTGTTTGCCTTAAGCCGCACCAGCGTCTCGAGAAAATGTTTGTCTTTTCGGGGCCCCTACGTTGTCGGGTTTCAGGTTTGAAACCTCGGTGATGAATTGAGGCGGCGCTAGCATGGTAGCATGCATAGTCCCCCCGCGAAATTTTTGGAGTCCCCATGACCAAGCGAGCCGCGCCGCTATTTCCTATCTGCGTCTCGAATCTGACTCCATCCCGGCATTTCGTTCAGCGGACGGATTAGCGTAGTAGATGGTCCTCATCGGGCTGCATCGGCTGATCAAAGAGACTCGCACAACATCAGCGTCTCAAACGAGCATCGAAAGGAAGACGCATAATGTCGACGTACTCACCCGGGTAAAGGGGACTAGCAGAGCGCGCCCCATTGGGAGGACGGCGCTGGCGCGGTGGTCGGCTCCTGCACGCTGGTCGTGCCGCCGGTGATAGGACGGCTGCCGCTCGGCGTGTGCATACCCGCAGCGAGCACGATCAGCACACCCACCACCGAGCGCCACCTTGACCGCGGTCGCCCGCTGCGCGGGCGGCAGCAACGCGAGGACCAGCCCGAGGATGACCGCGGCGATCGCGATCTTGTGATGGCGCGGCTCGTGCTTTTCTGAAAATTGCAGCGTTTCTGCGAAATGGCAGCATTTTGCGCGCGTGAGGCCTTCCCCCAATCGCATCATCTTGCGCCAGCCGATGCCCGCGAATAATTACCGATGAAATAACGGTTTTGGCCCCGTTGCTCGGAGGATAGAGCAACAGCCTTCTAATCTAAGCTTTTGGCGGGTAGGTGTCTCGCCAATCATGCTGCGGTGGGCAAGTCCGGAAGTGGCACTTCCACGACCTTGCGCGGTGGCTCACTGAAGGTCCGGTGTGTGGCGTTGGCCTGACCTACTGCGACGACCGTGCGATGGCAGAGGGTGACCCGAATGTATGGTCCGGCCGTGCGTCGCAAGAGTGTGTGTTGAGTTGGCGGTGAAGGGTCTTTAAGCGCGGAACCGCCGTCGTGCTTTCTGGCTCCTTGGGGATTGTGGTGGTATATTTTTCAACAAATGGATGACTCCGGTCGGTCAAACGGGCAGGCAACCACGACATGTTTAAGCGAATTGTGATCGCTACGGATGGCTCAGAAGGGGCGATGAATGCACTTCGGGTGGCCCTCGATCTGACAACGGTCAACAAGGGCGATTTAATCGTCTTGAATGTAAATGTCTATGACTTCGACGAGCCCTCCAAAGAACGAAACCGGGGGACGTCGGACTTCGCCGCCGCTGAGCATCTCCACGGAGGTTATGCCGAAGCAAAACGAATGCTCTCGGAAAGCGTCCTTGCTGAAGCGAGAGCCATAGTCGCCGACCGCCCCGACATCCACGCGTCCTTTGTCTCCGTTGACGGAGACCCGACCAAGGAAATCATCCGATACGCTCAGGGGGTCGGGGCCGATACGATCGTATTGGGCACCCGCAGTCGCGGGCGGCTCGCCGAAGCGCTGTTCGTCGGTGTATCGAAAGGCGTGAAGAACTCGGCGCAGCAACTTGTGCTTATCGTTCCCACCTAACGATAATCGTCACCGACGTCGAGATTCTCCGGCTGCATCGCGGAACGCCGCGGCGTTGACGCCAGTTCTTCTTCATGGCGCGCGGGGACGATGAGGCGGTGAGTCTCTATGACGAGCGCTTCTTCCGCATGTGGAAATTCTAGCCGGTGCTGCGCGAGATCGGCTCTCGCTTGCGCATCCAACGCACAAGCGCGTCGATGCACTGCATGGCCGACTGGGAGCAAAGACGGACAATCCGCTGGCGGCGGCGCGCCGACGCATTTTGAGCGGATGACGTATCGTCATATCGCATCCGGCAGCGGCGAGCGCTAATCGGGCCAGCGCGCAGACGGTACTCGCGAGTCATCCCGATCCAGGCGTGGTTGCAATGTCCGAGATTGGCACTCCGCTGCCAACTCGGCATGTCAGCGTTCACGGAGAGTTTCGAGGGGTAACCGAGCCTTCCGGAGCAGCAGCGACAGCGGTCGTGGTTGTGCCACTGCGGAAGTACGACACGTGCGCGGCACTATGGATTCAGCATCCTGAGCAGAGTTTGCGCTTGTTCGATCTCGCAGAATTCCGGCGGCGGCGAGAAGCCTTCGAGCGTCGAGGCGAGTACGGCATGCGCTTCGTCAGCGCGGTCGGTCGACTGGTAGAGCTTCGCCAGTGCCAGGGCCGCACGCAGTTCGAAGCTCCGCGCCTTGATGGCGATCGCGGCGAGGAAGGCTTTCTCGGCTGCCGCCGCGTTCGCCGGATTGCGGTTGAACAAAATCTCGCCGCGAATGCGGTGACTCTCTGCGTCCATCCGATGCTGGCCCATGTCATTTGCTTCGGCGATGGCGGCATCGATCATCGTCAAGCCGGCATCGATGCCGCTCGTCTCCTCCTCTATCTCGGCCGCCAAGGACAAGAGCCACGGAAAGCAAAAGTGAACGTTCTGACGGCGGAATTGGGCGATGCCGTGGCGCAAGCCAGCCGCGCCCCCTCGTGGTCGCCCAGTCGATAGGCAGCCCAGCCTCGCGTGATCGTCGCATAGCCGCGGATCAAATCGAGCCCATGTTCTTAGCCTGGGATAGGGCAGCGTCGGCCTGCGGCAAAACCGCTGCGGCGTCCAGCCGTTCGATCTCAAACATCGCGGTCTGGACGTGATCGTTAGAAATTGTTGTGACGTGACCAGTGCGCAGCCCATCCGCCAACCCTCGTCGGCAAAGCGGCGGGCGCGGTCGAACTGACCCAAGCGCCACAGCACCTCGGCAAGAAAAATCTTTTGCCGACGCCCCCGGAGAAGGTGCGGGAGGAAAACCCAAGTTAATCCAACGGCTTAGATTTTCGATGGTGCGGTCGAGAAGACTCGAACTTCCACGGGATCTCTCCCACAGCGACCTCAACGCTGCGCGTCTACCAATTCCGCCACGACCGCGATTGTCGGCGCTCATTAGCAAATCCCACCCCCGTGAGCAAGCTAGGTCGGTTGCATCGTGCGGCAGCACGCGCCATCCTTAAGCAATGGGTGCAGTCGAATGGCAGGTGACCCGCGGGTCGGTGCCTTATCCTGAAGCGGTGGCGGCGATGGAAGACCGGGCTGCCGCGATCCGCGCCGGCACCCAGCCGGAACTGATTTGGCTCTTGGAGCATCCGGCGCTCTATACCGCTGGAACCGGTACCGAAGCTAGCGAATTACTGCTGCCTGACTTTCTGCCGACATACCCCACTGGCCGCGGGGGCAAACTCACCTACCATGGCCCAGGCCAACGCGTCGTCTATGTGATGCTTGATCTCGGGCGGCGCGGCAAGGATGTGAGGCAGTTCGTCAAGAATTTGGAGGAATGGACGATCAGAGCTCTCGGTCGGCTTGGCGTCAGCGGCGAGTGCCGCGCCGGCCGCGTCGGCGTCTGGGTTGTCCATCCCAACGCCAGTGAACGTAAGATCGCGGCGATTGGCGTAAGGGTACGTCGCTGGGTCAGTTATCACGGCGTTTCGATCAACGTGGCGCCAGACCTTGACCACTACCGCGGCATCGTGCCTTGCGGCATCGACGGACACGGTGTCACGTCGGTCCGCGCCGAAGGCGTTAACGCCAATTTGGCAACACTCGATGCCGCATTGGCATCGACTTTCGTCGAGATATTCGAACCATTTTCCATGGCCGAGACGGTCGCGGCGCCTTCGAGCGATTGAACCGTGGCACCCCTCAGGTTGTACGTATTGTGCGTACGAGGCATTTGGGTGACATTATCGAGAGACGTGCGACCAGGCGGCGAACCTCCGCATAAACTGCCTATATGACCAATCGAATGAGCAACCGGCGTCGGCGGCAAAGAAGGTGGTGCCTGACGATGAGTCGATCCCACTATTCCATCCGGTTTGGCCTGGGCCTGTTGCTCGGGGCCGCGCTCGTAACCGCCACTCCAGCTGCCGACGATGTGCCGAAAAGCCGCGATGCCATTCATCTCTCCTTTGCGCCCGTCGTGAAGCGCGTGGCGCCAGCGGTCGTGAATGTCTATTCGCGACGCGTGATCCACAGCCAGTTCAGACCGGGCTCCCTGTTCGACGATCCCTTGTTCCAGCGCTTCTTTGGCGACATGGCCCCCGGTATGCCGCGTGAGCGAATTCAAAACTCGCTTGGCTCCGGCGTTTTTGTTGATCCGAGCGGTCTCATCGTCACCAACCGCCACGTCATCGAAGGCGCCGAAGAGATCCACGTGGTGCTCGCGGACCGCCGCGAATTCCAGGCTCACGTGATCCTGTCGGACCAGCGCGCCGACCTCGCAGTGCTGCGCGTCGAAGCGTCCGGCGACCGGCTGCCGACACTGTCGCTCGGCGATAGCGATGCCTTGCAGGTTGGCGACCTGGTGCTGGCGATCGGCGATCCCTTTGGCGTCGGCCAGACCGTAACAATGGGAATCGTTTCGGGTCTCGCGCGCAGCATCGGCACGAACGATTTCGGGTCGTTCATTCAGACCGACGCGGCGATCAACCCCGGCAATTCCGGAGGACCGCTCGTCGATCTCGATGGTCGTATCGTTGGCATTAACACCGCGATTTTTTCGCAGTCGGGCGGCTCGGTCGGCATCGGCTTCGCCATACCGGCCAACATGGTGCGCGCGGTGATTGACGCAGCACGCCATGGCGGGCACGTCACGCGACCTTGGCTCGGCGCGTCAGGCCAAGCGGTGACACCGGAACTGGCGCGTAGCCTGGGCTTGCCGCGCCCGGAAGGGGTGTTAATCAAGAATTTAGCTGCGGGCAGTCCCGCTGCGATTGCCGGGCTCAGAGACGGCGATGTGGTGTTGTCGGTCGATGGCCACGAAGTCAGCAGCCCCGACGAGCTCCGCTTCCGCATCGCAACGCTCGCCAGCAATGCCCGCACCGAGGCCGCTTTGTGGCGCAATGGCGGACGACGCAATTTGGCGATCACGCTCACCGCGCCCCCCGAGGTGCCGCCCCGTGACACCACTCGTTTGGGAGGACGCGAGCCGTTTTCCGGCGCCACCGTCGCCAACCTCAATCCCGCCTTCGATGCGGAACTTGGCATCGATGACGACGAGACCGGGGTCGTCGTGCGCCAGGTCGCGGCTGGCAGCATCGCCGAAGAAATCGGCCTCGAACCAGGCGATATTGTGCTTGCGGTCAATGATGAGGAGATTGATAGCGTCGCGACGTTGCAACGCGAGGTCCGTAGCCCTGAACCGTGGCACGTCACCATTCGACGTCAAGGTCAACGCCTCGCCTTCGCTGTTGGCGGGTGAGGGATGACGCTGTTCGAGCAGGATGCGCCCCGCCCGCTCGCCGACAGGCTGCGCCCACAACGGCTTGTCGATGTTGTTGGCCAGGACCACCTGCTCGGGCCCGACGGACCGATCGGCCGCATGGCGGCGGCGCATCGCCTGGCCTCGATGATTCTTTGGGGACCGCCGGGCTGTGGCAAGACGACGATCGCGCGGCTTCTGGCGAAAGCGACCGCGATGCATTTCGAGCCGCTCTCGGCGGTGTTTTCGGGCGTCGCCGATTTGCGCAAGATCTTCGATGCGGCGCGCAAACGACGCCAAATGGGTCAGGGCACGCTGCTTTTCGTCGATGAGATTCATCGTTTCAACCGCGCGCAGCAGGACGGATTCCTGCCGTATGTCGAGGACGGCACGGTGACGCTGGTTGGCGCCACCACGGAGAATCCGTCCTTCGAGTTGAATGGCGCGCTGTTGTCGCGATGCCAGGTCTTTGTGCTGAAGCGTCTCGAAGACGCCTCCGCTCGATATTCTGGTTGCGCGCGCCGAGCACACGCTCGGCACGCAGGTTGCCGCTCGACGATGCGGCGCGCGAGGCGCTCAAGGCGATGGCCGACGGCGACGGTCGTTTCCTGATCAATCTCGCCGAAGAATTGGCGGCGCTGCCCGACGGAACGCGCCTCGACACCGCTGGTTTGTCAGCCGCCGTGGAAAAGCGCGCCCCGCTCTACGACAAGGCGCAGGAAGGCCATTACAATCTCATCAGCGCGCTGCACAAATCGGTGCGTGGTTCCGACGTCGATGCGGCGCTTTATTGGCTGGCGCGGATGCTGGTCGGCGGCGAGCATCCGATCTACATAATCCGACGCGTTGTGCGCATGGCAGTCGAAGATATCGGCCTCGCCGATCCCCAGGCGCTGAACCAGGCGATCGCGGCGTGGGACGCCTATGAGCGGCTCGGGTCACCTGAGGGCGAGCTCGCTATTGCGCAAGCGGTGATGTATGTCGCGACCGCACCGAAATCAAACGCGGCTTATGTTGCGTTCGGCGCGGCGCAACGCGCAGCGCAAGAGAGCGGCTCGCTGATGCCGCCGATGCACGCCGTCAACGCGCCGACCAAGCTGATGCGTGAACTCGGCTATTCCGAAGGTTATGTTTACGATCCCGATACCAAGGAAGGGTTTTCGGGGCTCAATTATTTTCCCGACGATTTGCCACGCCAAACCTTTTATCGGCCGCTCGAACGCGGGTTCGAGCGGGAGATCGCCAAGCGCATCGACTATTGGAACAGGCTGCGGCAGCGCAAAACCGAGACCGACAAGAAATCATAAGCGCGTCAATCAACCACCGGCAAAATGGCCGGCGCGCGGCATGACCGCCGGTCTTGCCGGAGCGCGCTTCCCAGACCGATAAGCGCGAAGGGAAGAGGGCGGGCGTCGGATTAGAGGGTTTGACCGAAGTGCCGAGCGCCGAGAGGAAGATGACGCCGAATCATCTGTGAGGGATGCTCGGTCCGGCGCGTTTCGCTTTCGCCCGCCGTTGATCGCCGTCAGCCGCTTGCCGTCATTGCCCGGGCGGCAGAGCCGGTGTATCGCTTCGGTCTTGGGCAAGGTGCAAATCAAGAAGGTCGTGGCCGACGATGCCGAGATCCGCCTGGACCGCTGGTTCAAGCGGCATTTTCCGCAGCTCGGTCATAATCGTCTCGAAAAATTGCTGCGCACGGGACAGATTCGCCTGGACGGCAAGCGGGCCAGCGCCGGCGACCACGTCGCCGCCGGCCAGGAGGTGCGCGTGCCGCCCCTACCCGAGGCCCAAGCACCGCCGACGAAGCGCGATTATCAACCGGGCCCGCGTGATATTGCACAGATCGAACGGGCGATCCTCTATCGCGACGACGATGTGATCGTCATCGACAAGCCGCCCGGCCTCGCCGTACAAGGCGGCACCGCGACCGAAATGCATCTCGACGCGATGCTCGACGGGCTGCGCTTCGGCGCCGACGAGCGTCCGAGATTGGTGCATCGGCTCGACAAAGATACGAGCGGCACGCTGGTGCTGGCGCGCAGCGCGGCGGCGGCGCGATTCCTGACGAGTGCATTTCGTGACAAAACGACCCGGAAAATCTACTGGGCGGCGGTGATGGGGTTGCCCAAGCCGCGCCAAGGTCGCATCGACCGCCGGCTAGCAAAAATGCCTGGTCCCGCCGGCGAGCGCGTGATCGAGGAGGCGGATGAGGGCAAACGCGCGATCACGGATTACCGCACCGTCGCGCATGCCGGAGACAAGATCGCCTGGGTCGCGATGAATCCGATCACCGGCCGCACGCATCAGCTCCGCGCCCATATGGCAGCGATCGGCACGCCGATTCTAGGCGACCGCAAATATGGCGGCGCGGCCGCGCATGCCTCAGGCATCGCCGAGGCCCGCAAACTCCATCTTCACGCCCGCGCCATCGCAATTCCGCTTCCCAGTCGCCGCACGTTGCGCGTGATCGCGCCGCTGCCGCCACATATGGCCCGAACCTGGAAATTCTTGGGCTTCGATCAAGCCGACGAACGCGATCCATTCGCCGGTTTCGCGGACGACGGAGCATGAAGCAATCCTATCGCAACATCACCAGTTGTGCAGCAGGACCGCGGCCATGGCGTGTTCGCTCGACGCCAAACCCTTGCGCACGCCGGCCAAAGCCGAACTCATCCTGCCGAGCGCGGCGCTGGCAGAGGCGATCGCGGCGGAATGGCGCGCGCCGGACCCTGCCACCGCGGGCGACCTCCGATGCCGCTGACGCGGCTCGCCAGGACCGCCATCGATTTGGTCGCCGCGCGGCGCGATGTCGATCATCGCCGAGACCGCGAATTATGCCGCCACCGATCTCATCTGCTATCGCGCGGCGCATCCGCCCGAGCTGGCAAAGCGCCAGCAAATGGTGTGGCAGCCGCTGTTAAACTGGCTCGCGAATATTTCAATGCGCCGCTGCACGTGACCACGGGGATCACGCCGCTGACGCAGCCGCGGGCGAGCCTCGCCGCGTTGAGGGACGCTATCGCCGGGCACGATGATATGCAGCTGACCGCGCTCCGGCTCGCCACTGCGGCCAGCGGTTCATTGGCGATCGCGCTCGCGCTGATGGCGCGGCGCTTCGACGCCGATGCTGCCTTCGCTGCGGCCGAGCTCGACGAAAGCTTCCAAATCGAGAGATGGGGCGAAGACCCGGAGCAGACCAAGCGCCGCGCCGCTCTGCGCGACGATCTGCGGCTGGCCGAACGGTTCGCCGACTTGCTCGAGTACGCTAACTGGACAAAGCCTCGGAGGCGCGCCGTCGAAATGCCGGACATTCTGCGGCAATTCGAAGAGAAACGCGCTGCCGCGCGGCTCGGCGGCGGGGAGAGGCGCATCGAGCAGCAGCACGCCAAAGGCAAGCTCACGGCGCGCGAACGGCTCGAGGTGCTGTTCGATCCCGGTTCCTTCGAGGAATGGGACATGTTCGTCGAGCATCGCAGCCACGATTTCGGCATGGAGAAAACAAAATTCCCGGCGACGGCGTCGTCACCGGCTACGGCAAGGTCAACGGACGCCTGGTCTTCGCCTTCAGCCAGGATTTCACCGTGTTCGGCGGCGCGCTGTCAGCGAGGCGCATGCAGAGAAGATCTGCAAGATCATGGACAAGGCGATGCTGGTCGGCGCGCCGCTAGTCGGTCTCAATGACTCCGGCGGCGCGCGCATTCAAGAGGGCGTCGCCTCGCTCGCCGGCTATGCTGAAGTGTTTCAGCGCAACGTCAATGCCTCGGGCGTGGTACCGCAGATCTCCGCCGTCATGGGGCCGTGCGCCGGTGGCGCGGTCTATTCGCCGGCGATGACTGACTTCATCTTCATGGTGAAGGACTCGTCCTACATGTTCGTCACCGGCCCCGATGTCGTGAAGACGGTGACGCACGAGACCGTGACGCATGAGGAGCTGGGCGGCGCCGTCACGCACAGCAACAAGATCCGGTGTCGCCGACCTTGCATTCGACAACGATGTCGAGACCCTCCTCGAGCTGCGCCGCCTCCTGGATTTCCTGCCGTCGAGCAACCGTGCCAAGGCGCCCCTCCGCCCGACCTCCGATCCTGCCGATCGCGACGAACCGTCGCTCGACACGCTGGTGCCGGCCAACGCCAATCAGCCCTACGATATGCACGAGCTGATCATCAAGGTGGTCGACGAAGGCGACTTCTTTGAGATCGCGCCGACCTATGCGCGCAATATCATCGTTGGGTTCGGGCGGATGGAGGGAGCAACCGTCGGCATCGTTGCCAACCAACCGATGGTCCTTGCAGGCTGTCTCGATATCGATTCATCGCGCAAGGCGGCGCGCTTTGTACGGTTCTGCGATTGTTTCGACATCCCGATTGTGACCTTTGTCGACGTGCCCGGTTTCCTGCCGGGCACAGCGCAAGAATATGGCGCCATCATCAAGCACGGCGCGAAGCTGCTGTTCGCCTTTGCCGAGGCGACCGTGCCCAAGGTGACGGTCATCACGCGCAAGGCGTATGGCGGCGCCTATGACGTGATGAGCTCGAAGCATATCCGCGGCGACATCAATTATGCCTGGCCGTCGGCGGAGATCGCGGTGATGGGGCCGAAGGGCGCGGTCGAGATCATCTTCCGCTCCGATCTGGGCGACGCCGCCAAAATCGAGGCCCGCACCGAGGAATATCGCGCCAAATTCGCCAACCCGTTCGTCGCCGCATCGCGGGGCTTCATCGACGATATCGATCGCGCCCCGTGACACGCGCCGACGCCTGTGCCGCGCGCTTGCCATGCTGCGTGACAAGAAGCTGCAAAATCCCTGGAAAAAACACGATAATATCCCGCTATGATGGCTTCCGCTCTAACCACTCGAAATTGGGTCCCGAGCCGATCGGTCGCGACATGACGTCAAACGAATGGGCCGGCGAAAATCGCCATCTCGATGAGGGGAGAATTGCGCGTCCCCGCGGGATTCCGACCCTGCCGGGGTTCGGCAGCACCGCCTACCAATCACGAGATTTGTTGGCCGACCATCGGGCGCCGACAATGGTCGAATTGCTGGCGTCTATCTGCGTCGCACCACCATAATCGCCCGCCGTGTTCAAAAAAATCCTGATCGCCAATCGCGGCGAGATTGCCTGTCGCATCATGCGCACCGCGACGCGCATGGGCATCGCGACCGTCGCGGTTTATTCCGAGGCGGACGAAAACGCGCTACACGTGCGCGATGGCGGATGAGGCAGTGCTCGATCGGGCCGGCGCCATCCCGCGATTCCTATTTGCGCATCGACCGCATCCTCGAGGCATGCCAGCAGACGCGGCGCCGAGGCGGTTCATCCCGGCTACGGTTTTCTGTCGGAGAACCACGATTTCGCCGAGAGCGTTGGAGCAGGCCGGAATCGTCTTCATCGGGCCGACGCCGCGCGGCGATCGCGGCGATGGGCGACAAGATCGAAGCGAAGAAGCTGGCGCAGGCGGCGGGCGTATCGAGCGTGCCGGGGCATCTCGACGTCATTCCCGATGCCGAGGCGACGGTGCGCAGTCGCGCGCGAAATCGGCTATCCGGTGATGCTCAAGGCCTCCGCCGGCGGCGGCGGCAAGGGCATGCGGATCGCGCGCAGCGACGACGAGGCACGCGACGGATTCCGCTCGCGCCACCGCCGAAGCGCGATCGAGCTTCGGCGACGATCGCGTATTCCTCGAGAAATACATCGAGGAGCCGCGCCACATCGAAATCCAGGTGCTGGGCGACGCGCATGGCCACGTCATTTATCGTCGGCGAGCGCGAATGCTCGATCCAGCGCCGCCATCAGAAGGTGATCGAGGAAGTGCCGAGCCCGTTTCTCGACGAAGCGACACGCGCGGCGATGGGCGCGCAGGCGGTGGCGCTGGCCAAAGCGGTCGATTACCGCTCGGCCGGCACCGTGGAATTCATCGTCGACAAGCACCGCAAATTCTATTTCCTTGAAATGAACACGCGGCTCCAGGTCGAGCATCCGGTGACGGAAATGGTGACCGGGCTCGATCTCGTCGAATGGATGATCCGCATCGCCGCGGGCGAAAGGCTCACCCTCCGGCAGAGCGACGTCAAACTGGCCGGCGCCGCGATCGAGGCGCGGGTCTATGCCGAGGACCCGCGGCGCAATTTCCTGCCGTCGATCGGCCGGCTGGTGCGCTACATCGAGCCGCGCGGCGACGGCGTGCGCGGTCGATGCCGGCGTCGATGAAGGCGCCGAGATCGGCCTCTACTACGACCCGATGATCGCCAAAGCTGGCGGCGCATGGCACGACGCGAACCGAGGCGACGGCTCGACTGCGTGCGGCGCTTGATGGCTTTCTACATTCGCGGCCCGCGCCACAATATCGATTTTCTGGCCGCCGTTTTGGCGACCAAGCGTTTCGCCGACGGCGAGCTCTCGACCAACTTTCATCGCGCAGGAATTTCCCAAAGGCTTTGCCGAGGTCAAAACCCGGCCAGAAACTGATCGAGCGCATCGTCGCCATTGCCGGCGTGGCGCAATTCATCGCCGCCGAGCGCGACGGCACGCCCGCGTCGGACTGGGTCGTGTGCCGCGGTGCAGCGCGCGCCATGCGCTACGTGTGGCACGGCACGACGACGCCTATCGCGTCGAGCAGGACGGCGCGACGCTCGTCATCGCGACCGACTGGCAACCTGGACAGACGTTGCTGCGCGCCACCGTTCGGCGGCACGCGAGCGATTTATCAGATCGACCGCGCCGGCCTCGCCTCGACCCTGACCCATGGCGGCGCGGCGCTCGATGTCAAAGTGTTGAACCCGCGGATCGCCCGAGCTGTTGTCGCGAATGCCGGAAAAGTCGGCCGCCCGATTTGTCGAGGACTCCTCTTGTCGCCGATGCCGGGCTTGTTGGTGTCGCTCGCCGTCGTCGAAGGCCAACAGGTTCATGTCGGCGCGGAGCTGGCGGTGGTCGAGGCGATGAAGATGATGAACGTGTTGCGTGCCGAGCGCGACGGCAAGGTGAAGGCGTTACGTGCCAAGCCCGGCGCATTCGCTCGGTGTCGATCAAGTCATTCTGGAATTCGTGTGAAGCGAGGTTAAACAATGGCGCGAACCGCTTTTTTCATCACCGTTACCGGCCAAGTGCAGGGTGTCGGTTATCGCGCCTTCGTGCACCGGCACGCGGCCGAACTCGGTCTCGACGGCTGGGTGCGCAATCGGCGCGACGGTACGTCGAAATCACCGTCATCGGCGATCCGGAGGCAGTCGACCCAATGGTTGCGATGGCACCGAGGGCCGACCCTCGCCGAGGTCGGGGACATCACGGTGAGCGGCGCCGACGACGACGGCACCACCGGCTTTCACGAGCGGCCGACGACTTGACTTTCTCGAGCAAGAAGCTTCGCGCGCCCCGGACCTCCTCACGGCACCTGAAGCAATAGCCCAGGCAGTGGCCCCGCTCGACAACAGGACGGCCGCAAGGCTGTTGGGCGCTGCACCCGCCAGCTCCAAGCCATCTTATCACGTTTTTTGCGGTGATGGCTTGCACTATAACTCTATAAACATAGTATAGACATTATCAATTTAACTTTGACAAAACTTGTTCGGGAATTAAAATTTCTTCACATTTCGGCTGTGGAGAAATGCCATGACCGCCCATTCGTCCAACCTTTACGGCGCCGCAAACTTCCCGGTGGCGCGAGCTTTGGCTGAAAGAGGATTGGTGGGCGATCTGGCTCGGCCTCGGCATCGTCGTTGCCGCCTGTCTGCTATTCGCGAGCGGGACAAGCATCAGGTGGGTCGCGGTGACACCGCCGAAATGGCATGGTCTCGCTCAACTCGGCGCGCATTTCGCAGCCAATTACGTCAACGCTACATCGTGCAATTCCTGCTATGGCTCGGCATCTTTGCTGTAGCGGTGTCGGCGCTCGGCCACAAAGCGCGCGATTTCCTCCCGTCCTTCTTCTTTCTCTATGTGTTCTCGGTCGCGATCTTCGCGGTCGGCCAGTGGGATCAGGCCAACCGCTACAATCTCGAGCCGCCGCTCGTGGCGCTGATCCTTGGCCTCGCTATCTCCAACCTGATCGGCAGCGCCGCGTGGGCTCGACGCCGGCTTCCGCGTCGAGTTCTACATCAAGACCGGCATCGTGCTCCTGGGCGCGACCTTGCCGGTCCAGCTGATCATCTGGGCCGGACCGATCGCCATCCTTCAGGCCTCGATCGTCTCGATCGTTACCTTTGCCGTGATCTACTGGGTCGGGCGTCCGGTTAGGACTCGACCGGCGCCTCGCCGCGACTCTCGGCGCGGGCGGCGCGGTGTGCGGCGTCTCCGCCTCCATCGCCATTGCCGGCGCGGTCGGCGCCCGGAAGGAGGATGCGTCGATCGCGATCACGCTCGTCATCGTGTGGGCGATCGTCATGATCTTCGCCCTGCCCTTCGTCGCCGGCGCGCTGCATCTGTCGGCGGGTGTCGGCGGCGCCTGGATCGGCACTTCGGAATTTGCCGACGCGGCCGGATTTGCCGCGGCACAGACCTATGGCGCGGTGGCCGACCACGGCAATTTGGGCGGCACGCCAGAGCAGGCGCTCCGCGCCTTCACGCTGATGAAAGTGATCGGCCGTGACGTCTGGATCGGCATCTGGGCCTTCGTGCTGGCGCTGGTCGCGACCACGCGGTGGGAGCGCACGGGCATCGTCGGCAAGCCCGAACTTGCGCGAGATCTGGTGGCGCTTCCCCAAATTCGTGCATTGGCTTCGTCATCGCCTCGCTGCTCGTGACGGCGGTGACGAGCGGCTACAGCTTCGGCGAGTTCAATCAAGACGTGAATCCGGCGCTGGTGGCACCGATCAAGGATTTGCGCACCTGGGCCTTCATCTTTTGCTTCTTCAGCATCGGGCTGACGACGCGGTTCCGCAGTCTTGCCCACGCCGGACGCAAGCCGTTCCTCGCCTTCACCTCCGGCGTCGCGGTCAACGTCATCCTGGGCTTCGTTCTGTCGGCGCTGGTGTTCGCCGCGCATTGGGAAGGATTGGGCCGATGAGGCGGAGTCACAGCTGTCTCTTTTGCGCCATTTCCGGAACGATCCGGTCGAACTCGAAGTTCGCCGATGGCGGGACTGTCTGCCTGTCGTCGGCGTACGGTTCGACGCGTGCCGATGACGGGTTGTGTGGAAAACACCAACGTTATGTCAAGGCCAATGCCAGATGCGACGATTTCGATCCCGCTAAAGAGCGGCGCTGAGCATGCTTTCGTGAATCCCGCATTCGTTCTTGTCGGTGCCCCGCCAACGGCCCGAGCGACGATCGGCGCCTTGGGCCACACGCGCCGAGCAGGTAAAACAGCCAACCGACAGGAAACCCTCCGCCTCCAGCGGGTGGCGCGGCAGATGATGGTTCTCGAACGTCGCCTCGATCTCGGCAAAACTCATACCGGCAAGCGGGTTGACCTTGATGAAACCGGCATCCGTCTCGATCGGTTGGAGTTGAGCACGCGCGCCCCCCTGGAAACGCTTGCGGCCAGTGATCCAGGCATCGAATCCTTTGATCGCTTGCGCGAGTGGTTCGACCTTCCGAGTGAAGCAGCAGGCATCGGCATCCTTTTGCCACAGATCGAGATCCGGATCGCGTTCCTGAAGCTTGAGCGCGGTCGGGCGCACAGTGCGGACATCGGTCAGTCCCAGCAGGGCCACAAGCTGGTCGCGGTAGCGCAACGTCTCGCCGAACAGTTTCCCAGTATCGATGAACAGAATCGGTAGCGCCGGGTCGATGCTGGCCACCATGTGCAACAGCACCGCAGATTCGGTGCCGAATGACGATACGAGCGCGATCCGGCCGTTAAATTCCCGCTCGATGAGAGGGCGCAAAAGCGCCGTGCCATAGAGGCCTTGGTAGCGCTGAGCCAAGGCCTCGGCACGCTCGGACAAATGTGCCGGCTGATCGAACAAGAGGCACTCCCAAAATCAGTGCCATGACATTTAGCGTCCGATTATGAAACTTTCAAACCATAAATACATCACTATGCCGTTATTAATCTCTAATATACATATTTAATCTGTACTAAAGGGCTTCGAATGACCTCCAATGCGATCACTGACGCACCTCGATTGACCGAGACTGCCCCAATAGCTTGTGAATCACCGCAAAATGCGTCGTCGGCAATCGCAACCGACACGACAGCGAAACCTTTCAATGTCGAATGGTTAGGGACGTCGGCAGATAAGCTAGGCCGCCGCCTCTTCGCTTTCTTCTTTGGTCTGCTTCGGACCGGAATTGAGTCCCTTGGCATCAACGTCGCGATCGACGAGCTCGATGATCGCCATCGGCGCCGCATCGCCATGGCGGAACCCGGCTTTCAAAATTCGTGTGTAACCACCAGCGCGGTCGGCATATCGGTGCGCAAGCGTGGTTAGCACCTTGTCGGCGATCTTTGCATCCTGCAAATCCGCGATCAGGCGGCGTCGGGCGGCAAGGCCGCCGCGCTTGCCCGTGGTGATGAGCCGTTCTACCACCGGACGCAGATCTTTGGCCTTGGGCAAGGTCGTGGTGATTTGCTCATGCTTCAAAAGCGCATGAGCGAGATTGTCGAACATGGCCTTACGGTGCGACGAGGTGCGGCTGAAGCTACGGCCGTGCAAGCGGTGACGCATAACGAACTCCCCGGGCGGCTCGTGCTACTCTCAGTACGGTTCTTCGAGGCGCTTCGCCAGCTCTTCGATGTTTTCCGGCGGCCAGTTCGGAATCTCCATGCCGAGATGGAGACCCATCTGCGCCAGCACTTCCTTGATTTCGTTTAGCGACTTGCGGCCGAAATTCGGCGTCCGCAACATCTCTGGCTCCGTCTTCTGCACCAGGTCGCCGATATAGACGATGTTATCGTTCTTGAGACAGTTGGCCGAACGCACCGACAACTCGAGCTCGTCGACCTTGCGGAGGAGGTTCTTGTTGAATGGCAGTTCGCTCGGCCGCTCTTCGGCGCTGACCGCGCGCGGCTCGTCGAAATTGATGAAGAGCTGGAGCTGGTCCTGGAGAATGCGGGCCGCCAGCGCTACGGCGTCCTCGGGTGTCACCGCGCCGTTGGTCTCGATCCGCATCGAAAGTTTGTCATAGTCGGTGCGTTGGCCAACGCGGGTATTGTCCACCTTATAGCTGATCTTGCGCACGGGGCTGTAAAGCGCATCGACCGGGATCAAACCGATCGGCGCATCCTCGGCACGATTGTCAGTGGCGGGCTTATAGCCGGTGCCGGTTTCGACGGTCAGCTCCATGGTGATCTTGGCGCCGGTATCAAGGGTGCAGATCAGATGGTCCGGATTGAGAAGCTCGATATCGTGGCCGGTTTCGATGGCCCCGGCCCTCACTTCGCCCGGACCGGTCGCCTTGAGCCGCATGCGCTTCGGCCCTTCGCCGCCCATACGCAGGGCTACGCCCTTGAGATTGAGGACGATGTCGGTGACATCCTCGAGCACGCCCGGGATCGAGGAGAACTCATGCAGCACGCCTTCGATTTGCACGGAAACAATGGCCGCACCCTGGAGCGAAGACATCAGCACGCGCCGCAAGGCGTTGCCGAGCGTCAGGCCGAAGCCGCGCTCCAGTGGCTCGGCCACAACGGTCGCGACACGGTGCGGATCGTCGCCCGGTTCGACAGCGAGCTGTTTTGGTTTAATGAGCGCTTGCCAGTTCTTTTGGATCACGGAATCAAGACCTCTTGTCCTCAGCCCCGGCCACGGGCGTTGGCGCCATGGCTCGGAAACAATGCGCAAAAAGGACCTGCCGAATGCGGCTGGTCGCACGTTGTTCTCAGTCCTCACTCACACACGGCGCCGCTTTGGCGGCCGGCAGCCATTATGCGGAATGGCCGTCACGTCCCGGATCGATGTAACCATGAAGCCAACGGCCTGCAGTGAGCGCAGCGCGGATTCACGCCCGGAGCCGGGGCCCTTCACCTCGACTTCGAGGGTTCGCATCCCGTGTTCCATCGCCTTGCGGCCCGCATCCTCAGCGGCAACCTGCGCGGCATAGGGTGTCGACTTGCGGGAACCCTTGAAGCCCTTCGTGCCGGACGACGACCAAGCAATCGTGTTGCCCTGGGCGTCGGTGATCGTGATCATGGTATTGTTGAAAGTGGCATTTACATGCGCCACGCCGGAAGTGATGTTTTTCCGTTCGCGGCGTTTGACACGCGCCGCCTGAGTGGGCTTCGTCGCCATGATGCTTCCTGTCTCTAGTCCGTCGTCGCGATCAGCTACCTGGTCGCCATCTTCTTGCCGGCGATCGGCCGCGCCGGACCTTTGCGAGTGCGCGCATTCGTATGTGTGCGCTGGCCTCGTACGGGGAGACCTTTGCGGTGCCGCAGGCCGCGGTAGCAGCCAAGATCGGTCAGCCGCTTGATGTTCATGGCCACCTGACGCCGCAAATCACCTTCGACCGTGTATTCACGATCGATCACTTCCCGGATCTTTAGCACTTCGTCGTCGGTCAGTTCGTGGACGCGGCGCGCATCGGGGATACCCAGTTCACGACAGATTTTGTCCGCTGTGGTGCGGCCGATGCCATGAATATAGGTCAAACCGATCGGGATACGCTTTTGATTGGGAATGTTGACGCCAGCGATACGCGCCACTCGCATCACTCCATGACAAGGGGGTCGAGCAAAGAAGGTCTGCTTCGTGCCGAGAGCGCGGAATATAGTCATTCGCGCGCCCAAGTCAACCCGTTGTCCAAGCAAGAATTTTGCCCGAAAGGAGTGGTTTGGCGCCAAAATCACTCGGCCCAAGGACCCCTCACCGGACCCCGATAGTTCGCTACGCGCCGCAGGGTTGTCGGCGTCTCAATCTCGTTGCCGCGACCGCTTCGCCACCGACGCAAATCCGGTGCTTCGCGGTTCCTTCGTCGTGTCGGCGGTCGGACGACGACCGAAGAGACCAATTAGGACGTCAGTTCCGGTCGCCGCAGCAAAGGGATGCCATGTTCCTCGAGCCGGTCGCGAAGCACGTCAAGCTCGTGGCGGCGATCGATCCAGGGAGAAAGCGCGCTGCGCAGACGCGACTTTAGCTCGGGCCGCCCACCACTGCTGATCGGGCCGAGCGAGGGAGCACAGCGAACCTCATTCACTGGCGCCGGTCCGTAGCGACGGAGATAGTCGGCAAAATTAACCGCGCCCTCGTCGACGCCGTAGAGGGTCTCGCACGGGGCACCTTCAGCGTCGATCACGTCGTGATGCTCGAGCTTGATGTGGAAGTACTCCAATTCATCGCGGTCGCGCGCCTCGTCCAGCGCAATCGTGGTGCCGTTGATCAAGTTGGCCGCCGGCACCAAGACGCCATCGATCAGCACTTCGTGGGCTTGCGTCACATACAAATCCGCCTGCGGCACATCGGGGCCGAGGGAGGATCGAGCGATGCGAACCGGAAGCACATCCTTGACCCATGCCTTCGATGGATCACTCTTCTTGTACGGGTACCGGCCGATCCACTCTATTGGGCGAACGCCACCGAAGACCGTCGGCAGCAAATCGCCGACCCCGAGGTCTTCGATCCTCCGGTAACCCTCCGCGGCCCGGATCAAGGTTCCCTTAAGAAAACATTTACAACCGATCGCGGCGGCGCATGACACCGCCTTGGCTGGCCTCGACTTGAGCGAAATCAGCAACACCGCAGCCGATGCCGCGCCCACCGAGCCCATTTTGATGAGGTTACGGCGCGCTCTCAGAGCGGCAAGATTTTCGCCATCGTCCATCGGTAGTGACCCTTCACGTTTCCTAAACTAAATTTAATATAGCCCAGCACCACAAGTAAGGGTCAATCCCATTTTAGTGAATTCTTAGTCACCGAAGGCGTGATTCCTGTCACGAAATCGCGATCCTGTAGCAATTGGAGGTCAGGCGGTAATTTTGCTCAGCACGGCCACAATCTGACGCGTCACCTCGTCGATATCGGCCATCCCGTCAACCCGGGTCAAAGTGCCTTTGTCGCGGTAATAGGGGAGAATCGGCGCAGTCTGCTGCCGATAAGCTTCGAATCGAATCTTGACCGCCTCGGGCCGGTCGTCGGCGCGGCGCACGAACTCGGTACCGCCGCAAACGTCGCACACACCCTCACGGGCCGGGCGGTGGTTGGCGTCATGATAGGATGCGCCGCAATTGGCGCAGGAGAAGCGCCCGGCGAGTCGATCGATCAGTGCCGCCTGGTCAACCGTAATCTCGATCACCCGGTCGAGCTTCAGCCCTTTATGCGCCAGCATGGCATCGAGCGCCTCCGCTTGTGGCACGGTGCGCGGGAACCCATCAAGGATGAAGCCCTTGGCAGCGGCGTCGATCCGACTCGCGATGAGCTCGATCATGATATCGTCGGACACCAGCCGGCCGGCGTCCATGATGGCCTGCACCTGCTTGCCGAGCGCGCTCCCCGAGGCACGTTCTGCCCTGAGCATGTCGCCGGTGGCGAGCTGAACCAGTCCGTATTTCTCTTCCAGCCGCTTCGCCTGGGTGCCTTTCCCGGCCCCGGGCGGACCGAGCAAAATAATGTTCAACCGCGTCTCCCCCGCAGCTTGGCCTTTTTGATGAGTCCCTCATATTGGTGCGCGAGGAGATGAGACTGTATTTGCGCGACCGTGTCCATCGTGACGCTGACCACGATCAGGATGCTCGTGCCGCCGAAATAGAACGGCAGAGAATAGCGTGAGATCACCACTTCGGGTAGAACGCAGACGCCGGCCAGATAGACGGCACCGATCACGGTGAGGCGGGTCAACACATAGTCGAGATAGTCGGCGGTCGCCTTCCCGGGCCGGATTCCCGGAAGGAACCCGCCATACTTGCGCAGGTTGTCCGCGGTTTCGCTCGGGTTGAACACGATCGCAGTATAGAAAAAGCAGAAGAAAACGATCAGTCCTACGTAAATCGCGAGATAGAGCGGCTGCCCGCGCCCGAGATAAATCGTGAACCAGGACATCCAGGCGCTTGTCTGGTTCGGGCCGAATCCGGCCAAGGTCGCCGGCAGAAGAAGCAAGCGACGAGGCGAAGATGGGCGGAATCACGCCGGATGTGTTGAGCTTCAATGGCAGATGCGAACTATCGCCACCGAACACTTTATTGCCGACCTGGCGTTTCGGATATTGAACCAGCAATCGCCGTTGGGCGCGCTCCATGAAGACGATGAAGGTGATGACGGCTACCGCACCGACGATGAACGCAATGACGAAGAACGGCGACAACGATCCGGTGCGGCTCAATTCCAAAAGTTGTGCCATCGCCGAGGGCACGCGCGCGACGATACCGGAAAAGATGATGAGCGAGATGCCGTTGCCGACGCCCCGTGCGGTGATCTGCTCGCCGAGCCACATCAAGAATACGGTGCCGCCGGTCAAGCGTGATCACCGTCGTCAGTCGGAAGAATAGGCCAGGATCGAGGACCGCCGAACCGCCACTCGCCGCGCACGCCTTCGAGCCCGACCGCGATGCCATAGGCTTGCACCGCCGCCAGCACTACGGTGCCGTAGCGCGTATACTGATTCATCTTTTTGCGGCCGGCTTCGCCTTCCTTCTTGAGCTGATCAAGCGACGGCGACACCGCCGTCAGCAGCTGCACAATGATCGAGGCGGAAATGTATGGCATGATGTTGAGGGCGAAAATCGTCATGCGCGACAAAGCGCCGCCCGAGAACATGTCGAACATGCCGAGAATGCCACCGGCGTTGCGCGAAAACACCTCCTGCAGGATGCCGGGATCAATGCCCGGCAGCGGGATATAGGTTCCAAGCCGGTAAATGACCAATGCACCGAGCGTGAACCAAATGCGGTTCTTGAGTTCGGTCGCCTTGGCGAAGGCCGAGAAATTGATGGAGGATGCGAGTTGCTCAGCGGCGGAAGCCATCACTTTGTCCTGACACTAGGCGGATCGACCTGTCGAGATGCCTAGTAAATGGTAAGGATTGACGACATCGTATCCTACCGGGTCAGGCCTTCCAACGATGTCAACTGGTCGTGTTTCCGCGACAAAATATGCCACGCAATTCCCCCGAAATGCCATGGATAGTCACCCAAATAGGGACGAACACCACCCGACGACCATTCTCTTTAGCCGGACCCCCCGCACCGACAATTGTGCCATTTACTTCGCCGGCTCACCGGTGGCGGCAGCACCGTCAGTGGTCACCTTGCCGCCGGCCTTCTCGACCGCGGCAATCGCGGCCTTGGAAGCGCCTGTCACCTTAATATTGAGCTTTGCTCTAATTTCACCTTTGGCGAGGAGGCGCACACCGTCGCCGAGGCGGGGCAGAATGCCGGCGGCAATCAGCGCAGCGCCGTCGACATCGGCGCCGGACGCGATCTTGCCGGCATCGACAGCGGCCTGAATTCGGCCGAGGTTGACGATGTGGTAGTCGGCCTGCAGAAACTTGCGGTTGAAGCCGCGCTTCGGCAGCCGGCGATGCAGCGGCGTCTGGCCGCCCTCAAAGCCATTGATGGAAAAACCGGAACGCGCCGATTGGCCTTTGCCGCCACGTCCCGACGTCTTGCCCTTGCCTGACCCGATGCCGCGGCCGATCGCCTTGAACTTTGTGTGGGCGCCGGAATTATCTCTGATCTCATTGAGCTTCATGGCACCGGCCCTTACGCGCCGCTTTCGATGCGGACAAGATGATGGACGCGCGCGATCATGCCGCGCACGGCAGGAGTATCCGGCAGGGTGCGAACGCGATTGAGTTTGTCGAGACCGAGACCCTTCAAGGTCGCGCGCTGAACGGATTGCCGTCCGGCCCCACTCGCGATCTGGCGCACGGTGACGGTGGCGGTCGTCGGCGCCTCCGGGCGGCCTTTCTTATAGTCTGACACAATCGCCTCTTCGCTCATCACCGATTACTCCCGAGCCTCGACAGCCGGCTCGCGCCGCCCGAGCACTTCGCTGACCTTGCGGCCCCGCCGCGACGCCACGCTTCGGGGGCTCGCCGAACGGTTGAGTGCCTCAAAGGTTGCTTTAATCATATTGTGCGGATTAGAGGTGCCGACCGATTTTGCCACCACATCCTGCACGCCGAGCGCCTCGAAAATGGCGCGCATCGGGCCGCCCGCGATGATGCCGGTACCCTGCGGCGCCGCGCGCATAATCACCTCGCCGGCGCCATAGCGGCCGATAATGTCGTGATGCAGGGTGCGGCCCTCACGCAGCGGCACGCGAACGAGCGCGCGCCGCGCCTGGTCGGTAGCCTTGCGGATCGCTTCCGGCACTTCGCGTGCCTTGCCCGAGCCATAGCCGACCCGGCCTTTGAAATCGCCGACCACCACGAGTGCGGCGAACCCGAACCGCCGACCGCCCTTCACGACCTTCGCAACGCGATTGATCGATACCAGTTTTTCGACGAATTCGGTTTCCTCGCGCTCACGCGACTGGCGGTCTCCGCCCTCGCCGCGGCGCGATCGGTCGCCACCTTCGCCGCGGCGCGAACGTTCGCCGCCTTCGCCGCCCCGCCCGCGGCGCGGACGTTGTGGTGTATCGCCTGTCGGTCCCGCCATTCGCTCCTCGTCTTAAAAAGCGAGCCCGCTTTCACGGGCCGCATCGGCCAGGGCCTTGACCCGACCATGGAACAGATAACCGCCGCGGTCGAACACCACCCTCTCGACGCCTGCCGCCTTGGCGCGCTCAGCGATCAGCTTGCCGACTGCGGACGCTGCAGCCTTGTCGGCGCCGGTTTTGAGGTCGCTGCGCAGCTTCTCTTCGAGACTCGACGCCGCTGCAAGCGTGCGTCCATGCGCATCATCGATGATCTGAGCATAGATGTGGCGCGACGAGCGGAACACGCTGAAGACGCGGGCGCCCTGTGGCCGCTTGCGCGAGGTGGTGCCGCACGCGATCTCGCCGTCGGGCGAACAACAGTTTGGATTTCTCCGACATGGCGGGTCTACTTCTTCTTGCCTTCCTTGCGGCGAACGTGCTCGGTTTCGTATTTGATGCCCTTGCCCTTATAGGGTTCGGGCTTGCGGAATGCCCGAATTTCCGCGGCGACCTGACCGACACGCTGACGGTCCGCACCGCTGACGCGGATCGCCGTCGGCTTTTCGCAGGCGATGCTGATATCGCTCGGAATCGGGAAATTGATGTCGTGACTGAATCCCAGTTGCAGGACCAAGTTCTTGCCTTGCACTTGGGCGCGATAGCCGACGCCGTTGATTTCGAGATTGACCACGTAACCGGTCGAGACGCCACGCACTAAATTGTTGATAAGTGCGCGCGTCGTGCCCCATTGCATCCGCGCTTGCTTGGTCTCGACGCGGGGCGTCACCACGACGTGCCCGTCCTCGATCTTGGTTTCGACATTCGGGCTCAGCGCCAACTCAAGCGCGCCGAGCTTGCCCGTGGCAGTCAGCTTCTGACTGGCAATGGCGACCTGGACGCCTTCCGGAATCGAGACGGGAAGTTTGCCAACGCGCGACATCAGTGATCTCCGCCTAGAACACCCGGCACAGAATCTCGCCGCCGACATGGGCGGCGCGCGCTTCATTGTCCGACATGACGCCGCGTGGCGTCGACAGGATCGAAATGCCGAGCCCGTTGTAGACGCGCGGCAGATCGGAAATGCGCGAATAGACGCGCCGACCTGGCTTCGACACGCGCGTAATTTCGCGGATCACCGGCTCGCCATCGACATATTTGAGCTCGATCTTGAACTCGTTGAGGCCCGGGCGCTCGTCGGAGCGGCTGTAACCGCGAATATAACCTTCGCGTTGCAGCACTTCCAAGCACATTGGCGCGGATCTTCGATGCCGGCGACACGACACTGTCCTTGTGCGCCTGTTGCCCGTTGCGGATCCGCGACAAGAGATCGCTTACCGGATCGGTCATCGACATACGGTTTGTCCTCTCACCAACTCGACTTGACCATGCCGGGAATCTGGCCTTGCGCCGCCAGCTGACGGAGCGCAATGCGCGATAGTCTGAACTTGCGATAGGTACCGCGCGGCCGTCCGGTCAAGGCGCAGCGATTGCGAACACGCGTCGCGGCACCGTTGCGCGGCAATTCGGCCAACCTCAAGCGGGCTGCAAAACGCTCTTCCGGCGCCAGGGAACGGTCCTCGGCCAACGCCTTCAGGCGACGACGCTTGGCGCCAAACTTCTTCACCATCGCCTCGCGCCGCTGATTCTTGTTGATCGAACTGGTCTTCGCCATTGAGATGCCTTCTCCGCCCTAATTGACGAACGGCACGTCGAAACCGCGCAACAAGGCTTTCGCCTCGGCGTTGGTCCGCGCCGTGGTGCAAATGACGATGTCCATGCCACGCACGGCATCGACATTGTCGTAGTTGATCTCGGGAAACACGAGTTGCTCCTTGAGGCCGAGGGCGAAATTGCCCCGCCCGTCGAAGCTCTTGCCGGACACGCCGCGAAAGTCACGCACCCGAGGCAACGCCACATTGACGAGGCGGTCGAGAAACTCGTACATGCGGGCGCGCCGCAATGTCACCTTGGCCCCGACCGGCATGTTCTCGCGAAGCTTGAAGGTTGCAATCGATTTCTTTGCCTTCATGATCACCGCCTTTTGGCCGGTAATGGTGGCAAGATCCTTTGCCGCAGCGTCGACCTTCTTCGCATCCTGCGTGCCCTCTCCGACACCCATATTGACGACGATCTTGTCGAGGCGCGGAACCGCCATCGCGTTGTCGTAGCCGAACTCCTTCATCAGCGCCGGCCGGATGCTGTTTTGATAGTGGTCTTGCAGTCGCGTAGCCATGTTGCCTGCCTCAGCGATCGATGACTTCGCCGGAGCGGCGCGCGAAGCGCACCTTGCGGCCGTCATCGAGGAATTGGTAACCGACGCGCGTCGCGGCGCCGCCTTTGGGATCGGCCATGGCGACATTGGAGATGTGGATCGAGCCCTCCTTGTCGACGATGCCGCCGGTCTGGCCCGGCGACTGCCGAGTGTGGCGCTTCACCATATTGACGCCCTGCACCACCAGCCGGTTCTGGTCGCGCAGCACTTTCAGCACCTCGCCGTTACGGCCCTTGTCGCGCCCGGCGATGACGACGACGCTGGTCGCCTTTCTTGATCTTGAATTTTGCGGCCATGGCTACAGCACCTCGGGCGCCAGCGAGACGATTTTCATGAACTGCCTGGCGCGCAGCTCGCGCGTCACCGGCCCGAAAATACGCGTGCCGATCGGCTCGTTTTGGGGCGTGATGAGCACGGCCGCATTGCGGTCGAAGCGGATGGCGCTGCCGTCGGCGCGGCGAATTTCCTTGGCTGTGCGCACGATCACGGCGCGATGGACGTCGCCCTTTTTGACGCGGCCGCGCGGGATCGCCTCCTTGACCGACACCACGATAACGTCGCCAATGAACGGCGTATTTGCGCTTGGCGCCGCCCAGCACCTTGATGCACTGCACACGACGCGCGCCGGAATTGTCGGCAACCTCGAGATTGGTCTGCATCTGAATCATGGTGCCGGCCTCGCCTCGCCAATCACGACCCAGCGCTTGCGCTTGGAAATCGGGCGGCTTTCCTCGATGCGCACGACATCGCCGATCTTGTGCGCGTTGCCCTCGTCATGCGCGGCGTACTTCTTCGAACGCGTGACGAACTTCTTGTAGACCGGGTGCATGACGCGGCGCTCCACGTGCACGATCACGGTCTTGTCGGAAGTATCGCTGACGACGACGCCTTGGAGGATGCGTTTCGGCATGATCGATCCCCTAGGCGCGCGCGCGCTCGGCAAGAATGGTCTTGATGCGCGCGATGTCGCGACGCACGGCCCGCATGCGATCGGTATTCTCCAACTGGCCGCTGACGCGTTGAAAACGCAAGTTGAACGTCTCCTTGCCGAGCTTCTCGAGCTCGGACTTGAGTTCGTCGTCGGTCTTGGCGCGGACGTCGCTGGCTTTCATTGTCCCGCTCCCTATGCCGATGCGCGTCACGATCTTGGTGCCGATCGGCAGTTTCGCCGCGGCGAGAGCAAAAGCCTCGTGCGCGAGCGCCGCCGGCACGCCGTCGAGTTCGAACAGGATGCGGCCCGGCTTGACCCGGGCGACCCAGAATTCCGGCGACCCCTTGCCGCTGCCCATGCGGACTTCGGCCGGCTTCACCGACACCGGCACGTCGGGAAAGATGCGGATCCACACCCGGCCGACGCGTCGGATGTGGCGGGTGATGGCGCGGCGCGAGGCCTCGATCTGGCGCGCGGTGACGCGGCCGGGCTCGGTCGCCTTAAGGCCGTAAGCGCCGAAATTCAGGGCGAGACCCGCCCTTGGCAGCGCCGTGAATGCGGCCCTTGTGCGCCTTGCGATATTTGGTGCGTGCCGGTTGGAGCATGATCTCGTGCCTCTAACTATGCGCGCGCGCCTGCTGCTGCTCGGCGATGCGCTTGTCCTGCGCCATCGGGTCGTGCGCCATGACTTCGCCCTTGAACACCCAGACCTTGACGCCGCAGGTGCCGTACGTGGTCTTCGCGGTGCCGTAGCCGAAATCGACTTCGGCGCGCAAGCGTGTGCAGCGGCACGCGACCTTCGCGATACCATTCCATGCGCGCGATCTCGGCGCCGCCCAACCGGCCCGAGCAATTGATGCGGATGCCGAGGGCGCCGAGGCGCATCGCCGATTGCACCGCGCGCTTCATGGCGCGGCGGAAAGCGACGCGGCGCTCCAACTGCTGCGCGATGCCGTCGGCGATCAGCTTGGCGTCGATCTCCGGCTTGCGGATTTCGACGATGTTGAGGCTGACCTCGCTCGTGGTCATCTTGCCGATGTCCGAGCGCAGCTTTTCGATGTCGGCGCCCTTCTTGCCGATCACGACGCCGGGCCGCGCCGAATGGATGGTGATGCGCGCCTTCTTGGCCGCGCGTTCGACGACGATGCGGCTGACGCCCGCCTGCTGCAGCCGGCCCGTTCAGGAATTTGCGCAGCTTGATGTCCTCGTGCAGCAGCGCGCCGTAATCCTTGCGCGCGAACCAGCGCGAATCCCAGGTGCGGTTGATGCCGAGCCGCAGCCCGATCGGATTGACTTTCTGACCCATCAGGCCTGCTCCTGCTCGCGCCGCGTCTTGCTCGCGGACGATGACGGTGAGATTGGCGAATGATTTTCTCGACGCGGGACGCGCGGCCGCGGCCGCGCGCGTGAAAGCGCTTCAGGACGAAGGCACGGCCGACACTGGCCTCCTTGACCACCAGCCGGTCGACATCGAGCTGATGATTGTTCTCGGCGTTGGCGATCGCCGCCTGCAGCACCTTCTTCACGTCGCGCGCGATGCGGCGCTTCGAGAAATCGAGCTCGGCCAGCGCCGCGTTCGCCGTCTTGCCGCGGATGGTCTGCGCCGACGAGATTGAGCTTGCGCGCGCTGACCTTCATGGCGCGGGCATAAGCCTTCGCCTCGGTCTCGGCGACGCGCCGGGGATTGGCTTTCTTGCTCATGACGGCGCCTCCGTGCGCTTGGCCTTCTTGTCGGCGGCGGTATGGCCGCGGAAGATGCGCGTCGGCGCGAACTCGCCGAACTTGTGGCCGATCATGTGCTCGGTCACCAGCACCGGCACGAACTTGTTGCCGTTGTAGACGCCGAAGGTCAGGCCGACGAATTGCGGAAAGATGGTCGAGCGCCGCGACCAGGTCCTGATGATCTCGTTGCGGCCCGAGCCGCGCGCCTTCTCCGCCTTCTTGAGGAGATAGCCGTCGACGAACGGGCCCTTCCAAACCGAGCGTGTCACTACCGCCCTCCGTTACTTTACCCGCCGGCGCCGCACGATCATGCGGTCGGTCGCCTTGTTGTGACGCGTCTTCATGCCCTTGGTCGGCTTGCCCCATGGCGTCACCGGATGGCGACCGCCCTTGGTGCGGCCGCCCAGCGGATGATCGACCGGGTTCATCGCCTCGCCGCGGACATGGCCGCGCCAGCCCTTCCAGCGATTGCGGCCGGCCTTGCCGATCGACACGTTCTGCTGATCGGGGTTCGACACGGCGCCGATGCGTGGCGCGGCATTCGGCGCGCACCATGCGCACCTCGCCCGAGGCGAGACGCAGCAGTGCATTAGCCGGCGTCGCGGCCGACGAGCTGAACATAAGTGCCGGCCGAGCGCGCGAATTGTCCGCCCTTGCCGGGCTTGAGCTCGACATTGTGGATGATGGTGCCGAGCGGTATTGCGCTCGATCGGCATGGCGTTGCCGGGCTTCACGTCGGCGCGGTCGCCCGACACGACCTTGTCGCCCGGCGCCAGGCGCTGCGGCGCCAGAATGTAGGACAGCTCGCCATCCTCGTACTTGATCAGCGCGATGAACGCCGTGCGATTGGGATCGTATTCGAGCCGCTCGACCGTCGCCGGACACCGTCTTGCTGCGCTTGAAATCGATGATGCGATAGCGCTGCTTGTGCCCGCCGCCGCGATAGCGCGAGGTAATGCGGCCGGTATTGTTCCGGCCGCCCGACGATTTCAGCCCTCGGTCAGTTCGCGCACCGGCCCGCCCTTCCACAGTTCGGAGCGGTTGACCAGGATCAGCTGGCGCTGGCCGGGCGTGACGGGATTGTAATTCTTGAGCGCCATCTCAAACTCCCGCCGTCACGTCGATCTTCGAACCCTCGGCGAGGGTGACGATCGCTTTCTTGTAGTCGGAACGCTGGCCCTTGCGGCCGCGCGTCAATTTGCGCTTGCCCTTGATGCGCACGGTATTGACCGCGGTGACCTTGACCTTGAACAGACTCTCGACCGCGACCTTGACCGCGCGCTTGTCGGCGGTAAGCGGTACGCGGAACGTAACCTGATTGTGCTCCGAGCCCATTGTCGCCTTTTCCGTGATGACGGGCGTCCGCACGATGTCGTACATCGCGGCGCGCGTGATGGCGGGTGTGGCTCTCGCGGAATGAAACGGAATCGGCTCATTTGAGGCGCGCCTCCAGATGCTCGATCGCGCTGCGCGTCAAGCACCAGCGTGTCGCGGCGCAGAATGTCGTAGACGTTGGCGCCCTGCTGCGGCAGCACGTCGACCCTCGGCAGATTGCGCGCCGCGCGGGCGAAATTCTCGTCGAGCTCCGGCCCGTCGATGATCAGCACCGATTCCCAGCCGAGCTTCTTGAACTGCACCGCCAGCGCCTTGGTCTTGCCGCTCGGCCTGCGCGGGCGGCCTCGAGGACGACGAGCTTGCCCTCCGCGTGTTTGGCCGACAGCGCGGTCTTCAGCGCGAGGCGCCGCACCTTCTTTTGCAGGCTGAATTGGCGTGGCTGCGCACCACCGGGCCGAAAATCACGGCGCCGCCGCGGAACTGCGGGGAACGCAGGCTGCCCTGGCGCGCGCGGCCCGTGCCTTTCTGCTTCCACGGTTTCTTTGGTTGTGCCCTGAATGTCGCCGATCTGTTTGGCCTTGTGCGTGCCGGCGCGGCGCTTGGCCAACTGGTAATTCACCATGCGCGCCAAAATGTCCTTGCGCACCGGCAAGGCGAAAATCTCGTCGGCGAGTTCGATCTCGCCCGCGCCCTTATTGTCGAGACTGGTGACGGCGAGCTTCATCACGCCGCTCCCTGCGGCGGCGCGCAGCGCGGCCGGAAACGGCACATCCTTCGGCGCCGGCCGCTTCGACGCATCCTTGACCAGCACGTAGCCGCCCTCGGCACCGGGCACCGCACCGTCGACATGATCAGGCCGCGTTCGGCATCGGTAGTGACAACGCGCAGATTCTGCGTGGTGACGCGGACATCGCCGAGATGGCCGGGCATTTTCTTGCCGCGGAAAACTTTACCGGGATCCTGGCGCTGGCCGGTCGAGCCGGGACTGCGATGCGAGACGGAGACGCCGTGGGTCGCGCGCAGGCCGCCGAAATGGTGGCGCTTGATTACGCCGGCGAAGCCCTTGCCCTTGGTGGTGCCGACTACGTCGACGAACTGGCCCGACAAGGAAATGCGCCGCCGTGATCTCGGCGCCGACTTCGAGAAGCGCGTCGGTCGGAGACGCGGAACTCGACGAGCTTTTTCTTCGGCTCGAGCTTCGCCTTGGCGAAATGGCCGCGCATCGGTTGGCGTGACGTTCTTCACCTTGGCCTTTCCGGTGCCGAGCTGAACCGCGGTATAGCCATCCTTCTCGCGCGGTCCGAACGGCAACGACCTGACATGATCGACCTCAAGCACGGTGACCGGCACGTGATTGCCATCATTGGCGAACACGCGCGTCATGCCGAGTTTCTTGGCGATGAGACCGGTACGCATCCTCATGTCCTAAAGCTTGATCTCGACATCGACGCCGGCGGCGAGGTCGAGCTTCATCAGCGCGTCCACGGTCTGCGGCGTCGGATCGACAATATCGAGCACGCGCTTATGCGTGCGGATTTCGAACTGCTCGCGCGACTTCTTGTCGATGTGCGGCGAGCGCAGCACGGTGAATTTCTCGATCCGCGTCGGCAGCGGGATCGGTCCACGCACGCGTGCGCCGGTGCGCTTTGCCGTATTGACGATCTCGCTGGTCGACTGATCGAGCACGCGATGATCGTAAGCCCGCAAGCGGATCCGAATATTTTGATTGTCGTTTGCCATGTTCTGTCCGTCCGCTCGCGGCTCAACGCTTACTTTATAATCTTGGCGACGACGCCGGCGCCGACGGTGCGGCCGCCCTCGCGGATGGCAAAACGCAGGCCCTCATCCATGGCGATCGGCGTGATCAGCTCGACCTCCATTTGGATGTTGTCGCCGGGCATCACCATCTCCGTGCCTTCCTTGAGTTTGACCGTGCCCGTCACGTCGGTGGTGCGGAAATAGAATTGTGGCCGGTAGTTGGTGAAGAAAGGCGTGTGCCGTCCGCCTTCTTCCTTCGTCAGGATGTAGGCCTCGGCCTGGAAATTGGTGTGCGGGGTGATCGAGCCGGGCGCAGCCAGCACCTGTCCACGCTCCACGTCCTCCCGCTTGGTGCCACGCAGCAACGCGCCAATATTGTCCCCCGCCTCGCCGCTGTCCAAGAGCTTGCGGAACATCTCAACGCCCGTCACCACCGTCTTGGTGGTCGGCCGCAATCCCACAATCTCGACCTCGTCCCCAACCTTGATGATGCCGCGCTCCACACGCCCCGTCACCACCGTGCCGCGGCCCGAGATCGAAAACACATCCTCAATCGGCATCAAAAACGGACGGTCCTTCGCCCGCTCCGGCTGCGGAATAAAACTGTCGACCGCCTCCATCAGCCGCAAAATCGAATCGTGACCAAGCTCCTTGTCCTTATCCTCCAACGCCATCAGCGCTGCGCCACGTACCACCGGGATCTTGTCCCCCGGGAACTGATAGGTCGACAACAACTCCCGAACCTCCAGCTCAACCAGGTCCAGAAGCTCCGGGTCGTCAACCATGTCCACTTTGTTGAGGTAAACCACAATCGCCGGCACCCCGACCTGCCGCGCCAACAGAATGTGTTCCCGCGTCTGCGGCATCGGTCCATCGGCAGCAGACACCACAAGGATCGCACCGTCCATCTGCGCCGCACCCGTGATCATGTTCTTGATGTAGTCCGCATGACCAGGGCAATCGACGTGCGCGTAGTGTCGTTTCTTCGTCTCGTACTCAACATGCGCCGTCGAAATCGTGATCCCGCGCGCGCGCTCCTCCGGCGCCTTGTCAATCTGGTCATACGCGGTGAACGTCGCCCCGCCCGTCTCCGCCAATACCTTGGTAATTGCTGCAGTCAGCGTCGTCTTCCCATGGTCCACATGACCAATCGTCCCAATGTTGCAATGCGGCTTGGTCCGCTCAAACTTCGCCTTTGCCATCGGCTTTTCTCCGCCAGTTCCTTCTGTCTGCTTCCTAGATCAAGCCATCTTTCGGCGGATTTCTTCCGCCACGGTCGGTGGTACTTGTTCGTAATGATCGAAATGCATGGTGTATTGCGCCCGCCCCTGGGTCATTGACCGCAGCGTGTTGACATAGCCAAACATGTTGGCGAGCGGTACTTGCGCGTGAATCACCTTGGCGTTGCCGCGGCTGTCCATGCCCGTGACCTGGCCGCGCCGGCTCTGCAGGTCGCCCATGACGTTCCCGGTGTAATCGTCCGGCGTCACGACTTCGACCCGCATCATCGGCTCCAATAATTTCGGCCCGGCCTTCTGCATGCCTTCCTTGAAGGCGGCGCGCGCCGCGATCTCAAAGGCGAGCGCGCTCGAATCGACTTCGTGGTAGGCCCCGTCATATAGCGTCGCCTTGAAATCGATCACCGGATAGCCGACGAGAACGCCGCTATCCATCGAGCCGCGAATGCCCTTTTCCACCCCCGGTATGTATTCGCGCGGGACATTGCCGCCCTTGACGGCGTCCTCGAATTCGAACCCGGAACCTGGCGGCATCGGTTCAAACGTCATCTTGACGCGCGCGAACTGACCGGCACCGCCCGTCTGCTTCTTGTGGACATAATCGATATCGGCCTTCCGCGAGATGGTCTCGCGGTAAGCAACTTGCGGGGCGCCGATGTTGGCATCGACCTTGAACTCGCGCTTCATGCGGTCGACAATTATTTCGAGATGGAGCTCGCCCATCCCTTTGATTACGGTCTGGCCGCTTTCCTGGTCGACCGCAACTCGGAACGAGGGATCCTCGGTGGCAAGCCGCGCCAGTGCCGCGCCCATCTTTTCCTGGTCGCCCTTGGTCTTGGGCTCGACCGCGATTTCGATGACCGGCTCGGGAAATTCCATCCGCTCCAACACGACCGGCGCGGACATGTCGCACAGCGTGTCACCGGTCGTAGTATTCTTGAGGCCCGCGAGTGCGACGATGTCGCCGGCCCGCGTTTCCTTGATGTCTTCGCGGTGATTGGCGTGCATTTGCAGCATTCGACCGACGCGCTCGCGATTGTCCTTCACCGAATTCAGCACCATCCCGCCGCTTGCAAGCACGCCCGAATAGATCCGCACAAAGGTGAGGGAGCCAACAAAGGGGTCGGTCATGATCTTGAAGGCCAATGCCGAGAACGGCTCGTCATCCGATGCCTTGCGGACAATGGGTTCGTCGCTGCCCATCTTCACGCCCTTGACGGCGGCAATGTCGGTTGGCGATGGCAAGTAATCGACCACGGCGTCGAGCAGCGGCTGCACTCCCTTATTCTTGAAGGCGGAGCCGCACAGCACCGGCACGAAAGCATAGGAGATCGTGCCCTTGCGAATGCAGCGCTTTAGCCCTTCGACGCTCGGCGCGGTACCACCGAGATACGCTTCGAGCAGCTCGTCATCCTGTTCGACCGCGGTTTCGACCAGCTTCGCGTGCCACTCGTCGGCCTGCGTCATGAGATTGGCGGGAATGTCGACGATGTCAAACTTCGCGCCGAGCGTCTCTTCCTGCCAAATGATGGCTTTCATCGCGATCAGATCGACAACGCCGACGAATTCGCTTTCGATGCCAATCGGCAACTGCGTCACCAACGGCTTTGCGCCGAGGCGATCGACGATCATGTCGACCGTGCGCATGTAGTTGGCGCCGATGCGGTCCATCTTGTTGACGAAGCAGATGCGCGGCACGCCGTATTTATCGGCTTGCCGCCATACCGTTTCGGATTGTGGCTCGACCCCGGCGACACTGTCGAACACCGTCACTGCGCCGTCGAGCACGCGCAGCGACCGCTCGACCTCGATGGTGAAGTCGACATGACCCGGCGTGTCGATGATGTTGATGCGATAGTCGCGCCAGAAACAAGTCGTCGCGGCCGACGTGATGGTAATGCCGCGTTCCTGTTCCTGTTCCATCCAGTCCATAGTGGCGGTGCCCTCATGGACCTCGCCAATCTTATAGGAGCGACCGGTGTAGTAGAGGATGCGCTCGGTCGTCGTCGTCTTGCCGGCATCGATGTGCGCCATGATGCCGATATTGCGATAGCGCTCGAGTGGCGTGGTGCGTGGCATAACGAGCTCCGGGGATCCCTGTGGCCGCCATTACCAGCGGTAATGCGAAAACGCCTTGTTGGCGTCGGCCATGCGGTGGGTATCCTCCCGTTTTTTTACGGCACTGCCGCGATTATTGGCAGCGTCGAGCAATTCGCTCGACAGCCGCTCTTCCATCGTATGTTCGGACCGGTCGCGCGCGCTGCCGATGATCCAGCGAATCGCGAGCGCTTGGCCGCGATCGGAGCGGACTTCGACCGGCACTTGATAGGTGGCGCCGCCGACGCGGCGCGAGCGAACCTCGACCGACGGGCGTACATTCGTTAGCGCGTCGTGAAACACCTGTAGCGGATCCGCCCCCGAGCGCTTGGCAACGCGATCGAAGGCGCCATAGACAATGGTTTCGGCGACCGATTTCTTGCCCTCGTACATCAGGCAATTCATGAATTTCGTCACGATGATGTCGCCGAACTTGGCGTCCGGCAGGACTTCTCTTTTGACGGCGGCGCGGCGGCGTGACATCGCGGTTCCTTAGTTTACTTCGGCCGCTTCGCGCCGTACTTGGATCGGCGCTGCCTGCGGTCCTTGACGCCCTGGGTATCAAGAGTGCCCCGGATAATGTGATAGCGCACGCCGGGCAGGTCCTTGACGCGGCCGCCACGAATCATCACGACCGAATGTTCTTGCAGATTATGGCCCTCGCCGGGGATGTAGGACGTGACCTCGAAGCCATTGGTGAGGCGCACGCGCGCCACCTTGCGCAAGGCCGAATTCGGCTTCTTGGGCGTGGTGGTGTAGACGCGGGTGCAGACGCCGCGCTTTTGCGGTGATTGCTGCAGCGCCGGAACCTTGTTGCGCGCCCCTTGCGGCCGGCGCGGTTGGCGCACAAGCTGATTGATCGTCGGCATAAATGATAAACCTCTCCAAGCGTCAAACGCCGAGCAGGGTGCCGACCGCACCGCGCACGGACCAAGGTGAACTCCGGATCTGCACGTCCCCGTCAGAGGACTTCAAGCCATCTTGTTATCAACGGCATTGAGGCTGCGTCTAGGATGGCCACCTACCGCCAGCCCCGGAAAAAGTGCGCGGATACTATGGTCGCGCAACCTTCCCGTCAAGCAAGAAGGGAAGGAAAATGGCGACAATTCTACCGGTTTCAACCGGTCTCGTGATAATCGCGAGCCTTTGAAATCGTCCGATTGTCTGAAAAAAAAGGGGCGAGACCTGCTCGCCCCTTTCGCCTCGGCCGCTAAGCCGATTTGCGACTACCCTCGATCGCCGGAACCGGCGCCGCCTCTTCGGGCTGCTTCGCCGCCAGCTCGCTGTCGCGCGTCGCCGCGATCGACCGCCACTGCGCCATCACACTGCCGGTGCCGGCCGGGATCAAGCGGCCGACAATGACATTCTCCTTGAGGCCGGTGAGGGTATCGACCCGACCCGACACCGCAGCCTCGGTAAGGACGCGCGTGGTCTCCTGGAACGATGCCGCGGAGAAGAACGAGTTGGTCTGCAAGCTCGCCTTGGTAATGCCCTGCAACACGGCATGGGCCCGGGCGGGTCGCAGACCGTCGGCCTCGGCCTTGGCGTTGACCGCCTCGAACTCGATGCGGTCGATCTGCTCGCCAGCAAGATAGGTGGTCTCGCCGGGATCCTCGATCTCGACCTTTTGCAGCATCTGGCGAACGATCACCTCGATGTGCTTGTCGTTGATACGCACGCCCTGCAGGCGATAGACCTCCTGAATCTCGTTGACGAGATAGGAAGCGAGCGCCTCGACGCCGAGCACGCGCAGAATGTCGTGCGGGACCGGGTTGCCGTCCATCAGGAGGTCGCCCTTCTGGACGTTATCGCCTTCCTGCACGCTGATGTGCTTGCCCTTCGGGATCAGGTATTCGATCGGCGTCGGCCCCTTCGCTCGGGCGGCACGACGACGATGCGCCGCTTGGTCTTGTAGTCCTTGCCGAACTCGACGCGGCCATCGGCCTCGCTGATGATGGCGAAGTCTTTGGGCTTGCGGGCTTCGAACAGTTCCGCGACGCGCGGCAGACCGCCGGTGATGTCGCGGGTCTTGGAGGATTCGCGCGGGATGCGCGCCAGCACGTCGCCGGCCTTGACCTCGGCGCCGTTCTCGACCGAGAGAATGGCGTCGACCGACATGAAGTAGCGGGCCTCGGCGCCGTTCGAGAGTTTCAGCACATTGCCGGCGGGGCTGCGCAACGTGATCAACGGACGCAGATCGTTGCCGCGCGGCTGCTGCTTCCAATCGATCACGACCTTTGACGAAATGCCGGTGGCTTCGTCGACCACCTCGCGCATCGATACGCCTTCGAGTCAGATCGACATAATGGGCGACACCGTCGCGCTCGGTGATGATCGGAATGGTGTAAGGATCCCATTCCGCCAGCTTCTGACCCTTCGTGACCGTCGCGCCGTCATCCGCCAGCAACTTGGCGCCGTAGGGCACACGATGCTTCGCCTTTTCGCGGCTGGCCTCGTCCAGCAGCACCACTTCGGAGTTGCGGCTCATGACCACGGGGACCTTCGCCGAGTTGATGACGACATTGCGGTTAACGATCTTCACTTTGGCATCGAATGCCGCCTCGACCGAGCTCTGCTCGGCGCCGCGCTGCACCGCGCCGCCGATATGGAAGGTGCGCATGGTGAGCTGGGTGCCCGGCTCGCCGATCGATTGCGCGGCGATGACGCCGACCGCTTCGCCCATGTTCACCGTGGTGCCGCGCGCCAGATCGCGGCCATAGCATTTGCCGCAAAGACCCGACCGCGTCTCGCAGGTCAGCACCGAACGGATCAGCACCTGATCGATGCCGGCCTGTTCGATGACTTCGACATTCTCTTCGTCGATCAGGTCGCCAGCCTTGAGCAGCACCTTCTTGCTGAGCGGATCGACAATGTCGACCGCAGCGCAACGACCGAGAATGCGGTCGGCAAGCGCGGCGATGACATCGCCGCCTTCGACCACGGCCCGCATGGTCAGGCCTCTCCTGGTGCCGCAATCCTCCTCGGTGATGATGGCATCCTGCGCGACATCGACGAGGCGGCGCGTCAGGTAGCCGGAGTTAGCGGTTTTCAAGGCGGTGTCGGCGAGGCCCTTGCGCGCGCCATGGGTCGAGTTGAAATACTCGAGCACGGTCAGGCCTTCCTTGAAGTTGGAGATGATCGGCGTTTCGATGATCTCGCCCGAGGGCTTGGCCATCAGGCCGCGCATGCCGGCAAGCTGCTTGATCTGCGCCGCCGAGCCGCGCGCGCCGCGAATCCGCCATCATCCACACGGCGTTGATCGGCTCACCCGGCCCGGTGCTCCGGATCGCCTTCATCATTTCGTCGGCGACCTTTTCGGTGCAGTTCGACCACACGTCGACCACCTTGTTGTACTTCTCGCCCTGGGTGATCAGGCCGTCGAGATATTGCTGCTCGTATTCCTTGACCTTTTCGGTGGCCTGCGGCGACCAGCTTTTCTTTCGCCGGCGGCACGATCAGATCGTCCTTGCCGAAGGAAATGCCAGCCTTGCAAGCCTGATGGAAGCCGATCGTCATCAACCGATCGCAGAAGATGACCGTCTCTTTCTGACCGCAATGGCGATAGACCTGGTCGAGGAGGTTGGTGATCTCCTTCTTGGTCAGGAGCCGATTGACCAGATCGAATCCGACATTGGGCGTCATCGGCAGGATCTCGGAGAGCAGCATGCGGCCGGGCGTAGTGACGACGCGCTGGATGACGGTTTCGCCCGCTTCGTTGACGCTGCGCACCCGCGCCGATATGCGCGCGTGCAGCGACACGGCGCCGACTGTCGAGCGCCTGCTCGATCTCGCCGAGATTGGCGAACGCCATGCCCTGACCCTTTTCGCCATCCCGCTCGAGCGAGATGTAGTAAAGGCCGAGCACGATGTCCTGCGACGGCACGATGATCGGCTTGCCGTGCGCCGGCGATAGGATGTTGTTGGTCGACATCATCAGAACGCGCGCTTCGAGCTGCGCTTCCAGCGACAGCGGCACGTGCACCGCCATCTGGTCGCCGTCGAAATCGGCGTTGAAGGCGGTGCAGACCAGCGGATGAAGCTGGATCGCCTTGCCTTCGATCAGGATCGGCTCGAACGCCTGGATGCCGAGGCGATGCAAGGTCGGCGCGCGGTTCAGCAACACCGGATGCTCGCGGATCACCTCTTCCAGGATATCCCAAACCTCGGGCCGCTCCTTTTCGACCGAGCGCTTTGCCGCCTTGATGGTGCTGGCGAGGCCGTAGAGCTCGAGCTTGGCGTAGATGAACGGCTTGAACAATTCGAGCGCCATCTTCTTCGGCAAGCCGCATTGATGCAGCTTCAGTTCCGGCCCGACCACGATGACCGAACGGCCGGAATAGTCGACGCGCTTGCCGAGGAGGTTCTGGCGGAACCGGCCCTGCTTGCCCTTGAGCATGTCGCTCAGCGATTTGAGCGGCCGCTTGTTGACGCCGGTGATGATGCGGCCGCGGCGGCCGTTGTCGAACAAGCGCGTCCACCGCCTCCTGCAGCATGCGCTTTTCGTTGCGCACGATGATGTCGGGCGCGCGCAGCTCGATCAGCCGCTTCAGCCGGTTGTTGCGGTTGATGACGCGGCGATAGAGGTCGTTCAAGATCGGAGGTCGCGAACCGGCCGCCGTCGAGCGGCACCAGCGGGCGCAGTTCGGGCGGGATGACCGGCACGACATCGAGGATCATCCATTCCGGCCGGCTGTTCGATTCGATGAAGGCCTCGACCAGCTTCAGGCGCTTCACCAGCTTCTTGCGCCTGGCGTCGGAGCTGGTTTCACGCAGCTCGCCGCGCAGTCTCTCCTTCTCTTCCTCGAGATTGATCGCCGCGAGCAGCTTCTGCATCGCCTCGGCGCCGATGCCGGCGGTGAAGGCTTCCTCGCCGTATTCTTCCTGCGCCTTGATGAACTCCTCTTCGTTGAGGAGCTGATTCTGCTTGAGCGGCGTCAGGCCCGGCTCGGTCACGACGTAGGACTTCGAAATAGAGGACCTTTTCGAGATCCTTGAGCGTCATGTCGAGCAACAAGCCGATGCGGCTCGGCAGCGACTTCAGGAACCAGATATGCGCGACCGGCGAGGCCAGCTCGATATGGCCCATGCGCTCGCGGCGCACCTTCGACAGCGTCACCTCGACGCCGCATTTCTCGCAGACGATGCCGCGATACTTCATGCGCTTGTACTTGCCGCACAGGCACTCGTAGTCCTTGATCGGACCGAAAATGCGCGCGCAGAACAGGCCGTCGCGCTCCGGCTTGAAGGTGCGGTAGTTGATCGTCTCCGGCTTCTTGATCTCGCCGAACGACCAGGACCGGATGCGCTCCGGGCTGGCGATCGAAATCCGGATCTGGTCGAAGCTCTGCGGCCCCTGATTCTGGCCGAAGATGTTCATCAACTCGTTCATGTAAAGACCCTTTCCCGTCGGTCGCGATCAGTAACGGCGTTGCTCGAGCTCGACATTGAGGCCGAGCGAGCGCAGTTCCTTGACCAACACGTTGAAGGATTCCGGAATGCCGGCCTCGAAATTGTCGTCGCCGCGCACGATCGCCTCGTAGACCTTGGTGCGGCCCGACACGTCGTCCGACTTCACCGTCAGCATTTCGTGCAGCGTGTAAGCGGCGCCATAGGCTTCGAGCGCCCACACTTCCATTTCGCCGAAGCGCTGGCCGCCGAACTGCGCCTTGCCGCCCAGCGGCTGCTGGGTGACGAGGCTGTAGGGGCCGATCGACCGCGCGTGGATCTTGTCGTCGACCAGGTGATGCAGCTTCAGCATGTAGATGTAGCCGACCGTGACCTTGCGATCGAACCGCTCGCCGGTGCGGCCGTCGACCAGCGTGACCTGGCCCGAGACGTCGAGCCCCGCCTGATCCAAGAAGCCGCACGATATCGTCCTCGCGCGCGCCGTCGAACACCGGCGACGCCACCGGCACGCCGTGACCGAGATTCTCGGCCGAGCTCGATCACTTCCTCGTCGTTCGAGCGCCTTGATCTCCGCCTGCTCGTCCTTGCCGGTGTAGACCGTGCCGAGTACCCGGCGCAGCTCCTTGGGTCCTCTGCCGTCCGCGTTCGAGCTTGGCGACGATCTCGCCGATCTGCCGGCCGAGGCCCGCGGAGGCCCAGCCGAGATGGGTCTCGAGAATCTGGCCGACATTCATGCGGCTCGGCACGCCCAACGGGTTGAGCACGACGTCGACCGGCGTGCCGTCGTCGAGATAGGGCATGTCCTCGACCGGCATGATCTTCGAGATCACGCCCTTGTTGCCGTGGCGGCCGGCCATCTTGTCGCCGGGCTGCAGCTTGCGCTTCACCGCGACGAAGACCTTGACCATCTTCATCACGCCGGGCGGCAGCTCGTCGCCGCGTTGCAGCTTCTCGACCTTGCTCTCGAAGCGCTCTTGCAGGCGGGCTGGTCGAATCGTCCATCAGCCTCTTGAGCGCCTCGATATCGGCCATGCGCTTGTCGTTGCGCGTTGCGATCTGGCGCCACTGGCCGGGCGTGTATTCGGCCAGCACGACCTCGGTGACGCGCGCCCGGCCTTCAGCCCTTTCGGCCCGCTCGCGACCTCCTGGTGCATCAGCAGGCCCTTGAGCTGCGCATGGAAGCTGCGCTCCAGGATCGCGCGCTCGTCGTCGCGGTCCTTGGCGAGGCGCTCGATCTCGGCCCGCTCGATCGCGAGCGCGCGCTCGTCCTTGTCGACGCCGCGGCGCGAGAAGACGCGCACCTCGACGATCGTGCCCGACACGCCCGGCGGCAGGCGCAGCGAAGTGTCGCGCACGTCGGACGCCTTTTCGCCGAAGATGGCGCGCAGCAGCTTTTCCTCCGGCGTCATCGGCGATTCGCCCTTCGGCGTTACCTTGCCGACCAGGATGTCGCCCGGCTTCACCTCGGCGCCGATATAGACGATGCCGGCCTCGTCGAGGTTCTTGAGCGCGTCCTCGCCGACATTCGGGATATCGCGGGTGATTTCCTCCTGGCCGAGCTTGGTGTCGCGCGCCATCACCTCGAATTCCTCGATATGGATCGAGGTGAAGACGTCTTCCGACACGATGCGCTCGGAAATCAGGATCGAATCTTCGAAATTGTAGCCGTTCCACGGCATGAAGGCGCACAGCACGTTGCGGCCCGAGCGCCAGCTCGCCGAGTTGGGTCGAGGGCCCGTCGCCGATGATGTCGCCGGCCTTCACCTCGTCGCCGACTTTCACCAGCGGACGCTGGTTGATGCAGGTGTTCTGGTTCGAGCGCTGGAACTTGAGCAGATTGTAGATATCGACGCCCGGCGTGTGAGTCGAGGTCTCCTCCTCGGTCGCGCGCACGACGATGCGCGTGCCGTCGACCTGATCGACGATGCCGGAGCGGCGGGCGATGATGGTGACGCCGCGAATCGCGCGCCACCGTTTCCTCCATGCCGGTGCCGACGAGCGGCGCCTCGGCCTTGAATGAGCGGCACCGCCTGGCGCTGCATGTTCGAGCCCATCAGCGCGCGGTTGGCGTCGTCGTTCTCGAGGAACGGAATCAGCGCCGCCGCCACCGAGACCAGCTGCTTCGGCGAGACGTCGATGAAGTCGATGTCCTGCGGCCGCGCCATGACGAAGTCGCCGCCCTTGCGGCAATTGGTGAGGTCGCCGTGACCCGGCCGTGGTTGTCGAGCTCGACATTGGCCTGCGCGATGGCGTAGCGGCCCTCCTCCATCGCCGAGAGATAGACCACTTCGTCGGTCACGCGGCCGTCCTTGACGCGGCGATAGGGGCTCTCGATGAAGCCGTACTGGTTGACCCGCGCATAGGTCGCGAGGCTGTTGATGAGGCCGATATTCGGGCCTTCCGGCGTTTCGATCGGGCAGATGCGGCCGTAATGGGTCGGATGCACGTCGCGCACTTCGAAGCCGGCGCGCTCGCGGGTGAGACCGCCCGGCCCCAGGGCCGAGAGGCGCCGCTTGTGCGTGATCTCGGAGAGCGGATTGGTCTGATCCATGAACTGCGAGAAGCTGCGACGAGCCGAAGAATTCGCGCACCGCCGCCGCCGCCGGCTTGGCGTTGATGAGATCGTGCGGCATCACCGTGTCGATCTCGACCGAGCTCATGCGCTCGCGGATCGCGCGCTCCATGCGCAGCAGGCCGATGCGATACTGATTCTCCATCAGCTCGCCGACCGAGCGGACGCGCCGGTTGCCGAGATGATCGATGTCGTCGATCTCGCCGCGGCCGTCCTTCAGCTCGACCAGCACCTTGAGGATGGCGAGGATGTCTTCCTTGCGCAGCATGCGGATCGTGTGTCCGGTCTGCTGCTCGAGGCGCGAGTTCATCTTGACGCGGCCGACCGCCGACAGATCGTAGCGCTCGCCGTCGAAGAACAGGCCCTTGAACAGCGCTTCGGCGGTCTCGAAGCGTCGGCGGCTCGCCCGGGCGCATGACGCGATAGATGTCGATCAGCGCTTCCTCGCGGGACGCGTTCTTGTCGATCATCAGCGTGTTGCGGATATAGGGCCCGACCGTGACATGATCGATGGACAGCACCGGCAGATCGGTCAGCCCGGCCTGCTCGATGACATCGACCAGCGCGGGCGTGATCTCGTCGCCCGCCTCGGCATAGACCTCGCCGGTCTGCTCGTTGATGACGTCGATGGCGAGATAGCGCCCGAACATCTCGTCGCGCGACACCAGAATCTCCTTGAAGCCCGCTCCTCGGCAAGCTTGCGCGCCTGGCGCGGCGTGATCTTCTCGCCGGCCTCGACCATCACCTTGCCGGTCTTGGCGTCGACCAGATCGTGCGTGAGCTTGACGTTGCGGAAGCGCGCGGGATCGAACGGCGCCTTCCAGCCGCGCTTGCCGCGGGTGAAATGCACCGTGCTATAGAAAGAGGCGAGGATCTCCTCCTTCGACATGCCCTGCGCCTCGTGCGGCGCCAGCGGCTTGCTCTCGGCGGCGCGCTTGTCGCGCAGCTTCGCGGTCGCGGCGCCGTCGAGCGCGAGAAGCAGCGTCGTCACCGGCAGCTTGCGGCGCCGGTCGATGCGGACATAGAGATGATCCTTGGCGTCGAACTCGAAATCGAGCCAGGAGCCGCGATAGGGAATGACGCGCGCGGCGAAGAGATATTTGCCCGAGCTGTGGGTCTTGCCCTTGTCGTGGTCGAAGAACACGCCGGGCGAGCGATGCATCTGCGAGACGATGACGCGCTCGGTGCCGTTGATGATGAAGGTGCCGTTCTTCGTCATCAGCGGCATGTCGCCCATATAGACGTCCTGTTCCTTGATGTCGCGGATCGAGCGCGAGCCGGTCTCCTCGTCGACATCCCAGACGACGAGGCGCAGCGTCACCTTCAGCGGCGCGGCGAAGGTGATGCCGCGCTGCTGGCATTCCTCGACATCGTATTTCGGCTGCTCGAGCTCGTAGCGCACGAATTCGAGCCGCGCCCGGTCGGAGAAATCGCGGATCGGGAACACCGACTTGAAGACTTCCTGCAAGCCCGAGATCGGCGCGCTGCGTGCGCCGGCACACCCATCTGCAGGAAGTGATCGTAGGAGCTCTTCTGGACCTCGATCAGGTTCGGCATCGGCGCCACTTCGGGAATGCGCCCGAAGCTTTTCCGAATCCGCTTTTTGCCCGTGAAAGACTTAGTCATGGATGCTCCTCAATGCCGCTTCGCTGCCAGCGGCGCGCCGATCAACGACATACCGAACCTATCCCCCTAGAAAAACGAAACCGCCGGCAGGCGCGCGGCGCGACTCCGCGCCGCTGCCCCGGGGCTTTTGCCGGCCGACCGCCACCGCGGAGGCCGAATGGGCTTGACCGCCTATTTGACTTCGACTGTCGCACCCGCGTCTTCGAGCTGCTTCTTGATCTTCGCCGCCTCGTCCTTGTTGACACCCTCCTTGACCGCCTTCGGCGCGGCTTCCACCAGATCCTTCGCCTCTTTGAGGCCGAGGCCCGGTGATGGCACGCACCTCTTTGATCACATTGATCTTTTTCTCGCCCGCCGCGGCCAGGATGATGTTGAACTCGGTCTGCTCGACGCAGCCGCCGCCGCAGGCGCGGCACCGCCGGCGCCCGGCCGCGGCAACCGCCACCGGAGCCGCCGCGGAGACGCCCCATTTCTCCTCGAGGAGCTTCGACAGCTCGGCCGCCTCGATGACGGTGAGTGACGACAGAGTTTCGACAATTTGTTCAGATCAGCCATTTTAGCACTCCTGGGAATTTTTCAAGTGTTTCGACGCGTTAGGCCGCCTCGCCGGCCTTGGCATAGGCAGCGAGCACGCGGGCGATCTGGCCGCCGGGCGCCTGCAAGACGCCGGCGATACGTGTCGCCGGGGTTTGCAAGAGACCGAGCAGCTTTGCCCGGAGCTCATCGAGCGATGGCATGGTAGCCAGGGACTTGACGCCCTCCACGTCGAGCTGCTGTTCGCCGAGGCCACCCCCGACGATCGTCAGCTTGTCGTTCTTTTTGGCGAACGCGACGGCCACCTTCGCCGCCGCCACCGGATCGCGCGAATAAGGCGATCGCGGTGGGGCCGGTGAATAGCGGCGAAAGACGCTCGAACTTCGTGCCCTCCAAGGCGCGACGAGCCAGCCGGTTCTTGGTCACCCTGAACCCCGCGCCCGCCGCCCGCATCTGCCGCCGCAAGTCCGTCACCTCCGCGACCGTGAGGCCGGTTGATGGGTGACGACGACGCAGTCGGTATCGGCGAGCGCCTTGGTTCAGCGCGGTGACCAGGGTTGCTTTTTGCGACCGGTCCACGGAACTCGTCTCCGACTTGTGACCCGATGCCTCACACGGACAACGGGCCGGTTGCACGAGGGCGACGGAACCATTCCGCCACCCGGTTCGCCTGTCCCAGAAGCCGAGACTTCGCGTCTCGTACCCCCGTCTCATGCTGGCGTTCCCGAAGGAACTCTTAGGCCGGTCGAGGATCGGCACCGGCAATCTCGGACAGGATCGGGACGGTTGCCCGCTCCTGCTCGTCCGCCCGGCCGAGAGCCGCGCGGACGTATTCCATACGAGCCCGGCTAGACGCCGAGGCTCGACAATTCCAGTTTGACGCCCGGCCCCATGGTCGAGCTGAGGCTGACCCGCTTGATGTAGGTGCCTTTGACGCCGGTGGGCTTGGCGCGGCTGATCGCGCCGACGAAGGCTTTCACATTCTCGACCAGCGCATCCTCGGTGAAGCTCGCCTTGCCGATGCCGGCATGGACGATGCCGGCCTTTTCGGCGCGGAACTCGACCTGGCCGCCCTTCGCCGCCTTCACCGCCTCGGCGACATTGGCGGTGACGGTGCCGAGCTTCGGGTTCGGCATCAGGCCGCGCGGCCCCAGCACTTTGCCGAGCCGCCCGACGATCGCCATCATGTCGGGCGCCGCGATGCAGCGGTCGAATTCGATGGTTCCCGGCCTGGACCTTCTCGGCCAGATCCTCGGCGCCGACGATGTCCGCGCCCGCCGCCTCGGCCTCCTTGGCGCGGTCGCCCTTGGCGAAGACGGCGACGCGCAGCGACTTGCCGGTGCCGCGCGGCAGCAGCACCGTGCCGCGCATATTCTGCTCGGCCTTGCGCGGGATCGATGTTGAGGTTCATCGACAATCTCGACGGTCTCGTCGAATTTCGCGGTGGCGCGGGTCTTGACCATTTTCACCGCCGCCGCCGCGTCATAAGGCCTTGACCGGGTCGATGCCTTCGTACGCCTTCTTGAGGCGCTTGCCCGTAGCCATGGCTCACTCCACCACTTCGAGGCCCATCGAACGCGCCGAGCCGGCGATCATGCGCGCGGCGCCTTCGAGATCCTTGGCGTTGAGATCGGTCATTTTCTTCTGCGCGATGTCGCGGATTTGCGCCATCGTCACCTTGCCGACCGTGCCCTTGCCCGGCGTCTGCGAGCCCTTCTCGATGCCCGCCGCCTTCATCAGGAAATAGGAATTGGGCGGCGTCTTGGTGATGAAGGTGAAGCTGCGATCGGCATAGGCGGTGATCACCACCGGGATCGGCATGCCGGGTTCCATGTTCTGGGTCTGGGCGTTGAACGCCTTGCAGAACTCCATGATGTTGAGGCCGCGCTGACCCAGCGCCGGCCCGATGGGCGGCGACGGATTGGCCTTGCCGGCGGGCACTTGCAGCTTGATGAAGCCAACGACCTTCTTTGCCACGATACGCCCTTTCCTCAGGGTTTGCGGTACGGCCTTGGCGCGCCTCCCGCATGACATCTCGACCGACTTAAACGTGCCCAAACAGGGGTAAACCAACCTGCTCCCAAGCTCTTGTGCCTACATCTTTTCGACCTGGGAGTATTCCAGCTCGACCGGCGTCGCGCGGCCGAAGATCGACACCGCGACCTTGATGCGCGCCTTTTCCTCGTCGACCTCCTCGACAAAGCCGTTGAAAGAGGTGAACGGCCCTTCCTTGACGCGGACCTGCTCGCCGACCTCGAAGGTGATCGAGGGCTTCGGCCGCTCGATGCCTTCCTGGATCTGCCGCATGATGCGCATCGCCTCGGCCTCGGTGATCGGCAGCGGCCGGCCCTTGCCGCCCAGGAAGCCAGTGACCTTCGGCGTGTTCTTCACGAGATGCCAAGTCTCGTCGGTCAGATCCATCTTCACCAGGACGTAGCCGGGGAAGATCTTGCGCTCCGAGGACACTTTGGCGCCGCGCTTGACCTCGATCACTTCCTCGGTCGGCACCAGGATTTCCTCGAAGGCGGCGACGAGATTCTTCTGCTCGGCCTGCTCCTCGATCGAGGATGCGACCTTCTTCTCGAAGCCGGAATAGACATGGATCACGTACCAACGCGCAGCCACGGCCTTAGGCTCCAAGAGTGAGGATGTATCGGACTGCATGACCAAGGACGAAATCCACCACGAAGAAAAAGAACGCCGCCAAAATCACCATCAAGAAAACCATGGCCGTGGTCTGCAAGGTCTCTCGGCGCGTCGGCCACGTGACTTTGCCTACTTCCTGGCGGACCTGCCGCAGAAATTCGACCGGGGAAATGCTTGCCATGATTGTCCTGGAAGGGGGGATATATAGCGAACTGAATCGGGGATTGCCAGCCCTAATATTTTCAGCCACTTAGCCAGGGCTTTGGAATCTGTCTCTTGTGATCGCGTCGGAGCGACAACATCAAAGAGCGCTGGTCGCTGTCGCGTCCGCCCCGACAATTGAGACGGTGAGTTGTTCAGCGGCCTACGGCGCCCGCCGTCAAGACGATTTTGCGGGTAAATTGACCGTCTTTATCGGCAATGCTGCGTCATGCCCCTAGCGTCGATGCCCAAGGCCGATACCTAGATTGACAGCCTTTTGTCTGACCGCCCTCTCCGTGCGCCTCATCTCTTTCGATATCTTGGCAACGGGCGTGCGCTTCTTTGAATGAGCCTTGAGCGCCTTGACCTCATCGTTGGTCCAAGCTCGTAGTTTCTTCGCCATTCCATTCCCTCCAATTTCAGTTGATGACCTGATGCAAACGATGAACGAGCAGGTTACCGGCTCGCGTTACCACAAGATGTCAGGAATTCGCGACTTTTTATACAGGCCGAACTTGCTGCCGAGGAACAATCGGGCACTTCCGGGACCAATGACCTGCGATAGGCATGATAGTTACTATGACCATGTACTAGCGTTCCGTTCCTCCCAACTCGCCACTGCCGGGCCTATTTCTATGCCTGCGGGCTGCTCATCATAAAGGGCCATGATCCGAGTGCGAGGATGACAGTTGATTACCAATAGGCGGGATCGAAAAAACCAGATCGCACCCTCATCATACCCGCGCTAACAGTTTTGTCACCGTATTGCAATTGTATATCATTGCAGTGCGTCATTGCACATGCCATCCTATTGATATGACTTGGTGTTACGAGTTTATTGCGACGCGGCATCCGCATTCAAACTATTTGATTCTCGGCGGCGGCAAGTTCAAACCGGCCGATATTTGCGACGCCAGAGAGGTGCTGGCGAGCGTCGTTCGCAACATCAGGGTTTCGGGACCCACGAAGCCGGATGCGATCCGTTTGATTGACCCGAAAGGGCGCGAAGTGTGCCGGGCGCCGCTCGAAAATGTGGCGTCGCAAAGCGGGTTAGCCTCGCACAAGGGACGCGCCACGAGATGAGCCCGCCCACGTCGGGCTCTTCGTTCAGAGTTCCCGCGATCAATACGAGGCGAAGCCACGTTGGCTTAAGAAAATATCAATCAATTTTATTTAAAATACCAAACGAAATCGAATTAAGGGGATTTCCACATGGACGATTTGCCTGATTTCGCCGCCTTCGACTCCGCCTATGAGCGTCAGCTATTTGGTCCGCTGCCCGATTGGTCTCGACCGACAGCGAAAGCCGCTCAGAACCCACCTGCTTACAGCCATTCGGCCAAGCGCAAGCCCACTAACCGGCCGAGGGCGAACGCCAAGTGACAGGCAACGGGCAGGGGCCCTTCCGTCGCCAGCCATAGCGGGCCGCAACAATCTGAATGACTTGCGCAATCCCTGTGCCGCTGCGCTACTAAGCCGCTCGCCAGCTTGAGCAAAGTAACCTGAGTCCGGCAAGTACCGCCCCGACCCGATGAGGTTGGGTGTAGCGACTCCTGCGGGATGATCGAGAAGACCTGATCTGAAATTGCACCGAACTGGCGACATAAATTGCTACGACGGGACCGAGAGCGCCGAAATCCCTACCTCAAAACTTGGGCAGCCTAGGCCCCCCTGGCCGCCGAACTGAAGGCTGCATCTGACGCCTATCAATATCGCTCCTTTATTCGCACGTGGGTGCGCATCGCGAATGCAGGTGACTACAACCTAGGTTTGTTGATTCGCCCGCACGTATTTTTGTTGCTCATACATATTCGTGCGGCCGGTTCCGTACTTCGGCCTACTGTGCGCATGCCACGCCCACCACCGCAACAACATCTAAAACCACCGCATCATAGGCCATCGTCTCAGCCCCGTAACTCCCCAACTACCCCCTTCGCTTCAACCGATTTACGGCCAATCCGGCTAATGCCGGCGTAGTCGTGGCATCGAAAAAGGAGGCGATAGGCTCTCCAACCATCGCCTGACTCCCCGCCAGCAGCCGAGGTCGATCATCACGCTTCCGCCCCCTTGAAGGTTCGTGGTCCGTTCCTAATTTAAGGGCATTGGTAATCTATGGTCCGGGGGTCTTCCGATCATGAAGGCACAAACAAGGTTGGGCCTTATCGAATGCCCAGAATGCGGCGCTTGGCTCGAAGTTTTTCCTAAGTCGATAGCCTGGAACGCACGCGACATCGAAGTGCGCAAATGCAGGGAGCCGGGTCTTCTGAATAACTGTCGTCACATGCGCAGCGAGGTAGCGAACCTTCGTGCATTGGCATCAGCTAGTGCCGAGTTGTCTTCCATCCCCGTATTGCGGCGCCCGCTCGGCTAACCTCCCTAATCGCCGCCTCCTTCGAGCACATAAAAGAGATAGGCCCTGGTAGCACGGTCGCTGTAGCCGAGAATCCTGGCGCCGGGTGGCCCGGAGGCCGGCCGGGCATAACGCGGCCCGTCGGGTCCGGAAAACCTGCCGGTGGCCACGCGCGCATGGTCCCGGCGACCGTCGAGAAGATCGTGCCTACCGGCGCTTTCGTCTGGCGGCCGCAGTAACCGGTACGTTTCCGTGTCCTCAATTCCGCCATTCCGCCACCCTTTACCCGGCTTTGGGCTGTCAACGTAAGCGATCTGTGCTGGCCCTGGGGCAACCCATAGTTTCCGGGTAGGTGTGTGGACACAAGCGGCGCTACTGTGTTTTCAAAGGTTTTGTCAATCTTGGAATGTGTAATTCGGCCCGATGCAGTGGCCACTGACCAATTTGTTGTGGGCTTGCTGCCAGGAATGCTGCCTTTGTTTGCCAACGTTATTTGCACGCGGTAATTCGTTTCAGAGGGAGTAGCTGGCGGGAGAAGCGTGACGGCTACTGGTATGAACCGCGATACATGGGATTCAGCCGCCTTGTCCAACGGGACTCGATAGTGCCGATCCCCCCAATAATAATTGCATTGCTCTTCTCTACTGAGGCCGCGGACCTAATGCCCGACCACACAACGAGGACGATTCCTATTACTGTGATCGGCAAAAATGTACCGTGAAAGTCGATTGGGCGCTCAGATAAAACGCCCAAAATCCCGTAGTGCCTTGGCAAACTGCCGAGACAATCAAGATCGCAATGTCCATTTGAACTTCTACCACGAATGGAGGAATGAATGCCCCGCGTGGAGCGTTTACGCATCCCTCCCGTGTGTATCGGCGCGATCCTGATCGAGATCTGCGGCCGTCGCGCGCCGCACTCACAACGAAGACCACGAGCGTTCCGCACCGCACAGCTCGGAAACCCTCGTCAACGCGGTGATGCGTACACCACAAAACAAATCGCCGCCGCCAACAGTCGAATTGCTGGAATTCGATTCACGAGGAAAATAGATAGACCGGATCGGACAATATCGCACTTTTCATCGAAATTATGAATCTTCGAATTGAACATCGCGGCTTAACCTCCTTCCGTGCTCGTTCGACGGCCTGCAATAGGTCGACCATATCATCCTCGTTCTTGATTAGCTCGCGTTCGAGCGCTTTTGTTCGTGCCTCCCATTTCAGGCTCACTCCAGGTTCGCGAATGTCATGCCGCAATGCCATGCGCGTCACCAACTCGTCGCGGGGCTTAAGGCGCTTCAGCCATCGTGTAAACATAGAGCGAGAATAGAAGGGATGCATGGCATCCTGGTTAGCTTGAAATTGCCTGTTTGATGGCAGTTTCGAGCGTATCGCAACGAAATGGCTTGGTTGATTTCCTATCCTGACACGCTAGTTGGATTCTCAAAAAACCGTCGGCAGCCATAGCTGCACTTGCAGGGTCATCATCGGCTGCGATCTCGATTTCCCCTTTGCACTTAGGGCATTTGACGGGCATAGCTTGGCTCCCTCAGTTGATTGACACCTTTCTGGATGAAGTCCCACGTGTCGCTACCGCGTCCCTCCCGTGTGTATCGGTGCGATCCTTATTGAGATCTGCGGCCACTTGGCACCGCACTTGCTGCACCGACTGCGAGCCACGAAATCAGCCACACGATAATCAGCACCGAGCTGGTCCCGCAGTTCCGTTAGGTTAATGTCGGCGCTATTGCGGCACCCTATGGCGTCGCAACTGATCCACATCTTGAAACCCTGCGCGATGGTGCTGCCGATGATCCCAACGTGGAGTGGACGGCGGTGCATAGCCCCTCCTTAGTTCCTCGCATTTGGAGGAACCTTCCGACCGATGCAACTCCGTGCCGACAATCAATCTCGACAAGAAAAAAGAGACGCCAAGCAAGGGTGCTTGGGGTCGAGCCGACGCGGGTCGGGGGATACGGACGGAGTGACACCGCGCCGTGCGCAGTATGCGTGTCTGTATCGTCGCCGCCTGAAGCGTATAAGCCTATTGGGGGAGTTCCCTAGTTTGGTTCCGAAGATCCATTGGTTATTCACGGGATTCCATTAGCTATTCACACAATTGTCACGTCAGCGCGGCGCTGATCCATTTGCAGCGTGTATCTTGCCATGCGATGGTTGCCCCGATGGCCACTTGGCGTTACGAATTTATTGCTACGGGACAACCGCACTCAGACCTGATGGTGTTGGACGGCGGCAATTTCTAAGCCGACGGATATTTCCGGCGCACGGAGGGTCCTGGCCGCCGTGATTCGGAACATCAAGGTGTCCGGGCCGACCAAACCGAACGCTATTCGGTTGCTCGATCCGCTAGGTCAAGAGGCCTGGCGCGCGAAACTTCAGCACCTATAACCAAGGGCTCTCAGCTTGGCCTGAGCGCTTGAGCTGCTTTGATACGTCTCCACTTGCAGCGAGGCAGCGATGGCCACGCGAAAAAAGCCTCGCCTGAGCGTGTGGCGGGGCTAATGGAATCCGAGTGTTTTTTCTTGGTGCTGGAGTGACCTGCTAGCACCTCTATAGGCTAACACATTGTACGAACTTCGTCACGTAGTACCTTCTACTGGATGGTAAAACTCGATGGCGCTCTGCTCGACCAGTTGACAGACATCGATCGCGCCAAGGGCGAGATCGCAACGATCGTAAATCCGCGCTACTTCTTAGGCAGCAACCCCGCACGGCTAGGCTCATCGTGACCGTTGGACGACTTACCGTCGATCGCCGTAGCGCGGCGTTCCAGTTCGGCTGCGAGCTGTTCGATATGCCTCGCGACTTCGGGGGAGGAATTGCGCGCGAGGAACGAGCGAAGCCGTCTGGCTTCCGCGCGCAACGCGTCGGCCTCGTCGTTCATTCGGGCGGGGGAGACGGCCTCTTTGGGGTTGCCGGCGCGTCTCTGGCTAGTGCTTCGTCTTCGTCGGCAAGACGACGCCACGTAGCAGCGATGCGGAGATAGGTTTCCCGATTCCTTTCGGTCTGAGAATCGCAGCCAGCCGTTCGCACTCGGCTGCCCGCTCGCGGTACTCTGCGGGGGTTTCAGGTCGGGAACGCTTACCACTACCGTCAGCCATGGCGGGCCGCTCAAAGTATCGTTGCCAACGTGCGAAAATTATAGTGTCGGCAAATCTTGCCGCGCGCAAGACCTGCCCCTCCGGCGGGCCTTTTATTTTGCGTCCTTGGGGGAGACGATCATAAATTGTTGCCTTCCGAAGAGGACACTATCGCCAATGGGCAGCATGGATTCTGGGCGTAAGAGATTTTGGTCCGCAGTTAAGGGGATGGCCCAGAGCGATCGCGGGCTACGCGAGCGGCTTCACGATGCCTATCAGTTCCATATCGCTCACGTAACGGAAGAGGATGTTCCGGAAGGCCTGCGACCTGATCTGGCAGAATTGGTCCGCATGTTGAATTATAGGCCATCCAGAGATTCGAACGAGGGAAGGTGTAAGGCCACCACGGATCAAATGACCGACGGCGAAGCCGAGGCAGCAGCGGACCTCATGGTGCAATTGTTTGAGTATATTGAGGATCATTATGGTGAGGAGAAGATTTACCCTCCCCCGCCTGCCCCGCAGCTATAGCCGTTTTTCCTGGCGCCCGGCGCCTTAAGGGCTGGGCCGGGTCCGAGGCAGGTCTGGTCCCCGAAAAACGCGCCAACGACCACGCGCTGCCGTGGTCGTTTGGGGCTGCCGCTGGGTGGCTAGGATCGAGGCCCAGTAAAAGATCGCGCTTATGGCGTCGAATGGCCTAGCCGCCCTAATCGGTACGTTTTCGCGTACTTATGCTATCGGAACCACCCCGTAACACATTGAATTATTGGATATAATGGCAGGAGTGGAGGGGCTCGAACCCCCAACCCCCGGTTTTGGAGACCGGTGCTCTACCAATTGAGCTACACTCCTACGTAACGAAATCTGCGACTTAACACAGGGTGGCATCGGTCGGAAGGCCAAATTGCCATCCGTTTGCCACCGAGAACCTTCGAATTCGTTCCAGACATGTTCACTACGAACCAAGTGCGGCGTCAATAATGGCCGCCCGCCCTGGCGTCGGAATTGTCTTTGAACAGGTGGGTGTAGACGCTCAGTGTGATCGACACGGAGCCCATGCCCAAGTCACCGGGAGACGGTCGTGATATTCATGCCAGAGGCGATGAGCGCGGAGGCATGGCTGTGACGCATAGCGTGCAACGGCACCATGGCAGGTCCAGCGCCTTCCTAGCCCGCACCCAGTGCTTGGTAACGTCGTTCGCCGTTTGCGGTTCGCCAGTCAATCGACCGAAGACCCGGGCGTTATCCGGCGCCTTGCCGAGACCAGCTTTTAGACGTAGCTCAAGCTACACCTTGCGGTTGGCACGCAGCTCGGCAACTGCAGAGGCGGGAAGTCCGATCGCGCGCTGCCCATATTTTTGTTTTTGGCGATTTAAAGCGAAGACCACCCTTGGTATGTTCCAATGCGCGCTCGACCTTGAGGCTGGCACCGTCAAGATCGATATCACACCAGCGTAGCGCCAGGAGTTCATTGGCGCATATCCGTGGCCAGAGCCAGGTGGACGAAGGGAAACAAGTCATGGCCACGCATCTTGGCGAGCACGTCTTTGACGTGGCCCTCGTTCAATATCTCTATCTCGCCTTCCCCGTCTACCTTGGCCGGCGTGATGCTGGACACAGCGTTGGCCGCCAAGATCTCCAGATCGTCAACGGCATGGCGCATCGCACCTTGGACGACACGATGAACGTGTCCGACCGTCCGCGCAGATAGACCGCGCGTCGGTACTTCCTTTTCCGGATCGGCAGTATTGCGCATTTCGTCGCGCATCGGCCTCGCGCTCCCCGTTGCGGCTTAGCCGCTTCCCCAAGGCATTATCAATTTGGCAACCCGCCGACAGGATCGGTTGGTCGTCCGGTGCCAGCCTAACGTGACTCATCGTGGAGGGCTCCATACATGACCGCAGACGTGATTAGTTTCGCTAGTCATACTCAGCGCGAGCACGATCGCCAGGTCAGGGAATTGGAGACGCTGTTGGGGGGTCCGTTTGCTACGCTCGATCATTGTAAGCGTTCGCCGCGCTATGCCGCCGATCTTATCGACAAGGGCGATTTCCAGGGGGCGCAGTGTCAAGTGCTCATGGGGCTCAAGTGGTTGGAGCCTATGCTGGGAAAGAAGAGATGACCGCCTCGGAAATCGAGCGAAAGGAGGCAGCCAGACCTCGGTGTTGAGACGCGGGCGCCCCTCAATTTCGAAAAATCCGGCGCTCGCTAACATCCAGCATAATATCGCCGGCTGCGCCAGGGTGCTGATGCACCTCGGTGAAGGCAATTCCGACTCTGCTGAAGAGTTCAACTACCTTGGCGGCAGGCTCTACGAGTACCTTGGCGGCAGGCTCTACGAGCACTGGAAAGCGTGCATCGCCATATTGGAAGACGACGAGGAAGAGTCGGCGGCCGCAGCCGAATAGTGGAAGGAAGATACTGCAATGGTCGAAGTAACTGGCAGGGACGGCTATCTGATCGCGAAGGCCTTGGCATATGCCATCGCCACAATCGATGGATTACCTTACGAGAAGCAGGAGGTGAGCGACCGCGACGACATGATTGCGTTATTAATACAGCTCGCGCCCAAGGATCGGGATCTAGCCAAATTGGCAGACGGGATCGAGGTTCATACCGGGCGCCGGCCAAACCTGGTTAATCACAAGATGATCCTGCCGGAAGACGCCTAACCAATCCGAATCGATTGAGCCCCGGCCAGCAAGGTCGGGGCTTTTTCTATCTCTGCCGGCGCACTCGATCGGCGCACTAAGGCTGCGGCTTTTCTTGAATAGTCCGAGTAGCCATTGTGTATGGACGCGCCACTGTGGACTTTACCATGCCGAGATTTAGGATTCCTTGTCGGCCACCACCGACACTGAGCGCCCGACCATGAGCGCGTTGGCAACGGTAATGCGGTAATGTCGCCTAGCGATCTGCCAGGCACTTCAGCGCACGATCATAGCGGACGACGGCCTTGTCCATTGTCTTAGCCGAGGTGCCGCTGCTAACCAGCGTGCGCACCGAGCCGTCATGAGAAACTTTCCAGCTCGCGCGACAGCTGGAAGCTACTTGCTTCCCGAGCACCCCCTCTTTCGAGGAAGCGTTTTGAGATTCGGTCAACTCCGCGTCCTTGGGTTGGAATCCATTGGAAATAAGAACATGACCGCTTCGGGCAGATCTTTTCAATCGCAAAGGTTAACTTCTGTAGCGGCGCATCCCGCCAGTATGGCGCCGACCTTGACCGATAGCTCCGACCACTTGGCGCCGCACCGGCTGCACCTTGCCCGCCACGAAATCGGCAATCCGATAATCCTCGCCCAGCTGACACCGTAGCGCCTCTAGGAGTGTGTCTGAGTAAGGGTGGGGAGGTTAGCACTGAGTTGCGAGGATCGGAGGAATTTTGGTGGCGGTCCGCGGTCGCGATTTGCACGCGCAAGATTGAGTTGCGAAAGCGGCGCTCCGGATTCGATTGTTGCTGGCGTGTACGCTCGCCGCAGCCCATCAGGCTGCGGCGGCGAGCTTGAGGAGGTTGTGAACGGTGCAGAGCAAGGCCCATTCGGCCTTGACCTTGTCGATGCCGCGCAGGAGGAACTGGCGGAAGCCTCGGGCATGCTTGATCTGACCGAACACGGGCTCGACGACCTGCTTGCGCAAGCGATAACGGCTGCGGCGGCCGGCGCGCTTCAGTTTCGTGGCCATGCGGGCAACGCGGCTGCCCGCCCGGGGCGTGCGCTGCGCGACCGCGGCGGCGGTGCCATGGTGCTGGCGTCCGGTGGCGATGTAGGCGTTGATACGGCGCTTGGCGAGGGTGCGGAGATTGGCCTCGGAGCAGTAGCCGGCATCGGCAGAGATCTCGTCGGGGTTGCGGTGGAGATTGGTCCTGATCGCGGCGACGAGCGGGGCCAGCTGCGCCTGGTCGGTGGTGGCGTTGCTTAAGTCGTGCGCGACGATCACCTGCGCTTCGGCGTCGACCGCGGCCTGGGCGTTGTAGCCCTGGATGAAGCCGTCGTTGGTCTTCATGATCCGGCTCTCGGGATCGGTGAAGTTGCGCTGCGCCTTGTCCGCGGGCGGCGCCGGTTCGGCCGGAGGGTGTGCCGGCCCGCTGGGGCCAGAACCGTCGCCCTTTTCGCTCGCCTGCGCCGCCGCGGCCGCGCGCGCCTCGGCCTCGAGCGCTGCCTTCGCCGTGCGGATTTTCTCCAGCCGCCGCTGCTTGTTCGCCATCCACTCCGGCATCTCGTCGCCGCGCCGCTCGACGCCGTGCACGCGGTCCTCGGCCGCGTCGGTCTCTGCCGCCGCGGCCAGCCAGCGCTCAACTTCCGCCGCCAGCGCTGGCGCCGCCTGCTTCATCCGCCCGTAGCTCATCGCCTTGTGCTTGGAGGCGTTCGCCTTGATCTTGGTACCGTCCAAGGCGACGTGACCGAGCTTCACCAGACCCGCCGCCCGGCACAGCTTCAACACCTGTTGGAACAATCCCGAGAGTGCCGCCAGGTGCCGCTTGCGGAAGTCGCTGATGGTGCGGAAGTCGGGCCGCTGCATCCCCGTCACCGCGGCAAAATCGAGCCGCTCCTCGCACGCCTTGGCGATCCGCCGCGACGAGTAGATGCCTTGGCTGTAGCCATAGAGCAGCAGCGCCACCATCATGCCCGGATGGTAGGGCGGGTAGCCCCGCTCCTCCTCATACGTGTCCATGATCGCCGACAGATCGAGCCCGTCGCGCACGGTCTCGCGCACGAAGTGCGCAAGATGGCCGGCGGGCACCAAATCCTGAATCGAGGGCGGCAGCAGCCAAACTTGGTCAACGTCCCACGCACGAAAGGTCTTGCTCATGCCGCATAGCGAATCACGTCACCGCATTGCCGTCGAGCAAAATCCGATTACCCGGACACACTCCTAGGTCAACGATCTTGCGGTTGAGACAGTCTATCGCGTCGCTGACGATCGTAAGGTGCAGGCCGGCGGCGATGGTGCTGCCGAGCCAGCCGACCTAGAGCGGTTTCCCACGAGACATTTAACCATTAAGCCACCGGAACAAGACAGGAACAAGGACTCGCAACATAGGCTGCCAATCGCCAAATGAATCACATGCCCCGTTTGACCCCCAAGCGGGACGTAAACTTACCGCCGCGCCTGGAGTTCGCTTCCTTGGCGCGGCGGTTTTTTGTGTCGTGTTGCCAAAATGGCCGCAACCCCAAACGTCCTGACCCACAATCAAGGGCTGACGGCACGTGATCCACATAACATGATTCGCACCTTCGCAATATGACGGCTTGAAGTCTAGCCATCGCTAGCAATCTGCCGCCTGGTCCGTCCCTTTTGTGATTCGACGAATAGGTACACCGGCGTCAGGATTGCACTTATCCAATGGAGTTTCTCGGCCGCCGCGCATTCCCCCGGAGTCGGCGGACGCTTTTTTGCTCCACCTCCGGCTGTTTTCATGCCAGTTCTCCCCGCGAGGCGCGTAAGATTTGCTCCAATCGGAGCTTGCGCGCTTTGGCCTCTTCCAGGGCGGGAAATTCATCTACCCATCGCCATGAGCCGTGATCGTCGGTGAAAGCTTCGATGACGAACTTGTCGGTCCGCGCTCGACGACACGATAAATGACCAAATTCGAAGCTCGGCGTTTTGGGATCGTTGGGGCATAGGGGGTCGCCAATAATCTGCCTCCATTGGGATGACGGGACTACTCATTCAATCTGCCCGAGATAATTTAGTGAATCTATAAATTTAATATTCTGATTATCTCTAGCGAACAAAAAAAGCAGGCGTGGCGGCGACAAGCTGATGGGTGATTCCGGTGGCAGATCGCCCTACCCCTGAATTATACGCTTAAGGGTTGGTGCCGGCTCGGCGGGATCCTCGGCAGATCTGTGATTTGACCGCACCCGTGATCGGCGCCCTTGTTTTCCCTTCGCATGGTTGGTGCTCCCACCAAAGCCGGGGCGAGGGTCTGGCCTTGGGCATCAGCAAAGCGGGCCCCCAACTCGTTTCGCGTGGCCTACCAAAAGGGGGCAACTGACCCCGCGCAGTGAGCTCCGCGCTCCTGGACAAACCAAAGGCGAGCCAACGGGACGCGCCCCGCTATTCGTAGTAGACCGAAAAAGGGTGGTGGCGTCCCTTAGGGGAGTTAGCGGCCAAGCACCGGGGGTGGGCGTCTTTTTCTGGCCCCCGCAGTCATATCGTGATTCAGACTCCCTATGATTTGCCGGGACCTCTTGCAGCATCGTCTCAGTGATATCGCCATAAAGGCCGAGCGCGGCGGTGATCGAAGAAGGGGCCAGCCACTCCTGCGCCACAGTCACATATATCCCGGCCGTTAAACCGGACCCGCAACTCCAGTCAATGCGTCAACGCGTGAGGCGCTGAGCTCACCATGATCGCGGCGGCCATCACCGCACTCGCTGGCACATGGCACGCGGTTTAACCTCTCCTTCATGGCGTATATGGCTTTTAGCGACGCGGCGGCGGTCCTGTTGCCGATTGTGCCGACCTGAGGCGGACCCATTCTGGCTGAACCTTGACATCGCGCCGGCCTCTTATTTCGTGTGAGCGTCAGAGGTAGGGGCCGAAAGCTAAAGGCTGAGACCGCCATCGAGAGGGATGGTTTGCCCCGTCATGTAATCGGAGGCATCGGAGGCCAGGTACAAGGCCAACAGGCCGACCTCGCGCAAACGGCCTGGCCGCTGCAACGGCACGATCTGTGCGGCGCGCTGCGTGACCTGCTTCACCCTTTCTTCTCCGGAGGTCACCACATCGGGGAAGAAGCCAGGCGAGATCGCATTGACGTGGATGCCGTAAGGCGCCCATTCCAGCGCCTGCGCCCGCGTAAATCCGGCAAGAGCACTCTTCGCGGTCGTATAGAGGACCATGTCGCCGCCGCCGTGGTGGGTGACCCAAGATGCAATGTTGACCACTTTCCCCGACCGCCGTGCAAGCATGTGAGGACCCACGGCGCGCGTCGATAGCACTGCTTCGGTCAAGTTCACATCCATGATGAACCGAAGCTCGTCGTCGGACATGCCTGGCTCCTCCCGACCTGGCAGTGTGGCTAACGGCTTGCGGATCGAATCTCCGAGCGCATTAACCAAGACGTCGATGCGTCCGAAAGTGTGCAGGACGGAACTAACCGCGTCCCGTACCGAGTCGGGTTTGGTGACGTCGGCAATGACCGGAACGACGCGGCGTCCGGACACGGCCGCGATGTCGGCCGCAAGACCTTCAACGTATTTTGGTGTTAGGGCGTTGATGGCGATGTCGGCTCCAGCCTCGGCAAGAACGTGGGCAATGCCTTTGCCAATGCCGCGCCCAGCTCCTGTGATGAAGACAACCTTGCCGGTGATATCGAATTCGCGGATCATCATCATTCGCCCGTCCCCACCATTTCATAATTTTGACGACGAGGCCGGCGTTGGAGCGGGTGATGGGAATCGAACCCACGTAGCCAGCTTGGAAGGCTGGAGCTCTACCATTGAGCTACACCCGCCTCGCACGGAACCCCTCCCCATCCCGATCCACCAATTCGTTCGACAAGACTGGGTGGTGGAGGGGGAAGGATTCGAACCTTCGAAGACGTACGTCGGCAGATTTACAGTCTGCTGCCTTTGACCGCTCGGCAACCCCTCCGGCGCCCGTGCCGCCCGGCGCAACGGCGTGCGGGTCTTAAGGTTTCCCATCTTTTTTGTCAATCGAGCCGCCCGCAGATTGGCCCCCGTGAGCCGAACCGTCGCACTGCACGATATTGGACTTGTGGCCGCGAGGCTTGGATAATAACGGCGATGAGTTCGATCGGTGAGGTTTGAGGCCAAGTGAGCGCAGTTGATCATGCGACTTTGCCGCTGTTGCGGCGACTGGTGCGCGACCACGTTGCGCGTCATTGGCTGCGTCTGGTCGCGGCATTCGCCTGCATGGGCATCGTCGCCGCAACGGCCGCCGGCAATGCCTGGTTGATGCAGCCCATGCTTGACAAGGTATTCGTCGCCCACGACGCGGTGCTGCTCTATGTCATTCCGGCGGCCGTGATCGCGATGGCGCTCGCCAAGGGGCTCGCTGGTTACGGTCAAGGGGTGCTGATGATGACCGTCGGCCAGCGCATCGTGGCGGACATTCAGAACGCACTATTTGCGCGGATGATGCGCGCCGACCTCGCTTTCTTTCATGCCAATCCAACGGGCACCCTGGTGGCGCGCTTCATCAACGACGCCGGCATGCTGCGGAACTCGGCGACCACGATCCTCGCCGGACTCGGCAAGGAAGCCGTCACCGCCATCGGCCTGATCGCACTGATGTTCTATCAGGATTGGGTGATGGCGCTGGTTTCGGTTGCTGCCTTTCCATTCGTGGTGCAGCCATTGGCGCGGCTCGGCCGGCGAATGCGCCGTGTCTCGACCAATACGCAGATCGAGGTCGGACGCCTAACCACCATTCTCAATCAAGTGTTCCAGGGCGCGCGTCATGTCAAAGCCTATGGCATGGAGGCGTATGAGGAAGGTCGCACCCGGAACATCATCGAGCGGCTCTACCATCTGGTGCAGCGGGCGCAACGGGTGCGCTCCATCCCCTCGCCGCTCATGGAAACGCTGGGCGGCGTAGCGGTTGCGGGCGTGATCCTTTACGGCGGGCATCAGGTAGTTATCGGCGCGCGTACACCGGGTACGTTCTTCTCGTTCATCACGGCATTGCTCCTCGCATATCAGCCACTGAAAGTCGTGGCCTCGCTCAATATCGGGCTGCAGGAGGGTCTCGCGGCGGCGGCGCGCCTTTTCTCAATTCTCGATGTCGAACCGGAAATCCGCGACCGACCCAACGCTGTGCCCTTGACGCTGACCGGCGGCGAAATTCGCTTTGAACGCGTCACCTTCGATTACGCCAACGGCACGCATGCGCTCGACGGTGTCGATCTCGTGATTCCTGCGGGCAAAACGGTGGCGTTGGTCGGTGCTTCGGGTGCCGGCAAGTCCACCATCTTCAATCTGATCCCGCGCTTTTACGATGTGACGGCCGGCACGATCGCGATTGACGGCACCGATGTCCGCGACACCACCGTCGCTTCGCTGCGCGGCGCTATGGCATTGGTAACCCAGGAAGTAAGCCTCTTCGACGACACGGTCCGCGCCAATATCGGTTATGGTCGGCTTGGGGCAGCCGAAGAGGACATTGTTGCTGCGGCTGAGGCGGCCGCGGCCGACGGCTTTATCCGCGCACTGCCCAAGGGCTACGACACCGAAGTCGGAGAGCACGGCGCCAAACTGTCGGGTGGGCAACGTCAGCGCATCGCCATTGCGCGCGCCATGCTGAAGAATGCGCCGATCCTGCTCCTCGACGAGGCGACTTCCGCGCTCGACACCGAATCCGAGCGACAGGTCCAGGCGGCGCTGCGCCATTTGATGCGCGGGCGCACGACGCTCGTAATCGCCCATCGTCTTTCCACGGTGATAGACGCCGACCTTATCTATGTCGTCGATCACGGCCGTATCGTCGAACGCGGCAGCCACATCGAGCTTCTGCATCGCGGCGGCGCGTACGCACGGCTCTATGCATTGCAATTCGCCGAGCAGGACAGGCTCGCTGATCTGAGTGCTGCTCGAGCGGCGCGAGCTTGATCGTGAAGGCGATGAAACGTATCGGCCGTTCGCACGCCGTGCACCGCGTGCTGTGCCTGATGATCGCGCTTTATGTTCGAACCATCTGGTGGACCAACCGCTGGCACAAGGAAGGTTATGAGCTGGCGGATTCGTTCCATGCCGCGCGGAGGCCCTATATTGGCGCGTTTTGGCACGGGCGTTTATTGATGATGCCCTATGGTTGGCCGCGGGTTATGCCCCTCGCCATGCTGATCTCACCGCACGGCGACGGCCGCGTTATCGCCGATGCCGTGCTTCATTTCGGCATTGACATCATCCCTGGTTCGAGCAATCGGCGCGCCAGCGAGGCGCTGCGGGCGCTGGTGCGCAGCTTGAGACAAGGAAGTTGCGTAGCAATCACCCCAGATGGACCCGATGGTCCGGCGATGTCGGCAACGGCCGGCGTCATTCAGGTCGCGCGGCTTTCGGGTGCGCCGATTTTCCCGATTACCTACGCTACCAGTCGACGCCGCATTCTCGCGAGCTGGGATCGGTTTCACCTGCCGTTGCCGTTCGGTCGCGGCATCTTCCTGGTCGAGCCGCCGATCACCGTGCCAGCCGATGCTACAGAGGCGCAAGCAGATGCCCTCCGGTCGCATCTCGAGGCGCGGTTACGCGCCCTTACCGCCGAAGCCGATCGCCGTATGGGACATGAGGTTGTGGCGCCCGGAACACTCAATCGCAACGCCTTTCGCGCCCAGCGCCGTGTCGCGGCGAGACTGAATTGAGCCATGTCCCTGCTTAACATTTATCGCTCGTTGACGATGGCCGCCGGACCCCTCACTTCGGTTTATCTGACTCAGCGTCGGCGTATCGGCAAGGAAGACCCGGCGCGCATCGCGGAGCGCCGTGGCATCGCCTCGCGGGAACGGCCGGCAGGCAAACTCGTGTGGATCCATGCAGCCAGCGTCGGCGAGACCGCCTCCGTGCTGACCGTGGTCGATCGCGTTCTGGAAGAGCGCGCGGTTTGGGTGTTGATCACCACCGGTACCGTCACAGCGGCGCGCCTGCTCGAGGATCGAAGCAAGCCGTGGCAGCGCGTAATCCACCAATTCGTACCGCTCGACCATCCCAACTACGTGCGCAGCTTCCTCGATCATTGGCTGCCTGATCTCGCGATCTGGGTCGAATCCGAGTTGTGGCCCAACCTGATCCGGGAAGCGAGTGAGCGCCGCGTTCCAATGTTGCTGTTGAACGCGCGCATGTCGCAACGGTCATTCCGCGGCTGGCAATTCCTGCCAACTGTGATCGCGCCGCTGCTCGGCGGCTTCGATTTGTGTCTCGCCCAGGATTCGACGCACGCCGAGCGTCTCCACCAGCTTGGCGCCAAGCGCGCGCTCTGTGTCGGCGATCTTAAGTCGGCGGCACCGCCGTTGCCGGTGGCGCCGGGTGAGCTCAATCGCTTGGCAGAACAGATTGGCGATCGCCCGATTTGGCTCGCCGCCTGTACCCATGATGGCGAGGAAGCAATTGCAGCCGAGGCGCATCGCGCCTTGCGACGTGACCTGCCGACGATCCTGACCCTGATCGCTCCGCGCCATCCGTCGCGCGCTGCAAGTATCGCTGCCATGCTGCAGTCGAAGGGTCTTGCGGTCGCCCGGCGCTCCGCGAACCACGACATCACGGGCACGACCGACATTTATCTCGCCGACACGCTGGGCGAACTCGGCCTATTCTATCGCCTTAGCGGCATTGCCTTTATCGGCGGTTCTCTGGTGCCGGTGGGCGGACACAATCCCTACGAGGCCGCCCGCCTCGACTGCGCCATCCTTCATGGACCCGATATGAGCAACGCGGCGAGCCTGGCTCGTGCGCTGGCCAACGCGTGTGCCGCCGAAATGGTGCGCGACGCCGAGGCATTGGCGCGCGTCGTCCGCCACCTAATCCATGACCCCGCCGAGCGCACCCGCCGCGCGGCCGCGGCTATGGTGGTCGCCGAAGGGAACCGCGGGGTGCTCGACGCGGTCATGGAAATGATCGCGCCTTGGCTCGATCGGCTTACCCCCGCGAATGCCGACCCTGTCCCCGCCTGATTTCTGGTCTCGCCCCGGACTAATGCCAAGTCTGCTGAAACCGGCAGCCCACGCCTATGCCGCACTCGGCGCGGTGCGGCACGCTTTCGCGACATCCTGCCGTGCGCCAGTGCCGGTGATTTGCGTCGGCAATTTGGTGGCGGGCGGCGCAGGCAAGACGCCGGTGGCAGAAAGCCTGGTCAATCTGTTTGTCGCTCGCGGGCGGCACCCGGCGATTTTAAGCCGCGGCTATGGCGGCATCGAGTTCGGGGCCCGTGCTGGTCGATGCCGCGAAACATGGCGCGAGCGACGTGGGCGATGAACCGTTGATGCTGTCTCGGTTAGCTCCGGTCTGGGTGGCGCGCGATCGGGCCGCGGCGGCGCGCTTGGCTGTCGCTACGGGTGCCGATTGTCTAGTGATGGATGACGGCTTTCAGAACCCAAGCCTCGCCAAGGACCTATCGTTGTTGGTGATTGATGGCGCTTATGGCTTGGGCAACGGTCAGGTGATGCCCGCGGGTCCGCTGCGCGAGCCGCCGCTCCGGGCTTTAGCGCGCGCCGACGCCGTCGTCTTGATCGGCGAAGATTCCTTTGGTCTCGTGCATCGGATCACGAAACCCGTGCTGCGCGCGGCATTGCAGCCGGTCAATGTTGCCGACTTTGACGGCAGGAGGGTGGTCGCCTTTGCCGGTATAGGCAGGCCGGAAAAATTCTTCACCACGCTCGAGGCTTGCGGTGCCCGCGTGTTGGCCCGCCACGGATTTCCCGATCACCACGCTTATAGCGACGCCGATATGCGCGACCTCGCCAAAGAGGCGGAGGCGAAAGCTGCCATCCTAGTGACTACTACTAAAGACAGAGCCCGGCTGGCGCCGGCGTGGCGCGAATGCATCCCCGCACTCACTGTGACGATAGTCTGGCAGGATCAGGCAGCGCTCCTCCAACTGCTCGATTTGGTTCTCCGCGGCGACTAAGGGATCAAGGCGCGACCGACGATAGCGGCGCTCGGCGGCTCGTTCGCGCGTGTCACTAAACCAGCAATTGCCGCCTTGCGACTCGGAAATTGACTGACGTGCAATATCGACCAATCGGCGATTCCTGTTTTCGCCTGCAACCGGCAAGCCGCGCCGGCACAAGGAACGGGGGGTTCAGGGAAGATTCGCCGCTGCCAGCGAATGTAGTCATTTGGGGACCATGGCGAGAGGGAGATCACGACCCGCGCGGTGATAGAGACGGACCTGCCGGAATGGCGGTCTCCATCTGCGGAAGTTCGATTGACCACGCGACGAAAAGGGGATTTCTTCCAGCGGATCGCCACCATAGACTCCTGTCGCTGCAAACAAGGAAAAATCGGGAGAGCGCCTTGCCGAAAACCGGGACACGAGAGCCCATCATCATTGCCGATCAGGGATTTTTCTGGGTTGGGGTCGAGCGCCACAAGCAGTCTTACGGCACCATTCCCGCCGGGCAGATGTATGTGCAGTTCCAAATTCCGGCGCAGCAGATCGCGCCCTATCCGCTCGTCATGGTGCATGGCGGCGGCGGTCAGGGCCTCGATTATCTTGGCACGCCGGATGGGCGGCCGGGTTGGGCAACCTGGTTCCTGCGCCAAGGCTATGCCGTCTATGTCGTCGATCGGCCCGGCCATGGTCGCGCGCCGTTTCACCCGGACGCGCTCGGGAAGATGGGGAATCCCGCCACCTTCGAAGGGCTGGGCGATCTCTTTACGCGCCCGGAACTCAAGCCAGAGATCTATCCGCAAGCGAAGCTGCACAACCAGTGGCCGGCGGGCGGCGAGCCGATACTCGACCAGTTGCTCGCTGGCATGGGGCCGATGCAAACAGACCTGCCCGCGGTGCATCGCGAGATGGCGCGGGTGGGCGCCGCGCTGCTCGATCGGATCGGTCCCGCGGTGCTCATGACACACTCTGCCGGCGGCCCATTTGGGTGGATGGTCGCCGATGCACGCCCCAACCTGGTGAAGGCGATCGTCGCGGTCGAGCCATTCGGCCCGCCCTTCGTCGACGGCCCGTTCGGCAGCCTGGTCTGGGGCCCGACCGCTGCCCCGCTCACCTACGATCCGCCGGCGAACAGCCCAGCCGATCTTAAGAAGGAATTGCGCAAGGCGCCGCATCCCGATCTGAATGATTGCTATGTGCAGGCCGAGCCTGCCCGCAAACTCGTTAATTTCCGGGACATTCCCATCCTCGTGATGGTGGCGGAGGCTTCGTTCCTGACCCCTGTCAGCCACGCCATGGTGGATTTCTTGGAGCAAGCCGGTGCCGACGCCGAATTGATGCGGCTCGAAGACCAGGGCGTTCGCGGCAACGGTCACGCCATGATGCTGGAAAAGAACAGCGATGAATGCGCGGCGGTGCTGCACCAGTGGATCGCGAAGAAGGTGCAATAGGGGGACGCGATGCCGAAGGATATTCCGGTCTATGGCGGCGACATGTGGGGGCGCGAGGCGATCCTGAGCGCACGCGCTACCGACGACAAGATCCGTGAATTAGCGCCGGTGGTCTGGCTTTCTCGCGAGAATATCGCGATCCTGGGGCGCTACAACGAGGTGGCGGCGGGCCTCACTGACTGGCAGTCATTCTCCAACCGCTCGCGACCGTGGCACGACCCGAGCTCGGTAAGGCCAGAAATTCTGTTGACCGACGATCCGCCGCGCCACACCGAGATCCGCAGGGTAATGGCGAAAGTGATGTCGCCCGCGCGGCTCAAAGCACTAACCGCCGATTTCGAGCGCACCGCCAATCAGCAGGTCGAGAAGCTGATTGCGCGAGCCGGCGACGTGATCGACGCCAATGTGGACATCACTCGGCCATTCGTTCATCAGGTGTTGCCCGACCTTCTCGGCATGCCTGAGGAAGGCCGCGAGAATATGAGTGCCTTCGGCCACATGGTCTGGGCGACGATGGGGCCGATGAACGAGGTCTTTCAAGAAGCGCTCGAGGGTTCGGAGCCGGTAATCGCCTGGGCCGACAGGTCCTGCACCCGCGAGAACATGGCCAAGGACGGATTAGGCGAGGCGACCTATGCGCTCGCCGGTGCGGGCGAGATTACCCACGACGAGGCGAAGCTCCTCGTTATGACCATTCTGGCCGCCGGCTCGGACACGACCGTCATCACAATGGCAACGGCAATCCGCGCGTTCTGCGAGTTTCCTGGCGAATGGCAGAAGTTGCGCGCCAACCCAACCCTGCTGCGCAATGCATTCGACGAGAGCCTGCGTTGGGACTTGCCGTCGCGCATGGCAGGTCGCATTACCGCGAAGGACGTGACGATCGGAGAATATGTGCTACCTGCCGGGACGCGAACTGGCTTGTTGTTCGCCGCCGCCAACCGCGATCCGCGCAAATGGCCGGACCCCGATAAGTTCGATATCGCGCGCGACTTGCGCGGCCATGTCGGTTGGGGATTCGGTATCCATTCCTGCGTCGGCCGAGTGATGGCGCAGTTGGAGATGGAAGCCTTGTTCGGCGCGCTCATCAAGCGCGTCGAAACATTTGAGGCGGCAGGGGAACCGGAATGGTGGATGACCACTATCGGTCATGGGCCTTATCGGCTGCCGATCCGCTTCACCACAGCCTAGCTGCGCCAAATTCGCCAACGGGCCGGTTCTCGTTGCGGCCAGCCTTTAATCTCGACGCAGAGGTGACACCACACCGCGGGGCTGCGCGGCTCTGTCGGTGTGCCGGGTCCTTCGCAACCACCGGTTTCAGCGACCAATTCGGCTCACTGATCGGCGCGCCGCAAGCGCCGGGTGGCACGAACGATTGGCGCTGAATTGCGCGACCGGTGCGGGTCACTTCGCTTTTGGGACCGCCAATCGGCCAGGATGGGCTCGGCCACGCCCGCCGCCGATGAGGAGATAGAGGTCTCACGCGGCATCTCGCCGCACCCTCTCAATCAGCGCCATCGCCGCCGCCGGCGCCCGATGCTTGGCGCCGGAAATGAAATAGATGAAAGTGTCACCGCGCCCGGCCCACCCTTTGGCTTTTTTTGCCCAGTGATCGAGATCGTCCGCTGAGTACCCGGTCGCGACAGCGTCCACGGTGCGCATCAGTCGAGCGTAGCTAAAACCCGCCGTCTCTTCCTCAAACAGGGGGAAAGTGTCATCGTCAGCGAAACAGATCGCAGCGTTGTAGCGACGCGCCATATCGTAGAATTGCCGGTTCTTGAAGGTCGGGCTGCGCAGCTCGAGCGCATGTCGCAGTTGCCACCCGCCGACCTCGCGCGGCAGCAATTCAAGGAACGCTTCGAAATCGATAGGATCAAATTTCTTGCTAGCCATGAATTGCCAGCTGATCGGGCCGAGCCGGTCGCCCAGCTCGCTCAAGCCTTGGTTGACGAAACGGGTGACGGCCTCTCTGGCCTCAGCCAGAACCTTGCGATTGGTACAATAGCGGGACGCCTTGATCGAGAAGACGAAGCCTGGCGGCGTCTCGTCGCGCCATTTCGCCCAGGTCGCAGGCTTAAAGGTTGAATAGTAGGTGCCGTTGATCTCGATCGAGGTTAACCTTTCCGCGGCAAACGCTAATTCCCGGGCATGGGGAAGGCCCTTCGGATAGAAAAGTCCGCGCCACGGCTCATAAGTCCAGCCACCGATGCCCACTCGAATTGCTCCAGCCATAAGCGCCTCGATCGGAATTTATCTGCAGCCGTGCCGTTATCGCCCAGGTGCCACAGGTTGCGAGTGATCTTAATCGTCGGATTGTCTCCTAGATAGGCGGCCGCTATACCTCTTACTCGCCGGTGACGAATCATGAAAATCGCGCAAGTCTCCCCCCTCTATGAGGCTGTGCCGCCGAAACTCTATGGCGGCACCGAGCGGGTCGTTTCATTTCTCTCGGACGAGCTGGTGGCGCTCGGACACGACATTACTCTTTTTGCCAGCGGCGACAGTATTACCGACGCCAAACTCGAAGCTTTCTGGCCCCGCGCTTTGCGGCTTGATGATACGATCCGCGACCCGATAGCGCCCCATGTTGCGATGATGGAGATCATCGCGCGCCGCGCCCGCGATTTCGACATCATCCATCTCCATTGCGACCACATCGCCTACCCGCTCATGAGCCGCTGCAATGTGCCGGTCGTGTCGACACTTCACGGCCGGCTCGACATGCCGGAACTGGTGCCGATCTATAATCTCTATCCCGGCATTCCACTGGTTTCGATCTCGGGTGCGCAGCGCGTGTTCCTGCCGGACGCCAATTACGTCGCCACGGTGCACCATGGCCTGCCCACCCATTTGTTGAAGCCCGGTGAGGGCGATGGTGGCTATCTCGCCTTCCTGGGTCGGATCTCGCCGGAAAAGGCGCCCGATGCCGCAATCCGCATCGCGGCAGCAGCAGGCATGAAGCTCAAGATCGCCGCCAAGGTCGATAAGGCCGATCGCGACTATTTCGCAACCTGCATTGCGCCGCTGCTGAACCAGCCCCATGTCGAATTCATCGGCGAAATCAACGAGGCCGAAAAGAGCGAGTTTCTCGGCAACGCGGCGGCGGTAGTGTTCGCCATTGACTGGCCAGAGCCATTCGGGCTCACCATGATCGAGAGCCTCGCCTGCGGCACGCCGGTTATCGCCCGCCGTCGGGGTTCGGTGCCAGAGATCATTGACGACGGCGTCACCGGCTATATTGTCGACGACGAGGCGCAAGCGGTCGCCGCCATCAAGCGGCTCAACCGCCTTGACCGGCAGCAAATTCGGGGCGTGTTCGAGAAACGGTTCACGGCGCGACGCATGGCTCTGGATTATCTCGCTGTCTATCGCCAACTAACCGCTCGCGTGCCGCAGCGGTTGCGCGTGACGTAGTCGAGGGCGATAATTGCCCGAAGGCCAGCCAGCTTCACGTCCTAAAGTTGCCCCCTATTACATCTACGCGGTCGACGCTGATGCGCTTCCTGGATCCTCGGTCTTGAAACACGGCGACGCCTTCGGAATTCTCAGCGGATCGGGCAATATCGTCGCCGGGACGCCGCCAACCGCGTCGCTGCAAGGTGTCGTATTCGAAGACACCCGCTATCTCTCCGGCTTGGAGCTAACGATCGAGGGCACGGCGCCGATGCTGCTGTCGTCGACGGTGACCGGCGAGAGCGCAGTGCTCGAAGCCGATCTCAGCAACAGCGACATCTATGCCGGAGAGAGCCTTCGGATTCCGCGCGGCTCGCTGCATATCCGCAGCACCGTCTTGCTCGGCAGCGGCGTCCTGTTCCAAACGCTCGACATTACCAACTACGCAGCGACCCATATGAGCTTCAGCTTGGAGGTCGCGTTCGGTGCGGACTTCGTCGATCTCTTCGAATTGCGCGGCGCGAAGCGGAGCAGACGCGGCACTCATCTGCCACCCCGCATCGCCTCCAACGGACTGGTACTCGCCTATCGCGGGCTCGATGCGGTGGAGCGCCGTACCGAGCTCGATTTTGAGCCGAAGCCGACCAAGATTGACCCACACGGTTCACGCTGGCAGATCGAGCTGCCCTCGCGCGGCAAGACAGCCATCAAGGTCGCAGTACATTTCGTCCGCGCCGACCGGCCGCTGACCAAGCAAGCGTCGCCCGCAAGCACGTTGACGGCGTGGCGCGAGCGTCACAGCAATCGCGAGCGCACCGCGGCCCGCATCGAGACCACAAACGCAACCTTCAATAATTGGCTCAATCGCGCGCGAGCCGATCTTGCGATGCTGATCACCGAGACGCCCCACGGCCCTTACCCTTACGCCGGCGTGCCATGGTTTTCGACCGCGTTCGGCCGCGACGGCATCATTACCGCGATGGCATGCTTGTGGTTCGATCCGAGCGTTGCCGCCGGAACACTGCGCTTTCTTGCCGCCAACCAGGCGACCGAGCGGGACCACCGTGCTGCATCGGAACCGGGTAAGATCCTGCATGAGACCCGCAGGGGCGAGATGGCGGTCCTCCAGGAGATTCCCTACGGCAAATATTATGGCAGCGTCGATTCGACGCCGCTGTTCCTCATGCTCGCCGATGCCTATCAGGCTCGCACCGGCGATCTAGCGCTGATCCGCTCGATCTGGCCGCAGATCGTGGCGGCCGCGGCTTGGATCAGCGACTATGGCGATGCCGACGCGGACGGCTTTATCGAATACGGTAACAACTCCGTTGTTGGCCTTACCAATCAGGGTTGGAAGGACTCTGGCGACGCCGTTTTTCACCGCGATGGCCGGCTCGCCGGGGGGCCGATTGCGCTCGTCGAGGTACAGGCTTACTGCCACGCCGCCTTTCTCGGCGTGGCGCGGCTGGCGCGGCTTCTTGGCCACGACCAGCATGCCGCCCGATGGGAGCGCGCCGCAGCCGAGTTGCGGCAACGATTCGACAGTGCCTTCTGGTGCGAGGAGCTGGGCACCTACGCGCTCGCGCTGGACGGTGACAAGAAGCAATGCCAGGTTCGTGCTTCCAACGCGGGACATGTGTTGTTCGCGGGCCTTGCCACGCCCGAACGCGCGCGGCGGGTCGCCGATACGCTGATGTCGCCGCAAGGATTTTGCGATTGGGGCATCCGCACTGTCGCCGAGGGGGAAGCGCGCTATAATCCGATGTCCTATCACAATGGCGGGGTTTGGCCTCACGACAACGCCCTCATTGCCGCCGGTTTCGCCCGCTATGGCTTGAAGGAAGAGATGTCACGAGTGATGACCGGCATGTTCGACGCCGCCACTCTCCTGCCATTGTACCGCTTGCCGGAATTGTTCTGCGGCTTTGCCCGGCGCGACGATTTCGGTCCAATCGGCTATCCCGTCGCCTGCATTCCGCAGGCTTGGTCGACAGCCGCGGTTTTTGCCTTGCTCGGTGCCGCCATCGGCATTTCGTGCGACGCGCCGAGTGGGCAAATCAATTTCCGCAATCCGGTGTTGCCGGACTGGCTATCGCGCGTTGAAATCGCCAATCTGCGCATCGGCACCAACTCGGTCGATCTCTCGCTCGAACGCCAGGGCAAAGCGGTGGCCGTCAATGTCAATCGTCGCGACGGCGAGATCGCGGTCGCGCAAACCAGTTGAGCCGGGGGACGGCAATGGGGCGATTACCGGTCTTATGCGCGGCACTGCTATTGACAATTTCGGGCATCGCCCACGCTCAATCGCAGGGTCAGTCCAAGCCACCCGAGCCGAAGCCACTCGAGTCAAAGCTCCCGGCAAAGAGTGTGACGCCGAAGGAAGCACCCAAGCCGCCGTCCCCACCGCCGCCGCCCCACGTCGTGAAGCCGAAGGAGCAGGTCGATAGTCTGCTCGGCAAGGAGGTCTACGGCACCGATGGCCAGCAGATGGGCCTCGTCACAAATATCCTGATTGATCGCGAAGGTAAGCCGATTGCCCTGGTCATCGATTTCGGCGGCTTTCTCGGTGTCGGCAGCCGCAAAATCGCGGTCGATTGGCATCTAATGCAATTCCATCCCGGCAACAAGGACAAGCAGGTGAGGCTGAGCCTAACGAAGGACCAGCTCAAATCGGCGCCCGAATACAGGCCCAACAAATCCGCCGCTCCGGTTATCTACGCACCCGCGCCCGCGCCTCTGCCCGCCAAGCCCGCCAAGCCTGCGCCGCCATCTGCCCAGCCCGCCACCCCGGCAACGCCATCGTCCAAACCGCCTACGGCAACGCCCGATCACAACGAGCCGAAATGACCACTTCCCACCGGACGCACGCCGGGGGACGCAGCCTCGATCTTCTCAATCTGTTCGTCGCCAACATTCAGACCGGGTTCGGTCCTTTCATCTCAGTCTATCTGACAACGATCGGCTGGACCCAAACCACGATCGGCATCGCACTTAGCGTCGGCACCGTCACCGCGATGGTCGGTCAAATCCCTGCTGGCGTACTGGTCGACATGGCGCGACGCAAAAGCGTCATCGCCGGCCTCAGCCTCTTGGCCTTTTCGATGAGTGCGATGTTGTTCGCGGTAAGACCCGGGTTGTTGTCCGTGATGATCGCCGAAGTGTTGCACGGCTTCGCGAGCTGCACCCTTGGACCCTGCATCGCGGCGATGAGCATCGCACTCGTCAGTCATTCGCGGCTTGCCGCCCGGTTCGGTCGCAATGCCCGGTATTCCTCGATCGGCAATGCCCTCGGCGCAGCGCTGATGGGCGCCTTCGGTTACTACGTTTCGACCCGCTCGGTGTTTTTCTTGGTGGCGGCCCTCAGCTTTCCCGCGATCGCGCTCGTCTGGCCGCTGCGCAGGCTCGACCCGCGGGCACGTCCACATCCCAATATTCGGCATAGCGCATCCGTCGGTACCGCGGCCCATGTTCTTGGCGACCGACGCCTGCTGATCTTCGCAGCGTGCCAGATGTTGTTCACCCTCGGCAATGCAGCAATGCTGCCACTCGCCGGGGCTACCATTACCGAAGAGATGCCGGCGAGCGCCAATTTGATAATCGCCGCTTTCATCGTGCTGCCGCAATTCGTGGTCGCGGCGATCTCGCAACCAGTGAGCCGCTACGCGCAGAGTGAAGGCCGACGGTGGGTCATGATCGCGGCCCTCGCGGCGCTCACTCTCCGCGGCGCCTTGTTCGCGACTGTCGCCAATCCTTTTTTGTTACTTCCGGTTCAAATGCTGGACGGGGTCGCCGCCGCTTGCAATGCCATTCTTGTGCCGTTGGTCACGGCTGACGTTGCCGGCCACACGCACCACTACAATTTCGCCCTCGGCGTCATCGGCTTTGCCGTCGGCATCGGCGCAACGTTCAGTACGACGATTGCCGGTATGATTGCCGACCAAATCGGTGAGCCGAAGGCGCTGTTGTGTCTCAGCATTGTCGGTTTGGTCGCGACGGTGTTCGCGGTGCTGGCGCTCCCCGAAACCCGAGGCGGCCGAATGCGCTGACCGTCCGGTTCGCTCGATCTGTCCGGCCGCGCCAGGACGGTCGACCGATGCGATTTCCCGACCGGCAGCGATATCCGACGGCACCGTTGCGACTGAAAAATCGGCATCCGCGAATCGATCGACCGGTCTTCAAATTGTATCTATCTCCAGGCCGGTCCTCGCCTGGGAACAAGCGGCTCGTGTACCGCGTTCCGGCAGAACCCTTATGCAAATAGGTCATGTAATTGTGATGGGGACGGCGTTGCACGTGACACAGATCGGCGTAGTCTCTGCACGCCCAAAAGAGGAGACCTCGATGTCCGGGTTCCGCTTCCTCGACGGTTCGCGACGTGCTGTTCTCGCGGCGGGCGGTGCGCTTGCTGTAAGCGCCGTGCTGCATTCGTCCTTTGCTCAAGCGGCAAAGCTCAAGATCGGTGTCATCGGCTCGGGAAAGATCGGTGGCACCGTCGGCCGCCTTTGGGTCAAAGATGGCCATCCGGTCCTGTTCTCGTCGCGCCACCCCGAGGAACTTGCAGGCTTCGTGAGGGAAGCCGGGCCACTGGCGCGGGCTGGAACCGTGGCGGAGGCGATCGCTTTCGGCGACGCCTTGCTGCTCGCGATTCCCTATGGGGCCGTGTCCCAATTCGGCCGCGACTACGGCGCGGCGCTCAAGGGCAAGATCGTGCTCGATGCCGACAATGCTTCGGCGGTACGAGATGGGGCGGAGGTCGCCGCCGAGGTCGAGCGCGACGGCATCGGTGTGGTATCGCAGCGATATCTGCCCGGCACGCGGCTCGTGCGCGCCTTCAACACGCTCAGCTATCGAATCCTCGCGCAGGAAGCAAACCGCGCGCCACCGCGCCTCGCCATCCCCATTGCTGGCGACGATCCTGACGCGCTCAAGGTGGCGGGCGGGCTGGTGTCCGACGCCGGCTTCGACCCCGTCGTCGTCGGCTCGCTCAAGGATGCGCGACGGATTCAACGCGGCAACCCGGGTTATGGTCAGGCGGTGAGCGCGGCAGAGCTTAAGCAGAAGCTGGGCTTGGCGCCGTGACTTTGCTCCAACGCGGGCTTGCGCGCATCATGCCGGCGACGGCAGAGGAGCGTCTCGCCGCCTTGTGGTCGTTCGCATATTTCTTCGCTCTCCTCGCCGGCTATTACGTGCTGCGGCCGCTGCGCGATCAAATGGCGATTGCCGGCGGCCTGCGCGCGTTGCCGTGGACGGTCACCGCGATTTTCCTGACATTGCTGGTGGCGCAGCCGATCTACGGTGCCTTGGTCGCGCGACTACCGCGTGCGAAATTCATCCCCGTCGTCTATCACTTCTTCACTTTCAATTTGTTGGCGTTCTGGGTCGCGCTGACGCTCGGCGTCGGGACCGTACACGTGGCGCGCATTTTTTTCATCTGGGTCGGCGTGTTCAACCTGTTCGCCGTCGCGGTCTTCTGGTCGTTCATGGCCGACCTCTTCACCAGTGAGCAAGGCAAGCGACTGTTTGGTTTCATCGGTGCCGGCGGCACCGCCGGTGGGCTCTTGGGACCAACCATCACCATTGGTCTCTCGGTGCCGCTCGGTCCCACCAACTTGCTGCTCGTCGCCGCGTTTTTTTTGGAACTGGCGGTGTTCTGCGTCTACATGCTGGAGCGGACCACACGCCATCGCGACGGGCCGCATCGCGATGAGCGGCAACTTGGAGGGAGCGCCTTCGCGGCGGTGCCGTTGTTGATCCGCTCGCCATATCTCATCGGCGTCGCCGGTTGGGTCAGCCTGTTGTCCTTCTGCGCCACGATCCTTTATCTCCAGCAGGCGCATATCGTCGCCGCGGCGGTAAAAGGCGCCGGCGCGCAGACGCGTGTGTTCGCCAGTATCGATCTAGCGGTCGGGATCCTCACCCTGGCAACGCAAACCTTCGCCACGGCCCAGCTCTTGAAGCGCATCAGCACAGGGGTCGCCGCCGCGGCGCTGCCCGCGGTCTATGTGGTGGGCTTCGCGGCACTGTCCGTGGCACCCACTCTCGCCGCGGTGATGATTACGCAAATCGCACAGCGCTGGGCGCATTTCGCCATCGCCAATCCGGCGCGACAGATCTTTTACACCGTGCTCGGCCGCGAGGAGAAATACAAGGCCAAGAACCTGATCGATGTCGTGGTCTATCGCGGGTCCGACGCCGCCTATACTTGGGTCTACGATAGTCTGCAGTTGTTCGGATTGAAGCTTGCCGGCATCGCGCTGGTCGCTCTGCCAGTGAGTGCCGGGTGGCTGGCACTATCGTTGGCGCTCGGTCGCTCGCAAGAAAACCGAGCCGCACAGTTGGAGCCGGCAGCCGTGCCGGGCGAGTGACATGACCCGAATCACGCGACGCGATCTTGCCGCACTCGCTGGCGGCGCGATGATGGCCCGTCCCGCCTTCGCACAGATCAAGGGCAGGCCGCTGATCACGCGTGCGATTCCGAGCACCGGCGAATCCCTTCCCGTGGTGGGACTCGGCACCGCCGGGGTATTTGACGTCAACGACGAGGCAACCCGGGACGCGGCGGCAAAGGTCATTCGTACCTTGGTCGCGGCAGAAGGTCGCCTCGTCGACACTGCCTCGACCTATGGCGATTCCGAAAGCGTGCTCGGCGACGTCATGGCCGCGACGCGCCTGCGCGACAAAATATTCATCGCGACCAAAGTGGAAGAGCCGGACCAGGACGAAATGCGGCGGTCACTGCAACGACTCAAGACCACGAGGCTCGATCTCCTGCAACTCCATAATGTGAGCGATCCAGATCAATCACTCTCGAAATTCAGAGAATGGAAGGCGGAAGGACGGTGCCGCTATATCGGTATTACCTCGACCTTCCATGGCTCGTTTCCCGCGGTCGAGGCGGTGTTGGGGCGCGAGAAGCCCGACTTCGTTCAAATCGACTATTCGATCGCTGATCGAGAGGCGGAGCGGCGCATCTTGCCGCTGGCCGGCGAGGTCAAGGCCGCGGTGCTGACCGCACTGCCTTTCGGTCGTGCTCGTTTGTTCCGGGCGGTCGCCGGCAAGCCGGTTCCGGAATGGGCAAGCGGCTTCGCCCAAAGCTGGGCACAGTTCTTTCTCAAATACCTGATCGGCGACGAACGTGTTACGGCCGTTATTCCGGGCACGAATAACGCCGCCCACATGGCAGACAATCTCGACGCCCAACGCGGCGTGTTGCCCAACGCCGAGCAGCGCAAACGCATGGCTGCATTCATCGACGACCTCTAAGAAAATTCTGGCATGATGTCGCCGGCGAAGCGCCGAAGCGTCTCAATCGACGGCCGCGGATCGACCAGCAACACTAGGGCGACGCCACCCCTCTGCAGCGCCTTCAGCCTGGCGATGATGTCCTCGGGCGTACCCAGCAGAGCTGCGTCATCGAGCTCTTCGTGCGATTGTCGGGCACCGATATGGTGATAAGTCTCCGCGCCAGCGCCCCGGGCCAATCCGCCGATGGCCCGCAACACATCTAGCCGGGTCGCGAGGGCCTCGGAACGCTCGGCTTCATGACGCAAGAGCTGAAGTCCGCGCGTCACCCCAATCTGCAGCGGATCGAAATCCCGGCCGATGCGCACACACTCTGCCTTGAATGACGCCACCCGGCCGATCGTCAGATCGATGGGCGCGAGCTGATCGAGAAGGAGATTGTAGCCTTCCCGCGCGGCACGCCGAATCAAATCGTCGCTGCCGGCACCGAGCCAAAAGGGGGGATGGGGCCGCTGCTTGGGCGCGGGCTCGACCACGATGTTGTCGAAACGCCAGCACTCGCCGTGGTGAGAGAATCGCCCCGCGCTGCTCCACGCTTGGCGAATCACCGCCATCGCTTCGTCGAAGCGCCGGGCGGCTTCGTCGGGCGATATGCAAAATCCGGCGAACTCATAGTCGCGATAGCCCTTGCCGACTCCGAAATCGAAACGGCCGTTCGAGAGAAGGTCCAACGTCGCGGCCTGCTCCGCGATCAACACCGGATTGTGCCAGGGCAAGACCACAACCGCGGTGCCCAGACGGATGCGGCTCGTGCGCGCGGCGAGATAACTCAGAATGTTGAGCGATGCAGATACTTGGCCATGGCCGGTGAAATGGTGTTCGACAATAAAGACGCTATGGAAGCCAAGAGCTTCGGCCTCGCAGACATAGTCGATATAGTCGGCATAGCCTTGGCTGTCGGAGGTATGACCGCCGCGCGCCGCGCCGGCGCCGCCAAACAGACCGAACTTCATTGGAGGTGCTCCTTGCTTCGCTGCGCGTTGGCTTCTGGCTTCATCTGCGCTACCGTCCGTCGTCCGTGAAACACTATCAAGTCATCATCGTCGGCGGCGGGCCAGTCGGCGCCGCGCTTGCCGTAGAGCTGGGTCTGCGCGGCATTTCCTGTGCCGTGCTCGAGCAACGCACGGATATGCACCGTATTCCCAAGGGGCAAAATCTGACCCCGCGCACGCTCGAGCATTTCTACCGCTGGGGCATCGCCGATGCGCTGCGTGCCGAGCGTCTGCTACCGCCCGGCTTTCCCGCCAGCGGCATTACCGCCTACGGCAATTTGATGAGCGACTATTGGTTTGCGCCGCCGCAACGCGAGGTAGTACGGCCCTACTATTTTCAGAATGTCGAGCGGCTGCCGCAATATCTGACCGAAAAGGTTCTGCGCACGAAAATGGCGACACTGTCCTGCGTCGACGCTCGGTTCGGGTGGTCGGCGATGACCGTGAGGCAGGTTGATGGTACGGCATATGTAACGGTCACCGGACCAGAAGGCGAAAACGAAACGCTCGCGGCGGACTATGTCGTCGGCTGCGACGGTGCTCGTTCCGTCGTGCGCGAGCAGATCGGCATCGCGCGCGGTGGCACCGATTTTGATCAGCTGATGGTTCTGGCGGTATTCCGTTCGCGGGAGCTGCACCAGGGGCTGGAGCGTTTCCCCGATCGCTCGACCTATCTCGTGCTGCGACCGGAGCTCCGAGGCTATTGGCAATTCTTCGGCCGCATCGACGTCGGTGAAGGCTTCTTCTTCCACGCGCCAGTGCCCGCCGGCACGACGCGCAAGAACTATGATTTCCTTGGTCTCATCCACAGCGCCGCGGGATTCAGGTTCGCTTGTGAGTTCGATCATGTCGGGTTTTGGGATTTGCGGATCGCGGTCGCCGAGAATTATCGCGTCGGGCGCGTATTCATTGCCGGCGATGCCGCACACAGCCATCCGCCGTACGGCGGCTTTGGGTTGAATAATGGCTTCGAGGACGTGGGCAACCTAGGCTGGAAGCTGGGGGCGGCGCTGCAGGGATGGGGCGGCGAAACGCTGTTGCAATCCTACGGCGACGAGCGGCGCCCGATCTTCAAGGAGACCGCCGAGGATTTCATCGCCGGCCGCATTGCGGCGGATCGCGAATTCCTCGAACGCTATAACCCCGACCGCGACGGCAGCGAATTCGAGCGGGTCTGGAAAGAGCGAGCCGCTGGGATCGGCGATCGAATATTAAGCTACGAACCGAATTACGAAGGTTCGCCGGTGATCGCAGGGCCAGCCGGCGGCCGCTGCTCGGCACACGGCGTTCACTCCTTCCTCGCCCGGGCAGGCCACCACCTGTCGCCGCAACCCTTGTCCTCTGGCGAGAACGTCTTTGAAAAATTGGGGGCGGGTTTCACCCTCCTGGCGTTCGACGCCGACCCGAAGCCGTTCGACAATGCCGCACGATTGCTGCACATCCCGGTGAAAATCGTGCGCGATAGTTACGCTGGCGGACGAGAACAATATGGCGCGCGTCTTGTCCTTGTCCGCCCGGACCAGCATGTCGCTTGGGCCGGCAACGCGGCGCCCAACGACATCGCCGGCCTATGGCAAAAGGTCGTGGGGCGTTAGCGCCACAAACGACGCGAGGCGATCCGGGCTCCCTCGCCCAATGCCTCCAATTTCGCCCAAGCGACGGTCATCGGAATCTCGGTATTGCCGGCGGTCGATTGAAACCCGCAATCGTTGCCGACGATCAAGTTCTCGCGGCCGATTGCGTTGGCCCAACGTTCGATGCGATCGGCAACCGTTTCGGGATGCTCGATCATGACGTTCGAATGCGTGACGACGCCGGGGATCAGAAGCTTGCCGTCCGGCAGTCTGACCCTTTCTGTCACTCGCCATTCGTGCTCGTGTCGCGGATTGGCGGCCTCGAATGAATAGGCCCCCACCCGGATCTTGAAGATAAGGTCGACAATGTGTTCAAGTTGCAAATCGCTCTTCCGTGGCCCGAAGTTGACGCCGTAGCAGGTGTGGAAGCGGATACGGTCTTCGGGGAAGCCATGCAGCGCATGATTCAGCAGCTCGATCCGCCCCTCCGCCCATTTGCGGTAGTCCGCCAAACTCATGTTTTTGCGGGAGTCCCAACCGCTAACCAGCCTAGGAAAGTCGATTTGCAGAAGGAGCCCCGCATCTAAGATTGCTTGATACTCCTCGCGCATCGCGTCGCCATAGGCGGTGAAATATTCTTCTTCTGTCCTGTAGTACTCGTTGGCCATGGCGTCCGGCACTGGTACCGAGGCGGGCAGGAAACCCTCTTCCGCACCGGCGGCTGCCATCGCCCTCTTCAGATTGGCAATGTCGCGGCGGATTTTCTCCTGGCCGACATAACGGATCGGCCCGATGCAAACCCGCGGTGCGACGCGAATGGCGTCGGCAAAGGGATTGTGTTTGAGAACGCTTGCATAGAAATCGGGGAACATTCTGCGCATCTTCGCCGTCCAGCCCGATCGGGCCCGTAGGCACGCCAAGGCCGCCCGGCGGTACGCGCGCCTCGAAGCCTTCGAGTCGCTCAGCGAGATAGTGCTGGAAGCTCGGCTTGCTGCATTCGCCGTCGTTCACCACGTCGATGCCGGCTTCCACCTGGCGGCGCACGGTGTCGGCGACATGCCGGGTGAGCGAGGCTTCGTATGCTTCAGCATCGTACGGCCGCCCGGAGCCAATTGCCTGCATGGTTGCAAAAACGTCAGATGGTCGCGGCAAGCTTCCAGTGTGCGTCGTGCGGACCTTGTTGGTGCTTCGCTTCATCTCGGCAATCCTCGGAAAATGGAGGCTTGACGTCGCCTTATGCGACGCCCCTACTCCTTAGACCGTTCGCCCCCAGGAGGAAAAGAGGATGTCGGTCAGGCTCGTAATCACATTCACTGCCGCTCCCGGAAAGGGTCAGGAACTCACGCAAGCGCTTCGCGCGCGTTGCGAAGAGGTCGTGAAAGAGCCAGGTTGCGAACAATTCGAGGCATTTCGAAGCGTCGTCAACCCTGACAAGGTGATCCTGCTTGAGCGTTGGCGAGACCAAAATGCCCTCGAGGTTCATGCGGCTGAGAACGCCAAGCGCGCCCCGATACCGGAGGGATTGCGGTCGGGGCCGGTCGAGCGCGAGGACTACGAATACACCCGCACCCGCTGACCCCGACGCGCTGAGCCGCTTTCGGTGCGGGCTCAGAAGGTGGTCTTGCCGCGGATCGAGATGGCGATGTGCGACATCGCCGAGTGCGGCGTCGCGCCGTGCCAATGTTTTTCGCCGGCAGGAATAACTACAAAATCGCCCGGCGTGATGCGGACTTCTTCTGTCTCGGTGGCGATGATCCCCTCGCCCGACGTGACATAAAGAATTTGATCGTATTCGTGAACGTGGAATACGTTGACCGCGCCCTGGTCGAAATTGATCAAACTCGCCCGCAAGTCACTCTTTTCCGTGATCCAGCACCGTTTGCGCGGTGACGCGGCCTTTGAAGAGCTTGCTGTCGCGCTCCGTGGCCTCGATGTCCGCCGTCTTCATGATCTTCATGCTCCGCACCTCCTCTTAAGCCTTGGCATACTTACCGGTGAGTTGCGCGTGTGCGCACCTTCACCACCCTGCTCCTTGTGTTGCAAGACGCGTCGTGCGCGCCCAGGTGCGCTTCAGATCGTCCCTCACGTTGATATGCAGCGTACCGATCTTCTCGACCATGAACTCGATCTTGTCGCCGTCCATGAACGAATTGAGACCACGATGGTTGGTCCCGGTGGCGATGAATGTCGCCCGACTCCAACGTCTGTATTGCACTCGCCCATTCGATACAGCGCGGAATATTGTGCGCCATGTCGCTGGTGTTGAACCTCTGCATGTCACCTCCGTTGTTCTTCAGGGTGATTGCCAGATTGTGGGGGTCGGCGATCTCATCCGCGGTAACGATGCAGGGTCCGATCGGCGCGAATGTGTCCCGTGATTTCATCGGAAAGAAGATGTTGGTCGTGGGCACCAGACCGCGTGCCGAGCCGTCGACGAAGCAGGTATAGCCGAATACGTGCTTCATCGCGTCGGCGAGGCTGGCATTGGTGGCACTCTTGCCAATCACCACCGCGATCTCCGCTTCGCCCTCGAAGATCGTGGCCGGTGTGTCCGGCAGTACCATCGTGTCCCCGTCGCCGACGATCGAGCTTCGGGCCCTTGTGGAACGCGCTGATGTGGGGCTTCTGAGGCAAGGTGCCGTCCTCCATATAATTGACGGCCATACAAATGATGCTACCCGGCCGAGGAACCGGCGCGCGCAGTCGCACGCTTGTGAGCGGCACGCGCTTGCTCGTCCGTGGCGGCCCTCTCGACTTTGCCCTTATAGGCGTCCCACCGCTCGATCAGCCCGACGATGAGTCGCGAGCATCCCGTTGTGGAATGTCTTTTCCGAGATCGGTGATGTCGACCACAGTGTCGCCGATGATGACGCCCAACGATAGTCGTCAAAATAGCAGAGCTTCACGTCTTTCCTCCTTGGCTGCAGAAGTTTGGTGAGCCCGGCCGGATGCGGCCTGTCACCGCCGAGCTACGAGCAGCTCGAACAATCCAAAAGGTACTGCAAATCATAGCGTCGCCTTGCAGATAGCTCAATCTTGCTCCACATGACCTCGTCCACCGAGCCAGCGACGGCTGAGGTTCACGACCAACTTCCACGCAACGATCAAGCGTCATGGCGAGCGCATACCGAGGAGGTGGCGTGCGCGACACTTGAGGCACGCGGTCTTTCAGACGATTGCCTCGGCACGGAGACGGCGAACATTGTGTTCCGCAAAGCTGCGCTGCGTAACTGACATCGAATCGCCGACGCCTATGCCGCGGCAGGCGTCCTCAATCACCGCCACCGTGAAGCCATTATTGCGGGCATCTTCCGCCGAAAAACGCACACAATAGTCCAGCGCCAAACCGCCGAGGAAAATCCGTGTCAACTCTCGCTCGCGCAGATAACCGCTAAGGCCTGTCGGGGTGCGGCGATCATTCTCGTAAAATGCCGAGTAGGAATTGATGTTGCGGTGATAACCCTTTCGGATAATCAATTCGGCCCGCGCAATGTGAAGTCCATGGTGGAAAGCCGCACCAAAGGACTCTTGGACGCAATGATCCGGCCACAAGACCTGTTCCCCGTAGGGCAATTGGATGGCGTCGAAGGGCTTATGCTCCGGATGGCTCGAAGCAAAGGAAAGATGACCTCTTGGATGCCAGTCCTGTGTCAGGATCACATGCGCGAAACGCTCCGCAAGTCGATTTACTATCGGCAGCACTGCATTGCCGGCGGGTACCGCGAGTGCTCCGCCGGGACAGAAATCGTTTTGAGGATCGACGACTAGCAGGACGTCGCCGGCGCCTGGATGAATTGTCTCGCTCATGGTCCCGCCTCCTTCGGCATGCGCCAACATCCGATCCGCTAGGGCTTCTCGCCGGCGATCCTACATCCGATTTGTGCCGTCGTGGTCAGAGACCCGACAACAGCGTCTTGAGCCGCGGCGCCTTGGCGAGGGCCTTGCGCAAGGCAGGCAAATCGTGCTCGCCGACAATAAGTGGCCCACGCTGGAAGCGGCCGTTATGGTCGTAATAGCAGAACCGAATTTCGTAAGTGCCCTTGGCTTCGCCGGCTGTGAACTTAAGGAGTTGGACCGTCGGTCGATGGTAACGGCTGGTGATCTGCACTTCCTCTTCGATGACGCCGCTGCCCCAGTGCAGCGCAAAAGTCTTAGGTCTCGGGGTTCGCTGTTGCATTTGGCCGATATCTACCTCGCTCGTTGGCGCCCAAGGCTTAGCTCATTCGTGAGGCAACATGGAATGACGTCAGCAGATGCGGGCGGCGGCCAACCGGCCGCAAACTGTAAAGCGGCGCGGTTGCCTAGTGCAATTATTCGCCCGGCGCGTACATGCGCTCGGCAAGGCGCGGCAGGCGGCGTGTGCTCCGCCCCGCCAGACGGCGCTGTAGTCCTTCGAGATAGAGATAGACCACCGGAGTCGTGTAAAGCGTCAACGCCTGACTAAAAATCAGGCCGCCCACCATGGCCATGCCTAACGGCTGGCGCAATTCGGAGCCGGCACCCGAACCCAACATTAGCGGCAGGCCGCTCAAAATCGCCGCCATCGTCGTCATCATGATGGGGCGGAAGCGCAGTAAACAAGCTTGCCGTATTGCGTCAAGCGGTGACTTGCCCTCACGCCTCTCGGCATTGATGGCAAAATCCACCATCATGATGCCGTTCTTTTTCACAATGCCGATCAAAAGGATGATGCCGATCATGGCGATCACGGAAAGATCGGTGTGAAACAGCATCAGGGTCAACAGCGCGCCGACGCCTGCCGACGGCAGGGTCGAGAGAATTGTCAGCGGCAGTATGTAACTCTCATAAAGGATGCCGAGAATGATGTAGACCGCAATGATTGCTGCGGCAACCAGATAGGGTTCGCTCGACAACGAAGATTGGAAGGCCTGGGCGGTCCCCTGGAACGAACCTTGGAGCGACAGTGGCGCGCCCAGCTCTCGGCGGATCGCCTCGATACGGTTGACGGCATCGCCCAGGCTCGCACCCTCGGTAAGGTTAAAAGAGATCGTGACGGCGGGAAACTGGCTCTGATGGTTCACCGCGAGGGGCGCGACCGGCTTGGTGTCGACATGCACCACTGCCGACAATTTCACCGGTTGTCCGTTTGCGCCCCGAACATAGAGATCTTCGAGGGTGTTGAGGTCGCCCGCTTGCTGCGGCGGCACCTCGAGAATCACGAAATAAGAATACATTTGCGTGAAGTACTGCGCCACCTCGCGCTGGCCGAATGCATCATAGAGGACATTATCGATCTGCGCCGGCTGGATGCCCAGCCGTTGAGCGGCTTCACGATCGATAGTCAGCGCCGCGGTCGTGCCGGCGATCTGCTGATCGGTGGCGACGTCGCGCAAAATTGGAATCGCCTCGATCTGTTTCAGCATCTTTGGCGCCCAATGATTGAGTTCGTCGGCATCGGCGTCTTGCAGCGTGTATTGATACATGGTGCGCGACAGGCGTCCGCCGACATTGATGTCTTGCCCCGGCTGCATAAAGAGCTTGATTCCGGAAATGGCGCGGGCCTTTTTCGCCAGCCGCGCGATCACCTTCATCACACTGTCGCCCGGGCGCTCGCTCCATGGCTTGAGGCTGATATAGATGCGGCCATCATTGCCTTGTTGTCCGGCCGTGCCGGCGCCGATCTGCGAGCCATAAGCGGCAACCGCCGGATCCTTCCCGACCATCTCGTTCAACTGCATCTGCAGCCTTTCCATCTGATCGAAGGAAGCGTCCTGCGCTGCCTCCGAGGTGGCGATGATGATTCCGGTATCCTGGGTCGGGAAGAATCCCTTGGGAATGTGCACGAACAGCATAGCGCTGAGCGCCATGGTGGCGAAGAACACCATCAGGGTGATGAAGCGAAAGCGCAGCGCGACGTCCAGGGTGCGCCGGTAGAACGCGATCATCCCGTCAAAGCCGGCTTCAATGATGCGATAGAGCCGGCCGTGACGCTCCGGCGCGTGACCGAGAAAACGCGAGCACAGCATCGGCGTCAGGGTCAGCGACACGAAAGCGGAGACCGCAACCGTGGCGGTCGTCGTAATGGCAAACTCGCGGAACAGCCGGCCGACGATACCGCCCATCATCAGAAGCGGAATGAACACGGCGATCAGCGAAAAGCTGATCGACACAATGGTGAAGCCGATCTCCCCGGCGCCCTTGATGGCTGCCGCCATGGGCGGCTCGCCATTCTCGACGTGGCGATAAATGTTCTCGAGCATGACGATGGCGTCATCGATCACGAAGCCGACCGAGATCGTCAGCGCCATCAGCGACAGATTGTCGAGACTGAAGCCAAGCACATACATCACCGCGAGCGTCGCGACGAGCGCCAGGGGCACTGTGACGCTGGGAATGACGGTCGCCCAGACATTCCGCAAGAACAGGAAGATCACCATGACGACCAGGAAAATCGCCAGCATCAGGGTGAATTCGACATCGGCGACCGAGGCCGAAATCGTCAGGGTGCGGTTTACGACGGTGCCGAGATGAATTGCGGGTGGTATGCTCGCTTCGAGCGGCGGCAGCGCCGCCTGGATGCGCCGGATCGTGCCAATGACGTTGGCGCCGGCCTGTTTGAAGACCAGCAGCAGCACGCCGCGCTTGCCGTTTTGCCAGGCCTCCAGCTCACGATTCTGGGGACCGCGGACGGCACGGCCGATATCGCGGATGCGAATCGGAGCTCCGTTGCGGAAGGCCACGATAACGTCGTTGTAGGCATCCGCTTCGGTGAGCTGGTCATCGTCCATGACGGCATAAGACTGCGCCGGGCCGTCGATGCTGCCCTTCGGACTGTTCGAGGTAGCATTGCCGAGTACGGTGCGCACATCTTCGAGCGTCAGACCCGCATAGGCGAGCTTCGCCGGGTCGACCTGGACACGGATCGCCGGGGTTTGCTGGCCGCCGACCAGGACCTGGCCAACGCCCTCGATTTGCGACAGCCGGGGGGCGAGAATCGTTTCTGCGGCGTCGTCTACGGCGGTGATGGGAAGATCGTCGGACTGTACCGAAAGAAGCAGAATCGGCGAATTGGCCGGATTGAGCTTGCGAACTGTCGGCTGTGAGGGCAGGTCTCTCGGCAATTGGCCTTGCGCCGCCTCGATCGCATTCAGCACGTCGGTCTCGGCCGCGTCGATATCGCGGTTCAAGCCGAATTGCAGAGTGATCGAGCTGGTGCCGATCACGTTGGTCGACGTCATCTGCGTCAGGTTCGAGATCTGCGAGAATTGCGATTTCGAGCGGGGTGGCGATGGCGGATCCCACTGTCTCCGGACTGGCGCCCGGATATTGCGTCGTCACCGTAATCGTGGGGAAATCGACCTGCGGCAGCGGCGCTACCGGCAGCAGCGGATAGGCGGCGACACCGATCAGGAACAGCGCCGCCATGACCAGCGAAGTCGCGATCGGTCGATCGATGAAGGGCCGCGAAATATTCATATCGGCGCGACCGGATCAGCTCGTCGATGCCGGTTTTGTCGTGACCCTGGTGCCGTCTTCCAGCCGGGATTGCCCGGCCACCACGATTTCCTCTCCGCCTTTGAGACCCGTCAGGATCTCGGAATTTTTTTCATCCTCATAGCCAACCGTCACGGTTTGACGCGCCACGGTCTGGCTCGGGTTGACCACGAACACATAAAGACCATCCGGCCCGTGCTGGACCGAGCTGCGCTGGATCACGACCATATTGCGGTCGGTGCGTAGTTGCAGCCGCGCCTGGACGAACTGCCCGGGCCACAATTTGTCGTCCTGGTTCTGAAAGATCGCCTTCAGGGTAATCGTACCCGTCGAGGTGTCAATTTGGTTGCTCGGCGTCAACAGCGTGCCGCTGCTGATCAGCGTTTTGCCGTCGGACGAGTAGGCGAGAACTCGCGGCGTGCCGGCCTTTCGCGCGGCCTGGATCGCGGCGAGATCCTCCTGCGCCAATGGAAACAGCACCGAGATCGGATGGATCTGCTCAATGGTGAGGATGGACTGCGTGCTGCCGGGCTCGATCAAATTGCCCTTGTCGATGAGGCGAAATCCCACGATCCCGTCGAACGGCGCCCTGAGCTCGCAGTAGCTGATATTGAGCCGTGCCGCCTCGATGGCGGCATCGTCGCCCTGAATCGTTGCCTTGAACTGGGCGACCTGGGCGTTGGTCGTATCATATTGCTGGCGCGACACGAAATCCTGACGCGACAATGTGGCATAGCGCTGGAGGTTAAGCTGCGCGTTCCGGAGTTGCGCTTCGTCCGATGCCTTTTTGGCGATCGCTTGATCGAGCGCAGCCTGATAAGGCCTCGGGTCGATCTCGGCGAGCAGATCGCCGGTTTTCACGTGCTGGCCCTCGGTGAAAGCGAGCTTGGTGAGATAACCGGTAACTCTTGCCCGGATCAGCACGCTTTGCCACCCGGTGACCGTACCGACGCCGCGCGCGAACACGTCAATGTCGCGGCGCGGCGCTTTTGTCGTAAAAACCGGCACTCTCTGCACCGCCGGCTCCATCTGAGGCTCTTTCTGCGCCTCGGACATGCGCAGAATGCCGAAGAACGCCACAACCACCACAGCAGCGCCAAGCGCACTCCAGAGCCAAGGGCGACGATCGCCGAACCGGTGCATTAGCTCATCCATCCTTGACCTAAACTTAAATGTGCCCCTGCGCTGTCAAAAACCAGAGATGTCTCGACAGACCAGGGATGTCTAGACATAGGCGTGCCGTATAACGGGTGTCCCTTGTAGAGTTTCGAATGGAGTGTTTGATAGAAAGAAACAATGCGTGGCACCAACTTTGCTCGGTTCGCGGCATTCGCCGCCGTGGCTGAGCGCCGCAGTTTCGCCAAAGCTAGCGCCGCGCTCAATATCTCAACGTCGACATTGAGCAAGGAGATCCGTGATCTCGAAACCAGTCTCGATGTCCGCTTGCTCAACCGCACCACCCGAAGCGTTGCCCTGACGGAGGCGGGCGAGCGTTTTTTTGCGGTGGTGCGCCCGGCACTTGAGCAGCTTGAGGCCGCGACGGACGCAGTTAGTGTTTATCGCGACACGCCTGCCGGTGTGTTGCGGATTCACGCGCCGACGATTGCCGCTCAATTGGTGATCGCGCCGGTCATTGCCGATTTTCAGGAGCGTTATCCATCGATCACGCTCGATATCACGGTGGACCATTCCCTCGTCGATCTCGTCGGCAGTCACTTCGATGCCGGGATCCGCGGAATGCGACGCATCAATAAAGACATGACTGCGGTGCGTATTGGTGCCGACTCCCGCGTCGTTTCCGTTGCCGCAAATCGTTATCTCGCCGATCACGGACGGCCCGAAAGCCCGCATGATTTGAGGAACCACAATTGCATTTGTTTGCGTCTGCGCGGCGCCATCAACCGCTGGGAGTTTCAACAGGACGGCAAGGCCTTCAACATCCCGGTCACCGGTTCCTTCATTACGGACGATCTCAACCTTGTAGTGCGTGCGGCACTAGAGGGGATCGGCATCGCGCATATCCTCGAGGCCTATGTTGAGCCATTCCTTCGCGAAGGACGCCTTCTGCGGGTTCTCGATGACTGGGCACTCCCTTGGTCCGGCTGGCACATTTATTTTCCTAATCGGCGCCATATGTCGGTGCCTCTGCGGCTATTTATCGACTTTGTAAAATCAAGATCTGACTAGCACCAGGTCCGGTGGTCGATCGCTGCCGTCGTAGGGCGATGTAGACGGTCCGGGGCACCACAAAGAATTGGGTGGGCGCGTCTCAATTCTGTTCGCTGCCGCGGCACCAAGTATCCGATCAAGCCTCGTATGCTCGACCCAAACTGCGCGGCGCATATTGTCCCCGCGCCGTCAGCACAAGAGCCGCAAGGGTCGCACAATAGGGAAGTGCGGAATAGAATTCGACCGGAAGGCGTGAGGCGCCGCTCTGTGCCTGGAGCGCCAGACTGTCGAACGCCGCAAACAGCAAAGCGCCAAGCGTCGCGCCGAGCGGCGACCAGCGGCCGATGATGACCACCGCTATCGCGATGTAGCCCCGGCCGCTGGTAACGTCATCGGTGAAGGAACCAAGATAGCCCACCGTCATCGCGGCGCCGCCGAGTCCGGCGAGCAGGCCGCCAAGCGTCAGGCTCAAGCCGCGCGCCGCGATGACACTGACGCCGCGCAGTGACGCCGCCTCGGGATCGTCGCCGACCGCGCGCAGCACTAAGCCAGCGCGGCTGCGCTTCAGTGCGACGTGGACCAGAATGACGGCAACGATCGCGCCATAGGTAATGGCACTTTGATCGAATAGCGCCGGGCCGATGAGCGGAATTGCTTTCAGTCCCGGAATCGCAATCGTCGGCACCAGAGGCACGATCACCGCCGAGCGCCCGCTCGGCTGCCACAACTCGAACAGATAATCGGCGAGCCCGTAGCCGACCAGCGTCACCGCGATGCCTGTGACGATCTGGTCCGCGCCGCCACGTAAGATCGCGGCAGCCATCGCCAGCCCCATGAGCGCGCCGACCGCACTGCCGAACGCCAACCCGGCGCCCCAACCCGCGGCACTGGCACCGAAGACACCGGTGAAGGCGCCGAGTGTCATAATTCCCTCGATGCCGAGGTTGATGGTACCGCCGCGTTCGACCAGCGTCTCGCCAAGCGCAGCGAGAAGGACCGGAGTCGCGAGGCGCACGGCGCCCGCAAACAAGATGTTACCGAAAGTGAGGTCGAGTGTCATGGCGCGCGCGGCACTCTGACTTCAGTCCGCTGCGCGAGCCGCCGCGAACGCCAGTGGCGCATCGCGAACGCAAGGCCGGCGGCCAGCAACAGCACCCCTTGAAGCACCACCGCGATCGAAGCAGGAATGCCGGTCCCCATCTGGAGACCATCGCTGCCGGTGGTCAGTGCCGCCAGGACCAAAGCTGCCGCGATGATCCCGAGCGGTGCAAGACCCCCCAGCAGCGCCACTAATATGCCGGCAAAGCCGAGGCCGCCGGCAACACCGGGGTAAAGGGTACCTTCCAATCCGGCAACCTGCAGCCATCCAGCAACCCCCGCCGTCGCACCCGCGATCACCATGGTCGCCATTACCGCCCGCATCTCCATCACGCCCATGCGCGCCGCCAGCGCTGGCCGGGTCGCGAATACGTCGAACTTCAACCCCGGTACACTCCGGATCCAATAGGCCAACGCCAGCGCTCCCGCCGGAACCAACAGAATCCCCCAATGCAATCGCGTGCCGACGACCAGCTTCGGAAGCAGAGCCGCCACTGCGAGATGCGCGCTGCGTGGCGTCGCCACCGGCTCCGGTGTGCTCATTACCGTTCGCAACAGCCAGAGCAGCAGGTTGGCCGCGAGATAGTTCATCAACAGCGTCGAGAGAATCTCATTGACCCGATAGCGCGCGCGGAGGACCGCGGGAAGCAGGGTCCAGACGGTCCCCCCTACCGCACCGGCGGTACAGCCGAGAGGCAGAAGCAGATAAGGGGAGCCACGAGGCAGCGCCAAAAGCACGGCCGTCGCCGCGGCTGCGCCAATCGCGAGCTGTCCCTCAGAGCCGACGGGGAAGATGCCGGCGCGCAAGGCGGGTGTCACGCCAAGCGCTACCAAAGCGATCGGCACCGCCGTTACCAGCGTTTCTGCGACAGAATAGGAATCGCCGAACGCGCCGCCGATGAGGCCGCTTGCCGCATCAATCGGGCTGGCGCCGGCGAGCAGCACAAGCCCCAGTGCGACGAACAGGATTACTGCAGCCCCGGCGGCGAGCAGCGACAGCATCGCCAAGACAGGCCGCGTCCCGCTCACTGATAGATGCCTGGCGGCGGCTCCCAACCGGTGAGGACATGGCGGCCGATCTCGGCGTGTTTCCAATCGACCGGATCGTGCAGCGACAAGGTTCGCGCGTTGCGCCAATAACGGTCGAACCCGTGCGCCCGCGCCGTTGCCCGCGTACCCATCAGCGCGTAGATCTCGGACGCGGCGCGAAGCCCAGCTCGCGATGCCGTCGCCTTCGCAGCATAGATCGGAATGGCGAGCGCTGTGCGGTCGATCTCGTCGCGCTGGAACGCTTCGAGTAGATCTCCGGTACTGAGGGTCAGCGCATAGGCGGCGGCGAGGTCGGCCGCGAGCTCACCTGTGAGGCGCCGAACATAGGGATCGTCGGCAGCATTGTCGACACCGCCTGACGGCCAGGCGCGGCTGTGCTCTCTGACGAATGGCATGGCCGCTTCGATCGCACCGATGCCGATACCGACAAGACAGGCGGCGAAGCCGGCAAGATAACGCAGCGAAGCATACGGCAGTGGCGCCCTGCCGGGAATGCTGGCGCGGAACAGCGGATCGGTCTTGACGTTGGCGAAACTGATCGCGCCGGATTTGGTGGCACGTTGGCCCAGCGCGTCCCAATCACGATGCACGGTGACGCCAGGCGCGCTTGGCGGCACCAGATTGAGCTGCGCACCCATGAGCGGATTGTCGGCAATGCCCTGGGCCTTGGGATTGAATGCCCAAACGGCGATCAGATCGGCCTCCGCGGCGCCAGTGGTGTAAATCTTCTTGCCCTCGATAATGAATCCGCCGTCACGCTCCGGAAAACACAGCGTGGTCCAAGGATCGTCGACTTTGCGTGTCGGCTCGGCAACGCCAAGCCCGAGGATCGTCTGCCCCGTCAGCAGCTTGTCAGCGAGTAGAGGGCGCAATTTCGGAGGACAATAGACCAGGATTTCGCGGGTCAGCTCGTCATGCACTTTGAAGATTTGCGCGACGGCAGAATTGACCGCGGCGAGCCGGACCTGAACTTCGAGGGAAAACCGCTGTGATAAACCGGGACCACCGAGCGCCGATGGAACGGCGGTCGCGAGAATGCCGGAACGTTTCAGCGCGGCAATTGCGGCCGTTGGGTAACGGCCGATACGATCATGCTCCGCTGCCAACGGCGCGATGTCGGAATCGACCACCGCGGACAGGCGACCGAGGGCCGCGTTTTCAACGGCTGACAAGCCGCTCGGTGGCAAGGCCTTTTGGAGCAGCGAGGGTGGAACCGGACCAGCCATTAGCTCGTCCTCACGGGCGCGGCCAGCGGCCGGAAGGTTGCGGGATCCATGAGGCGATGCACGTCATGTGCATGGCTCGGGCAACGACAACAGATCATGCCGGCTTGCAATCCCAAGACGAGATCGGTGAAGGCTTGGGTCTTGGTATCGATCAGCCCGCGCTCAGTCAGTCCGAGATCCGGCACACCAGCCAATCCGATAAACGCCATGATCATGTAGGGCGAATGGATCGAACAGCCGAGTCCGGCGGCCGCGCGATTGGCGGCGATCGATTGCTTGCGCACCACCTCCCACGGCTGGTCACTCATGATTCCAGCGATCGGCAGAGGCACCGCCGCTAGCTGTCTGCCCTCCGCAACCGCGACATAGCCGCCACCGATTTTCTCGATCGCCTTCGCCGCAAAGAACAATTCGTCGTCGCTCGTGCCGACCAAGACGAGATTTTGATTCTCGCAATTGGTGGTCGCTGCCAAGGCACCACGCTTCAACCCGAAGCCGCGCACGAACCCAATGCCGATCGTCAGGGTCGCGTGATGGCGATCGACGATGGCGACCTTCAGCACATCGCGTTCGGTATCGCAGCGCAGCGTGCCGTCGATAACAGGCAGCTCGGCATGGAAGGCGCGCTTGAAATAGCCGTCATACATTTCCATTCCTTGCACCCATGCCTGACTGCCCGAAGCCTTCACCGCGAAGGAGGCCGGCGACAGGGCGGGATGCAAATGGATCGTGTTGCGTGTCGAGGCAGGCATCGCATCGTCATTGGCGAACACCGCCTTGCCGTCCTTCGCCACGACCTTGCCGTCGACCATAACGAGCGCAGGCCGCACCTCCGCGAGATCCGGCACCAATTGCAGATCAGCGAGGCGGCTTGGCGTGATCGACCCGACCAAATGGTCGAGCCGATAATAGAGCGCCGGCGTCAATGACGCCATGCGCCACGCCAGCACCGGCGTTACGCCTGCGCCGATCGCCTGACGGACATGGTGATCGATGTGGCCCTGATCGTGGAGGTCCTCGACATGTTTGTCATCGGCGCAGAAGCAAATGTGGAAAATGCCGTCGCCGAGCGCGTCGAGATCGGCGAACACCGTTGGGCAATTGTCGTTCATGCTACCCGCCATCACCGTCAACGCGGCCCCGAGGCGAAGCCTCTCCAGCACTTCCTCGGTCGTAACCGCGTTGTGATCGTCGCTGACCCCGCCGGCGAGATAAGACCACAGCGGCTCGTCCCCCAGCCGCGCCGTATGGCCAGTGATGCGCTTGCCCGCTCGTATCGCTGCTACCTGCTTGCGCGCCGACCACTCGTCAAGATCAAACGGGTTGGATTCGCCCAATGTTGCGGCATCGGCCCGCCCCACCCGGGCGACGATCTCCTCTTCCGCGAGCCTGGCACCGCCCAATTCCAGCTCCGGCTTGCGCGGTACACGATGCGACACCTGGCGAAGGATACGCAGCGGCGTTCCGGTGCGACCAACGATGTCGAGCCCCTCCGCACCAAGCACGTTGGCAATGCAATTGCCGTCCGCCAGCACCATCGTCGTGCCGCGCGGCACCGAGAGACGTGCCAACTCCCCGGGGGTTAGCATCGTGTATTCGATATGGATGTGCGTATCGATGAAGGTGGGCGCAACGAACATGCCCTGGGCATCGATGTCACGGGGCGCGGCAAAGCGCCCGGGTGGGGTCACGGCGGCGATATGTCGGCCGGCGATGGCCACGTCGCGCTCCAGGATTTCGCCCGTGTGGAGCGCCAACACCTTGCCGTTGCGAATGATCAGATCCGGGGCGATCCTGCCTCCAGCCACAGCGCGCAAATGCATCAATTCGCCAACGCTTGGTGCCAGAGCGGCGCCGGCGGCGTCGGTGGGTTCGCTGTCACTCATCGCTACACCATCATCCAGAACCCTGATCAATCGGTTGCAGCACACGGCCTCGTGCCATCGCCGCGCCAAGCCGCGCGGGATCGGGCGGGCCGGCGGCGAGATCGATCTCGTCGACGAGGCGACCGGCACTCAGCACCACAAGACGGTTGCTGAGGGCGATGACTTCATCGAGATCGGCTGAGATAACCACCACCGCAGCGCCAGCAGCCGCCATGTCGAGCAGCCTATTGTGGATTGCCGCCGTCGCCTTGAGGTCAAGCCCCTGAGTCGGGCTGTGGACCACGATCGCCGTCGGCACCCGCGCCAGTTCGCGCCCCAGGATCAGCTTCTGCTGATTCCCGCCGGACAAGCCGCTGGCGGGTAAGTCCGCGAGTGGCGGTTCGACGTTGAACTCATCGCAAATCGCCTTGCCGTACCGGCGCTCCGCGGCCGGATTTCGCAAACCCAACCGGCGAAACCCGGGGTCCCGCAACTGCAATAGACTGGCATTGACGCCAATCGAGCGATCCGCGACCAGACCGAGCGCGCGGTCGTCGGCCACGTGAGCGACACCGAGCTGGCACGCGAGCCTCGGCCTACCCGTGATCTCAACGCCGTCCAGCCATACCGCGCCGCGATCCGGCCGCCGCAACCCGGCGAGCAGCTCTGCCAATATGGCTTGGCTGGTATCGGCGACGCCGGCGACGCCGACAATCTCCCCACGACGCACCGTCAATTCCACGTCGTCCAATAGGATGACGCCATTTTCGACTACGGTAAGATGGCTCGCTTCGAGACGCACTTGCTCGTCAGACGGCCGCCGCCGCGGCGCAATAGCACCACCGCGTTCACCGACCATCAAACGCGCCAACTCATTCGCGGTCAGTCCGGCGGTCGTGCCTTGAAACGCTAGTCGGCCGCCGCGCAGCACTGTTACCGCATCGCTATCCTCCAAAACCTCTCCGATACGGTGCGTGACAAGACCAATGGCGGCACCGGTCCGTGCCAAGTCCCTGAGGCAACGTACCAGCCGGTCGACCTCGTGCGGACCAAGCAGCGAGGTCGGTTCGTCCAATAGCAAGATGCGCGCACCTTGCGCCAACGCGATCAGCAATTCGCCTAGCTGCCGCTCGGCGACGCTGAGGCGGCGCACTGGCACATCGAAGGCCACCGAGAGACCCGCTTGCGCCGTCACCGCGTCGAGCTCACTGCGGATCGCCCTGGTGTTTACAAATTCGTGATGCTGATTGAGGGCGTGGTTCTCAACGAGAGTGAGCGCGCCGACCAACGATAGGGTTTGTGGTACGAAACCGATCCCGTGCGTAATCGCGTCCTGGCGCCGGCGGAACGACACGGATTTTCGGTCGAGAGCAATCGTGCCGTCGTCGGCGACGATCGCGCCGGCAAGAATCTTCGCAAGGGTCGACTTGCCGGCACCGTTCTCGCCGACAATGGCGTGGATTTGGCCGGGCTCAAGATCGATGGCGACATCGCTCAGCGCTCGAACCGGCCCGTAAGCCTTTGAGATTTTCCGCGCCGCCAGTTGGGTCAAGGAACCCGCCTATTTGGCATAGAAATCGGGCAGCGTTTTCTTGCCCGATTCCAGATCGGCAACCAGGAGGCCTACGTCCTTTTCCAGATCCGGCGGCACCACCTTGCCTACGCGGTTCACGCTGCTCAGCACTAGCCCCTTGTTGGCAAGGCCAGAGACAAAAAACCTCTTACCGAATGTGCCGGCCTTGACCGCGTCGACATAGGTGCGAAAGGTCGGATACATGTCGAGCTCGACGCTGGCGATGTTCACCTTCTTGGCAAGGCCGCCGGCGCTGCCGGTGACGCCGAGCGTGTAAATCCCCGCCTGATTGGCTGCGGCAGCGACCCCGTTGCCGATGCCGTCGCCCGAGGTCCACACCAGTTGCGCGCCCTGGCCGATCAGACCACGCGTCGCCTCGACCGCGCGCTGCACGTCATCGAATGATCCAGTAAAAGTCTCGACTACTTGTGCCTTGGCACTGGTGGCAGCGAGACCAGCCTTGAAGCCCTTGTGAGATGCGAGGATGAAAGGCAGTTGCGGTCCGCCGACCATCCCGACCTTGCTGATTCCGATCAGCTTGCCCGCAACCCAGCCTGACAGATAGCCGTGCTGCGCGAAATCGTAGGTCCAACCATCGACATTGGCGAGGAGTTTGCCGGCGAGATCGGGGCCGCCCGACGCCGCGAAATGGACGCTGGCAAAATCTTTGGCAACGTTGAGGATCGGCTCTGATAGTTCGATACCGTGTCCAATGATCAGGTCGTATCGCCGCGCGGCATATTGGCGAATGATCGGCTCCGACGCGGCCGGATCGCGCATCTTCTCGCGCACCTCATAACGGATCAGCCCGTCTCGCTTCAGTCTCGAGACGGCTTCGAGCGCGACCTGGTTGAACGATCCGTCATTGGTAAGGCCGGGCGTCAGCAACGCCACCCTCAGTGGCCCTGCCGCCGATACGCCGCGGTTCGCCAGACCCATTGCCACCGCGCTCGTGGTGCCGAAAATCCCAGCGAGGAAAGAGCGTCGCGAATGCGGCATGATCTGCCCCTTTCTGATCAGTTTGCGGCCCAAGTGGCGGTCGTGAACTTCACCGACCATGGATCGAGGCTTGGACCCTCAAATTTGTGCGACAGTCGGTGGCGCAGCGCGATCACGGCGCCAGAATGGAGCTCGACACAGGGGTCGAGCAGCGGATGCGCGATTCCGATCTGCTCTGCGGGCACGCAGACGACGCGATAGGGGCCGAAACGCCGCGGCGTGAAGCGCCCGTGAAGCGCGCCACGACGCGCTGCGGCGAGAATGGCGGCGCTCGCGAGGAAGCCGCTTGGCCGCAACGGCTGCCGGCAAGGCATCGCCGTGGGACAGGCGATCACCGTCAGTTCGCCCCCATCGCCGACGGCGAGCCTTTGCCAACTCGCCGTCATGCCGACAGGGGCGCCACCCCACAAGGTAAAGATATTACCGTCGCGCGTCAGCGTGACCCCTTCAACATACGTCGGTTCGGTCTTGGTGCCGGAAACCAGGAAATGATCGGGCCACGTTGCCGCGAGGCGGGCGATATCGACGCGATCATCGCTCCTGGCCGTGCCGGTGGAGACGAAAATCGCGATCAGCGAAAGAACGATCGCTCTCACCATGCCGCTAACGCCGTCCCAAGCTTCCGCTTCACGTCTAGCGAGGAGAAGCTTGCTCCGATCGACGTTCGCGCGACATGACGGATGTCGTCGTCGCTCCAGTGGAACGCCTCAGCACAACGCGCATATTCGTGTTCGAGGCGCAGCCCCAACAGGGCCGGATCATCGGTATTGATCGAGACCGGAACGCCCGCGCGCCGTAGCTTTTCGATCGGGTGATCGGCGAGCGTCCCGTAAAGGCCGAGCGTGAGGTTGGAGCTTGGGCAGACGCCAAGAGGGATGTGCCGCTCGGCCAGAACCGCCATTAGCTTTTCGTCTTCGACCGCGCGAATACCGTGGTCAATACGGTCCGCACCCAAGAGCAGGACCGCATCCCATATCCCGTCGGCACCGCTCGACTCGCCCGCATGTACGGTTCGCTTCAAGCCGGCTTCGCCGGCACGCCGAAACGCTTCGGCAAAGCGCGGCCCTGTGCGTCCCGCGGCGCTTTCATTGCCGTCTATCGACAGCGCCACGACGCGCGAATGCCGCAGTGAAGTGAGGATCGAAACCAACTCGATACTCTCCTCGGCCGATTGTGTGCGGAGCAGACTGATGCAAAGCCCTGCCGGCGGCAGGCCATCGCGTTCGGCCGCCGCAAAACCGACATCGAGCGCCGCGATCATGCCGGGAATGTCGCGGTGCCAATGTCCCCAGTGCGTCGGATTGACGATGACGTCGGCATAGCCGACACCGCTCGCCGCCATGCGGCGGCTGAAGTTGTAGGCGGCCGTGCCCAACTGCTCGCTGGTCCGCACCAACCCACAGATCCAGTCGAGAAGCTGGAGAAAGGCGGTTAGACCTCCGCCCGCATCCAGCAACCGGTCGCGCGGCCGCGGAAGCGGTTCCTTATTCGCTTCCGCCAGGCGGACGATATCCTCGATCTCGAAGCAGCCTTCCAAATGGATGTGAACTTCCGCCTTCGGAAGTGCGACAAAATCCCGAGTCACATTCACCCCCGAGCTAGGGTCTGGCTTCCGTGGCAACGATCACAGGTTCGGTTTGAGCACAAGCGCAGTTGAACGCAAGGCCCCGTACACCGGATGGGTACGCCGCCCTGCCCCGCTACCCGTTGGCGGTTGTTGGATCGATCATTTTCCGGATCTCCGTGATTTTGTTTGCGGGAAATCCGGAAAGCTCCGAATGCTTGCGGATGACATCTTCGTTCTCTGCCAGGTAGACACAGAACGTCTTGTCGCCGGCGACATAGCTTTCGACCCACTGAATTGCCGGACTGAGCTGGTGCAGGACCGCGTTCGATTTCGCCGCCGCAGCCTTCAGGGTTTCCCGCTCGGCACTGCCAATCGCTGGAAGCTCGCGTTCGATGATATATTTGCGCATCACTATTCAGCTCCTCTTGATCGCATTATCGGGTCATGGTCAGGCGGGGTACTAATATATGCACGCCATAGCGTAACTTTGTTGAGTTCATTTGCATAGAAGCTTGTAATTGAAAAAGGCTCTCGCGATGCCATGATTTCCACCTCTGCTCGCTATTTCGCCGCGGTTGCGTATTGCGGCCCTATCCGCCCGCGCGACCGCGAGGCTCACACCATCGGCGGTGAACCGCCGCATTCTCAATCCCGAGGCCGAACTCGGTGTCGCAGTGTTTGAATGTCTGCCGCGACGCATTCGCACTACCCCCGCTGGGAAATTGCTGCTCTTGAAGGTGCGTGGGTGGCGACGCGACCTCGAAGGCACGCGGCGTCCATTGCAGGAGTTGCGGGACCTGCGGCGCGCCCCACGCGATCGGAATAATCGGATGTTTCGCGCACGATCTTGGCTCGAGCGTGTTTGCGCGTATCGAGGAGATGCTTCACGCCCGAAGTTATGTCGGTATGCGCCGACGCCAAGCGCAAGCTATCGCCGATCGTCAGTTTGGTAATCGAAGAGCTGAAATTCGCTACGAGCGCTATTGTCGCATGACCTAGGCAGTCCTTGGGCCCTTTTCGAAACCCATTTGGGGGAAGCACCATGTCCAGCTTTAGCTTTGTTGCAGTGCTCAGCCTGGGTTTGCTTGCCGCTACTCCAGCACTTGCCGACTACAGCGAAACTGCAGCAGCGCAGGCCGCTGCGAACGCCAAGCCGGGCGTCCGGCATATCCCGGCGCGGGATGTGCCCGTGCCCACAGAGGGGGTCAGCTCGCAGGAGCAGGCAATCATCCGCGCGCCCTACTTACCGATCTTCAATGCCCATCCCAAGAATGCCGCGGAATGGAAGGCCCTGGTTACGCGGCTCGCCGATGCGGCGGCCAAACAAATCCCTGCACTGGCAAAAAGGTTCGATGTCACGGTGACACCGAAAAATTTGGCAGGCGTCAAATGCTACATTGTCGAGGCGAATAATCTCCCCGACCGGAACCGCAATCGCCTCTTGGTACACGTACATGGCGGCGGATACGTGCTCGGCCCGGGCCTTGCCGCGACCCGCGAGGCGATTTTGCTGGCTGGGTTTGGCCGCTTCAAAGTCATTTCGATCGATTACCGCATGCCGCCCGACTTTCCATACCCCGCCGCCCTCGACGACGCGATGGCAGTCTGGAAGGAGGCCGTGAAGATGGCCGATCCGAAGAACATGGCAATCTTTGGAACCTCGACCGGTGGCGGCATGACCTTGGCCATGGTGCTGCGCGCCAAAGACGAACGTTTGCCCCTGCCGGCGGCGATCGCGCCCGGGACACCGTGGGCTGATCTCACCGATACCGGCGACAGCTACAGGACGAATGAATGGGTCGACAACATTCTCGTCACCTGGAACGGCTGGCTCGGTGACGCCGCTCGACTTTACGCCGGCAGCCACGATTTGAAGGAGCCCTATTTGTCGCCGATCTATGGGGATTTTCACGGCTTTCCACCGGCAATCCTGACCACCGGCACCCGCGACCTGTTCCTCAGCAACACGGTGCGCACGCATCGCAAGCTACGTCGAGCCGGCGCCGAAGCCGACCTCAATGTCTACGAAGGACAATCTCACGCCGAGTATTATGTCAACGTTGATGCGCCCGAGACCAAGGAGGCGATGATGGACATCGCAAATTTCCTTGACCGGCATCTAGGAAAGTGATCGACGCGCTGCGTGGCAGCGCGCCACGCTTTTGCTGCGTAGCAACGACGCTAGTGAACCGCACCGGATAACCTGCGTGCCAATGTCCGATTCTCATTTTGTGCACGACGCACTGACCCAAGGTTGAAGGTACCGATCCGTGATCGGTCACGTTTGGGAATCTCGCTCGCTCGCTCGCAGCGCGATGGCACGCGCACGGATGCGTTCTTCCATCGCCCTTTCACGCGTGCCCTGACCGCCGAGATAGGCGTCTTGCACCGCTGGATTATCGAGAAGTTCGGCGGCGGTGCCTTCAAGAACAATGCGGCCAGTCTCCATGATATAGGCACGATCGGCGAGGCTGAGCGCCGCGCGCGCATTTTGTTCTACCAGTAGGAGCGTGCCGCCGCCGCCGCGCAGTTCCAGTAGCGTATTGACAATGGTCGCGATCATCTGCGGCGCGAGCCCAAGCGACGGCTCGTCGAGCAGCAGCATCCGCGGCCGCGCCATGAGCGCGCGCGATATCGCTGCCATTTGCTGCTCGCCCCCGGATAGGGAGCGCGCCAGCTGCCGCCGGCGCTCCCTGAAGTTGTGGGAAAAGCGCGAATTGCTGCGCAATGTCCGCACGCACGCCATCGCGGTCGACACGGGAATAAGCACCCAGGAGCAGATTTTCCTCGACGCTCATCGCGCCGAACAATTGGCGTCGCTCCGGCACAAGCGCGAGACCGCGTCGAACAATGGCTTGCGTGTCAAGTCGATCGAGACGGCTGCCGTCAAAGTTCACAGTACCGTCGCGCGCCGGTATTTGCCCCATAATGGTATTGAGCAGGGTGCTCTTACCTGCGCCGTTGGCGCCGAGAATGGCAACGATCTCGCCCGGGTTCACTCGTAACGAGATGCCGTGCAGCACCTTGATCCGGCCATAGCCGGAAATCAGTCCGTTGATATCGAGCAACGTCGTCATATTTAAGTGCCGAGATACGCGGCGAGTACTTGCGGGTCGTTGCGCACAATACCGGGCGCACCTTCAGCGATCTTCTTACCGTAATTCACCACGACAACATGATCGGCCAGGCCCATGACGAGGCGAATATCGTGCTCGACCAGCAGGACGGTCACGCCGGCGTGGCGGATCCGCAGGATTAGATCGGCTAGTGCTTCTGTCTCGCTATCGTTCAGTCCGGACGCTGGCTCGTCAAGCAGGAGCAGCGACGGCTTTAGCGCAAGTGCACGTGCAATCTCCAAGAGGCGCTGGTGGCCAAATGGCAAGGTGCCCGGATGCTGACGGCGACTAGCGCCGAGGCCGACCAGCTCGAGTTGCTGCGCGGCAGTGGCGCGCGCAGCGCGTTCGGCCAGCCGGCCGCGGGGCAAGCGGGCGATCACCTCGATCACGCTTGCGGCGCCGTGAAGGGCGCTCGCGCACATAACATTCTCCAACACCGTCAAATTCTCGAACAACTCGAGGTTCTGGAACGTTCTGGCAATGCCTCGTCGCGCCACTCTGTAGCCGGGCAAACGGTCGATCGCCTCGCCATTGAAAACGACCCGGCCGGAGTTGAGAGGTTGGTCCCCGGATATCATGTTGAACAAGGTCGTCTTACCGGCGCCGTTGGGGCCAATCAGCGCGGTGATTGATCCGCGCTCTACGGTGAAGCCGACATCGTCCACGGCTACGAGGTTGCCGAAGCGGCGTACCGCCCCATCGACGATCAGAATCGGATCCGGTGTCGCGCCCATCGGATCTGAAGCTTGCGCGGGCAACGCTCCGGCTGGCGCCATCGCCGTTTCCGTAGTGCTGGTCTCGCTCAGGCGCCGGCGGAGGCTGGCAATTCCGCCCGCGATGCCTTGCGGAAACAGGAGGAGCACAATGATCGTGAGGGCACTCATAACAACGCCCTCGAACAGTGGCTCCGACGCCAGCCTCAGCGCCTCGCGCAGGCCGACAATCGTGACGGCGCCGAGCACGCCGCCCCAAATCGACGACAAGCCGCCGATCACCACGGCGTTGATAATCGTCAACGAAAAGCTGAAGCCAAACACGCTCGGCTCCATGAGCCGAAGGTAGTGCACCGTCAGACTACCGGCGACGCTGGCGAGACCAGCGCTCAGTACGAACATCCGGACTTTGACGGTCGCAAGGTCGATGCCGACAGATTCGGCGGCACGCTCGCTGGCCGCAATCGCCCTGAGCTCGCGTCCGATGCGCGAGCGATCGATGCTCAATCCCAGGAGCACCGCCAGCATGACGCAGAGCCAGATGACATAGAACAGCTCGCGGTCGCCGATGACCCAGCCGAAAATACCGAAGCGCGGCACGCCGGCAATGCCGATGGAACCGCCAGTGAAATCCGTCCATTGCACCGCAACAAAGCCCAGTATGAGCTGAAGTGCGACCGATGCCATCGCCAGTACGAACCCGCGCAGCCGTAAGATTGGGCGCCCGACGACATAGGCGATCGCCATCGACAGGATCGCTGACACCACAAGGGCGCTTAGCGGGTCCCAGCCATAGCGTGCCACCAATATTGCATTGCCATAGCCACCGATCGTGCAAAACGCGGCCTGCCCGATGGCGAGCTGATGGGCATACCCGATCAGTAGCACGAAGCCGACGGTGGCGATCGCCATGGCGCCAACGGTGATACCGACGCCGAGCGCGTAATCTGACGGCAGCAGCAATGGATAAAGAATGATGACGAGCGCAAAGCCGAGCAGCAGCAGTGGCTGCGGATCGCGCCCCGATTTGGTGGGCGCGGCCGTCACAGGCCTGCCGCGCGGTTTTCGGTGCGGCCGCCGATCGCAAAAACGCCGCCGCGAATCATCAAATAGAGCAGCAAGACGCCGTAGGTGACGATGTCCTTGGTCGACGACGAGATGTAACCGGCGGACAAGGATTCGAGCGCGCCAAGACCGAGCGCCGCAAGGGTTGCCCAAGCGGGCGAACGAAATCCGCCGATGATCGCAGCGGTGAAGCCTTTGACGCCGAATTCAAGACCCAGAATCCCACGAGGCCGAGGTGATCGGCGCAATCACGACCCCGACCATCGCGCCGGCGGCGCCCGATGCGGCAAATACCAGCATGGTCATGCGGCCGGTGCGAATTCCCATCAGTTCGGCCGCCCGGGGGTTGATCGAAACCGCGCGGATGGCGCGACCGAGATCGGTGAACCGCAGCAGCCAGAAGGTCACCGCCAGCAAAGCCGCCGTCCCGCCCCAGACCCACAAAGCCTGCATCGGCAAATAAGCGCCGAGCAGTTCGAAAACGTCGTCACCGCTGAAACCGGCCATGCCATAGGCGTCCTTGCCCATCGTCACCAGCGCCACGCTACGGATCAGCACCGACACGGCGAGAGCCACGGTAGCCTGCAAGAACATCGGTGCGTGCCGTATCGGCGCCACGGTCAGCCGTTCTTGCAGCAGGCCGAGGATCGTGCCAGCAATCACCGCGATGGCGATAGCGGGGGCCAGCGGGATTTGCATGGCGACCAGACCTGCGGAAACGACACCGCCAATCATGACGAACTCGCCTTGGGCGAAATTGACGATGCCCGAAACGTTAGCGCACAGCACAAACCCGATAGCGACGAGAGCGTAAACGCAACCGGTAATCAGTCCCGAAAGCGCGAACTGGAAAAAATTCGCGAAATCCATTGGCGCGCGAACCCCGCCAGTTGACCCTTTTGACTAGTTGGCGTCGACGAAATGCCCGTCGTGCCACTGCGCGACGACCACATCGCGCGCATCCTTGCCGCCGTGATCGGTTGGCGTGTAGGAGATGAAACCGCCAATCACCGGCAAGTCCTTGGTGTTCTCGATCGCGTCGCGCATGCCCTTGCGCAAATCGTCCGACGTCTCATAGGCGTGCCTGATCAACATCGCTGTATCCCAACCCGCGGTGTTGAGGTTGGTCGCGGGATGTCCCAGCAGTTGGCTGGCATCGGCATAGAGCTTGCCCGCGATCCCTGGCGCGTTACTGCCGAGACCGCCGCGCTCCACCGGTGTGTATATCCCCTCGGCCTTATCGCGGCCGCCGATACCGGAGTAGAAATTATTGTTGAATGCCGAGGAATGGATCCCGATCGGCATGGCTAGATGGAGCTGCTTCACTTGCTTAAAGATCGTTACCGTTGGACCACCGATGGTGCCGAGATAAAAGAAATCCGGCTTGGCATTGCGCACATTGACAAGCTGCGCAATGAAGTTGGTATCGGTGTTGCTATAGGTTTCGGCGGCAACCACCACGAGGTGGTTGGCGGCGGCGGCGCGCTTGAACTCATATGCTTCACCCTGGCCGCCGGAATCGATTGGATTGATCGTGGCGATCTTCTGATAGCCCCGGCGTTTCGCCCAAGCAATGAGCGCTTCCATGTAGGCGTCGGTACCGGGCAGCGACCGGAAGAAATATCTTGCCACCGGCTTCGCAAGCTGGACGGTGGTCGATGAGCCGATCGCGGGCACGCCGTAATCGTCGGCGACCGCCTTGATCGACAGCATCGTCTGGCCTGGGGCGGCCGCGAAAATGACGTGAATGCGCAAATCATCAACCAGTTTGCGGTAGACGTTGACCGCGGTGGTTGGCACTGACTCGTCGTCAAGCACCTCGAGCTCTACGTGGTGGCCTTTGAGTCCCCCCTCGCCGTTCCAGAGCTTGATATAAGCCTCGGCACCTTCCACGACGGCGCGGTCATAGGCCGCGGCGACGCCGGTGATCGATGCAATCATGCCGATCGTGACATCGTCTGCCTGCGCCGCGCCGACGAACGCGAAAAAGCTCGGCACGGCCGCAACCAGAACGGCTACCAGTCCCTTTCCTATTGTCATCGTTGCGTCCCCCTTCGCCGACTTTGGTCTTTCAGGTTCGTGCGCCGACCCGCTCCTGACGCAGGCAAGCTAACATATGTTTGCGCTAGATAAGTGGTTTTCGGCAGACTAATCATGGATATTGCCGGGGCGCGAAGGTCGACGGAAGCGATTGTGCTGCACCCAAAAAACTTCGCGCCGTCGGGGGTCTGGTTGATGCCACCATTGGATCTTTCGCCGCTGTTCACGCCCTTCAAGCTGAAAAAAGTGACGCTGAAAAATCGGTTCGTCATGCCGGCTATGCAGCGGCGCATGTGTCGGAATGGTGAGCCATCGCAGGAACTGATCGATTATTATTGCCGTCGCGTGATTGGCGGTGTCTCAGTCGTCATTACCGAGGCCTGCGCGGTCGATCATATTTCGGCGACGCAAAATCCGGCCTATGCCTGGATCTCGGCGCGCACGCACGACGGCTGGCGGCGCTGTGCCGACACAATTGGGGAAGCGGGCGGCCATTTTTTCATTCAGCTTTGGCACGAGGGTTCCGTTCGCGCCGTCGGCGGCGATGGTCCATTGTCGCATCATCCGACCCTCAGCCCTTCGGGCCTGATCAGTCCCGGTCGTCCGAACGGCCGCGCCGCGACCACCGCAGAGCTTGGCGACATCAAGGCCGGGTTCGTGCGCAGCGCCGTCGTGGCTCAAGCAGCGGGTGCAACCGGGGTTGAGGTTCATGCCTGTCACGGCTATCTGCTCGATCAGTTTTTGTGGCACGGCACTAACTTGCGCGATGACGGCTATGGCGGCGCAGAGCTGGCGGCCCGCATGCGTTTGCCGCGCGAGATCGTTGCCGAAATCCGTGCCGCGGTCGGACCGGATTTCATCGTCGGCTTCCGTTTTTCTCAATGGAAGGAAGCCGACTATGACGCCAAGATCGTGGACACACCGGCCGAATTGAAAATCCTGCTCGACACGATCGCCGACGCCGGGGCCGATTACTTTCATGTCTCGACCCGGCGCTTCTTCACGCCGGAGTGGCCAGGCTCGAGTTGGGGTCTCGCCGGCTGGACCAAGTCGCTGACGCGGCTGCCGGTCATCGGGTGTGGCAGCGTCGGCCTTGACACCGATGTGATGGACAATTTCCGCCTGCGCGAGGCCCAGCAAACCGGCGAGACAGGCGTGCGCGAATTGATCACCCAATTCAACAACAATGAATTCGATCTGATCTCGGTCGGCCGCGCCAATATCGGCGACCCGGATTGGGTGTCCAAGGTGCGGGATGGCCGTTTCGATGAAATCCGCACTTTCACACGCGCGGACATCCGCCCGCAGAATCGCAGCACTGCCAGCGTCCACGTGGCGTGAGGCCATCAGTTCCGGCTCAATGTCGGCAACCCGAATTGGAGCCGCGCGGCGTTGGTGCCACTGAGATCGGATTGCATGGCGAGGTGCGTCATGATGACCGCGAGATTGCGGAAATAGCGACCGAGCGGGGCATCGGCATTCGCCGCGCTGGTGCCGGCCGTGCGGAACATCAGCTCGACTGCGCGCCATCCCATTTCGGAGCATTGTTGCTCGATGAGCGTGAGACGTCGCTCGCGCGCCTCGTCGAACGGCGCTCCGCCCGCGGCTTGCTCACGGCAATACTCCATATATTCTTCGCCGGCACGGATCAGCGCCGCTTCCGCCGTACACACCAGCCCATAGGCGCGGCCGTAGCTGTTCTGGAATAGCACCTCGTCTTGCCGCCGATTGAACGGCGGGAAATGCGTTTTCTTGGTCCGCAAAAGGTCTTCATAGATGTCGAGAGCACCGCGGGCAGCACCGACCGCTACCGCAGCCGCCTCTCCGACCAGAAATGAGGTCACGCGGCCGTGGTACATCGGGTTCTTGTGCCCCGCGAGGCCCGGCCGATCGGGGAAAAACGCGCCGGCGGCGTCAGCCAATACCAAGGTGCGGTGGACCGGAACAAAAACATCCTCGACAACGACGCGGCGCGATCCCGTCCCCTGCATTCCCATGACGTGCCAATTGTCGACAATGCGGATCTGCAGGCGCTCGAAGAGCATTGTGATCGTGCCTTGCGGTGGCTCACCCGGGGAAACCCTGATGGGGGCCAGCCCGAGAAAGTGGGTGGCGATGTCACAACCCGATGCATAGTCCCAGGCGCCATTGACGATGAAGCCGCCTTCGGCCGGAACTGCGGTGCCGGGGGGATTGAACGCGGCCGGCCCTCTGAACTCACCCGCGGCGCCATAGGCGTCGCGCTGGCCCTGCTCTGGAAACGAAGCCATCAAATGCGCATGCCCTGCCGTCAGGGCGAGTACCCAGCCGCTCTCGGGACAGCCGCGCGCCACTTCCATCATGACCCGCAGGAAGGTCGGCACATCGAATTCATAGCCACCGAAGCGGCGCGGCTGCAGGGTGCGATAAAAGCCGGCCTTGACGAAGGCGTCATTGGTTGCGGCGGGGATACGGCCGGCCTCCTCGCATTCGGCCTGAGCCCCGCGCAACATCGGCCGCATGGCAGCTGCGCGCGCAACCAGCACGGCCGGCGTGAGGTCCGGCTCGAGCGGCGAAACGCCGCCTAATGGCTCATCTCGTGCCACGGCTCTCTCTGGGCGGGGAAGGTGTAGATCACCTTGTTGACCAACTTGCCGTCTTGCTTCACGACCTTGCGAATATAGATGTTCTGGACGATTTCCCGGGTCCGTGGATCGATCGACACTGGGCCTTGGGACTCTCCCACGCGAACCCCTTGACTGCCGCCACCGCTTTGTCGGCGTCCCGCGCGCCGCCGGTCGCCTCGATCATCTTGGCGATGACCCGGATCCCGTTATAGGCGATGACACCAATATCGCTTGGCTCCGTTCCGTATCGCGCCTGGAAGTTCGCTACAAAGGCTCGGTTGGTCGGATTGTCCAGGTTGGGACCATAGGGAAACGAGGTGATGATGCCGAGGGCTGCATCACCGAGCGCCGGCAGGTCAGGCTCGTAGGTCTCGCTTTGTCCGAGAAACTGGATCCCCGCCCTCATCAGGCCGGCGCCGGTATACCCCTTGACGAAAGCCGCCGATTGCGGGCCGAGCGGCATGAAGACGAAGGTGCAGTCGGGATGATCGTTGCGGATGCGCTCGATATAAGATGAGAAATCCTCAGTCGAAAGTGGCGTCATGAGCGTGTCGACTATCTGGCCGCCGCCTTCCGCGAAACCGCGCTTGGCGGCATTGATCGAGTCGACCCCCGGCGCGTAATTGGCGGCAACGCCGACGCATCGCTTGTAGTGGCCTTCCTTCGCGCCCCACACGCCAAGCGGATAGTAAGTCGCCCAGTTGGTCTGCCCGACACGCACAAAATACGGCGACTTATCGGTCACGAAACCGGTGCCGGTATTGAAAATGACGAAGGGAATCTTGGCCTCATTGATCAAGTCCGCCATGGCGAGCGTATTGGGCGTCAGTTCACTGCCGCCCAATACCGCGACGCCATCGCGAACAATCATTTCCTGGACCACTTGCTTGGCACGCTGGGGATTCATGCCGCCGTCGTCGCCGTAATACATCTTAATCGTATGGGGCCCCACCTGGTGATGGATCTGGTCGAGATAGAGGTCGATCGCCTCCTTGTATTCCCTTCCCCAAATGCTGAACGGTCCCGAAAAAGAGGCCTCGATGCCGACCCCGACTTCGTCGGCCTGGGCCGTCCCGATGAGCGAGGCCAAGGCGACGGACGCCAGCATGACATGACCACCCAATTTCATCGCTGTCCCTCAGGCGAAGCTTTTGAAGCGCGGAAACAAATTCTGTGCGTTCGCGGATTCGACACCGCCGCGCTGTTCAACATCAACCTGGTGCAGCGCGGCGATCATCGCTGCTGTCACCGGGGACAGGCAGTACGGCCAGTCGCTGCCGAAGAGAATACGTTCCGGCGCTGCGATGAGGTGGAGTGCACCGAAGGTTTCAGGACCGGGCGCCTGCGCGGTCTCATACCAGAAGCTACGAAGATCGGAGCGAATATCCTCGCTCGCCAGCGTGGCATAACGCTTGTCGATCTGCGGTGCCGCTGCGATGCGCCAGGTGAGAAATGGGATCGCGCCGCCCGCATGAGCCAGAATGAATCGAAATCTTCGGATAACGCCGGCGTTTGCCGGTAAGCACCAGGTTGACAACGGCGCGCGTCGTGTCAAACGGATATTCGGCCACCCAAGCCGGCACGTTCAGCGTCAAGGCGCGGGACGCAGGGTGAAGATTGGGATGAACGAATACCACCGCCTCGCAGGCGTCCAGCCGCTCGAGCAGCGGATCGAACTTGTCATCGCCCAGAAACTGCTCACCGTAGCTCGCGAGCAGTCCGATGCCGTCGAGCTTCAGCACGTCGAGTGCGTAGTCGATCTCAGCGAGAGCCCCGGCAACGTCCGGCAGCGGTAGCACCGCAAAAGCCCCGAACCGACCGGCGTGTCCGACGCTCAACCGGGCCATGTAGTCGTTGAATGTTCGAGCCAGTGTGCCCGCCGCCCGATCGTCACCGAAATGCACGCCTGGTTGCGACACCGACAGAATGGCGACGGCGATCCCGTTCTCTTGCATTTGCTCCAACGCCTGCTCGGGAGACCAGGCCGGAAAGCCGCCGCTGATTGATGGGCCGCGTCCAGCCGCGAGCAGCGCCTCGCGGTAAAACGGTGGAATGAGATGGGCATGGACATCGATCAGCGGCATCGCGTGCTCACCCACGCACTACGCCACCATCGGCATAGATGGTCTGGCCAGTGACGAAGCCGGCATCGTCACTGACAAGGAACGACAGCGTAGCCGCCAGATCCTCGGGCGTGCTGGGCCGCGGAATCGATTGCTTGCCGATGACGAATCTGAACAGCTCGTCCCGGGTCATCCCGGCATAGCGGTCTTCGAGAGCCTCAGTGCCCGGCGTGCGTGTCAGTGCCGGCGCGATGGCGTTGACCGTGATGCCGTATTGGCCGACCTCCCCGGATAGCGCCCGCGTAAAGCCGATCACGCCGCCTTTGCTGGCGACATAGTGGCTCAAGCCGCTGGTCTTCTGGGCAAACGTGTTGGACGCCATGCTGACGATCCGGCCCCAGCCGCGCTCGCGCATGTCGGGCAGGAAACATTGCGTCATCAGAAATACCCCGTCGAGATTGACCGCCATGACGCGTCGCCAATCGGCGAAACTGATCTCCTCGAAAGGCTTCGCCGGAATAAGTCCCGCATTGTTGACCAGAATATCGCAGCGTCCGAACGTGTCACGAACCAGCCTGCCAGTTTGCGCCACGCTTTCGGGATCGGCGACATCGCAGCGGCACGCGACGGCGCGGCCGCCAGCCGCCTCGATCTGGCGAAGCGTCGTTTCACCTGGCTGCACATCCGCGATCACAATTGTGGCGCCCTCCGACGCCAGCCGGATCGCATGGGCCTGCCCGATGCCAGATGCAGCACCGCTGATAACCGCTACTCTTTTGGCGTGTCGCTGCTCCATCGACCGGTTCAAGCGGCGAGCCGGAGCGCGGTCAAATGATCCTCGAGAGTGCGCGGCATGTCTTCGGGCGGATTGCGGCCGAAGCCGCAGTAAGCCGCAAGCCCGAAGTCGGGCAGGAATTTGCGCGCGACCTCGAGACGACGCTTTAAGGTCGGCATATTGTGGATCATGCCGAGATAAGGCCGCGCGCCGTGAAGATCGAGCTGGGCCAATGGTCGGTAAAAGTCGTCGTCACTGCGATCGAGTGTCGGGATGTGTACCCAATCAACGCGACGCGGCACGGAAGCAACGATGGCGTTCACCAATTCCACGGTTCGGCCAAGATCGCGCGGCGCAAACCGCGGCCAACCGCCAAACGTACCGAAGCAGAAATGAAAGCCGAGCGCGACCCGATCTGGAAGACGCTGCGACAGGCGGGCGATCGGCCCGAGATGGGTCTCGATTCGCGCTTCGGCGGGAAAACCTGCTTGCACGTCATGGCCGTTGTGGATGGCGGAGACTTCCCAGGCGCAATCCCATTGGATCGCCAGATCCTCGCCTGGAATCGAATCCAATATTGCCGCCAATTCCGCGCCAATCGCTTCCTCGTAGCCGGGCCGGATGCGCTCGAGATCACCCGGCCGGGGAAAAGTCAAAGGCCGCACCACGCTGTCCACCATCGGCATCGAAACCTGAAAACGCAGACCCTGAGGCAGCGCGCCTTTCTCGCGCAGCGTCTTGAACACGAAATAGGAGCTGGCCGCGTCCTTGGCATAGCCGAGCCGGTAGCCCGGATTGCCAAAGCGCACCTGCTCGACGCCTTCCTTCACCTGGAACAGCCAGACATCGTCACGGTCGCGCGGCATCAATCGCTCGATCCCATTCTCGCGCCGCGGCCGTTTGATCGTGTCGAGATCAATATGTCCGTTAAATATCTGATACGAGAGCCGCAGCACCCAGGAGCGACGCTCCCCAACCTCTCCGTCAGGAAGCGCCGGCAAGTAGGAGCCAAGGGCCCCACCAAAGCTCGTCATCACTTCCTCGACGCTGGGCAGCGGCACGCTGCCAACCAACAAAAGAGCCTGTCCCATCACACTTCCACCAATCTTTCAGGATAGGCGTGAAGCCGTTCCACGCCTCTATCGCCGACCAAGTAGTTGTCGCAGAAGGTCGCGAACACGCGGTCCGTGACGTAATTCGGATGGCAAGCCATGTTCATGTTGGCCGCGATCCTCATTGGCTCGTCATGCCGTAGCAAAGGTCGCTCTACCATGTCATAGCCCTGGCCATGGCAATGAACGCGCGCCTCCGCTGGCTTGCCGTGCCGGCGCATATAGTCGTTGTAGGCGGCAAACATGTCCGCGCACGAGGCTCCAGGCGCAAGCCCTTTCAGCGTAAAGTTTCGTGCTTCAATGATCCAATCGTGTTCGTCGCTAATATCCGACGGGGCCTTTCCCAGCACGCAAGTGCGAGCCGATTTCAGTGTAAAAGTCGCCGGGCCCGTTGGTCTCGACCAGCAGCGTGAAGATATCGCCCTCGCGCAACTCGCGGTTTTGATAATAGCGGTTGGCCTGGCGCACGGGCTCGCCTGGCTGATAGGAGCAAGTCAGATAGATCCCTTGCTCGGAGCCGTGCGCAACGCAGTAATGCTGCGCGACGGCGGCGACCTCGATCTCCTTCAAGCCCGGCTTTACCGCTGCGAATGCGGCAGCGATTGCGGCATCTTGCATGCCAGCAGTAGCGCGGATCAGCATCACTTCTTCCGCGCTCTTCACCGATTTGATCGTGTCTACCATGTCGGTAGCATCGGTGAAGGCGGCGTTCGACAGACGGCCGCGCTTCAAGCCGTCAATCAGTGGATAGGGTAAGGTGGCGGTGCCCACCAGTCCGATGGTAGCCCCCGCAAATCCCTGGAGCGCCTTCTCGGCCAAAGCGACCTCGTAGGCGACAGAGTATGGTGTGCTGGAAAAATAGGGCTCCGCCAGGTAGCGCTTCGTGCCCCGCGGCACCGTATCGGACGCCGGCGCGATCGAGCGATCGGTCGCGAACGGGCCGTGGGCAACAATCGTCATGTCGTCGTCGCGCGGGAACACGATGCTGGTCGGATAGCCGTTGGTCGCGGGCGTGTCGGAGAAGTATTTGACATAGCCGCCCATCGAATCGTTGTTGTTCTGCATCAGCAGAACGTCGATCCGGTGCGCTGCCATGGCGGCGCGAACCGCGGCCCAGCGTCGCTCGAGCTCGGCAGTGGAAATGGGCGCATTGAGCCGCTCGGCAATCATTCGGCCTCCGAATTATTCGCGTTTTTTGCGAAACTAAATGCAGGCATATTGCATTATAAGGCTCTTTTTGCGAAATCTACGTTGATAGCAAGAAGGGTATAAACTCGGCGTTGAATTTTTTCTCAGCGCGGGCCGACAACGATCTTGGGTGTCCGATCATGCGCTGAAGAAACCGGTAAGAATCGCAATGCTCGATCAATCGAATGTGCGATTTAGCAAGGGCGCACGAAAACACGAGCGGGCGCCTACATTCGCGAAAACAATGCCAGCGAGCGGGAGAGCCACCTTTGATGCGCCTCGAGACCTAGGCCATGCGACATCAACGAGCCGTGACCAGGGACCGCGAGGGGGTCGGGACTGATGGGTTATTGCAATGAAACGCGGCGATCGCCTGCATCTTATCCTGCGGCTGTTCAGTCCGGAGCGGCCGCTCTGGACGGCTGACGAAACCGCCGCCGCCTTGGGCTTTTCGCGGAGCACGGCCTATCGTCAACTCGGTGCTTTAGTGAAATCCGGCCTGCTCGAAACGTTGGAACGCTCGTCCGCCTATGTCCTGGGGCCCGCCATTATTGAGCTCGACCGCAACATTCGCTTGAGCGACCCGTTGCTGACGGTCGCAACGCCCGCGATACGATGGTTGGCAGAGCAGGCACCCGTCTCTTGTACCATCCTTCTCTGTCGTCTTTACCGCGACCGGGTCATGTGCATTCAGCAAGAGGAAAAGCCCGGGGAAATCGGTGCGGTGAGCTACGAACGCGGCCGGCCAATGCCTCTCTCACGCGGCGCACCATCGCGGACCATACTGGCCCAGCTGCCCCCGCGCCGGCTAGCCACACTGATGCCAACGATCGAAGCCGAAAATGCCACGGGTTTCGACAGCGAGGCGTTCCGTCGCCAGCTCCGTGACATCCGCAAACAGGGCTATTGCATTACCCGCGGCGAGGTCGATGACGGCGTCGTCGGCATCGCGGTCCCGCTGGCGATGCCGCGACCGGGCGCAGCAGCGAGCCTCGGCATTGCGTGTTTCGGTGCGCCCAACGAAGCAACACTCACGCGCGTCCGCGCTCTGCTCGTCGCCACCGCCGAAACCATCAAGGCTTCGCTGCCGGCGGTCTAGCCCCATACCTCGGCCGCAGTCTCAACCAGCAGGGTCAACTTGCGGCGCTCGACGTCCACGGTAAAGTCGGTGCCGAACAGATTGGTCGAAAAGCCGCACTGCGGACAGATGCCAAGTTGCGCCAAGTCGACGTGCCGCGCGGCATCGTCGATGCGGCGCTTGAGCATCGTTTTGTCTTCGAGTTCGCGCATCCTTGGTCGAGACGATGCCGAGCATGGCTTGCTTGCCTTTGGGCACATGGCGCAATGGCGAGAAATCGCCGGCACGGGGCGTATCGTATTCGAGCAGATAGACGTCGACATTGGACATGTTGAAGACAGCCTCGGCCACCGGCTCGTAGCCACCCTCGCTACCCCAGAAGGCATTCATGTTGCCTCGGCACATATGCATCGCGACGATCATGTCCTGTGGCCGCTCCGCCGCAATATCGTTCAGCACCCGGACATAGGTTTGTATCAATTCATCGGGATCATCACCTCGCGCAGCAGACATGCTGCGATGCCGGGGATCGCAAAGATAAGGCAGCATGCATTCATCGATCTGGAGGAACTTGCAGCCTGCCGCCGCAAGCTGTGCAACTTCGGCGCGATAGGCGCTGATGAGATCGGCCCAGAAGGCATCGACGTCGCCATAGACCGAAGGTACAAACGCGGCATCGCGCAGAAAGTGTACGATGGGTGGCCCTGGGATCGTGGCCTTGGCCGTTTTACTCGTCAGCGCTTGGAGGAAACCAAAACATTTGGCCACGGTGCTGTCGCGTGGCCGGATCGGCCCTTCGACCCTAATACCGGCAATAGGCCGCGTCTCGCCGGCAGCGTTGATGAGTGTGATCGGCGTCTTGCCGGTATAGGAAATCGCCAGGCCGGAAAAGCCGAGAAGGAAATCGGTCCACCAGCTGCGGCGGCGATAATCGCCATCGGTTACAATCGATAGCCCGCAGTCTTCCTGCAGCCCGACCACATCGCGGATGTAGCGGTCCTCAATCGCGCTCAGCTCCGCACTGTGATGCGGTCCCAGATTGTGGTCGGCATCGTGCTCGCCTAGAAGGCGGATCCGCGCCTCACGCAGCTCGGCCGGCCGCAACAGACTGCCGACATGGTCGACATGAAGATGAGAGGCATTAGCCATGAGACTGGTTCCGATCAATGTGAGCCATGGGTATCATCAAAGGGCCAACGTCGCTGTCAATTCGCGCCCAGGTAACCGGGCCTGCGGGGATAGATCCGCGCTCCGGCCACGCGTCACGGATGCGATGCATGGTAATCTCTCAAGACAATGCTGTTTTCGCAAATTGCGCAACAATGGTCGATTGCTTTTGACTTGGGTAGCCATTTTTTGCAAATCTAATCGAAGAACTCGAATGCGTCCCAAAGAAGGATACCGGGTAACCGGCAGCCGGAGAACCGCCTTGGCGGTGTTCGAGCACGGCGACGCCACCGGGCCCGAAATCCTGTTCATCCACGGCTTTTGCCAGTGCCACCTCGCCTGGCAGGCACAGTTCGCCAGCGCGACGCTCGCATCGTTCCGCATGGTGAGTTTCGATCTGCGCGGCCACGGCGATTTCGACAAACCCCTTACGCGCGCCGATTATGATGATGATCGTGTCTGGGCCGAGGATCTGGCTGCAGTCATTTCGGGTTCAAGCTTGAAACGACCGATCCTTGCCGCTTGGTCATTGGGCGCCCGCATTGTCCAGGATTATCTGTGCAACTTCGGCACCGTATCAATCGCGGGAATCAATTTCATCGGCGCGGCACTGCGCTTCTCCGGGACGAGCCCGGCAGCACCAGCCCCAGCCCTGGGCGGGGATTTGGGAGCGGACGATGCCGGCGTGCGACTCGAAGCGACGCGGGCGTTTCTCCGCGCTTGCTACAGCCTGCCGCCGCTTGAAGACGCGCTCGCGTCAGCTCTCGCGTACAATATGAAAGTGCCCGCCGCCGTACGCCGTTTCATCATGGCGCGGGCGCCGTCGGTGGCTCGCGCCGATGTGCTGGCAGATTTGCCGCTGCTGATTTCGCACGGAACCGCGGATGCGATCATGCCGCCCGACACGATGCGCGCCCGTGCCGCGCGCTTGCCGAGCGCGCGGTTGTCGCTCTACGACGGTATCGGTCACGCAGTGATGGCGGAAGCGCCCGATCGCTTCAACGCAGAACTCGCAGATTTCGTCGAAGCCTCGGCTAAGGGAGCAGGGCAGTGAAACGCAGCAGTCAACGCATCCTCACCACCCATGTCGGCCGCTTACAGCGTCCCGAACAGCTGACCCAGGCGATGGAGGCGCATCCGCGCAGCCGACCGACCGACGCGGCGTTCGTGGTGCGGCTTAAGGAAGCGGTGGCCGATGTGGTCAAACAGCAGGCCGAAGCCGGCATTGACATTGTCTGCGACGGCGAGTTCGGCAAACTGAGTTGGCACTCTTATCTGATGGGACGGTTGGCCGGACACGAAACGGTGCCGGCGAAACCCGGCGAGACGGCGCAGCGCTCCCGCGATCGAACCGAATTTGCTGCGTTCTATCAGGAGCTCGAAAGTGGCGGCTCCTATTACTATCGCAATCCCGGACGCGACGTGCCGCCCGGCATGCGCTGGGCCTGCACTGGCCCCGTCAGCTATGTTGGAAGCGAAGCGCTGCAACAGGACCTGGCCCATCTGCACTCCGCGGTTGACACGGTCAAGGTCGAGGAGGCGTTCTTACCGGCGACCTCGCCCGTGCGGCGTCACGTCAACGACTATTATCCTGATGACGATTCCTATTTCGAGGCGGTCGCCGACGCGATGAACAAGGAATATCGCGCTATTGTCGATGCCGGTTTCGTGGTGCAGATCGACGATCCGCAATTGCCCGGCATGTGGGATTCGGGTTTGCGCGAAATGAGCGTGCCAGACTACCGCAAGCTCGCCGGGCAGTTGGTCGAGGTGGTAAACCATGCCTTGCGCGGCGTACCGGAAGATCGTGCGCGCTATCACATTTGCTGGGGCAGCTGGCATGGCGCGCACGCCTACGATTTGCCGCTGAGGCATGTAGCCGATATTCTGTTGCGGGTGAAGGCGCAGGCCTATGCCATCGAAGCGGCCAATGCGCGCCACGAACACGAATGGCAGATCTGGAAGGACGTGAAACTGCCCGATGGCAAGATCCTCATTCCTGGCGTGGTGTCGCACGCCACCAATCTGATCGAGCATCCAGAGCTGGTGGCATGGCGCATTAAGAATTTCGCCAGTGTCGTCGGGAGGGAGAACGTGATCGCTGGCACCGATTGCGGTATGGGCTACCGCGTCCATGCCCAAATCGGCTGGGCTAAGTTGAAAACGCTTGCCGAAGGCGCGCGCCTTGCGAGCAAGGAATTGTGGTCGCAATGAAAATATTTCCGGGGAGGAGACGGTGAATTGCAAACTGACTGCCCTGTTGGGCGTTGCCGCTTTATTGGTCGCGCCTGGGGCCGCGCAAGCGGACGATGTCGTCATCGGCGCGCAATATCCATTGTCAGGGCCGATGGCGTCTTATTCGGGGCCCTTTCTGCGTGAGGGGACCGAGCTTGCCCTCGAACGCATCAATCGCGATCACTTCGTGGGGGCGGACCGGACCTTGAAGGTCATGCTCGAAGACAATGCCGGCGACCGGAATCAGGCGATCTCTCTCATGAGCCGTTTTGCCAACAGCAACGCCGTCGCGGTGCTCGGCGTCTATGGTTCCTTCCTGTCGCTACCGGTAGCACCGGTGGCAAATGATCTCAAAATGCCGCTGTTGGCGATCGCCATCTCCGATGCGATTTCCCAGGCGGGACCATGGTCGTTCTCGATGCTGGAGCCGGCCGACATCTCCATGACCGTGCTGGCGAAATTTGCGGTCGACCGCCTACACATTAAGAATATCGCCCTAGTCTATGACCGTGCCAACGATGCCTCGGTGCGGATGCGCGATTCCTTCGCCAACAATGTCAAGGCACATGGCGTCAACATCGTGTCCGTGGACGGCATCACCGCCCAAGACACGAATTTCGAGCCGATCGCGACCAAGATCGTAAACGAGAAGATCGACTCGCTGTTCTTCGAATCGGTGCCGTCGGTAGCCGCCAATTTCGTCATCCAGGTGCGGCAGGCGGGCCTTGATCCCGATATTAAGCTCTTGACCAGCGGACAAATCGGCGCGCCGGTATTCTTCAAGATCGCGGGCGCGGCGGCGGAGGGCATTTATTACGCGGTCGACTACCTTCTCGACATGCCAAATGAGGAGAACAAGAATTTCGTCAGCGCCTATCGCGATCATTACCACAAGGATCCGGACCAGAACGCGGCATGGGGTTATGCCGGAACTATGCTGCTGGCGCGGGCCATCAAGAATGCCGGCCCCGGCGCCGACCGGGCCAAGGTGCGCGATGCCCTCGCGGCGCTTGACAGCGTTCCGACCGTGTTGGGCGCGGGCCGTTTCTCGTTCCACGATCGCAAGGGTTACTATCCCAGTGTTGTCGTCCAGGTAGTAAAGGGTAAGCCGGTGCACGTCGAATAGCTGCTGAACGCGAGCGGAATGGTGCCATGTTCGGGCAAGAGCTGCTGAACGGGTTCGTAGTCGGTGCGGTCTATGCGCTGTTCTCGCTGGGGCTGACGCTCGTGTTCGGCATCCACCGAATTCTCAATCTCGCTCACGGCGCGGTCTTCATGTGGGGCGCGCTGATCGGCTATTTCGCGGTAACGGGCGCAGGCTTGGCTTTGTTGCCCGCCTTCATCCTGGCGATTTTGGGCGGCGCCCTGGTCAGCGTTGGGCTCGATCTCCTGGTGTTCCGTCCGTTGCGCCGCCGCGAGGGCGACGAGTTCGGCACGATTATCGTCAGCATCGGCGCCAATCTTGTCCTGATGCACTTGGCGCAGCAGGCCACCAACGCGCAGACCTTGCGCTTTCCTTTCGGGATTTTCCCAATTCACTTCTACCACTTTCTGGGATTGCGCATTTCGCTGCAGCAGATGGTCATCGTTGCGGCTGTCGCTCTGCTGGTGGTCGCCTTGGTGCTCTATCTCTTCCGCACCAATCTCGGCACCGATGCCCGAGCAGTCGCGATTGACGAGCGGACCTCGATGCTGCTCGGCATCAATCCGCATGCCGTCTATTTCAGCACGTTCGCAATAGCCGGCGCGCTGGCGGGCGCGGCGGGTGTAATTCTTGGCATCGCCTTCAACTCGGTGTCCTACATCATGGGCGAACCGATCATGCTGCAGGCTTTCGTCGTCATCGTGCTAGGCGGACTGGGCAGCGTGCCGGGCGCTTTGTTGGCGGGAGTGATGCTCGGTGTGATCCAAACCCTGACGACCGTCTATATCTCCTCGGAATTGTCGGACGCCGTCGTGTTTGGCCTCCTCTTCATCGTGCTGCTGGTGCGGCCCCGCGGCTTTTTCGCCGGGCTTCACACCGAGCACCGGGTTGCGTGAACGTGGGGAATTTCATCGCCACTTATCGACCGCTGTTCGATCTCATCTGCATCTACGCGGTATTTGCCTTTAGCCAGTATGTCGCATTGCGCGCCGGATTGTTTTCGCTGGCAACCGCGGGCTTCGCCTCGATCGGTGGTTATGCTGGTGCCTATATCCTGAAGGAGACGGCAGTGGGCCCGGTCTTAGCCGGCGTCTGTGCAACACTGTGCGGCGTGGCGGCCGGAACTCTTCCTGTCACTGCCGCTTGCGAAGCTTCGCGGCGCCTTCCAGGCAATCGCCACCATCGGCTTCGTCCAGATAATGGTGTCGCTCACTCTCTATGCGGCGCCGATCACCGGCGGCGCGCTCGGCCTCAACGCGATTCCTAGGGTTGCATCCAGCGGATTACTCGTCGCCATCGTTGCCGCCTTGATGGCGCTGCTCGCGGTCATCAATCGCGGGGGCATCGGCCGCGCCTTCGACGCCATCCGCCAGGATTACACCGTGGCCGCGTCGCTCGGCATTTCGATCAACAAATATTTTCGCTACGCCTTCGCGCTTAGCGGCGCCATCGGGGCACTGGGCGGCTGCCTCCTGGCCTTCGACACCTACTCGATCCAGCCAGACTTGTTCGGCTTTCCGCTGCTCGTCTTCGCCATTGCCGCCGTGCTTTTAGGCGGCCGGTCGTCAGTCGCGGGGCCGCTCGTTGGCACCGTGTTTCTCATGGTATTGCCCGAACTGGCGCGGCCACTCGCCGACGAACGTCTTTTGCTGCAAGGTGCGTTGCTGATCGTGGTCATCATCTATTGGCCTCGCGGCATCGTCGACAGTCTGGTGCAACGTTGGCACGATCGTGCCGCCGCGCCAAATCGGCAAACACAACGGGGCCGGCATGGGCTCCCTGCGGCTTGACGGCCTTGGCAAACGCTTCGGCGGAGTAGAGGCAGTCGCCGAACTGTCGTTGTCCTTCGCGCGCGGCCGCGTCACCGGTCTGATTGGACCGAACGGCGCAGGAAAGACGACCGTGGTCAACATGATCACTGGTCTCATCCAGCCCAGCGCCGGGCGGATTACGTTGTCGGAGCGGCGGGTCGACGGCGCGTTGCCGCACAAGATCGCTCGACTGGGCATCGCGCGGACGTTCCAGAATGTGCGGCTGCTCAAGGAGGCAACCGTGCTCGACAATGTTGTCGTCGGCTTCCACCGCCACCAGCACGCATCGCTGCTCGCCTATTCGCTCGGCTTGCCGTCCGTGTGGCGCGAGCGGCGCGATTTTCGGGCGCGTGCGCGCGACCTGCTCGCGCGCTTCGGCTTGGTCGAGTTCGCGGCGCGTCCGGCCGGCACCATCTCCTACGGCCACCAGCGTCTGGTGGAAGTGATGCGCGCACTCGCAATGTCGCCCGATTTCCTGTTGCTCGATGAACCGGCGGCGGGAATGAACGATGTCGAAAGCCGGAATTTGGGGGCGATCATCCGCGAGCTCGCGGCGGATGGCGTCGGCATTGTGCTGATCGAGCACAATATGCGCTTCATCATGGAGATCTGCGAAGAAATCCATGTCATCGATTTGGGCCGTTTGATCGCGAGCGGAACGGCAGAGACCGTTCGGTGTGATCCCGCCGTCATTCGCGCCTATCTGGGCGGCTGAAATGTTGGAGATTTCGGGGCTCACCACTCGGTACGGCGGCATCGTCGCGGTCGACAGCGTCAATCTGACCATGGTCGAAGGCCAGGCGGTCGCGATCATCGGTGCCAACGGCGCCGGCAAGACCAGCCTGTTGCGGACGATCTCAGGATTGTTGCGCCCGGCTGAAGGGCAGATCACCTTCGCGGGCATGGCGCTAACCGGTCGGCCAGCCTACGCCGTGGCGCGGCGGGGTGTTCTCATGGTACCGGAGGGACGGCAAATTTTCGGTGCACTGACGGTCGAAGAAAATTTGCGCCTGGGCCATCGCGCGGCTGCTGCCCGCGGCACCGAGCCAAACGACGAGATGAACAAGGTGTTCGCGCTTTTCCCGATCCTTGCCGAGCGGCGCGGCCAATATGCTGGACAGTTGAGCGGTGGACAGCAGCAAATGCTGGCGATCGGCCGAGCGATGATGGGGCGGCCGCGCCTCCTCTTGCTGGACGAGCCGAGTCTTGGTCTTGGCCCGACCGTGGTGGCGCAAGTCTTCGTGGCGTTGAAGGCGCTCCACCAGGAAGGGCTTGGCATGATTTTAGTGGAGCAGAACGCACGCCTCGCGCTGGAAGCGACCGAATTCGCCTATGTCATGGAACGAGGTCGCATCGTTCATCAAGGACCGAGCGTCGCGATGCGATCCGATCCCCTGGTCATCGATCACTATCTCGGTCAAGCGGCAGGCGCTTGATCAGGCGCCTACCGGCAGTGGCGGTCGGCGGAGGATCATGTCTGCCGCCTTTTCCGCCAGCATGAGCGTCGGCGCATAGGTATTACCGCTGGGCACCAACGGCATCACCGACGCGTCGACAACGCGTAGTCCTTCGATGCCGCGTACCTGCAACTGCGGATCGACAACCGCGTCGCCGTCGACGCCCATCGCGCAGGTGCCGACGGGATGATGGCCGACCTCGACGCGCTGCCGGATGAACGTGTCGACCTCCTCGTCTGACTGCATTTCCGCGCCAGGATTGGCCTCGCGTACGACGATGCTATCCAATGGCGGCGACGCGTAGACCTTGCGCAGCCAGCGGATGCCCTGGCGCGATGCATCGCGGTCGGAACGCTCCTTCATGAAATTGAGTACGACCCGTGGCGGCTTACCGGGATCGGCGGAAGAGAGGCTGACATGACCGCGGCTGTCGGGGCGCAAGAGGCATGCCGTGCCGCTGAACCCATGCGCCACGCGCTTGCGGAAACCCGGACCCCAGATCTGGGCATCCTGTTTCACCGGGCCGAAAAAAAGCTGCATGTTAGGCGTGTCAAGCTCCGGCCGCGTGCGCACGAAAGCGTTGGCAGCAATGACCTGATTGGCGAAATTGCCGGTGCGCAAGACGGCATAGCGCATCATTTGCATCGCCAACCGGTCGTAGCGCAGCTGATCGAGGAATGAGGTATCGAGATTTGCCTCGAATGCGGTCGATACCATCGGATGCTCGGAAAGGTTCTTGCCGACGCCCGGAAGATCGTAGACCGGTCTAATGCCATGGCCGCTGATCTCGGCGGCCGGACCGATGCCGGAGAGCAGCAGCAATTGCGGCGAATTGTAAGCGCCGCCTGATAGAATCACCTCGCGCTGTGCACGTGCCACGAAACGGTTGCCGCCTTGGCCATATTCGACCCCGATGGCACGCCCCTTCTCGACCAGCACGCGATGCGACAAGGCGTGGGTCATGACAAAGACGTTCGACCGGCGTAGTGCCGGCTGCAGATAGGCACGAGCAGCGCTCGATCGCCGCCCGTCGGCGCCGATCGTAACATCGAGTCGATTGAAGCCTTCGGGATTGGCGGCAAAATCGGCGGTCAGTCCGATACCGGCATTGATGGCAGCCTCCCTGATCCGCTCATAGCCATAAAGCCGCGTATCGACCGGCGTCACTTGAAGCGGGCCGTCGGCTCCATGGACCTCGCCTGCGCCACGCCAATTGTTTTCCGAGCGCTTGAAGTAGGGCAGGACTTGGTCGTAACTCCAGCCGTCATTGCCCATCTGCCGCCACGTATCGTAGTCGCGCGGATTGCCGCGAATGTAGAGCATGCCGTTGATGGTGGACGAGCCGCCGAGCACCTTGCCTCGCGGCAATGCCAGCCGGCGACTATCGAGAAAGGCCTCGGGCTCGGAGGCATACATCCAATTATAAAGCGGCCCGCGCCAGATCTGGCGCCAAGTCAGCGGCATATGGACATAAGGGTGAAGATCACGCGCGCCGGCCTCGAGCACCAACACCCGACTAGACGGGTCCTCGCTCAGGCGATTGGCGAGCACGCATCCGGCCGCGCCGGCACCGACAATGATATAGTCATATTCCTGCATCGATGTCCCCGCGTCGCCGGTTCGCCGTTTCGATAATGGCACGACCGCGCGCAACGCGCATCACGGCGCGGATCGCTGATCATTTTCAGTCATAGGCCAGGCACCATCCTGATCCTTTGACCCGGCAGCGATCGTCGGCGATATCGTCGGTGCGATAAAAGCCTGTTACCCTGTCCCAACCGCCTTTTTTCAAAAGCCCGCGCCAGCGCGACCTCAGAATTCCTTTCCCGTACGCTCTCGCAAGGAAAGATTGCCACCGGAGAAATCCACCATGCTGCGAATTCGGGTCCGTTCCGTTTAATCAGGAAAACCGCGCCGCGCCGTTCGAATCCTTGCCACGCGCGCTCGAAGCCGGCGTCGGTGGTCATCGGCGGTACGAGTTGTCCACCCTCTTTGAGCGTGTCGAGCCAATCGCCGCCCCGTCACCTTGGACCACCCGCACGCGAGTCCCTGAGAGATTGGCCGTGGCCCGCACCGCGAGACCGGCATCGTACTCGACGCCCGTCACACGGCCCGCCGGTCCGGTGAGATGTGCCAAGATGGCGGTGTAGTAGCCGGTGCCTGCGCCAATATGGACGACATGGTCGCCTTGTTCGATTTGGGCTTGCGCCATCAGTCCGGCATGGAGCGAGGGTTGATCGTTATTGATCCGCCGTTCCGGGACGATGCCCACCGGATCATCGGTATAGAGATAGACCGGCTCGGGATCAGGGGTCGGCACATAGAAGCGGAGCCAGCGCAGGATCGGCCAGGGGCCGGGGCCGAGGAAGTCCGCGCGGCGTAACGAGGCAAAGGCGTTCTCGATCCGAACATCCCACACCCGCGCCGCGGCCAGGACCTGCTTTTGCGTAGGCGCGGCGCACGATCGCAAGTGCCGATTCCCGCTCCACCTTCCCCTTGGCGTTTGCCACTTTCCTGTTGCGCTTCGCCGCCTAAAGTGTGTTTATCGACACACTCTATGTCTTACCACGCACGAAACGTGAATGCGAGAGGCGAAGCGTTTTTATCCGGGGGTGCTGGAACGGGCCGCAAAAGGCACCTTCGCCGTCTGGTTTCCCGATTTTCCCAGTTGTGTCGCGGCCGGCACCTCGCAGGATCAAGCTATCCAAAAGGCCGAAGGGGCGTTGGCTCAGGTTGTCGATTTATTGGCGGAGCGCGATCAGCGCTTGCCGAACCCCACCCCCGTCGAAGCGATTTCGCTGCCTAAAGGGTGTCGTTTCGTCGCCTTTGTCATGGTCGGGGTGGGACCGCCCGACCCGTCGGAGCGCGTGAACATCTATTTGCCGAAACGGCTGATCGAGCGCGCCGATGCACGCGCGACGGCACTCGGGATGAGCCGTTCCAGTTTCTTCGGTCTCGCCGTCAGCCAGATGCTGGAATGGCCGAGGTCATCGGCGGTCTGGCTACCTCCCGGCAACGCCACGCCCAAGTCCCGCGTTTCACGCGCGCGCGTTGTACCGACGGCTACGCCGCGGCGCAAGAGTTGAAGCGATCGGTAACCGCACGGATCTTGGCGGCGCACCAACGGTGGCCGCCGACAGGGTCGAGCGACGGAAACACGCGCGGCCGCTAGCGCTGGTATGACAGCAATACCAATCGGTCACGAAGGAGCCCGCCCATGACCCAATCCGCAAGAAAGGGGGCGGTCATCACGCGCGTAACTTCGTTACGAAGTAAGATGGCGAATCGCGTCCGCGGTGCGAAAGATCCTGCGAGCCACGCAGCTGCCCGTTGCTTCTTCACGACGAAGGGATGAAAAAGCGCCTCATAGTTGGCAAAGGCGCTGCGATAATCACCGTCGGCGACTTTTAGTTCGGCTGCCAGAATGTGGGCACCAGTCATGGCCAGGGCCGCGCCTTGGCCTGCCAGCAAGGATGGGCAAAAACAGGCATCGCCGACCAATGCAACCCGGCCCCGCGACCAACTCTCCATGCAAATTTGGCTCACGGCGTCGAAATAAAGAGCGGTGCACCTCTCTAAACCCGCGAGAAGCTCCGGGACTTCCCAACCGTCCCGCCCGAAGGTGTCGCGCAGAATCTTCTTCTGCTTCGCTGTTTCACGGAGTGCTTCTGACGGCACCGTGGCGCATGAAAAGACGAGGAAGGCGACCGTGCGGTTGCCGCGCAGCGCACAGCGCATGACCTGACGCCCTGGCGCGGCATGGCCGACATAGGCGTGAGCGTCGCGATGGCAGTAGCCATCAATGGTGAACGCCGCCGTACAATAGCCAAGGTATCTTTCGTAGCGTTTCTGCGGTCCAAAGACCAAGGCCCGGATTGGCGAGTGAAGTCCGCCCGGCGCGGATCACGATATCGAATCGCTCTGGCCTGCTGAGAGCGAACGTGACATCGACACCGTCGCCGTGCTCGTCAACGGCAATCACTGAGTCGCCGAAAATCGTTCGCACCTTGCTTCCAAGGGCTTCGTAGATGAGTTCGCAAGATCGCTTCGCAGTACGCTCATGTACCGGTCGCCCAGGTTCGTCTCAAACTGGCGCGCCCCGAAGCCGCCCGTGCGCCGGCCTTCGCCATCAACCAAACGCACCTCGTTGATCGTGTAACCCGTTCCGCGCAGCGCCGCCAGCGGCCCCCTCTTCTCAGCGATATCGAACCCGAGGCCCCAAACATCGATGATGTACCCGCCGGTTCTTAACGCTGGTTCCCGTTCGATCAAGGTCGGCTCGAAACCAAACCGTTCCAACCAGAAGGCTAACGTCGGGCCCGCCACGCCCGCACCGCACACCAAGACTTAAGTTTACTCACGGCTTTCCTCCACCGGGCAGGCCACCATTTCACGGCCCCGGCGATTTGTCGCAACTCCCATTCGGCTTGCCTCCGGCTCGAAGGCGTCCACCGCCAAGAGGTAGCTTGCGACGTTGCTAACCCTCTCCCGCAATCGCCAGATGATGCGGCGCGCCGACAGGCTTGACGCGCCCACCAGATAGTTTCATTATATTAACTATTAATATAATTTATCAAATGGTGATGCCATGGCGATCTGGTTGCGCAATCGCATGATCGGCGCCGGCTTCAAGGCATGGACTTGCGCCGTCCGTGCCAGGCGCGTGGTTCGGAGCCTCGGCCGCCCCCGCATCGGGCGCCTCGAGCACGTCACGATTCCAGTAAAGGATCTGGCCGAGGCGCGGTGCTTCTATTGCGACCTGTTGGGCGCCGCTTTCCTGATGCAGGTCGATGATGCGACCTTCAGACGCTTCGGCCGTCCGCCCGCCGAGAATGGCGGGCAAGGTGCACATCATATCTCAGTCTATTTCGGCGGGACGACGCGCATCGATCTGTTCTTGCAGGAGCACGGCCGGCCGGACTCGACGGTCGGCCACCCGCACTACGCCTTTGAAGTGCCCCCGGGACAGATGATGACATGGAGGCGCGTGCTCGACCGGAACAAGATCCCCTCAGACGGACCGATCCAACTCGGGCCCCCGGGACAGGCTTCGCTCTATTTCGACGACCCGTTCGGCAATCATCCGGAGCTTACCTGCATGGGCTTCGCGCAGCCGATCCCGATCCGGCCACCCGAGATGAGCTACAGGAATTGGGCGCCGTGCCTATGACGGCGGCGATGCGTAACCCCAAGTTGGGCGAACTGATCCAGCGGTTTGTTAATCGCGTATCCCACGCAGAAGGCCGCACGCTTGCCATTCTGAGCGAGGTTTCGGTGACACTCCATCAGGTGCTGCTGCTGAACAAGCTGGGCAATGTCGGCGAGAGCACGCTATCCGCAATGGCCGATCTAATGCGCATGTCGCCACCTGCAGTCAGCCAGATGATTGACCGGCTCGTAGAAATCGGCTTGGTGGCACGAGCGGAGGATCAAGCGGACCGCCGCCGTAAGCGGATCGGGTTGACGCCGAAGGGTCAGCGGTTGCTCGAGCGTGTTTATGCAGCGCGCTCGGCCGACTACCTCGCCGGCATCGCAACCTTGTCCCAACGTGTGCGGGGTGATCTTGCAAGAGCCCTAGCCGCTGCTATATCCGAGTTGGAATAATGTCACCTGAGTTCGTACTTGACCGGCGACGGTCACAAAAAACACAACGAGGAGACTCGACGACATGGCAGGAGCCAACGAGATGAGAATGGAATTTCTTCCTATTGTGGCGCTTGCCTTTGGGCTCGCCATCACCACAGGAACGATCCCGGCGGCCGTTGCTAAGAGTGGTGGAGGCGGAATGGGCGGGGGCGCCGCAATGGGGGGCGGTCACGCGGGAGGGATGCCTGCCACTTCGAATGCCGGAGGCCAGGTGACCGGTCCGGCGCGGGCAGCAGAAGTTTCGGGCGATCAGGGAAATGGGAATTCCGAAACTACGGGGAATTCTTCCAATAACGCCCGATCTGCTACTGCGCCGACCACCACTTCGTCCACTACCACTTCCTTCAAGAGTAGCAATGGCCGGCTTGCCGCCGCGCTCGGCGCACTCAACGCCTCACATGCTTCGGCGACGGCGCGAGCTCACGCTTCGTCGAGATCACGTGTCGGCAAAATTGCGGCGTACGATAAGGTCATGCTAACGGCGCTCGCGATGCCTGATGCCACGCCCACCGAGGTCGCGGCGCGCAACGCCGCAATTGCCAACGCGCGCGCAACATTGCTCGCGGCGGCCTCCAACAAGCCGTTGACGGCGAGGGTAGTCGCGGTCGTTGACCGCCGTCTCGGTCTGCCGCCCAGCGACCCCAGCCTCGGCTTGACCCCGTAACGGCATCATCCGCGCCAAACGATCCCCTTTTGCTTCACCGCAGGCACGCGGGGGGGGCACCCTCCGTCCGGGTGCACCACCCTACCGGACATGCGCGCCGCTAGATGCAGACCTGTGATTCGGCGCGAATGTTGGCCAAACTCGCCATGTCCGATGGCCATATGCGGTGGCAGGTCAGACCGCAGAGCCGCATGGATGCTCTTCTTTCGGTGCAGCCGCGAGCCTATGCTATGGTTATGACAATGAGCATGAGACGAATAATAGTTGTTAAGTGTTTGATATAACTGGACTTGTTTCTTTGTAAAAACCATCGGGGTAGCAAATAGGGTAGCAAAACTAGTCGGAATTGGGCATTTCGCGGTGGGGAGCCGGTATTCGGGCGAATCTCACCCGGGCGCGAGCTTAGTTGGCATCGCGTTCTGAGTCTGGAGCGGCAGCGAGCTTTTGCAACCGCGTCTTTTCTGCGTCGGCTTGGCGCCATGTCAGAAACTCGCCAGTAGTGCGCCAACTGACATGATCCTCGTTACGGACTTCGACCGCAAATCGGTTGTCGGCGTGTTTTGTAATTCTGTGTATCGCCATTCGTGGACTATGCCACGCGCCGCATCATTCCGCGAGGGGGCAGTTTGCGGACAATTCGGCAAGCTGGTACCACGACCCCAAATCCAGGTTTCTGCCTCCACCCCTGCTAAAGTTGCTAAAGCTGCTAAAGTTTGAGGCCGCGCGGGCGAACCCCCAATCGCTGGGAGACCATCAAACCTGAATCTGCTACTCGCCGCGGCATAACACCGCTCACGACGGATCGCGAAATTTTGGGCGGGCGGAAGACCATGTGATCGAGGGGGCGATCCAGCTATTGCGCTAGCCTGAATTTCTCAAACGCGGGCGGTGCATCGGGGCGACGAATCTGAGAGAATCGTTGTGCTGCAACAGATTTCTCGTGATCCAAGGTGCGCCCCGATGCCGACAGAGTGTACTGCGAAGCTGTTCGAGTTTGAAGCGGTCGAGGGGCGTCTGTCGTTTGCCCTTTATGGCGCGAACGAGGCCGTAGATGAGTAGACTGGCCCAAAAGTCTGCAACTCCGGTCCCTAATTATGCGACCGGTGGCCAGCTAATCTGCGACCAACGGGATCACCTCTCCGCCTCTCCGTCGAGAGAACCAAAGCCTGCGGCGTGCGAAGGGCGATTGAGCGGAATGCGTCTCACCGATCCTCCAACTCACGAGCGTGTCAGGCGCGCATACACCCAGATCTGTCGATCAGTCCACGAATTAGGGGCTAAATCCATGATCAGAGGGCCAAGAGCCGACGATCAACCTCCCGGAAAAACTCGAAGAACCGCCAGCCCTCAGACTCGCATTTGGGGGCAAACGACAGTGGTTGCGGGTTTTGATGGCGGCGACATCACCTCGAACGCGGGTGCGCTGCTCCTGGGGCAAGTCGATCGCGGCTTCGAGCTGGTGCAACGGTTTGCGCAGTGCTTCACCGACCGGCGTGATGCTCGCTATGTCGAGCACCGGGTCGAGACGTTGGTGGGCCAGCGCATCTTCGGCTTGGCGCTGGGCTACGAGGACCTCAACGATCACGACGAGTTGCGCAAGGACCCGATCTTTGCGGTGCTGGCCGGCAAGCTGCATCCGGTGCTGCGCTCGGATTGCGAGGCTCTGGCCGGCAAGAGCACGCTCAATCGTCTCGAGCATACGGCGAAGCGGCATGGGGCGAAGTATCACAAGATCGATTGCGACGGGGCGCGGGTTGATGCCTTGCTGGTCGATCTGTTTCTCGAGGCGCATGAGCCTGCGCCGCGTGAGATCGTACTCGATCTCGACACTACCGATATCCCGCTCCATGGCGGGCAGGAAGGCCGTTTCTACCACGGCTTTTACGGCGAATACTGTTATCTGCCGCTCTATGTTTTCTGCGGCCGGCACTTGCTGCTGGCGCGGCAGCGGCGGGCCAACGTCGCTGGCAGCGACGGCGCGCTCGAAGAGGTGGCGCGCATCGTCGCGCAGCTTCGTCGGACGTGGCCCAAGGTGCGTATCATCCTGCGCGCCGACAGCGGCTTCTCCAACAACCCGCTGATGCGATGGTGCGAGGCAAACCGCGTCGATTACGTGTTCGGCCTGGCGCGCAATCGCCGGCTGGAGGCGGCACTCGTCGTCGAGCTCGCCGAGGCCAAGCGCTGGTGCCTGACCTCGGGCAAGTCGGCGCGAGTGTTCCGCGACTTCAAATATCGCACCATCGACAGCTGGAGCCGGGCGCGGCGCGTCATCGGCAAGGCCGAGCATACGCCGGACGGTGCCAATCCGCGCTTCGTCGTCACCTCACTCAAACCCACCCGAACCGGCTTCGATGCGCGCACTCTCTACGAGGATCTCTACTGTGCCCGCGGCGAGGCCGAGAACCGCATCGGCGAGCAATTCGAGCTGTTTGCCGATCGCGCCTCTTCCGCGACCATGGCCGCCAATCAGCTGCGCCTGTCGTTCTCGGCCATGGCGTACATACTCGTCGACACCCTGCGCCGTGTCGGCCTGCGCCATACCCAGTTTGCTGATGCCGCGGTACAGACCATTCGCCTCAAGCTCCTGAAGCTTGGCGCCCAGGTGCGCACCAGCGTGCGCCGCATCCACTTCGCCATCGCCTCGGGGTGCCCCAACAAGGTCGAGTTCGAGCTCGCCTTTCTCTATCTCCAGCGTGCCTTCGACTCAGGCTGAACGAAACGCCGCACCGAAAAACCGGGCTATCGCGTTGCCGATCGGTGACGCGCGTACCGATCGACTCCCATTGCCAGAAACGCATCGCTACCGGATTCGGTTTGCGCGAACCCCACACCAAAGCACGCCAATCCTATCTGCGATGCCCCCCGACACCCCACATCGACCACGGCGGGCCTCGTTCGCCGCCCTAAACTCGCGGGCTATGGGAAATCCAGGTTAGCCCCATCAACGTCTTTCCCACCTAATGGACAGCTGGCGAACCGGCTAATCTCCGGGGATAACGGTGGGGAGGTATTCAACGTGACCCGGCTGAGAATCGCGGGGATCGCCCTGTTGAAATCCTTTTCGTTGGGACAATTCTGACTACTGCGCGAGCCTACGATTTTTTCGGTGCTGGTACCCTTTCCTGTGCTCAATGGTTAGGAGACCGAGAGAGAGCGTCGCCGCAACACGTCCTTAACGAAAGCTGGGTCCTTGGTTTCATCAGCGGCGTGAATTCAGGGGCCGGTGGATTTGGGCTCTCCAATTTATCAAATGCCGGGGAAGGCACAAATGCCGCAGGCATGTTTGCGTGGATCGACAACTATTGCCGCGCTCATCCCCCGGAAAAGCTGGTGGGCGCCACCGAGCAGCTCTGGCTTGCCCTGCAAAAACCTGCTTCAAAGTGAGCACTGGCCGATGGCCAACTTCTACGCCTCCCCCAAGTTCCGCCGCTGGCTCCGGTCGTTCGAGCCGCGCGAGGAGTTGGTCGTCAGGATGGCTCTGCGGGATGATGTCCGCGAGCCTGGCGCCAGTCGAGCATGGGCGGCGCGGATCGCCGCGCTTCAAGCGGATCTGATAAGAACGGCCGACGATTGGGCGGAGTTGCTTCCCGCCGTGGAGCGGGCGAAGCGCGAGATTACTGGCGACAGTTCGGGATAGTTTTAACCGCTGTTGCGTGAAATTAAGGCACGTTCAAGCCCTTACGTTGTTTCGTAGAGGTTTGGGACAATTTGAACTACTACTGTAATGATTGACGGCCAAACTAGGGAGCAACAACGATGATCAAGGTCAGTGTGCTTTATCCGCACAAGGAAGGCGGTAAATTCGATATGAATTACTACCTCACCAAACACATGCCGTTGGTCCGACAAAAGCTCGGCGCTGCGCTGAAAGGGATGTCCGTTGAACAAGGCATTGCCGGAGGAGCACCAAATTCGCCGCCCCCATTCGCTGCCCTAGGCCACCTGCTGTTCGACAGCATTGCCGAGTTCCAATCGGGGATGGCTTCCCACGGCGCTGAATTCATGGCGGACATTCCCAATTTCACGAATGTCGAACCGACGATTCAGGTCAGCGAAGTGAAGATGTAGCGCGCTAACCCCAGGTCAGTGCGACTGCAGATCGGTCGGCGTTTCAGGCCGGTATTCTTTGGGGTCAGCGTAGAACTCGGCCGTCGTCAGTGAGAGGTGAGCAGTGCCACCGGGATGCCAATGGTGGCGGCTGCCGCGCCGATGACTGCCGCCAACCGAGACTGCGATCCACGCCCCGGCCGGCGACGAGGTGCTGGTGGTCAGGCTTCCATAGCCGGATCCGCGGTCGCTGTCACCAATTCGCTGGATTGTTGATCGGGCTGCCGCGGTTTTGCGGTGGGGCCACGTCTCCCTGAGCGAGAAATGGAAACCATTGACCGGCCTGCCAATGTTTTCCATTCCATTGATCCAGGTAAATGTTGCTCTTCGAGATGTTGCAATATTTGCAGGCGCCCACGAGGTTGTCCTGATCGTTCACCCGATTGAGATCGTGGCCTCGACATCCCAGAGTTATCCAATGCTTTTGCACAGGGTACACATGGTCGGCGTCGGTCGACACGTTTACGTTACAGTAAACACACTTAGCATGGTTCATGGCCATCGCGGTTCTTTTTGCCTGCGTCGTCATGGCTGGGTAATTCGCACGTCCCCAATTGAACAACATGTTGGCCTTAAGGGCACCTTCGTCATACCCTCTGCCTCGTGCCCACTCGTAGCCTTCATCAAACGCGAACCCACTATCGTTGATTTCGAGTGGTACATCGGGCGGGTGAGCTCGTATGTCAGCGATCATTTGTTGATTGGCGATAGCGACCTGGGGGTTCCATTGCAGATTGCGGTTACGTGCGTGCGCGTCTTCAAATTCGCTCTGGACTGCCTCCTGCCAGCCTTCTGTAAACCCCGATGTAACACCCCGTCGCCAATCAGGTAGTAAAAGGGACAAGGGGAGGTTGGGGGGCCGCGCCCGTTTCACGGGCCGCTGAGGGGCCGTGGTATTGGCGGCGCGTTTCATACGTTGGATAGGAGGATTTCGTCCAATCGTGCCGGAGGCATTCCCGACGCGTAATGCCTTCTGCTGCAGAGCGCTAGTGAGGACGCGGCTGATTGGCGCCTCCAGCTGCGGATAACCGTGCTCGGTGACGCCGACCTGCGCGAACCCCATGCCCTTGTACCACTGTGTTAAATGGCGGCTGCCGTTGTCTTGCGCGGCCAGCGTCATCTTTGATCTGCCAAATTGCAGACCAGTTCTCGCGGCGGAAGCAACCAGCTGCCGGCCGATGTCGTGGCCGCGCTCGGACTGCGCTACGTAGAGATCGGTGACCTCAACGGCGCCCCGGTCCCGCGCGTGCACCATGACCGAACCGACCTGTCGGCCGCTGGCACCAGCGGTCAGACGATAGCTGCCAGGACCAGCGCTAATCGGCGGTGAGACCCGCACCGGCGCCGACGGTTGCGCTGCGCCGGGACGCGTTTTCGCCTGTGCGGCGGTGCTTCGAGCCGCCGCACGCCGGCCCAGGCGGTCGGCTTCCGCTTCGAGTACCATGTCCTGGACGACGGCGAGCCCGGACCCAGTTGGGTTGCGGACGCGACCGGCCCGCTGCTGCACCACGTGCGTCAATTCGTGCCCGAGAAGTTGCTGGCCTCGCAAGGTGTTGGGTTGGTAGCGGCCCGGCGCAAAGTAGATGTCGGAGCCGAGTGTAAAAGCAATAGCGCCGATCCGCTCTGCCTGCGGCCCGACATGCACCCGCACATTCGAGAAATCAGCGCCGAGGGCGGCCTCCATCTTACCGCGCACCACCTCCGGCAACGGCCTGCCGCCGCCCGATGCTAGCCCAAGCGGTCCCGCCTCGATGGCAAACGCGCCGCCGGCCCCGTGCCGTTGCACCGACCAGGCTCGCCCAACGAAAGCCGGTGCTGGGGGACCAGGCGGATGCACCGCCGCCTTTGCTTGGACCGCGGATGTCAGCCGTCCAGCAAACACGGGTGCAGGAGGACCGGGTGGACGTACTGCAAAGGCCGGTACCGGTGGGCCAGGTGGACGCGCCGCCGCCTTGTTTTGGATCGGGGCTGGCGATATCAGCTTCGGTAGGGCCAAAGTCGCGAGCTTTGGCTGGCCTCCGAGAAAGAAACCCTGGATCACCTTTGCCGCCATGATCCAACCCCTATAGCTCCGGTTTTGGAGCACGTCGTCGCCACTTAACTGACCGGCGACGGCCAACGCGTAGTTTATCTCAAAATTCCAAATCAGCGAAGGATGCTTATCCGCCGGGTGTGAAGTTTGGACCCTTCCTATTTTGCTAGGGAGACTCAGTGATCGTGTAGCTTTGTTCCGCGCGTAATTACCTTTTTGAAGAAAGCCGAGGCCATGAGATGAAACGAATTGCCTTGCTCATTTGCCTGTTGGCATCACCTGCATACGCTGGCGATTTCGACCAGGGATATAACAATGGCTACAACGGCATTGGTGCAACACCTGATGCCTCTAGCGAGTATGGCAACGGATACCGTCAGGGCGAGTATGTGCCGACATAGATGATGATATGCAGGCACAGCAAGAAAAGCAGGAACAATGCGCGGAAGAAACCCTGGCAAAAGGATGCCTCGGCAGACATAAACATATTGTCCAGACAATCCGGTGATCGGTGACCGCGCGGAACGGCTGATGACCCATTTTCATTTCTCTGCACCGGATGACGTGCAATGGCAAGGGTTAGAATCGAAATACGAGAGCGGGATGGCACCACGCCGCATGTCGGAACCATCCCCGCGTTCCACAAGGGATTTTACGATCGTGTACCGCGTGGCAAGGCAGAGGCAACAATTGCAGAAGTGCCAGCGAAACTCGAGTGGCACTATGAATATGTTGCGTCGATTCTGGTAAGCCCCGATGACGCCCGGAAACTCCCAGGGTTCGAACCCATATGGGACCTGGTGCGCGCCGGTCGGCAAAGTGTCAAGATCGCCGTGCGAGAGTCCTCGCGCATGTACCGACGCATTGTCATGGCAGAAGACGGCACCAAGCTGCGTCAATCCATCGAATCTGGGCGTCCACCGGCGATCGCCGACGTAGTCGGCCTCAAGGTGAGACGCCGAAGAGTCACCGGCACGGTCACCAAGGTCGAGCCACTGACCGAACAAAAGCTCACACACTTGGTGGAGATCGTCGTAAAGCAAAAGCGGCCGGGGTAACAGATCGCGCGATCCGACCGGTTTTCAGTTGTGCACCAACCCTCGACTTCTCCATTTTCGCCGCCTTGCCGCAGAGCAAACCGCGTGTCATTTTTCCGGCATGCTTTGGCGGGTACGAGTTTCTCTTTACCAATTCCCGTGATGTCGTTCTCGACGGAGGACTTTTCCGAGCGATCGACATAGCTGGCGCTCGGTCAGTCATGTATTGGGTGTCGGCTAGCACTCAGCCACGCGAAACCCACTCTTCGTAATTGGCAGTTCCACTTTTAAAATACCTAACCCGCTGAAATCGCGATGATTCCCACGGGCAGAAAATGGAAAAAGGCCGCGACAGATAGAATGCTCCAGGCTGTTCGAGCAGATAGCCGAGCCGTGCCCTCGTTCATATAGGGCGTACTACGGCCTGGAGACTTGCCGGGCCACGAGACCACTAATGCAGTTTGCTGCGCGCTACAAAATCCTCGCGAAAGTACGTTCTCGGTGAGATTGATCTCGATCCAGCAACTAGTGAGGCGGCGCAAATCAGCACCAAAGCGTGAGGGAATCCGACGGGTGCCGCCAAATGTGGTCGAATTGTGTCAGCACTCCATCAAAATACCCTAACATTTCCTTCCCGGTGACAAGGATTTGTCGGACCTTTGTAATGCCGCTTCACCTTAATGGGACGCGGCATGTTGGCGCCGGTTGGGGGCGCCGGTGCCTCGGCAACGGCCGCCGCCACTTGGCCGTTTGGAGGCAGTCATGAATCGTCTCGCGCTGGCTTTGGTTTCGGCCCTTGGTGCCGCCGGTGCCATCACGCCCGCCCCGGCGCAGCAGGAGGCGCAGACTTGCGCCTCTCACCAATATGTCGTCTTCTTCCGCGACGGTCAGGCAGCGTTGACGTCCGATGGCGACCAGATCGTGCAGCGTATCGCTGCAGCAGCGAAACAACTGCATCCCAGCAAAGTCGAGGTGATCGGCAGCAACGATGGCCTGTCGCGCGGACGCGAGTACGTCGCCGACCGACGCGCCGCCACCGTCGCGCAGTCGCTGGTTAAGGCCGGCATCAAGCCGACGGTGATCGCGCGCGCCATCAGCGTCGAACCGTCAGGCACCGGTCTCAACGCGCACCGGGTGGTGGTGCGATTTGAGCAGCCTGACGCAAGGGGCGAAGTCGCCGAAGGGGAATAAACGCCAGGAAACGGGCAAGACGCTGTGTGCCCATACGTCCTTTAAGTTGGGCAGTTAAGCTCGTCGCGACACGACGCCGCGAGCCAGCCATCGAGCCCATGATGACGGATCATTTCGCCGACAGGCGCTCGGCGCGCGTGATGGTCTAATAATTCCGCCCATATAACAGGGAAGGATGAACCTCATGTCCGAACGGCGGGAACTCTATCGCAGCCCAAGCGGCGACACGTGGTTTCTCGGACGCGAGCCGACCAACAGTCATGCTTTCATCATTCACCAGCCGAATGCTCCGTCTGGTGGCCGATTGTCTCACATCGAGCTGGGCGAGTTCTTGCGCAGCGGATCGGGACCCGAGCAACAAGCATTGTTGCGCCTGATCGGAACGCTGGTGGAGGTGCCTCCGTATGCCTAAAGGCTAAAGGCAATCTTGGCTGGCCCGAGCAAGCATTCGAGACGAAGATCACTAGGAGTGTGTCCGGGTAATCGGATTTTGCTCGACGGCAATGCGGTGACGTGATTCGCTATGCGGCATGAGCAAGACCTTTCGTGCGTGGGACGTTGACCAAGTTTGGCTGCTGCCGCCCTCGAATTCAGGATTTGGTGCCCGCCGGCCATCTTGCGCACTTCGTGCGCGAGACCGTGCGCGACGGGCTCGATCTGTCGGCGATCATGGACACGTATGAGGAGGAGCGGGGCTACCCGCCCTACCATCCGGGCATGATGGTGGCGCTGCTGCTCTATGGCTACAGCCAAGGCATCTACTCGTCGCGGCGGATCGCCAAGGCGTGCGAGGAGCGGCTCGATTTTGCCGCGGTGACGGGGATGCAGCGGCCCGACTTCCGCACCATCAGCGACTTCCGCAAGCGGCACCTGGCGGCACTCTCGGGATTGTTCCAACAGGTGTTGAAGCTGTGCCGGGCGGCGGGTCTGGTGAAGCTCGGTCACGTCGCCTTGGACGGTACCAAGATCAAGGCGAACGCCTCCAAGCACAAGGCGATGAGCTACGGGCGGATGAAGCAGGCGGCGCCAGCGCTGGCGGCGGAAGTTGAGCGCTGGCTGGCCGCGGCGGCAGAGACCGACGCGGCCGAGGACCGCGTGCACGGCGTCGAGCGGCGCGGCGACGAGATGCCGGAGTGGATGGCGAACAAGCAGCGGCGGCTGGAGAAAATCCGCACGGCGAAGGCAGCGCTCGAGGCCGAGGCGCGCGCGGCCGCGGCGGCGCAGGCGAGCGAAAAGGGCGACGGTTCTGGCCCCAGCGGGCCGGCACACCCTCCGGCCGAACCGGCGCCGCCCGCGGACAAGGCGCAGCGCAACTTCACCGATCCCGAGAGCCGGATCATGAAGACCAACGACGGCTTCATCCAGGGCTACAACGCCCAGGCCGCGGTCGACGCCGAAGCGCAGGTGATCGTCGCGCACGACTTAAGCAACGCCACCACCGACCAGGCGCAGCTGGCCCCGCTCGTCGCCGCGATCAGGACCAATCTCCACCGCAACCCCGACGAGATCTCTGCCGATGCCGGCTACTGCTCCGAGGCCAATCTCCGCACCCTCGCCAAGCGCCGTATCAACGCCTACATCGCCACCGGACGCCAGCACCATGGCACCGCCGCCGCGGTCGCGCAGCGCACGCCCCGGGCGGGCAGCCGCGTTGCCCGCATGGCCACGAAACTGAAGCGCGCCGGCCGCCGCAGCCGTTATCGCTTGCGCAAGCAGGTCGTCGAGCCCGTGTTCGGTCAGATCAAGCATGCCCGAGGCTTCCGCCAGTTCCTCCTGCGCGGCATCGACAAGGTCAAGGCCGAATGGGCCTTGCTCTGCACCGTTCACAACCTCCTCAAGCTCGCCGCCGCAGCCTGATGGGCTGCGGCGAGCGTACACGCCAGCAACAATCGAATCCGGAGCGCCGCTTTCGCAACTCAATCTTGCGCGTGCAAATCGCGACCGCGGACCGCCACCAAAATTCCTCCGATCCTCGCAACTCAGTGCTAACCTCCCCACCCTTACTCAGACACACTCCTAGACTAGGGCGAAGGTTGCAAAGGTGGACATGGCCGAGCCTCGGTAAGTGCCGTCCATACAGAGTAGGCTTGATCGTCCTACCATTTGGTCGGGTTCTTCTCGGCCCTGTCGCGACGAGTACCGTTACGAATGCGATGGCGACGCTGATCGGCGCATTCTCTCCCCCACCAGAAAGTGGATTACAAAATACCCACCCGATTTGCATCGGGAATTCACGGCGGCGAGGGGAGGGCGTAAAGTGCGGTTATGCCTCCCGCCGAAATCACGCTAACTACGTGCCGACCCGAGTCGCCGAAGACCGACTTTGTGTCACGCAGCCGAAGGTTGGTTGCCCGCCTCACGTATTGTACGCCCGGACTAAGTGTACAGAGGAGGCATGAACACGATGCATAACTTCTCCGCTATTTTGTTCGCGGGGTTGTTAGCGGCGGCCGCGGTTATGACCACTGCGGCCAAAGCTCAGACCATTACGCAGACCCAAACTTCTTCGGATGACTGGTTCGATTCACCGGGCTTTTACGTTGCCGGAGGCGCCGCTTTGATCGGCATCGTCTTTGGCATTCTCGTGGTGACCGAAACTCACCATCAGCAAATTCCGGTTAGCCCCTAAAGCACCCTCCAGCGGGTGCACTCACTCATCACCGCAATTCATCGATCATTGCTTATGCACTCAATAGCCCTGCGAACGGGTCGTATTCAAATTCATAGTTCCCCTGGCTCGAATCGTAGTGTCGTCTTTGCTCCGGATTGAAATGCCGCGCGAAAGGATCGTACGGAGGCTCTTCCTGTACCCATCGAGATGGAGCGATCGGCGTTATCTTCGCCACGGGAGCGGCGAATGTGAGAGCAAGCGCGTCGGCCAAATCACACGATCTACCCCGCTTGGCTTTGATGCTCTCCTTCGGCTCGAGCAACAGAGCATCGCCGCGGAAGCTGTAAGTCATCGCCATGAGTTCTTCGAGCAGGCCCGGCTCGTAGGACCAAGCAGTGCGTTCAACGATGCAGACGGCCATTCGCCGAGCACCATGACTTTGATAAAGGGATTGTCTCGTCCGTAAAGCTTGATTTGTTCCCGCGCCCATTCGAGCGAGATGCGGGTTGATCTCTTGGGATTGTCCGGATCTCCGTTAATCTCGACGATGCGCCACAAATGGCGCTGGCGCGAGCAAGCATGATAAGGAGAGTGGCCTAAGCTATTGGTGTTCCCGGCGATGACGATATGTCCTTCCCTGCAACTGGACAGCGCACCCTCCGCGCTTGTCAAAATCGCAGGCGGTATTGCGCCAAACTCGTCGATCAGGAATTGGATGTTATCGGCGTGCAAGCCTGCGAGGGTGTTGCCCAGTTTTGTCTGATCCGCGGACTTGGGCCATGGGCGGGCTGACATAAACCAAGTTTCGGGCAACTCTTTGTAGAAGATGCGCTCGGCTCGCTACTCAAACTGAGATTGAAGCAGCGACGAGCGGTTGATCCAAATCGCCATTTCCTTCCACAAGTTATCCCAGAACCAACGGCGCCAATCCCTGCGACGATGGGCGCCTCTTCCGCTTCCATCCCATAAAGACCTGCCTGCGCTTGTTCGCCAGCAGCCTGTAAGCCATACCCATAAGTCTGGTGAGCGCCCTCGTAGGAAACATCCTCCTGTTGTAGATAACCAGTCTGCCTCTGACCTTGCTGCACCGTTGCTGCAGAGCCGGAATTCACATCGATATTGTTCGCGGCAAAGACTGCCCGGACCGCTCCCTGTTGTTGAGCCGCTTTCATGCCGGCTATCTCGGTTTGAGTCGATGTAGCCGCCGCCCTGGCTTGGTTCTGCTGAGCGATCTGTGAATTCGTCTTGGCAACCTCAGACTGATAGCTCGCCTGCTTCCCAGCAGCAATTCCACTGGCGACGGTTCCAAGGGCACTGATTGCGTCGAGAATATCGTTCGGCGCACCCTCAAGAGCTGCCGCACCATAGGGAGTAAGATTGTTCGGCGAACTTAGGCTGGGTCTTGGTGGCGACGAATATTCAAGTGTCGGCGCCTGAGTGAGCAGACCAATTAGCCATCCCGGAGCTGCCGCTAACGGAATGCGATCCGGATGCCAGTCTTCGTGCCACCGATATTCAGTCTTGGTATCGGGGTGGATCGATGGAGCCGCCAGGATGTACCCCCCCTGACCACGAACATCGATGTTCGGGCCCAGCTTGCTCGCTGAATTCGGGATGACAAGTCCTGGTTCGGTTGAGAACAGGATATGCCGCCCGCTGGTCGGGGTTATCTGGGTTACCGTTGCCCGTAGACCACCGTTATCGTCGGTGAGCCTCGCGAAATTGCGGCGACCGCTGATGCCGTTCTTTTCGTCGAGATCGACAACCAGCAGCCCGTTGCCGGTCGCTAAGCCGATATTGGCCTCGGGATATTCTGACCACTATCGCGTAACGTGGCGATATCTGTGGTTGCGTCTTTACAGCCATTACCGCCGCGCGTTTTGGGGATCGCTGGCAGCTTGCCGTGACACGGAAATACGCGCCAGCCTTTGGCTGCATATGCGATTGCGGCGTCGAGGGGCTGAGGGCTCATGGCGCCACCAAGAGCAACTTGTGGACTGCCTCGAGCGCGGCCTTTTGGAAATCGTACCTAGCGTCTTTCGACGAAAAGTTGATGATGTCGGTGTAAAGCCGCTTGCTACCCCGGGTCGCTCTTGGGGTAGCAAAATCGGCTTAATTTGCCGCTACCCTTTGAAACAGTCTGGAACCGATGACAAGCAATCTCTAGGTATCCCGCATAAAGAAAACCGTTTCGTCTGGTTTCGTCAAGTTACAAGGTTATCAATAGGAGCATGGCATGACCGGCATCACCATCGAGCGCGTCGACCATATCGGCATCCGGGTTCGAGATTTCGATCGCGCCATGTCGTTCTATGCAGCCCTTGGGTTCGAGCTGCTACACCGCGTAACATTCGACCCGGTGGCGATCATTCGCAATGCGGCCGGGGTCGAGATCAATCTCATTCTCAACGCCAACGCCGGCGATCCGGCGACGAACATTCTGATGGACGTCACGGAAAAATACGCGGGCTACACCCACGTCGCGCTTCGCGTTGCCTCGATCCCTGGCACGATAGCGACGCTGAAGGATCACGACATCCGGATCACGCAAGGTCCGTCGAAGTTCGGCGAGGATGGCGGCGTATCGGTGTTCGTGCGCGATCCCGATGGCAACGTGATCGAGCTGCGGGGCAGAGACCAGGGACATGTCGAGGGTGTGACGCAGTACGAGAACGCGAACTGACGCGCTTCCCGCGCGTCGTGATCGTCGAGCCGGTTGCGAAAAACGCGCCTGTCGGTCGTTGCTCCTGTCCGCGACAGCTTGATTGGTGACACTCGGCCGTCTCGGCGCTTGGCCGACAGATGGAAGCGCCTCCCCCCGGAATGGCGCCACCGGTCACATGTTGCTCCATTCCATTGTATGGTGCAGCATCCGGTGCGAGATGCCCGTCAGTGCGACCCCCGACGGTATGACGCAGCGGTCAGTTGAAAACGGGCGAGCTCTCGGACTATGACCCTGGCGTCCTGCTTCAGTGCCTCCGTCACACCGAGCATCCCTCAGCGACCGCTCTTTCCGCGACGATGCGGCGCGCATGGACCGTGCCGACATCGCTGGAAGTATCGATCAGCGCACGATTTCCGCTTTCGGCAAGGCGCCTTTGTTGCACTTCAAGAAGCGCCTGGTCCTCTAAGAAGGTCGCCACTGCAAGCTGCTGCATACGCTGGGTCAGCGCGGCATCTCGGACGTGGAAATTTCGGCGACAGAGAACAAATACCGGGTCCGCGTCTCGGTTTCCGGCGTAATGCAATGAAGATGCCGCAAATGCATGCCGCCGCCTCGCCTGCCTTCACGCGCACCGGTATTGGCGTCAGTCGCGCCGGAATAGAATTGGATGAAGCCGGGCCGAAACTCGATCTCCTGCCAGCGGTCGATATTGTCGGCAAAGCCGCACATTTGCTTGTGGAATGGAGGCGCCGCCATGTCCAAGAGCCAGCGTGCAACGAAAACTCGGTCACCGTCGCGTGTCGCGCTAAGCTTGCGCCCGTGCCGTCTTCCCTTGGGTCGCCGCCGATGGTCTTGCGATGGACGTATTGGAGATGGCTCAGGTCCAGCAGATTGTCGGTCAGTAGCAGCCAGCCGGCCTCGACCATCAGGGTATCGCGCGTCCACACCCAGGCAGGATCGTCGTGATATGGGTAAGACGGCACCTGCTCAGGGTCGGCCCTGTCGGCGGCGCCGACCCAAACCCAAATCATCGCGTCGCGCTCGATGACGGGGAAGGCAATAACCCTCGCCGCGCCCGGGATTTGCTCCTGGCCTGGGATCTTCGTGCAAATGCCTTGCGCGTTGAATTCGAGCCCGTGATAAGGGCAGCGGATAATCTCGCCCTCACATTCACCACCTTGCGACAACGGCATGCCGCGATGGATGCAGCGGTCCTCTAGCAGGCTGCTGAAAAACGCGGTTTTTGGCGGAATTTTTCGATGTTGGATGGTGGGACGCAGGAGGGCGAGCGTGTGCATCGGCGGCGATGCCGGCGAATTTCGCATATTTTTGCTTCGTCTTCATTGCTCCAGACAGACTCATGCCGTTGCGGCGAGCAACTTCGGAATGCGAACCAGATTGTAAGCGGTCGCGGTCAGAACGAAGAACCATTCCACCAGCCGGCGCCCGCAATGACGGGTTTTTCGCAGCCCGCCAACGGTCTTGATCCATCCGAATGGCTCTTCGATGCGCTTGCGGCTGATCGTGCTGAGACGATAGCCGGGATGTCGGGTGGTTCGCCCATCGATCGCCGAGCGGCGGTTGGTGTTGTTCTGCGAGACATGCGGCGTGCAGCCGCGCTCGCGACAGCCGGCGACGAACTCGGCGGTATCATAGTTCTTGTCGCCGCCGACCGTGCTTGCGGGCTTGGCGTTATCCTCGATCATGTCAAGGGCAGTGGCGCGCTCAGCGGTGCCGTTGGCTTCGGTCAAGCGTGCATCGATGATGAGCCCGTTGCGGTTCTCCATCATCAGGTGTCCCATGTGGCACAGTTTGGCCTCCTTGCCGGCACCCTTGCGGAACAGGCGGGCATCCGGGTCCGTGGTCGAGGAATGCGTGTCGTTCTTGCGTTTCTCGCGATGAAAGTCACGTTCCGCATTGCGTCCGCCACCTGCGGCGCTGGACGGGCCCGAGGCTGTGTCGTCATCCTTGGGGACGAAGCTCTTCATCGAAGCCCACGCCTCGATCAGCGTGCCGTCGACCGAGAAATGCTCGCTCGACAGCAGCGTGCGAACTTGCGGTTGGTTCAGCACGCTGGCCAGGAACTTGTACGCGATGTCGCCGCCCAGCAGCCGGTCCCGGTTTTTGCAGAATGTCGTCGGGTCCCACACTGGATCATCGACCGACAAGCCCACGAACCAGCGGAACAGCAAGTTGTAGGTGATCTGCTCCATCAGCTGCCGCTCCGAGCGTACCGTGTAGAACGCCTGCAGCAGCAGTGCCCGCAGCAGTCGTTCCGGCGGAATTGATGGCCGACCGTCTCTGGCGTAAAGTTTGTTGAACGCGCGCGACAGACCTGCCAGCGACACATCGACAACCTGGCGGATTGCCCGCAGCGGGTGATCCGCTGGAATGCGATCCTCCAGCCGCACATAGCTAAAAAGTACCACCGAGTGTTGCTCCTCGCCCCGCATCGTCTTCCCCGCACAAAAGGAACCAATCACATGCAAGGAATCACACTTCGCGTGCCTCGTGAATCGACTTTTTCAGCAGCCTGCTAGTCTTACTGAGTCACAAAAAGGGGAAGATTCGCGAATTTGCGAATCGTGATACGCGGGAAGATTCATGATCGGCATGAGGGCTGAGATGGATTTCCAAACGAGCGCGCGCAGTGAATCGCGCTTTGCCGCGTATGTCGAGGGGCTTGTTGGCGTGATCGGGCACGTGGACCGGGCGGGACCGCTGCGCGACTATTGCGTGGGGCTGATGCTGCCGGTGGAGCGCAAGAGCGTTGAGCCGATGGCGGCGGTGACGGCGCCGGAGCGGACGGCGGCGCAACATCAGTCACTGTTGCATTTTGTCGGGCAGGCGCCGTGGTCGGATGCGAAGGTTCTGGCCAAGGTGCGCGAGATGGTGCTGCCCGAGATGGAGCGGCACGGCGCGATCGAGGCGTGGATCATCGATGACACCGGGTTTCCGAAGAAAGGCCGGCACTCGGTGGGGGTGACGCGGCAGTACTGCGGTCAACTCGGCAAGCAGGACAATTGCCAAGTCGCCGTCTCTCTATCGGTCGCCAATCACGACACCAGCTTGCCGGTGGCCTATCGGCTGTATGTGCCGAAAGATTGGGCCTTGGACAAAGCGCGGCGGGGCGAGGCGGGGGTTCCCGAGGAGATTGGGTTTGAGACCAAGCCGGAGATTGCGCTGGCGCAGATCCGCGCCGCTTGTGAGGCCGATATTCCGCGCGGCGTGGTGCTGATGGATGCCGGCTATGGCAGTGACACCGAGCTGCGCACGGACATCGGCGCGCTTGGGTTGAGCTATGTTGCCGGCATCATGCCGAACACCTCGGTCTGGGCTCCTGGGACAGCACCGCTGCCGCCGAAGAAATGGTCGGGTCGCGGACGCCCCCCGAAGCTGATCGGTCGTGACGCCAAACACCGGCCGCTTTCCGTCAAGGCGCTTGCGCTCGGCCTGCCAGCGGTGGCGTGGCGCATGATCAAATGGCGTGAAGGCACAAGCGACTGGCTGTCCTCACGCTTCGCCCGGATACGGGTTCGCGTTGCACATCGCGATTACCAGCTCACCGAGAGCCGCCGGGATGAATGGCTACTGATCGAATGGCCCCGGGGTGAAGACGAGCCGACCAAATATTGGCTCTCGACCTTGCCGCCGAACCTTGCCCTCGCGCGCCTGGTCGATCTCGCCAAGCTGCGCTGGCGCATCGAGCGCGATTACCAGGAACTCAAGCAGGAACTCGGCCTCGGGCACTATGAAGGTCGTGGGTGGCGCGGCTTCCACCACCACGCCACACTCTGCATCGCCGCTTACGGATTCCTAATCTCCGAGCGGGAGACGATTCCCCCCTCGGGACTGCGTGGCGCCTCGTGGCTCTCGAAACCTGCCGTTCCCGGCGGTTACCGACCGCGAGGCGCCCCCAATCAGACCGGAACGTCATATCCCGAACTCGATCGCAACCTTGCGCCGTCGCATCGTCATCGCGCTAGCGCCGACTCTGTCGAGATGCCCTTGTTGCGCCCGCATGACCTCGCGCAGAACACATCTCAGTTTGTGACGCAGTAAGACTAGTGCGGCTATCGCGCCAGTTGCAGTCCGAAGCAGAACCAGCGCCTGATTGCAGACGCGCCGTGCCAGTGTCGCGCCAGGTTCGAGTTCGGCGCTCCAGGCGACGACGTACCAATTGTCCTTGAGCAGCATGGTGACTCCTAGGCAGCGGCGCCGTTATGCGATTCCTCGGCAAGACGCTGCGCGACAACGCGTCGGCCCTGGAGTCCGCCGGCATCGGCTCTAATGTCGATGAAGCCCCGTCCGGGATTCTCGAGAATCCGCGCCTGCTGCCCTTCGAGCACCGCCTTGTCTTCGAGCAAGGTCGCGAGCGCGGCTTGATGGATAGGTTCATCGAGTTCCGCCTCGCCAAGTCGGAAGTTCCGCGCTTGTGTAAAATGGTAGTAGCACGAATGCTCGGTTCGCGGCGTGATGCCGTGAAAACCCATGAATTGCACGCCGCCCTCACGCCTGCCTTGGTAAGCGCCGGTACCCGCGTCAGTGCCACCGGTCCAGATGCGTATCAGGCCAGGGCGAAACTCGATTTCCTGCCAGCGGTCGATCTTGCCCTTGAAGGCGTGGCCTCAGCCGGTAGAATGGTGGCGGGTCGGTATTGGCCAACCAGCGTGTGACATGGACCCGGCCGTCCCGGTGCTCGACCCTCATCACCGCGCTGGCATGGGCGGCGGGATCGCCACCGATCGTCTTTTTGTGAACGAACCCCAAATGCGTCAGGTCGAGAAGATTGTCGTTGAGCAACGACCAATCGCATTCGATTTCAAGAAAGATCGGGCGCCACTCCCAGCGTGCATCGTTGTGATAGTGGTGCTCGGGAATGGCGGCTGGATCGGCCTTGGCCGCGTCGCCCATCCAGATCCACAAAAGGGCTTGGCGCTCGACCAGCGGAAAGGCGGCGATGCGCGCGCCCGAAGGCACGCGATCCTGGCCCGGGATTTTGCGACACATGCCGGCGCCATCGAATTCAAGCCCGTGATAGGGACAGCGGATGATATCGCCTTCGACCTCACCGCCCTGGGACAACGGCATGCCTCGATGGATACAGCGATCTTCAAGTGCCACGACCTTGCCACCGGTGCGGAACAGTACCACTGCTGTGCCGCACACGGTGCGCGCCGACGGTTGCGCCGTCACGTCGGCGGCGAAGGCCGCGACATACCAACAATTGCGCAGGAACATCGCTCGCCCTCCTCCGCCTATTTTGCGTTCCCCAGGTCGCATTGCGGACTGATCGGATCGAAGATCTTACCCGCGTCGATCGCTTTGACCGCCTTGAGCACATCCCACGGCCCCTTTGACTCCGCCGGTGACTTCACGCGATAGAGTTCAACATCGAAGATGGCGCGGCCGTCGATGCGGATCGTCGAGGGCACACCGAAGCGCGAGACCGTGCCGCGCTTCAACCGCGCCACCACAGCGGCCGCATCATCCGTGCCAGCGGCCTTCACTGCGCTGAGATAGGCCATTACAGCCGAATAGTTGCCGGCATGGGTAAAGTCCGGCATACGATGTTCGACATCGAAGAATTTCTTGGCGAAGGCCCGCGTATCCTCATTTTGGTCCCAGTAGAAATCCTGCATCGCCCAGACGCCCTGCATTGTGTCGAGGCCGGTGCCGTGGATCTCGGACACGGTGATGACAAAGGCGGCAAGGCGCTGCTTTGACGACGGCAGCACGCCGAATTCGTGCGCCTGCCTGATCACGTTCGAAAGATCGGTGCCGATGGCGCCGGTGGCGATCGCGTCCGCGCCCGACGCTTGCGCGCGCAACACGAACTGGCTGAAATCGCCGCTGTTAACGGGGAAGTACACAGTGTCGACGATCTTGCCGCCGACACTCTGGATGTAGCGCTGCGCGTCCGCTGCGAATGCCTTGCCGATGGCATAGTCTGGCATCAGCAGGAACCAGGTCTTGGCACCGTCCTCGCCCAACGCGTTGACGAAGGCGCGCGCAATCGCGGCGCTATTCACGACCCAGTGGATAGTGTAAGGCGAGCAGCCCTTACCGGTCATGGCTGCGCTCGCCGCGATCGTGGGCATGAAGACGCGCTTGTTGGCGGTGGCGAGTCCGCGGATCGCCAACGCACCGGCCGAGTTTGGCACATCCACGATGAGGTCGACATTCTCGCGTTCGTACCAGCGCCGCGCGATTTCGACCGCAAGATCGGGCTTCGACTGCATGTCGGCAAACACCACCTCGATCGGCTTCCCTAGCACCATTCCGCCGAAATCCGAGACCGCGATCCTGACGGCATCGACCGAACCCTGCCCCGCACTGCGTGAGGCAAAGCTGGTGAGGTCAGTGAGCACGCCGATGGTGATGGCTTTCTCAGCGGCCCACGCCGTTGCTACGGCGAAAAATGTCGCCAAGGCGATGAGAAACGTCCTCATGACGAAGCACAGCCCCCACTTTCTTCATCGGCCGCATAAAGAGTGGCCGCTTCGATCTGAGCGATGTCGGAAAACCCGATCAGCACCGTCGACAAATCCTTATTCGATAAGGCGAAGCGCACCGCCGCGGCCGCGCGATCCACCAACGCCCCGCCTTCGAGGATGCGCAGTCCGATGATCCCCATCCCGGCGGCCGCAGCGCGTTTTCCCCCGCCGTCATAGTTGCGGGCCGCTGTCTCGTCCGGTTCCCAAGCGGTGCGGTTGGAGAGACTGTAATTGACGGTGATGGTGTCGAAGGCGCCACTGTCAATCAGGCGCGCAACCGCGGCGGGGTCGCCACCATAGGCCGAGCAACCGAAGAACCGCACGAGGCCCCGGTCCCTCAAGGCGTTGAATGCTGCGGCCACGCCGCCTGTACCCAACACGTCGTCAACCGTCAACAGCGCTCCGCTGCCATATTCCGCTTTGTCGGCACGCTTGGCACCAACACGATTGTGAAGTTGGATCAGCGCGATCCGCTGGCCGATTCGCTCGATGCTGGCCTCGACCGAGCGGACCACGCCACCACCGATATCGCCAAAGTCGTTTGCCTCGAGCGCGACCTTGGTGGCGATCGTCGGTCTGGCGCCGAGGGCACGCAGCGTCTCGCCGAGATGCGCCTCCGACGCCGTGTCGCCGTAGACGGGCGCCGTGTCGAAATAATCGATGCCGAGCGCGAGCGCCCGCGCCACCGCGTCGCAGCGCTCGGCGAAGGTGCCGCGCACCATAAGGCCAGCGGTCGGACCGCAACCGTAACCGATCTCCGGCACTGACAAACCGGTGCGGCCGAGTTTGCGGCGCTTCACGGGCACCGTGCGGCGCTCACACCTCTTCCTTCTGTTTGGCGTTGAGCTCCTCCACCTTGCGGAACAGGTCGAGGATGATTTCCCGATCTGGGCAGAAGCGGTCGGCGTCGTCGTCGATATAAGGCCAGCCGCCTTTCGACAGCTTGTGATAGTTCTCCCGATAGCCGATCGACGCGCCCAGTATCGTCCCGCGCATCGGCGCGCCGCCGGTGTCGTTGCCGGCGATTCGCAACTCCGGGCTGTCGATCTCGGCCGGATCGCGGAACACATTCATCGGTTCTCGTCCGGCCTCGACCAGATCAATCTGTTCGCGCAGCAGATTGCGATAGGCGACGACGAGCGAGTCGCTGGCGCCGAGATGCTCCTGCGTGCGATCGGTGATCTCGCCCTGCTCCGCCCATGCGACCATGTCCTGGCCCAAGACATAGTCGAGCCTATACTCGCCGTTCGGCTTGAGCAGAGGCACCTCCGCGTACGGCACCAAGTTCTGATGCGGGATCGGAATCTCCTCCGGGACGACATAGCAGAAATAATTGACGTGCCAGCTGTGCGTGTCGTCAATCGGCACCCCGAACTGGTAGGACTTGCGGATGCGCTTGTCGCCGGCCTCGGGGCCGAACGCCAGCAGGTACGGAAACAGGATCGGATTAACGCCGACGGTCCAGGCGCGTGTGTCCTCGCTTTGGTCGCTGTTCAGCATACCCTTGGTGAAGCCGTGTTTGTTGTAGATTGGGCGGTATTTGGTGGTCACCCCTTGCGCCAATGCTTCAGCCTGCGTCTTCACCATCGCGTTGTAGCGTGCCTTTGGGTCGTCGGTGAGACGCCCTTCGCGCTCGAGAGCGTATTGGAACAGGCGCCCATGCAAATAGACCGCATGGCCGAGATCACCGCGGTTCTCCATGCATTGCAGCCAATTGCACGGCAGCTGATGCCCGACCATCTGACGAAAGCCATGCGGGCGCACGAACAAATCCCAGCGCGGTAGCAACGGCGCTGGCTTTGGCCCGAGATAGGCCCAGATCAAGCCGCCCAACTCCTGCACGGGATAGGCTTTGATGCTGACTTTGTCCTTAAAGCTGGTGCCGCCCGGCTCGAGCGGCTGCTCAAGGCATTTGCCTTCGGCGTTGAACAGCCAGCCGTGGTAGCAGCAGCGAATGCCTTCGGGCTCGGGAATGCCGACGGCGAGGCTGGTCATGCGGTGCGGGCAGCGCTCCTGCACAAGGCCGAGCCTACCGCTACGGTCGCGGAACAGCGCCAGGTCTTCGCACAGGATGCGCACTTTTGCGACTGGATTGTCGGCCAGCTTGGCCTCGGGATAGATCGGGTGCCAATAGCGGCGCAGCAGCTCGCCGCACGGCGTACCGGGTCCGACCCGGGTCAGACGTTCGTTCATCTCGCGCGTCAGCATGAGACGGTCCTCTCTCTAGGCCTTTGTCTTTTCACGAGCCTTGGCACGGCCCATGGCCAGGTTGCGGGCATGGACACATTTCGACACCGCCGGCAGGCTGCTGGCGATCAGCCGCCAGTTTCGGCCGTTCTCGAAGCTAGCGAAGATTTCGCCGTCGGTGGTGCCGGCGATTAAGCCGAAGGCGCCTGGCCACTGCGCCATCGTCACCGCCTCGATATTGCCGGGCAGTTCCGCCGGCAAGCCGTCACCGATCTGCGTCCAGCTTTCGCCATTGTCGTAGCTGGTGACGATCGCCGCGCGCGCGTCGCCGGTTTCGCGCCAGACATTTGGCGGATCCCCACCGCCGGCGGCGTAGAGCACACCCTCTTCCTCGGGCGAGACGTAGAAATGGTCTGGATAAGACACGCGCATCGCCGGCGTCGTAAGATGACGCCAGGACTTGCCGGCGTCATGGCTGGCGGCAATGCCGTCACCGCCCGGCAGGAACATCTCGTCGGGGTCGCGCGGATTGAAAATCACCCGGTGCGTGTCCTTGTTGAGGACATAGCTAGCGTCCTGGAAAGGCACGTCACGGAACGATTTGCCGCCGTCCTCGCTCTTCAATAGCGCTCCCTGTTCGACGCAGACATAGAGCACCCGGTCGTCGCGCGGATCGAACGCGACATGCTTCACGTGCGCCTGGAAGGGCGGCGCCGGGAAGTTCCACTGCGCGACGCTGGCGACGTCGCGGACGCCGGACAGCTCCTCCCAATGCTCGCCGTCGTCGATGCTGCGATAGAGATGCGCAGGCTCGGTCCCCGCATAGAGCTCGACGCCCGATTTGGTTTCACGGCAAGCGAGCGAAAAGACGTGATCCTCCTTGATTCCGTTGCTCGCCAGTTCCCAGCGCGCGCCATCATCGCGAGAGCGATAGAGGCCGACCCCGTGGATGCCGGCGAAGAGATGCCCGCGTCGGGTCGCGCATCAGAGAGCTGACATGCAGGCCCTTGAGGCTGGCGGCCTCTACGCGCCATCGCGCGCCGCGGTGCCTGACCCGCGCGACGCCGCCGACGGTCGCGACCAGGACGTCGTCTGGGGCGCGCTCGACACGGTAGAAATCGACGCCATTGGGACTGAGACAGACGGTGGACATGGTTCCGCCCCCCCTAAACGGGATAGACCAAATAACGCGGCGTGGTGACGGTATCCAGCACCGCCTTCTTCGCGCGAAACGTCGCATCGCCCGGACCGAGCTCGATCGCGTCCTCATAGGTGCCGGCGACCAGGATTTCGGAGCGGCCGCGCGCAGAGGTGTAGGCGACCATGAAATTGCTTTCGACCGCGACCAGGCCGGGGCCGCGCCGCGCGCAATCGATGCGCTGGACGAAATGGCGCGTCTGATAATCCTCGAAAGTGCCGACCCAAACCTTGGCGATGTACGTCACCCGATCATGAATACGAGCAAGACTGTCGTCCATCATGAGCGCGACCGGGAGATCCTGCTCGACATTCTCACGCGGGATGCAAATGTAGCTGGCGTTCTCGCCGAAGCAACCGGCCCACCCCGCCATGTCGCGCGCGTCGAGCACACGGGCGTAGCGTTGCTGTAGAGCGTCGATGCGGGCGAGCGTTGCGGCATCAATCACGCGCAAACCCCATCGTTTCCCGGTAATGTTCCCAGCGTATCAGATTGCCGGCCTCGTCGCCCTTGTCGAGGACGTATGGCGCCTGGATCGGCCCGCGCACGCCCTTTTGGAACGCGACATTGCCGTCACTATGCGAGCCGACATGAAGGCGGTTGAACACGGCGCCGTCCTCCAACGAAATGAACCCGCTTGGCCCGATCAGATTTGAGGCTTGGCGGATGCGGTGCTGAACGAGGTCAGCATCGTCGTCGGCATGCGCAAAATAGGCGTAATGCACTTCAGTCTCGTCGGGCGAGATCGGGGTGGCATAGCGGACGCTGATGACATCGAGGTTGCGGGTAATGATCGTCACCGGAAACAGGCTGACGACGATGTTGTGGGGCGGCAGTTTGGGATCGCGGCCCTCGACCACCGAGCCATCCTCGATGAAATTCGGCTCCGGCACGGCTAACAAGGCGCTATTCACCTTGTGCGCGTGCGGGGTCATGAACTGCACGCCCTCCCCTTGCGCGAATTTGAGCATCCGAAACGCCGCGTGGAGCAGCGGGCCGTGATACCCCTCATTGTCGCTGTATTCCTTCCAGTTGCTGGCGAACGCGACTTTCTGATAGCCCAGGAGCTTTAGCCGGCCGTCGCCACCCATCGCGCGCGCGATGTGTTCCACCGTGTCGTCGAGGTATAGGTTGAGCGGCGGCGCTTCCTCGCTCAAGGTGACGAAGACAAGGCCGCATATTTCGCCGGAACGCAGCACGCGTAGCCCGTGATCCTCCTTGCGGAAATCACGAGGGAAATCTCCCATCCCTGGCACGCCGATCAGTTCGCCGCGATTGCTAAAGGTCCAGCGGTGGTAGGGACATTCGATTTTGTCTGCCTTACCGCGCGCGCAAGTCTTGAGCTGTGTGCCGCGATGGGCGCAGGAATTCTGGAACACGCGGACGACGCCGTCATCGCCATGTACGATCAACACCGGCACCGCGCCAACGTAGCCGGTCTTCAAGTCGCCGCGTGCCGGAATCTCGCCGATATGTGCGACGGGATGCCATTCGGGGCCGTGGAAGATGCGCTCCAGCTCCAGCCTGAAGACATCGGCGCGATGGAACACCTCCTTCGGGATCTCGTTGAATTTGGCAGGCCACCGAAGATCAAGTGCGCTGTCGTTGCGCATCGCTACATCCTCTCGAAGGTCGGCACGTTGATGCCGGCGCTGAGGCCGCCATCGACCACAAGGCTGGCGCCGGTGATGTACGAGGCGTCGGACGAAGCAAGGAAAATCGCTGGCCGCGCAATCTCTTCCGGTTCGGCCGACCGCCGCATCGGGGCAAGCACGGCGATCTCGCTTTTACCGGTCGGCGATTTCTGCCAATATTTTTCGAGGCGCGGCGTCCGTGTCGAGCCGGGGCACACCGCGTTAACGCGGATATTGTCCTTGGCGAAATCCATCGCCAGGTTGCGCGTAAGCAGGATTACGCCGCCCTTCGAAGCGCTGTAAGCGCCACAACGGTTTTCGGCGAGGATCCCGGCTACCGAGGCGACATTCACAACGGCGCCACCACCGCGTCTTGCGCATCTCGGGAAGCGCGAATTTGCAAGTCCGGTAGATCGAGGTGAGGTTGGTGTCGAGCACCGCGTACCACTCGGTCATCCTCCATTTCCTCGATATTGCGCGGAATGTTGATGCCGGCAACGTTGAACAGCGCATCGAGACCGCTCGCCGAACCGCACCGCCGCCGCGACCGCTTCGCGAATCTCGTCGGCGATTCTTCACGTCGAGCTTCAGCGCGCGCGCCGTGCCGCCGATCTCCGCGGCGACCATCGTGCTGCCGCGGCAGCGTCGATGTCGGTGACGATCGCGGTGCCGCCGCGCGCCGCCCACTCGAGCGCGATCGAGCGGCCGATGCCGGCGCCGGCGCCGGTGACCAAAGCGACTTTGCCCGCGAATTCGTGTTGCTCTGCATGCGCGCGTCCTCAGCCTGGCGTCTGACGGCGACCGTTTCCGCTCGGCGCTCGCGTTTCCTTCATCAATTGCCACAGGCGCGTGCGCGCGGTGCGGTTCTGATTGAGGATTTCGCGTCATCGATGTTTTCTTGCATCGTGCCAGCGTGCGCTTGAATTTCGCGAGATCGGCGTCGTCGACCTTTTCGCAGGACGCGGTTCTCAATCTCGATAATCAGCGGCGTCAGCGATCTCGTTGAGCGCTCGCCCCTTCTCGGTCAGGAATACGCGCCGCTTGCGCCGATCCTCCTTCGCCGTGACGATCTTGATCAGGCCGCTGCGACGCAAGAGGCGAAGCGCCGTCACGGTGGTCGCCGCTTGACGCCCGACCCGCTCGCTCAATTCCCGTTGCGTCAACCCATCTTCCTCCCACAGCTCGCGCAGGTACCGCCATTGCGGAAAAGTGCCGCCGAGCGGACCCAGACGGCGCTGTAGCAGGACGCCCCATGTTTCCGTCAGCGTGCGCAGGTGATAGCCGAGACTTCTCGCCAAGGGGAGCGACGCCGCGCCTTCACTCTTGCCAAGACTCGCCATAACGGGTCCTCAATTCGCTGCCGCTCCTGGGAATCGTTACTCGGAGCATTGAATTGCAATCTATTCGATATCTAATCAAATGTCACGAACAGCAGCGGCGCTCCGGCTCAATGCGGCTGGCGTTCGTCGAGGATTTGGGTGCCGATCCTGACCGGCGCCGCTTCAATCAAAACGAAGACGATGCGGCACGGTGCGTCCGCGCTGGGATTGCGCCACAGGTGATTGGTGCCGCGCTGCACCACGATATCTCCCGCCTTGAGGTGCTGGACGGTGCCGCTGTCGAGCTCAAGCTCGAGTTCGCCGCTCATGATGATGCCGAAATCGAGGGAGCGCGTGCGGTGCATCGCCGACTGCTTACCCGGCAGCATGTCCACCACGCGGATCGCCGAGCCGCCGCGCAGCGTCAGCCCGACATCGCGCAGGCCGCCATCGGTCTCATCGTTGTTGTCGGCCGGTACCGCCGCCGTGGTCCAAACTTGCGCAAACTCGGCGTCGCCGCTCGGAATGAGCTTCGGCGTGAAGGTGTCGACGCTCTTGACGATGGCTTCGCCTCTGAAATCGTGACCGGTAACAATGCGGCGAAAGGATGTCGACATGGCGCTCATCTCCAAATCTCTGACTGCTGCACAAATTCGATCAAATTGCCGACGTTATCGCGAATGAAGATGTTGGCGCCCATCTCGTGCTTTTTGACAAACACGATGTCCACGCCCCTGGCGCGGAGTTCGCGCTCGACCGGAGCGATGTCGCGGACGGCGAACGCAGCATGCTCGTTGCCGAGTGTGTGGGCGTCGGTGTCGGGATCGCGGCGTTCTTCACCGGCCGTTTTGGCCCCGGCGACATGAAAGAGCTCGATTCGCAGGTCGTCGCGCTTCAGCATCGCGCAGTCGGCCGGGTTGCCGGAATATGAAAGCGTCGCTCGAGCTTGAATCCGAACACATTCTCATACCAGGCGATGGAGTCCTCCATATTCGGCACGCTCATCGCCGCGTGACGCTGCTTGATGTCGAACATCACCGCTTCGTCAGCCTGTCGAAGTCGATTTTCAAATCTTCGCACATCTTGATGGCGGTGGCCCGGCCGGCGCCATAGACCCCGCCGCCCGGGTGCATGAACGGCCCGACGAGATAGAGCCGCTCGACCCCGGGCACCTTGTATTGACCTAGATCGGATGTCGGACGATGGGCACCCGACTGATAGAAAAACGGTGCCGCACCATGGGCATCGCCGCGCACCATGGAGTTGGGCGAACTCCGTTCCAGATCAAGCGGCGAATAGATCGTGCGCGCGACGATATTGTCGTCGGTGAGGTTGCTGCAGAATTGACGGTAATATCCGAGGAGCTCGTCGGCCTTGGCCTCTTTGATCTCGTCCCAGCGGGACGGGCCGCCATCGGCAAGTTCGTAGGGCGCGAAGCATATGCCGTGGAACAGGCCAGCACCGGGTGGCACGCGGCTCGGATCGTTGATGCTGGTATCGTCCCCGCCGATCAGCGGCCGCTTCGGAACCCGCCCGCGCCGCAGCTCGTCGAAGTCCTGAAGCATCTCCTTGAGCTTGCTTGTCGAGTAGATATTCGCACATTACCGCGCGGCCGACCTCCTCGCCGGCATGGAAGGTCGCGCGGCTTTTCAGGGCGTAGTGGCTGACGAACAAAGTGAACGTACCGAGCGTGACGCGATCGGCCCGCGCCAGCACCGGTGCTGGCACACCGTCGATGAATTGCTTGAGCTTTTTCGGATGAATCGCGCCGATGACGCCGTCCTTGGCCATGAACTGTGCGCCATCGACAGTCTCGACGCCGGTGGCACGGCCGGCCGATGTCAGTACCTTGCGGACTTCGGCATTGCAGCGGATTTCGCCGCCCCAATGCTCGATGCACTTCACCAGCGCCTCGGTCAGCTTGCCGCTGCCGCCGACTGGCTGCGAGACGCCATACGTGTGGATGATCCCCGGCATGAGGAACATGCCCATCCCGGTGCCCAGCTCGTCCGGCATCTGCAGATTCTCCGAAACGAGCTTCAACAAGTGGATTTTTACCTTGTCGTTCTCGTACAGGAGATTGGCGATGTCGAGGCACGAGCGCTGCATTGCGTCGAACAGCTCGCGGCCCTCGTCGCTCGAATCGAGCATCGCCATGAACGGGCCCATGGGCACCGGCGGCGAATAAAGACCGGCGACGATCAGCGGCAGCATCTGCGAACTGCGCAGAGCGAACTTGTGGTACGTTTCGGCGTCCTTGGCCGACACCTTTGCAATTGACTGGCAGGTCTTGTCGAGATCCTTGTAACTGACGATCGAGGTCTGGTCTTCGTAGATGCTGGCGTAGGGAATGTCGGAATAGATGTATTTGAGGCCGAATTTCGACAACAGCCCGAGCTCGTCCTGCGTCAGCATCGGATTGCCTTGGATCATGATGTGCACGCTCGAGTGCTCGTCGTGCCAATAGCCCGGCACCGTGAGTTGGCGCGTCGCCACGCCGCCTCCCGGCCAGGCCTTGCGTTCCAGCACCAGCACCTTCTTGCCCGCTTTGGCGAGATAGGCCGCGGCGACGAGGCCGTTATGGCCGGCCCCCATGGCGACGATATCGTAGGGCCCGCTCATAGCTTGAACACGCGCTCGGAATTTGTCTGATAGAGCGTCTTCTTGTCAGCCTCGGAAAAGCCCATCGCTTCGAACTTAGCGACCTCTTCCGCCTGATCCTCGTACGGATGATCGATGCCGAACAGCACATTGTCGGCGCCGAGAACAGCTATCGCCGCTTTAAGCGGCGCCGCGAAGTTCATGCCCGTGGTCGTCACGACGAAATGGTCGCGGAAATACTCGCTGGGCTTCCGTTTCATCCGCTTGTCGGGAAACAGGCCGGTCTCAAAAAGATAGCGATTGTCGATGCGGTCGAGCATGAAGGGCAGCATCTCGCCGAGATGGCCGAGCACCATGCGCAGCTTCGGGAAACGATCGAACACGCCGTTGGCGATAAGCCGCAGCACGTGCGTACCGGTCTCGACCGCGAAGCCCCAACCGACCGTGAAGCCCGGCAGGTTCATCGGCGCCGCCATCGCCGGCGACGGCTCACGCGGATGGAGATAGATCGGTACGTCAAGCGCCATGACGGCCTCGAAAATCGGCCAGAACTTCGGATTGTCGAGATATTCGCCGTGCGTGTGCGAATTGATGATGGCCCCTTTGAGGCCAAGCTTGGTTATGGCGCGCTCCAGTTCCTTGGCGGAGCCGGCAGGGTCTTGCGGTGCCACCGCGGCGAGGCCCGCAAAGCGCGTCGCATGGGCGTCGATCGCCGCCTTCAGACGGTCATTGGCGAGCTTCGCCAGCGACAGCGCGGTCGCGGCATCGTAAAGCTGCACGCCGGGCGCGGTCAGCGAAAGGAGCTGCAGATCGACGCCGGCATTGTCCATTGCCGTGATGCGGCCTTGGCCGATATCGCAGAGGAGCTCCACCAACGGCCCGATGATCGCCCCCGTGCTCATGCTTGGCACGCAGCCGACAAGCCTGCGCGTTTGTTGGACGATTTCGGGAATGGTAAAGGCTTCCTCGGTAGCGATGCGCTTGATGGTCATGAGCTCCTCACATCGGTGCGACGATGGCGGCCATTGCCGCGCCCATCAACCTCGTTTGTTCCTCGGCCGAGCCGTGATTCATTTCGAGTTCGCCGATCTTCAGCGAATGGTTCACCACGAGTGCCGCGCGCGGGTGGCGCCGCGTCATGAATCGGTCGAGCACTTGGTCGAGCGGCATGGCGGTGCTGAGCAACTCGGTCAAGACCAACCCATCCTCTACCGCAAGCCCTGCGCCCGAAGCCAGATGCGGGGTCGTACCGTGCGCCGCGTCGCCGATCAGCAGCACGCGGCCGAGGTACCAGGGCGGCGGCATCAAGATCGCTTCGAGCGGGCGGTAATTGATGTTGGAACGCGGGCTCAGGTTGCGGCGGATGTCGCCGACCAAACCACCGAACGGCGCCAGTTGTTGGGCAAGAATGTTGTGCAGCCGATCATCAGGTATGCGCGGATTGCCAGGCACATGCTGAAGGTAGAAAAGGTACATCTCGTCGCGTGAGACCGGCGTGATGCCAGCCTTCAAATCCGTGCCGAGAAACATCTGGCCGGTGTCGACTTGGGGCGGACGCAGCACCACGACCCGCCAGCAGCCCTGTCCCGTCAGCTTTGGTTTTGGCGCATCAGGGAAAACCAGGGCGCGTATCTTCGAATGCAGCCCGTCGGCGCCAACGACGAAGTCGTATTTGCCGTGGCTGCCGTCGGTAAACGTCACGCCACCGTCGGTTGCGACCGTTTCCACGGTCACACCGAGCCGCCCGGTGGCGTGCTGGCCCTTCACCGCGTCGGACAGGATGGCGTGCAGCACCGGCCGCAGAATGCCGCCATTGCCAGGAGTGCCCGGCCCCGTCAGGCCTGGTGTCGGCATCACCTCAAGCACGACCCCGTTCGCATCGCAGACCTTAAGGCTATGGGTGACGTTCCCTTCGGCCGCGATGCGGGCGGCAACGCCAAGTTTCTCAAGTGCGCGCAACGACGGCGCTGTCAGGGTGATCCCGGCGCCCTGGACCTTCCAGTCGGGATCGATCTCGACCAGATCCACCGCGACGCCAACCTTGCGCAGGCTGATTGCGAGCGACATACCGGCGATGCCGCCGCCGCCGACCAGGGCGGTCCTCACCGCCGCCAAGGCGCTACTTCCCGATCGAATTGACGTCACCGGTGAAAATCTTCACGTCCCAGGAAGGTTCCTTGGGCATGAAACGGGGTGGGTCGGTCATCCAGATCGCCGTGCCGAACATCGGCTCCCAGTCGCGGGGAACCCAGTGATCGTCGGCGTAGTCCGAATTGGCGTGGTACTCGGCATCGCCACCAGCCGGGCACGGCATATAGTAGAACAGCGCTGACGAGATGCGATGACGGCCCAACCCATGCAGCCCGCCGCGGCCGTCGAGATTCCAGCCCTGGGCCCTCATGTAGTTCGCGCCGACCATAACCTCGTCGACATCCTGAACGCCCAGCGCGATATGGGCGAAACCAGGCTTGCCGCCAGGAATGCGCTCACAATTTAGGAAATAGATGTTGTGATGTTCATGGGAGCCATCGGCACGCGCAAAAATGCCGAAGTCGCGCTGATAGTCTGACAGGCGGAAATGCAGCTTGTCGCGGAAGAACGCGAACGACTTCTCGAAATCCTTCACGGTGAAGACGACATGGTCGATCTGGCGCGGTTGGGCGCGGCGGCGCCAACGGCGTGGCTGGTTGAGCCGGCCAACATGGCCCGGCGCATTGAGCGGATCGAGCACGACCTCGAGCGGCTTCGGCTGGAACAGGCGCAGACCGTGCGGCATGCCCTCATCGGTGACAAAGTGCGCGCTGCCATCGTTGTCGCGCAGGACTTCGCGGTCAGATAAGCCGCGCACCAATTCTTCCAACGCCTCGACGCTATCGACGCCCCAAATCGTCTCGCGGATACCGGGCCCTTCATACCAGCGCTTCGGCAACGAGGGATCAGCGCTCTTCCGCAGCACGATCTTGGAGCCATTTGCCAGGGTGAAGACACTGCCGTTCGCGTCGCGCGTCGTCAGCGGCAGGCCAAAATCCTCGAAAAATCTTGCTGAACGATCAAGTTCATCAACTCCGTAAAGTGCGGTCTCAACTCCGACGATGGCCATGCCGTCACTCCGTTTCCGCGATGCAGACGTTGCGTGCCCGCTCCGAGATACATTCGATCAGCCGCGCAATCCCGGACGTGATTTCGTCCTGAATTGTATCGCCGTTGAGCTTTAGCATGGTTCGAACATCCTGCGGATTCGGCACAAAAGGCGACCGGCACAGCAGTAGAGCGAGCGGCATAAAAGTCGGTAGGTACTTGCCTGCAAGCCAATCAGTCCCAGTCGCGCGCATGTCCGGCCGATAAATGCGCTCGCGCGCTGTGACATCGTTGGCGATGACAGAGCCGGGGACATAGTCAAAGACGTCGGTGCGCTCTGCCCGACGCGCTGGTCGGCCAATGACTACCGACGATTGCAGTTCCCAATCGGGCTGAGTCACGTTGCGCGGCAGTACGATCGGATCGCACGGGCCGGTGATCGAAGAGATAATCTTGTTAAAGACGAATGGATTTCCGGCCGCGGCGTGCTCGTCCATCATCTTCGTTATGGCAGCGCGACGCTTAGCGGTGCTCATCTTCTCTTCGCCCGGCGGTGCTTGATCATGGCGAGATCGATTACGTGCTGCCGGTTGTTGGCACCGGCACAGAAGATCTGGCGCGGTTCAACCGGCGCATGAATCCGCAGTTCAGACATGGGTATGCCGGTGCGGGGGTATGCCGGCGCGGGGGTATGCCGGCGGGGCGGCGCAACCCTGAAGGACCTGGCCAATCCTCGAGTATGTCGAACGCGGTGGCGCCGAGCTGGCGCAATGACGCGACCTTGTCGCCCCTTGCCACGCCGGGAAACCGCCGTCCGCCGTCCTGGGATAACATGCCAAGAGCGGAAAGGGGCTTCGAGAACAGTACGCACCCGAACCTCCCTGATGTTCGGCCTAATTAGGGGGCGCCCGTGGTATAGGTAAAATCGTTTGTTCAGATAAACAGTATCGATGGCGGCGATACCTTATGAGGTTCAACGGGCTTGATCTCAATCTGCTGGTGGCGCTCGATGCGCTCCTCAGCGAGGCGAGCGTTAGCCGTGCCGCCGACCGGCTCAACATCAGTCAGTCCGGCATGAGTGGTGCGCTCGCACGATTGCGCGGACACTTCGAAGACGAGCTGCTGGTGCAGATTGGCGGCAAGATGCGGCTGACATCGCTGGCGCAGGGCTTGGCCGAGCCGCTGGCCGACGTGCTGCAGCGCATGCAATCGATTGCGGCGTCGCGTCCGCGGTTCGATCCTGCCGTGGCGCGCCGGCATTTCACCATCGGTTCATCCGACTATGCCTCGACGATACTGCTCGCCGAGGTGTCGCGGCGGGCGGCGCGATTCGGCGCCGGCATCACCATCGGCGTCCGTCAAATCGAGACCGAGGTGGTCAACATGATGGAAAAGGGCACGATCGACTTTCTCGTCACCGCCCACCAGCAGCGCCTGCCTGACCATCCCTCCGAAATCCTGTTCGAGGACGAGTATGTGTGCGTCTGCTGGACCGGCAATAGCGAGATCGGAAAATCAATCAGCTGGAGGCAATATCGCGAGCTGCCGCATGTCATTTCCGAGTTCGGCACAGAACCGCGCCCGAATGTTTTCGACATCTGGTTTCTGAAGACCCACGGTCAGACTCTGGAACATTGCCGCTTCGCTCCTGAATTTTGGCGTGCTGCCGGAATTCGTCATCGGAACCAACCGCGTCGCCACTTGTCACAAGCGGCTCGCGAAAGTTTGGGCGACGCGGCTACCCATCCGCATCTACCCGCTCCCCTTCAAAGGCCCACCCTTCTTAGAGTGCGCGCAATGGCACCGCGCCGCCGACCGCGACCCCGCGATTTTGTGGTTCCGCGGACTGTTGCGGGACGCAGCGGGCACCATCTGATGTCGGCGCAATCGCCGCCAGCGATAGTCTTTATCACGATAAACGATTTCGTGAATATCCGGCTGTGCGGCACATTCGCCAATCGCAATCAGGCTCACAGAAGCCGTGGGGAGGACGCTATGACTTTCGTCAAAATCGCGCTCGCAGCCATGGTGGTCGCGGCGGTCGAGTTTTTCGGCCCGTCCGCCTTTGCCGCGCCGAATTGCGGCACGAATACCGGCCAGGCGGCGACCGGGTCGCCGATCCCGATCGGCGCAATTGTTACCGCTTCCGGCGCCGCCGACATTTCCAGCGGCGCCAAGGGAGCGAAGGCCTACTTCGATTGTGTCAATGCTAACGGCGGCATTCACGGCCGCCCTATCGACTACAGCTTCGATGACGACCAGACGCGACCCGACAAAGCAGCCGAGATCGCCAAGAAAATGGTCGAGGACAAGAGAGCCGTCGCGCTGATCGGCAGTTCAAGCCTCGTCGATTGCATCGCGACAAGCCAATATTATCAACAGGCAGGGATCATCAGCCTGATGGCGGGCGGGGTCGCGCCGCAATGCTTCAATGCCCACAACATCGCGACCACCAACGCGGGACCTCGCTACGGGCTGCTCGGCGCGGTCAAATACGCCGTTGAAACGCTGCACGCGAAGCATATGGCGTGCCCGCAACCGACCGTCCCAGGCGCCGACTGGGTGTGCGCCGGCGTCGAGAACTACGTCAAATCGAAGGGCGTCGCCTATTCGCATTTCACGTTCGACCAGCAGTCGGCAGACTATGATTCACTGATCCAGCGCATGGTTCAGACCGGCGCCGATTCCACCATTTTCCTTGGCTCGCCGCCGACCATCGTGCCGTTCCTCGCCGCTGCCGAACACGCGGACGTGGGCGACAAGCTCAAAATCCTGGCGCCGTCGCCGGTCTATTTTCCTGACTTGCCGAAAGCCGCCGGCCCCTACTGGAACGACAAATTCTGGGTCGATCTCGAGTGGGGTCCCACCAATTCAGGCGGTCCCGACATGAACAACTTTTTGGCCGTGATGAAAGCCTACAACACGACCCCCGATAGCCTCGCCGAAGGTGGTTATCTCGCGGCGAGGATTGCCGTGCAGGCGCTGATGTCGATCCCAGCCGACAAGATCGATCGCGCTTCTGTTACCGCAGCGTTGCAGAACGTCCAGGATTTCAAGAGCGACATATTCTGCACGGCTTGGTCGTTCGGGCCAAAGGATGCGAATGCGCGCCTCGGTAACCGTTCCGGCTGGATCGCCATCATCCATGCTGGCAATTGGCAGGTTCTGCCCGGATGCATCACTCTCGACGAATTGATGGTCATGAAATAACGGCCGTTTCGTCCAAGGACAAGAAGCGGGCCGGTCGCCAGACCGAGCCCGCCGTTTATTCAGCGCATCTGCAACGGGGACAGTGAAAACGTGAATCTGCTGCCCTTTGTCGCCACCGGCATCGGATTGGGAGCCGTCTACGCCATGTCTGGTGTCGGGCTGGTGTTGCTCTATCGCGCGGCTGGAACACTGAATTTTGCCTTCGGCGCGTTAGGAGCTCTTGCTGCACATTGCGCCTGGACGCTTATTCAGTTTGACATGCCGACGGCGCCGGCCTGGATCATCGGCGTCATCGTCTCCACTCTCGCCTCCTTTCTTTACGGTCGCTACGTGTCGGCACGTCTGGTCGACCGTGACCGAACCGTGAGAGCGATCTGCACCCTCGGCTTCGCCCTCGCAATCCTCGGCTCGCTGACAACAATTTGGGGACCGGGGCTACCACGCCGCTTGACGCTGCCGACAGACAACATGTTCGTCATCGAGCTTGGTCTGCGGCTGTCCTACACTCGGATCGCAGCGCTGCTGATCGCGGTTCTCGCCGTCATCGGGGTCGGCGTTCTGCTCAGCCGAACCCGGACCGGTCTAGCGATGCGTGCTCTCGCCAGCAATCGCGTGGTCAGCCAGACGATCGGCGTGCGAATTCGCGCGACCGATGCGATTGCCTGGCTGATCTCAGGGGTGTTTGCCGGCGTGGCAGGGCTGCTGCTGGGGGATCTTGTGGTGCTAAATCCCCTGACGCTGACCTTTCTCGTCATCCCGGCGATGGCGGCCGCGATTATCGGTGCGCTGCGCTCGATGGTCGGAGCTTTTGTCGGCGGCATGCTGTGCGGCATGGCCGAGGCGCTGCTGATTGGCGTGCCGGACTTGGCCGACGTCAGGAGCGCCGCGCCCTATGTGATCGCGATTCTGGTGATGGCGGCGATCATGCGAGGGGCGGCAATGGCGCTCGAATGAAAGCCGTACGCACCATCGTTTTGGCATCGGCCGGAATTGATTCCAAACCCGGGGCGCGCCTGCGCCAGTTGCTGGCGATGACCCTGCTCTTCTCGGTCCTCGCCGCCGTGATCGCGATCGTCGCGCACGGGTTCTGGTTGATCAATCTCACGGCAGCCTACGCAACGATGCTGGCACTGATGGGCACAAACGTGTTGTTCGGCCAGCTCGGCCTGGTGTCACTATGCCAGTTCGCACTGGTCGGTATCGGCGGCTGGGTGACGCTGAGGCTCTATCACGCCTTCCACCTGCCATTCGCGCTTACCATGATCACAGGCGCGGCCGTGGCCGCCATTATCGGCGTGATCTGGGGCCTGCCGGCGCTACGGTTCCGCGGCATCTATCTCGCGGTCGTAACGCTGATGCTCGCCGGCGCGTTTCAGGCGCTGATCGGGGCATGGAACTTTCCCGGCGGCGGCACAGGCTTTTGGGGCACCGAGGGAATGGAGGGACGGCCGCGGCTCCTGCTGCAGCGCCCGGCCATCGCCGTCAGCGACACGCGCTATTTCCTCTATGTCGCGGCGGTATGCTTGATCGGGCTGGCGATTGTGGAGATGCATCGGCGCTCCAAGCCAGGCCGCGCTTGGGCGTTGATCCGCAAGGACCCGATGCTTGCGGCAGCAAGCGGCGTCCGAATCATTGTGTACCAGGGTTGGGCCTTCGCTCTTGCTGGATTTCTAGCGGGGATATCCGGTGCGCTGCTTGCAGCGCTTTATGGACAGCTCGATGCCACCGGTTTCACCGCCACGGAATCGATAACGCTGTTCGCGGCATCGATCCTAGGCGGCACCTCGAACTGGGTCGGCACCCTGATTGGCGGGATTCTGGTGCGCGCTGTCCCAACGCTGCTGGACGTTGTCGGCGTGTCCGCGACACTCAGCATGTTCGTGTTCGGCATCGGTTTGATAAGCGCCATTCTAGGCGGCCCAACCGGCATCTCTGGCCTGTTCGATCAGTTGATCGGCCGCCTCTCTACCAGGCGGTAGCGCCGCCATCGATCGAGAAATCGGCTCCCGTGACCCAGCCGGCCTCATCCGAGGTGAGGTAGACCACCGCCCAGGCAATGTCCTCGGGCTGCCCTAGCCGCGCGATCATTTTCCTTTCCATCACCGCCGCCTTGAGCTCCGGTCGCTCCAGCACCGGCTGCGTTGCGCCTGTGACGATCATGCCCGGTGAAATGGTGTTGGCGCGGATCTTGTGGGGTCCGCCTTCCATTGCAAGCTGACGCGTCATCGCGAGCACACCGCCCTTTCCGGCGCAATGCGCCAGCGCCGCCGAATTCTTGAGGGCGACATAGGCGTTCGCCGACGCGAAATTGACAATCGCGCCGCCGCCCCGCGCCTTGAGATGCGGCCATGCGGCTTTGCACACCAAGAAGACGGTATCGAGTTCGGCGGTCAGGGTATGGCGCCAATGCGCCTGATACTCCATCTCTTCGATCCAGCGGAAGTCGGCGGTTGCCGCCGCATTGACCAGGGTGTCGATGCCGCCGAAACGCGCAACCGTCGTTTGCACCAGCCGTTCGACCTCGGCCGGTTGTGTCAGATCGCAGGGATGGACTGTGTCGAACTCCAATCGCTCGCTACGCGCCGTCTTTGCCGTCACCTCGGCATGCTCGGCATTGATGTCGCACCCCATAACCTTCGCGCCATGGCGCGCCATCATCAACGCGCAACCCTGTCCGATGCCGCTGCCGGAGCCCGTGACGATCGCAACTTTGTTGACGAGACGCCGTGATTGTAATGGCATCGGTCAGCCTTTTGCGAACAGGGAGCGCATCGGCGCGTAGCTGGGCATGTGCGACGAGGTGCCGCCATCGACAACGAAATTCTCGCCGGTGATATAACGCGCCTCGTCCGAGACCAGGAAGGCAACCATATAAGCGATGTCGCGCGGTTCGCCGAGGTAAGGCGTCAGCGAGTCCGCCTCGACGATTTCACGAATTTCCTTCGGTATCGTGGTTCGGACCGACGGCGTCAGCGTCAGGCCCGGCGACACGGCATTGCAGCGGATCCCGCTCTTGCCGTGCGAGGCGGCGATCGAGCGCGTTACCTGGATGATCGCGGCCTTCGAGGCGGCGTAAGCGGATTGTATCAGGCTGCCCTGTAACCCGAGATTGGACGCCATGTTGACGATCGCGCCGGCGCCCTGCCGCTTCATCGGTCCCAGCACGTGCTTACAGGCAAGCATCGTGCCCCGCGCGTTAACCCGGAAGGTGCGGTCCCAGACATCCGCTTCCATCGTTTCGATGTCGCGGTCGCGCGGATAGAGATCCGGTGATTGGTCGGCGGCGATATTGCAGAGCGCATCGACCTTGCCGAAACTTTGAAGCGCGGTTTTCACCATAGTTGCGATCGAGTATTCGTCGGCAAGGTCAAGATGGAACGCGATGCCGCCAATGGGGCGGGCCACCCTCTCTGCCCCGGCGATGTCGATATCGGCAATGAGGAGTTTGGCGCCGCGCTCCGCGAGTAGCGCCGCGGTCGTGGCGCCGATACCACCCGCCGCACCGGTAACGATAACGGAGTTGTCGGACAGGTCGGCCATTTCAGCAGGCCTTCACGTCCAGGCCGGTCAGGATTTCAACCGCAATCGGTTCTGCCAGCAGATCGGCGATTGCTGCGCGGTAGGCCTTATAGTGGGCGGTGGCGCGATGTGCCTCGACTGCCGCCTGATCGACATATAGCTCGAACAGATGGAAATCCGCCTCGCGCGTCCTTATAGAGATCGTAGACACGGTTGCCCGGTTCGCCGCGGGTCGGACCGGTCATGGTGCGTAGAATTTTTTCGACGTCGGCCTCATGACCGGGCTTTGACGAAAAACTGGCAAAGACAGTGACAGTCATAATGTCCTCCTCCTTCGCTTCACCGGGTGCCCGCCAATCTGTTACGCAACGTGCCCAGCCCCTCCATCCACAGCTCGACGACATCGCCGTCTTTGAGATAGCGGTCGCGCTCAAGGCCGCAACCGTTGCTGATCGTGCCGGCGGCAATGAATTCGCCGGGATGCAGAGTCTCATCCCGCGAAGCAAAGGAAATCAGATCGGCGAAGGTGTAGAGGCCGTCGGCCATGGTATTGTCGGTCCAGATCTCACCGTTGATTCTGGCCGTCATGCGCATCTTGTAGGGGTCGGGCAGCGCGTCGGCGGTGACGATCCAAGGGCCGATCGCGTTGCCGGTGTCGAAATCCTTGCCCTTACCGGGACCGAAACCCGTCGGCATTTCGTAGGATTGTTCGTCACGTGCGGAGAAATCGTTGAACAGCGCATAGCCGAAAATGTGCTCGGCCACTTTCTCGGGCTGGATGTCAACGCCGCGCCTGCCGATGAATGCGCCGCATTCGAGCTCGTAATCCATATATTTGCTGTAGCTCGGCCGACGCACCTCGGCGTCGGTGCCGATGACCGTCAGCGTATTGCCCTTATAGAACAGCTTACGCCGGCGCGGTGCTTCCGGAACCTCGGTGACCGGGGGCAAGTTTGGCGCCGGCTCGCCTTTAAGCCGCGCCGTGAGCATCCGCATGCCGCGCCCCGCATTTTTCAAATGCTCGGGAAACGAACTGAAATCGCGGATCGAGCGAGGTACCGGCACCGGCGACAGTAACATGCCGGCCGCGATCTTGCGATTGAGCGCCGGCTCAACGGAAAACTTCTCGAACAATCGGCGCGCCCGGTCGAGCGCCGCAGGTCCGGCATCCATCAGATCGATCATCGAGTGGAACGCGGGCTCGGATTTGCCGTCGCGTTCCGAGGCTGCAGCGACGTCGAACAGCGTGTCGTCGGCGCCATGAACGATGGCAATGCGATTACTGTCGCCACCTTTGAATGTTGCAAGTTTCATTACGCCCTCCCACGACAATTCTGCGTTATGATAGGCGGCCGGCGAAATCGTTTGTCGCGATAAGCCCTATCGTTGAAGCCGATTGAAGCGCAATTTAACACCGCGGATCAATCGAAACCGTGCGGAAATACACCGCGTGCCGAAGCTGCAGCGGCGACACGACCGCGGTGCAGACGACCGCAACCTTCATGGCATCGCACGGGGGGCGGCCGCGTCTTGGCTACCTACTGACCTCCCCGCAAGCCGTTCTTGAGCGCGCTGCGGCGGCCAATGAGCCAGCAATTGGGAGTCAATCCAATGCAACATCGGCATCCAATATCCTGTCCGTGCTGTGATCCCCAACACCAGGTCTATGACCGCCGCCGTTTCTTGGCCGCCGTCGGGGGCAGCGCCGCGGCACTCGCATTTCTCTCTCGTATCGGGGAGGCAGAGGCGGTACCGACCATCGGGTTCAACTCGGTCCCCGATCCCGTGCGGCTGCCGCCTGACATGTATTTCGGCGAATGTTCCGGCGTCGCGTTGAATTCGCGAGGCCATATCTTCGTTCTGTCGCGCGGCAACACCGTTGGACCAGCTTACGGCGCTGCTGCAACCCAGCTTCTCGAATTTCGCCCCAATGGGGAATTCATCCGAGAGATCGGGCACAACCTCTATGCGTGGTCATTCGCGCACACCGTCAAGATCGATCGCGGGGACAATATCTGGGTCACCGACAAAGGCTCGGACATGGTGATAAAGTTCACCCCGGAGGGCCGAGTCGCGATGGTGTTTGGACGAAAGCAGGAGGCCTCCGACGAAGAAACCGGTCCGCTCAAGCACCCGACCCCTCCGCTTCCCGCGGAGCCGGGGCGCTTCCGCCAAGTGACCGACGTCGCGTGGGACGCTTCTGGAAACACCTATATCAGCGATGGCTACATCAATTCGCGCGTCGCCAAGGTCGATAAGAGCGGGGATTGGATCAAATCCTGGGGCGATCGTGGCACCGCACCCGGCCAATTTCACACGCCGCATAGCATCGCGGTTGACAACGACGGGCTCGTTTATGTCGCCGATCGCAGCAACCGTCGCATTCAGGTCTTCGACGGTGACGGCAACTTCAAGCGTCAGTTTACGATTGACGTGCCGGTGCCTCATGACGCACGGCCCGCCATCGGCAACATTCCGGACAAGGCGGCGATCGCCGCCGGCACCTTCGCGCCGGGCTCGCCGTGGGCGATTTGCATCTCGCCAGGGCCGAATCAGTTTCTCTATAGCGCCGACGCGTTTCCCGGCCGTATCTATAAGCTGACGCTCGACGGCAAGGTGCTGGGTGCGTTGGGCCGAGCCGGCAAACAGCTGAAGCAATTTGGCTGGATCCACGAAATGGCATGTCCTTCGAAAAGCACGTTGTTCGTTGCCGAGCTGCTGAATTGGCGCATACAGAAATTGGAGCTGTAGCAACCTCGAGCGCATGACCAGGTCTGCCTAGGACGTTCATCACTATGCACGCTGAGAACACCGGCAAGCCGGCCGCCGTGCGGTCGCCGGCAGGTCAACAAAACGCTAATCTTCGGCAGATATGAGCCGATGCTCACTGAGCGATGGCGGCTTCTCCATAGGCCGGCGGTACCTGCACGACCGGCGCTGCTGCAGCGAGAATCTCTTGACGCTGGCGCGATAGCGGCGGGTAGATGCGCTGGCGGTTGATGGTCTCTTTCGTGCGCTTCGCGATCGCGCGCTGCGCGACGACAGTGCGGTCCCATCCTTCCGTGTAGACAGCTCCCCACGCGCCAAGATCCAGAATTGTGGTGTACCAGTCTATTTTCAGCGGCAGCGTTGGCTGGCCGAGCAGGTCGCAGACCGCGTTATAGCCGGCGAACCGTCCCATCGGCCGGCTGTGCTGGCAGGACATCACACAGGGATGAGCGCCATCGATCGCGAACCATGCTACATCTCCAGCGCCGAATTCCGAGTTCAAACCGTCGATCTTGAGGCTCCGGTCAACCCGGATGCGGCCGAAACGATCGCGTGCCACGGGAAAGCAAGCTGTCAGAGGACTGGCCTGCATGCCGGCGCACCAGACCACGGTTTGTGCGTCGATGCGCTCGCCTGTGGCCAGGGTCGCGCCTGCCGGATCGATCGCTGAGACCGAAATTCCGGGACGCGTCTCCACGTGGAGTGCGGCAAGCGCCTCAGCAATTACCGCGCGCGCACCTTCACCCATGTCCGACCCGATTCTTTCGGCATGATCAGCAAGGATGACGCGAGGCCGCGCCTGCGGGTCGGCAAGTGTAGCGCTGAGCCGGCCGACCATTTCCGTTGCAACCTCGATCCCGGTCAAACCCGCTCCGACAACGAGCACCGTGTCCCGACCAGGTGAACGCGGATCGTGAGCGATCCCCGCGAGATGGGCGCCGAGGCGCATTGCAGCCTCATAGGTGTCGACATCGAAGGAATACTCCCGCAACCCCGGGATCGGCGGACGCACCAATCGGCTGCCTAGGGCGAAGACCATGCGATCGTAGGGGAAGCGGGCCGGTGTGCCGGCTGCAACGTAGTCAACCGTCCGGTCGGCGATGTTAAGGCCGACGATGTCAGCAACCACTAATCGAACACCGACCGGGGCGAGGATGTCCGCGAGCGGCACCCGGACGTCATCTAGATTCAACTCGTAGTTGCGCACGCGGATGGAATGAAACGGCGTGGCATTCACGACGGTGACCTCTACCCGGTCCGGGCCGATCCCGCGTTCATCGAGCGCCCGTGCGGCCCCGATTGCCGACCATAGACCGGCGAAGCCGGCTCCGAGGACTAGAATGCGTTCCATATCGCTTTCCTGGCCTGCACACCACGAACCCCCACCCCGACCGCTGTGGCTCGGTGCTCTTTCGTTCGAGGCGCGCCTCGATCAGAAGCATTATCGCATGACGCCAACAAGCAGCCTAATCTCGGCCGAACATTTCCGGCAACCGACTTGCAAGATGCGAGTCAAACACTGGGGTTAACGACATATTCTCCCGGTGCACTGAGCTATTCGATGCGCGGGGGAAAGGGGATATCCGCAATACGATTGAGGTGGTGCGTGTGACCGCCCGCCATGGTTTCGTTTTGCCGCGTGAGGGGATTTGGATGATACGCATTGCTCTTGCGGCCGTTGGCGTCTTGGTGCCTGTCGTCGCTTCTTCGTTGCCTGCCGCCGCCTATGACTTGGCAATCAGCCAGTATGCACAAGTAACGGCGACGCTGCCTTGGGCGGTCGCGATGGAAAAGGGCTACCTCACCGACGAGGGCGTCGAGATCGACCAAATCATTGCCGGCAAGGGGGGCGGCACTACCCTTCGCAACATGATGGCGAGCGATCTGCCGTACGGTGAGGTCGCGACGTCGGCGGCGCTTGCTGCGATCAATGCCGGACTCGATATTGTCATCGTCGCCACCGCCAGCAACCACATCGGCGAAATTGCCATGGTTGTGCGACCGGACAGCAGTGTCCGCGTCGTCCACGACCTTGCCGGCAAGAGCGTCGGCTTCACCAATCCGAAATCCACCAGCGAAATGCTGATGCGTCTTGCGCTCGAAAAGGTGCATCTCGTAGACAAGGTCCGGCTGGTCGCGACCGGGGGCTTTGGTGGCGGCATCGCCTTGTTGCAGAGCGGTGGCATCGACGCGACGTCGATCATCGATCCAGTCCTTACACTCAAACCGAAGGACTTTCGGGTCATTTTTCGTTTCGCCGATCTCATTCCGCATATGACCTGGCTCGTCGATGTCACGACGCGCAAATTCGCAGCCGAACAACCGGAGCTTGTGCGGAAACTGATTCGAATCCGGCGCCGCGGTGTCCAATACATCTACGGGGATCATCAAGGCGCCATGCAGATCTATGCCAAGGTCTGGCAGCAGGATCCGAAAGCGGTCGCGACCTATTTCCCAAAATATTTCGGCTATAACGGGGAATGGTCCGAAGGCGATTTCGAGGAGGACGGCCTGGAGAATATCTCGAAGGGACTGCAGTTGACAGGGGAAGCCAAGGGCCCGGTCGATTGGCAGGCGGCTATCGATCAACAGTTCCTGCCGAAGGATCTGCAACGCCCGCATCTGGCCTCGCTCACTCAACACTGAGGTCTTGCCTTTGCCCTCGCCATCCGCCTCGAGGGTGACGCGTGCCCGTATCGTCGTGGTCTTGGGCGCGTTTGCCCTACTGGAAATCCTATGCCGCGTCGGCATCATTGACCGGGTGACGATGATTCCGCCGAGTGAGATGGCAATCGCGCTGTGGCAGCTCATCGCCAGCGGTCGCTTCGACGGCGATATCGCCTTTACCGCCTACAACATTATAGCGGCATTTGCTCTCGCGATCATCAGCGGCTCAGTAGTCGGGGGCCTATTACATGCCTCGCCGCGCCTTCGTCACGTCGTCGAGCCGTTGCTCGCAGCTTATTACGCGATCCCGACCTTCGTCTTTTATCCGTTACTGATTGTCGCCTTTGGCGTCGGGCGCGCACCGCTGATCGTAATGGGCGCGATCTTCGGGGTCGTCGTCATGATCGTGCACACCATGCTCGGTCTCGACCGTGTGCCGCCGGCGGTGGCCAAATCAGCGGCGATAATGAAGCTTGGCGCTGTCCGTCGCTATTTCCTTGTGATGGTGCCCGCTGCCACGCCTCACCTGGTCAGCGGCATAAAGTTGGCCGTGGCCTATTCGGTCATCGGCGTCGTTGCCGGCGAGTTTATCCTTGCCACTCAAGGCATCGGCAAGCGGATCAGTTTTGCCTACGACAATTTCGACAATAGGACGATGTACGGGCTCTTGCTCCTGCTGTTGATTGTGGTGACTTGCGTCAATGCCGGCCTCTCGAGATGGGAAAGGCGACTGCATCGCCGCTTCGGCCTGCGATGATTCCCCGGCGGCTCGACCCGATCCTGTTGATGGTCGCGTTGCTCGCCGTCTGGCAAGGCCTCAATCTCATCGCAGGCCCCGAAGTCATCGCATCACCGCGGGTAACCATCGTTCAGACCGTTGCGCTTGTGCAGAAGTCAAGCTTTTGGCGGGACGCGGCCGAGACCGGACTTGCCTTCGCGCTTGCCAGCGTCATCTCCATTGCCGGTGGACTTCTGCTTGGCTTGTGGCTCGGTATCCACCGGTTTGCGGGCGACGTCGCCGATCCGATTCTGGGCTCGCTCTACTCAATCCCCAAGATCACCCTTTATCCGCTGATCCTTCTCATATTCGGGCTGGGCATGTCGGCTAAGGTAGCGTTCGGCGTAATTCACGGTGTCTTGCCGATTGCGATCTTCAGCATGAACGCGGTGCGCGGGGTGGCACCGATCTATTTGAAGACCGCACGCATGTTGCGAATGTCCAAGTTGTCGACTGCGATGACCATCTTCGCGCCCGCGGCCCTGCCCGAGATTGTGGCAGGAATCCGCGTCGGCATAGCGTTGACACTGCTCGGCACCTTGATTGGCGAGCTGTTCGCAGCGACCACGGGTATCGGTTTTGCGCTCATTCGCGCCAGCGACGTCCACGATGTCGCCGATATCCTGGCGCTGACCTTGCTGCTCTTCCTATTCGCCGCTTTGATCAATGGGTTGCTTCATTACGGTGAGCGACGGATGCGGCATGAGCGTTGACAGTGGGCAGATCACGCTGCGCAGCGTGACCAAGGTCTTTGCCTCGTCCGACGGACAGGGCACGTTGGAAGCCTTGGGACCTGTCGACATTGACATTGCCGGCGGTGAATTTTTTTCGGTCGTCGGGCCGTCGGGATGCGGCAAGTCCACACTGCTCGACATCATCGCGGGCCTGTCGTCGCCGACAACGGGAGAAGCCGATTTCGATGGCAAGCCGCTGACGGGCGACGTGCCGGATGGCGTCGGTGCAGTGTTCCAACAGGATGCAAGCTTCTTCTGGCTTAACGTCTGGGACAACGTCGCCTTCGGTCTCCGCCGAAAAGGGGTGGGCGCCGGGGAGATCCGGCGTCGGGTGTCGTATGCCCTATCTTTCATGGGGCTGACTGGATTCGCTTCCGCCTACCCGGCGCAGCTCTCCGGCGGCATGCGCCAGCGCGTCTGTATCGCGCGAACGCTCGTTCTAAAGCCGCGGTTGCTCCTTCTTGACGAGCCGTTCGGCGCACTCGACCAGCAAACGCGCCTGGTCATGGGCGACGAGCTTTTACGCGTCTGGCGGGAGATCCGCGCGACGGTGATCCTCATCACCCACTCGCTCGAGGAGGCCGTCATGTTGTCCGACCGCGTCGCCGTGATGTCGGCGCGGCCCGGCCGCTTCATCGACATCGTTGTCACCGGCTGGCCGCGTTCGCGCGACAGCCGCATCATCGCAGACGAACGGTTTGGTGGGATCACGGCGCGGCTCTGGGGGAGCTTGCGGGAAGAGTCGCTCAAATCCCTGGAAAGCGGCGCAGCATTGGACGAACACCGATGACCACAACCCCGAGCCGAATCCTGACCTCGCATGTCGGCAGCCTGCCGCGATCGGAAACGCTTGTGAACCTCCTTGAACAGCGTGAAAACGGCGTTCCTTATGATGTCGCCGCATTCGATCGGGCAGTGGCGCAGTTCGTGGCGGCGTTGGTGACGCGGCAGGTCGAAACCGGAATTGACATCGTTAGCGACGGCGAGGCGAGCAAGATCAGCTACGCCACTTATGTCCGGAACCGGCTCACCGGTTTTGCCTCACAAGCTGAATCCTCGAAGCCTCACGTCGATCTGAAACCCTTCCCCGAGTTTCAGCGGCGCATGACGCTGCTAACCGGGACGCGACGCTTTAACGGGTGGCCTGCGTCGGACCTGTCGCGCCACATAACCGGGAGGCGCTGCAGAAAGATCTCGCCCATATGCAGGCCGCCGTCGATGTTGCCAAACCCTTCGGTACCTTTCTCAAAGCTGCCTCGCCAGGCGTAGTCGCCAGTTTCCTGCCAAACCGATTCTACCCGACGCACGATGACTATGTCGCGGCGATCGCCGAAGCCATGCGCGAGGAGTACGAAGCCATCGCAGCGGCGGGCTTCCTCGTACAGATCGACTGTCCCGATTTGGCGATGTCGCGGCACATGGCGTTTCAGGATCTGACAGAACCCGAATTTCCGCGCCGCGCGCATCTGCATGTCGACGTGCTCAACCACGCCCTCCGCAAATTCCGCCGGGGATGGTCCGCATCCACGTGTGCTGGGGAAATTATGAGGGGCCCCACGACCACGACATTGATCTGCGCAAGATCGTCAACATCATTCTGAGAATCCAGGCCCGGTTTTTCTCGCTCGAAGCTGCGAACCCCCGGCACGAGCACGAGTGGCGGATTTGGCAAGCGATTCCCTTACCGGATGACAAGGTGCTGATGCCGGGCGTCATCGATACTTCGACGAACTATGTCGAGCATCCGGAACTTGTTGCCCAACGGATCGGCCGCTTTGCCACTGCCGTTGGCCGCGAACGCGTCATTGCCAACACTGACTGCGGCTTCGGAACGTCGGCGGGATACGGAAAATTGGACCCCGGCATCGCGTTCCTGAAACTGCGGGCGCTGGTCGAGGGCGCAGCTCTGGCGAGCGATCGCCTATGGCCGTCCGCCTGACCGCACTACCAAAGCCGTTGGCTGGCGATACGGGCGCCCTCGGCGAGGGCGGCGAGCTTGGCCCAGGCCACCTCCGGATGCACTTCATCCCCAGCACCTGAGGTGCCAAAGCCGCAATCGGTACCGGCGATGACGCGTTCGCGCCCGGTGACACTGGCGAAGCGTGCGATGCGCTGCGCTACCAATTCGGGATGCTCGATCAGATGGATGCAATGTGAAACCACGCCGGGAATCAGGATTTTGCCGTCCGGCAAGGGCGTCTCCTGCCAAATCTGCCATTCATGTTCGTGGCGTGGGTTGGCGGCTTCGATCGCATAGGCGCCTACCCGAATCCGCAGCATAAGATCGACGAAATGCTTCAATTCGAAATCATGGAGGCGCGGCGCAATATTGACGCTGTAGCAGGTGTGAAAGCGGACGCGATCCTCGGCTATTCCACGCAGCGCGTGATTTACCGCTTCGACCCGCAATGCGATGAATTTGCGGCAATCTTCGATCGAGGCGTTGACGGCGCGATTGTAATGCGTGGCCATCCGAGGATCGTCGATCTGAAGGACGAACCCAGCGTCAACGATTGCCTTATATTCGACATGCATGGCATCGGCCAATGCCGCGAGATATTCCTCGTCCGTTCGGTAGTATCGATTTTCGTAATAAAGTTCGAGGTTTGACGGAGAGACCGCGGTCATGAAGGCTTCTTTCGCGGCGACGCCCTCGAGCGCCGCTTTTAAATTGGCAATGTCGCGTTGAACCTCTTCATGGCCGACATACGTCAGCGGGCCCGAACAGACGAATGCCTGTGGCCGCACTTTACGCTTCGGCACAATGGTCGGCGAACGTGCCCCGAGCATGAGCTTCATGTCCTCATAGGTATTTGGGAAGGCTAATGAATCGCGCGTGGCACCGCGATATCGCAGCGGGCTATCGATCTCCTCAAGGCCGCTTAGCCTCGCTCGGGCATAGGCCATCCAACTGACTTTGCTGTGCTCGCCATCACTCACGATGTCGATCGCGGTAACCGCCTGCCGGCGAACAATGTCGGCGATCGCTTGCTTGATTCGGCTTTCGAATAGCCGCGTGTCGGCGGATTCGCCAGCTTCGTTCGCGTTGAGCAAATCCATCAAATCTGCCGGTCGCGGAAGACTGCCAGTATGCGTTGTCAGGATTCTGTCTTCACTGTGCTTCATGAAAACGAATGTCCTCGTGTGTGATGTGCATCAATGCCAGCATTTACGCTAGCGGTTGCGATTTGGTGTCGGCAGATTGTCTGACCCAACGAAATTCCGCCGAGCGTGAGCGAACCATTCGCAGAGAGGCGCCACAATTTCCGAAGGCACGGTCATTATCGCTTTGTCGGGCCACCAATGCCGTCATCACTCTTTCACAAAAACAACGATGCCGTTCGCCGGAATAACCACCGATGCGGACGCGACAAAGCCATGCATCGGCCCGCCACTGGCCTGGACTCCCTCCCCATTCCCCGCAACCCAGGGATTGACCCAGTTGTCATAGACGTCGCTGTTAAACACTTCCCGCCACAAACCGCCCGACGGAAAGCCCAGCCGATAATCCCACCACGTTGCTTCGGCCAGGGTCCCGACCACAATGACATCCTGGCCCTTTCCCTCCAGCCAGCGGTGAACGGCAAGCACGCGGTCGCTATCCGACACATAATAAGAATGCACATTGTCGCCGCGCAGGGCGGGCTGCGCCAACCGCAGACGGATTACATCCTGGGTAAAGCGCAGGTGATCCACCATCGCCCTGTCGCTGCCGCTGCTCAATCCCGTCCACCACAGGAGTTCAGGGCCGTTTGGGTTGGTGTCCCAAGGCTTATCCTCGAGAAACTCCTGACCCATGAACAGTTGGGGGATGCCAGGCGCCGTAAGCAGGAGGGCGGTTGCAAAACGACTGCGGCTGCGCGCGTACCATGAGCGCTGATTCGAACCGTCGGCCAGCGCCGCAATCCGCGGACTGCGGCCCGCCTTAACCAGATCGTGATTTTCGACGCAAGTAACCGCCCGCCAGGCGTGGTCGAGACCCGCAGGATAAAGCGCGGAAGCAACAGCCGAGAGAGATACCGTTGCTTGCGCGCCCCCGGACGCGGCGCCGACAGCGCTTCGTAAGGCGGACCGCAAGGCATCGTGCTGCACGACGTCGAAACCCGCCCCGTCCGATGACGCCGACGCAATCACCGGCTGGGCGGTTGTGGGGATACCAGAAAATTCGCCGGGCCAGTACTCCGCGTTCTGCAAGACGCGCGGTTGCAGTGTTCGCAGCGCCGTGGTCAGGTCGCGGCAGAACTGCCAACCGGTCGACTGGTTTGTGGAGAGGAGAATACTGACCTCGTCATAGCGGAGTCCATCCGCGTGAAATTCTTTAATGTAATGCTCGGCGTTCTCCAGCAGCAGCCGGCAGACATCTTCGTTCCACATCGCGAAGGCAAGCCCGCCGGTGCCTCGATCCTGGTCGGTGAAATAAAGACTGTCGTTGTTGTTCCCAGCGTCAGGCACCCGGTCGAAATAGTAGAGGCAATTGTCGTCGAGCTGACCGTTCACGCTGAATCCGCCCGCGTGGTTATAGACCACGTCGAACGCGACCGCGATGCCGTAGACGTGACAGAGATCGACGAGTGTCTTGATTTGAGATGGCCCGGGTTGGATATGTTCGAGCTTGAGCGGTTCCAGCTGCTTGGCCGTGAGGAGGCCGTTTATGACTGCCAGGTAGCTTGGCAGGCTTGCCGTTCCGGCGACATAGGGAAAATCCGGCGAGAATAGGTCGGCCCCGCCATAACCCATTGACGGATTTTCCTCCTGTTCGTCCACCGGCAGCGGCTGCAGCACATTGACGCCAAGCGCTGCGAGATAGGGAATTTTGGCTGCGACATCGAGACAGTTGGAAGCCACCCCTGGCGTGCTAATCGCATAGGTGCCGATATGCACTTGATAAATCACGGTATCCGAAAAATCGGGCGAGCGGAAACCAGCGTCATGCCAGGGATAACCGTTTGAAGCCCGCAGGATGCTGAAGCAGTTGGGGAACCCGGCCTCGGCCAACTCTCGGGCGTAGGGATCGCGCTTGTAGCCACTCGACCCCGAGCCGGCGACCCAGAACCGATACTGATCGCCGTCATTCGCGCCTGCCTGAAAGCCGGTCCAGTAGCCCCTCACGTCCTTGCTCAGAAGCCGGTCTTCTGTCTGCTTAGCGGAGAGTGCACCTCCGAACGTACCGTTGAGATAGACCGCCGTTGCGCGTGGGGCCCAGACCCTGAAAGTGGCTCCGCCCTCGACGAGGGTTGCGCCGCTCGGCGTTGCGGCCGAAATATTTTGTTGAGAAAGCACGCCCCCTCCTCCCGAATACAGTCCGCTGCTTTAACCGAATTGGGCGCTACGGCGCGTCAAAATGTAACGACCGCAAATCCCGAGCCCTCCATAAAATCATGCAGATCGCTGTGAAATTGCGCCCGCTCCGCGACAGTAGCACTGTCTGTGTTTGAACAGTTCGACCGTCGAAATCAGCCATAACCGAGCGTAAAGGATCGTGCCGCGGTAGACGTCGCTGTCGGGTTCCCCCGCCGTGGCCGCGAAGTCGGCAGATGTGTTGATGCCCATCAGGTGTGCCCTGCCAACCGGACCAGAGAGCCGATCATTTCATGAACGGACTACTGAAAACGGCCGCGATCGCAGCCTTTTTCATCGGCGCCGCCGACTCTGCGCGCACGCCGATCGTTCCTTGATGGCTGATCACAGCCATGTCACGTGTCTTCGCCCGTGTCAGTGACGATATCGCACGTTGGCGCGTCGACCGTCGGGACACAAAATTCGAAGCTCATGTCCGTTCCAGCCTAAGGCACCGCCCCGGAGATATATGACCCCGAATATATACCGTCAGCGGTTGAAGAGTAGATGGGGCGCCCGCCTTACGCTCGAGCTTGCTGGCGCGCCTCGATCCTGATTGCGAATCGCAGATCGTACATTCTCGAGGTACCGATGACACAAAAGGGGGTTTTTGGCTCTATCAGTGTGCCGAACTATTGGGGGTCGTGTTGCAGAGCAGTTCGCCTTTCATGGGCAGAGGCACCGGCCTTGGATTCGACCCGCCCGCAGAGTTTTGGGACGGGCCGTGGCCAATACCGGTAACCATACCGCAGTCGTAATCGGCGCAGGCATGGGCGGGTTGGCGGCTGCCAGCGCCCTTAGCGGCTTCTTCAACCGTGTGATTGTGCTTGAGCGCGATGGGCTCCCTTCGGCGGCCGTTCCCCGTTCCGGCGTACCGCAAGGCGCGCAGACGCATGGCCTGTTGGTCGGCTTTCGTTTACCCACAATTTCTGCTCCAAGCATTGCACCGAGGACGATGTCGGTCAGACGAGATAACCCACGCCACATGACTGTGTTACCCGGTGGAGGATCGTTAGCACGGGCGAGATAACCACCGAGCCTGGCGATTTTGGTCAGATAAGTTGAAAGCAGGTTGCGTCGCGCTTGAGGCGTGTCGGTGACCAGCCGATCGAGCACGGCGATTTCAGTCTCGGTCAAGGCGAGAGTCGGCAGCGCGTCGGGAGCTGAGCGGTTAAGCATCGTCATCCAGAAGACTCGCCAACTCAGGATGCAGAAGATCGCGATCAGATTGGTCAGACGCTGAGCGGTCCGGAGCTTCAATTCTTCGGCTTTGCAGCCGGATTTGAGGATCTTGTGGAACACCTCGATTTTCCACCTCAAGGCATACCATTCCAGCTTCTCAATGGCGTCCGCGCGGGACGCAACAGGCAGATCGCTGATCAGCTTCCACTTGATCTTCTTTCTGTTCTTCGGTGTCCCGCGCTCCTCGGCATGGATCACCGTTAAGGTCAGCGCGGGATAGCGTTTCTGTTTTCCGATCGGCGGCAAGACGCGAAGCTTGCGATACCTGATCTCGAGAACGGCTTCGTCGGGATCGCCCTTGTTGTCTCGAACTTCGATGCGATGCAGCCCTTTGACGGCAACCTCGTCCATGTCATCGGCAATGGTATGATCTCCGTCTCCCGCCAAACGGTCGACGCACGTCCTGATCAGAAAATGCGTTCCGGCTTCCTGGGCGGTGCAGAACAGCTCGTAGATGTCGCTCTCGCGATCACCAATATGAATGCATCGGCCCGGATCACCCAACAGCGCCGTGGACTGCTGCACATTCTCCAGCCATCGGATGCTCTCTTTCTTCTCGATCGGCACCCGCGTCGGATTGATCTTCTTCTTAAGCGCCGCCGTCCCCTTGAATTTCTTGCGGGTCCAGAACTTTACTGCCGCCAATCCCAGGGGCGTCCCTTCCGTCGTCACCGCCAGGCTGGAATGCATCAAAATGCCGCAAACCGTGTGCGCGCGAGGACGACCGATCAGGTCACGACCGCTATTAATGCTCTTGGTGATCCCAATCGCGGCGACGTCTTCTCTTCGATAGGTGAACTCGGTCGTGTCATGGAGCACAAGAACCAGACCGTCACTGCCGATGGTGCGGTCACGCGTCGACTGAAAGTGACCGGCCAGAATGTCCGCCTCGCTGATCCGGTCGTTGGCGAAAAAGCGATAGGCCGCCTTGGTGTTGGCCCAGTCTTGGCACACCAGCGGAATGCTTTGGCCCATGGCGCTCCCGATCTGCGCCACCAGCTTGCGCAGCCGTTTGTTCAGGCGCCCGTCGGCAAGACGGCAACCACCAAGCTCACGATCAAACCACGCCTCAGTTCCCTCGTCCATTGGCACCGCTCCCCTTGCGAATCGGTGCCAGACAAGGAATCACAGTCGATTCCTGTGACGCAACTATTAGTGTAGCTCCCTAAAATCATCCACTAAATGTGGGTAAATGAAAGGTTGGTCGGAGGATTACGGGCGCTACAGATGCTGTTTCCCGGCTGCGAGGAAGACTTCCTCGCAGCCGGTGCCGCGACAATCGACGCTGCGCGCGATGTGCGCTTCGAACGCCCCGGTTTCGACCTATTTCCGGCGTGCACGCTGGGCATCCAATTCTGCTGTTTGTCGCGGCCCGCGATTGAATTCACCGTGCGTAAGCAGTTGAGAAGCTTGCCAATATCGAATTGCGCGAGGACTGCCGCGCGGTGGAGTTGGTGCCGGCGCCCGACGGCCGTGCGGTTCACGGCGTTCGCTATTCAGCAAACGGCGGCGGGAACGGCACCTTGACCGCCGATCTGGTGATTGATGCTTCGGGACGGGCTGTTCCGACACTTGATTTCCTCAACGCGACCGGCCGTCAGATTCCCACCGAAACCGCCATCCTTATGAGCATGAACTATGTGACGGCGCACTTTGCGGTTCGACCGGATGCGCCCGACGGCTGGAAAGGTGTTTACTTCTTCCCTAAAGCGCCCGACAACAGCCACGGTTCGCTGTTGTTGCCCATCGAGCATGATTGCTGGACCGTGACCATGTTCGCGGGCCATGACGACCGGCCGCCAAACGACGACGATGGCTTCCATGCCTTCGCGCGGGGCTTGCGGGTCCCGACGGTAGCCAAAGCACTGAAAGGCGCCAAGCGAGTTACGCCGTTCTCGCGCTTCCGCTTTCCGGGCAGCAGCTGGCGGCATTTCGAGACGCTTGTTGATTTTCCCGCCGGCCTGTTGCCGCTCGGCGACGCCGAATGTCGCTTCAACCCCGTCTTCGGCCAAGGAATGAGTGTTGCCGCGCAAGAGGCAATTCTGCTGCGGCGGCTACTTGCCGGCGCTGGGGGCGATTTGACTGGTCTCGCGGCCGCCTATTTCAGTGAACTCCCCGCGATGCTTGATACGCCATGGGCGACGGCGGGGCTTGATTTGGCGTATCCGCAAACGCAGGGCGAACGCCCGCCGATTTCGAACGCCAAAGGAGATTTGGCGAGGCGCTAACGGCCCTGGCTGCACGAGATCCCGATCTCCACTTGCCGGTTCTCGAGGTCACCCACTTGATCAAGCCACGTAGTGTTTATCGGGAACCGGGCTTGCAGGAACGTGTTCGCGCAGTACTCTCGGAAATGACGGCAGGGGCGGCGAACTGAGTTAGGCAGCGATGAGCGATCTGAAACACGGCTTCGTCCACACCAACGGCATCCGCCTTCACTATGTCGAGGCGGGCAGCGGGCCACTGATTGTGCTATGCCACGGCTGGCCGGAAAGCTGGTATTCCTGGCGCCATCAGATTCCGGCGCTGGCCGCTGCCGGATATCGCAGCGTCGCACCCGACCAGCGCGGCTATGGCCAGACCGACAGGCCCGAGGCGATTGGCGCCTATAACATCCTCGATCTGGTCGGCGACATCGTCGGGCTAGTCAACGCGCTGGGCGAGAAACAGGCCGTCATTGTCGGCCACGATTGGGGCGCGCTGGTTGCACAACAAGCGGCGCTGCTGCGTCCGGATTTGTTCCGGGCTCTAGGCTTGCTAAGCGTGCCCTTCATTCCGCGCGGACCGGTCCGCCCGGCAGTGCGTTTTGCGCAGATCACTCAGAAGACCCATTTCTATCAGGACTATTTCCAGGAGCCGGACAAGGCCGAGCGCGAGCTCGAGGAAGATGTCCGCGGGACCCTGCTCGGCTTACTCGCCGAGAGCAGTCTCGCGCCTGGGCAGACTGTCACCCACTCCATCGTCGCTTTTCCGAAGAACATGCGGTTGGGCGACGTCATCCGCGCGCGGGTGCCCGACGAGCTGCCAGGCTGGTTGACGGCGGAGGACGTTGATTTCTATCTCGGTGAATTCACTCGGACCGGCTTTCGCGGCGGCATCAACTGGTATCGCAATATCGACCGCAATTGGGAACTGACGCCGTTTCAGGACGACGCGAAGCTGCTCCAACCCACTGTCTTTATCGCCGGCGAACGCGACCTCGTGCCAAAGATGGCGGCCGAAGCACTGAAGGCGCAGCCCACAAATGTGCCGAACCTCAAGGGCACGCACTTTGTCGTCAATGCCGGCCATTGGGTGCAGCAACAACAACCCGAGGCAGTGAACGAACTTCTATTGAGTTTCCTGCGCAACCTTTGACGGTGGCCGTTGCTCTTCAAATTCGGGTTGTCGCCGCAGCGACATCGAGCGTGACAGAAGACCAGCACGGCAATGATAGCTCGCCTTGTTGCGATGCGGCGTTCGAGATGGCTTGAGTCAGAGCATAAGGTCCAGGGCGCGCTCGTGTTTTTCGAAGATGAGCTTCGATTTCTTGTTCGAATTGCCCCAATTGGAGGCGTCCCCATGAACATGCGCTATCTGGCATTGACCATGTTACTCGTCGTGCTGACACCGCTATTGGCCCTAGCTCGGACCGACACGGCGACACCCAATGCCTCCAATGTCGAGTTGCTGAAGCAATTGGACGATGCATGTATCGCTGCCTACACAACCGGAAGAGCCGAGATGGTGGACCGTGCCGGGCCGATCATCCTTGTGGGTAGGGATCTTACCTTAATCTGGAACGGCCAGAAGATGCACGCCTCCTATACACCGCAAATCTACACAACGCTGAAATCGCTATCGCACGTGTTTCTCGGGACCATGGGCCTCTTAGAGGCCTACGCGGACGACCCAACCGCCACCGAGAGCAAATGGCAGGCGCCATTGGCGGCGATGCGGCAGAAGGCGGCGAACGTCCGGGCGCATTTTGATGAATTAGGTCTCAGCGGTGACAGCCTCACGCGCAACCGCTACCTGTTTGACCATGTGCTCCTCTTTATCGATCATGTTCTGAAGCAAGGGACTTATACGCGCGCGGCAATGATCGCCATGGCACGGCCATTGGCCCCGCTGTTGCTCGCCGACGCGGATCAGGCGGCGCGTGCGCAGATCGACATGATGAACGCTGCCATTGAGGCCTGGCGCACAATGTTGCCTGCGAAGGCCTGGGCCAGCGTGCTGGTGATGATCCAAGATGCGCACCAACCCAGGTCTGACAATCTGAAAGCCACCTATTTCGGCCAACTGCTCGGCCGGACACAGGTCCCGCAAGTGATCTATGCAGAGAGCGTCTTCGACGAGAAGGGCGCACTCAAGCTCGCCGGAAGCATTCTCATCGACCGCGCAATCTCCATTGACACATTCGAGGAAGAACTACGGTTGGAGCGCGATCTGCTGGGTGATGCCGCGGACGCCTACCTCAGAGAACTGTTCGGGAAGCTCGGCCGACCGCTCCCCTAACACGACCTGTGCGGTCGGGTCGGTGGACATTCGCCTCGACCCTGTCGGCGTCTCGAATCGGCGCTGGCGGAGTTAGAGCTATGCTGGTCCCGTCTGACGGGGGATGTCATGAGGCGGAGCAGAAACCGTGCCTATCTTTCCTAGATCAGCAGCACGAGAAAGCGAACGCGCTCGCCGAGAGTGGCGTAATACACGGCCCGGCGTAGCTGGCTTCGAAACTTAAGCTCAACCTGGCTGCCGCGCCAGTTCACCCGTTCTGTGACGCTTCGCGCTTGATCAAAACCTGTTTGCGTTCGATACCCCAGGCATAGCGAGAGAGCGAGCCGTCGTTGCGAACCACACGATGGCAGGGGATAGCGACAGCGAGGTTGTTAGCGGCGCACGCCCCCACCAGAGCGCGGACGGACCTCGGTGCGCCAATACGCCGCGCAATTTCAGCATAGGAAACCACGGTGCCGGCCGGAACTTCCTGGAGCGCCTTCCACACGCGCTCCCGGAAGAGAGTACCGCGAACATCAAGCGGAAGGTCGAAGCCGATCCGTGGCGCCTCGACGAAACCGACAACACGCGCCACCAAGGCCTCGTAACTGCTTTCGGCACCAATGAGATGCGCGTTCGGGAAGCGGTCTTGGAGATTACGCACGAGCTCGTCCGGATCATCTCCAAGAAGAATGGCGGCGACACCCTTCTTCGTCGACGCAACCAATATAGCGCCCAGCGAAATCTGGCCGACCGCGAACTTGATCTCCTCATTGGCTCCGCCTGCACGGTACTTGGAGGGGGTCATGCCGAGTATGTCGGTCGACTTCTCGTAGAAGCGCCCGCTCGAATTGAAGCCCGCGTCGTAGATCGCTTCGGTAACCGTGCTGCCAGTGGCCAGTCCCTTCCGAACCCTGGCCGCGCGATAGGCAGCGGCGAACTCTTTCGGTGTGACGCCAGTGGCAGCCTTGAACATGCGGTGGAAGTAGCTAGGACTGCGACCAACAGCGTCCGCCAATTCCTCCAGAGACGGTTCTTCTTCGCTCTCCTGGACTATTCTGCACGCCTTCGCAACGAGTGCCGCGTTTTCGGCTTCGGCCGACAGTCCATCAGGATTGCAACGCTTGCAGGGCCGGAACCCCGTGGCTTTTGCGCTCTCCAGACTGCCGTGGATTTGGACATTCTTGGGATTGGCAGTGCGCGAGGGGCATGACGGTCGGCAATAAACGCCCGTGGTAGAAACCGAATACCACACGTGGCCGTCCGCGGTCCTATCGCGCGCGACAATACGCGCCCAACGCGGGTCATCCGCCACGGATGGGAGCGTCGATCTGCGGAGCTCAGCGAGTGTCGAAGTCATATGCGTTCATCTTCTAATGTACGGATACTTAAGGAATGTGCCCCTCAGCTCAGCGGTTCACACTCCGCTTCTTGCCATCAAATCCAATACTTGGGGCGGTCGACCCGCAATCACCGCACGGCCGTGGGCTACTCCATCCTACCTGGCCCACGCCAGGCGTACCCGTTCCGGCTCGCGGTCGAAGGCGAAAGCTCGATTGGCCATTGCTTCAATATTCTGTAGCGCCGGCGCAGCTCGAAATGGTCTGCGCATATGGAAAATATGCCGCTTTAACGTAATGCGCGGCGAAGTCGCATTCGAGTAGCGCGGCCTTCAACGTCGGTCAGGTGACGCTGATTAGGCCGCACCGCGTCGGGTCGGTTGATTCGATATGGGGGTAAGAACCGGAGTTCGGTCGCGACCTAAGCAAGCTACGCAGGTGCCAGGCTATCGGGTCCGACCGATGACCTTTAACCAACAAATCGAAAGGCACTCCCATGAGTTTGCAAGATGACAACAAGGCTATCGTTGGCCGCTGGTTCACCGACTTCTGGGGTAAAACCTGCAATCTGAGCGTGGTCGACGAGATTGCTGCCCCGGACATGCTATTGAAATACTCTCTGCATGAGCCCCGGAGGGGTCACGAAGACATCAGGCCTTTATGACCGATTTCCGCGCCGCGTTCCCCGACCTCAATTTCTGGGGCACGGCCGACCTCGTCGCGGAGGGGAGCTTCGTCGTGGGCCAGTGGGAGGGCGGCGGCACGCACACCGGCCCGGCCTTCAAGGATTTCCTCGCTGGCGGCCTGCCCGCGAACACGGGCCGGAAGATGCACTTCACGGGCATGACCGTCCTCAAGCTGAAGGAGGGCAAGATCGTCGAGGAGATCGGTCTTGATGACGGAGTGACCGCCCTGACCCAACTCCGGCTGCTTCGCACCGTTTGATGGCAGGAAGCCGCCGTTCTGAAGAACGGCGGCTTCCAATGCATCTACGTGTTGGATTCGATAAGGGCCAATAGCCAAGGTGACGTAATGGTGAACCCATCTCGAACCTTGTGGCGTGGTGAGAAGGCGATCTCTCTCATGCTGGCACCACGTTGCTCGCGCCAGACGCCGGCGGCGCCGGTCACTCTGACGCTGGCAATTGTTTTTGCATCCACAACTTCCTTCGCCACCGAGAGATCGCTCGAGGGAGAAGGATCCCGGAAGAATTGATTTGAAAGCAAGGGCCGGAGTGCCGTTGCGGTCGAGAAAACCTACCTTCGGCTGAACACAAATAGAGGCCCACAAATGACACCGCAGATCTCCCAAACCTCTCAGCCTGAAACCCTGCGCTTCGGCTACGGTGATACTGCTCTCGGGAGCATAGTGGTCGCCGCGAGCACGCATGGCATCGTCGCCCTCTTTATTGGTGATGATTGCGCGAGGCTGTTGCGCGACCTGAACGACGCCTTTCCCGAAGCCGAAATCTTGCTCGACCAGACAGGCTTGGCGCCGGTCATCGCCAAGGCAGTGGCCCTGGTCGAGTCGCCGCACCTCGAGACCGACATGAGGCTCGATCTGCGCGGCTCACCTCTCGAGATAGCCGTTTGGAAAGCGCTTCAGACGATTCCTCCCGGAGAGACCCGCACGTACGGCGCAATCGCAGAAAGCTTGCCGATAACAGCGACGGCCCAGGAAGTTGGCGCAGCTTGCGCCGCAAACCTTATTGCCGTTGCCGTGCCCTGCCACCGCGTTGTGAAGTCCAACGGTTCAATCGCTGGCTATCGCTGGGGTGTGCGGCGCAAGCACCGCCTGATCAACATCGAAGGGGTGGCACAATGAAGAATCCGGGCACGACGAAAACCGTGCCAACCTGAGGTTCGTGAGGGCATGCAGGAGAAGCTGGTCATCGGGTTCATGCTCGCGCTCCACCCCCGGTTCGTGCTCCGGATCATCGCCAAGCGCCATGGCAGGCGTGGCCCATCTCGCCGCGTTCGAGAGCCCGGGCGGCGACAAACGCCCAGTGCTTAAGACGGCTTGCGAACGACGCGGGGCGCTCGTTGAGACTTCTCTGCCTTGTTTCGCAAACGCGTACAGGCGCTCGCTAAGACGATTGAGGTTCCACTGTTGCGCCAGAGCCGCGGCGGTCTCCCAGGTGGGCGCCTGATTCCGGAGGGGCGGCAGAGGCGCCCTTTTGTCCATGGTCGCGATGGAGCGATAAAGACGCAGGTCGTCCGCTTGCTTGGGGAACTGGCCATTCTTGAGCGCGGCCTCGAGACTTCCATATTTTCGCAACAGAGCCGCAGCGCCCTTGGGTCCTACTCCTCGTGCTCCTGGCAGCTTGTCTGACGGATCGCCCCGAAGAGCGATAAAGTCGGGAACCTGGCGAGGATCAACCCCGTAACGCTCGCGCACTTCTGCCGACCCTATGCGCGCCATCTGGCCGCCGCCCAACGGCTGAAGGATCGTCGTGCTCCCAGAGGCCAACTGATAGCTATCGCGGTCGCCAGTCGCAACGATCACGGTCCCTCCTCGGCGCTCTTCCCGGGCGACGGCGGCGGCGAGAAAATCATCGGCTTCGTAGCCCGAAGCCTTGGCGCAGGCAAAGCCGCAGGCCCTCACGAACTGGGGCAACACCTCGAGCTGTTCGCAGAGTTCTGCATCGAAGTCACGCCCAGCCTGGTAACCGGCGAACGCCTCATGCCGATAGGTCGGAGCCTCGAGCGTATCCCACCCGACGAGAACGGCGCGAGGGCGTTCGTCGTCGTAGAGGCGCAGCAGAAGAATTCGCGAACCCCACGATGGCACCGGCACCTTTGTTACCTCGACGCCGGATCGTCTTTGGGAGCGCATGATAAGCGCGATGCGCAAAGGAATCGCCATCGACCGCCAGCAAAGGTCAACTCACGATTGTCTCTCCACCGCTCGGGCGGGATTTGATCGCACCGCATCACGCAAGGCTGGTCGTAATCCAAGTCTTTATCGAGTATCGATCATGGTCCATGTCAATCCCTGAATACGATAAGCGCAAGAGCAATACATCGGAAAGATTTCAAGCGTGCGAGTCGATGGGCCCGATACTGAACCTGCCGATTTGGCCGAGCGACCCGACGTGCCGAATGTCTCCGCTACCGTCTCGGGCATTGGATTGCCGCGGAGAAGCGTGCCCGCTCTAGGTTTTGTAGCTCGGATCGATCCGGTCGAGCTTTCGCAGCAGTGCTGGCCATTCGTTGACCCCGATTGTGCGGTAGCCCTCAGTCGAATTCAGGAAGCGATTGCGCTCGATCGTTTCCTCGATCACTTCGTTCGGCAAGGCCACCGTGTCGACGTGTACCTGTTGGATCGCGAGTTGCGCGCGGCAGGCACGTTCGGCACGGTAGCACCACATGAACGCCTCGCCCGGCGTTCGGCCCATCGCGATCATGCCGTGATTGCGCAGAAACAATATGTTGTGATGGCCCACCGTTGCGGCGATCCGGTCACGCTCGCGCGGGTCGGTTTCGATGCCGGCATAGTCATAATAACCCGTGTGCGCGATCACATGCAGCGCATGCTGAGTGATTGGCAACAACCCGTCCTTTTGCGTGGCGACGCCAACGCCGGCCTGAGTATGCGTATGGATGGCGCAGGTCACGTCGGGACGCGCGCGCAGGATCGCGCTGTGGATCGTGACACCTGCCGGATTGACCCCGTGATTGCTTTCGGTCAGCACGTTGCCGTCGTAATCGACCTTGAGCAGGATCGATGCCGTCATTTCCTCCCACAGGAAGCCATAAGGATTGAGGAGGAAGTGATCCGGCTCGTTCGGCACGCGGTGCGAGATGTGTGTGCCGAGGAGATCCGACCAGCCGAACAGGTCGACCAGTCGGTAGAGTGCTGCCAAGTCTACGCGTGCCTGCCACTCGCCGTCGGACCGTGTTGCCATTTTCCGAACTCACCGTATGTGCAGGATATTTGAAGGTCGAGTATGGCAATGACGAGCACGAAAGCAAATCGTATTGAGTAAGGGCCCGCGAGCAACGCCCTATGCGGCGAGTTGATGTGCTCGGGAAGGATTCCTTGGTGGCGCCAGCAGCGAACACTGGCTATTTTCTTCCTCTCTAAACCGGTGTTGAGCGGTGACGGACCCAACAGAGACTTTCGACGTCGTTATCGTGGGCGGCGGAAACGCTGCCTTTTGTGCCGCACTCGCCGCGCGCGAACAGTGCGAGCGCGTTCTTGTGCTGGACCGCGCACCCGAGGCCGAGGCGGGTGGCAACTCCCGTTTTACCGCCGGATTGATGCGCCTGGCCTACGCCGGCGTGGAAGACTTGAAGCGCGTCATACCGGAGTTAACTAATCAGGAAATCGCCCGGAGCGATTTCGGCACCTATACCGAGGACCAGTTCCTCGACGACATGGCGCGCGTTACCGAATATCGGTGCGATCCCGACCTCACGGAGATCCTCGTGAGGCGTAGCCTCGACACCGTGGCTTGGATGCGCACTAAGGGTGTGCGCTTTACTGCCGCCTGGGGTCGGCAGGCGTTCAACATCGGCGGTATGTTCAAGTTCTGGGGCGGGCTTACGGTTGAGGTAGTCGGTGGCGGCGAAGGACTCGTCGCGTCGCTGACCAAGGCGGCGCGCAACAACGGCATCGAAGTCCGTTACAAGGCGCGCTGCGTCGATCTCGTCGCTGACGACGACGGCGTCAGGGGCGTCAAGGTGCGACAGAATGGCCGGACGGTTGAGATCGCTGCGCGGGCCGTAGTTCTTGCGTGCGGCGGATTTCAGGCCGACCCCGAAGCGCGCACTCGTTATTTGGGGCCGGGCTGGGAACTCGCGAAAGTGCGTGGCACGCGGTTCAATACCGGCGACGGCATCCGCATGGCGCTCGCCATCGGCGCAGCACCCGTCGGCAACTGGTCCGGCTGCCACGCCGTAGCGTGGGAACGGAATGCACCGGATTTCGGCGACCTCGCCGTCGGCGACCAGTTTCAGAAACATTCTTACCCCTGGGGCGTATACATCAATGCCTTGGGCAACCGGTTCGTCGACGAGGGCGCTGATTTCCGTAACTACACGTACGCCAGATACGGCCGCGTGATCCTTTCGCAGCCCGGTCAGTTTGCTTGGCAGATCTTCGACGCAAAGGTGAAGGCGCAGCTGCGTGACGAGTATCGGATTAAGCAAGTCACGAAGCACATCGCTAGCACGCTGGAGGAACTCTGCCGTAGCCTCGAGGACACCGACGGCGAGGCGGCGCTCGCCGAATTGAAAGGTTATAACGCTGCGGTGCGCCAGGACATCCCTTTCAATCCAAACGTGAAGGATGGCCGCTGCACCGAAGGGCTCGCCATCCCGAAATCCAACTGGGCGAACACAATCGACACGCCACCCTTCGAGGCCTACGCGGTGACATGCGGCATCACCTTCACCTTTGGTGGCCTGAAGATTGACGCCGATGCCCAAGTGATCTCGTCCGACGGCGAGCCAATCCCCGGCCTTTACGCGGCGGGCGAGCTCGTCGGTGGCATCTTTTGGTTCAACTATCCCGGCGGCAGCGGCCTCACCAATGGCGCCGTGTTCGGCAAGATCGCGGGCGGCTCTGCCGGCCGGATGACGCTGGCCGACCGCTGACCATCAAACCGTGGCTGGATGCGTGCATGCATGATGGACTGGCTGTCGGATGATTCGACCGGTTGATTTAGTGTCCAAAGTTGTGAACGTCACAATAGTTCGGCAAGGGGAACGGCAGTGAGACATGAGGGGACTTGCCGCGGCGCGTTGCGATAGCTGGGCGCAACTGGCAAGTTCGACTGCCTCAAGACCCAACCCTCGCGCGAGGCGGCCTGTTTCCTGCGACTGAGCATGGCACTCGGAGCGCGGTGCTAGTTGATCGCATTTGGAAGCTGCCGCGCGGATTGATCAAAAAGGGCATCTAAAACGCCGCTTTGAGCGGCTGCGGCCGAGTGCGCAGCGGAACATCCCCGGTGGGCAGGAGTTCAGTAAAGGGAGCTCTTCGCCCTCCGGAGTGCGAAGTGGACGAGACCACCGCCCTAATTGTCGGCGCTGGCCCTACCGGATTGACCTCAGCCTGCGACTTACGGAGCCTCGGGATCGCGGTGATGGTGATCGATAAGGCCGCCGGCCCGGCGATGACTTCGCGAGCGCTCCGCCTGCAGCCGCGCGGCCGCGAAATCCTCGCTCGCCTGGGCGCTCTCGGCCATCTGCCAGAGCGTGCCGTACACGCATACGCAACCAATATTCGGCGGCGCGGGCGACTGCTAACCAAGTTCATCGTGAAAACCACACGCGGTCGGGACTCCCTCGGACCTCTGCTGATCTCACAAGCCGAGATCGAGGCGCAGCTGCGCCAACGGCTGGCAGAGCTTGGTGGCGAGGTGCGCTGGGGTCACGATCTCGTCGCCGCTGTGCAGGATAGCCACGCTGTCAAGACGCGCGTTCGTGCGAGCCATGGCGAATATTCCGCGCGGGCGGAGTGGGTGGTCGGATGCGACGGCGCGCACAGCGCAGTGCGCGATCTGATGGGGGTCGACTTTGAGGGGCGGCCCTTTCCCGAGACGCTGATCCTCGCCGATGTCGAGTTGATGGACCTGCCTAGCGGCGGCGCCGACGAGGGCACAACGTGGCTGCACCCCGACGGTATGATCCTTATGTGCCGCTCCCCGGCGGGTTGTGGCGCATCTTTGCCGAGCTGCAATCCGACGATCCGATGGCGCAGGCCGGACACGGTGCGGCTACGCTGCTGCGCGGCCACTCACCTGTTTCTGACGCCGTTCTCGATCGCGTCCGCTCGTTGCTGCTGGAACGGGTCGGAAATGCGGCGCCACGGGTCGCCTCCGGCACATGGACATCAGTGTGTGTTTCGCTTCACCGACGTATCGCCTCGGCGTATCGGCGGCAACGCATGTTCCTGGCGGGTGACGCGGCGCATATCCACAGCGCACTCGGTGGGCAGGGCATGAACACGGGGATTGGCGATGCATTCAACCTTGGTTGGAAATTGGCTTGCGTGATCAACGGCAACGCCTCGGATCGATTGCTCGAACTCTTATGAAGCGGAGCGGCGTCCAGTCACCGCGAACGTCGTCAGACAAACCAGCCGGAATTGGAACATTCTCCTCGGGCGCACCGTGTACAACCGGATGTTTCGCGACCATGCGCTGTTGCGGCTGCTGGGCTCGCCGGCGATGCAGCGGCACTGGCTCGAGACCGGATCCCAACTGCGCGTCAGCTATCGTGGCGGGCCGCTGGCGACCATAACGCTCGGCGAGCGATTTTGGAGTTTCATTCGCCGGACGCCGCTGGCCGGCGATCGCGCGCCGACGCCACGTGCCTTATCGTACCGACCGGGCAGGCGACAACGCTTGGCACTTTGGCGGGTGCGTACTGGACCTTGCTGCTCTTTGACGGATCGGCTGCGGATAGGCGCACATGTGTAGAAGCAGTACGACGCCATCTCCACGAGTTCCGGATCGTTTGCGTATTACCGGCTGGTAGCGACCGCATCCTCACCGATCCTTTGGGGTCAGAGGTCGCGGTGCACGACAATCATGGTGAAGTGGCGCGCGCGTTTCGGCTCAGCCGGCGCGCGGTGATTTTGCTGCGGCCCGACGGCCATATCGCGTGGTGTTCTTCGCAACTCGCGGCAGATGGGCTGGTTGCGTGGTTGCTCAACCTTTGAGGCTTCGGACCGGGCTTCGCGGTCTTCCTGGAATCCCCAGCTGCAGGCTGAATGCCTCCATAGTTTGGTCCGACGAAATATGCCGCGCGACCGTCGGGCGGCAAGGTGCGCTGCGTTTTTGCGATGCGCCCGATCAGCGAAAAAATCGGCGGCCCGCTGCCTCGACGGCTGCTTTGACAATGGCAGGATCCTGCGTGACGGCCTGTACCAGTCCACTGGCGAAAACGACAGATTTTGCATCCGCGGGATATTCGCCGGGCAGTGGCTTCCGCAATAGGAAGACCGCGGCCGCGTTGATCCAGACGGGAGACCGGCCGGGCCGAGTCAACTTGACAAACCAGCTAGCGATGCCGAAGCGCCCTAGGAGTGTGTCTGAGTAAGGGTGGGGAGGTTAGCACTGAGTTGCGAGGATCGGAGGAATTTTGGTGGCGGTCCGCGGTCGCGATTTGCACGCGCAAGATTGAGTTGCGAAAGCGGCGCTCCGGATTCGATTGTTGCTGGCGTGTACGCTCGCCGCAGCCCATCAGGCTGCGGCGGCGAGCTTGAGGAGGTTGTGAACGGTGCAGAGCAAGGCCCATTCGGCCTTGACCTTGTCGATGCCGCGCAGGAGGAACTGGCGGAAGCCTCGGGCATGCTTGATCTGACCGAACACGGGCTCGACGACCTGCTTGCGCAAGCGATAACGGCTGCGGCGGCCGGCGCGCTTCAGTTTCGTGGCCATGCGGGCAACGCGGCTGCCCGCCCGGGGCGTGCGCTGCGCGACCGCGGCGGCGGTGCCATGGTGCTGGCGTCCGGTGGCGATGTAGGCGTTGATACGGCGCTTGGCGAGGGTGCGGAGATTGGCCTCGGAGCAGTAGCCGGCATCGGCAGAGATCTCGTCGGGGTTGCGGTGGAGATTGGTCCTGATCGCGGCGACGAGCGGGGCCAGCTGCGCCTGGTCGGTGGTGGCGTTGCTTAAGTCGTGCGCGACGATCACCTGCGCTTCGGCGTCGACCGCGGCCTGGGCGTTGTAGCCCTGGATGAAGCCGTCGTTGGTCTTCATGATCCGGCTCTCGGGATCGGTGAAGTTGCGCTGCGCCTTGTCCGCGGGCGGCGCCGGTTCGGCCGGAGGGTGTGCCGGCCCGCTGGGGCCAGAACCGTCGCCCTTTTCGCTCGCCTGCGCCGCCGCGGCCGCGCGCGCCTCGGCCTCGAGCGCTGCCTTCGCCGTGCGGATTTTCTCCAGCCGCCGCTGCTTGTTCGCCATCCACTCCGGCATCTCGTCGCCGCGCCGCTCGACGCCGTGCACGCGGTCCTCGGCCGCGTCGGTCTCTGCCGCCGCGGCCAGCCAGCGCTGAACTTCCGCCGCCAGCGCTGGCGCCGCCTGCTTCATCCGCCCGTAGCTCATCGCCTTGTGCTTGGAGGCGTTCGCCTTGATCTTGGTACCGTCCAAGGCGACGTGACCGAGCTTCACCAGACCCGCCGCCCGGCACAGCTTCAACACCTGTTGGAACAATCCCGAGAGTGCCGCCAGGTGCCGCTTGCGGAAGTCGCTGATGGTGCGGAAGTCGGGCCGCTGCATCCCCGTCACCGCGGCAAAATCGAGCCGCTCCTCGCACGCCTTGGCGATCCGCCGCGACGAGTAGATGCCTTGGCTGTAGCCATAGAGCAGCAGCGCCACCATCATGCCCGGATGGTAGGGCGGGTAGCCCCGCTCCTCCTCATACGTGTCCATGATCGCCGACAGATCGAGCCCGTCGCGCACGGTCTCGCGCACGAAGTGCGCAAGATGGCCGGCGGGCACCAAATCCCAAATCGAGGGCGGCAGCAGCCAAACTTGGTCAACGTCCCACGCACGAAAGGTCTTGCTCATGCCGCATAGCGAATCACGTCACCGCATTGCCGTCGAGCAAAATCCGATTACCCGGACACACTCCTAGTCTTACTGCGTCACAAACTGAGATGTGTTCTGCGCGAGGTCATGCGGGCGCAACAAGGGCATCTCGACAGAGTCGGCGCTAGCGCGATGACGATGCGACGGCGCAAGGTTGCGATCGAGTTCGGGATATGACGTTCCGGTCTGATTGGGGGCGCCTCGCGGTCGGTAACCGCCGGGAACGGCAGGTTTCGAGAGCCACGAGGCGCCACGCAGTCCCGAGGGGGGAATCGTCTCCCGCTCGGAGATTAGGAATCCGTAAGCGGCGATGCAGAGTGTGGCGTGGTGGTGGAAGCCGCGCCACCCACGACCTTCATAGTGCCCGAGGCCGAGTTCCTGCTTGAGTTCCTGGTAATCGCGCTCGATGCGCCAGCGCAGCTTGGCGAGATCGACCAGGCGCGCGAGGGCAAGGTTCGGCGGCAAGGTCGAGAGCCAATATTTGGTCGGCTCGTCTTCACCCCGGGGCCATTCGATCAGTAGCCATTCATCCCGACGGCTCTCGGTGAGCTGGTAATCGCGATGTGCAACGCGAACCCGTATCCGGGCGAAGCGTGAGGACAGCCAGTCGCTTGTGCCTTCACGCCATTTGATCATGCGCCACGCCACCGCTGGCAGGCCGAGCGCAAGCGCCTTGACGGAAAGCGGCCGGTGTTTGGCGTCACGACCGATCAGCTTCGGGGGGCGTCCGCGACCCGACCATTTCTTCGGCGGCAGCGGTGCTGTCCCAGGAGCCCAGACCGAGGTGTTCGGCATGATGCCGGCAACATAGCTCAACCCAAGCGCGCCGATGTCCGTGCGCAGCTCGGTGTCACTGCCATAGCCGGCATCCATCAGCACCACGCCGCGCGGAATATCGGCCTCACAAGCGGCGCGGATCTGCGCCAGCGCAATCTCCGGCTTGGTCTCAAACCCAATCTCCTCGGGAACCCCCGCCTCGCCCCGCCGCGCTTTGTCCAAGGCCCAATCTTTCGGCACATACAGCCGATAGGCCACCGGCAAGCTGGTGTCGTGATTGGCGACCGATAGAGAGACGGCGACTTGGCAATTGTCCTGCTTGCCGAGTTGACCGCAGTACTGCCGCGTCACCCCCACCGAGTGCCGGCCTTTCTTCGGAAACCCGGTGTCATCGATGATCCACGCCTCGATCGCGCCGTGCCGCTCCATCTCGGGCAGCACCATCTCGCGCACCTTGGCCAGAACCTTCGCATCCGACCACGGCGCCTGCCCGACAAAATGCAACAGTGACTGATGTTGCGCCGCCGTCCGCTCCGGCGCCGTCACCGCCGCCATCGGCTCAACGCTCTTGCGCTCCACCGGCAGCATCAGCCCCACGCAATAGTCGCGCAGCGGTCCCGCCCGGTCCACGTGCCCGATCACGCCAACAAGCCCCTCGACATACGCGGCAAAGCGCGATTCACTGCGCGCGCTCGTTTGGAAATCCATCTCAGCCCTCATGCCGATCATGAATCTTCCCGCGTATCACGATTCGCAAATTCGCGAATCTTCCCCTTTTTTGTGACTCAGTAAGATTAGGAAAGTACCAACCGATTCCCTAACCTTGATGAAAGCCCATGGCGGCGGCGAAAGGCCGTAGATGCAGGTGACCGCAGCGCCGGTATAGGGGTCGCGGTCGGCAATAGCTATGATGGCGGCAGTATCGAACCCCATCCGTTGGCCGTCGGTGGTAATGAGTTGATAAGGCACGGCCGGCGGTGACGGCGGGGGCTGCGCGGCAGCATCCACGGCATGCAAGCTCGCCAGCTCGAGGACGGCGAGCACAAGCCAAGAGCGCATCGATTCATCCTCCGGTTTCACGTCGGAGGTTATCACAAGTCTGCCGGCCCCGGATTGCCGGCTTAGTAAGCGCGATTGGCCCAATAGTTGGCGGGCGAGGAAACCGCTACATTTGGCTCGGTTTTGCTACCCTATTTGCTACGCCATCTTTCTTTTTCGTGAAAAAAATCCGTAAAAACAACATCTTACCTGTATTATGCTGACTGATTTCGAACCAGCCGGTTTGGTGGCGATGGTGGACTCCAACCCGCGACAACAAGTTGTAACCGACCAACGAAAGCGCGCACAACCGCCCGTCGCGACCAGCGCGAGGCGCTCGACTAAATCCTTTTTTTGTCGGTTCACGCGCTCGCCAGGTGCTCGCGGAGACGATTGAGCTCCCACTGTCGCACCAGAGCGGCAGCATCACCTGCGCTGCTGCTCCTCGGTCACGCCGACGATCGTGTTAACGATAACCGCGCCAATCGATTCGTCGGTTGGTTTACTCGACCGCTGCGATCATCTCTATCTCGACCATCGCCTCTGGCTGGGCGAGGCCGCTGATCTGGATCGTCGTGCTGGTCGGACTGGCTTCGCCAAAGTAGCGCATGCGAACGTCAGAGCACTTCAAGAACGCCTCAAGGTCGGTGACAAAGGTGTTGGTCTTAACAACACCGGCCCAAGTCGCACCGGCGGCTTTGAGGCAGGCGTCGAGGTTCTTGAAGGTCTGTTCGAGCTGCGCCCGCATGTCGCCCGGGCCAACGATGTTGCCCTGTGCGTCGCGTGCCAGTTGGCCAGCGATATAAATCGTCTTACCCGGTCCTGTGACCGTGACGACGTGCGAATAGGCGGGCTTCCCCTGCTGTGTGCGGACATTCAAGCCCGCAGGCTGGATCCGGTCGATCTTCATGGCCATGCTCTTCTCCCGTCGCAGATGTTCATCGTGCCGTTGGTGCCGCCACGATCGCGGTTATTGCAATCGGGCAAAGCAGCCCCGCTCTGCATTCCACAGCGGTCAAAGTCGGGCACGAGGCGCCATCCCATGGCTTAAGTCTGGTTGCGCGCCCATTGCGCGCGTAGGCGCGACAGCCAATCCGCCACAGGATCGCCGCTGCTCATGTCGGCCTGAACCAGCCCGTCGATCATGAAAGTTGGCGACGCATGGATCCCGTTCTGACGAGCATATTTGCAGTGCCACTTCACTTCTCGGTCGAGGTCGGGGATTGCAAAGGCCTCGGCTAGTTTCACGCCACTGTAGCGCTCGATCCGGCTGATGACGTCATTGGGCGTGGCATCAAGATTCGACCCGCCGCAATGGCGATCGAATTCAAATTCTTCACGATGCGCCGCTACCGCCGCTAAGACGGATTTCGCTGCCGTCTTGCCGCTTTCGAGGGTCGAGGCTGCCAGGATACAGCGCACGATCACGCCCGAGTACATGTGCCAAGGCTGCGAGTGAAGGCGCAGCCTGACGGTAATGTGGTCCTCGCCGGCTTGGCCGAGCAGGTCGTCGAGTTTACCGAATGCCTTGACTGAGAATGGGCAGGTCGGTTCGAGGAACATCTCGAAGACGGTACGCCCGTGGCCCCAGACAAGCGGATCAGCGCGCCATTCAGTCTTCATTACGAATTTCCTCCACCAACTGGTTCGAACGCCGCAGCGAGGACCCCAAGGCGATGGGCAGTGACCGTACCGCTCCCACAGCGCCACCAACGGAGCAAGCTCATATAGCTCATCCTAGGTTCTCTGGAATAGAGACCTCGGACAGCGAACGCTGCTGGCACTTCCAAATCGGATCCTGAATGGCACGACCAATCGAGAGCACACGGCCGAGCCGGTCAATGCCGCTTAAAGAATTGCACGGCGCGTTCGTGTCTTTCTGCGGCGGTGCGGCTGGCGAACGTGCCTAGATTGCGCCGCTTGCCGGTCTTGGGATTCACCTTGCGCGAATAAAGTCGGTATTCGCCGGATTTTAGTTTGCGAATCATGCCGGTATCCTCCTTCATCTCGGTCCCCAATGAGAAATGGCCGGCAAGCGGGATAGTTCCGGGGATGAAGCATGCGTGATTATGGTGTGCTGCGGTCCCGGACGATTGATCCCGGGGGCTCGTCGTCGACTGGGCCGTCGCACCATCAAATTCTGAGAAATCTATAACGGGCTTAGTTCATATGACCGTCCTGGGTTGCACGGCTCCGCCAGTCGGCGCCGGTCCGCGGCACAAACGCGATCACCGTTACTTCGTTATCGACCGCGCCTTGACCAGCGCGATCTTCATCGAATATGTGCGCCAATGTCTGACGAGCTTGCCCTCCGACATCCTCGTCATGGACAATCTCGGGCCGCACCAGGATTCGAGCGTGCGCTAATTAACGAGGCTGCCGGCGCCACGTTGCGCTGTCGGCTGGTCTATTCACCTGACCTCGCCCGATCGAGCAGGCTGGGCCGAGCCAAAGCCCATCGCGCAACAGCTCTGGAACGAGCATCGCCTTGAATTCGGTGCGGAACACACTGCACCGAACTTCCCCAAACTGGTCGCCGCCTGGCGTCGCAGGGTCGACGAGTTGCGCACGTTTGCGCTTTTTCGTCTACGTGGTAGGTTCGCTGCCACGTCGCAGACGGCGTTTCAACCCGTCGCACAACAGGGAGGACAACAACCATGAACCGCGCCCGCTATGGGGCCGCTGTCGCGGCCGTTACGTTGCTGTTCGTCGCTGGCTCGGCCTACGCCGCCGATCCGATCAGGATCGGACTCGACCTCGAATTCTCCAGCGGCCCTTACGTGCTTCTTGCCCATGAGGTGGCGAACGGCCTCGCCATGGCGATCGCCGACAAGGGCGGCGCGGTCGATGGGCGCACGATCACGATCATCGACGGCGACAACCAGCACAAACCCGATATTGCTCTCTCGGTGGCGAAGAAGCTCGTCTATGGCGACCATGTGGACATGCTGGTCGGGTCGATCGGCTCCGGCGTGATCAAGGCGATCCGCGATTTCGCCGTCGCCGCGAAGACGCCGCTCATTGTCCCCAATGCCGGCGACAACGAGATCAGCGGCGTAGATTGCAATTTCTGGGTGATTCGCACCTCCTTCTCCAACGATCAGATCGTACGTGACATGGGACCGTGGCTGGTGAGGCACGGCCTAAAGCGCGTCGCTCTCATCGCCTTCGACTATGCCGCCGGCCACCAGCAGATGGACGGCTTTCGCCGCACCTTTACCGCGGCGGGCGGCACCATCGTCAACGAGCAATATCCGCCATTCGGCCCGATCAGCGATTTCGGCCCCTATCTCACCAAGATCAAGGAAGCGCATCCGGACGCGGCATTCACGTTCTTCGCCGGCCCACCGGCCACAGCTTTCGTCAAGCAATTCACCGAATTCGGCCTCAAGAAGTCGATCAAGCTGACGGGACCTGGCTGGATCGTGTCGCCGCTCAATCTGCCGAGCGAAGGTTTGGACGCGGTCGGCGTGCTCGGCATCCTCAATTACGTGCCGGCGATCGACACGCCGACCAATCGTCAGTTCCAGAGCGAGTTCCAGGCCAAATATCACCGCCCCGGTTCCGAGTTCGCGGCTCAGGGCTATGACACCGGCCTCCTGACGTATGCTGCGCTTGAGGCTACCCACGGCAAGACCGCGAACAAGGGCGACCTCATCCGAGCCTTCCACGAGGTCAAGGTCGATGGCACGCGCGGCCAGCTGCGCATCGACCCCCGGACCAACAACATCATCCAGAACCTCTACATCTATGAAGTGGTGGATCAAGGCGGCAAAGCTTCCTTCCACGTAATCGAGACAATTCCCCAGGTGCAGGACCCGCCCAACGGTTGCAAGCTCGGTTAGCACGGGAGCCGCCTCAGTCGCCAGTCGGCGCGAGGCGGTGCGTCGACCATGGATTTTGCCGGCTTCATTCTTCAGCTTCTGAACGGCCTGCAATTCGCCATGCTGCTGTTCCTGCTGGCGGTGGGATTGTCGATCGTGTTCGGGCTGATGAATTTCATCAACCTAGCGCACGGCACGCTCTACATGGTCGGGGCCTTCGTCGGCTATAGCGTCGCCCGGTATTGGGGCTCGTATTGGCTGGCGCTCGTTGCCGGCACCGCGGCAGCGGCGCTCGCCGGCGCGCTTTTCTACGCTACGCTGCTCCGCCGGATGCAGACTGCGAGCCCCATGAAGCAGGTCCTCGTCACCTTCGGCCTGATCTTCATCGGCATCGATGTCGTGCGCCTCGTCTGGGGCGACAACACCCAGTCGATCGTGACGCCGAGCCTCCTCGGCGGCGGCATCGAGATTTTCGGCGAGAACTATCCGATCTACCGCTTGTTCATCATCGGCCTGGGCCTCGCCATCGCACTCCTGCTCTATATCGGCCTCGAGCGCACACGGCTCGGCGCCACGGTGCGGGCTGGTGTTGATGACCGGGAAATGGCGACAAGCCTCGGCCTCAATGTCGATCTCGCCTTTTTCCTCGTGTTCTGTCTCGGCTGCGGCCTTGCCGGGATGGCCGGCGTGGTTGCGGCCCCAGTGCTGCAAATCTATCCCGGTATGGACATCGCGGTGTTGATCCCGGCCCTCATCGTGGTCGTAGTCGGCGGGCCGGGAAGGCTCGGCGGCGCGTTCCTCGGCGCCCTTTTGATAGGGATCGCCGCCACCTTTGGCGATGTCCTGCTTCCGACCTTCGCCAGCTTCATCATCTATGGCGTGATGGTGGTGACGCTGGTGCTGCGGCCGGGCGGTTTGCTCGCGCCCCGCCATCGATGAAGCTCGCCGGCGCGAAGCAACATATGCTGGCCGCGCTTCTGTTCGCAGGCGGCCTCATCGCCTGGCGGTTCGCGGGATATGCCGGCGAGGACCTGCTCGGCGAGATCGCGGTCTGGGCGGTGTTCGCGATGAGCCTCGATCTGCTCGTAGGCTATACCGGCATGGTGTCACTGGGCCATGCTCTGTTCTACGGCATCGCCGCATATGCGGTGGCGGCGCTGACGCAGTTCTTGGCATGGCCGCCAGGCATCGCGATTGTGTCGGGAGTAGCGCTGGCGGCGGCAGCGGCGGCCCTTCTCGGCATCATCGTCGCACGCATCGGCGGCGTGTTCTTTATCATGATCACACTGGCGCTCGGCCAGATGGGTTGGGCCTATGTCCTACGCTCGCGCCTCTTCGGCGGCTTCGGCGGCATGTCGGGCGTGCCACAGATCGATCTCTCGTGGCTCGGCCTGCAGCTCATGAACCCGTCCGACTTCGCCCTCTTCGCGGTGGTCATTGCTGGCATTGCCTACGTCGCGCTCGCCTGGCTGGTCGCCTCGCCCTTCGGCCACATGCTGGTCGCCGTGCACCAGAACGAAGGTCGCGCGCGTGCCCTAGGCCTGCCGGTGCTGCGTCTGAAGCTCACCATCTTCACCATCGCTGGCGCGGTCGCGGAACTCGCGGGCACGCTCGCCGCCGAACGCACGCAGCTCGTATCGCCCGACACTCTCGTGTGGACTACCTCGGGCGACGTGCTGGTCATGGTGATCCTGGGCGGGCTTGGCACCCTCGCCGGGCCAGTGGCCGGCGCCGCGCTATGGGTCGTGCTACGCGATTGGGTCTCAGCCTGGACACCTTATTGGATGCTGGTGATGGGCGCCTTCTTCATCGGGGTCGTTCTGTTTGCCGACAACGGGCTTTATGGCCTGTCTCGGATGGGGCGCAGCCGCGCCGCCATTGACGATGCTTGAGGCGGTCGGCCTCAGGAAATCCTTCGGCGCGCTCGAGGTGACCCGCGACGTCTCGCTCACCTTGCCAGCGGGTGCACGCCATGCCGTGGTCGGGCCGAACGGCTCAGGCAAGACGACGCTGTTCAACCTCCTGACCGGTGAGATCGGCGCCGATGCCGGCGAAATCCGCCTCGCGGGGCGGAATCTGACCCGGCTGCCGCCGGACGCCCGGGCGCGCGCCGGCCTGACGCGAAGCTTTCAGAAGAACAATCTCTTTCCCGATCTGACGGTGCGCGAGAATCTCGGCCTCGCCGTCGCTATCGGCAAACGCTGGGGTGGCGTGTTTTGGCGCCGTTTCCACGGCATGCCGCGGCTCGGCGACCGCGTCGAAGAGCTGGCGCAGAGCATCCATGTCGCGGACTCCCTCGATCGCGCGGTCCGCACCCTGCCCTACGGTACGCAGCGCCAGCTCGAGATCGGGCTCGCCCTCGCCGTCGCGCCGAAGGTACTGCTGCTCGACGAGCCGACGGCCGGCATGAGCACCGAGGAGACGCGGGCGATGACGGCGCTCATCTCATCGCTGCCGCGCGAGATTTCGCTGCTCATCATCGAACACGATATGGGCGTGGTGTTCGAGATCGCGGAACGCATCACGGTACTCGACTACGGTAGCATCCTGGTCGAGGGCACGCCGGAGGAGGTCCGGAGCTCGGAAGTAGTGCGCCGGCGCTATTTCGGCGAGGGCGCGCCGTGAGCGAGCCGCTCTTGTCGCTGACCGAGGTCCACGCCTATTACGGCGACAGCCGTATCCTCCAAGGTGTCAGCCTCGACGTCGCTGCGGGCAGCATAACCAGCCTCCTCGGCCGCAACGGCGCTGGCAAAACGACGACACTCAAGGCGATCATGGGTATCGTGCCGGTGCGGCGCGGCGCTATCCGCTTCGCTGGTGGCGACATCGTCGGTAAGTCGCCGCATCGTATCGCGCGCGCCGGCATTGGCTATGTCCCCGAGACACGCGGCATCTTCCGCTCGCTGTCGGTCCTCGAGAACTTGACCCTGGCGCAGCGCGGCCAGGGCGAAGGCTGGACGCTCGCTAGGGTATTCGAGCTCTTCCCGCGCCTTGAGGAGCGGCAGAGAAGCGGCGGCGGCAAGCTGTCGGGCGGCGAGCAGCAGATGTTATCGATCGCGCGGGCGCTGCTCACAAACCCGCGCCTCCTCTTGCTCGACGAACCGACCGAGGGCCTCGCGCCTCTCATCATCAAAGAGATCGAAGGCGTGCTGACGCGCCTCAAGGGTACCGGACTCGCCATTCTCTTGGTCGAGCAGCGGCTCGAATTCGCCCTGAGCTTCGCCGACGCGGTGGTGTTGCTCGGCAAGGGTCATGTCCGCTGGCGCGGCACCCCAGCCGCCTTCGCCGATGCCGAGGAAATGAAGCATCGGTGGCTCGGCGTGTAACTGCGGCCGCGACGCCACCCAAAACTGCACCGGCATTGCACGATCGGTTGGCATGGCGTTACCGCGCCGGGCTCGCGCTTGGCATTTCTCGAAGATTGTCACGCGCGATCACATCGGCATTCTGGGCTGGCCGGCTCAGAGGTGAACCTCCAGGCAATGGAGTCTAATACCGCGTCTCGGTGAATGAGACTCACGAGTGGGATTCCCAAAAGGAGCGAAACCTAATTCACCATGGCAAACGGGATGAGGTTTGCCATGGCAGCGGCAGTTCGGCTTCGTGGGGATTATGATGGCGATCGATTGCGCCGGTTGGCGAAGCGCTCGGAGGATGCCGATCAGACGCGGCGTCTTCTGGCGCTGGCGGCAATTTATGATGGTGGCTCTCGAACTACGGCGGCGCGGATCGGCGGCGTCGGTCTGCAAACGGTTCGGGATTGGGTGCTTGCTTTCAATGGCGAAGGGCCGCCCGGCCTGGTGAATGGCAAGGCACCGGGCAATCCACCCTTGCTGAGCGAGGTCCAGCGCCAAGCGCTGATGAAGATTGTGGAGAGCGGCCCCCTTCCGGCAGTTCACGGCGTGGTGCGCTGGCGATTGCTCGATCTGGCGCAATGGGTGTTCGAGGAGTTCCGCATTCCGATCAGCAAGCAAACACTGAGCCGGGAACTGCGGGCATTGGGTTTCCGCAAGCTGTCGGCGCGTCCCCGACATCATGCCCAGAATGCCGAGGCCATGGCGGCGTTCAAAACAACTTCACCGCCAGCCTGGACCAGATCGCCCGGCGAGACGCGGCGGGCAAGCCGATCGAAATCTGGTTCCAAGACGAGGCCCGGATCGGCCAGAAGAACAAAATCACCCGCCGTTGGGCCAAGCGCGGAACGCGGCCATCGGCGCCGCGCGATCAACGGACGCGGTCGACCTATATCTTCGGGGCGATCTGTCCGGCACGGGGAACCGGGGCGGGGTTGATCCTGCCCCGCTGCAATACCGCCGCCATGGCGCTGCATCTCAGTGAGATCTCCACAACCGTGGCACCGGGCGCCCACGCCGTCCTCTTGCTCGATCAGGCCGGCTGGCACCTTTCCGACAAGCTCGACATCCCGGAAAACATCACCTTGATGCCGCTGCCGCCTAGGTCACCCGAACTCAATCCGGTCGAAAATATCTGGCAGTTCATGCGCGACAACTGGCTCTCAAACCGCATCTTCCAATCCTACGACGACATCGTCGACCATTGCTGCTTCGCCTGGAACAAACTCATCAACCAGCCATGGACTATCATGTCCATCGGCCTTCGCAACTGGGCCCATGGGTCATAATCACCGAGAGTTGGTATAATTCTCTACGCCGACCGTTCCACCAACTCGCCGGTCACCATCGGTTTATGGCCATCGTGACGCATGGCGAGCGGCGCTTGCGCAGAGGTCGGTTCCAACTTTCCAGCCATCCGACCTCTGTCCGAGCCACCCCAACGGGCGCGCTGATAGCATCCGGCGTCGAGCGATTGTGTGCAGCGCTGCAACCTCTGGTGAGATTGCTTGCTGCGCTCGACTGGCTGCGACGAGCAGCCGATGATAGTGTGAACAAGAGAGGATCCACTTCGAGCAAAGAATGATTTGCACAACGAGCGTGCTTTGTACCCACGGATGCTCTTCCGGCAAGCACGCGACGCTTCGATCGAGGAACAACTTCGTTTGTGGCGCAGGCTCATCGCCGATGGTCCAGCCGAATCCGAAGCGCAATCGAAATTAGGAGAGCGAGATGGCGGCGCAGGATTTTTCCACAGGCAATTACCGGTTTATCCCGGCGGTCTTTCAATATTCAGGCGGTGTAGCTGCCCTTCCAGGTTACGAAATTCGAAGGATACGGTTTCGACGTCCGGTGCCACTCGCGGAAGGCTTTTCGAGAATCGAACGCACGATCAAGCAGGCTGGAAGACCATTGACATCGTTCTGCGCCTGCGAACTGCGATCGCCGGAGCCATTCACTGAGCAAGGCTTTGTCGCGTTCAACAAAATTTATGTGGTGACGTTGCAGAAGTGGGCCATTTTTGACGGAACAGTCAATCCGGTCGCGCGTAGCAATGTGTGCCCCGCGATCGATCCGCCGTCCGAGCCGTCGTTACACGCCTTTTCCTTCACAATACCTTCAATTGATCCAACGCCGACATTCGTCGTTGCCGGTTGCGCGGAAGTCGCGGAGGGTAGCGCAAATTACGCGGCTCGCGTCGTGCGGCCCGGTGAGACCGGTGCCGATGCCATGCGTGAAAAGGCTCGTGTGGTTCTCGACGAGCAGCAGAAGCGGCTTGGCGTGTTCGGATTGACCTGGGCGGACACCACCGCAACGCAGGCTTACTCCGTTCAGAATATCCACCCGTTCATGGGTGACGAAATCGTGCGGCGCGGCGCGGCGCGCAGCGGACTCACCTGGCATTTCAACCGCCCCCCTGTGCAAGGGCTGGAGTATGAGATGGATTGCCGCGGGGTGAATTGGGAAAGCGTCATCACGTGAACGAAAGCACCATACTCGACTCGTGCGCGAAGGTTGTGCATACGCACTATTTTTTCGCGCCTCTTGCTGCGGCATGATCCGCCTTTGAAAGCGTCAGCTTTTCGGGATGATTGATGTTCTTGTTAACGGCCGCGCGCGCGGCACTCAAATGCGGGAACTCCGTGTCAATACCGTCGCGCCGCACTACGTAGATCGTCGAAAGCATTCGCGTTGTGCGCTGATCGCTGGTCGTCCGCTTCAGGATGGTCCAGTCGACACGTCGGGTCGCGCCCTCGGGATCCGGCACATCCTCGAAGCCGTGATCGACGATTGCTTCAAGCTGATAGATCTTCGGCTCAGGTTTCTTGCGCGAATCGTTCCGATCCCGTTCACGAAGCCGGCCGTTCGGCCGGCGCCCATCGCGCTTATTTCGCGGCTCCCGGATGTGGGCGCCCCGCTTCTCGTCCTTCCGGGGATCCTCCGATTGTTTTCCGCGGTCTTCGCGGCCGAACCGTTCTTCGCGCGATGCCCAATGACGCCGGCCCTCGCGACGAAGTGCTTGGCCTTGTCGCGGTGGTTCCTTTGGCTCGATCGCGGCCGACTCCGGGACAGCGTCACCTGCCGTGCTTGACGCCGGATCGCTCGTCGCTGCAACCGGACCGGGTCTTCCGGGGCGCGGACCGCGGTGCCGGCGCCGCCGCTTGCGCGGTGCGTGTCCGGTCGGCGGGTGGGTAGGCGCTTCCTGTTCTGTCGTGGTCGTCGATAACGCTTCCGCTCTCACCTGTTGAGCGGACGTCTTCTGCGCGGTCCCAGTCCCTTCGCCGGGCGCCGCCGTAGTCGAGTCGATGCGTGGATGACGATGCCGACGGCGACGACGCCGGCGGCGCTGCTGGTCGCCGTTCGGTGAACTCTGGGGCATGTCTTGGCCCCGAGTCTCGGTAGGAGCGGCGGGTTGGAGCGATCCGTCGGTCTCGGCCGCTGTTCCGGCGCTCGGCGTTTCTGTAGTCATCGACTGTTCCGGTCGATTGTCGGGATCCGGCGGGGTCATCGACATGTATCGGACGGTAGCACACGGCACGCCACCGTCAACGCGAGCGCAAACAGAATGACTAAATTTAGCTGAAACCAGCAATACGGCTTTCGTCGGTCAGGACCCGAAAACCGAACACCGAGACCTCAGACGGCGGGAAAACGGCAAAGTGCGAAACTGAAACAGGTGGTTGTCCAGTTCCGATCGATGGCCGGCACAACAAGAAAGCGAGGGGCAAACGCCGAACTTCTGCCTCCGTTAGGTCGTTCTCAGCCGCACTGCGACCTGGCTTGAGCGCGATCTGCCTATCGAAGAGCCTCGGCCAGAGCTGGGAACTGGTTATTCAGCCAAAGAGATCGCACAATACTTCCAATGTTGCCTGAGGACAGCCCATGCAAGGGCCGGCAATCACTCATGTCTCTGTTCGCGTCCCATGGCACGATAACCGCTGGGATGGCCGGGTATGTTCGAACCTCGCAGACAATCAATCCCGCGTCGAGATGCGCGCGATCGCGGAAAATCGCATTGATGGGGAAGAGCGCGATTTGCGGGACGAGCGTACTTTCCTGGACGGACCGCCGGAATGGCCGTTTGGCGGTTACCGGGTGTCGGTGATCAGCCGCGAGCTCGGCCGCAATGCAGTCAAGGACTACACGGAAAGTCAGACACTCCACGGCCACACCGACCCGCATACGTGTTGGTGGCTGCCGCGCGGGCTGGGGGCGGAGTTCGATACTCGGGAGCCTCGCAGCAGCTTCTGGATACGGCGCCGGACCGCATCCGGCGGAGCAACGAACAGGTGGTGTAGATATGAAACTTCGCACCGTATTGATGGCAGGCGCGATGGCCGTGGGGGCGATCGACTTCTCGGGCGCGAGCCCCGCGGCCGACCTCAAGGAAGTGCAGATGTTGCACTGGTGGACCTCCGGCGGCGAGGCGGCCGCGCTCAACGTCTTGAAGCAATATCTCGCGAAGGAGGGATATGCCTGGAAGGACGTGCCGGTGGCCGGAGGCGGCGGCGAGGCCGCGATGACCACGTTGAAAGCCATGGTGGCGGCCGGCAATCCGCCGACCGCATCCCAGATTCTCGGCTATTTCGCGCTCGATTACGCCGAGGCCGGCAAGCTCGCTGACGTCACCCCGCTGGCCGAGAAGGAAGGCTGGGCCAAGGTCATTCCCGCTGCGCTGCAGAAGTTCACCACCACTGACGGCAAGTGGGACGCCATCCCGATCAACATCCACTCCGTCAACTGGATCTGGGTCAACAAGGCGATAATGCACAAGATCGGGGGAACCGAGCCCAAGAATTTCGACGAATTCATCGCCCTGTTGGATAAGGCCAAGAAGGCCGGTGTCATCCCGCTCGCACTTGGCGGTCAGCCCTGGCAGGAGGCGACAATGTTCGACTCTGTCGTCATGTCGACCGTCGGTCCCGATTTTTATAAGAAGGCCTTCATCGACCTCGATGAGAGCGCGCTGAAGTCGGACACGATGAAGAGGTCGTTCAACAATCTCGCCAAGCTGCGCGCGTACGTCGATCCCAACTATTCGGGACGCGACTGGAACCTCGCCACCGCCATGGTGATCAAAGGTGACGCGCTGCTTCAGGTGATGGGCGATTGGGCCAAGGGCGAGTTCAAAAGCGCCGACAAGGAGCCGGGCAAGGACTATCTCTGCTATCGCTTCCCCGGCACCGATGGAACGGTGATTTACAACACCGATATGTTCGCCCTGTTCAAGGTGTCGGCCGATCGACAGGCTGCGCAGCTTGCGCTCGCGGACGCGACGATGAATCGGGAGGTCCAGTCCGCGTTCAACGTCATCAAGGGTTCCGTGCCCGCCCGGATCGATGTCCCCGACGCCGCGTTCGATATGTGCGGCAAGAAGGGAATCGCCGACGTGAAAGCGGCCAACGCGAAGGGCACATTTCTCGGCTCGATGGCGCAGAATTATGCTCAGCCGCCGGCGATCGGCACCGGCGCCTACCACGACGTTGTGACTAAGTTCTTTCACGGGGAGATCAAGACTTCCGACGGGGCCGTGAAGGAGCTCGTTGACGCCATCAACGCCGCGAAGTGACTGGGCCGGCCCTCCTTCGCCTCTGCGCGAAGGAGGCTTCGTCGCCGCCGACGAGGAAACGCTCGAGGAGAAAACAATGACCACAACCGCCGAGCCGATCGCCGCCCGCGCGGTCCGAAGTCCTCGCCGGAACCTACGCGATCGTCTTCGCGACTTGGTTCCGCGCTTGGTTCTCGCGCCGTCCTTCGCGCTGGTGCTGGTCTTCGTCTACGGCTTCAATCTCTGGACGCTCTTGTTGTCGTTCACGAGCTCGAAAGCCTTCACCAACCTTAAATTCATCGGCTTCGCAAACTATCAGAAGCTCTGGACATGGACCTTCCAGACCGATCCGCCGTCGAGCTGGTACACCGCACTCGTTAACATGGGCCTCTTCGGTAGCCTCTATGTCGCCTTCTGCCTACTGCTCGGTCTGACTCTCGCGATCCTTCTAGACCAGAAGATCCGGGGCGAGGGCATATTGCGGCCGATCTATCTATGTCCCCTTGCGCTTTCGTTCATAGTCACCGGGACCGCTTGGAAGCTATTTCTCGATCCGCGCATCGGACTGGAAAAGGCCGTTCATGACCTGGGCTGGCCCGGGTTTCACTTCGATTGGGTCGTGAATCCGCCCATGATGATTTACTGCGTCGCCATCGCGGGCGTCTGGCAGACCTCGGGCTTCGTGATGGCGATGTTTCTGGCGGCGCTTCGCGGCATCGACGGCGAAATCCTGAAGGCCGCGCAAATCGACGGCGCATCGACCTACGCCACTTATCGCCGCATCGTCATCCCGATCTTGCGGCCGGTATTCATGTCCGCCCTGATCATTCTCACGCACATGGCGATCAAGTCTTATGACCTGGTGTTGTCGGTTACCGGCAAGAACCCCGGCGGAGCCGCGGAGCTGCCGTCGACGTTCATGTACTCCTACACGTTTACCCGAGACCAGATGGCAGTCGGTTCGACGAGCGCAATCATCATGCTCATGACCCTCGCCGCAATCATGATCCCCTATCTCTATTCTGAGCTGAGGGAGAAACGTCAATGAGTGTCGCAGACGTGCTGGCCGCCACGCCGTCGCGCGAGCCGACCCGCCATTCGACGGCCACCCGCGTCGTAATCTACGGGCTGCTCGTCCTCTTTGGGCTCGTCTATCTCTTGCCGCTCGTCGTCATGGTGATGACGTCGCTGAAGCCGTTGGACGAGGTGACCGGCGGCAACATGTTCTGGCTGCCCCGCAACCTCACGTTCGAGCCATGGATGAAGGCGTGGGGCACGGCATGCGTCGGGCTGACGTGCGCCGGAATCAAGGGCTATGCCTGGAATTCGGTCAAGATGGTCGTACCGGCGGTGGTCATCTCGAGCCTGCTCGGCGCGCTCAACGGCTATGTGCTGACCAAGTGGCGCTTCCCCGGCCATAAGCTCGTGTTCGGCATGATGCTGTTCGCCTGCTTCATTCCGTTCCAGTCGATCCTCATTCCCATGGCGACAATTCTCGGCAGGCTGGGAGAACTCGGTCGGACGCTTCAGGACACGATCGGCATGTCCATGGGCCTCGAAAATCCGACTGTCCATCTCGTTTTTGTCCACGTCGTGTACGGTCTCGGGTTCACCACCCTGTTCTTCCGCAACTATTACGCGACGTTTCCGACCGAGCTCGTGAAGGCGGCGATGATCGACGGTGCCGGCTTCTTCCAAATCTTCCGGCGCATCCTGTTGCCGAACTCCGCGCCGATCTTCATCGTGACCGTGATCTACCAGTTCACCAACATCTGGAATGACTTCCTGTTCGGCGCGACCTTCGCCGCGGGAGAGTCGAGCCCTATGACCGTCGCTCTCTACAACATCGTCAACACCTCGACCGGCGTCATCGAATACAACGTCAACATGGCCGCCGCGATCATCGCCGCAGGTCCGACGTTCCTCGTCTACATTCTCGCCGGGCGTTACTTCGTGCGCGGCCTGATGGCCGGCGCCGTAAAAGGATAGAACCATGGCCTCTCTCGAAATCGTCGCGCTGCGCAAACGCTTCGGCTCTCTCGAGGTCCTCAAGGGCATCGACCTCTCGCTCGAGAAGGGAGAATTCCTCGTCCTTATCGGACCTTCGGGCTGCGGCAAGTCCACGCTGCTGAACACGATCGCCGGACTCGAATCGATCAGCTCAGGCGAAATCCGTATCGGAGGCCGTGTCGTCAACGACTTGCATCCATCCAAGCGGGACATCGCGATGGTGTTCCAATCTTATGCGCTCTACCCGAACATGTCGGTCGCCGAGAACATGGCGTTCGGCATGGAGATGCGCGGCGTGCCGAAAACCGAGAGAGCGAAGGCGGTGGCGGCGGTGGCCAAGACGCTACAGATCGGGCATCTCCTGAACCGTCGGCCGAGCCAACTCTCCGGGGGCCAGCGTCAGCGGGTCGCGATGGGCAGAGCGCTCGTCCGGCAGCCGCGCATCTTCCTTTTCGACGAACCGCTATCGAACCTCGACGCTAAGCTGCGGGTTGACATGCGCATCGAGATCAAGCGCCTGCATCAGCAGACCGCCGCGACCATGGTCTATGTCACCCACGACCAGATCGAGGCGATGACGCTCGCGACCAAGATCGCCGTCCTGAAGGACGGCAATCTGCAACAGGTGGGCACGCCGTACGAGATCTATAACTCGCCTTCCAATCTTTTCGTCGCCGACTTCATGGGCTCGCCTGCGATGAACCTGCTCGAAGGGAAGGTGACGGGAGCGAATGGCGCGCGCCGGATCGTTCTGGAACGTCACGAACATCCGCCGATCGTGTTGCCTGTGCCGGCAAGCGCCGACGAGGCGAAGCTCGCCAACGGCGCCAAAGTCATTTTCGGTATTCGGCCTGAGGCGGTGAACGACCGCGAGAGCGTCGACCGCAATGCGAAGTCAGTGGCGACTTTCGAGGCCAGGGTCGAGATTGTCGAGCCCGCGGGCTCCGACACCTATGTCGTCACTCACGCCTCCGGCAAGGACTTGACGGCGCGCATGCGCGCCGACACCGCCGTCCGGGTCGGAGAAAGCCACACCTTCGCGTTCAATCTCGACAAAGCGATGCTCTTCGATGCCGAAACCACGCGACGGATTTAGCCGGCTGAAAGCAGCGAAGCGCGCCGCGGTCTGCACTGGGCGGTCGTTCGCGCTTGCGAATTGAAATCGAAGAAGAGTGAATGCGGAGCGAGGAGACGGGCGCTGTCGCTGCCGTCCGATCTGGAACGGGAGGTGCCACTTTCCGCGATAGGCCTTGCACCGCCCGCTCAAGGACGCGGCAACCGGATCAAGGAACGCCACCGCGCGCGGCGCGCGGACGATTTTCCAGGTTCGGGTCTTCACACCCCAACAGTCCTGGCTTGACGGAACGCCGCGAGTGCGTCGACCTCGTCTTTGTTTTTGGCGAACGGCATCTGCGGATCTGCTGCATCGCTACCAGAAAGTATCACAATGCGTATCGAACTTAATTTTTTCTGGACAGGGAAGCGTCGTTTCCGCGCGCAGTAACCGCCCACGAGCGCATCGTGACGAGACCCGTTGTTGGTGAACCCCATCACCGATGCTGACGCGTTTGAGTATTCGAGAGGGACAGCACGTTTGGTGATTAAGTCGTGGCGACACGCGATTTTGCATCGCCTATTGCACCATAACCACGTCATCACAATGCGCGGCGACTTGCCATTCTCCGCATCGACTCTAGAATGGCTATCATGTTTACGACAACCGCCGGAGTCGTTCTCCCCTGTACAACCACGGGGTCATGGCCGCGCCCGCACTGGTTCGATGTCAGCATGTGGGGCCGCCCCCTCGACACCTGCATGATGGATGTACGCTACCGAGAGAAGTTCCAGGATGCGCTCGCGACGGTTATCAGTGATCAAGATCGCGCGGGTATCGACATCCTCACTCATGGCGACCTCCATTGCGATGACGACTTGGCAGGTCGTTCATGGCATCACTATCCCCTGCAACGATGGGCTGGCTTAGGCGGCGACTACCTTCAGTCTGAGGAAACTCGCTCGCCTTGGCTGCGCTATCCGCCCGGCACATTGCTCAACGAAATCTACACGGGTTGGCGCTGGCCGCACGTCGTGGACAAGGTCGAGCATCGCCCGCTCGACTACCCAAAAATCTGGCGACTCGCTCAGGCAAAAACTTCCAAGCCCGTCCGCTTCGGTACATGTTGTTCGCAAGTTATGGGACTGTTCCTCGATCTCCATACGTCAAGATACAAAGATCAACGCGAAGTGATTTGGGATATGGCTGTCGCCATGAATACTGAACTGCTCGCACTGCGCGATTCCGGGTGCAACAGTATCCAAATCGAAGAGCCCACGCTCCATTTCTGGGCCAATACTTACGGCCGTGATCATGACAATGTGAAGTTCATGATTGAATGTTACAACCGTGAGGTAAAAGGTTTGGACGACGTGGAAATCTGGATTCACACCTGTTGGGGCAATCCGAACATGCAGCGTGTGATCGAAGATGACAGCTATCGCGAATCGTTCCAACTCTACCTCGATGCCTGCCGCGGTGATGTGTGGACGCTTGAAATGAAAGATCGGGACATGCGGGAGATCGAGCTTTTCGCACCCCTCAAGGGCGATTTGAGGAAAAAGATCTGCATCGGCACCGTGAGTCACCGCAAGCTCCAGGTCGAGAGTGCCGAGGAAGTCGCGAGCTCAATTCGCACCGCTTTGGAACATATTTCGCCAGAGCAACTGATCGTGTCGAGCGATTGCGGCTTTGGCCGACAGGGTTGCAACCGTGATATCGCTTTTTTTAAAACTGTGGCGGTTGCTCAAGGAACGAATATCGTCCGCAGGGAATTGGGGCTGCCGGAAACCGCGGGACGTGCTTCAATACCTACCCTTCAAACTGATATCGTGCCAAAAGCAGCCGGCGGGTAATCGCAGGGCGAACATTCAAGGATAGTGTGCTGCAGGTTCTGCAGATGCCTTAGGGCCAGGTGGCCATGGCATGGGATGTGTGACCGTCATCGGTCCCGTTGCCGTTGAAAAGGGAGCATGCCATGACCGAGCGATGGGGATGCTGGAACGTTTTGACGGGAATGCGGTGCTGGCGCGCGAACCGTGAATCCCTGCGAGAGAGGACCACGATTGGAGCAGAGTTTGGCGCCCCACAGCGCGAAGAAAGTCGAGAAGCAGAACATCATGGCGTGCCACATCATGCTGGGAATCGCCATACGTAACAAAGAAAACGACCGCCAGGCGTCCTCCGCGCTTCGCGACATATGAAGCGTGTTGTGGGCCGGAAGCGTGACGACGTCTGAGCACACCACGCCGTGCGGGGCGTTACGTCCGTTTGTCAAACACCATCACTTTTGAGATGAAGGCGTTTACATCGCGGACGTGGGCCAAGCCGTATTTGGCAGCAAGCCCGGCGAAGTCCTCATCCAGGTAACTCAGATAATAAGGCTCGTGATAGCTCTGCGGAAAGAGCTCCAAGAGCCCATTATAGTCTGGCCGGTCCCCGCGTTGCAGGGAATCGACCAGGATCAAGCGGCCGCCGGGTCTCAGCACCCTACCGCATTCTCGAAGGACCGTTCGACGAACCTTCGGCGGCAGTTCGTGAAATAAGAAAACGCTAACAACCGCGTCCTGACTGGCGTCCGCTACCGGTAAGCTCTCCGCCTTTGCGACGCTTAGGTTCACTCGCGACCAGCGCTTTAGGTACCGCCTTGCGTGTTTGACGTACGCCTCCGACAGATCGATTCCAAAGACCGGAAGCCTCGGCCAGACTTGCTTGAGCGCATCGATAAATCGTCCCGTGCCGCAGCCAATCTCGATAACCTTCAGCTTGCGTTGGTCCCGTCCAGCAAAGACTTCGTGGAGCTGCGGCAACGCCTGACGCCTGATCGCGTTTGCCGAACCGTTGAAAAGAATCTCGACCTGAGTGTCGTACAGCTCCGCTGATTTCTCCGTCAGCCATCCGCCAGACTGATAATGGAAGTTTTGCAAATAATAGCGCGGTCGTCTCCGCCGCGTAGTCTCGTTTAGGACTTCGTTGTACGAGCGGTGCTTGCGACGCTGATGAATGTTGGGAAGGTCGTCAAAGAAGATTCGAGACCGACGGAATAAGGTAACGAGGGAACCGTCGTGGTCACTGGGAAGGGGGTAGAAGCCCGCCTCTACATTGGCTAGATCCTTCAAAAACAGCTTCGCCATGTCGATGTAGATGCGCTTCCGGTCCGGCACCGGGGCATCGGTATCAACGCGTCGTTTGGGTGTTTGCTCGTCTCTTTGGCGGACGGAATCGGCAAGCTCGCGAAGCACAAGGCTGTGGCCGATATACCAAGCCGCCCGTGGAAGCTGCCTCGCCCCATAGGCTAAACGTGTGACAACTTGAGCAAGTGAAGATGGCACTCAAGTGTTTCCTTAATATTTCTCACTACAGGATCACGATGTTAGTCGTGAAACAATGCGATGCTTGTCTTGGCGTTCTCCAGGCTCGCCTGCAACAGTAAGAGTTGGCCGCATTGACCAGCTTTGCACCGGTACCGAAATGGCGGGTTGCGTCTTCGTCATTCATTTGGCTCAAAAGGAGCCATTCCGGTCGCTAACGCCGGTGATCACGGAGGCCCAACAGATTGTGGTCGACGCTTGCCTTGCATTACCAGCTCAAGTCTCCAACGATGTCGGATTGTCGCTGCCGAGAATCTCATCGGAGATGGTGACAGACGAACTCCGCAGTCGTGCAGCGTGGCCGGTTTCAGTCTCATCAAGCTACTGCAACTTGTAGCCGATCCGTCGTAGCAAGTCTTTGCGCCAAGCAATGTCGGCGTCGGTTTCCACACCCAGCGGCGAGGCGCCGTCCACCACGCCGAGGACGCCGCGGCCCAGGTCCGTTTGTACGACAATCACCTGTGTCGGGTTCGCAGTCGCGCAATAGATGCGACAAACCTCGGGCACGGCGCGCACTGCAGCCAGCACATTGATGGGAAAGAACCCGTCGCCGAGAAAGATCAGAAAGGTGTGTCCAGCGCCGATCGCCAATGCGTTGTCGCGTGCGAGGGCAAGGGCGGTTTCGTCGTTACCCGACCAGCGCACGAGCCGTTTACCGGAAGCCTCGCAGAACGCTAGCCCAAACCTGATGCCTGGAACCGCGCCGACCAGCGCCTCGTGCAGATCTTCCACGGTCTTGATGAAATGCGACTGGCCGAAGATGAAGTTGACAGCATCCGGCTTACTGATGGGCACCACAGTGAGTTCCATAGCCGCTCCTTTAGAGTAAGAGGGCAATCCATGCTAGGATATTGGGGCCTGATTGCAAGCCGCCGCAGGCCACCGCTTCCGCAGGCGATCAGTGCGTACCGGTCGATCGTCGAAATCGAGGAGGAACGGTCAAGATGAAATTTCGTCCCGTGCATGACCGTGCCTAGCCGGCCGGACCTCCACCATGTGGTCCGTCGGCGCGCGGCGGTTCGCCCCGGAGTCAAGCTGGCAACATGATTGTGCTGTTCACGGACTTTGGGTTGGACGGTCCATATACGGGTCAGATGAAGGCGGTGCTGCACCGGATGGCGCCGGGCACGCCCATTGTCGATCTGTTCGCCGACGCGCCGACCGGCAACCCGAAGGCGTCAGCCTACTTGTTGGCGGCTTATGCAATATGGTTTCCGGCCGGAACCATCTTTCTCTGCGTCGTCGACCCCGGCGTCGGTAGCGCGCGGCCGCCCGTTATCGTGGAAGCCGACGGCAGGTGGTATGTTGGTCCTGGCAACGGATTGTTCGAGCTGATCCAACGTCGCGCCGGGGCGACGCGCAGCTGGAGCATCGATTGGAAGCCGGAGCCTCTATCGGCAAGCTTTCATGGGCGCGATCTCTTCGCACCAGTCACAGCCATGCTGGGACACGGGGAGCCGCCGCCGGGACGGCCATATCAGGATGGCATGCATCGCCAGGCAGAATGGCCGGATGACCTTTGCGAGATCGTTTATATCGACCATTTCGGCAACGCCATGACGGGTGTGAGGGCGGCTGTGCTGTCCTCCGATACCAGGCTTGCCGCGGCCGATCGAGTATTCGAACGCGCCAGAACTTTCAGCGACCTCCCGCCCGGCGCGGGCTTCTGGTACGAGAATTCGAATGGGCTTGCCGAGATTTCCGTGAATCTAGGACGCGCGGACCATGAGCTAGGTTTGGCGATCGGCACTGCGGTCCAGATCGTCTCCTGAATTGATGGTTGATCCCGAACCACCCGGCTAATCCGACCCCGTTGTCCCTTGCGAAAACCCAGCAACAGGCCATATTCGGCGAGCGCCGACCCGACGACGCGTTTTCGCAGTCAATCAGTTGGACGCGCGGATGAAGCGAATTAGCAGTGTCGCCGCAGACCTGCTATGGAAGAACGTTCCAACGGCGGCGGAGAAGCCCATGATTTATGATTCGGAGCGGGGCGATATTGCCATCGTCGCCGTTGGCGACGTCATGCTGACCCGACGGCTGACGCCGTTCGAGGAGCCCCAATTCCTCGCGCTTGTTGAGCTGGTTCGTGGTGGCGACGCGAACTTCTTCAATCTCGAAACAACGGTGCGGCTGCCGGACGAGGGTGCTCCGATCGCTACGCGCGGCACCATCATGACCACACCGCCGGCGCTTCTCGACGACATCAAATGGATGGGGTTCAACCTCGCCGGCGCCGCGAACAACCACGTCACCGATTACGGACAAGGCGGCGTTCTCGCCGCTGTCGCGCATATGCGCGTCGCCGGTATTCCTTGTTCCGGAATGGGGACCACGCTCGGGCAAGCGCGGGCGCCGGCCTACCTCGACACGCGGAACGGCCGCGTCGCGGTCGTAGCGGCAACCAGCTTCTTTCCCGAGGGCGCGAAGGCAGGCGATCCGCGATCGGATTCGTCCGGCCGCCCCGGGGTCAGCACTCTCGGTTTCTCGAAGACCTATACCGTAGACGAGGAAGGAGCGGCGGCACTGCGTCGGCTCAGCGATAAGCTGGGTTATCGAAGGATTCAAGAACACCGGGCCAAGAGCTTTTTCTCAAAGAGCGAGGCGATGCTCGATGACGAAAACAGCTTCGTCTTCCTGGATGCTCGCTTCCGCCGTGGCAATGGGATCGCTGTCGCGACCACCGCAAACCGCAAGGACGCGGCCGGGATTCTGCGCCAGATTGCCGAGGCGCGGCGTCAGGCCGACTGGGTCATATTCTCGTTCCACAATCATGAGCTTGCGCCCTCAGTTGGCGACGGCAGCATTCCGCATTTCGATGTGCCCGCCGATTTCGCCCGCGATTTCGCGCGTGAGGCCATCGATGCTGGCGCTGACATGGTGGCTGGGCACGGTCATCACATGACGCTCGGCGTGGAGACCTACAAGGGTAAGCCGATTTTTCACAGCCTTGGCAATTTCATCATGGAAAACGATACCGTCGAATCGGTTCCGGCCGACGCCTATGACCGGTTCGATCTCGGTCATGATGCGACGCCTGCCGATTTTCTCGATGCCCGTACCGGTAATGAAACGCGCGGCTTCCCTGCCTCATCGGAGTATTGGCACGCGCTCTTGGCACGATGCGAATACCGCAACCATCGCGCTGCCGCGATCCGTCTTTATCCGTGCGACCTGGGTTTTCGCCTTAGCCGCCCCCAACGTGGACGGCCCGTGTTGGCGCATGGCGACGTCGCTCAACGGATCCTCGAACGAACCCGGGTCCTATCGGAGCATCTTGGCACTAGAGTGACAATTGATGGCGATACCGCATGGGTTGCTGTCGACTAGCTCGATCCCAAACCGACTTTTGGGCGTGCAGAAAGCGATGCTGATATGCTTCTGCGGAGCCACGTTGACGCCTCGGAAAGGGCTTCATTAGAGTAATATTCGTTGCAGGGGTCGATGAACGGCCAGCGCTTGCAGCTGCATCTCCCCTGGCAATGACGGAAGATCAGTAATGGTCGGTGCACTTGAATTGTCAGACCTGACCCGAGTTGGTCCTGGCACCGTGATCGGCGAACTGATGCGCCGATATTGGCTGCCGGCTGCACTCTCATCCGAAGTCGCGATTGACGGGCCGCCGCTTCGTCTCATGTTGCTCGGCGAACAATTGATCGCGTTCCGCGACTTCGCAGGCCGTGTCGGGGTCATGGACCAGCGCTGTCCACACCGCTGTGCCTCGTTGTTTCTTGGCCGCAACGAGGAGGGTGGCATCCGATGCGTCTATCATGGGTGGAAATTCGACGTCGAAGGCAAGTGTGTCGACATGCCGAGCGTGCCCCTGCATCAGGATTTCAAATTGAAGGTACGCGCCAGAGCCTATAAGGCGACGGAACGCGCGGGCCTGATTTGGGTCTATATGGGCGACCAAAGCGCGATGCCCGAGCTGCCGGCGCTGGAGGCGACGCTGCTGCCCGAGGGTAATGCAAAGATCAACATCCTCCAACGCGAGTGCAACTGGCTTCAGGGCCTAGAAGGGGATATCGATACGTCGCATCTGGGCTTTCTTCATGCTGGGTCGGTGCGCCCGGAGGAACTCGGCGAAGAGCACCCCATGCACCACGCGGTCGTCAATCGGGCTCCCGAATACAAGGTCGAAAATACCGATTGGGGCACGATGTACGGCGCATATCGGCGCGAGAAGCACGGCGGCATGTCGTGGCGCATCGCGCATTTCCTGTTTCCGTTTTGGACGATGACGCCGAATTCCGATATCTCGCGCAGGGTCGTTGCAAACGCCTGGGTGCCAATGGACGACACTCACACCATGATGATCAAGATCAGGGGCGGCGCCGGCGAAGGCGATAATTTTGCGTACATGCCAATGAAGAATGGCAAGCCAATGCCTGGGGCCGAGCGACAGCAATATCTCCCGAACTCGACCGCTTGGTTCGGCCGCTGGCGGCCCGTCAACAATCCGCGCAACGACTGGGGCGTCGATCGCGAGGCACAGCGGAACCACATCCTCTATTCCGGCATCAGCAGCATCGCCGGCCAGGATCAGGCGATCACCGAAAGCATGGGCCCGATCACCGACCATTCGTGGGAGCATGTCGGCCCGGGCGATCAGATGATCGTGCGAACTCGCCGGGTGATGTTGGAGGCCGCCCGGAATCTGCGCGATGCCGGTGTACTGCCGCCGGGCGCGCTCGATTCCACTGTCTATTGGCATGCACGGAGTGGATCCTTCACCGCGCCCGAAAGTCAGGATTGGATTGCGGCCTATGATGAGAAAATGAAGGTCGCGCTTCGCTGGCCCCACCCCGACCGACGCGCGGCCGAATAGTATCACAAGTCGCCACCGCCCTTATGCCGATTGAGTTCGATCCCGGATCGCTTTCCGCCGCAGAGCGCGCGGCGCTCGCGCGGATGAACACAGGAGAGGTGATGGACTTCGTCGGCGTCGGAAAGGTGAAGCCGACGATCCGCGCCGCGTTTTTACGAGATCTCGCGCTGAGACCGGCGCCGCCGGTTTGCGGCGTCCGCTTGCGACATGCCCGCATCGCGGGGCCGCTCGATCTCACTTATACCCAACTGCGCGCGCTCGTTCTCGAAGACTGCGAAATCGCCGATCCGATCGATCTGTCCCATGCGCGGCTTGACGCGCTGTCGCTCGAGCGCAGTCGGTTCTCCCATCTTCTTGCACGCGCGGCGGTCATCGATGGTCCGTTCGACTTTTCCGACGCGGGGCCAGTTGACGCCGTCGCGTGGATTGATGCGAGCAAAGCGAGGATCAGCGGCGGCATCACCGGTCTGCGCGCTCGGCTGAAGATACCCGCGCCGCGGCCTCAAACGGAAGTGAAGCTGTGGGACATGTCTACGCCGTGCGGCTGTCGGAAGCCGAAATCGGCGGCGACGTGTGGCTCGCCGATCGGTTCGTGGCGGACGGCGGTATCTGCTTCGACGACGCGCATCTTCACGGCAGCCTGTCGATGACGCAAGCCGCACTCATCACGCCGTCCGAAGGAGACGCCTTTCATCCGGGCGATGCTCTTCATGCCTGCGCCTTCCATTGCGACTGCATGGCGGGCATGAATTTCGGCTTTCGTTCCGAAGGGCGAATCTTCATCGCGTTTTCACGCTTTGGATCGCGGCTCCACATCGATGGCACGCTCCGCCACGCTCGTGAGGGCTACGATTTCAAGGGCCGTTCCCTCAACGCCAGCGCAGCACTGATGGTTGATGATTGCCACATCGGTGCGAATGTTGTGTTTACCGCCGAGACGTCTGTCGACGGCGCAATCAGCTTCAACCGATCAAGAATTGCGGGCGACCTCTCCTTCGCCGGCAACGATTTCAGGGATTTGTCGAAGGTGAGAGTCTGCAATTTTCAATCGCAGCATCGACGGCCGGATGCCCGCCCTCAGTATCGAGCAGGCGGAGATCGCAGGCGACCTTCTCTTCGGCCACCGATTTTCCGCGCAAGGGAAAGTGATCCTTACCCGGAGCCGCCTCGGAGGCGACCTCGATTTTGCGGGAGCGATATTCGAGAACCGGACGGAGGACGAGACCGGCATCGCAATTGATGCGCGGCGGATCGAGGTGGCGGGCGAACTTAGGCCGAATCCCCCGGAGAGCGGCGTACCTGCAGCAACAATCGGCGGCCGGGTGGATTTTGCCGGCGCCCGAATTGGGCCGGAATTGCGGTCAAATGGAAGCGACCCTTCATCGCATTTGTCGTCCACGATTTTGAGCGCCGATATGGCGCATAGGAATGAGGAGCACTAGCATGACCGAGCCGCGGAAAGCCGAGTGGGACCGCATCCCGATCATCCTGCAGTTTCCCGAAGCGCCGAAATTCGCGGAGACTTACGGCTTTGCCGGTACGCAGGGCTTCGTCACTCTCGAGGGGCAGCGCTTCGTGCCACGAGCCCACCCCTCCGACACAGTCTATATTTTCATGCATCCGACCTCGACGCTGCAGCTGTTGCCGATGCCGGCGGCGCTCGCCGATGCCGGGCTCCACGTCATCTGCGCCGGCAGCCGCTATCCCAAGATCGACAGCGCGCTCATCATGGAAAAGGTCTGTTTCGATCTTGGCCAGTATGTGCGCTGGGCCAAGGAGGAGTGGGGCTACAGCCATGTCATCCTGGTCGGATGGTCCGGCGGCGGTTCGCTGTCGCTGTTCTATCAAAGCCAGGCGGAACAGCCAACGATCACCCATACGCCCGCCGGCGACACCTACGACCTCACGGCCGCAAAGCTTCAGCCGGCCGACGGCATCATCTTCATCGCCGCCCATTTAAGTCGCGCCGAAACGCTAACCGAGTGGCTCGATCCCTCGATACGCAACGAGCTCGATCCCGACGATCGCGACCCCGAGTTCGACATCTACACGGCGGCGTGTCCCAACAAGCCGCCGTTCAGCGCCGATTTCGTCGCTCATTTCCGCGCCGCGCAGCAGGCGCGCAACCGGCGCATCACCGCCTGGGTTCAGGACATGCTGGCGCGCTTCAAGAAGCAGAGCGATGGTGAGGTCGAGCGCGGCTTCGTCGTCCACCGCACCATGTGCGACGTGCGCTGGATCGACCCGAGCGTCGATCCGAACGGGCGCCGGCCGAATTGGAGCTTCATGGGCGATCCGCGCATTGCCAATTCTGCGCCCGCCGGTCTGGCGCGGTTCTCGACGCTACGATCCTGGCTGTCGCAATGGTCGTACGATTTTTCGCAGGCCAAAGGTCCGCCCTCGGCTGCGCGCATCCACCGCACGCCGGTGCTACAGATCGAGAACCAAGCTGACGATGCTGTACCGGCGACGCACAATCCGACCATCCACCGCGCGCTGGCGACGCCCGACAAAGAGATGATCAGCATCCAAGGCGCGACGCACTACTATCTCGGCCAGCCGGAGCAGCTGGCGCAGTGCATAGCCGCCGTCCAGGACTGGAGCCGACGCAAAAAGCTGCTCGCGTAGCGTGGCGAGGCGCGTTACCTTTCGGCAAAATGGAGGAGATACTCAATGCTGCAGAAACTGCATCATGTTGCCTACCGCTGTAACGATGCCCGGGAGACGGTCGAGTTCTATACCAACGCCATCGGGTTGAACTTCGCCCACGCCCTCACTGCCGATTATGTCCCGTCGGTGAAGATGTATAGCCCGCACATCCACATCTTCTTCGAGATGGAAGACGGCAGCTATATCGCCTTTTTCGAGGTGCCGAAGTCAGAGCCTGCGCAAGCCGATCCCAACACGCCGTCCTGGGTGCAGCATCTAGCACTCGAGGTGAAGGATATGGACACGCTCGTAGCCGGGAAGAAGCGGCTACAGGAGCACGGCGTCGACGTCATTGGCCCGATCGACCATGAATTCTGCCATTCGATCTATTTCCGCGACCCGAGCGGCCACCGTCTGGAAATGACTTGCCGAACCGAGCAACCGGGCCAGCTCGAGCAATTCGCCAGGGACGCTTACAAGGTGCTCGACGGTTGGGAGAAGCGGAAAACCGAGGAGCACTGGCCGGTGCGTCGGCGCCAGCTCGTGCCGGCGGAGTAGGATTGTCGCCTTCCGTCATACTGAAGTGGGCACAGTCGACACCCGGGTGTCCTTCTAGGAATTGAGATGAATGCGTGGCGCGAGCTGCGCGTGACGGAAGAGTGTGAGATTGCAACGGTTTTGGTGGGGAGGACGAATTGATGAATTTGGTTGCGAAGCTGGCGGCCGGTGTCGCCGCCATCGGCCTTGTCGTCGGCATTGTGCCGGCACGTGCGGCCGATCCCGGCCTCACCGATAACGAAATCACCATCGGCCTATTTGCGCCGCTTTCGGGTCCGCTCGCTGCCTTCGGCACCGACGCGCTCTATGCCGCGAAGATGTGGTACGACGAGACCAACAAGAAGGGCGGCATTCATGGCCGCAAGATCAGGGTCATCATCGAGGACGACAAGGCCAATCCCAACGACACTGTGGCGGTGGTCAAGAAGCTGGTGACCGTCGATCAGGTGTTTTTGCTGAATGGCGGCTCTTCGACACCCGCGGCGGTCGCGGCGCAGGAGTTCGTGACGCGCGAGAAGGTGCCGTTCGCGATGCTCAACGCCGCCGGCGATTCCGCGGTGATTCCGCCAACGCGTTATGTCTTCGGCGCATTCGGCGGCACCCAGCGTACGGTCGGCAGCACCATCGCCCAATTCGCCATCGAGCAGCTCAAGGGCAAAAAGATTGCCTATATCACGCATCCTGACGATTTTGGCGCCGCCAATGCCGCAGCCGCCACCGCGGTGGCGAAGCGGATGGGCGCCGAGATCGTGGCGCTGGAAAAGATCGGCTTCCGCGTCACGGACGTGACGGCGCCGATGCTCCATGTCCGTGCCGCCAATCCAGACGTAGTCATTTCTACCGTCTATCCTCAGGTAGCGCCGCTAATCGCGCAGAAATATGCCGAGTTCGGTATGACGGTGCCGCTGGTGCAGGCGGTCCAGGGCGTTCCCATCCCGGCGGTCTTCGCCAAGAATGTCGGAAACGATGAGGCGCTGAAGAATTTCTATTATGGCTCGCCGCTCAACGACCTCACCGATGGGCCGAAGCAACAAAAATGGATCGCTATGTACAAATCCTATTATCCGGATCGTAAGCCCGGCGCCTTCATGACCTACGGCCTGCCCTCGGCGATGTCGATCGTTCGCGCACTCGACAAGGCGGGCCGCGACGTCACCCGTGAGACATTCGTCGATGCGATGGAGACGCTGAACTTCGACACTGGCGTACTCGCCGGCCCCATCGCCTTTGCCAAGGACCGGCGCGACGGACATCGCGCCTCGATCTTCATCAAGTTCGACGGCAAGAACTACACGCTGATGCCCAGAGTCTATTTCTGGAACGGCAAGGACGGCATGTAGCGGCGGTGTGACAACCCTTGTCCGCCTTCGCGCTCTATGAGGGCTTACTCAACGGCGTGGTCACGGGCTGCGTCTATGCTCTGATCGCGCTATCGCTGGTGATCATCTACAAATCGACCGACACGATCAATTTCGCTGGCGGCGAGATTGTAATGGGCGGCGGCTATCTCGGCATGCTCGCGTTGGTCTATTTTGGTTTCAACTATGCCTTGGTGTTCCTATTCGGCGCGGTCGGGATGTTCTTTTTGGGAGCGCTGTTCGACCGTATTGTGCTCAATCGCGTGCTCGGCCGAGCAGTACCCGGCAAGGAGCTGTTCGTCGCTGTGGTCATCGCCACGGTCGGCCTATCCTTCGCCATCAAAGGCGTGGCGCGGCTGTTCCCCTATACCGATGAGGTACGACGTCTGCCGCCCGCGTTCCCAGGCCGGCCGCTGTTCCTCGGCCCGGTCCTGGTGCAGCGTCAGGATATCGCCATCGTTGGCATCGCGGTTCTGGCGATGCTGGCGCTGTTCCTATTCTTCCAGCTCACTTTGATCGGCAAGGCATTGCGTGCGACCAGCGAGAATCCGCGCGCCGCCGCGCTCATCGGCATCCCCGTGCGGCGCATGCGCATGCTGGTCTGGGGCATCGCCTGCGCCTTAGCCGCGGTCGCCGGCATCCTGATCGGCGGCAAACTGCCGATGTCTGTCGATATGGGCTCCAATGTCGTGATACTGGCCTTCGCCGCCGCAGTGATCGGCGGCTTCACCAATTTGCCGGGCGCGGTCGCAGGCGGCATCTTGCTTGGCATCGTGCAGAATCTGGTCGGAATCGCGATCTCATCCGAAGCGATCAGCGTCGCGCCGTTCTTGGTCATCATGGTGGTGCTGATCCTGCGGCCGCAGGGCCTGTTCGGCGGCCGCGGCGCCGTCCGCAAGGTCTGAGACGATGTATGGCGCGCCGACAAGCCGGCGGCTCGCTTCGCTGCTGCTGCTGCTTGCGGTCGGCTTCGCCCTGCCGCACCTCTTGGCGGAATACTATCTCTATCTCGGCAACGTGCTAATGATGTACGCGGTGCTTGCCCTCGGGCTCGATATCCTGATCGGGCGTGCCGGCCAGTTCGCAGTGGCGCAGACGGCTTTTTTCGGCATCGGCTGCTACACTACCGCGCTACTCAACGCCAATCACGGTATTCCCTTCGTTGTCGGCATGCCGCTCGGCGCGCTCTTGGCCGGCCTGGTGGCAATGGCGATCGCCCTCCCGGCGACGCGCCTGCGCGATGTCTATCTTGCGCTCGCTACCTATGCCTTCGCCGAGGGCGCGGAATGGGTATTCAACTCCTGGACCGCGGTGACCAACGGCGTAGACGGCGTCGGGATCAGGCCGACGCATCTCTTCGGCCTAACCGTGCGCTCGGACAGCGACGCATTTCCGGTCATGGCGTCCATCCTTGCGCTGGTGCTAGCGGCGTCGCTCTATCTCGCGACCTCGCGCTTCGGTCGCTCGATGGCCGCGATCCGCGAGTTGGAGCATGTCGCGCTCGCCTCCGGCATCGACGTCCGGCGTATCAAGGTGCTCGCCTTCGCCTTGTCCGGTGTCTATGCCGGCATCGCAGGCGGCATGTTCACTCTCTACCAGTCCTTCGTGAACCCGGAGCAGTTCGGCTTCGCCGCCGTCGTGCTGCTGCTATCGATGATCGTGGTTGGCGGCCTCGGCACCATCCCCGGCGTGCTGATCGGCGTCGCCATGCTCGGCCTGCTTCCGGAACTTCTCCGCACGGTACTCCGCAGCTTCCAGATCTGGCAGGAGCTGGCGTACGGCCTCATCCTGATCCTGACGATGATGTTTATGCCGCGCGGAGTTCTGGGGCTTCGTTCGCGATCTTGCGGAGCGGGCACGGCGATGACCGAACCCTTGTTCAGTCTGCGCGAGGTGACGGTGCGCTTCGGCGGGCTGCGCGCGCTCAACGGCATCAGCATGGACGTCGCACCCGGCAGCATCCACGCGCTGATCGGGCCCAATGGTGCCGGCAAGTCCACCGTGTTCAATTGCATCTCGCGCTTCTACACGCCTACCGCCGGCGACATCATTTTCGATGGGCGCTCCCTGCTGCGGGTGTCGGCACACCGCATCGCCGCGCTCGGCATCGGCCGCACCTTCCAGAACATCGAATTGTGCAAAGGCATGACGGCTTTGGAGAATGTCTTGGTAGGCGCGGCGCCGCGCACGCCCGGCTACGTGCCATTCTGGCCGAGCCCGAGGCGCGCGCGGATCGAGCGCGACGCCGTCAAGGCCGCCGAGGCGCTGCTCGACCAAGCCGGGCTGTTGGCCGAACGCAATACCCGTGCTGGCGCGCTCGATTTCGGCCATCAGAAGCTGCTGGACCTGTGCCGCGCCCTCGCCTGCCGGCCGCGTCTGCTTCTGCTCGACGAGCCCGCGGCCGGGCTGCGCAACCGCGAGATCACTGCGCTCGATGCCATGCTCGTCGAACTGCGGCGGACGCGCTGTATCACCATGGTGCTGGTCGAGCATGTCATGCAGCTTGTCATGTCGGTCGCCGACGAGATCACGGTGCTAAATTTCGGCGAGCGCATTGCCAATGGCACACCCGCAACGATCCGCGACAACCCGCAGGTGGTCGAAGCCTATCTCGGCAAAGGCTCCCATGCTGCGGCTTGAGAAGCTCTCGGCCCGCTATGGCCCGATCCGCGCTCTTGAGAATGTCTCGCTCGAGGTGCCGGCCGGTAAGATTGTCTGCCTGCTCGGTGCCAACGGCGCAGGCAAGACGACGGCGCTCAACTGCATTTCCGGAATGGTGCGGGCGGAGCGCGGCCGCATCCTGTTCGACGACAGTGACATCACCCGCGAGCCACCGGAGCGGATCGTACGGCGCGGCATCGTCCAGGTGCCGGAAGGACGCGAAATCTTTCCCGCGCTCAATGTCGCCGACAATCTGCGACTCGGCACCTGGGTGCGACGGCGCGCGCCGGACGTGACGCGCGACCTCGAGCGTGTGCTCGATTACTTCCCGGTATTGCGCGACCGCGCGGCGCAGCGCGCTGGCACCCTCTCAGGCGGCGAGCAGCAGATGCTAATGCTCGCCCGCGCTCTGATGGCCCGGCCGAAGCTGCTGCTCCTGGACGAGCCCAGCCTCGGCTTGTCGCCGGTGCTGATCGAAAGCTTGTTCGCGATCATTGCCCGCATCCATCACGAAGGCCTCGCCATCCTGCTCGTCGAGCAGAATGCGCGTATCGCACTCGCGTCCAGCGATTTCGGATATGTATTGGAAAACGGCGAGATCAAGCTGGAAGGCCCTGCCCGTTCGCTGGCCGACGACCCAGCCGTGCGCGAGGCCTATCTCGGCGCCTGACTAGGCCAGCCCCGCCATCTTCCTGAGGCGGGCGAAGGTGACGCCGACCGCCTGTAGCGCATCGGGGTAGATCAGCGCGTCCCCCATGCCGGCGATGTCATCCCAGCGCTCCGCCACGATCTCTGCCGAGGCCGACGTCGGATCATCGAGGTCGATGCCGCGGCTTTCATAGGTGCGCGCAACTGCAAAATGCCCCCCGCCTGCCACTAGGATCTCGCCATTGAGCCCGCAGGCCTCGCTGGCGAGCCAGGCGACGCCGGCGGCGACTTGCGCCGGGTCGATCAACCGCTCCAGTTCCTTGGGGAAGATCGCGCCCATACGCGTCAGCGCGAATGGCGAGATCGCATTGATGAGAATGCCATGCTTAACGCTGTCGAGTTTTATGGCATGCATCAGTCCCAGTAGACCCGCTTTCGCGGCGGCATAGGCTAGCGAGTCGATCTTCCCGAAGAAGCCGACCTGGCTCGTGGTCAGGACGATACGGCCATAGCCGGCCTCCACCATTGCCGGATAAGCCGCCTGCGTCACCAGAAACGAGCCGGTGAGATGGACATCGAGGATGGCGCGGAAATCCTCAACCGACGTCTCGGTCAAAAGGCCGTGGCGGCTGTTGCCGGCATTGTTCACCAAGACGTCGAGCCGGCCCCACTGCGATAGCGCCAGATCGACAAGCGCGCGCGCCTCCTCGGGCCGCGCGATGTCATGATGGCTCGCGATCGCGCGGCCTCCGGCGGCCGTAACGTCGCGCACCACCTCGTCCGCTGGGCCCGCATCGCCATCATCATCGCCGCGCAGGTTGAAACCGGCATCGTTGACAACGACGCTGGCGCCACGGCGCGCCAGTTCCAACGCGTGGGCGCGTCCAAGCCCACGGCCGCCGCCGGTCACGATCGCGACGCGCCCGGTGAAATCGATGCTTGCTGCCATGCGCTTCCCCTTTCGCGTTCGGCGCCTATAGTGGCACGAGCACCAGGACACGGGAGGGAAAAATGGATGCGCCGGTGATGTATGTCGTCCGTTTCTGGGTGGACCCGAAGGGCAGCGAGGAAGTGTTCGCCTGGATCGATGGCGGCCACAATGACGAGGTCCTCGCCCAGCCAGGCTACCGCTTCCTCAAGCGGGTCAAATTAGAGCAGAAGTCCGACGATGGCTGGGATTGCTATCTCAACATCTACGGCCTCGAATCGCGCACCGCGCTGGATCGCTATTTCGCAAACAAGCCGCTGCACGAGAAATTCGCCCGTGAACGGGCGCCTATAGAGAAATATCTCCGCCTCGACCGCGCCTGGGGCAGCGTCGATGCATCGCTTGAGGCGCCGGCGCCCTAGTGGCCGGCGAAATCCTGGCCTTTGCCGGCAGCGCGCGCCGGGGCTCACTGACCAAAAAGCTTCTGGCATTCACCGTCGCGGCCGTGCGCGCCGCTGGCGGCAGCGTCACCGAAGTCGATCTGCGGTCCTTTGACCTGCCGCTCTATGACGGCGATCTCGAGCGCGAGCATGGCTTACCCGAGGGCGCGCTGCGGCTGCGCGCAATCTTCCAGGCGCATAGCGCGCTGTTGCTCGGCGTCACCGAGTACAATGGTGGCGTTTCACCCCTCTTGAAGAACGCGATAGACTGGGCCTCGCGTCCTGACCGCGACGAGCCGAACCTCGCCGCGATCCGCGGCAAGCTGGTGGCCATGGTATCGTGCTCGTCGGGCGTCCTCGGCGGCTCACGCGCCCAAGCACATTTGCGCCAATCCTTCCAGGTGATGGGTTGCTTGCTGCTGCCCGAGACCGTCACCCTGCCCTATGCCGATTCCGCTTTCGATGCCGAGGATGCGCCGTGCGACCCCACCGTGCGCACTTTCATCGAGTTCTTGGCGACGCGGCTGGTCGCGTTGGCCGACCGCCTCGCCATCTGACTACTTCACCCGCGACACCTTGTAGCGATCACCATGCTGGATGCTACCGTAGAGCACATTCCAGGTGTGCTCCGAGACCGGCTTCTCGCCCTTGGCCTCCGGCCGCATCTCGCTCAGCGATAGGGCCATGCCCTCCTTCACCGCGGGCCGCTGCGCGATTTTGTCGGCCCAGCGGTCGATATGCGGCGTCGGCACTTCCGGCGGCAACCGCGTGCGGAAGCTCTGCAGCCAGGGGAAGGCGGCGATATCGGCGATAGAATATTCGTCTGCGAAGTATTCATGCTCGACGAGATGCCGGTCGGCGACGAGCCGCAGCCGATCGACCTCCCGGCGATAGCGATCGGTGGCGTACTGATTCTTCTCTGGCGCGTACATGTCGAAATGGACCCATTGTCCGAACATCGGACCGATGCCCGCCATCTGCCACATCAACCATTGCAGCGCGGTGATCTCCCGGACCGGGTCCTCGGGCAGGAACTGACCGATCTTGCGCGCGAGATAAATCAGGATCGCGCCGGATTCGAACACGGTGATTGGACGGCCGCCCGGACCCTCACTGTCAATGATGGCGGGTTGCTTATTGTTGGGGTTGATCTTGAGATAGTCCGGCCGGAACTGGTCGCCAGCGAGGATGTCGATGGGGTGCAGGTTGTAGGGCAGACGCGCCTCCGACAGCATGATTGAGACTTTGCGCCCATTGGACGTCGGCCCGTAATATAGTTCGATCATGTCGTGCGGCTCCGCCAAGAAAAGGAGCGTGCAACATAGCATCAGCCCTTCGGCGCGGGGGACAGAATGAGTGACGGGATTTCGCTGCGCGGCCGCACCGCCTTTATCACCGGCGCGTCTTCAGGGCTTGGCCATGTGCTCGCCCGCGTCATCGCCGCGGCCGGCTCGCGCGTGGTGGTCGGCGCGCGGCGGCGCGATCGGCTTGAGGCGCTTGTGGCGGAGATCGTCGGCACGGGTGGCGACGCGCTGGCTGTCGACTGCGACGTCACGAATGAAGCCTCGATCACCGCTGCCTACGACGCAGCCACCACCCGTTTCGGGCGCATCGACACCATCGTTGCCAATGCCGGCATCAACCGCGAGGGCTCCGCGATCGCTATTTCGGCCGCGGCGTTCGACGAAATCATCAACGTCAATTTGCGCGGCGTGTTCCTCACCGCGCGCGAAGGCGGAAAAAGGTTGATCGAGCAAACCGATCCCGCTGCGCCGCAAGGCCGCGTACTACTGATCGGATCAATCGGTGGGTTGCGAATCCTGCCCGGCCTCACGCCCTATTGCGTCTCCAAGGCCGGGGTGGTGATGCTGGGCCGTTGTCTCGCACGGGAATGGGCTCGCTACAACATCAACGTCAACACGCTCTGCCCGGGCTTTTTTGAGACCGAGATCAACGAGGAATGGTTTCGCACCGAGGCCGGGCAAAAACAGATCGCGCGCTTCCCGCGCCGGCGACTCATGAGCACCGATGATGTGATCGGCGCCGCGCTCTATTTGCTATCCAATGCCGCTCACGCCACAACTGGAGCGGCGCTGGCGGTCGACGACGCGCAAGAGACGTTCTGAGCTCGCTCAGAGCGTCCGCGCGATCAGCAGCTTCATGATCTCGTTGGTGCCGCCATAGATGCGGGCGACACGTGCATCCTTAAACATACGCGCGATCGGATATTCGTCCATATAGCCATAGCCGCCATGAAGCTGCAGGCAGATATCGACGATCTTGCCGAGCAGATCGGAGACCCAGTATTTCGCCATCGAGGCGGTGGCGCTGTCGAGCTTCTTGGCCAGGTGCCGCTCGACGCAATGGTTGATGAAGACGCGCGCCACCGTAGCCTCGGTCTTGCATTCCGCGAGCTGAAACTGCACAGCTTGGTTTTCGATGATGGCACGGCCGAAGGCCTTGCGCTGCTTTACGTAATCCACAGTCACCTCCAGCGCGCGCTCGAGCATCGCGAGGCTCTGCACCGCGATCACTAACCGCTCCTGCGGCAACTTTTCCATCAATTGGTAGAAGCCGCGGCCCGCCTCCTGGCCCAGCAGATTGGCGGTCGGCACCGCGACATCGTCGAAGAATAGTTCCGAGGTGTCAGCGGCTTCGAGCCCGACCTTGTCGAGATTGCGCCCGCGACGAAAGCCTTCCGCCGACTCGGTCTCGACCGCGATCAACGAAATGCCCTTGGCGCCCTCAGTCGGATCCGTCTTGGTGACGACGACGACGAAATTCGCGGTCTGGCCGTTGCTGATGAAGGTCTTTGCGCCGTTAATGACGTACTGATTACCGACGCGACGCGCCGTGGTGCGCACGCCCTGCAGGTCGGAGCCGGCGCTCGGCTCGGTCATGGCGATGGCGCTGACCAGCTCACCGCTCGCGAGGCGCGGCAGCCAGTTCCGCTTCTGCTCTTCGGTGCCGAAGGTCTCGATGTAAGGCAGGATAATGGCGTTGTGCAGCGACACGCCCCACCCTTCGAGGCCTCGCTTGCCGATCTCCTCCATCAAGACGAATTCGTGCCGGAAATCGCCGCCGACGCCGCCATAGTCAGCCGCGGTCGAGAGGCCGAGCAGCCCGACGGCACCTGCCTTGCGCCACAGCCTTCGCTCGACCACGCCGTCGCGGCGCCATTGCTCAAGGCGCTGAGGCGAGGCCTCCTCGTCGAGAAAGCGCGCGACGGATTGGCGGAAGATCGCGAATTCCTCATCGGCCAACCAGGCCGGCAACGGCACATTCACGGCTGTCATGGCTGCCTCCGCCCGCATCCTGAATGATCTTCAGCACCGGCGCCAGGCGACATCATGTGACCGGCTGGTCAGCGGCATAGAGCGCGTTTCGGCCCAAATCAGCCTTTGTAGGACGGCTCGCTCTGCCCGGCGGCGCGCATCACAGCTGGAGCCTCAGACCACGCGATGCAGCAGCGCCTCGCCCGCGGCGAGACGGCGGCAATTCTCGGCCGCGATGTTGAGGCTACGTACCAGAGTGCCGCGGCTGAGCCAGCCAAGATGCGGCGTCACCACGACATTGTCCATGTGCACCAGAGGGTTGTCTCGGCCCACCGGTTCCTCGGCGAAGACGTCGAGCCCTGCCGCCGCGAGCCGGCCGGAGCTCAGCGCCTCGATGAGGGCCGGCTCGTCGACCAAGCCGCCGCGCGCCGTGTTGATGAGGATGGCGCCGCGCTTCATCCGTGCCAATTGCACCTGGCCGATCATCCCCACCGTTGCGTCGGTCTGCGGCACATGAAGCGAAAGGATATCGGCTTCTCCCAGTAACTCGTCGAGCGAGGCAAATCGCGGCGCGGCGTCGCTCTTCGGCACTGTCGCGGTGTAGATCAACTCGGCGCCGAGCGCGGTCAGCGCCGGCGCGAGCGTGCGCGGGATGGTGCCGAAGCCGACCAGTCCCACCGTGCGGCCCGACAGCTCGCCCATGGCGTCGCGGGTGTCCGGCCCGAGCCGCCAGCCGCGTCCCTCCCGCGTAGCTTGATCGAGCAGCGGCAGGCAGCGCAGACAGGCGAGCATCAACAACAGGGTCATTTCCGCCGTCGCCTGCGCGTTGGAGCCCGGCATGTTGCAGACCGCGATGCCGTGCCGGCGCGCCGCCTCGAGATCGATTGTGTTGACGCCGACACCGATCTTCTGGATCAGACGCAGGTTCGGACCGGCCGCCATATCAGGTTCACCTAGCGGTCGCAGCGCGTGCCAGATCACTTGCGCGGCGGGCAGAGCGGCGTGGAAGCTCGCCTCATCCGCGGCTTCGATGGCTTCAACCTTCAGCCCCTGCCCCGCCAGCAGCGCAAAACGCTGGCGCAACCAGGGGGTGATTTCACTGTGGTAGATGACCTTCAATGCGCCATGCCCGTGTCCAAGAAGCCCGAATATCGCCGAGCCGCGATGGTGGCGATTGAATCAGCAACCGTGCCAGTTGCCGTATCCGTTCCTTCTCTTCTTCGGCGGTGATGTACTCCACCGGCGATTTGCCATCGATCCGTGCCAGCAACAAGCCCGGTAGTAGCCGTGCCGCCCGCGCCTCGAGAGCTTCCGGAACCTCCCACCGCACTCCTCTGAGATAGGCATTCCGCAGTGCGTCGAAGCAGTTTAGGAACCCGGCCGCCGCGACCGGCGTCCATACGCATTTCAGCAGCAAATGGTTGAGGCAGAAGGCGAGATCGAAGGCCGGATCGCCATACCAGGCACATTCGGCATCGACAAATACCGGCCCATCCGGCCCGACTAGAATGTTCTTCGGGCTGACATCGCCATGCACCAGCGCGAGGCGCGTCGCAGCGGTCTTCGCCACCAACTCGGCCGTCGCGGCGGCGAGATCGGGATGACGGCGCCCAACCTCGCACAGATAGGGATCAAGGCGGATGGCGTGAAAAATCTCGTCGCTGTGGAACCGCGACGCGATGTCGGTCCGCCTTGCCGTGGCCGTATGGATGGCGGCAAGGTTGCCCCCGACTGCGGCGGCGAATTGCGGCTCCGCGCACCCACTGCGCAAGGCGGCCTTCCAAACGCCGAACGTGTGCGGATCGAGATAGGCCATGGCGAAGAGGCCTCGCCCCGGATCGGCACCCAGCAGCCGCGGCACCGCCTGTGGCACGATCCCCGCCGCGACCGCGAGCCACTCATATTCGTAGCGCCAACGCGCGCTCGGCGCGAACCAGTCGCGCTCGGTGCGGAGTTTTGCCAGGGCGCGTTTGACACAGATCGGACCCGACGGCAAGTCGACGCGCCAGATCTCGGACGAGACACCGCCCGATAGCGGCGTGAAGCGTGCCACCGCCTCGGCTGCGAGAAGGCCCATGCTTCGCAGCGCCTCGGTCAGTTCCGCCGCGTCGGTCACCACAAACTATTCGGCGGCGACCGTGCCCTTCGCCACTGACGACACGCGAAGGCGCTCAGCCTTCACCGCCGCCGTCTCTTCCTGCCACGCCGCCATCTGGCGCTCGTTCTGCCCCCGCTCCTCGGCCATATAGGCGTCGTAGATCGGCGTCTTACAGGTGATCTCGACCTGAATGCCGTTGGGATCGTAGGTGTAGATCGACTTCACAAAATGATGGTCAAGCGGGCCGTAGACTTCGAGACCGTGATCCTGCCAGCGCTTCTTGAAGATCTCGAGCTCGTCCATGGTTTCGACCTCCATCGCGAAATGGAGATTGAAGCCGGAGCGCTGCTTGAAATACTCCTCCTTGGCGCTATCGGGAATGTCGAAGAAGGCAACAAAATTGCCGTCGCCCATCTTGAAGAAGAGATGCATGTAGCGCAGCGGCAGACCGGAGCCGGGCGCCTCCTTGAAGGATAACGCCGCCTCCAGTTCGAGGCCGCATACTGTCTCATAGAACCAGCGAGTCTCGGCGGCATCGCGACAGCGCCACGCCGCGTGATGTACGCCCTTGATGCGCGGTGCCGGCGGCTGATTCACCGGCGTACGATAGTTTGCGGAAGCCTCTGACATAAGCCCTCCTCCTCGATGCCTTAGCCGCCGAAGGCGACCACGCGCTGGAACTTGCCACCGTCAACACGCAGCAGCACAAACCCTTCGGTACCGAGGTGCTTGTTCGGGCCGAACGTCTGCGGCGGCGAGCCGAAAATATCCTGGTAGTCGTGGATCGATTCGAGCGCCGCGAGGAACTTCTCGGCCGTCAAATCGCGCCCGGCGCGGTCCAGCGCCATGATGATCATGTCTTCCATGTCATAGGTCAGCGCCGCGGCAATGTCCGCCTTGGTCTTGAACCGCGCCTCATAGCGCTTGATCCAATCTTTCACTGCCGCCGATTCATTCGCCGGATCGAACGGCACGTATTGGCATTGCACATAGAGGCCTTCCACCGCCTGTTTGCCCAGCGCAATGGTGAATTGCGAGCAAGCGCCCGCGTCGGCTAGCGCGTCCACCTTCCAACCGACCTTCGCGATCTCGGCCATCACTCCCGCCGTCTCGCGCGGCACCGTGCCCAGCACCACGAGATCGGCGCCGGCGCGCTGCAGGTTCGCAACCTGCGAAGAGAAGGACGTGTCGCCGCGCTTGTAGCTCTCGGTTCCGACCACAGCGATGTTCTGGATCTTGGCTTGGGACTGGGCGGCGTTCCGGATGTCTTTGCCAAAATTGTCGTCCTGATAGATCACGCCGATCTTTTTCTTAGCCAACTTCTCGCCGAAATAGTTGACGCCAGCCTTGATCTGGCTGTCATAAGGCGCGCCCATCGCTAAGGTCAGTCTATTGAACGGCTCAAAAGCGGCTCGGTCGTTCGTCCCCGGGAAGATGAAGGGAATGCCATCGTCGATGGCGATGCGCATCGAGGGGATGAACACCGCAGTGCCAAGCACACCGACCAACGCGAACACCTTGTCCTGCTCGATCAGCTTCTGCGTCGCGAGTACACCCTTCTTTGGGTCGTAGCCATTATCCTCGATGAGCAGTGTGATCTTGCGGCCATGGACGCCGCCCTTGGCATTCTGTTCCTCGACCCGCATGATGTGGCCATTGCGCTGCGGGACACCCCACATGGTGATCGGGCCGGAAAGATCGACATGGCTGCCGAGCTTGATCTCGTTGTCGGTAACCCCTTGCGTGACGATTTTCTGCTCCGCTACCGCTGGCAACGTCATTGCCAGCACCAGGGCCGCTGCCCCCGCCCATTGCCTCATTGTCATCTCGTCTCCTCCATTGTGGTACAGCTTAGCGCATAACCGCGCGTGATGGGAATTAGGCCGCAGTTGCCGTGTCCGCCCGGTACATCTGGTTGATCAGATCCCCATATTTCTCGTTCACGAATTTGCGCCTCAGTTTGAGGGTCGGCGTCATTTCCTCGTCCTCGGCCGTGAGCAGCACGTCAAGCAGGCTGATCTTCTTTATGGTCTCGACATTGGCGAGGGTAGCGTTGACCTTCTCTACCTCGGCCCAGATCAGTTCTTTAATCTCCGTCAAATTGGTCAGGCTCTTATAGTCGGTGAAGTTGATCTTCCGGTCCTGCGCGTATTTCGCAACATTGTCGTGATCGATCATGATGAGGCAAGTCAGGTAGTTGCGCCGGTCGCCGATAACGATGGCGTCGGTGACATAAGGGCTGAACTTGATCTTGTTCTCGATTTCGCTTGGCGTAATGTTCTTGCCGCCCGACGTAATGATTATGTCGCTCTTACGGTCGGTAATGCGGACGAAGCCCTCATTGTCGATGAAGCCGATGTCGCCGGTATGAAGCCAGCCCGCCGCGTCGATCGCATCGCGGGTGCGCTCGAGCTTGTTGTGGTAGCCGAGGAAGACATGAGGACCGCGCACCAGGATCTCGCCTTCGGGCGAAATCTTTAGCTCGGTGTGCTGCAGTGGCTTGCCCACGGTCCCAAGCTTGATGTCAGTGGGCGACATTGCGGTCGCAAGACCAGAGCACTCGGTCTGGCCATACATCTCGATCATTGGGATGCCAAGCGCGATGAACCAGCGCAGCACGTCAAGTGAGATCGGCGCGGCACCGGACCCGATGAGCCGAGCCTTGTCGAGGCCGGTCAGCTTCTTGACGTTGCGCAGCACTGTGATGCGGGCCAGCCAATGCAGCGCCGCCAGGAGCGGCGGCACAGATGCGTGATTCAGGCGACGCGCGGCCACCGCGTGGCCAACCTTCATCGCTTGCCGGTAGGCCCATTGTTCGAGCCGCGTTGCGTCCATCAGCGTCACAACGACTAGCGAATGCAACTTCTCCCAGATGCGAGGCACCGCAAAGAACACGGTCGGCGAAATCTCGCGGAGATTCTCAAGCACCGTGTCCGGGCTTTCGGCGAAATTGACGACGCCGCCATAGCCCAAGGGCCGGAACGCGGTCATTGTGCGCTCGGCCATGTGGCACAGCGGCAGGAAGGCGAGTGTGTGGTCCTGGTCGTTGGTCTCGACCGCTTCGGCGAAGCGCTCGATCGCAAATAGGATGTTGCGATGACTGAGCATCGCGCCCTTGGGCGGACCGGTTGTGCCAGAGGTATAGACGAAGATCGCGGCGCTGTCGGGGTCGGAACCTGTGACGCGCGCGTCCCACAAGCTCGGATGCGCGGCCCCATGGGCTTCTCCGAGCGCCAGCAGCTCGTCGAAGCTCATCACCATCGGATCGTAGAAATTGCGCAGCCCCTCCATATCGAAAACGAACACCTTGCGGATGAGGGGAAGCTGGTCGCGGCGCTCGAGATATTTGTCGAGCTGCTCCTCATCCTCGACGAAAAGATAGGCCGCGGCGGAATCGTTGAGGATGTAGGCGACCTGATCGCGCGAGCTGGTCGGATAGATACCGACCGAGATGCCGCCGGCGCCGAGCACGCCCATATCGGCGAACAGCCATTCCGGGATCGATTCGGCGAGGATGGTCGCGAGCTCGCCCGGCTGCATGCCAAGCGCGCACAGGCCGAGGCCGGCGAGTTGTGCCTTGCGGCCGTACTCAGTCCAGGAGATCGATTTCCAGATGCCGTGCTCCTTGTGAGTCATGGCAATCTTGGCGCCGCGTTCCCGCACTACGGCCCAGAACATCTTCGCGACTGTGTCGGTCCCCGACGCCACCATGTCATGGAATAAAGTCATGTCACCGCCTGACGCATAAGCCAATATTCGCCCTTATCAGAAATCATAGAGAAAACCTGAGCGTTTGCGCCATTTTCCGTTTGCACCCATCAGTCGCCATCAGCCGTAAACAGGCGCTCGGTGATGCATAGACTGGTGGGTAGATTTTGTGGCGACGACGGTGGCAAAGCTAGTCAATCGCCTCTCGGATAAAACACTTCAGACGCGCAAGAAGCCGGGCGTTTACCCCGATGGCGCGGGGCTCTACTTGCAAGTTACCGTTGGCAAGAAGGACCGCAATGCGCTCGGCTCAAGCCCCTTAAACCCCTTGGTTATTCCCTTAAAAGCGCCATAGCCAATCCATCCACCAACCAAGGCGATGACGACGGCGAATACTATGCCTTGCACAAAGGCACTGGTGGGAAAGAAATCCACTCCCAATACCGCATGGCGAGCGCAAGAGCTATCACCGCGACGATGACAATCAAGGCTAATTAAGGAAGGCCGATAAACACAATCGCCAATACCACAAAGGGGACCGCGATAATCCCTAGTCTAGGAGTGTGTCCGGGTAATCGGATTTTGCTCGACGGCAATGCGGTGACGTGATTCGCTATGCGGCATGAGCAAGACCTTTCGTGCGTGGGACGTTGACCAAGTTTGGCTGCTGCCGCCCTCGATTCAGGATTTGGTGCCCGCCGGCCATCTTGCGCACTTCGTGCGCGAGACCGTGCGCGACGGGCTCGATCTGTCGGCGATCATGGACACGTATGAGGAGGAGCGGGGCTACCCGCCCTACCATCCGGGCATGATGGTGGCGCTGCTGCTCTATGGCTACAGCCAAGGCATCTACTCGTCGCGGCGGATCGCCAAGGCGTGCGAGGAGCGGCTCGATTTTGCCGCGGTGACGGGGATGCAGCGGCCCGACTTCCGCACCATCAGCGACTTCCGCAAGCGGCACCTGGCGGCACTCTCGGGATTGTTCCAACAGGTGTTGAAGCTGTGCCGGGCGGCGGGTCTGGTGAAGCTCGGTCACGTCGCCTTGGACGGTACCAAGATCAAGGCGAACGCCTCCAAGCACAAGGCGATGAGCTACGGGCGGATGAAGCAGGCGGCGCCAGCGCTGGCGGCGGAAGTTCAGCGCTGGCTGGCCGCGGCGGCAGAGACCGACGCGGCCGAGGACCGCGTGCACGGCGTCGAGCGGCGCGGCGACGAGATGCCGGAGTGGATGGCGAACAAGCAGCGGCGGCTGGAGAAAATCCGCACGGCGAAGGCAGCGCTCGAGGCCGAGGCGCGCGCGGCCGCGGCGGCGCAGGCGAGCGAAAAGGGCGACGGTTCTGGCCCCAGCGGGCCGGCACACCCTCCGGCCGAACCGGCGCCGCCCGCGGACAAGGCGCAGCGCAACTTCACCGATCCCGAGAGCCGGATCATGAAGACCAACGACGGCTTCATCCAGGGCTACAACGCCCAGGCCGCGGTCGACGCCGAAGCGCAGGTGATCGTCGCGCACGACTTAAGCAACGCCACCACCGACCAGGCGCAGCTGGCCCCGCTCGTCGCCGCGATCAGGACCAATCTCCACCGCAACCCCGACGAGATCTCTGCCGATGCCGGCTACTGCTCCGAGGCCAATCTCCGCACCCTCGCCAAGCGCCGTATCAACGCCTACATCGCCACCGGACGCCAGCACCATGGCACCGCCGCCGCGGTCGCGCAGCGCACGCCCCGGGCGGGCAGCCGCGTTGCCCGCATGGCCACGAAACTGAAGCGCGCCGGCCGCCGCAGCCGTTATCGCTTGCGCAAGCAGGTCGTCGAGCCCGTGTTCGGTCAGATCAAGCATGCCCGAGGCTTCCGCCAGTTCCTCCTGCGCGGCATCGACAAGGTCAAGGCCGAATGGGCCTTGCTCTGCACCGTTCACAACCTCCTCAAGCTCGCCGCCGCAGCCTGATGGGCTGCGGCGAGCGTACACGCCAGCAACAATCGAATCCGGAGCGCCGCTTTCGCGACTCAATCTTGCGCGTGCAAATCGCGACCGCGGACCGCCACCAAAATTCCTCCGATCCTCGCAACTCAGTGCTAACCTCCCCACCCTTACTCAGACACACTCCTAGTGCGATTTCAAGAATGAGCATGAGATTCGCTGCTATAGTTTGGCAAAGCTTTTGCGCGCTTTCCTAGTTAGTTTCTGTCGCAAAAGCCAAAATTGCAGGTAAAATTGGGCACTTTCGAGCCTTGCGCGGGCTCGATTTTTTGATTGACTGTATGTGCGATATATATCACACATACACATGGACAAGAACGAATCGCCCGGGGACGTAACGCGCTGGTTGGAGCGCTGGTCGGGGGAGAAGTGGCCGGCCATTCTCGGTTCGCTGAGCCTGCGTCGTAGCCCGTGCATACGCGAGAACTGCCCGGCCTGTCAGTCCGGGGAACAGCACCCAAGCTATGTTTTGTATGGCCGCATCAAGGGAGGTCGCGTTTCCATTTACGTTGCGGAAGAACTGGTACCGGAGGTCCAGCGCGCTTTGGCCAACGGGCGGGCCGTTCAAGACATGCTGTACGAGGCTGCGGGACGGTACGTGAAGGCTTTGAAGCGACAACGGTCGGGGCAGGGCTGAGCCGGTGTCGAGAGGCGCCCATTTGCAGCTCGGCTTTGCCGATTGGGAGTTCCTGCGGCAGGGCGTGGTTCTGGAGCGGGAGCTGCAGGCGATCGCCGACTTCCTCGATGAGCATGCAGAGATGGTCGAGGCCATTGGCGGCGATTTGCGGCGGGGTCTGAAGAACCCCAACACCGGCCGCAAAGGCGTGACGCCGCAGCAGGTGCTGCGCTCGCTCATTCTGATGCGGGTGAAGAATTGGGATTATCGCGAGCTGCGCGAGCGGATCGCCGACGGACTGACACTACGCCGGTTCGCCGATTTCAATGCCCAGCCGGTGCCGAAGCACGATGCGTTCCAGCGAGCGTTCAGTCGGGTGACACCGCGGACGCTACGACTGGTGAACGAGCTGTTGATAACGGCGGCGGTGGCCACGGGACTGGAAGACGGCGGTAAGCTGCGGGTCGACACCACGGTGGTTCAGACCGACGTTCACCATCCAACCGACAATACGTTGCTGTGGGATGTGGTGCGGGTTGTGACGCGGCTCGTGGGTCAGTTGGCGAGCGCAATCGCGCGGCCAATCAAGGGTTTTCCCAACCGCACCCGGGCGGCGCGCCGACGCATGCAGGCGCTCCAGCGGATGACAACGACGCAACGACAGGCGCATCAGCGAACAAAATATCGCGAGCTCATCGGCATCGCCGAGGAAGTGGTGGAGCGCGCCCGCGGCAGTTTGCGGCATACCAGCAAAGTTCGCGCCACAGACCCGGTCGCCGGTTTGGCGGTCGAGGGCCTGCGCCGCCAGATCGAACACTATTGTGGTCTCGGCGTGCGCGTCATCGATCAAGCGCGTCGTCGTGTGCTCCAGGGAGAGCAGGTTCCCAATGCCGAGAAGATCTATTCCATCTTCGAACCTCACACGGATCTCATCAAACGCGGGAAGGTGCAAACGCCGGTGGAATTCGGCCATAAGGTATTCCTCGCTGAAAGTGCGCAGGGCCTGATCACCCAATATGAGGTGCTGAACGGGAACCCCGGCGACGAGGACCATGTTGAGGCCTCGTTGCGCCGCCACCAGGCAATGTTCGGCAGCGCGCCCCAGCTGTACGGTTCCGATCGCGGATTTTTCAGCGAAAAGAACCTGGCGACGTGCGCGCGCAGCGGCGTCGCGATGGCATGCATTCCGCAGCGCGGTGGTACAAAGAGCGCCGAACGAGAGGCCCATGAGAAGAGCCCGGCGTTCAAAAAAGGGCAGCGTTTCCGCGCCGGAATTGAGGGCCGCATATCTGTCTTGTTCCGCGGACGCGGAATGAAACGTTGTCTCGCCGAAGGCCGCGAGCGGTTCGAGCTATTGGTCGGCGCCGCCGTCCTCGCCAACAACTTACTCATGATCGCTTCCTTGATGCAGAAGCGCCTCGGGAGCAGACGACGCGCCGCTTGAGACCACCCCCTCATCGCAGCAATGCCGCCGTCGCTACCGATTACTCAACATTGCTCTCTTTTCGAACACGCCCCAAAATCCGTCGCCGATTTGCTCAATCGGCAGAGTTCCCGGCTTAAGCCAACCCCCATATTTGCTGCAAAAAATCACCCGTCCTTCGGGAAAAATCCGGGTTTCGCGACAGAAACTAGTACCCCCTTTTCAAGAAGGGTGAGTTGTGATTTTAAGATCGGGATGATTCCCGAAGCAAGAGAAGTTCGACTTTGGCGTGGCGATCGCAAGGTGCTGGAGGCACGATGCCGTTCGCCGCGCACGATGCAGCGCGATCTGAAGCGAGCGCGGATTGTGCTTTTGGCGGCTGGCGGTGTGAGTACGCGGGCGATTGCCAAGGAGGTGGGCGTCCAGCCGCGGATTGTTAGCCGTTGGCGGCATCGCTACGCCGACCACGGTCTTGATGGGCTTGCAGACAAGCCGCGCCCTGGCAAGAAGCCGCTTTATACGCAAGCGACGGACAAGCGGATTCTGGGACTTCTGGACCAGCCGCCGCCGGCGGGATTTGCGCGGTGGACAGGGCCGCTGCTGGCCAAGGCATTGGGGGATGTCGATGTTCAGTATGTCTGGCGCTGCCTGCGTCGCTACCGAATTGACCTGGCGGCACGGAAGTCCTGGTGCGAGAGCAACGATCCGGATTTTGCCGCCAAGGCCGCCGACGTGGTCGGCCTCTATGTCGATCCGCCGGCGACGGCCATTGTCCTTTGCGTTGACGAGAAGCCCTCGATTTAAGCGTTGGAACGGGCGCAAGGCTATCTGAAGCTGCCCAACGGACGAGCCTTGATAGGTCAAAGCCACGATTACACCCGCCACGGCACGACGACCCTGTTCGCGGCGCTGGAAGTTGCCACTGGAAAGGTCATCGCCGCACATTCAAAGCGGCGCAGGCGCATCGAGTTCATCGGCTTCCTGAACAGCGTTGTTGCCGCCTTTCCAGACCGCGCGCTTCACGTGGTTCTCGACAACCTCAACACCCACAAGAAGAACGAGCGCTGGCTCAAGAAGCATCCCAACGTGCATTTCCATTTCACCCCGACGCGCTCATCATGGCTCAATCAGGTCGAGACATGGTTTTCCATTCTGCAAGGCCAGTCGCTGAGCGGGGCTTCCTTCACCACCATCAAGCAATTGCAGGAGCACATCGATGCCTTCATCGCCGCGTACAACCAGGACGCAAAGCCCTTCGCATGGAAAAAGAAACGGGTCTATCAACGCCGCTTCAAAGGCCGACGTGTCACAAAGCTTTGATTCCGAGTACTAGTTACGTCTCGTCAGCTCCTAGGGTCGGTAAGACTTGCACAAAGCGGGGGAGCAAGCGAGGGAGCATTGCTTACCGCGGGCCGGGCGAGCAATTCAATGCCCCCAGGGTAATGCCTGCCCATGAACCACGCTGCCTCTAGCCGAGCTTCGTCGCGATTCAAGTCTTGCTCGACGAGCAGCGATATGAGCGCAGCGAACGTGTGGGATGGTCCGTGCCTTATGGCTGAGCTACTTCTTCAAGAGTAAAGCGGGCGACCAGCCTAATCTCGTGGCACTCGGCTAAGGTGCGAGGACGACGATGCTTTGGCTCATACTCGTGAACCTCACCAGCGACCGCGTCCCGAATGCGCTCTATGTGCGTGCGCAGGAAGGCCATAGCGTCGTCTAGGCTCTCGAATTGGACGTCATGCCTGATGCCGTCCTTGTCCCGATAGACGGCAACAAAGGTGTTTCTCATGGTTTGTGTCGCATTATCAGTCTGACGCCAGGGGCGTCTCCGTTCGTGAACTCAACGTCCGCTGCAACAGCGCAACGGTTTCCAGCCTTCCGTGTCGCCGCGCTCGGAGGCCGTAACGGTGTAAGGTGCCACCGGCCTAGCTGGCCAAGTCACGGACTCGCAACCATAGCACAGTGCGCCCTGATATTAGCCCACTGGGTAATTAATCTATTGGGCGAAAGGTTAAATTTCTTTCAGGCTGCCGGGGGCTTGGCCGCATCCCTTTCCGCCCATGGGTAAGGTCTCAGGAAACCTTGAGACGTGATTGATGCTATTGATGAATCTTCGTATTTGAGGTGAAGTCGTGTCAACGCCAGCGTTTCTTGCGCTTCCAGCGACGCTGCCCGCGCACGCCGGCGTCGCGATGCCCGAGATAGAATTCCTTGACGTCGGGATTGTCGCGCAACGCGGTGCTGGGCCCCTCCAGCACGATGCGGCCATACTCCAGCACATAGCCGAAATGGGCGACGTCCAGCGCCATGTTCGCATTCTGCTCGATCAAGAGGATCGTCACGCGCTGTTCCTCGTTGAGGCGTCGGATGATGGCGAAAATCTCCTTCACCAGCAACGGCGCCAGACCGAGCGACGGCTCGTCGAGCAGCATGAGCCGCGGTCGCGCCATCAGCGCCCGCCCGATCGCGACCATCTGCTGCTCGCCACCGGAAAGGTCGCCGGCATTCTGCCTTGCCCGCTCCTCAAGCTGTGGGAAATAGCCGAACACGGTATCGAGATCGCGCGCGATGCCCTTGCGGTCGCGGCGTAGATAAGCACCCATCATCAGATTGTCGTGCACCGATAGGCGCGGAAACACCTCGCGGCCTTCGGGCACATGACTGACGCCGCGGGCGGCGATGGCCCAGGTATCAAGCCCCTGTACTTTCGCCCCAGCAAACTCAACCGTGCCTACGCGCGGATCCATGGCGCCGGAGATGGTCTTGAGGATGGTGGTCTTGCCGGCGCCGTTGGCGCCGAGGATGGTGCAGATGCTCCCCTCATCGACCGCGAAACTGACCCCGCGTATCGCCATCACCGGCCCGTAATAGGTCTCGATATTGCTGACCTTGAGGAGCGGCGCGGCCATGCTCATTCCCCGAGATAGGCGGCCACGACGTCCGGATTGGCCTGCACCTCGGCCGCGCTGCCCAGCGCCAGCACTCGTCCCGCATTCATCACCAGCACGCGGTCCGACACCGCACTCACCAAACCCATATCGTGCTCGATCATCAGGACGGCGATGTCGAGATCCTCCTTGATGTCCTCGATCCAGAAGGTGAGGTCGTTGGTCTCTTCGGTGTTCAGGCCCGAGGATGGTTCGTCGAGCAGCAGCAGCTTCGGGCCGGTGGCCAGTGCGCGGCCGATCTCGACGATCTTGCGCACGCCATAGGCGAGACTGTCGACGCGGCTGTCGCGATACTTCTCCAGTTCGAGCAGTTCGATGATCTCCTCGACCTTGGCACGATCGACGCGTTTCTCGCGATGTGCGGCTGGCGTGAACAATATCTGCTGCACGAGGTTAGTGCGGTCGTGGCGATGGCGGCCGAGCATCAAATTCTCGAGCACGGTGCCGTTGTCGAAAAGGTTGATGTTCTGAAAGGTGCGGGCGATGCCGAGATCGGCGATGCGGTGCGGGCGCTCGTGCGTGATGTCTCGGTCTTCGAACGAGATGTGGCCAGCATCGGCATCATAGATGCGGCTGATGAGGTTGAAGATGCTGGTCTTGCCGGCGCCGTTCGGCCCGATGATGGAGAACACCTCGCCCGGATCAACCGCGAAGCTGGCGCCGTCGATGGCCTTGATGCCGCCAAAGCTCACCGAGATACCGTCGAGCGCAAGCAGGCTCATCACCAGCGTTCCGCCTTGGCAAAGCTCTTGTTCCGGCGCAGTTCGCCTTTTTTGTAGAAAGGGAACTGGCTGAAATAGTGCTTGATCTTGAGCCAAATGCCGAAAATGCCGCCGGGCTCGCCGATGATGAAGAACAACAGCAGGAAGCCGTAGACGGCAGATTGCAGTCCCGGCTGCTCGGCGATGTAGCGCGGCAGATAGTCCTTGATGCCGGAAATAAACTGCGGGAGCGCGACCACAAAGATTGCGCCATAGACGACGCCATGCAGCGAGCCGATGCCGCCGATGAAGACCAACACCAGCAGCTCGATCGACATTCCGATATCGAACTGCTCTGGGCTGATGAAGCGGATGACGTCGGCATAGAGCGCACCCGCTAAACCCGTTAGTGCCGCACTAACGGCGAAGGCGGTGAGTTTGGTCCCGGCGAGGTTGACGCCCATCGCCTGCGCCGCGGTCTCGCTGTCGCGTACGGCCATCATGGCGAGTCCAGTTGGTGCGCGCAGCAGGTTCTTCACCCCGAGCATCGCCAGCACCGCGACCGCGAGCGCGACATAGTATTTGTCGAGGGGACGCGCCGCGGACCAGCCGCCGATGCTCATGGTCTTGACCATGATTCCCGACGCGCCGTTGGTGACCGATTCCCCACCGAGTCAGAATTTCAGCAATGATAAAGGCGAAGGCGAGCGTCGCGATCGCGAGATAGATGCCGTGGAGGCGCAACGCCGGCAGGCCGACGATGATGCCGATCGCCGCCGCCAGCACGCCACTGGCGATGAAGGCAGCCAAAAACGGCACGCCCCGTTGCTGTAGCACCGCGGCGGTATAGGCCCCGACCGCCATGAACGCGGCGTGGCCTAGCGAAATCTGGCCGGTGAACCCCGACAGCAGCATCAGCCCTGCGCCGGCGATGACATAGATGCCGACGAAAACGCCGAGCGTGAGGAAATAGGCGGGCGTAAATAGCGGCCCAATCAGCAAAACCAGGCCGAGAAGCCCATACCAGAACACGTCGATCCGATCCTTGAACAAGCGGATGTCGTAGTCGTAGTCGGTCTTCTTGACGAAGCGCACGCCTACACCCGCGCCTTGAGCGAAACGCCGAGCAGGCCCTGCGGCCGGATCATCAACACGAGCAGCAACACAACATAGGCGGCTACCGACTTGACCCCCTCCGGCATGTAGAGACCGCACAGTTCCTCGACGATGCCGATGAGCACGCCGCCCAGCACCGCGCCGGGAATGCTGCCGAAGCCGCCGAGCACCGCCGCCGGAAACGCCTTGAGTTCCAAATAGCCGACGTTGACATGGACGAAGGCGATCGGCGCCAGCAACACCCCTGCGACAGCGGCGACCCCGGCCGACAGCGCCCAAACCAACGAGAACATCGAGCGCACCGGGATGCCGACATAGCCCGCCGCCAACTGGCTCTGCGACGTCGCCTGCATGGCAATGCCGAGTTGGGTGAAGGTGAAGAACAGGTAGATCGCGACAACCAGGAAGATGGTGACGACGATGACGCTGACATGCTCATAGGCGATGACGATGCCCGCCACCCGCAGCACCTTGCCTGCGACCGGATTGTCGATGGTGTGCGTCTCGGTGCCCCAGCCCGGCACCATGCTGGCGAGCGAACGCAGTATGGTCGCCAGCCCTACCGTCGCCAGGACGATAGAGAAGGTCGAAAAGCCGATCAGCCGCTGCAGCACGAAATGATTGAGCGCCGCCCCGAAGAGCGCCGTCGCGATGAAGGCCAGCGGCACGCCGACATAGAACGGCAGGTGCCATAGGTTGATGAAGGTGAAGGCAAAGAACCCACCAACCATCATCAGCTCGCCTTGAGCGAAGTTGACGATCTCGGTCGCCTTGTAGATCAGCACGAACCCAAGGGCGACCAGCGCATAGATGCAGCCGATCGAGACGCCGCTTACCAATCCTTGTACGAATATGCTCATGCCCCGATGCCGCTGACAGCGGTGTCCCCTTTTTTTGTGCCGCCACGGTAAGGTCTGGCGCTAGCATGTGGCAAGGGAGGAGATCATGAACGAAGGACGGGTGGCGTTGGTGACGGGCGGGGCCGGTGGAATTGGCCGGGCAACTAGCGTTCGTCTCGTCCAGGATGGCTGGCAAATCGCGGTGGTAGATCTCGAGGGCGATGCGGCACAAGCGGTGGCGGCGAGCCTCGGGCCGGGCCATCACGGCTTCCAGTGCGATGTCTCCGACGAGAATCAAGTGGCCCAACTGTTCGCCGAAGTTGAAGGCAAGATGGGCCCTGTGGTCGCGCTGGTCTGCCATGCCGGCGGTACTTCTTACACGCCGCAATACCATCCGCGCATAGCCGAGACCTCGCTTGACGAATGGACCAATACCGAAGCGCTCAATTCGCGCAGCACCTTCCTTTGCGTGCGCGAATATTTCCGCTGCCGCGTCCGCCAATCGGTCGAGCACGGCCGCATCGTACTGACCAGCTCCTTGGCGGCACAGCGCGGCGGCGGGCCCGCCGGCGTGGCCTATTCGACCTTCAAGGCGGCGGTGCTCGGCTTAATGAAAACTGCGGCTGCCGAGGGTGCCCGCACCGGCATCACCTGCAACGCGATCGCGCCCGGCGCCATCGAGACCCCGGCGCTGACCCGAACCAACACCGCCGAAGCCGTCGAACAGATGGCGCGAACGAACCCGCTACGCCGCATCGGCCAGCCAGCCGAAATTGCCGCAACGGTAGCATTCCTGGTCTCTCCGGAAGCGAGCTACATCACGGGCGTCACGCTCGACGTCAACGGCGGCAGCTCGATGCGTTAGCGTCAGAGAATCTTGTAAACGTCATAGCGCACGCCGGCCGCGCCGTTTATTTTCACTGGAAAGCCGTAACCGACGCATACCGCCTGATTCAGGGTGGCGTAGCGTTCGTCCGCGGTTTCGAAGAACACGGCGACGCGAAAATAGTATTCACTCGGGTCGAGCGTCTCAGGGTCGGCGAATTTGGCCATCACCGCGCGCGGTGCGCGGAGCACGCCTTTGTACTCCATCTGGATCAGGGCGCCGTCATCGGTCCGCAGCGCCAGGCGCACATCGGGCACGGCGGCACCATCTGCCAACACCAGTAGATGATCGGCACCGCCCAGTACCTCGCCTTTCATCGCCGGCCCCTCGAAGCTGCCGGCGCGGACGAAGCCAACGCCCCGTTTGCCACGCGGCGTCTTGCCAAATTGGAGCAACGGTGTCGGCTCCATCGTGAAACGCGCAATCAGATCGGCGTCGAGCTTGGCGATACCGGCCATGATCAAAATCCCTTGCGCCGCAGCCATTCCGATTGCGCCAGCACCGATTGCTCCATCTTGTCCGGCTGGCCGAAATAGTAATGGTTCGCCCCCTCAATGACGTGCCGCTCCTTGTCGGCATGGGCGACCGCGTCGAAGATCGCATCGGCATGGGCCGGTGTGCAGGCATCATCGGCGGAGTTGACGATCTGCAGCACGGGTACCGAGATACGCGTGGCGCAGGTCGGGCCGTCCGCGCGCGCATCATCATAGGACCATTGTGAGAGCCAAGAGCGCAGCGAGCTGAAGCGGGCCAGGCCGGCGGGCGTGCTGTTGACCACCTTGGGATCGCCCATGAAGCACCAACCGGGCTTACGATCATTGGGGTCAATGGTGACGTCGTACCATTTCGGCTCGGCCATGGTGCCTTCGACCACGAAACATTTCTCCTCCGCCGTCAGGCCGCGCTTCTGGAGATCTTCGTAGCGCTGCCTCACCCACGCGGTTATGCGGCGGTTGCGTTGCAATTGCGCGACACGGAAGCGTTTCAGCCACGCGCGGTCGTAGGGCGGCTTTGGTCCATCGGGATGATAGATATCGAACTCGATTTCGCGCTTCTCTGGGTTGGCCTCGTCTGTGATCGACGGGTCGAGCCATTCCGTCAGGGTGCGATGCCGGCTCATATGGGCGGCGAGCTGCAGCACGGCGTCGGCCGGAATCAGCCCGGCGCGAGTCAGATCGTAGTCCTCGCCCGCCGGCGTATGTGTAATGGCCGGATGCTCGGCCTCGGCCTGGTAGAACATCGAAAGCGAGCCACCGCCGGACCAACCCGCCAGCACCACCTTCTCATAGCCGAACTTTTCCCTGGCATGACGGACGATGGCGCCGAGATCGTAGGCCACCTTCTCCATGATCAGTGTCGAGTCGTTGTGGGGATACCGGCTGGCGATGGTGATGGTGTGCCAGCCATGCTTCGCCATCGCGATCGGCATCGGCAGGTAATTCTGCACCCCAGTCGGATGCATGAAGATCAGCACCGTGCTCGACGGCGCATCCTTCGGCCGCAGCAGATGGCCCTCCAGCGAAACCCAGCCGATGCGGCCCGCATAGGTTTCCTTGAACGCCGATTTCTCCTCGAAAAGCACCAGGAACGGCACCCGGTCGTATTGATGCGTGCCTTTGCCCGTTGTGCTGCCTGCCATTCCCCCCTCCCCTGTTGTGCGCGTACCATAGCCGTCGGAACGTAGCCACGAATAGATGTTTCCCGCACCGAAGCGGGCGCTACAATGACACCGAGCTTCAGGATGACGAAATGACGCCGGAAGAGAACGATTTGTTGTGCCGCGTCGAAGGCGGCGCGCCGATGGGCCAATTGATCCGGCGGCACTGGTTGCCGGCCTGCATGTCGGAGGAAGTCGCCGAGCCTGACGGCGCGCCGGTCCGCACCCGCATGCTAGGCGAAGACCTAGTCGTGTTCCGCGACAGCAAGAGCCGTATCGGCGTGCTCGGCGAGCAATGCCCGCATCGCCATGCTTCGCTCGCCTTCGGTCGCAACGAGGAATGCGGCCTGCGCTGCCTCTATCACGGTTGGAAGTTCGACACTGATGGCGCAGTGATGGAGATGTCCTCGGAGCCGTCCGAAAGCCCGATGCTAAAGCGACTCCGTCACAGGGCCTATCCGGCGCGCGAAGGCGGCGGGTTCGTCTGGATCTATATGGGCCCGGTCGAGACCATGCGCGAGTTCGAGCCGCCGACTTGGGCGCCGACGCGCGACACCAAAATCAGCATCGTGAAGATGCACACCGCTTGCAACTGGGCGCAGGTCCTCGAAGGGGCAATCGATTCAGCGCACTCCTCAACGCTGCACTCCAGCAACATGCCGGTAACCGCAGTGGACGGCGCCAAAGCAACGGGCCAGGCGTGGCCTCGACCCTCTGCAGACAAGTCACCGCGCCTCCGGGTCCAGCAGACCAGCTTCGGCTTCCGCTACGCCGCCATCCGCAAGCCACTCCTCAACCCCGAGACGCATGAGTACATCCGCACCACGGTATTCGTGGCGCCGTTCACCGTGCTGATCCCGCCGAACGATCAGTACAAGCTGGCACAGATGCTGTTTCCGATCGATGACACCAACACGATGTTCTATTGGATCGCTTGGCACGAGACCAAGGGCATCAACCAACGGGCCTGGCGCGAATTCTGCGCGGCGGAAATCGGGTCGGACCTCTGTCCCGACTATCGCAAGATCCGCACCCTGGAGAACCGCTATCTGCAGGATCGCGCGGCAATGAAACGGGGCGACTTCACCGGCATCAAGGGCATTCCCGCGCAGGACATGGCGATGTGGGAGTCGATGGGTCGGATCACCGACCGAAGCAACGAGATGCTCGGCTCGAGCGATCTCGCCATCGTTCATTTCCGCCGCTGCATGGTCGAGGCGGCGCGCCGCTTCCAGGCCGACGGCGTCGCGATCGGTACCACCGAGCCGCATATCCCGCCGGTCAATCTCGCCTCGTTCGAGGGCATCGTGCCCAAAACGACGAACTGGGCGACGCTCGGCGTCGCCGCCGACGAGTTGGCTTTGTCTTCGCGCGCGGACCAGCCCGCCGCGTGAACAGCGCCTCCAAGCCAAAGCTCGGGCTCGGCGTGATCGGGCTGGGTCGCGCCTTCACTTTGATGCTGCCGCGGATTGCGTGCTCATCCGCGCTATGCCTTGGTCGCGGCCGCCGATCCCAACGAGGACAATCGTCGGCGCTTCGCCGCCGAGTTCGGCGCCAAGGTCTACGAGAGCGATCACGCGATGTGCGGCGATAGCGGGATCGATGCGGTCTATATCGCGACGCCCCATCAGTGGCACGCCACCAACACCCGCGTCGCCGCCGCGGCGGGGAAGCACGTGCTGGTGGAGAAGCCGATGGCGCTCAGCGTCGCGGACTGCATCACGATGATCGAGGCGTGCCGAGCCGCCAAGGTCGCGCTGGTGGTGGGACACAGCCACAGTTTCGACGCACCGATCCGTCGCGCGCACGAGATCATCGCGAGCGGCAGCGTCGGCGCGGTGAAGATGCTGCACGCCTTCGACTACACCGATTTCCTCTATCGCCCGCGCCGGCCCGAGGAATTGGACCCGGAAGCGGGCGGCGGCGCGATCTTCAATCAGGGCTCGCACCAGGTCGACGTGGCGCGGCTGCTTTGCGGCGGCAAAGCATCGGCGGTGCGCGCGGTCACCGGCGCTTGGGATCGCGCGCGACCGGTCGAGGCGGCCTATAGTGCGTTGGTGACGTTCGATAGCGGCGCGGTGGCGTCGCTGACCTATAGCGGCTTCGCCCATTTCGACAGCGACGAGCTGATGGGTTGGATCGGCGAAGGCGGCGCGGTTAAGGATGGTGCGCGCTATGGCGCTGCGCGTCGCGCCTTACGGGGGGAGGACGAAGCGACTCTGCGCCGTGTACGAGGCTATGGCGCGGTCGCAGGGACCGCCGCAGCGCCTGCACCCGCCCCACATCATCCGCATTTCGGCCCGCTGATCGTGAGTTGCGAGCGCGCCGATTTGCGCCCCCTGCCCGATTGCATCTGGATCTACGGCAACGACGAAAAGCATCAGGAGAAGCTGCCACCGCCGACGCAGCCGCGCCAGGAGGTGCTCGATGCCTTCTATGAGGCGGCAGTGCATGGCCGCGCGCCGGCACAGACCGGCGAATGGGGCCTGGCGACGCTGGAAGTGTGCCTTGCCATCGCCCAGTCCGCCCGTGAGGGCCGCGACATCGTCCTGCATCATCAGACGGCGCTGCTGTGAAACGGACCGCGATCGAGCGGGTAGTTGGCCGCCGCGTATGGGATTCCCGCGGCCGCCCGACTGTTGAGGCTGAAATCCATCTCGCCGGCGGCGCTACCGGCCGTGCCATCGCCCCGGCCGGCGCGTCGAAGGGCAGCGGCGAGGCGTGTGAGCGTCGCGACGGCGGCAAGCACTTCGGCGGGCTCGATGTCGGCGGCGCCGTCGCCGCAATCCGCGACGAGATTGGGCCGCATCTGCGCGGCCGCGATGCCGCCGATCAGGATCGCATTGATTCCGCGCTGATCGCGCTCGACGGCACGCCGAACAAGGCGCGGCTCGGCGCCAACGCCATCGTCGCGGTCTCAATGGCGGTCGCGCACGCCGCCGCGGCCGCCGCCAGCCTGCCCCTGTGGCAGCATCTCGCCGACGACGGCAACCGCACCATGCCGCTCCCCGAAGTTCAGATTTTTGGCGGCGGTGCGCATGCCGGCCGACGCGTCGATATCCAGGACTTCATGATCGTGGCGGTCGGCGCCGATAACTACGCGCAGGCGCTGGAATGGACCGCCGAGGTCTATCGCTCCGCCGGAGAACTAATGGATGAGGCGGGTCTACGCCAGGGCGTCGCCGATGAGGGTGGCTATTGGCCAGCGTTCGCCAGCAACGAAGCCGCGCTCGACATGCTGCTCCACGCCATCGAGCGCGCCGGTTATCGCGCCGGCGACGAGATCGCCCTATCGCTGGACATCGCGGCTTCCGATTTCGGACGCGGTGGGCGCTACCGCCTCGGGCGCGACCGCCGAGAAATCGATAGCGACGAACTGATTGAGTTGTTGCAGGGCTGGTTGCGCCGCTTTCCCATCGTCGCCATCGAAGACCCGTTAGCCGAGGACGATGCGGCTTCTTTCGCGCGCTTCACGGCGGGGGCGTCCGGCATCGCCGTCATTGGCGACGATCTGCTGGTAACCGACAAGGCCCGGATCGAAGCGGCGGCCATGGCGGGCACCTGCAACGCGGCGCTGATCAAGCCGAACCAAGTAGGCACTCTGATGGAAGCGAAAGCCGCCTTCGATGCCGCGCATCACGCCGGCTGGACCACCATCGTCTCGGCGCGCTCGGGCGAAAGCGAAGATGTCACCATCATGCATCTCGCGGTCGGCTGGGGCGCGAACTTAGTCAAGGTCGGCTCCTTCGCGCGGTCCGAGCGCATGGCGAAATGGAATGAGGGTTTGCGGATCAGGGAGGCGCTCGTCGCCGGAAGTAGCCCTATCAGCGCCAAAGGGTTTCCCCGGTGGCGTTGAGTGTAGGATCAATGTGTTCTTGGGTGATCCGCCAACGGATCCGCCGCCAGCACCTACGAACCGCACTTCTTGGGTGATGGCATCGAGGCAATCGAAAGCGTAGTGGCGGATTTGCGGTGGCACCTCAGGCTTGGGTTCACCGTCAATCACCGGCAACAGGTTACGATGCCAACCATGCTCGCCTCGACCGCTGGACCGGCGAGATCCACATGTGCATCCCAGTCGACGGGCACCTCATGTGCCACTTACTTCAAGATCGGCTTCTGCCGGGTATTTTTTGCCGGGACGCGATCCTCATCGGCACCGAGTTTGGGATCGGGCCGGATCGCACACCTTGTCCTGCGATGGAGCGCAAGATGATCTTCACGGTGGCGAGAAACGTTTGTATCGGGTCGACTGGCTCGTGCGCGAGATCACCGGGAGACGAAGCGATGCCGCAGCCAGTTTGAGCGGCGTGCCAAGCGCGGCACGGATCGCGGGGTTATCGGCCCGAGGTAGCCAGACGTCGCTCGCCCGTCCTCGCCCGCCGACTAGGATCGCAACGGTGCGCTTGCCGCACCGTTGGAGGAGGCGATAAATGAAGATCAAATGTCAATGCCTTTGCTGCCTTGACCGGGAACATGTTCCCGAGGCCGGATGTGTTGATGCAGATTGGTGCGGTCAGATTGCGGTTAGCACTTGCAGAAGGGCGGGCCATACGTTGTCGTGGAACAAAAGGTGCGTCTCTACGCTTTTGACGGTCAGGTGGAGTGGGAATCGCATGCTGGGAGACCAGGATCGTCGGGCGGATCGCGCGCGCCCTCTTCATAGCCTCGGATTCGCATACTTTTGCGCCCGTGCATTCGCTACTACGGAGGCTTTCGATGATGCGGCCCAACGCGGCACGTAGTGAGATCCACCGGTCGCCGACAGATTACCGCGCTGACCTTGTTCGGCGTGCTGGCCCTCTGGGAAGGACGCGTGCACGCTGCCGACTCGCAGGCGTATAACGTCACGATTGCGACGACGGAGAATTCGGCGCTCGACAAGGCGATGAACGATGCATCCCAATTGGAATTGTTGCGCGAAAAGGCGCCCGTTGCTCCGTTTGCGCTAGTCAGCCGGGCCAAGGCCGATGCCGGGCGCCTCGAAACCGTGCTGCAGAGCTTTGGTTATTACGATGGGAAGGTGACGCTGACCATCGCCGCGCATCCAGTCGACGATCCCGATCTCCCGCGAAGCCTTTCCGCTGTCCCCGCGAAGAAGCCGGTCGACGTCAAAGTCGTAGCGCAAACGGGGCCACTCTACCATCTTGGCCGCATCACAATCGAAGGTAAGGTTCCGCCCGATGCAAGGGAGAAGCTCGGCCTCAGCGAAGGGCAGCCGGCTGTCGCTTCCGACGTGCTAGCAGCCGGCGCGCGGTTGCTCACAGCGATGCGGGAGGATGGTTACGCGCTCGCCAAGGTCGACACGCCCGACGCCACGCAAGATCCAAAGCAACATACTATTGACGTGACCTTCAGGGCGGCAGAAGGCCGCCGAGCCGTCATCGGGCGGATCAAAATCACCGGTCTGCGTGCTGTGAACGAAAGCTTCGTGAGGCGCCGGCTGCTGGTTCATTCCGGACAGCTCTACCAGCCGAGCAAGATCGACGAAGCACGCCAGGATCTGGCGACGCTTGGCGTGTTTTCCAGCGTATCGGTGAGCGCGGGCAACACCATTGCGCCGGACGGCAGCATCCCCATCACCTACTCGTTTGAAGAACGCCCGCCGCGCTCGGTTGGTATTACCGCGGCGTGGTCGACCGATCTTGGAGGCAGCTTCACCCTCACCTGGTCGCATCGCAACCTGTTCGGCAACGCTGAGCAGCTCAACCTTTCGGCGGCGGCCACCGGATTGGGAGGGACCGCCGTCACAGGCCTCGGCTACGACATCAGCGCGCAATTCTTGAAGCCGGATTTTCTCCGACGCGATCAGACGCTGGAATTCGATGCGATTGCGCTGAAGCAGAACCTCCAGGCTTACGACCAGCGCGCGGTCATTGTAGGCGGGTCGGTCCGCCGCAAAATCTCGCCGCTCTGGACGCTGAGCATCGGCCTAACCGGCGAGCAGGAGACCATCACGCAAGAAGGGACGACTTACGATTACACGCTGCTTGCCGTGCCGTTTACGGCAAAGTATGACGGCACCGGGCTTACCAATCCGCTCATCGATCCGACACATGGCAGCCGCGTCACCTTTACGGCAACGCCGACTCAGTCGTTTGGCCATAACTCGAGCACATTTGCCATTCTGCAAGCAGCGGGCTCGACCTATTTGGACATCGGGCGTTATTGGTTCGGCACCACGGGGCGCAGCGTCCTGGCGTTGCGCGCACTGATTGGCAGCGTGCAGGGCGCAGGGCAGTTCGACATACCGCCCGATCAGCGGTTCTATGCTGGCGGCAGCGCGACCGTTCGCGGCTATAAGTACCAATCGATCGGGCCGCTATTCCCTGACAATAATCCGATCGGTGGCACATCGATCGATGCCGGGACAATCGAATTCCGTCAGCGTCTTTACCGCGATTTCGGCTTTGTGGCTTTCGTCGATGCCGGCCAGGTGAGTGGGCAGAGCACACCCTTCACCGGCACCCCGCGGATCGGTATCGGCATCGGCGGACGCTATTATACGCCGATCGGGCCCGTACGAACTCGACATCGGGCTTCCCACGAGCCGAGTGCCGGGCGGTGATCGGTTCGAAATCTATCTCGGCCTCGGACAGGCGTTCTGATGAAGCGACTCATCAAGATTGCGTGGCAAGCGGTCGGTCTCCTCATTGGTCTGCCGCTACTTGCTCTGGCGGTGTCGCTTATTGGCGCCAACACCAATGCGGGTCGCGATTTGATCGCCCGCGCTGCTGCGAATTTCAGCGGCGGGATGGTGACGATCGATGGCCTGTCCGGCAGCTTCCCAGACGCGCTGCGCGTCGGCAGAATCGTCGTGAGCGATGCGAGCGGGCCATGGCTAACGATCGACCGCGCACGTTTGGACTGGTCGCCGTTGCGACTCATCCACGGCGAGGTCAGCGTCCAGAGACTGGTGGCCGATCATGTGGCGATCGCAAGGCTTCCCAAGAACTGGGCATCGACGAGTTCGAATGGCGGAGGCCTGCCGCTCGCCGTCAACGTGAGGAAGTTTAGCATTGACCGGCTTGATCTCGCAGCACCAGTAGCGGGCAGCGCCACCAAACTAAGGATCACGGGAGATCTTGCTCTCGCCCCCTCAGCGGAAGGCCGCGTCACGCTCGGGGCGAAGCGTCTCGACGGCGAGGGCAGCTATACGCTCAGTGGCTCTCGGAGCGCCAACGGGCTCACCGTGCAGATCAACGTCGCAGAACCTGCGTATGGTCTCGTTTCCACCTTCGCCGGCCTACCGGATCTTGGCGCTCTCTCGATGTCGGCTTCGCTGGATGGTCCGCGCGATGGCGAAGCGCTGCGACTTCACATGGCCGCAGGGCCGTTGGAGGCTGAGGGAAACGGCCGAATTGACCTTGTCGGAAAAGCCATCAAGCTGGACTTCACCGCGGCGGCGGCGGCTATGAGCCCGCGCCCAGATCTCAGCTGGAAATCGATCCACCTTCATGCGCATGTCCACGGTGCCTTTACCGGCCCCACGGCGACCGGACACCTCGATGTTCAGGAGCTGCGAGCCGGCGCGGGTTCGGTCCGCCAGATTGCCGCCGACCTGCATGGCGGCGATGGCGTGGTCGAGCTGACCGCGTCAGCGGATGAGCTGCGCCTGCCGGGAGCGCCGGCGCTCTTCGCGGCTGCGCCGGTCGAGTTGCGCGCCCAAGCCAGATTGAATGCCAAGGAGCGCCCGGTAACCTTCACACTGACACATCCGTTGCTTACGGCATCGGGCACCATTGATACCAGCGGCGCGCTTGCAGGCTCGATCACGATGACGGTCCCGTCGTTGACATCCTACGCCGCAATCGCTGGAACCGACATCCAGGGACACGCGGAGCTCACCGCCAAATTCGCTCTGCCAGGCGCCGCCGCGGCCGATATCGACATCGACGGCACACTTGGCATCACTGGCGGCCTGCCCATCGCGGGTGCGCTGATCGGCGACAAAGCGACGCTTGCGCTGAGCGCCGCGCTGCACGGTAGCGATGTGAGCCTCGGCAATTTGGCGGTCAACGGGAAGGCATTCGCGGCGTCCGCCAAAGGCACACGGACCGCGGGTGTGGTCAATCTCGATTGGCAGATGGCGCTGTCGGACCTTTCGGTGCTGTCGACAAGCGTGACCGGCTCGCTGTCGGCTCAGGGTCACCTGAGCGGCCCGCCGCAGAACCTTGCGGCTGCCGCGCGATTCACCGGCGCCGCGGCGACGGCAGGTTTGCCTAAAGAGAATTTTACCGTCTCGCTGGAAGCGCGAGGTCTCCCCGATGCGCCGGCCGGCAAGATTGAAGCGGAGGGACGCTTTGCTGGAGCGCCGCTGCGGCTCATCGCCGCCGCGGAGCGCGGGGGCGACGGAACGCTCGCGCTCAATTTCGATCGCTTGCAATGGAAAAGCGCTGCGGGCGCGGGGAAGTTCACGCTGGCGCCCGGTGCCTCAATGCCGCTCGGCCAGCTGCATTTGCGCATGGGGCAATTGGCCGATCTCGCCCCATTGACAGGGGTGACCGTTAAGGGAAGCCTCGATGCCGTCCTCGACGCGTTGGAGCGGCAAGGCAGAACACAGATTCGCATCCATACGGCAGCCCGCCAGCTGGCTATCGGCGCCACCCGTGCGGACAAGTTTGTGCTCGACGCGCAAGTCATCGAACCGACAGCGCGTCCTGTACTGGACGCGACGGCGGCTGCCGAGGGGTTTCGGCGAGATACAATTACCGGCAATGCACGGCTAACCGCCAACGGCCCGCTCGATTCGCTCGGCCTGCGGCTGTCGTCCGACCTGCGGCTGCCGGGTGCAGCGACCTTATCTGCCGCAGCCACAGCCAGACTGTCGCAGCGCTACGTTCAGGTGAGCGCATTCACAGCCGGATACAGCGGTGAGACGGTGCACCTCCTCGCGCCGGCACGCATAAACCTCGCCAACGGGCTGGCCGTCGATAAGCTTCGCCTCGGGGTCAACGGAGCGACGGTGGCGCTTGGCGGCCGCATCACACCGGCGCTCGCTGTCAGTGTGACGGCGCGCGACATTACACCGGCTATCGCCAAACCATTGCTACCGGACCTTCGCGGCACCGGCACCATCGCGTTGAGCGGCGAGCTGCGCGGCAAGCTGGCGGCGCCGACGGGTACGTTGCGCTTGACAGGACGCGGCCTGCGGCTGACGACCGGTAGTATCGGCGGGCTGCCTGGCGCGGATATTGATGCGACCGCGGCGCTGTCGGGCTCGTCGGCGCGGCTTGATGCGCGGCTCGCCGCCGGTAAAACCGTTCAGCTCACGGTTGCCGGCTCAGTGCCACTACAGCCGGCCGCGCCTATGGCACTGCGCCTGACCGGGAACGCCGATCTTGCCGTGTTCGACCCGCTGTTGACGCCAGACGGCCGCGCGGCTCGTGGTCAAACAACGATCGACCTTGCGCTCGGCGGCACCCTTGCCGCCCCGCGGCCGACGGGAATAGTGCGCCTGGCCAAGGGCGAAGTGCAGGATTTTGGCCAAGGGATCCGCATTTCGGACATGGCGGGGCTATTGCGGGCCGACGGCAACGCGATCAGGATCGACCAGCTTACCGGGCGCGCCGGCTCCGGAACGCTGTCGGTTGCTGGCACCATCGGTTTGCTGCAGCCGGGCTTGCCGGTATCGTTGACTGTGACGGCCCATCAGGCCCAGCTTCTGGCAGGCGACCTCCTGAACGCAACGACCGACGCCGATTTGACCGTCAAGGGTGATCTTTCCGGGACGCTGACGGTCGGCGGCAGGATCCGTGTGGCCAAGGCCAACATCAATATCCCGGATAGCCTACCGCAAAGCATTGCGGTCCTGAATGTGCACCGGCCCGGCGCGAAGCGGACGGCACCGGACGCCTCCAGCCGGTCGATCGCGCTGGCGCTAACGATCGACGCGCCCCAGCAGGTGTTCGTGCGCGGACACGGCGTCGATGCGGAGATGGGCGGGACGCTAAAGATAGCCGGCACGTCCGCTGCGCCGGTCGTCGACGGCGGTTTCGACCTGCGGCAAGGCACCTTCAGCCTGGTAGGGCAAACGCTGACCTTCACGTCGGGAAAAATCGCGTTTGGTGGCACCGGTCTTTCCGGCAAGCTGGACCCCACGCTGAACTTTGTTGCACAGAGCACGGCAAACAATATCACGGCAACGCTAACCGTGACTGGCTACGCCGATGCGCCGAAGATCCAGCTTTCGAGCTCGCCGGAGTTGCCGCAAGACGAAATTCTGGGGCGGCTACTATTTGGCCAGAGCACCCAGCAGCTCAGCCCATTCCAACTCGCCCAAGTCGCGCAGGCGGCCGCCTCGTTTGGCGGTGTCGGCGGCGGCGATCCGCTCGGCGCGGTCCGGCACGGCCTTGGTCTTGATCGGCTGTCGGTGAGCGGCGCGTCGGGCAACAGCTCGGGCGCCACAGTCGAGGCCGGCAAATACGTGGCGAAAGGGGTCTATGTGGGCGCGCGACAGGGGACCTCGGGAAACTTCCAGGCTAAGGTGCAAATCGATCTGACCAAACACCTCAAAGCGCAGACGACGCTCGGGGCTGGCGGCGGCACGCCGACCACAGGAATCACGCCCGAGAACGACCCCGGCAGCAGCATTGGTCTCACCTACGGATTTGAATATTAGGCCGCCAGCGCCAACGACCACCAATCCTCAAACGGAGCATTTCCTGGGCCGGCGGGACTCGACCCGGCGACAACACCGTTATGAGCGGCCGGCGAAAGCGCGGACAACCACGACAAGCCTAGGTCTTTCGCTTCGAATCGCTGAATCTCGCGTCAAGCAAATTCATTCGCTTGAGTCCTGTTGCGTGCCCTTTGCGTGCCCAAATTCTTGAGCGGGCGATCCTTTGGCGGTGGCGACAATGTCGCTAGGGAGGATCGACTCGAGGCGGGTTCAAATCGTGGGAGCAGAATCACCGATGGTTGACTTTATCGGCGTTGCAACAGCCATCGCTCATACCGGCTTCACTTTACGAAGGGCGCCAATGAGCGCCCCGACGGTCTGCAGTTCGACGACCGAGTGGAAGACGCCGCGCTTCAAGCGCTGCTTGGAAAGCTTGGCGAAATAACCCTCCACCGATTGAGCCAGGAGCAGGAAGTTGGTGTGAAGTGGAAGGTGAAGCGCTCGCGGCGGGTGAGCCAGGCCAGGACCGCCGGGTGCTTGTGGGTGGCGTAGTTGTCGAGCACGACGTGGATGGACTTACGCTTTGGCACTTCTCCTGGATGACATTCAAGAACCGAATGAATTCCTCATGGCGATGGCGCTGCATACAGCGGCCGATGACCTTGCCCTCGAGCACGTCGGGGGCAGCAAAGAGCGTTGTGGTGCTGTGGCGTTTGTAATCGTGCGTCATCGTTCCGGCGCGGCCCGTCTCATCGGCAGGCCGGGCTGGGTGCGATCCAGCGCCTGGATCTGGCTCTTCTCGTCGATCGAGAGCACGATGGCGTGCTCGGGCGGATCGACGCAGAGCCCGACAACATCACGTAGTTTTCGCACGAAGTTCGGGTCGTTCGACAGCTTGAACTGCCTGATCTTGTGAGGTTGAAGGCCATGGGCGCGCCAGATACGGCGGACCGCGCTCGCGCTGATGCCGCAAGTCTTGGCCATCATCGGGCCGGTCCAATGGGTGGCTTCGCCCGGTGGGTCCTTTGGGTCAGCGCCACGCCACGCGCGGCCACCTCCGGCCCAAGCGGCGCGACGCGCGAAGGCCGCGTCTTGTCGCGCAGCAAGCCCTCGACACCGTCCGTCATGAACCGTTCCTGCCAGCGCCAGACACAGGTCTTGGACTTTCCCGTCCGACGCATGATCGCGTTCGTGCCAAGACCCTCCGCAGTCAAAACGATGATCTCGGCCCGCCAAGCATGCTTCTGCGGCGCGATGCGGTTCTGCAAAATCGCCCTCAGCTTCTTGCGCTCAGAAGGCTTCACCGTGATCGATATTCCCGTTCGCATCCGCCAGACTCGCATGCCCGACCTCACCTGGGAATCCCAATTCCGGATTCAAATGTCAGATGCCATCCACTAGTGGTCCAAATCTGACACTTGATGCCCGGTGGCTACGGCAGGTGTCGACCCATGTCAGTCAATGAACGGCCAATCGGCCGATCCCACGAAGCGGACGTTTAGCACCGAGTAGAGCCGGCTGCAGCGCGCCCATGTCGGTCGGTCCCAGGTCTGACGCGCCCTTCCAAGAGCGGACCAGGGCGCCGGCTGTCGATCGCGCGAGACAGGATGGTGTGCTGCGGTCCAGTTTCGGGGGCGAAAAGCGAAATCGGACATTCAGCAAAACGGTGACCTCGCGATCGGCTGCCAAGACTTCCCACTGTGGCTTCAAGCCGCGAGCAAGTCGATGTCCCTGCCCGGTTGACTTACCGCCTAGGCTCTATGGCAGGCGAGATGTCCATGATGACGATGTCGCCCTGCGCCAACGTCGGGACACAACCCTTTCGACACAGCCCCATAACCGACTTCGGGGGGTTGAAGACTTGACCATCTCAAATCGTCGGGCGCGATGGACCTTGTGCAAATGCCAACAGAGCGGCGGCGAGCGCTGCTGCGGCCTTGTCCGGCCGGGCCCTTTCGTAAATCGCCAACTCAAGGTCGGGAAGCCGCGGAAGGCCTACCTCGGCACCGAGAACGCGGAGGCCAGCGATCACCGCACTCGCGGGAAGCGGGGTAATGGCGAGGCCCGCAAGCACCGCCGCGCGCACGCCTGTCAGGCTGGGGCTGGTGTACACGATCTCCCAGGTGAGCTCGCTCTCCTGGAGCGCGGCGAGCGCTGCGTCACGTGAGACTGACCGCTCGCGATACAGCGCCAGCGGCAGCGCTGCGCCGGGAATGAGATCGAATGTATCGGACGCGGCCCAGACCAGCGGTTCGCGCAGCACCAGACGTCCCTTCGCCGTTCCTAGCGGACGCGCGGCGAAAACCACGTCCAGTCGTCCCGCATTGAACTGATCGATCAACTCCATGCCGACGGCGATCTGCACCTCGAGCTTTACGCCTCGATGAAGCGTGGCGAAGCGAGCGAGCGCCGAAGGTAGCGAGCCCCTGGCAACCTCTTCGACCACCCCGAGACGCACCGTTCCGAACAGCCGCGGTGCCGCCAACCGGAGACGGGCAGCTTCTTCAAGTTGCAGCAGGCGACGCGCCTCGCCGAGCAACATCTGCCCGTCATCCGTCAGCGCGACGCTGCGCGTCGTGCGCCGGAACAACGGACATTTGGTCTCGAGTTCAAGCCGCTTGATCTGTTGGCTCACCGTCGATTGCGTCAGGTTGAGTCGCTCGGCCGCGCGATGAAAGCCCCCGCATTCGGCAACGGCAACAAACGAACGCAGTAATTCGAATTCCATCACGGCGATTGATCCTTCAGAGTGATCAATCATATCACAAAATTTCGATAGTGCGATCAATCCCGAGGACACATTTCTTGAGATGACCAGGTCGCCATCCTCGACAACAAACGGACCGCGAGGCGACCGAATTGGTGAGGAGAACCAGCCATGTGCATGTGCGTGTTCGACCGCCGGATGCTCCTGCGTGCCACTGCCGCCCTCGGGGCCGCTATGCTTGTCCCCAGTGTCCCCGCCCTGGCCCATGTGCCCCAAGGGCTCAAGCGGGTACAACCTAGCTTCTACCGCTATAAGCTCGGCACCATCGAGCTCACCGCCATCAGCGACGGTACGCTGGAGTTTCCGGCCGAAACGCTGTGGGGCGATCGGGCGGATGGCGCGCGAGGCCTGCTCACATCCACGTTCCAGTCGCCAAACCCGGTGGGGCTACAACTCAACGCCATCCTCGTGAACACCGGCAGCAAGCTAGTGTTGATCGACGCGGGCTGCGGCATACAGGGCAAGTTCCAAAAGACCGCCGGCGGCTTGCTTGGCAGCCTCGCCGCCGCAGGTTATGGGCCGGGCGATATCGACATGATCGTCTTCACCCACGGTCACGCCGATCACCTGTGGGGTATCAGCGATCCTAAGAACGCATCGTTGCTATTCCCTACCGCCGAATTTGTCGCAAGCGAGACCGAGGTCGCCTTCTGGAACGCTCCTGAACTGACCGCCAAAGAATCCCCTCTGCTGAAACCGGACGTTACTCGGGCGAATCTGAAATTCGCCAGCCCCCGGTTGCGCCTGATCAAGGCTGGAACGGAGATCGCGCCGGGCGTGACCACCCTCGACACTGCCGGCCACACGCCAGGTCACATGTCAGTGCTCATCAGTTCCGGTAGCAAACAGTTGCTCGTTACCGGCGACGTCGTGTTCGACTCCGCGGTCAGCTTTCTGCATCCGGAATGGTCGGTTGGGTTCGATTTGGATGTGCCAATGGCAACAAAGACGCGCATTGGCTTTCTGGACCGCGCAGCCACCGACAAGGCGCTGGTCGGCGGATATCATCTACCCTTCCCCGGCTTTGGGCATGTGGTGCGCGAGGGCAGCGCCTACCGTTGGCTGCCAGCGGATTGGCAGTGGACGACAGGATGAATGACGACGCGGGATCAAACATCCCGGCGTCCGACACCATAGCTCGGTGCGCGCTCGGGTTGCGAGAAAGTCCCAACCCTTACGATGGGAAGAGAACGATGATGATGAACAGACGCGTTTTCTCGACGACCCTGCTTGCCGGCACGGCAGCTTCGTTGATCTCCACGCGCGGCATGGCCGGAAACGCAATTCCCCCGAAGGCCCGCAATGTCGTTCTCGTGCACGGACTTTTCGCCGATGGCTCGTCTTGGTCCGAAGTGATTCCGCGCTTGCAGGCGGCAAGTCTCCACGTGACCTCCGTGCAAAACCCCTTGACCACGCTGCCTGAGGCGGTGGCTGCGGCCGAGCGTGTGCTCACGCGGCAAGATGGCCCAACAGTCCTTGTCGGACATTCCTTCTCCGGCATGATCGTTACCGAAGCCGGCATGCATCCGAACGTCTCGGCGCTCGTCTATGTGGCGGCGCGCGCGCCGGATGCGGGCGAGGATTACACGGCCTTGGCGAAGACATATCCGACGCCGCCGGCCAGTGTCGGCATCGTGTTCGACGGCGATGAAGGACGGCTCAGCGAGGAGGCTTTCCTGCGTGACTTTGCCGGCGACCTGCCCGAGGCGAAGGCAAAGGCGCTCTACGCAGTCCAGTGGCCGTTCCACAAGGCGTTGCTGGCGGGCAAGACGACGCACGCGGCATGGCGATCCAAGCCCAGCTACTACGCCGTCTCCACCGAGGACCGCACCATCAATCCGGACCTCGAGCGCTTCATGGCCAGGCGGATGGGCGCCAAGACAATCGAGGTGAAGGCGAGCCACCTTTCGCTGATCTCGCACCCCGAGGAAATCGCGCGTTTGATCCTCGAAGCCGCTGGACAGAAGGCCTAACCCGCAGGCTTAGGGCGGCCTGCAGTACAGGCTGAGGAAGATACCATGCATGTCTTAAACATCGTGAGCTCGCCGCCGAAGGAGCAATCTGTTTCGTGCGCCTTCGTCGATGTCTTTCTCCGCGGATATATGAAGCAGGCAGACGACATCGTCATCGACACACTGAATGTCTGGCAGGAACGGTTTCCGGAGTTCGACGCGGAAACGATAAACGCGAAATACAAAGGTGTTTCCGGCGAGCCCATGACGGCGGCCGAGGTCTCCGCTTGGGAGAAAATCCGCGAGCTCGCAAAGCAATTTTGATTGTGCACAGCAGTTCAAGCAAAGAGCTCAGAGCCATGGAAAGAAAAGCAAAATTCGTCTTTCCGGTCGTGATCACCGCCATTGTCCTTTTTAACGTGAGCGGGGTGGTGACGTTCTTCAATATCGGCTGGCGGAACGATTTTGTGATCCGTTGGTGGTCCGCCTTCGCCGTCGGCTGGCCGATCGCGGCAAGCACCGCTTATCTCGTGACCCCCTTCGCCCGCAGCGTCACCCAGCGCATCGTCGCCGCCATCGAAAACCGTCCGATTTGTGATTTGCATAGATTTTCGAGGCTGCGACCCCGCGACTGAACTCGCGGCCAAATTCATCGACGACATCGTGACGGGCTCAGGCGGGCTCTGCGAGGCCAAACAGCTTATCACGGAGGTCGACGACACTGTCACCAGCGCAATCGATGCCTTTCGTGTGCTGGACGACAACGGTGAGCGTAGCAAAGCACGGCCCGTGTCAGGGTGCTGCGGCGGCCTCTGCTGCGGCTGTGCGCTGAGTACCTGATGCAACGGCCCAACAAAGACCTTGGCGCGATTGACCCGGTGCCGGGCTTTCACCTCGGGAATGGCGCGCGGCTGGAGCGGATCAACTGGCTCGGCAACACCGCACCACGTGCGATCCAGGAGTCCTTTGGCAACATGGTCAACTACCTTTGTGACCTCGACAGCATCGAGGACCACCACGAAGCTTTCGTACGTGACGGGACCGTCGTGCGCTCGCTGGAGGTGGAAGCGCTGCTGGAAACATGAACCCGCACGAGTCACACCGGCAAGAGAGTAGGGCGGCGACGCGGAATTGAAAGGAAGGTTCTCATGGTCCAAAGCCGTTTCGCCAAGCTGTCCCAGGTTAAGATCCACTATCTCGAGGAGGGCGCCGGTGATGTCGTCGTCCTGCTCCATGGGTGGCCCCACACGTCCCACGGCTGGCGCCATGTCATGCCGATCCTCTCCGAGAAATATCGCGTGATCGCGCCGGATCTACGCGGGCTTGGGGACAGCTCGCGCCCTGCGGCCGGCTACGACAACGCCTCCGTCGCTGGCGATGTCGTTGAGTTAATGGACGGGCTCGGCGTCCGCGAGTTTTCCCTTGTGGGGCACGATTGGGGTGGTCCAGTCGCCTTTGCCGCAACTCTGCTTGCGCGCGATCGCGTCAAGAAGCTGTCGATCGTCGATGTCGTGCTTCCCGGCGACGGCCGTTCTGCAGGCAGCGGGCAGGGCGGCGCGCGTTGACACCATCTATTCCACCGCACTCCGAACCTTCCCGAAGCGCTCACGGCCGGCCGCGAGGAGATCTATCTGAGCTGGTTTTATGATGAATACAGCGAGCGGCCGGGCATCGTCACCCCGTCCGACCTGGCAGAATATGTACGCTGCTATTCTCAGCCAGGCGCGATGCGCTGCGGTTTCGAGTACTACCGCACGGCCGAGACTTCCGCAGCCTTCGTTCAGGCCCGTATTGCCCAGGACGGCAAGCCAACGCTGCCGGTCATGACCGTTGCCGGCGGGGCCGGTCGAGGTCGCGCAGGCGAAACGGCCGAGAGCGTCAGCCGATTGGTCACCGACCTCCAATGGCACATCATTCCTGACTGCGGTCATATGGTCCCGGAGGAGGCTCCGGTGGAGCTGTGCAATTTCTTGCTGGCATTCCTTCGCCGCACGCCATAGTCAGCCGCGAAGAATCCGCCTGGTCGGTGGATCAGGCAGGTTTCTCATCGAGCGGCATGGCAAGAAGTACGGCGATCAGGGCATCCAAAAACTCGGCAAACCACCTGAGAACCAGGTGGAAGTCGAAGCCGGCGACGGCAAGTCCTTCTTGTGAATAAAAGTCAGCTTTTGTTCGTTCGTCGACCGAAACCGGACCCTCAGCTTTCGGCCAATCCTAGCCGTCGGCGGAACGTCCGGTTTTTGGCTTGGCCGTCGCAGAGCGGACCGTCGCAAAGCCACCCCAACCAGACCTGCGGACTGGGTACCAAGTGTCAGTTTTAAACCACTCTCATGTCCGCCCTTACAAGATGCAGGCGAGTGAATTCGTGGCTTCGTTGGGAGCGTTGCTTTCAGGCTCTGCCGGGCAACGCAGGGGGCGCGGTCGTCGAGACGACGGTTGATCAAACTCTGATGCGCGGGTCGGAGCCGCATGACCGTTGATGCGTCGCGGAGCTGCCTCGGTCCAGGGACCAGCGTCGGATCGGTGATCCGGCAGATAGTGGATGCGAGGGTTCTCCTGATCGCGACCGCGTCCCCGGCCTTGCCCGGCAGAAGCGTTTCGGATGGGTCGCTGGCGCCTCCTTTGAATGCGATCATGTGTGTCCTGCGATCAGGCCGCTGTCAGCGGTACTTGCCGGGCAATCGCCCAGACGAAGCCGGCCAGTTCGCGGGCGATCGCGGTGGTGACAACATTGGCCGGCTTGCCGGTTCGGGCGAGCTTGCGGTGGCGCACAACCGGAGTTGAGCTTTCCAGGCAGTCTCACGGATCGGCTTCGATTGGCTTTCCTGTCCCAGCAGCAACTCGCGGCTGAGCCGGGTCGGGAACCGGTAGGTCCAGGCGGCCTCGATCAGGACCCGACGGGCAGCGTTATTGCCCGCCTTGGTGATGCCGCCGCGTTTGACGCTGGTCCCGCTCGAATGCTCGGATGGCACCAGGCCGAGATAGGCCATGAGTTGGCGTGGGTTGGCGAAGCGGGCGAGATCGCCGAGTTCGGCGACGAGCGTTGCCGCATTGACCAGCGCCATGCCGCGCATCGTCTGTAGCGCCGCCACGACCGGGGCCAGGGTCCATTCCGGCAGGCAAGCCTCGATCTGCGCCGTCAACCGATCGCGCCGCGCTTCGGCGGCTTCGACCGCCTGGATGTAATCTTCGAGCACGACGTGATGCAGCGCCCGCTCGAACTTGAGACCCGCCAGCCATCGCCGATGCAGCTTGGTCCAGGCCGGACGCCGGTAATGGCAGCCCTGGCGTAACAAAAAGCCGGAGACCTGTTGGCGCGCCCGCCGCAGAGCATGGACCGCGTCGAGCCGGGCTCGCACCAAGTCACGGATCGCCTCGTGCCCGGCATCCGGAACCCACACCGAGGTCAACTCAGCTGCCCGATGCAGCTTCGCCAGGCTGGCCGCGTCCCGCCGGTCGGTCTTGACCCGGTCGCCCGGCCGCTTCGGGATCAGCGACGGCGCCACCACGATGCAGTCGTGCCCAGCCGCCGACAACTGGCGCTCAATGCCGTAACCACAAGGACCGGCCTCGTAGCAAAACCGCAGCGTCACTCCGTCGCGGCCAAGCTTGCCGACCAGCTTGGCCAACGCCGCCGGCGTGTTCGCGATCCGGCCATAATCCCGTACATCGCCCCGCACACCTCCTTCCGCCAGGCGACCACGACATCATCCTTGTGAACATCAAGCCCGACGTAAATGACACGTTCCACCATGACCCGTCTCCTATGCATGAGACTCGGCACCGGCCAATCCGGCGCAACCCTCGTTACCTGCATACGGTGAGACGGGTCGCCCCGTACTCAGGCGGACCTGTGGTCTAGCTTAGGCCGCAAACCATAACGCGCGGAAATCCATGTAGCCGGGCCATTCTTTGGAAGAGACGAAAATTTTTTTACTTCCCCCCAAGGCCTAGGCCGTCGCGCGCTCATGATGCAGGGGACAATTCTAACCCTTTAGTTTCTCCCGAAAGAATGCGATCACCTCATTGATGGCCTCGCGCGTCGGCTGGCCAGCTTCGTCGATCAGATCTCCGGTGAAGACGCTGTGCGGCGGATCCATACCACCCGGCCTGCTGGCGCTGTCGGGGAGTTCGTTGCCGAAGAAACCAGAGCCCAGCCGCTCCCTCAATGTCACAAACCGCTCGGTCCGGCACAACTTGTCGCCCTGGAAACGATAGCCGCGGACGCTCATCCCTTCGTGCGCTATGCGTCGCGAAACCACCCGCCAGCCTTCGGCCGACATCTGCACCGCGCTATGCCTCAGCGCCGGCAATCCGGGCTGCGCCATCACCGGCGCCGTCACCACGGGATCGACCGCCATCGACAACGCGAAACTTCCCGTGATGCACATGCCGATGACGCCGACGCCCGGCCCCCCACACTCGGCGTGAGCGAGGCGGGCCAGTTCTTTCAGCCAATCGACGATCGGGCTCGGCCGGTTCGCGGAAAAAAGATAGAACTCACGGGCGACACAGAGCCGGACGATGGTGCCCAGGCCCGGCGGTTTCGCCTCGTTGGTCGCGTTGGGCTTGCCGAGGATCGCCGGCACATAGACACGAAAGCCGGCGTCGCGGACCCACCGGCAAAATCGTGTCAGGGTCGGCGTCACGCCGAAGACTTCGGGCAAGACGACAATCGCTGGTCCCGCTAAACCCGTGACCAGCACAGGTTTGGTCTTGCCGCCGAAGGTAAGATCGCGGCGCGTGAAATCGGCGATGTCGGTGGTTAGTGCGGCGCTCATCCCTCCGGTACTCCGGCCTTGCGCATCCCCTCAGTGACAATCTCACGCCGCTCGCCACCGTGCCAAGCGGCGCGTCCCCGGGGCGTCAAACCAAACCACAGCGCCCGCCCGCGACGCAGGCTGCATCGGTGCGGAAATGAGAAACGCAAATGCGCCACAGTTCCGCCCACCGTGGCTGCCGAGCCCGGCGGAACGCCTGCGGCGTGGCGTGCCGATCAGCGCCTTCGTACCCTGGCCCACCGCCCCGCGCGGCCGGCCGCTACGATAAGGATTGGAAAGCGCTGCGCGCTGAAGTGCTAGCCGATGAACCGATGTGCCGCGAATGCGGCCGTCACGCATCGAACGCCTTGCCCAAACGGTAGACCACGTCGTCCCCATGCGGGTGGCGCCCGAGCGGCGGCTAGAGCTTAGCAACCTTCAACCCCTCTGCTTTGCCTGCTATGACCTCATGCGGACATTCGTCGGGCGCATACGTGCATCCGGGGACAAACGTGGAGGCGCTCCGAGCAGCGCCGACTTATCGTTCGGACCGTGGCGGCAAATTCGCGAAGGCGGCAGGTTCGCCAAAAACGCGCCCAACCCCTCCGCCCATGATGAGATGCGCGATGACGGCATCGTGCAGCCGTCGAAAGGGCAGGTTCCCGAGCATCGCCATCTCGACCACGGACATGACCTCGGCGGCATCAGAGCCGAGCAAAGGCGCTCGACGACCGTTGCTGAGCCGTTTCGGACCCAGCGGGGCCGATTTTGCTTTGATGCACGACACGGCTTTCATGCCACGGGCAAGCACGCTGAGACGATCAGGCATATTCTCGATCCCGACTGGCATTCTTCATTTTCGCCGAACCGCTATATTTCACGTGAGAGCACGGTTGCGCATCCCGAGCTTCTGCGGAGGACCGTCGTCATACTGATGGAGCCGGCCCGGAGCGCGTGAATGACCAAGCTCATCATCCAGCGGTGGCGGAAACAGGAATGAGAAGGAACGACATTATGAATCAATTAAACCAGCTTATTCTTTATGTTTCGAGGACCATCCCGTTCCGGAGCGGTCTTGACGGTTATTTAATTCGCGGTGCGATGGTTTTTACGTTCTTCGCCTTCAGCATCCAAAAGTGGAGCCAGTACACCGCCGAGATGCTAGTCCCCTTAATCAGCCATAGCCCCGTCGTCTTCTGGTTGCTCCCAGCCTTCGGCGTCCGGGGCGCAGGCTAGTTCCTCGGGACGACCGAAACGACCTTCGGCTCTCTCATTTTCCTTGGCTATTGGAGCCCGAGGCTTGGCATCTTGAGCGCGCTTGGGTCGATCGTTACTTTCATCGGTACCACGACCATCATTCCCTTCCTACCCGATGGCTGGGCTCACGAAGCCGGTGGATTTCCGATCATGACCTTGCCACTCGGTTTCCTGATGAAGGACGTCCTGTTCCTGGTCGCGTCATTCTATCTGCTCAAGCAGGATCTGACGCGTGCGGCACTGGAGATAACACGGAGCTGAGCGAACTGACGATTTAGACCGTGCGCACGACTGAGCCATAAGCTTTGAGTGTGGCCCGAGATGTGGCTTATTGGCACATGTCGGTCGAACGCACGTGCCGACCTAATGTCCGCTTCCGATGGTGTCGACGTTGACCGGTCATCCGTCGCCGTCCGTTCTTAGCTGGCGGCCTGGGCAAGAAGTGCTGGGCGTACTCGCACATACAACACTGGGCCCTTTATGTCGCCTTCTCCTCCAGAAATGCCATCAGTCCCTCAAACGGGCCAGCACGTTTTCGACAGCCGCGATAGCGCTGGCTCGGTCGCCTTTCGTCAGGTCGACAAGCAGCCGAACACCCTGGCGCTCCTCTCGGATAATCCGGCAGTCCATTTCCAACTCATCATAGATGCCGACGACCCTATAAACCCGCACCGGGTGAGCGAAGCCCTTGACGGAAACAGGCTCCTGTTCCTCGGTCAATATCGTATCCTTGATTAGGGACGAGGTTTCGTGAGCGACCAGGATCCCGCCGAGCGCAGCATGTGACTGCAACCGCGCGGCCAGGTTCACCTCGTTGCCAATGATGGTGTAGTCCATTCGGTCCTCGCTGCCGAAATTGCCGACGGTGCAGAAACCCGTGTTGATCCCGACGCGTAGCTGGAATGGCTTTTCCGAGCCGAGATCCAACCAGTTGAGCTGCAGCTCGCGCAACCGCCGCTGCATAGCGATCGCCATCTTGACGCACGCGATGGCGTCCTCCTTGCTCCCGCGGCTCGTCGGATCGCCAAAGAACGCCATGATGGCGTCCCCCAAATACTTGTCTATTGTGGCACCGTGACTGATCGCGATCTTGGACATTTCGGTCAGATATTGATTGAGCAGGTTCGTCAGTTCCTCGGATTCGAGACTGTCGGTGGTCTCCGTGAAATTGACGATGTCCGAAAAGAAGATCGTCAGTTTTTTCCGCTTGGCGGCAACTCTGGCGCCTTGTCTACCGGCGAAGATCGAATTGTACAATTGGGCCGGTAGGAATTTGGCCAATTTGGACGACAGGTCGGCGAGTAGCTCGTTCTTTTCAGCCAGCTCAATTTGTGCGCGCCTGAGCTCGATAAATCCGCTGGAGATGGCGATCATGGCGAACAGAACGGCGAACCAGCTGACATTCAGATGGAGCGTGTCCATGAACGCCATCGCTGCTTCCCTCGACATAACCACGGGCAAGACGTACATGGACAGAAGATCAACAAAATAAAACAGACAGACGCCCACCAGTCCCAGCACGATCAATCGAAGGCCGATTTGCGGGGCTGACGGCCGTTTGCTGGGACCGATCAGTCGACAGCGCCAAATGGCATAGATGGTGACCGCAATGATCAGAAGATCGATGGCAGTCATGAGGGGAATTGAATTCCAGATCATGGCTTTCCCCAGTGAAGCTGGAAACGCGGAGGTGAGGCTCACATGCCAGGTTTCACGCCCGCGCGAACTAGATACCAGTTGGCCGGGAAGCTGACGATGAAGCCGAGAACCATCCCGATCTGCATCATGAACCAATAAGTAGGCGATGTTAGCTCCGACCGCGGCACGAACTGAAAATAAATAGGCCATCCAGGCGAACAAGCCAATTTCGAAGGCTGTCAGTGCGAGCGTGTCGGCCTTGATCGCTTCAATGAGCGCCTCGCGCCGCGAAATCAGCGGCATCGCGCGGATGGGAAGGTATTGGAATGCGATACCAAAAATATAGGCGAGAACAAACAGAACCAAAAACTCGGCAAAGAGCCGCCTGCCGAAGAGCGTCCATCCAGCCCAAAACACGATCGGCGCGCCGATGATATCGCCAATAACGCAGCCCGCGGCGCAGTGTGTCGTCGAGACAAACACGCTTTTCCAGAACGGATGCCCGCCGTGTGCAGCATGCATGTCCATAGACATGATCATCGGCTTTTCGCCGCGCCATGTGGGCATAAAGCAACCCGCCGAGGACGGGAAGATAGAGTTCGGTGATCGGCCATACGACGTTCATGATCTTCATGCGCTGGGGATGAGCCGTGACATCGAACGCGATCGCGAGCGCGGTCAACAGGCCGAAAATGACCGCGACCCATGAGACTATGATGAGCCATTGCGCCATCTGTTGCACCTCTGCAGAAATCGTTGAGTCGCGGAAGGATTGAGGACCAACCCGGCCAGCAACACGTGTGCAATCGGACAGCAAAAGTCACGAGAAATGATGGCTGGAAGCGGACTGGCTGCTTCAGGCGATCAAAGGGCGGGAACCGGACATTCTCCTCGACTCAGCCGTTGTGTCGGCCTGCCCATACCGACTTTTGGCCGCCTCCAATTACTGCATTGCGAAATGCGGCCTGCAATAAGTTCAATGGGTTTGTTGCTTTAGCCTTACGACATGGGCCGTCATGTCAGGATCTAACCTTACCCTGTAGGTAGCGTTGCGGCATTCAAGGGTCCAAACTGCTGAATCCGCCTTCGATAGCTCCACATCCCGCCTAGCAGTGACCGGCTGATCACATTGGTAGCCCTGGCTGCGAATTTGAGCTGCAACATCATCTGCAGTGGTTTGCGAATGTGGTGAACTGACCATGCCAATCAGCGATCCTGATATTATGATGAATTTGAGAGCCGGCCCCGCGCGCGCGACGCGAGAAATGATCCCTCCAGCGGCGAATGCTGCCGCGCTCACGGTTGCCAAATTGTAGCTCCTGTGAGGGCTTGTAGCGAATGAGCCTCCAGCGGACATTTTCGATCCCCAATCGGAGCTTGGCGGCTAAAGCCAACACCGATGGCAAGCCGGCTCCCAGATATTTGCGCTATCTTCTGGGATCATTGCTAACCTAAACTCACAAAACAACTTATGTTTTAAAGGGAAGCGCCGATACCAGCTCGGCGGGGGACCGCCGGGCCAAAAAATAATCCACGACGCCGAGTATTATATTCTTGAGGCGCAGCACGGTGCGCGTTGGCTGCGGAAGATCAAGAAGTCAACGACAAGTTGGCCGAACTTCGGCAGAAGCACGACGCGCCGCCCAATATCATCCACATTTATGTGGGACGACACGGCGGTCGGTGAGGTTGGCATCTCGCCTGATGCCCGGTTCAGAGGACCGCTCCCGACTGCGGATTGAATTGGTCGACGCAACACCTATTCTCTAGCTGTAGAAGGGAGGAAGGTGACAATGAAGTATCGACCGAGAATCAATTACAGTGAGGCTCAGAAGGCGAGGATGTGGGAGCGGTGGCAGCGAGGCGAATCGCTACACGATATTGCTCAGCTGTTTGACCCAACTTCCGCAGTTTCGTTTTGAACATCTCGGCTTATCAATGGCCTGAAGGCCATTTTCAGATTTAGGCACCACAGGTTTTGGGGTGGTTTAGGGGCCGAGCGGCATCTCCTGGAAAACGGGCGGCAGAGTGAGACCGATGGCGCGGCAGATCGGATCGATGGTCGGACCGGGAGCGGTGCGCAGCCGTGCGCGGCGGCCATCCTGCTCGACGTCGATCGCGCTGAGATCGGCGAGATCGTCGATGATGCGCTGCCATTCGAGCTGGCGGCGGCGGGCCGTGAGGCGGTCGATCAATTCCTTGCGCAACACGAGCGCAAGAAATGAGCAAAACACATGGCCGCGGATGCCCGCATCGGTTTTGTGGAAGATCGGGCGGGTGGCGAGCAGCGCCTTTGCGATTTTGAAGGCGTCCTCTACGGCCAGCAGATTGCGGTATCGCAGAACGACCTGAAGGGAGGAGATCTTGGTGTTGGTGCGCAGCACGAAGAGGCCGTCGAACCGTGCATCGGCCTCGATCTTGGCGCGATCAATGACAAAGCCGCGGCCTTCAGGGGTCTTCAGGAAGCGGCGGAAGCCCTTGTTAGCGACGAGTGCTTTGTCGCCCTGGGCGAGCTTGCGCTCGAGGCCGGCGACGAGCTCGGCGCGCGCCGCGGCATCTTTTTGGGCCTCCTCCTCATTGCGGCAGATGACATAACGACGCCCGGCGATCGTCGTCTCTTTGATGGCGAGTTCGGTCTCACCTTTCTGGCGCGGGATGACGAGCGGCACGGCGACACCGTCATCCTCGATGACCTCGGCGCGCACCTCGCGGCTGGTGCGCTCGCGCACACCGAGGATGTATTGGATCTTCTCAGCTTCGAGAGCCGCGATGGTGTCGGCGCTGATCATGCCGCGATCGGCGACGATGCAGGCCTCATGGATTCCGAAGCGCTCGCGCAGACGCCTGACCACCGGCAACAACAGCGTTACATCGGCAGTGTTGCCGGGCAGCAGGAAGGAGGCGATTGGCCGGTCGGCATCATCGAGCACGATGCCGAGCACGACCTGCTTGAAATGCCCGCGGTAGTCTTTGGAGTGGCCGCGCTGACCCAGACTTTCACCGCCGGCGCCCTCAAACCACAATGTCGTGGTGTCGAAGAACGCGATCGAAACGGCGCCGAACAGCGGCTGGCGATGGCGATAGAGTGCCTCCTCGACGGCTTCGGCGGTGGTGCGGCCCGCGGCGTCGACCTCGCCCAGCCAGGCCATCGCCTTATAAGCGTGGTCGAGATCGAGCCCTTCGGCGCCCGGCACGCGCACCCGGCTCAGCCAGTCGTTGGCATGGCGGTCGGAGCCCGAGATCATCAGCCGGTGCAACACGGTGAGATAGACCGCACGTTCGACATCGAAGGAAAAGCGCCGATCGGCGAGGAGGCTCTTCAGCACTTCGCCACACCCTGTTTCCGCCCATAGCCGGCCGAACACCAGATCGGGTCCGATGCTAAGACGATGCAGCTCCGGCAATTCGCCACGATAAAAGCTCGACAACACGATCGAGCGGCGCGAATGGCGCGCCGCCGACGCGATCAGCCCATCGATGAGGCCGGACGCCTCGATCTCGTCGCGGCGGCCGAGCGCTTTGACGACGCGCTGCACGTGGCGGCCGCCCTCGCGCGCGTTCTCGACGAGGTAGAGATACTCGTAGGCTCCGATCTTCTTGACGCGGACGAACATGGCGCGGCACTCTGTCTGTGACAGAGCACCACGATTCCCTTCGCCGTCGCAAGCAAAATCCTCATTTTCTGCAGCAATATACCGAGCGATTTAGCACCACAGCTCGGGGCTTCATGTCATATCCTCAGCATTTCTGCGGGTTTCGGCAGCCGATTTGCGCGAAACCACGGAAGTTGGGTTTGACCGCGGCCATTCCTCGGTGCAACGGATTTCTGTCTGAGGCCGGCGGGATTCGGCCGCGGCAAAGGGTGCGCTCAAGGTTGGCGCTTTCGTTGTCGGAACGCGAAGTGATCTCCCGCGGTGTCGTCGCCGGGCGCTCGATGCGTTCGATCGCTGCCTCGATGGGTCGCGCAGCGTCGACCGTCAGCCGTGAGATCGGGCGCAATGGCGGATGCCAACGCTACCGAGCGAGCCATGCGGATCAAGCCGCCTGGGACCAGGCGCGCCGCCCCAAGAGCTGTAAGTTGGTGCGCAACCGCGCGCTGGCCCGGCTGGTGGCGCAGAAGCTTAAGATGCAGTGGTCGCCAGAGCAGATCGCCGGCTGGCTCAAGTGCACGTATCCGGAGGATGAGAACTACCAGGTGTCACAGGAGACGATCTATCGGAGCCTGTTCATCCAAGCTCGTGGCGCCCTGAAGAAAGAGCTGTTGCAGCACCTCAGGCGGACACGAGTGATGCGGCGCTCGCGCCATCACACGCAGAAGACGGACGATCACGGCAGGATCAGCAACACGATCTCGATCAGCGAGCGTCCGCCATCGGTAGCGGATCGAGCCGTGCCGGGTCACTGGGAAGGCGATCTGATGTTCGGTTCGAACAACAGCCAGATCGCCACCTTTGGTGGAGCGGCAAACCCGGTACGTGATGATGGCCAAGGTGAACGGCAAGGATACCGAGACCGTGATCAACGCCCTTGTTAAGCATGCTCAGCAGCTACCGAAAGAGCTCTATGCATCGCTGAGCTGGGATCGCGGCAAAGAAATGGCTGATCACCAGCGTTTCACGCTAGCGACCGATATCAAGGTGTACTTCTGTGATCCACAGAACCCTTGGCAACGTGGCTCGAACGAGAACACCAATGGCTTGCTCAGGCAGTACTTTCCCAAAGGAACGGACCTGTCGGTTCACTCGCAAGCAAAACTGAACGCGGTGGCACGACAGCTCAACGAACGGCCACGAAAGATGCTAAACTTTGAAACACCGGCGCAACGATTTGGCCAATGTGTTGCGTCGATCAGTTGAATCCGCAACCCCAAGCTGGTCATACACCGGCCCACTACGCGATCTTTGGAGCGGACGTTTGCTGCTGCTCGGCGCCGACGGCTTCGCGCCCATGGTGGTCTCTCCAGACCGCCTGTTGTTGCTCGAATGCAGACGTTCGACCGAGTGCCGCGGTAGCAGCTCAGACGTCTGATGAAGGTGGATTCCCGACGTTCGCGCCGGACTGCTCGGAGCTCAGGTTTCATCATGCTGAATGCGAGACATGGCGAGCTTCGTAGTATGAGAATGGGGTCAGGCGGCGATTTTGGTAAGTAGCCTACTGTAAGTACAGTAGGCCGCCAGTCGCGGCGTCGACTATCGCATCTTCCGGCTTTTAGCTGGTCCGCCTGGGTAGTGCGTGGCCGATTTTGTCTACACCGGCCCCGACGTTGCGTTACTTCTCCAGCAGCTTCGTGATGCCATCCCAGTTCTGCGGAAGGCCCTCCAGCGCTCGAACTCCACAGCGTTCGGTCATCATGCGGCTTGCATAATCATCGGGGAATTCGGTGGAAAGGCGTTCGAAAGCCCCGTGCGCGGCGATAAAATTTCCTGCCAGATAAAGTGCCATCGCCTGGTCCCACGCCGCGATCAGGTGCTCCGATCGAGTTGGGGTCGCTTCTACATCTGTTGCATCTGTTGCCGTGCGTTCGGCAACCAGCTCGTAGACGTCGTACGCTGCACTGGTGCCAGCGGGCACTACGCGATCGATCCGTCGCCAAACGAAGCGATCTTGCTCGACATCGTACACCGCGGAACTGGCGAGAATTCGGGTGCCATAAACCTTGTTGACGCCTTCGAGCCGCGCCGCGAGGTTAACGATCGACCCGATAAGCGTGTAATTCATTCGGTCGATCGAGCCGACATTGCCGACCACGCCAACGCCGCGATGAATGCCGATCCGCGTATGAAATGGCGGCAACCCCTTTAGTCGCCATTCCTCAGCCAATTCGCGACTGGCTTTTTGAATCGCCAACGCGCTGAGGCAGGCATTGGCAACATGATCCGGGTCTGCGTCCGGCGCATTCCAAACCGACATGATCCCGTCGCCGATATATTTGTCCACGGTACCACGGTTCGCGATGATTGCCCCGGCGATATGATTGAAATACTCCGACAGACGCCCCATCAGCTCCTCGGGTTCGATCGCCTCGCTGATTGCCGAAAATCCCTGAATATCTGTGAACATTACGGTCACATCCCGGCGGACCCCACCTATCTTGCCTGCATTGTCAAGACTCCAACAGACGGCGGACGATCTGTATTGGAATGTAGTGCCCGAACAGTTCGAGGCCAGAGCGCATTCGTTCGACGGCCTCCGCCAAACGTGAAATCTCCGTCACCCTGCTTCGCACGATGGTCGAATCCGAAAAATCCAGGCGTCGAAACCGTTGAGTCTGTTGCGCGAGGCGTCCCAGAGCGCGCGCGAGCGTACGAGATACGAAGCCAACGATTACAATCGCAGCTGCGATCGTTATGAGTGCGATGATCGCTGTCCATTTGAGGAGCGCATCGCTTTCAACGGTCAATTCCTTTGACGGAATGGCAATTGTCAAAAATAGATGTTTATCGGTCGTTGGAGGCAGTGCTCGGGCAAGCACTAAGTAGGACGCACCGCCAATTTTCAGTGTCTTGGAATCGCCTCCTGCAACCTTTTTACGCAGGTCCCATATCGCACGGACCATCGCATCATGCAGTTGCTGCTCGGTCCGAGGCACTAGGGCGGAAATGCTAGAATTCGTCGGATCGAGAATGGAATCAGCAAGCAAATCGCCGACATCCGTCATCACGTTCATTTGGGCGGACGGCGACACGTTGTACTCACGAAGAACCGTCGACAGGCTCGCCAAACTGAAGTCGGCTCCGAGCACGCCATTTTCACGCGGTAGTGGCATCGCGGCCGTGATACCGATCCCGCCGTGCTGCGCGAATGGGTACGGGTCGGTCATTGTTTGTCGGTGCAATTCCAAGGCCGCCTGGTACCAGAGACGGGTTCGCGGGTCGTAGTCCCGGTTATCGATCGCGCGTCCAATGATGTTTCCGGCGTCGTCAAAAAAAAACCAACTTTCCTTGCGAACGCCAGTGTTGAATGAGATCAGCCAAAGGGCTCGTGTGGCACCGGGCGGAGCATTGATTTCTCTCTGCCTCTCGGGGGAATATCGCGCCAGCACGCTTGCCTGCGCAAAGCCACCGTCCTTGTATCCTACATATGCGGATGTCAAAGATGGAAATGGCTCGATGAAGGTGTTCAGAATCCGCCAGCGCGCAATGCTATCGACGTCATTGCCACCTGGCGAATTGGCAATCTCAGGTCGGGTAGCTAGTTGGCGCTGTAAAGCGTCAACGCTACTGATGCGCTCAACAAGAAGGAGGGTTACGTTTTCCTCTGCCCTCGCGATCTTCAGGCGGATGTTGTCCGTCTGCAGCATATCTACCGCATACCAGCCGACGGCGAACAACGTCGCCGAAAGCGGTATCAGCACTAACATGACCGCAACAAGGATGCTGATGTTAAAGGGCAGAGAGAAATGAAAGAGGTGGCGTTTCAAGACATCCTCAGGATATTCATCGTCGCGGCGTTTTAGACGGAGACGGGCACGGATGCCGGCGTGCCGTTCCGATTGTCAGGCCGTGTCGCAAAATTTTTCGTGGCTCGTCCCCCTTTCGTCCTGCGGATCGATTTTGGGAATGGGGAGGCAGAATTCTATGCAAAATACAATCGGCGGCTATTGGCCCTTGGTCCCATCACCTCAGCCTCACAGGCTTCCGCGCCCGACGAATTTCTGATCACCCCTTACGTCCGGCGAATGACCGGGAACGGTCCGGCGGCTGCCGTTCGCAATTCCATGAACGAACGTCTGGTTTTTGCCGTTACGCACTCCAAAGCGGCCGTTCCGGTTTCGGCCAGCCCAAGCCACTCTGCGACCGTCCGGTTTTCGGCACCTCGGCTGCAAAGCGGACGGTCGCAAATCCACCCCAACCAGACCTGCGGATTGGGTACCAAGTGTCAAATTTGAACCACTAGACTGGCGCAGAGTCCGAGTGTTCTGGGAATCCGCTGTTTCAGCGCGTTTACGGCCAGCTGCTGCGCCATTCCCCGGAGTGGCAGGGCGTATGGGCGCGTGGATCGCGTCCGGAAGTGTATTGGGGTGCGATCTTGATGATCGCGCACGAGCAAGAGAGCGATGGCCTGTTGCCGCCGGACACTTGGTTGCCACTTCTCGAACAAACGACCCGAGGTCGGCTGCGGTTCGTGTCGCGCCATCCGATTGCCGAGCTAACCGGCAAGTCGCAGGAATGGGTGAATTGTGCCGATGAGCAACGCTTGGCGCGACGCTTGACGGAGCTGGGGTTAGTCCGCCGACGCGGTACCGGCAGGCCGATCAACGGTTTCGGCACTGTGTTCGTGACAGCCGGTCAAACACGACCGATCTGTTCTATCGCGCTCTGGTCTTGTCGATAAGATTCTAAACGCCCCACGCCGGCTGAATTACGGTCGAGCGGCCGACGAAACTAGAGTTCTGATCAATCTCAAGACAGCCAAACTCCTGAACCATCATATACCCGAAAAGCTCCTCGCCTTGGCCGATCACATAATCGAATGACCGCTCGCGGCAATTTCCGTGCCGACGACATCGAAGGTCAGGACTTTGAACCTTCGAACGACATAGCTCGGTCTGGTCGCTCTGACGAGAGGGATATCATCAGCTTACTGGGTTGTGGTCTCCTTGCGGTTGCTGCCTAACTCGAAGACTGGCCCATGAAAATTCGTCAGAGGGCTTCTGCGAGCCGCGGCTGATTTGTCCAAAAGCGACAGGACGTCACCACGCCATGTCGACGACAGGCCAAGGACGACACGGTCGACCCCCGCGTCCGAGATTGTTGCTCCTTCTTAGCAAATCCTGCCGCGGACGATTATGTCGGCACAACGTCCTTGAAGCGCCGCAGTGTGTCGAGCTGCGCATCGAAGCTCGCCATCCGGTAGATCGGGTAAAGCATCACGATATCGGCGCGGAGCCGGCGCCAGCCTTCTGCGCCGGCTCCCCATTTCTGTGGGTCGGGCTCGCGCGTAGGCAGCCATCCCTCGACGCCGAACTTGGTTGGATCCCGTCCGAACTCCTTCAGATGCCCGCGGAGTGTGGCGAGCGTCGCCGCACCCTGTTCGTCGGGCGCCATAATCGGCATCCAGCCGTCGCCAAGCTCGGCCGCGCGCTTCAGCACCGCCTCCGATGACCCGCCGAACCAGATCGGGATCGGTCGCTGGATCGGTGCCGGCTGGATGCTGACCTGACGCAGGGAGTGAAAGCGTCCGGTGAAGCTGACGATGTCCTCACTCCAGAGCCGGCGCATTACGCGCACCTGCTCTGCCTGCCGCGCACCGCGCGTCTTCCAGTCGGCGCCCAGCGACTCGTATTCCACATGATTCCATCCGACGCCGATGCCCAGGCGCAGACGCCCCTCGCTGAGAATGTCGACCTCGGCCGCTTGCTTGGCGACGAGACCGGTCTGTCGCTGCGGCAAGATGAGGACGCCGCTGGTAAGTTTGATGCGCTTCGTTACCGCCGCGAGGAAAGAGAGTGTTGTGAAGGTCTCATGGAACGCGTCGGTCTCATTGTAGACCGGCGTCCAGCCGTCGCGCGACTGCGCCCCGAAAACATGGTCGGGGACCTCGATATGGGCATAGCCCAAATCCTCCGCCGCCTGTGCCCAGTCACGAATTTTTACTGGATCCCGGCCGATGTCGCGGGTTGGAAAAAAGGCGCTGAGATGCATCAGGCGCTCCTAGGCTCGAAGGGCAACGTAGAGTGCTTCCGTCCAATCTGGCACACCTCGCCAACAGGACCAAACCTTGAAATCGGCTCACTGGACGTCTGGATTTGGGCACCTGTGCGACATGCAGCAGATCGGCGGACATCCGTGTCCCTGCCAAGCGAGCGACTTCAAACGGGAATCTGATCGAAATACTCACATGTTGCCGTGCCCGCGCTTGATGGTGTGGCGGATCACCGGCGCCGTGACCTGGTCGGAGATTTGGATGTTCCACATTTCGCTTTCGCCTTGGGCAACGAAGTCGGCGAACAGCTTCGGGATTACCGACACATCGCGTATCTCGTGGCCGCGCAAGCCGAAGCCACGTGCGATGTTTTCGAGCGCGGGCCGACCGAACACTGCCAAGCTATCGTCGAGGCCGTCCGCGCGCAGCTTGTGAAACTCGGAGCCGTACCCGCCGTCATTCATCGCGCATATCAGGATGCGAAAACCCTGACGCTTCAGCGTCTCGAGTTCCTGGATATGGAACAAGAGTCCGCCGTCGCCCTCGAACAGCACGATCTTTCCCTCGCGGCCCTGCCAGCGCGCAGCCGCTACCCCAAGCGCATACGACAGGCCGTTGCCGACTGCGCCGAATTCACGGACCGTAGTGTAGCGCTCCGCCGGCCTGCCACGCATTTGAGTGTTGAAATAGGCCTGATGGCCGCCACCGACAACGATATCCCAGTCCTTTGGAATCACCGCGTCGATCGCCGCGATCACGAGGCGCGGATCCAGCACCCCGGGCGCGATGTCGAATGGCATCGAGTTCCGCGGGCTCCGTCGCGATGCGATGCGCCAGCTCTTTCGTGCGTATAGCCGCCGCCGTCGGTTTGCCAACGCCCAACTTTCTGTTGAGGCCGGCAAGGATTGCCTCAATACCAATAAGCGCATCCGATCTGACGTAGATGTCGGCGGCCTTCTGTCCGTCGCGCAGGCCGCGTGGGGAATCGTCCACCTGAATCTTGCAGGCATTTGCGAAGTACTGCCCACCACCTACGTAATAGGAAAGGCTCGTGCCAACAGCAAGCACTACATCCGTGGACTTGTACATCTCCTTACCCAACGACGTGAAGTAACTGCCGGTGGTGCCGAGCCCGAACGGATGGTCGTGGAAAAGACCGCGCGCGGGCAGCGTATTGGAGAGCAAGGCGCCGCAGCGATCGGCGAGCTTGATCACTGCATCCCGTGCGCCGGACCACAGCACGCCGCGACCGCCGAGGACGATCGGCCGCTCTGCCGCAGCCAGCCGCTCGACGGCCTCGGCCACGACCTCGGGATCGGGGTGCATGCGCCCGACCTTAGGCTGATACATCGCCGAGGTCTCGTAGGGCTGGTTCGCCGTGTGCTCGACCTTCTGCAGGTCGTAGGGAATGCCCAGCACCACCGGCTGCCGCTCGTACTTGGCGATGTGAAAGGCCTCGCGCACGTAGTCCATCATGCGCGGCACGCTATGCGCGGCGATGTAATGCGCCCCTGTCGCCGTCACCAGCGGCGCCTGGTCGATGTGCTGATTGTAGAACTTGGCATTGATCGGCGACTCGCCGGCGAACACCACTATTGGCAGGCGGGCGCGAACCGCAGCCGGAAGCGCCGTCATCAACTGGGTCACGCCAGGCCCGCACGTGACGGAGGCAACGGCGACCTTGCCGGTGGCGACGTTATAGGCCGTCGCCGCCGCTAGGGCGCAATGCTCGTGCCTGACGTGGACGGTATGCACGCCCGGCAGTTTGGCAAAAGCGGTGGACCAGTGCATGTTGCCGTCGCCCATCAGGACGAACTGCGTGTCAACTCCTTCCGCAAGAAATGCTTCTGCGAGGGCCTCGTAGAGTTTGGGCATAGGCGCTGTTCCCTTGGGTGGAGGCCCGCCGATGGCGAGGCAGAAAGTGCCGGGCGGGGCGCATCGTCCTGGCTAGAACCAGAGCAGCGATCGATCCACGCCCCTCAGTGCGGGGCGATTGTGAGCTTGTCTTGCGTCTTCGTTTCGAAGTCGCTGGCATCGTGCCGCTCGTGAAGCTGATCCGCAGGATCGCCGCTCAGCCGGTTGACTTTGCGGCCGCGCTTCACCGCCGGGCGTTGGCCAATCATCGTCGTCCAGCGCTGCACGTTCTTATAATCCTGCACCTGCAGGAATTCGGCGCCTCCATACTGATGGTATTGCGCCAGGCTGCTATACCAAGGCCAGATCGCAATGTCGGCGATTGTGTAGCCATCGCCGGCGACGTACTCGCTTTCCGCTAGGCGTCGGTCGAGCACGTCGAGCTGCCGCTTCGTCTCCATTGCGAAACGGTCGATGGCGTATTCGATCTTGGTCGTCGCATACGCATAGAAATGACCAAAGCCGCCGCCGACATAGGGCGTGCTGCCCATCTGCCAGAAGAGCCAGGACAGGCATTCCGCGCGCCCAGCTTGCGCGGTTGGCAACAAGGCGCCGAACTTCTCTGCGAGATAGACGAGGATCGCACCGGATTCAAAGATGCGCACCGGCTTGGGTTCGGAACGGTCGAGCAAGGCCGGGATCTTGGAATTCGGATTGATGGCGACAAAACCGCTGCCGAATTGGTCGCCCTCGCCGATCTTGACCGGCCAAGCGTCATATTCGGCGCCGCGATGACCGAGCGCCAGAAGCTCTTCAAGCATGATGGTGACCTTCACGCCGTTGGGCGTCGCCAGGGAATACAGTTGCAGCGGATGGCGCCCAACCGGTAGCTCTTTCTCATGGGTTGGCCCGGCGATCGGGCGGTTGGTCTTGGCGTATCGCCAGCCACTGACATCCGTCTTCCAGGTCCAGACCCTCGGCGGCGCATAGGGTTCTTCGGTCATCATTGTCCTCGTGGTGGTGGCGCAGCTTTACCTCTCCGCGAGCCTACGCCCTCCGGGCCACGAGCGTAAGCGCACCTCAACTCGGCACGGTCCTCGGCTCATCGAGGCACGCCTCGTTTCAGGACGCTGTCTTTCCGGGCTCGGAAGCGCCACTGGGCAGGCTCCTATCTGGTAGGTATCGACGCCCACGCTCCCCAATATCCCTGCCCTTGCGATAGAAGACACCCGGACGACGCTCTCGCGGCCCGCAGGCGCAGATAGCTGACAAGAGATCCGATAACGAGCGCAGAGCCACCGACCTGCGTGCCCCTACGACAAAGATCCCGTTCTTTTCGCGGCCTCCAACCCCGGGCCAAAGCGCTACGACGCTTGGCTCTGCCGCGGGACGCCGCTGCCCGCGGAGAGGTTCAGCTATCCGCGGTATCAGCTCCGACGTCGCCGAAAGCGTGTTTGCGATGGGTCCGCCGACCGCTGCCGATGGCCCTCGTGTGGTGCGTGCGGCCGCTCCCGCCGAGCCCTAAATTCACGTCCGGAAAGGTGCTGTTCTTCACGATCGGCAGCGGCACAAATGCCCCTCCGGGGTGAAGCTGATATACCTCGACCTCGGAAGGGACAGTTCGCGGACCACCTTCGCGAAGAAAGGGCGCGTGTTGCTAGGTCAAGAGGGAGGTTACAGTGACGCCGACCGCAGAGCATGGATTGTAAGGATGTCAGTCCGGCCGCGAAGCTGCGTCTCGTGACGTGTCCATGATGAATGATCGATCGCGGCATACCTCGCGACTTCCTCAGAGATCACGAGTTCGACGTCGAATTCCTTGCTCATGGCTTCGAGCCGGCTCGCCGTGTTTACCGCATCTCCGATGGCTGTCAGCCCGACTGCGTCGCCCCATCCCATCTCGCCGACAATAACGGAGCCGGCATGGATCCCGATCGCGATCCGTAGCGGTTCGGGAAGATCGGGTGCGAGTTCCTGATTGAGCTGGCGAATACGCTGCGACATCTCAGCAGCCGCGGCGAGGGCCTGGCGACACGAGCGATCGATCATCCCTTCAAGGCCGAACAGGCCCATTACGCCGTCGCCGACGAATTTATCGACGCGCCCTCCCGCGCCTTCAATCGCAGCGCCCATCTCCGCGAAATAGCGGTTCAGAATAAAGACTACGTCATAGGGCAACTTTGTTTCAGCGAGTTTCGTGAAGGATCGAATATCGCAAAACAGGATGGCAATCTCGCGCTCGATCCCAGTCTTGGTACTCCCTTGGATTGACGACATGGAAATATCGGCAGCTAGCAGAGGCGTGACGGCAATGTCGCCAACCGGTCTCAATCGACAAGCCAAGCGAACGCTCGGCGGTAATCCGATCCGCTGTAACACTGCTGTCTCGTCATCGGCCGGCCCGGGCATCGCATCGGCGGCGCCGGAAACGCGGATGCGGCAGGTCGAACAGCGGCCGCGGCCGCCGCAGACCGAGGCGTGGGGAATACCAGCTTCACGGCTGGCTTCAAGAACACTCATTCCGGGCCGGATACGGACCAAAACATCGGATGGGTAAGTCAGCGTAATCGATTGTCCTTGGCGACGTAACGGTATTCGTCCCAGACGCCCGAGCAGAATGGCTGCGAAACAAAATATGACGCCTATCCGGATAACATTGGCGAATGCGGACGCGGCCGCGAGTGCTTGCGGTGCGACGCCGGTGTTCGCAACGATATGCGCGACCCATTGCGGACTTTGCGCCAATTCGGCAACCGCGCGGCCCGCCTCGAAATAGCCAAGCAGCGCGAGCACCGGGATAAGGACTGCTACCACCAGGAGATAGGACCTTACCCCCCCGTACCAGCGTTTCAGCCGAAGGTTGTAGCTGAGACCAACGCAACCATGACTCCAGGCGACAACGATCAGAAGCGCTTGCGCCAAGCCGGCGCCGGGATCGACTACCCACAAATTCAATAGGATCACGGAATAGTTGATATGGGCGCCCAGGGTATTGATGACGTATCGCGTCCCCCCAAAATGAGCGGCCAGCAACAGAGGGATAAGGAGTCCGAGGATCAGCTGGGCACCTTCCGCGACTGGCATACGTAGCGTGCGGCGGCGGAAGAGCGCGCGAAGGCCGAGCGCGAAATGAACGACGAAGCTGCCGCCGAGGGCTACTTGGCCGATGGGATTGCCCCAAATCGCCAACGCGACATCGAGGGCGCGATTCATCACGCCCAGCGAAATCAGACCCAATGCTAGATTAGCGAGGTGCCCGACGATATACGCGAATAGCACAAGACCAGTATAAAGCCGCGTCTGGTTGATCAAAGTCTCGCCGATCATGCCTGTCTCGATAGGCCGAATTGGGCGTGCAGCCAAGTCACTGGCGCGCAATGTAAGCGACGCGAAATCTGTTTCGTTGGCCCAGTACTACGTGTGTGTCATGTCCGATTATGTCACATGTCGGTCAAACGCACGTGCCGAGGAGGGACCAACATTGCCTGGGCGGCCGGGGTGTGGGGCACTCCGAACTGAGCCGGACGGCGAAAATGGTCGCAACCGGAATGACCGCTCTTTGCGGATTGTGATGCGGAAGTCAAGAAACTCGCACCGGTGGTTGCAAGCAAATCAATCACCGGCTTAGTCGGCGCAGAATGTTAGGTCGGGCGGCCATCCGCAATCTCAGGCGATGTTTGGTTACAGCGCCGCCACCCAGCAGGGATAGGCGCTGAACGGTTGCGAAGCCGGGAGGCGCTAAACTTTTCGTCCGGATCATGAAGAGCTGAAAAGGTCCCATTGCCACTGCGATCTGGTAGCGTCGTTCACATGATCCGCATCACGACCCGCATCTCGATCGACGAGCGGGAGATTGAGGAAAGCTTCATCCGTGCCTCTGGCCCGGGTGGGCAAAACGTCAACAAGGTTTCGAGCGCGGTTCAGATCCGCTTCGACGTCCGCCGCTCGCCCTCCCTGCCCGAGGATGTCCGCGCCCGGCTTTCGGCGCTTGCAGGGCGGAAGCTGACGCGGGACGGGGTGCTGGTCATCACCGCCCAGCGCCACCGGTCGCAGCATTTGAACCGCACCGACGCGATCGAACGGCTGGCGGAACTCATCCGTCGTGCCGTCGACCAGCCGACCTCGCGTCGGCCTACACGCCCCACGCTCGGGAGCCGGCGCCGCCGGCTGCAGGACAAAGGCACCCGAGGCGCGATCAAGGTCCTGCGCGGCCGGCCGCGCCCAGATTCCGACTGAAGCTGGCCAGGCTTCCTATCAATTCCCGGCCATCCTGCAAGAAGTTAATTGCGCGTTTTTGCACCTGGCGACACTCGCATAACCGTATCGGGGAGGGATGGGTTGTGGGGCGCGGTGGGTTAGATTCTCCGATGGGATATTGCCAAAACATTGGCCGCTTCTCCCACTACCGTCGAAGGGATTCGCCGACCGAGAACCGAATCGCCTCGACTGAGTGTGTACAACATGGGCGCAAACCTGCTGTAAGTGGCGGAGAGCAGCCGGTTTTCGGCGATTAACGTGGGGAAGCAGACGTTCACATAAATAGGCGCCTCTCGCCCGGCGTGAACGGTCGCTGACTTTTAACTCGGGATTTTGATTAGCCGCTGGAGCAAATGCTTGACGACATCGGCCTACTCTTCAATAACGTCGGTGAACAGCACCCACCGCTTCCCGTCGAACCGCTGCAAGCGCATTTGTTTCATCGGGTCGTAGTCAGTAGGGCTGGTGTTGAGAGTAATGCCCGGCAACAGGATCGGCATCCGTACATGGTCTAGGTGCGTGGCAACATTCATGAGATTCTGGCGCGTGAGCTCGTCGCCGCAGCGGCGAAGAACCTCCGAGAAAAGGACGGCGTTGGAGTATCCTACGAAGTTGAACGCGTCCGCTATATTTCCCTCGGCGTAAGCATCACGCATGAAGGATCCCCAGGTAACATAGTCGGGATCGTGCTCCCATTGGGGATCGTCGATCGACTTGAACGAAGTCGCGACGATGATGCCAACTGCCTTGTCGAAGCCGGCCGGCATTAGAGCTCGGGACGTGGCAGAGACTTGGGCAATAAAGCGGCTCGGTCGCCAGCCGAGATCAAACGCTTTTTGAATGGCCTGCGCCGCAAATTTCGGACCCGCAGCGATGAAGAACGTGTTGGCACCAGAGGCTTGGAGCGCGATTACCTGGGAATCGACGGTTGGATCTGTCGCCTCATAGCTTGCAGTGGCAATGATCATTTTGGGTGCCTTCGCGCCGAACTTCTCCTTCAAACCTGCGAGGTAGTCTCGCCCAAAATCGTCGTTTTGGTAGAGGACGGCGACGCGCGCGTTCGGGTTGGTGCGCAGGATGTAGGTCGCGTCAACTTTGGCCTCTGAGCGCAATAGGTTCACGAACGGAATTGTCCAGGGAAAGTGACTAGGATCGTTCCAAAGCGACGCACCGGCTTGGATGAAGAGCTGTGGCACGCCGCGTGAATTCAGGTGCTTGCGAACTGCAATATTTGTCGGCGTACCAAAGGAGCCGACAATTGCCAGCACGTGGTCCTTTTCCACCAAACGCCGCGTCTGCTCCAACGTTTTCGTGGGCGAGTAGTTATCGTCGAGGGAGATGAACGTGACATGGCGACCATTGACGCCGCCCTTCGCATTGATCATCCGAAAATAAGCCGCTTCGCTCTTGCCAATCGCGCTAACGGACGAAAAAGGTCCACTGTACGGCATGGTCTGGCCGATCTTGATTTCAGTATCGCTTACACCAGGACCATATTTCTTCTCGGCGTGCGCCGGCGACAGCGCCACGGCGCCTGAAAGAATGGCGATCGTCACAGCAATAATGGTCGAGCGGATCATGATGAGACTCCAACGCTTTCAATGATAGCGAAAGGCGAACCCGTTGGCGCAATCTGAGTGAGTTCGAAGCCGGCGGCTGCCAAAAGCATGGTGAATTGCGCCGCGGAACGCTCGCGCCCGCCTTGTACCGCCAGCATATGCAGATCAATCATCGCGATCTCCCGGTATGCATCGGTGCATTCCATGCGGTGTGGGAGCAGGCGCTCGACAATGAGTAGGCGGCTTTCGGGGCGCATGGCGCGCCGACAGGTTTCGAGATTGGTGATGGCTTGGTCGTCGGCCCAAATCGTGGAGCACGCTTTTCAAGACGGAGGCGTCACCACCCTCGGGCACCGCAACGAAAAAATCGCCGGCAACCGTGCGACAGCGGTGCGCGACATCGGCCTCAACTAACCTGGGCGCCGCGTCTTCGATTCCGGTCGGCATGTCGAACGCGGTCGCAGTCGCGGTTCGGAGTGACGCAAGGATCGCGACAGCGAGTACACCGTTGCCGCCGCCAACATCCACGATCTGGCGGTATTGGGAGAAGTCGTGATCTGCCAGGATAGTGGGCACCCAGCGCAGCGCAAGGCTACCCGTGTAGGGGTCGAAATCTGACGCCCGACCATGTTCCGCCCCGTATCGAAAGGCATCGACACCAAAGACGTGCTCGAATCCGTTCTCGCCGGTACGCACCGAGTACCGCAAGTCGCCCCAAGCCCGCCAGACGGTCTCGCCGCCAAGTGCCAAGTGCCGCGGCGAGCTCGGCGCGGCCGTCGTCAACATTGAGCCTATCGCAGTGAGGGCAAATGTGCCCGCCGCCGATTCTCTGAACACGCCCAGAGTCACTAATGCCCGCAACAGCCGAATGAGCGATAGAGCATGGGTCTCGGTTGCCCCCGCCAGCGCATCCGCGCTCGTAGTACCCGAAGCGATGGCGTCGGCAGGACCAAGTTCCGTGGCGACCGAAACCGCTCGAGCCGCTTGATACCCGATGATCATGCTGCGCAACTTGGCCGTGCTGTCCGCGCTAGCGTCCAACATGACCGAAGGTTGACACGGCCATGTAAACGGTTTGTGCCAAAAGATGTAATCTTTGCAAATGAGGAATAGAATTCGGCAAGCGTCGACCGCGGGAGCAACGTTGATGGCGGGAGGTTCAGATGCCGAAACGCGTGCGGCGGAGACCATCGGGTTCGCCGGCTTCACCCTCGACCTCGCCGGTCAGGTACTGATCGACCGAACCGGCCACGATGTCAGGCTGACCCGTGGCGAATTCGCCATTTTGGCTACGCTCGTGCAGGCGCGAGGTAGGGTCTTATCACGCGGGTTCCTCATCGAGGCGGTAAGCGGGCGAAGTTGCGATGTCTTCGATCGTAGCATTGACAATCTCATTGTCAGGCTGCGACGCAAAATCGAGCCCAATGCAAAACGACCGGAATTCATCCACACCGTGCGGGGCCTGGGATACAAGATTGCTCCGCGCAGTTCGCCGCCCTCTGGCATAGGTCAGCGATCACCCGTGATCCGCGTGATGCCGTTCACCGATTTGGACGGCTATCCGACGCTTGCTCATGCTTGCGTGGCGATAACAACTAACTTGGAGACGGAACTTCCGCGCTTCGTGGGCGGCGGCGCGGGCTCCCCTCGACAAGGCGGCGCGCGCTACATCCTTCGCGGGATCGCCCGTAGGAGAGGGAACGACGTTCGCGTCGATGCCCAAATGACGGAGGCCGAGACAGCGACTCCGGTTTGGGCCGATCGGTTCGATGGCAAACTCAACAATCTATTCGCTTTTGAACGCGAGGTCTCGACCCGCATTGCGCGCGGGGTCGATCTGGCGTTCACCGATACGGAAAGCCGGCGGCTGGCCGTTGTAGACCACCCCCACGACCCTATCGACTGGGTGATGCGGGGCAATGCCTCTCTCTACCGTCCGCGCACGCCAAAAAACCTTGCTCAGGCGCGCCGTTTCTTCGAGCAGGCATTGAAAATCGATCCGCAGCTCGCCGAAGCTCTTGCCGGTCTCGCGCACGCGCATATTTCCGATACGCTGTGTCGGTGGAGCACCGATCCCAGTGCGCAGGTACGCCTCTCGGAGTCTGCGGTCTGCCGCGCAATCGAGATAAACCCGAGATTGGCCATGGCCTATCACGTCCGGGGCTTGGTCTGGCGCGTCCAGCGACAACATGAGCGGGCGCTGGCAGCCTTCGAGCATGCCGTTCAGCTCAATCCCAGCCTTGCACCTGCCCATGCCGAGATCGGCTTCATGCGCCAAGAAAGTCGGGGTGACCTCACGAACTCCCTAGTCTTACTGCGTCACAAACTGAGATGTGTTCTGCGCGAGGTCATGCGGGCGCAACAAGGGCATCTCGACAGAGTCTGGCGCTAGCGCGATGACGATGCGACGGCGCAAGGTTGCGATCGAGTTCGGGATATGACGTTCCGGTCTGATTGGGGGCGCCTCGCGGTCGGTAACCGCCGGGAACGGCAGGTTTCGAGAGCCACGAGGCGCCACGCAGTCCCGAGGGGGGAATCGTCTCCCGCTCGGAGATTAGGAATCCGTAAGCGGCGATGCAGAGTGTGGCGTGGTGGTGGAAGCCGCGCCACCCACGACCTTCATAGTGCCCGAGGCCGAGTTCCTGCTTGAGTTCCTGGTAATCGCGCTCGATGCGCCAGCGCAGCTTGGCGAGATCGACCAGGCGCGCGAGGGCAAGGTTCGGCGGCAAGGTCGAGAGCCAATATTTGGTCGGCTCGTCTTCACCCCGGGGCCATTCGATCAGTAGCCATTCATCCCGGCGGCTCTCGGTGAGCTGGTAATCGCGATGTGCAACGCGAACCCGTATCCGGGCGAAGCGTGAGGACAGCCAGTCGCTTGTGCCTTCACGCCATTTGATCATGCGCCACGCCACCGCTGGCAGGCCGAGCGCAAGCGCCTTGACGGAAAGCGGCCGGTGTTTGGCGTCACGACCGATCAGCTTCGGGGGGCGTCCGCGACCCGACCATTTCTTCGGCGGCAGCGGTGCTGTCCCAGGAGCCCAGACCGAGGTGTTCGGCATGATGCCGGCAACATAGCTCAACCCAAGCGCGCCGATGTCCGTGCGCAGCTCGGTGTCACTGCCATAGCCGGCATCCATCAGCACCACGCCGCGCGGAATATCGGCCTCACAAGCGGCGCGGATCTGCGCCAGCGCAATCTCCGGCTTGGTCTCAAACCCAATCTCCTCGGGAACCCCCGCCTCGCCCCGCCGCGCTTTGTCCAAGGCCCAATCTTTCGGCACATACAGCCGATAGGCCACCGGCAAGCTGGTGTCGTGATTGGCGACCGATAGAGAGACGGCGACTTGGCAATTGTCCTGCTTGCCGAGTTGACCGCAGTACTGCCGCGTCACCCCCACCGAGTGCCGGCCTTTCTTCGGAAACCCGGTGTCATCGATGATCCACGCCTCGATCGCGCCGTGCCGCTCCATCTCGGGCAGCACCATCTCGCGCACCTTGGCCAGAACCTTCGCATCCGACCACGGCGCCTGCCCGACAAAATGCAACAGTGATTGATGTTGCGCCGCCGTCCGCTCCGGCGCCGTCACCGCCGCCATCGGCTCAACGCTCTTGCGCTCCACCGGCAGCATCAGCCCCACGCAATAGTCGCGCAGCGGTCCCGCCCGGTCCACGTGCCCGATCACGCCAACAAGCCCCTCGACATACGCGGCAAAGCGCGATTCACTGCGCGCGCTCGTTTGGAAATCCATCTCAGCCCTCATGCCGATCATGAATCTTCCCGCGTATCACAATTCGCAAATTCGCGAAATCTTCCCCTTTTTTGTGACTCAGTAAGACTAGGAGTGTGTCTGAGTAAGGGTGGGGAGGTTAGCACTGAGTTGCGAGGATCGGAGGAATTTTGGTGGCGGTCCGCGGTCGCGATTTGCACGCGCAAGATTGAGTCGCGAAAGCGGCGCTCCGGATTCGATTGTTGCTGGCGTGTACGCTCGCCGCAGCCCATCAGGCTGCGGCGGCGAGCTTGAGGAGGTTGTGAACGGTGCAGAGCAAGGCCCATTCGGCCTTGACCTTGTCGATGCCGCGCAGGAGGAACTGGCGGAAGCCTCGGGCATGCTTGATCTGACCGAACACGGGCTCGACGACCTGCTTGCGCAAGCGATAACGGCTGCGGCGGCCGGCGCGCTTCAGTTTCGTGGCCATGCGGGCAACGCGGCTGCCCGCCCGGGGCGTGCGCTGCGCGACCGCGGCGGCGGTGCCATGGTGCTGGCGTCCGGTGGCGATGTAGGCGTTGATACGGCGCTTGGCGAGGGTGCGGAGATTGGCCTCGGAGCAGTAGCCGGCATCGGCAGAGATCTCGTCGGGGTTGCGGTGGAGATTGGTCCTGATCGCGGCGACGAGCGGGGCCAGCTGCGCCTGGTCGGTGGTGGCGTTGCTTAAGTCGTGCGCGACGATCACCTGCGCTTCGGCGTCGACCGCGGCCTGGGCGTTGTAGCCCTGGATGAAGCCGTCGTTGGTCTTCATGATCCGGCTCTCGGGATCGGTGAAGTTGCGCTGCGCCTTGTCCGCGGGCGGCGCCGGTTCGGCCGGAGGGTGTGCCGGCCCGCTGGGGCCAGAACCGTCGCCCTTTTCGCTCGCCTGCGCCGCCGCGGCCGCGCGCGCCTCGGCCTCGAGCGCTGCCTTCGCCGTGCGGATTTTCTCCAGCCGCCGCTGCTTGTTCGCCATCCACTCCGGCATCTCGTCGCCGCGCCGCTCGACGCCGTGCACGCGGTCCTCGGCCGCGTCGGTCTCTGCCGCCGCGGCCAGCCAGCGCTCAACTTCCGCCGCCAGCGCTGGCGCCGCCTGCTTCATCCGCCCGTAGCTCATCGCCTTGTGCTTGGAGGCGTTCGCCTTGATCTTGGTACCGTCCAAGGCGACGTGACCGAGCTTCACCAGACCCGCCGCCCGGCACAGCTTCAACACCTGTTGGAACAATCCCGAGAGTGCCGCCAGGTGCCGCTTGCGGAAGTCGCTGATGGTGCGGAAGTCGGGCCGCTGCATCCCCGTCACCGCGGCAAAATCGAGCCGCTCCTCGCACGCCTTGGCGATCCGCCGCGACGAGTAGATGCCTTGGCTGTAGCCATAGAGCAGCAGCGCCACCATCATGCCCGGATGGTAGGGCGGGTAGCCCCGCTCCTCCTCATACGTGTCCATGATCGCCGACAGATCGAGCCCGTCGCGCACGGTCTCGCGCACGAAGTGCGCAAGATGGCCGGCGGGCACCAAATCCTGAAATCGAGGGCGGCAGCAGCCAAACTTGGTCAACGTCCCACGCACGAAAGGTCTTGCTCATGCCGCATAGCGAATCACGTCACCGCATTGCCGTCGAGCAAAATCCGATTACCCGGACACACTCCTAGTCTTACTGCGTCACAAACTGAGATGTGTTCTGCGCGAGGTCATGCGGGCGCAACAAGGGCATCTCGACAGAGTCGGCGCTAGCGCGATGACGATGCGACGGCGCAAGGTTGCGATCGAGTTCGGGATATGACGTTCCGGTCTGATTGGGGGCGCCTCGCGGTCGGTAACCGCCGGGAACGGCAGGTTTCGAGAGCCACGAGGCGCCACGCAGTCCCGAGGGGGGAATCGTCTCCCGCTCGGAGATTAGGAATCCGTAAGCGGCGATGCAGAGTGTGGCGTGGTGGTGGAAGCCGCGCCACCCACGACCTTCATAGTGCCCGAGGCCGAGTTCCTGCTTGAGTTCCTGGTAATCGCGCTCGATGCGCCAGCGCAGCTTGGCGAGATCGACCAGGCGCGCGAGGGCAAGGTTCGGCGGCAAGGTCGAGAGCCAATATTTGGTCGGCTCGTCTTCACCCCGGGGCCATTCGATCAGTAGCCATTCATCCCGGCGGCTCTCGGTGAGCTGGTAATCGCGATGTGCAACGCGAACCCGTATCCGGGCGAAGCGTGAGGACAGCCAGTCGCTTGTGCCTTCACGCCATTTGATCATGCGCCACGCCACCGCTGGCAGGCCGAGCGCAAGCGCCTTGACGGAAAGCGGCCGGTGTTTGGCGTCACGACCGATCAGCTTCGGGGGGCGTCCGCGACCCGACCATTTCTTCGGCGGCAGCGGTGCTGTCCCAGGAGCCCAGACCGAGGTGTTCGGCATGATGCCGGCAACATAGCTCAACCCAAGCGCGCCGATGTCCGTGCGCAGCTCGGTGTCACTGCCATAGCCGGCATCCATCAGCACCACGCCGCGCGGAATATCGGCCTCACAAGCGGCGCGGATCTGCGCCAGCGCAATCTCCGGCTTGGTCTCAAACCCAATCTCCTCGGGAACCCCCGCCTCGCCCCGCCGCGCTTTGTCCAAGGCCCAATCTTTCGGCACATACAGCCGATAGGCCACCGGCAAGCTGGTGTCGTGATTGGCGACCGATAGAGAGACGGCGACTTGGCAATTGTCCTGCTTGCCGAGTTGACCGCAGTACTGCCGCGTCACCCCCACCGAGTGCCGGCCTTTCTTCGGAAACCCGGTGTCATCGATGATCCACGCCTCGATCGCGCCGTGCCGCTCCATCTCGGGCAGCACCATCTCGCGCACCTTGGCCAGAACCTTCGCATCCGACCACGGCGCCTGCCCGACAAAATGCAACAGTGATTGATGTTGCGCCGCCGTCCGCTCCGGCGCCGTCACCGCCGCCATCGGCTCAACGCTCTTGCGCTCCACCGGCAGCATCAGCCCCACGCAATAGTCGCGCAGCGGTCCCGCCCGGTCCACGTGCCCGATCACGCCAACAAGCCCCTCGACATACGCGGCAAAGCGCGATTCACTGCGCGCGCTCGTTTGGAAATCCATCTCAGCCCTCATGCCGATCATGAATCTTCCCGCGTATCACGATTCGCAAATTCGCGAATCTTCCCCTTTTTTGTGACTCAGTAAGACTAGAGGCACTGGCTTTTGCCCGGCGCATCAGCCCCCAGGATCCGGCGTTACCGAACTGGCTTTATGGCGTCGGCGTCGCCCACATCGAAATCGGTGACGACGCACGTGCGATTTCTTTCTTGAATGAATCGATCGGTATGCATTCGTTGCCGCCGGCGCTTGCCTATCTCGCGGCCGCCTATGCGCTAAGTGGCGATAACCTGCGGGCGAAGAGCACTTTGCGCGAATTTCGACGTATTCGCCCTCGCGACGATCTTCGCTCGTTTGCGAAGCGCACACTTGCTGATCATCAAATTTTGCCGCGCACCCGCGTTTACAAAGGATTGCAGCGCGCTGGCCTTCCTGAATAGCTACGCGATTACGCCCGGCCAGCTTTGTTGATGTCTTGCTCAGGATTTGGCCGGGCCGATGGGGCCCGCCGGTCCAACAATCAGCTTCCGAAGCTATACCGGCATTCGCGTGAACGACTGGCACAGGCGCTCCAGCGGTCACTAGGCCACCGGCCGCACTTATTCTGCCGCGCGATTTGCGTCTAGAACGACAGCGGGCCGCGAACTTCGCGTCACCTCGAAAACGGTGATCGCGTCGTCGAAGCCCTTGAGCGCCCGCGTTCCGAGTGCCGTCAGCGCTACCGCCTCAGCGACGCCGGTGGCGGCGATTTCATCGACTAAGATCTGTCCGTCAGTGGCCGCGGAACAAAGCCGCGATGCCAGATTGGTGACGCTTCCGATGGCGGTGTAATCGAGCCGGCTCTCGTAACCGATCCGGCCTACCGTGGCCTCGCCCTTGGCCATGCCGACGCCGAAGCCGATCGCGTAACCGCGCTCACGCCAACCGACGATTAGCGCCTGCACCACGCGCTGGAGTTCGATCGCCATCCGCACCGCGCGCAAGGCCGGTTCGTCGGAACACGGGACCGGCGCGTTCAGAAGCATCATCAGCCCATCGCCGGAGAACGAAGTCAACGTCGCTTCAAAGCGCGTGATAATGCCGCCGAGCGCCTCGTAGTAATCTGCCAGTAACGCCATGATTTCGTCCGGCGCAGCCTTGGCTGAAAACGCGGTGAAGTTACGCAAGTCGCAAAACACCACAACGACCGTAGCGCGGCGCCCGTCCAATACCCCATCTTGCCCGGACTGCTCGACCAGAGCCGCGACTTGTGGCGCCAAGAACCGTTTCAACCGGGCAATCCGTTCCGACCGCTCCCTCGACACCGCCAGTTCGCCGGCCATTTGATTGAAGCGCCGAGCCAACCCTTCGACTTCGTCACCGGTTGAGATCGCGATCTCGTGGTCGAAATGGCCGGCGCCGATGCGTTCGGCTCCCTGTTCCAGCAGCCGGATCGGTCCCGCCATGCGGCGCGCCAACCAGTAGGCAAGCAGAGCGGCAAAGGCGGCGCCCGCCAACAGCAGAAAGCCGGTGCGCCACAGCGCGGCGCGGATCGGTGCAAACGCCTCGGCGACTGGCTCTTCGACATAGGCGGTCCAGCCTGGCCCGGAGATTTCGGCGGAAGCAACGAGCACGGTCTTCCCTTCAGAGTCTCGAGCAATCGCGGCGTCATCGCCGGCAGTTAGGGTCGCGACCCGCAAAGTGCTGAGGGCCGCCGCCGCGGCCGGATCGTCGCCGCGCAACACCAGGCTGAGATCGGGGTGAGCAACCAGTTTGGTCCCGGAGTCCAGAATGAAGGCATCACCCGTCTTGCCGACATGGATCGACGCGATGACGTCCCAGATGAGCTTAAGATTGATATCCGCGACGGTGACACCGACGCCCCCGCGATTGCCGGCGACCGCGATTTTCATATAAGGCTCGGAGCCGCGATGCAGCGTCACCGGCCCGTACCAAATCTTAGCGGCGCGCGCGCCTAGGACCGCCTGGTCGCGGGAATGATCGATCCGGCTGTCGATCACGTCCGGATCGGTGCGCGAGATATGCAACCGCTCCATCCCTCGGCCGTCGATCTCCACGATTTCGGCGACCGCCGGCATCTGTCGCAGCATGCGCAGCACGTCGATGCGGTGGCGCTCTTCCGACCCGTCCTCCCAGGACATCTGGACGGTCCACTGCAACTGGTCGCGGATGCCGTCGAGGAACGCCACGCTTTTCGCCGCTGCAGAATTGGCCTGCGCGTGCAGACTTAGGCTCAGAGCCGCCTGCTGATCGCGATAGGCGAACCAGGCGGAGCTTGCTTCGCCGATCAAGAGCGGAACCACCACGGCAACGAATAGCACTGCGAAATATTTATGAAACAACGGGCGCCTAGGCTTGAACGTCGCGGCGGGCGGCTCGTTCATTCCACCACGTCGTCGGCGCGCGGCATGACCTCATCTGGAATCGTCAGATCCAGAGCGCGGGCGGTTTTAAGATTGATTGCCAACTGAAACTTAGTCGGCAACTCGAGCGGTAGATCGGCCGGCTTCGCGCCATTGAGAATGCGGACGGCCAGACCGACCGCCCGGTCGAATTCCGCGGCTTGATCTGGGCCGTACGACATCAGCCCACCGAGATGGACCAGAAAGGCGTACTCGTAGATCACTGGCAGTCGATGCGTCGCCGCGAACTCGAATACCTTGGCGCTGTTGGTGACCGTTAGTGCGTCGTTCACCATCAGCATCGCATCGGGCGGACGCGCGCTCATGGTAGCGAACGCGGCCGCGAAATCATGAGGGGCGTGGACTGCGAGCGGCGTGATCACGAGGCCCAGCTTCTTGCCCTCAACCAGCGTCGCTTCGTACCGCAGCGTCATCGCCGGATCGTCGGCATTCCACAGCACCGCGACGGTGCGAAGTTTCGGCAGCGTCTCCTTCAGGATCTCGAGACGCTTCGCCGAGAGCGGCGTCAACTCCTCGGAGACACCCGTAATGTTGCCGCCAGGATGCGCGAGGCTTGCCGCTAGGCCAGTAGCGACCGGCTCGCCGGAAAGCGTCACCACGACCGGAATGCCGTGACCGCTGTTCTTGGCAGCGAGCCCTGCCGGATAGCCGGAGCTAATGATGACATCGACCTTGTCTGCGACGAGCTGCTCAGCCATCACCGGTAGTCGATCAAGCTGGCCGTCGGCCGCCTTGCGCTCGAGCACCAAATTCTTGCCGACGACGAAGCCGCGCGCCGCGAAGAACCGATCGATCGATGGATCCAGAATTCCCGTCGCTGGCGGGCCGACATGGAGCAGGCCGACGCGATAGACTTTGCCCTCGGTCTGTGCCCATGCCGCCGAAACCTGCAAAGACACGACGATGAGAGCTGTCGCCGCTAACGTGAAAATTTTACAGTGTTTCACATCGCCTCCGGCGACGTCCGCAGACCTCACCATATCAGCCCACCGCATTCGCGTCGATGCGCGTCGCTGCGCAACATCCACTCCACGTGTCCCTACGCTGCTACCGGGGGCTCGCCGCAAAGCCACAAATCGCTTGGCGCAAGGCGGTTTCAGCCGCTGCGCACCTAGCCTACCTGCGCTACGATTTACTGGAAGTCCTTTATATGGGGTCGAACCGACCTCGCGCGGAACGATCGCGACTACCCTTCGTGACCCGAAACCGACGTGCTGGCGTATATGAACTTTCCGGCCGCGCATCGACCCAAGCTGCATTCGACCAACCCCATCGAGCGCCTGAACCGCGAAATCATGCGTCGCGCCGAGGTCGGGGGCATCTTCCCGAACGACGACGCGATCACCCGCCTCGTCGGTGCCCTCCTCCTCCTCGAGCAGAAAATGAATGGGCAGTTTAGCGAGCTCGTTACATGCCCCTGGAACCGATCGCGCCTTTGAGCGACGATCTCATCGTCAAGCTGCCCGCCTTGAACGCCTGGCACCGCACCGAAACCCCCCGGAGATCAAACGCAAAGAGGAGCCCACATGCAAGAGTTCGAGGGTATCAAGGTCCTGTTCGTTGCCGGGTTTGGACCCATCGTTCGCGATCGAGCCGCGGGCCGAAAGCTTTATGGCGAGACTCTTAATATCTCATTCAAGGAGGAGCAGGGCGGTTATCTGCATACAGAGGCTTTGAAGGGAGTCGGGAGTTTTGCGCTGTGGCCGCTCGACCAGGCGGCACAATCCTGCTTTGGCAAGGATTCCTGGCCAGAGAATACGCCGGTTCCACAGGCTTGGCTCGAATTTGATGTCGACGACATTGAAGGCGCAACGGCGGAACTGGAGTTCGCGAGCCTATCGAACGCTCATCAAGAACAAGAAGGAGCCATGGGGTCAGACCGTTACACGATTTCTTTCTCCGGAGGGATTGCTGGTTGGCCTGACGATCACTCCATGGATGCGGCAGCTCTGAGTGCCCTTCTGCGAAAATCCATTTGACCCCGACCATGCCCGGCTGCAGCCCGCCGGAGATCAAACGCAATACTGCACTCTTACACAATCCCCCGGGACACAGTGTCCTTCGCCACGCGCGCACTTCGCACAATCCTTCGTGTGCCTGACGGTGCGCTCCAGGAGCGAGCCTCGCAACAGCTCACCGGTCACCGGCAGCTTGCTTACAAGCCTATCGCGCGTCTTCGCCGTCGGTCGGCTACGAATTCATTCATTAGAATAAATCATTTGCTCCCGCCCTCTTCGTCAACTCAGATTTCGTCTGACCTTGCAGATTTTTGCTCCGCACAAGAATTCTTGATCCAGGCGAAAAACGTTCATTTTTGCGCCGGAAAGTAGTTGGGGCACGGAAACAGATGCTGCTGCCCTCGCGAGGCCACCGACACGGGGCCGGCGGCCTCGTTCGATCAGAATTCCCGCGCGATCAGATAAGGACAGGAAGCTTCGGCAGCGGCACCAGCATCACCGTCTCCTCATGGGCGTCCGCGTCGTGGGACGGGCCGGCCGGGGTATAGAGATAGTCGCCGGCCTTGAGCCGCCTTCCGCCGATGGTGATGTCGCCGGAGACAACATAGAGCTCCTCGCCGCCGGGGTGGGTGTGCTCGGGGCCATGCGTTCCCTTGGCAAAGCGCAGGAAGATGGTTGCGCCGCCCTCCGGCTGCGGTCGAAGCACGGCATAGTCGATCCCCGGCGAGTCAGCTGAAACCCAGGTGCTGCCGGAAAGTCCGCCCGCGATCACATCGCTCATCACCGCCTCCTTTTAGGTCGATGTCAATTGGTGATATTTATATCACTTTGCGCTCGGTAGTCAAGTGGCTGCGCGCGGGCGGCTTGCGACAAGCGCGACCAGCCTCTATCACTCCTGCCATGGCGAGGAGGCGGACCGGGCAGCAGAAGGACACCTCGGCGCGGCTGGTGGCGGCGGCGGCGAAGGAGTTCAACAAGCACGGCTTCGACGGCACCGACAGCAACAAGATCGCGCGCCGCGCCGGCTTCGCACCGCAGACTTTCTATCGCTGGTTCCGAGACAAGACGGATATCTTCATCGCCGTCTATCGCGCCTGGGAGGACGAGGAGGAGCGCGTCATCGGCGGGCTCTTGGCGAGAGGCGCGCCGATGTCGGAACTGATCGAGGCGATCATCGACCAAGTCCGTGCCCATCGCCTGCTCCGCCGCAGCCTGCGCCAGCTCGCACTCGAGAACGCGGCGGTGCGCAAGGCCCGCGCTGAAAGCCGCCGGCGGCAAATCGAGGAGACGCAGCGCTGGGCGGGACCCGAGGCGCGCTCCGCCCCCGAGATCGCCGCCCTGCTGCTGCAATTCGACCGGATCTGCGACGGCATTGCCGAAGGCGAGCTCGCCGAGCTCGGCGTCGACGAGGCGACCGCGCGGCAGGCGATGCTCGATATCCTGCGGCAGATGCGGCGACATTAGGACGCGACCCTTCCGGGCAGCCAGGCATTCGCCCTTCGGCGTCGCGTTACAGGATGTTCATGAAGCCGTTGATCTCGCGATCCGTTCGCGGGCGCGCCTGGGCCGGATCTCAACCTTCTGAAGCGCGCGACGGAGTTGATTCCGCTCTTACGCGAGGAATCGGAACCGTCGGAGAATCCGCGCAAGCTCACCACCGGGCGATCCGGGCGATGGACAAGGCGGGGCTGCTCAACGTTATGGTGCCCAAGCGCTTTGGTGGACCAGCCGTCAACCTCCGCACCCTCATGGAATTGATCGCTGAGGCGGGTCGCGGCGACGGTTCCGCCGGCTGGGTGCTCGGCCTGGTCAATGTCTGCCAATGGTTTTGCACGCTCTATTCAGACAGGGCGCAGCAGGACATCTTCGGCGCTAATCCGAAGGCTAAGGCCTGCGGCAGCATCTTCGCGCCGAAGGGTGGCATCGATGAAGTCGATGGCGGGCTGCGCGTCAGCGGCGCGTGGCCCTATTGCTCGGGCTCGGCTTGGGCGCATTGGGCGACGCTCGCGCTGTGGACGGGCGAGCGGGCCGACGGCTCGCCGATCCTGAAGCTCGGCCTGTTCCCGGTGAAGGAGCTGGGCCATCGCGACACGTGGCACGTAACCGGCATGAAGGCCACTGTCAGCACCACGCTGGTCGCAGATAAGGTCTTCATCCCCCATCACCGCATACAATCGCTGGAGAATCTCGGCGGAGAGAATTATGCCACCGAGCATAAGGAAGAGCCGAACAGCCGCATGTGTTTCATTCCCGTCGCGATCCCGATCCTGGCGGGCGTGCAGATCGGTCTCGCGCGCCATGCCATCAAGTACACGCTGCGGCGGCGCGCGACTCGGCCTGTGACTTACACCATCTATCCCGAAGGCAAGGCGGTGCCGCACATGCAGGTCGCACTGGCGGAGGCGCAATCGCTCACCGATGCTGCCTACCTCCTGGCGATCCGCGCGAGCGCCGATATTTATGCCGCCGCCCTCCGTGGCGAGAAGCTGGACGTCGTCACCCGCGCGCGCATCCGCATGGATACGGGACAGATCGCGGAACTGTCCCCTAACCTGGATTTCCCATAGCCCGCGAGTTTAGGGCGGCGAACGAGGCCCGCCGTGGTCGATGTGGGGTGTCGGGGGGCATCGCAGATAGGATTGGCGTGCTTTGGTGTGGGGTTCGCGCAAACCGAATCCGGTAGCGATGCGTTTCTGGCAATGGGAGTCGATCGGTACGCGCGTCACCGATCGGCAACGCGATAGCCCGGTTTTTCGGTGCGGCGTTTCGTTCAGCCTGAGTCGAAGGCACGCTGGAGATAGAGAAAGGCGAGCTCGAACTCGACCTTGTTGGGGCACCCCGAGGCGATGGCGAAGTGGATGCGGCGCACGCTGGTGCGCACCTGGGCGCCAAGCTTCAGGAGCTTGAGGCGAATGGTCTGTACCGCGGCATCAGCAAACTGGGTATGGCGCAGGCCGACACGGCGCAGGGTGTCGACGAGTATGTACGCCATGGCCGAGAACGACAGGCGCAGCTGATTGGCGGCCATGGTCGCGGAAGAGGCGCGATCGGCAAACAGCTCGAATTGCTCGCCGATGCGGTTCTCGGCCTCGCCGCGGGCACAGTAGAGATCCTCGTAGAGAGTGCGCGCATCGAAGCCGGTTCGGGTGGGTTTGAGTGAGGTGACGACGAAGCGCGGATTGGCACCGTCCGGCGTATGCTCGGCCTTGCCGATGACGCGCCGCGCCCGGCTCCAGCTGTCGATGGTGCGATATTTGAAGTCGCGGAACACTCGCGCCGACTTGCCCGAGGTCAGGCACCAGCGCTTGGCCTCGGCGAGCTCGACGACGAGTGCCGCCTCCAGCCGGCGATTGCGCGCCAGGCCGAACACGTAATCGACGCGGTTTGCCTCGCACCATCGCATCAGCGGGTTGTTGGAGAAGCCGCTGTCGGCGCGCAGGATAATACGCACCTTGGGCCACGTCCGACGAAGCTGCGCGACGATGCGCGCCACCTCTTCGAGCGCGCCGTCGCTGCCAGCGACGTTGGCCCGCCGCTGCCGCGCCAGCAGCAAGTGCCGGCCGCAGAAAACATAGAGCGGCAGATAACAGTATTCGCCGTAAAAGCCGTGGTAGAAACGGCCTTCCTGCCCGCCATGGAGCGGGATATCGGTAGTGTCGAGATCGAGTACGATCTCACGCGGCGCAGGCTCATGCGCCTCGAGAAACAGATCGACCAGCAAGGCATCAACCCGCGCCCCGTCGCAATCGATCTTGTGATACTTCGCCCCATGCCGCTTCGCCGTATGCTCGAGACGATTGAGCGTGCTCTTGCCGGCCAGAGCCTCGCAATCCGAGCGCAGCACCGGATGCAGCTTGCCGGCCAGCACCGCAAAGATCGGGTCCTTGCGCAACTCGTCGTGATCGTTGAGGTCCTCGTAGCCCAGCGCCAAGCCGAAGATGCGCTGGCCCACCAACGTCTCGACCCGGTGCTCGACATAGCGAGCATCACGCCGGTCGGTGAAGCACTGCGCAAACCGTTGCACCAGCTCGAAGCCGCGATCGACTTGCCCCAGGAGCAGCGCACCCGCGTTCGAGGTGATGTCGCCGCCATCAAAACCCGCAACCACTGTCGTTTGCCCCCAAATGCGAGTCTGAGGGCTGGCGGTTCTTCGAGTCTTTCCGGGAGGTTGATCGTCGGCTCTTGGCCCTCTGATCATGGATTTAGCCCCTAATTCGTGGACTGATCGACAGATCTGGGTGTATGCGCGCCTGACACGCTCGTGAGTTCGGAGGATCGGTGAGACGCATTCCGCTCAATCGCCCTTCGCACGCCGCAGGCTTTGGTTCTCTCGACGGAGAGGCGGAGAGGTGATCCCGTTGGTCGCAGATTAGCTGGCCACCGGTCGCATAATTAGGGACCGGAGTTCGCAGACTTTTGGGCCAGTCTACTCATCTACGGCCTCGTTCGCGCCATAAAGGGCAAACGACAGACGCCCCTCGACCGCTTCAAACTCGAACAGCTTCGCAGTACACTCTGTCGGCATCGGGGCGCACCTTGGATCACGAGAAATCTGTTGCAGCACAACGATTTTCTCAGATTCGTCGCCCCGATGCACCGCCCGCGTTTGAGAAATTCAGGCTAAGGCGATCGGCAAGCTCATGACCGCCAACGGAGCCAGCGCCTTCGCCACCCTGGACAACCCGCTGCAGCGCATCTGGCGCGATAGCGAGATCGCAGCACGTCATGCCCAAGTCGAGCCGGAAGTGGCCAAGCTGACCAAACGGCCAGGCGATGTTCGGACTCGACCGGTTCTCGCTGGCGTTTTTCTGAGCGTTCGCCCCGTCTCTGACAGGCTAAATCCCGTTGGAGTGGCTTTAGTTTTCTTGTAGTTGCGCTTGCTCGGTCAGCGGAACCCCAATGATCCGGATGGTGTTTGTTGGTGTTCCGAACGCGAAACGACCAGTGAGTTATAACCTTGCCACGTGGCCGCTCGCGCTCATCCGCAGTGCACGCGGACCACAGAGCATGAACGCCGCGACGGCAATAACGATAACAGCCGCCGCAAGCGCTACCATCGTTTAAATCGCGACCCATCATAGGCCCGCTGCGAAGCGCGCAAGGGAACGCAGGAAGAGGCAGAACAGGACCAAGTGGCTGCTCGGCCACCGCAACCTCACGGGCCAAGACAACAATAAAATCACCGCTTGCGATCGCGCGATCGCGCCATCTATTGCCAAGTTGTTCGAACGGTACGCGCGCGGTGGCATTTTAGTTGACCGGCTTCAATCGTCATTGCGCCTTCTATGCGGTATGTCGGAAGGGCCACGTCCTTCTAAATCGGGGTTCGTTCGATTCCCATAAACGCGATCGAGAGCGCTGCCCTTTAAATCCTTCGAAGTCACGGCGGTGCCCGGTTCTATGGAGAAATTACCTTGCCCACCGTCGAGGGGATTGAGAAGATGACGGAAAAATAGTGGGCCGACTATGCAAACGGGGGCTGGGATTCCGATGGAACTCGCGGAACATTCGCTACGCGACGTCGCATCGCTGATCCGAGACGGTGCCATCTCTGCGGAGACTTACGCCGAGGCCCTTCTCGCGCGGTGTGCCAGGGCTGGTCATCTCAATGCGTTCATCGCCTTCGCGCCAAACGCCGTGCGCCAGGCCGCGCGTCGCGCCGACGAGCGCCGCCGCGGCAGCGAACGGCATCGGCCGTTGAACGGCATTCCGCTTGCCTTGAAGGACAATCTCGACACGACCGACTATCCCACCTCAGGCGGCACTCCGGGTCTCGCTGCGAACCGTCCGAAACGCAACGCGCCGGTGGTGGAAAAACTGCTTGAGGCGGGCGCGATCGTCCTCGGCAAGACCAACATGCATGAACTGGCTTATGGCGTGACCAGCAACAACGGCGCATTCGGCCCCGCCCGCAATCCCTACGATCCGGCACGTATTCCTGGCGGCTCATCCGGTGGCACCAGCGTCGCGGTTGCCGCGCGTCTCGCGCCCGCCGGAATCGGCACCGATACCGGCGGTTCGGTGCGGATTCCGGCGGCGCATTGCGGCATCGTCGGTTTCCGGCCGACCACGCTGCGCTGGCCGCAAGCCGGCATCGTCCCGATCTCACGCACGCGTGACACCGCGGGCCCCATGGCGCGCTCGGTGGACGATTGCGTGCTGCTCGACGGTATCGTTGCCGGTGGGCCGACCCAGCTTGCGCCGACTCCGCTCCAGGGCTTGCGCCTCGGCGTGCCACGTGGCCACTTCTGGGAGAATCTCGATGCCGAGTTGGCGCGCCTTCTCGAAGGCACGCTCGACCGGATCCGCGCGGCGGGTGCCGTTCTAGTCGAAGGCGATGTCGAGGAGGTCGGTGCGCTCGACGGCGCCGCGGGTTTCCCGATCGCGCTTCACGAGACAGTGACCGATCTCAGCCGGTATCTTTCCGAACACGATGCCGACATCGATTTCGCCGGCCTCGTGGACGGCGTGAAGAGTCCCGACGTGCGGGGCATCCTTTCGGGCCTGCTCGGTGGGGGTGCCGTACCCGATCTCGCTTATCGCGAGGCGCTCGACAGGTACCGGCCGGCGCTTCAAGAGACGTATCGCCGCTGTTTCCGTGAACGCGGCGTTGAGGCCGTCGTATTTCCCACGACACCGATGCCCGCCGCGCACATCGGCGAGGACGAGACCGTTACGGTGAACGGCGCGGCGGTGCCGACCTTCCTGACCTATATCCGCAATACCAGTCCGGGCAGCGTCGCCGGCATTCCGGGTCTCAGCCTGCCCGCCGCCATGACCGCAGCGGGTATGCCGGTCGGTATCGAGATCGACGGCCCGGAGGGCGGCGACCAACGCGTACTGGAGATCGGTCTCGCGATCGAAGCCGTGCTGCCGCGAATGCCGGCGCCAACACTATAAAAAAACCGGGAGTGACATGATGACCAAATTCCAATTGTCCTCGACTCGACGCACCTTTCTGGGCGGCGCGCTGGGCGCCGCGACGCTCGGGGTGACGCCGGGATGGATCAAGCCCGCGCAGGCCGCGGGCGACTTCAAGATCGGCCTGTTCATCGCGCTGAGCGGGCCGGCCTCGTTGTTCGGCCCCACGCAAAAGGCCTCGGCGGAACTCGCCGCCGAGGAGATCAACAAAACAGGCGGCATCATGGGGCAGCCGATCAAACTCTATCCCACGGATGCCGGCGGGCCACCGGCCGACACCACAAAATCCGCGGTGCGCCTCATGCTCGAGGAGAAGGCCGATTTGTTCATCGGATCGCATGACAGCGCCACGCGCGAGGCGCTGGTGGCGACCATTAAGGGGAAGGTGCCCTATATCTACACGCCGGTTTACGAAGGCGGCGAATGCGCCTTCAACACCTATGTCATCGCCGACACGCCTGAGCAGCAAATCCGTCCGTCCGTCACCTGGATGATGAACGACCTCAAGGCGAAGCGTTTTTATCTCATCGGCGACGATTATGTCTGGCCGCGCAAGTCGAACGAACACGCCAAGAAATATATCGCCGAGAATGGCGGCACGGTCCTCAATGAGGAATACGTGCCGTTCGGCGCGCCCAACAAATTCGAGGAGGCGGTGACGCGCATCAAGGCGGCCATGCCCGACGCGGTTCTGGTCACCCTGGTCGGCGCCGACAATGTCAATTTCAACCGCACCTTCGCCGGCTTCGGCCTCGACAAGGACATCGCGCGCCTCTCGCTGCTGCTCGAGGAAAACACGTTAATGGGCATCGGCGCCCAGAGCAGCAAGAACCTGTACTCCTGCATGTCCTACTTTGCGAACGCGCCGGGCGCGGCTAACAAGGCGTTCAAGGCCACCTATTTCAAGAAGTTCGGCCCCAAGGCGCCCCAGCTCGGCATCATCGGCGTAGATTGTTACGACGGCGTCAATTGCGCCAAGGCGCTGGTCGAAAAGGCGGGCGGCAACGGTGCGCGCAAATGCATGGCGGCATCGAACGGGTTGACCTTCGAGAGCGCCGCCGGCCGCTGGACGATGTACGGCCAGCATGTCGACAAGACGATGTACCTCGCGACCTGCAACGGGACCGAGTTCGAGATCATCAAGACCTTTCCCCACGTCAAGCACGGCGAGGCTTGCAAGGCATAAGGAAGGCGCGGCGCCTGGGCGATGGATACACTAACCGTCGTCCAGGCGATCAACGTCCTCTATGCGGTGACAACGCTGGCGGTGGTGGTGCTCGGCCTCGCCGTCATCTTCGGCCTGCTGGGCGTCCTCAACATCGCGCATGGCGAGTTCATCATGGCCGGAGCCTATTGCGCCTATATGGTCAAGGCGCATGGCTGGCCGGCGCTTGCGGCGCTGCCGCTGGCGGTGCTCGTCACCGGATTTCTCGGCTTCGTCGTCGAGCGCGGTTTGATTCGGCCGCTTTACGATCGACCCTTCGACACACTCGTCGCCACCTGGGGCTTGAGCCTGTTGCTGCGCAAGGTCGCGGAGGCGATCTTCGGACTTGGCTACTACAGCGTAGACCTGCCGCTCGCCGGCACGGTCCGCGTCCTGGGTGCCGACTATCCGGCCTATCGCCTATTGCTGATCGTTGTCGGCATCGCCTTGTTGACCGGGCTTATCCTGTGGTTCCGGCTGAGCCGTACCGGCACGCGGATCACCGCGATGGTCGGCAATCGCGAACTCGCCGAGGCCGTCGGCATTCCGGTCCGGCGGCTTGCCACCGGCACCTTCGTCATCGGCAGTTGTCTAGCCGGAATTGGCGGCGTGATGGTCGCGCCGCTCGTGCCGGTGCAGCCCTTCATGGGCGTCGATTACGTGCTCAAGGCGTTTTTCGTCCTGGCGGTCGGCGGTCTCGGCACGGTTCTGGGGCTGCTGTCGGGCGCCGCGGTCATCGGTGGCATCGATAGCATCGTATCGGCCGCGATCGACGGGACATACGGCTATTTCACTGTGCTGGTCGTGGCGATCCTGTTCCTCTGGCTGAAGCCGCGAGGTCTCTTTGCGCGCGGTTAGCCTCGCCTTGGTCGTATTGGTCTTCGCGCTGCCGTTCGGTCTGGGCGACTATCGCGCCTATCAGCTGGCGCTCACCTTCCTCTATGCCGCGGCGGCCACCGGTGTCGGCCTGTGCTGGGGCGGCGCGGGCTTCCTGCCGCTCGGACAGGCCATGTTCTTCGGCATCGCGGCGTATTTGTCCGGCCTTACCCTGATCGCCCATGACGGCAGCCCCTGGCTGTTTGTGCTGGTGCCGCTCGCGGCGGTGGCCTCCGGATTGTTGGCGTGGGGGATCGGTCTCCTGGTCTTCCGCCGCCAGCGCGAGAGCGGCGTCTATTTCTCGATGATCACGCTCGCCCTGTCGCTGCTGGTGTTCCAGTTCGCCACCAGCTGGAATGGGCTTACCGGCGGCTTCAACGGGCTGAAGGGCATTCCGGGAATGCCCGGCCTCGATGATTTCTCTGCCGCCTATTACGTCTCCTCGGTGGCGCTGTTAGTCGTGCTAGCGATCGCGGCCTGGCTGCGGGCGGCGCCGATCGGCGTGCTGTGGTTGGCCTTGGCGCAAAACGAACGCCGCGTTGCGCTGTTCGGCTTCAACACCGGCGCGCTGAAGGCGGTCGCCTTCGCGGTCAGCGGCCTGTTCGCCGGCATCGGCGGCGCTCTTTATGCGCCGCAACAGGGCTTCGTGACGCCGCAGACTAGCGGCTTCGGTCTGTCGGCCGATCTCGTTATTTGCACCGCCATCGGCGGCCGCTTCGGCTTGCTTGGACCTAGTTTGGGTGCCCTGGTCGTCGGCACCCTGACCAGCGAGTTACGCGATCGTATCGGCCTTTGGGAAGTGCTGATGGCGTGCTTTTTCATTCTGGTCGTGCTTGCCTTCCCGCACGGGCTGATCGGGCCGTTGGAGACATTGGCCCGCCGACTGGAACGCGGCGGCCGCGTCCAGGCGGTGATTGCCGCGCCGAAACGCCCGGCGGCAAGTCCGGCGCGACTCGAGATCGCGGAGGTAAGCGCGCATGTCGGCGAGGTCCACATCCTCGACCGGCTGTCGCTGCGCATCGACGGCCCGGGCATCTTCTGTATCATCGGGCCGAATGGCGCCGGCAAGACATCGATTTTCAACCTCCTCACCGGCGAACTAGCGGCCGACGCCGGCCGCGTCATGCTTGACGATCGCGATATCACCGAACTTGCCTCGCACCGGGTCATCCGTCGCGGCATCGGCCGCAAATTCCAGACGCCGACCGTATTCCTCGACCTATCGATCGACGAGAATCTCGGTATCGCGCTGTGGAGCTGTCGGGCCTCGCGGCTCGACCTTTTGCGTCCGCGGTCTCGGCGCTGGACCAGCCCGATGCGAGCCGAATTGGCGCGGCGCTATCCGTTCCTCGCCGCCGGGCACCGCAAAGCGGTGGAACTTTCACATGGCGAGCGCCAGGTCCTGGAACTGGCCATGGCGCTGCTTTCGGAGCCGCGTCTCCTGCTCCTCGACGAACCCTGCGCCGGACTGTCGCCTGAGGAGACCGCAGGCGTGACCCGCCTGATCCGTTGGGCCGGCCGACAATTCGAAATCGCCGTCATCGTCATCGAGCACGATATGAGCCTGGTCAAGGAACTGGCCGAAACCGTTTATGTGCTGCACAACGGCACCGTACTGGCGCAGGGTGATGTCGCCGCCATACGCGCCGACGCGGCGGTGCAGGCCGTCTATGTCGGCGGCGAGAAATGACGCAGTCCGGTCTTGCCTTCGACAATATCAGCGGCGGCCATGGCGCAGCGCTGGTGGTGCACGGCGTCACCGGTTCCGTCGCGCCCGGCGAGGTGCTTTGCGTCCTCGGCCGCAACGGCGTCGGCAAGACCACGCTGATGAAAATGCTGTTCGGCTATCTTCCTTGCCGCGAGGGCGACGTGCGCTGGAACGGCGCCGCGATCGGCGCCTTGGGCCCGCCGGCGCGCCGCAAGCTGGGCCTCACCTATTGCCCGCAGGAGCGGCCGGTCTTCGACGAGCTTTCCGTGCACGACAATCTCGTTCTGATGCGCCCCGATCGCGACGTGGCGCTGTTGGCGCCCTATTTCGCGCGCTTTCCGATCCTGGAGCGGCGGTTGAACCAGCATGCCGGCACGCTGTCCGGCGGCGAGAAGAAGGTGCTCTCCTTCGTGCGCGGTCTTGCCGAGGACCAGCCGGCCATTCTGCTCGACGAGCCCAGCGAGGGCGTGCAATGGGAGAACATCCTGCACATGGCGGCCCTGATCGGCGAAAAAAAAGCCGCGAATGTCGCAATGATCGTGGTCGAGCAGAATCTCGCTTTTGCGGAACGGATCGCCGACCGGTATCTCGTCATGGATCAGGGACGGGTCGTGCTTGCCGACCGCCGAACCGCGGTCGAACGCGCTCAATTGCTGGCGCATCTCCACGTTTGAGACAGGATCGGCATCGAGATCGAACGCATCAAGCCCGGCCATCCCCAGCGGAATTGACGGCACGAGGGGAGGCTTCTGACCTGAAGAAGGAGGCGACCAGGTCGGCGGGCATGAACTTTCTTCAGCAACAGGCCCGCTTCGATGACTTCATGGCCGAATTCAATGCCGATCGGCCCCAAGAGGCGTTCGACATGAAATGCCCCGTCGAGGTCTATGCGCCATCATCAAAGCCTTATTCCGGGCTGCCGGATTTGACCTATCCCCTCCATGATCGCGGGGCCGCGGTCACTCATTGCGGCCGCATCCGCATCTGCCGCAAGCGCATCAATATCTCGACCGTCCTGGCCGGGCAGCCCATGTCTCGAGTACGTTTTGTTACCTATGTGTCCGGTTCGGACAAAGAGGGATTAGTGGGCCTGAGCGGGCCGCGAAAGCGCGGACAATCGCGAAAAACCTAAGCTCTTCGCTTCGAATCGCTGAATCACGCGGCAAGCAAATTCAACCGGTTGCGTCCTGTTGCGTGCCCTCCGCGTGCCCAAGTTTCTCGACTAGGCGGTTCTCTGGTGGTTGGCGGAGGACCGAATCGATGCTGGTTCAAATCACGGGAGCGCGGTCGTCTTGGCTTGCTGTTGCGTAGCGGCCAAAATCCAAGCGCTGCCTGAAGAGGGACGAGGCAGCCATGCCAGGTGTCGGAACCACGGGTACAAACAACCCTCACCCAGCCTCTCCGGGAAGCAGCCTCAGGCAATGAGGGGGAGCGCAAGAAGCCCGCGCTGCGGCACAGCGGCTCCCATGACGGCGGTCGGTGCAAAAACCTACAACTAGAGGGCCGACGCAAGCCTCTCTGCAGTTTGTCCGTTCTGCGTACGAACCGAGCCTGGCCGCGGCCACCTCCTTCCGGCCAGGCGCACGCGGAATCATCCCAACTCCTGCCCTAGGGTCGATCACGAGCATCATAAGGATCGACCCGCCCCTCACGTATGGTTCGTGCAGCCCAGGCAGCCCATCAGGCTCGCAATGCCACCTCAGCGCGCGGCTGGGGCGGCATCTCAACCTCGATCTCGAGCAGCGAAATCTCGCCGTTGCGTTCCACCGTGACCTGCACCTTGTCGCGTTCGAGCATCACATGCTTCCCGATCACAGCCAAGATTTCCTCGCGCAGCGTGGCCACGAGACCCTCCTGGCCGGCCGAGGCCCGCTCATGGGCGAGTAGGATCTGCAGCCGCTCGCGCGCCACGGCGGCCGGCCGTCCGCGCTCCGCGGCAGGAGCCAGAGGACGGCGGAAGAAATGAAGGATGCTCATGCGACCCTCCGCCCGAGCAGTCGGCTCACCAGCCCGACGCGCGTAGGTAGCGGCACGGTTACCTTCAGCGTTTCCCCGCGCAATCGCTTGACTGCGTCGGCATATGCGCGCGCTGGCGCGCTTTCCGGGGCGTTCAGCGTCACCGGGCAGCCGACGTTGGAAGCGCGCAGAACCTCCTGGCTCTCCGGGATGATTCCGAGCAGCGGGATCGACAGGATTTCCAGCACGTCCTCGACCTTCAGCATGTCGCCGCGCGCGGCGCGCACTGGGTCGTAGCGCGTCAAGAGCAAATGCTTTTCCACCCGCTCGCCGCGCTCCGCCTTTGCGGTCTTGCTGTCCAGGATCCCGATGATCCGGTCGCTGTCTCGCACCGAGGACACCTCGGGATTGGTTACCAAGACGGCTATGTCCGCGTGGTGCATCGCCAGGGTCGCGCCCCGCTCTATTCCGGCGGGCGAGTCGCACAGGATCCAGTCGAAATTTTCACGCAGCTCGGACAGGACCTGGGCGACGCCCTCGCCGGTCAACGCCTCCTTGTCGCGCGTTTGCGACGCCGGCAGGAGCGAGAGGGTTTCAATCCGCTTGTCGCGGATCAATGCCTGCGCCAACTTCGCGTCGCCCTGAATGACATTGATCAGGTCGAACACCACGCGGCGTTCGGATCCCATCAACAGGTCGAGGTTGCGCAAGCCCACATCGAAATCGACCACGACCACTTTCTCGCCGGTCTGGGCTAGTGCGGCACCGAGGGCAGCTGTCGTCGTGGTCTTCCCCACTCCCCCCTTGCCTGATGTCACCACTACCACCTTCGCCATGTCGTTCCCTTTCCGTCCTATCTCAGCGGCTCGATCACTATCGACTCGCCATCGAGTCGGATCCCAACCGCGCGTCCGCGTGAAGCAGGGTCCATATCGTCCGCTGTCGTGTAATATCCGTCGATCGAAACGAGCTCGGCTTCGAACCGCCGGCAGAAGATGCGGGCTTCGGATCTGCCGAGCGCGCCGGCAATCGCCCGTCCACACAACTTGCCGTAGACATGGATGGAACCGCCTGCCAGCACCTCCGCCCCGGATGAGACCGATCCGACGACTGTGAGGTCGCCGCTCGTGAACATCACGGACTGTCCGGACCGCACGGTCTCGGACACAATCAGCGAAGTCTCTTCCGGCGCCACTGGCGCCAGTTTGGCGCTCCCCATATCGATCTCGCCCGCGCTGCGGCCGCCGACCAGCCGCCTTCGCCAAAGGTCCGCCCCCGGCAGCGCGCCCGCATTCTCGACATCGATCATGCTTATGCCGCGCTTTTCGAGGTCGGCGAGCAGCGTCTCGGTGCCAGGGTGGGGGCCGGTCAGGGCACCGAGGTCGACGATGACGGGTCGTGCGTCAAAGAAGCCTGGAGAACGGGCGATTTGCGCATCGAGTTCGGCGAGCCATTCATCAAGCGGCAATTGCGGCATGATTACGAAGGCCATGAACGAACGGCCCAGGACGCGGATTTTCATGCGGGAACGAATGTTGCCAAGCACGCGGTGAACGTGCCAAGGCTCGCCACCGGCGTCAACGCAAATTGGCCTTTCGCACGCAACATCTTGTGGATATTTCGAGCAGCTGACCGCAAGTCCTAGGTTCTGGACCTTCCAACCTAATGCGGCGAGCGGCGCGTGGCGGCGCGGCTATGAGCGCCTGCCACTGAAGCAGCCAGCCATTGGCCCCGCGCCACTTGAACCCCGGCCTCCGCTCGATAGAACTTCTGGCGGAGCAGGTGGCTCCGAACGTTGCCTGCGCTGGCAAGCACGCGGTGATCGCATCCTAAGTCGGTGCGCTGATTCCGGCATGGTCTGTCGCCCGCTATCGCTCCGGGCGGCCGAGCGGCGCTTCAATCTTGAGCAGACGTGCGGCGTTCCCGCCCATGACCGCCCTAGCTTCGACGGGGTCGAGCTGCGCGCTTTCAATGAATCCGATCGGGTCACCTTCACCCATGTCGTAGGGATAGTCGGTACCCAACAGCAGATGATCGGCGCCATATTGGCGCACCAAATACTTTAGCTGTTCGGTTGAAAAGACCATGGTGTCGAAGTGCAATCGCCGCAGGTAGCTACTCGGCATCTCCTTCAGATGGACGCAACAGTCTGGGCGGGCTTCGGCCGCATGATCCATACGGCCCGCGTAGGCGGGCAGATATCCCCCGCCGTGGGCTACGATCACCTTGAGGCCGCGATGCGCCTCCAGGACACCACCGAAGATCAGATGGCTAATCGCGATCGTCGACTCGAGGGGATTGCCGATCACGTTGTTGAGGTAGTGGTTGACCAACCGCTTCGCGTCGGTGAACCCGATCGGATGAATAAATAGGACGATCCCGAGAGACTTCGGCCTTCGCGAAGAAAGGCCGTAAGCGGGAGGAGGACAGATCCTCGCCCGCCACATTCGTGTTGATCTCGACCCCGCGGAAACCAAGCTCCTTCACAACCCACTCCAACTCCGCGACGGCCGTTTCCGGCACTTGGAGCGGCACGGTGCCCATGCCGATGAAGCGATCGGGGTACGCAGCGGTGATCGATGCGATATTGTTGTTGATCGCTCGCGCCGTCGCCATCCCCAATTCGGGTTCCGCCCAGTAGTAGGTTTGGGCCGGGGAAGGCGACAGCGCCTGGATATCGATTCCCATGACATCCATGTCCGCCAAACGCCGCTCGACGGAAGTGAGCTGGGGGCCGATGCGCTCGCCTTGCGCGCGATTAACGGCGCGGGTGACGTGATCGGCGAACTCGAGGCTGGGCTCGTACTCGGGACGGATGGCGTCCTTGGCGAGTTCCGCCGCCACGGAACAGTGAACGTGGCAATGGATATCGATGGTCCAGTATTTGCCGCGGCCGCGCGCAGTTCCGGGAAAACGGCCCGGGAGAATTGTATCCGGGGGCGCGCACGAGAACAGCATGAGGATTTCCTCCGTTCAATAAAGCGTGAGTAATGCCGGGCGACAGGGCCGATATTCAAGCTTGGCGCTAGTGTTCCGACTCATTCATAAGCATCCAGCCTTTGCGAAGGCGAGAGCTTTCTTGGCGCGGCGGTGTTTGGCGAGAATCGAACTGGCGGTGGCTGTCCATCTGAAGGGTTTCGGATTTTGATTTCGATGTTCGATCCAGTCGGCAATGGCGATCTTGAGTTCTTCGACAGTGTTGAACGTCCCTCGTCGGATTCGCTGTCGCGTGATTTCGGCGAACAGCCGCTCGACGAGATTGAGCCAGGAGCTGGACGTCGGGGTGAAGTGCAGCGTGAAGCGTTTGTGCCTAGCCAGCCAGCGCTTGACGTCCGGGGTCTTGTGGGTGGCGTAGTTGTCGAGGATTAGGTGCAGGGCAAGGGCGGGTGGGGTCTCGCGGTCGATCCTCCTGAGGAAGCTCAAGAATTCCTTGGCTCGATGGCGGGGCAGGCATTCACCGATGACGGTGCCTGTCGCGATATCGAGAGCCGCGAACAGCGTTGTGGTGCCGTTGCGTTTGTAATCGTGGGTCATGGTCCCGGCGCGACCCTTCTTCAAGGGCAACCCTGGCTGGGTGCGATCGAGCGCTTGGATTTGGCTCTTCTCGTCGAGCGAAAGCACCACAGCCTTCTCCGGCGGGTCCAGATAGAGCCCGACGACGTCCTCGACCTTGCTGATGAAGTCGGGATCGTTGGAGATTTTGAAACGGCGCACGAGATGCGGCTTCAGACCATGCTCGGCCCAGATGCGCTGCACGCTGGTGTGGCTGATACCCATTTCTTCAGCCATGGCCCGCATGCTCCAATGGGTAGCGTTGACCGGCCGCTCCTTCACGGTCTTTTCCACGACCGCGAGCTTGATCGCCCGGCTGAGCGGCTTCTTGCCGGGCGGCTTGGACCGACCCTTGATCAGCCCGGCAATGCCAGCCTCAAGGAAATGCTCCTGCCAGCGCCACACCGTCGTCTTCGTCACCCCGACTTCACGCATGATCGACGACACCCCATGACCGTCCGCGTTCATGAGCACAATCCTGGCACGCTTGCTAATCTTCTGAGGGGTGTTGCCATCCGCCAGCAGACGCTTCACTTCACCGCGGACTCTTCGATCAAGGATGATGCGAACTTGTTTGTGTGTCATCATCCCAGCACTGAATCAGACCCAGATCCGGGATTCAAATGTTAGTTACAGAACACTAGCGTACGGCGATGCACGGATTCGACAATTATTTCGGTGAAAGACTTTTCCATGACGAAGGGTACTACACGAGGGGGCGTGCCGGGGTGGGCGCAAGAGGCTCGCCTTCCCTTTAGCGATAGAATAATTCTTTTTGTTTACACGCCAGATTGACGGGCGCAAGCCATGGCCATGACGCCGGGTGAGATCGCCGAGCTGGCGGGCGTTTCGCGCCAAGCGGTGCTTTCGGCATTGGGGAAGGGGCGGCTGGAGGCCGTGCCCCATGGCTCGATTGACGCGGACGCCTCGGACAATACCCGATGGATCGCTCGGCACTGGGAGGGCTGGGACATTCGGAGACATGCAGTCAGCCCACTAGGCGGGCGGCGGGCTCGGCGTTCTAACGTGTACGATATTGTCGATATTCTCCTTGCCGATTGTGATGACGAGCAGGTCGACCTGCGGTTTGCGGATGCTTCGCTGAACGCCCGGGTTGACGGGACGGTGCTCGCGGCGCTTGGCTAGAGCGATGCGATCATCAAGACAGAGATAGTGAGATGCCGCCTTGGGGTCGACGGTGGCGCAGTTATAGCAGGCTCGTGGCGTCGCCCGTAGATCGTTACGTTAGGCTGGCGGCGATTGTGCTACCGATCCGGGCCGACGCGGGGCGAGCGCTAGCATTTGGTATCGCGTTCGCCGCTCCACCGCCGGCAACAAATCCGCCCATTCCAATGCAACACGTTTGCGACACGCGGATGCCTGTTCGTTCTGCGGATGTTCAACGGTTGAGACTAGATTAAGACTAGGGTTTGTACCCAGATAAATAGTTGAGCGGCAAGGCGAAACATGATTCACCATGACTGGAGGTGGATCATGCGGTTTGATTTGAGCGACGAGGAGTGGGGACTTCTGGAGCCGTTGATTCCGAAAGCGCGTAAGAGTGCGCGGGCGGACGACCGGCGGGTGATGAACGGGATCTTCTATGTGCTTCGCACGGGCATGCCGTGGCGTGATCTGCCGGAGCGCTATGGTCCCTACACGACGATTTACAATCGCTTCAATCGGTGGTCGCGGCGCGGCATCTGGAAGAAGATCTTTGATCGGCAGGCTGAGAGGTCACGCGATAGCCTACATATGATCGACAGCACGATCGTGAAAGCACACCGTGCGGCTAGCGGCGCAAAAGGGGGGAGAAAAACCAAGCGATCGGCATCAGCCGGGGCGGTCGCTCGACGAAAATCCACGCGGTCGTCGACGGCAAAGGCCGTCCGCTCAACTTTGTCGTGACGGGTGGGCAGGTCCATGACAACCAAGTCGTTGGCGAAGTTCTCAACACACCCAGATCACCGCTGGCCGTCACCGGCGACAAAGCTTACGACAGCGAGAAAGTGCGTGAGGAAATCAAGGACGAGGGCGCTCTGCCAGTCATTCCAAGCCGCCGCACCGCCACCAAGAAAGCCTATTGCCCCAAGCGGATCTATCGGCGCCGGCACAAAATTGAAAACTACTTCTGTCGGGTCAAGGATTGGCGGCGCATTGCGACGCGCTTCGACAAGCTCGCCAGAAACTTCCTGGCTACCAATCACCTCATCGGCGCACTTTACTGGATCAAGATATGAGTCCAGACCCTAGTGTGGACTTCCGGCGGGCAAATTAAATCAAAAAGCGGCTCGTCCGCACCTAAAGACTCCAGCGTACCCCGCAGCCAGCGCAGGGTGGGGGAGGCGTTTCGGTGAGCAGCTTTTCCCGGAATTCCCGATAGGCCACTCCGTTCCAGATCTCGCGCAAACTGCTCTGCGTCGCATCCCCAAGTGTATAACTCGCATAACCGCGAGCCGAGAACGGCGCGATACAGCAAGGAAGCGCCCGTCCGTGTGCGGTAACATACATTAGCGACCAAGGACGGCGGCATCCCGACCAAGGCTGAGGATCAGTTCCTTTCTGCAGCGAAAGGCCCGGCTCCGTTGCGCCTGAGGCGTCAAGCCGGACGTCGAGTGCCTTCCCCAGTTCCTGAGCCTCCGCAATAGCGCCACCTTCCGCTACCGCGATGCTGGCGAACAGTGCTTGATCCGGGCGAGCGAGACCGCGGCCGGTCTCGTCGTACACGAGGCGCTGAAGATAGACCTCCCGCACGCCGAGATCAGCGGCGAGGCGGACGAATTGCGGCAGTTCCGCGATCGTCTCTTTGAGCCCCGTCAGCCATAACGAAACCCGGGGAATTTCGGCTCCGATCTCGCGTTGCAAGGTGGTGAAGGCCCGCACATTGGAAACGATCCGGTTGAAGAGAGGCTTGCCGCGCACCTTGAGGAACGCGGGCGCAGAAGCGGCGTCCAGGGAGACACGAAGCTCGTCGAGGCCGGTCTCCATTAGCGCCCGACCGCGTTTCGGCGAGAGCAGGGTGCCGTTGGTGTTGAAGAGCACGTAAATGCCGCGGTCCTTGAGGTAGCGGATCATGGACGGCAACGTGCGCACTAGCATCGGCTCCCCCACCCCATGCAGCACCGCGCGGGCGAGCCCAGGCACCTGATCGACGATGCGGGTGAAGAGGTTCCACGCCATGTCGGCCGGGGGTTCCAGCTCCTCGAAGGTGCGCGGGCAGGTTTCGCAGAGGAGATTGCAGCGGTTGGTGACCTCGAGATAGAGGCAGACAGGCATCGACTCGGCCTGAGGCGCTCGTGCGCCGACCGACTCAAAATAGCGACGCGGGTCGGGCAGTGTCATCTTCCTCTTCCCGCGGAAAGAAGTTGCCACACGGCAAGCGCCGCGGCCGGCATATAGACCAGGGCGGCGATGCCGACATGGTGCACAGGATCGAGCGTCAGCAGCACGCAGGCGGCCACAATGTAGAGCAGCGCGGGCGTGGGTGCGAGACATATCAAAGGCACAAGCCAGCCGAAATACCAGGGATAGTGCGGCGAGATACCGACCAGCGCGAGCGCTCCGAGCGCCGCCGCTTGCCGCGACAGCGTTTGAAGCCGCGGGCCGGGGGCTGCGGGCAGATCAGGGCCGAAGCCGTAGCGCAGCGCCATTGCCACCATCACGGCCACCAAGGTCGCCGCATAGGCGGGACCGGCCCAGGGCGGCAGCTCGATCAGCAACCGCAACAGATCGAGCAGGAACACCCCGTGCCCCGAGAGCAGGCCCTCCTCCGCGACATAACCAGGAAGAAAGCCGAACACTTGCGTGCCCGCACCAAGGTAGGGCGCATAGAGCAGCCCCATGGTGGCGATGAAGGCAGCGATCAGGCGCAGATCCCCGCGCCGCCAGAATGCAAGGGCGATGACAGCGGGTAGGTATTTCACCAGGGTGACGGCGGCGAGAAGTGCGCCTGCCAGCGCTTGCCGGGCCCGTGCGCCGGCAAGGAGTGCGAGCGTCACCAGGGCAGCGGCGAGCGCATCCACATGGCCATTGCCCGCGAATTCCCAGACCGGCATCGGCGCCCAGGCATAGAGCAGCACCTGCTCGGCTGGCCTTTCGGCAAGACGCAACAATCGCAGGAGACCAAACATCGTGATCAGGTCGCAACCCAGCATCACGAGCTTCATCCCGGCGACCCCCGGAGCGAACCGCGCAGAAAGGCCGAACACCAGCTCGGCGGTCGGGGGGTAGATCGTCCGCGCGCTGTCTGCCCGGTTGATGTGAGGAAACACGCGCTGATCGCGCAGGAAGGCCAGGTGCGGATCGGCTGGGAAGTAGCGATAGGGGTTGATGCCCGCCGCCTGTACCCGTCCGTCCCAGACATAGCGGTAGATGTCGGAGGAAAGCGGCGGGGGGAAGGGAAGAAGGAGGGCCCGCATGAGAAATGCAGCGCCGAGCACCAGCCACAAGGCCCCGCTTGGCAACTTCCGACGGAGCACCAGCGAAGCGGCGGCGAGATAGAGGAGGCCCGAAGCGCTCTCTGTCAGCACAACCTCGATGGTTCGCACGGGGCCGGGATTGCCCGGTCGTCCGGCCACGAGTGTGAGCCCGACACCGGTCAACGCGACCAGGCCGAACCCGAGCGCGCCGAGCAGGAATAGCGCGTAGCGCCCGCCATCCTTGGTCACGTCTCGCTGCCGGAGAGACGCTGATCCAGCCCGAGACGGGCCACGCACCGAGCTGTCTCCGGCGCCGGAGACGAAGCGCCGCTGCGCCCGCCGAGGGAACGGATCAGCCGGCGGAGCGACGGCGCGTCGTCCACGTCGTACCAGGGCGGTAGGCACGCCACCTCAAGGCCGGCTACAACGGCGCGGGCGAGGGTCACCGCAGTTACCTGGGGCGTGCTCCAGGGGATGTCATCGAACAGCGCCTCGGCCCGTGGCGCGAGCGCGGCGGGGATACCGATGAGGTAATAGCCACCATCCTCAGCAGGCCCGAGGACCACTTTGCGTCCGAGGGCAAGGGCGGCGACCGCATCCCCGAGGATCGCGGCAGGCAGGGTGGGGCTGTCCGAGTTCACCAAGCACACTGCGTCGTAGCCACGTGCCAGCAGCACGCGCGTGGCGTGCAGCAGCGCGCGGCCAATGCCGCTCACGCCGGGTGGCGCCGGCAGTGAACCGTCGGCGAGCAGGAGCGCGGTTCCGGGCGCGAGCATTCCGTCGAACCATGCCTCGTCGCCGGCCGGGGCATAGGCGACGAAGGCCTCGATTGTCAGGCTCCGCCCGAGGGATGTGATCGTGGCAGTGATGTCGCCGAGAAAGGCGGCGTTGAGAGCGGTCGCCTCCTCGGCGGAAAGCGGCGGGACAAGCCGGGTTTTCACTTGCCCGGGGCGCGGCGTCTTCGCCATCACCGCGATCGCGCAGGTTCCGGGCGGGGGGGTCATGCGAGCGGCGATCGGAAGCGCGGCTGAGCCGCCACCTCACTCATGCAACGAGCGAAAGCAACCGACCTCGGTCGCGCCGGAGGCTCAACAGCGCGTCGACGCCGAGGCTGCGCCCAGGCGGATCGACGATGAACATGGCCATCAGGATGACGAGAAACATGTAGGTCCATGGCCACTCTCCAGGCGCCGAGTAGAGGCCGAGCCAGAGATTGATCGCCATGGCGAGGCCAAGGAAGGCGAAGAAGCGGGTGCAGAAACCGACAATAAGGGAGGCACCGATGCCGACCTCGATTGCGTACACCACCGGGCCGAACACGACGATATTGGGCAGCACGATGTTGGCGACGAAGGCGGATTGCAGGCCGATCGCGGCATGAGCGACCTCCTGCTTCATCCAGTAAATCAGCCCGCCCTCATCGGGCGGGATCTTCCACAGCGATTGCTGCCACCACATAATCCCAACCAGCAGGCGGACGATCCAGATCGCAGGCTCGCGTGCGCTCCGCCTGGCTGGCGAAAGGCGCCAGGCGCTGAGCGCGACCCCGATGCTGCCGAGCAGAAGGAGCCAGAACACGGCTGTGGTCCATGTAGGCTTGGTGAGGAAGGCGATCGCATCATCAAATGGGTTCGGTCGCATGATGGGCCTTTTCGTGCGCACGTCCGCCTGCCCTCTAATATGCCGGCGAGCGGGAACCTGTTCATGAGCCGGCTGGAACATAGCACGCCGCGCTCGGCCATCGTTTCAGTAATCATCCCGACGCTGAACGAGGTCGATACGATCGAAGCGGTGATAGCTGCCGTACCGCCTGCGCTCGCACGAGAGGTGATCGTGGCCGACGGGGGCAGCACCGATGGCACGAGAGAGCGGGCGGCCGCGGCGGGCGCACGCGTGTTGACGCTAGGGCGCGGATACGGAAGGGCATGCGCCGCCGGCGCCGAGGCTGCCGATGCGGCGAGCACGATCCTGGTCTTCCTTGACGGCGATGGCGCCGACCGGACCGACCTCATGGCGCGGCTTGTGGCGCCGATCGCACGCGGGGAGCAGGATTTCGTGCTCGCGACTCGGACGCGAGGCGAGCGCGAACCGGGGGCCATGGCGTGGCATCAGGTGCTCGCCGGCCATCTGGCGGGGATGGCGATGCGCCTCTTTTACGGCGTGACATACACTGACATGTGTGCGTTTCGCGCAATCCGTCGCGACGCCTTAGCCGGGCTCCGCCTCAGGGATACGGGCTATGGCTGGAACCTCGAGATGCAGATGATGGCGGCCCGCGCGGGTCTCCGGATCATGGAAGTGCGGCTGCCCTATCGCCGCCGCGCTGGCGGGCGGTCAAAGGTGGCGGGCTCGTTCTGGGGCAGCTTGCGCGCCGGCCTCAGGATCGCCGCCACGATGCTACGCGTGGCTCTGGCCTCGCGCTGAGGGCGGCCAGATCCTTGCGTGATTCCAATCCCGGCGAAAACATTTTACCATGGCCCATGCCAAGGACGGCAAATTTCGAACTCGACGCCGGCACGAAGAGTTTTGCTTCCGGACTGCTGCCGGAGTTGATCCGTGCGCTGCGCTCAAGCCGCCCCGGTGATCTGCTTGCGGTTGTCGGCGACACGGCGCGCATTGGCGCTGACCTCGAGGCATGGTGCCGTTTCACACGCAACAGCCTAATCGAGGCGACGGTGGAAGGGGATCGGGCGCGCTTTTTGATCCGTTGCGGGGAAGCGCCCGCAGATGAAGGGGCCGATCGTCCCATCGGCTCGCGGCTTTGGCTCTATACGAATTTCGACTGCAACCTGCGGTGCGACTATTGCTGTGTGCGCTCTTCGCCTCAGGCAGAGCAGCGGCCGCTCGGGCTTCCGATGGTGCAGCGAATCGCCGCGGAAGCGGCGGCGCTTGGCGTGGGCGAGATCTTCGTGACCGGTGGCGAGCCCTTCGTGCTGCCTGATATCGGCGCAATCCTTGCGGCCTGTGCCGGAACAGCACCAACCACCGTGCTCACTAATGGGATGTTACTCGCGGGGAAACGGCTCGCGTCGCTCCGTTCCCTCCCGCGCGATCGCCTCACCTTGCAGATCAGCCTCGACAGTCCGACCCCGGAGCGGCACGACCGACATCGGGGAAACGGCACATGGGAGCGCGCATGGCGGGGCATCACGCGGACTCGCGCCGAGGGGTTCCGGGTGCGGTTGGCGGCGACCGTGTCTAGCGAGATCGAAGCCGAGGAGTTCCGCCGCTTTCTCGATGCCAGGGGTATCGCCGCGGACGATCGGGTGATTCGCCGGATTGCGCTGCGTGGGGCTGCTACCGAGGGTCTAGCGCTCGCACGGGTGGATCTGCTGCCCGAAATCACGATTACCGCGGAGGGGGTGTTCTGGCATCCCGTGGGGGCGGAGGATGACGATCTGCTCATCAGCCGGGAGATCTTCCCGCTGGCCCAATCCTTCGCCGCGGTCCGCCGCGCGTTCGAGCGGGAGAACGAGCACCGGAGCCGGCTGGCAAGGATTTTCAACTGCGCATAAGCGAGAGTGACAAGCGGGTTTCGCGCCCGCCGTGCCGGTACCATCAAGCGGCGGCCTCTTCTGCCGGACGTTCGAGGAACCCTTGCTGGGCAGAGGCTTCGCGTAAGGCACCATAGCCATCGAGCTCGGGAGCGACCCAGCGCCTGAGCCCCTCCGCCTCGAGCACCGGACGATGGGCGGGATTGTCGTAACTCATCCCATAAAGGGCTTCTGCGAAGCGCCGCGCGATTGCCGCATCGAGACCCGGGCGAGCCGTAAACATGCAGTGATTGTAGGACGGCGAGGTCCAGATCTCGGTGAGCGCGCCTTCCGGCACTAGGCGCTCGCTCTGGACCTTCGTCCAGAAAGGGCTGCCGATCGCGCCCGCATCTGCGCGGCCGTCGAGCACCGCGCGGAGGACCTCGACCTCGCTGGTGCCAGTGTCGCCGTGCTTGCCGACATCGCTGTCGAAGCGGAGCGCGCGATAGTGCTGCCCGGCAACCAGACCGTCCTTTTCCAGGAAGTAGATTGGGAGGATCGCCGCATGGCCGCTGTCGCGGCTGCCGAGCCCGAGCGTATGGCCTGCAAGATCCAGGGTCCGGGCAAGTGGACTGCCGGTGACGGCGACGATCTTCGTCGCCCAGCCGAGATCGGTGTCACGCATCGCAATCGGCACGCAGGCGTGGCTGCTCCAGGCCTCGGCCTGCAGGTAGGCGAGATTCGTGTTCCAGGCAATGTCAATGCAGGGTACGGGATCGCCGGGGGGAGCGAGAAGGGAGCGAACCTGCGTCTCGTAGCTCTGGAACAGCACTACCTCCACGGGAAGCCGCGCCTCCTCATGGAAGTAGCGCCGCATGCCCTCCCAGATCGTCACCACCTTAGGGTCGTAGGCGACGGCTCCCACCCAGATCGTTTCACTCATCTCAGCTCCCGCCGGTTCTTGAAAATGTGCTCCGAGGTTCAAAAGAGGGGCAGCCCGAGCATGGCCCGGGCGATGAATTCGCGCAGCACATCGCCCGTCGGCGCCATGACGGCGCCGGCATGAGCGTCGCGGAACATCCGCTCGATGCCAACGTGCTTCGAGAACGCCGCCCCTCCGCAGACGCGCATCGCCGTGGAAGTGACGCCAATCGCGGCATCACCGCCGGCAGCCTTGGATTCGAGCACACGCAGCAAGGTCGACTCGCGCGGCCGCTCGAGGTGATCGACGAGATCGTGGATGCGGGTCGAAAGGCCTTCGGTTTCGATCTGCATCGTTGCCAGCTGCGCTCGCAGCGTTGGCAGACTCTCGCCAAGGCTTTGGCCAAGATGGTCGAATCGAGCTCCTATGAGATGCGCGGTCGTGGCTCCGACCGCTGCACGACAAAGGCCCAACGCCACGGCCGAGGTCCCCAAATTGAACAGCGGCAACACCACATTCAGCATTGTTTGGAACCCCGCGCCATCGTCCGTGAGCCGGAAAGCGGACGGGACCTCACATTCGTCGAGTGTCATCGGCGCCGACGCGTTGGCGCGCATTCCCAGACCGTCCCATGGGCCGGCCACTGCCAGCCCACTCGCACCCGCTGGGATAAGGTAAAGCGTCGAATTGGTGGGGCCTGCCCCTTCGGGTGCGAGCGACGAGACAACATAACTTTGCGCGTGGCCGGCGCTGGTGACCCAGGATTTCTTCGCTGTAATTCGGACGCCCGCGCCGTGCACGCGCGCGCGGGAAATGGGCGCCCAGAAGTGACTGCGCGAGCCAGCCTCGCTGAATGCGAGCGTGGACAAATGCCGACCCGCGGCGATGTCCGTGATCACATTCGTGACGCCCTCATTAGGTCGTGCACCTGCGATTGCCGCCGTGGCGCACAAGTGCATGAGATAGACCATTGCAACCGATGCGTCTGCTTCGGCGAGCGCCGCGATAACCGCCGCCAAAGTGCGAGGTCCCAGACCAGCGCCACCGACTTCGGCCGGCAACATCACCCCGAGCAGCTGGGCCCGCGCAAGCGCATCGACTGCTTCGGTTGAAAACCGGCCGGCCTTGTCGTTTGGCCCCGCAGCCGGTAACAACACTTCATCGGCAATCTCCTTAGCCCTTGAAACCGCGGTCTCATGATTCATGATACCCTCGCAACTCGCAATCTGACGCCGCCGGCGAGGAGTGTTAGCTGCAACGCCCGATCTGTCAAAGTTCATTGTGCGATTCCAGATCGGGCGCGTGCGGTTGAGATACAAACCCCCCGAAGGGAACACGCGTTTTTGTCGCCAACCCGGCCGGGAGGGGCTCGCCGCTGCAACGAACACGTATTCGATCCCCGACGGCGCCGCGAGGTAGCCCGGCGCGCAGGCCGACGCGACCGAGATCGAACATGTCGGTGAAGAAGGCGCGAAACTCGTGGTAGTGCCCGATCGATCCGCCCCTCGGCGAGAACGAACGCGCGGCTTGCCGTCGAGCGACGGTGTCGTGATCGCCCTGACCGCAGCCATTTGGGCTCCACCCGACTGCGCACCAAGAAGCCGGCGATCAACGCGGTGATCTCGGGGCCTGAAATCCTCCTGCAGGAAATGCCGTCCAGTGACCAGATGCGGTCCCTCGGCGTGCGTTAGGAGCTGTTTGAACCGGCCGGCAAATGTCACATGGTCGAAGATGTCGCCCTCGCGCCCTCAGACGATCAGGGTCGGCAGGCGGCATTGAAGCTCGTTCTCGATCCAGTGGAACCTCTTCAGTGCGCGCGCCGTTCCGTAGAGCGAAATCCAGCGCGGCCGGTAAAGGTGAGGACGCGAGACGCCGACTTCGTCGAGGCCGATCCCGTCGGGGTTGGGAACGCGGCTGGTCGCCGATAGGATATCGCTGGGCTCGATCTCACGTTCGCCCAAGGGCGTGCGCACCATGACGCCGACCCAGTCTCCCGACCGCGCGCGCACCGCACCGTGATGATTTCGGCCGGCGTCAGGAATGGAATTGAATGCCCTCGTTGCCGAGGATCCGCCGCATGTCATCCGCGACGTCCGTATCCTCTCGGGCTATCAGCCTTGATGCGCGCTCGATGACGGTCACGCGGATGCCAAAACGCCGGCAGGCCTGAGCCAGTTCGAGGCCGACATAGCCGCCGCCCAGGATGATGAGATGCCCGGGACGTCGTCGAATTCGAGAGCCTCTATGTGCGTCAGCGGCCGGGCGGCTTCGAGATCGGGAATGCTCGGGACCCGCCGGGTGCGCGCCGATGCTGAGAAAGACTTGCCACCACTCGTGTAACCCTGCTCATTCGTGAGTGCATTTTCGAGGAAATGGAGCAGCGACCGCACGCGAACCAGTCGCCGGCGACCGATCCGAAGCGTTTCAATCATGCCTTGACCCAAAACCTCGTAGAACTTGGTCTTGCCAAGGCCGGCCGCATTGCATGCCTTCGCTATAGTACAAGTAGGACGTCGCTCAAATGGAATGATCGATTGCGCCGAAACGTGCCTGCGTGCTTTCTCAAATCCAATCTCCTGTTTCATGGTCGCCCACTCCCCGTCGCCATTCACGAGTCATCCGGCCGCCGCCGACTCCATACGAGTTGCGCCTTGCTGCCGTCCTCCGATGGGAAAAAACGCGGCGCTGATCGGCTCGCTGAGGTTCGGGTCATCGAGCTTCACGCGCACAGATAGCTCTTTGCATTGTGGCCGGAGTGCGCCTCCTAGGCATCGCCGACGCGAGATTGACCGACGAACACCCGGAATGCCGATGCTTTGTCGCTGTCGCGGTTGTCGTTGGGCAGGGAGCGCAGCTTCGTGATGATGGTCAGCGCGTGATGCTGCCAGTCCAGCCGCCATCCTTGGCAGGCGAAAATGTGCCGATCGAAGACATGGCTCGTCTTCCTCCATTGTCACTGCCAAGAATGTCATCCGGAGTAACTTGCGGCCGGGATCCGGTGGTCTGCTGCGGGATGATCGATAGTCTGAAGCTCCTGGCATGCTTGGTGGTCTCAGCGTTCAGGTCCAAGGGGCGACTTGAAGCTTAGATCGTCATTCTTCGACATCAGCTGAATGTCCTGCACCGCCGGATTTGCCGTCGCGGGCCAGATTGACGCGCGCCGATCGGCTGATTGTGCCGGGGGCCGACCGGGGGTCGGTCGAGTTGAACAGTAGGCAGCGCGAGAATTTCGCCCGCCAGCCGACGGTCAATTGCCAGTTCTCGCCCTCGATATCGGGAATGACGGCCGAACCGGTCCAGGACAAGAAGGTCGGGATCACGAGGCCGAGGCCTTTGCCCGAGCGCGTGACGAGGCGGTTCTGTCGTGCGCGCCACAGCGAGCCGATGATCGTAACGACGCAACCGACGATACCGCTTGAAGGCGCGATTGCACCGGCCTTGCACCGCCGGCGCGTAGGCCTCGTACCAGAACCACCACTCGAAGAGCTGGCAGGGGCGATAGACCGGAAGACCCAGTAGCACGAACCAAGGGACGCCGGGCTGTGCCTGGAAGCCCGGCTCGGCGGCACACCATTCGGTCGCGAACCAGGCCCGCGATGACGATCGCGAACACAACCAGAATCTGGCCGACGAGGAGCTTGGTGGTGTCATGATCGCTGTCTCCGCCGGACAGCGATAAGAGCGCGTCCGAGCCTTGAGACAGAAATCCGGCAGCTAGCCGAAAAGAGGAATTGGCTTTATTTACGCCCAAACAGGTTTGTCTACGCCCTCCCGGCCGGAGAGCGATTTGGGCGCAGGAGGGTGTAGACGACTCGCAAACCGCGCTCTACGCTCTTGTTCGCTTCACGCTAGATGAAAAAGCAAAAGCGCCTGTCCGGTACGACTGCGTTTGGCGGGGAGGCACCTCGGTCTCTGGCTTCTGGTTTTGCGCGTAAGAATTGATAATTGTCGCATAGAATCCTATGCGCAGCTATAGAGGCTATGCGCAAATGATGATTGCGCATAGCCTTGTATTCTGCGTGTATAGACACGATTTGATTGCGCATAGACGCTCTACGCGCAACTGAAGGGACCCCATTTGTGGCGCCGCGGTTATCCGGAGAAAACCTGATCGCTATTGAAGACGCTGTGCGGCCTCATCCCGAGGGTATCACGGCACAGGAGATCGCTCGCGCCCTCAAAATCCCTATTCCGCGCCGCACCCTTCAGTACCGCCTAAAGCGGCTGGTTGATGACAAGCGGATTATCTTGGAAAGTTCGGGGCGCTGGGCCAAATACCACCTTCCCCAGGCGCCTGAAGCCGCCACGCCGCAAGCCACGGCGGACGAACAGCCAATCCCGCTGTCTCCCGAAGGCGCTAAAATCCAGACCTATCTCCGTAAGCCCGTCGAGAGCCGGAAGCCCGCCGGTTACAATCGGCAATTCCTGGATTCCTACCGGACCAACATCAGTTCTTACCTCTCGCCGGCTGAACGCGAACACTTGCGCGTCGTCGGCAAGCCTGCGATCGGGGACCAGCCGGCCGGGACCTACGCGAAGCAGCTCCTGAATCGCCTTCTGATCGACCTGTCATGGAACTCAAGCCGGCTTGAGGGCAACACCTACTCGCTGCTCGACACCAAAAAACTCATCGAGTTCGGCGAAGCGGCGGAAGGCAAACAACAACTCGAAGCCCAGATGATCCTCAACCACAAGGACGCTATAGAGTTCCTCGTCGGCTCGGCGGAAGATATCGGCTTCAATCGTTACACCATCCTGAACCTTCACGCACTGCTCGCGAACAACCTGCTGGGCGACCCCATGGCGGCGGGCAGGCTTCGGCATATTCCCGTGGGGATCGAGCGATCGGCATACCATCCGCTCGAAGTGCCGCAGCTCATTGAAGAGTGCTTCGATCAGATTCTCGCGAGCGCCGCCGCCAGCGCCGACCCCTTCGAGCAAACGTTCTTCGTGATGGCCCAGTTGCCCTACCTGCAGCCGTTCGACGACGTGAACAAGCGCGTCTCGCGCCTGGCTGCGAATATTCCGCTCATCAGGAATAACCTGTGCCCGCTAGCCTTCACCGACGTCCCGCGCTCAACCTATACCGATGCCACGCTGGGCGTGTATGAGCTGAACAAGGTTGATCTCCTGAAAGACGTATTCATCTGGGCCTACGAGCGCTCCGCCGCGCGTTACGTCGCCGTCAGACAATCGCTCGGCGAGCCCGATCCCTTCAAGCTAAGGCACCGCGCGGCTCTGCGCAAAATCGTCGGCGAAGTCGTCCGCGGCCGCATGGACAGAAAATCCGCCGCCGCGTATGTCGCGGCCTGGGCGCAGAAGAACATCGACCCGCCCGACTGCGACCGTTTCAGGGAAGTCGCGGAAGACGAACTCCTCGGCCTGCACGAAGGAAATTTCGCGCGATATCAGATACGCCCATCCGAGTTCCAGGACTGGCAACGGATCTGGACGACCACGTCCGCCGGTGCAACCGTGGCAGTCGACAGATAGGCGCGTTGGGGAGTCCTACAGGACGCGGAAGAAGATGGGTAGGAGAGGTTCAGTAAATCGGTGTGGCACGAGTTGAAGAAGTTGAAATCTCCAATTTTCGTGGCGTCAGGGCGCTGACCTGGCGGCCCTCCGATGGAATCAATTGTCTGATAGGAACCGGGGACAGCGGAAAATCCGCTGTACTTGATGCGATTGACTTGTTGTGGGGCGCAAATGCATTGTCCGAAGCGTCATGGCCCGAAGCGTCATGCCGCCCGATGATAGACGTGATGCAGACCGCCTAGCACGGGCTCCCCGATGATCTCCCTGTGGCGCGCTTCGCGGATTGGCGGATTGACTGCGCATGGGGCGCGCTGACCGATCGCGCGGTGCGGGCGCCAGCGATTGAAATATTGCATATATTCGGCCAACACAGCACGCAGATGGCGCTCATTGAAGATGAACAGGTGAGTCGCGCGGCGGACTCTCACCGCCGCGCGCTCGCAGGTAGGGTCGAGGACTGGCGCGCCGGCCAGGCGGAAGAGTTCCAACCTGAACCACGTCTCCAGCCCCCTCCACGTCACACACAGCATGCGGATTTCCCGCACTGCGCGCCCCCATCTGCTTCATGCCAAGGCTTATGGGACCTATCACGCTGGAGTGACTTTTCCGTCCATCGCGTCGCACTCGATAGCTGGCGTACAGCCCCAGAGTGTCGTACAGCCACGGCCTACTCCATCTCTCCCAGCCGAAGCCCCGTTGTTTCCGAGCCCGCGCCAGGTGGCGCCTGACCTTCTTCTCTACCCAGTCTCTGATGTAGGTGAAGCACTCGCCAGAGTGCCCAACTGCGAAGTAGTTCACGCATCCCCGGAGCACCGGATTGATCAGGATTATCACCCTCTCAATCGGTTGCGACCGGTGGCGGCGGAACACCTCCTTAGCTCCCCAACAGTGCCGTCCGCTTTTTCAGCTCGGGCGTGTAGTGCGGCCGCATCACTCTGGGCAGACTACGGAGGTAGCGGAAGTCGAACCCTAGAAAGCCGAAGCTCTCGCCTCGTTCCAGGTCGACTATGCGGCTCTTGTCATCATTGATCTCAACCTGCAGCTTGGCGAACTCCTCCATTGAGGTAGATATTACTGAGCAAGGGCGAGACGACACCACCCTTGCGGAACGCGCTTCTTGCCAGATACCTTCAGCATCAGCTTCAACAGATGCATCATGTCATCGTCATGACCGTCGTCATTCTCGGAGTTCCTTGCGTTTTTTGTCCTCACAATCCAACTGTGTATCCCGCACTAGGATTTTGTCCGCGTATAGTTCCGCAATTTCGCTGTCGGACAGTCCGAGAAATTCTTTCAGTACCTGCTCGTTGTGCTGTCCCAACAGATCCGCTTGCAACGACGTACTTTCCGGCCATTCGGAAAATTTTGCCGCGAGTCCAGGAATATCGAATTCGCCGAGCCCCGAATCTTTTACCCTTCTCACCGTTCTACGCTGTCGCAGATGGGGATGAGCCATCGCTTCTGGCAGCGTGAGAACCGGCGCGCAGGGAACGCGCTCCGCCTCGAGCGCCGCGAGAGCAGCGTCGCGGCTGGCAAAGGTCGAGAGCCAGTTTTCGATAATGGTTTTCAGTGCTTCATTGTTGTCACGCCTGGCCCGGGGCGTATTAAAGCGCGGATCGCGCGCCAATTCCGGCATCTTCATCGCGCGCGTCATTTGCTCCCATTGGTGGGGAATCACCATGATCGCGATGAATTCCTCCCCTTTGTGGCGAAAAACTCCGGTCGGTCCGCCATCGGGATGAAGCGAGCCCATTCGAGAGGGGCTGAAATGGTGGCCGCGCAGAGATGCTTTTGGCACGTTCAGTTCGTGCATGTTGAAATAGGTATCGACGAGCGAGCATTCGATATATTACCCGGCGCCGGTCTTTTCCCGGTGGAGCAACGCGAACCCGATCGCCATTGCCGCCGTTACCCCGGTGGCGCTGTCGCCGATCGCCATGGGAAGCTGAGCCGGACCGCGATCCCGCTCGCCAATCGCCGCGGTGATGCCAGCATAGGCAGCACCCATGTAGTCGAACCCGGGCTTCCCCCTCAGAGGTCCATCCTGACCCGCCAGGGAAATAGAGCACATGACGAGCGAGGGATTGATTCGGCGAAGCTCTTGATAGCTCAATCGCGCTCGCGTCATCACACCCGGTGCAAAATTCTCGACCAGCACATCGCATTTCGCCGCAAGACCTCTAATGAGCGCCCGGCCACGCTCCTGCCGCATGTCGAGCGCAACCGATTTCTTCGAATGATTGTGTTGGATGAAATAAGTGCTTTGCGATGTGCCCTTCTGGGAGGGATCGCGTGGCTTGTCGCCATAAGCCCGGCCCCGGTCGCCGTAAGGTGCCAGCTCGATCTTGATCACTTCCGCGCCGAGCTCGGCCATAATCCGAGTGCAGGTCGGGCCGGCGACGAATTGCGTCAGATCGACCACGCGGTAGCTCGTTAGCATCGGCATTTTCGGCATCATTGTCATCTGTGCTCGAATTGCCTGCTTTCGAACAAGGCATCCCAAGAAGTGCCAGACGGTTTGCCGCCGCTCTTCGCGAACCGGTCTTCCAAGACGGCGAGTCCGCGCCGCACTCCGGGCCGCGCGCCCAGTTCTTGGTACCAGCGAGTTCAAATTAGGAAATTCGGCGATGTTCTGTCCTTACCACTTATAAGGTCGAATCCAAGGATAAGTTGCGATATCGGCGATCGAATAATCCCCGGCGAGATAGGGCGCTTCGCCGAGACGTCTACCGATGACGCTATAGATCCGATGGGCTTCGTTCGCATAGCGACCGATCGCATAGGGAATCATTTCTGGCGCATACATGCGAAAATGATGCGCTTGACCGAGCATTGGTCCGACACCTGCCATCTGGAACATCAGTCACTGCATGACCTCATAGCGTCGCAGCATGTCGGCGGGAAAGAATTGCCACGCGCTCTTTTCTGCGAGATAGAGTAGGATCGCGCCGATTTCGAACAAGGTGATCAGTTTCCCGTCAGGGCCATCATTATAAACCAGCACGGGTATTTTGTTATCCGGGCTGACCTTCAGGAACTCGGGTCGGAATTGCTTACCCTTGCTGATATGAACTGGAAGTACGTTGTATCTCCAACCAAGTTCCTCTAACAGGATCGTTACCTCATAGCCGTTTGGCGTCATCCAAAAATAAAGGTCGATCATCGCCGCCACCCCGGCTAAAGGAGCGGGACGGAAGTCGCAAATGCCGCTTTGTGCAGTGCCAAGCCGGCCTCTTCCAACCGCTGTTCCAGCAACGGAATGCGATCGTGTCCCCAAAAGGGCTCGCCGCGGAACATAAAGAACGGAACCCCGAAGACGTGATCCGCCGCCGCTTCCTCCTGACAATTCGCGTACGCAGTAAGGCCCTCTCCGGCCAGAAACTTGATGTAGTCCTGGCCCGATAGTCCCAAATCCTCCAAGAGAGCCGCGACGGGTTCGGGCTCATCGGCTTCGAATTCTCGAAGGAAGAATTGCTTGAACGCCAGCCTTCCATAATCGAGAAATCGGCCATGAATCTGCGCGAATAGCCCGCCCACCGCGGCGGGCATGGTGTCGTATATCTTTAGAGGTCCGCGAATCCTCAGACCGCGTGGTTTCGCCCATCGGCGGGCGTCGAGGTAGGAGTACCTAACTTTGTACTCCGAATAGACGCTCCGTTCGCCCTTCCCCTTGATGCGCAGTTGAAAGGGTATCCACCGGACGTGAACGTTGAAGCGTTCGCCCAAACTCATTCCCGGATCGAAGGCAAGATAAGCATAGGGACTCTTAAAGTCCGAATACATCTTCACTTCGGCGCTTTGCATTGCCTCAACCGACATGGTCACCTCCCGGTCGCTTATGCGCCCTCAAATGGCACCGCTGTTCGCCAGTTCTTGGATTTCGTCCTCCGACATGCCCAGAAGACCTCGATATATTTCGTCATTGTGCTGCCTGTGAGGGGAACCGAACTCTCATACTCCGTCGACGCTTCGCTAAATTTTAAGGGAAATGCGGGAGCGATCGGACTTTCGTCGGCAGCAAACCCGCGATGCCGAAGCTTCGCCAACATCCCGCGTTTGTGCAGGTGAGGCCAGGCGACGACGTCACTGATAGTGCGAATCCGGCTGCAGGGAATTTGTTGGGCCGCCAACCTATGTCGGACGTCGATTGCTTTTCTGCCCATGCATTAACCACTTCGTCCACTTTGCTATTATTGGCGATGCGCCAACTCGGATTCATGAAATCGGCGTCGGCGAGCAGGTCGTTCCGCCCCATGACACCGACGAGAGCAACCCATTCTTCCCGGGTCGCGGTTCCAATTGCCACCATTGCATCTCGAGTTACATAGGTACTAAAGGGGGAAAATCGCATGATCCGATTTTCCTGACGCGGGGGCCCGTCTGGGCTTTGGTTTATCCCTTCGGCAATCCAGATCCGCGCAAAACTGCAGACCGATCAATGGTTGTACGGAAAAATGCGAACTGGGCAGAGCGCCCTGAAGCGTCATAGGCGGCAACCCGAACCCAAATTCGAACCATTTTTGCAAATGAGCGGAGACGCACACTTCCCCCAAATGCAGATTGGTTTAAGGCACCGGTCTTGAAATTCGGTCTCTGATGTGCGCGTCGTACCCAAACGTCCCTGAAGGCCCCGGAAATCCACGGTTCTCTGTGTCTTGAAACGTTCTTCACCCTCCCCGTACCTTCCGATGCCATCGCTTTCGGTAGCAATTCCGGTAGCATCGTTCCCCTTAAGTTTTGGTCAGCCCCTCCTATACCCTCCTGTACCATCGGCGGTGTTCCACCCGTCTCTAGGTTGACGATACTAGGGTCTGTACTTGATATCTTGATCCCGTAAAGTGCGCCGATGAGGTGATTGGTAGCCAGGAAGTTTCTCGCGAGCTTGTCGAAGCGCGTCGCAATGCGCCGCCAATCCTTGACCCGACACAAGTAGTTTTCAATTTTGTGCCGGCGCCGATAGATCCGCTTGGGGCAATAGGCTTTCTTGGTGGCGGTGCGGCGGCTTGGAATGACTGGCAGAGCGCCCTCGTCCTTGATTTCCTCACGCACTTTCTCGCTGTCGTAAGCTTTGTTCGCCGGGTGACGGCCAGCGGTGATCTGGGTGTGTTGAGAACTTCGCCAACGACTTGGTTGTCATGGACCTGCCCACCCGTCACGACCACAAGTTGAGCGGACGGCCTTTGCCGTCGACGACCGCGTGGATTTTCGTCGAGCGACCGCCCCGGCTGATGCCGATCGCTTGGTTTTTCTCCCCCCTTTTGCGCCGCTAGCCGCACGGTGTGCTTTCACGATCGTGCTGTCGATCATATGTAGGCTATCGCGTGACCTCTCAGCCTGCCGATCAAAGATCTTCTTCCAGATGCCGCGCCGCGATCACCGATTGAAGCGATTGTAAATCGTCGTGTAGGGACCATAGCGCTCCGGCAGATCACGCCACGGCATGCCCGTGCGAAGCACATAGAAGATCCCGTTCATCACCCGCCGGTCTCGTCCGCCCGCGCACGTCTTACGCGCTTTCGCAATCGTACGGCTCCAAGATGTCCCCACTCCTCGTCGCTCAAATCAAACCGCATGATCCACCTCCAGTCATGGTGAATCATGTTTCGCCTTGCCGCTCAACTATTTATCTGGGTACAAACCTAGTACTCGGAATCAAAGCTTTGTGACACGTCGGCCTTTGAAGCGGCGTTGATAGACCCGTTTCTTTTTCCATGCGAAGGGCTTTGCGTCCTGGTTGTACGCGGCGATGAAGGCATCGATGTGCTCCTGCAATTGCTTGATGGTGGTGAAGGAAGCCCCGCTCAGCGACTGGCCTTGCAGAATGGAAAACCATGTCTCGACCTGATTGAGCCATGATGAGCGCGTCGGGGTGAAATGGAAATGCACGTTGGGATGCTTCTTGAGCCAGCGCTCGTTCTTCTTGTGGGTGTTGAGGTTGTCGAGAACCACGTGAAGCTCGCGGTCTGGAAAGGCGGCAACAACGCTGTTCAGGAAGCCGATGAACTCGATGCGCCTGCGCCGCTTTGAATGTGCGGCGATGACCTTTCCAGTGGCAACTTCCAGCGCCGCGAACAGGGTCGTCGTGCCGTGGCGGGTGTAATCGTGGCTTTGACCTATCAAGGCTCGTCCGTTGGGCAGCTTCAGATAGCCTTGCGCCCGTTCCAACGCTTGAATTGAGGGCTTCTCGTCAACGCAAAGGACAATGGCCGTCGCCGGCGGATCGACATAGAGGCCGACCACGTCGGCGGCCTTGGCGGCAAAATCCGGATCGTTGCTCTCGCACCAGGACTTCCGTGCCGCCAGGTCGATTTGGTAGCGACGCAGGCAGCGCCAGACATACTGAACATCGACATCCCCCAATGCCTTGGCCAGCAGCGGCCCTGTCCACCGCGCAAATCCCGCCGGCGGCGGCTGGTCCAGAAGTCCCAGAATCCGCTTGTCCGTCGCTTGCGTATAAAGCGGCTTCTTGCCAGGGCGCGGCTTGTCTGCAAGCCCATCAAGACCGTGGTCGGCGTAGCGATGCCGCCAACGGCTAACAATCCGCGGCTGGACGCCCACCTCCTTGGCAATCGCCCGCGTACTCACACCGCCAGCCGCCAAAAGCACAATCCGCGCTCGCTTCAGATCGCGCTGCATCGTGCGCGGCGAACGGCATCGTGCCTCCAGCACCTTGCGATCGCCACGCCAAAGTCGAACTTCTCTTGCTTCGGGAATCATCCCGATCTTGAATCACGACTCACCCTTCTTGAAAAGGGGGTACTAGGTCCTGTGGACATTCACCGCAGCCACACCATAAAAGCCGCGACCGTGACGAATGCGAGAAATGCGCGGGCGGTTTTTTCGTAACGCGTCGCGACGCGCCGAAAATGCTTGATCTTGTTGATGAAGCACTCGACGAGATGGCGTTCCTTGTAGAGTTCCTCGTCGTGCGGCGGAACGTTATTTCGGAAGGCCCTGGCCGGGATCACCGCCTCGGCGCGAAAGGCGAGAAGGGCTCTGAACCACTCGGCATCATAGGCCTTGTCGGCGATGACATGATCGGCCGCGAAACCGTCGATCAGCGCCTCGGCTTGTGTGCTGTCATGGGCTTGGCCCGGCGTGAGGATGAGTTGTAACGGGTTTCCGAGCGCATCGACGGCGACGTGGATTTTCGTGGTCGGGCCGCCGCGTGACCGGCCGATCGCCTGAGCTTCGGCCCCCCTTTTCCACCAGCGGAATGCTGGTGTGCCCGCACGATCGTCGCGTCGATGATGACGTGTTCGAGATCGGGATCCTCGCTCACCTGCTCGAGGATACGTGCCCAAATCCCGCGCTCCGCCCAGCGCGTAAATCGCCGCCACACTGCGTTCCAATCGCCGAATTCGGCCGGCAGGTCGCGCCATGGCGCGCCTGTTCGCCCGATCCACAGCACGCCTTCCACAAAGCCGCGATTGTTCTCTCCATGACGGCCCGGATCGCCCGGCTTCCCCGGGATCACACTTGCGATCCGCTCCCACTGCGCATTCGTCAGACGATGCCGCTCGATCATAAAAGGCTCCCAAGCACGGAAGCCTCCCGTGTTTTTCCGCGCTTGAATCACGCATCGGCGACATTGGGAATCGCCCGCAGCCGATCTGAGTCAATCTGCCGCACCTCCGCAGCCACGATGTTATCATTGGCCCGAATGTCCACAGGACCTAGCACGACGAATTGCCTCAACCGATCTCAGATAAACTCCCATTGCAATCGCACGCCAGTGCCCCCCAAAAATCCACTGGCGTGAACTGCGCGAGCGAATGGGGCGGGCTGCCCTGTAGAGCCCCGTCTCCCCCACCTCCCGGACATCCCACAATCCACAGTGACCGAAGAAACGGGGGGTCAAAGGCGCTCCAGTAAGTAGATTCCGAGGGTATTTGCGCAGCGATGCGATCTGCTACGTGTGGCAATTGTAGCCCTAGACATGGTCCGTACTGTGATGTGGCTGTGCGTCGGACGTCGGCGAGCAACCGGGAGAGAAGGCCGTGAAGACTTACGTCACAGTCGCGTTGGCAATGCTTGCGGGCATCGGACTCGGTGCCGTCGCCGTCCAACGCCTTCACGCTCAAGCCAAGCCGCCAACTTATGTCGTAATCGATGTCGCGGACTACACCGCGGGCTTCAAGGCGGTTACCTCTAGCGCGGTGGCGCAAAGTGGGACTGTCACTCACGGTGGCCACTACGTCATTCGGAGCGAAAAGATGACCGCGCTTGACGGAACTCCGCCCAAGCGTTTTTTGGTTGTCGCCTTCGCCAACGAGGAGAGCGCGCGAGCCTGGTTCGGTCAGCCGGACGTAAAGGCGCTCGGCGACATTCGTCAAAAGACGACAACGTCGCACGCATTCCTCGTTGAGGGTTTTACGAATTAGAGGTAATTCGGGTGGCCTTGCGGACCTAGCCATCGTGAATTGCGGCCTCCGACACCCGGCGCATCGCGATCTCGATGCGCAGCCAGCAGCGGATGATTGATTAGGTTGCGGCGGAATTGCCCTGCTGTCTCTCGATGGCGCTAATCGCAGACGCCACTGCGTGGCAGCGCGTGGTCGCGAAGTTCGCTCGATCTCGCAGGCCGAATCTCCCGAGTTTGGGCATGAAGCGCGGCGGATTCGGCAGCGTTCTCGGTGACCAGAAGCTTGACGATATCTTCCGCGCGGGACCTGCGCGCTTGCGCAACCCATCGGACGCGCCTTTCTCTCTAGGGTCTTAAGGGATGCCGCGTCTACTCGACAACCATCGTTTCGCCAATGCCTGCGTGGACGTAGCATTTCCAACGAGGTCAAAGCGCCTCTAACCAAGGGCCGTGCCAAGATAGGCGAAACAGGAAGGAGTTCAGAAAATGGGCTTTCGTCCGGTCGCGATAATCCTTCAGTCCGTCGTTGTCGTCACGGCGCTGATCGCGGCGTGGTTCTGGTATCGATCTGCCGCAGTAGAGATGCCGCCGATCGACTTTCATCTCGACGAGATGACTCTCGAAAGGGGAAGGGCTCTCACCAAGGCCTTCGCCGATGTAGCTCGGCTGAACCGGATCGCAGCAGAATGGACGTCGATAAGCGCGTTGTTCGTCGGGGTCTCATCGCTCTTGCGGTGGGCGCGACCATGACGCGATCGCCCATGACTTTGAAGAGGCTCATCCAGAAGCAGCCATCCGACATCGTGCGCGAGCGTCACGAGACCAATGACCACACCCGCAGCCGCCAAATACAAGATGGCCTTCTGGCGACGCTCCTGGATGTCGCGATGCTCGCGGAGCCATCCCACTATCTCGTCGTGCTTCGTCTGACCGAGATCGGACAGTTCTTTGCCAATTCTGTTAGCATCGCCGCTTTCGATGGCGAGCGTCATGAGGTCTTCGCCGTGCAAATTCGGACGCTCGCGCATTTGTTTGGGAATGTCGGCTCGTCTGACATTGGGCCAACAGATGGCGATCAATCCCTTACCTTTATCAGGAGCTCGGTGGGATGCTGACGGCAATATACATCAACGGAATAGAAGGCCGAGTCCCGACACATAATCCGACCGTCTGACTGCCAATATTCGGTATCGGTACCAAGGACGAGCCCGTCAAGCATGCCCGGCACTCGAGAGCGAACGTCGTTTCGTCCTGACGGGTCGCCAGCCAATTATCACAATCGGCGGTCCCTTCGCAGTCGCTGCAATTGCGTCCGCCATTGATTCCCGAACGCGAGAATCCAAGGGCGATCCCTGAAACGCCTCACCCTTAAACTAGGTAGTTTCCGATGGTATCCGTTAGCGATTGCCGACAGTAGGTTGGGATTACACTCGTCATTGATCCAGGAAGTATGAGGAGGAACAAATGGTCGCATCCAATCCCACCGTTATGCAGCGCTACCAAGATTATCGGCCGTCAAAGACGATCCTGCTCTGGTCCTGTGCCGCGTGCGTCGTCGCGACGCTGATCGTCGGGTTTTCCTGGGGTGGCTGGGTGACCGGGGGCACCGCTCGGGACATGGCGACGAAAGCAGTCGAGGAAGCAAATGCAAGCATGGCGGCCGGGTTCTGCGTCACCCAGTTCAAGAATGACGCCAACGCCGTCGCCCGGCTGGCCGCTCTGAACAAGACAGATACGTGGGATCGAAGCGACTTCATCACAAAGGGCGGCTGGGCCAAATTACCGGGAATGAAGGAACCGGTCCCCGGTTCTGCTGATCTCTGTGCGAAGGCTCTCACAGAAGCACCACTTCCGCCAGCAAACGCAGCCAAGACTGCAGGATGAGCATAACCGCGGGGCGGGGCGATGCACCGCATCGACGTTCGCGGTGTGGTCTCGGGTTAATTTCTGAAACGATCCCAGCACGCGACCAGGCCGCAGCTGCGAAGAAAAAAAACGCCAGCAATAAATGAGGGTGTTCTTGCCGCAATTGGTCGCCGCGCGCTTCCGTGAGAAATTTTCGACTCAGATGCAACGCGGCTGAACCGCGATGGCACTACGTGGCACGCCATTCCGCACGCGGCCAGAACGCAGCGTCTTGCCAGCCGCGTCCTCAACAACGATGTCGGTGTGGGCTTTGTGATAGTCGGCGCCAATGTGATATTCATACTCAAAGAACGATAAGAACCTCCTCCATGTCACACCCCTTTAAGCTGTGGAGGGCCTGCGGGTCGCGGGCTGTCAAGAGAGTGGGGATTGATTTATCGACCGCGCGACCCCCATATGACCTATCGGCCGCGCGCAGTTTCGGGCGGCGTCGGCCTTCCAGGCACCCGCCGAGAAATCTCTTCCACCTCGGCGATCGTGACGCGCCGCATCACCGAAGCTGCTCCCTTAAGGCTCCTTGAAAGGCGACTCCGATACCATGCAAGTTTTCGTGCGCGACAACGACATGGACGGCGCGCTCCGCATCCTGAAAAAGAAATTGCAGCGCGACGGCACGTTCCGTGAAATGAAGCGGCGCCGCACCTACGAGAAACCGTCGGAGCGCCGCATCCGGGAAAGGTCCGAGGGCATTCGCCGTCGCCGTAAGACGCTACGCAAACGCATGGAACGCGAGGGCTATTAGCATGATTACCCGAGTACGCCTGTTCGTCAGCATGAAGAACGAGAACGTCGCGCGATCCTTGGGAATGCGCCGGCTGCAGCGCCCGCCCGCCAACGGGCAACAATTCCGGATTCCGCTCGACGGCCGTTCGGTCCTTGCCCGCATCACTCGCTTGTCGGGGGCGAGCGACATGGCCGTAGGGCGCACCGTCCTCCGCGTCTACGCCGACGAAATCTAGCGAGCGTGCCGGCGGACGACGAATCTCAAGGAGGCAATGCCAGGAAATCGGCCCTCCCGGGCGACGCTCCGCCCGACCGGCCGCATCTTGCCGCGGGCGACCGACTGCCCGAACCTCCGAGGAAATGGACGATAGTTCATCGATCGTCGATCAGCTCGAACGCTCGCATCTTGCTCGACGCCGGAAGCGGGCGGGCAGCGGTCGTAATGTCGATGTTTCTCTTACGCCAAAAAGCGTAAAGCTCTACAGTCATGTATCCACGTGCTGCACTGATTGTCGATGATGCTAAGAGCGAGTTGACGTCGAGTGAGCGTGATCTCTCGAAGCTCTGATGTTCCGGCTGTTCCACGGAACGACGCGGCGCTTAAAATCTTGGGATACCTTCCTTCGGAAGGGCCGGCTCTAAGGTTAGGTTGTTGCAACCGTCGTGCTATGTTGAGAACGTAGGCTAGCTGGCAATGTATCCGTCCTCGATCGGAGTCACCGGTAACAAGCTGCTGCACGATTAAACCGACGCCGGACGATGCGGCGGCGCTAGTACCCCCTTTTCTTTGCGGGTAAGTCATGATTCAAGATCGGGATGCTTCCCGAAGCAAGAGAAGTTCGGCTGAAGCCGAAGATACGCAAAGTGCTTGAAGCCCGTTGCCGTGCGGCGAGCACGCCGCAAGGGGACGTGAAGCGGGCGAGGATCGTGTTGCTGGCAGCCGAAGGCCGCAGCACACGTTCGATTGCGCAGGAAGTAGGCGTTCAACCGCGCATTGTCAGCAAATGGCGGCATCGGTTTGCCGATCATGGAGTTGTCGGATTGAAGGATCGCCCGCGGGCGAGCAAGAAGCCGATCTACGGCCAGGCGACGAACCGGCGGATTCTGGCCCTTCTGGATAAGCCGGCGCCCGCGGGCTACGCCCGTTGGACGGGCCCGTTGCTGGCGACGGCATTGCAAGACGTTGATGTTCAGTATGTTTGGCGGTTTCTGCACGAGCACCATATCGATCTGGCGGCGCGCAAGTCCTGGTGCGAGAGCAATGATCCGGCGTTTGCGGCACAAAGCGGCCGACGTGGTCGGTCTCTATATCGATCCGCCCGCCAAGGCGATGGTGCTCTGTGTCGATGAGAAGCCTTCGATCCAGGCGTTGGAACGGGCGCAAGGCTATTTGAAGCTCCCGAACGGACGGGCCTTGACCGGTCAGAGCCATGATTACCAGCGCCACGGCACCACGACGTTGTTTGCGGCGCTCGACGTCGCCACCGGAAAGGTCGTTGCCGAGCATTCCAAGCGCCGGCGCCGGGTCGAGTTCCTCGCCTTCATGAACCGTGTGGTTGCCGGCGTCCCGGATCGCGAGTTGCACGTCGTCCTCGATAACCTCAACACCCATAAGAAGTGCGATCGCTGGCTGAAGAAGCACCCAAACGTCCACTTCCATTTCACCCCGACGCGATCATCGTGGCTCAATCAAATCGAGACCTGGTTTTCCATCCTTCAAGGCCAATCGCTGACCGGCGCATCGTTCACGTCAGTCGAGCAGTTGCAGGAGCACATCAATGCTTTCATTCAAGCCTATAACCAGACAGCCATGCCGTTCGCATGGACCAAGAAAAAGGTCCATCAGCGGCGGTTCAAAAATCGTCGTATCACCCAGCTGTAAGTCCAGGTACTAGGGCCGCGATCCACTGGTAAGTTCGGCGCGCACCAGTGAGGTTCCCGCGACCATTGCCCGCATCTTGGCATAGGCGACGCCGCGTGGCAGGTATTTGAAGCCGCAATCAGGTGCGATGACGAGACGCGTCGGCGACACGTAGGGTAGCGCGCGCCGGATTCGTCCCGCAACTACCTCCGCCGTCTCGACTTCCTCGGTGGAAAGATCGAGCACGCCCAAGATGATCGTCTTGTCCGCCAGATCGCGAAGCACAGCACAATCCAGTTTCGATTGCGCCGTTTCGATCGAAATCTGATGTACCCGGCAGGCCGCAAGTTCCTGCAGGAACGAATAGGCGGCCGGCCGGTCATGCTGGATATAGGAATAGCCGAAGCACAGGTGTACCGCGGTGGTGCCGTCGATCCCTTCTAGCGCGCGGTTCATTGCGGCGATTCCGTATTGACGGGCTTTGTCGGGCCGCGCCTGAAGGTAGGGCTCGTCAAGCTGCACAATGTCCGTGCCTACCGCGAACAGGTCTTTCATCTCGTTGTTGACAGCGACTGCGTAGTCATGCGCCATCTCATCTTCGGAACGATAGAAATCGTTCTGCGCTTGCTGGACCATCGTGAAGGGGCCAGGCAGCGTGATCTTGATCGGCCGGTCGGTGTTCGCTCGCAAAAACGCAATGTCGTGCGCCATCACGAAATGCCGGCGGGAGATCCTTCCGACGACGCGGGGCACCGGGTTCGGCCGCCCGGTTCGGTCGATCGCGGTCCCGCTGCCGGTTCGGTCGATCCCGTCGAGTGCGTTGGCGAACTCGTTAGAATAACTCTCCCGTCGCATTTCGCCGTCGCCGATGATATCGAGCCCCGCACGCTCCTGGTCGCGAATAGCGAGCAGCGTCGCATCGTCCTTGGCGATCTCTCGGAATTTCTCATCGACCCGCCATAGCTCGCCGGCGCGAACGCGTGGGGGAAGTCGTCCGCGCAGTTTCTCGTGGTCGATCAGCCACTCAGGTTGCGAATAGGAACCCACGAGACAAGTTGGAAGAAGAGGCGAGACGATGGTGCTGACAGACATAGGACCTCGCGCAACAAGTTCGGGATACATTTTAGGCTATTGGCGAATGCGCGTCGCCCTTGCGGGCTTTCCAATTGATGGTGGAGCTGCCGCGGTGAGCCGATATTGCTCGGTCAACAAATCCAGAGCGCTGCCGATATGCCTACGCATAGCGTCTTCAGCGGCATCGGCATCACGGCGCCGAATCGCGTCATGGATGGCTCGATGTTGATAATGCGACACACGCGGATCGACTGATTCAAAGATCCCGTCGCTCCATATAGGCTTAGTGCGGAGAGAGGCGAGTGGAATGCGTTGCGCTCGCTCCGCCATTTCCCGCAGTAGCGAGTTGCCGGCCGCCTCGAGCACTGTGGTGTGAAACACCTCATTGAGGCGTACCAGCGCAGCTACTTGGAAAGGCGAGAGGGTTTTCAGCGATACGATCCTATCGGCTGAGTTGAGCGCGCGGCGCAGCCTCGCCGCGTGTACGTCGGGCAACCCTACTTCGGCGGTGATTCGGGCAGCCATCCCCTCGAGCGCCGTGCGGACAAGATATGCGTCTCGAATCTCGCGCATTTCGAGTTGGCGGACCGTATATCCACGGTTGGCCGCATATTCGAGGATGCCTTCCTGAGCCAGTGTGGTCAGCGCCGTGCGCAACGGCGTTCGAGATACGCCCAGCATGGCAGCTAGCGACTCCTCTTGGAGCCGTGCGCCCGGGGCAACTTCGCCGCGGACAATCATCTCGCGTAGCCGCACCGTGACCGATTCCGAGCGCGTCATCACGATTGTTACCCCATTGATGATCCGCACGACCTCTGGATCACGTGTAAAGTAAATGGCGAGACCCGTATGCGGGTTCATACCGGAGACATGATCTTCCGGATCGGCAAGGTGATCGAGCATTTTTCGCGCTGGATGCCGTTCGAGGCGGGCGATCTCGTCGCCATGGGCGCGCCAGCGGGCGTTGCGGTCGGCCAGCCAAACGCCAACGAACTTTACCTTAAGCCGGGCGATCTCATCGAGATCGCATTTGACCCAGATCATTGGTCAACGGCGACGGACCCTGACGCCACCAAAATCGCGATCAATCAAGTGATTGGCCTTCGCCATCTATCGTACATTTCACGGGTGGCTTACGAGTGCGCTGTAGCCACTCCAAACGATCTGAATGCCGATGCACAGCAGGATGAAGGCGGAAAGCCGTATGAACACATTGGTGCCGCTGGTGCCAAGCGCCGCAACAATTCGATCGGCAAACCGATATCCGTTGGTCGTAAAGGTGTTGCCATCATTCGTGACATGAGTCGAGACGAGGTGGAACAACTCTATATCCTCAGGATGCGGCTCGAAGGCGTAGCGGCCCTACTCACTGCCCGGAACATTACGTCCGACGAGATCGCCGAGTTGAAGCGGATCAATGAACAATTTGCAGCAGCCGTGGCAGCACGCGACCTTGTCGCGATGCTCGAAGTCCGAGCGCGCTTCCACGCGTTGCTCGTCTCGGCCACTCGCAACCGGTGGCTGGGCGATATCCTGATCATGTTGCGAGACTACGCGTATCCCGTGCGTCACGTCCATTGGCAGGATGCCGAAAGGGCGGCTCGGACCATTGACCTCCACTACGAGATGATCTGTTGCCTCGAGGAGGGTGACAGAAAGCAGTTCCGTCAACTCGTCATCCGTCAGATCCGAGAGGGCCTGGAAGTGTTCCGCAACCGCCTAATTCCTCTTCCCGCCTGAAGCTGAGGAGGCCAGGGTCATCGCCACGGCGCCGAGCCAGAGCGCGAAAGGCGCCAGACGGACGCGAGCCGATCTCTCGTCCGCCCGGATTCGGGTCAATCCCTATGGATTGGGCCGCGGTTCGACCCTCCTCCCGCCATGGAAGAATTGGTCGATATACGAATCGGCGACCAGATGATGATCCGGCGGGTCGGCCCAGCACGTGCTGGTGACCGTCGGATGATAGATCTGATAGAGCTTCTCTGCTTCGGCATCGTTGATGGTCGGCAGTGGATACCAGATCGTATTCACCACCGGCTTCTGCCCGAACATCATCTTGATCGCAACATAAAATGCCTCGTAGCCGTTCGATCCGCCGCCGGCGGCCAGCGCCAGGCTGTGCAGTTTGTTGTCATGCCAATAGGCGATGTAGCCGCATTCGTTGGTGCCGTCGGCTTGCATAATCGGCGGCCGGCCGGATTGCGTCATCGCCTGTTCCGCGGCAACCGCCATGGAGCCGAACGACACAACGCCGTTGACTGGCTCGAGATGGGTCGCGAGCCATTTCAGCATCTGCGTCTTGGCAGCGCCGCCGTCCCAGAAGCCGTAGACGGTGTCAAGCACGTGAATGCCGCGGTACTTCGCGTAACCCGCCTCTGAACCCGCGCCCAACGCCACCGTTGTCGATATTCCCGGCACGCCGCTCAAGATCAGGACATTACCCTTGCCACGAAGCGCGCCGCCAACCCACGTCGCCATTTCCTCACCGTTTTCGTACTGATTAGTGCCGACATTGATGGCGTCGTTGCAGTCGACCGACGATTGAACTGTCACGATCAATACGCCGCGTTGCAGCGCGTCTGCCATGCCGTTACACAATCCGGCCGGGCTACCGGGGGTCGAGATGATGATGTTGCAGCCCTGCCGCACGAGGTTGTTCAACTCGGCCAACTGCACGCTGATATTGTTGTTTGAATCGGTCACCAGCACGGTGGCCTTGGTGAGGCCGGCCTTGTAGTACTGCGCATTCAGTTTCTTGATTACGTCGAGTTCGTCGGCGCGCCAGGAACTGGCGAGGAACGAATCATTGTCGCAGACCTGCCAAGGCGGCTGCGGCGGCGTCCAATTGGCGTAGGGATCACCGTAGATGGGGGAATAGTACCAGTAATGATCATAATATTGGCGAGCAGACGGCGGAATTTTCGCCATCGCCGCGTCTTGCTCGGCCTGGCTCGGAGTTTTTATCGTTGTCGCGGCCGCGAAGCTTGGCGGCGCGACCATTACCGCAGCCCATCCGAGAAGCGCCGCCACGGCACCGAGCCGGACCAGATTGGTCCATATCTTCATGAGATTTTCCTCCCTTTCGCATTGTTGCGACGTTCGGCGCACACTGCGCCAGGCAAGTTGTCACCGAAGGATACGTCGCTGGCCGAGGCCCCTCAAGCAGCCTAAGGGGATGCGAACTCTGATTTCGTCCATTGCAGGCATCGGACTTGCAGTTTGGCCGGGATGGACTACGAAATAATGGAAGCGCGGTCGAACAACGCGCCGGGGAGGATTCTGATGGCTGAGGGTAATTTCAAAAAAGTCGATATCACCAGAGGACCCTTTGATCCGGGCGGCCAGCCCGAAACCCGCACCGGTCAGCCAATCGAGCTCGGTTTCTTTGCCTGGAACATCAAGGGCGGCATGACGGCCTCGCGCGCCGTCCTCAGCGATCCACCGCGATTGCAGAACTTCTGGGAATGGCCGAGCGCCTCTCGGCTCATTCAACTCGCGGACGAACTCGGCTTCGATTACCAGGTCCCGTTCGGACGTTGGTTGGGTCAGGGCGGAGATACCGACTTCAACGGCGCGGCCCTAGATTTCGCCGTTTCGGCCGCCGCCACCGCGCCGATCACGAAGCGGATGGGTCTATTCTCCACGGCTCATATCACCTTTCGCTTCCATCCGCTCCATATCGCCAAGATCGGCGCGACGATCGATCATATTTCAAACGGCCGCTGGGGCCTCAACGTCGTGTCGGGCTACTCGACGCGCGAAATGGCCGCCTTCGGGCTCAAGGATCCGATTGGCCATGACGAGGCCTACCACATGGCCGATGAGTTCCTTTGCCTCATGAAATATCTCTGGTCCGAGGAAGAGCGGTTCGATTTCGAGGGCAAATACTACCAGTCCTACGGAGGCTATCTGGCGCCGAAGCCGAAGCGCCGACCGCGACCGATCCTGATGAACGCCGGCCTGTCAGAGACCGGAATCGATTTCGGCACCCGCCATTGCGACTGGATTTTCACGACGCTGTTTCCCGGGGACACGTATGCCAATCGGGTCAACCACATCAAGTCGCGCGCGGCAAAGCATGGCCGTGACGTTCGGGTCGCGACCATGTGCTGGGTGGTGGTCGACGAAACCGACGCCTTGGCACGTGCGACCGCCGATTGGATCGAAGCGGAAATCGACCGTGGGGCGGTGCGAAATTTCCTCGCCTCGAGCGGCCATGCTTCCGCACAGGATCAGTTCGGACTCAAAGCGGACGCCGAGGAGGATCCTTATCTCGGCCTCGGCAAGGAATGGTACACGGGCGTCGCACTCGGCTTTGGCTGCACGCGGATCGTCGGCGGCCCGCGCACCATGGCCGAGAAGATTAAGGAACTGCACGATGCGGGCCTCGAAAGCCTGCTGTTGTGCTTCTATGATCCGCAAAAGGGCCTGCATCAGATGCAGGACAATGTCATCCCCATGCTGAAGAAGTTAGGCCTGCGACATTAGCACCGCGGGCGCCGGAAGCCGCGGATCGCCTGGAGGGAAAGATGACGGTCATCGGCATAGGTCAATCGGCCCTGCGAACCGAGGATTTACGGTTGCTGAGGGGCGAGGGCCGCTTTGTCGATGATCTGGTCCTGCCGCATCAGGCCCATGGCGCGGTGCTGTATTCGCCGCATGCGCATGCGCGGATCATCCGCATCGACACGGCGCCCGCCGCGCGGCTGCCCGGCGTCCTCCTCGTCCTCACCGGGCGCGACGCGGAAGCCGAGGGTCTCGGCGGCTTCCGCACCGCAGTGCCGGTTGCCTTCCGAACGGAACAGCCCGTCCTTGCCGAGGACCGGGTGCGTCATGTCGGGGACCGCGTCGCCTTCGTGGTTGCGGAGACCGCGGCGCTCGCCCGGGACGCGGTCGAGCGGATCGAGGTCGAATACAAGCGGCTGCCGGTGGTTGCGACCATCGAGGCGGCGGTCGCGGACGGCGCTCCCACGCTCTGGCCGGAAGCGCCCGGCAACATCGCCTTCACTATGATGGCGGGCGATGCGGCCGCCGCCGACGCGGCCTTTGCCCGCGCCTCACATCTCGTGCGCCTGCGCCTCGTCAACAACCGGGTCTCGGCAAATCCGCTCGAGCCAAGGGTCACGCTGGGCGCGTGGAATGCCGCCGACCGAGCCTACACGCTCTACACCTCGACCCAGCATCCGCATCACACACGCGGCACGCTCGCCAACGACATCCTCCATTGTCCCGAGACATCGCTAAGAGTGGTCGCTTGGGAGGTCGGCGGCGGGTTCGGCATGAAGGCTGAGGTTTATGCCGAGGAAGCGCTGGTGCTGTGGGCGGCGCGACGCGTCGGCCGACCTGTGAAATGGGTCGGCACGCGGAGCGAAGGACTGGCGAGCGACAATCATGGCCGCGATCAGATCTGCAACGCGGAAATGGCGCTCGATGCCGCGGGCCAGATTCTCGGCATCAAGACGCTGGCGTTCCACAATATCGGCGCCTACATCGCCCCGACCGGGCCGGTACCGCTGATCTCGATGGGGCTAATGGTGCCGAGTGTCTACCGCGTTCCGGTCGGCCATTTCGTCAGCAAGGCGATTCTGACCAACCGCGCGCCGACCGGGGTCTATCGCGGCGCCGGCCAGCCGGAAGCGATGTATGTGATGGAGCGGCTGATCGAGCGCGCCGCCCGGGAAATGAATCTCGACGCGGTCGAAGCGCGGCGGCGAAATTTTATCATCGTATCGGCGATGCCGTTCACGACGGCGACCGGCAGAATCTACGACAGCGGCGACTTTCCCGCCGCGACCGAGCGATGCCTCGAACTGGCGGACCGGCAGGGATTCGAGGCGCGACGCGAGGCGAGCCGGGCGACAGGCCGGCTCCGCGGTTTCGGCATCGGCTTCTATGTCGAGATGAACGGGCCCTTGAACGATCGAATGGAAATACGGTTCGATCCGAGCGGCGGGGTGACGATTCTCGCCGGAACGTTCTCGCACGGCCAGGGCCATGAGACGACCTATGCTCAAATGGTGTCGGAGTGGCTGGGCGTCCCGTTCGATTCGGTTCTGTTCGTCCAGGGCGATACCGCCGGCGTCGCCTTCGGCCGCGGCACTTACGGTGCGCGGAGCGGCATGGTGGGCGGGAACGCGCTCCGCCTCGCGGCGGAGGCGATCATCGCCAAGGCGCGATTGATGGCGTCGCACATGCTGGAAACGGCACCGGACGATCTCGAATTCGCCGCCGGCCGCTTCACCGTCGCCGGCACCGACCGATCCGTCGCGCTTCAGGATGTGGCGCGGGCGTCGTTCGCGCCACTGGGCCTGCCGCAGGGCTATGCTCTGGGGCTCGAGGCGGTGGCGACGTATGCCCCACTCTACAATTTCCCCAATGGCTGTCACGCCTGTGAGCTCGAAATCGATCCCGAGACCGGGGCGACGCGCATCCTGCGCTTTACCGTGGTGGACGATGTTGGGCGCATCATCAACCCGATGATCGTCGATGGCCAGATCCAGGGCGGAATTGCCCAAGGCATTGGCCAGGCATTGATGGAGAACGTCACCTACGATCCGCAATCGGGCCAGCTTCTGGCCGGGAGCTTCATGGACTATGCGATGCCGCGCGCCGCGGACCTGCCCTTTTTCGCGACGGAGCATCACGAAATCCCATGCCAGACCAATCCCATCGGCATCAAGGGCGCCGGCGAGGGCGGCACCGTCGGCGCGCCGCCGGCGGTGGTCAACGCGATTCTCGATGCGCTCCGTCCGCTCGGGGTGACGCACATCGACATGCCCGCGACGCCGATGCGGGTCTGGCAGGCCATCGAGGCGGCGCGCCGCCGGTCAGGCTGATGCCTCGCGTCGACGTTCGGTCGCTGCATAATCGTCCGTGCTGCCCCCGTCGAGGACGACGCCGTAGAGCTTGCACACGGCCTCGCGGCTGACGTAGCCCTGCGCGACATCGTCAGCGAGGCGTTCCGGCTCGCGCTCGATCGTGGGACCGAAACCGGGCGGCTGCCTGACAGCATCGCCTAGGCGTCGCCGGCCCGGAGCCGCTGCGCCAGCTCCTTGGCGTTGGGCGGGTCCGTCACCGCCCTGCCATCCAGGTGCAATTTGACCAGGGTGCCGACGCCGGCCCGCGCCGGCCAGCGTGTGCGCCTCGATCCAGTCGCCCTACAGACCGTAAAGCAGCGCGAGACGAATTCCGTGTCGCTCTGACCGCGAATCGCGATATCGTCCGGCACGTGCGTGATGCCGCCCCAGGTTTCTTCGATCAGCTGCCTAACCAAACTTTACGTCTGCAGGGGTCTCGGCCGGCCCACAAGAGCAGCTTCAACGACTCATCGGTCGGGCGATTGCTCAGCGATTACTGTCACGTGTGTCCAAAGAAACATTTAAATATATTAGATAGTTAGATCGCTAAGCCGCAGGAATTATAAACCTAGATGCGGTAACGGGGCCCACATGGAGTCCACCAACGAAGAGTATTTGCAGCTGAGTGCGGGTAAGTTGGGCGCACGCAGTTCGTTGAGCGGTCTTTTCAGCGCCGGCTCAAGATCGGATATCGACAAGCGGGACGTTCTCGCCCTCCGCTTCATCGAAGCGGACTCGGTGAGCTGATCAGTTACGTTATGAGCTGGCAGAAAAAGCGCGGACAAGCGCGGCATTCGCGTCACTGCGACCGGCCATCGCTTTCGCGACCGGCTCTATTGCGTTTCCCAGCTGATGTTCTACGACATCTGCGCGGGCGGGCTTGGACGAACTTTGACCCTGTGGCCATCCGTAAGATCGACGGGAGGATTGAGGATCACTTGATCTCCATCTTTGACGCCGGCACTTACCTCGACGGTCGTACCGAAGTCCCGCACCACGGTGATGGGATGGATACGCGCAACTCCCTCTTCGACCACCGCGACACTGAGACCTTCCCGGTTGAAGATGATCGACTCCGAGGGAACGATGAGCGAGGGCGTCTTGCGCGGGATCTTCAGTTCCACGGTGCAATAAATTCCAGGGGACAAGGCGTGATCCGGATTGGGGACGTCGATTTCGGTGAGCAGCGTTCGCGTCCCGGGCTGCAGCGCGTCAGCGATGCGCGTCACCTTTCCAGGAAAGTCGCGACCAGGAATTTCGGGCACGCGTACCACCGCCTGAACTCCCGCGCCGAGACCGAAGGCTTCGTCCTGAGGCACGTACAGCTGGATGCGGATCGTGTCGCTGTTCATGAGCGTGAACAAGAAGGCACCGCTGGTCGCGTCTGCCTGAACCAGGCTGCCGATATCGACGTTGCGCTGCGTGATGACGCCATCGAATGGTGCGACTACGCTCTGGTACGCTTTCTGCTGATGTAACACCCGCAACTGCGCCATCTGTGCAGTGATGTTTGCCGCGGCGACCGCGACCGCGGCGTCCCGCGCTTGGAGGTTCAGGCGATCGGTGTCGCCTTGTTGCAAAGTGACCCACCCATCCTGGACGAGCTTCTTGTTGCGACCCCAGGTGACCCTGGCGAGATCGCGGGTGGCCTCCGCCTGTTCCAGCGCGGCCTGCATCTGTGCCAGCGTTCCCTCTGCCTGCGCGATTTGATACTCGAGTTCAGGGGCCGTGATCTCCGCGAGAAGTTGCCCGGACTTGACGCGGCTGCCGATATCGACCTCGCGCCGCGAGATATAGCCGCTCGCCCGCCCGTAAATGTTGGCCTGCGCGAATGGCTCGATCGTACCCGGCCAAGTCACGGCGATCGTGCTGGGGCTCGCGCGCACCGGCTCGGTCCGTACGCTCGGGACAAAGTCGCGGCGCTGTTCTGTCGTTGCCATCACTTGAGTATGAAGCCTGTAGTGCTGCCAACCGCCGACCCCCAACGCCGCGCACAGGAACACCAAAGTGCCCACAGCAAAAAGCTGGCGTCCGGTCTTGCTCGGAGGGCGGTCGGTCCGCGCGCGATCGCCGGGCTCTTTGCGCTGCCAGGCGTCGGTATCTGCTGTCAGGGGCCGAATGTTATTCATTGCGGATCCTCCACGAACACACCGCGCGCGGCCTTGCCGTCATTTCCTTTGCGCAGCATGGCAAACAGATACGGCACAGCGAGCAACGTGGTTGGCGTAGCAAAGAGCAGGCCACCAATTACCGCACGCGCCAACGCCGCATTCTGCTCCTCGCCGGCGCCCCCGATCGCCATCGGAATTATCCCGACGATCATGGCGGCCGCGGTCATGAGCACTGGCCGGATGCGGGTGCGACCGGCGGCTATCGCCGCATCGAACGCCGGCATTCCGGCGAGCTGCTGTTCGCGGGCGAAGGTAACGAGGAGGATCGAATTGGCCGACGCCACGCCGATTGCCATGATCGCGCCCATGAGCGAGGGGACACTCACCGTGGTCCCGGTAATAAAGAGCATCGTGACGATGCCACAGAACGTAGCCGGAAGCGCGAGAATGACCACGAACGGATCGCCCCAGTTCTGATAGTTCATTACCATCAGCAGATAGACAAACACCGCGGCAAACAGAATACCGATGCCCAAGTCGCGAAATGCGGCGTTCATGCTGTCGATCTGGCCGATGACTTCGATCCGATTGCCGGGCGACACCTGCTTCTGGTACTCGGCTAGGAGCTTATTGACATCGCCGGAGATAGAACCCAGATCGCGACCCTCAGCGTTGGCATAGATCTCATAGACCGGCTGGATATTGGCCTGATTGGCATTGGTCGGAACAGGTTCGCGCTTAAGGCTGGCGACATTGCTGAGCAACCCGGCACGGGATTTGGGCCAGTCGTCGGAAACGTGGTCACCGGCGTATTCTGGAGCTCATTGATCGAGTTAACCCGGTATTCGGGGGTCTGCACCGTCAGATAATAGGGAGTGCCGTTGCTCGGATCGGTCCAGAAGTTCGGTGACACCTGTTCCGACGAGCTCAAGCTCGTGTTAAGGTTAAGTGCAATGCTGGTCGCCGTAAGACCGAACTGAGCAGCGCGAGCCCGGTCGATTTCAGCAAAAAGTTCCGGGCCGCTGACTTCCTGCTGCAAATGGGTGTCAGCAACACCAGGGATGGCGGCGACGCGCTGCCGCAGCGCTTTGGCGATACGCAGGTTCGTCGTCCGATCGTATCCGACGGTGCGCACGTTGATCTGCGCCGGGATGCCGAAGTTGAGAATTTGCGTCACCATGTCAGCGGCCTGGAAGTAGAACACTTCTTCGGGAAACGCGTCGGGCAGCACTTGGCGCAACTCGCGAATGTAATCTTGGGTGGGCTCGTGCCGCTCCCTCAGCGCAACCAAGATAACGCCGTCATTGACGCCGATCGCTGTCCCGTCGCTGAAGGCATAATTGTAGGATCGGGCTGGCAGGCCAATATTGTCGACGATCAGCTCTCGCTCGTGCTCGGGTATGACCTCGCGGATCTTGTCTTCGACCGCCTGGAAGATCTGCTCGGTCTTCTCGATCCGGGTTCCGGCGGGAGCGCGCACGTGCAGCTGAATTTGGCCGCCGTCGATGATAGGAAAGAAGTCGCGGCCGACGAACATCGTCAGCGTACCGCCCAGCATGAGGACTGCGGCTGCAATCGATGGCACGATGACCCGGTATCTCAACAACGTATGCAGAAGCCCCGTGTAACCTTCGCGCATGGTCTCGAACGCTCGTTCGAAGTTCGCAACCAACCGCGCAAACCAGCCGACTGATGCCTTTTCGCCGCGAAGCTCGCCCTTGAGTAGGAGGCCGATCGTGATCGGCGTCAGGGTTCGTGAAAAGCCGTAGGACGCCAGCATCGCGAACACCACGGCGAGGCCGAGAGGCGTAAATAGGTATTTTGCCGGGCCATGCAGGAACACGACGGAGACGAACACGCAGCTGATGGCCAGCGTCGACACCAGGGTCGGCACCGCGATGCCGGCGGCGCCGTAGAGCGTCGCCGAGGGCAGCGACATGCGTTCCTCGGTAAGCAGTCGGTGCGTGTTTTCAATGGTGACCGTCGAATTGTCGACCAGGATACCGATCGCCAGCGCGAGACCGCCGAGTGTCATCGTGTTGATCGTGTCACCGAGAAAGTACAGAACCACGAGCGAAGAGAGGATGGACAGGGGGATCGAGACCATGACGACGAGCGTCGAGCGCCACGACCCCAGAAATAACACGATCATCAGTGCAGTCAGACCGGCTGCGATGGCTCCTTCTTTGAGCAAGCCTTGAATTGAAGCCCTGACGAAGGCCGATTGATCAAACAACTCCTTGATCTGCATGCTGGAAGGCGCCGCTGCTCGTGCGATGGCCAGCGCTTGCTTCACTCCGTTGACGACGGTGAGCGTGGAGGCGTTGCCATTCTTGATGATGCTGAGCAAGACCGAGCGACGACCGTCGATGCGAACGACATTCTGCTGCACAGCGTTGCCATCGTGCACCTGTCCGACATCTTTCACGAACACCGTCGCGCCGTTAATGAATTTAACCGGGATGTTGTTGAGATCCTCGATGGTCGTTGGAACCGCGTTGGTACGGACAGAAAACTGCGTATCGCCGATCTTCGCCGTGCCGGACGGCAACGTGAGATTCTGTGCGTTTACCGCGTTGACGACGTCGAGCGGCGTCAGCCCCTTGGCTTGCAGTTTCAGCGGGTCCATATCAACCATGATCTGGCGGTATTTGCCGCCGGCCGGGGTGGGAAGCGTGACACCGTGAACGGGTGCGAGCTGCTGGCGCAAGCGATAGATGCCATAGTCGTAGAGCTGCCGCTCATTGAGCGTGTCGGAGGAGAGCCCGATCTGCAGCACGGGAACGCTCGATGCGTTGTACTGAACCACCACCGGCGCCTGGATCCCTTGCGGCATTAAAAGTCGGATGAAATTGGTTGCCGACACGATTTGAGAGATTGCTAAATCGAGATTCACATCGGGCTGGAAAAAGACCTTCTGTACGGAGATGCCGTTGATGGTTTGCGCTTCGATATCACGGATACCGCTGACGCTCGTAGACAACGCGTACTGACCGTAAGTCGTGACCCGCTGTTCCATCTCTGGAGTGCTGAGGCCGGTGTATTGCCAAATGACCGTCACAACCGGGATGTCGATCTCGGGGAAGATGTCGATCGGCATCGACAGCACAGCAGTCGCACCGAGAAACAGCACGAGCGCAGCGAGCACATAGAAGGTATGCGGCAGTCTCAGGGCAAATCGAACGATACCCATAGCTTGCCTCCCTCCCGTTAGCGGCAGACCTGCTTGCGCCTGCCCTGCGAATTCGGTGCCGAACACCGGTCGCCTGCGCTGCGGACCGGCTTGGCAAAAGCGACCGACCGTGATGACATGTAAGGCCTCCATGGCCGATGGTCGGCGCAAGCGCCGACGATCAGAAATTCTCCTTGTAAGGGCGCAGGTCGACTTCGAAGCTCCAGGCCGAACGAGGTTGGCGGTGAATTTGCCAGTAAGTTTCGGCGATCGCCTCGATACCCAGCAGGCCGTCTTCGCCGCGCTGCTCGATCAGCCGTGGATTCCGGCTCAGCAGACGTTCGCCCTTGATCCCGCCATCGATCACCACGTGGGCGACGTGGAGGCCTTGTGGCCCGAACTCGCGCGCCATGCTCTGGGCGATGGCGCGCAGGCCCGCCTTGGCGGCGGCAAAATGAGCAAAACCGGGTTTGCCGCGCAGGCTGCCCGAAGCGCCGGTAAAAAGGACGGTTCCGCGCCCCAGTGGCACCAGTCGGCGGGCCGCTTCGCGTCCGACGAGGAAGCCACCGAAGCAACCGACGCGCCAGAATTCCTCGAAGGTTTCGGCGTTCAACTCGCAGAAGTCGAGGCGGCGATTGTTGCCGGCATTGTAGACGACGAGATCCGCGGGGCTGAACTTGACGGCCGGTGCCATCGCGCGATCGAAGAGGTGCTGTACGTCTTTCTCGCTCGTCGTATCAATCGGCACAGCTTCGGCCGTGCTGCCCGCTGCGACGATGCCGCGGGCGACAGTTTCGATCCTGCTCGCCGTCCGACCGGCCACCAGGACATGGTATCCGCCCATCGCGAAGCGACGGCACAGCGCCGCGCCAAGACCCTCCTCAGCACCTACGCCCACAACCAACGCGGTCGGGATCGTCGTCGTCATGGTTCAATCTCTCTTTGTTTAAAGGTCGTTAGGCCGGTCGCAGCACCAGATTGGCCACCGGGCTGTGGGTCCCGGCGTATGCCTCGCGGTGCGATCGGGATAGACCCGGGTCCGCCGGGGTTCGGGGAAGCAGGCCTAGACATCGCCGGCGCCCCGCCCAGAAGCGATACATGACAATCTATCAGCATCGAGTGGGCTAAATCGGTCATGACACTCTCCGCCCTCTAACGCGGTAAGTGGCTTCAGAAGTGTAGATTGGCGCGAGTTTGACAAAGGATGATTTGTCAGGTGACCATGAGATGATATCATCAATACCACGTTGCGAGTGCCCCATCGCTCAACGCGATTTCCTCGCATCGAGCCATGTGTTTCGTGGCCAAGTGGTTAGCAACCGGGCGTGCCGGCGCGTGTTTTGGCGTGCAAAAATTGAGCTTCTGACAGCAGGGCGTTCGGGTGGCGCAAGAGTGAGACGGGGGGTCAAATTCGCGCTAGCGAGGACGGCGGCTCCTTCGCTACGACCGCGGAGGTTCGGGGTGGCATTTACCCATTGCGAGCGATGAGCGGATATACACAGGCCCTCGGCCCTGCGGGCGTTTGCGTGCCCCAAAAGCGCGTGGAAAACGGGCCCACGAGAGCCGGGTGGAAACCGTTACGGCTTGCGAGCGCGAGTTCGCGATGCCGGATGCTCCTCGCCCGCGGCGTTGTCCGCCCGCACCGCCACCGATTGGGCAAGCCAGTTGCGGAGCAGCACGATCTTCGTCTGGTCGGCAGTCTCCTCCGGCGCGACAATGTAGTAGCCCGCGTCGGCCGGGAGCACGACGCTGAACGGCATCACAAGACGGCCGGTGGCAATGTCCGCATCTACGAGGCGCGCTCGCCCCAGGGCGACGCCAAGCCCGTCCATCGCCGCTTGCAGAGCCATGAAACTCTGATCGAAGCTCAGCCCACGCCGCATAGCGAGTGATACCGGCAGGCCCGCAGCTGTGAGCCATAGCTGCCAGTCCTCGCGCCCAACCGTTGTGTGCAGCAAGGTGTGGCGCGCGAGGTCCTCCGGTCGGCGCAGCGGCGTCCTACCGTTCATCAGCGCCGGGCTGCACACGGGGAAGATATCTTCGGCCATGAGCCATTGCGTGCGCAGACCGGGCCAATTGCCGCGGCCATAGCGCACCGCCATGTCGACCGCCTCGCGCTGGAAGTCGACGAGATGCGTCGAGGTGCTAATCCTGACCTCGATTCCGGGATGGGCCTCCTGAAAGCTCGCGACCCGCGTCACCAGCCATTTCGCTGCGAGGGATGCCGTCGTGCTCACGGTCAGCAGTCCCTCCCGATCCGGTCGCTGCAGCCGGGCGGTTGCACGGCGCAGATCCTCGAAAGCGGTGCGGATCGCTGGCAGATATTCCGCCGCCTCGCGCGTAAGCGCGAGCGCGCGGCTCTTGCGCACGAAGAGCCGCTTGCCAAGTTGCTCCTCAAGCCGACGGATCTGATGGCTGATCGCGGTTGGCGTCACGTTCAGTTCCGCCGCCGCCCGCGTAAAGCTCAGATGGCGGGCAGCCGCCTCGAAGGCGCGCAAGCCGTTGAGAGAAGGGAGCATTCAAATCGGACCTTAGAGTCCGTTTGAAAATTGATCAATGTGCGATGCGGCGGACGAGAAGGCTACCCATGGCGGCATAGATCATGGCTTCGGAGACATCGAGGCGCTGCTCATAGTCACGGACGAGGCGACGATAGCGGGTGAGCCATCCGAAACTGCGCTCGACCACCCACCGCCGGGGTAGGACATGGAAGCCTTTTTCGCCTTCGATCCGTCTGACGACTTCGACAGTGAAGTCGAGGAAGACGGCCTTATCCAGGAGTTGGCGGCGGTCATAGGCGCCATCGGCGAAGAAATGCTTGAGCCACGGCCAGCGCTTGCGAATGGCGTCGAGAATGACCTGGGCGCCGGCGGAATCCGAGATGTCGGTGGTGGTCAGGTTCACCATGAGAAGTCGTCCATCCGTGTCGACCGCGATGTGACGCTTGCGGCCCGTGACCTTCTTTCCAGCGTCGTAGCCACGGCTTTTTGCCGCCGGCGCCTTGATCGACTGGCTATCGATCACACCGGCCGAAGGGCTGGCCTCACGCCCGGCGCGCTCACGATCAATCATCACCGCCAGGTCATGAATGGTGCGGAACAGCAGCAACCGGACGAACCGGCGAAACCACCAGTACACGGTCTGCCACGGCGGAAAGTGGATCGGCAACATGCGCCACTCGCAACCCGATCGAACCATGTAGCGGATCGCGTTCACAACTTCGCGCAAGTCGGTGCTGCGTTTGCGTCCCCGCCGCGCCGGCCCTGGCAATATCGGCTCGATCGCCGACCACTCCTCGTCGGTCAGATCGCTCGGATACCTCTTCGTCTTCTTCTCAATGGCTGCCATCCGGCCACGCGTCGCTTGGGTCCACATCCCGAGCTTGAATCACGCGTCGCGATCCCACTCAAGCCTTTTTCAAACAGCCTCTTAGAGATGAGATTATATCATGTATGCCTGACAAAGCATCCTTTGTCAGACCCGCGCCTTTGCACCAATCTGTGTGTAGATTTTCCAAGTAGGAGGCCGTCATGGCCGTCCAGACAAACCGGATACTGACAAATTCTCAGGTATCTCTGCATTGGCCGCTGCGCTGGCGCCGGTGTCGCCTGCTCTCGCGGCCTTGGGCGCGGCTCCAGCTTTGGAGCTCCAGAGTCCAACAAAGGGCGGAACTCGCTCGGCTCGGCGAGCAAGGCTTACACGATATCGGTCGCACCGAAGCCGACGTTCAGCACGAGCTGTCGAAATGGTTCTGGCAGGCTTGAGCCGCTCAGTCCCGCGAAAACGCAAGGCAATCGAAATCTCGTTGGAGGACACCGCCATGGATACCATGACCGGCAGCATCATCGAGCTGCCGCATATCTACGCCGAGCTGCACTATCTGAGTCCGATGGCGGAGCGGCCGCGCAATTACACGGACGAACCCCCGACGGGCATGCCGCGTTCGAACACAGTCTCCGAGGCGCACATGGTGCCGATTCACGACCTACGCGCGATCGCGGCAGAGGCCTCGCTCGATCGCGAGGGCTTTGCGCTGCTGCGCCACGAGAGTGCGGTACGCGACTTCTGGGACGACGATGAGGTCCGCCGAGTCTACTACCCCGAGGCCGCCGCCGCGATCGCGCAGGCGACCGGTGCCGCCGGCGTTTTCGTCTTCGATCATACGCAGCGCCGCCGCGTCGCCGGCGCGGATGACCGCACCCCGGGAACGCCGCGCCAGCCCGCGACGCGCGTTCATGTGGACCATACCGAGAAATCTGGGCCGCAACGGGTTCGCGATCTGCTCGGCGAGGAAGCCGAGCTTCTGCTGCGCGGTCGTGTGCAGGTGATCAATCTGTGGCGCCCGATCCGCGGCCCCTTGCGCGACGCGCCACTCGCCGTGTGCGACGCTGGCTCGGTTGCGCCGAGTGATCTCGTGCCAGCGGACCTGGTCTATCCCAATCGCAAGGGCGAGACGTACGCCGTCACTTACAACCCGAGGCATCGCTGGTTCTACGTGCAGGCAATGCGGACGGACGAGATGCTTCTCATCAAGTGCTACGACTCATGCATGGACGGCCGCGCGCGGTTCGCGCCCCATACCGCCTTTCTCGATCCGACCGTTCCTGCGGACGTACTACCGCGCGAGAGCATCGAGATAAGGAGCCTGGTGTTCCATCGGGCTTAATGCCGCTGCGAGTTTAGCGAGCGCGGTAGGGACGCCCATTACTGGGCGCCCCCCGCACAACGCCGTACGTGCGGCTTGCCCGCATACGGCGCCCACCTCGGGTGAGTGACGGCGAAGCGCGCGTTCGGCCAGGGATGAAGGATACGAGGTTGCGGGAGGAACTCATCGGTGAGCTTCACGATCCGCTCCCAGGTTGTGGAATCCTTCGGGCTGCGCCGCCGGAGCGTGCGGAACCAGAGGTTCGTGATATGGGCGCGGAATAGCAGCAGCGATCTGAAGTTTGTCGGCACTGCGTGGTACGCGAAGTAGCCGGTGACAACCTGCCTCAGCCAGCGCCCTTGTTCAGGGATCGGGCTGTGCATCCGCCGACGCAGTTCGTCCTTCACTTCCTTGAGCTTCGCAGTCATGCGGTCGCGCCGGCTCTTCCGATGAACCAGGAAGTTGCCCCGGCGTGATTTGCCGCAAATGAGAGTAAAGCCCAGGAATGTGAAGGTCTCCGGTTTACTAAGCCCGCGCAGCTTTCGGTCGGTCGCCGCGTGGCGGCCGAACTCCAGCAGTCGGGTCTTCTCCGGATGCAGCGTCAGCGAGAACTCCTGCAACCGTTCGCGCATTGCGTCCCAGAAGCGCCGGGCATCAGTCTCGTGCTCAAACCCAACGACGATGTCGTCAGCGAATCGCACGATGATCATGTCGCCCGTGGCCTCACGCCGTCGCCAGCGTTCGGCCCAGAGGTCAAAGCAGTAATGCAAGTAGACATTGGCTAGGAACGGTGAGATCACCGAGCCTTGGCCGGTCCCCTGCTCACTGACTGTGAGGACACCGTCTTCAAGGACGCCCGCCTTCAGCCACTTCTGGATTAGGCGGATGATCACCGATCCGATGCTCCAGGAATTGGACCAGCCATTTCTGGCTGACCGAATTGAAAAAGCTTCGGAGGTCCGTATCGAGAATGTAGTTCACCTTCCTGCTGGAAATCCCGACGATCAACGCCGCCAGCGCGTCGTGCTGGCTGCGCTTCGGTCGGAACCCATAGCTGAACCCGAGGAAATCTTCCTCGTAGATCGGCGTCAGCACCGCGAGCACCGCTCTCTGGACGATCTTATCTTCCAGAGCGGCGACCGCGAGTGGGCGCTGCCGTCCATCGGCCTTCGGTATGTACCGTCGCCGGGACGGCGATGCCCGGTACGCTCCTCGGTGGACCCGATCGTGCAGATCAATGAGCTTGCGCTCAAGATCGACTTCGTAGTCCTGCCATGTCACGCCGTCCACGCCGGGCGCGGCATTTCGCTTGAGGGCGAAGAATGCCAGCCGGAGCAGATCGACGCTGACATGGTGCAGAAGCGCGGTGAACCGTTCCCTCTTCCTTTGCCTTGCCGCTTGTCGTATGCGGTCCAGCGCACTTGACACGCTTGCCCGGGCCTGTGTCCGGTACGTGGTTTGGTGGTCCGCATTCCCCTCGGCCCCCGTCCTTGGCTCCACCAGCTCCGCCGCGGAAGGCTCCGCTTTGTTCGCCGGCTTCCCAGCTACTATTCCGGGGGCTGACTTCCCGTGCTCGTGCATCATCGGCTACGGCTCCTCGCCTTCCCGATGCGGACCGAGGCAGTTGTTTCCCCCCGGTCGAACGCGGGATCTCCCAGTTTCCGACGCGATCCTTTCGTGCGTGATGTGGCCTTCGACCCCGGCAGGGCGTCAGCACCTCGCATCGCGGTACCGCACATGTTGCCTTCGGCCATGTCGACGGCCTCGGCCCCTGCGTTGTTATCAATTACGTGGCTCAATCCCACACCCCACACGATTGCTGTGTACGCTTCGTGGCCGTCGTTGCCGGCGACCACGCAACACTCACTACCAAGCGGCCCGCTAAGGCCTTACCCGGGCCGGACTTGCACCGGCTGGATCGCGCCAGCTTGGCCTGGCGCACCGACAGTTTGATTTGACTGTCTGCCTCGGACAGCAGACGCACATCATAGACTGGCTCGCCTATCTCGTTGTTCGCGCCTTCGAAAGCGGAGAGCGCAGCAAAGTCCACTGTCAGTCATATTTTTGCCAACGTACTCAAAAATACCAACAAAAGTACCAACGGCGTATCGTTGCAAGAGATCGATATAGTCGGTCTGCAACCGCTCGAGACTTGCCTTCATTGATTCGGGTTCGCGATGTTCGGGCCCGGCCCGACCGTGCCCCGACCCTGGTGGCGAGGTGACGTTTCGGTGCGGAATTTTCTTGATGACACGTCCGATTAACCGCTTCGATGCGCCCTTGGTTCAAGAGCGCGCGTGATCATCCGATCGACCGCGGGCTCGTCGAGGGTGCCGACCACTGCCCCATAGACCGTGCGGTCAATCTTAGGCCCGACCAACGCAGACCGAGAGCGGCGAAAGGTGCTCTTTGTCGGCGGCATGATTCGGCAACTTTGCGCTCGAACATGCTTCAATGCCGTGCGGTTTGACAACTCCGCGATCGCGGTGCGCACCCTCAACAATTGACACTCATATCTGTCAGCCCTAGCGTCGTCTCCCATTCATCCAGGCGCGCAATCGGGTGGCGATAACGAAGGGAGGTCCGATATGCGATCGGTCGATGCCCGCGGTTCGATAGTTGCGCAAAACCCATGACACCGAAATATTTGGGTTCCAGCGTCCAAAATCCGCAAAACGCCAATTTCCGCTGGTCCGATGTTCCTGATGCGCTCGAGGCGATTCCGATCAACTTGGTCGCCGCTGACGGCGCGCCATCGCGCGGCGTGCTCTATCGCCGCAGGGGTACTCGGCCTAGGACGGGCGTCCATCTCATGCATCCGCGGACCGACCAGTCCTGCAACTATAACATCTTGCCCCTTGCTATGGCTGGATGCGCGGTGATCGGTCGCGCCGGCCGGTGGCCCAACAACGACGTCGCGACAATTCACGAGGCCTTGCTGCTGGACATGGCCGCTGGAGTGAAGCGGCTGCGCGACGAGGGCTGCGCGAAGATTGTGCTTGTCGGCAATAGCGGCGGAAGTTCGCTCGCCGCCCTTTACCAGGCCCAGGCGACGACCGCGCCGCCGGGCCGCCTCACCCAAACGCCCGCCGGCGATCCGTTCGATCTCAATCTGCATGATTTGCCGCCCGCGGACGGCATCGCGATCGTCGGCGGCCATGTCGGTCAGGGCGGCGTGATGGGGAAGATGCTCGACGGCGCCGTGGTCGACGAAGCCGACCCGACCGCCACCGACCCGGCCCTGGACATCTATGATCCGCGGAATGGTTTTGAGTTGCCGCCGGCATCAAGCCATTACGCGCGAGATTTCCTCGTGCGCTACCGCGCGGCGCAGCTCGATCGAGCCCGCGGGCTCGATATCAAGGCGCGCGCGCTGATCAAGGCGCAACGCGAGAGCGCTGCCAAAATCGGCCGGTATATGATCGTCTATCGCACGAGCGCCGATCCGGCGTTCACCGATCTTGGCATCGACCCGGATGATCGGCCGGTCCGGAGCTATTGGACCAGCCGGCCCGATCTCGACAATTGCAGCGAAAGCGGCTTCGGCCGCTGCCTGACGCCGCGTGCCTGGCTCAGTACGTGGAGCCCTCTTTCCAGCAATGCCCGCACGATCGACAATCTGGCGCGCGTCGCGGCCCCCCTGCTGGTCGTCGCGTATGCCGGCGATGCCGGTGCCCGGATGAGTGAGGTGCGGGAGATGGTCGCGCGCTCCGCCGCTACCGACAAATTCCTGCATGTCGTTCGGCACGTGGATCATTATGGCTTCGCGATCGGGCCCGACGGCGAATTCGGGCCCACGCACGGCAGAAGGAACCGACAAGGTCGTGTCGTGGGTCCGAGATCGCTTCCCTCTCTGAACGCAACGAAGCAACACCACAAGAAAAACGGAGACGAGATGAGCTTTGGAACGAGAACTCCTGTCGGCCACGATGGCCGTTGCCGTAATGGCGGTGCCGGGCGCCGCCATGGCCGAGTTCAAGATCGGCGCAATCCTCTCACTGACAGGGCCCCTGGCGCTGGTCGGCGTGCCCTATCAGCGGACGCTGACCGGGATCATGCCCAACCGGGTCGGCGACCAGCCGGCTACGGTCCAGGTGCTCGACGATCAGGGCAATCCCACCGAGGCAGTCAAGGCGGCACGCAAACTAATCACCGAGGGTAATGTCGACGTCATCATCAGCGGATCGACGACACCGTCCTGTGCCGCGGTAATCGACACCATGATCGAGGCAAAAACGCCTCTCATCTGTATGCCGCCGACCCACGTCACGGCCGCGCAAGAGCGTTGGCGCTTCACCATCGCGGCCGATGCGTCGGTGCAGGGCGCCTACATGATCAGCGCCATGAAGGCGAAGGGCGTGAAGACCGTCGGCGTCATCGGGTTCGCGGATGCGCTCACCGAGTTGGTCATGAAACCGATGATGCAATATGCTGGGCCCGCCGGCATCACCCAGGTCGCCGACGAGCGCTTCGAGCGCACCGCGAATTCGGTGACTGCCCAGGTGTTGAAGATAATCGGCGCGCGGCCCGATGCGGTGTTCGTCGCGGCCTCCGGCACGCCTGCCGCGCTGCCGACCGTGACCCTCCGCGAGCGCGGCTATACCGGTCTCATCTTCCTTGGTAACACTGTGGCCGGGCCGGCCTTTCTTCGCGTCGGCGGCGCCGCGGTGAATGGCTCCTATGTCATCGGCACACCCTACTTCGTCGTGGACCAGCTTCCAGACCGCAATCCGATGAAGCCGGTTGGGCTCGAATTCCGCAAAGAGTTCATTGCTAAATTCGGGGCCGAGGCGAACAACCCCTACAGTGCGTGGATTTACGACGCTTACCTGTTGCTCAACGTCGCGGTGCCGATCGCGGCGAAGGCGGGTCCTCCGGGAACTCCGGCATTCCGCATGGCCCTTCGCGATGCGATGGAACTCACTGGCGAGGTGGTCGGAACGACGGCGATCTACAACCGGACTCCTGCGGACCACACCGGGGTCGATCTGCGCTCGCAGATGCTGCTCCACATCGAGAATGGACAGTGGAAGCTGGTGGAGTGACCGAAACCGAAACCGAGGCGTCCCGGGCTAGGGCGTCCCGGTCACGCGCTGGCGGTCGCGCGCCACGACCTGATCCTCGATCCAAGTCCGAGCGTAGCTGCCATCGAGCGCCGCCATGGCCTGGAGCGACGGTCGCACTAGCAAGCGCGTATCCATCATCAGCGCCCACACGGTGGAGTGAGTCCGCTCGGGCGTGTTCTCGAAGCCTGGTTTCGGTCCGTGCACCACGCCGCGTGGATGGAGGGTGAAGGCCCCGGTGGACGGCTCGGTCGCCCGGGTCGAGCCGCTGAAGCGGTACAGCACTTCGTCAAATTCAAGATTCTGGTGGAATGCTTGCGCGGGCGCCACATTGGGAATGTCCGGCAAGCGGTGCGGGGTGATCGCCGTGAAGACCGTCTCCGGAGTGGCGAAGATTTGATACTGGTCGGGCAGCAAATCGATGCGTCCGACTAGGGGTTCGTAGTCTCGAAGATTGACCGCGAAGGGATAGAAGCAGCCATCCCAGCCGACCACGTCGAACGGATGGTGGTCGAGCCAGACGCACGCAAATGCCGCTCCAGCCTTCATCACCACCGGGTGTTCGCCGGCAACGTCCACCGGCTCGCGCAGCCGCGGGGTCCTCATGTCGCGCTCGTGATAGGAGGCATTGTCGTGGAACTGACCGTTCCGCTTCAGGAATTGAGCTGGCGGGCGGATCGGCGAGCGGGATTCGACCACGAGCAGCTCGTGCGGGATGTCGTCGCAGACCCAGCGCATGACATCGCCGCGCGGCACGTAGATCAGGTCGAGCTCTTCGTAGGGGATGTCGCCGAAGATGCTCTCGACCCTGCCGCTGCCTTTGACCACCAGGATCAACTCGTCGGCCGCGGTATTGCTGTAGAAGCGCTCCATTGAGCGGGTCGGTCTTGCCAGGTTGTAGATGAGCGCATCGCCGCTGAAGAGCGCGGGCACCCGCGCTGCCACGAAATCTCCACGGCTCTCGATGCGATCAGTCCGGAATAGTAGGTTCCGGCCGACCGGAGGCCCTGCCCCTTCAAGGGCCAGCGGCGGCAGGTCATCGACATGCGTCACGCGGGTGGGTGAATGGAGACGGTAGAGCAGCGACGATTCACCGTCAAAGCCCTCGGCGCCGATCAAATGCTCGTAGAGGAAGCGTCCGGCTGGGCGATGAACCGTAAAACGCTTCTTCGGAATATCGCCCTGAGAAAGATAGTGCGACATGATTTCCTCCGGATCGTTCCGCCGCTACCAATGATTGAGGCGATGGTGCATCGGGCGCATCCCCATTGGAAAGCGAAAAAAGGCTGCGATCCCGCAGACCTGTCATCCGGCAGGTGCCTCTCGCCTTGCTGGATTTCAACGCGCCGTGATACCCAGGACACGGCAGCGGCCGAATTTCAAAGCAAGAAACCGCGGCCTCCGATATTCGTGCCAAGGTTAATCGTCACGTCCGGTTGATGGGGAAATAGATGGATGGGACCATTGCCCTGCTGCTGACCCAGGACGGCGTGATCAATGGCTTGATGTACGCGCTCCTGGCCCTGGCGACGGTTCTCGTCTATTCGGTCACCCGTGTCCTGTTCCTGCCCCAAGGTGAGTTCGTGACCTATGGCGCGCTCTCTTTTGCCGCGTTGCAGCTGGGGCAGGTGCCGGGTACGGTCTGGGCGCTAGGAATCTGCGCTTTCGCGGCGACCGCGTTTGGAGTGGGGGGCGTTGTCCGCTCGGGTAAGACTCGGCACCTTTCCCGAATCCTGACCTTCAACGCCTTGATACCGGCGGTCATCATCGGTCTTGTCCTTTGGCTCGGGCCGCGCCACACGCCGGTTTGGGTCCAGATTCCGCTCGCCGTCGCGATCGTGGTGCCGCTCGGTCCGATGATCTTCACCCTGGTCTTCCGCCCGTTGGCGCACGCTTCGCTTCTGGTGCTGCTGATCGTGGCGGTCGCCGTCCATTACGTACTCCTAGGTCTCGGCCAGGTCTTCTTCGGGGTCGAGGGATTCCGCGCGCAGCCCATGTTCGATGCGCGGCTGACGGTGGGGGCTCTCACTTTCTCGGCCCAGTACATATCGGTGCTGGTCGCGGCCCTCGCATTGATGACCCTGCTCTATCTGTTCTTCGGCCACAGCCGGCTCGGCAAGGCGTTGCGGGCAACCGCAATCAACCCAACGGGGGCGAGGCTCGTCGGCATCCGATCATCCTTCTCGGGTTCGCTCGCCTTCGCGCTCGCCGCCTTCATCGGCGCGATTTCCGGCATTCTTCTCGTCGGCCTGACCACGGTCTACTACGACTCGGGCTTTACCGTTGGTCTCAATGGTTTTGTGGGCGCCGTCATCGGAGGTGTGGCGAGCTACCCGTTGGCCGCGGTCGGTGCCATCCTGGTCGGGCTGGTTGAATCATTTGGGTCATTTTGGTTGAGCGCCTATAAGGACGCGATCGTTTATCCCGTGCTTATCCCGGTCCTGCTCTTTCTCTCATTGCGCGCCGGTCGGCCGGCCGACGAGGAGGAGCGGGAATGAGACGCCTCGCACTTGGGCTTGCGATCGCGGCCTTGGCGATGGCGCCCTTGGTGCTGCCGCCCGTCTACATCACCTTGCTGACGTACGTGGCGCTCGACGCCATGATCGCGGTGGGGCTCGTGCTGCTCGCAGGAATTGCCGGGCTTCTGTCGCTCTGCCAAGCGGGGTTCGCCGGCATCGGCGCCTATACAACCGCTTATCTCACAACCGCTTACGGCTGGTCGCCCTGGGAAGCCCTGCCGCTGGGTCTTGCCCTTGCGGCAGCCGTCGCTTACGGGCTTGGACTCCTGACACTGCGGCTGTCGGCACTGTTTCTGCCGATCGGCACGATGGCCGGCGGCATTACGCTCTACTATCTCTTCGCCAATTCTGCCGCTCTTGGCGGCCAGAACGGAATTTCCGGGCTCGACGCATTGCGGATCGGCGGCTACGAGATGAATAGTCTGCGCGATCCCTATTATCTCGTGTGGGTGCTGCTTGGGCTGGTCCTATTCGGAACCTACAACCTGCTTCATTCCCGCATGGGCAGGGCAATGTACAGCATCAAGAGCGTGCCGATCGCCGAGTTGTTTGGCATCAACACCCAACGCGTCAGAATGATTGTTTTTGTCTACGCTGCGGTCACCGCGGCACTGTCCGGCTGGTGTTACGCCCACTATGTACGCTATGTGAATCCGACTCCTTTCGGATTGCTGCCAACGGTCGACTATCTGTTCATGGCGGTACTGGGCGGAATTGGCAGTATCTGGGGCGCCGTTGTCGGTGCCGGCCTAATCACCGTCTTGCAATCCTGGCTGCAGGATTGGCTGCCGCGTCTGGTCGGCCGACCCGGGCAGTTCGAGGTGATTGTCTTAGGGTTGATCACCATTGCGCTCTTCCAATACGCGCCACAGGGCATCGTGCCGCTGCTGACCCGCCGCTTCATTCGGCCAAGACCGGTCGCGGTACCGGCAACGGCCGCGGATTTGACCGCCCGACCTCGCCCTCTCGCCGGAGAAACGCTGATCCAGGCGCGCTCTGTGCGAAAGGCATTCGGCGGCTTGGTAGCGGTGGACGATTTGAGCTTCGACCTCAAGGCTGGCGAGATTTCAGGCCTGATCGGCCCCAACGGCGCCGGCAAGAGCACCATGTTCAATCTCCTCACCGGCATGGTGGCGCCAACGGGTGGCGGGATTCAATTCCGGCGTGAGGACGTCTCGCACATTCGTGCGCAGCAGATCGTTCGATGCGGCATCGCGCGGACATTTCAGCATGTCATGTTGCGGCCAAATATGTCGGTGTTGGAGAACGTCGCGCTGGGCGCGCACCTGCGTGGACGAAAGGGCGTTCTCGCGGCGCTCTTCCGGTTCGATCGGCACGAGGAGGCAAGCCTCCTGGTTGCCGCCCGGCGGCAGCTAGAGCGGGTCGGACTTGGCGATGCGCTCCATCTGCGCGCCGGCAGTTTGCCGCTCGGCAAGCAACGTCTGGCCGAGATCGCACGGGCGCTCGCCGCAGATCCCATCGTTCTCCTGCTCGACGAACCCGGCGCCGGCCTGCGTTATGCCGAGAAGCAGGCGCTAGCCGCGTTGTTGCGCCACCTGCGTGCCGAAGGAATGACGATTCTCCTGGTCGAGCACGACATGGATTTCGTGATGGGGCTGGTCGACCGGTTGGTAGTGATGGATTTTGGCAAAAAAATCGCCGAAGGCACTCCTGATGTGGTCCGGCGCGATCCTGTCGTGATCGAGGCCTATCTCGGCGGCGCGTCGTGACGGCGGCGCTTGAAATCCGGCACCTCTCGGTCTCCTACGGCGCGATCGAAGCGCTTCGCGACGTCACCCTCGCGATTTAGACGGGCGCGATCGTCGCCGTGATCGGTCCGAACGGTGCGGGCAAGACGACAATGCTCCAGGCCGCTATGGGCCTTCTGCCCGCGACTGGTGCGGTATGGTTTTTTGGCAACGATATTAGCGACGCCGATACGGAGACTTGGGTCGAGCGCGGCCTCTCGCTGGTCGCGGAAAGTCGCGAACTCTTCGGCACGCTGTCGGTCACCGACAATCTCACGCTCGGCGCCTTCGCACGCGCGCCCTCGACGGCAAAATTGCGCGACGATCTGGCAGCTGTCTACAACCTCTTCCCACGTTTGGCAGAGCGTCGCGGCCAGCTTGCCGCGACACTCTCCGGCGGCGAGCGGCAGATGCTTGCGCTTGGGCGCGCACTGATGGGAAAGCCGCGTGTGCTTATGCTCGACGAGCCCAGCCTCGGCCTTGCACCACTCGTCGTTCAAGAGATTTTCAGGATGATTACGGGCCTCCGAAAAACCGGAGTATCGATCCTCCTGATCGAACAGAACGCACGCGCCGCTCTGAACATTGCCGATTACGGTTACGTCCTGGAGAATGGTGCTTTGGTCGTTGAAGGTGAAGCCAGAGATCTCGCGCTGAACCCTCGCGTCATCGAAAGCTATCTTGGTCTGGCGAGGGCCCAACCGCTTGCAGGAGGTGTTCGGTGATCCTGAGCCGCGACTCAAGTTGCATCCTGCTCGAGTGATCGCTTCACCTGATCTGTGCATCGCGGTTGTGAGCAATTCCTCGGGAAGCGGCGCACCGTGCACTTGGTGCACAGCGATATAAGCTTGTAGCCCCGCGTTGAGGCTTCGCCCCGTGCGCGCGATCTGCTCCAGCCGACCGCCCAATGTGCCAACGCTAAGCGGCTGATCAACTCTTTACGCCGGGAATGCCACGATCAACCTATGGGATGGACGTCTCCCCCGTTCCGATCACGGTTCGTGATCAACCGAAGGAGGGAACCATGACATTACAGATGTTGGCGAGTGATCTTGGCAAGCACTCGTTTCACTTGTACGGCATTATTTCCGACGGCGTGGTCGTCTCGAAGAGGGTCAGCCGGACCAAGTTGATTGAGTGGTCGACCACTTCGCACGAACGACAATCGCGATGGAGGCGTGCGCCAGTACGCATTATTAGGGTCGACGATGGCTCGCAGCCGGGCGCGAGGTGGGCTCATCAAGCCGCGTTTCGTGAAGGCCTTCGTCAAGGGCTCGAAGAATGATGCGCTCGATGCGGAGGCGATCTTCGAAGCGGCCGATCTCAACCCGACTTATTGGCAGTTCTGGCTCGGCGTTCTGCTGATCCTGCTTGTGTTCTTCGCGCGAGTTCCACGGTCGATTCTGCGTTCCACGAACATGAGGGGCTGGCGGTCGATCTCGACGAACGCCGGCGACTGATTGCCCATCTCGGCGACAAGTCACTCATGATACTGCGCAATCACGGCATGCTTGCTGGTCACCGGGCGCACTATCGGCGAGGCCTTCGTCCAAACGTATTTTTTGGAGAAAACGTGTAATATATAAGTCGCAGCTTGCGGCGATGGCATGCAACGTCAAACTCCATCACGCTAGCCAGCAGGTCGCCAAAGAGACAGGGAAGGTGTTCGGTGGCAGCTCGCCGGCATGGCGGCCTAGATACTGCGTGGGCCGCTAGTCAGGCGCGCCCGCAATTGCCACCCATCGCCCGAAGCTTGCGCATCTGACGGCGCGGCGCCGCCAAACGCTCATTCAGCCGGTCGATCCGTAGCTCCGCCACCCGATCTTTCCGGCGATCGGCCGTGTCGAGCATCCCGCAGACAACGCGCGATGCTGGCGTTCACCTGTTCCATCCGCAGGCGGATAGCGCCGGGCGTGTAGTTCTTATCGCGGGTGTTGACCGCCTTGAAGCGGCTGCCATCGACCGCGACCGTCGCGTGGCAAGGCAATCTGACGCCGTATACGTATGATCTCGTAAACTTCTTGACGATCGGAACCGACCCCAATGATCGCAAGATTGACGTTGTTGCGGCAATCGCTTCTGAAAATCCTCGATCCAGGACAGGAGCAAGCCTCGGGGGGGCTGCCCCGCCGAGGCAATGTCAACCGGCCCGCGACCGGTCGACGAAAAGCCGGCCGGAACGCGCCCGTCGTCTTCAGCCGACGCGTCGTGCTTTCCCGCGCCAATAGGGCTCGCGCAGCAGCTTGCGATCGACCTTGCCGAGCGCCGTGACGGGAAGATCGGCGACAAAATCGATCGACTTCGGCACCCACACCGTCCCGCGCCGCTGTTTGACATGGGCCTGCAGGGACGCCTCGTCGCATTCGGCGCCGGGACGCAGCACGACGAAGGCCTTGACCGCTTCCCCCATTTCGGATCGGGAATGCCGATCACGGCCGCCGACGAAACGGCGCCATGGGAGAGCAGCGCGTCCTCAGTCTCGCGTGGATAGACGTTGAAACCGCCGGTGATAATCATGTCGGAGGTGCGATCGATGATGGTGAGAAAGCCGTCCGCATCGCTCACCGCGACGTCACCGGTATGAAGCCAGTCACCGCGAAAGGCGCTCTTGGTCGCATCCGGACGCTTCCAATAACCCGACATCACCAAGGCGCCCCGCACGCAAATCTCGCCAGGCGTGCCTGGCGGCACTTCTTTCATTTCCTGATCAAACAACTTCACCTGGACCGATGGGCATGGCAGTCCGATCGAGCCGAGACGCTCCGGCCGCGCTAGGTCGTGATCGACTTTGCGCAAGGTCGTCACCGCCATCGGCGCTTCCGTCTGTCCGTACAGCTGCACGAACACCTGGCCGAACACGCCGATCGCCTCGCGCAGACGGTCGGGTGATATCGGCGCCGCGCCATAAATGATCGACTGGAGCGATGACATGTCGCGCGGTTGCCGCGCCAGATTATCCAGAAGCACATAGATGATGGTGGGCACTAGCCAGGTCGTGGTGATGTGCTCGGCGACTACGATCCGGCAGAATTCCTCGGCGTCGAAGCCCCGCATCAGCCGGGTGTACCCGCCGCGCATCATGACGATGGGGATGACCGAGCCGCTGGCGTGGCTGATCGGCGTGACCGCGAGGAAACGGATATCCTCCGGTAGATCCCAATCGGACAGTTCATGACAGAAGCAGGCGATCATGGAGCGGTGCGACAGCATTACGCCTTTGGGCTTGCCGGTCGTCCCGCCGGTGTACGAGATGGAGACAAGGTCTTGCGGATCCCCCTCGTCCCGCAGCGGCGCTGGCGTCACCGCGCGCGAAGCCGCGAGCAGATCGACGGCGCCGGCCATCGAGCAAAGCGAGATCAGGTATTTCAACCCTGGGCACTTGCTCTTGAGGACGGCCCCTTTCGCGGCGTAATCGGAATCGACCAGGAGCGCGTCGATATCCGCGTCCTCCAGGATAAAAAGGTGATTCTCTTCGGCCGCCGCGGGGTGCAACGGCGTGAAGCGCATGCCCATGATCGTCGCCGCCATCCGGCAGGTGACGGCTGCCGCGCGGTTCACGCACAACATGGCGAGGGCGTCGCCCGTCTTAAGACCGAGTCCGCGAAACACCGCGATGACACGCGCAATAGCGTCGCCGAATTCACGATAGGTATAGGCGACGTCCGCATCCGACAGCGCGGGGCGATCCGGATAGCGCTCGATAGCGGTCAGGATCAGGCGGCCAACAGTGCCGCCGGCATAAAGGGGGCGAACCAGGTCGGATCGCGGCATGGTTTGACTCCGTTCCTGCGAATGGCCGCTCACGAGACCGCCAGCGTGCGGACCAGCGTCGTGTCGTCGCGCAACAGCGCATCACTCTCGGCGCGGTGCACGATCATGCCTCGATCGAGCACTATGGCATGTTTGGTGATTTCCAGTGCGATCCGCGCATGCTGTTCGACGATGATGACGGCCAGCCCGTCTTCTCGGATAAGCTCCGCAATGGCGCGCACCAGTTCGCGGACGATGACGGGTGCCAGCCCCTCCATCGGCTCGTCGAGCAGCAGCAATGTCGGGTTCAGCATCAGCGCCCGCGCGATCGCCAACATCTGCTGCTCGCCGCCCGAAAGCTGGTTGCCGAAATTCGTCCGCCGGGCCTCCAATCGCGGAAACAGGCGGTAGACGCGCCCCAGGTTCCAAGGCCCCAACCGCTCGACCACGGTGAGATTTTCGACGACAGTCAGGGAAGGAAATATGTAGCGCTCCTGTGGAACCCAACCGATCCCCGCGCGAGCGCGGCGGTAGGACGGCATATCGGCAATGCTGGCGCCGCGCCAAGTGATGGTGCCGCGATGCAGCCTGGTGATACCCATGATCGTGAGCAAGAGCGTGGTCTTTCCGACGCCGTTGCGGCCGAGCAAGGCGATGCTGTCGCCCTGCGCCATCGTGAAGGAAACTCCCTCCAAAACCAGGCTTTCGCCATAGCCCGCCGCGACATCGTCGAGCCGCAGCAGGTCAGACAAGGACGTCCTCGCCGAGATAGACGTCGCGGACGCGAGGATCCGCGGCGATCGCGGCCGGCGTCCCTTCCGTCAGGATTTCGCCCGAGACCATGACCGTGATCCTATCGGCGAAACGGAACACCAGTTTCATGTCATGCTCGATCAGCAGAATGCTGACATCGCTCGGCAGCGCCGCGATCACCTCCATCATTTCGGCGCTTTCGCCGATCGGGATCCCAGCTGCCGGCTCGTCGAGCAGCAGTACCTTGGGCCCGGTTGCCAGCGCCAGGGCGATCTCGAGCAGGCGCTGCTTGCCGTAGGGCAGATGACGCGTCGGCATGTTGATCTCGCGCTCGAGGCGCAGGCTGCGCAACAGGGCGCCGGCCTCGTCGATTTCCGGCCGCCGCGAGGCGATAGCATGGAGGAAATCGCCCGCGAGTCCTTTGCGTTCGCAGATCGCCAGGATGACGGCCTCGATCACGCTGAGACCCGGGAACAAGGTCGTGATCTGGAAGGTGCGCGTGATGCCGCGCTTGACGCGCTCATGTTGCGGCACCCGGGTGAGGTTCTGCTCGCCGAGCAAGATCCGGCCCGCGGAGGGCGAAAGCGCGCCGGTCAGTACATTGATCAAGGTGGTCTTGCCGGCTCCGTTCGGACCGATCAGCGCGTGGCGCGCGCCGGTCTCGAGCTGGAACGAGACATTGTTGACGGCCTTGAGCGCCCCGAAATTTAGCGACAACGCCTCAGTGCGCAGTACCGCGCTCATGCCGGCCTCGGCCGCGCGAACAGCCGGCGATAAGCGGCGGTCAGAATCCCGTGAATGCCACCACGCGCGAAGAACACGAGCAGGATCAGCAGAATGCCGAGCCAGAACTGCCAGTAGGTCGGGTTGAGATCGGACAGAATATCGCGCGACAGCAGGAACAGTGCCGCCCCAACCATCCCGCCATAGAGCCAACCTAGCCCGCCTAGCACCAACAGCATGAGGAGATCGGAGGATCGCCCGAAACTCACGACATCGATGCCGACGAATTGCGTGGTTTCGGTCAGTAGCGCACCGGCGATTCCGGCAACGACGGCCGACACGGTGTAGATCGTCGCCAGCCGTCGCCGGATCGGCGCCCCGATTGCCGGCATGCGCCGCTGGCTTTCGCGGATGCCGCGTAGGCTGAGACCAAAGGGGGACGCGACAAGGCGCCGCGATAGCCAAAAAATCGCGAGCAGCACGGCAACGGCATAGAAATAGGCGGTATAGCCTCGCAAATCGAATGGGAACAGCCCTAACACCGGCCAGATGCTGATATCGCCCATGCCGTCGGCTCCGCCCGTGATCGAAACTGCGCGGTTGGCGGCTTCCGACAGCATCAGACAGATGCCGAGCGTGACCATCAGGCGGGCAATGTCACTGCCACGGATGATAAAGCTGGTGAGGAATCCGACCACGCCGGCGACTAGACCGCCGGCCGCGAGCCCGGTCAGCGGCTCGCCCCAGCCCGCCTTCGCGAGCAGCCCCGCGACGTAGGCGCCGCATCCAAACAGCGCCGCGTGACCCAGGGAGACGATACCGGCATATCCCATGATCAAGTCGAGCGACAGAGCGAACAGACCGGTAATGAGGATTTGCGTCGCCAATTCGAGATAGCCGCCGGCGACCAGCGGAATGGCGAGCACGAGAATCCAAAACACGATTTCCGCCGGGCGCCATCTTCCGTCGGGCAGACGCGGTTTCGACCAATCGGCGAGGCTCGACGTGAGCGTCGCGGAGAACGGCGCGGCGAAGCCGGGATGGGACCCGGGGCCGTGGGTCTGCCGCATCGCCCTCGGATTGAGACCCCCCGGAAACACCAGCAGCAGGACGATCATCAGCACGTAGGTGACGAAGCCGCCGATCTCGGGGACATAGTAGCTGCCGGCGATATTGAAGATGCCGAGTACCATGGCGGCGATCAACGTGCCGGCGATGCTGCCGGCGCCGCCTACGGTGACGACGAACAGGAAATAGATCGTATAGTTCAGCGCGTAATTCGGTGTCAGGCTCAGTATGTCGATGCTAAGCGCCCCGCCGAGGCCGGCAAGAGCGGAACCAAGCACAAAGGTCGCGCTGAATACGCCCACCACGTTGATGCCTAGTCCGGCGGCTGCCTGCGGATTGTCAACCGAGGCGCGGATCATCGCGCCATAGCGCGTACGCCCCAGCAGCACGATCAGGACCAACGTGATGATCGCGACCAGCGCGATCAGGAAGATGCGATAGACGCTGAGCCCGACGCCGGCGATCCACAAATCGCCGCGCAAATAACCGGGCAGATCGATCGGTTGTTGGCCGGTGCCCCAAAAATAGGTGACAAGGGCGACGGCCACGAAGGTCAGACCGATCGAGAACAATATTTGGTCAAGCGGAGAGGCGTCGTAGAGTCGTCGCACCAGCGAAATCTCCAGCAGCCAGCCGATCACGGCCAGGACGATGAACGCGATAGGCAGCGTGGCCAGAAACGGCACGCCGAACCGCGACATGAGCGTGACGCAGACGTAACCGCCGGCCATGGCGAAAGCACCGTGCGCTAGGTTAAGGAAATTCATCAATCCCAGCGTGACCGACAGACCGATGCTGATCAGGAACAGGAGGGCGCCATAGGCGATGCCGTCGAACAGCACACCCGAGAGATGCTCGATCACGTTGCCAATCCCGCTGTTACCCGACCCACCCCATCATCGCGACGTCATTTTCCTGGATCGTTAACCGCGACGATCCTGTCGAATTCGATATTCTCCAGCCGTCCATTACGCCGCTCGACTTTGCGGATATAGACGTCTTGAATAACTTCGCGTGTATTGGCGTCGATGACGATCGGGCCACGCGGGCTCTTCAGCTTGAAATTCTTGAGCGCGGCCACAAATTTGTCTGGATCCAGATCGCCCTTGAGCTGAGTGCCGATGGCATCGATGGTGGCCATCGTGTCATAGGCCTGCATGGCAATGAAATCCGGTCGAATTTTGGTGCCGTATTCCGTGGTGTAGGCATCGATGAAAATCTTGTTCTCGGGTGAATCGTGCGCGGTCGAATAATGGAACGACGAGATGACGCCGAGGGCCGAATCGCCGATCGCATCGAGCCCGCTCTCGGAAACGACATCGCCCGAGGTAATCAGGCGGATCCCGGCCTTGCCGAGCTCGCGCTCCGCCACGGTCTTCATCAGGGCGGTGGCGGTTTCGCCGGCGGGCACGAAGATGAACACGGCGTCAGACTTGGCGTCCTTCGCGCGCTGGACGAACGGTCCAAATTCCAGGTTCGCGAGCGGCACCTTGACGCCGCCGACGATTTTGCCGCCCGCGGCGACATAGGTCTTGCTGAACGCGGCCAAGCCGTTATAGCCGGGCCCGTAATCGGAGACGAGCGTGAACACGGTCTTGATGCCGTTCTTCGCCGCCCAGGTGCCGAGCGGCGCCGCCACCTGGCCGATGGTGTAGGACAGGCGCGCGACATAGGGCGATTTCTCGGTGATGCCGGAGGTCGCCGCTTGGATGATCAGCATCGGCTTCCTCGCCGCGATTGCGACCGGGGCGGAGGACATCGCCGAGGGGGTGGAAATATATCCGGACAGGATGTCGACATTATCCCGGGTGGCGAGTTCCTGGCTCAGGCGCTTCGCAACCTCCGGCGAACCGTTGTTGTCGTCGCGGAATAGCAATTCTGCCTTCTTGCCAGCGATGCGGCCGTGGTGGAGCTTGACGTAAAGGTTCGCGCCGTTCTGTTGTCGCTTGCCCAGATCGGCATAGATGCCGGAATAGGGTCCGATCATGCCGATCTTGATGGTTTCGCCCGCGAACGCGGGCTCGGCGCCGATCAGCGCAGCGGCCAGCCCAAGCAAGACATACTTTGTCAAATTCATCTCGTCACTCCCTCGGCATTTTTTCGTGGACCTTAAAGGAATACGGTCAGATTCTTCGCCATCAGCACACTTTGTTCGATCAGAATCTTCCGGTAGGCGACCTTCAGCACGCCGTCGACCCGGCGCAATGTGTCCTCGCGCCGGGCAATCAGGAAATCCGTCTCTGTGTCGAGGCGGTTGCGATAGACGAAGACGCGGCAAGTGACGGGGATTTGCCCGCTCGCATCGCGCTGACCTGCGATCCGGATGTTGCTTACCATGTGGGAGACACGCGAAATCGGTTCCTCCGCCCAATGGATCCCGGTCATGAGCTGCTTGACCCGCTTGATCAGCGTCGCTTTGTCGTCGTCGAACCAGCCAACTTCGTCTTCGCGCGATGAATCTTCGCCGCGCTCGCGCCACGGCACGTTCTTGCGCAGTGGCATCCAGTACCGGACATCCTCGGTGAATAGGTCCAACCACGGCTCGTACCGGCGATTATCCAGGAGATCGGCTTCGAGATAGAGCAGCTCCTCGATCTCGCGGATGAGCAGGAGATCGTCGAGGCGGGTTTGGGTCAGCGTGTCGGCCGGCATGTTACGTCCGCAACTCGTCCCAACTCGAGGCGTCCATGAATTCCGCCCAGCGCCGGTAGAGCGCGCGTGGATTCTGTTCGCTGGTGATTGGTTTTTCGGTCGCGAAGCCAGGCACGGTCTCATGGGGACCGCCGGCGTTGAGACCGGCCTTGTAGTGATAGGGATAGCGCCGCGCCATCTCGCCTTGGCTCGCCTGCGAGGCGTAGTTCCAATTCTCCATATCGTCCTGCTCGGTCATTCCGCCCGGCCCCGAATAACGCATGTAATAGCGGCGGAGGAAATCGCGGGCCTCGGCCGGCGCGTCCTTGTCGACGAAATAGACCCGCCACATCTCGGTGCGGTGCGGGCCAAGCGGGTGCGACACCAGGATGGTACGCGGCTGCTGGGCATGGAACGACATGTTCGGAAATACCGTACCCAGCATCGGCATCACGCCGGACCGATTGCCGAGCTGTTCGGCGCGGCGCCGCCGGCGCTCCTGAAAATACTCCGAAGTGATGGGCGATGCGGCATAGTCCGCGCGGGGCTGTGTCTCGGGATAGATGCCGTAGAGGTAGCCGTGACCGCCCGCGAAGGCCGTCAGTACCGTCCGGCCTGGCGGATCGCGGCGCTGGCTCGTCGTGCCGGGTCCGATGCCGACCATCTCGACGGAACGGTGGCTGACGGAATGGAGCACGTCGCCGGCGAAATTCTCGGCGACGAACTTCCAGTTCGACGGCACGATCCATTTCTGCGGCGAGCCAAGCAGTTCGACGCCATGATCGCTGCCGTCCCAGGCGCGGAACGAATCCTCCAGCCCCTCGAGCGCGTCACCCATATAGTCGGCGAAGGACGGCGCCTTCCGGTCCCAGGTCGCCCAGATCATACCCTGGACGTCGGCGATCTGCGCCACTTCGACCAGCCCCCATTCTTCCTTGTTGAAGGGAGGCGAATAGGTTTCCTCAAATTGCTGTACCACGATCAGCTTGCCGTCGAGCCCATAGCTCCAGCCGTGATAGGGGCAATAGAGCGCATTGGCGTGGCCCTCATCGTAGCGACAGACGCGCATCCCTCGGTGACGGCAGGTATTGAGAAAGACGTGGATCTTGGCATCGCGATCCCGGGTCAGAATCACGGACTCTTCGCCCATGCGGGAGACGAAGAAGTCGCCCGGCTTCCTGATCTGGCTGTTGTGGCCGATATAGAGCCAAGCGCGCGCGAAAATCCGCGCCTTTTCCTGCTCGTAGAGTTCGGCGTTGACGAATATTTCGCGGCTGATCTCACCATCGTGGAGATTGACAAGGGACTTGGCCGAGCCGTTCAGTTCCATCGCAGGCTCCTAAGGAACGATCCGATCGAGCAGCTGCTGAGCCAGCGCAGCCCCCGGCACCGGTATCTTCAGGTCATGGGCGAATTTGAGACAGAGCCGCAGGTCCTTAAAGAAAACCTCTTGCGCGTGCGGCCCGAGCTTGAGCGTCGCCCAGCGGTCGGCCAGCCGGCTCTGCCCCGCGCCGGTGCGCAGCACTTCAGTAAGGATTTCGCGTGGCAGACCGGCCGCGTTACCCATGAGGAAGCCCTCATAGGCCGACAGCATGTTCACGCAGGTGACGAGTTGATGCGCCAACTTCGAACGGATACCGGTACCAAGCGCGCCGGTGTGTAGAATGGTCTTGGCCGAGGTGCCAAAGACCGGCTGGCAGCGCTCGAACGCCTCCTTCGAACCACCTACCATGTACAACATGGTTTTGGCGCGCGCGCCGGGCTCGCTGCCGCTCACCGGCGCGTCGACGATCTCGACGTCGCGCGCCTGAGCGGCCTTGGCCACATCGCCAATGGTCTGGGGATCGACCGTGCTGTGGATCGCGACGATGGTGCCGGGTTTCGCGGTCTCGAGCACGCCGTTTGGCCCCAGCACAACGTCGTTGACCTGCTGATCGTCCAGAACGCACACACAGATGATCTCGGCATGGGCGCCGATATCGGCGTTAGAGTTCGCGATCTTAGCCTTGTGGATCGCCAGCTCGTCGAGAAGATCGCGGCGTAGATCGTACACTATGAGATCATAGCCGGCATCCGCCAGATTGATGGCGAGATACTTTCCCTGGACCCCAAGCCCGATGAATCCGACTTTTGTCATGCGGCAAGTGTGGCGTCGCGCTGCGCGGAACGCTGTCGCCTTTGAAGGTGACAGCGCCGCCACCTCCCGAAGACTAAGAGAGAGACACCTCGACGGGAGTACGCGCCATGGCTGAAAGCTACGATGTCGGCGGGGTGATCTATCCGCGCCCTTTCAAGATCCGGCGACTTGGCCATTTCGGCTTCAACGTCGCGAATTTTCAGAGCAGCATCGAGTTCTATGGGCCGCTGCTCGGCATGCGCGCAAGCGACGTGGTCGATCTTGCGAATATCCCGGCATTCAGCGAAGCGGTGAAATCCCTCGGAGACACGCGTGTCTTTTTCTTCAGCCATTGCACCGATCACCACGCATTCATTCTGGCTCACAAGAGTTTGGGCAAGTTGTTCGGCGACGACGCAATTTCGCCGGATATCACGCTCAACCAGATCACCTGGCAAGTCGGCACACTCGAGGAAGTGGTCAACGCCGCCGATTTCCTTCGCCGGCACAAGGTCAAGATGAACCGCACCGGTCGCGACATGCCGGGCAGCAACTGGCACTGTTATTTTCACGATCCTGACGGCCTGATCGTCGAGCTGTTCTATGGCATGGAACAGATCGGCTGGGACGGCCGCAGCAAGCCGGGACCGATGCACATGCGCCGCTTCGACGACACGCCGTCGCTACCCCAAATCTCGGAACTGCAAGAGGTGGAAGACGCCCTGGCGCAGGGTATCGACATCTTCTCCGGCAATGCGCGCCGTGATCCGGGTGAGCAAACCTACAATGTCGGCGGTGTGCTTCTGCCGCGGCCGTTCAAAGTGACGAATATCGGCCCGATGGCGCTGTTCGTGAAAGATGTCGACGCGTCCGAGGCCTTCTACACGGAAATGCTTGGTTTTACGAAGACCGAGGAAGTGCGTTATCACGGCCAGCGCTGCGTCTTCCTGCGCAATGGCACAGAGCATCACAGCTTAAAGCTGGTGCCCAAGGCGCTGCGCGAGGAATTGGGGTTGAGCGCGCATAGCAACTGCATGAGCGTCGGCATGGAAGTCGGAAGCTACCGGCAGCTTCGCGACGCCGTATCCTATATCAAAAACCGCGGCATGCGCTTCATCGATACCGTGCCGCCAGAACTATCGCCCGGCATCGATTATTCCGCACATCTCGTCGATCCCGAGGGTCATGCCATCCAGCTTTATTGTTACATGGAGCAGATCGGCTGGGACGGTAAGCCTCGGCCCACCTCATTGCGGCGCGCGGTCGGCACGGAATTGCCCGAGGCGGTAGAGCCGCTCTCGGACACTTATGCCGATCAAACCTTCATGGGGCCGCTGGGTTAGTGAGGGCCGGCGCGGCGGTCGCCCCCTTGCCTTCCGTCGTCAGCACCGCATTGGCGCAGCAGCAGCATGAACAGCTCGTTCTGCGAGCTCAGCATCAGCTTGGCATAGGCGCGGCGGCGATACGTGACCACCGAATGAGGGGAGATGCCAAGATTGAGCGCGATGCTCTCCGTCGAGTGGCCGGCGACAATGAGGCTGCATACGGTAATTTCTTGCGGCGACAACGGTGACGCCGCGGGTAGCGCGCGCAGCAGCTCGGTCACGCTCGCTTCCTTGCCAGCGGACGGTTCCTCGACGATTGCGATGTGGCGCTCGACGGCAGCGGCGAGTATGCCGCGCCAGCGGCTGATCAAAGGCACGTTGGGCCGGGTCGGCGGCACGCTGCGATAGACGGTCAGCGTCAACACGTCACGGGGACGACGGATCACTAGCGAATCCTTGGCCGTGATGCCGCGGGCGTAGTAGAGCTGCTCGCGCATGCGCCTGTCGGACACATGCTCGGCGTCGACCGACAGCGTCACCAGTTCGCGATGGGACGAATATCGGAATTCGTCGTGGAACGGATCGTTCACGTAGGCGCTGTCCATGTAATAATCGATCGCCGACTGGAAGCCCTGTTGGTCGATGGCGCTTTCTACCGCGAACAGCTTGACCGGCCGCCCTTCGAGATAGCGGACGATCGTCAAATGGTGGACCTCCATCTTCCGACGGAACAGGTCGAATGCCACCCGGCCGAAATCGTCTCGCCCGATCGCGGGGATGATGTCTTCAAGCATGAGGCGTCGCCGCAGGGAGTTGGCACGCTACCCAAACTGGCGAGACGTATCGATGAACCGCTATTTCGCCATATCGCGAAAGCACGCCCATTCCTCCCATCATAATTTTCTTTTCATTCTAAGCGCTTCGCTTGGCAACACAATAGCACCCAAGATGGCGCGTCCCTCCGGAGGGTGACAGCGGGCGCGGGCGCGACCGGTCACATTGCAACCGACGCGTCCGGGGAGGCCCGCTCATGAGCACGGTTCTCACGACAACAACATGGTTCGCCGCCGCGGTTTTCCTGCTCTCGATCGGCGTCGCGGCGGAATCGAAGGCACAGCCTATGTTGGACGCGAATGTCCGGGTCACCGATGGACCGGTTGTCCGCAATACGCGCGACGCTGCCGGCATTCTTGCCTTCAAGGGCATTGAGGCGGCGACGCCCTGGTCGCTCGCCACTGATCCCGGCGTCACTTCCTATGGCCCCGTCGTCGATGGCTACGTCCTGCCGGACGAGCCGACGCGGATTTTCGTGCAAGGCAAGCAGAACGACGTTGCTTTGATGGTCGGCTGGAATGCACATGAGGGCGGGCCGTTCCGAAGCCGTGCCTTGCCCCACAAGGGTGCGGCGACCTTCATCGGGGCGGCACGGGAAAGATACGGCGTGGCAGCCATGAGCGCGTTCGTGTCCCTGTATCCCGCGGCAACCGATGCCGAGGCAACAAACTCGGCGTTCCGCCTCTCCGGCGACGAGGTGATCGGGTTCCCCGCTTGGTGGTGGGTCGATCTCCAAGCGCGGACCGGGCGCGCGCCTGCCCATGGCTATCATTTCACGAAGAGCTCACTATAACCCGGTGCCGGATCACAGCTCGGAGATCGCCTATGTCTTCGGCAACTTCCCGCCAAAGGGCGGCATGGTTGCCGGGCCGGACGATATCGCCTTCTCCGAAATCGTGCGACGCTATTGGACCAGTTTCGCCAAGACCGGCGATCCGAACGGTCCGGGTTTGCCGCGATGGAACGCCTACACGACTAAAAAGCCCGCCGTCCTGGAACTGACCGACAAGGTACCACCCAATGCCGATGCCGGGACGCCGGGCTGTCTTTTTCTGCGATCCTATTGGGAAGAGCATTGGGACGGTGGGGAGGCAAGACCATGAGCAACGAGGGGACGATTGCCGAAATCCGGCGATTGGAGGAAGCGCGCTGCCGTTTCCTGAACGAGCAGGACCATGCCGGGCTCGGCGACCTGATCGACGACGATCTGGTCCATGTCCACACCACGGGAATAGTGGAAGACAAGGCGGCCTATCTTGCCGGCGTGCGAGATCGGTTGGAATTCCGCGATGTCGAGCGCCAGGATCTGATTGTCCGTGCCTATGGCGATGTCGCGGTCGCGACCGGGCGCCTGCATCAGACCGTCAGGGTACGTTCGACGCAACGGGAGCTGAACATGAAGATCATGACCACGCAGGTCTGGGTCCGTCGGGACGGCGCCTGGCGCCAGACCAGCTTCCACGCGACGAACCTGCCCTAATATGGCGCGCGCCACACGCGTTGCGATCATCGGCGGCGGTATCGGCGGACTGACCGCCGCGCTGGCGCTGCATCGCCGTGGGCTTGACGTCACCGTTTACGAGCAATCGTCGGCTTTGGGGGAGATCGGCGCCGGCATCGGCCTCAGTCCCAACGCGATAAAGGCGTGCCGCGCGCTCGGTATCGAGCAGGACGTGATCGCGGTCAGCAGCGCCGCCGAATGGCAGATCATGCGGAGTGCCTTGAGCGGGCGCGAGATCTCGCGCCAGCCGGTAGCCGCCAACAGCGGCAAATTCGGCGCGCCGCATCTCACTGTCCATCGCGCGGACCTGCTAGCGATCCTGGCACGGACCCTCCCGGAGCAAAATGTCCGGACCGGCGAGCGTTGCATCGCGGTGTCGCCCGGAACGAAGACCGCCGTCGCGCGCTTTGCGGACGGCGGCGAGTTCGAGGCCGACGTGATCGTCGGTGCCGACGGCATCCATTCCGCGGTACGCGCCAGCCTGTTCGGTCCCGAACAGCCGCGCTTCACCGGTTGCGTCTGCTATCGTGGCTTGGTCCCGATGCAAGATGTTCCGGGCGACGTCGATGCGAAAAACAATCTGCTCTGGATGGGGCCACACGGGCACATCGTGCATTACCCGGTTCGCCGCGGCGAACTGCTTAACATCGTCGCCCATTTCGACAGCGACGCCTGGACCGAAGAGTTCCTGGACCCGCCAATGCGACCGGGCCGAACTGCTCGCCACGTATGAGGGCTGGCACCCTTCGCTCCTGACGCTGATCCGCGGCAACCCGACTTGGTACAAATGGGCGCTCTACGATCGCGAGCCGCTGGCGCGGTGGGGTGTCGGGCGCGCGACACTACTCGGCGATTCGGCGCATGCCATGCTGCCCTATCTCGGGCAAGGCGCGGCAATGGCGATCGAGGATGGCTGGGTCCTGGCGGCTTGCCTCGTGGGCATCCCCAGTGATCCTACCGCTGCGCTCGCGCGCTATGAGGAATTGCGCAAGCCTCGCACCAGGGCCGCCGTGCTGGGATCGCGCGCGCGAGCCACGGATAACCATCTCGCCTCGCCTTGGGCCAGGTTCAAGCGCGATTTTAAGTTTGCCATTCGCAACCGTTTTGCCAACGACAAGACGATATTCCAGGCCGCGTGGCTTTACGACTATGACGTGGCCGAGGAAAAGGGGGCGCGATGAGAACACCGGTCATCGTCGATGCGGTCCGCACGCCAATGGGACGGGGCAAGCCTGGCGGCGCCTTGTCCGAAATCCATCCGACCGACTTGCTGGCCGGCACGTTGCGGGCACTAGTCGAGCGAAACGAGCTCGATCCCGGTACCGTCGACGATGTGATCGTCGGTTGCGTCAGTCAGGTCGGCGAGCAAGCGGGTACACCGGGCCGGATGGCGCTCCTTGCCGCTGGCTTTCCCGTCCATGTGCCGTCGACGACCATCGACCGCAAATGCGGTTCGAGCCAGCAGGCGATTCACTTCGCGGCGCAGGGCATCATGGCGGGCGTCTACGACATCGTGATAGCCGGCGGCGTCGAATCCATCAGCCGCGTGCCGATGGGCAGTGCACGGATCGGCAAGGACCCGTACGGTCCGGCGGTGATCGACCGTTATGCGCCCGGCTTGGTGCCGCAGGGAATCTCAGCCGAGTTGGTGGCGGCGCGATGGCATTTGAGCCGTGAGCAGCTCGATGCCTATTCTGCGGCCTCGCATCGGCGTGCGGCGGCCGTGCAAGTCGCGGGGGGCTTTGCGAGGGAGATCGTGCCTGTCGGTGAGGGCAATCGCCGCATCGACACTGATGAAACCATACGTCCATCCACGACCGTCGAGGCCCTGTCACAGCTCAAGACGCCCTTTACCGACGAGGCGATCGCCGCCCGATTTCCGGGAATCGACTGGCGCATCACGGCCGGCAATTCGTCCCAGATCACGGACGGTGCCGCGGCGCTGTTGCTCATGACCGAGGAAAGCGCATTACGGCTGGGTCTGACGCCGCGTGCCCGCTTCGTTGCATTCGATGTCGTGGGCGACGATCCCTTGCTGATGTTGACCGCACCTATGCCGGCTACCCGCCGGATCTTGGATAAGAGTGGTTTGACGCTCAATTCCATCGACCATTACGAGGTCAACGAAGCATTTGCGCCGGTACCGCTGGCTTGGCAGCGGGAATTTCATGCGGACATCGATAAACTCAACCCTTGCGGCGGCGCTATCGCGCTCGGCCATCCGCTCGGCGCGTCGGGCGCCCGGCTGATGACCACCATGCTGAACGCGCTGGAGCGCAGCGGTCGACGGTATGGGTTGCAGATCATGTGTGAGGCCGGTGGCATGGCCAATGCAACAATCATCGAACGGCTTTAGTTCAGCGATTTCATCGAAGGCGTACTGAAGCGGAACTATTCCTAGGCCGATAGGCATGTGCCTGCTGGACGGCATCGGACGCCGGCTTGTATTGGTCTTTGCCTCTACAACAGCGAGATTGAAATCGTGCATGTAAAGGCGATCAGCTGCTCGCTGAAGCAGGACCTCTTCATGAAGAATCCCCCCGCCCTACCAAGGTGGCAAATTAGAATTTTCTAGACGTTATGTCCGTCCGCTGAGATCGGCGGTCCGCCCTATTCGTGCAATAGAGATAACGAGGGTTGCTCGGGCGGACCGAGCCGAGCCTCATGCACGGAGGGCGGACCATGAAGAAGTATAGCGGAATATTTGTCGGATTCGACACGGCGAAGAGGAAACATGCGGTGGCGATCGCTGAAGGTGGGCGCAACGGTGAGATTCGGTATCTTGGCGAGATCGATAGTTCACCGGTGACGGTTGAGAAGGCACTGGGCAAGCTGGCGGCGCGCCACGCCAGGCTGCACGTGTGCTACGAGGCGGGTCCCACGGGATATGGGCTTTATCGCCAGGTCAAGGCGCTGGGCCACGACTGTATGGTGGTTGCACCATCGCTCATTCCCAAGAAGCCAGGCGAGCGGATCAAGACCAATCGTCGGGACGCGGTGACCCTTGCGCGGCTGCTTCGGGCCGGTGAACTGACGCCGGTGTGGGTGCCGGATGCGGTTCACGAAGCGGTTCGCGACCTGGTGCGGGCGCGTGAGGCGGCGGCGGCCGATTTGCGCAAGAAGCGCCAACAGGTTCTGTCGTTTCTGCTTCGTCATGGCCGCAACTTCAGCGGGCGCAAACATTGGAGCCTCGCGCATCGGCGCTGGCTTGCCGAGCAGCGCTTCGAGCATGCCGCGCAACAGATCGTGTTCCAAGATGCCATCAACGCGATCGAAGATGCAGTGACGCGCTTGCACGCGCTCGATCAGCAGCTGCTCGCGATCGTGCCAACCTGGTCGATGGCGCCGGTGGTCGCCGCTTATCAGGCCATGCGTGGCGTCTCCTTCGTCGTGGCCGTGACCTTCGCGGCAGAAGTCGGCGACGTGCGACGGTTCGACAATCCGCGTCAGTTGATGGCGTTCCTCGGCCTCGTGCCCGGCGAACACTCGACCGGCGAGACCGTGTACCGTGGCGGTCTTACTCTGACTGGAAATCGCCGTGCCCGGCGCGCGCTCGTCGAGGGCGCTTGGACCTACCGCTACCCGGCTCGCGTCAGCGAGACCTTGCGCGTCCGGCTTGAGGGGCTGCCGAAAGCGGTGCACGCCATCGCCTGGAAGGCACAAGTCCGAACTCTGCGCCCGCTATCGCCGATCATCGCTATCGGGAAGAAGCCGCCTGTGGTCATCGCCGCGATCGCGCGCGAAATGGCTGCTTTCCTTTGGGCCATCGGCCGCGAAGTCGAACCGCGGGTGTGAATGACATTCGCTGCACAGGGTTGGGGATGGAGCCACGGAGGGGAATCCCCGGAGTAGCTACGTAGCCGGGCTCTGCCCGACGCACGACGCCTAGACACCGGAACAGCCCCGAGACGAAACACGGAAGGCGGTATCCAACCCGCAGATAAGAGCGTGATCAACCGTCGTCTCAAGCGCTCCATCTCCTGCCCTGTGCAGCGCTACCATTCGAGATCAACGGCGGCATCTTGCCCCCGGCATCATCGCTGCTGCCAAAATCATTGACGACGGACATAAGAGCTACTTCCCGGCGCAAAATTGAAATTTTCGGCCGAGGAGTGCACGGGGTCGAATGACGAAGGAGCCCACAAGGTCACTGCCTTCCTCAGCGATCAGCCCATCGCCAAAGCTGAGCTGGAAACGGCGCATCTCAATCATGCTGAGCCCTCGCCCGCCGACGCGGGCTCTCAAACAGAAGCTCGTGATTGAGCTCGCAGATACTCTCGATCCCCTCCTTCAGCCGCTGATAGTTCTCCAGCCAATGGCGAACCTCGGCCACCGGCTCACGGCGAACGCTGAACTGACGCGTGCGACCGCCCGGATAGGTCACCATCAGAACAAATACGTGGTGCCCTTCGCCACGCGCGCACTTCGCACAATTCTTCGTGTGCCTCACGGTCCGTTCCAGGAGCGAGCCTCGCAACAGCTCACCGGTCACCGGCAGCTTGCTTACAAGCTTGTCGCGCGTAGTCGGAGTCGGTCGGCTTCGAATCGTTCATTCGAATGAATCAATCGCCGCCCTCCTCGTCAACCCAAATTCCGTCCGACCTTGCACATTTTCGCTCTCCAGCAAATTCTTGATGCAGGCGAAGAACCCTCAATTTTTGCGCCGGGAAGTAGCTCTTATGTCCGTCGTTAATGATTTTGGCAGCAGCGATGATGCCGGGGGCAAGATGCCGCCGTTGATCTCGAATGGTAGCGCTGCACAGGGCAGGAGATGGAGCGCTTGAGACGACGGTTGATCACGCTCTTATCCGCGGGTTGGATACCGCCTTCCGTGTTTCGTCTCGGGGCTGTTCCGGTGTCTAGGCGTCGTGCGTCGGGCAGAGCCCGGCTACGTAGCTACTCCGGGGATTCCCCTCCGTGGCTCCATCCCCAACCCTGTGCAGCGAATGTCATTCACACCCGCGGTTCGACTTCGCGGCCGATGGCCCAAAGGAAAGCAGCCATTTCGCGCGCGATCGCGGCGATGACCACAGGCGGCTTCTTCCCGATAGCGATGATCGGCGATAGCGGGCGCAGAGTCGGACTTGTGCCTTCCAGGCGATGGCGTGCACCGCTTTCGGCAGCCCCTCAAGCCGGACGCGCAAGGTCTCGCTGACGCGAGCCGGGTAGCGGTAGGTCCAAGCGCCCTCGACGAGCGCGCGCCGGGCACGGCGATTTCCAGTCAGAGTAAGACCGCCACGGTACACGGTCTCGCCGGTCGAGTGTTCGCCGGGCACGAGGCCGAGGAACGCCATCAACTGACGCGGATTGTCGAACCGTCGCACGTCGCCGACTTCTGCCGCGAAGGTCACGGCCACGACGAAGGAGACGCCACGCATGGCCTGATAAGCGGCGACCACCGGCGCCATCGACCAGGTTGGCACGATCGCGAGCAGCTGCTGATCGAGCGCGTGCAAGCGCGTCACTGCATCTTCGATCGCGTTGATGGCATCTTGGAACACGATCTGTTGCGCGGCATGCTCGAAGCGCTGCTCGGCAAGCCAGCGCCGATGCGCGAGGCTCCAATGTTTGCGCCCGCTGAAGTTGCGGCCATGACGAAGCAGAAACGACAGAACCTGTTGGCGCTTCTTGCGCAAATCGGCCGCCGCCGCCTCACGCGCCCGCACCAGGTCGCGAACCGCTTCGTGAACCGCATCCGGCACCCACACCGGCGTCAGTTCACCGGCCCGAAGCAGCCGCGCAAGGGTCACCGCGTCCCGACGATTGGTCTTGATCCGCTCGCCTGGCTTCTTGGGAATGAGCGATGGTGCAACCACCATACAGTCGTGGCCCAGCGCCTTGACCTGGCGATAAAGCCCATATCCCGTGGGACCCGCCTCGTAGCACACGTGCAGCCTGGCGTGGCGCGCCGCCAGCTTGCCCAGTGCCTTCTCAACCGTCACCGGTGAACTATCGATCTCGCCAAGATACCGAATCTCACCGTTGCGCCCACCTTCAGCGATCGCCACCGCATGTTTCCTCTTCGCCGTGTCGAATCCGACAAATATTCCGCTATACTTCTTCATGGTCCGCCCTCCGTGCATGAGGCTCGGCTCGGTCCGCCCGAGCAACCCTCGTTATCTCTATTGCACGAATAGGGCGGACCGCCGATCTCAGCGGACGGACATAACGTCGAGATCCAGTCCAAAAATTCGGAAGCAGATTAGGGCAGCCGCGATCCGGGTCGACACACGATCAGCGGCTGGCTTTGTGGGATCGCACTGAACTTGTGCGTAGATCGAAGTTGATCGCATGTTCGCGTGGCCCAAAATTGCACCGGTCATCGCCTACGCTTTCCCGGTCGATACAGCCGTCGATCCCAGTGTGTGTCGCAATGAGTGCACCGTGAGGGCTTCCGCTTTTATTGGCGTTGGAGGTCTCGCGCCCGCCAAGGCGATCTTCGAGGCACAGGATCGCGACATTGCCATCGTACCAGAACCACCACGCGAAGAGGTGCCAGGAGCGATAGAATGGGAACCCGCGCAGGATGCACCACGATATGCCGAGCTCTGCCTGGAAGCCCAACTCGGAGGTACACCATTCGGTCGCGAACCGGATGCCCGCAATGACGATCGCAAAAACAACCAAAATCGGGCCTATGAGGAGCTTGGTAGGTGTCATGATCGCTGTCTCCGCCGGAGCGCGAGACGGCGTCCGGACAATGAGACAGGAATCCGGCAGGTAGCCGAAAAGAGAAATCGGCATTATCTACGCCCAAACAGGTGTATCTACGCCCTACCGGCCGTACAGTTATTTGGGCCTAAAAGGGCTAGTTGACTCGCAAACCGCACTCTTGCTCGCGTTACGCCAAATGAAGACGCAAAAGCGCCGGTCCGGTATGATTGCGTTGGCCGTAAGTGGCTAAGCAGCTTTCAGCGATCAAAGAGGGGAAGCGGACTTCGTCCCGACACGAGCGTCGTCTCAGTCTGACCGGAGCGGACCTGATTGCCCAGGGCAAATACGCCGAAGCCAATTCCCTGAGCGAAGTTAAGAATAGGCGAAGTTTCGTTTCCGGAGCCCGCGCCGCGGGGCGCATTGTAACGATCGCGGATCGGTATCTAATCGATTTGGCTGCCGACCCTAGCATGCTTGTTGTCGCAGGCGTTTCTGTGCCGATACTTGGAATGTTCCAGCGAAATTGCTTCGCTCGCCTCTGAGGAGATTGTCATGAAAACGTCGCTTATCCTCGCCTCGGCCCTGACGGCGGCCGTTTCCTTGCCCGTTGCCGCGTTCGCCGGCCCGGCCGCCCCGCCATCATTCAAGGCGGAAAAGTGCTATGGCGTTGCCGCCGCCGGTCAGAACGATTGCCAGACCGCCAGCCATTCCTGCGCCGGCAAATCCCGCAAGGCTGCTGCGGCCAATTCCTGGATCTATGTCCCGGCCGGCACCTGCATGAAGATCAATGGCGGCTCACTGTCCGCGAAATAGGCGGGAGATCGGGGAGGACGGACATGGCGAACGGTCAGTCGGAGCCGGCAGCCGGCATCGGTTTGCGGTCGGCCCATATCGACGAGATGCTGTCGACCCGACCTCCCGCGCTCGGGCTGCTCGAAGTCCACGCCGAAAATTACATGTCCGGCTCTCCCGCCGTCGCGGCGCTCGACAATCTTCGCCGGGACTATGCGCTGAGCCTCCATGGCGTCGGCCTATCGCTCGGTGGAGCGGCAGAACCCGACCGCGGCCATCTGGCCCGGCTCAAGGCGCTCACCGAGCGGATCGAACCCGGCCTGATCTCCGAGCATCTCGCTTGGAGCGTTCACACCGGCGCCTATTTCAACGATTTGCTACCCTTACCTTACACCCCGGAATCGCTGCGCATCGCATGCCGCAACGTCGATTGCGCACAGGACGTGCTGGGCCGGCGGCTCCTCATCGAGAATCCCGCCATTTACTTGCGCTTCCGCCACGCCACCATCGACAAGTCGATTTTCCTAGCCGAGTTGGCGGCGCGGACCGGCTGCGGCATCCTGTGCGACGTTAACAATCTCTACGTCAATTGGCGGAATTTTGGACCCGATCCGATCGCCTACATGGATGCCCTCCCGCGCGAGGCGGTCGGGGAATTCCATCTCGCCGGTCATCACGAGAGCGACGCCGACGGCCATACGATCCTCATCGACGATCACGGCGCCCCGGTCGCGGAACCGGTCTGGGCGCTATATGAGCACGCCGTTCGCCAATTCGGCTGGTGCGCGACCATCGTCGAGCGCGACACGAATCTGCCGCCCCTGGGCGAATTGATCGGCGAAGCCGGCCGCGCGACGCAAATCGCCCGGCGCGCCGCGGAGAAGAGCAGGGCCGTTGCTTTCGCTTGAGCGAATCCAAGACGGCATGGCGCGCGTGCTGCGCGGCGGCCACGATCCCGAGCTGCTCGCGGCGATCGCAGATGACGGTATCGGCGCCGTCGCGCGGCTCCGCATCTACCGTAATCACATGGCGATCACCTTGACCGAGGCGCTGAAGGCCAATTTTCCGGTCGTTTGCCGGCTCGTCGACGAGCGCTTCTTCGCCTACGCGGCGCATGAATATATCGCTATCGCGCTGCCGGCCGAACCGAGCCTGTGGGCCTATGGAGCCGGCTTTGCCGATTTCCTGGCGTCGTTTCCGCCATGTCGCGACCTGGTCTATCTGCCGGATGTCGCGCGCCTCGAACGCGCGATCGGCGCCGCGTTCCACGCCCCGCACTCGAACGCACTGCCCTTGTCGGTCCTCGCCTCATTCAGCCAAGACCAGGCACCCGACCTAGTGTTCTCGTTCCAGCCCGCGTGGGGGCACCTGGCGTCCGATTGGCCGGTGGATCGAATCTGGCTGGCGCATCAGGACCAGGCGTCGACCGATGCGTTGCGTGCGTTGGCGCCGGAAGCAATACGGCTCGAGATCTATCGCGCCAGCGGGCGCCCCGTCTTTCGGCGCATGACCGCCGGCGAGTTCGCCTTTCGTCAAGCACTGGCGCGCGGCACGCGTCTTGAAGAAGCGACCGACGCCGCGCTCTCGCTCGATTTCCTGTTCGACCTTCCGGTTACGCTACGACACTTGTTCGATGAAGGGCTCGTTGTCGGCTGCGACTGCGCCGCCACTGATGCGAAGGAGGTCTGAACCATGTCCGCGCGCAGCGCCAACTTCACTGCCCGCCATGGCATCGGCGACCGGCTCACGGAGCTGACCGATCTGCTAAGCCTCGTGCCCTTATCGGCCTTGCAGTTCCTGATGCGGCTCAGCATCGGCGCCGTATTCTGGCAATCCGGCATGACAAAGATCGCAAGCTGGCAGACCACTATCGTCCTGTTCCGCGATGAATACTCGGTGCCGGTGCTGCCGACCGAATTGGCGGCGACGCTCGCGACGATAATCGAGCTCAGTTGTCCTGTGTTGCTGCTGTTCGGGCTTGCGACGCGGCTGGCGACGCTGCCGATGCTCGGCATGGCGTTCATCATCGGCGTGTTTGTCTACCCGGAACAATGGACCGAGCATCTGATGTGGGCGACAATTCTATTGTTCATCCTGCTGCGCGGTCCAGGCGCCTTGTCGCTCGATCGCGTCATCGCCAAGACCCTGTTCGGTTGGAAGTAGTTCGTGGTGATCGTTATGGTCACTTTGCGTCGAGCATCGTTAGCGGTGTCCAACTTGCGGGCGGCGGCACCACCAGGAATTCGCGGCAACGCGCGATAAAAATCTCGGCTGGCCGATCCGCGCCGCGCCGACGCACTGCCTCTTCGAAGAACGCGATCGCCGCCGGCCAGTTTCGCTCGCCGTAGGCATCGAGACCGTGCTCGTATGACGCCACCCAGGAAGGCACCGGGCCTTCCTCGGCCATGGCGAGCAATTCGAAGATTGCGACGCCATGCAGCCTTCCATAAACCGCAACCCTGTCGACACGGCGCACAATGACGGCGTCGCCGGCCGCGCGGCGGGTATCTTCCCCGATCAGAATTTCTGTGCCGTATCGCTTATTGATCGCCTCGAGCCGGCTCGCGACGTTCACGGGATCGCCGATCACGGTGTAGTTGAGGCGCTCGCTAGAGCCAATATTGCCGACCAACATCGTTCCCGTGTTGATCCCGATGCGGATATAGAGCGGATCGCGGCCATCGCGCTCGGCGGCGTCGCGCTGACCGCGCATCCTACGCTGACATTCGAGTGCGGCGGCGCACGCCTCGACGGCGTGTCGCTCGCTCGGCACCGGCGCGCCCCAGAAAGCCATCACCGCATCGCCGATGAATTTGTCGATGGTGCCGTGCTGCGACAGGATGGCGTGGGAGGTCAGCTCGAGATATTCCGTCAGCACCGGCACAACATTGTCGCCGAGCCGCTCTGACAGGCTGGTAAAACCCGTAATGTCGATGAACAGCACCGTCAATTCCTGCTCGCGTCCGCCTGGTCGCGCCTCGACGCCGCGCGACACCAGGGTCCGCACCAGCGCGGTCGGCATGTATTTCTGAAACGAGGCGAGCCCGCGCGCCATCTGCGTCATCGCCATCGATAGATCGTCGAGTTCGCGCATTGCAGAGGGAACACGAGTGATGCCGTCGAGATCGAAGCTCTCGACATGGCGAAGCTGTCCGACTACGCGAAGCAGGGGCGACGTGATGAGGCGGTTGGCGACGATGATCGCGACAATCGCCATCAGCGCCGTCAGGACCGCCAGCCCAGCCAACAGCATTTGCGCGTTGCGCTCGATCGTCGCGAGGAAGTCGCTCGCGGGAATGACCGTCGCGACGACCCAATTGTCGAAGCGCAGTGGGGCCAACGTCACGAAATAATCGATGCCGTCGCCGCCGGTTACGCGTCGCTGGCGCGTCGCCGTCAGCGATGCCAGGTCGAGAGCTTCGCGATGCAGTTCGTGCTCGACCACGTCGAACAGCGGATTGGCGCGGCCAAGCCTAGCCAGCGCCGGCATGCTTCCGGCTTGCTGCTGTTCGACCGCAGCGGGATCGGCCGCGGCGACAACGCGGCCCGCGCTGTCGAGAATCACGACCGTGCCGGTCTTGCCGACCGTCACGCTCTCCAGGAATTCCGAGAGCCGTGCCAATTCGATCACGACATTGATCACGGCGACGACATGATTGTCGACGATCAGTGGCGTCGACGTACTGAAGGATTGCCGGTCGCTGGTCGGATAATGCGAGCTGTGATTCCAGCCCGGCCCGTTCTCGGCGACGGCGCGGGAATACCATGGCTGCGCCGTGGCGTCGTAGCTCCCCGGCTGAATTTCGCGGTTGAGGAACAGAATGTCGCCGACATCGGGCTTGTAGTAGTCGACCCGCTGCACCGGTTGTTTCTTTTCCGGGTCGCGCCGGATCGCAACCATGTCGATCTCCGTGTCGCTGACCTTGTGCGAGCCGAAGAAATCGCCATTGGGGAAGCCGAGCGAAATCCACGACAGGCTGGGCTGCGAGCGCAGCAGCGCGAGGAACACGAATTCCCGCTTGCCCTCGTCGTCGACCTTGATTGCGCCCTGGAAAAAAATCGAACGCACCGCCTCCTGCATCGCCCAGGCGTCGTTGAGTACGCCGCGCACTTCGTGATGGACGGAGTCGACGATCTGTTTGTTGAGTTGCCCGACCACGTCCGAGACGTTTTCCCGCGCGGTATAGGACCAGGAAAGATGTACCGCGAGCGAGGTGACGGTGACAGTCGCCAGCACCAGCGCCGTCAGCGCAAGGCGCAGCCCGATCTTCCGGCGGCTTATTTCACCGCCGATATTCGGCGACCCGTCCGCCGTCCGATCAGTCTTCGCGTCGTCGCCTGCGAGAGTCCTCACAGGGTCGCATCTCCCGCTACCGGATCACAGAAAATCATGCGCGATGTCGACAGTCGATTCTTGGCCGCAGCCGGCCGAAATTCCTCGCCAGCCAGCCGTCGGCATCAGCTCGCCCGATATCCCGCAATTGCCTCAGGAAATCCCAATCGGCATTAAACTTGCTCGCGACGCCGAGCTGCGCCATCTCGTCGTCGGCGTGGGTGCCGTGGATCAGCATCTGGCGCCGCCCGTCGCCATTGACCGAGCCTTGCTCGATCAGCCGCGTCATGAAGCTGACGGCGCGCATCTTCCGAAGCAGCGAGGAGCTGAAGCTGATTTCGTGTTGACCCAATTTATAGTTTCCGTCACGGTTCGCGGCAGCTTATCACGATGGAGCGGATTGATGTGGATGCTGACGATTTCGCGGCTATCGCAACTGTAGATCAGCGCAAACGACGCGGGATTGCCTATGTAGACCGCCCTCGCCCTCGATTTCCGCTGCACGAAACAGGAATGGCCGGCAGTCGGAGGCGAGATTCCAGCGATGCCGCGGATTTCCCGCCGCTCGATGCATCCATATATGGTTCGGCCGAGCGCGGTGACGCCGCAAACGCCAGACTGCTAGACATACCAGTTTCTTAAAAGACGCCCGACGACAAGGACGACAACGACCACGGCAATTACGGGTAACGAAATCACTGCCAAGCCGAGGACAATGGCGAGGGCTACCGCCAAGGCCGAGCCAATAAGAAGGATTGCGAGAATGCCTGTGAACAGGCCGGGCCGCCAGACATAGACGCGTTCGCTGCGCATGGAAAACCGAGCGGCGGCGTCGCCTGGTATTGAGTTTCCGTCCGGCGGAATGATCTCAGGTTCGGACCGCGGCGACGTCGCTTCTTTCGACGGTTCTTTGGGCTCGCTGGGAACGGGGGAGTTCATAGCAATAGCCTACAATGACTCTCTACGTTTGCCGAACTTGATATCTGCTGTTCGACCTGAATTTCCTAACACGCCGTAATTCGCGCCGCGAACAAGACGGCTGTGTTGCGCGGTCAGCCGCTTCAGCAATGGCGAATTTCACTGCATCGGCATAGCCCTTTGGATGTGAGGCCTGACGGCGAAAGGTGGACAGACACTTGCGAGGCGGACCACTTGTAACCCAGCTTCGGTACCGACTGTGATTACGCCGCTAATGTTCGGAATGCCTAGAACAAAGATGTGGGCCTGCGAGTTTGAATGGTGCGTCGCGAATGAGGCAGCGCCAGATATGGCGACGGCTGAGATATTCGTCGTTTCCAGTTTCACCAAACCGAGAGCGGGGTGCAACCGTCGACCATCAACTGCTCAGTTTCGGTGCTTCGCTTCTTCTTCACCGCGACGCTTGACCGACCGGAGCTGTCTCGGCGCTTCGTCCTGGTTCGTCATTCTCGCAACCCGCCGATGGTGCTCAGCGTCGAGGATGTCGAGTGGCTGCTCGCGGCCGCGCCAGGGTTGAAGTACCCGAGCGGCATTCGGGACCACCTATGGTGCGGGCCTTCGCGTGTCGGAAGTGGTGGCGCTGAAGGTCGATGCTGGTGCCGGGAAGAACGGTTGAACGGATGACCACGTCACTTCGCGGTACGCTTGGAGCAATTCCCCTGGCGGGTCGGCGAACTGAATGCCGTTATTCGTGCCTTGTGTAACCATGCTCATGGTCTTGCCAAGACCGGCTGCATTGCACGCCTCCGCTATCGTACAAGTGGGACGTTGCTCAAAAGGAATAGTCGACTGCGCCGAAACGTGCCTGCGTCCCTTCTCAAATCCAATCTCCTGTTTCATAGTCGCTCACTCCCCGGCGCTTGCGTCCGTGCTTTGGCGAAGCCTTGTCGCTGTCGAGGACAGCGTCGAGCATGAAAGTAATCAGATCGGCGACGGACTCCGCCTCGCCATAGGCGGCACAACAGGTCCCGGCGTACTGGCGGAACGCCTGATTCAGCGCCGGCGAAAAGATGACGGTGATCCTGACTGGCGTCCGGTCGTCAATTTCGCGAGTTTCAGTTCGGGCATGATGCCCTCCCTCAGCCCTGCCCCTGATAGGGCCGCAGCACGAGGTCCTTGTGGACGATGACGCGCATCGGCCATCCCGGACGGACGGTGATGGTGGGCTGGATGTTGAGATCCTTCTCGACGATGCGCTGGCGGACCTGGTCGGTGCTTTCGGCCATCGCCCCGCGGATCGCCTCGACGAGGTTGCTCTGGTTGCTGCCGAAGGTGACCTGGCTGCCGACACCGAGCGGCGTGGACATCGCGATGCCCTTCAGCAGCGTCCAGGTGTTGTGATCGACCTTGTCCTCGAGACCGCGTAGCCGACGGCACTGGTCGCCGGTAGGTTGTCGATCGGGATCGAGGAACGTCGGGCATGATGATTCGCTGCCACACAGCAGCGCGCGCGATCACGGCGCAGATACTTCCGGCCGAGCCGGCCGAGGAAGACACCGGCGGAGCGAACAGACCGGCCGCCTCGATCTCTTGGCCGGTCGCTCGGCGCAAGGATCCGTAGGTGTGACCGACCGGTTCTGCCGGGCACGCCAGAGCGATCCGACGATCGCGACGATGCAGCCGGCAAGGCCGCTCTAAAGCCGCGATCGTGCCGGCCTTGTTGAAGATCGCCGGCGCGTAGAGGTCGTACCAGAACCACCACGCGAAGAGCTCCCGGAAGAGACCCCCAACAGCACGAACCAGGGAGAGCCGAGTTTAGGCTGGAACCCCAACTCGGCCGCGCACCATTCGGTCGCGAACCAAACACCCACGATGACGATCGCGAAAACGAGCAAATTCTGGCCGACGAGGAGCTTGGCAGGCGTCATGATCGCTGTCTCCGCCGGATCGCGACATGGCGTCCGGCCTTGAGACAAAAATCCGACAAACAGCCGAAAAGCGAAATCGGCTTTATTTACGCACAAACGGGCTTATCTACGCCCTCCGGCCGGAGGGCGATTTGGGAGCGCCGGTCCTGTATGACCGCGTTTGGCAGGCAGCCGCCTGTCTGCTCTCAGGACCGCCGCACGGCAAACCGGACGCTAGCGCGCAGCTGTTTCGGCAACTGCCGACCCATAACCGCCCTTTAGAGCATCTACTCCGAACGGCCGCTGAGTGCCGGTTGCGGACATGCAGCCGAGAATTCTGGCGACCGGACGCGTGATGCTCAGCGCCGGTCATTGTATAAGCTGTAGGCGAACTGGAGGTGGCGCGCCATGGTGAGGCAGCCAGGTCGGGTCGAACGCCGGCTCGCGGCAATATTGGGCGCCGACGTCGCCGGCTATTTCCGGCTCATGGGTGTCGACGAGGCGGGCACCGCCCGCACGCTGCGTGAGCACCGCGTGGTCACCGACGCGCTGGTGGACAAGCGTGGCGGCCGCATCGTCGAGACCACGGGCCATGGCTCGCTGATCGAGTTCCCCTCTGTGGTCAACCCGCTTGAGTGCGCGGTGGCGGTACAGACCGTTATGGTCAAGCGCAATGCGCACGTCCCGGAAGACCGGCGCATGTTGTTGCGGGTCGGGATGAACGTCCGGGACGTTCTGGTGCACGGCGACGACATTCTCGGCGACGGGATGAACGTTGCGCCTCCCAGCCCCGACCGCCGTGGCATAGCGTGAACGTCTCTGTGACGAAATCCGCAAAGCAAGGGTGCCGGAGGATAAGTCGTCAGTCGTGTAAGAGCGGAATCTGGCACCGCTGAGAAATGTCGCTGCGACTTACTGACCCGAGGTTCCATCATCGACTACTGAAAACAGGGAGGAAATTATGTGGAAAAATCTAATCGTATTCACCGGCCTCGTGGGCTCGATACTCCTGTCTGGGGCTGGCTTTGCGGAAAACGCGCCCGGTATCACCGACAGCGAAATCAAGTTCGGCCAGACAATTGCGTATAGTGGCCCGGCATCCATTTACGGCGCGGTTGGCCGGGCCGAGGCGGGGTATTTCCGCATGATCAACGACCAGGGCGGCATCAACGGCCGCAAGCTCGTCTTCATCAGTCGCGACGACGGCTACTCCCCGCCAAAGGCCGTAGAGCAAACACGAAAACTGGTCGAGGAAGATGGGGTCGCGTTTCTGTTTGGCGCACTGGGCACGCCAACCAATGCAGCCGTCCGCAACTATCTCAACGGGAAGAAGGTCCCGCAGCTTTTGATCGGGAGCGGCGCTGATCAGTTTCTCGATCCCCGGCATTTCCCGTGGACGTTGCCTTACAATCCGAGCTACCGCGTCGAGGCTCAGATCTATGCCAAATTTACTTTGCACGATTATCCCAACGCAAAGATCGCAATTCTCTATCAGCACGACGATTTCGGTCGCGACTACCTCAAGGGTCTCAAAGACGGACTGGGTGAGCGCTACGGAAAGATGGTTGTCAAGGAGGAAAGCTACGAAGTGTCGGACCCGACGGTCGACAGCCAAATTGTTTCGCTACAACATTCGGGCGCCGATACGCTGATTCTGATTGCGATCGCAAAGCCGGCGGCCCAAGCGCTGCGCAAGACGTTCGATCTCGGCTGGCACCCGCTGCGGTTCATCGATCTAAATGCCACGTTCGTTGAGCTGCTGCCCGGTATGCGAGAGATCTCCGTCGGTGTGATCAGCGCCATCCCCTACAAGGATATCACCAACCCGGCGCTAGCATCGGATCCGGATATCGTCGCGTTTTTCCAATTCGCCGACAAATATCTCGACGCGAAGGCAAAGGTCGATCCGCTGGCATTCTATGGCTATGGCGTGGCGGGGACTATGGTGCAAATACTGAAGCAATGCGGGAACGGTCTTTCTCGCGACAACATAATGAAACAGGCTGCAAATCTTCACGATTTCCACGGCGCCAATTTGCTTGCGGGCCTTACGCTCAATTCCAGTCCGAACGATTACCAACTCATCCGCCGGATGCAGATACAACGCTTTGATGGCAAGATCGGGCAGCCCGTCGGTGAACTGATCCCGGGTGACTAACTAATGCGGCTGTCACATACCGGGTCGCCGAATAGATGAGCAAGACACTAACGCTCATGATCATCTTACGGCCGATGTCGCGGGCCACGGTCGTGCGCGGTGCACGCCTGCCCCGTGAGCCCGATGTCTGCTAAACTTGGTCGCGCAAAGGAGCGGCGTAGGAGGAACGGATGCCGTATGTCGATGGACGCGTCATTCACGACGCCGACGCCCATACCATGGAGATACCGGGCTTCCTCGACGACTATCTGGAGGCCCGTTTCCGGCCGGTGGTGGCCGCCGTTGGTTTGATGCGGCGGCGGCCGAACCTTGCTAAGGAGGTGGCCGAGTTGGAGCATCGCCGGGAACAGGATCCGGATTGGTCCGCGGAAGAAGGCCCGCAAATACTGTTGCGGAAGAACCGCGAGGCGCTGGGCGCATATCGTCGCGAGGACCGGTCGCGCGCGCTGGATCACCTCGGCTTTGCAAGTCAGCTCGTCTTCACCACCGAATTGCTACGCGCGCTGCCGACGCTCGAGGACCAAGGCGATCTGGAGGCGGCCGATGCTGGTGCCGAGGCACATAACCGCTACATGGTCGATTTCTGCGCATCTGATCGGCGGCTATTGCCGACCGGCTACGTGCCACTGGCCGAATTCGCGCTCGCCAAAAGGATGACGGAGCGGGCGATCAAGCTTGGCTGTAAGGCGCTGATGATTGCGTCGCGCTGTCCACCTGGTCATTCGCCGAGTCATGGCGGCCTCGATCCCGTTTGGGCACAGGCGGAGGAAGCGGGGCTGCCGATCGTCTTCCATGTCGGCGGCGGCGGCCGGCTGTTGGATCCGAATTTCTTCAATAACGGCCTACCGCCGGTACCCGATTTCCATGGTGGGGACGACAATTTCCGCTCGATCGACTATCTAGCGATCGCGTCCCCACCGATGCAGGCGGTGGCCGCGCTGATCATCGACCGCGTGCTCGACCGCTTCCCGCGCCTCAAAGTGGGAGTGATCGAACAAGGTGCTTCATGGCTCCCTGGCTGGATGCGCGCGATGGATTCGGCGCACCGCGCCTTCCATAAGAACGAGGAGCGGCTACAAAAGCTGACGCTGAAGCCGAGCGAGTATGTCCGCCGACAGGTGCGCGTGACCCCCTATCCGCACGAGGAGACCGGCTGGATCATCGCCAACGCAGGCAACGAGGTTTGCCTTTTCTCCTCCGACTACCCGCATGTCGAGGGCGGCCGTAATCCGCTAAAGCGGTTCGAGGAGAGCATGGCGGGGATTTCGAACACGGTGAAGCAGCGCTTCTACTGCGACAATTTCATCGATTTAATGGGCGACGGTCTGGCCCCCGAGTTGCGCTATCCGAGAAGCGTCGCTTCCTGATCGGTCCTCGCTGCGTCATTGGGATTAGATTCTTCTGGGGCGCTCGTCGTGTTGGTCCGCACAATTTCCATCTCGGCTGCATGCCTCTCGCAGCAAATGCGACGACCGGTTTGGGTCAAATACCGGCCGCAGCTGCTGCTGCGACACTTCGTGTTGGTGCCACAAGCGGCCTTTCAGGTCGACCGCCGTCAGTGACGGCTGCCGAACTCATTCCGGTCCTTCAGCGTTACGTGCTGTCTTGGTAAAAGGAGGTGACGACGATAACCGTGACCACTTCCGTGTCAGCCGCGATGGCCCTCTCCGCAGCGGGGGGAAAACTTCGGCCTCAGGTGGCGATTTGGATCGGTCCGTCAACGCAATCACCGATCGCTTGTGTTACAGTCTCTCGGACACGGTTGGAAAGCCATGAAGCCATTTGAGGCTATTCATCGAAAGTTGCGCGGCCTTGGTGCTGTGGTCAAAGACGCAGCCGCGACCGAGCATGAACGTGCGAACGCAAAAGCGCTCAAGACAGTCCTGGAAAAGAAACTCGGACAGGAGGGGGTCCCGACCGGAGATTGGACCGACGTCGCGTTTCGGCTCGGTCGGACGGTGCGAGAGCTAAAGACGGCAACCTCGCCTCCGCCTCCAATCAGAGGCACGTCTAAGGTTGCATTTCGACTTGGCCGCGCTCTTCGCCAAGGTCTCAAGAAGTGGCGATCGACCTAAGAGCGATGGTCGGCACGCTCTTTCTGGCCTTTGCACCATCAAAATAGGCCCATGATGACGACCCATCGTCCGGTGGATCAGGCGGCAGCCGTCACCATCGCTTTAGCGCCCTTGGTCCAGCTGAGGATTTTCTTACCTCGGCGTATTGATCGTGCTGGTCGCCTCCCCACTTACACAGATCTGACCGCCGCCCTTGCGATCGAAGGCAAGATGGAAGAAGCGAAGGCCGCCTTGGCGAACGCTTATCGGTTCAACCCTAAGCTTAGGAAAGTCTGAATAAGTAGCTCGATTTAATGAAGCCACGCGAGCGGCCGTTTTGGTTTGAAACGATGTCGGCGCGGCTCGGCGAGTGGCTTTACGTTTGTCTGTGTGGCAAGGGTGCATAGCCGGATTGTGGGCGCGCTACGCGCCTTGCCACCGCAACAAGTGTCGCCGGGCGAGGAAGAGGTTGGCCAGCGCGCAGGTCACGAAGAGGCGGTTGGCATTCTTGTCCAGGCCACGATAGCGAACTTTGGCGAAGCCGAAGACCCGCTTGATGACGCCGATACTATGCTCGACCTTGGACCGGACCTTCGACTTGGTGCGGCTCTTGGCCCGTTCGATCTCGTCCACGATACCGCGATGGCGGTAGCGGCGGTTGGTGAAGTCTTTCGCGTTGGGCGCATGCGCCTTGATCACGTCGGTCTGGCCGCGGTACGCCTGATCGCCCCAAACGCGCGTCTCCTCGCCGTGCATCAGGTCCGGCAATATTTCGCTATCGGCGACATTCGCGGCGGTCGCGACCACGGCGTGGATGATCTTGCTTCGGCTGTCGATGCCGACATGCGCCTTCATGCCGAAATACCACTGGTTTCCCTTCTTGGTCTGGTGCATGTCGGGATCGCGCGCCTTCTCTGCATTCTTGGTCGAGGATGGCGCGGCGATGATGGTCGCGTCCACGATCGTGCCCTTCGACAGCTTGAGCCCCTTGGCTTCAAGATGCCGATGCACCTCCTCGAACAGGCGGCTGCCCAAGTCGTGACGCTCGATGACATGCCGGAAGCGGCACACCGTGGTCTCGTCCGGAACCGGCTCGCGGCCCAGGTCGATGCCGACAAATCCGCGCATCGCCAGCGAATCGTAAAGCGCTTCCTCCACCGCCGGGTCCGACAGGTTGAACCACTGCTGCAGAAAATAGATGCGCAGCATTCGCTCGACGCCCACCGGCGGCCGACCATTGCCCGGCTTCGGGTAAACCGGCTCAACCAGCGCGCACAGCACTGACCATGGCACCACCTGATCCATCTCAGCGAGAAAAACAGCCCGGCGTGTCGTCTTCCTGTACCGCTCGAACCCAACCGCCGCCAGCGTCGCCTGCTTCATCGAGCCACCCAATATGCTTCCGCACACTGATCCCTATGAATCACACAACCCTCGTCGCGTCGACAACTTCTTCAGAGTTTCCCTTACTGTAGAATGGCAGATGGCCCATGGGCCGAACATTCCCGCCCAGTTCGAAGGTCGTTGTCGGACGAATGAGTGCCCGGCGATTTTTCACCCTGAACCGGCGGGACAGCGTCCGCCAGCGTGACATATGTGAGTCGGACTCTGGGTCAACAAGCAGACCAACATCACTCAGCCTCGCAGGGCATTTGGGCCGGTCCTGAAACTTTCGGTGATTGGCACGATGGGGCGCCAAAGCGGGCGCGTTGCCGCTATCAGTCTTTGGTGCTCTACTTGTTGGTGCGGCGTGGATCCTTGGTCATCCGGGCAACATCGGTTTCGTTGCCTTCCGGAAAGTAGCAAAGTCGCGAAGAAGGTCTTGTTCTGAAGGATTCGTGGGCGGCGACGGACGGCTGGAGGAGGCATCATGGAACGCAGGCTTGCCGCGAATTCTGGCTGTTGATGTGGCCGGTTACAGCCGGCTCATGGGCGCGGACGAGGAAGGCACTCTCGCTCGATTGAAGGGGCATCGGCAAGCGCTCGTCGATCCGCAAATCGACGAACATCGCGGCCGCATCGTGAAGACAACCGGAGATGGCATGTTGGTCGAGTTTGCGTCCGTGGTTGACGCGGTACGATGCGCCGTTGACGTGCAACGCGGCATGAGCGAGCGGAACGCCAAAGTCAGTGTCGATAAGCGGATCGAGTTTCGGGTTGGCATAAACCTTGGCGACATCATCATCGACGGTGACGACATTTACGGCGATGGCGTGAACATCGCCGCACGGCTCGAGGGCATCGCCGAACCGGGCGGAATTTGCATTTCGCGCCAAGCACATGATCACTTGCTCGAAAAGCTCTCTTTTACCTGCGAGAAGCTGGGACTGCGGAACCTCAAGAACATTGCCAAGCCCGTCGAAGTCTATTCGGTGAACTTCGGTTCCGTCGGCATGACGCAGGAGATCAAATATTGCCGAGCATCCGATGGGGTGCGCCTCGCTTATGCAACCGTTGGGCAGGGACCACCTTTGGTCAAGACCGCGAACTGGATGAACCACCTCGAATACGATTGGGAGAGCCCAATCTGGCATCATTTATTGGAGGGATTGGCGAGAAATCACACGCTGGTTCGATACGACGCACGAGGCAACGGACTGTCGGATTGGGATGTCGATGAGCTTTCTCTTGAGGCATGGGTTGGCGATCTTGAAACCGTGGTCGATGCCGTTGGGATCGAGCGCTTTCCGCTGGTTGGCGTCTCACAAGGCTGCGCCATTTCCATTGCTTATGCCGTTCGGCATCCGGAGCGCGTTTCTCACCTGATCCTCTATGGTGGTTTTGCGCTGGGTGGCGCCAAGCGATCGCCAGGGGAACGTGAGAAACGAACGGCGATGGGAACTTTGATGCGTCTTGGATGGGGCACGGATGATCCGGCATTTCGGCAAATGTTCACATCGCAGTTCATTCCCGAGGGCACAACGGAACAAGCCGATTGGTTCAACGACCTTCAACGGAAGACCACATCACCTGAATGCGCTGCCCGCTACTTAGAAGTCGTCGGAAATTTCGATGTGCGCGATTTGCTCCCGCAAGTGCAGGTGCCAACCCTCGTCATGCATGTGCGTGGTGATCTCATGTGTCCGATCGATGCGGGCCGTCAAATGGCGGCAGGGATTCCCGGTGCTCGCTTCGTAGCGCTTCCGGGGCGGAATCACCTCTTTCTGAAGCACGAACCTGCCACTGCTCGGTTTTTCGAGGAGATCGATCTGTTTTTGACTAAGTGATCCGGGCGGGAGAGCTTTACCAAGGGCGCCGACCCGGTAAAGAACGTCCGGGGTGGGTCAGAAGCGGCCTCGCCAAGGGCGCGATCCGGAAGTCCGTTTTCCACCCGCTGCAGACTTCCGAGCAGAGATTGACCCGCTTGGGCGAACGTCCGCATTCGAGTGACGGCGAGGCGGGCTGGAATGACCACCATGGGGCGATTGCCAACCCGAGAGAGGCCAAACTTCTCCTCCGGATCATGAAGAGCTGAACCAGGCCCCATGCCGCTGCGATCTGGTAGCGTCGTCACATGATCCGCATCACACCCCGCATCTCGATCGACGAGCAGGAGATCGAGGAAAGCTTCATTCGTGCCTCCCGCCCGGGTGGGCAGAACGTAAACAAGGTTTCGAGCGCGGTTCAGATCCGCGGCGACGTCCGCCGCTCGCCCTCCCTGCCCGAGGATGTCCGCGCGCGGCTGTCGGCGCTTGCAGCGCAGAAGCTGACGCAGGGCGGGGTGCTGGTAATAACCGTCCCGCGCCATCGATCGCAGAATATGAACCGCATCGACGCGATCGAACGCCTGGCGGAACTCATCCGTCGTGCGCCGACCGGCCAATCTCGCGCCGCCCCACACGCCCCACGCTAGGGAGCCGGCGCCGCCGGCTGAGGAGAAAGGCAGCCGCGGCGATCAAGGCCCTGCGCGGCCGGCCGCGCCCAGATTCCGACTGAAGCCGGCCGGCTTCTTATCAATTCTCCCTGTAAGAAGTTAATCGCGCGCTTTTGCGCAGTACGGCACTCGCATAACGGTGTTGGGAGGGCAACGCGAGCACACGCCCGGCACGAGCGCCCCGGCCGATGCGGCTGCCGTTGAAGGTCGCACGGCGCGTTGGCGCGCCGCTGTGGCGATCGGCCAGCGCCACGGCGTGCAGTACCTGGTGCAGACGACGCTGACCCCGCTTTGCTGCCGCGCGAACGGATCGTGCCGAGTTTGGGTTCGAAGTAGTCGTCTGCGTCACGGCATCACCTTGGGACCGGTCATCATGCGCCCCGTGAGCAAGCATGCCTGCCCGAACGCTACGAGAAAATCGGCGCCATTGGGCTTCAGCAAAGTCAGCAGCTTACGGGAGTTGTGGCGCCACGCGCCCATCTAAAAGGCGCCATGCTGGGCGCCAAAAATAGATGTGAAGACAAACGCTTGTGCGCCATCCAACGGAGATGGCGCGATTGTTTCATCTTGCCTTACCCTGCTCTCCCGCTGCTCGTTGTCTTTCCTACGCGCATCTACGCCCTACGCCCTTGGGGTTGGGCCATCCGAACACTGACGCCCACGACGATTTGAGGTGAGGAATATCGGGAGCCACGCGCGAGCAACGCCGCTCCCATTGGGTCTCTTTGCAGGCGACTCCGAGCCTCGAGGTCCGAATCACATCCGGTGGATCGTGTCGCACGCATCGTTGTTGCTGGCACCAACCCCTGGCAGAATGGTTAGACACGGACGCGGTATTCACAAACTGCGTCTGGCGACCAAAACCAAGCAAAGGGTATATGCGCTATTGGTGGGTGAATCAGAACCAGACTTACCGCCATGAAGTTCAGGGCGGCTATCTCTGGTCGCCTAAACGCTACGCCAATGGCGCGCGCAATCCTTTCTATGAATCCATGCGTGAGGTCGCGCCCGGCGATCTGATCTTCTCCTTTATGGACACGCGAACGGGATTGCGCAGTCCTATTGCTGGGAAAGTCCGAAGCCCCTTGAGTTCGGCACGGCCGGGCAGAATTGGGAGAATGCGGGTGGAAGGTCACCGTGAAGTTCACGGAACTTGTGAACAAGGTCCGGCCGAAGGATCACATGGCTGTCCTCGGTCCACTCCTGCCCGAGAAATATGCGCCGCTTCAGCCCAACGGAAACGGCTTGCAATCCGTCTACCACTAACCGAAATTCCCGTGCCGCTGGCCGAAGTGATGATGGGCCTGATCGGTCACGAGGTTGAAGCCTGACGGTGGCTGCGCGAGACGTGAAGCCGGTTCCCACTGATGACCTTGATATCTGGGAACGGCGGCTTGAACATTAGGTAACCAACGATTCCGGCATCCCAGAGACAGACCGGCTGGCGATCAGCCGTGCACGGAATGGACAGGGGCTCTTCAAAGACCGGGTCAGCAAGATCGAATCACGCTGTCGTATACTGGCGTCGAGAACCCGGTGCATCTCATCGCCAGTCATTGCGAGCCGTGGCGTGATTCATCCAACGAAGAGCGGCTCTGTGGCGAAAATGGCTTGCTGCTCACACCAAGCATCGATCATCTCTTCGACCGCGGTTTCATCAGTTTTGAGAACACCGGTAGGCTGATTATCTCGCCGGTCCTTCACCCATCCGTCGATCTGGGCCTTTTGATTGTTGATCATGGTGACTGTCTGATTGACCGTCGTGATGGCCACAGTGAGAGCAGCGAGATTTGGGATGGAGTGCAGGTACACAAGCTGCTGCTGTAGGGCGATAGCATCCTGAATCGGACCAGTCAGATTTTGGACCCATTTAGACCCTAACGTCACATGGGAGTTCGTTGCTGCCCAAGGCTGTTGGTGGCCTAACCTCACCGGGCTACTCCCGCATTGAAGGCGAGGCCGTCGGGAGAGTTTCATCACGTATCCACTCATGTGACCGTGGCGATGCCAATACTTCTCAATTTGCATCGAGGGCGACCCATTGGACCGCTCCGCAATTTACTCTTGATAACGTATTTTATCGAGAGTACCCGAGAGCTACCGAACTAGCTGGTGACTGCCCCTCCGTGTTTCACAATTCAAGAATTACACAATTCTGGTGCATAATGTGGCGGCAGTTTGAGGGGGATTGCATGGGCGTCGATGAATTTTTCCGCTTGCGCGCGCGACTGGTGGAACTTGCCCGCAACGTCGATGCCGACCCCGCGAGCATCGGCGTGCTGTCAACTGGCGAAGCCTGCGCGGTAGCCCTGTTGCTCGGCCGCCTCGACGTACTTGACGGCGACGAGAGACACCCGCTCGACGTTCTCGACCGGCTTGGCCCCGAGTGGGAAAAGGCGGTTCGTGATCCTCACCAAAGCGGCTGGCGGCAATGATCGATCGCGCCCGCAAAAGATTGAGCAAGAGGGCCAAAAAGGGATTTCGCGGCTGGCCGCTCGCAACTGTCGCGCTCTACGGTCCGGACGATAGCACGGCGACCAAGCTCACGGTCGGCATTGTGCCGGCCGAGAATGCTGAGGCAACCGACCTTCGACGCTGGTTCTCGAAGGGGCAGACCGACATCCGCGAGGATATCCAAGCGACGGAAGAGGTGTTGGAATTCATCGCCGAGGCCGGAGCCAAGTCGGTCGTCATGACCGACCGGATTATCGGCTGCCCCCATGAAGAAGGCATCGACTACGAGGGGGCCACCTGTCCGGCTTGCCCGTTCTGGGCGGGCCGGGACCGTTGGACCGGCACGCGCCTGCACTAGGATTTAGCGCGTGATAATCCAGTTTATCAGGCGCTCGGAGCGTCGGCCGGTCGGCAAGAAATCCGGCCCGAGCTTTCACAGCGTCAATTTGTAGTTAACCTCCGCTGTGCTACAGTGGCGGCCATGGAGACGACCATCCGTCGTTATACCGACTTTGAGGAAATGAAGGCGGACGAATACCGCTATTGGCAAAGCCAATCCGTCCATCGCGTGTCGCGGCGGTGTCCGAACTTACCCACCTTGAATACGAGCCCCGCCAACTACTACCCCATAGGGCAGATGCAAATGTACCGGTTCGATGGCCAACACCAAGCTCCGTTCGGTGAGATCATTTCGGTTGCAGGCAGCTGACAGCGGCAGACGATTCGACACAGCTAGCGTACTCAAACTGTGGCGAGTTCAGGTGCCCATGGCCCTTCTGCACGAAGCTGCTTTGTCGCTCGCACCAATCGGTCCGCAGTTGAAAGAAAATCGGGGTGCCACGGGCGTTGTACCGACACTCGCACTTGACGTTAAGGAGACAATCGAGCGCGATAGGAAGCGCATGCGGCGCGATATCAGCGTGGCGCCCCTGTCTCCCACCAAAAGCCGGGCGTGTTAATCCGTGAAGGAACAGGCGTCTGGTCCCGGCGATTCTCCAATCCGTGCCGCGCCGATTGGCAACGGTCACAACGTGGCGTTCGGCCCGGCAGACACACGTGTGGATGCATATCGTGGGACTCTCGAAGCTAGCTCTAGGGAAGGATGACCAAGCGGTCACGTGGTACCGCCGATCGATTGAGCTAAACCGGAATTACTTTCTGTCGCATTGCTTTCTCGCTGCAGCCTTGGTCGGTATTGGCCAACCGGAGGAGGCAGGAACTTCGATCAAAGTCGCCTTGGAACTTAATCTGGTCGTGTTAATTGCCCGTCTGCGTCGCGTGATTAGGACGGCCACCGATGCCCCAGCGGTGTTGGCGTACGCCGAGCGTGTCTCTGACAATTTGCGAAAGATCGGGATGCCAGCGGGATGACAGCCGACGTCAACCCTTCTCCGTCCCCATTACCAGCCACTGGTGAGTGCCGCCAGATTACGGTTTTGTTTACCGATATGGCTGATTTCAACCCGATTTCTGAGCGTTTGGGTGGAGAGGGCACCTACACGCTCATCCAGTGCAGAAGCTCGAAGGTGGCCTTAGCGCACTAGGCCTTTCTACCCCTCAAAATCTCGGGCTTCTCCTGAACTTACTTGGGCTCAGGCCCCGGAAGAATCGCTAAGCGGCCTTGACGGCGTCTTGATTGGTCTGCGTACGCGCGATCTGTTTCAGAACCTTTTGGCGGCGCGATGTGGGATGTCGCCAGTGACGATGATTGTCGAGGACCTGCACTGAATTGACAGCGTTTCGGAAGAGATGCTTGGCAAGATCGTCTGTAGTGGGGCAAGCCTCCCTCTGCTCGTCTTGGTGACGCGGCGGCCGGAATACGTACGCTCGTGGGGCTTGATCAACCCGAGGGTAGCGCGACTGACCTTGGCGCCGCTTTCCGACGACAACATTGGACGGCTCGTGGGTTCTCGTCTCGGCGTCTCACACCTGCGCCCCGGAGCTGGCGAAACTGATTGCGGATCGTGGGGAAGGTAACGCGCTCTTTGCCGAAGAGATTGTTAGCTTTCTGACCGAGCGCGGTGTATTGCGCACCGGTCCGGATGAGCTCGATTACGATTCGGCGGCGGTTGCCGCTGCGATGCCGGCAAGCGTTCAGGGCTTGCTAACATCGCGCGTCGATAGATTGGCTTCCGATGACCGAGCCCTTTTGCAAGCGGCTTCTAGATGGCCAAAGTTGCCCACGGCGTTCGCTGGATTGGCCAAGCGATAGCACGTCGAGAACAAGGCCAAGAGGAAGCGCGGTCCCGCTATCCAATATCTAAGCGAAGCTCAGCGCATCACGCCCCAATACGGCCATACGCCGATGCTTGCCCGGATCGAGGCAGCTCTAGCTCTAGCAGAATTGCAAGGTCAGTCCATCCGACAGACGAATTGAGCCATGTGGGGTGGTTCCCGCACGATTGGTTCACACGGCAGCTATTATGAGCGGGGGTGATTTTCAGACGTTTCTGAATAGAGAAACAATCTGCCATCACGACGCATCCGGTCGTTGAGTAGGCGCTATGTATGGTGAGCGAGATGAGTGGGATTGTCGTCGTAGTTACCTCGGATTGATCGGCTTCAGGATCAACCGGCGCGTCATCGAACTCGAAAGACTTGGCGCGGCTTCAATTGATCGATGGACGACTGAGACGGGCGTCTCAACGATCCCCGCTTGAGGGCCGACATAGGCGGGTTCGAGCGCAATTCCTGCATCACCGCCATCCTGCAGCCGAGATTGACCACACCGCACCGTCCGGGTCTACTTGCGCCAACAATCCGGTGGCGAAATAGGCGGAATTGGAACAGACATGAAGACGCAGGATTTGGGCGCCGGCGTTAGCATTGACAAGCTGCTCGACGACGACAAATGGCTCGCCGCCGCGGACGCTATGTTTCCGGACGCCACTGATGAAGCGATGGAAGAGGCGCTGAGGGTCCTGGGGCCGCGTCATGTTGACCCTGATAGCCGTTATGTGCGTCTAAGCCTGCATAGCTTCATTGCACGCACGCGGCACCACACTATCATCGTCGATACCTGCTATGGCAACGACAAGGAACGGCCCGGCCGGCCCATGTCCCACCATCGCCATACCGACTATCTAGGCAATCTGCGCCGGTTAGGGGTAAGGCCAGAGCAGGTGGATTTCGTGTTCTGCACTCACCTGCACGGGGATCATGTCGGCTGGAACACGCGGCTGGTGAACGGGCGCTGGGTACCGACCTTTCCCAATGCGCGCTACGTGATGAGCCGCGTCGAGCACGATCATTGGCTAGTGTTGAGCCGGTCCACGCCGCCCGCGGAACTCAACGGCGGGTCCTTCGCCGACTCAGTGCTACCGGTGATCGAGGCCGGGCAGGCCTGGCCCGTCGAGGAGGGCCAGCCGGTTTGTGACCACGTCGGGATCGAACTAGTGCCTGGCCATACGCCGGGCAACATTGTGGTTCACCTGCTCGGGGATCGCCGCGCTGCCTTGACCGGTGACGTATTGCACAGCCCGATCCAACTTCATTTCCCTGACTGGTCGACCCGCTTCGATAGCGACCAGGCGCTCGCCCGGACCAATCGGCTAAAGCTGGTCGAGCGCCATGCCGACACCGACACACTGATCCTGCCTGCGCATTTCGTCGACCCCGCCGCCGGGCGTATCCGGCGTGCCGGCGTACGTTACGGCTATGTCTTCGCGGAGTAAGCCCGATGGAGCGAGCCAGGCGGGACTATGACTATATCGTCGTCGGTGCCGGCTCCGCGGGCTGCGTGGTGGCGGCGCGGCTGTCCGAGATCCCGGATATTTCGGTGCTCGTGCTCGAGGCGGGCGGGCGCGACGATCATATTCGTCTGCGAATCCCGCTGGCGTTCCGCACCGTGCGCAACGATCCCCGCTTCAACTGGAACTATACGACCGAGCCGGAGCCACAGCTCGACGGGCGCCGCGTAATCCTGCCGCGCGGCAAGGTGCTAGGCGGCAGCTCCTCGATCAATGGCACTTTGTATGTGCGAGGCCACCCCCGCGACTACGACCTATGGCGCCAATCTGGGCTGGAGGGCTGGGGGTACGCGGACGTGCTCCCCTATTTCAAGCGCGCCGAGACCAACTTCCGCGGCGAAAGTCGTTTCCACGGCGGTTCGGGGCCGCTGACCGTTACTCTCATCGACACGACCCACCAGCTCTTCGAGGCCCATCGCAACGCCGCTGCCGCAGCGGGGCATCCCTTTTCCGAGGACCATCACGCCAGCCAGCCGGAAGGCTTCAGCCGCAGCGAGGTCACCACCGGGCGTGGCCGGAGGGCGAGCACCGCACGCGCCTATCTGCATCCGGCGGAAGGGCGGCCCAACCTTTCCGTTGAAACCCGAGCGATGGCCACCCGGCTGCTGGTCGAGAACCACCGGGCGGTGGGGATCGAGTTCGCGCGCGATGGCCAGCTCTACCGCGTCCGTGCCCGACGCGAGGTGATCTTGTGCGGCGGCACGTACAACTCACCGCAGCTCCTAATGCTGTCGGGCATTGGCCGGGCGGACCACCTTCGCGAAATTGGCATCAATCCAGTGCTCGATCTGCCGGGCGTGGGACGCAATCTCTCCGAGCATGCCCGCTCCATGATGGAATGGCATCTGCGCGAGGCTGGAGGCTTCCACACCGTGCTGCGTCTCGACCGCCTCACATTTGAAGTTGTGCGCTGGACGCTGACCGGGCGTGGTCCGCTGGCCCAGCAGGCGATTGCGGGCAGCGTCATGCTGCGCACCCGACCGGAACTCGAACGGCCCGACATCCAGCTTCTGTTCGTGCCAGCGGTGTCGGATGCCAAGGTGTGGTTCCCGGGCTTGTCGCGGCCTCAGCCATCGGGGCTCGGTTGCATGCCCGTACTGCTGCACCCGGATAGCCGCGGCGAGGTGACACTTCGCTCCACCGATCCGGCGACGCCGCCTGCCATCCGGCTTAATTTGTTCAAGGAACGATCCGACCTCGTCACCCTGCGCGCCGGCGTGCGCGCCGCCCGCGCCATTTATCGTAGCCAGCCCTTGGCCGGCATGATCGAGCGCGAGGTGGCGCCGGGCGACGGCGTCGAATTGGACGAAGCGATCGAGGCTTTCATCCGGCGAACCGCGGCCACCTCGCATCATGCGGTTGGCACCTGCAAGATGGGTAAGGACGCGAACGCAGTCGTCGACGCGCGGCTTCGCGTTCACGGCATGGACGGTTTGCGAGTGGTCGACGCATCGGTAATGCCCACTGTGCCGGGTGGCAACACCAACGCGCCGACGATCATGATCGCCGAAAAGGCCGCCGACATGATCCTCGAACGTGCGCCGCTCCTGCCGGCCGAGACCAAAGATTTATTGGCCGAGGTCTGAATTCTAGATCGAGAACAGAAGAGCGCAAACGAAGGGCGCTATTGGAGGAAGCGGCATGGCTGAGGCAATCGACGTCGGCGCCGCGATCGACGCGCGCAAAGTGGGTGCGGCGCAGATCGGGTTCATCGCTTGGTGCGCATTCCTGATGGCATCCGATGGTTACGATTTCGGCGTGTTAGGCAATATCGGGCCTTCCGTGATCGCTGACTGGCATATCGACCGGGCCGCCTTTGGGTGGGTGGTCAGTGCGGGCGTTGTAGGGCTTATGGCCGGAGCCCTGCTCTTCGGCATCATCGCCGACAAATTGGGGCGCCGCGCCGTGATCATCGCCGGGACATTTATGTTCGGGATCTTCACCCTGATATCGGCCTGGTCCACCAACCCCTACGAGCTTGGAGCGCTGCGCTTCCTGGCCGGTATCGGCATGGGAGCGGTCAATCCGAACGCCATAGCCTATGTTGCCGAATATGCGCCGGTGCGCCGGCGCGCGATGGCCATCACGCTGACCCTGTTTGGCTATACGGGTGGCGGCGCCTTGGCCAGCCTGATTATTGCCAAGGTCCTCCAGGTTTCGACCTGGCACACTGTGCTGATCGTCGGCGGCGTGCTGCCGCTAGTCACGGGGCTGTTGCTCCTGCGCTTCCTGCCTGATTCGGTTCTACAGCTCGCGGCATGGGGTGGTCGTGACCGTGAGATCGCCGATCTGCTCGTCCGTATGTATCCGCGCGATCGCTTCCCGAGCGATGCGCGCTATTTCGTGATCGAGCGCAAGGCGCCCGGTATGCCGGTCAGCTCGCTGTTTCAGCGCCAGCATATCGTTGCGACCTTGACCATGTGGGTGGTCGGTATCGCCAACGCCATCGCCATCTTCTTCCTTGGAAGCTGGCTGCCATATCTGGTGCACCAAGCGGGTTTGTCGGTCTCGGCTTCGGTGGTGGTCAACTCGTTGAACCAATGGGGAGGATTGGCTGGGGCCATCCCAGTAACCCTGGCGCTCGATCGGTACGGGCCGAAAGCCATTTCCTTTACCTTCGTACTGGCCGCGATCGTGATGGTGGTTCTTGGCAATTCCGGATCGTCGGAGGCTATGCTCATGACTTTCGCGTTCCTGGCCGGCTTCATGGTGATCGGCGCCCAGTTCGGTCATGCGGGGCTGCAAGGCATCGTCTATCCGACGTCGATTCGCTCGACAGGTGCGGGCTGGGCCATCGGCATCCAGCGGATCGGCGGCTTCATCGCGCCAGTAGCAGCCGGCATGCTGATTGACCGACACTTGTCTACGCCAGCGCTGTTCCAGATCGTCGCTGTCGGCGAACTCATCGCGGCAATTGCGTACGGCATTCTTGCGTGGTCAAGACGAGGACGCTCAGCCAATGATTGGTCGGAGGCGGCCGAGGGAATCTGAACCACATCGAGTCGACGGAGAGCGCAGGCCGGTGCGCAGCGGGCGCCTATCTTCGTCGGTCCAAGCGTCGTTGACCTTGGCTGCCTTATCGAACGAGGAACAAATGAATCTGAAAATTAGAGATACAGCCATGGGCACCCGCCACCCCCCAAGCAAGAAGCTATTCCCTTTTCTGAACGGAGAAGACAGGTCAGAGCCAGCGGGCTCGCAACGACCGTTGCATCTCTTGCAGGTCGGTCAATAGCGCCACCTTGATCGAAGGCGCGGCAACGGCACGTGCCGCAGCGTTGGGTTTGGGACACCTTCCTTCGGAAGGGCCGGCCCTAAGGTCAACTACTCATCGGTCGGGCGATTGCTGAGCGATTACTGGCGCCTGTGTGTCCAAAGAAATATTCAATCATATTAAATATTTAGATCGCTGAGCCGCGGAAATCATAATCCCACGTTTTTAGTAGTTCAATTACGCCTCGAATGCCTCCCCCGGATTTGGCGAGGCGAGCGCTTCTCCTGTACATGGCGACGATGCTGCATCTCGATCCGGGCGAAAATCCGTTCGAGCAGCGCATCCGCCTTGCCGATCTCGATTACCTCGTCCACTCCCGCGCGGCGCTGACCGCCATCGCCGAGAATTATGTGGGATTGCCGTTCGCGCGATGAGAGCTGGATTTATCTGGCCATCCGCAACAGCTGGTTTAGCTTCTGAAGCCGCCGTCTTGGCGTCCTGGCGCTTTGGCGGTTAGTGTCGTTTTCTCGCCGACATGGGAGGACACCATGAAGCTTTATCGTGTTATTGCGCTGGCTGCGTTGTGCGTGGTGGCGATCGCCGGCACCGCCGCCCAGGCGCAAGGCCTGATGACCACGCATCGCATTTCGGCGGCACTGGCCAACGAAGCGGTCGGCGCCGCGGTCGCCGCTTGCGCCACCAAGGGCTATGCCGTCAGCGCCGTGCTGGTCGATATCGACGGCGTGCGCCAGGCGATGCTGCGCGGCGACAATGCCGGCATCCACACCACGGTCGCCGCGCGCGACAAGGCCTATACCGCCGTCTCGCTCAAGACCGACCTTTCGGCGCTGGCCGAGCGCTTCAAGACCACGCCACCGCCGAGCGTCCTCGCCAAGACGCCGCATCTGGTCATGTCGCCCGGCGCCATCGCCATCAAGATCGGCGGCGAGGTGGTCGGAGCACTGGGCGTCAGCGGCGCGCCCGGCGGCGAGAAGGACGAGGCCTGCGCCCATGTCGGGCTCGACAAGATCAAGGAACGGTTGAAGTAACGCGCTGCCTGGCGAAAAATACGCGGCATCGCGAAACAAGCGCCGGTCGGGGACAACAGGACCAAGCCGCATTATCTAGGCCATCGCGAGCGGCTGCGCGAACGGTTGCTCTCGGCCGGGCCGGCGGCGCTCGCGGATTATGAACTGCTCGAGTTCCTGCTGTTCGCGGCGCGGCCGCGCGCCGACACCAAACCGCTGGCGAACGCGTTGCTCGCGCGCTTCGGGACGCGCCGCCCAATATCATCCACATCATGTGGGACGACACGGCGGTCGGTGAGGTTGGCATCTCGCTTGATGCCCGGTTCAGAGGACCGCAACCCAAGCTGGTCATACACCGGCCCACTACGCGATCTCCGGAGCGGACGTTTGCCGCTGCTCGGCTCCGACGGCTTCGCGCCTATGGCGGTCGTTGCGGGCTCGGCGGCCGCTTCCACAAACCTGCCGTTCGCTCAGGTTTGGCGGGCGCAGCTAAGCCGCGCGTTGACCTAATGGTGGCTAGCGTCTCAACCAAGGAATCGCGAGATAAACGCATTCGATCATTGCGCAGCAGGGAATCACCCACAACCACCCTGACCAGAAACGGCGCATCCATCGGTCGGGCAACAGCGCGGCGACAAGACCGACCACGAGCGCCCCGATCGCGGCCGTAGTAGTCCATCCGTACCACCACATCTCGGGAGCAAGGAAATCGAGCGCTGGGTCTGCGACATCGCGGGAACGGTGCATGCCGAGAAGGACGATGCCCAACGAGGGGTATACGGTAATCAGCGCAAAACCCCGCGCTCGCGCGACTGCGTAGATGACAGCGAACGCTGGCCCGTAGGCAAAGGCGAATTTTCGCAGTGTGGAAGCCACCGTCATGACCCGAAGCCCATGATGTTGTTCATGACATGACCGACGAGAAAGCCCCACCACACAATGAAAGCAAGGACCGCAGTCAGGGCTGCGCGTGTTCGGCCGGGCTCGCCGGAAACCGGTCGCCGCCAGCAAATCCAATAAGCCGGCAGCAACCCCAAGCCAATGGAAACGAAATCCTCCTTTAGGTCAAAAAAGCCCAGCGCCTGCCAATGGCGGTCACGCTCTAGGTCGGGCTGAATGTCGGTCTTGAAGTACAGATACACGATCGCGCCCAGCAGCGCGGAGGTCGCGTACAGAGCGACAATAGCGTTGGCGAACGAAGCGGACGGTACCGTACGAAAGCGGCCGAAGAATGAACCCGGCCGGGCGCCGGTCGGCGCCCATGTCGCCAGCGTTTGGTGGGTAATCGCGCCGAGCAGCGCGACCGCCACCAGACCATGAATAATCAGCAGAGCTGTTACCACGGGCGCCGATCACCGAATCATCCGATGGTTCTAGGTGAACAGTTCCTCGGTCGCGAACGGCACGGAGGAGGTCGGCCGGAAGCGACTGAGGCTGAACTTCGTCTTCTGGCCGGGTTCGACATCCACCAGAACGTAGTTGTAGTCCTCCAAGGGCGGCTTGCCCTTCCAGTAGAGATCCTTCGGATAGTCCGCGGGCACCTTGATGCTGGTACGGCCCGGTAGGATGGGATCCTGTTCCGCCCCGCCCCCCCCTAGCAGCAAGTACTTCACGCCGTCGACGTCGTATAACTCGGTCGAGTGGACGTGCCCGTTGAACACGACCAGTTCCAGATCCTTCGCGTAGGCCGCGATCACCTTATGGGGATTGTCGGGCTCGGGGATTGGGCCCAGGCCTGCACGGCAGAACACCGGATAATGGAAGACAATGAACGCCTTTTTGATGCCTTTGGCCTTGGCCTCGTCCAGCCACTGCCGCAGCTCCTGCATCTGATCCGCATATTTCGGCCGATCCCCGTCCCATAGCGAGGGTGACCGGTAGTCGTACTTCCCGGTCCACAGAAAGATGAAACGGACGTCCTTGAAGTCGAACTTGTAGATCAGCCGCTCCGGCGTCACGCCGAAGTCTTTCAGATAGGGCACGGCGGCCAGCGTGCCCTCGATCTTGGGATCGCCCCACACCTCGTGGTTGCCCACCGAGAGGAACCAGCGTCCGCCGAGCCCGGCCGCGCGCATCTCGTCATCCGGTGCCGGCAGCAGCTTCAGCATGGTGTCGTTCACGCGCTTCCAGTACGGGCTGTCGTCGATCAGATGGCCCTGATTGCCCCACCAGACGACGTCGCCACTGTTGATCACGAACTTGGCGCGCCCCCCCTGGACGTGCCGCACGATCTCGCGTGCGACCCACTCGCCGCCCTGCAACTGGAACATTTCCCGCTGCACGCCGGGGAGCAGTTTCACATCCTCGACGGTGGCCCGTGTGACCCAGCCCTGGTCCACCGACAACGTCATCACCTCGGTCTTTGTCATGAACGGCATGATGACTTGCACGAGTTCCTTGGTGACCGGATCGAAGATCATCTTCACGTCCCGCTTCACCACCGCTTCCGCGACCTTCTCCGGCATGACCAGGCCGAACATCTCGACGAACAACCTGACAAGGTCCGGATGGCCGTCCTTGTAGGGCAGGTACATCATCGGCCGTGAGTCACCGCAGGCCGCGAACGAGAAGCCGCCTGTCACCGTTGTCTGTGCACTGACGGCGCTAGGCAGAACCGATGCGACCAAGGCTGGCGCTGCCGCTATACCCGAGAGCAGGGTGCGGCGGTCGATCCCGGACGACTTGGGGCGCTGTGTCATTGCTGGTCCCTTTTCAAGCAGAATAAACCGCATCCATCGCAGGCAGTCCGTTGCGTGTCATGTGATGGCCGCCTACGCAGGTCTGATGTCAAGTACTCGGGGCGGGAGGCAAAGATGCGGGTTTGCGATTTCAAGCTCAGCGCAGGCAGTAAACTCGATCTCGGCTTAGGGCGGAACCCGGATCTCGCGGCCTGACAATAGCGGATGCCATCCATTACTCGAAGGAAAAGACACGTCGCCAGTCATTCTTCATATCGACCACGGTCCGACCCTTCTCGTTGGCTTCGTCGAGCGCCTTGCGAGATCGCGATCATATTCCCACTCACGGAGTCCGTCAGTGTGGCGGACGAGTAGCCCGAAGCGCGCACCTTTTCCGGCAGTCGTCCCTTGGAGCATCTGAAAGTCGCCGTCTGAATTGCCGAAGGCAGCGATCGGGCGACGGCCGATGTGTTGCTGGATACCGGCGGGTTTCCCGGCGTTGTCGTCTACGAAATTGACCTCGGGCAACTTGAGCAGAACCGGCTCGCCGTCTCTCATTTCGAACGTCAGCTTGCCGCTGCTGCCGACCACCTGCTCGTGGGGTATGCCGTAGGTCTGTTCGGCAAACGCCCGCGTGAATTCGATGCCGCCGGCTGAGACGATGAACGTATTGAAGCCGTTGGCGCGGAGATAATCGAGCAACTCAAGCATCGGCTGGAACACCATATCGGTATAGGGTCTGTCGGTCTTCGGAAGACGCGCCGACGCCAGCCACTTGCAGACCTCCTCCTCGAATTCCTCCGTGGTCATGCTGAAATGAGTGGCCGCTACGATCTCCAGCAGTGCACGCTGATCGCCGAATAGTAGTCCCTTGGCATCGCCCTTCAGGGCCGATTTGAAGGGCTCCTTGTCCTGCCATTTCGGGTTTTGCGGTGCCATCGCCTTGATTTGATCGAGGGCGAAGGCGAACTGGAAGTAGTAGGGCTCCTCGGCCCACAGCGTGCCGTCGTTGTCGAACGTCGCGATGCGATGTTCCGGCCGAACGTAGTCTGGGCTTGCCGCATCGGTCGTGACGCGTACGAACTTGACGATCAATTCCTTCGCCGCCCCTTCGTGCCACGAGGGCAGCGGGTCCCCCGACGCCGCTGTGGTGTGACTTGCTTGGCGACTCATCCCTACAGAAGAAGGTTGCGGTGTCATGGCAGTCCTCTTTGCTCGCTCGTTGAGTTGATCGACATCACGATCGATCCGCGAGTCCGACGCGCGCCGCGCGTCCTCCGCCCGTTCTCTCTCCGGACCGTCGTCTCAAGGCGTCTATACCAACGGCCGGAGTTCCTTCCGCGCCGTGCCAAAGGCGCCAAGCCGATAAACCGACGCTCCTTTCGGTGAGAACGTGAACGGCGGGAACGGCTCCGCGAGCATCTCCTTCAGGTAGGTTTCGCTTGCAACACCAATTGTGACGTGGGGATTGAATTTCTCGCCGGCTGCGACCGAGACAAAATTGGCCACATAGCTGATCAGGGACGGCTGGATGTTTCGGCCATCCTAGGTGCTCATGAACGCTGCGGCGGTCCCGGCTTTTTCCGTGAATGGCGTAATCGCGTCGATGAGTTCGCGTTGCAGTCTGAGTAAGTCCTCTGTCGGCTCGACGACAATGCCGCAAGGCCGAGCGGCGGAGACGGGATGTAGTAGTACTTGAACGCCTTCAGCGTCCAGCCATTCGGCTTCTCGCTGGCCGGGATCTTGTTGGCCGCGGCATAGACCATTTCGACGCCAGCCGTGCGGACGAATTGCTGTAGCATCGTGACGTGGGGTACGACCGTTTACCGTGGCGGAAAACGTGGCGATGGGCGGCAAGGGACCCACGGCAAAGCTCGATCTCGGCGCGGTAGCCAGCGGCATCGCCGATCTCACCGCTGAGTTTGGCCTCTACGTCGACCCATGGGCCAGAGTGGAACATTTGCCGGTCGGCGTTCAGCAACGTGTCGAAATTTTGAAGTTGTTGTACTGCGAAGCGCGCCTTCTGATTCTCGACGAACCGACTTCGGTCTTGACGCCGCAAGAGGTTGAAAGCCTGTTCCGGGTACTCCGCGCCCTACGCGCGGCGGGCAAATCGATCGTGATCGTAACTCATAAACTTCGCGAGGTGATCGAAATTGCCGATCGCATTACCGTGCTGCGAGACGGTCGCGTCGTCGCCACCGTTCCAAAAATGTCGGTCGATGAGGCTTCCCTGGCGCGTCTCATAGTGGGGCGCGATGTGCTGTTACACGCGGACAAGGTGCCGCAACCACCCGGACGTCCCCTGTTGACCGTAGAAGACTTGGCGGTTGCCGACGATGCAGGGCACGCACGGGTGAAGCATTTGTCGCTCGGCGTCAACGCCGGCGAAATTCTTGGCATTGCGGGGTCGACGGTAACGGCCAGTCCGAACTAATCGAGTGTCTGTTTGGTCTTCGTCCCGCAATTGACGGACACGTGTCGTTCGACGGTCGAGACATCACCGACTGGACCCCGGCGGCACGACGCAACCTTCATATCGGTTATCTTCCGGCCGATCGTAGACATGTCGGATCGATCGCGGAACTGTCGCTGGCCGACAATGGCGTGCTCGGCAGGCAACGCCAATTCGCGCGATGGTGCGGACTTTGGCGCGAACGGCAGCGCTCCGCCATTTGTGCCAGTGCGCTGATCCAGCGGTTCGATGTCCGAGCGCCTGGCCCCGATTTTCCCGTCGGCAAATTGTCATGGGGCAATCTGCAAAAGGTAGTGCTGGGTCGCGAGATCATGCGCGACCCCACGCTTCTGCTGGTCGAGCAGCCGACGCGGGGATTGGACGTCGGCGCGATTGAGATGATTTGGAGCGAGTTGCTTGCCCAGCGCGCCCTGGGACGCGGCATTCTGCTCGTCTCCGCCGAACTTGACGAGATTCTCAATCTCGCCGACCGGATCGCAGTGATGTTCGGCGGTGAGATCATGGGCATTTTGGCGGCGGCGGCGGCAAACGTCGAGACTATCGGGATGATGATGGCAGGCCGCCGCCTCGTCGATGTGTCATCGGGGTTGGGGCTCGAGGCGACGGGTTGATCCTCCGTCTCGAGCGCGGTCTCGAAACCGCCAATTCGCCGCGTGCAATTTTGATCTCGAACGCTGCGGCTATCATCGCCGCCTTGCTTATCGGCGGATTGCTTTTCCTGCCATTCCACATCAGCCCACTGGAGGCCTATGGCGATCTGGTGGGGGAGGCGTTCTTCAACTGGCGCGGCGGCGCCTACACCTTGATCGAAGCCACGCCGCTCATTCTCGTCGGCCTCGGAACCATCCTTGCCTGGCGCACCGGCTTCGCGTACCTCGGATTTCAAGGATGTTTGACTGTCGGCGCAATTGCCGCCGCGTGGCTCGCGCTTCACGTTGGACCGGGAAGACTGTTTGGCGATGCGCCCTTGATCGTATTCCTGCCGATCGTTCTGTTCGGCAGTTTCGCAGCCGGAAGCGTTTGGTCTGGCGTCGTCGGCTTCGCGCGCGCCCGGCTCGGCGGAGCAGAAGTTCTTGTCTCTTTGATGATGAACTATGTGGCGGCGCTGCTGGTGCAATATCTGGTCAGTGGCCCCATGCGCGCCCCTGGCGATCTGCCTCAGACGGCCCTGATGCCCCGCTCAACCTGGCTGCCCCACATCGTTCCCGATACCCGGGCCAACATAGGAATCTTCATCGCCCTGGCGGCTGCGGCGGTTGTTTGGCTCGTCCTCAGCAGGACGGTTGTCGGTTTCGAGATGATCGCAACCGGTCTTAATCGCGCGCGGCCCGATTCGGAGGTGTCAACGTCGGCCGGCGCACATTGCTGGCCTCGGCCATCTGCGGAGGGCTCGCAGGGGTCGCCGGCACCATCGAAATTCTTGGCACTCAGCACCGTCTGCTCGACGGGGTCGGCGAGGGCTTGGGCTTCGTCGGCATCGTGGCGGCGCTCTTAGGTAAGCTGACCGTTGGCGGCACGGTGATCGCCTCGATCCTTTATGGCGGGCTGACCGTTGGCGGCAACGCCATGCAGCGTCACTCGGGGTTGCCGTCGTCGCTGGTGTTGATCGTGCAGGCCCTGATTGTCCTGCTTGTGCTCGCGACCGATCTATTTCGCCGTTATCGGATTATGGTTGGACGCCATTCGACGCACGCACCGTCAGGCCCCTAATCGCCATGGCCGGCCAACTTACCCCTGATTTTCTCGTAACCTGGCTGGCGGGAAGCGTGCGCCTCGGCGCGCCGCTGCTATTGGCGGCCACCGGCGAGATTTATGCCGAGCGTTCTGGCGTAGTGAATGTCGGCATCGAGGGGACGATTCTGATCGGCGCGTTGGCGAGTTTTCTGGGCGCCTACGTGACCGGCGACCCCTGGATGGGGCTGCCCGCGGCCTTGGCGGCCGGGCTGGTATCGAACCTTGGTCTTGCCTGGATGTATGTGACGGTGCAGGCGAATCAGGTCGTTGTGGGAATCACCTACAATCTGATGATGCTCGGCCTGTGCAGCTACCTCTATCGTGCGATCCTGGGTGCAGATGCGACTGAGGCAGCAATTCCGATGCTGCCTAGTCTCAATGCGCCTACGCTCGTCGCCATTCCGGTCGTTGGGCCGATCTTTTTCGCCCAACCCGTTATGCTTTGCGCGACCTTGGTGCTTGTAGGGATAGCCGGGTATATCCTGTACCGAAGGCACTTCGGCCTCGATCTGCGTGCGGTCGGGAAAACCCGAAAGCGGCAGCGGCAGCTGGGATACGGGTGCGGCGCTTGCGTTATGTCGGGGTCCTCATCGGGGAGGCTACGGCGGGACTCGTCGGCTCTTATCTCATGTTGTGCCAAATTGGCATCTTTCGAGATGATATTGTGTCGGGGCACGGCTTTATCGCGCTGGCGATCGTCATTTTGGGCCGGTGGAACCCGTTCATGGCGGCAGTCGCCGCGTTTGGTTTCGGCGCCGCCGATGCCCTGCCAATCTCGCTGCAGATGCTGAATCTTGGCGTGCCTCCCCAAGCACTTCTGGCGTTGCCCTACCTGATCGCCATCTTTGCCATGTCCGGTCTGTTCGGACGGGTTACGCAACCCGCTGCATCAATGACTCCGTACGAAGGCGAATAGGCCCCCCAAAAGCACACGAGTTTCAAAATCTGGAAAGATGGCGCCGGCGACCCGCCACGATGTGATCTCAGTGTCGTCATCAGTCAAGTGTGTCCCAAGTGCGAATCCAACTGTCCGCGGCGGGGGCCAAACGCATCGTTTTCGATCGCTCGGCAGGTAATCCGCTGAACCCTCAAATACGGTGGTAATGAACACCGCGCCGCCCGAGCTCAAGCTGGCGATCGCACTCGGCGCCTATATCGGATGCGCAAAAGGCGACATGCTCGCCCTCCCCTGGTCAGCCTATGACGGCTCGTGGTCACGCTTCAACCAGGGTAAGACGAGAACGCCGCTCGAAATCCCGGCGCACCGTGACCTGCGCCCCATTATCGAAATCACCGCATAGCGTAGCAGTGATCGCCGAAGCCTCCCGGCGCTTTGGCATCTCCGCCGATGATACGGCGGTTGATCCGCGAGATGTGCTTGGCCAACCCACTCAGGGGCGCGCCGAGGATCCACGGCGAGCTCCTCAAGCTCGGCATCGACATCGGGCAGACGAGCGTGGCGAAGTATATGGTACCTGGCTAATGGAACCGGCGCTCCTGATCGGCTCTACTATGGTGACCTTGGCTGTCATCACCCGAGAGATGATCGCGGCAGACTGAATTCCGGCGGCCCGGACATAATGGAGTTGTTTAGCTTATGGCCGCCTTGGGAAAGCAATGTCCGGTGATACCACATGGCCTGATCTTGGCACTTCTTCTGTCCGCGCGCGGTCTCTTCGCGGCCGGTCGAAGGCCTCCGCAAGTGAAATGAAGGTCGCAAACTGAATCAATCTGTATCGCCGGCGGCGACCCAAGCGTCGATCAGCTTTTTGGCTTTGTGTGCTTCGGTTTCCAATGTCACGCGCTTGGCGGTAGTGTCGATCTTCAATTGCGCTTCGAGCTCGTCGATCCGCCGCTCCCAACTGCGCCCAAAATTCTTGGCCCGGTCGCGTAACGCAATACGGACCGCCAGTTCCTTGCGGGCTGGCAGACTGGCGACCCATGCTCTCAAGCGTTTATCGTTGGCGTCGATCACGCCAACGCCTTTGCAATAATTGTTCCGGCGGCAAATATCTCGGCACCCGGGCGCTGTAGGCAGCGTATTCCTGGCTTTAATGCTTGGCGAGATAGGCTTCCTCGCGCAAGCCCCGCCGGTGGAACAACCCGGTAGCGGCAGCGAGGTAAACTAGCATTAGCCAATTTGGGAACACCAGGAACTGGCCCAGCAGGATGAAGCAGAACGCCACAGAGAAGTATATGGCGCGACGGCGACGGCCGCCGTCTCAAGGCTGGAATGGATTGCTCGACAGCTTACGGAGGCGTGCGGCTGGGAGCGTGCTCCGCGGTACCTCATTCGTGATCGAGATCGCGCTTATGGCGAGGTCGTCGCCCGGCGCCTTCGGACGCTCGGCATCAGAGATCGACCGACATTGCCGCGCTCGCCCCTGCAAAACGCCCATGTCGAATGTCTCATCGGCTCGGTCCGTCGGGAATGCGTCGACCATGTCGTCGTGTGTGGCGAACGGCACCTTCGCCATCTGCTGCTGTCGTACAAGACCTACGACAACGAAACCCGCTCGCACCTGTCCCTGAACAAGGATGCACCTTCACGGCGTGCTGTCCAGGCGACTGGCCGCGTCCTCTGCCTGCCGATCTTGGGCGGGCTCCATCATCAATATGGCCGAGTAGGTGGGGACGTCACCGGCCCCACCCCTCACAGTCCCGGACGAGCGAGATTCCCGCATCCGGTTCTTCACGAGAGAGCTTCGCCCACAGCGGCATATGGATGAGCAATCCTGACTGGAGGCAGCGGATGGTGTTTCAGGATTTCGTTCAGGCGGGCCCACCGGACCACGCGCTGTCGATCTCGCCGAGACAGCCACTTCTGCCAAAGCCGCACCACCTTGTGGGCGAACCACCGCAATCGTCGACCGTTGCCACCAACACCGTAGTAGGCGTAGTGGCCCCGCATCGTTGTGGACAGATGGCGATGCTGGTCGCGGATGGATCGGTGCCGGTTTTTCCGACACCAGTCGTTCACCGCGGCCACTGCCCGAGCAAACCGGCCCTTGGCCGTAATTTGCCGAACCACGTTTCTGCCTTGCCGTGACCTCCCCCAAACATGGGTTAGGCCAAGGAAGTCAAACGAGGTTCCACCCGTGTCCGGGTGGCGCGCGCCCTCTGCCCGCCTCGGGCGGAAGTCCACGAGGCGTGTCTTGTCGGGATGGAGCGTGAGCCCAAACCGCGCAAGACGCTTGCCCAAGACCGCCAGGACGCGTTTGGCATCGGCAATATTGTCGAACGCCATGACCGCATCGTCAGCGAACCGGACAAGTGTGCAGTTCCCCGCAAGGCGCGGCCTCACTTGCGTCTCGAACCATTCATCGAGCACATGGTGCAAGAAAATGTTCGAGAGGCACGGCGAGACTACACCTCCTTGCGGAGTGCCCTCAGTCGTGCGGTGCAGGAGGCCATCTTCGACAGCTCCTGCTTTCAACCATTTGTCGATCATCCGTCGAATGACGCCATCTGTGAACTCGTTGGTCGAGGAACGCCCGAAGGTGGGTGTGTGGAATCGAGTCAAAATACTTGCGTATGTCGATCTCGAGTACCCAGTAGAGGTGCTTGGACCAGATCGCGTGCCGCAGGCTATTGAGTGCCTGGTGAGCCGAGCGGCCTGGTCGGAAGCCATACGAGCAGGCTAAGAAGTCCTGTTCGTATATTGCCTCCAACACCATCGTCACGGCGCGTTGCGCCACCTTGTCGTCGAAGGATGGAATGCCGAGCATCCGTTGCGATCCATCCGCCTTCGGAACGTACGCCCGCCGGACCGGTGGCGCCTGGTAGCGGCCAGACTTGATGCGTTCCAGGAGGTTCAAGAAATTGGCCTCGAGGTTCACCTCATAGTCTGCCGCTGTGACACCGTCGATGCCGGGAGCGCCATCCTTGCGAGTGAGCCGGTAGGCCTCCAGCATCCAATCCAAGTCAATGACGTGGTGCAGCGAGTAAAGCGCCGCCCCGCGTTTCGTTCTCGCCAAGTCGGCTATCCGTTGTCGGTTCGTGGACAGGTTTGCAGGGTCCAGGGTCCCCTCCCTTGTTTCATTCCAACGGTTCTCTCTTCGTGACGTCTCCCTTCCCTCTTTCGGGTCCCGGCGAGCCCGGTTCCCCGACGTCACTGGTACTATGAAGACGCTACGACTTCCCGCCTGCGTGTGCCTGTTTCCTTATGGTTTCGGTCTCAGGTTCCACGTACGCCTCGCATCGTTCGTGTTCGCCGTGGCGCTCCCGATGCGTGCGGAGGTCACTCATCAGGCCTGGGACGATTGATCAGCCGGTGTCCCGTGTGCCGGCGTTATCCGTTCGTGGACGCGAGCGGGATCTCTCAGGTTGCCTGGCGTTCCATCCCATGCCTTTGCCCTGCTCCACGACCCCGGCCGGGCCGACGAGCCCTCGCCTGTAGCGGCCTTGCCGATGCTGCCCCGGCTCCGATACACCGAAGGCCCCAGCGGGTTCTCAATCTCGAGGCTTAGCACAGGGCTTCAGCATCCGCTGCCTACGCTTCACGAACAGCGTTGCCACTGCCCATGCAAGGCTCGCTTCCGGTTGGCGGGCTGCGCCTTTACCGGGAGGGTGTCGAACCCTCTGGATCGCTTTGAGAGGTTTCGGGTTACATCCGTCCTCCTTTCCAGGCCTTTGCCTGACGCAAACCGGATCTGATTTGCGACACTCACAGGGCCCGTTGACGCGGCTGGATCGCGGCACCTCAGGTGATCGGACCTATTTTTTTGAGCTTCCCAGTTCGCCGAGTGGGGGTTAAGTCCGTCATGCGGATTTTGTTGAAGAACTCGTCGTTGGCGGCGTGACGGTCTGATCGGCCGCCAATGTTGATGGGCCTGCGGCCGCCGGTTCGCCATCAGATCGCGGTTGCCAGCTGCGGCATGGGGATAAGCTTGGCGAAGTCTCCTGAGGTTCTTGGCGGTCGCGGCGGGGAGGAACTCGTCCGTCGCACCCCATGGCCCTCTTAAATCGCAGCCGGTCGAACTTCAGGAATAGAATCTCTTTGACCGCCGAAAGCCGCCATTCCGCTTTCGGCCAAAAAAGTATTGCCGCGGTGTCCCCACATTGAACGCAAAAAAAGGGGGCCGCGAGGCCCCCTAGTCTCCATGCCGATACCGACGTCTTTCGGATCAAAAATCCGCGTATTTGGCGGCTGTACAATTGCCGCAGCGCCAGGGATAAGACCAATCCGCGACCTTGCCGTGATCCTCATTGAGATACGTACTCCACGGCTGCGGCATCAACGCTGTCTTGCTCTTGTAGACGACGTTGAATTGGCCGTTGGACTGGATCTCGCCGATCATCACCGGCTTGGTGAGGTGATGGTTCGGTTGCATCACTTCGACAAAGCCCGACGGAGCCTTGATCTTTTGCCAGATCATCGCCTGACGCACCGCGTCGACGTCGGTGGTGCCCGCCTGCTCGACCGCATGCGCCCACATATGGAATAGGATGTACTGCGCCTCCATCGGGTCGTTGGTGACGCGCCTCGGATCCTTGGTGTACTCGTGCCATTTCTTGACGAAGATCTTGTTCTCCGGCGACTTGACGGATTTCGAAATAAGCCCAGCCGGCGAGATGACCCACGAGATTCTTGGTGTCGATGCCGGCCAGCTCTTCTTCGCCCATGGAGAACCCGATGACTGGGATGTCCGTCGCCCTCACGCCTTGGTTGGCAAGCTCCTTGTAAGATGTTGCGCACCGGATTATGTAGCGGAGGCACCGGTTCTCCTGAGAGGCCGGACCTTTTCCGGCATTCGCCGCAACATAATTTTTCGAAGTCAGATTGCATTCAGGAATGCGATCACGCCCTTGTCCTCTTTCCAAGGCCGGTCTGGACTCGGTGTTCCAGCATCGCAGAGCGCCATCGCTTTCGCCTTCATCTGGAGATCGATTTCGGCGTAGATGTTCGTGGTATCGAGGCTGACGTGTCCCAGCCACGCGCGGATGGTGTTAAGATCGACACCGCCCTGAAGCAAATGACAAGCGCTTGTGTGACGGACCACGTGCGGCGTGATCGCCCTTGCGGCAAGCATTGGTACGCGTGATGCGCATCGCTCGACGAGCCGATAAATCCCGAACCGCGTATAGCGTTTACGATGGCGGCTGAGGAAGACGGGGGCATCGATTGGCCGTCCCTGAACCAGTTTGCCGAGCGCATCCTCCGTGCGTGGCCACAGGGGGCATTGGCGGATTCTTTCGCCTTTGCCGCAAAGGGTAACGAGCGCGTGTCTGTCGTCATGCCGACCGATCTGGAGATCGCCGACCTTCAATCTTGTCGCCTCCGAGACCCGCGCCCCGGTGTTGTAGAGGAACAGAAGCAGGGCGTATTCGGCCCGGCCCTGCGGCGTCTGGCGATCGGGAATCGTGAGCAGGGCCTCCATCTCATCCCTGCTCATCCAGGAGATCGGCTGCGGTGTGGCCTTCTTCGTTGTGATGGCACGGATCTGCGCACACCAGGCGAGACGGGCCGGATCACGGCTGGCGACGAAGCGGGCGAAGGACCGGATCGCCGTCAGGCGTTGGTTGCGAGTCTGCACCAAACAGCCCCGATCCTCCTCGAGATGAGCAAGGAACTGTAGCACGCGTGACGGAGTGATGTCCTCGACATCCAGGCGATCTATCGGCCTGCGGACCTTCCCGCTAATAAATGTCAGCAGGAGCCTGAAGGTATCGCGGTAGCTCTTTTGAGTGTTGCGGGCGAGACCACGCTCGGTGACGATGTAATCGGCCAGGAAGCGGCGGAGCCAGGGGCCGAGCGTGCGGGAATCACGCATGGTCTCCTCCATTGACATAGCGGTCGAAGCAGACCGACGCTTCGTGCAAGAGTTCAGGTGTCATCGACAAGTAAACGCTTGTGCCATCTAGGTGGGCATGGCCGAGATACGTCGAGAGTGCCGGCAACAGCCGTTGCACATCTGCGCCCTTGCGATACCAAGACGTCAGCCGATGCACGGCCGCTGAGTGGCGCAGCGCGTGCAGACATGGGGCGCGCCGGCCGTCATCCTTGCGACTGATTCCAGCGGTCTTGAGAAGCATTTTAAACGCATGATCGGCGTTGTACTTCCTCACCTGCGTTCCATCCCGGTTTGCAAGGAAGGTAGATTCCATCCCCTTGGGCAGCGGGCGGTCCGAACGTCGTTCGGCATAAGCCCGCAAGACATTGGCGAGTTCGGAAGCAACGGGAACGAGGCGGCTCTTGTAGAACTTGGTGTTCCGCACCGTCAGAACCGCATTCGCAAGGTCGACATCCGTCACGGACAGGTGGAGCGCCTCGCTGGTTCGCAGACCAGCTCCGTACAAAATCAGGAGCAATGTTCGGAAGGTATCGCCATCGAGCCGGATGGCATGCTTGCGGCTGATATCGACGGCCTCGAACAGGCGCCGCAGTTCCTCACGGGAGTATATGTAAGGCGGCGCCGATGGCGGCTTTCTCGGTTCTTCATCCACCGCTGGCAACGGCGATCGGGTGGCGAAACCGCGGCTGATCGCATAGCGGTAAAATCCGGCGAGGGCGCCGTACTTGCCGGAACGCCATCGGGTGAGCGGACCGGTTCCGGCAAGGAATTGGCGAACCTCTCCCTCCGTCACCGCATCGCAGCACACCTGCTCGGGGACGATCTTACAAAATTGATGCAACGTGCGTGCACTGGTGATGAACCGCGCACCATGGGCCCGTCGCCACGCGACATAATGGTCGACCACGTCGCGAAGAATCATAGCAGCCCCTCCAGATCGATGGCGGCGACCTCGCGAAGAACATCAATCTGCACCTTGGCGTAGACCGAAGTGGCCGCGACGCTGCGATGCCCGAGATAGTCGCCGATCGCCTTCATCGACAGTCCACAATCTAGGAGATGCTGTGCGGCGGCGTGGCGCAGCGCATGCGGACCGCGACGTTTGCCGGTGACCCCGAGATGGTCAAGGCGGACACAGACGATACCCTTTATCACTCCCCGGCTGAGCGGCTTAATCGGGGCCTTCAACGTCAGGAACAGCTTCCGTTCGGATTGCACGGGACGCACCTCGCGCAAATAGCGCAGGATCGCCTGACCGACGCTTCGTGAGAGCGGATAGAGATGCGTGCGCCCGGGCTTGGGACAGCGTACCCGTAACATCTCCTGCTCCCAGTCGATATCGTCGAGCCGAAGGCTGCTGACCTCACCGGCACGTAGGCCGTAGGTGATCAGCAGCATCAGGATCGCACGGGCGCGTATATCGAAAGGGCGGTCGCCCTCAGTGGTGGCGAGCAGGCGGATGACTTCGTCCCGGTTCAATCCCTTCGGAATCGATTCGCCGGGATAGCGCCGCGGCGGCATGATCCCGTCTGCCAGACCCGACCTGCACCAGCCCTGCTGTTCGGCAAAACGGAAGAAAGTACGAAGTTGCTGCGCGTAAAGATGGATCGTTGATCGACTGTAACCGCGGGCATGATAGCGCGAGATGGCCTGATCAATCGTGGTGATTCCAATCGATGCCAGATCGACACCTCTCGCATCCAGCCATACGAAAAAGCAATCGACCGTTCGGCGACAGCCTTCGATCGTGGCATCGGACCATCCGCGCTCGCTGGACATGCTCGCCGCAAAGGTTGCAACCTCGCGCGCATGAGTGTGGCGCGCCGCTTCGGGCTGCTCAAGCCAGCCTAAAAACCGAAACCATCGCTTAGCATGGCAGAAGAATCGTCGCCGCGAGCGTGGTCGTGATTTGCGTTCCTCAGCTGACGACCATTGCCTGAAACCCGCCTCAATCTTGTGTAGAGTCAAGCCGTCATCATCCTGCAAATGGAGAACGCGCACGAGGTTTAGTTGAT
>CAWDRN010000014.1:0-131918 GCA_963804725.1 uncultured Alphaproteobacteria bacterium | reverse complement strand
GGTGAGGTTCATATCGCTGGAAACCCGGTAGAAGGTGTGCGGGGGTGTTCAAGCCGCCTTTACCGCCGTGGCTTCGCCTTTGAGCGCTACGACCAAATCGCGAACGAGACGCGCCGTGCGCAGATCCTCATCGAATTCGGGGATGTATTCGACGATCTCGATGGCCTCGAGCTTGGGATGGTCGGCGACCGCGCGCAGCGCTGCGAGCGTCGGCGCGGCGCGCAGGCCGTCCTCGCATTTGAGGCCGATGCCGGGCGCGTCCTCGGGATCGAAGCCGTCGAGGTCGATGGTGAGGCCAAAGCCGGCGGTGCCGCGCGTGGCGATATCGCGCGCTTCGGCGAGGCAGGCTTCGATGCCGCGGCGATTCACTTCACCCATTTCCATGATGCGCACGCCGAGCCGGCGCAGCAACGCCATCTCTTCCGGTTCGTAGGAGCGCACGCCGATATAGCAGAGATGTTCCGGCCGCAACGCGCCGCCGCAAATCTTGCAGGAACCGCGCATCACCATGCCCGAGCAGCGCCGCTGCCGGCATGCCGTGCGGATTCATCGATGGCGTGGTCTCGAGGGTATGGGCGTCGAGATGCGCATCCATCCAGATCAGGCCAAACGGCTTGTCGCGCTAGGCCGCGCGCGACGCCGCCCCACGTGCCCATGGCGATTGGCGTGATCGCCACCGAGTACGATCGGGAATTCGCCATCGCGCAGGGTTCGCGCAACAGCATCCGCGAGCGCGGTGTTGAAGCGCGCCACCAGATCGAAAATCTCTGCGGTCGACGGGTCGGCGTGATCGCGCCAGCGCCGCTCGCTTTCGATCATGGCGCGCCATTCGACGTCGACACCTCGGCGCGCAGCCAATCGGCGAGACCGAGGGCACGCAACGCCACCGGACCATCTTCGGTCTGATGAAAACCGGCGCCCCATCCCGATGCGGCGCCGATCAAGGCAATCGCAGCCATCGCAATCAGCTTTCCAGAGTGAAGACAGTTCGTCCGCCGACAATCGTGCGGACCGCCATACCCTGAACGGGTCTCCCGTCATACGGCGCGTTCCTCGATTTAGAACGGTAAGCCGCGCTGTCAATGAGCCAAGGCCGATCGAGATCAAAAATAATCAAGTCGGCCGGCGCGCCGGCGACCAGGCGACCAGAAGCGAGGCGCAAGATCTCCGCCGGACGGAGTGTCAAGCGTACGCAGCACGGCGAGGAGATCCATATCGCGATTGTGATAAAGCGCAAGCGATAGCGGCAACAATGTCTCCAGCCCGACAATGCCGCCTGCCGCCGAGGTGAAGGGCAGCCGCTTTGAATCCTGATCATGCGGCGAATGATCACTGGCGATGGCGTCGATGGTGCCGTCGGCGAGACCGGCAACCACCGCACGGCGATCATCTTCGCTGCGCAGCGGCGGCGACACTTTGGCAAAGGTGCGGTACTCGCCGACCTCGTTCTCGTTGAGCGCGAAATAATGCGGCGCGGTATCGCAGCTCACTGGAAGCCCCCGCGATTTCGCCTGTCGGATCGCCTCGATCGCGGCTCCGGTGGAGACATGAGCGAAGTGGAGGCGCGCGCCGGTAACCTCCATCAGGCGCAGATCGCGCTCGACCATGATCACCTCCGCCACCGGCGGAATGCCGGGCAAACCCAGCCGCGTCGCTACCTCACCCTCGTTCATGGCCCCGCCAGCGGCGAGGCTCGGCTCCTCGGGATGCTGGATCAGCAGCAGATCGAATGTGCGTGCGTAGGAGAGAGCGCGGCGCATCACCTGCGCGATCGGCGATGGCACGGTCCGCATCGGTGAAGGCAACGGCCCCCGCAGCAGCGAGCAGCCCGTACTCCGACAGTTCGCGACCCTCGCAGTCCCTTGGTTGCGGCGGCATAGGTACGGATGTTGACCAGGCGAATGTCGCGCGAGCGCCGCGCCACGAACTCGATGAGCGCCACGTCGTCGATCGGCGGGGACGTGTTCGGCAGCGCCACCATTGTGGTGACGCCGCCCGCCGCGGCAGCGAGGCCGGCGCTCTCCATCAATTCCTGATGCTCGGCGCCAGGATCGCGCAACTGCACGCGCATATCGATGATGCCCGGCGCGACGCAGGCGCCATTGCACTCGATCAGTCTCGATGCCCGGGCCGCTGACGAGATCGGAGCCGAACGCGGTGATGCGGCCATCTTCGATCAGCAGTCGCCGCGCATATCAAGCTTCTGTACTGGGTCGAGCAGCCGCGCGCGGCGCAGCAGCAAACGCCCGCTCATGCCGGTGCCTGGTTCGCGAGCTCGCGCGTCAGCGCTTCGAGGCATGCCATGCGCACCGCGACGCCCATCTCGACCTGCTCGCGAATGAGACTGCGGTCGATATCGTCTGCCACTGCGGTGTCGATCTCGACGCCGCAATTCATCGGTCCCGGATGCATGATTAGCGCGTCGGGCTTGGCAACCTTGAGCTTCTCATAATCGAGACCGAAGAAGTGAAAATATTCGCGGATCGAAGGCACGAAACTGCCCTGCATGCGTTCCGTTTGCAGCCGCAACATCATCACGATGTCGGCGTCAGCAAGACCACGCCGCATATCGTGAAACACCTCGACACCGAGCCGCTCGATCGCGGCTGGCAGCAATGTTCGCGGCGCCACGACGCGAACATAGGCGCCCATTGCATTGAGAAGCGCGATATTGGAGCGCGCCACCCGGCTGTGCAGGATGTCCCCGCAAATTGCCACCGTTAGGCCTTGGAGCTTGCCCTTGCGACGACGGATCGCGAGGGCGTCGAGCAGCGCCTGGGTCGGATGCTCGTGACTGCCGTCGCCGGCGTTGATGACGGCGCAATCGACCTTCTGTGCCAACAATTGCACCGCGCCCGATTCGGGATGCCGGACCACGAGCACATCGGGATGCATCGCGGTGAGTGTCATCGCGGTGTCGATCAGCGTCTCGCCCTTTCGGACCGAACTGGTCGCCACCGACATGTTGATGACGTCGCCGCCGAGCCGCTTGCCAGCAAGCTCGAAGGAGGTACGGGTACGCGTCGAATTCTCGAAAAATAGATTAATGATGGTGCGGCCGCGCAACAGCGACTGTTTCTTGTCTACCTGGCGATTTTGCCCGATGTAAGATTTCGGCACGGTCGATCAGGAAACTGATCTCGTCGGCACAAAGCCCTTCGATGCCCAACAAATGCCGGTGCGGAAAGGAAACGAGCGGCGTCAATGCGGTCATTAAAAAGAAAACTATAAGGATAGACTGACGCAACGGCAAGCGGTGCGCTCGAGTCGCGGCGCCGACAATCTAAAGGTCGCGGCTCTCGTCTCGACCAACGTGTGCGACCGGCGCCAAATAAAAGGCGGCGCGATCGCGCCGCCTCATCGGTTCCGGCACGTTATCGTTTAGTGCCGGAAGTGTCCGCCGCCCGCATGTCCGCCGTGGGATCCGCCGTGCCAGCCTCCACGCCAACCACCGTGGCCCCAACCACCATGGCCCCAGCCACGACCGTACCAACCACCCCAGCCCCAGCCGGCGCCATAGTAGTAGGGGTAGCCGTACCCTCCGTATCCGCAATAGTAGGGTGCGTAAGGGGGATCGCAGGCATAAAGGTAGGCGTAGGAATAGGGCGTCGCATAGGCTTGCGCGTCCGCCGACTGCTTCGGAATTGTCGCGACGGCGAAAGGGACCGCAACCAGCGCCCCGACTGTGAAAGCCTTTCCGAGTCCAGTCATAGTCGTTCTCCTCTCATGAACTCGTCGTATTTGGATATGCGGCGTGTCGGCGCGGTTCGTACCTCACCATAATTTTTATTTAATCTCTGCACCCTTAGAGGAATGAAGGGAAATTCGTTGCCACTCAAACGCGAATCGGTCGAGGTCCCAAGCGCAGCCGGTCCGTCTCGGCGTGCCGCCAATCATCTCAACCCGAAAACGAGACCTTCGGAAAACATCGGCGGGTTGTCGGTCTATTCTTCCTATCGTAAGCTGCGGGCATGAGAGAGCATGGACTTGTCGGCATCGCCCTCGTGCTATCCGGCTTGTGCTTCGGGGATGTGGCCTGCGCGCAGGATGACCCGTTGTCTTCCGCCGACTATCGTTGGCTTCACGAGAATCTCAACGTCTCGCCTGAAAGCCTCACGCTTCAGGATCTGACGCCAAGCCAGAAGGCCCACGTATACACACTGATCAATACAAAAAAGCTGAACGCGGACAAACGACTGATGGATAGTGCCGACTATCTCTATCGGGTAAACGGCGAGGATTTCGAGAACACTCTGAGACAGTCAGAGGAACTGATTGTTGCTCCGCTGCCCAGTCGGGACTGAGGCCGGGGCAACGACATTCTGGGCATTTCGTCGGCGGATCTTAGCGACGTGAGGCGATTGTTTGGTCTTTCGATGTTCAACGACGGCGTCATTTCAATCCGCGAAAATTGATGCAAGACGCACGGCCCATCTCGGCCAGGGGGCGTTAAAGGTAGCCACCGGAGCCGACCCACCCGGTAGCCTCTCGGCGAACAATCGTCTATGCAGGAGGGAAAAGAGGCTAAAGCATGGAAAGATGACGATGCGCCGTCGCAACAGGATCGCGAAAACGAGCAATGATTTCGGGCGTCTGCCCAGCCCAGGCGACGATGACCGAGAGACCTTCGATTGGCGGCCGGGGATTGGACGAAACGTAGCCTTCCTAGCCGTCGTTGTGCTGCTTGCGGCCTGTGCCGCTAGTCGGGCCCCGACTTCGGAGGAGCGCTACGATGCCGATGTCAGAAAGTGTGACGCTTTGGCGCCGCCGTTTGATCCAACAAGCGCTGGTGACCCCGACTACCTCTCCCAAATGAACGAGGCATTCGCTCGGCAACAGAAATGTTATTACCAGGCGAACATAAATCTGGAGGGCCGAGACCAAAAGCCCGCATCCAACCTCAAGACTCTGCAGGAGATTGGTGCCAGTTTAGAGCCGACCGGGCAGCGAATGATGCCGGTAATCGCTCCGTCGCCGCAGAGCTCGCCGCCTCCCATAATGTCGCCACCATGACCGCGTGAGCTCTAGAAGTCCGGTTTAGCCGCGCTCTTTCATTTGATCGGCGAGTGCGCGAAAAGACATGCGGGCTGCGCTCCAAAATTTCGCCGCCTCTTGCCGTGCCGACGTGATCACTAAGTCAGGTACGAATGCGCGATTTCGACCAGCTCCTCGGCCGCCTGCGAGCGCGGATGGTCGCGTGATGCTTCGGGGTCGACGAGGAGCTCAAGTAAATGATCCTCGATCACCTCGGCGATGAAACCGTCGAGCGTGCGGCGGCAGGCCATGGCTTACTGCGGAATTCCGGTGCAAGTCGCATCTTCCTGACCCAACGGCGGGTCGCGCGGCGAGGTCGAAAGCGCCCCCGATTGTGGGAGCATCTCCGTTTTGTAGTAAGGGCAGAGTATTGGAAGGGGCTCGCATGTTCAGTTCGGCGAAAACATCCCGAATGGCGCTGCGTGCGCTCCCCTTTGGGCTTCTTGTGCTGGCGGCAACGATCTCTCGAAGCTTTGGACAGAATGCGCCGGCCGCGCCACAGCCGGTCCCCGATTTGTTTGGTCAGGATCGGGCCACTCTCTTAGGCGACTTGGCTGGGCTGCGACCAGCTCTCGACAAGCTCGGCATGACGCTCTCGATATCGGAGGACGACGAAGTACTCGGCAATGTTACCGGCGGGGTCCGTCGCGGCGCCGAATATGACGGTTTGACCACCATGACCCTCGTCGTCGATACCGGCAAGGCGTTCGGCTGGAATGGCGGCACTTTCAACATCAGTGCTTTCGAGATTCATGGCCGCGATCTCACAGCCGACAATCTCCTTGCTTTGCAGACCGCGAGTGACATCGAAGCCGATGACACAGCGCGATTGTGGGAACTCTGGTATCAGCAAACCTTCCTGGTCGGAGTCGCCGACGTGAAGATCGGTCAACAGAGTCTCGATCAGGAATTTTTGACCAGCCAATTTGCGAGCTTGTTCTTCAACGCCGCGATGGGATGGCCGGTTTTGCCGTCCGTGGACCTCTATGCCGGAGGCCCCGCCTATCCCTTGTCCTCGCTCGGCTTGCGGCTGCGCGGGCATCTGAGCGACACCATCACCGTGCTCGGCGGCGTCTTCGACGACAATCCACCCGCCGGTGCTTTCAACAATGATTCACAACTGCGCGGCGCCGAGGCGGCGGGCGCTCGAATTCAATCTGGGCACGGGTGCGCTCTTCATCGCCGAGTTGCAATATGCCACGAATCAGCCGACGCCGGACCCAAAAGCGTTGGCACCGGCAGGCCTTCCCGGGACCTTTAAAGTCGGCTTTTGGTTCGACACCGGCAGCTTTCCCGATCAGCTTCTAGACAGTACTGGCGTGTCTTTGGCGAGTCCCTTGAGCACCGGCACTCCCCAAATGCATCGCGGGAATTTCAGCCTCTACGCCATGATCGATCAGATGGTCTGGCGCCCGGACGCTAAACGTCCGGAAGCGCTCGGTGCCTTTCTCCGGGTAATGGCTGCTCCACCCAATATGAATCTCGTCAGCTTTTCGGCCAACGCCGGGCTCAATCTCAAGGCGCCTTTGCCGGGACGCGATGCCGACAGTTTTGGCCTCGGATATGGCGTCGCCAAGATCAGCAGCCGCGCCAGCGACTTCGACCTCGATACGGCGTTTTTCGCCGACACCGTTCATCCGCTTCGCACGGCCGAGCAATTCGTCGAAATCACCTACCAGATCCAGGCGGCCGGCTGGTGGCAGATACAGCCCGATTTTCAATACATCATCGATCCCGGCGGCGGCATTCCCAATCCCAACGCGGCCGGACAGCGCGTCAAAAATGAAGCAGTTCTCGGCCTAAGGTCGACGATCACCTTCTGAGAACCAAGGGTGAGCAATTCCGTGGTGTGGCGGCAGTTGTCAGCGAAGCAACCTGCCTTTCGTGACGGTGTTTCGCCGATGAGCGCGGGACGTCACGCGACGAGCTCACTCCCGCGCAAAGCGGATCGCTTCCTCCGCAGCGACAAAGAGCGCCCGCATCTTGTCAAGCGCTTCCTGATATTCGGCAGCTGGATTTGAATCGGCAACGACGCCACCACCCGCCTGCGCGATCATTATCCCGTCCTTGACGATCGCCGTGCGCAGGACAAGGCAGGTGTCCATGCTGCCGTCGCCGGCGAAATAACCGATGGCACCCCCATAGATATTGCGCCGTTCGACTTCGAGTTCGTCAATGATCTCCATCGCCCGGACCTTGGGCGCGCCCGACAAGGTGCCGGCAGGAAAACCCGCGATCAGCGCGCCAAGCGCATCGTATTTGTCGTCCAGCTCGCCTTCGACATTCGAGCAGATATGCATGACATGCGAATAGCGCTCGATGACGAAGCTTTCCGTCACTTTCACGGTGCCGACGCGCGACACGCGGCCGACATCGTTGCGGGCCAGATCGACCAGCATCAGATGCTCGGCGCGCTCCTTTGGGTCGGCGAGGAGCTCTTCCTCGAGGGCCTTGTCCTCGACCGCGTTGACGCCTCGCCGCCGCGTTCCCGCCAGCGGCCGGATCACCACCTTGCCGTCGCGCACCCGCACGAGTATTTCGGGACTCGAGCCGACGATGCTGAAATCGCCGAGATCGAGGAAGAACAGGAACGGCGACGGGTTGAGACGCCGCAGCGCACGGTACAGCGAGAACGGTGGCAGCTTGAAGGGAATCCGCATCCGCATCGACGGCAGGATCTGAAATGCCTCCCCGGCGCGGATATATTCCTTGGCGGTGTCCACCATCGCCATATATTCGGCGCGGCTCATATTGCCGGCGGGCGCGGGCAGTTCGCGCACGGTCTCGGCGTTCTCACGCCGATGCGGCAGGCTTCGCTCAAAATCGGCGAGCACATCGGCGAGGCGCTCTTGCGCTTGCTCATAAGCGAGCCGAGGCGACATGTCTTGATTGGGCCAGACCGTCGTCACCAGCGTGACGCGATCGGCGATATTGTCGAAGATCGAAATCACGGAAGGCCGCAGAAGCAACCCGTCCGGAATTTTTAGCGTATCGGGATTGGCGTCAGGAAGATGCTCCATCAGCGATACCATGTTGTAGCTCATGTACCCGAATAAGCCCGACGCCATCGGCGGCAGCGGCGCCGGTGTCGCCACCTTGGACTCCTCGACGAGACGGCGCAGCGAGGCGAGGGCGCCGCAACTCTCGACCGTGAACGCGTCGGGATCGGACCGAGCCTTGCGATTAATCTCGGCGCGGTTGCCGACACAGCGCCAGATCAAATCCGGCTTTAGGCCGATAAAGGAATAACGCCCACGTGTGGCGCCACCCTCGACCGATTCAAAAAGGAAGCTGTTTGGCCGTCCATCGGCCAGTTTAAGCATCGCCGAAACGGGCGTTTCCAAGTCGGCCACGAACGAGGTCCACACCAGGACCGGTTGATCGGCCGCGAACGCACGCTCGAAGGTCTCAAAAGTCGGCGTCAGTTGCATGGCGAGCGCCGCTTGTCACATCACTTTGTCGAGTGCGTCTTTGTCTTCCTGAACAGGAAACCGCCGTTGCAGCGATTGTTCGTACTCGCTGAGGAGGTCGGCCTTGGTTGCCTGGTCAATCTCGCGTCGGATGGCAGCCTTCTCGGCCGCTTCAGCCGCAGGATCGGGCGGCAGGATCTGCGCCACGGCGGCGACAATCACGCCTTTGCTGCCGGCGCTGCCGGACACGGCCTGGCCGAGCTTGGCGCCGAACAGCTTCGCGATCACGACCGGCGGCAGCTCCGCATCGGTGCTGCTGCGTGACAGCGGCTTGGTGGTGAAGGGCTTGAGCCCGTGAAGAGCAGCGAGCTCCTCAAGCCTCTGCCCCTTGTTGATCGCGCCGACAAAGTCCTCGCCGAGCTTGGCAAGACGAGAATTGCGCTCTTGCTCCTGCCAGGCAGCGACCACCTTGTCGTGAATTTGCGCCAACGGTTGTGGTGCCGCCGGCATCACTTTGTCGACGGCAACCATATAGCTGCCCTGGTCGGGCAGATCCTTGACGTCGTGCGGTGCGCCAAGCGGCGCTTGGAACGCGGTCTTGAGAATGCCGGGTGCGGGCAGTTTGATTTCTTTGCCGCTGGCGTCCCGGCCTTCGGCGTCGACGCTCTCGAAGGTGATGGTCTTCAGATGAAACTTGGCTACGATCTCCCGGAACGTGGAGCCGCCGGCCAACGCATCGTTGACCGCGTTGGTGATGTTGGCGGCTTTGTCGATCGCTTGGTCGAGTGCGAGCTCGCTGGCAAGCTTGGCCTTAACAGTGTCGAACGACGCTACCTTGCCGGGCGTCACCGAGATCAGCTTCACAAAGTGCCAGCCGAAGGAGTCCTTGATCGGCCGGGTGACGTCGTTGGGCTTGAGAGCGAACGCGGCCTGGCCGAGCTCACCCGGCATTTCAGCCTGGGTCAGCGTCCCGAGATTGACCGCCTCGGCGTTTTCGCCGGCAAGGTCGTGGGCGACCGTGGCGAAATCCTTGCCTTGCGCCAGCGCAGCCTCGACGGCTTTTGCCTTGGCTTCATCGGGCACCAGGATCTGCAACAGCTTGCGTCTTTCCGGTACCGCGAATTGGTCCGCGCGCTTCTTGTAAGCTGCCTCCAATTCATCATCGGGAATTTTGATGTCTGCCGCGTATTGCTTGGGGTCGATCAGCGCGACGGTGAAGGTGCGGCGTTCCAGCAACAGGAAATCGTCTTTGTGAGCGTCGTAAAACGCAGCCAGCGTGGCTGGGTCCGGGGTGGGGAGCACGCCGACCGCGCTCGGCGGAATGAGAAGCGCCGTAGCGGTGCGGCGCTCACCCCGGCTGCGCCACAACGTGTCGACCAGCTCGTTCGGGAGCCCGGTCCCATCGGTCACGGTTGCGACGATGCGATTGCGCACAAGGTCAGTGCGCAGCAACGCCTCGAATTGAGCGTCCGTCATCTGGTTGGCCGCCAGCACCTGCCGGTAGATATCGCGGCTGAATTGACCAGAGGGACCGCGGAACGCCGAGTTATTGACAATCTCCTGACGCACCGCGTCGTCGTTGATTGCCAGCCCCAAATGCTGCGCCTCGAGGTCGAGGAGATGCTGGTTGATGACCTCGTTGAGGGCGTTCCGCGGCAAGCCGAACTGTTTGATCTGTTCCTCGGTCAGGCTCGCATTGGTAGCCTGCCGCAGGCGCTCGACTTGGTGGCGCAAAGCGTCGGCGACTTCGCTCGCCTCGATCTTTTGGCCGCCCACCGTCGCGACGCTGTTGTCGCTGCTTTGGACGCGGAAAATGTCGCCGATGCCCCATAGTCCGAACGTAATGATCAGCACACCGAACAGAATCTGGACGACGATGCCCGAGGCGCGCGAGCGAATGGCTTGTAGCATGGGGCGAATATTATTAGTGCCGTCTAGCCACGGCAAGGCGGGCATGCTAGGCGGAAGCGATGCGCAAATTGATCGCGGGCAACTGGAAAATGAACGGCCTCCGGGCCGACGGTACGGCGTTGGGTCGGGCGCTCACGGCGCGGTGTCAAGATGCGACGCCTGGTTGTGAACTGCTGGTTTGTCCGCCGGCGACCCTGTTGACCGAGATTGCCTCGCTGCTGGCCGGTAGCGGCATCGCACTCGGTGGACAGGACTGTCATCCCGATCCGGCAGGCCCTCACACCGGCGATGTCAGTGCAGCGATGCTCAAGGACGCCGGCTGCAGCTATGTCATCCTTGGTCATTCCGAGCGCCGGCACGAACATCACGAGACCGATGCTCTGGTACGGCGGAAGGTCGAAGCCGCGTGGGTCAACGAGTTGATCCCGATCGTCTGCGTTGGCGAGACCGCGTCCGAGCGCGACGGCGGGCGCACGTTAGCGGTGATTGGCGGGCAATTATCGGGCTCGCTGCCGGCGATCCCTGGCGCGCGCCAATTGGTCATCGCCTACGAGCCGATATGGGCTATCGGTACCGGCCGTACCCCGAAGCACCACGAGATCGCTGAAGTCCATGCCTTCATTCGCTCCGAATTGGGCGGCGTGACCCCAAGCGCGGCGACGGTGCGCATCCTCTATGGCGGATCGGTCAACGCCAAGAACGCACAGGAGATTTTGCCGATCGCCAATGTCGATGGCGCGCTCGTCGGCGGCGCCAGCCTCGATGCGCTATCCTTCTGGCATATTGCGCTCTGTGCGGGCGACTAGCATTCCGCCGCCGAACCCGTTACAACGCGCAATCCCCCAACCGCCGGCGAGCCATGATTGAAGTCATTCTTGTGGTTCACATCTTTCTTGCGATTGCCTTGGTTGCCAGCATCCTTATTCAGAAGAGCGAGGGCGGCGCATTAGGCATCGGCGGCGGTGGCATGTCCGGCTTCATGACTGGCCGCTCGACCGCCAACTTGTTGACCCGCACGACGGCGGGTCTCGGCGGTCGCGTTCTTCCTCACCAGCATCACCTTGGCGATGTTCGCTGGCCGTGGACACGTCACCCACTCGGTCGTCGAGAGGACCCCTGCCGAGCCCGGTCGAGCGACTCGGCGCCGGTGCCCGCCAAGCCGGCAGCACCCGGCGGCTCCGAGCGCACCGCTCGCCAAATAGTTCTTGGATGGGATAGGGGAATCATGACGGTGCCGATACCAGAACCCGGGCTGGCGCCCGCAGAGATGATTGCGCGAGCAAAGGCGTTGCGCCCGATGGTGCGCGCCGACGCGGCCGCGGCCGAGGATCGCGGCTTTTATTCGCGCGGAATTGCACGACGCTTTCAGTGAGGCCGGCTTCTATCGCTGCTTGCAGCCACGCAATTTTGGCGGGTACGCGTTCGACATTCGCACCTTCTTCAAGGTGATGATCGAGATCGCGAGCGGCGATCCCGGCATTGGCTGGTGCCTGTGTCTCGCCTCTGGCCATGCGCTGCAGGTCGGGTCGTGTTTCGATGAGGCGGCGCAGGCGAAGATCTTCGGTGCGGACGGGCATTTTATCGCGCCTTACAGTCCGAGCGGCCCGTCGCCCGATGCCGAATGCGTCGCGGTTAGCGGCGGCTACAAGGTCAGGGGCAAATGGCGCTATTGCTCGGGCGTACCTTATTCGACCCATTTCATGGGCTTAGCGCCGCTTAAAGGTCGAACCGCATCCGGGCGGCCCGACCAGGAAACTCGTGACCGTCGTGGTGCCGCGCGAGCACTACGAAATTCTCGACGATTGGCACGATATGTTTGGGCTGCGTGGCAGCGGGTCCAACAGCGTCGTCATTAAGGACGCCGTGATTCCTGCGGCTTTTGTCAATGACCGCATCTTCGCCAGCGACGCCAACGCCTCGACGCCCGGTTTTGCCATCCATGACAATCCGCTTTACGGCGGCCTGTTCACGGCCTTCGGTGCCGGCGAGCTGGCCTGCTCGCAGGTGGGTGCCGCCTGGGCAGCACTCGAAGTCTTTGAAGCCCACATCAAGGAGACAAAGCCGCTTTTCTCTCCCAAGATGTTCAAATACCAGCACCACGATTGGCAGCGCATCTTTGGCCTCGCCTTGTCGATGTGCCATGCCGCCGAGGCGGTGCTGCTGCGGGTCGGGGATATGTATCTCGAATTCGCGGCAGCTCGTCGCTTCACCGACGCCGAGGCGATGCAGCTTTGGGGCATGGAGCATCAAGCCTCCCGTCTCGCCTGGGAAGCAGGCTACGAGTTGTTTCGTGCCTCAAGCTCGCAAAGCATCCGCGACGGACAGCTGATGCAGCGCCTGTTCCGCGACTTCGCCACCTACCGCAACAACCCGGCGCACCAACCTGATTTCACCGCGGCGCGCATCGCCCAAGCCTATTTCGGCCTGCCGCTCGAGGATTTCGACCTCAGAAATTGACTGATTTGTCGCTTCGGCGCGTCACGAGACCCGGCGCCGCCATAGGGTCAATTCGCCCGGGCGCCCGTTTTTCTTGTGACTGTCGCAAAGAATCGCTTACACTGAAGGCCCATGACGCGGTTCATCTTTATCACCGGCGGCGTGGTCTCCTCTCTCGGCAAGGGTCTTTCGGCAGCGGCACTGGGTGCATTGCTGCAGGCGCGCGGCTTTAAGGTTCGTCTGCGTAAACTGGACCCTTACCTCAATGTCGATCCCGGGACGATGAGCCCCTATCAGCATGGCGAGGTCTACGTCACCGACGATGGCGCTGAAACCGATCTCGACCTGGGACATTACGAGCGTTTCACCGGGGTGCCGGCGCGGCGCAGCGACAGCGTCACCACCGGGCGAATCTATCAGACTGTGATCCAGCGGGAGCGACGGGGCGAGTATCTCGGCGCTACCGTTCAGGTGATTCCGCATGTCACCGACGCCATCAAGGAGTTTATCGCTGCGGGTCTCGACGGCGATGAGGATTTCGTTCTGTGCGAAATTGGCGGCACGGTCGGCGATATCGAGAGCTTGCCGTTTCTCGAAGCCATCCGGCAAATGGGCAACGAGCTCGGGCGGGCACGTACGCTCTACATCCATTTGACATTGGTGCCCTATATCGCCTCGGCGGGCGAGCTCAAAACCAAGCCGACGCAGCATTCAGTGAAAGAGCTCCTCGGTCTCGGCATCCAGCCCGATATCCTTTTGTGCCGCATGGATCGCGCGCTCGATTCCAATCAACGCAAGAAGATTGCGCTCTTTTGCAATGTCCATGAGAGCCGCGTCATTCCAGCGCTCGACGTCGATACAATCTATCAGGTGCCGATTTCATATCATTTCGAGGGCTTCGATCGTGCCGTGTACGACCATTTCGGTCTCGACGTTGGCGACCCACCACTCAAGCGCTGGACCGACATTGTGCAGCGCCTGCGCCGGCCTGAAGGCGGGGTCAAAATCGCGGTTGTCGGCAAATACACACATCTGCAAGACAGCTACAAATCGCTCGGCGAGGCGCTGGCCCATGGCGGCATCGCCAACAATGTGCGTGTCGATCTCAATTGGATCGATTCCGAGGTGTTCGAAAAACCCGGCGCCGTTCAGCATCTCGAAGGAGTCCACGGCATCCTAGTCCCGGGTGGCTTCGGCGAACGCGGCGCAGAAGGCAAGATCGAGGCCGCCCGTTTCGCACGCGAACACCGAGTACCCTATTTTGGTATCTGTTTCGGCATGCAGATGGCGGTGATAGAGGCGGCGCGGCATTTGGCCGATCTGCCTGGCGCCAACTCGACCGAGTTCGGCCCATGCCAGGATCCGGTGATCGGTCTGATGACGGAATGGCTGCGCGGCAACGCCCTGGAACGGCGGGCCGCGGACGGCGATCTCGGCGGCACCATGCGCGTCGGCGCCTATGATGCAATGCTTGCCGAGCATTCAATAGTGCGCACGATCTACGGTAAGAGCCGGATCAGCGAGCGACATCGCCACCGCTACGAGGTGAACATCAACTATAGAGATCGGCTTGAGGCTGCCGGCATAAAATTCTCCGGAATGTCTCCCGATGGGGAACTCCCTGAGATCGTCGAGATCGAAAACCATCCTTGGTTTCTCGGCGTGCAGTTCCATCCCGAACTCAAGTCGAAGCCGTTCGAGCCTCACCCGCTCTTCACCGACTTTATTCGCGCCGCTCGAGATCAAAGCCGGCTCGTGTAGCGAGAAGGCGTCTTCAACGTGTCCTGCGCGGCGCCGGCTGCGCCTGGAAAGCGGCCATGGGTGACGCAGCGGTGACGGAAATGGGTCGGATTTCCATCCGTCGCGCGCCCGGCGGCGAGTTTGTGAGCGCCGCCATCGAGTCCGAATCTCGTGTCGCCATCGGGGAAACCTGGCCTCTGGACAGAAACCGGCTGTGATTGCCAAACTGATGTGGAGAGGAGCTTCCCGATGACGATCATCGATTCGCAGGTCCATGCCTATGAGGCAAACACGGCGAAGCGACCGTGGCACAGCGTGCCGAATTGGCCCGATCACGTGACGGGCGACGAGATGGTGGCGGCGATGGATAGAGTCGGCGTCGACGGCGCCATCTTCATCTCCCCCTTTTCGATGTACCGCTACGACGGCAGCTATGCGATGGAAGTGCAACGGGCCCACCCTGGCCGATTCGCGATCGTCAAGCCGGTGGACCCAGACGATCCAGCGGTGGCTGATGTCGTCACTGACTGGAAGAAGACGCCGGGCACGGTCGGAATCCGCATCATGCTGACCAAAGAGGCGAGGCGCGACCCGAACGACGCTGGTCTCGATCGCATCCTGCGTGCGGCGGTTCGCCACGATTTTCCGGTCAACATTCTGTGCTGGGGCAACTTGGAGGCCGGCACGGCACTGATCGACCGCCATCCCGACGTACGATTCATCATCGACCATCTCGGGGTGCTACAGCCGAGCGTGCTGCAGGCGCCGCCGCAGCCATGGGCCGACCTTCCGAAAGTGATGGAACTCGCCAAGCGCCCGAACGCGGTGATCAAGGTCAGCGGCGCCTGTACCTTGTCCCAAAAACCGTATCCTTTTCCGGACATTTGGGATCCGCTTGCGCGCGTGTTCGATGCCTGGGGGCTCGATCGCTGCCTGTGGGGCACGGACTGGACGCGCACTTTCGCAGTCGTCAACTACCAGCAGGCTACCGAGCCTTTCCTTCACTCAGACCGCCTGACCGGCGCGGAGCGGGCAATGCTGATGGGCGGCGCCTGCGCGAGGACCTATGGCTGGTCCCCGCGGACAGCCTAATACTCTCGTGAGTTGATCGTGGTGAAGAAACAACCTCCGCGAATATCGCCAATGGCTCCAGGGTGAGGCAGTCTGAATTGCCGGAGCAGTTAGGTCGCGGGTTGCCGGCCATTGCGGCAAAGCCATTCCTCTTGAATGAGAGCGCGACCTCGTTCCGATAACGCGCGGGCGAATGCTAGGCCCCGCCCCGCTTTAGGAACGCCAGGGTCTTCTGATTGAATTCGTCGACCTTCTCATAGATCGGCGCGTGCGCGCAGCCGTCGAAGACGAGCAACTCCGAATTGCGGATTCCGCTCTTCATCGGATCGGCGAAGCGCGTCGAAGTCACCATGTCGTAACGCCCAAAGGTGATCTGGGTCGGTGCCTGAATGCGACCGAGCTGCGCCAGCGCGTCGTGCGCAATGACCGCATTCGATTCCTGCATGAACGCGGCAAGCGGCTGTGCTGGCCTGCCGCGCACGAAATCCGCCAAGGTCTTGATGTAGTCGGGCTTAGCGGCAAAGAGCTCGGGCGTGAAGCACCAAGGGAAAATGCCGAGGACGACCATCTCGGGTACGCTGTTCATCGCCTTCGCCGTCACCTGCCAGCCTTCAACGACGGTCTTGAGAAAGAGGTCGGTTTTGGCCCAGCCGCTGTGCAGCGAAAGCGACGTGACCTTATCCGGATGCTTAGCCGCCAGCCACATGCCAGTGGCGGCGCCAAGCGACAGGCCGGTGACGTGCGCGTTCGCGACGCCAATCGCCTGCATGAAGGCTGCAACATCGTCCGCGAACAGTTCGGTTGAGTAGACGCCGGCAGGTTTATCTGACTCGCCGGTGCCGCGCAGATCCAGCGAGATGCAGGTGAAGTGCTTGGCATACTCCGCCACCTGGAACGCGTAGCAAGCATAGTCAGCGGCCAGGTAGGGGATCAGTATCAGCGGCTCACCCGTCCCTTGCTGATCGTAGTTGATGTTGATGCCGTTGGCCTTTACCTTGGGCATGGCAGTCCCTCCATTGATGGTCTTTGTTTTCTCCCCCTCGGGCGGCGTTTCAGGACAGGCGCAGCGAAACCCGATATTATGCGAACGCGCCGCTGAAGGCGACCATTCGCATCGGGCTTCAGAGCATTCGCCTATGACGCGCGTCTTTCGGATCGATCATGTTAACGCACCGCCGACCTTGGCGGCTCAATAGTAGCGCGGAATCGGACCGTTGTGTGGCGTCATGCGGTCGGATAAGTCAAACATGACCTCATCAATATAGCACCAACCCCAACCTTCCGCCGGATCGTAACCTTCGATAATCGGATGCCGACTGACGTGGAAGTGCTTTGTGGCGTGCTTATTGGGCGAATCATCGCAACAGCCGACATGTCCACAGGTGCGGCAGATGCGGAGATGGACCCATACGTCACCGGATTTGAGGCATTCTTCGCAACCGAGCGCGCTCGGCGTGACCTTGCGAATGCCCGCCATATGCTTGCAGTGTGTGGCCATATCGCAATCTCCTCTGTTGCGCGCTGGAAAGGTCCCGGAAGACCTCGAGCCTCAACAGCAGCGGTAATGCCATAGGGTCTGTGACATAGTTCGCGCGGCCGTCGGCTGCTAGCCTCCGTCGGCGAAGCGCACGGACTCTGGGTCATGTTGTCGAGATGCGCCTTGCGGCATGCCATCATGCCTCGATGGTGGGCCCCGATGTCGAACCAGCCGAAATCGTTGGTCATGAGCAAAGGAATACTCGGTTTTCCTGTGGAGGCCATAATTGGCCGCCTAAACGCGGCAGATTTGGGCAGAATAGACATGGCACCGAGCGTTTGCCAGTTGCGGTCGGACCTGCGGCCCGTCCAGCGGGATCAGCGAGCCAACCGTGCCTGCGGACCGATAGATCGCTTGCGGTACGCCATGCCACCAATTTGCTGGCTAGGCATGGTTCATTAGCAACTTGGCGTCCCACGACGATGATCGAATAATTGATATATCTAGGATCTGCGGACAGCTGCGAGTATCTGGAGAAACCATGGATCACAGCACGATCATCGGCATATCCTCGATGGCGACACGCCAGCTGGTGGCGGAACTCCTCGCTCGATATCGAGCAGCGACAGGCCGGGCAGTCTCCGTTGAGGCGGTAGGTGGCGTCGATGCGGTCAAGCGAGTAAGGGCAGGGGAAGCCTTCGACCTCGTCATTCTCGCAGACGACGTCATCGAGAAGCTCGGAGCCGAGGGGCATGTCGTGGTCGGCAGCCGGGCCGCGTTCGTTCGCTCGCCGATGGCGATGGCGGTGCGGGCTGGTCAGCCGCGGCCGGACCTCGGCAACGAGCAGTCGGTGCGCGCGGCTCTAATGAGCGCGCGGTCCATTGGTTATTCGACAGGCCCAAGCGGGGTTCATCTGCTAGCCGTTTTGAATTCCTGGGGCATCGATCCCGCCGCCGGGCCCCGACACCTCGTGCAGGCAAAGCCGGGCGTTCCGGTTGCAACCCTGGTCGCGCGGGGCGAGGCCGCGATCGGCATCCAACAACTGAGTGAATTCCTCGGCGAGCCCGGGATTGACATTGTGGGAATCCTACCCCCGCCCGTCCAGAAGGTGACCACCTTTTCGCTTGGGATCGGGACGCGATCCAATCGGGTCGATGAGGCCCAGGCTGTGATCGCTCATTTGAACGCGCCGGAGGCTGTTGAGGTTAAGCGCCGGTTCGGGATGGAGCCAGCGTAACGGGAAAACTCTGATTGCCCTTCTTGGTCTGGTGCATGTCCGGGTCGCGCGCCTGGTCGGCATTCTTGGTCGAGGACGGCGCACTGATGATGGTGGCGTCGACGATCGTGCCGCGCGCGATCTTGATGCCTTTGGCCTCCAGATAGCGGTGCACCCCCTCGAACAGCCGGCGACCCAGGTCATGTTCCTCCAGCAAATGGCGCAAGCGGCACACCGTCGTCTCGTCCGGCACAGGCTCGCGACCCAGATCAATACCGGCGAAGCGCCGCATCGAGACCGATTCGTACAGCGATTCCTCCACCGCAGGGTCCGACAGGTTGAACCACTGCTGAAGAAAGTAGATGCGCAACATCCGTTCCAGCCCCACCGGCGGACGGCCATTGCCAGGCTTCGGATAAACCCCCTTGACCAGCCGACACAGATCGCGCCACGGCACAACCTGTTCCATCTCCGCCAAAAACGCCTCCCGTCGTGTCTTCTTGGCGTAGCGCTCAAACCCAGCCGTTGCCAACGTCATCTGCTTCATCGACCGATCCACCCCTCAACCCGCTGCACTCCTTCGCATCATACCCTCACCCTCGTGTCGATGACTTTTTCAGAGTTTCCTTAGATGCGAACGGCTGGGCGAAGATGCGGAGAAGTCCGTGGACGTTGAACCCCCAGTCGGTAATTAGAGCGACGGCCTCGGTGGCAATGCCGCGACCCCAGTAGGCTGTACCAAGCCAATATCCGATCTCGGCACTCCGCCGGTTGACGTCGGACATTGGCTCGAGTCCCACACCGCCGACAGCCCGCGCGTCAACCACGATCGCGAGCGAGCGCGGTGGGTCGACCGACGCGACGCGATCGATGTAGGCCTCGGCGTCCGCAAGACGGTAGGGATGAGGAAAGAGGTCGCGCAGCTGTAACCAGATGCGACGGTCGTTGGCAACGGCGGCGATGGATGCCGCATCGGCGGCAACAAACGGCCGGACAGAGCAACGCACCCCGATCAATTGAATGCTCATGTCAGGGGGCTTGCTCCAGTTTGGTCGCTGGTCGGGCAGGGGCTGCGTGCGACGTTTGCGTCCGTAGTTTCCGGTGCGCAATGGACTGGGAGCCCTAGTCGTCGATTAATCCGCCAAGCCTGCCTTGCGCAGGCCACTTGTGAACTTATCGGCGTCGTTGGGGTCTTGAAATGGCAGTCGACCGACATGGTCGCTGTGCGAGTACCGCGGGTTGATCTGTTTCAGCTCGCGCCAGACCTGCTTGGCCTCTTCGATGCGACCCAAATGACCCAACGCCGATGCGAGGAAGGCACGCGACAAATCCGTGTTCGGGGTCATCGCGATTCGTTCCTTAAATATCGCCGCGGCGGTATCGTAGTTGCCGGCGACGAAGTAGGCCGTGCCGAGGAAGTGCCGATGCTGGGCCTGGGCAGGATCGAGGCTAATCGCTCTTTCGAAGTAGGGAATCGCCTTGGTGGGCTCACCCGTGTAGATGAGCAGGGTGCCTTGAGCTGTTAACGCAAACCCGTAGTTGGGATTGAGCGACACCGCTTTCTTGGCCTCTTCCGTCCATCGCCCGTAATCCTTCTTCCACATGTAGGCGACGGATGCGACGTAATGGGCAAACGGATCCTTATCATCCCTTGCGATCGAACTCGATGACGAAGCTCTCAGCCTTGTCTAACGACGTCTCGGGCGCATCGCTATAGTGGTTCTGGAAATCCAGAATATAAGCCATGCCAAGACCCGCGTATGGTGCGGCATAGTTAGGATCGCATTGAATGGCACGTTGGAAGCAGGCGATCGCTTGATCGAATGTCTCGCGGTTTCTTTTGTTACCGAACATCAGCTCACGACCTTTCAAATAGAAGTCGTGAGCGTCGACGTTCTTCGTGCCGCTAGTGACAAGCCGCGCTTTCTCGCCCTCGCTCAACTTGATCTTGAGCGCCGATATGATCTCTTGCGTGAGCTCATCCTGCGCGGCGAAGACGTCGGTGAGGTCGCGATCGAAACGATCGGCCCAGACGTGCACTCCGCTCATCGCATCGATGAGCTGGCCGGTAACCCTTACCCGATTGCCGGCTTTGCGCACGCTGCCTTCCAGCACGTAGCGCACGCCAAGTTCGCGACCGACCCTTTTCACGTCGACCGGTTTGCCCTTGTAGGTAAAGCTCGAGTTGCGCGCGATCACATGCAACTCTGACAGTTTCGAGAGGTCGGTGATGATGTCCTCGCTGATCCCGTCCGAAAAATATTCTTGCTCGGGGTCGCCGCTCATATTGTTAAACGCGAGGACAGCGATGGAAGGCTTGTCTGGCTGCGCAACCGTAGAGCGCGGCAGCTGCGACCGCACAACGTCCTTCGGACCAAGATCAAATCTGTAGACGCGCACTGGCCTTGCAATGTTTTTCAGGCTGTGCTCGCCGTCATCAACGAAGTTTGCCGCAATCTTGCCTTGCACCTGGCGCCAAGCGTCATCAGAAATCGCAATTCCGCCAGGTTCTGCGATCCCTTCGAGACGCGCTGCGATATTGACCCCGTCGCCAAAGATGTCCTGGCCCTCGATGATGACGTCCCCGATATGGACCCCGATCCGCAACTGGATCGGATCGGCTTCGGCGCTTTGTGCCGGGCGCTCTTTAAGCCGACTCTGAATCTCGACTGCACAGTCGACCGCGTTTACGGCACTTGCGAATTCCACCAGCGCGCCGTCGCCCATCAGCTTAACGATGCGGCCGGAATGGTCGGCGATTGTGGGATCGATCAGTTCGCGCCTCAAAGCGTTCAGCCGAGACAGGGTCGTGGCTTCGTCGATCCCCATGAGGCGTGAATACCCCACCACATCGGCGGATAAGATCGCCGCGAGCTTTCTTTGGAGCTGCATCTCTCCCATTCGGATTGCTTTCTTGCGAAGGCCCGACCGCTGGGAGTTTAGGGCTCGTCAGGATGGGTGTCTATCGCAGTGCAGACGTCTGTCTCCGGTCAGGGCACGTGCTGCGACTGAGGCGCACGTTATCGCTCCGCCAGCGGCTCAGTCCATCGATGCGCAATTGCGATGACGTATCGCGCTGGGGCAGATCAGGCAGGCGAGGCGCGGCGTTCGATATTGGGCAGGAACGCTGCAAGCAGGCCGATAGCTGGCAGGAACGCGCACACCTGGTAAACGAACTCAATGCTGGTGCGGTCGGCGAGCCAGCCCAGAATCGCGGCGCCGATGCCGCCCATGCCGAAGGCAAATCCGAAGAACAGGCCAGACACCGCGCCGACGCGACCGGGCATCAGCTCCTGCGCATAGACCACGATGGCCGCGAAGGCCGACGACAGGATAAGGCCGATCAGCATGCTCAAAATCACCGTGCCGGTTAGCCCGACATAGGGCAGCGCCAGGGTGAAGGGCAGTACGCCGAGGATCGAAGTCCAGATCACGGGCTTGCGGCCGATACGGTCGCCGATCGGGCCGCCCGCGATCGTGCCGGCCGCGGCCGCGGCGAGGAACACAAACAGGTAGACTTGCGCCTGCGCCGTCGACAGGTCGAAACGGTGCTGTAGATAAAACAGGTAATAAGAGGTGATGCTGGCGAGATAAAAATATTTGGAGAAGATCAGCACGATCAGCACCGCGATGGCACGTCGCACGGTGCTGGCCGGGAAGGGCGAGGCGATGTCGGCAATCGGCTTTCGGGTGCCGCGATGTGCTTCGCCCGTGCCTTTATACCATTGCGACAGGATGGTCAGGATTGCCATGCCTCCCAGCGCCATTAGCGCGAACCAGGCCATACTCGCCTGCCCCCGCGGCACGATGATGAAGGCCGCAACCAGCGGGCCGAGCGACTGGCCGAAATTGCCGCCCACCTGGAACAGGGATTGCGCAAGCCCGTGTTGCCCGCCAGAGGCGAGCCGTGCGATCCGCGAGGATTCGGGATGGAAGATCGACGAGCCGACGCCGAGCAGAGCCGCGCCCAGGATCAACATCAGATAGCTCCCGGCTAGCGCCACGACGACCAGACCGATCAGCGTCGACCCCATGCTGAAGGGCAGCGAATAGGCTTGCGGCCGCTTGTCGGTAAACAGGCCGACAATCGGTTGCAGCATCGATGCGGTGAACTGATAGGTCAGGGTCAGCAAACCGATCTGGCCGAACGACAGATCGAACCCGCCCTTCAACAACGGATAGATCGCCGGCAGCAGCGACTGCATCATGTCATTGAGAAGATGGCAGAAGCTGATCGCGCCCAGCACCGCGAACGTGGTCCGCTCGCAACTCGTCCTCGCTGTCACTACCGATTCAGCCACTGCTACAATCCTTCTACCGACGCTTACGCTTTCAATGAATTAGATCAAGTCTCCGGGCACGACAACGCCGCCCGCCGGGACGCAGCATTGCACGTCGCGGAACGTCGGTCGTGCCTGGAAGAGCGCTCTCGGCGGTGACGGGCTTGTTTGCCCGAATGCAGACGAGGCATTTCGGGTCCCCGCCTGCCGAAACGGGCCAGAACCCCCAATGTCTGATTGTCGATGAGCGTGCAAAACGAGACCCTCGGGTGATCACCCGCCGACAAATCGCACCCGCGTTTTGCCTCGGGCAAGTAAGTGATCGCCGCGGCTTCGGAGGACGGTGCCAACATCCTTGCAGACCATGTGAGAACGCTCTGCTTGGAGGATGTGAGCGCGACCCGGCCAGCAAACAGCCGTTGCGTGGCGCTGCACGGGCAAATTTGCTGGCGGGCCGAGGTCAGGGGATGGTCGTTTTCCCCCCGCGTCGCCCAACGCTACATTCGGCTTTCGGCCCAAACCCGCCACAGCTCGTTTGACGTCAGATCCACCTTTCAAGCCAAATCTGTGGCTTCTTCCGTCCCTCGCGACGGTCGATACGGACTTTCGTCTGCCTGAGTGCGAGGGTAGTGTGCGGGTGAAGAATGACCGTTTCAGATAGGCTTCGCCATCGCCGACCATGATCGCGCCTCGCCATATCTCCGTCGGTAACGTACTAATCGGCAATGACCGGCCGCTGGCGTTGATCGCTGGGCCGTGCGTGCTCGAAAGTCGGGCGCACGCGATGGAAATGAGCCACGCCCTGGTCGAACTGACGGGCAAACTCGGCATTGGCCTCATCTACAAGACCTCGTTCGACAAGGCCAACCGCACGTCGATGGAAAGCGAGCGCGGGATGGGGCTCGAGGCGAGCCTGCCGATTCTCGCCGAGATCCGCGAAAAATATGGATGCCCGGTGCTGACCGATGTGCATTTGCCTGAGCAATGCGCGCCCACCGCAGACGCGGTCGACGTGCTGCAGATCCCGGCCTTCCTGTCGCGCCAGACCGACCTGCTGGTCGCCGCCGCCAAGACGGGCCGCGCCATCAACATCAAGAAGGGCCAGTTCCTGGCGCCCTGGGATATGAAGAACGTCGCGAAGAAAGTTGCGAGCGCCGGCAACGATAGAATTATGCTGTGCGAGCGTGGTGTGAGCTTCGGCTACAACGCGCTCGTCTCCGACATGCGGGCGCTGCCGGTGCTGAAGGAGACGGGCTATCCGGTGGTATTCGATGCGACCCATTCGGTCCAGCAACCCGGCGGGCAAGGCACTGTCTCCGGCGGCGAGCGGCGCATGGTGCCGGTGTTGGCGCGCGCCGCGGTCGCGGTCGGCGTGGCCGCCGTTTTTATGGAGACCCACCAGGATCCGGACCATGCGCCCTCCGATGGGCCCAACATGGTCAGGCTTGCGGACATGCCAACGTTGCTCGCGACTCTGATGGCGTTCGACCGGCTTGCCAAAACGCAGCCAATCAATTGATAAAGAACCGATGAGTGCCATCGCCAATATCACCGGCCGTGAAATCCTCGATAGCCGTGGCAATCCGACCGTTGAGGTCGAGATGGAGCTGGAAAGCGGCGTTGTCGGCCGGGCCGCGGTGCCGTCCGGTGCCTCAACCGGGGCGCATGAAGCGGTTGAGCGCCGCGACGGCGACGAGAAACGCTATGGCGGCAAGGGCGTGCTTAGCGCCGTTGCGGCGGTAAACGGTGAGATCTTTGACGCGCTCTCGGGGATGGACGCCGCCGATCAGCGCCGTCTCGATCAGACGATGATCGCGCTCGACGGATCGCCCAACAAATCGCGGCTCGGCGCCAATGCCATACTCGGCGTTAGCCTCGCCGCCGCGAAGGCTGGCGCGGCCGAGCTCGACATGCCGCTGTATCGCTACATTGGCGGCCTCGCCGCGCACACATTGCCGGTGCCGCTGATGAATGTGATCAATGGCGGCGTCCATGCCGACAATCCGATCGACATTCAGGAATTTATGATCATGCCGGTCGGCGCACCGAATTTTGCCGAGGCGCTGCGCATGGGCGCTGAGATTTTCCACGTGCTGAAAAAGCAGCTAGCCGATGCCGGCCATAACACCAATGTTGGCGACGAAGGCGGCTTTGCGCCACAGCTCGAATCGGCTGACGCCGCTCTTGCATTTCTCATGCGCGCCATCGACGGGGCAGGCTACCGCGCCGGCGATAACGTGATGCTTGCGCTCGATGTTGCCGCGACTGAACTCTACCGAAACGGCCGTTACCAGCTGCCCGGAGAAAAAAAGGAGTTCGATTCCGCCGGCATGATCGAATATTTGCGGCGCTTGGCCGGCACGTATCCGATCGCTTCCGTCGAGGACGGCATGGCCGAGGACGATTGGCAGGGTTGGGTCGAGCTGACCCAGGTCCTTGGCAAGAAGCTCCAACTCGTCGGCGACGATCTGTTCGTAACCAATACCACGCGGCTCGCTCGGGGGATCGAGAGCCACTGCGCCAACGCCATTCTCGTCAAGGTCAATCAGATCGGCACACTCTCGGAGACGCTCGACACCGTGGCGATGGCGCATCGCTTTGACTATCGCGCGGTCATGTCGCACCGCTCCGGCGAGACAGAGGATACCACCATCGCCGATTTGGCCGTCGCCACTAACTGCGGGCAGATCAAGACCGGATCGCTGGCACGCACCGACCGCATGGCAAAATACAATCAGCTGCTGCGCATCGAGGAAGAGCTGGAGCAAGGGGCGCGGTATGAAGGCCATTCTGCCCTGAGGAAAGGCTAACGATCTTGTCGGCTCTGCCTGCGTCTGCGGAGCGGCAGCAACTGCCTTTGTACCGAAGCAACGTTGCTGACACGACTCCGGCCAAAGCGCGTCAACCCGGGTTCTTGATACCGTGGCGCCGATACACCGCACGCGGCACTCCTGCCCATGCGGCGCTCGAGGAAGTGGTCCTCCACCAATCGGCGCGGGGTGTCTTGCCTTCGAGCACCAAAAAATTTAGTAGCGCAGGACTAATCGCAACGTCTTCGCCTTGACACTAAGGCGACGCAGTGATTCGCTCAGCGTCATGAGGGTGCGGCGGGCGATCGCGAAACTGGGGCGTGCGGTGATGGGCCCGTTCCTCGCGATCACGCTGATCGTCTATTTTGGGCTCAATCTGGTGCAGGGCGATCATGGCCTCTTGGCGTGGGTGCAACGCTCTCATCAAGTTCATAACGCCGAAGCCGCGCTTACCGCGACCGAGGATGAGCTGGCGCACCTGCGCCATCGGGCCGACCTTCTCAAGGGCAATCATCTCGACGCTGATCTGCTCGATGAGCGGGCCCGCGCGGCACTCAACGTCATCGGTCCCAACGAAATCGTGATTTTCACGCCGTCTAGCGAAAGCGGCGAGGAATCCAATTAATCGAAATTCGGTTTATTGTCATTTTTGTAACTATTTACAATAGCTTAAGGTTGCTTGCATAACTCGACAAACAGCGCCATGCTGCGATCACTCAAGGGAGGTCGCGGCATGGCGATTGCCAAACGCAAGCTAAAACCGGTCAAGGCCATTGACTTATTGGCGTCTCCGGCGGCGATGGAGCGGCTCTACCGCGACATGCTGCTGATCCGCCGCTTTGAGGAGAAGGCCGGCCAGATGTACGGCATGGGGCTGATCGGCGGTTTTTGCCACCTCTACATTGGCCAGGAAGCGGTCGTGGTCGGCGTCGTGTCGGCGGTCGAGGAGGGCGACAGTATCATTACCTCCTACCGCGACCATGGCCATATGCTGGCTTCTGGCATGGATCCGAAGGGCGTCATGGCCGAATTGACCGGACGCCGCGGCGGCTACTCCAAAGGCAAGGGCGGATCCATGCACATGTTCTCGCTCGAAAAGCATTTCTATGGCGGCCACGGCATCGTCGGCGCCCAAGTACCGATCGGCACCGGTCTCGCCTTTGCGCACAAATACAAGAATGATGGCAAGATCGCGGTCGTGTTCCTAGGCGATGGCGCGATGAATCAGGGCCAGGTGGCCGAGAGCTTCAACATGGCAGAGCTGTGGAAGCTGCCGGTGCTTTATGTCATCGAGAATAACAAGTACGGCATGGGCACATCGGTGGCTCGCTCGTCGGCTTCGAAGGATCTCTTTACCAGGGGCGAAGCCTTCGGCATTCCGGGCGGCCAGGCCGATGGCATGAACGTGCTGGCCGTGAAGGCGGCCGCCGCGGACGCCATCGCCGACATACGCGCCGGCAAAGGACCCTATCTCCTCGAGCTTCTGACCTATCGCTATCGCGGCCATTCCATGTCGGATCCGGCAAAATATCGCACCAAGGACGAACTCAATCGCATGCGCCAGGAACACGATCCGATCGACCAGATGAAGCGCCGGCTGATCGAGGAAGGGATCGCGGACGAGGCCAAACTCAAGGAATGGGATCGCGGCGTGAAAGACGTCATCACCGAGGCGGCGGAATTCGCGCAGGCTTCGCCCGAACCTGATCCTAAGGAGCTTTACACCGACGTCTACGTCGAGGCTTGAGCTGTGGCGACGCAAGTGTTGATGCCGGCGCTCTCGCCGACCATGACCGAGGGCAAGATTGCGAAGTGGCTCAAGAAAGAAGGCGATCCGGTGAAGTCCGGCGATGTGATCGCCGAGATCGAGACCGACAAGGCAACGATGGAGTTCGAGGCCATCGACGACGGCAAGATGGGCCGCATCCTGATACCCGAAGGCACCGAAAATGTTGCGGTCAATGAGCCCATCGCCGAGATCCTGGGCGAAGACGAAGTGCCGGGGGCGGCGCCGGCGCCGAAGCGGGAGACCGTCGCCGCGCCAGTCGAGGTGCAGGCGTCGACGGTGCCGCGGACCGCGCCGCCGCCGCCAGAGCCCCCAAAGCCGCGCACGACACCGCCTCCGCAGGAGATCGAATGGACCGGCGCTACCGTGTCGCTCACGGTGCGCGAGGCGCTGCGCGACGCAATGGCTGAAGAAATGCGCCGTGACGACACCGTGTTCCTGATGGGCGAGGAGGTCGCCGAGTATCAAGGCGCTTACAAGGTCAGCCAAGGTTTGCTCGAAGAATTCGGCGCGCGCCGCGTCGTCGACACGCCGATCTCGGAACATGCGTTCACCGGACTGGGGATCGGCGCCGCGTTCGCCGGCCTCAGACCTATCGTCGAGTTCATGACCTGGAATTTTGCCATGCAGGCCATGGACCAGCTGATCAATTCCGCCGCCAAGACACGCTATATGTCGGGTGGCCAAATGCATTGCCCGATCGTGTTCCGCGGCCCCAACGGCGCGGCCGCGCGCGTCGCGGCCCAGCACTCCCAAGATTATTCAAGCTGGTACGCGCACGTGCCGGGATTGAAGGTGGTCGCACCCTATACCGCCGCCGATCACAAGGGCCTCCTCAAGTCCGCGATCCGCGATCCCAATCCGGTGATCTTCCTCGAGAATGAGCTGGTCTACGGTGTTACTTTTCCAGTGCCGCAAACCGACGACTACATCGTGCCCATTGGCAAGGCGCGCATCGCGCGTGCCGGCGATGGTGTCACCATCGTCAGTTTTTCGCGTCTTGTGCAAGTGGCGCTCGACGCCGCCGCGAAACTAGATGAAGAAGGCATTTCGGCCGAAGTGATCGACCTGCGTACACTGCGTCCGCTCGACACCGAGACGATCATCGCCTCGGTTAAGAAGACCAATCGCATCGTCACGGTCGAAGAGGGCTGGGCCTATTCCGGAATCGGCTCCGAGATCGCGGCGGTCATGATGGAACAGGCTTTCGACTATCTCGACGCGCCGCCCACGCGGGTCGCCGCCAAGGATGTGCCGCTCCCCTACGCCGCCAATCTCGAACGGCTTGCCTTGCCGCAAATCGACGACGTCGCCGCCGCCGCCAAGGCGGTGCTCTATCGCTGAACGAGGCGTGCCATGCCGATCGAATTGCTGATGCCGGCGCTGTCGCCGACCATGACCGAAGGCAAGCTCGCCAAATGGTCGAAAAAGGAAGGCGACCCGGTTAAAGCCGGTGATGTCATCGCCGAAATCGAGACCGACAAAGCGACCATGGAATTCGAAGTCGATCGATGACGGCACGCTGGGTAGGATTCTGGTGCCCGAAGGTGCGGAGAACATCGCGGTGAATCAGCCGATCGCGATTTTGCTGGAAGAAGGCGAAGACAAATCCGCGTTGGCCGAGCTGCCGAAAGCGCCAATGAAGAAGGCGGAAACGCCAAAGGTCGAAGAAAAGCCCGATGTCCCGCCCAAGCCTGCCGCTGCTCCGGTCCCTCAAGCGCCTGAAGGAAGGCGCGCCCCACCGAGCGCGGCGATGAGCGCTCCGCCGACAAAGCCGGCCGATGGCCGCATGTTCGTTTCGCCGCTTGCCCGTCGTCTCGCAGCGCACGCACAGCTTGACCTTCGCTCGATCACCGGCACCGGTCCGCACGGCCGCATTGTGCAGCACGATGTTGAAGCCGCCATCAAGCGCGGCCCTTCGCGCCCGCCTGCCGTCACCAGCGCCACGCCGGTTGCCGCCAGCGCCACGCCGGTTGCCGCTAGCGCCACGCCGGCCGGCACGGCGCTCTCGAAGGCACAAGTGTTCGCGCTTTCCGGCAATACGCCCTACACCGAGATCCCGATGACCGGCATGCGCCGCACGGTGGCGCGGCGCATGGTGGAGGCGAAGACCACGGTTCCGCATTTCTATCTCACCGTCGACTGCGAAATCGATCCGTTGGTGCGGGTGCGATCCGACCTGGCGGAGGCTGGCGGTGCCAAACTCTCGGTCAACGACTTCATCATCAAGGCCGCGGCCCTGGCTTTGCGTAAGATCCCGCGTGCCAATGCCTCCTATAGCGACGAGGCGATCCTGTTATGGAATGAAGTCAACATCGCCGTCGCTGTCGCGCTCGATGACGGGCTGATCACTCCCATTGTCAAGAACGCAGACACCAAGCGACTGCCCGAGATTTCGGGAGAAATGAGGGATCTTGGCGCTCGCGCGCGCAGCGGCAAGCTCAAACTCGCCGAATTTCAGGGTGGTACCTTCTCGCTCTCCAACCTCGGCATGTTTGGCATCAAGGATTTCGCTGCTGTGATCAACCCGCCGCATGGTTGCATTCTCGCCGTCGGCGCCGGCGAACCGCGACCGGTGGTGAAGAACGGCGCGCTCGCGGTCGGCACCGTCATGAGCTGCACGCTCGCTTGCGATCACCGCGTGGTCGACGGCGCGGTGGGGGCGCAATATCTCGCCGAGTTCAAGAAGTTCATCGAGCGTCCCGCGATCCTGCTGCTGTGAAGCTGAACCATGGCTGACAATCCAAACGCCTTTGATACCATCGTGCTGGGCGGCGGCCCGGGGGGCTACGTGGCGGCTATCCGGGCGGCGCAGCTCGGCATGAAGACCGCCATCATCGAACGCGACCGGCTGGGCGGCATCTGCCTCAATTGGGGCTGCATTCCCACCAAGGCGCTGCTGCGCAGCTCCGAAATATTTCATGCCATGCAGCACGCCGAAGTTTACGGGCTTTCGGCCAAGGAAGTGTCCTTCGACGCCAAGAAGGTCATCGAGCGTTCACGCCGGGTCGCGAAGCAATTGTCCGACGGCGTCGGCTTTTTGATGAAGAAGAATAAGATCACCGTGATTAGCGGTGAAGGCCAACTCACTGGCCCGCGGCGGCTCGGCGTTGCCAAGGAAGGCAAGGCGGTCGGCGAATATCAGGCCCGAAACGTCATCCTAGCCACCGGCGCCAGAGCGCGTTCCGCGCCCGGGCTCGAGCCGGACGGCAAGCTGATCTGGACCTACAAGGAAGCGATGGTACCGGAGGCACTACCGAAATCGTTGCTGGTGATCGGTTCGGGCGCCATCGGCATCGAGTTCGCCAGCTTCTATCGCGATATGGGCGCAACGGTGACCGTCGTCGAAGTGCTCGATCGCATCCTCCCGGTCGAAGACGCCGAGGTCTCCGCGTTTGCCCAAAAGCAATTCGAAAAACAGGGCATGACGATTCACGTCGGGAGCAACGTGAAGTCCCTGAAAAAGAACAAGGACTCCGTCATGGCGCTGCTCGAAAAGAACGGCAAGAGCAGCGAGGTGACGGCGGACCGGGTTGTGCTCGCCATCGGCATCGTCGGCAACGTCGAGAATATCGGGTTGGAAAAAACCAATGTGCGCGTCGAGAAGACGCATGTCGTCGTCGACGAATGGCAATCCACCGGCGAGCCGGGGCTTTACGCGGTCGGCGATCTGGTCCGGCCGCCTTGGCTCGCACACAAAGCGATGCATGAGGGCGTGATCTGCGTCGAACACATCGCCGGCCTCAACACCGCCCATCCGCTCGAGGTGAGGAACGTCCCGGGCTGCACCTATTGTCGCCCGCAGGTTGCCAGCATCGGCCTTACCGAAGCGGCGGCTAAAGCGGCGGGGAAGGAAGTGCGCGTCGGGCGCTTTCCCTTTATCGGCAACGGCAAGGCGATTGCGCTTGGCGAACCCGAGGGCTTCGTCAAGACGGTCTTCGACGCCAAGACCGGTGAGCTCCTCGGCGCTCATATGATCGGGGCCGAAGTGACCGAATTGATCCAGGGCTTCGCCATCGCCAAAACGCTGGAGACGACGGAGCAGGAACTCATGCGCACTGTGTTTCCGCATCCAACACTGAGCGAAATGATGCACGAATCGGTGCTTGCCGCTTATTCGGGTGCGCTCCACATCTAGGGGGATGAGCGAGACCGCGTTGCGTCACCCTGAGAAGGCGCACCGACCCGACAATCCGGCGCCGCCCAAGCCGCCGTGGATCCGCGTCAAGGCGCCGAATTCGCCCGAATATCGGGAGACGCGCGATTTGATGCGCGCCCTGAAACTGAACACGGTTTGCGAGGAAGCGGCGTGCCCCAACATTGGCCAATGCTGGAAAGAGCGCCACGCCACGGTGATGATCCTCGGCAGCGTTTGCACCCGCGCCTGCACATTTTGCAATGTCGCCACGGGGCGGCCCGATGCCCTCGATCCCCATGAGCCGGCGCGGGTCGGCGAGGCGGTGGCGAAGCTTGGCCTCAACCACATCGTCGTCACGTCGGTTGATCGCGACGATCTGGCGGACGGCGGTGCCGGTCAATTTGTCCGCACCATATTGGCCATCCGTGCGTCCGCGCCAGGTACGACCATCGAGGTGCTGACGCCCGATTTTCTGAAAAAGGATAGCGCCCTCGAAGCGGTCGTCGCGGCGCGGCCCGATGTGTTCAACCATAATCTCGAGACCGTGCCGCGTCTCTACGGAGAGGTGCGGCCGGGGGCGCGGTATTTCCATTCGTTACGCCTTCTCGATCGCGTCAAGGAATTGGATCCGCAGATGTTCACCAAGTCCGGCCTGATGGTCGGACTCGGCGAGGAAAAAGCCGAGGTGATGCAAGTAATGGACGATCTGCGGGCGGCGAGGGTCGAGTTCCTCACCATCGGCCAATATCTGCAACCGACTTTGAAGCATCACCGCGTCGACCGTTTCGTCACTCCGGATGAATTCGACTCTTATCGCCAGATGGCTTATGGCAAAGGCTTTCTGATGGTGGCCTCCTCGCCGCTGACGCGCTCTTCTTACCTCGCCGGTGAGGATTTCGCGCGGCTCCAGACGGCACGGGCGGCGCATCGGGCGGCGGCCGAGACCTGATGCCGACGCATGCCGAGCGCAAGCATCTACCGTACCGTGCCGATCAACTATTCGATCTGGTAGCCGACGTGGCGCGCTATCCAGAGTTCCTCCCGTGGTGCACCGGCGCACGCATCCGCGAACACCAGGACAATATCATTATCGCCGATCTCCTGATCGGCTTTCGCATGATGCGCGAGCGCTTCACCTCGCGGGTCACGCTCGATCGCCCGGACCGCATCGATGTCGCCTATAGCGAAGGTCCGTTCCGCTATCTCGAAAACCACTGGAAATTCGAAGAGCAAGACGACGGCTCCTGCATTATCGACTTCTATGTCGATTTCGAATTCCGATCGCGCGTGCTGCAGCGCCTCATCGGCGCATTGTTCAACGAGGCCGTCCGCCGCATGGTCGGCGCCTTTGAAGGACGTGCAAGACAGCTCTATGGCGAGCCGGATCCCCGGGGCGCGGCGGCGAAGCCCGTTTAGGGAATCCGATTGAACCTTGGTGAAGACCGTTCCCGAACGGTGCTCGGCGTTGATGGCCTCGGCCTCCATGCCGCCGACATCAGCCATGGTAAAAGTGTAAACCGTCCCCTGCGCATCGGTGAAGGTCATCACATTGCCGTGGACCTCAGCCGCGTAACGTTTGCATTCCGCATGGCGCCGCGCCCCTGGGCTCGACCCGGTGCATTGTTCGACGGTGGCATTGGCGGCGGAGACGATTTGGACATAGAGGCGCGCGCAAATCGGCTCGACATGGCCCTGCACCGCGATCGGCCATTGGCCTTGCCACGTTCCGGCGAACGTTGCGGCCGCACCCGACTGGCCTGCCGCGGTGCCCGGCTTGATTGTCGCGAGCGGCGCGTCGCAGTCGGCGGCCGCCGCCCCGTTTGCGACCAGCAACAACAAAATCGGCGCCAAAATCTGCGCCGCGAGGAACCGGTGATGCATTTTCATATGATGTCGCGGACCGCCTCTCTCTATCGCCACCCGCCGGCGTCTGAAAAGCCCAGATGACGCGACCCTGGGCCGCTGGAGCGGCGGTCGACCTCACCGACATCCCTATAGGCACTGGCTAGCGTGATCTGGCTCAGCATAGGCGGAAGGTTGTAAGAACGCACTATCAATGGTTGCCGGTATTCGGATTGGTCCTTGGCCTTCTGATGCCCCCGTCGGCGAACTGAAGCGGCCAAAATTGCCGATCAGCTGTTCGAGGATGGTGAACTCGCGGCCAGGCGCAGGCGTAGCATCCGGATTCGGCACGACATCTTCATGCTGTTTCATGCCGAGATAGGCGACCTGTTGCACGACCCCCTGACTATCAAACGAGATCGTCACCACTTTCTCGTCTTTCAACGCCGGCCTGAAGAAGGCGACCTCCTGCGTCTTCTGGCTGATATAATACCAAGTATTGGGATCGAAAGTGGCGACCGACGAAGGCGAGCCGAGCAATTTCGTTACCGAGGCCTTGTTCGTGACTCTCAGGCTTGATCGCTGCCATGGCCGCCTTCTCGGGATCGTTGCCGCGCAGATCGATAGGTGGGCCGCAACCGGCCGAGGTGAGCGCGATGACAAGGGTCCCGATAGTCAGCACCGGGGACAATGGTTTATGAGGCATGGCGTCAAGCTTGTCTCCCTGGGGCGACGCTTGTCAACGCCGCTCACCTGCGGCAGCGGGTCCGATTGACAGGGCGGGGTTTCTTTGGAGCCTCAACCGCCATGATTGTGGGCGAAGGGACATGCTTTCCGGACTGAAACGTCGCCGGCAACGGCGCGATGCGGCGCTCGCGGCCTATCGCGCGATTGTTGCCAGGGCTCGAACGCCAGACCTTTTCATGGCTTGGGCCGTTCCCGATACGCTTGACGGGCGCTTCGAGCTATTGGTGTTGCATGCCTTCTTGGTCCTGAACCGGCTAAAGCGGGAACCCGCCAAGGCATTTGCCCAAGTGCTGTTCGATATCATGTTCGCCGATCTCGACCGCGGCGTGCGCGAGATGGGCGCCTCCGACGTTGCCGTCGGCAAGCATGTCAAAGCCATGGCGCGTGGGTTTTATGGGCGGGTAGCCGCTTATGAGAAGGGTCTCGATGATGAGATTGAATTGGCGGCGGCGTTGCGGCGCAATCTTTTCGGTACGGTCGATCCTGCACCCGAGCACGTCGCAGCCGCGGCGCGCTACTTGCACAAGCAAAGAGCGGCATTGGCAGCGGCATCGATTGAGACACTGACGACCGGAGAAGTACCGTTTGCTCCATGGCCATGATCGAATTTTCCCGTCCGATTGCTGTGACGCGGCTTGGCGTCGGTGAGGCGGTCTACGATATTGCCGCCAATCAGGCCGAGCGGGCGGCGTTGGCGAAGCGCTTCGACCTGGTGTCATTGGAGAAACTCACCGCCCATGTCACCTTGCGCCGCCTCCCCGGCGGCATGGTTCGGCTCACAGCCTCGCTATCCGCCAATGTGGTACAGACCGACGTCGTGACGCTCGATCCCGTGCCGGCCCGCGTTGATGATGATTTTACCCTGCTGTTCGGCCACGACGCTGACGATGCAGCTGTACTCGATCCTGAGACTGAGCTGGTCGAACCCCTGATCGACGGCCACATCGATATTGGCGAAGCGGTAGCCCAACAATTGTCGCTGGCGATGGATCCCTATCCGCGCGCACCCCTGCCTTGAGACTGGTTTAATCGTGGCAATGCCGGCGTGACTTCGCGCCGTCGGCATGAAAAATGCGGCGGGCCCGGACCTTCCCGCCCAGGGGCGGGCGTCATCCCAGGCGAAATTTATGACCGATGAAGAAGGGCGGCCCCGTACCTCGACCGCAGCGGGCGGAGAAACGAGGAGGCCGCGTTTCCGCCGAATCCTCAGGGGTACCCGAGGGCCCCTACGTCAATACCTTGCCACCGCTCGCCTTTTTGGCTATTGACCTGCAACGCGCGCCCGAATCGGGTGCCAATCCCGAGTGACATCCATGGCAGTACCAAAAAAGAAGACCTCGAAGTCGCGTCGCGACATGCGTCGCGCCCATCATCATCTGAAGCCGTCGAGCTACGTCGAATGCCCCAATTGTGGCGAGATGAAGCGTCCGCATCACGTCTGCGCCGCTTGCGGCCATTACGATGGACGCGAGGTGGTGCCGACCGCGGCGACGTGACGCCAGCCGAGTTACCGTGACCGTACCGGTCATCGTCGCGCTTGACGCGATGGGCGGCGACCATGCGCCGGGCAGTGTCGTGCACGGAGCCGCGATCGCGATGCGCCGCCTGCCCCGGACCGAATATTTGCTGTTCGGCGACCAGGCTCGCCTCGAGCCGCTCTTGAGGCACTACAAAAGGCTGCGGGAGCGCTGCCAAATTCGCCACACCGAGGAGCGCGTCGCCGACGACGCCAAGCCGTCGCTCGCCTTGCGCTCGGGCCGCAATTCCTCGATGCGGCTTGCTCTTGACGCGGTGGCAGAAGGCAAGGCGGATTGCGTCGTTTCCGCCGGCAATACCGGGGCACTCATGGCAATGGCTCGCTTCAGCCTCAAAATGTTTCCCGGTATCGACCGGCCGGCGATGGCCACCTTTCTGCCGACCCAGCGCGGCGAAAGTGTCATGCTCGATCTCGGCGCCAATATCGAGTGTGACACCGAAAACCTGGTTCAGTTCGCGCTCTTGGGCGAAGTATTCGCACGCACGGTTCTGGGTCAGAGGCAGCCTTCCGTGGGCCTGCTCAACGTTGGTTCGGAGGAAATGAAGGGTCATGACGCGGTGCGGGGTGCCGCCACCCGCTTGCGGGCACCCGGTTCGCCCATCAACTTTTTCGGCTTTGTCGAGGGCGACGACATCGCTGCCGGCACGGTCGATGTCGTTGTCACCGACGGTTTCACCGGCAATGTGGCGCTCAAAACCGCCGAGGGTACGGCGCGGCTGATGTCGGATTTTATGCGCGCCACCTTCCGCCATTCGCTGACAGCGCGCGTCGGCTATCTCTTCGCGGCGCCGGCGCTGAAAAAGTTGCGCCAGCGGCTCGATCCACGCCGCTACAACGGTGCGGTGTTCCTTGGCCTCAACGGCATCGTCGTCAAGAGTCATGGCGGCGCCGATGCCTTCGGTTTTGCCAACGCTATTGGCGTCGCCGTCGACATGCGCAACAACGGCTTTCTCGATCTCATTCGTGACGGGCTGCAGCGCCTCAAGGACTTGGCGTCCGCGGCGCCGGTGACGGCGGGCTGATGGGCTTTCGCAGCCTGGTGCGCGGGTGTGGCGCCTATCTACCCGAACGCATCGTGACCAACGACGAGCTGGCGGCGCGGCTCGATACGTCCGACGCTTGGATCGTTCAGCGCACCGGCATTCGGCAGCGCCATATCGCCGCCGAGGGCGAGACCACATCCGATCTGGCGACGCGTGCGGCCGAGCGGGCGCTTGAAGCAGCGTCTCTCGCCGGCGGCGATCTCGATCTTATCGTATTGGCCACGGCGACCCCGGACCACACCTTCCCAGCGACCGCGGCCAAGGTGCAGGCGCGGCTTGGCATGCGGCGCGGCGCGGCATTTGATGTGCAGGCCGTGTGTACGGGCTTTATCTATGCGCTATCGGTCGCGGACAATGCCATCCGCGCCGGACAGGCCAAGCGGGCGCTCGTCATCGGTGCCGAGACGTTTTCGCGCATTCTCGACTGGAACGATCGTGGCACCTGCGTGCTGTTCGGCGATGGCGCAGGTGCCGTGGTGCTCGAAGCCGTGCCCGACGAAGGCGGGCTCGCCCGTGGCATCTTATCGACCCATCTCCATTCCGATGGCACCGGCTATCGCCTGCTTTATGTGGATGGCGGTCCTGCCACCACGGGACTGGTAGGCCATCTCCGCATGGAGGGCCGGGAGATTTTCCGGCACGCGGTTGCGCGTCTCGCTGAAGTGGTCGACGAAGCACTGACGGCCAACCGGCTCGATGCCGGTGCCATCGATTGGCTGGTGCCGCATCAGGCCAACCTGCGCATTATCGATGCGATGCGGAAGCGACTGGGGTTGCCGACGGACAAGGTTGTAATCACCATCGCTCGTCATGCCAATACCTCGGCGGCATCCGTACCACTAGCACTCGCCGAGGCCAGTGCCGATGGCCGCATCCGACCGGGGCAGATGGTATTAATGGAAGCAATGGGCGGCGGCCTGACCTGGGGCGCCGCGCTGGCGCGCTGGTAATGTGTTGGTAATATTCCGCAATCACCAGCGGGCGCAATTAAGAGATTCACCCAACCATCTGTAATTGACGGATTTCCGGCCCGGCGGTACCCTTTGCAAAAGTACGGGGGAGGCGAGATGGCCGCACAAACGGTAACACGCGCGCAGCTGAGCGAAGCGGTGTACCAAGAGGTTGGCCTGTCGCGTAACGAGTTTGCCGAGCTTGTCGAAACGGTCTTGGAAGAAATCTGCAAGGCCTTGGTGCGCGGAGAGATGGTCAAGATCTCATCATTTGGCAGTTTCGCTGTGCGCCGCAAGGGCCGACGCATCGGTAGAAATCCCAAGACCGGCCAGGAAGTCCCCATTAGCCCCCGCCGGGTCCTGGTGTTCCGAGCCTCCCATCTCTTAAAGGATCAGATCGACGCCGCCTTGAGCGGGCGGAAAGGGGCCGGCCCCGCATGACTTACGATCTGCCGCCGACCGGCAATTTCGCGCGCCGCGCAGCAAAATCGGCCGAGGCGTTTCGTACCATCAGCGAGGTGGCGGAGGAACTTGAAGTACCCCAGCATGTGCTCCGATTTTGGGAATCACGCTTTCCCCAGGTCCGGCCTTTAAAGCGAGCCGGCGGGCGGCGCTATTACCGACCGGACGATGTGGCGCTGCTACGGCGCATCCGCCAGTGCCTCTACGATCAAGGCTATACTATCAAAGGCGTCCAGAAGTTGTTGCGCGAAGGCGCACTTAAGGGGGCCGAGCTGGTACGGGCGGGAACGCAGATGGCCATGGGGAACAAACCCGAAGCGAATGAGAAGGCCGATCAAGCCCAAGAGCTCCGCGACCTCATCGCCGAATTGCGCGCCGAGCTCGTTATGCTGCGCGATCTCTTGCGGCGTGCCAACCAGTAGGTCACAATCATCGCGCGGGCGGTTGGGCGGAGCGTAGCGCAGCCTGGTAGCGCATCAGCATGGGGTGCTGAGGGTCGCGAGTTCGAATCTCGCCGCTCCGACCAATTTCTGCAATAACAACAAATTAGAGGGAGAATATCAATTTAACTGATAAAGACGGTCAAACTCACCGTGGCGCTGCACATGGCGTGGACTCTGGGAAAATCGGTCCGACACTCTGGGGCGCGTGAACGATCAACGACTCCACGCGCACGCGCTTTTGGTCCACTCGCACTCGAAGCGATGCGCCGCGGCGATCTTTGGTTCTCCCCCATGACGCCAAATAGCCCGTAGAATGTTTGATAGCCGGTAAGTTGCGGGGAGGAAATCACCATGAGCACGATGTATGTCTATGTCACTGCCGGCGGCATGGATGAGGCGCGCAGGATCGGCCGCGCCGCGGTTGAACAGCGTCTGGCCGCCTGCGCCAATGTAATTTCCGGCATCGATTCGATTTATTGGTGGCAAGGCAAGGTCGAGGAGACCGAAGAAGCGGTGCTGATCATGAAGACCACGGCCGACCGGGTCGACGACCTAATCAACTTTGCCAAGGAGATGCATACTTACGAATGCCCCTGCATTGAGGCTTGGCCGGTCACCGACGGCCACCGTCCCTTCCTCGACTGGATCGCGGCTGAAGTGTCCCGCCACGGTCATCGTCCCTAGCGCTCGTGCCAAGGGGGTTCACGCTTTTCGAGAAAGGCATCGATCCCTTCTTCGGTGTCACGTGCCAGCATATTCTTGACCATGGCCTCGCTGGCATCGCGGTATGCCTCGACCAAATCCAATTCCAATTGACGATAAAAAGAGGCTTTTCCGATCGCAATCGCGAGCGGCAATTGCCGGGCGACGCGCTGGGCCAGCGTCGCGACGGTCTCGTCCAGTTCGGTCGCTGGTACCACACGGTTGACCAGGCCAACCCGGCATGCGTCCTCGGCGCCAATAAAATCGCCGGTCAACAACATTTCCATCGCCGCTTTGCGTCCGATTGCACGTGACACAGCGACCGCCGGTGTGGCACAGAACAGGCCGACATTGATGCCGGAGGTGGCAAAACGAGCGTTTGCCGAGGCCACGGCGAGGTCGCAGGTCGCAACCAGCTGACAGCCCGCCGCGGTGGCGATGCCATGGACCCGCGCTATCACTGGCTGGGGCAGCTTGATGATGCTGGTCATCATGCGGCTGCATTGCGCGAACACCGCCTCGTAATATTGTCGGCCGGGATTGGCGCGCAACTCGCGCAAGTCATGGCCCGCGCAAAACCCCGGTCCAGTGGCCGCGAGTACGACCACCTTGACACTGTGGTCGTTGGCGATCGCCCCAAGCGACGCTTCGATCGCACTCATCATCGCAACCGAAAGCGCGTTGCGCGCCTCCGGCCGGTTCAGCGTCAGGGTCGCTATGCCACCACCATCGTGGCGCACGAGCAGAGAATGCGGGTCGCGTTCCATCGCTTCATTTCACTCCCGCGCCCCCTTTCCTCTCAATCGAAAAATTGCGCTGCCACATCCGCGTTTCCATTGCGAAGCGGCCCGCGTATGATAGGAGCGGTGAAGGCGAGGAGGTGGCACGTCATGAGATTGTCGCTGATTCCGGTTCTATCGGTCATCGCTCTAACGGCGAGCCTCTCGCCCGCTCCAGCGTTTGAGGTTGCACCCAACGACGAGTTCCCGGCCGCCACGCTCTCGACCAAGCTGGCCGATCCCGACGACATTATCCAAGACATGTCGCAACGCTACACGGGCAATAGTGCGACCATTGCCCATTTCGGCAACACCACCATCGGCATCATCGGGCCTAGCGGCGGCTATAGCGGCACCGAAAGCCCGTTCCTGCCTGACCCCGCCGTCAACATGGTGCCGAGCAAACGCGAATGGTAGTATAATACCACCTTACTTAATATTCTGATATTATTACATTATCTGGCGTTGACCCGGCGGATTCACGTGGCATACTGCGCCACCTTTTAAGAGGGGCACATGACTACCTATTCCGCCAAGCCCGCTGACATCAAGAAGGGCTGGACGCTGATTGATGCCGACGGGCTGGTGCTCGGCCGGCTGGCCGCGATCATTGCGACGCGGTTGCGCGGCAAGCACAAGCCGGGCTACACGCCGCATATGGACGACGGCGACCACATCGTCGTGATCAATGCCGCAAAAGTGCAGATGACCGGCAACAAGGGTCAGCAAAGTATTAACTACTGGTATTCAGGCTTTCCGGGCGGCCTCAAAGAACATTCCAAGGGTGCGATCCTCGCCGGCAAGCACCCCGAGCGCGTGCTGTTGAAGGCGGTGGAACGAATGGTGCCGCGAGGGCCCCTAGGCCGCAGAGTGATGAGCCATCTGCGCGTTTATCCTGGCACCGATCATCCGCATGAGGCGCAAATGCCGGTGACACTCGATGTTGCCGCCTTGAATCGCAAAAATAAGAGGTCATGACATGGCGGAAGAACGGCCATCCCTAGGTCAATTGGGCCAGGCGTTTTTGGGCGCGCGTGCGCGTCTCGGCAATCAACCGCCGCCGCCGCCAAAGCCGACCGAGAATGTCGAACCGGCGCCGCAGAAGCTTGACGCTCATGGCCGCGCCTATGCGACCGGCAAGCGCAAGAACGCCGTTGCCCGCGTGTGGCTCAAGCCGGGTACCGGCCGCGTCACCGTCAACGGCCGCGACAGTCCGGTCTATTTTGCACGGCCGGTGCTGCGCATGATTATCGCCCAGCCATTTCAGGTGGCCAACCGGACCGGACAATTTGACGTCCTTTGTACGGTCGTCGGCGGCGGCCTATCAGGTCAGGCAGGCGCCGTGCGTCATGGCATCAGCCGGGCGCTAACCTACTACGAACCCGGCTTGCGGCCGGTGCTGAAATCTGTGGGCTTTCTAACCCGCGACAGCCGAGTCGTCGAACGCAAGAAATACGGCAAGGCGAAGGCCCGCCGAAGCTTCCAGTTCTCGAAGCGCTGAACCTGCGGAAACAGGCTTCGAGTTAGAAAGGGCATCCCGCGGGGTGCCCTTTTGTTATGGTGCAATCGCATAAAGGACGGCAGATATGACGATAGGGAACGGCTCGCAGGCGGCAACACGGATCGCGATTTTGGGCGCCAGCGGTTATACCGGCGTCGAGTTGCTGCGCATGCTGGCGCATCATCCCCGCGCCCAAATCGTTGCCTTGACAGCCGACCGGCAGGCCGGCAAAGAGATCGGTGCGGTGTTTCCACACCTCCTGCATCCGCGACTTGCCACGCCTCGTCCAGATCGATGACGTCGATTGGTCGAGCGTCGATCTCGTCTTCTGTTGCCTGCCGCATGGCACTACCCAGGAGGTGGTTGCGGCTTTGCCCAAGCATCTCCGTATCCTTGACCTTTCGGCCGATTTCCGGCTCGCGGATCCAGCGGTCTATGCCACCTGGTATGGCCACGCCCACCGCGCCTTGGAGCTGCAGCAAGAAGCGGTATACGGCCTGACAGAGATCGAGCGCCACGCCATCGCGAATGCGCGCCTCGTCGCGGTACCGGGCTGCTATCCGACCGGGTCGCAATTGCCGCTTGGTCCCGCTGGTTAAGGCGGCGGTCATCGAGGCTGACGACATTGTCATCGACGCCAAGTCCGGCGTTACCGGCGCTGGTCGCGGCCTCCGGGAAACCAGCCTGTTCGCAGAAGTATCGGAGGGCATCAATGCCTATGGCGTTGCCAGTCATCGTCACATGCCGGAGATCGAGCAGGGCCTGTCACGCGCCGCGGGCCGACCAATCGAGGTGAGCTTCACGCCGCATCTCATGCCGATGAACCGGGGCATCCTTTCAACCATCTACGTACGCTACGCCAAGGGTGCGACGTTGATGGACCTGCGCCGCGTGCTCGAAGATGCCTATCGCGACGAGACTTTTGTCCACGTCTTGCCGGCGGAGGCGATGCCGGCGACGCGCCATGTCCGCGGTTCGAATCTATGTCTTATCGGCCTGGCGCAGGATCGGCTATCGGGGCGCGCGATTGTGATTTCCGCGATCGACAATCTGGTTAAGGGCGCGTCGGGTCAGGCGGTCCAGGACATGAATGTCATGCTCGGCCTCGATGAAGCGATGGGACTGAAGCAGGAGCCGCTGTTTCCATGAGCATCATTCGTTCCTATGGCGGCTTCACCCCGAAAGTTCATCCGACAGCATGGATCGCCGAGAATGCCGCGCTCATCGGCGATGTCGATATTGGCGAAGGTGCCGGCATCTGGTACGGCGTTGTGCTACGGGGCGACAGCGGCGGCATTCGCATCGGTCGCAATTCCAATGTCCAGGACAATTCCGTGATGCATGAGGGCGTCGAGGTCGGCGCCAACATTACCATCGGCCATATGGCGCTCGTCCATGCTTGCAAGCTCGAGGACAATTGCTTCATCGGGATGAACGCGACGGTAATGGACGAAGTGGTCGTGGAAGAGGGCGCAATGGTCGCGGCCGGCGCATTGGTGACGCCAGGAAAGCGCATTCCCAAGGGCCAGCTTTGGGCCGGCTCGCCCGCGCGTTTCATGCGCGACCTGAAGGACGCAGATTACGCTGTAATGCGCCAGAGCGCGCATTATTACGCTGAGCTCGCCAAGAAATATCGCGCTTCCTGAGTGTATAGGCCCCGTCTTTTCGATCAAAAGCCGGGACACGCGCGGCGTGAAGCTTATTGGGTCCACGCGCGTCCGCTCTCCACCTGCTTGACGGCGGTTCCGACGCTATAATCGGTCTGACTAAGTTCGCGATTCAGAACCAAAGCGAGGTGGAACATGGCGCAAAACACCGGCAAGGTTGTCATCACCTGTGCGGTGACGGGGTCGATCCACACGCCGACCATGTCGCCCTATCTGCCGCTCACGCCCGACGAGGTCGCAGCGCAAGCTATCGAAGCCGCCGAGGCGGGCGCCGCGATCCTGCATCTTCACGCCCGCGATCCCAGGGACGGCCGTCCGACCCCCGATCCGGGAGTCTTCATGCAGTTCCTGCCGCGCATCAAGCAGGCGACCGATGCTGTGGTAAATATCACCACCGGTGGCGGCCACGGCATGACGCTGGCGGAGCGGCTCGCCGCACCACTCGCGGCCTCGCCGGAAATGTGCTCGCTCAACATGGGCTCGATGAATTTCGGCCTCTATCCGATGCTCAACCGCTACAAGGAATTCAAGTACGACTGGGAGCGCCAGCATCTTGAAAACTCGCGCGACTTCATCTTCCGCAACACCTTCAAGGATATCGAATACGTGCTGAAGCACTTGGGCGAGGCGCACGGCACGCGCTTTGAGTTCGAGTGCTACGATGTCGGCCACCTCTACAATCTCGCCCATTTTCTCGATCGTGGTCTGGTCAAACCCCCACTGTTCGTGCAGACGATCTTCGGCATTCTCGGCGGCATCGGTGCCGACCACGAGAACGTCGTCCATATGAAGACCATCGCTGACAAGCTGTTCGGTGACGACTATTCCTGGTCGGTGCTCGCTGCCGGGCGGCATCAATTGCCGCTCATCACGATGGCGGCGATCATGGGCGGGAACGTACGGGTCGGCCTCGAGGATTCGCTCTATATCGGCAAGGGACAGCTGGCTAAATCGAACGCCGAGCAGGTGCGGCGCATCCGCACAATTTTGGAAAGTCTCTCGCTCGAGATCGCGACGCCGAAGGAGGCGCGCCAAACCCTCGCTCTCAAAGGCGGCGACCAGGTCGCGTTCTGATGCTTTCTTAGTTGCCCGCGATCACCTCCGAGAAATTGACCCAGCTCGTGCCGTCGAATCGGGCCAGCACCAGGCCGTTGATAGGGTGATAGTTGGTCGGGCTGGTGTTGATGTCGATGCCTGGAAGCAGGGCGGCGGGGTGGAAATGGTGCAGGTTGGTTGCCTGCCGCATGATGTTGTCGCGCGACAGATCGCTGCCGCATTGCTTCAGCACTTGCATAATGGTTTGCGCCACCGAGTAGCCGTAGAGAACGCCGCCATCCTTGCGGTCGGCGTTGGGCATGTACTTGTCAAGGAACATGTTCCATGCAGCAATGTCGTGGTCGTCTTTCCATTGCGGCGAGGTCTGGTCCTTGTAGGCCGCGGCGGTGACCAATCCGATCGAGTTCTGTAGGCCCGCCGGCTTCAGCGTGCCGCCGATCGAGGTCGAATTGAGATCGACGATGCGCAACGCCTTCCAGCCGATCTCAGCCGATTTCTTGATCGCCTGCGCCGCCCAGCGCGCCGACGCCGCGATCAGGAACGTTTGGGCGCCTGACGATTGCAGCGTGATAACCTGAGTATCGATTGTCGGATCGGTGGCGGCGTAGCTCGCCTCGACCACCATGCCTTGGTACCTGTCGCCGAGCACGTCGTTGAGGCCGCGCAGGTAATCGCGGCCGAAATCGTCGGCTTCATACAAGACGCCGATCTTGCCGTTCGGTTTCTCCCGCAAAATGTACTTGGCGTAGACCTGGGCCTCGGTGCGATAGCTCGGATTGAAATGCATGGTCCAGGGGAACTTCGCCGGATCACCGAGGGCGTTGGCACCGCTCGCCAGGAACAGCTGCGGAATCTTGTTGCTGTTGAGGTAGCCGCGCACCGCCATGCCGGTCGGCGTGCCGAGCGAGCCGAAAATAAACGCGACCTGGTCCTCCTCGACCAACTTTCGCGTCAGTTCGACAGTTTTGGCCGGATTGAAGGCGTCGTCGACGCTGTCGAACACGATCTTGCGGCCGTTGACCCCGCCCTGGTCGTTGATCATCGTGAAATAAGCAGCCTCGACCTTGCCGATTACCGCATATGGGGAGACCGGTCCGCTATAGGGCATGGTCTGACCGATCTTGATCTCCGTGTCGGTGATACCCGGTGCGGTTGCCGCGAACGAGGCGCTCGCCGACAGCATCGCCACCGCCACGGCGATGAAATCTTAGTGCGGCCATGCTCCCTCCCTCAGTGAATTTCGCTCGCATCGCTCAGCGCCTTGCGCAGCCGTTCGAAATTGAATCCGGCTTCCCTGCTCGCCCCGATGAGCACTGCCTCACGCCGGGTAATCAGCGCTGCGGCCGCGTTGATTTTGGGGGCGACCGCTTTCGGGATGACCACGGCTCCGTGCCGGTCGGCATGGACCAGATCGCCGCTTGCGACATACATCCCCGCGACGGTTACGGCACCGGCAAAATCGACGATGTGAACGTGGGCATGCGACGGCACCACCATCCTGCACAGCATCTGGAATCCCGACGCGTTGGCATCGAGATCGCGCACGCTGCCGTCGGTCACCACGCCAAGGCAGCCGAGCCCCTTATGGAGATGGGAATTGACCTCGCCCCAGAACGAGCCGAAGCCGGCACGGCTGCCGTCGAGATCTTGGATAATCGAGATCGCAGGTTTGGGCCCACCTTCGGCGACATATTGATAATAGGCGAGGCGCTGTTTGACCGCTTCGTGCGCTGAGAGGTTCGATGGCGCGACCGAGCGTATTGTGGCGGTGCGCGCGAAGCCGACGATTGGCTTCAGCGCCGGATAGAGGCATTGGAGCGGCTCGATGGTAAAACCGAAGGTTCGGCGCTCCGGCGCCACCAGTTCCAGCGCGTTGCAAACAGTCGGTGTGTCGAGCGCCGTCAGTTGGTCGAGAAGGGCGGGGGAAAGATCACTATCGGTCATGGCTCACCTGTATTTGTCCCAATGGGAGATAAGCTCCTCGACTACCACGGCGCCGACACGATGGGCGGCTTCGAGCGCCAGGGCATAGGCCGAAAATCCCTCGCTCATCTCGACGGCGAGGCTCTCAGCGGCGGAGACGCCAGGCGGCGGCACGACGTAATTCGACGCCGTGCGCAGAACCAACAACCGGTCTCGCTCGACGCGGCCGGCCCGCGCCAAGGCGCGGAGCGACGATACGATGCCGGCATCCTCCATGGCGGCGGCGACGAATCGCCCTCGTTCCCCGGTCCAATATTTGACCCATGCCGCCGCCCAGCGATTGAGCAGAGCGCCGTGCCATAAACTGTTGCTCGCCAGTATCGCGCCGGTCAGCACCGTTGAGCCATCCGGCGACGTGACGCCGCGGGTCAGGCGGTACGCCCAATCGACCAGTGCCGGATTGAGGCGCCATGCCATGGTTGTGGTCAGGGTCGACGGCGGCGATTGATAGGGTGCCGATTTGCCCAATGGCACGCGGCCGGTCGGCCAGTCTGACGGCATCTCGCGCGGATCAATATCGTGGGCGAGGTCGCCGTCGACGACCCAGTCCGCCCATGCTGCAGAGCCCAGTGTCATTGCATCAGGATCGGCGCCGGCGATGCCGGCCACCAGCCAATACGAGCGTGACAGGTCGAAACGCGCATCGAGGCCGAGCGCCATAATGGTGGCCGCCGCCTTGGTGTTGCCGACACCGGTGACGATCGCGAGAACACCGCGTTCGCGGTTGAGCCGTAGCTCCCGCTCGCCGAGCGAAAATTCAAGCTGCTCCGGCAGTGGCACGCGTTCAACCCAGCGAGTCAATTCACTCGGCCAGTTGCCCGCTCCCGCCGGCGGATCGAACATGGTCACGATAACCAGTTTGATCGCGACCGGGACGTCCGGTTTTCCCATCCCGTTAGCATAGAGGAAAAACTCAGTTCGCAAACAAGTCCGGCGGGTCGGCATCGTCGGCGGACACAATGTCGGTGATGCCGACGCCGATCAAGCGGTAGGTGCGCCGACCAACCTCGCGGCGCAACAGCATCCGCGCGGCATCGAGAATCACGTCGGCACGTCGCGTCGGGTACGCAAGACGTGTCTGCCGCGTCAGATTTTTGAAGTCGCCGGTCTTGAGCTTGAGCACGATGGTACGGCCAGCGAGCTGCGCGCGCTCAAGCCGCTGCGCCAGATGCTCGGCCAAGTCCATTAGCTCCGCTGCCAGCGCGTCATAGGATCTGAGATCACGGGCGAAGGTGCTCTCGGTAGAGACGCTTTTGGCCGCCCGCTCCGGCGAAACGCGGCGGCGATCCTCGCCCTGGACCAGCTCCGCCAACCGACGTCCAAACTTGCCAAAGCGCGCCACCAAAGCGTCCTCGGGCAGTGCTTGCAGATCGGCGACAGTGTTGAGACCGGCCTCGAGCATGCGTCGAGCGGTCGCAGCGCCAACGCCGTGAATCGCGTCAACCGGCAGCTTCGCCAGAAATGCCTGCGCCTGGGTCCGCCCGATGACGGTAAAACCATGAGGCTTTTGGTGGCCGGAGCCAAGTTTGGCCAGGAACTTGTTGTAGCTCAACCCTACGGTCACGGTGACGCCGATGCGGTGTTCGATCGCCCGCTGCAACCGTGCCAACAAGAGCGCCGGTGGCTGGTCGAAGCGCCGCACATCCTGCGAGAGGTCGAGATAGGCTTCATCGAGCGAGAGCGGTTCGACCAGCGGCGTGGCTTCCAGGAACAGCGCGCGGATCTCATTGCTCACCGATCGGTACTTGGCCATATCGGGGTGGACCACCACGGCGTGCGGGCACATTTCGAGAGCGCGATACATCGGCATGGCCGAGCGTGGGCCGAATTTCCGCGCGACATAGCACGCGGTCAGAACGACGCTGCGGCCGCCCTCGTGCCCGACGATAACCGGTTTGTCCTTGAGGCTGGGATTGTCACGCTTCTCCACTGCGGCATAGAAGGCGTCACAATCGAGATGCGCGATCGCGAGCGCCGCCAATTCGGGGTGCGCGACGAGTCGCTCCGAGCCGCATGCGACGCAGCGCCCAACGTCACCCTCATGCCACTGCGCACAGTCGCGGCAGAGGGCTGGCATTCAGCTGGCGGTCATCCGAACATAGCTGCCGGGCGCATCCGCAATCGCCCTGAGCTTGCCGGCACCGGGTTGGCGCGCCGGCAATTGCCCGCCACCATGACGGGCGACCCAAGCCTCCCATACTGGCCACCACGAAGTCCTGGAAATACGTCGCGCCCGCGAGCCAGTCGTCGGGATTGGGCGGTAGCTTGTCGTTTTCCCAATGGCCGTATTTGGTTTTGGGCGGCGGATTGACCACTCCCGCGATGTGGCCCGACGCCGATAGCACGAATTTTCGCGGTCCGCGGAAAATCTGAGTCGCAGCGTAAGTCGATTTCCACGGCGCAATGTGATCTTCCTTGGTCGAGAGGAAGAACGTCGGAATTGTCACCTGGCGCAGATCGATCGGCACGTGCGCCAACGTGATCCCACCAGGCACCACCAACTTGTTCTGTTGATACATATTGCGCAGATAGAAACTGTGCATGGCCGCCGGCATGCGCGTCGAATCGCTGTTCCAATAGAGCAAGTCGAAAGGGAACGGCTCCTTTCCCAAGAGATAGTTGTTCACCACAAAAGACCAAATGAGATCGTTGGCGCGGAGCAGGTTGAAGGTGGTCGCCATGTCGGCGCCTTCGAGATAGCCGTGCTCCTTCATCCGGTCTTCAAGAAATTCGAGCTGCGCCTCGTCGATAAATACCGACAACTCACCGGCCTCCTTGAAGTCCGTGAGCGAGACAAAGAAAGTTGCTGACGCAATTCGGTCGTCACCCTTCGCCGCCAAATAAGCGAGCGTTGCCGCGAGCAACGTGCCGCCCAGACAATAACCAATGACGTTGACTTCACGCTCGCCGGTTGCCTGTTCAATTGCGTCGAGGCAAGCGAGTGGCCCCTCGATCATGTAATCCTCAAAGGTCTTTTGTGCGAGCCGTGCATCGGGATTGACCCATGACACCATGAAGACGGTATGACCCTGCGCGACAGCCCAACGTACAAACGAATTATCGGGGCGTAGGTCCAGTATGTAATATTTGTTGATCCAAGGCGGGATCACCAGGAGCGGTCGCCGCTGCACGGTCTCGGTCGTCGGCGCGTATTGGATGAGCTGCAAGAGATCGTTTTGATAGATCACCTTACCCGGAGCAGTCGCGATGTTGTCGCCAATCTTGAACGCCTGAAGGTCGGTCATCTTAATCATCAGCCGACCTTTGCCTCGATCGAGATCGCCGAGCATGTTCTCGAGTCCATGGACGAGATTCTCGCCGTTGGTCTCGATCGTGGTGCGGAGTACCTCCGGGTTGGTCAGCACAAAATTCGAGGGCGCCATCGCATCGACGAATTGACGCGTATAGAAATCGACTTTCTGCGCGGTTTTGTCGTCCAGCCCGTCGACCTGACGCACGGTTTTCTGCATCCAACGGGCGGTCAGGAGATAGCTCTGCTTGATAAAATCGAAGACCGCGCTGTCGCTCCAAGCCTGGTCTTTAAACCTGCGATCGCCGGGCAGGGGCGCGGCCACCGCCGCTACCGACTCGTCGCCAAGCAAGCGCTGCGCGGTGCGCTGCCACAATGTCAAATAATCCTGCCACAGGGAAAGCTGCGCCTGCAGCAACTTGGCCGGATCCGACATTAGTCTTTGCGTCATCTCGACAAAGGCGCCGGCGATGTTTAAGGGATCGACGGGAAGCGGATTTTCGATCGATTGCCGCTCCAGGAAATCAAGCACAAGTCGTTGGCTGCGTTGGGCTATCTCGGCCATGTTGCGCGACCATGCAACCGGATCGGGCAGTTTGATATCGGGGTGATCAGTATCGTTTGTCAACTCGTCCTCGAAAAAACGCCAAATGGGTGCGAAGCTGGAAGGGTGCGGTGTCGTCTAATATAATGGCTACTGGTCTGCAAATCGAATAGACACCGTGCCCTGCCCATTGAACTATAGTCGGGGCAGCACGCTTGTACTGCGAATTGGGGAGTAGGGGTAATGGTGAAAAGATGGCGCCAACATCATGCCGGCGTCAAAATGATGCTACTGATGGCTGCGGCGGCGATCTGCCTTAGCGGTTGCGGCGACTTGAAATCATCGGGCGTCGACCCGATCGAGTGGTACCGGGACCTTAATGGCAACTCGAAGAACGACCTCAAGGACAAGGCTGCTGCTAACTCGAAGAATCTCGAGCAAGGCGGTAAAGTGCCCTATCCCAATCTCGCAAGCGTGCCGAAGGAGCCTGACAATGCGATCACCAAAATCGATCGCGACAAAATGGCTCAGAGCCTGATCGCAGACCGGACGCACGCGCAATACACGGATGAGCAGTTGCGTGCGGGCCAGAACATGCAAGCGGTCGTGGTGCCGCCGCCCGACGTGACGGTGACGCCATCGTCGAATACGGCGGCTGCATCGGCAACAGCCCCGCCGGCTGCAGCGGCACCGACGGCAGCGCCCAAGCCGCCTTCGGCTGCGACTGCTCGGGCGGTTGCTGTGGCGTCACCGGCGGCACCGTCCGCAACGCCGAGGGTTGCGGCGGCGCCCGCCCAGCCGGTGAAACAAGAGCCGCTGCCACCCGCTGCGCCGACACCCAAGGGTCAGCAGATGGCAGCGATACCGTCGGCTGCGGGACCCTCTGCTGAGAGAATCGCGGACACTGCCCCGCCTCCGGATCGAGCGCCGAAAAAAGGCGACGCCAAGAAGAAAGAGGTAAGGCGGGGCTCGGAGCCGGCGCCGGAAAAGTCCTCGTTGCGATCGCCAACCATTTCAGCGATGCCGAAAGGCGAGGAGGCGCAAGAGCCTCCCCCGTCGCCGGTCGATACGGCGTCGGGGCCCAAACGGACCGCTCGCGCCTCGCACGCTGAGGAAGTCGCTGCGGCGACGCCGTCTCATGGCGATGTCGATGCGGGGAAAAGCCAAAGAAGCGGTGGACAAACCGTGGAGATCAAATTCACGCCCGGTGCGTCTCGCGGCCACATTCCGGAGGGCGAACGCAATCGGCTGATCCAAGTGGCGAAACTCCTCGAGCGCAACAACAATGCGCGGGTCCGAATTGTCGGCTATGCCGGAGCGCCGGCGCAAGGTGACAGGGCACAGCGCGAATTTCAGAGCTTCAATGCGGCGCTCGATAATGCCAAGGCTGTGGGCATCGAATTGGCCAAGCTCGGCGTGCCGCCGAGCCGTATCGATATCGAGACCAAGGCAAATGCCGGTTCGGCCGACCGCGCCGAGATTTTTGTCCAATATTGAGCCTGACAACGGCGCGAGACTGGAAATGAGTGCGCCGCTACGCATTGCACTCGCCGGGCTCGGCACGGTCGGCGCCGGAACGGTGACGTTATTGCGCGATAATGCCCAAGCGATCGCGCGCCGTGCGGGACGCAAACTCGAGATCGTCGCGGTGAGCGCGCGCGACAAAAACCGCAAACGCGATATCGGTATCGATGGCATCGCCTGGCATGACGATGCTGTGGCGTTGGCAAATCGCCCCGATATCGATGTCGTCGTGGAGCTAATCGGCGGCAGCGAAGGTGTTGCACGCCGCACCGTGGAAGCCGCGATCGAACATGGCAAGCATGTTGTCACGGCCAACAAGGCACTACTGGCACATCACGGCAGCGATCTGGCGAAACGCGCCGACGCGCGCCGCGTCTTTCTCGGCTTCGAGGCGGCGGTCGCCGGTGGCATTCCAATCCTCAAAGTGTTGCGCGAGGGTTTGGCGGGCAACCAAGTCAGTCGCATCTACGGTATCCTCAACGGCACCTGCAACTACATACTAACGCAAATGGGCAACCAGCGCCGTGATTTTGTCGATGTGTTAGCCGATGCCCAGCGGCTCGGCTATGCCGAGGCCGATCCAAGCTTCGATATCGATGGTATCGACACGGCGCATAAATTGGCGTTGCTAGCCGCGGTCGGTTTCGGCAGTGATGTCGACCTCGACGGCATCTTTGTCGAGGGCATTCGCCACATATCGGCGCGCGACATCGAATACGCTGCCGCGCTCGGCTATGCCATCAAACTTCTCGGGGTCGCGCGCCCGACGTCCCATGGTCTTGAGCAGCGTGTCCATCCCTGCATGGTGCCTCAGGCGGCGCCGATCGCGCATGTCGACGGTGTGTTCAACGCCGTGGTGGTCGAAGGCGATGCGGTCGGTCGCTTGATGCTTGAGGGGCGCGGTGCCGGCGCGGCGCCGACCGCATCCGCCGTGGTAGCCGACCTGATCGATATCGCCAGCGGCCGCGGCGCACCGGGTTTCGGCATGCCGGCAAGTACCCTGCACGAGAGCAAGACCGCGCCCATGGCCCGCCACTATGGCGCGTATTACGTGCGTCTCATGGTCTCTGATCAACCTGGCGTCATCGCCGACGTCGCCGCCGCGCTGCGGGATGAGGCGGTATCGATGGAGCAAATGTTGCAGCGCGGGCGTGCACCCGCCGGCGAGGCCGTTCCGGTGGTCATCACCACGCACGAGACGGAGGAGGCGGCGATGTTGCGCGCCGTGCACAAGATCGGCGCATTGGATACGGTGCTGGAACCGCCCTGTTTGATTCGCATCGAGAATCTCTGATACGAGGAAGTCATGGCCGAAGAAACCGCGATGGACCGCGTGCTGACCATCGAGGTCGTGCGCGTTACCGAAGCAGCTGCGCTGCAAGCGTCGATGCTGATTGGGCGCGGCGACGAAAAGGCCGCCGATCAGGCGGCGGTCGATGCGATGCACCGTGCTCTGAATGCACTCCCGATTCGCGGTACCGTCGTGATAGGCGAGGGCGAACGCGACGAGGCGCCCATGCTCTACATCGGCGAGCAAGTGGGGAGCGGTAACGGGCCGACCCTGGATATCGCGCTCGATCCTCTGGAGGGGACCACGCTGACGGCAAAAGGGAATATGAATGCACTGGCGGTACTCGCGTTGTCGCAGAGCGGCGGCCTTCTGCATGCGCCTGACGTCTACATGGACAAGATCGCGATCGGCGGCGGACTCGGCGAGATCGTGGATCTCGATGAGACGCCGGCAAGCAATTTGAAAAGTCTTGCCAAGGCAAAAAAGCGTGAAGTCGGCGATCTCATGGTCTGCATCCTCGACCGGCCACGCCATTCCGAGCTGGTCGCCAAGGCGCGAGAGGCCGGCGCACGCATCATGCTGATCTCGGACGGCGATGTCGCCGGCGTGATCGCTACCGCGCGGCCGGGTACCGGCATCGATCTCTACATGGGCTCTGGTGGTGCGCCCGAAGGCGTGCTGGCAGCGGCGGCACTGCGCTGTATTGGCGGGCACATGCAGGGCCGCCTCCAGTTCCGCAACGATGACGAGCGTGGCCGCGCGCATCGCGCCGGCATCGAGGATCTCACGCGCAAATACGGTCTCAACGATTTGGCCAAGGGCGATGTCATGTTCGCCGCTACCGGTGTCACCGATGGGAGCATGCTCCGCGGCGTCAAACGCTTTCCCGGCGGTGCCACAACGCAATCGCTGGTGATGCGCTCGAAGACCCGTACCGTTCGGATCATTGAAGCGACCCACGATTTCACACGGAACCGCGACATGGCGGCGTTCACGCGTTGATGCCACGATGAGCGGCGACGCAGACCACTTTCTTGGGATCTCGCGGTCACTCACGGGCAGGCGGTGGCGTCAACGTCGCGGCGACGACCGGATTGCCCTCGCTTTGGCGCAGCGCCTGGGTGTGCCCGAAATTGTTGGTCGCGTCATGTCCGCGCGCGGCATCGAGCTCGACGCCGCCCAGCAGTTTCTCGCGCCTACTCTGCGCGAGATGCTGCCCGATCCGTCGCTATTCAAGGATATGAACCGAGCGGTCGAGCGCCTTACGACGGCGATCGTGCGCGGCGAGACTATTGCGATTTTCGGCGATTACGACGTCGACGGCGCCACCTCGGCAGCGCTGCTGCACCGTTTCATTAACGGGGTTGGCGGCAAAAGTATCACCTATATCCCCGATCGGCATCGCGAGGGATATGGTCCCAACCTAGCCGCGCTGCTGAAGTTGAAAGAGGAGGGCGCCGGTGTGGTTGTCACCGTTGATTGCGGCATCGCAGGGCATGTGCCCCTCGCCGCTGCTGCCAAAGCTGGCATCGATATCATCGTCGTTGATCATCATGTGAGCGAGCCGAGCTTGCCCGTCGCCGTCGCAGTGGTGAATCCGAACCGGCTAGACGAAACCGGGGTGCACACTGAGCTCGCGGCCGTCGGCGTAACATTCCTAAGTATCGTCGGTGTCAATCGAGCGTTGCGCAAGCGCGGCTGGTACGCGGCGCGCCCCGAACCGAAGCTTATGGATTGGCTCGATCTTGTCGCGCTTGGCACGATCTGCGACGTCGTGCCGCTAACGGGCGTCAATCGGGCATTGGTGGCGCAGGGGCTGAAAGTCATGCGTCGACGACGGAATATTGGCATTGCTGCTTTGGCCGATGTTGCCGGCGTAGAAGAGCCGCTCGACGCTTATCACGCCGGGTTCGTCCTCGGTCCGCGCGTCAATGCCGGCGGCCGTGTCGGCGAGTCCGAGTTGGGTTCGCGTTTGTTGTCCTGCGAGGATCCCCTCGAGGCGCAAGCCTTGGCACGGCGACTCGATGCTTTCAATCGGGAACGCCGTGACATCGAAGCGATGGTCCTCGCAGAGGCCATTGCGATGATCGATCGTGCCCCCCAGCAGAACCGGTCCTTACTCATCGCCGCGAAGAACGGTTGGCATGCGGGTGTCATCGGTATTGTCGCCGGCCGGCTCCGCGAGCGCTACAACCGCCCCGCCTGCGTTGTCGCTTTCGAGGGCGAAATCGGCAAAGGGTCCGGTCGCTCAGTGTCGGGCGTAGCGCTCGGCCCAACAATCATTGCGGCACGCCAGGCCGGTCTGCTGATAAATGGGGGCGGGCACGCGATGGCAGCGGGATTTACCGTGAAGCGCGACGGCCTGGAGGCTTTGCGCGAGTTCCTCGAAACGCGCTTGCCTCGCCCGTCGGAGGGCGCGGAATTGCAGCCCGAACTTGGCATCGACGGGATGGTGACGCCGGCTGCGGCAAACTTCGAGCTGGCGGAAACGATCGAGCGGCTCGGCCCTTTCGGTGCCGGTAATGCCGAGCCCCGGTTCGCGCTCGGCCATGCCCGGCTCATCTATGCGGAGCCGGTCGGCGAACAACATTTGCGTCTGGTGCTTGGCGATGCGATGGGCACCACACGGATCAAAGCAATGCTGTTTCGTGCCAGCGAGAACGGTCTTGGCACGGCCCTGATGAACCTACGAGGGGCTACGATCCACATTGCCGGCAAGCTTCGCGTCAATCGCTGGCAAGGGCGCGAGGAGACACGGCTCCTGGTGGATGACGCTGCTATGGTTTAACAGCAATGAACGACCATATTGTGCCTCGCGCTGCCTTTTGTTCGCGCAAGAAGACCGCAATCGCCAATGCCCTGAAGCGGCCTTGATTTATTGTCAATGTCTGGGTAGACCCTCGCGGCCAGTGGCCGTTTATGTCCCCATCGTCTAGAGGCCTAGGACATCGCCCTTTCACGGCGGCAACAGGGGTTCGAATCCCCTTGGGGACGCCAATAAAATCAATAGCTTAATTTTGAGCTCTCGGCGGTCCCACAGTTCCGTCCCACAGTGTGATCACGATTTTTGATCTCGCGACTCTTTTTTCGTTAGCGATGCCACGGGTGATCCCGCCCAGCAGCCCGCCCAGGCGCAATGCTTGAGCAACCTGCGCACGCCACTCGACGATCGCAATAAAAAAAATTGGTCGCGGCATTTGGCCCGGTGCGTTCGCCGGCGGGGGGGCGTCGGCCGTGCAAGACTACAGGCACGCCGCCAAGGGAGTACCTCTGACACCCCCGGGACATCCGCCCGCGTGCCGCGGCAGTAGTGACCCCCTCCGTGGGGAAGCGCGGATGTTTTGACTTTTGTCCTGCAAGTGTAGGGCGGGTTGCCACCGGCAATTTGTGTTGACCACGGTGAGCACCACAGGGAAGGACAAGAGCCGGTTTCATTAATACGCTTCCGTATTGACTTGGTAGTGGCCCGCACCAATTTCCCCCGGCCGCTGTAGGCGACCGGATCGGTTCCTTTCGACAATCGCTCAAAGCGCGGCTCAACGCTGGCGCGCCGACACGCCTCCGGCCGGTTCCGAGGTCGATCAGCTCGCGTCCCGTCGCGTAGAGCACGCTCGCATAGCGCAACCCGTTCGCTTTGATATCCGCCGCAAGCTTATCAAGCTCGGCTTCAAATCTGACGCTTGGTGCTCGCGCCGGGGGGTCGGCTCGGGGGTGGTTTTGCGACGGTCCGCTTCCGCTCTGCTGGCGAGAAAAGCGGACGTTCCCGCCGATCGCTAGGATTGGCCGGCTGCTGTCATTTGCCTGCGCGGATGGTCGCGCTTGAGAGGTTCGGGGCGACGTCGCGTATCGACGTAGAGCAGTCACTCGAGATAGACGTCGCAGGTGGGAGAATGCAGACATACGCGATGAGCCTCGCCCGGCAACGGACTGGTTACAGAGCCGGCTCCGTTTCAGTAACACAGCCTTGATGCTCGAAGGCAGAGCGATACATGCCCTCGAAAGACAAGCGCCTGGGCTCGAGCAACGGCATCAGCCACGGTCATCCCGGGTTGCGGCCGCTGAAGGTCTGCTGGGGAAATTCTATGGGGTTTTGCGTCGCAGCATTGGTGCCCCACAATCTTTGCGCGCAAAATTAAGGGTAATTCCCGATATTGGCTTCTTAGAGATCTGTGTACCATTACGCTTCCTTCGTCGGCAATGGGGGACGAAGTGACCACGAAAATCAGATATCGGCTCGGGCTACTTCTCGGCGCCGCACCACCATTGATTGCGGCGCGAGGACCGCAAACGTCGGTCGGGCGGGCGCCACCTCCAACAGACGCCCTGGGATCCGTTCCCATGGTAAGGGAAGCAAAACGTCGAAGGCAGAGGGCACAGTGTTCGGGAGCTATTTGGCCCTCGTTTGATCTATCACGCTACCGCGCGAGTGTCGTCACGGGGCCACCTACCTCCAACATCGTTACTTGCACCTCGGGAGGCAACCCCTATGCCAGCGGCATCTCCGTCTCCCAGACCACAGCCAACACCGACCTGGCCGTCAACATTAATCCAGACGTCAATGTTACCCTCGTAGGGGCGCCGGGGGCCGCGGGGACGCCCGTACATCTATGCGGCTGGCGCTTCGCGAAACGGCGGGAGGTCGAGCCACCATACACGAGCGTTTCTTTCGACCATAAATTCTTCTCCTATAGGGTGAGGCCATGTTCCTCTTCGAGACCTACCTAGGCCGGAAAACGCGAGCCGCCGCCCGCATCGCTGGGCCAGTGATGATCCTCTGCGCTTTGCCGGGGTTCGCCTCTGCCCAAGACGCCACATGGGGTGGGACTACTAATAATCTCTGGAGCGCCTCGTCCAACTGGAACCCGACGACCGTCCCGGGAACGATGGGAACCGCCACATTCGATGCGGCTACCCCTCAGATGGGAATTTCGATGGCCGGCGGGGTTAGCGTCGGCACCCTCCAATTCAGTTTTCCGAATTATACCTTCGATGTCCCGGATGGACTGACAATCAACGGCGTTGGCAACGGCGGTGGCATCAACGCCACCAGTCCTGGAGATGCGCCGACGTTCAATGTCATCGGTACTCCGGGTCATTCAACCCCCGCGATCAATTTCAATAACTCTAGCTCGGCTGGCACGGCGCAATTCATTCTTGGCCAAGTAGTTGATACAAATAACGGTTTCAATGCGGGCTTTATAAATTTCAACGGAAACAGCACGGCTGACCAAGCGACGATCACAGTGCGGGACCAATCGGCCGTTGTATTCAATAATTCGAGCACGGCGGGCCAGGCGACGCTCATTGTTGATAATAACGGGTTCGTTGGTTTCGTCGGCTCGAGCGACGGCGCTCAAGCGACTGTCATCAACAACGCTGGTGGCGAAGTCAAAATAGCGAACCTGACAACAGGCGGAACTTCCTTCGGTTCGATTGCGGGTGCCGGGACGTATAATCTTGGCTCCAAGCAATTGACGGTCGGATCCAATGATGACTCGACGACGGTCAGCGGAGTCATCGAAGACCACTTTCCAGGCGCAAACCTTGACCAAGTCGGCGGCTCGCTGGTCAAGGTTGGCACGGGCACGCTGACGCTTACGGGCGACAACCCCAATACCTTTACCTATACGGGCGGCACGACCGTGAGCGGCGGTACGTTGGTGGTTGGCGATTTCGACCATCCGCTTACCGCTTTGTCGGGCGGCGGTCCGATTGTCGTGGGGTCAGGCGGCACGCTGGGTGGCTACGGAAGCGTCACCGGATCGGTGGACAACAGCGGTGTCATTGCGGCCGGCAGCGCCACGCCAGGGTTTAGTGCCTCGCCGGCCGGCGCTTTTACCATCATTGGCGACCTACACAACCAAGGCACGGTAAACCTGGCCTCGGACCCGGGATCCGTGGGCAACGTGCTTCAAGTTAACGGCAACTATGTCGGCGCCAACGGCCTTATGAACATCAATACGTTCCTGGGAACTGACAACTCGCCCTCCGACAAATTAGTCATTAGCGGCGGCACTGCTAGCGGCAACACTCAGGTGCATGTCAACAATGCCGGTGGCCCGGGAGCAGAGACGGTTGCTAACGGGATTCCGATTGTCCAGGCGATCAACGGCGCCACGACAGCGGCCGGCGCATTTTTGCTGGGCGCTCCAGCGGTCGTCGGACCTTACGAATATTTCCTGTTTCGCGGCAGCGTTGACACCAGCGCCCCCAGTAACTGGTTCCTGCGCTCAGACTTTATCGTCCCGCCGATGCCGCCAATAACGACTCCAACGCCACCAATAACGACTTCAACGCCACCAACAACGTCACCGACGCCACCAACAACGTCACCGACGCCACCAACAACGTCACCGACGCCACCGATCTCGCTGCCAATACCCTTTCCTCCCTTTCCGGCCGATCCGCCGCCGCAGCCTTTGCCGCCGGGCATTTATCCGATCATCGGTCCGGAGTTTGCGGCTTACGGGGTGGTGCAGCCGATTGCACGGGAGTTGGGCATGACCATGCTCGGCACCTTGCACGAGCGCATCGGCGATACGCTGACGGTCGAGAATGCCGGCACCGGCCCGGTGGGGCCGCCCCAGTCCGCCTGGGGCCGTTTCTTCGGCGAGCAGATCGACAACAGTTACCAGGCTTTTGCCGCGCCCAACGCAAACGGCCAGATCTTTGGCTTCCAGGCTGGGCTCGATCTGTGGCGCGGCAGTTTCGTCCCCGACCATCGCGAGGCGGCGGGCCTCTATTTTGCTTATGGCAACGCCAATCTGAACGTTAGCGGTCTGGTGACCAACGCGGCGGCCACGGCCTATGTGCGAAGCCCGGTAGGGACGCTGGGCCTCAACGCCTATTCGGTTGGCGGCTATTGGACCCATTACGGTCCCGGCGGCTGGTATATCGACGCGGTGGTTCAGGGCACGATCTATGGCGGCAATGCCGAAGCGCAATTCAGCACGCTGGACTTCACCAGCAACTTCAGCACCAAATTGCCGACCACCGGAACGGGCGTCATTACCTCGCTGGAGGCTGGCTATCCGGTAGCGCTACCGATGCTCGGCCCACGTTTCATTCTCGAGCCGCAAGCGCAGATCCTGTGGCAGCATGTCGCCTTCGGCCAAAACAGTGATGACTTGGAAATCGTCAATCTTGGCTCCACCTCGGGTGTCACTGGGCGGCTTGGGCTGCGTGCCCAGTGGACCATCGCGGGTGCGAATGACCAGGTTTGGCAACCTTATGGGCGGGTGAATTTCTGGCGGGCCTGGGGCGGCAACGCGGCGACGAGCTTTGGCAATTCCGCCGTTCTGGTCCCGCTCGTGGAGCAGGCGACCTGGGGCGAAGTCGCTGCCGGTGTCACGTTCAAATATACTCAACAGCTAAGCTATTATGCTCAGTTCGGCTATCAGTTCGCGCTCACCAACAACACCGGCATCAGCGGTTTCATCGGCGATATCGGCCTCAGATACACGTGGTGAGTTGCGCGCCGGTGCGCCGTTCGACGCGTGAGAACTCGTGCCATGTGGCTGTGACGGAGCGGTTATCGTATATCAACCCGCCGCCGATCGCTTCGAAACGCTTCAGGTTGCTGGCTATGAAGCGGCGGAAAAGATCACCGGTGTTCTTCAGCCATTTATCACCAAGTTGTCGCTCCAACTGTTGCTTCTGTGTGATCCGCCACCCTTGAGTTTTTTACACTAAGAGAGCCCAAGCGAATTCGCGTGACTTCTCGCTCTACCGGGCGACATTCCAGTCCACCGCTTGAAAGCGTGGTTGAACGCTCCGATCTCCGAATAGCCGAGTAGCCACGCAATCTGCTGCAGTGAGACCCCCTGATCTTCCAAGTATCGAAGCGCAAGACGGTGCCGTAGCCGGTCAAGCACTTCACCAAAGCTGGTATTCTCTAGGGCTAGCTGCCGCCTCAGCGACCGTGGGCTCATGCCGAGCTGGCGGGCGACTGGCGCCGCCTGTACACGGCCGCTGGGGAGGATACTGACCAGCCGGCTCTCCACGAGCCCCGCAGTCCGACCGCGGGACGGCGCTCTGCAAGCAAAACGTCAGCATGCTCCTCCAGGATATGCAGCAGGCGTTTATCTTCAGAGACTATTGGTAGCTGCACGACACTCCGCGGCAATACCCACCGGTCTACGGCTTGGGCGAATTCGACTGGGCATCGCAGGATGCGGTGGACCTCTCTCAGCCCGGAATTCCGAGTGTGCGCAAAGCTGATCCGCGAGGGGCTAAAGTCGTGGTTGGTCAGCGCGCGCAGCACTCTGATAAACGCCAGCGTCACGAGTTCGGGATGTTGTCGGCGGGGCGCTTCAAGCGCCAACACGGGAACCAAGCTCACAATTGTCTGGTCGTCGCGCTGAGCGATCTCGACACGAATTTCTTCGTTCGCGGTCGTCGAATATTGTGCCAGCTCCTGAATGGCTTCGGCGACTGTCGCGGTTGCGGCCTGAAGGTAGTAGAGGAGCCCGATATCACGGAGGTTGATCTCTGCCGCAACGTGGAGCCCGAGCTGCGGATCGTTTGTCTCGTTAGCGGCGAGTTCAAGAAACCGATGCTGAGATGCAACGAATACGCCGCCTGGGTCGAGCGTCAGCTGTTCGCGCGATAGCTCGGCCTTCGACAATATCGGCGCGGCGTCAATTTCGTGTCTGTCCAGGAAGTACAGGGTCTCACGAGCGGCGATGCCGCGCGTCCAGAGAAACAAGGGCTGCGGGTTGCCGCTTTGTGGGACGTTCCGCACGGCCGATCCCTCCAGATGAGCCACCATCACACACCGCAAAACGGGTCACTCCTTTGAGTGGCGCCGTGTGTCGGACAAGCAGATGGGCTCGGATCACAAGTGTCCATTTTTTGGCCGGAATTATCAAGCGGGTGTGCACGAGGGGTCCTTATATTGAGTGATGCCCGCAGGCTGCTGCTAACAGCTAGGGCACCTTGACATCATCGAAATGCGATCAGCGGCAAAGGCTGTGGCTATGAGTGATCGTGTGTGTACGTTACCAGCGATACGTTTTGCCTCACTGGCACCGCATGCCGGTGTCCCGATTTTAGAGATCGCGAAGGTCCTGGCCGACGATGTCAACACAGTCGAACGCCGCCATGCGCATTTTCAGCCAGGGCATTTGTTAAACGCCGTTAATTCATTCTGAGTGGGATGGGCCGTTACTAAAGTCCAACTTGTGTCACGGCAAATCACCGCAATTTAGGTCCCGTGCGCTGGCGGGTTGCCCAGCGCAAATCAAGGTCCACAGTCGGCCGAGAGCTGCCGCCCGATGTGTCACAACGAATGTCCGATTACCGCTTCCAGGCGTTTCAAACCGGACCGACTGCAAACGGCCAGTTACCGCCGTGACGGGTCCCCTTTCGCATCTTCCCCTCCCCTGGGTGGTCGTCAAGCGACGCAGCCAACTGGCGGAATTTCGGCCGGGCGCGGCAACTCCGAAACGCCAGATTGCTAGAGGTAACGGTTTCTCAAGAGCCGCCCGACGATAAGGACGATGGCGAGCACGGCAATGACGGGCAACGTAACCGCTAACAGACCAAGGAAGATGGCAAGGACGACCACCAAGGCCGAGCCAATAAGAAGGATCGCGAGGATGCCCGTGAACAGGCCTGGCCGCCAGACGTAGACGTGTTGGCTGCTCCGCATCGAAAAGCGTGCGGTGCCGTCGCCTCGCATTGAGTTTCGGTCCGGCGGAATAATCTCGGGTTCCATCTGAGGCGACGCTGCTTCTTTCGACGGGTCTTTGCGCTTGTTGGGATCGGCGGAGCTCATAACAGTAGCCTACAATGGTTCACCACGTTTGCCGAACATGATCATCTGATGCGTTCGGTCTGCATTCCCAGAATATGGCAACGCGGCCATCGGAACAGGTACCGTGGTTCCGGGACCTTGTCGGACACGCCCTCGACCGCCGCGCAATTCACGTGGCGTCACAAGACGGTAAGGATGACGTCAAAGTCCGCATCCGGCGGAGAAGAGGACTGACTCTGAGCAACCTTCAATCGACGAGAATGACCCAAAGCTGACTCTGGCCATGACCGTCTCCACGCTGCGGAGGGGATAGAGTGATCTCTTTTTGGAGTTCCACAGTTTTGACCACACCGCACGCGCATTACCGAGCGCCGTTCGGTTCTTCGGCGATAACGTAGTTCACAGATCCCGTACTATTGCTCGGGCTGCGTCTCAAAAATCTGGTCACCATCGGGCAGCGTGATCCAGGGCTGTTTATTTCGGGTCCAGAAATGCATCGTAGGCCGTAGCCAGGAGGTATCGTCCAGGGTGCCGGCCCTCACGCGGCGCATCCCGTTATCCGGACTCGTGATATTGCAAACCCAACAGCCACACTCCGGACAGACCAAACGTATCTTTACCCGCCCGCTATCAGCAACGCTTTGAAGCGGTCGCGGTTCAATCCCCATGAGGCGAAAGCCGCTAGCAGTTACAAGGACCACTATTGAGAACGCGCTACTGGTCAAGCGCTGGCAATCGGCACAATGGCAAGTGTAAACCACTACCGGCGTCTCAGTAATTTCGTAGCGAATCTTGCCGCACATGCAGCCGCCAGCCTGCGGAAATTTTGTCATGACGCCTAGGAATCCAGTGACGGTCATTTCGCTTTCGCGATCTACCTCATCGGCTTCTCGGGTTTTTCAATTTCGATGTCGCCACTTCTTCGGTGCCACCGTCGCACGTCGCCCGTCGTCTTGACGACGCGGGCCCCGCCGGCAGCGATCACAGGCTCGATCAACTCCTGCCGCAGCGCGCGGGGACGCGACGCGGTGCCTTCCTCGTCCGCCGAGGTTAGCCGCGGGCAGCCTGCGACATCGGCGGCGAGGATCGTCGTGAGCTCGCGCGTCTCGCTCAAGCAGGCTAGTCAGCATCGCGCTTAGACCCTGCGATATCGACTAACTTTTTTAATCTTGCCATTTCGGCGTCGGCCTGTCGCCACGTGGGGAACTCGCCAGTAGTTCGCCAGCCGCCGTGATCCTCGTTACGAACATCTACCGAAAATCGGTTGTCGGCGTGTTTCGTGATCCGGTACGTGATCGCTGCCATTCATGGACAATGCCACGAGTTGGGTCATGCCGCGACAAAGCAGTTTGCGTACGATTCGGCTAACTGACCCACTACCGGCAGGCTTGATCATCGCTTGGCCGGATCCGCAGCGACACCGACGATCTGGTTGACATGTGCCGGCCTTTCCGCCTCGTCGACGAGGAAAGCGGCGAGATCGGCGTACTGCATGGTCCAGGCGCCGCGGGGTCGCGCTTCCACCTCGACCCGGTAGCCGCCCGCGGCGCCGCCTTCCAGCAGTCGCGGCGCGCGCACGATGGTCCAGCCAACGTTACCCTTGCGGATCAGATTTTCCATCGCGGTCGTGTCAGCGAAAAGTCGTGCCAGGATCAACCGTAGCAACAAGACAAGAGGATTTCGGCTCGGAAACAGCAACCCTTGGGAGACGACGAGATACCGGTGCACGCCGCTGCGCGTCATGGCGGTCAAAGCGGCGGTAGCGGCGTTGTGCAGTAGCCGCGCGTCCTGCCGCGAGCGCTGCCCAAGACAGGAGATGACGACGTCTTGACCCTCGAGAATCGGTGCCAACGCGTCAACGCGCATCGGGTCGCCCACGACAATTCGCAGACGCTCAGCGGGATCGATCGCGATTGACCGGCGAACGAGGGCGGTGACCTCGTGCCCGTGCGTGAGCGCCTGCGCCGTCACCATTCGGCCGGTGCGGCCAGTCGCGCCGATGACGAGCAGCTTCAGGGGGTGCTCCAGACGCGAAACTCGATGCGCTTGTCCGCCGCGACATCGGCATTCCGGAGGATCGTCGTCAGCTTTCGGGAAATCTCGGGCATCGTGCCCCCGCCGCCCTTCACTGCCCTCGAGTTTGGATCGGCGAAGAGGGCCGAAAGTTATCGCAAGCTCGGCGAGAACGCCATGACCCCACCTCCTCGGCGTGACTTCCGCACGTGGCACGAACCGGTGATCACGATACCCGGCGACAGTATCAGCTTCTGAAGGTCAAGAGGGCGAACCATTGATGCCGCCGAATCGACAAGTTTGACCGAAGCGGTCATCGCGCGTCGTGCCGACGAGTGGCGGAATGTAGGTGGATTCCGGTCCTTCGCCGCCACGGCCGCCAACGGCGAGGTCGCGCCGATTCCGGACGCTCGTGGGGTCCCCACCAAAAAGGTCTGGGTTGACCAAACCGGACCTTGGTGGGCAATTCTGGTCAGCCTTTTGTGAGTGTGAGTTACTTCACACATGCGCGCAGGGCGCGACTTTACGGTCGAACCGGCCCGGGAGCCACTTAGGGGAGGATGCCAGTCATGACGCATCGTCGAATTCTAATGGGTTTTGCCGCGGCCGCGTTGCTGACGCTGCCGATGCAATCGGGCGCGCGGGCGGACCCCGAGGCAAAGATCGTCGAAGAGGTCGATTTTGCGACGTCGTGCGGCCCCGCCGTGCAGCATCAGTTCAAGCACGCGGTGTGGACCTTGCACTCATTCTGGTATCCCGAGGCCTTAAAGGACTTTACCGCCGTTACCGTAGCCGAGCCCGACTGTGCGATCGGCTATTGGGGCATCGCGATGAGCCACTGGTATCCGCTATGGTTTCCGCCCTCGCCGGCGGCGCTGAAAGCGGGTTCAGATGCGGTCGCCAAGGCGCTGGCGGCGCCGACCAAGACGGAGCGCGAGAAGGACTACATCGCTGCCATCGCCGCGTTCTACCGCGACAATGACAAGCTCGACCACCGCACCCGCACCCTCGCCTACGAAAAGGCGATGGAACAAGTCTATCTGAAATATCCGGAGGATCGCGAAGCCGCGGTGTTCTATGCGTTGGCGCTCGTCACGACAGCACTGCCGACCGACAAGACCTACGCCAATCAGAAGAAAGCGGCGGAAATTTTGAACAAGATCTGGAAGGAAGAGCCGTACCATCCCGGCGTCGTGCATTACCTAATCCACAGCGACAATTCGGCGAACTTCGCCCAGGCGGGTCTGGATGCGGCGATCTGCTATTCCAAAATAGCACCCGACGTGCCGCATGCATTACATATGCCCTCGCATATCTTTAGCCGGCTTGGCATGTGGCAGCAATCGATCGATTCGAACCGCGCGGCCAATGCCGCAGCGCTCGCCTATGTCCGCAAGAGCCTCGGGCCGCAGGCGTTCGACAGCGAAACTGTCCACACCATGGATTATCTCGAATACGCCTATCTGCAGACCGCACAGGACGGCCCGGCCAAAGCGGTGGTCGACGAGTTGGTCGGGTTTAACCAGAGTGCCGGGACCAACCTGCCCACGGCCTATGCCGTCGCCGCGATCCCGGTGCGGTTCGCGCTTGAACGCCGGGACTGGCCGGCCGCCGCTGCGCTGTCGGCGCCGAAGATAGGGTTCCCGCTGGAACGGTTTCCGTGGGCCGAGGCGATGCTCTCGTTTGCCCGGGCGCTCGGCGACGCACGCACCGGCGATATCGCGGGCGCGCACACGGAAATCGCCGAGCTGCAATCGCTCGAAGACAAGCTAAAGGGTAAAGACACGTATTGGGCCAACCAGGTTGAGGTTCAGCGCCTGGGTGCCGCGGGCATCCTCGCCCATGTCCAGGGCGACGACAAAAAGGCGCTCGAGTTGGTGCGCGCGGCGGCCGATTTTGAAGCGACGATGGATAAGCACCCGGCCACCCCCTCGCCGGTGCTTCCGGCACGCGAACTGCTCGCCGATTTGCTGCTCGAACTCAACCAACCGGGCGCAGCACTGATCGAATACCAGGCGGTACTGCACACCGACCCCAACCGCTTCCGCAGCCTCTTGGGCAAGGCTCGCGCCGCCAAGCAGATGGGCGATGCGGCGGCCGCGCATGAACTTTATCAAAAGCTGGTGACGCTGAGCAAACCGGCTGGATCCGAGCGCCCCGAGCTGGCCGAAGCCAAAGCCTATTTGACCAATTGACTGCCGCCGAGGCGATCAAAAGGCGCAGGCAAGCTGCGCGGTCGGTATTTGAGCATTGGCGGACCCAATGCGGACCGCGGTAAACTGGCGCTATTGACCCATTTCGGACACTCAATTTCGGTACGGCTCTGAGAGTGTCATCTACGTCGCGCGTGGCGCAGCACTCAAACCGCGCCCCGCGCAGATAGCTCATTCGGCGACGTGTCTGGTGCCGGCTTACCTGTGCACCGCTGACAGCGCAAACAAAATGCGGGGTCGTGCGCAAGGAAGGCCCCCGATACCCGAGGATCCGGTGACCCTATCGGTTGCGCAGCACGAGGCCATTTCGCGGTGCGCAACTCAGTGATATCGTAGCTCTAACGGCACGCCCGGTGTGCCACTATTCGCTGGCTGTCCACCATGACAGAGCCTGGTCCAACTGCGCGAAACAGTGATATCACCGAAGCGCGGCTCAGCGAGCAAGCGTCGCGCGATCAGGGAGAGCGCCATGCTCTCGTCGCACGGGCGTCCTCCGAAGGCATCTACGACTGGAACGTTGTGACGAACCAGCTCTACACCTCGCCGCGGCTGCGCGAGCTTTTAGGCCTCGGCGAGTCAGATCCAGCAAACATCGATTGGAACCGGCGCATCCACCCCGATGATTTCGATCGTTATCGGCAAGCTCTCATTGCGCATTTCAAGCGCCAATTGCCAAAACTGCGCTCTGAATACCGCGTCCGCGTCAGATCAGGAGAATATCGCTGGTTCCTGGACAGCGGTCTCGCGGTTCGGGACGACGCCGGGCGCTGCACGCGCCTCGTCGGCGCGATAAGCGACATCACCGAGCGAAAGAATGCCGAAGACGCGCTTCGCGAAAGCGAAGAGCGCTACGCGCTCGCTATGAAGGCGGTAAATGAAGCCGTCTACGATTGGCGCATCGATCGGGACGAGATCTACTACTCGCCGAACATCCATCTCCAACTCAGGATTCTCGGCCGAAGAGCTGCATACGCCCGAAGATTGGCGACGGCGGATCCACCCGGACGATGCCGGCCGATACAGGGCTGTGATGCTCGAGCATTTCAAGGGCCGGACGCCGCGTTTCGAGTGTACGTATCGCTATCGCGCGCCGGATGGAAACTGGCGATGGGCCAGGCAGCACGGCATCGCGCTGCGCGATACGGCCGGCCGCGCGTATCGCATGATCGGTGCCACGGGCGACATCACCGACGCGAAACTAACCGAGCAGGCGCTGGAACAGGCGCGAACGCGACTGAGCGAGGCGATAGAAGCTATATCGGAAGGGTTTGCCTTGTTCAATGCCGACGACCGGTTGGTCCTCTGCAACACTCAATTTCGAGAGTTCTACGCCGAAGCCGCCGACGTCATCGTGCCGGGCACGCCCTTTGAGCAAATGCTCAGGGCAACTGTGGACCGGGACTTGATCGCCGGCGCGCGCAACCGGAGCCACGAATGGTTCGCCGCACGGATGCAGCGGCACCGCGACCCGACCGCCCCGCACGAATATCGGCTTAGTGACGGACGCTGGCTCAAGATCAGCGAGCGTGAGACCGCGGAAGGTGGCATCGTCGGGGTCTACACCGACATCACGGATCTTAAGACGCGCGAGTCACAGCTGAGCCGGATGATTGACCACGCCGCCAAAGCAAGGGATGAGGCTGAGCAGGCGCGGGCAAGGCTCTTTGACGCAATCGAATCGATCACTGAAGGTTTCGTATTGTTCGATGCAAACGACCGCATCGTCCTTTGCAATAGTCGCTACCGTCGGTTCTTTGCAGAACTCGCCGGCGACGACGTCGGCAGTTTGGTCGTCGAAGGCACCAAATTCGAAGATTTTCTACGTGCCGCCTATGCCAGAGGAATGTTTCCCGATCAGGAACCGAACGCCGACCGGTGGGTCGGGCGGATCATGGAGCATCGTCGGATGCCGCAAGGACCCCGAGAGCGACCGCTTGCAGATGGCCGCTGGCTTCACGTCAGCGAACGCCGCACGCAGGACGGTGGTTTGGTTGCGATCTATGCCGACATCACCGAACGGAAGCATGCCGAGGAAGCCATTCGCGCTGCGCGAGATGCGGCCGAGGCAGCATTGCGCGAGTTGCAAACAGCACAGGCGAGCCTGGTCCACGCGCAGAAGATGGCAGCGCTCGGGCAATTGACCGCCGGCGTCGCTCATGAGATCGAAGAATCCACTCAATTTCGTCAACAACTTCGCCGCCCTCTCGGTCGAGCTGCTGGACGAGCTGAAGGAAGCGGCGGCGCAGTCGATGGGGGCGCTGGACGCCGACAAACACGCCGAGATGGTCGAGACGATAGCGATGCTAACCGGCAATCTGGAGAAGATCGCCGAGCATGGCCGTCGCGCTGACGGCATCGTCAAGAGCATGCTGCAGCACTCGCGCGGCGGCAGCGGCGACTGGCAATCGACGGATCTGAACGCGCTTGTCGAGGACGCCGTGAACCTCGCCTATCACGGCGCCCGGGCTCAGGATCAGAGCTTCAATATCACGTTAGAGCGCGATCTCGAGCGAAACCTCGCACCGATCGACGTCGTGCCGCAGGACGTGATGCGGGTATTCCTGAACCTCATCGGCAATGCCTTCTACGCCGCTAACAAACGTAGCCGCGAGGGCGATGCGACGTACCGCCCGGTCCTGAACATTAGCACGCGCGAGGTTGGCGACGCCGTCGAGGTCCGGGTGCGCGACAATGGTATCGGCATTCCTGCGGATCACCGGGAGAAGCTGTTCCAGCCTTTCTTCACGACAAAGCCGACCGGCGAGGGCACCGGGCTCGGCCTGTCGATCAGCTACGAGATCGTAACCCTACAGCACGGCGGCATGATAACGGTCGACAGCGAAGTCGGCCACTTCACCGAGTTTACCGTGCGGCTGGCGCGACGTCGGCATTCGGCGGCGGGGAAGGTGGCATGAGCGTCAGCAACGGCGAGCAGCGCCGCCGGCGGGCGAGCGAGTACGGCGCGGCCGAGTTCATTACCAAGCCGGTTTATTTCACCTTTCTGAAAGCGCAGCTGCGCCGTCTGCCACTGGCACCCGCTGGAGAGGCTTACTCAGACAAGCCCGAGAATGCCTTCGCCGCTGAATAACTCCAGCGACGTGCGCTGCGACTTCCATGGTCATTCTCGCCCGTGCCCACGCGCTGGTCGAATAGCAGGCCGATGTCGGCTAGTGGCACTCATGCGACATTCGATTGAGCCAACGGAATGTCGCCCATCGGGGGTTGAGCTGACACAACGCGAACTTCTATTCGGCAGGCACGCCGGGCGCAGACCCGCGTTGAGTCCGTCGACGATCTCCACCGCGCAAATCCCCTGACAAATGCAATAATTGGCTAGAGTCGGAAGCCTGGCTCCAATTCCAGAAGCCCGCGAGCAGCGGTCTTCGCTTCGCCGATGCATCCAGCCAGCGCCAACGCAGCCGCTGCGTAGAGAGGGTTGGAGTATCGCTACTTGCCCGGCTGCCACGTGATCAGGACCTCGCGGCCTATGGTGATCCAGCGTGGGGTGAAGCCGTCGGCACCTTGCGTGTAAAGCTCGTCGAAATGCTGCTCCACCGTAGCGCGGGTGCGCGCCTCGAACGCGGCGGCGACCGGCCAATGGGCCCATTGCTCGTTGGCGACGCGTTGCACGGCGAAGGCGAACGCGGCCGCCCGGCTCGGCAGAGGCACGATGAGGCGCACGTTCTGCGACACCAGCATCGTGAGATCGGGTAGCCGGCCCATCTCCCACAGCACATTCATGAGCTCGGCATGGCCGGGCACCACTTCCTCGGCCTCGCCATGGACGAGCTGGAAGAGCACCCGGTTCCAGGAGGGCGGCGGCGGCGCGTTGACAGTGAGGATGACGCGGCGCGAGCCGGCGCGCTCGAGCTTCTCGATGAAGGGCACGATGTCGCGCGTGAAATAGGTGACGTGATTGACGAGCGCGAGGGTGCCTTGCGGCGCGTCCGCCGCGAGCCAGTCACTCTTGACGAGGTCGACATTGGAAATGCCGGCGGTCTTGGCGTTGGCGAGGAAGGCTGCGCCCATGCTCGCCGACGGATCGACATTGGTGACGGCGCGGCAGCGTAGCGCCAGCGGCAGCGACATGCGCCCCGCCCCGCCGCCGATATCGACGATCGCGTCCGGCGGCTCAATCAGATCGGCGAGCGCCTTGAGGTTAGCGTCGAGCGGCCGGCGCGGATCGGCCGTGAGCAGCGGATGCTCGGGCTCGAGATCGCCGAAGAGATCGCCCGACGGCTCCGCCCCGCGGAGCCGCGCCCGCTGCGCCAGAACCGCATCGACCCGCGCGGCATAGTGTTCGGCTGCGGTCATGTTCCCTCCTTCGCCCCCAACCGGTCTATCACACCCGACGCGTTGCGCGCAGCTGCGACGATTAGCATCGGTAAGGAGAGGGACCCTCTCGCTTTACATGGCACCGAACCGATCTGTGCGGCGATTCACTGGGAGTCCGCGGTGTCGGATTAACCCGACCTGACGCGGAACGATCATGACCACCGTTCTTGACCCCATTGCGGGCATCGGCGCGAAATCCCTGCAGATCACCAATTGATATCGTTCCCCCCCGTCATATTCTGGCTGTGACTGGTGGCTTCAGCAACTCAAGCCGTTGCTGCAGCTTGCCGAGCGCGTGTTCGGGAAGATGGACCGCGCAGCCAGCCACGACTCGATTGGCTCGATTGAGAAGAGCCTGACGGATCTCATCGCTATTAGCGGCGAAGGCGATATCGTTGAAGGCCCGTAACAGTCTCAGGTTGACTGCAACATCGGCAACTGAATAGTGCCGAATTTGTTCGAACGCGGTGTCGAGCAGACCATCGAGATTGATCCAGGGCATAACCACTCGCAGGACGTGGGGAGGTCCATAGAGATGCGACGGAGGCGGAGCCCGTGCGATCCATCTAATCAAGATCCGACTTAACTGATCGATACAGCTGATCGCCGTGCTCGGATCATTCACCGCAGGTGACATGGCTCTTAGCGCGATATCGACGATCTGAATCACCCCAAACTCGACATCCTCTTGCATCGTCCGCGTCGGACCGATGTCAAAAGTTGCAAGAAGGCGGGCCGACCGCTCGGCGGTAATGCGCTCGATATGCGGAACCCTAAGAAGCGGAACCCCGGCAGGAATGAAATGACCGACGCGGCGCTCAACGCGTATGCGAATGCCATAAGTTCTTGCTAATTGGCGAAGGCGGCTGACATCGACGTAGCGAATGTATCCGGACCGTTGGCTCGGCAACGCGATCTCGTCTGCGGGACTATTGTTCTCGGACGCTTGAGGTATCGAGAACGGTGTGCGCGGATTGGGCATGAACTCGTCTATGACAAGCTCGGTCTCGCGTGCGATCCGATCGACAATGTGATTGACGCTGATTGCTTGGGAAATGTGATGGATAAAGAAGATCAGCCATCCTACGGATATCAGCGCAAGTACCATGGCCCCGGAGGTCGTGACCACTGGCACGAATGGATGGGGAAGCGATCTGGCCGCAGGAAGGGAAGCCATACAATACGAAAACGTCCCGAGGAATACTCCGAGCGTCCACTGCGTGGTGCGGTCTCTCACAAAGCTGACGAGAATCCGCGGAGAGAACTGCGTTGATGCAAGTGTGAGCGTCATCAGCAGGATTGCGAATACGATCGAGACTACAGTCATGATCGAGGTCGCAATGCTGCTCAGGATCACCTGTGCAACCTGAGGATCCTCGCGGGATGGGAATAGGGTGATCGGAACCCAAGCGCCGATCGCGGGTACCGCTTCCTCCAGCGACGACAGCACAGCCCCGACGGCGCCGAGGAGTATGGCGATGACGAAGGGACGAATGAGGAACCCGCCGCGCAGCGCGTACACTGCTGAGCGGAAAACCAGGGATATGCGCTCCATCCTCGATCGCCCAACCCGCGCGGAAAGATTCGAGGGAGGGTGTCCCCTAACTTGACGGAATTCAACCGGAAGACGACGCCAATGCGCGGGATAGTCGATTGGCCTATTTTTATGAAATTTTTATGCCGCGCCGAAAAAGTCAGCATGGACCCATTATTGGTAAACACCCTATTACTCGTATCGGAATAAAAATTGCCGAAAGGCAGGATGAACTATGCTCGACGCGATATTCGTCGTTTTGGCAATTGTGATCTTTGCTGGCGCCTGCGGCTATGCCGCACTTTGCGATCGGATGTGAGCATGTCGATCGATTACATCCTGGGCGGAATCGTGACTATCGGAGTCATGGTCTACCTCGTTTACGCGCTGGTCCGGCCTGAACGATTTTAGCGCCATAGGGGCGCCGTCAATTCGCTTTATTGAGATTTTTGCCCGCCTGCAAGGAGAGGGGCTATGACGGTTAATGGGTGGCTCCAAATTGCGCTGTTCGGCGCGATCATTGTCGCGCTGACGCGGCCGTTTGGCGGCTATATGACGCGCGTCTTTAGCGGCGAGCACACGCTGTTTTCGCCCGTGCTGAGGCCCATCGAGCGGGGCATTTATTGGCTGTGTGGCGTCCGCGAGATCGAGGAGCAGAACTGGCTTGGTTATGCGTTTGCGATGCTGGCGTTTTCGCTGGTCGGGTTCCTGACACTTTATGGACTGCAGCGTTTGCAAGGGTTGCTGCCCTTCAATCCGCAAGGCCAGGGCGCAATCGAACCGAGCTCGGCCCTCAACACATCGATCAGCTTTGTCACCAATACCAACTGGCAGTCCTACGTGCCGGAAACGACCATGAGCTATCTCACCCAGATGGCCGGTCTCACGGTCCACAATTTCGTTTCCGCCGCCGCCGGCATTGCCATGGCGATCGCCGTCATCCGCGGGTTTGCACGACGCACGACTAAATCCGTCGGCAATTTCTGGGTCGATCTGACCCGGTGCACGCTCTACATCCTGCTGCCGATTTCGATCGTGGTGGCGCTGATCTTTGTCTGGCAGGGCATCCCGCAAAATCTCGGCGCCTATACCGAAGCCACCACGCTTGAAGGCGCCAAACAAGTGATCGCGCAAGGACCGGTCGCTTCCCAGGAAGTCATCAAGATCATGGGCACGAATGGCGGCGGCTTCTTCAACGCCAATTCCGCTCATCCGTTCGAGAACCCGACGCCGCTGACCAATTTGATCGAATTGGGGTTGATCTTCTGCATCGGCGCCGGCCTGACCAACGTGCTGGGGCGCATGGTCGGCGATCAGCGCCAGGGTTGGGCGATCTTCGCGGCGATGGGGGTTCTGTTTGTCGTGGGCATCGCCACCTGTTATTGGGCCGAGGGGGCCGGCAATCCCGCCTTCGCGCAATTCAATGTCGATCAGCATGCCGGTGCCATGCAGGCCGGCGGCAATATGGAAGGCAAGGAAGTTCGCTTCGGCATTGCCGAATCGGCGCTGTGGGCGGTCGTCACGACCGATACTTCCTGCGGCGCCGTCAATTCGATGCATGACAGCTATACGCCGGTCGGCGGCATGGTGCCGCTCGTCAATATGATGCTGGGCGAAATCATCTTTGGCGGCGTCGGCTCCGGTCTTTACGGCATGCTGGCCTTCGCCATCGTTGCCATGTTCGTCGCCGGGTTGATGGTCGGGCGCACCCCCGAATATCTTGGCAAGAAGCTCGAGGCGAAAGAGGTAAAGATGGCGATCCTGGCCATTCTCTTCCTCCCGTTCTCCATCTTATTGGGGACCGCGATCGCGGTCGTCAATCCGAACGGCCTCGCGGGGCTCGGCAACACCGGTCCGCACGGTTTCAGCGAGATCCTCTACGCCTTCACTGAAGCGACCGGCAACAACGGCAGTGCCTTTGCCGGCATCAGCGCCAACACCCTGTTCTACAACACCATGCTGTCGGTCTCGATGTTCATCGGCCGTTTCGTCTTCGTCATTCCGCTCTTGGCGATCGCGGGTTCGTTGGCATCAAAGAAGCTCTTGGCTCCCTCGGCCGGCACCTTCCCGACCACCGGCCCGTTGTTTGTCGGACTCTTGGTCGGCGTGATCGTGATCGTCGGTGGTCTCACTTATTTTCCGGCGGTCGCCCTCGGGCCCGTGGTTGAGCAAGTCGCGATGAATCACGGCGTGCTTTTTGCCGGCCCGTGAACCGAACATTTCGTCGAAGGACATACGTCATGGCGCTCCAGACCGAACAGTCGATCCTCTACAAGCGCAGCCTGCAACCGCTGCCGCTGTTCGACCGCAACCTGATCGTGCCCGCGATTGGCGCGGCGTTTCGCAAGCTCAATCCGCGGACGCTGATGCGGAACCCGGTCATGTTCGTGGTGGAGATCGTGTCGGTGCTGACGACGATTTTTTTCCTGCGCGATCTGGCCACGGGCGGCACCAAGGTGATCGGTACCCATCCGCTGTTTTCAGGGCAAATCACGCTGTGGTTATGGTTTACTGTGCTGTTCGCCAATTTTGCCGAGGCCGTGGCCGAAGGCCGCGGCAAGGCGCAAGCCGATACCTTGCGCCGCATGCGCACCGAGACGATGGCAAAGCGCCTTGCCTCACCAAGCGTCCGTAAATTCGAACAAGTGCCCGCGGCCGAACTCAAGCAAGGCGATATCGTGCTGGTGGAGACGGGAGATTACATCCCGAGCGATGGCGAGGTGATCGAAGGCGTCGCCTCGGTCGACGAATCTGCTATCACCGGCGAATCGGCACCCGTGATTCGCGAGAGTGGGGGCGACCGGTCCGCTGTCACCGGCGGCACGCGCGTCACCTCGGATTGGCTGAAAGTGCGCATCACCGCGGCGCAGGGTTCGACCTTCCTCGACCGCATGATCGCGCTGGTCGAAGGCGCGGTGCGCCAGAAGACGCCAAACGAAATTGCGCTCAATATTCTGTTGGCCGGACTGACCATCATTTTCGTGTTCGCGACGGTAACGATCCCTAGCTTCGCCACCTATGCCGGCGGTGCCGTCTCGGCCGTGGTATTGATCGCGCTGTTCGTGACGTTGATCCCGACCACCATCGGCGCGCTGCTCTCCGCGATCGGCATTGCCGGCATGGACCGGCTGGTCCGCTTCAACGTGCTCGCCATGTCGGGCCGCGCGGTCGAGGCTGCGGGTGATGTCGATACGCTGCTTCTCGACAAAACCGGCACCATCACCCTCGGCAATCGGCAGGCCACGGAATTTCTGGCATTGCCCGGCGTCGATGAGCGCGATCTCGCCGATGCGGCACAGCTGGCCTCGCTCTCCGACGAGACGCCGGAAGGCCGCTCGATCGTCGTACTGGCGAAAGAGAAATATGGCATCCGCAGCCGCGACATGACGACGCTCAACGCGCGTTTCATTCCGTTTTCCGCGCAAACCCGGTTGAGCGGCATCGACGCCGAAGCGCTGTCGATCCGCAAGGGCGCGGTCGACGCGGTTCTCGCCTACGCGCAACCCGACTTGGTCGCCGCGGCGAGCCAAGGCGGCATCGCGCTCGATCCACGCAATGTCAGCGCTTTCGGCGGTGCGCGCGATCTCAACGCTATCGCCGAGCGTATCGCCAAGACCGGCGGCACGCCGCTGGCGGTCGCCCGGAACGGCAAGCTCCTGGGCGTCATTCATCTGAAGGACATCGTTAAGGGCGGCATCAAGGAGCGCTTCGCTGAATTACGGCAAATGGGCATCCGCACGGTGATGATCACCGGCGACAACCCGCTCACTGCCGCGGCGATCGCCGCCGAATCCGGCGTCGACGATTTCCTGGCGCAGGCCACCCCGGAGGACAAGCTCAAGCTGATCCGTGACGAGCAGGCCAGGGGCAAGCTGGTGGCGATGTGCGGCGACGGCACCAACGACGCGCCGGCGCTGGCGCAGGCAGATGTCGGCGTCGCAATGAACACCGGCACCATGGCGGCGCGCGAGGCCGGCAACATGGTCGATCTCGACAGCGACCCGACCAAGCTGATCGAGATCGTCGCCATCGGCAAGCAATTGCTGATGACGCGCGGCGCGCTCACGACCTTCTCGATTGCCAACGACGTGGCGAAGTATTTCGCCATCATCCCCGCGATGTTCCTCGCCTTCTATCCGCAGCTCGCGGTTCTGAACGTCATGCGCCTGCAAACGCCGGAAAGCGCGATCCTGTCGGCGATCATCTTCAACGCGCTGATCATCATCGCGCTCATCCCGCTGAGTCTGCGCGGCGTGAAGTATCGGCCCGCCGGCGCCGCCACCATCCTGCGGCGCAATTTATGGCTCTACGGCGCCGGCGGCATCGTCGTGCCATTCATCGGCATCAAATTCATCGACCTGATTGTCACGTCGATCGGTCTCGCCTGAGGAGGAGGACCGCTACCATGCTCAGACAAATCCGTCCCGCCATCGTGATGATCGTCGTGATGACCGTCATCACCGGCCTTGCCTATCCGCTCGCCATCACGGGCATCGCGGAAACGATCTTTCCCTATCAGGCCGGTGGCAGCTTGATCGAGAAGCAGGGCAAGATCGTCGGCTCGGCGCTAATCGGCCAGAATTTCTCCAGCGCCAAATACTTTCACGGCCGGCCCTCGGCGACCACAGAGCCCGACCCGAAAGATCCGTCGAAGACGATTTCGGTACCTTACGCCGCCGACAATTCCTCTGGTTCCAATCTGGGACCGACGTCGAAGCCCCTGATCGACCGAATGAAGGATGATGCCGCCAAGCTCAAGGCCGAAAATCCGAATATGCCGATTCCGGTCGACTTGGTAACGAGCTCCGGCAGCGGCCTCGATCCTGAAATTACGCCGGCGGCTGCGGCCTTTCAGGTGCCGCGTGTGGCCAGGGCGCGCGGTCTGAGCGAGGATCAAGTGCGCGAAGTGGTCGCAGCGGCGACCTCGGGCCGGACGCTCGGCATTCTCGGCGAGCCGCGCGTTAGGGCGTGGGGAAAAATAAAGGAATCGCAAGGAAAGAATCGGGGAAGAGAGAAGAACGCAGGAAAATAATCACGGGAATATGATTCAATGGCGGGGTGATTGATCGCACGGCCATACGCGCCCGCTACGATGCGGTGTCGCCGCATCTGGACGAGAAGGGATTGCGGCTGTTTGCGGCTGGAGAAGCACGCGTGGCGGGCCGTGGAGGGATAGCGGCGGTATCGGATGTGACGGGAATTGCGCGCAGCACGATTGGGCGTGGGTTAAAGGAATTAGCGAGTGATGATGAGGCGGCGCCCCAGGACCGCATCCGCCGTACCGGGGGCGGACGCAAGAAAGCAACGGTGACACAACCGAGCTTGGTCAAGGCATTGCTGGAACTTATCGAAGCTGCAATCCGTGGCGATCCGGAAGTGGATCTATTGTGGGTCAGCACCAGCCAAAGGCACCTGGCGAAAGCGTTACAGGCCAGAGGCTACAGCATCACGCACAAGACGGTGGGGTGTCTGTTGCGGGATATGGGGTTCAGCCTGCAGGCCAATGCCAAGACCAAAGAAGGCGGCAATCATCCCGACCGCAATGCGCAGTTTGAATACATCAATGCAAAGGTGAAGACGTTCCGTGCCGCGGGTCAGCCGGCGATCTCGGTGGATACCAAGAAAAAAGAGCTGGTTGGGGACTTTAAAAACCAGGGCCGCACGTTACGCAGAAAAGGTAATCCGGAGCCGGTGCGCACACATGACTTCATGATCAAGAGCAAGGGCAAAGTTAATCCCTACGGGATCTATGACATTGCCGCCAATGAAGGCTGGGTCAATGTCGGAATCAGCCATGACACAGCCGCCTTTGCCGTTGAGAGCATTCGCCGCTGGTGGCAGAAAATGGGCAGAAAACGTTATCCCAAAGGGAAACGACTGCTCATCACGGCCGATTGCGGCGGTTCCAACGGATCGCGCGTGCGTTTATGGAAAACCGAGTTGCAAAAGCTTGCCAATAAAACCGGCCTCTCCATCACGGTTGCTCATCATCCGCCCGGCACCAGCAAATGGAACCGCATCGAGCACCGCATGTTCTCCTTCATCAGCATCAATTGGCGTGGCAAACCGCTCATTAGTCATCAGGTCATTATCCAGCTGATTGCCGCCACGAAAACTGAGACCGGTCTTAAAATCCGCTGCGCGATCGATGAACAGTATTACCCAAAGGCCCTCAGCGTCCCCAAAGCTGCCCTCAACGACCTCAACATCACCTTCAATGACTTCCATCCCGATTGGAATTACACCATCAGGCCGCATAAGCTACATTAAAGCGGTTATTATTCCCCGCGCCCTTAACGTCTTGAAGCTGAATCTCGCACTGGATGCTCTGCAAAATAAGTAGGCTGGGCTAAGTGCGATGATGCCAGGTCGATGTTGCAAAGGTCGCCGACATTGCGCGGTAGGGGGCATGAATCCTACACTGCCAAATACCGGTTGCGGCCGGTGGGCGGGCGGCAGATGGATCGCGAACACCAGCACGGCCACCGACAAGTGAGCATGAACAAACGCACCACGATGTTTGTCGATAATCAGCCGGCGAAAGGCAGCGCGGGGTGCCGCCCCGCGCGCGCTCGATCGTGAGTTGCGCGCCTCGTGAAGCAGGGTCCCCGCATTCTCATCATCGACGACGACGCCGCGATCCGACGATTGCTCCGCCGATGGCTGGCGGGAGCAGGTTATAGAGTGCAGGACATTGCATCGGACCGAGGCGCACACCGATTCGTTGCAGAGCGCCAATTCGATCTTTTGATCCTGGATATCGATCCACCGACGAGCCGCGGACCCGAAGCCATCCGGATTTTGCGCGCACTCTTTCCCATTCCTATCCTAGCGTTATCCGTCCGCGGCGATGAGGATACGATCGCCGACGCGCTGGACAGCGGAGCCGATGACTACATCCGCAAACCCTTTAGCGTCAAAGAGCTGTTGGCACGCGTCAAGAACGCTCTGCGCCGGAGGGCACGGGAAAGCGGCAAGCCGGCGCAGATCCGAACCGGTGATCTTGAAATCGACCTGCTGCTGCGTCGCGTCCGATTGCGCGGCCTCGAAGTGCATCTACCGGCAAAACTTTACGAAGTCTTGCGGATACTCGCCGAAGGCGCCGGCAACATAATCTCCCACAAAGAGATCCTCACGGCGGTCTGGGGCCCGCGCTGCGTCGATCGGATAGACTATTTGCGGCATGTCATCCAACAGCTCCGGTGTAAACTCGAAACAGATCCCGCCCATCCCAAGTATGTGCTCACAAAACCGCAGTTTGGTTATTACTTGGATATGCAGCGACGCGCCGAGGATCCCGCCTTATCTTGAGACCAACCGGCGGCAAGACCAGAATCGTGATGGAACCAAATCCGTTCGCCCGCGGCCCCGAGGCACTTAAGCGGGTCACGCCATCGACAAATCATTCCTGTTCTTGCATCGCCGCCTAGCCTTGCGCTTGGTTCACGCTCGCCATACAGCCGCTCGAACTCACTTCGGCAAGGAACGCGCGCGTCCGCGTGTGGCACGAACGGGTCATGAGAGGGCGGGCAGAGCATGCCTGCTCTGCAAAGTATTTCAGACGTCAACCTGTTCCGCTATTGCGAGCGCGTCATCGACCTCGATCCCGCTATCTTGGCGTCGACATAGAAGACGCGCTCACCCTCGCAGAACACACCGAAGTTTAGGACCGAACGGACTCCCCGGCTCATGTCGGGAAGTTCCGTCTGATGCGCCAGCTGTGCGCCCATCCCGGCTGCTCAGGCAATGTTGGTCGCTTCTCGGAAGGGGCGGCGACATGCCGTAAGACTGTAAGACTGGCAAGTGTCTTTTCTGAAGTCGCCGTTCTCGATCAACGCTCGGCGGGACGACCGGCGACTGTGCTGCCTGCTTGTGGGAAGCGACTTAGGCTCAGCGCCACCACGAGCGCGATCAGACGAAGGATGGTCATACTTGAGGCCGCTAATCTAACTGAGTGTCAGAAAGACGAGGCACCGTTTGCGCGAGAAGATAGGTGCATTCCCTTACTCTGCCGCGGCGGGTGACGCGTTCGCCCACATCTCCGGCTCCAGTTCCTCCTTGCGGTTCGGGAAGAAGAGCGCGCAGCCCAGCGTCACGACGGAGAAGACAGCCAGCACCGTGGTGACGACGGCCACGCTGCCGGTGCGCTCGTATAGTATGGACACCAACGGCGCGGCGGCGGCGGAGCCCAGGAAGCCGACGAAGAAGCGCACCGAGTAGATCTGGGCGCGCAACGTGGGGGAGATGTAGCGGGCCGTCATCGTATCGTTGACGGTGACCTGACCGAAGACCGAGGCCGCGACCACGGCCGCCAGCGGCACTACCAGCCAGCTTTGTGCAAAGGACAGTCCCAGCATCGCCGGTGCCAGTACGATGCTGACCGGGAGGAAAACCCGCTTCAGCGTGTTGCGGTCGATCATCCGGCCGACGCTGAACTGAGTCAGCGCGCCGCACAGGGTCACCACGAACGCGGCGAGGCCGATCAAAGGCAGCAGGGTGGCGTTTCCGGCCAATCTTTCTTGCAACAGCTTTGGCAGCAGCAGGGTGAAGGCGTTGAACACCAGCCCCGACGACATCGAGATCAGCATCAGCACCACCACGGCTCGGCGGACCAGATGGCGGGGGATCTGCGGGAACGGGCGGCGGTTGACATGCAAGCTAGCCGAAGCGATCGGGGTGCGCATCCACAGCAACCCAACAGCGGCGCTGAACAGACCGGGCACGATGAAGGCGGCGCGCCAATCGACGGCGTTGGCCAGGAAGGCGGTTACGACAGGGGCCAAGGCGACCCCGAGGTTGCCGAACACGCCGTTCACTCCGATGGAGCTGCCGGGTTTGTCACCAGCGGCCTCTATCAGCATTGTCGTCCCGATCGGGTGGTAGATCGCGATGAAACATCCGGTGAATGCCAGATCGATGGCCAGCATAGTGGAGGAATGAGCGAGACCGGCGCCGATCAGGCCGACGGCGGCGCCCAGGAAGAACGCGGTCATGAGAATCTTGTGGCCGAAGCGCTGTGCCAGCCAGCCCTGCGGCAGCGACAGCAGGCCGTAGAGCACGAACATGCCGGTGGCGAGGGCTAGGATCGGGCCATATGACTCGCCGAACGGGCCGCCGGGAACTGCCATCGCCAGCACGGCGGTCGGCAGGATCACCAAGCTGTAGTGAGTGATCGTGTGAGCGGTGTTGATGAATACGATCTGCCGAAATGCTGGGGTCATGAGGGGGTATCCTTCACTAGCTATCCAGCCGTGCGGCGGGCGTTTTCCCGTCGTTCGATCCTATCTAAGATATATCTTTGCGGTGGGGGAGGTTAGCGCTACATTGACAAGATATGTCGCTATCCCGCCAAACCGATCTTGCCGAGCTGATCCCCGATAAAGCGCAGGCGCCGGTCGTCGGCAGCCGCAGTCATTGGCCGTCCAGAAGCGAAAAGGCGCAGCACACGCACTCCCGGCACCAGCTTATGTATTCGCAAAAGGGTGTGATCCACGTCTCCACCCCTACCGGAAGCTGGATCCTTCCCCCGACAAAGTCGATCTGGATCAGCGGCGGCACCCCTCATGCCCTTCTCGTCAAGCGACCTGTCGAACTCACCATTCTGTGGGTGGATCGGGACGCCCCCGGCGCGCCGCATTGGAGCGGTTGCAACGTCGTGAGCGTCTCCCCACTCATCCGTGAACTGCTGAGCGTTTGTTCGGAGCAGCCGTGGGACTACCCGCCTGCCTCTCGCTCTTCGCGTCTAGCGCAGGTTCTTCTCGAGCAACTCGAAGTGCACGAGCAGGCGCCGTTGGAGCTACCCGAGTTGAGCGACCCAAGAGCCGAGCGGGTCGCCGCCATGCTCAGAGCGAATCCCGCGGACCGAAGGCCGCTCGCCGAGTTAGCGTCCGCGGCAGGCGCCAGTCACAGGACGATCGAACGTCTTTTCGCTGCCGAAACGGGGATGTCTTTCGGCAGATGGCGCATGCGGCATCGGATGATTACGGCGCTCGAACAGTTGGCACACGGGGAGAGTGTCAGCAACGTCGCTGATGCGGTAGGTTACGTGACGCCGTCAAGCTTCATAGCGGCGTTTAGGACCGCATTCGGCACGACGCCGACCGCTTACTTCCAGGATATGCAAGATCGACGCGCTAGCAAAAATGACAATTTAATCCTCAAGTCCGCGTGAACTGGGTTGCTGGTGGATTACGTTGCTTCGGGCGAAAGAGCCCCGCTCAGGCATCTGAGCCGACCGACGAACCTTGCGATGTCGACCTCGGGTCAGAGTGAGGCGATTCCTCTGTGAGCTGAATGTCCGCCATCCCTCTTCGGCTGCCGTAAGCTGTCCTGCCGCTATCGGCCGACCCAAGCCACTCTGCGACCGTCCGGTTTTCGGCATCTCGGCTGCAAAGCGGACGGTCGCAAATCCACCCAATGCAGGCATGAGCCACGCCGATCCGATGTCGCTTTCTCCCGATTGGAAAAATTGCGTATGGGCTTCCGCTCCCGGAGATCGGGCCGTGACGTATGAGCCTTTACGCTCTCAACCGCCGATCCGGGGATTTCGAAGAGATCGAATTTCATCTCCCACGACGGCACGAAGTCTTTCACGTCTCAGTTACGCGCCTTCGAGGCATGCACAGCCTGGCGTACGTGGCAAAGGCCACCGCAGACGACGGGTTCGCCGGCGCCTTTGATATGCAGAAAAATGCACCGGTTCCGATTTCGACGGGTTGAACTCGCTGTGGGTAATGCCGGTGCCGGCACTCATACGCTGGACTTCGCGAGGCCGGATCACCGTACCGTTGCCAAGGCTATCCTTATGCTCGAGTGCGCCGGACAGCACATAGGTGATGATGTCCATGCGCCGGTGCGTCGGGAAGCCGCCGCTCGGAATAACGCGGTCCTCATTGATGACCCGCACGGCACGGAATCCCATATGAGTGGGATCGCGACAGTCGCCGAAAGAAAAGGAATGTCGACTATCGAGCCATCCGGTTTTCGTTTGGCCGTGCGCGTTGTAATCGCGAAAGGTAATCGTCGTTTCTTCCTCTGTCCGTCGATCCGCGAAAACGTTGAACCGGAAATTTCGACGCCCATCGAACGACAACGCCAAGTCGTTTGTCCACCGTCAGGCGGTTCCAATATAGATCCGCCTGTTTCATCTTATGGCCGAGACGCTTTGGCCCCGGTCGACGCTGGCGCATGGATCTCCGCGATGTAACCGCCGGGGAACTGCACGAGGGCCGCGCTGCGGCCTTGCGATATGTAGGGCCGCACTAGGGAAAGTCTGAATAAGTAGCTCGACTTAATGAAGCCACGCGAGCGGCCGTTTTGGTTTGAAACGATGTCGGTGCGGCTCGGCGAGTGGCTTTACCTTTGTCTGTGTGGCAAGGGTGCATAGCCGGATTGTGGGCGCGCTACGCGCCTTGCCACCGCAACAAGTGTCGCCGGGCGAGGAAGAGGTTGGCCAGCGCGCAGGTCACGAAGAGGCGGTTGGCATTCTTGTCCAGGCCACGATAGCGAACTTTGGCGAAGCCGAAGACCCGCTTGATGACGCCGATACTATGCTCGACCTTGGACCGGACCTTCGACTTGGTGCGGTTCTTGGCCCGTTCGATCTCGTCCACGATACCGCGATGGCGGTAGCGGCGGTTGGTGAAGTCTTTTGCGTTGGGCGCATGCGCCTTGATCACGTCGGTCTGGCCGCGGTACGCCTGATCGCCCCAAACGCGCGTCTCCTCGCCGTGCATCAGGTCCGGCAATATTTCGCTATCGGCGACATTCGCGGCGGTCGCGACCACGGCGTGGATGATCTTGCTTCGGCTGTCGATGCCGACATGCGCCTTCATGCCGAAATACCACTGGTTTCCCTTCTTGGTCTGGTGCATGTCGGGATCGCGCGCCTTCTCTGCATTCTTGGTCGAGGATGGCGCGGCGATGATGGTCGCGTCCACGATCGTGCCCTTCGACAGCTTGAGCCCCATGGCTTCAAGATGCCGATGCACCTCCTCGAACAGGCGGCTGCCCAAGTCGTGACGCTCGATGACATGCCGGAAGCGGCACACCGTGGTCTCGTCCGGAACCGGCTCGCGGCCCAGGTCGATGCCGACAAATCCGCGCATCGCCAGCGAATCGTAAAGCGCTTCCTCCACCGCCGGGTCAGACAGGTTGAACCACTGCTGCAGAAAATAGATGCGCAGCATTCGCTCGACGCCCACCGGCGGCCGACCATTGCCCGGCTTCGGGTAAACCGGCTCGACCAGCGCGCACAGCGCTGACCATGGCACCACCTGATCCATCTCAGCGAGAAAAACAGCTCGGCGTGTCGTCTTCCCGTACCGCTCGAACCCAACCGCCGCCAGCGTCGCCTGCTTCATCGAGCCACCCAATATGCTTCCGCACACTGATCCCTATGAATTACACAACCCTCGTCGCGTCGACAACTTCTTCAGAGTTTCCCTAGTACATCCACGCCGGCGGTCGTGGCTCTTGCGAGCGTTTCAACGAGATTAGCGACCTCATAGCCGGTTGTCTCGCGCCCGTAAGGGAAAGGAAGGTGGCCGTCCGTCACGAAGACGGTCATTTTGCCGAAGCCGGATTTAATCCGAATGCGACGGTAGATGTCCTTTGGACGGCCGATCTCGATACCGAGGGCGTGCGGGTCGTCGGAAACCACTTTGCCACCGGAAAATTCGACGAAGTCACGCACGAAAGTGTTGGCGCGGTCCGGCGAGACATAGACGCGATTCTCGGGGATCGTCTTGAAAGCTGGGTAAGAAGGTTTCGAGAAGTGAACATAAAGCTGCATGTTCACTCCACCCGGCCACTGAATCACGGCGTCGCGGCCGATCGGGTCGGGGAACGGCGCAACGCGAACACTGGCGCCGTGTGTCTGAGCGGATGCGACGCCCTTGTCCATATCGGTGACCAGATAGCCGGTCCGTTCGGTGCCGAAGGGATAAGGGATCGGCGTCTTGAAACCGAAAAGCGAGACTATGCCGACGGGCGTCTGGAGTAGCTGCGACGTGGTGCTGCTGGGCGTCGGCGTCACCGTGGTCACCACCTGCTTCGTGCTCTGGCCGCCGAAGGTCGCGAGGAAGCTCGCCACGAAACGGTCGACATCGGCGGGTGCGACGTAGACATGGGTGCTATCGTATTGCGGGCCCACCGCGACATCATCGGCGCGCGCCGACACCGGCGAGGCCAGCAACACGACGAACGCCGAAGCGGTCCACGCGGCAACGTCGATCTTGCGTATCATTCGGTTCCCCCGCCGTTGTGAGGATGTAACCATTTGAGCAATAAGGCCAGGCGGCGATGCGCGAACCCCATTCATCCGGCTACCAGTCAATCAATCGGACAAGGAACTTGCGCCAACCCGGCCACCTCGATGTCTCATTTTTGAGGTCGCTCTCGCGCAGATGTCGATTGGGCCGATGTCCTCGTCGGGGGTCAACAAATTTCCGCGGAACCGTTTCAGGGGTGTTGATCGACGACGTGTTCGAGATGATCGCGAACTGTGAGACGCGCGACGCGGGCCTCTTTCTGAATAGGGTGCGGCTCGCAATCGAAGAGGCTGCTCCGATCAAACTGTGGGAACCAAGGACATGAATTGCGAAATCAATGGCCTATTCTTTCCGAGGGTCGCATGCCAATGGCGGCGCAAGGACGGATATTTCACGACGCGCTACACCTGGGTTGTTATGGACTCCGGCGAGCCGTCAACTGGCGCCGCGCCACTGCCGCGCAAGCACGCGAATTGAATTTGGCGTCTTGCCATGTCCACGCCGCCGCTTCCCGAGGATCTGCCGTCACCGGCAGGAATTCCCCAAAACACTCAATTGGTAGAGGAAGCGACGGGACGGACCGTCGCTCACATCGATAACGGACAGTGGGCTGCCGGACCGGCACCAGTCGCATGGTACGTCGATCTCCGCGCAAAACGCGGCGATCGCGATGCCTGAGGTCACGGCCTTACGCCATCGAAATCGAAAAGGTCGGCCCCTATGGCTACGTCACCCGCTTTGCACGGCGCGGTCGCGTGGCGCGGTTCGACACGGTCGCTGAAGCGCACGCGATGCCTGCCGACACGCAGCTGACGCCTGGTGCCATCGCGAGTCACGACACCGCGCAGGTCTGCGCCAGGGATGCCTGCGGCAGATTCACTTACAGCCGAATGCGGACGTTCGGCCAAGCGTGTCAGTCTCTGCTCAGAAGTCTGCAGCGGGTGGATTTCAGCCATTCCGGGGGACGCAGTGGACGACGGCAATGCAAATACCGGTCATTCCCGGTCGGCGCGGCGAACAGGTGTAATCCACCCCTCGGTGTTGTTCCTGGTGGGTCCGGAACGGAAGGAATGCTCCAGAAGCGCCCATCCTCGGGCGACTGTGAATCAGACTGGATCCGTACCCGTCCGAGAAGCATCGACGAGTAGGCGCGAGCGCCCCGGCGGCCTGCGGCGCGGCGTGTCTGTTGTAGGCGCCGCCCTCCACGCCGCCGGTCGCGGCGATAGTCGAATCCGTCATCTCATACTTCGTTAGCGAGCCTCCAACCTGTCGTCGACCCTCACCAAGCCACCGGCAGCGAGACCGGCCCCCGCATCGAAATACTGGCGGGAAAATTGAGCTTCGCGTTCTCGGTCAGTCGCAGAGACGGCAGGCGACGGCTGACCTCCTCCAGCACGATGTGCGCCTCCAGCCGCGCCAACGGCGCGCCCAGGCAATTGTGCACGCCGACGCCGAACGAAAGGTGCTCGCGGGCATTCGGCCGGCGGATATCGAAGCGATCCGGGTCGGGGAAGACGGCGGGATCGCGGTTGGCTGACGCTAGCAAAAGGAGCAGCTTCGCATCCTTCGGCAATCGCTCTTCGCCGAGTTCGACCGGCTCCTTCGTCTTATGACGCCACGCGATGACCGAACCGTCGAAACGCAGCACTTCCTCGATCGCGTTCGGGATTAAGCCGGGATCGCGACAAATCGCCTCCCAGGACGCGCGATCCTCCAACAAGCGGCGAAGGCTGTTTCCCATGAGCTTCGTCGTCGTCTCGTGCCCCGCGAAGAGCATTTGCAGCATGATGCTGACCGTCTCCTCGCGGGAGAGCGCGTCGCCGTCGGCGGGGCCAGCCTGCATGAGAGCGCTGACGAAATCGTCGCCTGGACTTTCGGTTCTGGCCGCCACCAGGGCCGCGGCGTAGCGCCAGAAGGACGCCAGCTCGCGCGCCGCCTCGATCTGCTCGTCCTCGCTGGCGCGCCCATAGATCACGGTGCCGCGATGGCGGGCGCCTCTCTTGACCCGGTCGAGATCGGACTCCGGTAGTCCCAACACCTGAAACAGCACCAACGCCGGGAACGCCCAGGCGAGGTCGGCGATTATGTCGGCGCTTCCGTCGCGAAAGTGCTCATCGAGAAACCGTCGCGCGAGATTGCGCATGAAGGGTTCGAGCGCCGCGATCCGTTTGGGCGTGAACGCGGCGTTTGCCAGGCGGCGTTGGCGCGCATGGCCGGGCGGATCGAGATTGGTCAGCGCCGGCGTCGCGGCGTAGCCGCCCTCTTTCAATAGCGAGGCCGCGTGCGGGCACAGTTCTGTCAGCGGCTGCAGCGAGTTCACCGCGGAAAAGCTGCTCGTCGTATTCAGGATCTGCCGAACGTCCGAGTAATTTGTGACGACCCAGTGATCGAGGGCGCGTGAGTAGAACGCCCGCGTCGTCTCGCGCAGTTCGCGCAGCGTCGGATAGGGGTCGGCGAGATATTCGGCGCTGAACGGATCGAAGCGCTCCACAATCGCGGGCAGCGTGGACGGAGAGGTTAGTAGGCTCATGGGTTCCTCCTCAAAGCGCCGACCAGCGTCGGCGCGCACATGACAGCGTTGCGTGCGACCGCTGGCGCGCGGGCGGTCGGCGAGGGTCAATCCAACCGGACCCGCGCTCACGACAAGGACGCCCGCATCGTGTCGAGACAAATCGCGGTCTCCCGAGCCAGCGTTGGATCCGACGCCCGGCGGCGGGCGAAGGTCGCAACGCAAAAACAAGGCAAGGATGCCGCGGCACGCGATCGCGCTCTCTCCGGGAAGCGAAATGACTGACCGAATTGCGCAACAATCGCCGCGGCGCGGGTGTCGCCGCGCCGCGGAACGCGCTAACTTGCCTAGGTTTCTGTGTGGGTTGCACTTGCGAGGATCGGAGGATTTTGGTGGCGGTCCGCGGTCGCGATTTGCACGCGCAAGATTAAGTCGCGAAAGCGGCGCTCCGGATTCGATTGTTGCTGGCGTGTACGCTCGCCGCAGCCCATCAGGCTGCGGCGGCGAGCTTGAGGAGGTTGTGAACGGTGCAGAGCAAGGCCCATTCGGCCTTGACCTTGTCGATGCCGCGCAGGAGGAACTGGCGGAAGCCTCGGGCATGCTTGATCTGACCGAACACGGGCTCGACGACCTGCTTGCGCAAGCGATAACGGCTGCGGCGGCCGGCGCGCTTCAGTTTCGTGGCCATGCGGGCAACGCGGCTGCCCGCCCGGGGCGTGCGCTGCGCGACCGCGGCGGCGGTGCCATGGTGCTGGCGTCCGGTGGCGATGTAGGCGTTGATACGGCGCTTGGCGAGGGTGCGGAGATTGGCCTCGGAGCGGTCGCCGGCTCGGCAGAGATCTCGTCGGGGTTGCGGTGGAGATTGGTCCTGATCGCGGCGACGAGCGGGGCCAGCTGCGCCTGGTCGGTGGTGGCGTTGCTTAAGTCGTGCGCGACGATCACCTGCGCTTCGGCGTCGACCGCGGCCTGGGCGTTGTAGCCCTGGATGAAGCCGTCGTTGGTCTTCATGATCCGGCTCTCGGGATCGGTGAAGTTGCGCTGCGCCTTGTCCGCGGGCGGCGCCGGTTCGGCCGGAGGGTGTGCCGGCCCGCTGGGGCCAGAACCGTCGCTCTTTTCGCTCGCCTGCGCCGCCGCGGCCGCGCGCGCCTCGGCCTCGAGCGCTGCCTTCGCCGTGCGGATTTTCTCCAGCCGCCGCTGCTTGTTCGCCATCCGCTCCGGCATCTCGTCGCCGCGCCGCTCGACGCCGTGCACGCGGTCCTCGGCCGCGTCGGTCTCTGCCGCCGCGGCCAGCCAGCGCTCAACTTCCGCCGCCAGCGCTGGCGCCGCCTGCTTCATCCGCCCGTAGCTCATCGCCTTGTGCTTGGAGGCGTTCGCCTTGATCTTGTACACACACCCTAACGGCATCATTTCGCGCACGTCGGCGCTCGGAGGTTCATCATGCCGACATTTCTCGCCGCCGCACGAACAGAAGAGCAGGAGTCCGCGAGCTTGGGCCGCGGCGACCTCTTGCCGCGCCACCCGATGTTCCGCGCCGACGACCTCGATCGCGCTTGCGAGTATCTCTCCGAGGCGGTCGCCCGGCATCGCCTGACCTATCTGGGGCGCGATCATCGCCTCGATCTTCGGCATCGGCGGGCCGGACTAGGCCAGGTCGTATTCAACGCCTTGCAATACGGCGGTGATGTCCGGGTCGATGCGCCAGATTTCCCGGATTATTATCTCGTGCAGTTCATGCTGGAGGGCGGTTGCCGCGTGACGCAGGCGGGCCGTTCTTACGAAATGACGGCGGGTTCGATCGCCGTGATCAATCCCTGCCGACCGTTCGAAAAAAGCTGGTCGCCTTCGGGCCGCCAGCTGATGCTACGCATCGAGCGCCGTCTGCTCGATCGCGAATTGATCGCCTGGATCGGGCGCGAACCGAGGGGGCCGATCGAATTCGACCAGTCGCGGACCTTCGCGTTCGCCGAGGCCGCCACGTTGACGCGCGTCGTGCGCATGCTCTGCGACGACCTTCGCGGAGACTTGTCCGCCCTCGATCATCCTCTGGTGCGCGATCGTTTCGCCTCGACGCTGGCGTCGGCGCTCTTGATCGGGCTGCCGCACAACCACATTCGGGCGATCGAGACCGCTGAAGAGTCGATCGCCCCGGCCTCGGTCAGACGCGCCGAGCGCTTCATCGATGAGAACGCGGCGAATGCGGTCGGACTGACCGATGTGGCCCGCGCCGCAGGCGTCAGCGCGCGCGCGTTGCAACTGGCGTTTCGCCGCTTCCGAGACACGACGCCAATGGCGCAACTGCGAGCGCTGCGGCTCGAGCGGGCGCGGCGCGCGCTGGCGGACGCCGGACGAGACGGCGGTTCGGTCACCTCGGTCGCCGCCGCGCAGGGCTTCGGCTCGCTCAGCCAATTCGCGGCAGACTACAAGGCCCGCTTCCACGAGCAGCCTTCCCAAACGCTCCGCCGCGGCGGCGTCGGACGGTGAGCTATTTGGGGGGTCACTCCGCGCCTCTCTTTGTTTGGACTGGCGCGCCCTGAGTTATTCGACGTCGCGATCTCAGATTTGCAATGAGATTGAGGTCGCCGGCGTCGAGCGGGAACTCCGGCGCTCTCTCCACCCGCTGCCGCCGCTGAGGCCCGCCGCGTTGGCGATGTGAGCGGGACAGCGAATCGCCAGCTTCAGCGCTGTACGACACAAGCGGCAAGGTGCAGCGTTACCTTCTGCCACAACGCGCCCGATTCTGATCGGCGCATTTCGACCCAAACTGCGACGTCCCGGAATGGCCGGCTTACGTCGGTTCCTGCCGAGCCGTCCGACCTCAACGAATGCCCGCTTCTTCCATTCTTAAGAAGGCTTCCCGCCGACGCTGGAATATCCGGAGATTGAGGAGGCGCTCGCTCTACTGGCCGCGTTGGAAGCCGGGGCGCATTTGTGACACCGGCGCATTGGTCCCGCACCATCAATCTTGACAATCGAGGCGTTCTGCCTGTGGCTTGCCAGATAGCCTCGATGCCAATTCGACTGACGGGTAGCCCCCAAATTGCGACGCCGACCATTTCGATCGGCAATGACCGCTTCACCTCGACGGCTGCCGTTGGCAATTCCCATGCAGGAACGTCTGCTTCTCCCCGTTTGGCACTCCAAAGCTGTCGTTCCGGATTCGGCCAATCCTTGCCTTGAGCGAAAGTCCGGTATCCGCGTTCCCTGCCCAGAAGCGGACCGGCAGAAATCCACCCCAACCAGACCTGCGGACTGGGTACCAAGTGTCAGATTTGAACCACTAGGGAGGATGTCGGTGCACCGCCACACCAGCTTGCACGCCTCGCTCAGCGTGATTTCGACCGGTTCGTAACGGATCTCGTGCTAGACAGTCGGCTCGGGCTCACCGTTGTCCCAATGATAAAACGCGTCAATCGCGCGCAAAAAGGCATCGCTGATGTGACCTTGGCAATGCATGGCTTATTCCTGCTCCTGACACCCCGGAGCGCGGGCTTCGTGCTCGTGCGGGTCGGGAACAGAAAGGCCGCGTCGCCGCATGCGCCGCTATCGGTTCCAGGTATCGGCGGGACGGGCTAATCATGAGATCATGCTGAGATGAGGCGCAGCCGGTCATTGTTGTGTTGGATCGCGGGCGGACAGCGCTTCGACTTTTCTGAATCGAGGGCCAAGGCTCCTTCAAAGAAACCTCGTGCTTGCAGCAACATTCGGGCGTCTGCCCGTTGTTGACAGAAGCTACGGACGGCAGGCCGGAACTGCGCTCGACCATTTACCCAGCCAGTGACCGGCGTGACCTTTCGTCACCCGTCGGGTGTGCATCTCTTAGATCACTCGTCAGTTCGGCGGGAAGGCAGCGAAGCACTTGTCGGACTGGAAGATGAAGGTTTCCACGTAATCGGAGATGACCGGCTTGCGCTTGAGGTTGGCCATGGCGCCAGCGAGCACGTGCCAGTTCAACAATTCATGATGCCCGGCTGCCTCGACCTCCTCGATCGTGCGTCGTCGCCACAGCTCGTAGTCGCCTTTGGCGAGTGCGTCGAGCATCATTCGGTCAGATTCGAAGTCCGGGATGACATAGCCAGTATTGGTCGACAAGAAACAGTGCGACCAGCTCGACGATGCCATGATCACGCAACGGTAGCGGCTCGCCGCCAGCGTCTCGGCCAATTTCGCGCCGACCTCGTGGCAAAGTGCGGGGTTGGGACCAGGCGGGTCGGGCAAGCCGTTCTGTCTCGGCTCCTCGAAGAGATGCGCGGCAAAGCCGCGGGAACTGATGACCGAGCTGCCATAACAGTTGACGTGGAACGGGATAATCGGATGCGGGAAACCTTTCCGGTCCAAATCGAGATAAAGCACGGTGTAGTTGAATCCGTGCGCCAACGTCGGCGAATGCAGCATCTTGTAGGCATACGGCATCGCCACGCCGCGATTGATCAGTCCTGAGGTGAGATACTTGGCGCCTTCGCGATGGCCGTGGAACGTGATCTTTAGATCATGCCGCTCGCCCCAGAAATTGTCCTTGCCGGCAATGAAGCCGTGACCCCACACCTCCTGTTCGAAGTCGTGGTCAAGCCCGTAGATGCAGAACGGGGGAATGATGTCTTCTTTGAAGTTCTCGTATTGGTCGTCGGCAATGATAACGATGAAATCCGGCGCGAACTCGTCGATCATCTGCCGCTGTTTGCGGAAGTTGCCCCACATCCGCTCACGATATCGCCGTGCCGCGGAGAGGCCCATGTCATTGCCAACTTCGTCGAGCATGCCTACCGGCCAATTCCGCCTATCCTTCCACTTCGGATCGATGCGCGGCGCGTTGATGATGTACTGCCACAATGAACTCAAGCCTTCGTCAGTCCCCGTCAGGGCCGGATAATGGGTCGTTCCGATGCCGAGGATATCGCCCATAACGGTCGCTCCCTGAAAGGTTTGGCCCGCTCGTCTACCAACGCCATAGTGTATTCGAGAACCCGCCTACCAACAATCACGGCACCTGAATTGGCGCTCGCGCAGCCGTACTTCCGCAACTGGCACGAGCCTGCCATAGGAGGGCGGGCAGAGCATGTCTGCTCTGCCCGAGTATTTCAGACGTCAATTTGTTCCGCTATGGCGAGCGCGTCATCGACCTCGATCCCGAGGTAGCGCACCGTGCTTTCAATCTTGGTGTGTCCCAATAGCAATTGCACCGCGCGCAAGTTGCCGGTGCGGCGATAGATGAGGGTCGCCTTGGTTCGGCGCAGCGAATGCGTACCGAAGAGCTTTGGGTCCAGCCCAATGCTGGCGATCCACGTCGAGACGAGCCGTGCGTATTGTCGCGTTGTCATGCACCGTTCTGAACCACCGCGGCCTGAAAACAGAAATTCACCAGGCTTCTTGACGGCAGTTTTGACGTAGTCGTCAACGGCTTGGCGGGTCTGTTCAGTCAATTCGAACCTGACGGGTCGACCTGTCTTCTTTTGACGCACGGTAGCTCGGTCGACCGCATATCCGGCAGGCGCAACATCCTCGACCTTCAGGGCAACAACGTCACAGCCGCGCAGCTTGCTGTCGATCGCGAGATTGAACAACGCCAGGTCGCGCGCTCGCCCATCGATCTGCAGCTTCGTTCGGATCGACCACACATGCTTTGGCCTGAGGGGTGGCTTCGGTCCGATCAGGTTATGCTTGTTCCAAGGCGTACGCTTTGGCGAAGCTGCTGTGGTGCTCACAGGGTCTTGCATGGTCATCCTCCTCTGTTTCAGAGGATGGCCAGCATGCACCTCGTGCGTCGTCTCCAAATGCCATCGCGTCCGCATACCGATCATTGCGGTCGTCGCCACTCGGCCAATCTGGCGTTATTGACCCGAAGCGGTCATTCGAGCCCCAAATGGGGCTATCAGAAAGATGTCAAATTGCGACCCAGATGCGCGGGTGGTGGCGACATAAGACGATCACGCAACGTGGCTGCGGCCAGTATTGGCCTACCTAGCGCGTCCAGATGCGGAGGCTGCCAGCGCGGCCGCGCAGCGTTTGTTCGCCGTGATCCCGCAATTGGTTCGCCAGCGTGATGACGCCTTCTGACGAACCCGCCTTTACCGCCGCGACCAGCGGTTCCCCGACCACCAGCACGGTCTCAAGCGTCCGGGTCAGCGCCTGCAGCCGGCTCGCGGTGTTGACGGTGTCACCGATGACGGTGAACGCCATGCTGTGTTCGCTGCCGACATCGCCGAGCACGGCCGGCCCGTAATTGAGCCCGATGCCGATAGCAAGCGGCGTTTCCCCATTGCGCGCCCGCTCGCTGTTCCACGCATCGAGCGCCTTCAGCATCAAATCCGCGCAGGCGAGCGCGTTGGCGGCGTCGTCGGCGCCCGGCGTCGGCACGCCGAACACGGCGACGATCGCGTCGCCGATATATTTGTCGACCGTGCCACCGCAGTCGAAAATCCGCGCCGTCATGCGTTTGTGGAACTGGCGCAGCAACGTCACCACCGCTTCCGGCGGCATCGTCTCGGCCATGCGGGTGAAACCGACAATGTCGGCGAACAGCACCGCGACCGTCTGGCGCCGCACTGCGCCCAGCGGTTCGTCCTGCTCGGCCAGCATCTCGACGATATTGGGCGAGAAATAGCGCGACAGATTGTGGCGCGCGCGCTCGGCCGCGGCACGTTGCTGTTCCAGCTCGCGCCGCTTGGCGACATCCGCAAGCGTCTTGCGGATCGTGGTCTCGAGGTCGCTCAAATCCACCGGCTTGGTGACAAAATCGAAGGCGCCGCGGTTCATCGCGGTCCTGAGATTGGCCATGTCGCCATAGGCCGAAACGATGATCGACCGCACGCCGCTCTGGCGTTCGCGCAGTTTCGCCAGCATGGTCAACCCGTCCATCACGGGCATGTTGATGTCGAGCAGGATCAAATCGACGTTCGGATCGGCGTCGAGCAAGGCGAGCGCTTCCTCGCCGTGACGAGCGAACGCAAAAGAAAATTCGCGCTCCCGAACTTGCTTGCGGAAGCGTTGGCTGATCAGCTGCTCGAAATCCGGCTCGTCGTCGACCGCGAGGATGCGAGCCGGTTCCATCGTGCGCCGATCAGGCCTGCGCCGCGGGCAGGCGGCTCAACTGCGCCTTGAGATGGTCGAAATCGACCGGCTTGGTGATGAACTCGATGGCGCCGAATTCGCTGGCGCGCCGGCGACGCTCGTCGTCGCCATAGGCCGTCACCATCATCACCGGCAGCTCGGGCCAGCGTTGTTTCACCTCGCGTAATAGGGTGAGGCCATCCATGCCCGGCATGTTGATGTCGGAAAGGATCACCAGCAGCTCCGGCTGGATCGGACCCGCGAGGCAGTCGAGCGCTTCTTCGCCCGAGCCGGCGAAGTGCAGAACATAAGTACCTTGCCGCGCCTCGCGGCGAAAGCACTGGCGGAACATGTCGGCGATATCGGGCTCGTCGTCGACCACAAGAATACTGACACTCATGAGGCTCCCCGTTTTCTTCTTGCTCTAACGTTTGCGCGGAAGGCGGACGGTGAATTCGGTGAAGTCGCCGACCCGGCTGTCGACCGCGATTGTGCCGCCATGCTGTTGCGTGACGATGTCATAGCTGATCGACAGACCGAGACCGGTGCCTTCGCCGGTCGGCTTGGTGGTGAAAAAAGGCTGGAACAGCTTTTCCCTGATTTCGGGCGAAATGCCGATGCCGTTGTCGCGGATGCGCACCTCGACCGCGTCACCGAGCTCGCGCGTCGCAACCTTCAGCACCGGGCGGAATGCGGCGTCGCCGCCTTCCTTGTGCCGCTTGTTGGCGGCATAGAAGCCATTGCCGCAGAGATTGAGGAAGACGCGGGTGATGTCCTGCGGCACCAACTCGATCGGCTTCATCGCCTTGTCGTAGTCGCGCTCCAGCGTGATGTTGAAATTCTGATCCTGGGCGCGGGCGCCGTGATAGGCGAGGTTGAGCGACTCCTCGACGAGCGCGTTGACGTCGGCTTCGCGCCGGTCGCCGCTGCCGCCGCGCGAATGCGCGAGCATGCTCTTGACGATGCCGTCGGCGCGACGACCGTGCTCTTGGATTTTCTCAAGATTGCCGGTCAGCATCGCCATGGTTTCGTTGATCTCGTCGCGCTTGTCGGCGTCGAGGGTCGCGAACGCCGGCCACGCCGTCTCCTTTAACTCGCCTAGGAGCTCATTCGACAGGTTGGCGAAATTGTTGACGAAGTTGAGCGGGTTCTTGATTTCGTGCGCGATGCCGGCGGTGAGGGCGCCGAGCGACGCCATCTTCTCCGACTGGATCAGGTTGGCCTGTGCCAGCTTCAGGTCTGCGAGCGCGCGCTCCGCCGCCTCGCGCGCGGCATGAATGCTTTGTTCCGCCAACTTGCGCTCGGTGATGTCGGAATAGATGAAGACGAAGCCACCTCCACCGGGAACGGGGTTGCGCCGCACCTCCAGCACCCGCCCGTTGGGGCGCGTGCGCTCGTAGCTGATCGCGCGGACCTCGCCCTTATCGGGCGCGCCGATGTCCGGCGGCGGCGTGTCCCCGAATTCGTCGCGCTCGGTCAAATACGCGGCGAAATCGCCGTAGGTTCGCGGCGTCGCCAGCCACTCCTCAGGGATGTCCAGCATGTGCAGAAAATTGCGGTTCCACGCGACCAGGCGCTGCTGGCCATCGAACATCATCACGGCGTCGCCCATATTGTCGAAGGTGACGCGCAGTTCGGCCTGGCGCTGGCGGATCTCGTCGAGAAGGCGGGCATTTTCGATCGCGATCACCGCCTGCGCCGCGAAACTTTCGAGCAGTCCGATCTCCTTGTCAGCAAACGGTCGGACTTCGTGCCGATCGCACGAGATGACGCCAAGCAGCACATTGTCCTTGCGCAGTGGCAACATCAGGTTTGTGCGAACGCCACCTCGCTCGATCACCTCGCGTCCGACACGGTCATCTTCCCGGATCGTCTTCAGCAGATCGGGTTGATGGAACAGGCGCGCGCCCTCAATCAGAGGCCTGAAGGCAGGGCCGTCGGAAGGCGTCACGCCCCGGCGCAGTCGCTGACCGATTTCATCAGGGTAGCCGCGCACCGCGGCCGCGCGGAACGTCACGCCATCGAACAGGAACAAGGCTCCGCGTGTCGCGCCGCACAGCGTGTGCGCCTTGTCCAGGATCACGTCGAATACCGGCGCGAGGTCGCCGGGCGAGACATTGATGACCTGCAATACCTCCGCCGTCGCGGTCTGGCGGTCGAGCGAGTCCCGCAGTTCGGTCAGGAGCCTCGCGTTCTCGATCGCGATCACCGCTTGGTCGGCAAAAGTGAGGACCAGCTCGATCTGGCGGTCCGTGTAAGGCTCGACGCGCTGCCGGCCGAGCGTGAATGCACCGACCACAACACCCTCGCGCACCAGCGGCACGCCGAGGTTGGTGTGTATCCTGCCGAGCGTCACGGCCTCGGGCAGCGCATAGTCGGGGTCGGTGGCCACATCGGCGATCTGCACGACCCGGCCTTCGAGCACGACCCGTCCGGCCATTGTGTCGCGACCGGGAAGGATCGCTCGCTGCCGCAGAAACGACCAGAACTCGGGCACTAGGGAAGCGTTCGCCACGTAGCGAAACACCTCGCCGTCGCGGATCGCCAGTCCCGCGCTGTCGCTGTTGCAAAGCCGCGCTGCGGTTTCGACCAGTGTGTCGAGCACGGGTTGCAGATCGAAGGTCGATCGGCTGATGACCTTCAACACGTCGCTGGTCGCGGTTTGGTATTCGAGTGATTCCTGCAAATCGTCGGTGCGCGCGCGCAATTCGTTCAGGAGCCGGGCGTTCTCTATTGCGATCACAGCCTGGTCGGCGAAGCCCTCAACGAGCGCAACCACCTTCGGCTCGAACGGGCGCACTTCGCGGCGGAAGATCGTGAACGCGCCGATGACCTCGTGGTTGTGCAGCAACGGCACTTGCAGTGTGGACCGAGCACCGGCCGAGTCGACCAGATGAACGACGCTTGGGATTCGTTGCGCATACGCCTCGGTCTCGCGATAGTCGGCAATCTGGATGGTCGATTTCGATACCAGCAGGCGCCCGAGTGGACTGTGCGGCGGCGGTCGATAGTTGTTCATCGGGTTGTCCGCCGAGGTGCTGTCGCCCGGCATGCCGATCTGGGCCGCCAAGGAGAAGGCTCCGTCCGTCACGCGAGCGATCGAACCCATATGAGCGCCGCATAGCCGCAATGCCAATACGAGCATTTTCGCGAACACCGGTTGCAGCTGGCCGGGCGAGGAGGAAATGACGCCGAGCACCTGGGCCATCGCGGTCTGGCGTTCCAGGGACTCGCGCTGTTCCGTCAGGAGCCGGGCGTTCTCTATTGCGATCACCGCCTGGTCGGCGAAGGTGGTGACGAGCTCGATCTCCTTATCCTTGAACGGCTCCACCACCTTGCGCGCCATCGCGATCACGCCGATCGGCACGCCTTCGCGCAACAGCGGCACGCCAAGCATGCTTCGTGCCAGGGTAATGCGCGCCGCATCCTTGGCGGCATAGAGTGGATCCTCCCACGCATCGATGATTTGCACCGTTCGGCGATGCAGGGCGGCGCGCCCGACAACGGTGCCCTCGCCGGGCGCGATGGGATTGTTCTTTTCGATCTCTTGATAGACGGGGTCGAGCCCCAGTCCGACGGCCCAGCGATAGATTCCGTCGTCCAGCCGGAAGATGCTGCCTTGCGCCGCCCGGCATAGCCGCATCGCGGTCTCGAGGACGTACTGGAGCACCGGCTGCAAGTCGAAGGTCGAGCGGCTGATGACCTTCAACACGTCACTGGTCGCGGTCTGGTATTCGAGCGCTTCCTGCAAATCGTCGGTGCGCGAACGCAATTCGCCAAGGAGGCGCGCATTCTCCATCGCGATCACCGCCTGCGCCGCGAAGCTTTGCGCCATCGCGATCTGCCGTTCGGTGAAGGGACGAACCTCTTGGCGATAGATCGTGAAGGCGCCGACAAAAGCGCCGTCCTTCAGCAGCGGCACGCACAACGTTGTGCGGATACCGCCATCCTCGACCGCTGAAACGGAAACCGGTACGCGCCGTCGATAGCCCTCTGTCTTCGTCAGGTCCGGAACGTGAAGAGTTGATTGCTCGTGGATGGCCGGTCCGAGCAGGGTGCGCAAGCGAACCCGATTGTGGGTTAGGAAGTCGGTAAACCGCTCCGGCACGTTGCGGAAGGCAATGTATCGGATTAATTCGCCGTCCGGCACCAGCAAGCCGCCGAACGCGGCATCGCACAGCCGCATCGCTTTCTCGAGGATGGCGGCGAACACCGGCGCGAGGTCGCCCGGCGAGCGGTTGATGATCTCCAAGGTTTCCTTGGCCGCGGCCTGCTGCGCAAGCGCTTCTTCGAGTTGGGCAGTACGCTCGATGAGCTCTTGCTTCAGCTCCGCGATGGTCTGCGAGGGATCGGCTACGACTTCTTCGAGCGGCACAGTCACGTGCTTACCCCTAAGGCTGGCATTTGCGGCGCGGGTTTCCGGACAACTCAGTTTAGTTGCTCGAAGCCGAGCCAGCGTTAAGTCCTCGTCGGCGCCCGTGAGCCGGCTGTACCCCACCACATCAGACGCAAGAATGGCGGCAAGCTTTCGCGTCTCTGTCACTACTCGGCAGATCCCCGCCCTGACGATGAAAAGCCAAAGGTTAAGGCAACGCCTGCGGGAAAGCCATACAGCGAAAGTTAAGGCAACGCCTGCCGGAACGCCATACCCCCACGTCGTCCGTAATCGCTGGGACTTCCGCAATTGGCACAAATGCGACCACCCGCGACAAGCAAAAGTCGGCCGCTTACGGCAGAAAAGCGGAAGCTCACCGCGCGTTCATTCCTGAAATGCCGCGGAAAATAGCGGCGTCCCAAAAAATGGGTTTTGCTTGCTCACGCATGAATGACGGCGCGCCATAGACGGTCGGCGAGGCGCTCGGCCAGGGCTGGCAATGGGGAGCTGTCTATTGCGATCATTCTCGCCGGGGATCGCGCATCGCTCTTGATGGCAGTGTCCGCGACAGGAGCCGTTAGCTGCGCTGGGCGCAACGTCTTTACTGTGCGAAATCCGACGCCACGGTTGGCTCGACCTATCTGCGCTTCGCGTTAGGCGTCGAATTCCGATCCGCGCGAGAAGGCTATCAGCTTTTCTGCGCGAGACATGTTGAGAGCCATAGGAGCCCTGAAAGTTTCATATGACGCCGACCTGCAATTTTTTGGGGGCGGCAGCAACGGCTGGGGTGACGACAATTTCGCAGCCAGCGTCCCGACCGTTGTTCTGGATGTGCCGGCAGCTGAGTGACGAAACCAGCCACAGTCAAGCACACGGTAATGTGTGTCTTACTCAGCACAGTCTTTATTGTGAGATCGGTTCTCGCCCATGATCACAACATGGATTGATTGTTAATTGAGCTTCATAAAGTTGACGTCAAACGCCGCGATGCCCAGGTAATCGCCCATTGAGCGCGTACGGCAAACCAGGCGGCGCGCTCAATTTGCTATCGATAAGGCGGAATTGAACCCTGTGCTCGCCGACGGTGGGCGGCTCGCCATTGATGACGCTCGCGCATTGCGACGCATCGCTAAAAGGCTGCGCAATCGGCACGAAAATGGGGTGAGGCAACTATTACACAAAACAGCATCGCCGTTTACTGACTTACTCGGGGAAAACAGGTGCACTGGACCAAGACTATCGCCGGCGGGCTGATCGCCTTGGCGATCCTCATCACCGATCATTACTCATGGAATGGTCACGTTATGCCGTTCGACCGTTGGCCGGCACTTTCGAAGACTGCTTCAAACCGCTCACTGTGGCGGGTACGAGTGGCACTGATAAAGCACAAAGACGTGATCGCCATGGTGAGCCTGCTGGCCGGGTTCGCGCTCGTCGCCCAAGCGGTCGTGCGTACGATCCTAACCTGGCCCGCGTAAGCGCACCGTCTGACTTTCGTTTACCCACAATTTCTGCTCCAAGCATTGCACCGAGGACGATGTCGGTCAGACGAGATAACCCACGCCACATGACTGTGTTACCCGGTGGAGGATCGTTAGCACGGGCGAGATAACCACCGAGCCTGGCGATTTTGGTCAGATAAGTTGAAAGCAGGTTGCGTCGCGCTTGAGGCGTGTCGGTGACCAGCCGATCGAGCACGGCGATTTCAGTCTCGGTCAAGGCGAGAGTTGGCAGCGCGTCGGGAGCTGAGCGGTTAAGCATCGTCATCCAGAAGACTCGCCAACTCAGGATGCAGAAGATCGCGATCAGATTGGTCAGACGCTGAGCGGTCCGGAGCTTCCATTCTTCGGCTTTGCAGCCGGATTTGAGGATCTTGTGGAACACCTCGATTTTCCACCTCAAGGCATACCATTCCAGCTTCTCAATGGCGTCCGCGCGGGACGCAACAGGCAGATCGCTGATCAGCTTCCACTTGATCTTCTTTCTGTTCTTCGGTGTCCCGCGCTCCTCGGCATGGATCACCGTTAAGGTCAGCGCGGGATAGCGTTTCTGTTTTCCGATCGGCGGCAAGACGCGAAGCTTGCGATACCTGATCTCGAGAACGGCTTCGTCGGGATCGCCCTTGTTGTCTCGAACTTCGATGCGATGCAGCCCTTTGACGGCAACCTCGTCCATGTCATCGGCAATCGTATGATCTCCGTCTCCCGCCAAACGGTCGACGCACGTCCTGATCAGAAAATGCGTTCCGGCTTCCTGGGCGGTGCAGAACAGCTCGTAGATGTCGCTCTCGCGATCACCAATATGAATGCATCGGCCCGGATCACCCAACAGCGCCGTGGACTGCTGCACATTCTCCAGCCATCGGATGCTCTCTTTCTTCTCGATCGGCACCCGCGTCGGATTGATCTTCTTCTTAAGCGCCGCCGTCCCCTTGAATTTCTTGCGGGTCCAGAACTTTACTGCCGCCAATCCCAGGGGCGTCCCTTCCGTCGTCACCGCCAGGCTGGAATGCATCAAAATGCCGCAAACCGTGTGCGCGCGAGGACGACCGATCAGGTCACGACCGCTATTAATGCTCTTGGTGATCCCAATCGCGGCGACGTCTTCTCTTCGATAGGTGAACTCGGTCGTGTCATGGAGCACAAGAACCAGACCGTCACTGCCGATGGTGCGGTCACGCGTCGACTGAAAGTGACCGGCCAGAATGTCCGCCTCGCTGATCCGGTCGTTGGCGAAAAAGCGATAGGCCGCCTTGGTGTTGGCCCAGTCTTGGCACACCAGCGGAATGCTTTGGCCCATGGCGCTCCCGATCTGCGCCACCAGCTTGCGCAGCCGTTTGTTCAGGCGCCCGTCGGCAAGACGGCAACCACCAAGCTCACGATCAAACCACGCCTCAGTTCCCTCGTCCATTGGCACCGCTCCCCTTGCGAATTGGTGCCAGACAAGGAATCACAGTCGATTCCTGTGACGCAACTATTAGTGTAGCTCCCTAAAATCATCCACTAAATGTGGGTAAATGAAAGACCGTCTGATGCGCGCGCGTCCATTCAATAGAAGTGTGAGCTTTGTTTAGCTCACCGAAACCCAAAAACAGGAGCAAGCAAGTGACGAAGCCGATGCGCGAGTTCAAGGGAACTCGCGATCAATGTCAAGATTGGCTGTTGAACAACGGCTTCATCTTTGATCGCGGCGATTTGGTACATCCCAAATTGAAGGCGACAATCGTGTCTGGGAACCATGGCAACTTCATGGGCGAAGTGCAGGATTGGGACAAGCCCGCGTTCATCGCCCAGATCTACAGGCGCTGATCCATCCGGTGGGAGCCTATCGGGCTCCACCCCCCGGCAGCAAACGATTGGAGTTAACCATGGGTACGCATCGACTAAGCGATTTGATCACTACGGAAAGGTATCGAGTAAGCGAGTTGGTAAAGGGTAGGTATCAAGTAAACGACTTGATCAGCGCGGCGGTAAAGCTCGACCGCTCTGCGGTCGAGGCCGAAGTCATCCGGTTGTTCAAGTGCGATACCGTGATTGTCGATGGCAAGGGCAATATTTGGATCGTCGGCTGCCGGTCGTGGGTTCCTGGTGAAGCGGGCCGTTGGCTTGACATGGACGAATTGAAGGCAGTGGCGTGGGCCATCGTCAAGTTGGTCGAGGAGAGTGAGACAACATTGGATAAGTTTGAAGACGAAGTGATCGGCGATGCCTTGCATAAGGCATTCGTGCATATCCAAGAGAGCTTCGGCATCAGTGAGAGCTTCGGCATCCGTGCTGGCGACATACCGCCGCCAGACATTTTGCTGCCGCTGGTCGAAACCCTGAGAAAGTATATCAGGCTGCACGCACAGGGTCCGACAACGAGTCGTAAACCGCATAACAATGTTCTCGCCTACTTTCAACACGCTGGGTGATAGCGGTTACGAGATCAATGACATCGAAGACCTGATCACCACACTGCTGCACTCGGTCAACGCGCACCGTGGCGACCCGAAGAAGGTTTTGCGCGCCGCCTTGGCCTTTATCAGTCCGACACCAACGGCAGGAGGCGGAAGGCCAATAGCAACGCACTTGAAAACAGGAGCAAATGAGAACCCCGGAAGAGCAAGCCGAATGGGAGCAGCGCTACTACGGTTGTCGTATCGCCGACTTCCGCACCAGCCTCACCCGGACCGTGACGTATATCGAGGGCCAGCGGCCCCTTGGGCCGATGGCTACGTCACCCGCCTTGCACGACGCGGTCGCGTGGCGCGGTTCGCCACCGCCGCCAAAGCTCAAGCCGGTCAATCGAAACTTTTCGACCGAAAGCCAACCTAGCGTCTGAGAAGTGCATTGCCTACGATAACGTCCCTCGGATGCGCGCTCCTTCCATCTATCCTTTCGTTGGATGGGCGAGCTCTGGGCGGGCCGCCCGGCTGTTCCAGCAGCGCGGGCGGCACATTCGCCAGTCCCGTAGAGCCCCGACGGCTCAGCCGCCAAAGCTGTCACCGCGACTGACATGCGATCCGCGCGCCTAGATAACACTTATCCGATGAGCCGCCGGGTGTGGCCGTGCCGGAACGAAGCGGCATGGCGCATTCTCCGATAGCGGACCGCTGACCTGGCAGCGGCGGCAGTGGCGCCGAGGTGCCAGGCGAAGCCAGCAGTATCAGGTCGACACAATGCAGATAGCGGTGAAGGTCGCCCGTCGGATCGCGGTGGATCGTCACTTGATCTCGCGCCGCTGAGGGCAGATTGCCCTCGATGGTGTCGCCGGTCACCACGCCGCTTTTATACAGCGAATCAGGCCTCCAATGCAGGCGTTCCGCGGATAAATTGACTTGCTCAGTGGCCACCGCGATGATGGGTTTCGAAAATTTTCGAGAGAAGCGACAAGCTGTGACCATGGCCGATATCCCCGAACGCGTTGCGGTGCTTGAACAAATCGCTCGCGACACGGTGGAGGGGCTTAGAGGGATACGCGCTGATCTGCGTGATTTGCGCGCTGACTTGAATGTGCAGCGCGTCGATCTCCGCACCGAAATGCAGACACTGCGCACTGACTTGCAATCCGAAGTGCAGGCACAGGGCGCCGATTTGCGGGCTGATATGCAGACGGGGTTTGCCGCTGTACGTGCCGAAATGCATACGCAGGGCACCGATTTGCGCGGCAATATGAGTCAACTGCGGGTCGATCTCCACGGCGATATGAGTGAACTGCGCGACAATCTACGCGGCGGCGAACTGCGGATCGATTTCCGAGCTGAAATGCACCGCCAGCACACCGATTTTTTGTGGTTGCTTGGCATCATGTTGGGCGGCTTTGCTGGCCTATTAGCCGTCATCGCCCATGGCTTCAAATGGCTTTGATTAAGGTGCTCCATGGCTGATCAAACAAACCTCTACGATTTTGACATCCTGTTATGGGCAGAACAGCAAGGCGAGATGTTGCGCCGCCGGCGCCAGCAACCGGCCGCGCAACGTCAACCGGCCGAAATCGTCGCCCGACCTCTCGATCCAGCGTACTGGCGGCGTGCCTTGGCGGACCCCGAGTTACGTCGCCAGGTGGAAAAAATCCACTTTGCGCTCACTTACCCAGAACTTTTCGAAGCCCTGGAGAAGAAAGCATCACAAGCGAGCGGCGATGCCGCGCCAGGTGCACGCAAGAATGCCGATATTACACGGCTACAAGCAGAGCTCGATGCGGCCCACGCCAAAATCCGACGGCTGGAACGGGGCGAAGGTGACAGTCTCTTGATCAGCCGTCGCGACAGCGCCGACGACATCGCCACGGTCTTACAGCTGGAGATCCCGGCGAAGACAGCCACGATTGCCGCGGCGGTGTTGAACCGCCAGAAGTCGACGGCGCCACGGGCAAAACGGCAAGGGAAGTTACACGAGGTCATCAATGGCTAAAATCACCACCATCGGCGGCGTGCCGCTGCCGGAATACCTCTTGGTTCCAGCCAATAAAGCCAATCGCTCGCCACCGCGCAAATTATCGCCACAGGAACTACAGGCCGAACTCGATCGGTGCGCGCGAGAGATCGAAATCAACAACCAACGTATCGCCGATGCTCATGCCGTGCTGCACGAGTATCGTCCGCTGCTTCTGGAAGCCGAAGGCGAATTAAAAACAGCGCTCGAAACCGTCATCGCCGGCAATGAGCAACTAATCCGAGCCAGCGAAGATGCTGTCGGCGCTCTGATCATGCTGGACCAGGGGCTGCGTCGGTCGAATGGCGACACCAGCGCACGGGTCATCAACCTTTCCGATCAAGCCTTGCGCAAATAACCAGCTTCGCGCCTGAACGCCAAGGCAAGCTCACGCCATCGCCCGCTGCGCCACTCAACTCGCCTAACCAATGCCCCGCAAAATCAAGCAGCCAACCGTGAAACAACAGATAGCAGTCCCTGCAAAAATCACGGCCGTAATCAACCGTGCCAGGGATACCGATGCTAACCAACATCCATCCAGCCGGATATCTCTCCCCCACCGCCTCTTCCGCCGTGCAACCGCACCGGTCGCAAGTCCGCACCTTGTGAAGCACCATCTTCTCCTCCCTGTCTCAGGACGATCTAAAACAACGCGCTAACCTAAAGACAAACAGCGCTTCAGCCATTTTTTTGGGGGGGCGGGGATCGAGTGGGGTAGGACAAAATAGCTCAGCCGGGTCCCAGCGCCTCGGCGTGGGGCGGCCCGGCCAGGCCCTCGAGCCCGCCCACCGGGCCCCAGCCCTCGGCCTGCGCTGCCTAAGATATGTCTGATGAGGTGGAGCGATTGGTGAGCCTCGTCAGGCGATCGAGCCAAGATCTTCTGAATCGATTCGCAAGGAGATCCACAGCTTCGGCGAGACTCACCTTCGAAGCTGCGGCGTCTATACCAAGATCACGAGGGGTGCCGTGGTCGTGCCATCCGACCGCGGGAATTGCGATCAATGACTACTCCCGGAAAGCACTCATTGGTTTCGAGGCAGCGTGTGCCTCAGCCCTGGTCGAGCATCGTCGCCGAGTTTTCCGACAACGGCATAAGCGGTGCTTACGGTCGCGCCCTGCGCGTGGGCTTCGACAGTCTCATCAAGGCCGCGACCCGCCGCGAGATCGATGTCGTTGCTGCCTGGTCCGTCGATCGTCTCGGACGATCGCTCCAACACCTGGTCGGCTTCCTTGCCGAGCTGGATGCGGTCGGCTGCAATCTCTATCTCCACCAACAGCACCTCGACACCACGACTCCAGCCGGTCGGGCTCTGTTCCAAATGCTCGGCGTATTCTCTGAGTTCGAGCGCGCGATGATCCGCGACCGGGTCAAGGCTGGCATCGCTCGAGCGCGGCGGGATGGAACCAAGAGCGGCCGGCCGATCGGAGGGCGACCCCTCCCGCGAGACAAGGTCGAGGCGATCCAAGCCGAGTTGGCGCGCGGCACTGGCATCCTTAAGACGGCACGGTTGGTTGGAACCGGCAGCTCGGCCGTGCAGCGAATTAAGAAGATGATGAAGGCAAACGCCGAACGCGCATGATGCGAAAGCTCGTGCTTGCCTCCCTGGCCGGGGTAGTGCTCGCCGCTAATGTGGCCGCAGCACAGGAACCTGCCGAACCGAATCCGCAACTGACGCCTGGTGCCATCGCCAGCCACGACCCCGCTGAGGTCTGCGCTCGAGATTCCAGCGGCCGACATATGTACAGTCAGGCGCATCGTGTCTGGCGTGACAAGAGTGACACGCTCGCGAAGTAAGGCATCCCGCAATCGCAACGCCGCTTTTACGAGGACGACGATCGGGTACCGCTATGCCTTGGCGGAGACAATGCCGATTCGCGCAATCACTGGCCGCAGCCGTGGAATGAGGCCGAACTCAAGGATCGGCTCGAACGTGAGATCTGCATCGCGGTGTGCGATCAGCACACAATGTCGTTGGCTGAAGGGCAGCGCATCTTCCTCGGCGACTGGTGGCAAGCATACCGTCGGTTCAACGTCGCGCCTTAGAAACGCGGCGCTGCATCCAAAGCGCGGCTACTGCTTGCTTCTGTGACTGCCCGGTTTCGAGCTGTAATCGTGCCAGCCGCTTTGCCGCTTCCGTGTACGACAGAGCCGCGGTCGACGATGCTGCGAATCGCGGCGGGAATCTTTGCGCCCCGCTCTTCGATAAATTTCGCAATGGCGCGCAGCTCGACGTCGCGCTCGGTCACTCGATAAAATCCCCAAACTGCATGGTTGCAGCTTGGGCATGACGATAGCACCATGCTTTTCCATGAATCACCCGCCATTGCCACCAGGCTTAACCCCTGTCGTGGTCGGTCGAATTGGCCTTTGGCTATTGGGACGACGTTAGCGACTTTCTCGCGCGCTCGTAAATGTACGATGGTGCAAACACAATGCTCGAACAATGGGAACTACGTCTCGCGATTCAGGTGCTGGGTGGACCGAAAGCGGCATCGCAGCGGTTAGCCTGTAGCGATAGCTTGGTGGGTCATTGGCTTGCGGGTCGGCGACTGCTATCGGCGCAGAAGGCGGGTCGGCTGCGGGACTTGCTGATTGATCTAAGTGGGTTGTTGCCGGTGGTGAGTTAGGATTTGAAGCTGGCCGCACAAGAGGGCGAAGTGCGCCTGATGCAGTGGCGTGCTCGGCGTCCGCCGCCGGCGGGTGGGAAGCCGAAATTAACACCGCTCGAACGCAGCGAACGCAACTACCGGAATCGCGAAATTGCGCGGCGGGTTGCGGCGAGCGAGGAGCTATCTGCATTAGCGGAGGAGTTTGGGGTGGAGGTGCGGACGATTGAGCGCTGGGCCCGTCGCGGCGGGTTGCGGCGGCATGCCGAGCCCTGAGTAGTCCTCGGATCGCGATCACTTCGCGCGGGAGACACCGGGTTCGGGCGGCATATTGTTGAACGGCGCCGATAACACTCCAATAGAGCGAATTTGGGCCATTTTGCTGGCATTTTAGCGAATTGAGGTTGGCCGCGGCGAGGCGGAGCCTTTTTGACTGAGGTTCGCGCGTGGTTTTGCCCCTGGCGCTCCTGTTGGCGCCGTCGCTTCCACCTTCCGATCAGGAATACCGGCTTTAGGAGGTGGGTGAGGACGCGATTTTCGTCAGCCGCCAGTTGCGGAGGCGCTGTTCGGCGTCTTTCACGGTGAGGCGTTCCTGGCTGACCACGTGGGCGAGCGCGACGATCATCTTGGCCTCGATTCTGGCCTCCGATAGCCTGCCGAGTTCGGTCAAGACGCCCCATTTGATCGCTCCTTTCTTGCCGCGATCGGCGCCGGGCCAATCGACCAGCCAGTTTGGTTCGGGGAACGAGCCATCGGCATGTGGGGCGAGCCCGAGGATGGCGATGGCGCGTTCAGCGTAGTAGCGGTTTCCGTATTGGCGGTCGGTATGGACGGTCGGGTAGCGGCGGCGATAACCGTCCATAAGCTCAGCGGCGAGGAGACGGGGCGGCCGCGCCTGGTTTGGTCTATGTGCTCCATGCGCTGACTATAAGAAGCGGCAGCGGCTATTCAAGTTCTCCGACATCGCCTTTGGCGGCGCACCTCGGTCAGGTGAGGGCCAACGGCGATGGCACAGATCCTGGGACGGGCGAATGCGTCTAGTGGCCATCGTTCGCCAATTCGAGGAGAACGTCGGCGGTCGAACAACTCGCGCCTGCCTTCATTCTGCGAGTAGACCGGGTTCTTGATTTTAAGCCACTGGACGCGCGGGCCATACGGATCACGGAGGCGCTTGGCGACAATACCTTCGAGGTCGTTCGCGCACATCAGCGCGAAGAGTTCGCTGCCTCTGCCGACGATGGACAACGGCTCGGAGATTGTCGGCGATGACTTCACCAGGACGGCTTGCAACCGTCTGCGGCGCTCAACTAGCGGCAAAGGCCGAAGGGCGGCGCTATTGAGCCAGACAATGTCGAATGGCACATAGGCGGGGGCCCGCCTGTGTCGGAGAAGGTCATAGAACTGTGGTCGGCCCGTTTCGTCGGCCGCGATAACCTCACCGTCGAGAATTGCATCGCCTACATCAAGTGCGGCTGCAATCTGATCGCCGAGGCCGACGAAGCGGCGCATCAGGTTGCTGTTGCGCGATATCAGGCGGCAACGGCCCTGATGTACATAGCAAAGGGCGCGGAAGCCGTCGTATTTGAAATCAAAGAGCCATTGAGGGTCGTTGAACCTAAATCCGGCGTTTGAAGATTTCTGCTTTTGAGGCGAATCGCGCATTATCAACGGCATGACGCGCGATTCTTCTGCTGCTTCGGCTCACCGGTTGGGTGAGCAATCTGTGGTTGCCGAGACCGGCCTGCCTGATGGCGTTGATCTCGACAGTTTTGCTGGAACGGTCCATGTCGAATGGGACCAGGAGGCGGCGCTGACGCCAATGGGCCAGCTGCCGTTTTTCATCGACTTTCTCAAAACCAGCGGGTTGTTCGAGGCCTTGGTCGCGGATTGTCCGCTGCGCTACAGCAGCCCCAACGCTGCAAAGAAACGCGACGTTCTCGGCACGACGATGCTGTCGATGCTCGCGGGGCACAAGCGCTACGCCCATATCGCGGCGTTGCGCTGGGACGCGGTTTTGCCGGAGCTGCTCGGCATGAGCAAGATCGTCAGCGAGGATGCGGTGAGGCGCGGGCTCAAGGCGATCGATGAGGAAGAAGGCGCGACGTGGCTGCGTCGGCATCTCGGCCACTGTGTCGAGCAGCTGCTGAGCGAGCCTTGGGTTCTCGATGTCGATACGATGGTTCCTTCCTGCGGACTGGGGCAATGGGTTGGACGCGCGGAAGCGATCTAAGCACCAAAGTCATTTGCGCTTACGTATATCCGCCAACTCACGACGGATCGTGCGAGTTATGTCGGCTTTGCTTTTGCGCGTTTTCGCCTCTTCCGCGTCAGCCATGGCGTCGCACATTGCTTTGATCGCCTTCTGCGCGTCGTTCGCATGGCGGACGACGGCCCTAGCCGCCAGGATCGCGTGCGGCCGTTCCGTCGCGGCGCGAAACCGTTTCCGCAATGTCTCCATATCGACCCCGGAGCGGGCAGCATCGTCATATTTGTCGATCACGAGATCGAGGGCGAACTGCACCACACTCCAATCGATGTTGGCGGCCCGCCGCTTCGTTTGATCGGCCATCGCGCAATCTTTCTATGCGGGTGAGTGGGCGTGCTCCATGTACCGACTATAGGAAGCGGTGTCCGCCATTCAGGAACTCTCCGGCGTCGCCACCAAAGCCCAGATCGTTATCGCGGCCTGGCCAACGATGCCACATTGGCCGGTGTCACGATGCCGAGCGAACCGAAGGCGGCGCGCACAGTGTCGGCGACATAGGACGGTGCCAGGTGGCCGTAATGTTTTTCGATCATTCGGGTGTCGGCGTGGCCGAGTTGGGCGGCGACGACGGCGAGGGGTACGCCGCGCATGACGAGGCGGCTGGCGTAGGTGTGGCGCCTATGTCGCCCACTACATAGCCGCCACTATGTCTCCTTCCGGACTATGTAGCGTACCTCGCCTCGAGACCTGGTTTTCCTGCCGAACGCGCACGGCAGCAGCGACATAGTCTTGACCATTTCCATCAGGCCCAGACGAGCGAGACGGCGACCATGAATGAGGTGGCAATTCCCAAAACTCCAACGCAGCGTGGTTACCTGGATCGCTGTCGTCCTCCGGAAGGTGAGCGGAGCCACCCTGGCGATCTCGAAAGTTGACCGGACTATGTCGGGTGATTGGTCATGCCTCAACTCGAATCACGCGGTGTTTGACAAACCAAATTGCAGATCTTGTCGTGTTACCCGACATAGTCCGGGACGCTACATAGTGGCGCAGTCCGTGGAAGTTGACGGGCGGGTTGATGTTGGCGGCGATGCAGGCGGCGGTGAGCGGTCGGCGTTGTTGTGATTTGGTCCACGGTTTGCCGTTGCCGTGGGGAAAGAGGCGCGCATGGCCGGGTTTTCCGGCGGCGTGTTGAGCGACGAAATCGCGGCCCTCTGGGGTCAGCACGACGTGGCGTGGCTTGCCACTTTTGCTGGTGCGCACGCGGAGTGTTCCGGCATCGGGGTTGAAGTCGTCGATGGTCATGGCGGCCAGTTCGCCGTAGCGGCAACCGGTTAGGAGTGCGGCGATGACGAGGAGGCGGAACTCGGCCGTGGAGGCGTTGGTGAGTCGGATCATTTCGTCTTCGGAGAGGTAGCGCAGGCGGGCGGCGTCGACCTCGCGGAAGGCGCGGACGGTGCGCCAGGCGTCGTCGGTTGTGCATTTGCCTTCGCGGTGGGCGTGGTTGAGGGCGGCTTTGAGGATGGTGAGCACGCGGTTGGCGGAGGAGCGGCGTTGGCGCACGGCGTCGGGGCTGCCGTCGTTGGCCCGGTACTTCTGTTTGGTGCCGGGTCTGGTGCGCAGCCGTGCGGGTGTTTCGGCGAGGGTCTGATGCCATTTGACGAGGCGGGTCTTGGTCAGATTGCGCAGCTCGACCGAACCCAGCTCGGGCTGGATCAGTGCGGTTGCGGAGGCATCGAGGCGATCGGTTGCCTTGCCGCCACGGCGCAGGTAGTCGGCGCGGTAGTCGTGGAGTGCGTCGGCGATGGTGTAGGGGCGATCGGGTGTGGTTGAGCCGCCGGCTTGGTCGGTGGCTTTGCCTTCGAACCAGGCGCGTGCCCATGCCTGGGCCTGGGCGAAGCTGAAGACGGTGAGCCTATCGGCGTCGCGGGCATCGTCGGCGGCGCCGAGTCTTTCGTAATTGTACTCTTTGCTGTCGCGCAGGAAGCGCACGCTCCAGGTGCCGCCTTTCTTGCCCTTGCGGTAGCCGAGGGCGCAGCCGCGCGAGATCGTGGTCCAGTAGAGCGCGTGCGCGACGGGGAGCTTGGCGCGTGCCGATCGGGTGTCGAGCTTGGCGTTGCGGACGGTGCGGCCCAATGGGGATCTCCGTTTCCGATCGAACATGGTGGTGACAAAACGGCGGTAACGTCCGGACTGCCGACAAGACGGTAACCGTTTTACAAATATTTTACATAAAAGATGTTACTGGACAGGCCTTGAAGGCTATAGACGGCTGTTCAGTAAAAGCAAGCATTTCCGCCGTCTTTTGGCGTTTAGCGGTGTCTGATTTACCTGGTGATGCCACTCTTTCACGGCGGCAACAGGGGTTCGAATCCCCTTGGGGACGCCAATATTTTCAAACACTTAGCGATGAAGGCGAAAACGAATGTCCCCTTTGTGTCCGCTTTAGCATTTGGGCGCCGGAGCTTGTTCTCTGCATAGCGGACTTCTTTTGCAGCGATTTCGAGCGAGGATCCGATAGGCCTAAGAGTGTGTCCGGGTAATCTGATTTTGCTCGACGGCAGTGCGGTGACGTAATTCGCTGTGCGGCATGAGCAAGACCTTTCGTCCCTGGGATGTTGATCAAGTTTGGCTTCTGCCGCCGTCGATTCAGGATTTGGTACCGCCCGGGCACCTCGCGCACGTCATCCGCGAGACGGTTCGCGACGGGCTCGATCTGTCGCGGATCATGGACACGTAGGAGGAGGAGCGCGGTTACCCGCCCTACCATCCGGGCATGATGGTGGCGTTGCTGCTCTATGCCTACAGCCAAGGCATCTACTCGTCGCGGCGGATCGCCAAGGCGTGCGAGGAGCGGCTCGATTTTGCCGCGGTAACGGGGGGGGATGCAGCGGCCCGACTTCCGCACCATCAGCGACTTCCGCAAGCGGCACCTAGCGGCACTCTCGGGATTGTTCCAACAGGTGTTGAAGCTGTGCCGGGCGGCGGGTCTGGTGAAGCTCGTTCACGTCGCCTCGGACGGCACCAAGATCAAGGCGAACGCCTCCAAGCACAAGGCGATGAGCTACGGGCGGATGAAGAGGCGGCGCCGGCGCTGGCGGCGGAAGTTCAGCGCTGGCTGGCCGCGGCGGCAGAGACCGACGAGGCCGAGGACCGCGTGCACGGCATCGAGCGGCGCGGCGACGAGATGCCGGAGTGGATGGCGAACAAGCAGCGGCGGCTGGAGAAAATCCGCACGGCGAAGGCAGCGCTCGAGGCCGAGGCGCGCGCGGCCGAGGCGGATCAAGCGAGCGAAAAGGGCGACGGTTCTGGCACCATCGAAAAAGCCAGCGAACTGAATTCTGACCGATTGGATTGGAGGGTCGACGAATGGCGAGCGTGAACGACTGCATCAACTCCGCCGAAGCTGCGCTTAACGCGCTCGACGGTTTGCAAACCGCAGCTATGAAGGAAGGGGATCTCGCGACGCAAAAGGCGTTGGAAGATGATATCGACGTGCTCACCAATAAGCTCACACAATTGCGGCGACAGCAGATCGCGGATAATGACGCGCTGATCGACGCCTTGAACACTCAGTTAGGTACGTCACTGCGACTGCTCAGGCCGCGCTGAACTCTCGACGAACTGACTGCGTTACTCGACGTCACGGCCTCTAAGATTCTGAATTCCATGTTAGCCGTAGCCGCACAATATTGAGCCGTGGGTGGGTGGAGTGTCGCTGATGCTCCGCTCCACCTCCTCCATTCTGAAACTCCCAGCTCGACGACGAAGCCCGCCGATACCGAGCTGCCCTATCTTAGCAAAATCTATTGTTTGACGACGCTGATATGGCCGCCCTTGCACTGATACATGCGGTCGGGAACGTATATGATACCCGATTTTTGGCCGCGATTTTCTTGCTGGTGGTAGGTCCCGCCGTTGTCAACACGAACGTCACCACGCGTGTAGTGAATAGTGCAGCTGCCGTCACTGTTGGCGGTAAAATGCGACTGGTTCTGGGTTTGAGCAAACACTGGGGTTGCGCACAATATCGCAGCGACGATGCCCGACACCGTGAAGAGCGATGATTTTATCATTGAGCGAAGCCTCCTCCCTTATGGTTTGACGCTAACGATGTAACCCATGCGTCGGCTTCTCGGGGATAAAAACTGTTAAGAGTGGGATGGCCTGATGGATTCTGCGACGTATCTCGAGATCTCTTTCTTGGAGAGATTTTTGCCGGATTGGCTCCAAAAAAAACCGCTTAATTTTGACGGCATAAAAAATTTCACTACGCGACCCTGTGCCTGACCACTTCGGAATTTTTTCGATGCCCCCCTTGTAGGCAAATCTTTAATGCGATAGCTCGTCGAGGTGATTGCAGATAGCCGCTGGCCGTCCTTGTCCTTGTCGAGACCGCGGCGCTTGCTCGAAATTGGCTGATAGCGCATGGGGGTAAATAGCGAAATAAATGATGTGGCGTGGGTCCACGCAGGCTGCGCGTCGGTGAAGCTCGACGCGCTTTGGCCATTAGGTGCGTGGGGCGGAGCACACACGCGCGACGCGGGAGGCGTTCCGAGTGGAGAGCGACCCAAGCTCAGAAGACGGACGACCTTTATCCCCGCTAGATCGGAACGTCCTTTTTTCTATCCCCCCAGGAAGCCCAGCCCCTTCGGGCGCTAGCGCCTTGGTGGAATATTGGCGAGCGCTCTTACTTGCGCTGCTTCGTCTTCCGCTTTGCGCCCAATGTTGGACACTCAGCCGAACCGGTTCGATTCTCGGAAGCGAACGTGAGCGTCGGCGACATCTCTTCGGGGGTCGCGGGGTGGGTGCCGACGCGCCCTCGCACGATGCCACAAAATGTAGAAGCAATATGAGGCGAAATTATTTGGCTGCGCCGGACGAACTTAAAGCAGGCCCCCTGCCTGCGATATCGAGTGGCCCCAAGGTCGGGGGACGTCTCCTGATTCGACCGGAATTCGACCGATCGGCGATGAGCTTTCCCGGCGTATGGCCGAATTGGTGGAGGAGAACGCTCGCTTGCGAGATGCCATCGCGTCCCGCGACCGCATTCTTGCTGTCGCCGCGCATGAACTGCGCAACCCGATGACACCGCTTCTCGGGCGGGTGGAATTCTTGCGTCGGATGGCTAGCCAGTCGGACTTCCGGCGCGAACAGGCCGAGGAAGGGCTGCGCCAGGTCGAATGGCTGATCAGGCAGTATATTAAGCGCGCGACTACACTCCTGGACGTGTCGAGGCTCACTAGCGGGAAGTTACGGCTCGACCGCCCACCGATCGATCTAGGCGATCTAACGCGGGAGGTTTGCGAGAACTTCCGGCCTATTGCGGCGCACGCCGGGTCCAGTTTGGAGGTCCGGCTTTCCCTTGAAAATGTTATTGTTGTCGGTGATCGGGTCGCCCTCGAAGAAATCCTCGAGAACTTACTTTCGAACGCCGTAAAATACGGCGAAGGAAGTCCGATAAGCGTGAGCGTTGATGTCGAAAGGGGAGCCGCTCTTCTTCGTGTCCAGGACGGCGGACCCGGCATCTCGCCCGACGACCAAGCGCGCATCTTTGAACAGTTCGAGCGGGTGGCTCGGCCCGGCGAGGATCGTGGCGGCTTCGGTGTTGGTTTATGGATCGTACGACAATTCAGCGAGGCCATGGCCGGTTCGATCGAGGTGACGAGCACGCCGGGAGGGGGCTCGACTTTTTGTGTAACCCTGCCGCTTCAATCTTCGAAGGAACACCAATGAGCGTCGGTTCGCCGTTAGAGGACATGGGTTTCAAGCGGGTGATGACCGGCATTGCCGGTCTCGACACGATTTTGCGTGGCGGGTTTTTCGAGGGCGGCATCTATATCATTCAGGGCGCGCCCGGGGCGGGGAAGACAATTCTATCCAATCAGATTTGCTTTCATCATGCCGGCCGCGGCGGCCGCGCTCTATTCGTCACGCTGCTCGCCGAAAACCATGCGCGCATGATCGGAAACCTCCGCAGTCTTTCCTTCTTCGACGAAGACTGCATTCCAGACAGGCTGACGTACCTGAGCGCTTTCCTTGAGCTCCGCGAGAGCGGCCTCAAGGGCTTGATCGACTTGCTCCGCCGGGAAATCCAGCGGCTCCGCAGCACGATGCTGGTGATCGACGGGCTGATTTCGGTTCAGACGAGCGCGGAAAGCGACCGGACCTTCAAGCAATTCGTTCACGAGCTACAAGAGATCGCCCTCGCGACCGACTGCACCGTCTTCATGACGACTAGCGCCGGCAGCGAGATTTCGCCCGAGCAGACGATGGTCGACGGCTTGATTGAACTGAGCGATCGTTTCCACGGCTCGCAAGCCGAGAGCGGTATCCACATTCGCAAGTTTCGTGGCAGCGGTTTCTTGCGCGGACCGCATGCCTACGAGATTACGCGTGACGGCATTATCGTCCATCCGCGGATCGAAAGACTGCTCGCCAATCCGAGCCGGGCGGACGATCGGGCGTTGGCCCTGACTTCGACGGGCAATGACCGGCTCGATGCCATAATGGGCGGTGGTGTGTCGGTTGGCTCGACCACGATGGTCATGGGGCCCTCGGGGATCGGAAAGACGACGCTTGGACTGCAGTTCCTGTCGGACTCGTCGACAGCGGAACCGGGACTGATGTTCAGTTTCCATGAGACGCCAACCCGCATTAAGGCCAAAGCCGCTCAGGTGGTGCCGGCCTTGCGGCCATTGCTCGATACGGATGTCGTCGAGCTACTATGGCAAACGCCGACCAGCGACGTGCTCGATGCCTATGGCGGGCGCCTCTTGGAGGCTCTCCATCGGCGCAAGGTCAAGCGGCTGTTCATCGATGGCCTCACCAGTCTCAAAAATGCCGCGATCGACCCGTCTCGCGTGGGACACTTTCTGACGGCGCTGGCAAACGAGTTACGCGTGCTGGGGGTGACTGAGCTCTACACGCTGGAAATTCCCGACATTTTGGGGCCGGCCATTCGCGTCCCGATCGACGACCTGGCGAGCTTGGCCGAGAACCTGATCCTGCTCCGTTACATTGAGCTCCGCTCCCGGCTCTATCGTTTGATTTCCCTGATCAAGGTCAGAGACAGCGATTTCGATTCATCGCTCTACGAGTTTACCATCACCAGCAAGGGTGTGGAGATCAACGGCACGTCCGAGAGCGCCGAGAACATCTTATCGGGCCTTAACCTCGGCGGGGCATCCCCCGACAGGCCCGTATCGAAGAAGGCGCCTACGCGATCCATCAAACGCGAGGATTGAGCATGGCCGTTGTGCTCATCGTCGATGACGAGTTCGGGGTCGTCAATCTCCTAAAGGACGTTCTCGTGGATGAAGGGTACCGCGTGCTGGTGGCCAGCAACGGTCGCCAGGCGCTCGGACGGGCCGCGGAGGAGAGACCGGATGTGGTATTCACCGATTTGATGATGCCGGTGATGGACGGCGCGGCTTTGATTAAAGCCATGGCGGCGGATGCAGCGCTTAAAGACGTTCCGGTCGTCCTGATGAGTTCCTTGCCGGAGGCCGGAATGGCAGAACGCAGTCCCGGCTACTCTCTGTTCTTGCGGAAGCCGTTCAAGATTTTCGACATTGTCGATATCGTGGTCGGACTGCTGGAAAGGAAGTCGGGTGTTAGGTAGCAACTCCACCGACGCAAGCTAGATCAGCCGGGATGTAGCGAGATTGCTGGGGACGAGATCGGCCCCGCACGGGGCGTTTTGAGTTATTTCAGATGCGAGCTCTGGTCACGAGGATCGGGCGACGGGGAACGGGCAATAAAGAGGGACGACCGTTGCGGACTTTTCCACGAAAGCCCTCAATCTATATCCGCTTTGGGTGGGAAGGGACGTAGAAGACCGGTCGCGTCGATGTCTCCTGTGCGCCCATTCACCGAACATGATGCTGAAATGACCGATCGAGAGCAGACGTAGGCGGACATTTGGCCGGCCATAGCCGACGCATCGACGCGTTCACCGCAACGAATGCCTCATGTAGCGCGACGATCGCAACGGCGTGCCTAGGCTGAATTTGAACCAGCGAGATGGCGCCGAATAGATCGGTCCGATCGATGCTGGATGATGGCGGCTTCTCCGCCACTAAAACCGCCATTCCGCTGTCGGCCAGCCCAAGCCACTCTGCGACCGTCTGGTTTTCGGCATCTCGGCTGCAAAGCAGACGGTCGCAAATCCACCCAAAGCGGCCGTTCCGGTTTTGGCCATCATTTCTCGTGGTCTCCAAGCTAGCGAAGATTACCTTTTGCCATCCATTGCTTACGTTCGCCGGCCCAGCGGCCCCAAAAAGGCACCGCCGAGTTTTGGCCGCAGGAAAAATTGACTGACCGGTCCTGTGCCGGCAGGGTTTGTCAATTTTAAAGACGCCCCCCAAAGTCATCTCCTCTGAGTTCCAAACGCACCGCGTGCTTCGCGCTGCGGCGATGACCATGTGGCGAACCGCCGTCACCGCAGCCTGACATCCCTAGAGGTCGTGAAATGTCGCGTTATTCCCTCGGTAACATGGCAGTGCCGAAATTTCTGCTCGAAACCGCGCGTGTCGGCTTGGCTCAGTGGGATCGTGCCCTCGAATGGAGCGGTCGTTGAGATCGGTTGATCCACGTCAATTCCCGCCTCGACCACGGAGGCCAACCATAATCTGAGTATGGATTTGCTCCTTTGATCAGGACCTTCACCACCTTGGAGACCAATCATGATCAACGTTCGGGTTTCGGGGATCGCAGGGTTGCTCGCCGCGGCCGCGGTTTGTGCCGGCGTGATCGTTCCTGCATTCAGCGCCACGCGGGCGAAGCCGGTGTTCTCCCAGGAGGCGCGCGCGGCCATGATGCAAATGGGCCAGACCTTGCTCGCCAAGCAATTCTCGTTTCAGGCGAGGACGTTGCGGGTCTATGTGGGCACCGACGGTAGGTTTCTCCACATTGGGCATGTGCTCAAGGTCGTCGTTCGCCGGCCGGATGGGCTGCGGGCCGATGTCGATGGTGATGATGGCACCAACCAGCTATTCTATGATGGTAAGACGCTGGTCCTGTATAGCCCAGCGAAGAAGCAATACATCAGCATTCCGGTGCCGGATACCATCGAGGGGATGTTCAAAGAGGCGGCGAAGCGCTGGGCCTCGACTTTCCCCTCGCGGATTTCCTTGGCGCGGCCCCGAATAAGGCGATCTTGGCCGGAGTTACTGATGCCAGGGTTGTCAACGACGTCACAATCGATGGCGTTCTCAGCCGTCACTTGACGCTGTTTCAACCGCCCGGTCTTGAGCTTGAAATCTGGCTGACGAAAAACGAGCAATCGCTGCCTGAGCGGCTGTTCATCACTTACCGGTCGATCCCAGGCCAGCCGACTTTCATCGCAACATTTTCCGACTGGAATTCTCTCGATCGCACCAAACGATGCTGATTTCGTTTTCCATCCACCGGCGGGCGCAAAGCAGGTGGAGTTGAAGCCGCCTGCGTCCCCGCCCGCGAAAGCTAAGGGAGCTTCGCAATGAACAAGCTGATATGGGCTGGTCTGGTGAGTACTTTGGCAATCTCCGTTGCGACCGACGCGTTCGCGTGGTCGGCAAGCGGGTACCGTGGTAGCGCCTCCGGCGGCGGCGGGTCTTGGTCGGCGAGCGGCCGGCATGGCGGTAGCGCCTCGGGCGGCGGAGGGTCTTGGTCGGCCACCGGTGCCCGCGGTGGCACCGCCTCGGGTGGCGGCGGATCGTGGTCGGCCACCGGTGCCCGGGGTGGCACCGCCTACGGAGGCGCCGCCTATCGCGGCGGTGCCGCCTACGGCGGCACGGCCTATCACGGGGGTGTGGCCTACGGCGGCACCGCCTATCCCTATGGCGCTGCCGCCACAGGAGCTGCTGTAGGCGCGGCTACCGCCTCAGCTTATGCGGCCACAGCCTCAGCTTATAACGCGTACCCACCGCCCTATTATCGGCCTCCGTGCGGTTATTACCCCTATCCAGCCTGTTAATGGAACTCCGGGTTCGCCACGCGCGACGACGACCGATGGACGGCTCTGCGAGAATTGGTCGATGCCCAGTCCGACCGATGTTCGGCCGATTGTGAGCCCAGTCCACAGTTCTGACCCGACAGACGCGGGGCGACGAATGAGGTAGCGTTTCGACAATCATGAACGAAGGCGGCGCCCAGATGACGCGAAGAGATCAACCAAGACTCCGTGAAAAAGCAGGCACCGCGGCGCTGAGTGCGGGCAAAAGGCGCGGCACCCACCTGAAGGAAAAAGCTGTCGACGAGACCAGGCAGTTCGTGACGATGTTTCTCTATCTCTTCGTTATGCTCGGCCTCCTTCGCGTCCACGAGGCGATAATTCTGAGGGAACACAATATTGAATTCACCGGCTATGGCTTCGCCTTGGTGAACGCTCTCGTCCTCGCCAAGGTCATGCTGGTCGCCCAAGACCTGCACGTGGGCCGAAAATTCGAAGTCAGACCGCTTATCTATCCAGTTCTGCTCAAGTCCCTCATGTTCGCGATCCTCTTTATAGGTTTCCACATCATCGAAGAGGTGATCGTCGGCCTATGGCATGGAAAGTCGTTTCTCGAGAGCATCCCGAAGTTTGGCGGTGGCGGCCTTACGGGGGCGTTGTTAACCGCGGTTATCGCTGCTGTCGCCTTGATCCCATACTTTGCCTATACCGAAATGAGCCGGGTTCTCGGATCTGCGACGCTGCACACCTTGCTATGGAGGCGTGGACCACAGCCCTCCGCCCCCGAATTCAAGTTGCCGCCTGGCGGAGCCAACTAGCGGTTTGTCGTTGAACGCGACGATCGCGCGCTCGCGATACCAAGCCGATAGGGCGGATACTCAAATCGCTCCGATCAACGACTGTCGGTTCCGGGCACCGTCTCACGGCTTCACAGAAGGACCACTCCCACGATTCAGCGGATTTGCTTCTTCGGCTGCCCGCGCCATATGCTTGACTTGTGCACGAAGGGCGCCGGCCATCGTGAAGGGTACCGGAGGTAGGTCAAAGGCAGGTAAAATAGGGTGGAAGCTATAGATGGGAACAAGCACCAGATGAACTTTGTCCCAAGCGCGGCCCAGCTGCAGTCTATATTTACCCAGGCGGCGGCGCCGGCCTTTCTGCTCGCCGCCGTTGCCGCGTTCATCTCGATTTTAATGGCGCGGCTCAGTGCCGCTGTCGAGCGGATCCGTTACCTTAGCGCAATTGCTGATAGCGATCCTGTTAGCGGTAAGCTCAAAGTCGATATCCCGTATTTGAAGCGTCGCGCTCTGCTATTGCACAGAGCAGTATACCTGGCACTTCTCGGAGGAATCGCCACAACACTACTCCTAATAGTGATGTCCGGAAGTGCCTTCTTCGGGCTTCAGCACATCTATGGCGCCGGCTTACTGTTTGGTATCGCTACTGTGCTTCTTACTTTGTCACTCTTCACATTTGCGCAAGAAATCCGAGTTGCACTCCTTGAGATCAATCAACTCTGACATCGAACTAACATTAAAGACAAAAGCCGATCCCGGAGCTGGGGTTGATGCAACGCGAAGCTGCGCTTGATGACGTCGATAGGGGCGGGCCAATCGCGTGTCGCACACGTTCGCGGTGTCGATAGAGGCGGGCCGGTAACACGGTGGTCGATAGAGGCGGGCCGGTAACCCGGTGCCCAGCTTTTCACAAAGTGCTTCGCTCGCTTCAACCGTCGGGCCAAACACTGCCACGGTCGTGTGAGGCGGAATGTTCCTGCGCTCCAGCGGATTGCCAGAGAAGAGCGATGTCGATCGGTATTCTTATTCAGAGAGCAGGAATGGTCACGATGGCACCGGGAACGGTTTCCGTCCTTGCCAGAGCCAGAAGAATCTCCACGACGGTAAAGGCTATTTTGCTGTCGAAGTCATCTTCGGCAATCCAGAACCAGGTCTGACGATATTGTACCGAGGTAAAGACATCCGCTGGTGCCGCGGCACCGGAACGGATCGTTACTACCGGCCGGTGCTCCGGTCCGATGTTACCCACGGTCGGAAGGGTCAGATGGTGTGCGACATCATTGGGCGGGACATCAATCTGGATGGCAAGTTGTCCCAGCACGCCTAGCATCGAACGGGTAAGAACCGCCAATTGCCCAGGTTCCGGGCGGAGGCCATAGACGATCTCCACTTCGCTCATACGAGGCGGCATGCCCAGCAGCCGCTTCGTCTCGTTGACCGCCGCCAGGAGATCCGGATCACGGGTCGTGGCGATCGACGCGTAGACGCGACCGGCATCGGAATTGCTGTGGGTGCCTGCGGGCGCAGCGCTGCGCCGAAGCCTGACGCTGAGCAGACCCGCGATCTGCAAACGACGGAGATCTCTCAGCAGCAGGAAGAAATCCGGTGAACCGGCAGCGCCCGTTTGCGTCAGCGCTACCGCGTTGCTGATCCCGTTGATCGCCTGCACGCCTAGCCGGAACAGGACGTCGATGGGCACACTGCCGGCGAGCGGCAGAAGGTCGGCCGGCGACAGGGGCCGAATGAAGCTTTGTGCGAATTGTGCGCCTGAAAGGGGCTGAAACGTGAAGGTCGGGCTCTGCTGGAGCTGTGCGGATGCGCTTCCGTTCAGGAAGGTGCTGGGATTTGCGGCTGGAAAGGCCTCGAAACCGCCGGTCACGTTGCGCTGAAGCTGGTACCCTGAGATAACCTGCGTGGCTTGAAGAAATATCGGCGTGTCGCCGTAGCGTATCCGCACCACATTTAGCAGCGTGTCGCTCTTTTCCGCATCTCCCAGCGCTCGGGAATAACCCAGTTGATCCTCATACAACCGCGTGGTCCCAAGGCTCAAGCATCCGCACAGGCTTGTGCAGGCCAAGAGCGTGATAACTCCCCTTCGAAGAGGCCTGGTTTTCCGTGAGCGCGCTACGCCTAACAATGCGGCGCCTCCGGAAGGTCTCCAGTGACAGAACAGACCGGCTTCTTGGAGGAGGTCGCTGCCGTTGCCACGGACCGAACGTCGCAAGTCCGTGCCGACGAGCCGCGTCAACAAAGTGCTCGCCTAAAGGAATCCTGGCTATTCGACCCGGCTAACGCCACAGCAGCGCGCCATAATCCTTTTGTCATTCAGTCCCTTTGTTCTTATGTTCATTGCAGACGAAACCAATTTAATACCACAATTGTTAGTGATCGTAATTCTTGATATTTGAAAAACTGGGTCGGACCTAACTTTTTCTCTTGTCCAGTAGGGCCTGAGCCGTGTCCCTATTGTCACGGTAGTAGCGTGCGTGACTATCGGCCTTTGCCTTTGCCTCGATGAAAACCTCCCGCTACCGCCTCCCGCCACCCCCACGCCTACCCCTTTCGCCTGCCCCCCTGCGGGCATAGCGCGCGCCCGCATCGGCGGCGAGCGGCGCCGGGGCCGGCTGGCGTCGGCACTGGTCCTTGGAGATGGAAGGCGAGCCGCAGCAAGAACTGAGGCTCCGGCCATCAATGACAAGGAATTCCGGCCGGCCTGGCGGCGGGTGTCGCGGCTCGATCAGCTGTTGCGCAATCACGCCATCAGTGGGCAGGGGTGGCGCAGCGCCCAAAAGCTTCAGATCGATCTATGAGAAGGCCTATCGCGGCACCTTGTCCGGGCAGGACTGGAATGCGGTCTATGTCGACCAGCATTGCCGCCAGCGCTCGCAATGCGAGCCGACGGCATCGGCATCGGATGCCGTCGGCAGATTGGTGATCATCCGCCGTACCTTGGGACCCTGCGTCTTCGCGATGCTGTAGCGCGTTTCTTTTCGGCTTTGGCCCAGAGATCAGGGCCATCCCTGCGAATCTTTTTATTTCGCGGATGATTCTCTCCAAGACGCCGCGGCGGCCACTCTGGTTATCTGCGCAGTCAGATGCGCCAGCCGGCGCCGGTGCACACCTCCGATCCCGATCCCTCGCGACGCAGGCCTCAGCGCGAGTTCATGCCACTGCCACGAGGATTTTGCCGTCGACAATTTGGACCGGGTATGCGGCGACGCCAAATCCCGGAACGCTCCCAACATAACCGTTGGTAATGTTGTATTTGAGGCCGTGAACGCGGCAGGTGACCATCCTGCCTTCGACCTTGCCAGCACTGAGCGAGGCGCCGGCATTTGCGCACGTGTCATTAAGCGCGTAGATCGTGCCGTCGATGTTGAACAGAGCCACCGATGTGCCCGAGACCTGGACCACCAAGCTCGCGCCTGGCGCGATCCGCTCGAGCGCCGCAGCCTCGACAAATTCGGTCATCGTCGGTCAATCTCCGTTCGCGGCAGGGGGGTCTCCAACTGCGGCGCGCGTCAATTCTTCCGCGAAAATGGGTAGCGCCATATTGGCGGCCTCAATCCCCTGGATGACGCAGAGCTTCAGTACCTCCATGATCTCCTCGATCGTCGCACCATGCGCCAGCGCGGCCTTATACCAACTCTCGGTGATTATGACCCATGGGCCCAGTTGCGAAGGCCGATGGACATGATAGTCCATGGCTGGTTGATGAGTTTGTTCCAGGCGAAGCAGCAATGGTCGACGATGTCGTCGTAGGATTGGAAGATGCGGTTTGAGAGCCAGTTGTCGCGCATGAACTGCCAGATATTTTCGACCGGATTGAGTTCGGGTGACCTAGGCGGCAGCGGCATCAAGGTGATGTTTTCCGGGATGTCGAGCTTGTCGGAAAGGTGCCAGCCGGCCTGATCGAGCAAGAGGACGGCGTGGGCGCCCGGTGCCACGGTTGTGGAGATCTCACTGAGATGCAGCGCCATGGCGGCGGTATTGCAGCGGGGCAGGATCAACCCCGCCCCGGTTCCCCGTGCCGGACAGATCGCCCCGAAGATATAGGTCGACCGCGTCCGTTGATCGCGCGGCGCCGATGGCCGCGTTCCGCGCTTGGCCCAACGGCGGGTGATTTTGTTCTTCTGGCCGATCCGGGCCTCGTCTTGGAACCAGATTTCGATCGGCTTGCCCGCCGCGTCTCGCCGGGCGATCTGGTCCAGGCTGGCGGTGAAGTTTTTTTGAACGCCGCCATGGCCTCGGCATTCTGGGCATGATGTCGGGGACGCGCCGACAGCTTGCGGAAACCCAATGCCCGCAATTCCCGGCTCAGCGTTTGCTTGCTGATCGGAATGCGGAACTCCTCGAACACCCATTGCGCCAGATCGAGCAATCGCCAGCGCACCACGCCGTGAACTGCCGGAAGGGGGCCGCTCGCGACGATCTTCATCAGCGCTTGGCGCTGGACCTCGCTCAGCAAGGGTGGATTGCCCGGTGCCTTGCCATTCACCAGGCCGGGCGGCCCTTCGCCATTGAAAGCAAGCACCCAATCCCGAACCGTTTGCAGACCGACGCCGCCGATCCGCGCCGCCGCAGTTCGAGAGCCACCATCATAAATTGCCGCCAGCGCCAGAAGACGCCGCGTCTGATCGGCATCCTCCGATCGCTTCGCCAACCGGCGCAATCGATCGCCATCATAATCCCCACGAAGCCGAACTGCCGCTGCCATGGCAAACCTCATCCCGTTTGCCATGGTGAATCAGGTTTCGCTCCTTTTGGGAATCCCGCTCGTGAGTCTCATTCACCGAGACGCGGTATTAATGTGACGGCGCGTGCCGGGCACGTACATGTGCGTGAAGGCTGCGTCGAAGGCGATGCTGAGGAGTTCGGCGAGTCTGGGAGGCAGCACGCCGCCCCCATAGACTGGGATGCCGACGGCCATGAATTGCTCGGTCCAGCTCGGGTCGAGGTGGTAGAAAGGGGTCCACGCATCGTTCCACCCGCCTGTCGCGCGCAGCCTGTCGCAGACTGGGGTTGCTATCCCGGCTGACTGCCGCGCCGGTTTCACCCCGGCAGCCTTGGCCTCCTCGAGGAGGATCGGGGCGCCGAGGCTGCACGAATGGATCGACAGCAGCGATGCCATCTTCACGACCATCAGAATCTGGTCGCGGGTAGCGCCAGCAGCGAGCGCGGCGCGGATGTGGCGCCGCGTCCCGTCGGCCTGCAAATTCGTGCAGGCGGTGTTTACTGCGATGCAGATCAGCTCCACCTCCTTGAGCGGCAGAATGCCGTTGGTCCAGGGATCAGTCGTCAATTTCACGCATGCCTCGGCCCAGCTCGAATCCAATTCGCGCAGCTTATCGAGCGCAGGGTCATCCCAGGGGCCGGTTGGCTCAATCGGGGTGCTCATGATCGATTTTCTCCTTGGCGAGGCCGTAGGCCGGGGCTCTCTCGCCACCGTTTGGGAGCGCCCGGCTCCATATCAATCCGTCCGGTTCGGAACTACTCCGCGGCGATGGCCGGTGCGTGTTCCCCGGCGATGCCATGCTCGCCCGTGACGGCCGGTCGCAGGCGTCCGTCGGTCTCCTTGACGATGAAGCCGAGTTAGCCGTCCATGAGGTTGGGCGGGAGGCCGAGATTGGCCAGCGTCTCTTCGACGGAGTTGTACCAGGTGCCGATCTTGAGGATTTGTTTGGCCTCGTCGCCGGTGGCGATTGGACGCCCGAGTTCCTTGGCGATCCGCACCATCTGCTCGATCTGCTCGACCAAGCATGCGCACGCCCTTGCGCCGCCACATGTTGTCTTCGATGCCGACGCGAATATGGATGCCGAGCACAATGCCCATTGTGCCGAATTGCGGCACTGTCCGCCACAACGACTCGATCGAAGCGCACGAGCCATGCGGGGGAGCGCCGCACGTACTCCATGAAATCGAACGGATTGCGGCCGGCGCCGCCGGCGCCGCCGATCGCAACCAGATTATGATTGAGCCGACCCATGTAGACGCCGGTGCGGATTAGATGCTCGATGGCCTCGAGCTGGTGGATATGTGCGAGCTGAAAATAGGGCTGGATCTGGTGCTGGCGCAGCCGCTTCAGGTGTTGGATGTAAGACGCCGGCGTGGCGTCGGCAACCATGTTCTGATACGCCGCTTGCATCGCCGGGTTGGTGAGCAGCGTCCCCCGGACGTCGTCGGCGGTGGTCAGCGGTAGGATATCCATCTGGGTCGAGCCGATCACGATCGTAATCTGGTCCGGCTTGGGATCGATCTCGGTCGTATCCATCCGGCGTAGGCCGCCTTGAGTGGTGGCATGAGGTAGTGGAGGCTGCAATGGAGTCTATAAGGAGGCTCCGTTGGTACATCAGGTCGAGATCATCACGGGAACTGAACGGCGGCGGCGCTCGAGCGAAGACGAGAAGCGCCGGTTGGTGAGCGCGGCGTTTGGGGCGGGCGCGATCGTTGCCCAAGTGGCGCGCCAACACGGCGTTGCCGAGAGTTGCCTGTATGCCTGGCGCAAGCGGTTTGGGGAGAGTCGTCCCGACAACGTCGTGACGGATCGGCCGCAGCTCATCCCGGTTATGATTGAGGATGCCTCGACGCCGGCAAAGGTGCGATTTGAAACGCCCGTGATGTCGCGGCACGCCATCATGACGCTGCCGGATGGCACCCGGTTGGAGATCGGCGCCGAGTATCCGATCCCGGCTCTGAAGGCGTTGGTCGCGGCGCTACGACCGACGCGATGATACCGGTTCCCGCTGGGGTTCGGGTGTGGCTGGCGGTCGGCCGCACCGACATGAGAAAGGGCATGAACGGTTTAGCGCTGCAAGTGCAACAGGCGCTTGGCCGCGATCCGCATGCCGGCGATTTGTACGTGTTCCGGGGCGGCAGAGGTGACCTGGTTAAATAATCTGGCATGACGGCCTAGGTATGTCGCTATATGCGAACTACCTGGCTTCATACTGCGTCTCCTTCAATTGGAGCTGATGACTTTGATTCCATGGCCGTTCGGGTTGCCGCGGTGCGGTCGATGAGCAGGTCCCATCGACTCGAATGCTTGACCGGAGGGTTTGACCCGGGCGCTTCGTACAAGTAGGCGTGAGCGTTGTGGGCATGCTTCGCGACGAGTCCGTGCTCCGCCCACCGGACCAGGGTGCCTTCGCAGATTCCAAGACGCGCTGCTGCCTCCTTTGCCGTCAACATTCCGCGGTCTCGCAACCGGTCGTAGCGGGATCGGAGCCCGTATCGGTGGGCAAGATAAGCAACGCGCAACGCGGTGAACCGGGCGTTGGCGTGTCCCCGACGTGCTGAACCGCCCGGGCGGATTCCTCGATCATTCAGGATATCGGCGATCTCGGGGTAGGTATGATCGTCGAGGAGGGTATCGACGAGCTCGACCACCTTTGGATGGGTCTTGACCTGCTGCGCAGAAGCCTTGGGATTCTGTGTCGTCAGGGTCTCGGTCTTGCCGCCCTTGAAGCGAACATGGATCCTGGTCGTTTCTTCAGCCGGAAGTCTGATGAGCGTGACATCCTCTATGAGGTAGGCAAGCAATCGTTTGCGCTCGCGGTTCGGCAGGCTCGGATCACGCCACAGCGTTTTAAAGTCCGTCGTCATGGCGACCAGGCGATCGCGGATCGCGTCGTCGAGGACAATTTGGTCCTCCCGCCGGGCATGCTCCCTTTCCTCCTGGGTCTTGGCCAATGCACGTAGCTTATGGTTCCACTCGCCTTCAAGGGTATCCGCAACGAGACGGTTATTCGGATCTACCAGCATATATCGCCGCTGCGCGAGATCCGCTTCGATCTGAGCGCGTTCGATGGCGCGACAGCGCAGCCGATCGGCCTCCTCGTACCGAGCTTCGATCTCTCGTCGTATCTCGAGGGCCAACTCGACGGCGGCGGGCCTCATCTTCTCGGCGACCAACTCGCCGATCGCTTGGTCAATAGGCATGCCCGCAATCGATTGGCAGTGCAATTCACCAAGACTGCTGCGCGCGCGGTCGCAGACATACCAGATGTCCAGCCTGCCGCGCCGCGCGGCATAGTGGACACGAAAATGTCGGCCGCATCGCCCACACACCGCGCGCCCTTGCAGCAGGGCCGTCCCCTCTCGTGGTGGCGACGAGCGCGCCAGTTCGTATGAGCGACCATTGGCTTTGAGTGTCTTGAGATTTTCCTGGAATTGCTCCCAGGTGATGTAGCCGGGATGAGCGTTCGGAAGGCAGGCGAGCCAGTCATCGCGTTCGCGGTTTCGCAGTATCTTCTTGCCATCGGCGGCTCGCCGATAGTGCCGTCGGCCATAGGCGTAGGCGCCCGCATAACGCGGGTTGTTCAAGGTGCGGGTCGCCGTCGATGCGGTCAGCGGCCGGAATATCGTCACCGCGCTATTGCGAAGTCGGGAGGGGAAGAGAAGGTTCTCCTTCCGGAACACCTTGACCGTCTGGCCAGCAGACGCCGCCCGCGAAAACGTCTCGAAGAAGTAGGCGATCGTGTCCCTGATTTGCGAGTTGGGATCGAGCGCCACATTGCCGGCTGCATCGTAGACAAAGCCAGTTGGAAGCACGCAGCGATACTCGCCGCGCCGCACCTTGTTCAGGATCCCGCCGCGCAACCGGGCTTTGATGAGATGCAATTCGGCCTCGGACATCGTTCCTTTCAAACCCAACAAAAGCCTGTCGTTGAAGCTGGCGGGATCGTACACGCCGTCCTCGTCGAGGATCAGCGTGTCGGCGAGGGCGCAGATCTCCAGCAAGCGATGCCAGTCGGCATTGTTGCGCGCCAGGCGGGACACCTCGAGGCCCATGACGATGCCCGCGTGCCCCATGCCGACATCGGTCACCAGGCGTTGAAAGCCGCCGCGCCAAGACGCCGACGCACCGGACTCGCCTTGATCGCTGTCGATGACGATGATCTGGTCGTCGCGCCAGCCGAGTGCGATGGCGCGGCCGCGAAGAGCGTATTGCCGCTTTGTGCTCTCGACGTTCTCGATGACCTGTCGCATCGACGACTGCCGGACGTAGAGGTACGCGCCACGCTCAAGGTGACGGCGTTGGACCTTGAGAGACTCGTTCATGCGGTTCTCCGTCATTGATCTTCATTGTCATTGCCGCGAGCACGTAGATGATGGCGCGAGCCGCGCAGGGCTCTGCCGGATTCGAGCGCTGCACCGGAAGCGGCTCCTGCCGGAAACTTCCGACAGGCAGAGTGCGCGCCCAGCCCCACATCCCTCGACGCAGAAAGACTATCAACCCGCTGCGGGCCTCCAGGGACAGTGGCTCGCCGAGCATCGCCATGCGGAGGGTCTCGTAGTGGGCGACGGCGGCAGATGCCACTGTCGAAAGCTTCTCAGTGGTCTGTGGCATCATCGCAGAGTTTTTTTTCCACTGACGGCGCGCTCGATCGTCCGCGGATGCACGTCGAGGCCGAACTCCTCCCGGATTAATCTCGCCAGCGCGCGTGCCCGGACCGGTTCGCCTGGAACGAGCCGTGTCCTAAGAAACGCCAATACCTCGGCCTGGATCTTGTGCGGACCGCGCGGGCCGCGCTTCTTTGGCACCAGCCCGGCGATGCCCGCTTCCTCGAAGCCGGCGCGGGCCTGGTAATAGGTCGGGCGCGAGACGCCGTATTCGTCGGATGCGTCGGTCACCGACGCTTTCTCGACGGACACGCGGCGCAGCATCTCGTACTTGACCTGGACGGCATCGCGCGGATCGAAGAAGTCGCCTTCCTGAAACTTGGGGTCGCGCACCTTCTCGGGGGCTGGATTCAAGGTGCCTTCTTCGCGCAGCACGTCGGTCATGGCTTTTCCATGCGCTCTTGCGGCATCAATCCCTTTACATATGCGGCAGAATTACCATTACACATGGTGGAAGCCTTCCCCTCCTCAGACAGACGCGTCACCAGAGCGGCGAGCTCCAGCAGGTCCGCGAGGCGAAAGAGTGAGCGTCCTTGCCCGAGAACGACTTCAGGATCCAGCACAACCAAGTCGGTCCATTGAGGTAAGACAGAGCAAACGCTCTTGTCGTCGACACGCAGCAGCAGCCGCTTGCCGGATCGGTTATAGCGTTCGCCAACGCAGATTAGCTGGCGACCGGCCAAAGGGTGGAAGGCATGGGTGACGCGGACAAGCTGCGTCGAAGCAGCGGAAAGGCCTGCATTCCGAGTTGAGTTACAAACGGCTCGAGCGTGGCCGTTTTTTGTGGCCGTCCCCGGCCGACGGGACGGTAGCAATCTCAGCCGCACAACTCGCTTATATGCTCGACGGAATCGATTGGCGGCACCCCCGCTACACGTTCCGACCGGAGCTGGCGGGATAACAGCAAGGGCTTCATTTTTTGCGAGTCAACGGCCGCGAATCGTGATTCTTTCCGTGCATGGATGTCGCGCCTGATGGTGTGCCGGAAGATATTGAAGCGCTGAAGGCGGCGCTGGTTGAGACGATGGCGCAGGCGGCGCGGGTCGAGGCGGAATTAGCGGTGGCGAAGGCCAAGGCCTCGGACGATCAAGCGCTGATCGCACACCAGCGATTGCAGATCGAGAAGCTGACGCGGCAGCTCTACGGCCATCGCTCGGAACGGTCGGTGCGTTTGCTTGACCAGATGGTACTCGGCTTCGAGGAGCTCGAGAGTTCGGCCACCGAGGACGAGATTGCCGCCGAGCGCGCCGTGGCCAAGACCACGAATGTGGCGGCCTTTACCCGCCGGCGCCCGGCGCGTCAGCCGTTTCCCGAACATCTGCCGCGCGAGCGCGTGATCGTACCGGGACCGACTGCGTGTGCCTGTTGCGGTGGT
>CAWDRN010000013.1:0-122559 GCA_963804725.1 uncultured Alphaproteobacteria bacterium | reverse complement strand
GCGGAGATCCGCATAAGGCGCACCTATGTCGCCGCTTCTTCGACCTTGCCAAGAGCGGGAACGCGCCGATCGCCAGCGAAGCGCTCGAAGGCATCGCCGCGCTCTATGCCATTGAGAAGACGATCCGCGGGACGAGCCTCGACCAGCGCCGCAGAGTGCGCCAGGACAAGAGCAAGCCGCTGGTCGTGGCGCTCAAGACCTGGTTGGAGCAGCAGCTTGCCCGCGTTTCCGCCAAGGCACCAATCGCCGAGGAGATCCGTTACGGCCTGAACCACTGGGACGGACTGACTCGGTTCCTCGACGACGGCCGTATCGAGCTAGACACCAACATTGTCGAGCGCGGAATCCGTCCCATTGTTTTGAACCGCAAGAATGCACTCTTTGCGGGCCATGACGTTGGTGCGTCATACTGCTCATCTGGCTATGCCCTTATAAAGCAAGAGAGTTTTGGAGAGGATCGTGAGATATCGGACGCCTTGATCGCCGCCGTGCCTCGGCATCGAGCCGTACGGCGTCCGATTTTAGGTCGGCAAGCTGGATGATCCAAGGCGCTCCGGCGCACAGATGTTGGGCTGGAAGCCCACCGCTCGTTATCATGCGGTAGATCGTCGTTCGGCTTACCTTCAAACTATCAGCAGCCTCGTCGAGTGTTGCCTCACCACGCTCCGCGCGTTCACCTTCGCGATAGACGGGAAGGCTATGCGCCCTCCGAAGACTGCAGACATGCATACGTGTCCACGTGGCGCCGTGTGCAGTCAGCTTTCCAGAGCGGTTCAGGATGGCCGCGATTGCAGTATCCGGCAATTGCCGCGCGAGCACGCGGACCAAATCGACGACACCGGCGTCAACCGTCCATCGGGTGCGGCCAACCTTATTCTTCTTGACCTTCATCTCGGTGTGATCGCCACCCTGCCAATGGACGACGAGCGCCAACGTATCATCGACGACGTCGACAATAATTTCTTTGATGAGCAGCCTGATGATCTTCTTGCGAGTCTCTATCGAGACCGCTGGACTGCTCCACGCCTTAGCCAAATCCTTGCCCAAGGTCATCAGCTTGGCGCGATCCTCTGCGCCAAGCGTTGGGACTTGCTTGGCCTGATTGAGGTCGTCGAGCTGCATCTCCAAATCTCGTACCTGTACCAGCTTCTCGTTCCAGCGCCGCTCCAGCTCACCGGCGACCAAGCGATTGTCGGGATCGACGGCGTCGTACTGACGGCGTGCTCGTGCGGCTTCGTATTGGGCCTGTTGAAAGGCGGTCTCAATCTGCTGTCGCTTGTCGTTCCGGAGTTCGTTATCGGTTTGCATAGCGGCGAGGGCCGCCTCGATACCGAGTGGTTGTAGCCGGTCAAGAACCTCCTGGGCGACGACCCGATCGATCCGCATGCCGCCGAATCCAATGCAGCTATACTCTGCCTTAGCGCTGAACGCGCCGCGGCAGAGGTATTGTTGCGTATTGCCGCCCTTGCCACTGTAATGAATATGCAGGCGTCGACCACAACGGGCGCAGCGCAATAGTCCCGGTAGAAGGGCCTCGCCGCGCCTTATCGAACCGCGGCCCAGATAACTCTTTCCATTGGCATTGTCGGCGATCAGATGCTGGTTCCTCTCAAACTCGGCCCAGGTGATATAGCCTTCATGATGATCATGGATCAAAACTTCCCAATCCTTCCAGTTGCGCCGAAGGGTGTCGCGCGTGATGTGTTTGCGACCACCCTTTATGGTCACACGGGTCCCCCGCCGTCCGAAGGCGTACGAACCGGCATAAACCGGATTCGTCAGTATGTGGTGCAGCGTGTCGTAGACAGGTGCTTTCCATTCAATTGGCCGCTTGCCACGACCCTGGACGATCGCAGGGACGACGACATTCTCCTGGCGGAACCAGAGCAGCGTCTGGCGGACCGTCTGCAGCTCCCCGAATTTGCGGAAAACGAGCGCTATGCCACTTTGGACTCTGAGATCGGGATCCTTCTCGATGCGGCCATCGTCGGTCTTTACAAAGCCGACCGCGACGGTCAAATGCAGCTCACCGCGTCGTGCCTTTTGGCGCATCGCCTCGACTGACCGCTGACGCAATACCGACAGTTCCATCTCGCTCATGGTACCCTTCATACCAAGCAACAATCTGTCGTTGGGTGAACGCGGATCATAAACGGCGTCCTCGTCGACGATAAGTGTGCCGACCAGGCCGCAAAACTCCAGCAATGTGTGCCAATCACGGCCGTTCCGCGCCAAGCGTGAGGCTTCCAGCGATACAACCGCGCCGACTCGGCCCTCACAGATGGCCGCCAACAGTTTCTCAAATCCCGGCCTGGCTGTCCCGCCACCGGATTTGCCGAGGTCATCATCGACAACCTGAACCTCGTCCCAGCCGAGCTGTCGCGCATGCTCAACCAAGCCATATTGTCGGCGCTGGCTTTCGAGGTTGTTGAAAACCTGATAAGCCGTCGATTGCCGCACGTACACGAAGGCGGCACGCGCAAGATGCTCTGGTGAGATCTTACTCATTGCCGGCCTTCCCCTGGTTCTCCGGAGACGGGGCCAGGGCTGGATTCTTCGCCGCTTCCAGCAGTAGCGCTTCCAACAGGGCCACCGCTTTTTGACGGTCCAAGCCGGCCAGCTCGGGTCGTCGTGCCGGTGAGGTAAACAGATCCATTTGCGAGTGAAGCAATACCTCCATGTCCAATCCCTCCGGGGAAATCATTCCCCGAAGGACATGCTATGAGTCGGTCCACCAATGCGCGCACCAAAACAAGTTGGTTGACGGGAAGTCGTGGGACCGAGACGATCGCAATGGTGCGTACCGCCGAATTGAACATCCAATCGGGGACTTGAAAGAACCCACCTTGCGGCTGTCGGATCAGAAAGTGGTGGATGCCGTCATGCTCGTGATCGCCCACAACCAATACAGTCTGGCCGACCAGTGGATGAAACGGATAGGTGATAACGGCTTCGAATGTCAGAAACCCGGCACTATGGCCCCGGCTCGGACTGCGGTGCGGCGAATTGGGCATGCGTAGCGTCTCTAGTCGAGACCTGTAAGTTGAACGGCGTCGATCCTCAAGCCTACTTCGCCGACGTGCTCACCAAACTCGTCAATCTTTGGCCGGCCTCGCGGATCGATGAGCTCATGCCCTGGGCCTGGGCGGCTGCCCGCTCAACCAACAAACTCGCGGCCTGACACTAGCGACACAGCAGCTCAAATACGGCGTCAAGCGCTCAACGCCGTGAGCTAAAAACACCGCTATCGCAGTATCGACTTCGAACGGTCATCAAGTGAGTTCACCTTTGGTAGGGTATTCCGTAAAGGCTGCACAGCAGAAGGCTCCGACATGATCCTGCCGGGCGAGCAGACGGTTCTTGTTTTGCAAGGTGGCGGGGCACTCGGTGCCTATCAGGCAGGGGCTTACGAGGCTCTGGCTGAAGCCGGGATTGAGCCCGAATGGGTCGCCGGCATCTCGATCGGCGCCATCAACGGCGCACTCATTGCCGGCAACAGGCCAGAAAACCGGCTGCCTCGTCTACGTCAATTCTGGGACCGCGTCACCGATGGTGTGACGCTGCACCCGTTCGGCGCAGGCGAGGTACGTGTGGCATTGAACGAGCTCAATGCTCTAGGGGTGTCGTTGTTCGGTGTGCCCGGCTTTTTTGCGCCACGCGTGGTACCGGCGCTATTGGCGCAACCCGGAAGCCACGCCGCGATGAGCGTCTACAGTACCGCGCCACTACTCGCGACGCTGACCGAACTGGTCGATTTTGAAGTCCTGAACAGCGGGGTGGTGCGTTACAGCGCCGGTTCTGTGAGTGTCACCAGCGGCAACTTCGCATATTTCGATACACTACAGCGTCGAATTGGACCGGAGCATGTCATGGCCAGTGCGGCGCTGCCTCCCGGCTTTCTCCCAATCGAGATTGCAGGCGAACCATTTTGGGATGGTGGCCTCGTCTCCAATACGCCGTTGCAATACGTTCTCGAATACACCGGCAAACGATCGGACATGTGCATCTTCCAGGTCGATCTATTCAGTGCTCGGGGCGTGGTACCAAGAAGCCTTGTTGGCGTGGCCGCCCGCGAGAAGGAGATCCGATATTCGAGCCGTACGCGGCTCAATACCGACGAGTTCATAAAGCGGCAGAAGTTGCGAGCTGCCTATAGCAGGTTGCTGACCAAACTGCCGCCGGAGCTGCTGCAGGATCCCGACGTTGCCTTTCTGGCGGAGGATTTCATGCGATGCAGCAGTGACGATCGTGCATTTGATCTATCGCAGCGACACCGACGAAGGACCATCCACGGACTACGATTTCTCGCGCTGGTCCATGGAAGAGCACTGGCAAGCGGGAAGGCGCGACGTTCGACGAACGCTTGACGACCGAAGATGGCGCGATCGAATCCGACCGACTTAGGGGGTCGAGATTTTCGATCTGACGGATGGCGCGCAGGAGAAAACCGCGCTTGATGAGCGCGCTAGACGCGAGTAGACCGGCCTTTGCCTTGCCATCGGTTCGGTAGCCCTCAATTTCGGGTAGCATTCTAAGGCGTGCCCAACGCTCTTGGTCGGGAAGGTTCGGCTTGCGCCTTGATTTCTTATCAAGACGGCGGCCGCTGGGTACGCATTCGAGAATTTGGCCCTCATGTCATTCTATGCGAAGACGACCAGCAGGTCCTTCGCGTCGGTCCGGCTGCCGGACGTCACGAGAATGTTTTCGATGGTGGCATCGCGCGACGCGCGTAGTGCCGGCTCCATTTTCATCGCCTCGATGCTCAATAGCACGTCACCGGCGGCAGCGGCTCGGGTAGGCCGAACAGCTACCCCGTCTGCATTATCCGCCGAGCACGAGGCAAATCAAAAAAAGAGGCCCCAATTGTGCTCGCTAGAGTCAAAATTCGGGGCCTCCCGGCGCGGAACTCAGGGGTACGGACGGAGTGACGCCGCGCCGTCCGCGCGATGCGTAGGATGGATTTAGGTCGAGAACCACCTTGCGGCCTATCGGGGATTCACCCAGGTCGGTCCGGGCATTCCCTGATGGCTCCGACGAAGTCAAAGCCGATGGAGGCCGCGTGGCTCGTGGGAATGACCCCTCAAATGCGTCTGGTTACCGCCGTGTAAGACGATTTGATCGCGAATTGAGCCTCAGCGGCTGGCCGCTGGCCCAAGCATCTTCGCTTCTGGGTCGTGGAGGCTTTGACTGAGATTGAACGTTTGACGTGCCCGCCTCTTCTCGGAAAGCAGCGTGACCGCGCTGGCCGAATTCATCGATACCACGCCGCGGGACAGCATTTTCGGCGTTGTCGTTTTCAGAAAGAACACCATTGGTTCGTCAGCAGCTGAAGTCGATAGCGAGATTCTGCAGAGCATTGAGAATTTGCCGCCTGCGCTTCAGTTGGCGGCGTCCTTCGTGCGAACGTTGGAAGAATTTAAGCGCGCGACGCGGGTGGAATCGTGATCATCGCGACGATGCGGTTCATGCCTAATGGCTGGGGGCCTAAACGCAACAGCGCATGGACTGCCTCCTACGAACGGGACGGGAAGCCATTCGAGGCTATATCTCACAACGGAGCCAGTTGTGCTCAAAGCAGGCGGTGGTAGGCGCCGGATGCCCTGCGGACTACACGGATGTAATAGCTCACGCTCGCCCGCCTCCGGTTTAAGCACCATCACGGTCGCCCGCAATCGTTCGGCGGCGGCATGTCCGCAAATCGCTGCAATCCAGGCAATGGCATCGTTCGCGCTGTTGCGCGCGACGAAGGTGTGACCAACGCCAGGCAGCACCTCGTATCGAACCTTGCTACCACGCCGACACAGCGCGCCGACATAGGCGCCCGTCACAGACGACCGGACGAGGTCATCGGTATCGCCCTGTGCGATAAATACGGGTACGGCCGGCGAAAGGGTGCCGGGCGAGTTCTCCGCCAGAAGACCCCGCCATGGGTCAACGTCGGCAAGATTGTGTCCCGAAAGGAAGTCTCTCTCTAATGCGCGTGACGGTCATGAGCTTAGTTCAGCACCCCGGATGCTGAACGGCTGACCTGGCCGTGGCTGCCGGCGACCTGGTTCATCCGACCTGCATAGAGCTTGCCGTCCTTTTCTTGCAGCGTGATAGCTACGCTGTAAAGCGGATTGCCGAAGTCCGTGCCGCTGCCGTCGAAGGAAACGACACCGGCAGAAATGGTGGCGTTGGCTTTGAAGGAATGAACGCCACCGTTCATTTCTTCGGCATATATGATGTGGGCGGTAGTCGACGTCACATCGCTAATAATCACGCCGACAGCCCAAACCTCATTGTTCACCTAATATGTACCGCAGTGCAGTCCCGCTAACTGGTTCGGGGCCGCAACAAGCGCGCTGCCGAGTGCCGCAGCTACTCCGGGAGTACAACCTGCCGCGTGGGCATGAATGCTCAGAGCAGCGAACGTCGTTATGATAGACGCGGCGACGAATGGGATACGAACAGGCATGGTTTCCCTCTATTTCCCAACCACGAGCGGGACAGTCTCATCACCACTGCTCGAGCTTATGCCTCGCCCACAATAACATCCGCACACGGGCGGTGCGGAATGCGATCTCCGCCTTGAGCCATGCAATCCGGAGCCGTCGGCGCGTCATTTTTAGCGCGCCTCCTGGCTCTGCGGAGGTTTGCTCGTTGCTTTCAATCCGGGTCGGCGCCGAGCAACAGGCCTGGGGTCAGCGGCTCGCCATACGAGGTGGTGCGGTCTATGCGGCCGGCTGGCGTGAACGCCGTGATCGTTGCGGTGCGGATGGGCGCGATACCGGCGCTCTCCAGATTATGGGCGATCTGGTTGCGCCGCGATTTGGGGACATCCAGGTTTCGGTCGCTGACGACGCGCGCCCCTCTGAGGAATAGATTGTAGCACTCCATCAGCTCGGGCTCTCGGCCCAATCGAAACCCTGGAATGCCGCGTAGGCGTGCACGACGAACTCCGCCCAATCGGCGTGGCGCGCTCACCGTCCAGGTTCAGATAGATGTGAGACGGCGCGCCGTCCGGAGTCCAGACACGAGTTTGACAGGGCGGCCGTTCAGCGTATCATCGTTTCATGCATTGTTTCAGGTGCGGAAGCCGGTGAGAATCCGGTGCGGTCCCGCCACTGTGATCGGCTCGTTGGCCGAAAGTCAGACCTGCTCCTGAAGCCAAGCGTATCTCGCATGGGGACGCGAATCCCCAAGGAGCGAGGTGGTGACCGAGCTCGGCCCGGATGCGGAAGCCGTTCACCTGCAAGATCGTAGCGCCGTCCTGTTCGACTTGGGCTTGGCGATCGGCCATGCCGAGATCTGCATTCGCGCCGCCGATCCGAAATCGGTCGAGTTGCTGCGTGGTGGGTTGGGCCGTTCCTTGATTGCGCGGGAAGGCCTTCCTCTGCTGCGCGAGATCCCCGCTTAAATCCGCATCGCGTGTTCCGCTGCCGCTTCGGACGCGTCGAAGTCTATCAACCGATCCCCGGCCCCAAGGACAAAACCCCATCCGGACCTCACACACACGTGCTGCCGCGGTTGCTGGCGCTACGCCGCACCCATGCGGCCACCCTGCCAATCCCCACGGGCTGGGTACCCTGCATGACATTGTTCCCGCCAAACCCTATCAGCAATGGTCATGGCGGCTTGCGGCCCTTTGAGAAAGTGCAACACGAGGCGTTTCAGAGCTTATGGAAGCGCTACGGGATTCAAGAATTGGTGGCGTTGAAAGAAGAGATCTTTGCGGCCGTGTCGAGCCAATCGACTTTCCCCCATGAGCTACCGCCGCCACTCGACCGTGCGGGGCGCGCTATGGTGCGAGTGGCGCAGCGCCAATGGCAGCAGGTTCGCAGTACGCCGATGTAAGCGACCACGAAAGGGACGAGCGTTCCGAGGTCGCCGAAGGCTGCCGCGATCTTATCCGGTCAAACCCGCGTGGAGACGGTCGGTGAGGGGCGCAAATACATTGGCCAAAGCGCGTCATGCCGCCCGATGATAGACGTGATGCAGACCGCCTAGTCTAGCACGGAGTCCCCGATGATCTCCCTATGGCGCGCTTCGCAGATCGGCGGATCGACTGCGCATGGGGCGCGCTGACCGATCGCGCGGTGCGGGCGCCAGCGATTGAAAATATTGCATTTATTCGGCCAACACAGCACCCAGATGGCGCTCATTGAAGATGAACACGAGGTCCAGGCATTCTCCGCGCAGCGATCGCACCCAGCGCTCGGCGATCTCGGTCGCCATGCGTCGAATGAGATTGCGTAACTCTGGCGTTATTGGAGGGTGACCCGCCTTGCTTCTCCGTCTTGAGCGCCATCGCCAATAAGCCCGCCAGCCCCGGCGGTGCCACCTCAACACCGTGACCGGTTCTACGATCAGCAACGACCTTCGCCAGCCGGCGAACCAGCGGCACGCCGGCACCCAGAAGCGCCAATCCACGTCACGAATGGAGGCCGCGGCTGCCGACGCCGCAGCACCAGCAGCTGCTGTCGCAGGCAAATGTTCTCCGCCACTAAGGACGCTCGCCCCTGAAACCGGCCGCAATCCCCCACCCAACCCACTGAAGCACTGGCCACTCCGTGTTCTTTTTCAGAAGAAGCGGCCGCCACCCTTGAACCGTCAAGAGAAGATTAATGGCCTCGAGTTCTTTGCACCCTATAGGGTAGGCCGTCCAACCCATCTTCGACACTGCCCTTTGCCAAGTGATTGAATAGACGCGGCAAATTTAGCCGCGATGCCGAAGTGGCAATACTTCGGCCAGGCCCCGAGCTACAAGCTTAGGCCAAGCGTGCCCTTCTGCTCAAACACAAGCGAGCCGTTTTCCGTGCTGTGCTTGCTATGTGATTGCTATGACCCATAAACGAGGCCCATCTCGATGAATGTTAGTTACTAAGCCATTGGTTTATTTGGCGCGCCCTGCTGGAATTGAACCAGCGACCTGCCGCTTAGAAGGCGGCTGCTCTATCCGCTGAGCTAAGGGCGCCCTAGGCTCTTATACCACGGTCGCTCACCTGGGCCGGTCGTAGCGGAAATTGTCGGCGTAAGATTTGGGTTCAAACTTGCGCTGGTGCGGTTCGGCGACAGTATAATCGAGGCTGTGCTTCTTGGCGAACTGGATCGCCTCGTCCACGGTATCGAAACGCAGGGTGATCTGGTTCAGCGTGTCGGCCGCGCTCGTCCACCCCATCAACGGATCAGGCGTGCGCGGCGTTGCGACTTCGTAGTCGAGCACCCAGCGTCGCGTTCCAGCCCTGCCCGACTGCATGGCGGTCTTTGCCGGTTTATAAATGCGCGCTTTAGCCATTCTTACTCCCAAAGCGTGGTCCCGTTGACGGTCTTGCAAGTGGTCGGGGCGAGAGGATTCGAACCTCCGACTTCCAGCTCCCAAAGCTGGCGCTCTACCAGGCTGAGCTACGCCCCGAAGCCGTCGCCCCGAACGATAGCGGTTGTCTTATCGCCTGGGCACTGGAAAAGTTCAAGCAAGCGCGCGATTCTTGCTGCCGAGCCACCGAGTTGAGAGTCGACGCCATGCCCAGTTCCGCCGATCGAATTGAAGATTACATTCGTGCTCATTCGCTGCGAGAGCTGCCTTCGCTCAAGGCCCTGCGCCTCGAGAACGAGACGAAGCCGCGCTTCAACATGCAATTCACGCCAGAATCAGCACAGTTGCTGCAGATGCTGCTGCGGCTGATGAACGCCAAGCGCGGCATCGAGGTGGGCACGTTTACTGGCTACAGCGGCTTGGCGATCGCGCTGGCGCTGCCCCCCGACGGCAAACTCATCTGCTGCGATGTCAGCGAGGAATACACATCTGTTGCGCGTCGCCACTGGGAAAGGGCGGGCATCGCTGCCAGGATCGATTTGAGGCTCGGCCCGGCACTTGCGACGCTCGACGCAGTGATCAAAGCCGGCGGCGCCGGCCAATACGATTTCATGCTGATCGACGCCGATAAGACCGGATATGACGGCTACTACGAGCGCGGGCTGGTGCTGCTGCGTGCTGGCGGGCTTATCGCCATCGACAACGTGCTCTGGGGCGGCGCCGTCATTGGGACAACCGGCGGCGGCGCCGACACCAAGTCGCTGCGCGCCCTCAACAACAAGATTGCCCAGGATGAACGTGTTGATATCAGCATGCTTCCGCTCGGCGACGGCCTCACTCTAGCGCGCAAGCGCTAACGCGCATTGCCAAAACTCCTGTAGCGCACCAAGTCGCCGACCCTAATGCTGAGACGGCTCGCGGTACCGCCATTCAGTTCGAGAACCGCACGGGCCGGCGTCCGTGATGGAATGATGTCTTCGGATAACGGTACCGCTCTTTCATGGATATCGACGATGTGACCGTCAGCTGCGATGAACAACATATCGAGAGGGATCAGCGTGTTCTTCATCCAGAAGGCGCGAGGCTCGGTGTCGCTGAAAACGAACAGCATGCCGGAATCGGGATCGAGATGCTCGCGATACATTAGCCCCTGCTCCTCCTGTGCCGGCGTCACCGCCAACTCGACGTCGAAGTGTTTCGATCCGGCCGAGGTTTCGATCACCAGGTTCGATTTTTCGAAGGTTTGCAATTGCTGGGCGTGGCTGGCGACGGCGAACCCGGCAATGGTGATTAGGAACAGCAGATTGCGAAGCAGCATTGCTAGCCTCAACGAAAGAACAACAAAGCCATCATAGATAGCACAGGCCGCCGATCGTGAGCGCGATCCCGCTAAAGGCAAAAGAACCCGTGTTCAGAGGATTGCGTCTCGGGGCGCATTGGTTGGAAGCCACGCCGAACGGTCTGCGCCAGTCTCCGCACGGCCCGCACTGGCACTAGCTTTGCCCCCAAGCCCGACACCTGCTGAACGCCACCCCTCCCGTCACGTCAACTACGGAACGATGCCGATAGTTCACCATGAACCGCAAATGACGCTACGATGTGGTTGTCCCAATACCGATTAGCCAAGGATGTTCAGCTCATTGAAGTGGCGAGGTCATGGCTGACATTGTCTCACTTTTGGTAAGCGTCGCCGGCCTACTGATCGTAATTGCGGTTGGACAGCCACTGGCGGTCCAACTGAGGTTGCCGCCATCGGTCTTGTTGGCCGCAGTCGGTGTCGCGATCGGTGGGATTCCGATGCTGTTACAAGACGTCGGGATGATCGGGCTATCGAATGGCTCTTTGGGATTGATCGCGCAAGGCCAGACGAGTCCGGTCACGTTTATTTATGTCTTCCTTCCGGTCCTGATGTTTCAGGCCGGCCTCGCCACGGATGCGAGACGGACCATAGAGGATGCCGCTCCAATTCTGGTGCTCGCGATCGTGGTCACCATCATCACGACCGCAATCATCGGCTTGGCTCTTTGGCCCTTTGCACCGGTGTCGCTGACGGTATGTCTGCTGCTTGGCGCGATCGTATCGACCACTGATCCGGCGGCAGTCGTTGCGATTTTCGGGTACGTCGGCGCGCCTGCGCGCCTGGTGCGCCTGGTCGAAGGCGAGAGTCTCCTGAATGACGCCACGGCGATTGCGCTATTCGCTGTGCTACTCGCTATCCTCCTCGCCGGCGGCAAGCCTGACATCGGTGCAGGCCTCGCCAAGTTCGCAAGCTCCTATATAGGCGGTGGCGCCTTCGGGATCCTAACCGGTCGAGTGCTGGTCGGGCTTATCCAGCGCGTCATGGGCGACCGACTTGCCGAGGCGTCGCTTACGTTGGGCTCTTCCTATCTGGTCTTCGTTGCGGCTGAGCGCCTCTTGCACATCTCAGGAGTGGTCGCCGTCCTGGCGACCGGAGCGACTCTGAGCGCGCTCGGTCGGTCGCGGATCGAACCAGCACACTGGGATTTCCTGGTTGAGTTGTGGGAACAGATTGCGTTCTGGGCTCGCTCGTTGATTTTTATTCTCGCGTCTATCTTGGTGCCGCACCTCCTTGTGGATGTCGGACTATCGGATGTTGTCCTGCTATTGGTTTTGATCATTGCCGCTTTTGGAGCTCGCATTTTTTCGCTCTTTGTGCTGGTGCCGCCGCTCGAGCGGTTCGGGCTCACGAAACCGATTAGCCGTTCCTATAAGGTGGCGATTTTCTGGGGCGGTCTTCGCGGCGCCCTGACGCTGGTTCTCGCCCTGGCGATCACCGAAGATTCGGCAATTGGTCCGGATATACGTCGCTTCGTTGCCACCCTTGCGACCGGGTTCGTGCTCTATACGTTATTCATTCACGGCACGACATTACGCTGGCTCATCCGCATCCTGGCTCTCGATCGTCTCTCGCCGCGCGACCAAGCAGTGCGCGATCATTTCGTGGTGCTTGCCTACGCAGAGGTGACCGATGCGGTCAGACAGATCGCCCAGGGACCTGGGTTGACTCCGGCGGCCGTCGAACGGGTGGTTGCGCCCTATGAAAGACGCGTCAACCCTGAAGGCAATCCCCCCCCTTCGAAAACACTCCTGAGCGAGCGCGACCGGTTTGCAGTTACCTTGGTGGCGCTCGCGAACCAGGAACGTTTGTTGGTACTTGAGACGCTAGCCGGCCACTCTGCGTCGACCCGCGTTGTCCAGATACTTCTCGACAATGCCGACTCGCTCGCCGAGGGTGCGCGGGTCGACGGGCGACTGGGCTACCGCCGGGCGGTTGATAGTTCCCTGGTGTTTGGCCTGACGTTTAGAACCGCGTATTTCCTTTACCGACACTTCGGGATTGTTCGGTTTCTCGCGGATCAGCTCGCGGATCGAATGGAGACGCTGTTAATCACGCTCGTCCTGCTGGAGAACCTTGTTCGCTTCAAGGACGAACGCATTGACCCGATTTTTGGCAACCGGATCAGCCAAATTGCCGGTGAAATCATCGACCAGAGACGAAAAAGGATTTCGAGTGCTCTCGCTGCTTTGCGCCTACAATATCCTCACTACGCGACTGATCTAGAAGCGCTCTTATTGCGGCGAGCCGCCTTGCGTCGAGAAGCCGCACGATATGAAAGCCTGCTCCAGGAAGGGTTGATCGCCCGCGAAGTCTACGATGACTTAAGACGCAGTGTTCTCAGTACCCAAACACCGGGAAAGCGGCCGCGCCTGGACATCGGGCTAGTGACTTTCGCTTTACTTCGAAAACTAGACGTCCTCGCGGGCTTGTCCGATCGTCAATTAGATACTGTCGCGCGGTTGCTGCGGCCCTTATTTGCCGTGCCGAACCAGCGGATCGTGCGTAAAGGTGATGTGGGAGGCACGGTCTATTTTATCGGATCGGGAGCGGTGGAGGTGATCCTGCCGCACGCCCGGATCCAGCTCGGCACCGGTGAATTTTTTGGCGAGATGGCGTTGCTCTCACGGCAGAGGCGCAATGCCGACATTGTGGCACTGACCTACTGCCGACTTCTGGTACTGCGCAAATCGGATTTCGATCGGTTCATGGCCGAAAATCCCGAGGCCAAGCTTGCGATAGAACGCGTTGCAGCCGCGCGCAGCGCCATCAACGAAGCGGCCGAACTCGCCTCTGAGACGCAGGCGACCCGTTCGACATCGTCACCCTAGTCTGACGGAACATTTCTCGGAATAGTTCGTGCTATCGCCTGCGTGACTAACGCGAGGAGCGAGCCCAGACCCCGTCGCAGTGGAGGCGCGCCGCCGAAAAATGCGTGACCCCAGACATGGTGTGGATTATGGCTGAATGTCCGATCGCACCAACCAATACAGAGGAAATATGGTCGACAAATCGGAGGCATGGCCCGCGCTACCGCTGGTCGAATGGCGCGCCACTTGCGGCACGCTGCATCTTTGGACACAGATCGTTGGCAAGCTGCGCGTGGCGCAGACGCCGTGGCTCAATCATTCGTGGCACAGCGCGCTTTATGTCACGGCGCGCGGTCTCACCACGACGCCGATCCCTTATGCGAATGGTGTGTTCGAGGCGGAGTTCGATTTCATTGCTCACGCTTTGGTCCTGCGCACGGACCGCGGGGATGAACAAAGGGTGGCGTTGCGGCCGCGAACCGTTGCTGACTTTTACGCAGCGGTCATGGACGCGCTCGCGCTGCTCGGCGTCACGGTCGCGATCGATCGCGTACCGAACGAGCTGGTCGACGCGATTCCGTTTGATCAAGACCAGGCTCATGCCGCCTATGACGCCAGCTATGCGCATCGTTTTTGGCGCGTCCTCGTGCGGGCGGACGGCCTCTTCAAACAATTCCGCACCGGCTTTCTCGGCAAAGTCAGCCCGGTACATTTCTTCTGGGGCAGCTTCGATTTGGCGGTGACGCGTTTCTCCGGCCGGCCAGCGCCTTTGCATCCGGGCGGCGTGCCGCATCTCGCCGATGCCGTGGTGCGGGAAGCTTATTCCCATGAGGTCAGCAGCGCCGGCTTCTGGCCGGGCGGCGGTCTCGTTGACGATGCGGCGTTCTATTCCTACGCCTATCCTTTGCCGCCGGGCTTCGCGGCAGCAGCGGTTTGGCCACCGGCCGCTTATTTTCACGACCGGCTGGGCGAGTTCATTCTGCCTTATGACGCCGTGCGAACTTCGTCCGACCCCGACGCAATGGTGCTTGGCTTCCTCAAAAGCACCTACGATGCGGCAGCGGATCTCGCACAATGGGATCGCGCGTCGCTCGACTGTAGTATCGGCGTCGCCCGACGACCCCGCGCCATCGATTGATCGACGCGACGCGCGGCGATAGGCTCGCGCCCCTAATCGAGAAGGATCCCCTCATGGATATGACCGGTGAATACCGGATCCCAGCATCGCGGCAAAAGGTCTGGGAGGCGCTCAACAATCCCGAGGTGTTGTGCGCCGCCATCCCGGGGTGCGAAAGCATCGAAAAATTGTCCGACACCGAGATGACGGCGCGGGTCTCGGCCCGGGTCGGTCCGGTCGCGGCGAAATTTGCCGGCAAGGTGACGTTGAGCGATCTCGATCCACCTAACGGTTACCGGATCAGCGGCGAAGGCACTGGCGGCCCGGCGGGGTTCGCTAAAGGCGGCGCCACCGTGAAGCTCGCCGATGACGGTGCGGGCGGCACTGTCCTCAGCTATCAGGCCGAGGCGCAAGTCGGTGGCAAGCTGGCGCAGATTGGCTCGCGTCTCATCGATGGCGTGGCGCGCAAAATGGCCGATGATTTTTTCGGCCGCTTCAGCGCCGCGGTCGCGGCGGCGCCGGCCGCGGCGCCGGCAGTCGCCACCACCGCCGCTGCAGCGGTCACGGCGGACAACGCGGCACGGCCAGAGACGATCGCGCCAGTTCCATCGACGCCGTCTGAGACGTCGGTGCCGCAATCCTTCACCCCGCCCACGCCAGGTACCCGGCCCACGCCAGGTACTTCGGGCGGTATGCGTCTCCCACCGTGGGCATGGATTGTCGGTTTGATCGTCATCGTCATCATCATTCTGGCGATTTTTGTGTGAAGTAATTTTGTCTGTGCTTGACCGAACATGGTTTGATGGTGAAACTCCAATCAACAATACTTTTAGCAAAACGCTATATACAGAAGGGAATGACGCTATGCCCTCGGTAACATTGACAGTAAATGGCAAGAAAGCGACCGCCGAAGTCGAGAACCGAACACTGCTTGTCCAGTTGCTGCGCGAGCATCTTGGGCTCACCGGCACTCACGTCGGTTGCGACACGAGTCAATGCGGTGCTTGCATCGTTCACGTCGACGGCGTGTCGGTGAAGAGCTGCACCTTGCTTGCGGTGCAGGCCGAAGGGACAAGCGTCCTGACCATCGAGGGGCTTGCCAAGGGCGATGAACTGCACCCAATGCAGGCGGCGTTCCGCGAGAATCACGGTCTGCAATGTGGTTTCTGTACGCCGGGGATGGTGATGAGTGCGGTCGACCTCGCCAATCGCAATGGGCACCCGACCGAGCACGAGATCCGCGAGTGGCTCGAAGGCAATATCTGTCGCTGTACCGGGTATCATAACATTGTAAAGGCGATCAAAGCTGGCGCGGAGGCCATGGCGGGAAGCCGCTAATGGCCGACACCGGCATCGGCGCGGCGGTGCGCCGCAAGGAGGATTTCCGCTTCCTCACCGGCAGGGGAAATTACGTCGACGACATCAACCGGCCGAACCAAGCCTATGCCTACATGGTGCGCAGCCCGCACGCGCACGGGATGCTTGGCAAGATCGACACGAGCAAGGCGAAGGCGGCACCTGGCGTGATCGCCGTCTTCACCGGCGACGACATCAAGGTCGGCGGCTTGCCCTGTGGTTGGGTGGTGAAATTCAAGGATGGCTCGCCGCAACATGAGCCGCTTCATCCCGTGTTGGCGCAGGGCAAGGTGCGTCACGTCGGCGACCCGGTCGCCGTCGTCATTGCGGACACGAAGTCGCAAGCGAAGGATGCGGGCGAGCTGATCCAGGTCGACTATCGGCCGCTACCGGCGGTCGCGACGATGGAAGCCGCAACCAAGCCCGGCGCGCCTCTCCTGTTCGAGAACGTTCCTAGTAATATCTGCTACGACTGGGCGATGGGAGACGAGGCGGCGGTCGATGCGATCATTGCCAAGGCGGCGCATGTCACCAAGATCGAGATCGTCAACAATCGCCTGGTGGCCAATGCGATGGAGCCGCGCGCAGCAATCGCCGAGTATGACGTCGGCACCGGCGAGCATCTGCTTTACACCACCAGCCAGAATCCGCACGCCATTCGCCTGTTGATGGGAGCGTTCGTGTTGCAGCTGCCCGAGCACAAGCTCCGGGTCGTTTCGCCGGACGTCGGCGGCGGTTTCGGCTCGAAGATTTTTCTCTACGCCGAAGAATGCATTCTGACCTGGGCATCTGCGCAGGTGAAGCGGCCGATCAAATGGACCGCGGAACGGAGTGAGAGCTTCGCATCCGACGCTCAGGGTCGCGACCACGTCACGCACGCCGAGCTGGCGCTCGACAAGGGCGGCAAATTCCTCGCACTCAAGGTCTCGACCGAGGCCAATCTTGGTGCATACCTGTCGACCTTCGCGCCGGCCGTCCCGACCTATCTCTATGCCACCTTGCTTGCGGGTACCTACACCACGCCTGCCATCTACGCCGAAGTGAAGGCGATCTTCACCAATACGGTGCCCGTCGACGCCTATCGCGGCGCCGGGCGCCCCGAAGCCTGCTACGTGATCGAGCGGATTGTCTCCAAGGCGGCGCAGGAATTGAAGATCGATCCGGCCGAACTTCGACGGCGCAATTTTATCGCGACAGACGCCTATCCTTATCAAACGCCGGTTGCTCTCGCGTATGATTCCGGAGACTACTTCACGACCCTCGACATGGCCCTAAAAGCGGCGGATTACGCCGGTTTCGGCAAGCGCCGCGGGGAGGCGGCGAAGCACGGCAAGCTGCGTGGCATTGGCCTTGCCTCTTACATCGAGGCGTGCGGTGTCGCACCGTCGGCGGTCGCAGGCGCCCTGGGCGCGCGGGCGGGTCTATACGAAATGGCGGAAGTGCGCGTTCACCCCACTGGCTCGATCACGATGTTCACGGGCACCCACAGTCACGGCCAGAGTCATGAGACCACGTTCGCGCAGGTCATCTCCGACCGGCTCGGCGTACCGATCGATAATATCGATGTCGTGCACGGCGATACCGCCAAGTCGGCGTTTGGCATGGGCACCTACGGCTCGCGTTCGCTGCCGGTCGGCGGTTCGGCACTCGCCAAGGCGCTCGACAAGGTCGTCGATAAGGGCAAGAAGATTGCCGCCCACCTGATGGAAGCCTCGGAAGCCGACATCGAGTTCAAGAACGGCGCTTTCACCGTTGCCGGTACCGACAAGAATGTGCCGTTCGGTGCAGTGGCCTTCGCCGCCTACGTGCCGCACAACTATCCGCTTGAGACTTTGGAACCGGGGCTGGACGAGACTGCCTATTACGACCCGAAGAACTTCACCTTCCCGTCGGGCACGCATATCGCCGAGATCGAAATCGACCGCGACACGGGCGAAGTAAAACTGGTGAACCTCGTCGCGGCCGACGATTTCGGCACTATTGTCAATCCGATGGTGGTCGAAGGCCAGGTCCATGGCGGCCTTGCGCAGGGTGTTGGCCAGGCATTGCTCGAAAACGCCGTCTACGACGCCGAGAGTGGCCAGCTCATCACCGGCTCGCTGATGGATTACTGCATGCCGCGCGCTGACAATCTGCCATCCTTCACCGTCGGCACCCACGCCACCAAGTGCACGCACAATCCGCTCGGCGTCAAAGGCTGCGGCGAAGCCGGCGCCATTGGCGCGCCGGCGGCGGTCATGAACGCCGTCGTCGATGCGCTGAATGCCGTGGGCGTCAACGATCTCACCATGCCGGCAACGCCCGAGAAAGTCTGGCGCGCCATCCACCGCCGCTTAGCGGCCTGAGCGACACATTACTGGAGCAACCCATGTACGATTTCAAATACCAAAAGGCGACGAGCGTTGCCGAAGCCGCCAAGGCGATCGGTGCGGATGGCGAAGCCAAGTTGGTCGCAGGCGGGATGACCTTGATCCCAACCCTGAAGCAGCGGCTCGCCAAGCCTTCGGCGCTGATCGATCTCGGCAGCATCGCCGAGTTGAAGGGCATTAAGCGCGACGGCAACGCCATTGTGATCGGCGCGATGACGAAGCATATCGACGTCGCGAACTCGTCCGAGGTGAAGAGCGCGATTCCGGCGCTGGCCGAGCTCGCTTCCCATATCGGTGACCCGGCAGTTCGCAACCGCGGCACGATCGGCGGTTCGATCGCCAACAACGATCCGGCAGCCGACTATCCCTCGGCGGTGGTTGCACTCAATGCCACGGTGATCACCAACAAGCGCAAAATCGCCGCCGATGATTTCTTTAAAGGACTATTCGAAACCGCGCTCGGCAACGACGAGATCGTTACTGCCGTGAGTTTTCCGATTCCGGAAAGGGCCGCGTATATGAAGTTTCCAAACCCCGCGTCGCGCTACGCCATCGTTGGCACTTTTGTCGCCAAGACAGGCGCCAATGTTCGCGTCGGCGTCACGGGCGCCGGTCCATGCGTATTCCGTTGGACTGAGGCCGAAGCGGCTCTCGGCAAATCATGGAATGGCGACGCCCTCAAGAACCTGTCGGTGAAGGCCGATAGCCTTAACTCCGACATCCATGCATCGAGCGAATATCGCGCCCACTTGGTCGGCGTGATGGCGCGACGCGCTGTGGCGAAGGCAGGATAGACGACGGCCGCTGCGGCCGGCCACCCAAGGTAAGCGGCTCGCGGCTCGGCAATACCGGAAACACTCCATTTCCGGCTAGAAGTGACGCAGGCGCTCGCCCGTTCGAAGTGCTGGCCGGCCGAGCTCTTGGTCGCTATTGTAATCGCCATATTCCATCCGATATCGAGCTTCCAGAAACAATGTCTGCCCTGCCCGCTTCGGTAAGCGCTACGCTTGAAATTCTTGGCCGCGGCCAATACGTCGCCGATCGCAGCCTCGCGACTGCGGTTTACCTCGCGCTCAGCCTGAAGCGGCCGCTCTTCCTTGAGGGCGAGGCCGGTACCGGCAAGACCGAGATCGCCAAAGTGTTGGCCGACACGCTCGGCCGCAGGCTGATCCGGCTGCAATGCTATGAGGGCCTCGACGTCGCCTCGGCGGTTTATGAGTGGAACTATGCGCGGCAGATGATCGAAATTCGCCTTGCCGAGACCAGCGATGAAAGTCGTGACACGGTCGAGGAAAATATCTTTTCCGACCGTTTCCTGATCAAGCGGCCCTTGCTTCAGGCGCTGGAGCCCGACATCGCCGGTCCGCCGGTGCTGTTGATCGACGAACTCGACCGCACCGATGAGCCGTTCGAGGCCTATCTGCTTGAGACGCTGTCCGACTTCCAGATCACCGTGCCCGAAATCGGCACGGTGAAGGCCGAGCACCCGCCGATTGTCGTGATTACCTCCAATCGCACGCGTGAAATTCACGACGCGCTGAAGCGCCGGTGCTTCTATTTCTGGGTCGACTATCCCAATGCACAGCGCGAGCTCGAGATCCTGCGCATCAAGGCGCCCGGTGCGGCGCTGAGGCCTGAGCCGCGAGGTCGTCGCGTTCGTGCAAAAGCTGCGGGGTATGAAGGACCTGTTCAAGCTGCCGGGTGTCGCCGAAACGATCGATTGGGCGCACGCACTGTCGCAACTCGATGTTCTGGCGCTTACCCCGGAAGCGATCAATGACACGCTGGGTGTACTGCTTAAATACCAGGACGACATCATGAAAATCCAAGGCTCCGAGGCCGAGCGCCTGTTGCGCCAGGTCAAGCAGGAGCTAGCGATGGCCAAGTAAATTGCCATCGGCGGACGCGCTCGCTGCACGACCGTACGCTCGGCGGTGGCGGCCGGCTGCTTGAAAACATCATGTATTTCGCGCGCGCTTTGCGCGCGGCCGGCTTCCCGATCGGGCCGGGCAAAGTGTTGCTGGCGGTCGAAGCGTTGCAGAAGGCCGGCATCGAAAATCGTGACGATTTTTACTGGGCGCTGCATTCGGTTTTCGTCAATCGCCGCGACCAGCGCGATCTGTTCGACCAGGCATTTCACATTTTCTGGCGCAATCCGCAACTGCTCGAACGCATGATGCAGATGCTGATGCCGGATCATCCGCACCGATGTGGCGCCGGGCGAGGAGATGAACCGCCGTCTCGCCGAAGCGCTGAAGACGCCGGGCAGGCGGGGACGGCGCGCGAGCATCAACAGAAGCAGGAACTTGAAATCGACGCGCGCATGACGTTTCTCCGAGCGCGAAGTGCTGCAGAAGATGGATTTCGAGAAAATGTCGCTGGAAGAGCTGGCGCGGGCGAAAACCGCGATCCGCCACATGCGCCTGCCGATCCGCGACCTACCGACGCGACGTTTCCAGCCCGACCCGCGCGGCGCGCGCGCCGATATGCGCGCCACGCTCAGGGCGCAGATGCGCTCGGCCGGCATGCTGGCCTTGAAACGCCGCAGCCGGCGCGACCGGCCGCCGCCGCTGGTCATTCTATGCGACATATCCGGGTCGATGGCGCGCTACTGCCGCGTCTTTCTGCATTTCGTTCACGCCGTCACCAACGATCGTGACCGCGTCTATACGTTCCTGTTCGGCACGCGACTGACCAACATCACCCGCTATCTGCGCGAGGCTGATGTCGATGACGCGCTCGACGCGGTGGCCGGGCGCGGTCGAAGATTGGTCGGGCGGCACGCGCATCGGTCATTGTCTCGCCGCATTCAATCGTCACTGGTCCCGCCGCGTCCTGGGCCAGGGCGCGGTGGTGATCCTGATTTCCGACGGGCTCGACCGCGATGCCGGCACCGATATCGGGCGCGAGATGGAGCGGCTGCACAAATCCAGCCGCCGTCTTATTTGGCTGAACCCGCTGTTGCGTTATGAGGGGTTTGCGCCAAAATCATTGGGGGTAAGGGCGATCCTGCCCCATGTAGATGAGTTCCGGCCCGTCCACAGCCTGGAAAGCCTGGAAGAGCTGGTTCTGGCATTGAGCAAGCCGGGTCCGCGGCGTCTGGATGCCGCGGCTGCCTGGCGGGAAGCGGGGTAAGCATGGAAAGCGCGGGCGACAACGAACAGATTTTGGGCCAGGCGGCGAAATGGCGCGGCGAAGGCAAGGGCGTAGCGCTGGCCACGGTCGTTGCAACCTGGGGCTCCTCGCCGCGGCCGAGGGGCTCCAAGCTGGTGCTCGCTGACGATGGCGGGTTTTTGGGCTCGGTCTCGGGCGGCTGCGTCGAGGGCGCGGTGATCGAGGAAGGATTGAAGGCCATCAAAGACGGCCAGCCGCGGCTTCTCTCCTTTGGCGTCACCGACGAGCGGGCCTGGGAAGTCGGGCTTGGCCTGCGGCGGCAAGATCGACGTTTATGTCGAGCGCGTCGAATGAATATAAAGCTCTTAAATCAGGCGCTTACTGCTAGTCGGTCGGGCAAGGCGGCGGCCCTCGCCACCAATCTGAAGTCCGGACAGCAAAGTCTTGTCCAAGGCACTGAAATTACAGGTGATTTGCCCGTAACCGACGTCATCATGGCGGGCATTCGCCGGGCGTGGGATCGCGACGAGAACGACACCGTCATGACCGGCGACGGCAAGATCTTCATCGAGATCTTCAACCCGCGTCTGAGGATGCTGATCGTCGGCGCGGTCCACATCGCCCAGCCGCTGGCGCGCATGGCGGCGCTGACCGGCTATCTCGTCACCATCGTCGACCCGCGCAGCGCCTTTGCCAGCCCCGAGCGCTTTCCCGATGTGACGCATCAATAGCGAATGGCCGGACGACGCCATGAAGCAATTGAAGCCCGATCGCCGCACCGCCATTGTCACTGTGACGCACGACCCGAAGCTCGACGATCCCGGCTTGGCCGAGGCGTTGCGATCGGACGCCTTCTATATTGGCGCCCTCGGCTCGCGCAAAACCCATGCGCGACGTCTCGACCGGCTGAGCGAGTCGGGCTTCACCGACGAGCAGATGGCCCGCATTCACGGCCCGGTCGGCCTGAAGATCGGCGCGATCTCGCCCGCCGAAATCGCGGTCTCGATCATGGCGGAGGTGACGCAAGTGCTGCGCGCGCCCGGTCGAAGCCGCCAAGGCGGAGCGCGCCGCGCAGAAAGCCCGTGAGGTCGCCGGCGTGAAATTCGGCGAGTCTGCCGGTCGACCGAAGCGCTTGGCGCGGCGCTCGCCCATAGCATTGTCCTGCCCGGGCGCGGCCTGAAGAAAGGCCGCGTCCTCACCGCCGACGATGTCGCGGCACTCACGGCAGCGGGCAAGACCACCGTCATCGCCGCGAAGCTCGAACCGGGCGATATCGACGAGAACGAAGCCGCGGCCATGACCGCGGAAGCGCTTAGCGGCGCTTGGCGTCGCGATCGGTCCCGCGTCCACCGGCCGGGTCAATTTCTATGCCGAGCGCTTGGGCCTTTGTATCGTTAATCGCGGCGCTGTCGACGCCTTCAATCTGGTTGACGAGACCGTCACCCTGGCAACGGTCGAGCCGAGCACCGTTGTCGCCCCGAAGCAGATGGTCGCGACGGTCAAGATCATCCCGTTCGCGGTCAAGCGCGACATCGTCGCTGCCTGCGTCGCCAAGGCCCACGCCGCAGCGCCGGTGTTCGAGGTCGTCCCGTTTCAGGAAAAACATGTCGCCCTGATCCAGACCCGCTTGCCGGGGCTGAAGGAAAGCGTCCTCGACAAAACGGTCACGACGACGCGCGATCGGCTCGCTGCCCTCGGCAGCATGCTGGTTGCGGAAAGCCGCTGCTCCCATGAGCCGATTGAACTCGCCGAGCACATCCGGATCGCGATCCGCAATGGCGCCGACATGGTGCTGGTCGCGGGCGCCTCGGCGATTATCGACCGGCGCGACGTCATACCCGCGGCGTTGTGGGCGCGGGCGGCAACATCATTCACTTCGGCATGCCGGTCGATCCCGGCAATCTCATGCTGATGGGCGAGTTGGGCCCCGTACCGGTGCTGGGTTTGCCCGGCTGCGCACGCTCGCCAAAGGTCAACGGCTATGATTGGGTCTTGCAACGCCTTTGCGCCGGATTGCCGGCGGGGCCGAACGAGATCATGCGGATGGGCGTCGGCGGCTTGCTGGCCGACATCCCGACGCGCGGCCTGCCTCGTGCCGCGACCACAGTCGGCGCCGAGGGTGCTGCGCCCCGGGCGCCGCGTATTGCCGCCATCATTCTCGCCGCCGGGCAATCGACCCGCATGGGCACCATCAACAAGCTCACTATCGAGATCGACAGCAAGCCGATGGTGCGCCATGCCGCCGAGGCCGCGCTCGCTTCGCGGCACGTCCGGTGATCGCAGTCACAGGCCATAACAGAGCGACCATCGAAGCAGCTCTTGCGGGCTTGCCCCTGACTATCGCTCATAACGCCGATTACGCGCAGGGCCTGTCGACTTCGATGAAAGCCGGCCTCGCCGCTCTGCCAGCAAACATCGATGGCGTTGTGGTTTTGCTCGGCGACATGCCTCGCATCGCAGCCGGCGAGATTGACAAGTTGATCGCCGCTTTCAATCCGGTCGAGGGCCGTGCCATCGTGGTGCCGACCCGCAAGGGCAAACGCGGCAATCCAGTGCTGCTCGGCAAACAGATGTTTCTGGAACTGGCGCGAATTGAAGGCGACAGCGGCGCAAGAGCGGTTATCGCCGCGCATCCGGATCTGGTGGGCGAGACGGAGATGGACACGGACAGCGTCCTGACCGACATCGACACGCCGCAAGCGCTTGGCGAAGTTCAAATCGGCGTCCGTCCGCGCGAAGTCGCCTAGCGGCGCCCCGCTTCTTATTGCACCGGGCTCAGACCAATCATCGCCGCCTGGGCCGCGGCCGGATCGGTCACGCGATTGCCAAAGACACTCGGCGCGATAGATCTCGGCGGCAGTGAAAACCAGAATTGATCTGGACGCCATAGCCAGGCACGTTGAAGACCCGATAAAAGTGGTGCTGTTCGGCGGCCACAGTTATATTCGTGGTATTGGTCCTGATAAGGCACATCGCTGCTGACGCTGATCCTGTAGCTGCCCGGGCGGGACGTCGCGATAGAAATAGGTGCTCGCGTTTAGATCGCCGACCTTTTGATCGTTGATGAATACCCTGGTCCATCCCATCACCTGGTTGCCGATGTCCGCTGTGCGATAGAAATAGATGCGCGCCTGCGTCGGTGTCGCCGGTCCTGGAAAGGTTTGCGCGAGCGCCGAACTGGCAACGATAGCGACCGCGAGCAGCGCCAATACCAAGATGCGTTTCATGGTGGTCTCAGCTTTGGGGGTGAAGTCTCGCAATTCGTGCCAGCGCCAGGCCGGGCGGGACGACGACATCGCCGAATGTCCCTGGCCCGGAGCTGAAGGGAAACGTGATCGACTGGGCTGCGTAGAAATCGCTAGTAAAGACTTGGATGAAGGTTGTGCTCCCGCGCAGCACAGTGACGGTCGCGAATTGATCGGAATGAATCCCTTCGGAGCGGACAGTGACGGTATATGTGTCTGGGTTCACGTCACGAAAAAAGTACGCACCCTGGCCAATGTCGCCCACTTTTCGGCCGTTGAGCTCGATTGAGGTCCATTGCGTCGTACCGGTGTTGTCGTAGTCGCGGAAGAAGTAGAGCCGGGCGAGTGTCGGGTCGGCCGGCCGCATCGTCGCCGGCACCATGATCGCTGGCGGCGCCACCACGGGAGCACTATAGGAGCCGGCGGTGAGTACGTCACAGGCACCCAACCCCGCGGTCAGCAGGGTGATTGCGGCGAACCTCGAACCGATCCTTGTCACGGGACTCATGGCTAAGCCCCCCAATACCGTCCAGTCGCCGCCACCCCGATCACGATCAAACCAAGATAGAGATTGAACGTGACGATCATGCGGACCTGATTGAGCGCCGCCGCGCTATCAGGAATGTTGCCGCGATCGAGTGCGCCTCGCATGCGCCGCCAGGGTCCGAAAAACAGATGCCCGAAGGCCAGCATCATCACGATGCCGAGCGCCATCATGATGTCGACATATTGGGGTGTGGTCGCGAACCCGCCGAATTCCAGCACGATCATGGCAAAGCCAGTTGCGAGCAGCAGTACAACAGTAGCCCATACCGTGGGAAAGAATCGCTCGAGCACCCGGCGAAACAGCGGCAGGCGCACCGGTGGCTCCAGCGACGACGCCGCAGGCCGCAGCATGAAATGCGCGAAGACCATGCCCCCGACCCAAATCACGGCGCAAAGGATATGAACCAATATCAAGATGATCATGGCAGGGTTCATGTCGCCTCCTCCCGGCAACGAGGCCGGGCTGCTTTTCCGACATCCCGCATCAATCGGGCGGTTTTCTCGCTTCCGGCACCCGTCCCTAGCCGCTGCGCATCAGGTTTCATTTCCGGCGGCGCTCGGGGCTGCGGCGCGGTGTGCGCAGTGCCACACGCAGCGTCCGTCGCACCGCTGGTGGCTGGGTGGCAATCGCCTGGTTCAGCGCGCGCAGCCGTCGGCGTATGGCATAAAGTTGGTCGAGCAAGTTGAGGACCACCGGCAAGGCCTCGTCGCCGATCGCGAGATCGCGGCGCAGATTGTGGATAAGCTGAACGCGCGCTACATCAATCTCGCGGAAGATGAGAACGCCCCGCTCCGTTTCTGGCTGCACCCACCCTTCCGCGATCCAGGCGCGCAACTCGGTCGGCCGCACACCGGTAACGCTGCGGATCACGGCTTCGAAGGTGATCATCGGAGCTTACTCCGGGGATCGTAGCGATGTGTCGGCCCCCAATCCTTAAGAAACGCAGTCAGCTCAGGGTCGGCCGGTTCCGGCAGCACGATTTTGAGCGCGACATATTGGTCGCCGCGCTCTCCCTTGAGGCCCGGCTTGGGCGCACCTTTGCCCTTCAAACGCAACACGCGCCCCGCGTTTGAATCAGCAGGGATCGACATGGTGACGCTGCCGTCCACCGTTGGCACTGCAACTTTGGCACCGAGAACGGCTTCCGCAATCGTGATCGGCAGTTCCATGTGAATGTCATCGGCCTCGCGACGAAACAGCGGATGCGGCTCGACGCGAACCTCGATCAGCGCATCGCCGGGGGGGCCCCCGCCGATGCCCTGGTCCCCTTGACCGCCGAGGCGCAGGATTTGCCCGTCGCGCAAGCCCGCCGGAATCTTAACGTCGAGGGTTTTCCCGCCGGGCAAATCCAATCGCTTCTGGGCGCCATTGATAGCGTCCAGGAAATCGACCCGGAGCTGGTAACGTCGATCATCGCCGCGCATGCGAAAGTGCCGTCCGCCACCGTTACCGGCGCGCCCACCGCGCGCGCTGCCGAAGAACGAGAACAAATCTTCGAGATCTTCCTGAGACATATTTTCGGCCCCGCGAAAACCTGAACCGCGATAACGCTCGCCGGCATCGGCCTCGGCGTAGTGACGATAATCGCCATAGGGATTTTGTGGCCGCTCGGTGCCGCTCGCATCGATCTCCCCCCTATCGAAGCGGGCACGCTTTTCCTTGTCGCCGATGATGTCGTAAGCGGCACCGATCTCCTTGAACCGCGCCTCGGCCTGCTTGTTGCCAGGATTGAGGTCAGGATGAAATTTCTTGGCCAAGTTGCGATAGGTCGTGCGGATTTCGGCCTCGCTCGCATCGGGCTTGACGTTCAGTACCTCGTAGGGGTTGCGCAGCGCCACGATTTAAACCGCCATACCGGAGATCCGCGCGCTTTCCGTCCAGAGCCGTCGCGCCGCCGCTAAATCCTGGCTCTCGACGCTAGCTTGCGTCAGGCGTCGCCGCCGGTAGTAACCGCCGCTCAAACCCGCTACGTCGGGCGATGAGGCAAGATAGACGATCGTATCCGCGCCCCTTTGCACTCCGATCGCTCCGAGCATAGCAATACGGATTGCAAGCCGTGCAAAGACGCCGTTGTCGGCGCCGAACCGGGTCGCGACAAAACCCGGGTGAAGGCAATTGGCCGTGACGCCGATACCGTCGAGACGCCGCGCCAGCTCTCGGGTAAACAAGATATTAGCCAACTTGGAACGGCCATAGGCCCGCGAAGCACTATAACGCCTCCTGGATTGCAGATCGTCGAAATCGATCCTCTGTCCCAAATGCGACGCCGATGCCGTGCAGACGATACGGCTAGGCCCCGCCGCTTGCAGGCGGTCGAGTAGCAGATTGGTGACAACGAAGTACGCCATGTGATTGAGAGCGAACGTCATCTCCAGCCCGTCCGCGGTCTCGCGCCGCGAGGCGAACATTGAACCAGCATTGTTCATCAACACGTCGACCCGCGGCTCGGCGTTGCCGATCGCGGTAGCGATACGCTTCATCTCGGACAGCTTCGACAGGTCGCCGTAATGGATGCTCGGCGACGACGCCGGCGCGGCTGCGCGCAGCCGCGCCAGGGCCACGTCGCCGCGCACCGGGTCGCGGCCGACCAGCACGAGCCGCGCGCCCAACTTGGCAAGCCGCTCCGCCGCTTCGAGGCCCAGCCCGGAGGTCGCCCCGGTGATGACACAGACCTTGCCCTCCATAAGTCTACCTCCGTAGCGCACTATTACTTTAACAAGCTTTTTCCGTAAAAGAAAAACGGCCTTGTCTTGCGTCGACAACAGGCGATAAAGCCTGTTAACATACTGATCTGGTTGATTTTTTATGGCTTAGCCTTTCTAAATAGTGAGCGAACGTAAAAGAAGAAACGCTAATCGCGGCACCCCGTTCGCACTTATTTCCCCCTTGTTTGAAAGGACCCCGCCATGCCCTCATTGAAACTAACCAAGAACGAAATCGCCAAGCTGCCAGCGCCCCATCCGAGCGGTAAGCAGACGCTCTACTGGGATACCGAACTACGCGGATTCGGCGTGCTTGTCAGCGGCGCGACGCAAGCCAAGACTTACGTCGTCCAGCATACGATGCAAAACGGCCAGACGCGGCGCATGACGATCGCCCCCGTCAACGTCCTCGAATTAGATGATGCCTGCGCGCGAGCGAAGAAATTGATCGGGCAATTCTATTCCGGGGTCGATCCAAAGGCCGAACGGAGGAAGGCGCGCGAGCTCGCGCAACGGGCAGCCAGGGGGACGCTGCGCGCGGTGCTGGATGATTATCTGACCGAAAAGCGAAAACTAAGGGACAGCAGCCGACAGCACTATCGGGCGATGATCGAGCGCTATCTGACGGCTTGGTTGGATAAGCCGCTCTGCAATATCACGCGTGACATGGTCAAGCAGCGCCACACGGAAATCGCCCGCGAGATCGCGGCCCGCAACGCCGGATCGCGGCGCGGCGGTGCACCGACGCAAGGCCAGACCACCGCCAATACGGTGATGCGGGTGCTCGCCATCATCTGGATTTGGGCCAGCGACCCCGACCGGATGCCCGAACTCGGACCGCGCCCGACCTCGAGTTTGGGGGATCGCTGGTTCGAGCAGTCGAGCCGCAAGCGCCTCGTCAAAGCCGACGATCTCCCGGCCTTCTATAAAGCTGTCGATGGTTTGAGCAGCCGCACGATGCGCGACTATCTGCTGCTGATGCTGTTCTCGGGCCTGCGACGCCGCGAAGCGGCGGGCCTGCGTTGGGGCGATATCGACTTTGCCGCCAAGCTGATCCGTTTACCGGCCGAGCGCACCAAGGCGGACCGCCAACTGGACCTGCCGATGTCATCGTTTGTGCGGGATCTGCTTATTGCGCGGCGGGCGCTGGGCCGCGACGGCGATTTCATCTTTCCGGGTCGCGGCAAATCGGGCGGGGTCGTCGACCCGACCGGCGTGTTCGAGGTGATTGCCAAGACCAGCGGCATCAAGGTGAGCAGCCATGATTTGCGGAGAACATTCGTCACCAACGCCGAGGCCTCCGATATCTCACCGATGGCGTTGAAGGCGTTGGTCAACCACGCCCTGCCGGAAAGCGATCAGACGGCAAACTATGTGCAAATGACGGTGAACCGCCTGCGCGAGCCCACGCAACGCGTGTGCGATCGCTTGATGGAGTTGTGCGGGATTGCACCGGCCACCACCGAGAATGTAAGTCGGTTGGCCTAATCCAAAAATCCGATTGTCTCACGCGAGCCGATGCTTTACATTTGAGTGATGTCATCTGACGCCGAATCCTAGATAGGCGTTTCAGGTATCAGGGCAATCGAGCCCTTCCCAAATCTGTTGTTGCTAAGTCGCGCGTCGCTTCGCGTGACGATTAGCCGCCAAAGGGAGGGTTAGATTGCCGACTGATTCATCGACCAATCCCAATCGAAAGTTCCACCTCGACCGCCACGCGGATCGGATCGCCGAGCGCATCGCGCGCAGCGGCGATGCTGATCACATGATCTCGACGATTACCTTGGCGGAGATCACCGAGACCTCAAAGGAGTTTTGGGAGGGCCTGCGGTGTCATGGACTTGGCCCGGAATTTGTCAAGCTCTCGCCGCGAAAGGTGAGGTATCGCGTCGATGCTCTGGTCGAATGGCTGAACCAACGCAGCCACATCCGTTCCAGCGAATATGCCGCCTCATACAAACCGCACGGCCGCAAGAAGGGTTCGCGATTGGTCGATGGGCATGTCGTTCCGCCCACAGATGCAGGCGCGCCAGCAGCACCGCCCGTCCGTCTGAAAATCACCCGTCCGCAACGATAACAAAGCCCGGCAGGTTCGTTGCCGGAATGAAGGAGGAACCATGTTCGACTACATCATACCGGCGGCTGGAGGTTCATCATGACCGTGGCTGATCTCAACCATATCGGTATCAACAACCGTGATGACCTTCACCAACCCAGTCCTAACGCGCAGCCGACAAAGTGCTTTCATTGCGGCGGACAGTTGGATCGCATCTTCGTCTACTCGGACGGCTGGTCATCAGACAAGCGATGCGCTGACCAAGAATTCCTACATCGGTCTGCACCCAGAGTGCGCCACCAAATTAGGACAGCGTCTATTAAGGATGGCATGATCGCCGACATGCTGGTTCGCGGGATCAATCCCGCAGCGAATGGTGTCGTTCCTCTTTGCGACAGGTGCGGCGGCCGGAACTTAACAAGCAGCTTAACAAGATCAACCGACCCAACGAGCCGCAGCGCGCGGCATCCGCGGTAGCGCTGCACCCCACCGTTATCGAGGCCATCGTGCGGGCACAGCGCTGGCCCGCCGCCCTCAATAAATGGGAGCGCGGATTCCTCGTCGAGATCATTGACTGCTCGCAGCTCTCGGGGAAACAGCGTGTCAAGCTCGACCAGATTTTGCAGAAGGTGGCTTCCTATGCCCGCCAGCACAGCCCCCGGAGACAATTCGAATGACTGAGAACCTTAAGCGTCTCCGAGAGGAATGCAGAGACCTGATGGAACTCATCGAGCGCCTGAGCCATCGCCGCGTCGCGTATCTCGCGCTCTCCGATATCATCAAGGATAAACGCGAGTGGGTGATCTATGGTTACATCATCAGCGAAGATGGTGACGACGGCGGCTTCGAGATTGGCCGCCATACCTATCTCGAAGCCTTCCTGACGGGCCGGCTATTCGTTGAGCGACTGGGGCCGCGTGGCGTCCTGGTGGAATATTGCGAAGACCAGTTGCGATGCTATCACCGCCTCGACCAACTGCGTGATTGTCTGCACAGCGGCCCTGATAGGCCCGATCCGCTCCCGCGGGGCGAACGGATCAAAGAGCTTGTTGCCGCTATGCCCATGCCCGCGCTCGGTCTGGCGTTTGGTGACTGGCAACGAGCATTGCTCGAGAGCGGCCACCGCTATCGGCAAAAACAGCGCGAAGACCAGGACAACAAAGTTTAAAGTCACGCGCACTTTGTTTTACTGAAAAACTGCTCGAGCATTACTGCTCTCGTCTAGTAATCGCGATGCAGATACAGTAAAAAGAAAAAGACCGGAGTTTGGGATCCGGTTCTTAGGTTTGGAAGGCATCCACGGCCAACCATTCAATGTGGCGAGAAGAATTAACGAAGAAAAGCAGATCCCGCAACAAGTAATTTGGCCGTGGTTTGCTCTCCAAGTTCAAGGGAGGGTAAACAATGGCGTTTCAGTATAGACAGCGATCCACTGCACAATGGCAGGCCCGTCTCGTCCCCGATGAAGACGATGGGCGGGCGCCGTCGCCCCCATCACATTTGAACAATTACTCGCGGGGTTGGACGCCAAGCAATCGGGCCAACAATGGAAGGCGCGTTGCCCGCGCACGATGATCGCACGCCGTCGCTTTCGATTGGTATCGGCGACGGGCGCCTCCTACTGCACTGTTTTGCCGGCTGTAGTTTTGCAGCTGTTGCCGATGCATTGGAAGATCGCGAGCTGTGGCCGGTCACGATTGATGGAAGGGTCCACGCGTGTGTTGAGTCACGACACACGGTAATGCCCCATGAATTCGGGCGATTCTTCTTGCGGCTAGGCGCGGTCGACCGGAGCACCGTCGAACGCTATCTCGCGGCGCGTGGGATCGATCTGATCGAGCTCGATCCCTGGCGCGCCGAGATGCACGCACACCCGAACGCATACCATGGGCCCACGAGCACGCAGTGGCCCTGCATGGTTTGCGCGGTGCGCAATGTTGATGGGCTGCTCGTCAATGCGCATCGCACCTTCCTCCATGACCGCGAACCCGGGAAGGCCCCGGTCAACCCGGTGCGCCTGTTGTGGCACGGCGTGCCTGTGAAGGGCTACGCCATCCATCTATCACCGCCAGCGGAGACGATGGTTATTGGCGAAGGAATCGAAACCACAGCCAGCGCGATGAAGTTGTTGGGCTTGCCCGGTTGGGCGGCGATCTCGGCCCCCAATTTGGCCGATGTCATCTTGTCCGACCGCACGCGCGAAGTCGTGATCGCCGCCGACAACGATGCCGATGGCGTCGGTGAGCGGATGGCCCTTGCGGCGGCGCAGCGGTTCAAGCGCGAAGGTCGCCGCGCGCGTGTCGTCAGACCAACTTGCCATGGTGACTTCAATGATCTCTTGTTACGGAGATCATCATGAAGGATATCGACGGTGTCGAAGAAGTAGCGATACCGACGGTACTTCCGCGCTTGGTGGTTCACCAGTCCGATTTGCCGTCAATGGTGCACGAATTACGCGATCTATTGGCCGCGAATGAGACATTGTTTGATCGTGGTCGTGTGCTCGTCGAGATCAAACGCGACGCCAACGGCGAGTTGTTCTCGCGTGATATGCAAATTTCCAACATTGTGATGAAGGCGCACGAATGCTGCCAGCCCGTGCTGATCGGTAGGAATGGTAACGAGCGCGCGATCACGCTGCCCGACAAGGTAGCGCGGATGTATTTGGAGAGTGCCGAATGGCGGGTAAAACCGCTCGCCGGCATCTCGACGGCGCCCCTCTTGCGCGCTGATGGCGTCATCGTGTCACAGCCTGGTTATGATGCGCACAGCGAGATCTACTGTGATGCGCCGCCCACGGTGGCGCTGCCCGACCGCCCGAGCGTCGATCAGGCGAGAGCCGCGCTCGCCCAACTACGCGTTGTATTCAAGACGTTCCCGTTTGCCGATGCACAGATGATCAACCGCGATGGCGTCGCTATCGTCGATCAGACCCATCCGCCCGGCTATTCGGAGAGCGCTTACCTGTGCAGCGTTCTGACTGCTGTTGCGCGCTGCTCGCTATGGTTGGCACCGGGCACCTTGATCGTGGCACCCAATATGTCGGGGTCAGGCGCCGGCAAAGGCTTACTGGCACGAGCGATCGCCATCATCGCCTACGGTATCCGCGCCTCGGCATTTCCAGCTGGTAAAGAGGATGAGTTCGAAAAACGTTTGGGCGCGAAGCTGCTGACCGGCACGCCGTTTGTCTTCGCCGACAACATCAACGATCGGATGATGCGTTCGGAGACGCTGGCCTCCGCGATCACCGAGCGACCGGCGGAGGTGCGGATCCTCGGCTATTCCAAGATGCTGCTGCTTAACAGCGCCGCCTTCTTTACCTTGACGGGGAATGGGTTGCGCGTCACCGAAGATCTCGCCCGGCGGTTCCTGATCGTCACCATCGACCCCAAGATGGAAGATCCCGAAGGGCGACCCTTCAAACCCGGCTTCCTCAATGATGTCATGCGTTCACGCGTGGGGTTGTTGGAAGCGGCCTTGACGATCCTACGCTATGGACGACAGCAGGCCATCCACTTGAAGCGCGGCAAACCAGTCGGTTCATTCGAACAATGGGCGCAATGGGTGCGCGATCCATTGTTGTCGCTGGGGTGCGCCGATCCTGTCGAGGAGATGCTGCGCAACAAGCTCAATGATCCGAGGCGTCGCGAGGTGCGTGAGCTGTTCGGAAAGTGGGCGGAGCACCATCGCTCCGATCTCGTCGCAGTTAGCCAACTCCATCAAGACGTGCTCAATCTCATCGATCCGCACAACAAGGGGCGCCAGTTTGTCGCGAGGGCGGTCGAGCGCTATGTCGATACACGGGTTGGCGGCTATGTGTTGACACGATCGAAAGGTGGGCGGTGGTCTACCACCACCTATAAGCTGCTCGCCGACAACGGTAGCGCGCTAGCGGATGATCAGCCCGCTACAGACCCGATGACAGACCCTATGACCCCCCCTATGACTTGGGTCGGTCGAGTCATAGGGGAGTCATAGGGTCTGAAAATGATCATATAACTTCAGCCCTAGACCCTATGACCCCGTTGACCCCTATGAATCTCTCAAACGTCGCGCGCGACGATTTTAGGGAATGTAATGGGGAAAATGCAGTGGAATACAACGAGGCAAAAGTAGATCGGGTAGCAGTGGCCTCGAGCAACGGGGTCATAGGGTTCATGGAAAATTCGATGTTGTTGCGGCGTTGTCGTCCCTTGCGAGAACTGTGGGCGGATAAATCGTACCTGCGGATGCGGGCGGCAGCGCTCTCGCGTCGTGCGGCGGAAGACAACAACGATGGTTGAGGACTATAAACGAACGGGCCAGACAGGCGTGTTCGGCCAACGTCTGTGCCTCAAGGAGGTCCTGCGTGGCAGCGGAGCATCCCCATTGCCGCCGGGCTAATTTGATGAGAGCGGCACGTATGTCGGCGACGGATTTTGACCTTGGGGCATAATTTGATCCCTCGTTACTGTGGCGCGGCGATTGGCGCCATATTGCTTTTAGTCGCCACCGCAACACAGGCGGCCGACTGGACGCTGGTTGAAAATGAAAATCTTCAAGGGGGCGTCAAATGCAGTGTCTATTACGATAAAGATAGCATTACGCGACCCGACGCATCATCGACCTCCGTGTGGGAGCGAGAAACATGCCCCAATGTCCATAAAGAGATCAAGAATTGGGTCAGTTTTGGTTGCCTGCAAAGGGCAATAACGGTCAAGACAACCATCGTCGACGGGCGTCAATTCAATGATGCGACGTGGCTAAACAAGCCGCGCGGTATTCAGCCGGGAACTTCTGACGAAAAACTCTTCGCCATCGTCTGCAAATGACCAGATGGTTGCGGTACGGCGCTGATGGATCAAGCCTGAAGTCAATCCACCCGTCGGGCCATTCTGCTATTGTCAAATGAACGGCCTGCCAGACAAGATTTACAACAACCCGATCCAGACAACATGCGTGCCCGATACTTGCGACCGCTCCGCGCATCGTCGTAGCCGCTACGACAACGCGCATGGTTTTTACTGCGCCTCGAAAGAACTTCTTTGAGCTGATCAAGCATCGTTGCTGTATTGCATAAGAACAGGTTGCAACTGCTCCCGTTCTAATCGAAGATTATTCATGGTGGGAGTAGACCGCAGATCACACTTAATTCAGCGACCTACAAAATCGCAATCTTGTGCGATGCTTGAACCTGAGCCGCGCGACATTCCTCCCAAAAAATCGCATCGCCGAGGCGACGTCCATATCGCTGCCGCTGCTTCGGCGGCAAAAGCTAAGCGGCGCGCGGGCCTCGGCCCACGCGCCCCGTCCGGGAGGTCTGGCTCGCGATTGGTCGACGCGGCGGCAAAGACAGCATCGCGGCTGCGATCTGCGCGACGATGGCGTTCGCCAATGACTACCGCCCGTTTCTCCGCCCGGGCGAGAAGGCGACGATCCTCTGCCTCGCCGTCGACCGCGAGCAATCGCGGATCATCTTCCGCTACCTCAAAGCCCTCTTCGAGGCACCGCTCTTAGCGCCGCTCGTCGAGCGCGAGACCGAACTGGCGCTCGAATTGAATAATCAAGTCGAGATCCTGCCACGAATAGCTTCAAGGCCGTCAGGGGCCGCACGATCCTCGCCGTGGTCCTCGATGAGGTCGCCTATTGGCGCAGCGAGGAAAGCGCCAACCCGGATGTCGCGGTCTACAACGCGCTCGCCCCCGGCCTCGTCACGCTGCCGCAATCCATCCTCGTCGGCATCTCCACCGTCTACCGCCGCAGCGGCCTCCTCTTCGAGAAGTACAAGAAGTATTTCGGACAGAACGATCCCGACATCTTGGTCGTCCATGCGGGTACGCGCCAATTCAACCCGACGATTGCCGATACCTTCATCCAGCAACAATTAGAGCGCGATCCGGAAGCGGCGTCTGCGGAATGGCTCAGTCAATGGCGCAGCGATCTCGCCGACTTCGTCTGACGCGACGTCGTCGAAGCGGCGATTGAAGCGGGCTGCTTCGAGCGCGCGCCGGAGATGGGCCGTCACTACATCGGGTTCGTCGATCCGAGCGGCGGCTCCGCCGACGCGATGACGCTGGCTATCGCCCATCACGATCCCGTCTCCAAGGTGGCTATCCTCGAGCTCCTGCGCGAGATCAAGCCACCCTTCTCCCCCGAGAGCGTCGTGGACGAATTCTGCCTCACGCTGCGGCAGTACCGCATCACGAAGGTGCATGGCGACCGCTACGCCGGCGAATGGCCCCGTGAGCAATTCCAGAAGCGAGGCATTCACTATCAACCAGCCGAGCATTCCAAGAGCGATCTCTACGTCCAGTTCTTGCCGCTCCTGAATTCGCGCAAAGTCAGCCTCTTGGATCATCCGCGCGCCATCACGCAATTATGCTCCTTGGAGCGCCGCACCGGTCGCGGTACGGGCAAAGACGTGATCGACCATCCATCGGGATTGCACGACGACATCGCGAATGCGATTGCGGGCGCGTGCGTGATGGCGGCATCGAGACCGCCCATGCACATCGACCCGTCGGTGCTGGCGCGCAGCGCCCAGATCGGGCGCGTCGGTATGCCCATGCGTTCGCGGCTGGGCGGCGACTATCAGCAAGACGCCAGTCATGAGCTGCGCATGCTGCAACAGCGAGCCATGAGCAGAGGCTGGCGATGATCCGGGCGCAGACGCCGCAACCGCAACCGCCGCCATCACGACCGCCGATACCGCCACCGCCACCGCCACCTCTTCATCGATTAAGAGGTGTCATCATTGGGAGGAATTGATCATGCCCGAAGCACCCGACTTTTTCAGAACGCTGGGGATGGCTGTAAGCCAGCAGCTCAGCAAGAAGCTCGATCTTGAGCGCACCCGCGCAACCGCAGACCGGGCGCTGCGCGCCCATCTCAGCGGTCGACCGATGGCGCAAGACGCTGCGCTACCGCGCGCGCCACATGCCTATGGCGGCACCGGCCTTGATCAAGATCAACCCAACGGCACCCACGGCTGTTCGGCTGAAGAAGCCCTCGACATCGTCGGCAAGATCATGGGCGGCTTCAGCGACGACGATGAACGCGCCGCCTTCATCACCGGCCTTTCCAATCTCGTCAGTCAGGACGCCAACGGCAACGGCAATGGCGGGCGTGCCAATGTCCCCGCCTACAACAACAATCAAAACGCTGCTGATGCTCGCCGTCGTGGGGCGCAAGATCGACGGCTAGCCAATGATGCAGCGCTGCGCAATGCGAAGGGCTTCGCCAAGCGGTGGGGCGACATCGGCATGAACATCAGCTTCTCCGGCACAGGTCGATAAATTGAGCCTCTCTTCAAATCTGAGTGGGTAAGCTTGGATCACCGGTGGTAATAGGGTTGAGCATGTCGGACAAGCTGTTTGAGGTGGCGCTGGGAGTATCCTCGCCCTGGTATGTAGCGGGCACGGACTTTGACGCGGTGGCCAGGACGCTGACGATCCGCGTGGACTTCACCACCGGCAGTCGCTTTGCCGTGGCGGGGATCGATGGCCAGCATCCCGTCCACGACACCGTTAGCAAGCGCTACCGGCACCTGAACTTCTTTCAGCACGAGTGTTTCCTGGAGGTGCGGGTGCCGCGTTTGAAGCTCCCGGACGGGAGCGTGCGCCAAGTCGAACCGCCGTGGGGTGGGAAACTGTCTGGTTTCACGTTGTTGTTCGAAGCTCTCGTGCTGATGCTGTGCCAGCATATGACCTTCGCTGCGGCCGCTCGCTTAGTGGGGGAGAGCAGGCACCGGGTGGCAGCGATCTGTGAGCGCTATGTGGAGCTCGCGCTCGCCCAGACCGATCTGTCGGCGGTGCGGGCGCTGGCCATCGATGAGACCTCCCGCGCTCGCGGGCATGACTACATCACCCTGGCCGCCGACGCCACGGAGCGGCGTGTGGTGGCGGTCGCCGAGGGCCGAAGTGCAGAGACCATCGAGCATCTGACCCAAGAGATCGAGAGCCGCGGCTGCACCGCGGCGCAAATGAACTCGATCAGCATCGATATGTCGCCGGCCTTCATTAAGGGGTGTACTGAGCACTTGCCCAAGGCACGGATCACCTTCGACAAGTTCCACGTCATCTGGCATGCCAACGCCGCCGTCGACCGCACCCGGCGCCTTGAGCAGCGCACCGATCGATCGCTCAAGGGGCTGCGCTGGTCGCTCCTGAAGGATCGATCGCGACTGTCCAACGAGGCTGCGGCCGATCTCGATGCGCTGATCGCGCGCATGGCCACCGTGCGCACCGCGCGCGCCTGGACCTACAAGGAGCAGCTGCGGGAAATCCTCGATCGCAAACAGATCAATGTCGTGCGCGCCATGCTCGCTCACTGGTGTACCTGCGTCATGCGATCGAAGGTCGAGCCGATGAAAGAAGTCGCCGCGATGATCCGCAATAACCTCGAGGGCATCGTCGCCTGGGCGCAGACGCGCCAGACCAACGGTTTCCTCGAAGCGCTGAACGGATTGTTCCAGTCCGCCAAGCGCCGCGCTCGCGGCTTCACCCAACTCTCGACCATCCGCACCGTCATCTTCCTGATTGCCGGCAAGCTCGACTTTCGAACCATCAACCCGCATGCCGCCTAACCCACTTAAAATTCAACAGAGCCTAAATTGAGTACCGACCTGTTCGAGCAGCGCAATGCCTTGCTAACGGCGATTGCCGCGCTGGCGATTGAGCGCCAGCGCCTCGAAGATCTGCAAGAAGCCCGCGAACGGGCGGGCGAACAAAGCCGGCCAGCGGCACGCCAACTGTCGCAGGCGGAAGCCGCCTTGAAAGCCGCCCGCAGCGACGAACCGACGCGGTTGGCCTATGCGTTCGCCAACGGCGATGTCGCTACCATCTCCCCTGTCAGCAACGCCGAGCGCGCACTGGAAGCGGCGCAAGCCGAGGTCGTTCAGGTTGAGCGTATCGAGATGGCGCTCGATAACGAGATCCTTCAAGTCACCCGCCGCCTTGACGAGAAGGCAGCGCCAGCGCAATCAAGCTCTGACCGATGTGATTACCCAGAGCGACGCCTACCAACGATTATTCGCGGAGCAAACCCGAGCCTTCGCCCGCATCCGCGGCCTGCGCAAGGCCTTTGCATTGATCCATCACGCCTGTGCGGGCGCGTTGTCGCAACAGCTCGCAGATAAGGCGACAGCCTATGTGTCGCTCGACCCCGAAGCGACGTTCGATGCGATGGGCAAACGCATTGCAACGGATGAGGCGATAGCGCTGGCGTGGCGCGAATCTTTGGCGAAGCTGCTCGAGGACTCCGATGCGGAATTACCCATCGTCTGATCTCATCCAGCGGTGGCAAACCTGGGCGTTGTTGTTACCTCCGCGCCCAGTGCGCGCGGCGAGCGCTGACCATCCAGCCTCGCTCGCCGCGCCGTTTATCCGGCGTGTTTATGCATTTTGGCGCCGGACGGCAACTCGGCAAGTGCCGTCAAACACCGAGCACCGGCAGCGCGGGTTTATCTTCTTTACTGCGCGTGGCTGGCAAAGAGGCGGCCCGGACTTTGACTAGCACACGAACTAGTTGAAGCCCGGGCCGATTTGCACATGGCGCTGATCGTCTTCGACATTCCCGATAAGTCGTGGTTCCTGCGCGTCCACCGCGCGGCTCTGAACGGGGACCCAGATGCGCGCCGCGAATTAGTCCATCTTTGGGACGACCATGCGGAGCGCGCACGCGCGGGCGAACTTCAGTGTTTTCTCTGCGACAGCACCGACTGCTATCCGGTGTACGCGCAGATACTTCCGAAACGCAACGACCCGAACCAAATCATGGCAGCGCCTTTGTGCACTAAGTGCAGAACGCAGGGAGAGCAACTCAATCTCGCGAAATGCTTGAAGCTGCTCAAGGTCATGTGGGCCGCGAAACGCCCGATCACGTTCACCTTTAATAACCTGTCGCGTCGCTATCCGCGTTGAACAAATCACTTTGGGGGATTCAATTTGGTATGGGCCGTCGCGCAACTTAAGCCGCAAACCAATGCTGCCGACATCGCCATCACCAATCTGACCCGACAAAAATACGACATCTTCAATCCGACTTACACAGTGCGCACGGTGCGCCGGGGCAAGATCTGGCACGAGCAGCGCCCGTTGTTCCCGCAATACCTTTTTTTCCATGTCGATATTGACGCGGGTCAACGTTGGGTACCGGTCAAATCGACCTGGGGCGTCAACACCGTCTTGGTGCGCAGGGGGCGTGATGGCTACGACGAGCCCGCGCCCATAAGTCCGTCATTCCTCGAAAACTTAAGAGCCAACAGCACGTGCTTTGATCAAGCCAACGGTCACTACGTGCTCAAGCGCGGCACCAAGATCAGGATCATCGCCGGGCCATTTGCCGGGCAGACCTCGATCGTGCAATGGGCCGACGACCACCGCATAAAATTGCCGCTCTGGATGCTTGGGCGGAACGTCGAAACCATGGTCGCGATTGAGCACGTCGAGGAACTTACCCGTTAGGCTTCGCCCGCCGCGATACGATCAGCGATCACACGCAGCACCAACACGGCCTTGTTACGCGCTTCGCTCTCGGTCATGCCGTAAACCAGGACCCCAGGAAGTGCTCGCACCCGGACTACGACGCCGGCTATGCTCTCCAGGCCCATGTCAAGCTGGTACCGGGAGTTCTCGCCTTTCAGCCGCTTTTATCAGATGTTATCCGGTAGGACCAACCGCTCGAGCGAAACAGGGATTGCGAACGGCATGAGTTCCTGATACGGGAGCCGCCTTTGAAGAGATCGAACCGGCGGCGAAATCCTTGGTTCAAAGATATTTGGTAGCAGCGCGACTTGGAAATCCCAGCGCTGAGACTCTACGCGTACGGTTTTTGATTGCTCGAGAAGGTGAACCGTGGAATGCCGAAAAATCTCAAGTCGGGTGCGGTCGACCAGTACATTGCGACAGGAATGCCTAAGATCGAGGGATGGCTAAGCAGGTATGCGGCGGAGCTGATCGCGGCAATTTCGGCGACCCAACACCAACGCGGTGTTTGGGGTGCAGTGGGAGAGATAGGGGTGCACCATGGTAAGCTCTTTATCCTCTTACTCCTTGGCGCCGCGCCTGATGAACGCGCCTTCGCGATCGACCTGTTTGAAAATCAGGAACTAAATACCGACGACTCCGGCAAAGGCGATCGAGCCGGGTTTTTACAAAACGTGCGCACATTCTGTGGGCGCGATCAGGATGTCTTGATTATATCGAAGTCCTCATTGGAGGTCTCGCCAGGCGATATAGTCAATGAATTGGGTCCCGCAAGACTAATTTCTATCGACGCCGGACACACGGCCGAGTGTACGAATAACGACTTAAGACTGGCTGCCGCCATGATGGATGAGCGCGGAGTCGCCATTTTGGATGATTATTTTAATGCGGCCTGGCCAGATGTTGCCACTGGTGCTGCGGAATATTTCCTAGACTCGACCTCAATCCTCCGACCGTTTGCCATTGGACCCAATAAGTTGTTTCTCTCTGCGCAATCTAACCACGACTTCTATAGGAAAGCGCTAAGAGATCGATTTAACCCATATAAGACGTCGAGGATGTTCCGAGCAGAGGTGGATTTGTATGGGGCCGACTTCTCGGTGATGACCCCTGGCAATTTCATCCGCCTGGGTATCAGGGAGAGCGCACTGGGTCCCTACGCAGTGGCGACCAACACTTTCTTACAAAAAGCGCGCTCTCTCTTGCGTATCAATGTCAGCGCACGGTCAAATCTCGGCGGAAAGGCTACCGACAAGCGCGCTCGGCCAAATTGATGCGCGCTTAGACTGACTTGACCTCTTTCCGCGCCCGAGCGACGGCCCGCAATAGCTCGGCCATATCATCTTCGTTCCTAATCAGCTCGCGCTCGAGCGCCTTGATTCGCCCCTCCCATTTCAGGCTGACGCCCGGGTCGCGAATGTCGTCGCGCAGCGCCATGCGCGTTACCAATTCGTCGCGAGGCTTGAGGCGCTTCAGCCAGCGTGTAAACTTAGTGTGAGAATAGAACGGACGCATGGCCCTAAGGTTGGGTAAGCGCCGGCTACGCTTATGTCTTTGGTCCGACAAGGGCGGACGCGCAGGTTCAAAGCATCGACCGCGCGCATGGCAAGATCAGTCACTGACATCTCCACTGCCGGCTAAAGACCGGCCTGGATACTTGTTCATACTATCGCGACCTCCGCGCCATTTGCTTCAGCTTCGCCACTTGTCGAAAGAATTCCGATTTCGGCTGCGCTGGGCTGCCAATAAGCGTCGCGCCAGAGGGCACATCGGATATCACGCCAGCCTGCGCCCCGATCTGGGCACCGCGTCCAATCCGGATATGTCCAGCGATTCCCACTTGTCCGCCAATCTGAACGAAATCCTCAATCACTGCCGACCCGGCAATACCGACCTGCGCGACGATGATGCAGCACCGGCCGATAACGACGTTGTGGCCAATCTGCACGAGATTATCGATGCGCGAACCAGCCCCGATTATCGTGTCCCGCGTCGAGCCGCGATCGACCGTCGAGTTGGCTCCGACTTCCACGTCATCTTCGATAACTACCCGCCCAAGTTGAGGCACCGTCAGAAACCCTTCTGTGGTGGCGGCAAAGCCAAACCCTTCCTGACCGATCCTTCCTCCGGGATAAATGTAGACGCGTGCTCCCAGCAGCGCATGGCTAATACTTGCCTGTGGACCGATGCGACAGTCGGGACCGAGGACCACGCCGAAGCCGATTATGGAGCATGCTCCGATCCGGCAACCGGGTCCGATCTCCGCTCCAGCTTCAACGACCGACAGTGGCCCAACTTCCGCCGAAGAATCGACAAACGCACTTTCTGCAACAACGGCTGATGGGTGGACGCCAGGGCTAACGGGCGGCACTGGATGGAACAAGGCGGCGACGCGCGCCCAAGCTGCGTAAGGTTCGACCGTCACGATTGCGACCGTTGCAGCCGGCACCCGGGCTTGCATGTCGGGATGCACGATGACCGCACCGGCCGATGTCCGCTCTAGCGCTGACACATAGCGTCGGTTGTCCAGGAAACTTACGTCGTCAGGTCCAGCGCTTTGCAACGGCGCTACACCTTTCAGCAATAGAGCGCGATGTGGCGCGCTTCCGCATGCTGCCTTTGCAACACTTGCAAGATCGTGTGGCCCACTGCGGCCAAAAAAACGTGAGTCCCCCATCAACGCTATGACCATCGCTGGATCTTTGGGCTTCCATTTCTCTTCGTCATTAAAGCAAATCGGCTATTTTGTCACGTCGTCGGAGCCGGCTACAGACGCAGCCGCAGAATCTTGCGGCCAATCAACGCGACCATGGCAACGGTTGTCCCATACCGAACGTATAGCCCGCCCCGTCTGCAAGTGTTATCTGCAATTCCGACGCTGCCCGACACCTTGCTGTTCTATTTCGTCGCCATCGCCGACGCCCAAGCTTTCGTCGACCGCTTTTCGTGCGGCGTTTGGGTCAAGGGCGAATGGCCGCACGGCGGCGCTGCCCGTGCCGACGAGAGCGATATGCGGTGGGTTGGGGATATGCATCGGACGCGGTGATGTTTGTACCGTGGAAAATCAGGCGATGTTCCCATAAATGTCAATCGTCCCGAGAAGTTGGTTCAAGACGCCCGAAATCAATTGACCGAATGCTGCCCCAAGTCCAACAGCAACGTAAGCACGCACGCGCTTCACACCGAACCATTTTATGAGCGCTTCGGCCAAAAGAGCTAACAGGATGTAGCCAGCGAATTCGAACGCATTAGACGCGATCTCGCCGAAGACATTCCCGGGGAAACCCATTTGACCGCGAACGGCAAACAGCATTTGGAGGCCTTCTGTCGGGCTATGGGCTTTCTGCTTCACGTCATGGACCACACCGAGAATCCGAATGAGATGCGGCCATTGGATGATTGACGTGATGGGACTGTAACCCACGACAAACGTATAAAGTGCTCTTGTCTCTACGAATGATACAGGCAAACGGAACACGCGTAAGGAAGCGAAAAGAAATACGGTTTCGACAATCGTTGTTAGGATGGCGGCGAACCAGGCAAATGCGTAGTAGCCCACATTGCTAAATTGGATGCCGAACATCGCTTTGATTGGATAGTCCGCAATAAGAGCAACGAACAATGCGGGCAACCAAACCTTTAACTCTGGCGCGAGTGCGGTCTTTGTCTCGGCAAGGATGTCTTCAACACCCCGAATTGGGTGAAGAAATAAAATGAGGCCATGCGAGTAGGCTGCGCCACGCAAGGTCGTTAGACATTCGATCAACGTCTGGACGCGCGAGCGCGATTGACGACAGCCATGATCGTCGTAATGCCCATGGCTACTGCGAAAACAAATGAGATGACCCCCGCCTCGGTCACAGCGGAGCGTATGTTCCAGATCCCGTTTGCGATTGCGATTATTGTCATGACGAACATTGGTAGCGGTTTGTCTTGTATGAACCCACGGAATCCCCACCACAAGACGCCTGCGAAAAGCAATGTAACCAAACAGATGTAAATCGTCAGGCGCCATGCCTGAGACTCGGGTATGCCGCGAGGCACGGGGTTCTGCAGCCACAGTGCGTGTCCCGTCACACTGATCGACCACAATTCGGCTCCGAATAAGATGCCGATCAGTGGAACTATGATTACCCATTGAAGGAGATAGAGTGCGACCGCACCAGCGAACAGACGGCGAATCAGATGCATCGATACCTCAATCGGAGTACCAGGCGTGCACAATCCAGGAATGCACCGTGACAATCCCCTCGTCAGGTTTGGCGTCGTAAGTTATCGCACCGGGCGCCTAGGAACGCCTATTGCATCGACGTCTACCGGCGTCTACCGCTTACGGCCTCCAGACGGCCAAGGATCGCACACCATCGGGGGCTGCCTAAAACTTACTTATTTGATGGTTCCTTATTTGGCTAATTAATTGAAATTGTTTGTGTTTATCGCCTGTACGAACTATCGCACTAATATGGCGGCACCGGTTGACGCGGCAAGGCCCTATGCGTAGCGTCCGCGTCCTGTTCGGGGATTCCCATCATGGCCAAATTACCGGAACTGGATGCTGCGGTGATGCGGCGTATCGCCGACGCGCTAGAGCGACTTGCGCCGGCGGCCCAGCCGGCCAACGACCTGACGAAGGCCGATGCCTTTGTTTGGCACGCGGATCGAGGCTGGCTCGAGCCGGTGCCGCAGGTCAGCCGCATCGCCCTCGACCTGCTGCAGGGTATCGACCAGGTGCGCGATATCCTGCTCGACAATACACGGCGGTTCGCCAACGGGTTGCCGGCCAACAACGCGCTGCTATGGGGCGCGCGCGGCATGGGAAAGAGTTCGCTGATCAAAGCCGTTCACGCCGCGATCAACGCCGAGCTGCCGCGCCGGCTCGTGCTGATAGAGATCCATCGCGAGGACATTCCGACGCTACCGCATCTTCTTGCCCGCTTGCGCGGCAGCGACCGGCGCTGCGTCTTGTTCTGTGATGATCTCTCATTTGACGCACAGGATACCAGCTACAAATCGTTGAAGGCGGTGCTTGAGGGCGGCATCGAGGGCCGGCCCGAGAACGTCGTGCTCTATGCCACTTCCAACCGGCGCCATCTCTTGTCACGCGACATGATCGAAAATGAGCGCTCGACCGCGATCAATCCCGGCGAGACGGTCGAGGAAAAGGTCTCGCTCTCGGACCGCTTCGGCCTGTGGCTTGGCTTTCACGGCTGCGACAACGAAACCTATCATGCGATGGTCCGAGGCTACGCCGACCGGTACGGGCTGTCACTGCCGTCTGAACAATTGAAAGCGGAGGCGAGCGAATGGGCCATCACGCGAGGTGCGCGCTCGGGCCGCGTCGCTTGGCAATACATTCAGGATCTGGCCGGTAGGCAGGGCAAGAAAATCATCGGCTGACTACTCGCGGATCGACGCTTGCTGTTCGGGCGGCAGATATTGCATCGGGTCGACCGGGTCGCGGCCGTAACGGATTTCGAAATGGAGCTGCGGCTCTCTGACCTGACCGGTAGCGCCGACCAGCGCGATGGTTTGGCCACGTGCGACATGATCACCCTTGCGCACGAGTAGCGTCGAATTGTGCGCGTAGGCGGTGAGATAGCCGCCCTCATGCTTGATCAGCACCAAATTGCCGTACCCGCGCAGTTCGTTGCCGACATAGACGACTTCTCCGGCGGCTGCGGCGTAGACCGGCGCTCCCTCGCGCGCTGCAATATTGATCCCGTCATTCTGGGTGCCGTTGCTACCGCTACCATAGGCCTCGATGAGACGGCCGCGGACCGGCCAAATGAAGCCGCGCGCGCCGGCCGGGGTCGGCGGCGGGACTTCGCGAGGAGGCACGATCGCCGCCGCGGTCGCGTGCACGGCGGCGGACGGGTTGGCAGCGGCCGTGCCGAACCGTGTCACTGGGTGTTCCATCGGCGGCACTTGAGGCGAGTCGATGCGCGGCGCATTGGCGATTGGCCCCGCTGCGGCGGCGATCGCCGGCGGCTGCGGCGATTGCTGCGGCCCGACGACGCCCGGCGGCAAGGGTCGCGGCACCGCGGCGACGCTCGGGCCCGTGGCATTGGCGCCCGGCAATAGCAATGCCTGGCCGATCAGCAGGCGATAAGGCGGCACCAAATGATTTGCCTCGATAATCGACCGGGACGGCACCCCATAGTGGCGGGCGATACCAAGCACCGTCTCGCCGGGCTGGACCACAATGCTGCCAGCAGGGCCGCTTGGGTTCCAGCCGGTCACGGGGGCCGGCGCAGGCCGCTGCGCACATGCCGCCAACACCACGCCAACCCCGGCAATCAGGCTCATCTTAAACTTCATCTAATCAGTATAACTGATTGAGAAGTTTATGTCATTCCTCATTTTGAATGACTCGCTCGCGAGGCAGGCCGCGAACCAACGGGACGAACCGTACCTCGCCGAGTTCTTCGAGGTCATGGCTGTCGCCGTTGCGACGGACCCGGACCAGGCGTTGGTCGCGGCGTTCCGGCCCCACCGGTGCGATCATGACGCCGCCGTCACGCAATTGCGCGACCGAGTCGCAGCGGCAATTCGGGTGCCGCTGCGGTGACGATAATACGGTCGTAGGGCGCCGCCTCTGGCCAGCCCTTCGTGCCGTCGCCATAGCGACTCGTGATGTTGTGGATGCGCAATGCGGCAAAGCGCTTTTGTGCTTCCTGCAACAAAGTCTGATGCCGCTCCAAGGTAAAAACGCGGCGGCAAAGCCGCGATAGCACCGCCGCCTGATAGCCAGAGCCCGTGCCAATTTCGAGCACGCGATGCTTATCTTCGACCTGCAGCATCTCGGTCATCAACGCGACGATGTAGGGCTGGCTGATGGTCTGGGCGCGGCCGATCGGCAGGGGAATATTTTCGTAGGCGCGATCTTGAAAGGTTGCCGGCACGAAGAACTCGCGGGGAATACTCTCAACCGCCCTCAACACCGCTTCGTCGGTAATGCCATCGCGGCGCAATTCGGCAAGCAGACTGAGTTTCTTGCCGGAAAAGTCGAGCGGCATCTTCCTCATTCCCCCGCCTCGATCGTCGCCTGCCCAACATATTGACGCAACGCTTCCGGCACGGCGATGGTGCCGTCTGCACGCTGATAATTTTCCAGCAACGCGATCAGCGTGCGGCCGATCGCAAGCGCGGAGCCGTTGAGCGTCGCAACAAAGCGCATGCCCCGGCCTTCGCGGGGGCGAAAGCGCGCATTCATGCGCCGCGCCTTGAAACTCGCCGCAATCGGAGCAACACGAGATCTCGCGATAGGCATTCTGCCCCGGCAGCCAAACCTCGATGTCGTAGGTCTTGCGCGCAGCAAAGCCCATATCGCCGGCGCACAACAGCATGACGCGATAGGCCAGGCCAAGCCGCTTCAGCACCTCCTCGGCGCAGCGCGGTCATCCGCTCATGCTCTTCGGCGGCGCGGTCGGGATGGGCAATCGAGACCAACTCGACCTTCTCGAACTGATGCTGACGGATCATCCCGCGCGTATCTTTGCCGGCGGCACCGGCTTCCGAGCGGAAGCAGGGCGTCCAGGCTGTAAAGCGCAGCGGTAATCTCGCCTCGTCGAGGATCTCTCCGGCAACCAGATTAGTCAACGGCACCTCGGCAGTGGGAATCAGCCACAGACCGTTGGTGGTGCGGAACAAATCTTCACTGAACTTCGGCAATTGTCCGGTGCCGAACGCGATTTCGTCGCGCACGAGCAAGGGCGGGTTCACTTCGGTGTAGCCGAACTCGCGAGTGTGGAGATCCAACATGAATTGCCCGAGCGCGCGATGCAGCCGGGCGAGCGCCCCGGACAAAACGACGAAACGCGACCCGGATAGCTTGCCCGCGCGGGCGAAATCCATGTCACCCATTCCCTCTCCCAGCGCGGCATGATCCTTCGGCGTGAAATTGAAACCAGGCGGCGGCCGACGGTGCGGACCAGTTTGTTCGCTGTCTCGTCCGACCCGTCGGGCACATCGTCGGCAGGAAGATTGGGGTAAGTCTCGAGCTGAGCGTCGAGCCGGCGGCGCATCTCATTGGCCTCAGTTTCGAGCAGCCCCTGCTCGTCTCTGCTCACGCCCACCTGAAGCAAAAGTTCGGCGGCGTCGCCGCCCTTGGCTTTGACGGCGCCGATCTCCTTGGCGAGCCGGTTGCGTTGCGCCTGTAATTGTTCGGCCTTGGTTTGGGTCGTGCGCCAGTCGCGATCAAGGCGGAGGACCTCGGCCGACGCCGGCTCGATCCCGCGTCGCTCCAGGCCACGGTCGAACGCCTCGGGATTGTCACGCAGCCACTTGAGATCGTGCATCGTCGCGCTTACCGGAAAAGCGAGGGGCGGCGTTATAAGGCGATTCGCGCTGGTTCGTCCAATGGTTCCGATTTCACGCCTTGGCAAGCGAGCGCGGCGTCAATCAGATTCGATGCGGCGGATTTGGAGGAAGGCATGGCGCAGGACACATTGCTCGAATTACCAAGCGGCCGCGACGAAACGGGAAACTGGGTCGCTGCGAGCATGAACTACCTTGCCGACCGGTCGATCAAACCCGTCACCTACAACCCGCCGCAAGGTACCGGCGTGCCGCGTCGCGTCGGCAATTACCGCAATTTCGCGGTTCGCGTTCACGACGCGCGGCCCATCGCCGGAACACTGTCGCTGGATCGCGAGGGCTTCGCGCTCACCCGCCACGATACGAAGGTTGAGGACTTCTACAATGATGAGGAAGTACGGCGTGTCTACTATGGCGAGATGGACGCCTTGGTCAAACGCGAGACCGGCGCCAGCAGGGTCGTGGTGTTCGACCACACGATCCGGCACGCCGACAAGCCGGTAGACCGCGGTGTGCGCGCGCCTGTGCAGAGCGTGCACAATGATTATACGGAAAAATCCGGGCCGCAGCGTGTACACGAATTGCTCGGTGAGGAAGAAGGGAGACGGCTCTCCGCGCACCGCTTTGCTGAATACAATATCTGGCGCCCCATCGCGGGCCCGGTGAAGATGTGGCCGCTGGCGCTGGTTGATGCGCAAACCATCGCGCCCCAAGACCTTGCCGCTTGCGACCTCGTCTATCACGACCGCACCGGTGAAATTTACCTGGGTGTCTATAACCCGGCACATGTCTGGCGTTATGTGCCGGACATGGCACGGGAAGAGGCCATTCTGATCAAATGTTATGACTCTGCCAGGGACGGGCGGGCGCGGTTCTCGCTGCATTCCGCCTTCACCGACCCGACATCGCCGGCCGGAGCACCAGCGCGCGAAAGCATCGAAATCCGTATCTTTGCCTTTTTCGACGACTGACGAAGCATTTTGACTAAACTCTTTGGACCCGGTGCTGAGCGCAACAGTCCAGGACATGAGGCCCAGCCAGAGGCGGCATCGCGGCAGTTCGCGGCCTGGAGCGGGAATTCGAGCGTCGCTGCTGGCGATCCGACACGATGATGTTCAAGCCGCGATTTGGGCGCCATTGATGCGAAAAAGGAGGCGCAATGATCGTCCGCAAGCAACCCGACGGCCAGACCGTTCTGATCGCGCAAACCGATCATTCGCGCTTGGTCGGCCAATTGGCCGCGCATTGGGGTAACAGCCAATTCGCAGCACCACGGCCCTACGAATTGGTAGCGCGCGCTGCCGCTTTTCACGATTTTGGCTGGCTGCGCTACGAGACGGCGCCCCATTTCGATCCCGAGACCGGCGAGACACCGACGTTTTTCCGGGCGCCCACTAGTGAGGGGCAGCTTCGGGCGTATCGCTGGTGCAGCGAAGAATTACTGGCGGATGATGCCTATGCTGGGCTGATCGTCAGCATGCACCGCACGGGCCTGTGGCGCGGCCGCTATGGCGCGCTCAATCACCCGCCACACGCGATCCCGCCCAAGCTGCCGGCGCAGATCGAAGAATTCATTGCCAGCAGCGAACCTCCGCAAGCGGTTGAACGGGAGAAATTCGGCGCCGCCGACGTGTGGACCAACTACCAGCTTTTGCAGGTATGGGACCAACTTGGCCTCTACTTTACTTGTCAGGATCCTTATCCGCAGCATATCGAGCCCGTGCCCACCGAATATGGTGGCGAACAATTCGGCGGCCTGCGGATGACCATGACACCCGTTTCCGCTACCCGCGTCGAATTCGCGCCCTACCCGTTCGACGTCCGACCGCTGCCGATCCAGTTTACGCGCCGCCGCTTGCCGCTGGGCCGTGTTGCCGACGTGGCCCAATTTCGCCGCGCCTATTTTCAGGCGAGGCTAGAATTGGTTGAATTCGAGCTGACATGACAAACCCACTCGATGTGCACGGCCATCGAGTGAGTTGCCAACCAATGCGGCCAACTCCCCAAGAATTGTGAGCCACGCCAAAATTAGAGGCGAGGCACCAATTACTCAGCCGCGGCCCGCGGCGCCTCGATAAACTGCGAGATATAGCTCTTGCGCTTCAGCAAAGTCTCGCGATAAAGCGCCTCGAACTCGGCGGGCGGGAAGGAATGGGTTGAAGACCGCGCAAGCAACGCGGCGCTCCAGGCCTTAAGACGCGGATACTTCTCGATCGCGCCGGTCGGCTTGATCCCTTCCAACATCGAATAGCGCAAAAGGAAGGGAGCGTAAGCGGCGTCGACCAACGAATAAGCGGCGCCGTTAAAAAAGGGCCCGGTTTCTTGCTTCTCCAACGCCTTTTCCAGCCGATCGAACGCGACCGGGACGTCTGCGAGGGCCTTCTTGTAACCGGCCTCGTCCATGGCGTAGCCGGACGCGGTGACACCGTGCGCGAAGGTCGGCACGTAGTCGGTCCAAGCGCGGTTAATAGCGCGTTGCACCGGATCGGCCGGATGCAGGCGCGGCGCGGTCGTCTCGTCGAGGTACTCGGCGATGGCGTTGGATTCAAAGAGCGAGATGCGATCATCGACGCGCAGCACCGGCACCTTTTTGTGCGGCGAGATGGCGAGGAACCAATCGGGGCGATTGTCCGGCTCGATATGGCGGAATTCGAAGTCGATCTGTTTTTCGCGCAGAACGATAGCGGCGCGCTGCACCCACGGGCATGTCTTGAAGCTGACCAGAAGATATTTGGCCATGTCACCCTCACGTAAAGTTCGGATGGGCCATGTTGACATGGCTTGCCGCTATTGAAACGAGATTCTTCGTTGGCTATTGACACCATATGGCATTCACTACCATAGGGCGGACCAGCAGCCGAGGTTCAGGTCCGGCAAGGGGAATCGCGATGGGGGTCAAACCCACAAGCGAAATTGACTGAACGATTTCGGGTCCGACATTGCTCTTGAGAGATGAAGCATGCATGAGCAAGGTTAATATTTTCGTCGGCCGTGTTGGCGACATGGGAGCGGACGGGGCGCACCAACTCGCCTTCGAAAATTGGCAGCTTCTGGCTCGCGTCTTGACGGGAAAGCGCGTGGAGCTGCTTCGTCATGTGCGGCGCCATCAGGCAGCGAGCGTGCGGGCGCTGGCGAAAGCGTTGGGCCGCGACTACCGCAACGTCCATACTGACGTCCAGACCTTGATCAGGGCCGGGTTGCTCGACACCAGTGCGAACGGTCTACGCGTTGATTACGACGTCATCGAGACCAAGATTGCGATCTGAAAATATCACGCGCGCCGCACCCACACCGCGGTGTCATGGAACACAGCGCCGCCGTTGGGGCGGCCGGGGTCGGCGCTGGTCAACACATTGATGCCGATGCCTTCCTCGAAGGCGTGGTTGGGCCAGATTCCTTCGACGATGATGCTCTTACGCGGCTGTCCTTCAGACACGCGGGCACGAACGACGACGCTGCCTTGCGCATTGCCGAGACGCACGCGTTCGCCGTCGGCCGCTCCCAGCTCTGCGAGGTCGGCGGGATGAAGTCGGGCAGTGGGCCGTCCCTCGCGTGCGACACTCGACGGCGTGTTGCTGAATGCTGGTGTTGAGAAAGGAACGCGACGGCGCCGCTACCAAACGGTACGGTCGATCCTCGGTCGCCGCATCGGTGATCGCGACATGATCCGGAAAATCTGGCATACCGTCGCTGCAAGGACCGAGTGAGCGCCAGTTCGGCCGGAAATGAAACTTTCGATCGGGGGTGGCAAAGCCGTCGAGGAAATGCGCGTCTCAAATGGCAGCGCCAGGTCGAGCCAGCGCCCGCCATCGAACGCTGCCGTACCCGGCAATCCCGATGCCGCCAAGGTACGCTCAATGATGTCCCATTCGGACATCGCGAAACCTGTATGAGGTGCGCCCAGTCGCTTCGCTAGTTCGCACACGACATAATGATTGCTGCGCGCTTCGCCATGGGGCTCGACCACCTGACGCGCAAGCTGCAAATGGGTGTGTCCGCTCGCGGTGTAAATGTCGTCATGCTCGAGGAAGGTGGTTGCCGGCAGCACAATGTCAGCCATCGCCGCCGTCTCAGTCATGAATTGCTCGTGCACGGCGACGAACAGATCTTCGCTCCGGAAACCGGCATGAACCTTCGTTGAATCCGGCGCCACTACCATCGGGTTGGTGTTTTGGATGAGCATTGCCGTTACCGGCGGCCCATCGCCGATATCGCGCTTGTCGTTAGTCAACACCGGGCCGATGCGTGACATGTCGAGTGTGCGCACGTCGGGATCGCGGACATCAAGCCCCTCGATCAAGGTCTTGTCGAGATGATAGATCGGGCCGCCCTGGCCGTAGAGCGCGCCGCCGCCGCGATATTGCCACGCACCAGTGACCGCTGGCAGACAAGAGACGGCGTGGAGCTGCGCGCTGCCGTTGCGCGACCGTGAAAAACCATAGCCGACGCGAATGAAGCTGCGCTTGGTGCTGCCATAGAGCCGGGCGAAGTCTTCGATCACCGCGGCGGAGAGACCGGTGATCGCCGCGGCCCATTCAGGCGTGCGGTCCTGCAGATGTGCCTCGAGCGCACCGGGCGCGTCGGTGTGTTTCGCGAGATATGCACGATCGGCATAACCCGTCACGAAACAGTACATGCATCACGGCGCAGGCGAGCGCACCGTCAGTGCCGGGCCGCACCGGCAAAAAGACATCGGCCATCTCCGCCGTACCGGTGCGATAGGTGTCGACCACGACGAGTTTCGCGCCCCGCTCGCGCCGCGCCAGCGCGATATGGTGCATGACGTTGATCTGGGTGTTCACGGGATTGCCGCCCCACACCACGATCAAGTCGCTTTCCCTGGATCTCGCGCGCGTCCGACGCCGCGCTTGGCGCCGGTGCCCGCGGCCCACCCCGTATCCGAGAGGCGCACGCAAATCGTCGTGTCCTGCCCCGAATAACGCATCGCGTGGCGCAGCCGGTTGATGCCGTCGCGCTGCACCAGCCCCATCGTGCCGGCATAATAATAAGGCCAGACGGTCTCGCTGCCGTATCGTTGGGCAGCGCGCACGAACGCGGCTGCCGCAATCTCGTCGAGTGCCGCGTCCCATGAGATCGGCGCGTAAGCGGCGCGACCGATGCCCCTCTCGCCGACGCGGCGCAGCGGCCGGCTCAGCCGGTCGGGATGATGCTGACGCTCGGCATAGCGTGCAACCTTGGCGCAGACCACGCCCGCCGTATAGCTGTTGTCTCGCGCGCCATAAATGCGGCCGATGGTGCGCGCATCGATTCGCTCGAACCTCGAGCGCGCAAGTGCTGGGGCAATCGTGCGGGCACACTGACGGCAAGACATCGTGCGGCATTGGCAATCACCGATCAGGGCGCAGGATTTGTACCGCGCCCGATACATCGCCAATATAGGCCTCGGTGGCAATGGCAGATGAACAACCCGGTTTCGACGACACCGACCGTGGTCCCGAGCCTTCGTGTCCAGCCCCAATGGGTCGTCAATTGGGGCGAAGCCCCGCGCAATCGTAGAGGATGTTGCCGCCGTCGGTGACGAACGGAGCGCCGGTGCTATTGCGCCTCAATACCGGCGTGCCGCCGAGATCGGCGAGACGGCGCGCCGTCACTTCATGGCCGTAGCTGACGACCTCGACCGGCAGCGGTGCGTGATCCACCAAGCCGTTCAACGCATTTGCTGCGATCCGCGATCACGACAAAGCGTTGCGCCGCGCAGGCGACGATCTTTTCCCGCAACAACGCGCCGCCTAACCCTTTGATCAGATTGAGCTTACCGGCCTCCACCTCATCGGCGCCGTCGATGGCGAGGTCGACGCGGATATCGGCGGTAAGGTCGGTGAGAGGAATACCCAACCGCACCGCTTCGGCAGCGGTGCGCTGGGAAGTGGGCACACCGGTGATGCGCAGGCGCCCTTCTTGAATTCGCGCAGCGAGCGCCTCGAGTAGAAACGCCGCGGTCGTACCGGTACCGAGACCCACCACCATTCCGGTTTGGACCAGCGAAGCGGCGGCCGTGGCGGCAGCCTGTTTGGCGACTTCTTGCGGCGCGAGGGACATAACACTATCCTACGGCAGGTGACCGACCTTATTCAACCCCGCGTCTTCGAATCGCGCCACAATGCGGCGCCCCCCTCGATGCCGGCGTCATTTGAGATCACGGTAATGGTGTCGGGCAGGTCGCCCTTGATATGGACTGCATTGCCGCCGCCGATGAACAGATGGTCATAAAATAGCAACCCGTGAAGAATATCGATGGTTTTGCGCACCCTCTTGTTCCAGCGCTTCTTACCGATCTTTTTCAGCTCTTTGCTACCGACATATTCGTTATAGGTCTTCTTCTTGTGAATGGGATGATGCGCGAGCTCGAGATGCGGGATCATAGCACCGTGGAGAAAGATCGCGGTACCGGCGCCGGTGCCGAGCGTGAGGACTAATTCGAGACCGCGTCCCTTGATCACGTAGAGACCCTGCATCTCGGCGTCGTTGATCAGTTTCGCCGGGTGGTGGCCGAGCCGCCGGGACAATTCGCCGGCCAACGAATAGCCTGTCCACTCGGGCGTGCCATAGTGTGGCGCGGTCAAGACACGGTTGTCGCGCACGATTCCGGGAAAGCCGATCGAGATTCGGTCATACCGTGGCAACCGCGCTACCAGATCGACGAGCGTCTTGACCATCACCTGCGGTGGACACGGATAGGGTGCCGGGACGCGTTGCTTGTCGGACAGCAGCTTGCCGCGGGCGTTGACGACCGCAGCCTTCAAATGCGTGCCGCCGATATCGATGGAGAGGATGCCTGCCGCATCGTTGCCCCGCCCACGTTTCATTTGTGATAGAGCGGAGCGGCCGCCTCCCGGTCGAGAAACCATACGACCTCGCCTTCCGATTTGACATGTGCGGCCGGCAGCCTGTGGTCGCCGGCGATGGCGCCCATCGCCGCCCTTTGCTTGTCGCTGCCGGTGACGATGAAGGCGGCATGGCGGCAATTGGAAATCGCTGGAAGGGTCAGGCTGACGCGCGACAAAGGTTGACCGCTGACGGCAGCGACCCACCGTTCCTTCTCTTCCAGCAACGGCGAGTTTGGAAACAATGAAGCGGTGTGGCCATCCGCACCCAAGCCAAGAAGAACGACGTCGAAGAGCGTCCGCGGCTCCTGCTTCACGTCGGTGGCGGCGAATTTCGCGCAGCAATTCCTCGTACCGCGTCGCCGCGTCTGGTCAGGCGAGTCCTCGGTCGGTATCGGATGCACGCGGTCATGGGGGATCGGCGCGTCGCGCAGCCACGCGGTCAGCGCCATGCCGAAATTGCTGGCGGGATCGTTGTGCGGTACGAAGCGCTCATCGCCCCAAAAAATCTGCAGTCGGCGCCACGGAATGCGGTCGCGATAGGGTTGGCGACGGAGGTGCTCGTAGAGCGGGCGTGGCGTGTTGCCACCAGACAGGACAAGGCGGAAATCGCCATGACTATTCCAGCATCTGTGTCACCAGCCACTCGGCGATGCCGAGAACCTGACGCTCCTGCGTGCGGAAGATCTCGATACGGTTCGCTCACGGCCTAATCCTTCGCCAGGCACGGCCCTCGCGCCGCAGCATAGCATCGGCCTCGTCCGGACCGGCACTGCCGGCGGGATAATCAGGAAAGCCGGGCTTCTTAGTGCCCGTCCAGGCGTCGATTACCGGTTGCACCACCCGCCATGCCGCTTCCACCTGATCGGCGCGCTGGAACAAAGTCGCGTCACCCGTCAGACAATCGTAGATCAGAGTCTCGTAACCGACTGCCGGCGTCTGCCGGAACCAGTCGCCGTAGTTGAAGTTCATGGACACGTTATCCAACACCATGCGCGGCCCCGGCACCTTGGCATTGAAGCGCAGGCGGATGCCTTCATCGGGCTGAATTTGCAGAATCAACCAGTTGTCGCCGATACGGTCGACGGGTGTTTCACGGAACAGCGCGAAAGGCGCGTCTTTGAAACAGATCGCAATTTCCGTATAACGTCGTGCCAATCTTTTTCCGGTGCGCAGATAGAACGGCACGCCGGCCCACCGCCAATTGTCGATCGTAAGGCGCAAAGCGGCAAACGTCTCCGTGTTGCTGTCCCGTGCGACACGCGGTTCGTCGCGATAAGCCGGCAATTCACGGTCGCTGATTCGGCCGGCGCCGTACTGGCCGCGCACCGCGTCGCGCTGCGACAGAGTCCTGACCGCAGCGAACAGTTCGCCGCGCTTGTCGCGCACTGCGTTGGCGTCGAACGAAATCGGCGGCTCCATTGCCGTCATCGCCAAAAGTTGAAAAAGATGATTTGGTACCATGTCGCGCAACGCGCCCGTCGGCTCGTAAAAACGCGCGCGTGTTTCGACGCCAACAGTTTCGGCGACGGTGATTTGGACATGGTCGATACGGTCGCGATTCCAGATCGGCTCGAACAAACCGTTCGCGAACCGCAACGCCATGATGTTCTGCACCGTCTCCTTCCCGAGGAAATGATCGATGCGATAGATCTGGTCCTCGCGCAACGTGTTCAGCACTTGCGTGTTCAACGCGATCGCTGACGCGTAATCGTGACCGAACGGCTTTTCGATGATAACCCGGCGCCACGCCTCGCCCTGTTCCTTCACCAGCCCGGCAGCGCCGAGCCGATCAACAATGGCACCGAAGAATCGTTCGGACACGGCGAGATAGAACAGCACCCGGCCACCCAGCTCTGCGCCCCGTCGATATCTGCGAGATGCTCGCCAAGGCGCTTGTAGGTGTCGGGTTCGAGGAAGTCGCCGGTAATATAGCTCATCCTACCAGCCAACTGGTTCCAAGCCGTCTCATCGATCGAGCCGGGATGAAACTCGCCGCCCTTTTGCTTAACCGCAGCTTCGACGAAATCGTGCACCCCGTTGCGCCAATCCTCGGCGGTCTGCTCATTGTGGTCGACGCCGACCACCGCGAAGCGGTCCGGTAGCAGTCCAAGTTTGAGGAGATTGTAGAGCGCCGGTACCACCAAACGCTTGGTCAGGTCGCCGCGTGCGCCGAAAATCACCAGGGCGCAGGACGGCGCCGGCGTCGGCTGACTGATGGGCGACGTCGTGGGCTTCATAGAGGCTCATTGCTCGCTACCTGGCTCGACATGGCCTCCGAAACCGTGCCGCATCGCCGAGAGCAGTTTATCGGCAACACTGTGTTCGACACGGGAACGGAACCGTGAATAAAGCGCCGCCGACAGGACATTTGCGGGCACTGCTTCCTCGATCGCCGCCTCGAGCGTCCAGCGGCCTTCCCCCGAATCCGCGACATTGCCTCGGTACTCGCTCAGTTGCGGGCTGGCGGCAAGTGCAGCCGCGGTGAGGTCAAGGAGCCAGGATGAAATCACGCTACCGCGACGCCACACCTCGGCAATGTCGACGAGATCGAGCGTGTACCGTTCCTCCTCGGGCAGTGCATCCGACATCTTGCCGTGGAGAATGTCGAAGCCTTCGGCATAAGCCTGCATGATGCCGTACTCGATGCCGTTATGGATCATCTTGACGAAATGCCCGGCGCCAGCCGGCCCGGCGTGAATATAGCCCCGTTCGGCGCGCGGATCGCGGCCCTCGCGGGCGGGTGTCTTGGCGATGGTGCCGCCGCCTGGCGCCAGCGCGACAGAAAATCGGATCGAGCCGGGCAACAACGTCTTTTTCACCACCGATCATCATGCAATAGCCGCGCTCCAGGCCCCACACCCCTCCTGAAGTGCCGCAATCGACATAGTGCAACCCCTGCTTTGCCAGCATCTGGGCGCGGCGAATATCGTCGCGATAAAACGTGTTGCCCCCGTCGATGATGGTGTCACCCTTCTGCAACAGTGTCGCTAACTCTCGGATCGTGTCCTCCGTGACGCTGCCGGCAGGGAGCATCACCCAGACGGCGCGCGGTACTTTTAGCTTCTTCACCAAGTCGGCGAGGCTGGACGACGACGTCGCCCGCTCCCGCGCCAGTTCGTCCATGGCGACTTGTTTGGCATCATAGACCACGACCTCGTGGCCATGTTTCATCAATCGGCGCGCAATATTGCCGCCCATGCGGCCCAATCCGACGATGGCAAGTTGCATAACGATCACCTCTTCAAGGCATCTGCGATGGCGACGACTAGGGATCCAATTCCGGCGCTTCCTTTCGCCAAATGGAACCGCAGCGCGCGGCGCTTGCGCTCGTTGAGAACGGCAGGATCGCCCTGCGCCTGGGCATGCTCAACGACGACAAAGGAATATTGTTTCCGGGGCACGGACCGATCATGCCCGCCATCCGCTGCCATTTCCAAGATGACGCCAGTGTTCGGCCCGCCCTTGCCGGCGCCTTTTGTTGGGTCGAGCCCACAATCTCGGAACGGCGAATGATTCGCCTCATAGACCACCCCTCGGCTCTTCGTTATGTAGCGAACAAACGGCGCGAATTAAATGTTCCCTCCGCGATCTGCCTCAATCGGATCGCGCCAGAAACGAATGATGCAGGCCGCCATTGCAATCATCGTCGCCCATAGCAGCACCACGCAACCGAGCCAGCCGCCGCCACGCCAAGCCAGACCGCCGATCACCGCACCCAGGGTACCGCCAAGATAATACGATGTGACATAGAGGCCGACTGCCGACGAACGCGCCTGGGTGGCCGACACTGCCACATAGCCGGTCGATACCGCCTGACAGAGGAAGCCGCTGCACGCGCTAATGACCAAGCCAATAAAGATTGGCGCGAGGTGTGGCACCAGGGTCAGCAAGGTTCCGAGGGCCCAGGTTCCGAGCGCCGCGAGCACCAATCCACGCCGACCGAGGCGCGCTACAAGCGGTCCGGTCAGCGGCGTGGTAAACAGTCCGAAGGCGTAAGACACGAACAACGAGCCTAGCCAACCGGGCGACAAATTATAGGGCGGGGCCGCAAGGTAGAAATTGAGGTAAGTGAACAGCGTCACAAAGATGAACAGCACGCCGAAGCCAACAGCGAACGTTGCCGCGAGCCGTGGATCGCGAAAATGCCGTGCCATCATTTCCAGTGACTGCACGAACCCGCCGACGCGGACGAACCGCTGTTCGCGCGGCAAGGTTGCTGCCACCATGACCGCGCACGCGAAGCTCAGCGTCGCCAGTACGAAGAAGGCCGTGCGCCAACCGCCAAGGTCGCCTATCCAGCCAGCCAGAAAGCGACCTAGAAAGCCACCAAGCACACTGCCGGTGGTGTAGGTGGCGGTGACGGCTGCGATCCGAGCGGAATGAAATTCGTCGCCGATATAGGCGACGGCCACGGCGAAAACGGGAGGCAGCAACAGACCCTGGACGAAACGCAGCGCGACGATCTGGTCAATGCTCTGTGCCGCACCAATCATGGCGGTCGGCGCGACCAGCAGGAACAAGGCGACGACGATAATGCGCCGCCGCCCCAGCGTATCGGCGACGACGCCGATAACCGGCGCCGTGACGGTGACCGCGAGCGTGGTAGCGCTGACAGTCAGGCTGACGGCTGATTCGGTGGCGTGGAAATAGGTGACGAGCGTCGGCAGGAGCGCCTGGATCGCCCATAGCTGGAGAAACGCACCAAGTCCAATGACGAAGACGCCGAGCCTTCGCCGGTCGGAAAAAATGCGCCGCCCTCAGCGCAGCGAGCGGTTGAACTTGTCGAGTGTTTCCGCGCCGGGGATCAACTCGGCATCGCTGAGGGCGTTCAGCGGCGCGTCGACGGTGCCGATGACGCTCATGTAGATCAACGGCTTCGGGATCGAGATAGAGCAATCCCGTCACCACTTCGCCTGCCCTTTCGCGTTCGCCGATATAGCGGATCGCAGCGGAGCGGTCGTGCAAATCGTATTCGCCGGCGAGTTTGCGCAAATTGATTACCGAGCCGTCATGCTGGGTCACGCTTTCGACCGAGCCGGGCGCGTAGTCTGCGACGATTGGCTCGCGTGGCACCATGAAGTCGAGGCTGTTCACCGCCTCGTTGTGCTCGCGCACATACTCGTAGCTCTTGGTCGAGCCGGCGTGATTGTTGAACGCAACGCAAGGACTGATGATGTCGAGGAACGCCGCGCCCTCGATGTTCGATCGCCGCCTTGATCAACGGCACGAGCTGCACCTTGTCACCAGAGAAGCCGCGCGCGACGAAACTGGCGCCCAGCAGGATCGCCATGATGGCGAGGTCGATCGGCTCATCCTTGTTGGCCACGCCGCGCCGGCTCTGCGAGCCCTTGTCCGCGGTTGCCGAGAACTGCCCCTTGGTCAGCCCGTAAACGCCGTTATTCTCGACGATGTAAACCATGTTGACGCTTCGCCGGATCGAATGTGCGAACTGGCCGAGACCGATCGAGGCGGAATCGCCATCGCCTGACACCCCGAAATAGATGAGGTCGCGATTAGCGAGGTTGGCGCCTGTCAGAACCGCTGGCATGCGACCATGGACGCTGTTGAAGCCGTGGCTTTGGCCGAGGAAATAAGTCGGCGTTTTGGACGAGCAGCCGATACCAGAGAGTTTAGCCACGCGATGTGGCGCCAGATCGAGCTCGAAACAAGCCTCGATAATGGCGGCCGATGATCGAGTCATGGCCGCAGCCGGCGCACAGGGTCGAAATCGGCGCCTTCATAGTCGCGATGGGTGAAGCCGAGCTTGTTGGTGGCAAGCTTCGGATGATGGAATTTGGGCTTGGCGATATAGGTCATGGCGCAGGCGCCTTCTTGCGAAACGGCCTCACGTTGGCGGCGACTCAGTTTTTTCGAGATCGCATCGACGATGAAGCGTGCGGTGATCGGCGTGCCGTCATAGTTCAGCACCGAGACGAGACGAGACGGATCGACATTGCCCTCATTGACGATGAGGAAACGCAGTTGCGCATCGCGATTCTGCTCGACGACGAAAGACCTGGTCGTGGCTCGCGATGAAATCGTAGACCGTATCGGCAAACGGGAAACCCCTGATGCGTAGCGCATCAAGATGGACGCCTTGTTGAGTAAAGGCATCGAGCGCCTCTTCCATTGCCGGCGTCGTTGACCCGAAATAGATCACACCGGCCTTGGCCTGCTCGGGGCCTTCGCGCCACTCCGACGCCGGCACGAGATGCCTCGCCGTGGCGAACTTCTTGAGCAGACGGTCCATATTGTCAACATAAACGGCGCCCTCTTCGCTGTACCGCGCATAGCGATCCTTGGTCGTACCGCGGGTGAAAAAGGCACCCCGCTTCGGATGCGTACCGGGCAGCGTGCGGTAGGGAATGCCGTCGCCGTCGACGTCGAGATAACGCCCGAAATCCTTGCCCGCCTCCAGCATCTCGGAGGTCATTACCTTGCCACGGTCCATGCGCCGGCCATCATCCCATGTCAGCGGTGGCACCAGGATTCGTTCATGCCGATATCAAGGTCGAGCATGACGAAAATTGGCGTCTGCAATCGGTCGGCCAGGTCGAACGACAACGCGGCCATTTCGAACGCCTCTTTCGGATCGGCAGGAAACAGCATGACGTGCTTGGTATCGCCGTGGCTGGCATAGGCGCACGACAGGAGATCGGCTTGTTGCGTTCGGGTCGGCATGCCGGTCGACGGACCGCCGCGCTGCACGTCGAAAATGCACTGCTGGAATTTCGGCGAAATAGGCAAGGCCGAGAAATTCCTGCATCAGCGAAATGCCGGGTCCCGATGTCGCGGTGAAGGCGCGGGCGCCGTTCCATGCCGCGCCGATCACCATGCCGATCGAGGCGAGTTCGTCTTCGGCCTGGATGATCGCAAAGCGGTTTTTGCCGGTCGCGGCGTCGACGCGATAGCGGCGGCAGTGACGCTGGAAGGCTTCGGCCAGCGACGAGGAGGGTGTGATCGGATACCAGGCCGCAAACGTGGCGCCGCCATAAACCGCGCCAAGGGCCGCCGCATTGTTGCCGTCGATGAAGATTTTATCGCCCACCGCGTTCGCCCGCTCAACCCGGATGCCGAGGGGACATCTCAGGTGCTTCAGCGCGAAGTCGCGACCCATATGAAGCGCGTGGTGATTGGGCTCAATCAGCTTGTCCTTGCCTTTGAACTGCTCGCCGATCAATTGCTCGATCGCCTTCGGGTCAATATCGAGCAGCGCCGACAGCGCGCCGACATAAACGATGTTCTTGAGCAATTGGCGTTGGCGAGCATCAGTATAGGCGCCGTTGACGATTTCGGTCAGCGGCATGCCGATGACGTTGATGTCGGGGCGGAATTTCGATGGCGGAATTGGTCGCGTCGAATCATAGAAGACGTATCCGCCAGGCTCGATCTCGGCCATGTCCGCATCCCACGTCTGCGGATTCATCGGCACCATCAGGTCGACGCCGCCGCGCCGGCCGCGATAGCCCTTGGCCGAGACGCGCACTTCATACCAAGTCGGCAGGCCCTGGATGTTGGACGGGAAAATGTTGCGCGTTGCCACCGAAACACCCATGCGCATGATCGACTTGGCGAACAACAGGTTCGCGCTCGCCGAGCCAGAGCCGTTGACGTTGGCAAATTTGACGACGAAATCGTTGATGCCCGCTATCGTTGTTGGCATGCGTGTTCCGCCTGCGCGGTCTCCAAGTAGAATTTTTGCATGTCCCACGCCCCGGTCGGACAGCGCTCGGCGCATAGCCCGCAATGGAGGCAAACGTCCTCGTCCTTCACCATCACGCGCCCGGTTTTGAGTGTCGAGGAAACGTAAAGATCTTGCCCGCGATTGAGCGCCGGCACGTGGAGCCCGCCGCGCAGGGTATCCTCGTCGGCGTTGTCGGTGAAGCTGATACAATCCATCGGGCAGATGTCGACGCACGCATCACATTCGATACACAGCGGCGTCGAGAACACCGTTTGCACATCGCAATTGAGGCAGCGCTCCGCTTCCTTGAGCGCGAGCTGCTGATCGTAGCCCAGTTCGACTTCGACCCGGATGTCTTTGAGCGCGACATTGAGTTCGCGCAACGGCACGCGATAGCGTTTGTCCGGCGCGATATCGTTGTCATAGCTCCATTCGTGGATGCCCATTTTCTGGCTGGACAGGTTCACCAATGGCGCCGGACGGACACTCACCGGCTCGCCGCGGCATAGCTGGTCGATGGAAATCGCCGCCTCATGGCCGTGCGCCACCGCCCAGATGATGTTCTTCGGGCCGAAGGCTGCGTCGCCGCCGAAGAAAACGTTGGGGATGGACGATTGCATCGTCTTGGGATCGACCTTCGGCATGCCCCAACGGTCGAATTCGAGGCCGATATCCCGCTCTATCCACGGGAAGGCGTTCTCCTGGCCCACCGCGACCAGGACGTCGTCGCATGGCATGTCGACATAGGGTTCCCCGGTCGGAATCAACCTGCGCCGTCCCTCGTTGTCATATTCGGCGGCAACCCGCTCGAAGCGCATGCCAATGAGGCGCCCGCGCTCGTGGCAAAATTCCTTCGGCACCAGGAAATTCACGATTGGGATGCCTTCGTGCGCCGCATCCTCTTTTTCCCAAGGCGAGGCCTTCATCTCGTCATAGCCGCTGCGGACCGCGACGGTAACGCTCTCGCCTCCCAATCGCTTCGACGAACGGCAGCAATCCATCGCGGTATTGCCGCCGCCGAGAACGATCACGTGCTTGCCGATACGGGTGACGTGGCCAAACGATACGCTCGCCAGCCAGTCGATCCCGATATGGATATTGGCGGCCGCTTCCTGGCGGCCGGGAATGTCGAGGTCGCGCCCACGCGGCGCGCCTGAACCGACGAAAATTGCGTCGTAGCGCTCGTCGATCAGGCTTTTCAAGCTGTCGATCCGCCGTCCGAGCCGAAATTCCATGCCGAGTCCAGCGACATAATCAACTTCTTCGTCAATCACCGACTCCGGCAACCGGAATTTCGGGATCTGACTGCGGATCATACCGCCGGCCCGGGCATCGGCATCGAACAGCACGCACTCATAGCCCAAGGGTGCGAGATCCCGAGCCACGGTCAGCGACGCCGGTCCGGCCCCGATCAGCGCGATGCGCCTGCCGTTTTGCCGCGCCGCGGGCTTCGGGAGTAGGGCGCGAATGTCACCCTTGTTATCGGCCGCGACGCGCTTCAGACGGCAGATTGCCACTGGCTCTTTCTCCACCCGTCCGCGTCGGCAAGCCGGCTCGCACGGCCGGTCGCAGGTCCTGCCCAAGATCCCGGGAAAGACATTGGAGTACCAATTGATCATGTAGGCGTCGGTATAGCGCCCGGCGGCGATTAGCCGGATATATTCGGGCACCGCTGTGTGGGCCGGACATGCCCACTGACAATCAACGACTTTGTGGAAATAGTCCGGATTGGCAATGTCGGTCGGCTGCAAACCCATTCTCCTCTACGCCACCAGGCCACGTCTTGCGTGCCGCTTGTACCCGGTGCGCGGGCGTCGCCTACACCCTCGGGCCAACGCACGCGCCGGCACCTCGCGATTTCCGGCGTTAACCAATGGCCCCCCGGGATTGGCCAAGATCACCGATCTGCCACCCGTTGCGGCCGCTTGGGATAATACGGTTCGCAAGGGGCGTCTAGCCCCGTGCGGTATGGCGGACCTGCATTTCAGGTGGGCGAGGACCATGGTGTAAAACTGCCCGAATGGTCAAGAAATGTTCATTCTACATGGTACGTCGGAGCCGGTTGAGATAGGCGTGAATTAACTTTCATATATGAAATCCGTCCTGCGCCAAAAGTGCCAGCACTTTCAATGCCTTTTCATAAATAAGGCGGGATCAAATAAGTGACCTTGGCACGGGCGCGACGTTTGAGGGCCATCTTTCCTAAATTACGAAGGATGTCTCCGCTTACGATCAGGCAAATAAGGATGATATTTTCAACAAGTGGGGGCGGAAATGAATGCGGGCGCAGATCGCCCCGCTAAGTGGGCCTTTGCCGACTATTGCCCGCGCACGTGGTGTCTACAGTCGTCCGAAACCACGGGATCCCGCAGCGCTCCGGAATCGTGCCCTTGGCGGGCAAGACTTCATAACTAGGATTCAGCCGCCTTGACGCCACCTGCTTCTTGTGAGAACAAACATGGAACGAGAGGGAGGCTGTCAATGCAACGGCCAAACAGTCATCGCGACCAAGCGCGCGATGCCGAGCGCTATTTCCCTGTCAGGATACGAGTGGCACGCGACCGGCTAGGCCGCGACCGGCAATATGAAACGATGTGTCGGTGGTTGGACGAGCAGATCGGCGCGAACCGGTGGTGGCACGCGGAAGAAAGATTGCCGACGCTACCGGATACCTTGCTGTTCTATTTCGTCGCCGTTGCCGACGCACAAGCCTTCATCGATCGCTTTTCGTGCGGCGTGTGGGCCAAGGGCGAATGGCCGCACGGTGGCGTGGCGCGAACCGATGAGAGCGATATGAAATGGGTCGGCGATTTACATAAGACGCGGTGATGGGCTGGAATGCACCAGCATTGCCTGACTGTACTGCGATGGCGTGGGTTGCCGGATCAGTGCAACCGTCAACTGCGGGACCGATTGGGTCACGACGTGCGCCCCCACGCCTGTGCGTCGATCTTCCACTCCTCGCCGTACTTTGAAAACGTATAGGCGAGGGTGCCGGTCCGAGCGACGGTTTGGCCCTTAATGGTTACCGTGAGCTTCCCCGCGATGACGGCGTACGCATCGGAGCCCTCCACGTTCCAGAACCCCATTTCGTACGACAGGTGCTCGTGCGAGACCCCGAGGCCCTCACGCCACTTTTCTACGTCAGCAAGCCAATTGGCCGGAGCATTCGGGCTCAACCAGCGATAAGGCGCGATGCCATCAATAATGATGGCGGTGTCCCCAAAAACGCTCAGGAAAAGCTCGATATTCTGGGTGTTGAAACCGTTGATGTGATTATCGATAAGGGTCTGGATTTCTCTCGGGGGGTTGTCAGCCACGGTTATCCTCCGGTCGTGTGTCGTGTCTAGTATAGCGCTTTGCGGTCACTGGGATCGCTCAAGAGGCGCGACGGGTCGCGATTGCGGCGTAGGAAATGGACCTCGAGCACGATTTGCGGCCTGACGTTTGTTATCGCCTCGAACAATGGGACAGCGATTTACTGGCGCGTACGTCGAACGGCATGACCGCGAGGACCGGTTTGCCAAGCTCAAAGCTGTCGCGGAAGACAAGAAGCTCAACAAGACGCTGGTCGTGCGGCAAAGACTGAAACCTGATTTATCCGCACCTGTGGGTCTACCCTTCTACTCCGACTCCAAATTCCAGCGCTGGCTGAAGCGCCTAAAGCCCCGCGACGAGTTGGTCGCGCGCATGGCATTGCGGCATGACATCCGCGATCCCGGCGTCAGCCTGAAATGGGAGGCGCGAATCAAGACGCTCGAGCGCGAACTAGTCAAAACGGAGGACGATTGGATCAATCTGTTGCGTAACGTTGGGCGAGCGCGGGAGAACATCGCGCTGGCTAAACCACCGGACAAGAAATGATAGGCCGCAACCCTTTTCCGGCATGGCGTTTGCCAAATGGCAAAACAAACGCCACCGATGCCCAATTAGAAATTGTGTCCTCCTCGTGCGAACGCTGGGAGTTGGCGTGTGCCGCGCTGGTAGTTATCGCGGTAGTCGCGGAAGTCATTATCGCTTGGATGCACTGGGCATATGACTTGTCTCTTCAGCAATGGGGATCGGTTGACACTGATGCGGCAATTGCACTCGGGATTGTTGGTGAAGTTGCCTTTAGCAGGAAGGACGCAGGAATCCAGACGGAGCTGCGAAATAGATCGAACCAAAAACTCGCCGATGCTGTGACGGCGGCAGGTGAAGCGAATGATCGTGCGTCTCAGGCCGATCTAGCACGCGCAAAGCTTGAGGCGGCCTTGCACCGCGAACTCTTTCGAAAGAACAGTACGATGCGCTTGTCAGAGCCAAGGGCAAAATCACCAGATTTAATTTGGCTTGTGAACAGGCGACAGAGCCTTGGCATTTTGCGGTCCAAATCATGCACGTTCTTGCGCAAGTCGATATCCAATCAACGCTGTACGAAAGACGCCGAGGCATCGGCAGTTCGGCAAATATGTTGTTTGATCCGTTAGCCTTCGCCAATCCAAACGGCGCCCCGACGAAGGGCGAACCAATGGCGAGCATCCTTAGGGAGGCGGGAGTATGGCATGGCGCATTAATCGCGCAGATGCCATCTGATATTCCCGCGCCCGCCGATGTTCCGACGTTAATTGTCGGCGGATATTGGCCTGTGGCGCCAAAACAGCCCTACTTAGGACAAGATGAAGACCAAGCTTAGGAGCAAATCCACCACAATACGACGAGTGCACCCACGATAATGCCGACGACGCTGAGAAGGTTTGGATGATGATCAGAACTGCTCCGGTTTTTCTGGCGGCGGATCATCCTGCGGCGGTTTATCATATGCGCCTGGATAAAGATCATTTCCCCCATAATGGCGTTTGGTCATCATCTTCGGACCGACTTTCACCGTAGTAGTGGCCACCTTTACATTCCGTGGTTTGAACTTCAGGCTCCCTTTTGGGTTCGTCTTAAGCTTCGCCTCTAATTCGCCAGCCTGCTTCTCTGCGTCGGCTCGCCGCAATTGCTGCTCATATAGGGTATAGGTCGTGCGGCCTCGGACCCATAACTGTCGGAACAACTTTTCGCTCGAAGTCACCACGCCGATCTTGTTGTAGACGCAGAGAGCAGCCGTAATTGCGTGCTGCCATCGCGGATCGTTGAGACTGGCTTCCGTGTTCGTCTGCTGCCATACCACGCCGCCCGTCTCGGTGAAGTAAAAATGCTTGCGACTGTCGTTATGTGTCACATTGAATGTATTGAACTGCACTGCACCCATCGCCTTCTCTATTTCATCTAGAGACTTTCCCGCAACAGCCGCTAAAATTTGTTCATCGTTCATGGTCGGGAAAATCGTCACGTGATAACCTTCCGGGATGTCGGCCCAGCCCGGCAGTCCATTGTGGAGGCCATAATGCGGCAGGAGCTCCGCCATAGTGATTTGAAATGAATGCCGCGCGTACATAACCCTATTAATTGGTGCCAGTTGGACCGCCGAGTTCCATCTTGCCCGACCGGGCGGTGTTGGACGAGACATGCGTGGCTGGGCGGAGCGCAACCCCGCCGACAATAGCGCGCTGCGCTGTGCCAGGCTCGGCTGACCTGAGCGAACGGATGCTGCACGGTGGCCCATTCGATCGGCCTCCGCTTCGAGCGCGTGGTCCTGAACCACCGCAAGCCCGGTGCCGAGCGGATTGCGTACCCGGCCATTACGTTGCTGAACAACATGCGTCAGTTCGTGGCCGAGCAGCTGCTGGCCTTGCAGCGTATCGGGCTGATATCGGCCCGATGCGAAATAGATGTCGAAGCCGACCGTAAACGCGATTGCGCCGATACGCTCGGCCTGCGGTCCAACATGTACTCGGACATTGGAGAAATCAGCGCTGAGCGCCGCTTCCATTTGGCCGCGCACCGCCTCTGGCAGCGGCTTGCCGCCTCCGGATGCCAGCCCGAGCGGTCCCGCCTCGACAGCAAACGCGCCGCCAGCGCTTTGGCGTTGCACCGGCCCCACTCGACCAGCAAAAGCCGGTGCCGGTGGACCGGGCGCACGCACCGCCGCTGACCGTGCACCAAAGGCCGGTGCTGGCGGACCGGGTGGATGCATCACAGTCTTAGCCCGGATCTGGGGTGGCATCACCCTCCGCTGCGCCAAAGTCGCAAGCTTCGGCTGCCCCCCAAGAAACGAACCTTGGATCACTTTTGCCATCATGATCCAAACCCCCTCTATCCCCTTTTGTGAGCGATGTCGTCACCCTTCACCGGCGTAAGGCTGACGAGCGGTGGACAAGCAATACAATTATATCAAAAAACTTACGGATTGGCGAAAAGTGCGCATCCGCACGACCGGCGCTCGCGGAACTGTCTCACGGGCCTTTTGCACAATCGCTTCACTGGTGCTCGGCCTGTGAGGTGCCGTGCCTAGATACACCGCCTCTCATACCGTCTCGACCACATCCTCGATTTTTACGGTGACTTCCAGATCCCTCCCGAGCATATGCAGCAGCAAGCGCACGCGCTCAGCGCCGCTATAGGCCGCGATGATGCCTTCGTACTCAACGAGCGCGCCGCGTGCGATGCGAATCCGAGTGCCGATGGCCAACCTCGGGCTGGGCTCGAGCGCGCCGTTTGTGTAACAACAATTTTGCAATCCGGAAATTAGCGCATCGCTGACAAAACACGGCTCATTGAATTCCGTGGTCGATGATTTGCGGGTCAATAGCTGATTGACGCCTAATGTGTAACGAATCGGAACCCACCTGACACCGGCCAGCAGCTCGACAAACATATATTTTCATGATTTTGACCCCAATTGCCCGTGACCAGCTTGAGGCCCGATTGAAGCGGTTCGCGTCACATTTGTACGATCGCCGGGCTCGAACCAGTTTGGCGCGCATTGCAGCGACGAGCGCGACGCGGGCGCGAGGCGCGCGGACCGAGATGCATCGCCTCGCCGCCGCTAGGCTGGCGCGGCGGCTCGGCATTCGGATTCAGCCGGGATCGCCGCGCCGCAGCTTTGGATGGGATGGGCGGGTCATGCGAGCGGGTACCGAGGCCTATGTCCTGCTCCATGAGAGCGCCCATTGGCTATTGGCCAACAGACGGCGCCGACGGGCATTTGAATTTGGCCTCGGCCCCGGTCCCGAGACGGGTCATTCCGCCGCCGCCCAGCGGGCGATGCTGCTGACCGACACGGCGCGCGAGTGCGAGGAGGCAATGGCATCACTGCTTGGCATATTGTGGGAAGCCGAACTCCGCCAGCCGGCGCTCGCCTCCTTTCTTGATCAGAATTGGCTCGAGGGTGCCGACCGCCCCGGTGCGGCGCAATATTTCGAAGCCGTCCTAGCGCAGTTGGCAGCCATGGGATTGGTTGATTTGGCCGGGCATCCTATGATCCGGTAGCGACCGCAAAGAGGGAGTGCGCCAATGAGCGGACACATCGGTTTTCTCGGCATCGGCCTGATGGGCGTACCAATGGCGACAAATCTGTTGAGGGGTGGGTTCGCATTGACGGCCTGGAACCGAACCGCCGCCAAGACGGCGGCACTCGCCGCCGATGGCGCCAAAGTCGCACCGACTGCTGCGGATGCGGTACGCGGCGCCGACTTTGTCGTCACTATGCTGAGCAACGGTCCGGCGGTCGAAGAGGTGTTGTTCGGTCGTGAAGGGGTAGTAGACGCTATCGGCAAAACTGCCTTGGTGATCGACATGAGTTCAATCCCGCCGGCAACGGCCCGGTCTCATGCCGAACGACTGGCGGCACGCGGCATTGCCCATATCGATGCGCCAGTCAGCGGCGGCACCGGCGGCGCGCGCGACGGCAAGCTAGTGATCATGGTCGGGGCCAAGCCGCAGGACTTCGCACGGGCGCGGCCGGTGTTCGCGCCGCTGGGCAATCCGACTCTGGTCGGTGGCGCCGGCGCTGGGCAACTCGCGAAACTGTGCAACCAGGCCATAGTCGGGATCACCATCGGCGCCGTGGCCGAGGCGCTCTTGCTCGCAGCAGCCGGCGGGGCCGATCCGGCGGCCGTCAGACAGGCCTTGATGGGAGGATTTGCCGACAGCCGCATCTTGCAGGAGCATGGCCAGCGGATGTTGAACCGCCGCTTCCTACCGGGGTTCGCGATCGTCAACCAGGTGAAGGATTTGGACACCGTTCTCGATACAGCACGGCAGGCGAAACTGCGGCTGCCGCTGTCGGAACGCGTGACCGACCTTTTCAGGGAACTGCTCAAGGACGGCGCGGGCTATGATCACAGCGCGCTGCTCTTGGAATTGGAGCGGCTCAACCCGCCGGCGCGGCTGGGCCAGGGTCCCGATACCCTACCCTCATAGCCTCCCCTTGCGCTCCGCCGCCGGCTTCCTTATTGGTTGAGCGGGGAAGCCGCGCATGGCGCGTAACGCGAACGCACCGGCCGAATCGGGTCGTCTGAAGGGGAAATCCAGCGTCGGGGAGGCGTTCCGGCGCGGCGTTGCGATGAGCGATGCCAACCTGGCGCGCCTCAAGGCTAATGGCGATGCCGTCGATCCCAAAACCGTGCATCATTTCCGGACCACGATCCGCCGCCTGCGTTCGCTCTTGTCCTCCTTCAAGGAAGTGTCGCCGGCGACCGAACGCAAGGACTTCTCTCATCGCCTCAAAGACCTGTCGCAACGTTATGCCGTGCTGCGGCAGTGGGACGCGTTCATCGAATCCACGAGCGAAGGCAACGCCCACGGCTCCTATTCCCGCACGCGCCAATTGCTGGCGGAAGCCGCGAAAATGCGTCGTCGCGCGATTGCCGGCAGCGACCAGCCACTGGCGCACGACATTGCGGCGATCGATCGTGCTATTGGCTCGGCCGATTGGCTGCACGAGCCGGCTGGCGGCGATTCGCACTTGTGGAATGAACGCATCGACGAATACGCGACCGAACTCCTGGACAAGCAATGGCGCAAGCTGCGCAAAAGCTCGCGCAGGCTCGACTTGGCGGATTCGCCCTCGTTTCACAAATTCCGCATCGCCGCGAAGAAACACCGCTACACCATTGAAATTCTGGGCTCGCTCTATCGCAAACGGGAAGTGAAGCCCTATCTTCAACGTGTGGTGGCGCTGCAGGACGTATTGGGTGACATGCGGGATGCGATGGTGGCGGGAGAATTGATCGGCGAGCTCGACTTGCCGCCGGCGGTTCGCGCCTCGGGGCGGAAATGGCTTGAACGCCGTGCCGCCGAATGCCGCAAGCGTTTTCCCCCTTACAGTAAGGCGTTTCGCCGCGAGACGCCGTTTTGGGAGCGATAGATGCGGGTCGATATTTTCGTCGATGTCGTCTGCCCGTGGTGCTTCATCGGCAAGCGGCGGTTCGAGCAAGCGTTGGCGATGCGCCCTAATCTGTCTTTGCGGAAGACGTGGCGGCCATTTCAGCTCAATCCTGACATGCCCGCCGAGGGCATGCCGGCAGATGAATTTTTCGCGGCGAAATTCGGCTCCCCCGCGGTCGTAGAGGAACGGCGCAAGTGGGTCGCCGAGGTCGGCAGCACCGTCGGCATCGATTTCGCTTTCGATCGCATCGACTGCCAACCCAATACGCTCGATGCCCATCGCCTCATTCGCTACGCGCTCAAGAGGGGTCGGGGCGACGCCATGATGGAAGCGGTGTTCACGGCGCACTTCGTAGCCGGGCGTGACATCGGTGACCGCACGGTCCTCGCATCCATCGCCGGCGAGAGTGGTCTCGATGCTGGCGAGACCGCGGTGTTCCTGAGAAGCGGTGACGAGACCGCCGCGATCCTCGGCGAAGATCAAGAGGCGCGCCGCATCGGCATCAGCGGGGTGCCTTGTTACATCTTTGAAGGGCAGTATGCGGTCGCCGGCGCGCAGGAGCCGGAGCTCTTCTTGCCTATCTTCGACCGTGCACCGAGCGATGCCACGCAGCCGACGATATAACGACGCCCCTAGTGAAAAATCTCTTGCCGCTGTGTTTCGCCTGCGTGCTCGGCGCCACCCTCGGGGCGCACGAGACGGCAGCGACCACCGGCAAAGAGCTCTACCAGTCCTGTTTAGCCGAGAAGCAGAGCGCCGAGTCGCAATTCTGCTCGGCCTATGTTCACGGCTTTATCGACGGGATGATCATGGGATACACCGCCCACGGTACAGTGCGCGGCTACTGCCCGCCGACCACCGGGGTTTCCGTGGCGCACGGCCGCACCATCATCGAGACATGGCTCCACGACCATCCCGAGCGGCTCGATACTGACGCCGGTATTTTGGCCGGGCTGGCATTGTCGGAGGCGTTCCCCTGCAAGACCGAGCCGCATTAGCTCCGTCAGGCCGGCACCGTGACCGGCATTTCCGCTATCTCGGCTAATTGAGTCAGCAACGAGGTGGCGCCACGCAACCGCTCGCGCGGACTATCCCAAGTGCGCGTCACGACGAGGCGCTGATCGGGCCGCAATCGCGCGGTATTGGCCTGGCTTTGCAGAAACTGCACCAGGCCGGCCGGATTAGCGAAGCGCTCGTTTCGGAACGCAACAACCGCGCCCTTCGGCCCGGCTTCGAATTTTTGCACGCCGGCGCGCCGGCAGAGCTGCTTGATCGCGATAGTCTCGAGCAAATTGTCGACCTCTGGGGGCAACGGACCAAAGCGATCAACCAATTCGGCCGCAAAAGCGTCGATTTCGCGGCGGTCGACGAGCTGGGCCATGCGTCGATAGAGGCCGAGACGCAAATTCAGATCGCTGACATAGGTTTCTGGAATCATGACGGGGGTGCCGAGCGTGATTTGTGGCGTCCAATCCTCCGCGCCAGCATCGCCGGTGCCGCTGCGGGCGGCGACGATGGCTTCTTCGAGAAGATGTTGGTAGAGCTCGATTCCGACCTCTCGGATGTGGCCCGATTGTTCCCGCCCAAGGAGATTGCCAGCACCGCGAATGTCGAGGTCGTGGCTCGCCAGGATAAACCCGGCCCCGAGCTGATCGAGGGTCTGCATCACTTCAAGACGCCGCTGCGCCGCTTCGGTCAGCATCTTGCCGGGCGGCAGAGTGAAATAGGCGTAGGCGCGCTGCTTCGAGCGGCCGATACGGCCGCGCAGCTGGTAAAGCTGCGCCAGGCCGAACATGTCGGCGCGATGGACGATGAGAGTATTGGCCGTCGGAATATCAAGCCCAGACTCGATGATGTCGGTCGAAAGCAACAGGTCGTAATCGTGGCGATCAAACGCCGCCATGACATCTTCGAGCTCCGTGGGTGCGAGTTTGCCGTGAGCGATCGCGACCTTGAGGTCTGGCAGCATCTCTCGTAGTGCCAAGCGAACGTCATCGAGATCGGCGATACGCGGAACCACATAGAAGATCTGGCCACCGCGATGACGCTCACGCTGCATCGCCTCGCGCAGGACCACCGGATCGTAGGGCAGGACGAAGCTGCGAACTGCCAGCCGGTCGATGGGCGGAGTCGCGATCACGCTCATCTCGCGCACGCCTGCCAATGCCAACTGGAGCGTACGCGGAATCGGGGTTGCCGTCAGGGTTAATACATGAACGTCGGCCTTAAGCTGCTTCAGCTTTTCCTTTTGTGACACCCCGAAATGCTGCTCCTCGTCGATCACCAGCAATCCGAGATCGGCAGAAGGTCACTCCTTTCCCCAGCAATGCGTGCGTGCCGATAATGATGTCGATCTTGCCCGCGTTCAATTCGGTCCTGATCTGCGCCGCGTCCTTCGCGGCAACCATGCGTGAGAGCTGGGCAATCTTGACCGGCAGGCCAGCGAACCTTTCCACGAAACGCTGATAATGTTGGCGCGCCAGCAGCGTGGTCGGCACTACCACGGCGACTTGACTCCCCGCCATGACAGTGACGAAGGCTGCGCGTAAGGCGACTTCGGTCTTGCCGAAGCCGACATCGCCGCAAATGAGCCGATCCATCGGTTTGCCGGAACCCAGATCCTGCAGAGTGTCACCGATCGCCCGGTCCTGGTCGTCGGTCTCGGGGAACGGGAAGCGCGCGGCGAATTCTTCGTAAAGCCCCTCTGGTGCCGCGACGACCTCGCCCTGACGGATTTGGCGCTGCGCAGCGACCACAATCAACTCGTTGGCGATTTGGAGGATGCGCGCCTTGACCCTCGCCTTGCGCGACTGCCAACCGACGCCGCCGAGCTTGTCGAGCTGTGCCTGCGCTGCTTCATTGCCGTAGCGCGAAAGCATCTCGATGTTCTCAACGGGAACGTAGAGCTTGTCGTCGCCGGCATAGTAGACGCGCAGGCAATCGTGTGGTGCGCCGCCGACGTCCAAGGTTTCCAAGCCGTCGTAGCGGCCGACGCCGTGGTCGATATGAACTACCAGGTCGCCGGGCTGTAGCGCCGAGACCTCTGCGATAAACTGGTCGCTCTTGGCGCGTCGCCGAACCGGCCGCGCCATGCGTTCTCCCAGAATGTCCTGTTCCGTGAACACGATCGTGTCGTCGCTGGCATAACCGCGCTCTATTGGGAGCACCGCGGAGCCAAGAACCCCCACAGGCAGGCGCTCGAAGTCAGCCCATTGGGTGACGCGGGATGGCGTCACCACGCCGTGTTCTTTCAGCACGTTCTCGAGCCGATCGGCGGAGCCGTTGCTATAGGCAACGATGACGACCCGACGCCCGGCCGTGCGCTCCTGCCCGAGCCGATCACGCACCGCATCGAACAGATTGGCGTTGGGATCGCTGCGCACGGCGGCGAAGCCCGCGATGGGCCGCGCCCCGGCATCGAATGCGTCAACGCCCTCAGGCGCCGCAAAGGCGCTCAGTTCCGCGACGGCACGGGTGCGCAGGATCGCCTGCCATTCGCGATCTTCAATTGTGAACTGTTCCGGTCGCACCGGCCGATACAGCGGTGCGCCGCGCTTGGTGTCGAGCCGTGCCTGGTAGAAATCGTCAATGGCGGCAAGCCGGTCGTGGCGTGCCGCCTCCACGGCGCTATCGACCGTTACCGTTGCCATGGGCAGATAATCGAACACGGTTTCGAGGTTGTCGTAATAGAGCGGCAGCCAATGCTCCATTGCGGCAAACCGCTGCCCGGCACTGACGCTTTCATAGAGCGGATCATTGTCCGCGACCGTGCCAAACTGTTCACGGTAGCGGGTGCGAAAGCCCTGGATCGAGGCCTCGTCGAGCAAAACTTCGTTGACTGGCTGCAGCCGAACCCGGTCGAGATTGCCGGTGGTGCGCTGGGTTAACGCATCGAATCTGCGTACTGCTTCCAAAATCTCACCGAAGAAATCGAGCCGCAGCGGCTCCGGCGTACCGGGCGGGTAGACATCGACGATGCCGCCGCGGATCGCAAACTCGCCCGGTTCGCGCACCGTCTCGGTCCGGATATATCCGTTGTGCGAGAGGAATTCGGTTAGCCCGACTAACGGCATCGTATCGCCGAGATTCACCAGTAGCACGCGGTTGCGAAACGCCGCGCGAGGCGGTACCCGTTGGATCGCCGCATTGACGGTCGTCAACACGATGCGACGCTCGTCCTTCGCTTCGGCAAGCTGCGTCAAGGTGTCGATGCGGCGGCTGACGATCTCAGAGTTCGGCGACACGCGGTCATAGGGCAGGCAATCCCACGCCGGAAAAGTCAGCACCTCGAGATCGGGATGAAAAAAAGACAGTGCCGTCCTGAGGCGTGCCAGGCGCGCATCGTCGAGACAAATTTGGAGGATGGTGTTGGCGTTGCCGTCAGCGGTCAATCGACCGAGCACGTATGCGTCATGCCCCTCCGGTACGCCGGCGATGACGAAGGGGCGGCCTTTCTCCCATGAGTCAGGGAAGAGCGGAAGGCGCGAAGCCGTGCGTTGGGCTTGTGGTTTATGAATGACGACTACCTCCCTGGAGCGCTGTAAGCGCTTCGCATTTCCTTCTTTAATCGTGATGGCGGCGAGATCGATGAAATGGGAATGCGAGGAACATTTGAACTACGTCGCTACGTTGCACCTCCGCCGGTTCGGCGAGCCCAGCGACCCAGTCGTAAATGACCGCGTCCTCGAGACCGAGGAGCGCTTCGAACCGATCGAGCCGGTCGGCGTCGAACTCGTCGAGATACCGCTCGGCGAAACTACCCAGCAGCAATCCCGCCTCGCGCGTGCCGCGATGCCGGGCCCTGAATAGCAGTTTCTTGCGGCGTACCGATTCGCGATCGTCGCCCATGCCATGCTCTCCAATGTAGGCTACGATATAGACACCGCCCGTCTGCGTCTCAACGCCGAGAATTGCTTGCGCCCCGAAATTCTGTTTCCACTGTTCGCTCCGGTCACCGCGCTGGCCGGAATCGGCCCGCGCTATGGCACTTTGCTGGAAGCGGTGGCCGGGCCGCATCTGGTCGACCTCCTGTTTCATTTGCCGACCGGCCTGATCGACCGGCGCTTCGCCCCGCTCGCGCGCGACGCGCCCGAGGGCCGCATCGCAACGCTGACGGTGACGGTGGAGGCGCACCTGCCGTCAAACCACCCACGGCGGCCCTACCGGATACGTTGCCGCGACAAAAGCGGAGTGCTCTATCTCGTTTACTTCCACGTGAAGGGCGATTACTTGGCACGACTGTTGCCAGTGGGAACGACACGCGTCGTCAGTGGCCGAATCGAGCGATTCACCGGCGAAATCCGCATCAACCATCCCGATCACGTCGTGGCTCCGGAGGCCCGCGAAAAATTGCCGCAAATCGAACCTGTCTATCGGCTGACAGCAGGCCTGCCTCTGCGTACTGTGCAGAAGGGCATTGCCACCGCGCTCGCGCGCGCACCCGACCTCGGCGAATGGATCGACCCCGCGCTAAAAAAGCGGCGGCAGTGGCCTGATTGGCAGGTGGCGCTCCGCGCCGCGCATGCGCCGCAGACCGATGCTGATGTTCTGCCGACCGCATTGCCGCGTCAGCGTCTCGCTTATGACGAGTTGTTCGCCGACCAGATCGCGATCCTGCTGCTGCGCGCCCACACCAAGCGTCTGCCAGGACGCGCCATCAGGGTGCCCGGGAATTTGCGCAACAAAGTAATGAAATCCCTGACTTTTTCGCTGACCCATTCCCAACGCCAAGCGATTGCCGAGATTGCCGGCGACATGGCCGCGCCCCATCGCATGCTGCGCCTCTTACAAGGCGATGTCGGCAGCGGCAAGACAGTGGTGGCGTTGATGGCGATGCTCGATGCCGTCGAGTCCGGTGGACAGGCGGCGTTGATGGCGCCGACTGAAATCCTGGCACGGCAGCACTATGCGACATTGGTATCTCTCGCAGAGCCGGCGGGGGTCGCGATCGCGCTGCTGACCGGTCGTGAGAAGGGTCGCGCGCGCGAGAACATATTGTTGCGGCTCGCCTCTGGCGATGTCGGCATCGTCGTCGGCACGCATGCGCTCTTTGCCGAGCATGTCGTCTTCCGCGACTTGGCGCTCGCAGTGATCGACGAGCAGCACCGCTTCGGTGTCGAGCAGCGCGTCGCGCTCTCCCATAAAGGCAAAGGCATCGATATTCTGGCGATGACAGCAACGCCCATCCCGCGCACCCTGATGCTGACCGGCTACGGTGATCTCGATTCATCTCGCCTCACCGAGAAGCCCCGAGGGCGCAAGCCCGTGACGACGCGCACCATTGCGCTGTCGCGCCTCAATGAGGTCATCGAAGCGGTACGGCGGGCGCTCGACGCCGGCGCCAAGATCTATTGGATTTGCCCGCTGGTGGAGGAATCGGAGCAGGTCGACCTGGCCGCCGCCGAGGAACGATCCGCAGAGCTAAAGGATCTCCTTGGCGCGCAAGTCGGAATGGTCCACGGCAGGCTCAAGGGAGCCGAGCGCGACCGCATCATCGCCGATTTTGCGCAGGGCGCGATCAATCTCTTGGTCGCGACCACTGTGATCGAGGTTGGTGTTGACGTCCCCGATGCAACGGTGATGGTGGTGGAGCATGCCGAGCGCTTCGGCTTGGCACAGCTTCACCAGCTGCGGGGACGCATCGGGCGCGGCAGCAAGTCCGCGAGTTGTCTCCTGCTATATGCTACCCCGCTTTCTGAGACGGCGAAGGCACGGCTTGCTATCCTGCGCGAGACCGATGATGGGTTCCGCATCGCCGACGAGGATTTGCGCCTTCGCGGGGCCGGCGAAATGCTAGGGACGCGGCAGAGCGGCATTCCCGAGATGCGACTGGTCGATCTCGCTACCCACGGCGAGCTCATCGCGGTGGCGCGCGACGATGCGCGCCGGGCACTGGAGCGTGACCCCGAGTTGAAAAGCGAACGCGGCTGGGCGCTGCGCACGCTCCTTCACCTTTTCAAACGAGATCAGGCCGCGGCCTACCTGCGCTCCGGATAGCGGCAAGAGCTGGCGCTCGCCATACGGCGATGGCGCGCCGGCGCGCAAGCGGTGCCGGTCGGGGGTTTTCTCAAAGCGGTTTCGCCTCGCCACCGAGCGCAAGATTGGCGAATTCGCCTTCGAGATACATGAGGTGCTTGTGGATATCGCCGATACGGAGGTCCTGCACCTGGCCAATCAGAATTGAGTGGCTGGCGTAGACGATGGCCTGATCGAGCGTGCAATCAAAGGCGACGATCGCGTCGCTCAGACACCGGCGCGCCGGTCGTCAGCTCGTGCCACTCGTCCGTAGTAAAGCGTTTGTCGCGGTCTTCGGGGCGCGGCGACGCGAACAGGCGCGCGAGCGCCACCTTGTCGTGCGGCAGCACATTGATGGCGAACGCCTTCGATTCAGCATGGCGCGATGCGCCGAGGCCTCGCGATTGACACAAGTCACGAGCGCCGGCGGCGTCGGCCGACAACGATGTGACCGCCGTCGCGGTAAGACCGAAATAATGGCCATCATGACGGCAAGTCACTAATGTCACCGCTGCCGGTAAGCGGCGCATACCCAGACCGAAATTGTTCGGGCGATATCATGTCGGTGCCCGCGCCAGTGTTAGGCCGCGGCAAACACCCGTTCGAAGAAATCCATCTCACTTGGTGCGCCATCCGGCACCGTGACCCGATCGGTCTCGCCGAACACAATGTAGTTGTCGCGGTCGGGATTGTAGACCGGCCAAGCCAAGCCGCCGCCATTGGGATCGCCCGTCGCTGCGAAGCGGGTCCAAGCCCCCATCATCGCCTCGGACACTGCCCGGTCGTTGGCGTTGGTTGGCGGGTTCGCGCCGAAGAAGGGCGCGTCGAGCGTACCAAACATGTAAGGGATCTCTTCAACATGGCTCGGCGATGTTGCTTTGTCACCGCGACGCCGCGTGAAGAGATAGCGATAAGTCTGTTGACCCGCTTTGGCATTAAGCCGGGCAAGACCGCGGACGCCGTAGTTGAATAGGGAATCGCCGAAGAACGCGGAAACCGCCGCTACCGCTTCGGCATCGTCGCGTGCGGGATAGAGTTTGCGGGCCTCCTCGGCGAACTGACCGAAGCCACCCTGGGTGAAAGCGAGATAATCGGCGTGGGTCTTGATCGGCATGTTGCGGACGAAGAACGGTCCCTCCGCCTCGACGCCACCGATCAGCATGGGCACTTTGACGAAATGGTCGGCGAGAAAAGCGGCGCGCTCGTCTTCCGGAAATGCCCAGCCATCCACCAGCATCCGAATCGGTTGCGGTGCCGTCAGCAGCCCTGGCGGGCCGCCGATTTCTGAGGTCTTTGGCAGCAATTCCTCCGCCGGCGCTGCGCGCAGCGCCGCGATGTCGCTGCCGACCACCGCCATAGCCGCCTTTTCCGCCGCACCGAGGGTGTAAAGCTTTCGCAGGACCGCCGGACTTTGCAGGATTGCGCGATGGAACAAGCCCTTACTCAAGGGCGAGATCATATGTGCTGCGACCGACACCGCGCCGGCGCTTTCGCCGAAGATCGTGACATTGTTGGGATCGCCGCCGAAGCCCGCGATGTTCTCGCGGACCCATTTCAGCGCCGCAACCTGGTCGAGAAAGCCGTAATTGCCCGAGGACTGATTGGGAGATTCCCTGGTCAGTGCGGGATGCGCCATGAAGCCGAAAATGCCGAGCCGGTAGTTGACGGTGACGACCACGACGCCCTTCTTCGCCAGCGCTTCGCCGTCATACATCGGATAGGAGCTCGAACCGACCATAAAGCCGCCGCCGTAGATCCAGACCATGACGGGCCGCTTGTCGCCGCCCGGCGTCCAGATATTGAGCGTCAAGCAATCCTCGCTGAATCTGGGGCCCCCGGCCTTCGTTTCGTTGCATCTGAAGAGGATCGTCGCCGAACGCGGTACAAACGCGGGGCTCGACCCATGGTGCGGCCTTCTGCGGCGGCTTCCACCGCAGATCGCCGATCGGCGGCGCCGCGAAGGGAATACCCTTGTAGGATAGGATGTCGCTGCCACTGCCCGAAACCTGGCCGGATTCGGTGCGCACGGTTGCGGGCATCAGAACCTCCCCGTCAGGCTATTGCCAGTAAACGAATGCCATCGCGTTACCGGTTCCAGCCTCGGACCGGTAGCACGGCACATAGTCGACCAGATTCATTGTCATGCCGCGGTTCATCATGATGCCTGCGACCGGAATCCAATTCTTCATCTCCGACGAACCGGATCGGAAGCGGTCTGCCGGAATGTTGACCAGCGCTTTTTCGTCGTTGTTCCTCATGCCGTCGATCAGGGCCATGTCGAGCTCTTCATCGACCACGAAATGAGACAGGCCGCCCGAAGCGAAGACGGCGACGCGCGCATCAGACGCCCAGCTTTCGATCGCCTGCGCGACGATTTTGCCCATCTCGAGACAGCGGTGCGTTGCGGGCTGGTTCGGCGGATAAAACGTGTTCAAGAACACCGGCACATTGGGCACGACGCGGTCGCTCATGATCTTTCGATAGACGAAGCCGAAGGCATGCGGGATTGCCGTGTGGTTGTCGCGTTTGGGCAGATGCTTGGCAGTCGCGATGTCGAACTCGTTCTTCATCAATTCATTGATGATATGTAGGCCGAGATCAGGCAGACCGGGATAGACCTGCGGCGTGTCGGGATGGTGACTGGGCTCGGCGATAACAATGCCGGGAGGCAAACGTTTGCGCTGGTCCTCAGAGAAAGGCGCGTTCTCGATTGTCTCGCCGTAATAGACGAGGAAGGTCGGAATGTTCTGATCAGTAAAGATCTCCATTTGATCGTTGCCGAAGATGACAGCGACATCCGGCCTTACCTCGTCCCATTTCCTTGCCAGTGTCGCGATCGCGGCCTGGCAGGCGGCATGGCGCCTCCGGCGCTCATCGAGCGAGGCCTTGAACGCCAATTCCTCGCCGGCGCGCTGCGCCACGAGCTCTTCGAAACTGTAGGTGCCGCCGCGAAACGGATGCTTCGATCTTGCGGTCATCGGCGGCGCGCAAATGCCACATATCGGGCGGCGTTGAAAGCAAGGGCCCATGCGATGTTGCAACGCCCAAAACGATTTTCGCCATCGCCATCTCGCCTTCGCAGCTCAAATTCTAATATGATTCTTATATGGGGGTTTGCCCACCGAGGCAACCGCGCCGCCATCAGCGCCTGCTCTGCACCGATGCTTGGCAGGCGCCATGCGCTCACATAGTGTCAGCGAAAAGTGATCTGATGTGATGGCGGCCGCGACTATTGTGGCGCTGGCGCTATATGTCTTTGCGAGGTTGATTGTGCCATCCCAACCCTACCTAACCGCCATTGCCACGGCGGTGCCGCCCCATGCATTGGGCCAAGAAGAAGTGACGCGCCGGGCGCGCTTGCTTTATGCCGAGCTCGGCGCGAGCGACATCGAGCGCATCATGCCCGTGTTCGCCAATTCCGACTATCGAGCGCCGGTATTCCTGCGTACCGATCGATTGGTACGAGACAACCGCGCGGCTGGACAGAGCGCAACGCCCTTTATTTGGAACACGCGCAGTCGCTGCTTGAACGGGCGGCGCGCGATTGTCTCGATCGCGCCGGCATGACGCCGCGTGATATTGACGCCGTGGTGACGGTCTCAACCACCGGCATTGCGACGCCGAGCCTCGAAGCGCTCTTGAGCAATCGCATGGGCATGCGGCCCGATGTCAAGCGGTTGCCGATTTTCGGCCTCGGCTGCGCCGGCGGCGTGCTTGGGCTTAGTCGCGCGCCGCCGATTGGGCGCGGGCGATGCCCGGCGCGCGCGTGCTATATCTTGTGGTCGAGCTGTGCGCCTTGTCGTTCCGACGCAACGACACCAGCAAAAGTAACATCGTCGCGACCGCCCTGTTCGGCGACGGTGCCGCCGCCGCGATCCTGACCAGCGACGAGCAAGGACGGCCCGCCGCCTTCGGCCCGGGCGGCGAGCATCTCTTTCCCGATACGCTCGGCATCATGGGCTGGGATGTTGGCGAGGATGGGCTGAAAGCCGTGTTTTCGCGCGACATTCCGGCGTTGGTCCGGCGCGAGATGCGTGACGGCCTCCTCGGCTTTTCTCGCGCGGCTACGGCTTGACCCTCAACGATGTCGATCGGTTTGTCTGCCATCCCGGCGGCGCCAAAGTGGTGTCGGCGCTGGAAGAAGCTTTCGGCCTTGCCGAAAACGCGCTGACCGTCGAGCGCGAGGTGCTGCGCGATTACGGCAACATGTCAGCGGCGACGCTGCTGTTTGTGCTGGAGCGCGTGATACGCCAACAGCAGCGTGGGCGCATGATGCTCGACCGCGATGGGCCCAGGTTTCACTGCCGGCTTTCAGTTGATGCAGGCGCCGTGACCGCGCCGGGGATCGTGCCGTGACCGCGCTCGGGATTGTTCTGATTCTGGTCGCGCTACAACGTCTCGGCGAATTGGTCTACGCCGGGCGCAACACGCGGGCGCTCAAGGCGCGCGGCGCCGCCGAATTTGGCGCAAATCAGTATCCGCTGATCGTGGCATTGCACCTAGCGTGGCTGCTTTCCTTGCTCATCTTTGTGCCCTGGCACACCCGGCCGGTTTGGTCATTGCTTGGCCTGTATGTCGCACTGCAGGGGATAAGATTTTGGGTCATTGCCAGTCTTGGCCGCCATTGGACCACGCGGATCATCGTTGTGCCCGGCGCGCCGTTGGTGCGGCACGGCCCTTACCGCTGGTTGCATCACCCCAATTATCTGTTAGTGGCCTGTGAGATCGCGGTGCTGCCGCTGGCATTCGGCAGCTGGTCCATTGCGCTGATCTTCACATCGTTGAACGCGATGCTGTTGGGCTGGCGCATTCATGTCGAGGAGGCGGCCCTCGGCTATCGCCGAACTGACGCCTCGGTCACGATCACGTCGAAACGCTGATCGAAAGGCTGCGGATAGATCGTATCGAGTTCGCGAAAATTCATAGCCGATGCCGATCGCGAGCGGTCGCGGTTTGAGCGCCGCCAAGGTGCGGTCGAAATAGCCACCGCCATAGCCGAGCCGATAGCGGCCTCGTCGAAACCAACCAGCGGTCCCAGCACGACATCGGGGGTCACCACGGCGCCGTCCCGCGGCACCGGAATGTTCCAGATGCCGTCGACCATTGGCGCGTCCGGGACCCATAGCCGAAACTCAAGCGGCGCCTTTTTTTGCACCACTACCGGCAACGCCGCGCGCCAGACTTGCGCCAGCAAATCGCGTTATCAACCGGCGTGCGTCGAACTCGCCGCGGAACGGCCAGTAGAAGCTGACGACTCGCCGGTCGCACGATCCGCCAGCACCGCGCGCAGACCCTTGTCGAATGCCGCATTCCATTCGTGGCGCTGCGCCGGATCGAGTGCCTGTCGCCGCGCGAGCAACTCGCCGCGGCGGTCCCGGCGCCACGCCGCAACATCTTTCATCAGAACAAGCCGGAAATCTTGCCGTCCGCGGAGACCGAAATATTGTTCGCGGCGGGTATCTTCGGCAGGCCCGGCATGGTCATGACCTCGCCGCAGATCGCGACGATGAATTCCGCGCCCGCCGACAACCGCACCTCGCGGACCGGAATGGTATGGCCGCTCGGAGCGCCCTTCGCGTCGGGATTGGTAGAGAAGCTGTACTGCGTCTTGGCGATGCAGACCGGCAGGTTGCCGAAGCCCGCCGCCTCGAACTCCTTCAGCCGCGCGCTCACCCCTGCTTCCGGCACCACCCCTGCCGCGCCGTAGATCTGGGTCGCGATGGTCTTGATCTTGTCGAGCAGCGGCATGTCGTCGGGATAGAGCATTTTAAAGTTCGCAGGCTTGGTTTCGAGGGTTTTGAGCACTGTCTTGCCTAGCTCCTCGGAGCCTTCGCTGCCGCCGTGCCCAGTGATCGGCGATCACCGCTTCGACGCCTTGTTGCGGCGCAAAGTTGTTTGACGAGATCGTGCTCCGCCTTGGTATCGGTCGAGAAGCGATTGACCGACACGACCGCCGGCATGCCGAATTTTTTGATGTTGGCGATATGGCGATCGAGATTGGCTGAAGCCCGCACGCAACGCCTCGAGATTTTCGCCCTTGAGATTTTCCTTCGCAACGCCGCCATGCATTTTGAGCGCGCGCACCGTCGCCACGATCACCGCGCAATCCGGCGCGATGCCGGCCTTGCGGCATTTGATGTCCATGAATTTCTCGGCGCCAAGATCGGCGCCGAAGCCCGCCTCGGTGACGGTGTAATCGGCGAGCTTCAGCCCCGCCATTGTCGCCGACACCGAGTTGCAGCCATGGGCGATATTGGCGAACGGTCCGCCATGGATGAAGGCGGGGCTGCCTTCGAGCGTTTGCACCAGATTGGGTGCGATCGCGTCCTTCAACAGCGCGGCCATGGCGCCCTCGGCCTTCAAATCCCTGGCGCGGATCAGCTTGCGGTCGCGGGTCTGAGCCGACGACGATATTGCCGAGCCGGCGCTTCAAATCCTCGAGACCGGTGGCGAGGCAGAAAATCGCCATCACCTCCGACGCGACCACGATGTCGAAGCCGGACTCTCGCGGGAAACCGTTGGCGACGCCGCCGAGCGAGGTCACGATCTCGCGCAGCGCGCGGTCGTTCATGTCGATGCCGCGCCGCCAGGTGACGCGCCGCGTGTCGATGTCGAGTTCGTTGCCCCAGTAGATGTGATTGTCGATCATCGCCGCGAGCAGATTGTTGGCGGCGCCGATGGCGTGGAAATCGCCGGTGAAATGGAGGTTGATGTCCTCCATCGGCACCACTTGCGCATAGCCGCCGCCGGCGGCACCGCCCTTCATGCCGAATGACGGGCCGAGGCTCGGCTCGCGCAGGCAGATCACCGCGCGCTTGCCGAGCCGGTTGAGCGCGTCGCCGAGGCCGACCGTGGTGGTGGTTTTGCCCTCGCCCGCCGGCGTCGGCGTCATCGCCGTGACCAGGATCAGCTTGCTGCCCGGCCGCCGCTTCAGCCCATTGAGATAGTCGAGCGACGACCTTGGCCTTGAAATGGCCATAGGGCTCGAGCTGTCGCTGCGTCGATGCCGAGCTTGTCCTTGCGCCACATCGACAATGGGCCGCATCTTGGCGGCTTGTGCGATCTCGATGTCGCTTTTGGGCTGGCGTGCTGGTCGTGACTGGGCATGACTGACTCCTCGACGCTGCGCGGCAATAAATATTCAGATGATCTTAAAAGGCCCCAGAAATTGCCCACTTCTCAAGAGGCAATTTTTCGTGGGCAATCGCTCCACCGGAGCGGAGACGAAACCCCGAAAGTTGCTGCCGGCAAGCGGTATTCTCCTGTGGAAGCAGCTGCCAAAGCCACGAACGCGAACGTGCCTCATCGATACGATCGGTCGAGGCATCGGCGCCGGTGCGGTTGACCCCGCGAAGGACGCTGCTTAAGGTGCTGCCCGCGCTTGCTAGCACGAGCCCGTAGCTCAGCCGGTAGAGCATCTGACTTTTAATCAGGAGGTCGTGGGTTCGAATCCCGCCGGGCTCACCATTCCCAGAAAGACCGAATCTCGGGTCTCATCGCCGTGAGAGGATTTATCGGTTTCGACCTAATCTCGCTTCTACGTTGCCGCTAGCGCGGAACGAGTTTTGCTAGTCGCGGTTAAGTTTGACGGCTAAATCGGAGCACAGATGCAAAGGACCAGATAATTCAATGGCCTTACTGGGATGACGAGGTTACAGTTTTAGTTTCCGCGGACGGTACACTTGTGAGTTGTCTTATCGGTTTTCCTTAGGTATTGCCAAGCAGCAAATTGTGCCGTATCGGCGTTCGGAGTACCGGCGGCAGCCATGGCAAACAAAAGCGGGGGTAAACTTTTGAACGCTGACGCGATCGCAATTGTTGGTGCCGCTTGTCGCTTCCCGGGCGCGAACAACCCGCTGCAATTTTGGGATCTGTTGTCTTCGGGCCGTGATGCCGTGACGGAAATTCCGGACGAGCGTTGGTCGAAAGCTTACTATTTTCACCCCAGCCGCGGGCAGCCGGGCAAAAGCTACACTTGGGCTGCCGGCGTCATCGACGATGTCGATCGTTTCGATGCCGGCTTCTTCGGCGTTTCGCCGCGCGAGGTCCGACAGATGGATCCGCAGCAGCGGCTGTTGCTCGAGACAGTGTGGGAAGCGCTGGAGGATGCGGGCATCCCGTCGGCGAAGCTCGCCGGCAGCGGCACCGGCGTCTATGTGGGCGTCTCGAGCATGGACTACGCCACGCTGCGCCTCGGCGATCCGGCCAGCGGCGACGCGTATTTCATGACCGGCATGACCAACAGCATTGTCGCCAATCGCGTCTCATATATCTTCGACTTGCGCGGGCCAAGCTTTGCCGTCGATACCGCTTGCTCGTCATCTCTGGTGGCGCTCGACTTGGGCTGTGACGCGTTGCGCCGCGGGCGCGCGCCAGTGGCTATTGTGGGTGGCGTCAATCTGCTGCTGGCGCCGTTCTCGTTTCTTGGCTTTTGCCAGGCCGCGATGCTGTCACCGACCGGGCGCTGCCATGCCTTCGACGCGGGCGCCGACGGCTATGTTCGGGCTGAGGGCGCCGGGGTCGTCATTCTGAAACCCCTGCGCGATGCACTTCAGAACGCCGATCCAATCCGCGGCCTGATACTGGGCACCGGCGTTAATTCCGATGGGCACACCATGGGGATGTCGTTGCCCAGCGAAGCCTCGCAGACTGCGTTGCTGCAATCGGTCTACGGCAAAACCGGCATCGACGCCGATCGTTTGGCCTTCATCGAAGCCCACGGCACCGGCACCCAGGCGGGCGATCCGATCGAACTCGCGGCGCTCGGCAAGAGCCTCGCGCGGCAGCGCCGGTCGCCACTGCCGATCGGTTCGGTCAAGACCAATGTCGGCCATCTTGAGACCGCGTCTGGCATGGCCGGACTAATCAAGACCATGCTGGCACTCGAGCACCGCGAATTGCCGGCATCGCTTAATTTCAAGACCCCCAATCCGAATATTTCCTTCGCCGAACTCAATCTTGAGGTCGCTGCGCAGAATCGGCCGTTGCCAAAGCGGCCGGCTCAACTGATCGCCGGCGTCAATTCCTTCGGCTTCGGCGGAACCAACGCCCATGCGATTATAGCGTCCGCCCCGAGGGCGGCGAAGGCCGCGGCAGCCGCATCCGACCCGTTACCACCGTTGCTGTTGTCCGCGCGCTCGGCGAATGCACTGGCGGCATTGGCGCGCGATTGGTCGCAACGCTTGGCGCCTGCCCCGGCACGAGAGGTAGCGCCCTTGTTGCGCGCTGCCGCGCGGCGCCGCGATCATCACCGCCACCGTCTTCACGTTGCCGGGTCTGATGCCACCGAGTTAGCGGCGGCGCTGGCCGCTGCTGCCGCCGGCGAGCAGCCGAAGCAGGCGACATCGGGGCTCGCCGTTCCGGCCGGACAGGTCACGTTCGTCTACGCCGGCAACGGCGCCCAGTTTCTTGGCATGGCGCGGGACGCGCTGCAATATAGCGAGACGTTCCGCACCTCGTTGCGCGAGGCCGATGCGCAACTAATGCCGGTCCTCGGCTGGTCGATCGAACAGCGACTGGGTGAGGACAACCCCGATTATTTGCGTCACACCGATGTCGCCCAGCCCTTGTTGTTCGGTGTGCAAGTCGGCATTACCGAGGCATTGCGTGCCGCCGGCGTCGTGGCCGAATCCTGCGTCGGTCACTCGGTGGGGGAGATCGCGGCGGCATGGGCGGCGGGCGCATTGTCATTGCAGACCGCCGGCCGCATCGTCTTGGTGCGCAGCCGTCAGCAGCACCGCACTCACGGCCAGGGTGGTATGGCGGCATTGTCGCTCGACCCCGAAACCGCGGCAGCCGAGCTAGTCAAGATCGGCGGCGGGCTCGAGGTTGCGGCCATCAACAGTCGCTCCAACGTCACCGTTGCCGGCAGCCGAGCGGGGCTCAAACGGCTCGAGGCAGCCGCCCAGAGTAAGGGTTGGCATTATACGCCGCTCGACATCGAATACGCGTTTCATTCACCGATCCTCGACGGTATCCGCGAGGATCTGGTCGCCGAGCTCGGCGACATCGAAGCGCTGAATTGCGGCAGCCGCTTCACCTCGTCGGTCACGGGCAAACAGCTCGCGGGTACCGCATTGGGCGCCGATTACTGGTGGCAGAATATCCGCTGGCCGGTACGCTTCCGCGACGCGGTCGATGATCTAGTCCGCGGCGGCACCCGAATTTTCATCGAAATTGGGCCCAACCCGATCTTGCAGTCCTATCTTCGCGATGGACTGCGTGCGGCCGACGCCGGCGGTCGCGTGCTCAGCACCCTGTCCCGCAACCAGGCGGACGCCGATCCATTCCCGAGGATCGCCGCCCAATGCTATGTCGCCGGCTACGACCTCGCGGCGCGCGCCAATTTTGCCGGCCCAGTCGATATCGCCGGCCTGCCGCGCTACCCATGGCAACGGGAGCGCCACTGGTATCAGGCGACGACGGAAGCGATCCCGCTACCCGCACCGCCCTGTGATCACCGGCTGCTGGGTTACCGCTTCAGCGGCCAGCGCAACGAGTGGACGCAGTTGCTCGATCTTGAGCGCGAGCCCTGGCTTGCCGATCACGCCGTCGAGGGTCTCGCGGTGCTGCCGGCAGCGGCGACGCTCGAAATCGGCCTGGCTGTCGCGCAGGCGACTCAGCCCGAAGCGGCGACGTTGGCGCTCGACGAGCTGGAAATTCGTCAAGCGCTGACACTTGAAGCCGGTCACGGCCAGAGTTTGCGGGTGCGGCTCGACGCCGAGCGCGCGATCACGATTTCCAGTCGGCCGCGTCTTGCCGACGAGACCCACGTCGTTCATGCGCTTGCCCGCATCGCGCCGCCGACCACCGTGCGTCCACCGACATTGGTGCCGGCACCGAGCGGCGAGCGCATTGACGCGGCCACGGTCTACACGCGGGCGCGGGCGCTAGGGCTCGATTACGGCCCGCAGTTCCGCGTGATATCCCATGTCGACATTTTGAGTGCCGATGCCGCCCACGCCTGGTTTGTCCCGCCGACCAGCGACGTGCTGACCGGTTTTTTGTTGGCGCCGCCTTTGCTCGATGGCGGGTTGCAGGCGTTTCTGGCTCTGCTCGGTGCCGATATCGAAGGTCAACCAGGACTAAGCTTGCTGCCGTGGCGCTTCACCGGCGTCAAGCTGTTTGCGCCGTTCGACCGCTTGCCTGTGCAAGCACGCCTCACGGTGACCGGGCGCGGAACGCGGTCGGCGCGTGGGGCGATTGCCTTCTTTGACGCATCGGGCGAGGCCGTTGCCGAAATCGCGGAATGCTGGTTCAGGCGGGTGCGGCTGTCGCTGCGCCAGACCGATGCCGAGCGGACCTTCCATTTCGCCTTGGCGGCGATGCCGGGGCCACATCGGGACGCCGCGCCGCTATTGGAGACAAGCGCGCTGATCGACGCGCTCAACCTCGATCCGCCACCGCCATCGGAGACCGCACTCCTGCTCGAAGGTTTCGTTGTGGCGGCATCGCACAGGGTGCTCCGCCAGCGCCTGCCCGCCGACGCCCGGTTCACGATCGACGACCTGGTCAGCCGCGGCGCGATCGCCGCAGAGGCCGCCCCGCTTCTTGCCAATCTGCTTCACCGTCTTGCCGCCCATCACGCGGCGACTGAAGAATCAGGACAGGGCTGGCGCCTCGCGGACGCCCCCGATCTCCCCGAACTCATCGCTGATCTGGCGCACGATTCTGTCGGAAGAGCCTGTGCTTACGGCTGAGCTTGCTTTAGCCGCCGCTGCCGCCGAGGCCCTGCCTGACTTTCTCGCCGAGGGCACCGTCTCGGCTTGTGTCTTGCCGCCCGCGCTGGTCGAGCAATTCTACTACGCCTCGCCGAGCGGCGGCCGGGTTGCCGACGCGCTGCGTCGCGCCGCCGTAAACTTGGCGATGCATTGGCCACAAGGGCGGCCGCTGCGCATTTTGGAAATCGGCGCGGGGTCGGGAATTTTGTCACGCCGCATCCTCGACGCACTCGCGTCCTGGCACGGGACGCTGCGCTATGTCGCGACGGAGGCTGACTCCGATCAGGCCGGCCGCCTTGCCGCCCGCCTCCAAGGCATTGGCGCCGCGTCGACGCTGGCGTGGGATCCACGCGGCGCTGATGTCGCGGTGCTCGGGCAGCGCTTTGACGTCGTGCTGTCGGCCTATGGGATGACGCGGCAGCTTCTCGATGGCAGCGCGCTTCGAATCTTGCGGCAGCTCCTGGTGCCCGGCGGGCTCATGCTCGCGGCCGAGCCGGAGCCGAGCGGCTTGTGGGACTGGATCTTCGGGCAGCAACCACAATGGTGGCAGGAAGGCTTCGCGGCCGAGGCCAGCACGTCGCCGCTGCGGCCGGTCGCAGCGTGGAGCGAATTGCTGTTGCACAGCGGCTTTGCCGACGCGACGACAGCGGCGCTGGCTGCCGATCCGTGGCCCGCGGGCCTCGTCGTGGCACGACGCGACGCGGAGATGGACACCGCCGCCTTGGCGGCCCCCGGCACGGCAGTAGCCATTATCGTAGCCGAGCACGACGATCCGCGCGCGGCGCTCCTTGCCCAGGACCTCACCGCCGCCGGTGGTATCGCCGAAGTGATCGTGCCGCCCGAGATCGGCGACGGGAATTTGTTTTGTGCGGTGTTAAGCCGGCTCGACACCGAAATGCCGGAAATCGTGGTCTTGCCGCCGCACGCCGTTGAAGGCGCTGACCGAGTGGCGGCGACCAACGCCAGTCTCGTGCGCATCATCACCATCGCGCAACTTACGACGGCGACCCGTGCCCGTGCGCGGTTGTGGATTGTCACCGATGAGGCGCAACAGGCGCCGACCGCTCCAGGATCACGCGAAGACGCGGCGCTATGGGGACTCGGCCGCACTGTGGCGAACGAGATGCCACAGTTGAACTGCTGCCTTATCGATCTGTCGTCCCGCTTGTCGCCGGCCGATGCGGCGCGTGCACTTGCGGATGAATTGCTGGCAGTAGATGGCGAGAGGGAAATCGTCATCACTCCGACGGGGCGTCACGTGCTGCGGCTGCGCCGCGGTATGGCCGCGGTGGCGCAGACCGGCCCGGTTCGGCTGACGGTGAATACGCCGGGACGGATCGACAGCTTGCAATGGGAGGCTTTGCCGGTGCGCTCGCCTGGCCATGGCGAGATCGCCATCGCCGTGCGCACCGCGGATCTCAACTTCCGTGACGTCATGTGGGCGCTCGATCTGTTGCCGGAAGAGGCGCTCATCGGCGGCCATGCCGGTCCCACGCTGGGTCTCGCTTGCGCCGGCATCGTGACGGGGGTCGGACCGGATGTCGTCGGATTCGCGCGCGGCGACCGCGTCCTGGCGATTGCTCCGGCGACATTGGCCACCGAAGTCGTGACCACGGCACATACGGTGACGCGACTGCCGGAAGGGCTTGATTTCGCCGCCGCCGCGACGTTGCCGGTGGCCTTTATCACAGTGATCTATGCACTCGGCCATCTGGCGCAGCTTAAGCCAGGCGAGCGCGTCTTGATTCATGGCGGCGCCGGCGCCGTCGGTATTGCCGCGATTCAATTCGCCAAACATTGCGGTGCCGAGGTCATTGCCACTTCCGGGTCGCCGACGAAGCGGGCGTTCTTGCGCCAATTCGGCGCCGATCATGTATTTGATTCGCGCGACCTCGCCTTCGTCGACGCCATCAATCATTTGACCAGCCACGAGGGCGTCGATGTCGTGCTGAATTCCCTGAGCGGCGACGCGATGGAGCAGAGTCTGGCACTGGTGCGTCCTTTCGGCCGCTTCCTCGAGCTCGGCAAGCGCGATTTCTTCCTCGGCACGCGCATCGGGTTGAAGCCGCTGCGCCGAAACGTGTCCTATTTTGCCATCGACGTCGACACGCTCGCGGTCGAACGGCCCGACCTGTCGGCAGCACTAATGCGGCAGACCATCGAGCTCGTTGGCTCCGGCGCCTTGCGCCCTCTGCCCTATCGTCGCTTCGCACGCGCCGAAGTCGGGGATGCCTTCCGGCTCATGCAGGCATCAGGACATGTCGGCAAGATCGTCATCGATATGGCGGACAGCAACGATCCGGCCCTGACCACGCAAGCTGCCGAGCCGAGCATCGCGGTGCGCAGCGATGGCACCTATCTCGTCACTGGCGGACTGTCCGGTTTCGGGCTCGCCAGTGCCGAATGGCTGGCGCGCCAGGGTGCGCGTTCGCTGGCGCTGCTCGGCCGGCGGGGTTCCGAAACACCGGGCGCGACCGAGGCAGTGGCCCGGCTGCGTGAAGTGGGCGTCGACGCGCGCGCTTATGCCTGCGATGTGGCCGACCGCGATGCCTTGTCGGCGACGCTCGCCGCGATTCGGCGCGACATGGCGCCACTCAAGGGCGTGATCCATGCGGCGATGCAGTTCGATGACGCGCTGTTGGGCGACCTCGACGGCGCGCGCGTGACGCGCGTGCTCGCGCCGAAGCTCGGCGGTGCCGTCAATCTTGACGGGCTCACGCGCCGTGATCCGATCGAACTGTTCCTCCTCTACTCGTCTGCCACAACCGTGTTCGGTGCGCCCGGTCAGGGCAGCTACGTGGCGGCGAACGCCGCACTCGAGGGCGTTGCACGCCGCCGACGGGCGGAAGGGTTGCCGGCGTTGGTCGTCGGCTGGGGCCCGATCGGAGATGCTGGCTATCTCGCCCGCAATGAGGAAACGCGTGAGACGCTGGCGCGGCGCCTCGCCGCCAATCCTTTACCAGTAGCCGAAGCGCTCGACGCACTGCCAGCATTGTGGTCGAGCGGCAAAGTCGCGGTCGCTTACGCTTCGGTGCGATGGGATGCCGCGCAGCGTGTGCTGCCGTCGCTGACATCGCCGACCTTTGCCGAGGTTGTCGGTGCGCGCTTGGATAAGACCGACGGCGACCTGCGCGAAAAGCTCGCTTCGCTGCCAGACGAAGACCGCAAGGAATTGATTTTGTCGGTGCTGGTCGAAGAAGTGACGCGCATCCTCTCCACCGCTGCAGGCGGGCTCGACCCGCACCGCTCGGTGGCCGAGCTTGGCATGGATTCGCTGATGGCCGTCGAACTCCGCCTCGCGCTCGAGGGCCGGTTCGGCGTCAATCTGCCAATGCTGTCCTTATCTCAACAGACCTCGCTTGCGATGATCGCTGCGAACCTGGCGCGCGGCCTAGCGAACTCAGCTGATACCGCGCCCGAGATCGCGACGGCGGCACAGCGCTACGAAAGCGCCGATCCCGACGCCATTCGGCAATCGCCGAAGCAACTTGAGATCGGCAACATCGGAACGATCACCACGCCATGACAGAGCGGAGTACGAATTACGGCCTCTCTACCGCGGAGCGAAGCCGCTTGGTTGAACGCCTCAAGGGCGGGATACCCAACGGCAAAGCGCATGGCCCGTTTGTCATGCCGCTCAATCAGGTGCCGCAGGACGATTTGGCCAATTCCGAAACCTATAAGCAGATGGAGATCGTGCGTTCAGCGGCCATAACGCTCGGCATCGCCAATCCCTTCTTTCGCGTGCATGGCGGCGTCGCCGGCGCGGAAAGCACCGTCGACGGCCGCGTGTGCTTGAATTTCTCCTCCTACAACTATCTGGGCTTCAATGGCCACCCGCGCGTCACCGCGGCGGCGCAGGCAGCGATCGCGCAATATGGGACCTCATGCTCGGCCAGCCGCTTGGTCGCGGGCGAACGTCCTCCACATCGCGAGCTCGAGCAGCGGCTTGCCGCGCTCCATGGCACCCAAGATTGCGTCGCCTTTGTCAGCGGTCATGCCACTAACGTGACGGTGATCGGTAATATGCTCGGCAAAGCTGACCTTATCCTTTACGACGCCTTCAGTCACAACAGCGTCCAGCAGGGCGCCCAACTTTCCGGGGCCCGGCGTCTCAGCTTCCCCCACAACGACATCGGCGCTGCCGAGCGGCTTCTACTTACCTACCGTCCCCAGCATGGCCGCGCCCTGATTGTGATCGAGGGGCATTATAGCATGGACGGCGACATCCCCGACCTGCCTGCCTTCAGCGATCTTGCCCGCCGGCATCGCGCCTGGCTGCTGGTTGACGAGGCGCATTCGATCGGGGTGCTTGGCCCGAGCGGCCGGGGCATTGGCGAATATTTCGGCCTCGGTTCCGATGCTGTCGATTTCTGGATGGGCACGCTGAGCAAGACGCTCGCCGGCTGCGGTGGTTATATCGCCTGCCGCCGCGACATCGCTGAATATCTGCGCTATTCGGCGCCGGGCTTTGTCTATTCGGTGGGCATGCCGCCGCCGATGGCTGCGGCGGCAGCAACCGCGCTCGATCTTCTTGCCGAGGAGCCGGAGCGCGTCGCGCGTCTCCAGGCCAACGCCCGCCGTTTCCTTGATGCCGCCAAAGCCGCCGGAACTCGATACCGGACTGTCGCTAGGTTTTGCCATCGTGCCGATTATTGTCGGCAGTTCGATCGCCGCCGGTCGCCTCTCCGCCGCACTCTTTGATCGCGGCATTAACGTGCAACCCATTCTCTATCCCGCAGTCCCGGAACGCGCGGCGCGGCTGCGTTTTTTTCTGTCATCCGAGCATACCGCCGAGCAAATCGACGATACGGTTGCCATCATGGCGCAGGAAGAACGGAAAGTGCGCGAGACCAAAGTCGATTTGGCCGCGCTCGCTGCAACCTTGCAATCCTGACGCCGCAGCAGACACATCCGGTGGTATCGGTAAGGCGGATTCGCCCAAAGTTTGTGGTGGGAAGTACTAAATCGACTCGACGTCAGCCACGGGTTGAGGCATAAATTTTGCGTAGCAAAATCGACCAGCAAAAGGGAGGCCACTTGGGAGTTTCCCAGGCACGGTTCCGAACTGGCGGCGCATCGGGGGTGATCAACCCAGTCGTAGATGCCGCAGGTCGAGGCGATAGCCCAATGGCGGGCGAGCCGCGCCAGGGGCGTCGCTATTTGTTTCTACAAGGCATGGCGACTGCCTTCTTTGCCGAGCTCGGCACCGCCCTCGCCAAGCGCGATCACATCGTCAAGCGCATCAACTTCAATGCCGGCGACCGGCTGTTCTGGCGTCTGCCGGGTTCGGTCAGCTACCGCGGCTCGCTCGGGGATTGGCCGCGCGCCCTCGAGAATTATCTGAATGAATGGCGCATCACCGACGTGATTCTGTTTGGCGATTGGCGCCCGTTTCACATCGAGGCGATCCGCATCGCGCGGCTGCGCGGCCTTCTCGTGCATGTCTTCGAAGAGGGCTATTTGCGGCCGAGCTGGATCACGCTTGAGCAAGGCGGCGTCAACAAGAACTCTTCGCTGCCCCGGGATCCCGGCTGGTACCGGCGCGTCGCGAGGTCACTGCCACCGTGGCGGGACGGTGCCGCGGTGACCGGTTCGTTCTGGGTGCGCGCGTTAAGCGATGTCATTTACCATAGCTGGAGCGGGATCTTCGCTTGGCGTTATCCGCATTTCCGCACGCATCTGCCGGTCGCTCCCTTCGTCGAGTATGCGTGTTGGATCAGGCGCTTCATCCGCGCGTCGTCGGTTCAGCGGCGAAGCGAGGAGACTTTGCGGGCGCTGTCGTCGAGCGGCAAGCCCTATTTCCTCGTACCCCTGCAACTCGATTCAGATTCGCAGCTTCGCATCAATTCGCCCTTCCAAGGGCTGGGGACGGCCATCGACGTTATCTTGGAATCCTTCGCTCAGCACGCCCCAGCCGGCAGCGCCTTGCTGCTGAAGGAACACCCGCTTGACAATCAACTGATCGACTGGCGGGCCCAGGCCGATGGCAGCGCACAAAGGCTGGGTATCACCGACCGCGTGTTCTATCTGGTCGGCGGCGACACTCGAAGCCTAATTGAGCAAAGCCGCGGGGTGGTAACGGTCAACAGCACCGCAGGCCTTCTCGCCGTGTTACTCGGCCGCCCGGTCAAGACGCTAGCTCGGCCGATTTATGACATGGCCGGCCTGACCTTTCAGCCCCATCTCGACCGCTTCTGGCGCGAAGGCAGTGCTCCCGATGCCGCGCTGGTCGACGATTTTCGCCGTGTCGTGGTCGACCGTACCCAGATTAACGGCGATTTTTTCAGCACCGCGGGCCTCAGACTAGCCGTCGCCGGCGCGATGTCGCGACTGGAAGCGGCCGCGCTGCAACATCCGGTAACGCGGTCTTCGACGCTGCCATCGGCGCTGCCGCTGCTACCGGAGCACGCGATCGCGGTCCAGAGCGGCGCCGATTAAGCGGCTCTTGCTCCAACAGATTAGACGCCCAACCCGAAGTTGCGGCCGATGCCTTGCCGCATCCGGCGAAAAATTGCATTTTGGCGCCCTCGTCGAGTTCCCATGACGCATTCCGTCGATAGAGCCAATCGATCGATGCCGCAGCGCGCCTTGCCCTGGTTGCTGACACCCCTTCATGCCATGGCGCTGCTTACCGCGGCAAAGTCGTTCCGCGACAATCCGATCCTCGGTCACCCGGCGCTCAATGCAGCGGGCCTCCACATCGCCCGCGTGCAAGCTGCGGCGGCAGTTTCGGAGTGGCGTCGCCGCCGCCTCGCACACCTTATTAGCGCCGCTGATGCCGTTGATTTCGAACGCGACGGGTTCATTCTAAAGCAGGATTTCCTGCCCGCTGATGTGTTTGGAGCGCTGCGCCAAGGGATTCTGACGCTGCAGGCACCGGCGCGAGCAATGATCCAAGGCGACGCGGTGACCCGCCGCATTCCGCTCGATGGCTATGCGCGTGCGCGTCTGCCGATTTTGAGCAAGCTGCTCGACAATCCGCAATGGCTTGGGTTGATCCGCTATGTCGGCGCCTCGGCGTTAACGCCAGTGAGCTATGTCCAAACGATTTTTTCCCGGGTGCGCACCGGCGTGGCCGATCCGCAGCTCGTCCTTCATTCGGATACGTTCCATGCTACCGTGAAGGCTTGGCTGTTCCTGACCGACGTTCCCGAGGAAGCGGGACCATTCACTTATGTTTCTGGTTCGCACCGGCTGACGCCGCAGCGGCGCGACTGGCTGCATCGCAAGAGCATAACTGCCGCTGAGTCTGCCGACAACGAGACGCGGGAAGGGTCGTTCCGCATCGACGAGGCGGAGCTCTCAGAGCTCGGTCTGCCGCCGCCGCGTCGCTTCGGCGTGCGGGCCAATACGCTGATCGTGGCCGATACGATGGGCTTTCACGCGCGCGGTCCGAGCGTGCGGCCCTCGACTCGTATCGAGATTTGGTCCTATGGCCGTCGCAACCCGTTCCTGCCTTGGCTGGGCGCCGATCCGGCAGGGCTGCCCATCGTTAAGCATCATGCGGTTCGCCTATTCTGGTCGACGAGTGACGTCGGCGAGCGCTTGCGTCTGATGAGGAATCCATGGCGAGGCGAAGGCTTGGTGACGCCAGAAACGCCGCCCGATCTGACCCTGTTCCGCCCGACTGCGCAGCAATGAATCCCCATATCGTTCTCGATCTGTCGCGTCTTATGTGGCGCGCTGCGCGATTTGCGCCCACCGGAATCGATCGCGTTGAGCTCGCCTATGCGCGGCATCTGATCGCCACGGCGCGCGACCGGCTAAGCTTCGCCGGTTGGTGGGGCCGGCTGAGCCTGTTACCCGAGGAAGATACGATCGCGATGATCGCCGCGCTTGACGCAATGTGGTCCGGCAGCGCCGTCGATATCGATGCTCGCGACGCGGTACAGACCCTGATACGCAGGCTGCATCGGCATGTGTTGTTACGTGGCGAGACGCCGCTCCATCGGCATCTCGCGGCCATCCGGAAGCCGATTGTCTATTTGCTCGTGTCGCATTACCGGCTGCATCGCCCGGACGGGCTTGAACGGCTGAAGCGCCGCAGCGGCGTGCGCGTGGTGATGCTAATTCACGATCTGATCCCGATCCAGCATCCCGACCAGATGCCGAGCTGGCAGGCGCGACGCCATCCGCAGCGCATGAACGCCGTGGGACGGCTGGCCGACGCAGTGATCGTCAACTCGGCGGGCACTGGCGAAGCGTTGCGGCGTTATCTTGCGCGGCACAGTACTGCCCTGCCGATTGTCGTGGCGCCGCTCGGAATCGATCTCACTTTGCCGCGCGATGTCAGGGCCGAGGCGGCAACACCTCCCTACTTCACCTATGTGGCAACAATTGAACCGAGGAAGAATCACGCCGTGCTGGTTGAAGCATGGCGCGAGGTGCGGAAGGTTTTTGGCGCGGCCGCGCCCAAGCTGGTGCTGGTTGGGCGACGCGGTTTCAAAAGCGGCGAGATTCTCGAGACAATGCGCAGCGCCGAGTGGATGCGAGGCGTGATCGAGGAGCATAACCGCCTGCCCGACGCCGCGGTGGCGCGGCTGGTCGGAGGCGCATGCGCCTCGGTCTATTCTTCGGTCGCGGAGGGCTTCGGCTTGCCGGTGGCCGAGGCGCTCGCTCTGGGCGTCCCGGTACTGTGCAGCGACGTAACGGAGTTGCGCGAGGTCGGCCGCAACGTGCCGGAATATCTCGATCCCCGCGACGCGGTTGCCTGGGCTCGCGCCATTACGGATTACGCGCGCCCAGGCTCCGCCCGGCGCCAGACGCAGCTCGAGCGCCTAAGGAGCTGGGAACCACCAAGCTGGGCCAACCATTTCCTCCTCGTCCAACCGCTGATCGACGGCGCCGCATCGCGATCGGTTGCGGCAGCGCGACCGTTGGTTACAGGTGCCGCCTCTTAGGCTAGGTCAGCAGCTGCAAACCCGGCGAGTTACTGCATGGACCAGCCGTGGCTGACGACTAACGATTGGCCCGTCAACGCGTTCGATTCGAAGCCGGCGAAGAACAGCACGGCAGCGGCAACGTCCCCCACGGTGGTGAACTCTCCGTCGACCGTCTCCTTCAGCATGACATTCCTGATCACCTCTTCCTCAGTGATACCAAGTTCCTTTGCCTGCTCGGGAATTTGTTTATCGACCAACGGGGTGCGCACGAACCCCGGACATACGACGTTGGCACGGACGCCGTGTGCTGCCCCTTCCTTTGCTACCACTTTGGCCAATCCGATGAGGCCGTGTTTGGCGGTCACATAAGGCGCCTTCAAGACCGATGCCTCCTTCGAATGCACCGAACCCATGTAGATGATGGTGCCGCTCTTCTGTCTATACATTTGGCGCAGAGCAGCACGGGTCGTGAGGAAAGCCCCATCCAGATGAATCGCCAGCAGCGTCTTCCACTTGGCGAAGTCGAAATCCTCGAGGGGCGCCACAGTTTGAATGCCAGCGTTGCTGACCAGCACATCGATGCGGCCGTACTCTCCGATCGCTCGCCCCATGCCGGCCTCGACCTGCGCCTCGTTGGTAACGTCCATGGCGACGCCGATGGCATAGGCGGAGCCGCCAAGCTCCTGGGCGACCTCATCGGCGCCGTGCTGATTGAGATCGGCGATTACGACCTTGGCGCCTTCGCGCGCGAAGGAGGTCGCGATCGCCTTGCCAATGCCGCTGGCGGCGCCGGTTACGACCGCCACTTTGCCTGCGAAGCGCATGATTTTTCTCCTCTTAAAGCAGATAGTCGTGAACGACCTTGCCGAGGCCGAGCGTCACGTTACAGACAGTGTGCACTGCCGAAGCAACTTCGAGAACGGGCAGTTTTCGACAGGCGGCAAGGCGTGCGGACTGAGCGACAACGACACTGGTCCGGTCCAAGCGCCCTTCATCGCAATATCTTCCAGATAGTATTTTCGACGAGCTCGCGGATGCGCGGCTTGCCGTCGACACGCGGAATGATTTTCGGTAGGAAGTTCGACGCTGCCAATCCTTCCTTGGCAACGGCCAGGTCGACAGTGCCGTAGCCCATAGCCGCGGTTGCGATCCGCACCGGACCGTCGTCGAGGGTGCCCACCAGCGTATCGATCTCGTCGCGCAGGGTCGGATTCGCAAGTTTTTTGGGAAGGCACCACAATTCTCGACCGCCGGCGATGGGCCGGGTGACCGTTGAGGAACAATGCAGTGGCTATTCCCACCGTTGCGGCCTCGGAACGAGACCAGGCGGTGCCGCAATGTATGGATCATGCGGAAGTGATCGGTAATCTGGCGCGTACGGTTTGAGACGATAGTGTCCTTGTCCTTCTGCCGTCCCAACACATCGCGCATATCGCGCGGCCGGGAACCGCGCGCTGAACAGGTCGACTTGGAATACCAGCGTGCTCAAATTCTCTTCGTGCTCGAGCAGATATTGCAATGGCGTATTGGAGACGACGCCGCCATCCAAGCAATACTCGCCTTCGATCTTGATTGCCGGGAGTGCAGGGGCAGCCCACCGCTGGTCATGACGTGGTGGGCGTTAGGTTTTCTTTCGCATTGTCGAAATAAATGGAATTGCCGGGCCGTACGTTGACGGCGCAGAAGGGGACGCATCCGCTGGCTGTGGAGCAGATCGAAATCGACGAGACGCTGGCGAGGCAAAGCCAGAAATTCTCGGCCGGCTGGAGCAATCAAGTGGTTGATCGTTGTCCATGCGAAAGGCTCCTCGCGGCAACGCGCTCAACCGCACATCGGCCTCAAAGCGTTTCGGGGTCACATGACGTTAGGGCGGCACGGTGACACCGCCGTGATAGCGACCACGAGGAAACATCTTCGCTGCCCACAAGTGCGACAGGGGTCACTGGTCAGGCGTCCGGCGTCACCCCGGGGTCCCATTCCGAGAGCTAGGTCGCTGATGCGCGCAAAGGCGCTCTCGGCGCCGCGTTATTCAGCAGCCAGCGGCACCTGGAGCCGACCGGTTGGGCTGACGGATTTGCGGATCTCGGCGACATAGGCCTCGCGCCAAGTCAGCGACGTCGAAGCGACAAAATCGCCCGACCGCGCACCGAGATAGGTTTCGGGGTCGTCGACGCCCGGAGGCACGGTACCCGCCGCGAGCGCCTTTGCGGCACGCGACAGCCTTTGCCGTGTCCGCGCAATCATCAGGTCGCTGACGGTGAGATGCTCGCCGGCATGATCGGTGATCGGCCCCATGCTCTCAGTTACGGCAGTATCCTGCATGTGGATGCCTTCGATGCCCGTGAAGCTCTGGTCGCGCTGCACATCGCGATCGATGCCATAGTCGTTGCCGGCGTTGAGCGCGGGCCGCCAGCGGCCATACCAACCGCTGGCGCGCGGCAGGTATTGGAGCGGCTTGCGGGTACCGGGCATCATCGTGCCGTCATTGCGGATGCGGTTGGTTGAAGCGTTTTTTCTCCAAGCAAAGTGCACGAACATGGTGTGGGTGTCGTCCATCGGCACCCAGGCGCGGGCGGTGATGTAGTTGTTGAACTCGCCCGCTGGGATCAGTGCCCAGAACGGGAAAAGGAAATGGGCAAAGCGGTAATAGGTGTTGCCCGGTGTCGCCTCGCGGTGCGCGCCGTACATTGTGCCCCAGGGCATGTCCGCAACGTCATATTCGGGCGCTCGTTCTGTGACGGCCCAACGGTGGATGGTGTTCGCCGCCAGCTCATCGGGTTTCAGCAAGCCGTCATGCAGGAACCCGACATGCGAGGTGTCGATGTCGCCTTCAAGCGATTGCAACCAATTGCATTCGCGCAACACCCAGAAGCTGCTCACATCCGCCTCGGGGAGAATGACCGCCTCGAAGCAGGGCAGTGGTGGCGCCTCGCGGCGCCCGCCCATGTAGGTCCAGACGATACCGTTGCGCTCCTCCGCCTTGTAGGCTTTCGCCGAAACTTTGTCGGGGGCAGCGAACCGCGCCGGCACATTTGCCTGGTCAAGGCATCTGCCAGTGATGTCGAATTTCCAGCCGTGATAAACGCAACGCAGGCCACCCTCCTCGTTCCGGCCGAAGAACAGCGACGCGCGGCGATGCGGGCAGCGATGATCCATGATACCGACGCGCCCCGACGTGTTGCGCCATGCAATCAGCGGCTCGCCGAGGAGCATCAGGCGCAGCGGCGCGCCGTCCGCCTTGAGCTCGTCCGAGCGGCAAGCCGGTAGCCAATATTCGCGCATGAGCTGGCCCATGGGCGTACCTGGCCCCACCCGGGTAAGGATCTCGCTGTCGCTGGCAGTCGGCATGTGGCATTCCTCGCAATGTTGCAAGCAGTCTAGACCCGAATTGACCCCGCCCAAACCACTTCTCACGGCCGCCCTGAAACGCGCAAAGAAAGCGTGCGCAATGAAAGCATGTTGGAATTAGGCGGGTCGGCTATTGTTCGGCCAATAAAATCCTCAGGGAGGAGCCGATGCCCGCCACCAAACCGCCGTTCCGCGCCGACCATGTCGGCAGTCTGTTGCGTCCGCCCGCTCTCAAGGAGGCGCGCGCGGCCCATGCCAGGGACGCGATCGATGCCGCTGAGCTCCGCGCGGTCGAGGACCGTGAGATCGAGCGCATCATCAGGAGGCAAGACGAGGTCGGCCTCAAATCCGTTACCGACGGCGAGTTCCGCCGCTCGTGGTGGCACTTGGACTTTCTTTGGGGCCTGGGCTGCCAGCGCTACAAGATGGAGGAAGGCGTCGCCTTTGCCGGCACCATGACGCGGCCCGAAGGCGCGCGCGTAGTTAAGCCGCTGCGCGTCGCCGGTGAGCATCCCATGGTGGCTCATTATCGCTTCCTCGCCGCGAACATCCGCCCCGGCCTGATCGCGAAAATGACAATCCCCGCTCCTTCGGCGCTTTATGGCCGCACCGGGCACCAGGCGGTGAGCGCCAGCGCCTATGGCGATCTCGGCCAGTTCTTCGACGAACTGGGCCAGGCCTATCGTCAGGTGGTGCGCCAATTCGCCGACGCCGGGTGCCGTTATCTCCAGCTCGACGAGGTGATGATCGCGATGCTGTGCGACCCCGCCTACCGCAAGCGCATGACCGACCGCGGCGACGATCCTGACAAGCTGGCTCTCATCTATGCCGACATGATCAACGTCGCGATGTCGGATATTCCGTCCGACATGGTGGTGACCATGCATCTCTGTCGCGGCAACTACAAATCGACCTACATGGGCGCGGGCGGTTATGAAACCGTTGAGGATGCACTCTTCAGTCGGACCAATGTGCATGGCTATTTTCTCGAGTACGACAGCGAGCGCGCTGGTGGCTTCGGACCGCTGCGCAAATTGCCCCGGGGCAAGATCGCCGTGCTCGGCCTGGTCACGACCAAGAGTGGCACGCTCGAAAGCAAGGACACGCTGAAACGCCGGATCGACGAAGCGGCAAAATACGCACCGCTCGAGCAACTAGCTTTGAGCGGCCAGTGCGGTTTCGCTTCAACCGAGGAGGGCAATGTCCTTGCCGAGGAAGAGCAATGGGCCAAGCTGCGGCTCATCGTCCAGGTCGCGCACGAGGTTTGGGGCGATCATTGAGCCTCTGCCCAGCCCGAATTCGGCGTTTCCGCGCAAGCGGAAATGAGGCGCTCTGGGCCGGTTCGCCACTTTCGCCGAAAGGGCGAGATGGTTTGCGGGAGAAGAAAAATGGAACAAGTTGAAGGCAAGATCGCGTTCGTTTCCGGCGGTGCCAGCGGCATAGGCTTGGGCATGGCGCGCGTATTTCTGCGCAACGGCATGAAGGTGGTGATCGCCGATATCCGCGAAGATCACCTCGATGCGGCCGCCGCCGTCCTCAAGGGCTCGAACGCCGCCCACTTCATCAAGCTTGACGTGACCGACCGGGAGGCGGTGAAGGCAGCAGCCGATGAGACCGAGCGCGTCTTCGGCAAGGTGCACATATTGTGCAACAATGCCGGCGTCGGCATCCTCGGCGGCTCGCGTGGCGCCACCTACGACGATTGGGACTGGGGCCTCGGCGTGAATCTTGGTGGTGTCGTAAACGGCGTGCAGACCTTCGTGCCTCGAATCATCAAGCATGGCGAAGGCGGGCACATCGTCAACACCTCGTCGATGGCAGGCGTGCTGCCCGGCGCCAGCGCCACCATCTATGTCACCGCGAAGGCGGCGGTGCTGGGTCTGTCGGAATCCCTCAGGGCGGAACTCGCCGCCGACAGGATCGGCGTGACCGCGCTGTGCCCCGGTCCGATCACCACGAACATTCACGAGGTGGCCAAACTGCGCCCGGAGCGATATCGGAACACCGGCCTCGGCGAGCGCGAGAAGGAGCTGGCCAACCGCGTGCCTTCGCCGGCGTGGATGGATCCGATCGAGGTTGGCGAAATGGTGCTCGACGCGATTCGCCGCGACTTGCTGTTTGTCTTCACCCACAACGAGTTTAAGGAAGGGGTCGCCCAGCGTTTTGCCGCGACGCTCAACGCCTTCCCGCGCCACCCTGTGAACGAGGAAAAGGCAAAGCGCCTAGGTTTCCCCACTAGCAACCCGCTCTACGCAAAGCTGCTGGCCGAGAACCCTGAGCCGGCCAAAAGCGAGAAGGAGTAATGGGTCTACCGAGCCGGGTTTCCGGCCCACCAGTGTGAGGCGAAACCAAGCGCCCGCCATCGTCGATGAGAGGGGCGCGGTAGCGGTGTCTTGATTATGAGCTGCCGGGCTGAGCCCATCCTTGTCGGCAGGACCTATCCAGGCTAAGCCATGCTTATGTCAACGCCCTTGCCGTTCGTCCGCGATTTGTCGATCGAATATGGTGTCGCCGACACGGTGTCGCCCCTGATCCGACGTGTCGTCGCCAAGAACCCCTCTGCCTTCACCTTCAAGGGCACAGGCACCTACATTGTGGGACGCGGTACCGTGGCGGTAATCGATCCGGGCCCGCTGCTCGTCGAGCATGTCAGCGCGTTGACCAGTTCGCTCGCCGGCGAGACGGTGAGTCACATCCTCATTACTCATACCCATGCTGACCATTCGCCCGCTGCAGCGCCGCTAAAGGAGGCGACGGGCGCGCAAACCTTCGGTTTCGGCCCGCATGGCTCGGGTCGAACGCGTGAGCTCGAGCACGATCCGGGCCTTGGGAGCGGGCCCTTCGAGGAGGGCGGCGATCGCGCCTTCGTTCCCGACCTGACAATGCGCGAGGGCGATGCCGCCGCTGGGCCCGGCTGGCACCTGATCGCGCTTGAAACGCCGGGCCATACCTCGAACCATCTCTGTTTCCGGCTCGCCGAAGAGGATGCGGTCTTCACCGGCGATCACATCATGGGCTGGTCGACCACCGCTATCGGGCCACCGGACGGTGACATGGCCGCCTATAAACGCTCGCTGGCGCGGTTCCTGCCACAGGGTGACGCTAAGGCGGGCCGGTTCTGGCCGACGCACGGCCCACCCGTGCGCGACACGGTCGGCCTGGTACTAGCCTATATCGCGCATCGCCGCGAGCGGGAGGAACTCATTTTGCGCGCGCTGGAGCGCGGCGCCACGACCATTCCGGATATTGTGGCGCGGGTCTATCTCGGGCTAGACCCCCGCCTGGTGGCGGCAGCGGGGCGCACCACGTTGGCACATCTGATCGAGCTGATCGACCGCGGCACGGTGGTCGCGGGAGAAGTGCCGGGCGCGCCCGCCCAATATCGGATAAGACACTGATCCTATGGCAAATGTCGCGGTCATCGGCGCGCAATGGGGCGACGAAGGCAAAGGCAAGATCGTCGACTGGCTGTCCGAACGCGCCGACGTTGTGGTGCGCTTCCAGGGCGGTCACAATGCGGGTCACACCTTGGTCATTGGTGGCATCGAGTATCGGCTTTCGCTGCTGCCGTCGGGCGTGGTTCGGCACGGCAAGATGTCGATCATCGGCAACGGCGTCGTGGTCGACCCCTGGTTCTTGCTGCAGGAGATAGAGACGATCCGCACCAAGGGGATTGCAGTGTCGCCTGACAACCTCCGGATCGCTGAAAGCGCGGCACTGATCCTGCCGAGCCACGGCGAAATCGACCGGGCGCGCGAACGCCGGCGCGGGAGCAACCCCATTGGCACCACCGGCCGCGGTATCGGCCCTGCTTATGAGGATAAGGCCGGGCGCCGCGCAATCCGTCTTTGCGATCTGGCCGAGCCGGCAACGCTCGGCGCCAAGCTCGACGAACTTCTGCGCCACCACAATGCGCTCTTGCGTGCGCTTGACGCGCCTGAGGTCTATCGCCAGCAACTTGAAAAATCGCTGCTCGAGGTCGCGCCCAAGATCCTGCCTTATGCCGACACGGTGTGGGAGCGACTGGATCAGGCGCGACGGGCCGGGCGGCGCATACTGTTTGAGGGTGCCCAAGGCATCATGCTCGATGTCGATCACGGCACTTATCCGTACGTCACCTCATCGACCACGCACCCCGCCGAGGCTGCAGCCGGCACGGGCCTGGGCGTGAGAAGCGTCGGCTATGTTCTGGGCATTACCAAAGCTTATACCACGCGCGTCGGCGGTGGCCCGTTTCCCACCGAGCTCCTCGACGCGGTCGGCGAACAACTCGGCGCCCGTGGCAAAGAGTTCGGCGTGGTCACCGGGCGCAAACGCCGCTGTGGCTGGTTCGACGCCGTGATGGTGCGCCAAGCGGTCAAGGTCGCGGGAATCGACGGTATCGCGCTGACTAAGCTCGACGTGCTCGACGGTTTTGCCGAGCTCAAAGTGTGCGTGGGCTATCGCCGACACGACGCGACGCTCGATCATCTCCCGGCCAACGCTACTGCCCAAGCCGAGATCGAGCCGCTCTATGAAACCATGGAGGGTTGGAGCGAGAGCACTAAGGGGGCACGAAGCTGGGCGCAGCTACCGGCGCTCGCGATCAAATACATCCGCCGCATCGAGGAACTGATCGAAGCGCCGGTAGCCCTGCTGTCCACCAGTCCCGAACGCGACGATACGGTGTTGGTGCGCGATCCGTTCGCGGACTAACGTCCGATAACGGCGGCCTTGGGTTTGTGATTCTTGGCGACGTAGGTTTGAATCGCCTGGTCCAGCTCGGGCAGATTGTCGGCGAAGAAATGATCGGCACCAGGAACCAGTTTGTAGACAATCTTGATGTCGCGCTGATGCATCAGCTTGTCGATGAGCTTCTGCACCGCCTCGATCGGCACCAACGGATCCTGATCACCGTGCACGATCAGACCCGAAGACGGGCATGGCGCGAGGAAGCTGAAATCGTACATATTGGCCGGCGGCGCCACCGAGACAAAACCGTCAATCTCCGGGCGCCGCATTAACAATTGCATGCCGATCCAGGCACCGAACGAAAAGCCGCCGATCCAGCATGCCGAAGCGTTGGGATTATAGCTCTGCAGCCAGTCCAGTGCCGAGGCGGCATCCGACAGTTCGCCCTCGCCCCGGTCGAAAGTGCCCTGGCTTCGTCCGACGCCACGAAAATTGAAGCGCAGCACGGCGAAGCCCTGCTGCACAAAAGCGTGATACGTGGTGTACACCACCTTGTTGTTCATGGTACCGCCATATTGCGGATGGGGATGCAGCACCAGCGCAATCGGGGCGTTTGGTTGTTTGGCGTGGTGGTAACGGCCTTCGAGACGACCGTCGGGACCCGCGATAATGACTTCAGGCATAGGGCGTATTACCTAATAGCCGAGCATGGCACTCGGTCTTTTCCCATTGAAGATGTCATATAATGCCCGCTAAAATTGATTGCTACCCGTAGGACATCGATCCGTCGCCTCGGAGACGAGCGTCGCAAACCCATATGCATAGCAGGAAGCCATGATATTGAAGAACTTGCGCGAGGATATCGATAACGTGCTTCGGCACGACCCGGCGGCCCGCTCGCGGCTGGAGATCGTGTTCTGCTATTCGGGGCTGCATGCGGTCTGGCTGCATCGAGTAGCTAACTTCCTGTGGCGTCACGGTTTCCTGTTTCTCGGCCGGTTCGTCTCGCAGACCGGACGCTTCCTGACCGGGATCGAGATCCATCCCGCCGCTCGGATCGGGCGGCGGCTGTTCATCGATCACGGCATGGGCGTGGTCATTGGCGAAACCGCAGAAATTGGCGACGACGTCACGCTTTATCAACAGGTAACCCTGGGTGGCACCAAACTTGATCGCGGCAAGCGCCATCCGACCTTGGGCGACGGAGTGATCGTCGGCGCCGGCGCCAAAGTGCTGGGCGGTTTCACAGTCGGCCAGGGCGCGCGGATCGGTCCAAACGCGTTGGTGCTGCGCGAGGTGCCGCCGGGTGCGAAAGTGCTGGCTACGGTCTCGCAGATTCAGGGCGACGAAGTACCCGCTGTTGCCATTCATGCCGTCACCGACGCGGATGTCGCCCGCGCGGCCGAGACGGAATTTCAACCCTATGGCACGTTCCTACCGTACGGGACGCCCTGCGACGAGACACCGGACCCGATTACCTGCAAGATCGACCGGCTCGGCGCCGAAATGGAGGCATTGCGCAAGCGCGTCGTCGAGTTGGAGCGCGAGTTGGAGGAAGCGCGCACACCCGTCGCGCGCCGTCAGGCTTGAGGCTGATCCCACATGAACTCAGCACTAAGGGCCGCTATGCAGTGATGGCGATGGTTGATCTTGCCAAGCACAGCGAGGGCCAGCCGATCGTTCTGGCCGACATCGCCGAGCGTCAGGCAATTTCGCTCTCCTATCTCGAGCAACTCTTCGCCAAGTTGCGCAATGCGGGCCTCGTCAAGAGCGTGCGCGGGCCGGGTGGCGGATACTTGCTTGGGCATAGCGCCGACGCGACCCGAATCTCCGACATTATCCTCGCCGTCGACGAGCCGATTCGCGCAACACGCTGCACACCGGGCGCACCCATAGGTTGCAGCGGCAGCAAAGTGCGCTGTCTCACCCATGATCTGTGGGAAGAGCTCGGCAATCAAATTCACCTTTATTTGAGCTCGGTGACGCTGGCCGACGTCTGTGCCCAGCGTGTGCTGGGCCTGTCGGGCGTTATCCACCGGGCAGCACGCGGCGTGATTGAGCCGGAGCCGGAGCGGCCCCTTCTGACCCAGTGACCGCGCCTGCCTATCTCGACTGGAATGCGACCGCACCATTGCGGCCGGAAGCAGCTGCCGCGATTGCCGAAGTGTTGACTCATACCGGCAACCCTTCATCGGTGCACCGCGCCGGCCGGGAGGCGAAGCGGCTGTTGGAGCGGGCGCGGGTGCAAGTTGCCAAGCGCGTCGGCGTCGGGCCGAATGAGGTGACGTTCGCGAGCGGCGGCACCGAGGCCAACCACTTGGCATTGCGCGGCTTCCCGGAGCGCCGGCTCATCGTCTCTGCGCTCGAGCACGAATTCGGTACTGGCGGTGGCAGCGGATGCTACCATCCTGCCTGTGAGTCGAGACGGTGTTGCCGATCTCGAGGCGCTGGAGCGATTGTTGGCGCCGGACGAGCGCCCTGCGTTGGTCTCGCTGATGTTGGCGAACAACGAGACTGGCGCCCTACAACCCGTGGCCGACGCGGCAGCAATCGCCCACCGGCACGGCGCCCTGTTGCACTGCGACGCGATTCAAGGGTTTGGAAAAATACCGTTTAATTTCAATGATATGAAAGTCGATCTAATGTCCCTATCGGGGCACAAGATCGGCGGTCCGATGGGCGTCGGCGCCGTTATCTGCGCCGCCGATCTGACGCTGCGTCCGGTCCAGACCGGCGGCGGTCAAGAACGCGGCCGACGCGCCGGCACCGAGAACTTGCCTGGCATCGTCGGCTTCGGCGCCGCGGCTGACCTCGCCGACCCCGACGACGGCCGTATCGCGGCTTTGCGTGACCGAGCCGAGCGCCGCCTCCTGGACCTCGCGCCCAATGCCCATATACACGCCATGAACGTCTCTCGCCTGCCCAATACGATTTGTATTTCGATGCCCGGCGTTGCGGCCGCCACGCAGGTGATGGCACTCGACCTCGCCGGCGTGATGGTCAGCGCCGGGTCGGCTTGCTCTTCCGGCAAGGTCAAGCGTTCGCATGTCCTCGACGCCATGGCGGTGCCGACGTCGCTCGCCGAGTCTGCCATCCGCATCAGCCTTGGTTGGGGTACGGGCGAAGCCGACATCGACCGCCTGGTCGATGCCTGGGGTGCGCTCTATGGCCGCGTCGGGAGGCGCGCGGCATGAGGGAGCGACCGATCTATCTTGACTATCAGGCCACGACGCCGACCGATCCCCGCGTGGTCGACGCGATGCTGCCCTATTTCACGGAAAAGTTCGGCAATTCCGGTTCGTCGACCCATGCCTTCGGCCATGAAGCGGAAGCAGCGGTCGAACAGGCGCGCGCGCAACTCGCTGCTCTGATCGGTGCCGATCCGCGTGAGATCATCTTCACCTCCGGAGCCACCGAGGCAAACAATCTCGCGATCAAGGGCGCTGCAAATTTTCACCGGGAGCACGGCCGCGACCATATCGTCACGGTGGCGACCGAGCATAAGTGCGTACTCGAAGCCGCCAGGGGGCTTGGGCACCGCGGCTTCCGCGTCACTTTTCTTGGTGTCGACGGTGACGGCATGGTCGATCCCGACACAGTAAAGCGGGTGGTCGATGAACGCACCGCCATCGTCTCGGTGATGGCGGCCAACAACGAGATCGGCGTCATCCAACCGCTCGCCATAATTGCTGCAGCGTGCCGCGCCGCAGGCGCTCTGTTTCACACCGATGCGGCCCAAGCGGTTGGAAAGATATTGTTTAATGTCAATGAGTTAGGAATTGATCTTGCATCAATTTCTGGACACAAAATGTATGGTCCGAAGGGCGTAGGCGCACTTTATGTTCGGCGTCGCCCGCGCGCTCGTATCACTCCCCTCTTTGATGGCGGCGGACAAGAGCGCGGCATGCGTTCGGGCACTTTGCCGACGCCCCTCTGCGTCGGCATCGGCGCCGCCGCGGCGATCGCTGAGGCGGAAATGGGTGAAGAGGCAATTCGCTTGGTAGATCTGCGACAGCGCTTCCTTACCCGCATCGCGGCGCTGGTGCCCGGCATTTTGCTCAATGGCGATAAGGAACGCCGGCTGCCCGGCAATCTCAATCTGAGCTTTCCAGACGTCAACGCGACTGATTTGATGCTGGCCTGTCCGGACGTCGCCGTGTCGTCGGGGTCTGCCTGCAGTTCGGCCGAGTTGGAACCTTCCTATGTGTTGCGTGCCCTGGGGTTTTCCGACCAGCGCGCGGCGGCGAGCATTCGCATCGGCATTGGCCGCACGAGCTATCCGGTCGAGATCGATCGCGCTGCCGAACTCCTCGCGGCTGCCTGGCGAGAAGCGCGTCTTGCGCCGGGTGAAAAGTCGCGTGCCTTACCTATATGAGAGTTGGTAGCAAAGTCACCTCTAGGGTATGATCGCCATCATGGTATCTCGTCAGGCAATGACCATCACCGACGCAGCGGCGGTGCGAATTCAGGCGCTAATCGCCAAGCGCGGCAAGGAATCGGTCGGCATTCGCGTTGGGGTGCGTTCGCGCGGCTGCTCGGGCCTGACCTATACACTCGAATACGCCGATGAGAAGGGCAAATTTGATGAGGTGGTGTCGGACAAGGGCGTCACCATCCTGATCGACCCCAAGGCGACTATGTTCATCATCGGCACGGAGATGGATTACGTCGACGACAAGCTCCAGTCCGGCTTTACTTTTCGCAATCCCAACGAGAAGGGCCGCTGCGGCTGTGGCGAATCCTTCCATGTCTAGGCGGACATGGCGCAGGAACCACGTCCAATAAAACTGTTTCAGATCGAAGAGCCGGATGGTGTCTCCGAGCCTGCGGATGGGCTGGGGATGGCCGTGGGCATCGAATTGTCGCGCGGCGGCGTCGCCGTAGCGGCATCGGTCGGGGGCAATGCCCAGCTGCTCGTGCAGCCCGAGACCGGCAGCCTCGCCATTAATCTCACGGAAGCCGCGCTCAGCGATTTGCTGCGCGATTTGCGCTCGCTGTCGGAGAAGGCGGTCGCCCGTCCCGTGACCCATGCGGTTATAAGGCTCGCAGGATTTGATCTAACGGATGACGCGATTGTGCGCGCGGGCGCCAAGGCCGACCTTGCGGTTCTCGGCGTCCGCCGCGACGGCAATGCATTCGACGCCGCCATCGAGGCCGAGAACATCGCCGGTATTTTGTCGGCTTGAATCCGCGATGCCGCGAATGACCTTCATCGAACGGGACGGGACCCGCCGCGAGGTCGAAGCGCCGCTGGGCCTGTCGGTGCTGGAAATCGCGCACAAGCATGGCGTCGACATCGAGGGCGCTTGCGAAGGGTCGCTCGCGTGCTCGACCTGCCATGTCATCGTGGACCCGGAATGGTACGCGGTGCTGAAGGAGGCGAGCGAAGACGAAGAAGATATGCTCGACCTGGCTTTTGGCCTTACCAAAACGTCCCGGCTCGGTTGTCAGATCGTGATGACACAGGAGCTCGATGGGCTCACCGTCAAGCTTCCAGCCGCAACGCGCAACATGATGAATGTGTGATGAGGTCCCGGGCCAAAGGCCGTGTCGTAGTTGCGATGTCGGGCGGCGTCGATTCATCGGTTGTCGCCGCGCTGTTGCATGAGGAGGGTTACGATGTTGTCGGCATCACGCTGCAGCTTTACGATCACGGCGCCGCGACTGGACGCAAGGGCGCCTGCTGCGCGGGGCAGGACATCCACGACGCCGCACGCGTTGCCGACGTCATCGGCATTCCGCACTATGTGCTCGATTACGAGACGAAGTTCCGCAGCGCGGTAGTCGAAGATTTCGCGGACGCCTATCTGCGCGGCGAGACCCCGATCCCCTGTATTAATTGCAATGAGCGGGTGAAGTTCCGCGACCTGCTCGCGACGGCACACGACCTCGAGGCCACCGCGCTGGCGACCGGCCACTATGTGCAGCGCGTCGAAGGAAGCGCAGGGCCCGAGTTGCACCGGGCCGTCGATGCGTCGCGCGACCAAAGTTATTTCCTTCATCGCACGACGCGTAACGAATTGGAATTTCTGCGCTTCCCACTGGGCGGATTGACCAAGGACCGGACGCGCGAATTGGCGCGACGATACAAGCTGCCGGTAGCGGCCAAGCCCGACAGTCAGGACATCTGCTTCGTGACAGGCGGCTCTTATGCCGACGTCGTGACCAAACTCCGGCCTGGAGCAATCGAACCCGGCGATATCGTCGACGGTGATGGCAATGTCCTCGGCCAGCACGCGGGCATTATCCATTTCACCGTCGGTCAGCGCAGAGGCATCGGTATTGCGGCGACGGAGCCTCTCTATGTGTTGCGCGTGGAACCAGCGACGCGTCGCGTTGTTGTCGGCCCTCGTTGGGCGCTGGCGCGCGACCGTGTGACGTTGAATTCGGTAAATTGGCTGGGTGCGACGTCGCCGGAGGACGGCATGGCGCTCGTGGTGAAGCTGCGCTCCGCCCAGCCGCCTGTGTCGGCGCGCCTATTTCTCGATGGCACCAATGGCGAAGTGCTGCTCGACGCGCCAGCCTGGGGCGTCGCGCCCGGGCAGGCCTGCGTGTTTTATGCCGGGGCGCGTTGTCTCGGCGGCGGTTGGATCGCGCGCGACGATACTCTCAGGTTGACGCACGACGGCGCCGTCACCAATATCTCGGTCCCCTCGGTTCGTCAGAATTCGATGGGTTCCGATTGAGGCTTTGTTCGTCATTCCCGCAAATACGAATCAAGGATTTGGCATTGGCGGCAGTCCGGTGTCCGCCGCTTGACGGTGATCGTGAAAGGACGGCGAAGCAACGGGTTCCGGTGGCGGGGTAGCTCAGCTGGTTAGAGCAGGGGAATCATAATCCCAAGGTCGGGGGTTCAAGTCCCTCCCCCGCTACCAACTCGCACTACGATAAAATACGATAAGATACGAGAAATCAATAATTTATGAGGTAGCATCAATTCAGCGCCTTACCCCCTCACACGCTGCTCTATCCCTGAACCTGATTGCTAGCGATTGCTGAGCGATTGCTAGACGCTGCGGCGTGCGCCATACTTTTCGGTGGGCGGGCCGGAGACCTCGGTGAAAGACAAACTTACGAAGCGTAGCGTCGAGGCAGCGCGACGTGCCGACCTGGATGTCCTCGTCTGGGATACCGAGCTGCCGGGCTTTGGGGTCAAGGTCACGCCAAAGGGCAGCCGCGTCTATGTTCTGCAATATCGTCACCGAGGTCGCGTCCAGCGTTACACAATCGGACGGCATGGGATTGACTTGACAGCGGAAGAGGCCCGCAGAGAGGCTATTCGCCTGCGCGGGCTCGTTGCTGAAGGGCAAAATCCAGCCGCTGACAGAGCACGTAATCGCTCATCGCCAACGATTAAAGAGTTGGCTGAGCAATACATGATTGAGCACGCCATTCCCCACAAGAAACCGACGAGTGCCTCAACTGACCGTCGGAACCTCGATAACCACGTGATCCCCCTAGTTGGCAACTTGATCGTTGCGGACGTGCAACCAGCCGATATCGCGCGTGCAGTGCGTGACGTGGCAGCGGGCAAAACCGCCAAAGATGAGAAAACTGATAACAAACGCGGCCGAAGGATTGTCGAAGGAGGGCCCGGAATTGCAAATCGTGTCTTAGCCCTTCTCTCCAAGATGTTTACGCTCGCCGAAGTTTGGGAGTTGCGTCCGCTGGGTTCGAATCCCTGTCGTCACGCAGCGAAATTCGCGGAGCGCAAGGTCGAGCGGTTTCTTTCAACGGACGAACTGGCTCGGTTAGGCGCAGCGATCGCGATGGTTGAGCGATCTCCGCCAACGGCAGGTGTACGCACCAAGCCCGCTAGTACATCTGCGCTCAAATCTGAAGTCAGCAAATCCGAAAAGCCCGTGAACGGTCCAGAGACTCCGTCCGAGATCGCTGCGATCCGAATGCTGCTATTTACCGGCTGTCGCTTGGGGGAGATGCTGAACCTCCAATGGTCGCACGTCGATATGGAGCGACGGTTGTTGCGCCTGCCAGACAGCAAGACCGGCGCGAAAGCCGTGTACCTGTCAGAAACAGCCATGCAGGTGCTCAAGGCCATTCAGCGCGCGGAGAAGAACCCGTACGTGTTCCGGGGGAAAAAACCGGGCAAGCCGCTTCTCTCGTTAAGAAAGCCATGGGAACGGATCTGTAGATTGGCGAAGCTAGAGCGCGTCCGATTGCACGACCTGAGGCATAATTCCGAGTCCCGGATTATTCCGAGTGCACGTCGGGAGGGCGGAATATTCGGATAATTTTCTGCCAGTCAATCGGCATAATCAGAGGCTCTTCAGGAAGGCCAAGAGACGGTCATCGGGCTTGTATCGGCTTGCCCGGACATCGGCTGTGTCGGTCTTGGCCAGCGCCTGCTCCTTGAGTTGCATGTCCGCCTGCAGGTACATGGCTGTGGTCTCGACCGATTCGTGGCCCAGCCACAGGGCGATGACGGAGCGGTCGACGCCGTGGTGAAGCAGGTCCATGGCCAGGGTGTGCCTCAACACATGCGGGGTGACGCGTTTGTTTGCCAGTGTGGGGCATTGGCGACGGGCGACAGCGAGGTGCTTATTCAGCAGATACTGCAGCCCGTCATGGCTCAACTTGGTGCCGGACATCGTCGGAAAGGCTGGGTCGGAGGATTGACCCTTGCGCTCGGTCAACCAAGCCCGCACGACGGCGACGGTGTCCTTACGGAGCGGAGTGTTGCGGAGTTTTCGTCCCTTTCCTTGGCATTGCACATACGCCACCGGACCGAGCACGATGTCCTCGCAGCGAAGGCCCAGGAGTTCGGCGGCGCGCAGGCCGGTCTGAACTGCCAACAGCAGCATGGCCCGGTCGCGGCGCCCGCTCCATCTGCCGAGGTCTGGTGCGGCAAGCAAGGCGGCTACTTCGGCGTCGTTGAGGAAGGCGACGGGCCGACGAACATATCGTTTGCTCGGCATGGCGAGCACGCGCTGCGCCAACGCGCTGTGCTCGGGCGCATGCAACGCCACATAGCGGAAGAAGGAGTGGATGGCGGCAAGACGAACATTGCGGCTGCGGGCGCTGTTGTCGCGTTCGTGTTCGAGATGGTCGAGGAAAGCGCCGAGGAAAGCGGTGTCGAGGTCCGCCAAATTGATGTCCCTCGGCGCCTTGCGCAGCAGTTGTTGGGCATGGGCCAACAGTAGACAGAAAGTATCCCTGTAGCTCGCCAGGGTATGAGGGCTCGCCTGCCGCTGCCTGATGAGACGATCGGTGAAGAACGCTTCCAGGAGAGCGGGGAACGTGCGGGCGGCGCTCATGGACGCGAGCCCGGTTGGGATTGTTCCACCCGCAGAAGCGCTTGCTGCAGCAACTCCGGTGTTGCCGTCAGATACCAGTAGGTATCGGTGATGTGGCTGTGGCCGAGATAAGTCGCCAGCTCGGGCAAGTGCCGTTCGACATCGACCCCGTCGCGATACCAGCGCAGCAACGTGTTCACGGCCAGTCGATGGCGAAAGTCATGCAGGCGCGGCCCGTGGGAATCTTTGGCGCCGCGCAAACCGATTTGGCGGGACAGCTTGACGAACGTCCATCGCACGGCCCATTCGGTCAGGCGCGTGCCGCGTTCGGACAGAAAGAAGCTTGGGCTGACCGGGTTCGGGCACAAACGGTCGCGGCAGGCCGCATAGGATTGCAGCGCGTGTTGCGTTGACGGGTGGAGCGGCACATAGCGCGACTTGCCGAACTTCGTGTCGCGAACCGTCAGCACGCCATTGACGAGATCGGCGTCACCGCGATCGAGGCGCAGCGGTTCGTTGCAACGCATGCCGGTCGCCGCGTACAGGCCGAAGAGCGTGGCAAAGCTCTGCGGCCGCAGACCGCTCGTCGAAGGCAATCGCTTCGCCGCGTCGATCAGCCGGGTGATCTCTTGGTCGCGATAGATGTATGGGGAGGACGGCCGACGATACCGGTGGGGGAGGAGATCAGGCGGTGGTACGACGGTCTTTGGGTCGATGGCGCTGCAATAGCGCGCGAACCGACGAACCATCGCCAGACGATTGGCCCACTGGGCGGGCTGTGCCTTTGCCGGTTGCATAGCCCAGGCCAGGGCGATCTCGGTGGTAATGCAGGTGGCACCGGAAGCCTCGGCAAAGGTCACAAATCGCTGCAGCAACCGCCCGGGTAGACGCAGCTTGTGGCCAAGCGCGCGGCGCGTGGCCAAATACTCATCGAGTGCCGCTTGCAACGGGCTCATGACGTGGCTCCTGGCCAAGGCAGCGCGATGGCCCGCAACGCCGTGATGTCCACTTTGGCGTAGATTTGCGTCGTGTTGGGCTGGCTGTGGCGCAAAAGCTGGCCGATCTCGACGAGCGAGGCGCCGCGACGCAGCAGGTCGGTGGCGAGCGAATGGCGCAGCAGGTGCGCGCCCTTGAACTCCGGCGTCAGGCCGGCGCGCTTGAGCGCGCGACGAACGATGCAGCAAATGGCCGACGGGCTGATGAAGCCTCGCCTGGGCGCGCGTGTCCGAACGAAGACGCGGCGGGTCGAGCAAGCCGGCCGATCTTGACGCAGATACTCGACCAAGGCTGTCCCGACATCGGCCGGCAGCGGCAGCCGTGCCACCCGTTGACCTTTACCGTGCACCACGATCTCGCCACGTTCCCAGTCGAGATCGTCCAGGGTCATGGCTGCGACCTCGCCGCCACGCAGGCCGAGCCGCGCGAGCAGCATCAACACGGCGTAGTCGCGCCGACCCGCCGGTTTGCTCCGATCACAAGATGCCAGCAACCGTTCGACCTGCGCGGCGGGCAGTGCCTTCGGCAGATGCGCCAGGCGCCAGCCGGCGACGCCAGGCACCGCCGCGGCGAGATCGGTCGCCAGCAATCCGCGTTGCTGCAGGAAGCGCAGAAATGAACGCAGAGCCGTGACCACCAACTTCGCACGGCCTCGGGATCCGACCCGGGCTCGCCGCACAATGAACCGATGAATATCGACGGCCCGCAAATCATCGAAATGCAGCGCCTTGCCGCCAAATTGCTCGTCCAGGAAACTTCGAACGATCGGCAGATAGTTGGTCAATGTTGCCCGGGAGAGACCGCGCTCAGAACGCAGGAATCCTCCAAACGCGCTGACCAACTCGCCCCCGGCGGTCGAGTTCGACCAGCCGCGCCGGCATCGCAATGCAACCGATGTCGCGCAGGTAATCGAGCAGCTGCCAAATGGTCCATGCGTCGCCCCGCCTGACAGGACATCGACGTTCAGCCAGGAATTGACCGGCGTGATCCCTTCCGAGGATATCGAGTGGAACATCCCGTGCCACCAGCCAAGCGTCGAAATCTGCCAGGAGGTCATTCTTTTGCCGAATAGTCGCAGGGGCATAACCCTGGCCACCGAGCAATGTCGCGAACCCATCGAGATGGGTGGCCACTCGACCTACGCAAATATTATTGGCCGGCACCGTCGTGCCGTCGTTCACATCAGCCATCGTCCGTCTCCTCACCGCGCGGGGAAATCCACGCTCAGAGACGACAGCCAAATAATGCCGAGCCCTCAACCGCTAGTGTCGATCGAAACCGTTGCAATTAGCAGAGAATTACGTCAGACCGCAAAGTCCACTCGGAATAATCCGGGACTCGGAATTATGACGCAGGTCGTGGATGCGCACCTCGCCATGGCCGCCCCGCGCGGTCCAACCAAGCTTGGTGCGAAGCTTCTGGAAAACCTTGTTGATCCCCCCCTCCCCGATGAATCCGCCCGCCGGGGACAGGAACAGCGGTGAGTCCTGGTGAGCGCACCGTGACGCCCTCGAACCGCGAGGTAGTGCTGCAGCGCGGCTACGACAGTGGCGTGTAAGGGCACATGCCTTGACTTGTGGAACTTCGTGTTCCGAACCGTAAGGAACGCTCCATGGAGATCGATATCGCCGCAATGCAGGTGGAGCGCCTCCGATCGGCGCAGACCCGTAGCGGCAATCAGCCCGAAGATCGTCGCGTAGGTCGCCGGCCGCAATCCGCCCTCGGGGCGCAGGCGCGCAGCGGCGGCCACAAGGTCGCAGATCTCCTGCTCTGAATAGATGTGCGGCGCGAGGCGGCGGTGTGAACGACCGAAGGTCGCTGTCTGGGGAAACTCGGTGCCGGAATCGAACCGTGCCAGATACCTCACGAACGGGCGAAGGACCTCGAAGCGCCGGGCCCAGGAGAACGGGCTGGCTCGTTTGGCCTGCCCTGCACCCAGTTCAGGACGACATCGTTGGTGAGCGGGCCGCTATGACCGCGCTTGTCGGCGAACAGGGCGAAGGCGGTGATGTAATGACCCGCCATTCTGAGTTCGAAACCGAGGGCGCGGCGTTCGGACAAATAATCCTCGGCCAGCGAGAGCATGGTGCGCGCGCCGGTCATTGCGCGCTCCCCGGCCAGGGCAGGGCCACGGCCGCAAGGTTGGTCAGATCGACCTTTGCGTAGATGGCGGACGTGCTGAGGCTTCGATGCCGCAAGATGTCCGCAATCTCCTTCATCGGCGCGCCGGCGCGCAGAAGTCGGCTGGCCACGCTATGGCGGAGAATGTGGACGCCGGTCCGCGTCCAGCCACATCTTCGGTAGCCGGCCAGGACCGCGCGTTTGACGCTCTTGGTCGTGATCGGCTCGTCGTAGGGCGCGACGTGGCGAACAAATATGGCCCGGTTCGACGTCGCGGGCCGCTCCCCGTGCAGATAGGCCGCAATCGCCGCTCCCGTCGCGGACGGCAGGGGCAGAGCATCGGTACGTCGGCTCTTGGTGCCGACAAGATTGATCGTGCCATCGGACCAGTTGATGTCGTCAAGCTTCAGCTTGACGACTTCGCTGGATCGCAGGCCGAGATCGATCAGACACCGCACCATCGCATAAGCCCGCAGGCGCGACGGGAACGACTGATCAAACGAACTCAGCAGTTGGTCGATCTCGGCGTCGGTCAGCACCTCTGGCAATGATGCCAACCGCCAGTGTGCGACCCGTGGGATGGCGACCTTCAGTTCGTTCACCCGGTCGCCTGACATGCTGCGGAAGCGCAGATAGCAGCCAATGATGACGCCGACCGCGGCGATGGTGGGGGTCTTCGCCCCTGTTCACCAAGGACGAAGCGGCGGATGGATGCGGCGCGGACTGTCGCCAGGGAGATCGGCTGCGCGCCGAAATGCTCGGCAAGAAACCCTCCGACCACTCTGCACCGCTTCCGACGGGTGTTCTCCGCCAGGCCCCAGACGTCGCGCATGTGGGTATCGAAGCGCGTCAACTCCCGTTCGATGGTAAAATTGCGGACCGGATACTGCAGCGCCACGCCGCCGGCTTCGAGTACCTCCAGAAGATGGCCTAGCGCCGCCCGCAGCTCACGGCGCAAACGACGGACCGGGTCGGGGCAGGCGCACGCCGGCAGGTGTTCGGAGAGAAAGCGCGTAACGGCGCCCTGGCCGATCGTCTCCGGGTCGTACCCTTCCTGAAGTGAGCCAATGGGCGAAGTGCGCGACGCAGCACAGATAGCCGCGCTGGGTGGTCGGCGCATATCGCCTTCGCTGCAAATGCTCCCCGTACTGCGAAGCGTAAGGCCGAAGAATACTGTCCTCCAGCCAAGCGCGGGGCTGTGGCTGAAGAACGATCGCTTTTTGCATGCTGATCTCCTACCGAGTTGATTAGGCCCGGAAGGAAACACCAGGATTATGTGCACCGCAGAGCTTTAGTGCCGGCCACCATCTCACTGATCTGCCGCAGAAAATTGGCTGACTGTCCCGGTGAGCTGCGCATAATCACGAGGTGCGCATAATCGCGGTTATGCAAAGATTTCCATAACCGCGACGATCGACCTTTTGGCGGGCGGGGTCTCGCTGCGGCGGCGATGTTTTATTACTCGCGCGACCGGAGCGGTGAGCATCCCCAGGGGCATCTCGCCAATTATGCCGGGATCCTTCAAGCCGACGCCTTCAGCGGCTACGCCAAGCTTTATGAAGCGACCCGGAAGCCGGGGCTGATCACCGACATAGACCCAACATCGCCCGGTGTCGGTCTTCCCCTTGGCCAGCACCGGCACCGTCGTGTCGTCACCGTGCAATCGCTCGGCCGCGAAGACGTGCGCCTCAATGCGCTTCAAGAGCGGGCTCAGTACCGCACAGCAAGCTCCGAGCCTGGTCGGCCAGTGTCGACAGGCTGAGATACACCCCTTCCTTGGCGTAGCGTTCGGCCTGGCGGTTTAGCGGTTGATGCTGCCCTAACTTCTCGAACAGGATAATCGCCAGGAGGCTGGGCCCGGCCCAACCTCGCGCGATCACATGAAACGGCGCCGGCGCCTGACTGATCTTCTCGCAGTCCCGGCAAGTGAACTTCTCGCGCACATGCTGGATCACCTTCCACCGCCGCGGAATGGTCTCCAGCGTCTCGGTGATGTCTTCACCCAATTTGCGCAA
>CAWDRN010000012.1:0-185513 GCA_963804725.1 uncultured Alphaproteobacteria bacterium | reverse complement strand
CCTTATGTGGATCTCCGCATAAGGCGCACCTACGTCGCCGCTTCTTCGACCTTGCCAAGAGCGGGAACGCGCCGATCGCCAGCGAAGCGCTCGAACGCATCGCCGCGCTCTATGCCATTGAGAAGACGATCCGCGGGACGAGCCTCGACCAGCGCCGCAGAGTGCGCCAGGACAAGAGCAAGCCGCTGGTCATGGCGCTCAAGAGCTGGTTGCAGCAACAGCTTGCCCGCGTCTCCGCCAAGGCGAAGATCGCCGAGGAGATCCGTTACGGCCTGAACCACTGGGACGGACTGACTCGGTTCCTCGACGACGGCCGTATCGAGCTAGACACCAACATTGTCGAGCGCGGAATCCGTCCCATTGTTTTGAACCGCAAGAATGCACTCTTTGCGGGCCATGACGTTGGTGCGTCATACTGCTCATCTGGCTATGCCCTTATAAAGCAAGAGAGTTTTGGAGAGGATCGTGAGATATCGGACGCCTTGATCGCCGCCGTGCCTCGGCATCGAGCCGTACGGCGTCCGATTTTAGGTCGGCAAGCTGGATGATCCAAGGCGCTCCGGCGCACAGATGTTGGGCTGGAAGCCCACCGCTCGTTATCATGCGGTAGATCGTCGTTCGACTTACCTTCAAAATATCAGCAGCCTCGTCGAGTGTTGCCTCACCACGCTCGGCGCGTTCACCTTCGCGATAGACGGGAAGGCCATGCGCTCTCCGAAGACTGCAAACATGCATACGTGTCCACGTGGCGCCATGTGCTGTCAGCTTTCCAGAGCGGTTCAGGATAGCCGCGATTGCGGTATCCGGTAATTGCCGCGCGAGCACGCGGACCAAATCGACGACACCGGCGTCAACCGTCCATCGGGTGCGGCCGACCTTATTCTTCTTGACCTTCATCTCGGTGTGATCGCCACCCTGCCAATGGACGACGAGCGCCAACGTATCATCGACGACGTCGACAATAATTTCTTTGATGAGCAGCCTGATGATCTTCTTGCGAGTCTCTATTGAGACCGCTGGACTGCTCCACGCCTTAGCCAAATCCTTGCCCAAGGTCATCAGCTTGGCGCGATCCTCTGCGCCAAGCGTTGGGACTTGCTTGGCCTGATTGAGGTCGTCGAGCTGCATCTCCAAATCTCGTACCTGTACCAGCTTCTCGTTCCAGCGCCGCTCCAGCTCACCGGCGACCAAGCGATTGTCGGGATCGACGGCGTCGTACTGACGGCGTGCTCGTGCGGCTTCGTATTGGGCCTGTTGAAAGGCGGTCTCAATCTGCTGTCGCTTGTCGTTCCGGAGTTCGTTATCGGTTTGCATAGCGGCGAGGGCCGCCTCGATACCGAGTGGTTGTAGCCGGTCAAGAACCTCCTGGGCGACGACCCGATCGATCCGCATGCCGCCGAATCCAATGCAGCTATACTCTGCCTTAGCGCTGAACGCGCCGCGGCAGAGGTATTGTTGCGTATTGCCGCCCTTGCCACTGTAATGAATATGCAGGCGTCGACCACAACGGGCGCAGCGCAATAGTCCCGGTAGAAGGGCCTCGCCGCGCCTTATCGAACCGCGGCCCAGATAACTCTTTCCATTGGCATTGTCGGCGATCAGATGCTGGTTCCTCTCAAACTCGGCCCAGGTGATATAGCCTTCATGATGATCATGGATCAAAACTTCCCAATCCTTCCAGTTGCGCCGAAGGGTGTCGCGCGTGATGTGTTTGCGACCACCCTTTATGGTCACACGGGTCCCCCGCCGTCCGAAGGCGTACGAACCGGCATAAACCGGATTCGTCAGTATGTGGTGCAGCGTGTCGTAGACAGGTGCTTTCCATTCAATTGGCCGCTTGCCACGACCCTGGACGATCGCAGGGACGACGACATTCTCCTGGCGGAACCAGAGCAGCGTCTGGCGGACCGTCTGCAGCTCCCCGAATTTGCGGAAAACGAGCGCTATGCCACTTTGGACTCTGAGATCGGGATCCTTCTCGATGCGGCCATCGTCGGTCTTTACAAAGCCGACCGCGACGGTCAAATGCAGCTCACCGCGTCGTGCCTTTTGGCGCATCGCCTCGACTGACCGCTGACGCAATACCGACAGTTCCATCTCGCTCATGGTACCCTTCATACCAAGCAACAATCTGTCGTTGGGTGAACGCGGATCATAAACGGCGTCCTCGTCGACGATAAGTGTGCCGACCAGGCCGCAAAACTCCAGCAATGTGTGCCAATCACGGCCGTTCCGCGCCAAGCGTGAGGCTTCCAGCGATACAACCGCGCCAACTCGGCCCTCACAGATGGCCGCCAACAGTTTCTCAAATCCCGGCCTGGCTGTCCCGCCACCGGATTTGCCGAGGTCATCATCGACAACCTGAACCTCGTCCCAGCCGAGCTGTCGCGCATGCTCAACCAAGCCATATTGTCGGCGCTGGCTTTCGAGGTTGTTGAAAACCTGATAAGCCGTCGATTGCCGCACGTACACGAAGGCGGCACGCGCAAGATGCTCTGGTGAGATCTTACTCATTGCCGGCCTTCCCCTGGTTCTCCGGAGACGGGGCCAGGGCTGGATTCTTCGCCGCTTCCAGCAGTAGCGCTTCCAACAGGGCCACCGCTTTTTGACGGTCCAAGCCGGCCAGCTCGGGTCGTCGTGCCGGTGAGGTAAACAGATCCATTTGCGAGTGAAGCAATACCTCCATGTCCAATCCCTCCGGGGAAATCATTCCCCGAAGGACATGCTATGAGTCGGTCCACCAATGCGCGCACCAAAACAAGTTGGTTGACGGGAAGTCGTGGGACCGAGACGATCGCAATGGTGCGTACCGCCGAATCGAACATCCAATCGGGGACTTGAAAGAACCCACCTTGCGGCTGTCGGATCAGAAAGTGGTGGATGCCGTCATGCTCGTGATCGCCCACAACCAATACAGTCTGGCCGACCAGTGGATGAAACGGATAGGTGATAACGGCTTCGAATGTCAGAAACCCGGCACTATGGCCCCGGCTCGGACTGCGGTGCGGCGAATTGGGCATGCGTAGCGTCTCTAGTCGAGACCTGTAAGTTGAACGGCGTCGATCCTCAAGCCTACTTCGCCGACGTGCTCACCAAACTCGTCAATCTTTGGCCGGCCTCGCGGATCGATGAGCTCATGCCCTGGGCCTGGGCGGCTGCCCGCTCAACCAACAAACTCGCGGCCTGACACTAGCGACACAGCAGCTCAAATACGGCGTCAAGCGCTCAACGCCGTGAGCTAAAAACACCGCTATCGATTGGCTCGATCCGCCGCGAGTGCGTTGACCACCTTGTGGTGTTCGGTGAGCAGCATTTGCGCCGCGTGCTACGCTCTTACGCAGAGTATTATAATGAGACGCGGACACATCGCGCCTTGAACAAGGATGCACCAGTTCCGCGTCCGGTTCAGCGGACCGGACGCATCGTATCTCAACCGCTCATCGGCGGGCTGCATCACCAATACGTCCGAATCTGAGTTCTCGGCACACACATGCTGCAGCCGGCACCGACCTGCTGCTTTAGGTCAATCACCTTTGAACCCTCACCTCCGCACGCCCTCTCGCGGCCAGCTCGAGGTCATTCGTCCTCGTCGTCATGCCCCTCGTCGTGCCGCTCGCCAGCGCATTTCCGGCAGCGTGCGGAATCGCAATGCTGCTTCTGGCAGCATCCCTTTCGGCAATCCTCGCAGCACTTCGCGCAACACTCCTCCCATACAGTGGTTGCCATTACCTCCAGAGTCTTCACAGGGTTCGTCGGATCGTCGCTGGTAATCACGAGGTCACAGGAGCGGGGCAGCTTCTCGGTCGCGATGTAACGAATGACGACATTGAGGCACGAGCCCGGGTGCAGCGTCGCAGGAAACGGGTTGTTGACCAGTTTCCAGTGCCGGCTTTTGCGCTTGAATGCGACGCTCGCAACCGGGAGCTTGCAGTCGCCGACATTGCAGATTGCTATGGTCCGCTCCACGCGGCAGCAGGCCGGCACGGGACCGAATATCGTTGATCCGGTGACTGCGAGTTTCCCTGCCGCCGCGGTGCCCGACAGCCCGACATGCTTTGGTCCCGCGGGGTCGCTGCTGAGCACGGTGAGCGTGGCGGAGAACGCGCCGGGGGCCGTTGGCTGGAAGCGGATCGGCAGCACGGTCGATGTGCCGGCGGCAATGATCAGAGGATAGGTATTTGCGTTGGGCAAAACGAAGCCCGCAGATGAGGAAGTGACGGCCGATACCGAGAGCTCGCAGGGACCGTTGTTATGCAGCGTCAGCGGCTCGTCGCGATGCTCGCCGACGCAACATTCGCCGAACGCGCCGTTGTCAGTGATGACGGTCTCCAGCGCTCCCGCACCGCCGCGGCCCTCGGTCGGCAAGTCGAGTACAGGGGTCACAGGGTCGTTGCTGGTGATCTGGATTGTGGCAACCTCGACCACACCGATGGTGGTCGGGTTAAACCTGACGGTGAAGTCGACTTGTGCGCCCGGGGCGATGGCGAGCGGAGTGGCAGGAGCGGATAGTACCGTGAAGTCGGCCGATCCGGCGGCACGTTGAACGCTCAGGATCACCAGATCGCGATTGCCGACATTGTAGATGCGAATAACGAGGTATGCCGGCCCGCGACAGATCGTGCCGAATTGCAGGTCATCCTGCAAGTTGACCGCGATCACCGGCCCGTAGAAGTGTTTTAGTGCGTTCAGCAGCAGGACGCCCCGCGGACTACCCCACCCCGTGCAGGCGTCCCATCCCGGTCCTGCTGAATAGCCAGACGAGCTGCTGTTACTGTTGTCCGCCGGTCCAGCGCCCGGGACAATGTCGTGGAAATAGCTCGACCCGAGCGCGTAGAACAGCGGATTCACAAACCCGACATTGAACCCGAGCGCGGCGTTGATGAGCGCAATGAGCCCGGCCCATTGCGGCGCAGAGGCACTCGTGCCGTTGCCGGGGAACGGATTTATACCGCTTGGAGGCCATGCGGCAGTCAGGCCGCCGAGGACAATTCCTAAGTACCCGCCCACAATGTTGGCGTTGCCGGCAACATCGGGAACGCCTCGTCCAGGACTATGCGGAGGATTCAGTGACAAAGGCACGCCTACGTCCGACTGATAGGAAGGAGGCGGGAAAAGGGCACTGACGCCGCCGCCGGTCGTGCCCCAATTCGAATGGAACGGATCGGCATTCGGATCATTCCAGACATATTCATCGAAGGAAGAGCCGCTGACGTTGCCGATCGTCGTCCCGCCGACCGAAAGGACCCACGGATCGCTCGCGGGATACTGAACGTGGCACTTCCCGTCGCCGACACCGGAGTCGGTTCCGCGGTCGCCGCTCGCAATGCACACGGTGACGCCCTGGATCGCAGCATCATGGAAGGCCGCGGAAACAGCTAGGAGGAAGGCGATCGTCGGGGAGCCAAAGGAAGCCGCAAGCCCGGCGGGATCGTCACCGTCTGCGATGAACCAGCTGCTCGAGAGCACCGAAGGGGCTATGTCGCCGATATTCGGATGGGCCACGCGGCTTATCGCCTGGACCCAGCCAGCCTGATCAGACGTCGTGATGTACACGTTTATCGCGCAGCCCGGAGCGAACGACGAGGCTATATCGATGTCCTGAGTAGTTTCGCCGTCGGGGTCGAAGCCGGGGTTGGTCGCCCCATTGATAAGGATGTCGGTGATCGTAGGCGTCGCGTAGCCAGATCCGGGGAATTTGGCGTTGAGGTTGGTGAAGTAACCAGATATGTCGGTGGTCGCGTAGCCGGTGAGCGAGAATATGCCGATCGTCTGGCCGCCTGCCGAGTTGGTCGGATAGTTGTAAAGCTTTGAGACGATCGGAACCCAGAGCGGATCGGTGTTCGGCGGTTCCGCGCCGTTGGTCTGCCCGACGCGGCGATTGTCGAGACCGAAGACGCCGACGACAATGCCGTCGAGAGAGCTCGGAACGGAAATGACCCCGTCTCGCCCGCGATACTTTTCGGTTTGTGGTCGCCGCTGTCGTCCCACCTTCACTTCGTGCTCGTATTGTGCAAGCTCAACGGTAAAGGCAGCGCTCATTTGCGCAACGGTGCCTCGCGCAATGACCATCCGCCGAGCTTCGCTCGTCTCGACTACGGTCAGGCCGTGCCTTCCTACAAAGGCAACCACTTTGTTTATGTCTTCTTGAGACGCGCCGTACTTCGCAGCGAATTCCCTATCGGACATCCTTTGGCGCCCAAGTGGCGGAGTGGTCCTGAAGTAATCATGATCGGGCAAGGCGGGGCCGTCGGGCCGCCGCCTGATCACGACCGTGACGTCGAGAACCTCGTTGGGGTCCGCTGGACCGATGAGCCTCGCAGTCTTCGACGACCGCCGTTCGCTGCCTGGTATGGCCGACATAGCCGGAACTCCCCTTTGCCGTTCATAGAACTCGAGCCTAACTCCGCTTCGATTTGCACAATTTAAGTCAATTGTGCCATCGCAGCCGGCTTCCCCATTCGCGTCACCGACGTGAAATCAACTTTGCGTTTGCACCGCCGCCGGCCGCCGCATCCGCTGCGCCGGGCTGTCTTTGGCTAATATATTGCAACGCCGATCGCCGCAGCTGTATGACCCGGGTCACTCACTGAACAAATTGTTCTCGAAACCTCGCTATTGCCGCTCAATAACATGCTGCGTAGCGCGGTGTAGCTGGGGCGAGAGCTGTCGATCCAGCATATCGATCATTCGTCTCATCCGCGTCGGGATGGGCTCGTTTCACATGCCCCAATCGCGGCCGTTACATCCCATACGACCGCGTGTGCGCCAGGTTCTCTAGTAATTCTTCAAATCTGTGTATTTCCCTAGAACGTACCAAATGAGGTTGCGGTCAAGCTATCCATCATCCGGCGCAAGAGGATAGAGGAAGGGATCTAGATCATCGTAATCACCAGTACTTCTTCCTCGGATGAAACAAGGGGAGAAACTATCGATTTTACTAGCTGAGCTTCGGTCGGCAGGTCCATGGGAACGAAAAAAGCAGGTGTTGGGCCAATCAACCAGAATTTCCATTGTATTTCAATGGGATCTTCGGGTTTGGTAAGATCATTTGTTAACGAAAAAAGGTTGACACTTTTTGTCTGCTTCGTCGGGCGTATCGCACCGAGCATCAGCCGGATAGCGCCCGGGCGAGAAAGGGTAAGCTCTCGTCCATCCGGTAATCGACGCCGGTATGGTTGTCGGCGAACTCCTCGTAACGATGCGCGATCTTTAGCTCGTTCAGCCGTCGCACGAACCGGCGGGCGCCGTATAGCAAGTTGAATTGGTCCTTTTCGCCGCAATCGATGTAGAGGGCCCTCAGCCGACGAAGATTGTCTGCCTGGTTTTCGATCGCGACGACGGGATCCTGCCGCGACCAGTTCGCCCAGCGCTCTTCGATCAGCTCACAGGTATCGAACGTCACCGGCAGCCTTATGCCGAGGAACTGTGTCGGATCGGGGTCGTAGCTAGCCGCCATGGCCAGCGCGTTGATCACCTTGCCGGAACCCTCGGGATGCGTCTTAGCGGCCTCGAGCTGCTGCCACCAGCGCTTGATCGAGTCCTCAGCACCGGCAAGTGCGCGCAGCACCGCCGGCATGTCGGGTAAGTAGCACAGCTCGAAGCCCATATCCCCGGAATGACAGGCCGCGGCCGACCAGATGTCGGCGTGCCGCAACGCGTGCGTGATCGCGCCATACCCGCCGGAGCTCTTGCCGAACACCCCGCGCCGCCCCGCGCCGCCGCAGCCGTACCGCTGCTCGATCGCCGGCAGCATCTCGTGCAGCAGAAAGTCCTCCCACGCGCCTGTCGCCGCCGAGTTGATGTACTGATTGCCGCCGAACCGGGTGAAGCAGTCAGGGAAGGCGACGACGACCGGCGCCATTTTCTGTTCGCCGATCAGCCGGTCGAGCCGCTCCGGAAGGTTCTCGCGGAAGCCGACCCAATTCGTGTGCGATAGCCCGCTGCCGGTGAAGCCGACGAGGTCGACCAGCAGCGGCAAATCTCGTCCTTCGTGCCCAGCCGGCAGGTATATATCGACGGCGCGCACCAAAGGATCCCCGGACAAGTTGTTTTCGAGAGCGCGGCTCTCGACGGTGATGCGACTAACGGAACCTATCGGTCCGAAAAACCTGCGCATGCGTCCTCCATTCGGCTCTGTTCGGGCCATATACGACTTCTTCGAACCGCCCGATGCAAGCGGCTCAGAGCCTGGCCATTCCGCAAGTCCCTCTGGTCTGGCCTCGTTGCAGCGGCGAATATCATTGGCAACGTGCTGGCCCAGAATCTCGGCGGTGCGATCCTCGAAAACCTAAGTTCCGAAATCGCGGAAAGTTTCTACGCCGCACAGAGGGTGGCCCTACACCCGGATCGACGAAGCGCTGGCCCTCGCGCAGGCGAGACGGCAGGACACTGGACGGACGGTTTACTCCACGAAATTCTGCTCAAGCTTGATCCGGCCAATACGGCGCCGGCAGAGGATGCGTTCCTCACCGCAATCGCCGTCGCGCAGCGGCAAAAGGCACGCAGTTTTGAGCTGCGCGGAGCTCTCGGTATGGCACGCCTTTATAACTCGACGGGGCGTCCGCGGACGCTCATACCTTGCTCGCATCTGCGCTCGAGGGCTTTTCGCCGACCGCGGAATTTCCTGAGATCGCAGAGGCGCAAACATTGCTCACCGCAGCGGCGTCACAAAACAGGTAATCGAAGTTGCCGCAGGCAACCTCTTTTGCTAGCCGTAGCAAGTTTTCGGTTTTTAGCGATAACCCAGCGCCTCACTGGCAATTGCGGCGCCTTCGGCCAAAGATTTCAATTTCGTCCAGGCGATCTCCGGATCCACCGGCATACGGGTGGCGAAGGTCGCGAAGCCGCAATCGGTCCCGGCGATGACATTCTCGCGCCCGACCAAACGAGCGAACCGGATTATGCGCTGCGCGACAAGTTCGGGGTGCTCGACAAAGTTGGTCTTGGAGTCGATCACTCCAGGGATCACGATCTTGTCCGGCGGCAGTTTGATAGTCTCAAAGATCGCCCACTCGTGTTCATGCCGCGGGTTGGCCGCCTCAAACGAGATGGCGCCGACCTTTGCCCTGAAGACTGGCGCCAGGATGTCGTGTAACGGAACATCGCTATCCGACGGCGACAGCCTTCAGCTCTGGATCAAAAAGTGCTAGATATCGCGCCCCATGCGGTGATTTCCCTCGCCGAGGCGCGCACCGCCCGCGACAATGCTAAGCGCCTGGTCCTGTAAGGTGTCGATCCCCAGTCGCGCAAAGAAGAACGAGCAGCAGGAACGGCTCGCGACGATTCTCCGTAGCATTGCCGAGGAGTATGTCGCTCGGATCGAGAAGGAAGGCCGCGCTGAGAAGACCATCTTCAAGACCAACTGGCTTCTCAATTTCGCCTGCCCGATACTCGGCGATCTGCGAATCAAAGAGATCGAGGCGGCTAGGTCCTGTGGACATTCGGGCCAATGATAACATCGTGGCTGCGGAGGTGCGGCAGATTGACTCAGATCGGCTGCGGGCGATTCCCAATGTCGCCGATGCGTGATTCAAGCGCGGAAAAACACGGGAGGCTTCCGTGCTTGGGAGCCTTTTATGATCGAGCGGCATCGTCTGACGAATGCGCAGTGGGAGCGGATCGCAAGTGTGATCCCGGGGAAGCCGGGCGATCCGGGCCGTCATGGAGAGAACAATCGCGGCTTTGTGGAAGGCGTGCTGTGGATCGGGCGAACAGGCGCGCCATGGCGCGACCTGCCGGCCGAATTCGGCGATTGGAACGCAGTGTGGCGGCGATTTACGCGCTGGGCGGAGCGCGGGATTTGGGCACGTATCCTCGAGCAGGTGAGCGAGGATCCCGATCTCGAACACGTCATCATCGACGCGACGATCGTGCGGGCACACCAGCATTCCGCTGGTGGAAAAGGGGGGCCGAAGCTCAGGCGATCGGCCGGTCACGCGGCGGCCCGACCACGAAAATCCACGTCGCCGTCGATGCGCTCGGAAACCCGTTACAACTCATCCTCACGCCGGGCCAAGCCCATGACAGCACACAAGCCGAGGCGCTGATCGACGGTTTCGCGGCCGATCATGTCATCGCCGACAAGGCCTATGATGCCGAGTGGTTCAGAGCCCTTCTCGCCTTTCGCGCCGAGGCGGTGATCCCGGCCAGGGCCTTCCGAAATAACGTTCCGCCGCACGACGAGGAACTCTACAAGGAACGCCATCTCGTCGAGTGCTTCATCAACAAGATCAAGCATTTTCGGCGCGTCGCGACGCGTTACGAAAAAACCGCCCGCGCATTTCTCGCATTCGTCACGGTCGCGGCTTTTATGGTGTGGCTGCGGTGAATGTCCACAGGACCTAGTACCCGGAATCATAAATCGCTGAAACGGCGCCCCTTGAAGGGGCGCTGACGGACTTTTGCCTTAGTCCAGGCGAAGGGCTTTGCGGATCCATTGTAGGTCTGGATGAAGGCATCGATGTGCTCGCGAAGTTGTTTGACCGAAGTGAATGAGGCGCCGGCCAGTGATTGGCCTTCAAGGATTGAGAACCAGATTTCAACTTGATTGAGCCAGGACGCCCGGGTCGGGGTGAAATGGAAGTGGACGTTAGGATGGCGCTTCAGCCAGCGGTCATTCTTAGGCTTATGGGTGCTCAGATTATCGAGGATGACGTGCACTTCCTTGTCGGCGTAGGCGGCTACGAGCTCATTCATGAACTCACGAAATTCGATACGCCGTCGACGGCTCTTGTGGGCCGTTTTGACCTTGCCTGTAGCGACTTCGAAGGCGGCGAACAGCGTCGAAGTACCATTGCGCTTATAGTCATGACTTCGGCCCGTCAGCGCCCGGCCGTTGGGCAGCTTCAGATAGCCTTGAGCGCGCTCCAACGCTTGGATCGACGGCTTCTCGTCTACGCAAACCACCATCGCGTTCTCGGGTGGCGCCAGGTAAAGACCGACCACATCGGCGGCCTTGGCAGCGAACTGCGGATCGGTGCTCTCGCACCAGGATTTGCGCCCCGTAAGATCAATCTTGTGTTGGCGCAAAACGCGCCAGACGCGCTGTTCGTGGACATCGCCCAGATGTTTGGCGATCAGCGGCGCCGTCCAGCGCCCATAGCCTTGGGGGACAGGCTCGTCCAGCACCGCAAGAATGCGCTTGTCGGTTTCCGCCGTGTAGCTCTTGGGCTTGCCCGGCCGCAGGCGGTCTTTCAGCCCCTCAAGCCCTTGATCGGCAAAGCGATTGCGCCAAGTGCTCACGACCGCCTCTTCAACACCGACCGTGCGCGAAATCGAGCGCGTGCTCGCTCCCTCCGCCGCCAGCAATATGATCCGCGCTCGCCGGACATCGCGCTGCGGCGTCCTCATCGCCCGGCACCGAGCCTCAAGAACCGCCCGATCCTCCGGACAAAGCCGTACTTCTCTTGCCTTCGGAATCATTCATGTTTTGAATCATGACTTCAGGCTTTTTGGATAGAGGGCACTAGTGTGCTAAGATCGCTGCGCAAACCGAGACGCGTGGCCACTATGAGTCCGAACGCCGCATGCGCCGCCACAACCATGCTCGCTTAGACCATCCTGCGCGCCCTGCTGGGGCCACCGCGCTCAAGTTCAGTGGTGACTGAGCGGATTTCTCCACAACCAGCTTTTGCATGGCGGCCGCATTGTCACGCATAGCTTGCGCAACGTCGTTCCATTTCGATTCCTCATCGGACGTGATTCAAAGTGGTGTGAGGACTGTCGATCCGTTGATCGAGTGTCTCTTCTTCGTTGCCGCGGTATCGCCGGCAGATTGGTTTCTTGCCTGCTTAGACCAACTGGATCGGCGCGTGCGCGCCACTGTCAGCACGCGGCGAAATGATCGGGCTGACTGGGGAACGTGGCGCCCAACATCGCGGCGATTGCAACCGAGCGGAGAATGCGTCGGAAGAGAGGCGACGTGGGGGTGCCCTTTCTAGATTATGTCGGCGATTGGTGATTTTGCCGCTTTGCCGCTCGCAGGGGGAAACGGAACAGCGTCACCCTGGGGCCGGAAACGATGCGAGTCAGGCCTTGGAAATACCCAGATCGTCGCGCGCTTGAGGGGTCAACTAGCGGCTTGTGATCCACAGGAGCCCCAACGCGAAAGCAATCAGAACGGCGAAGAGCATCGGGCGGTTGCCGAGCAAAAATTCGAACGCTGCGCCGCTGCGCAGAGTTGTACGCGCCGGAAGTGGGATATTGATCGCAGCGCCGCGTGGCAAAAGCGCGATCAGGCGAGCTGCAATTCTGCCGACGTCCCGTGGCGTTGACGATGGGTTGGGCAGCGATTCAATGAGCGCGGCCAATTTCCGCGTCGCCTTGTCGGCCGAGAGCCGGGCCAATTCTGCCGCTTCCTGCCAAGGGTCCAAATCCAGTTGCGTCAGCGCAGACAGAACGCTGAGCATGCCGCTGCCGCCCTCATCGATCGGCGCGAAGAGAAAATCGTCGAACTCGGACCGGACGCGAAAAACGGAAGCGGAAGTCATTGTGTCATTTAACCGAGTGAGGCGTGGCCGAGCGCACGTTGAATGGCCGAAGCCAGTTCCGCCTCACGAAAGGGCTTTTGGATCGTCACCGCGCTAGGCTTGAGCTTTCGAACGCGGGAAAGATCGCCGGTGACGAACACATGCGGGACAAACGATCCGAGCAGAATTTGATCGACGGCGGCGACTCCGCTGCCCCCGCCCAACCGTACATCGACGATCATCAGATCGGGCCGGCATTCGACGGCGGCGGTCACCGCGCCGGCTTCGGTGGCCTCGATCGCGCAGACCTCGTAGCCCATTCCCTCAAGTACCTCGGCCAGCAACAGCGCGATTGCATCTTCGTCTTCCACGACCATGATTCGAAGCGCACTTAGTGGTTCCATTTGCCGTTGCCTTTGTTTTTCTAGGTCTCGAGGCGATCGAACTACTTCATTTGGGATAAGGCGCATTCCGAGTCAGCGTCACTGTTTGTCGGCACGTATGTTGTCCCGAACCATAATGGACGGAAGTCTGTCGCGAGTAGGTTCGGAAACTACTTAGACCGGCGTTCCGCCATGGGTAACACGAAGCCCCTGCCTTGGGCTGGCGCGATTGGCGCTCGCCGCCAACTCAAGCGGCAGACTGGATTATCGCTCCCATTCAACCATGTAGTCGCGGGTGATCGGCACCGCATCGACGCACTTCGCTAGCTGTATTTGGAAAACCACGTTGGTTCACCGGCGAAAAGCCGATCTCGCACAGCACCAGATGAGATCTCGGCGCCGGCATGGTGGCTACAACGAGGACCACGAATTCTACGGCTATTGCATGCCGATCTGATCGCCCAACTCCCTCTGCGTAGATTCCGACGCTGGTGAAACATCGTTCTGCGCCTACATGTGAGTGGGGAGAGTTCACCCCTCGCACGTTATGGAGGAAGATATGACCCTCATTCTCGTGATCATCGTCCTTTTCCTGCTCTTCGGAGGCGGCGGCTATTGGGGTTATCGCCGTTGGCGGTGACTATCGGCGCCGTTCGCCGTGGCCGTGAGTAGTTCCCAAGTCTGCCGAGGCGATCCGGCGACGATGGTCTGCGCGACCCGCCTCGGTCCGCCATTACCGCCGGTGATATAGGAGGTGGACGCAAGAGTTCAGCGGCGGCGTGGTGCCCCAACGTCCCAAACAATCGGGGCTTGATGAGCTTGAGCGGCGTTTTCGAGCAGTTTGCAGATAGATCTGCCCGACCGATAGGGAATTCGCGGCGCGCGAATAGGCGTTCATTTTCCGGAGGAGTTCGGGCGACAAAGGAACGGGCATCAAGACCTCAGATAGTGATGGCGGGGCGACGATCGGGCGTCCTTATTTGAAATGCCAGACGGGACCCCTTTCATCGACCCGCCCGTGGCTCCATTGCCATTCCAGACAGCCGCTCGACCCAAATCAGATGATCGACGACAGTCTTCACCGCTGCTGCGCTTTCACTGACGATGCGCAGCGTCTCGCATTCGCGTCCGTCCGCGATCGCGCCACGCAACTGCACCACCCCATCCGTGACGTCGATGTTGACGTCGCGCTCGGTGCCCAAGCTTGGCGTTTGAATCCCGCCAGGATGACATCGCTGATCGTGTCGTCCGAAGGCTGTGGGCGCCCATTGCTTTCGGTCTCGCGTCGACGAGCGCCGTCAGCGGATTCGCCAAGCTGACGACACCGACGAGACGCTTCCCGTTCAGCACCGGAACGCGTCTGATGCGATGACGCTCCATCACGCAACGACCTGATCAAGTGGCGTATCCGGCGCTACGAAGACGATCCCATCGGACATGTTTTCCGCCACTTTGCGCGCATGGGTCATAGCGGCTCCCGTGGGTCCCCCTTGGTCCTTCCGGGTCCCGTCGGCTCACAGGGCTATACCGGAGAAACGGGGTCCGCAAGGCGCGACTCTCTTGTGCAGTGAGCCGTGCCCGTGCTCCGATATTTCGAGAAGATGATCCATCCTTGCTGGCCCAGCCCCGCATGGAGCTACCAAACAGGGGGCGGCGTCGTGATTGTGATCGTCAACACCATTCGTGGCGTCCGCCCGATCCCCTTTGAGCAACCTGATCCCAGCCCCCTGGTGATCGCGCCGATCTCATTGGATATCTCGAGGAAGACGGCTCATGCTCTCGAGGATAGTGAATCAAAAATGGCGGGGTGCCTTGGCCACCGGTCAAGCCGGGAAAGGAATTAATCGCCGCTGGGAGCAAATGTCGGGAATCGGGATTGCGGTTTCGGCCGCTCTTTGCGCTCGGTTGCCGCCTTTTGCCAGGATCGAAAGGCTTCAAACAGGCAGATCGCGGCGATGGCAAATGACACCGCCAAGACGCAGTAGGAAAGCAAATCCGGCCCCACCGCGATCCGTACCGGCTTGCCGGACACCAGCACGATGTCCATGGTCCAGATCAGGAACCCGAAATAGGCGATCAAGATGGCGTTAGTAAGCAGGATCAGGGCATCAACGCGAATGTCGATGCGATAGCGCGCCATTTCGCTCAGGGCATCCGTGTCGGCATTCGCCGGGACGTGATCGTGGGGCGTCAATGGAATCCCTTTCATTCGCGAGCCCCCGCTTCGTCGTGGTGATCGCCATCCCGACAAGACGCCTCGACACGTTAGGTCCACGCGAGCGTGAGGTTTACCGGCTGAATTAGAGAATACCGCCCGTGGACGGCATTGCGGCAAACTCGGGATCTACCTACGGGTAACGGGGTGCAACATGACGGTGGCGGGAAAGGCCGCCAGTGCCGGAAAGCGGAGTTGGTTTCAACCGGAAAGCGCCGGCGCAGCCCGTCTATTGGCCCTTTCTGGGACCCTTCGGCGCACTGTCCGCCGGATAGCTGGTCCGACCGGCTTGTTTTTTCGTATGTTTTTCGACATCGCGCCCAGGCATTTCCCCCGGCCATCGGAGACCTGCTCCTGATGCGCGGGATGCTCGTGGTCCTCGGGCTGGAAATGTTTGGCTTGGTGTTGGGAAGCCCTGCTGTTCCATAGCATCATTTCCTCCAATGTAGAAAAACAACATCAAACGGGACGGCCGGGCCGCGCTGTCAAGCGAGCGCCTTCATCGCCGGTCGCTGGCACCGGACCTGTCAGCGCAGCCCAAAATAGCCGGCGACAAACAAGACCACGACGATGACGCCGAATGGTGAAAAGATTCATCTTGCCGCTCCAACGGGCTGATTTCCGAGTGGGAAGCAACTTAGTGGACGATCGAGCAGCGGCGACAGGCTCGGAAACTACGCATCGGGGTCGGGCTAGGTAATTTCCGGCTCTGCCATTTCAACGTCCATCCACCATATCCTCCTTACGTCATTGCAGCGCCCGACACTCACGTCGCCAATGACGCCAGGAGAATATCGACATGGATAAGGACAGGATCGCCGGAGCGGCGAAAGAAGCGAAGGGCACGGCAAAGGAAGTGATCGGCTCGGCAACGGGTGACGCTAAGTTGCGTGCCGACGGCAAAGCGGACAAATCCGCAGGCAAGATCCAGAACGCCGTCGGCGGCGTCAAGGACTCCGTGCGGCACGCGCTCAAGAAATAATGGATACGCCTGCTTCGCCGGAGCGATCGAGACCCGCCTGTAGGCCGTTGGAAGCTCAATAAGGAGAGCATGACAGACCAAATTTTGGCTTGCTGGTATTGCAGCCTTCGCAATGATGACGGGCACCGCGCTGGCGCGGGGCGAGTCTTCCGAAACAACCACGACGACGCGTTCGGCCGACATGGGGAGCTCGAGCGCGACCAAGTCTCGCGAAACCATCGACCGCGACGGGACACAGACCGACAAGAGCAAAAGCCAGCCCGTGACAGTCGCGGAACCCACGTGCGTTCGGACACGCGGACCCGGACGCCAGATGGCACCGTGCGCAGCACAACCCATTACGCAGAAACCGCTTCGCCGGGTGACGATGCGATATCGAGAAGCCGGACGACCACAACGACCGGCGAATAGGTAGTCTCCGAGGGCTGCGATGCCAACCCCAGTCCGGCTCGCATCGGCCTTCCGGGAACAGCCACGAGACATCCGATCGCCAATTCCTCATTTCCACCTGAAAACGAGCGAGGCTCTTCGCCGCGCTAGTTGGTGTCGTATCAGTCGGCACGAGGAGCGCCGGTGCAAACCCTGATGCCGAATCCATGAAGCTTTCTGGTTCCAGGGACGGCCCCGACCGATCGCGGCTGATCTCCATGCGACGCCGCAATATTTCTGGCACGGGGGCCAGCACCGACCAAGGTCCAACAAAAACAAGCGACGACGGGCCGTCGCCAAGGATTCTCGTTGTAGCGGCGAATGTCGCGGCGATCGTACTCGCCAAGTCGGGGGCGCGATAGGCCGGGGGATACTGATCGATGGGGCGTAAAGAAAAGCGATCGCCTCGTCGATCGTTTTCAGCTTGGACGGGCAAAACCGCAGGACGGGAGCCAGCGGTGGAAACGTTCCTTCCGGCCGCTTGCCGATTTGTGCGGCCAGCCAGTTGGCGACGGCGGGATGCATCTCGATCCATTGCACGAGATCGTCGGGGTCCATGACCTCAACACCCGGTCGCGCGATACCTCCCCGCAGTCTATTTGTTCGGCGAGCGGCTGGCCGAAGCGGCAAGCTCATTTAAACGGATTTCGGCAAGTGATTTGAATTCACCGTCCGGATATTTCTCCAGATAGGCTTGCAGAGTTGCCGGATTGTCGCTCTCGCGCACTGATTCCCAAAATGAGAGCTCCACCTCGCGGTCCTGCGGATCGCGCATACCGCCACCGACCGAGCCGAACTCGGCGAGCCGGGTGCGCGCGAGCGTTACGAAGCTGCCTTCCGGATATCGCTCAAGATAGTCTTCGTAGTCGGAGACCCGCGCACTATCCTTGATGGACTCCCAAAACAGGAGTTCCACGGAATGCTCGGCGGGCGCTTCGGTCGGTGGCGGGGCGTTAGACGAAGGATCGGTCAAACGGGCCGGCGCCTCATCGCGTGAGACGTTATCCGTGCTCACCGCACTTGAGATCAGTCGGAACACCCGGATCGGTTGGGCGATATTCTTGACGCTCTGTTCGCCGAGATCTTCGAAGCCGTATGGCAGTTTGCGTTGGATATGGTCGTGAACCCCGCGCGAGATGCAAATACCGCCCGGCTCGGATAGACCTTCGAGACGGGCTGCGATGTTCACGCCATCTCCGAAAATGTCCGCGTCCTTGACCATCACGTCGCCGACATTAATGCCGATCCGAAACCACATGCGCCGCTCTTCGGTGAGGGTCATGTTCGCTTTGGCAAGGTCGCGCTGGATATCAACGGCGCATTCCACGGCCGCGAATACGCTGGCGAATTCGGCCAGAATACTGTCGCCGGCGGTCCCACAGATATGACCGCCATGCTGCGCGATAAGCGCGTCTGCAATGGCGCGATGAGCAGACAGGGTCTCCAGCGTGCCTTCTTCGTCGATTCCCATCATGCGGCTGTAGCCCGCGACATCTGCCGCAAGGATGGCGACGAGCTTTCGTTCAAGCGGGGGCGCTTCCATTCTTGGGATCTTACGCCGATGCGCGTTACGCCGCCGCGGCGAGCGCAAATCGCCGACAATGGTCGAGGTAGGCTCCTTCGTGAATCGCAAGAAGCTCCACCACGCTGGACCATAGCCAGGACGGCGCATCGAGATCAGTGGTACGCGCCTTTGCTAGCTCTTTTTGCCAGGAGTCTCGCGTGGCAACGTCCATCTGCCGGGCATGCGCTCGGCCGACGACCCCGGCCAGATAGCCGGCAAGTGCAGTGGACTCCTCCCAGGTGAGCCGCTCGATGTCGATCTTGAGATCTTGCGGCATGAGTTCGCGCAGGACCACACCGACGCCGAGCAAGCGGCTGGCGATCATGCGCTCGCCCAGATTTGGCGACAATGCTTGCGCACCTCTCACCACCCGGACGGCATTGTCGCGCGGCATCGGCACGGTTGCGTTGCGGGGCGCCGCCGCGGAGGTGGCTTCTTTGACGTCGACGAGACAAAGGGCGGCGCTCTTGCCGCGGCCGACCCTCACCATAACGGCGTAGCGGAGACGGCCCAGCGAACTGCAGCCCTTCAACCAATAGGCGGCATCCACCATCTCGACCAAATCGTCGGAATTGCGTTCTTGAAGGCTGGTGATCATGGTCCGGACATCTTCATCCTCGAATAGGCGGCGAAGCGCCACCCGCTCTCGCCGTGTCAGGGCCCAGAAACGCTTCCCCAACGGAAGCTCGGGTTTGACCGTGTCGAGGCGCTCCATGGCAAGGTGGCGCCATCGCCTCCGAACCGATTGCCGTAAGAGCGCCTGAATGATGGCTGGGCGATGGCTCTTGTCCCGTTCGCCTCCAGCCAACCCCGCTCCATAGCCCGCAATAAGGCATTCGAGAATGTGAGCCGTCGTCAAGCCCGGCAGGTTCGATCCGCGCGCGGCAGAAGCAAGCGATAGGCCGAGCCGGATCAAATCGTGCACCGGATTGCCGATAACGGTTTGGTCCAGGTCGCGAATTTGAACGGCGACGCGCCCCTTGGCGTCCGCCAATGGGCCCAGATTGCCGATATGGCAATCGCCGCAAATCCACACCGGCGGGCCCTCGGGAATCTTTCCTCCACTCCGATCGAGCCATTCGTAGAACTTGGCCGTGCTGCCACGGACATAGGCATGCGCCGACCGCGCCATTTTAAGATTGCGTGTTTCCAACAGACGCTGTGCGCGTTCCTCAGGGCGGGTCGCGTCCGACGAGTCTTTCCGCGAGGGGCTGGCCCGACCGGAAGGACGGGCGTTCATGCCTTGGTTGCGGCCTTATCGAGTTCGTGTTCAGTGAAAGTGTGCGTTTCGGGCGTCGGTAGCCCCCTCGCCTTGAATTGCGCGGCCAATTCTTCATTGCGCGCCAGCAACTTCGCACCCAGTGCGGTGAGGTCGAGTTTCGCGGTACGCGCCCTCGCGAAGATGCCTTCAGACGGCTTCTCTTCTTCTTCGACGTGAAGCTCGATTTCTTCCGAGAGCACCTTGACCTTGGCGTCGTAGAATTCTTCGTCCGGCGCGCCGGCTTCGAGTTCGGCGATCATCACCTTGGCGCCGTCATGTTCGACAAAGGCTTCGTCGAGCAGATCATCCGGCATATGACCCCGGCAGGACGGATAGAAGATTTCTTCCTCGATGATCGTGTGAACCGACAGTTCGGTGCAGATTTGCTTCACCAGGGTCTTCTTCTTATCTCCTCCCTTGGCGGCTTCGAACTTCTCGAACAGTTCCTCGACCTTGCGGTGATCCGCCTTCAATAAAGCGATTGCGTCGAATTGGGTAGCGGACATCGGCATTCTCTCTCCATTGGTGTGATTGAGATGGCCGCAAGCTCAATAGAATCAGAAGCCACCGCACCTACTCAACACACGAGGGAAAAGAACATCCCGCGTAATGTTGGCTCGGTTTTTTTTGAGGCATTTGGACGATTTCTTCCTACACATTCTGCTGCCCTACGATCCGATCCGCGTCCACCGGCCGTCCCCAGATCAGGGTCATCGACACTTGCTTAGTACGGCGATCTGGTTTCCACAACTGCTCGGCAACGGCAAAGACGTGACGAAACTGGCCTTTTCGGGACAAGTCAGTCCGATCCCGATTCTCATCCTATTGGCGCTCAAACCTTTGGCCACGGTCGCGTGCTTTGGGAGTGGTGCGCCGGGAGGATTGTTCACCCCTTCGCTATATTGGGCGCGCTTTTGGGCGGTGCTTGGGGATATGGTTGGACTTCATTATGGTCGGGCACGCCGCTTGGTCTGTTCGCGATCATCGGCGCTGGCGCGGTCCTCGCGGCCACGGATGCAGGGATCGATCTCGGCCGCAGTGCTGATGAATATTCACTACCTCGACCACCTGCGAGCCGTCAGGCCGTTCAATTGATACTTCTGCATCACGCGCCCCCGATAATTTGCCGCCCAACACCTCGGACCATGGGACATTGCTCATGGGGCATGTCGCGTTCTTCCTTTGGCAACGTGACAGCGCCCCCTACCGTCGTTCCGCTGGGAATTATAGATAAGCGAAGGACCGACTTTTGCCCATATAATGCGCGAATATTGCCCCGCGCTTCTTCGTCAGTGATCAGCCAACCAATCAACGCGCCATCGTTACCATGGCAGCAGCCAGCAGTGTCAGCTTGTTCCCAACAATGTGCTGTGCCGCGTACGGAATCTGGTCAAATATCTAAAGTTCGAGTGTAAACACGCATTCGGAAATCGTAAGGAGGGGAAACATGATGAGAAGAGTGGCTATTTTTCCCGGACGTTCGCGGCTTGTGATCGCGGCCGCACTGATGCTAATCGCGGGTGCCGCTCGCGCCAGCACGGACACTGGGGTGGTCGCGGCAGCTAAGCAGGCGACCGCGGAGGCTTCTGTTCCGCCGAATGCCTGGCACGGTCCGACGACCTCGCCGCCGGCGGCGAAGGGCAAGAAGGTCACGATAATCTCGTGCTTACAGGCGTCCGATTGCTCGATTGACGCAGCCGGGACTGCGGAAGCGGCAAGAGCCATCGGCTGGGAACCAACGATCGTCGACGGGAAGGGCGATGTGGCCGTCTACAATGCCTCGATCCGAACGGCGGTTAATAATGGGGCCGACGGTATTATCAATATCGCGCTGCCGGTTCCACTTATTCATGACGGCTTGCGGTATGCCCGCGACAAGAACGTGCCCGTCGTTAGTTCCGCCAATGTCATCACGAAGGATCTCCTACTCTATGCCGACAACGAGCATCAATGGACGCGGCAAGGGAACATGTTGGCGGACTGGATGATCGCGGAAAGTGATGGCAAGGCTGGAGTTGCGGTGCTGCGCGACGACGAATATCCCGGCATCAAGCAGCGCGAGGACGGCGTCGTCCACGAGCTTGCCAAATGCACCACCTGCAAGCTGCTCGCCGATCCGAATCTGAGCGTCATGGCACTAATCAATCCGACCCAGATTTCGCAACAGGTCCAGAGTTTAAACGCACGCTTCGGCAAAGGCCTCAATTACATCGTGACTCCGTACGGCAGCGTCGATGGTTTGGTCGTCGCGGCGCTTAAGAGCATCCACCGCGGGGATGTGAAGGTGGTCGGCTACGATGGCAACAAGCAACAGATCCTGTTGTGCGAGCAAGGGAGTGTCGGGGCCATCGCGGTAACCATGCAGACCTGGGTCGGCTGGGGCGCCGTCGATCTCCTCAACCGAGCCTTCAATCGAGACAAACCCGTGAAGGAAAATGTCCCCACCTACTTGATGACGGGCGCCGGGTGCAAGGGCGATGGTCGAGCTGAGCAAACAGTCGCCTTCGATTTCCGCAGTGTCTATCTCAAGCTCTGGGGGGTGGCAAAGTAAGTTCGCCGACTATGTCGGCCGCGCTTGATCAGGTCGACGACGCATCGCTGCTGAAGGTTCTTGGGCTCACCAAGGCCTTCGGCGCGACGGTGGCGCTCGATGCCTTCGACTTCGCCTTAGCGCCTGGTCAAATCCATGCGCTGATCGGCGAAAATGGCGCCGGCAAGTCGACGTTCATCAAGGTGCTTGCTGGCATCCACGATGCTGATCGCGGCAGCATCACGATGGTAAGATCGGTCGATGGGCGCCCATCGATTGCATTCATCCACCAGGACCTTGGGATCGTCCCAGGAATGAGTGTTGCGGAGAATATTCTCCTCGGCAGTGCTTACCCACGACGCGCGGGTTTGATCGATTGGCGGCGTGTCAACGCGCTGGCTCGGGAAAGTTTGGCGGCGGTGGGGGTCTCGTTCGACCTCGACGTGATGGTCGACACGCTCTCTGTGGCAGACCGCGCGCTAGTTGCGATCGCGCGTGCGATTCGACTGAAGGCCCGCATACTCGTTCTCGATGAGCCGACGGCGATGCTCCCCGGCAACGATGTCCACAAGCTGTTCGATGTGCTGAAGCAGCTGAGGGCCGATGGCATTGGCATGATCTATGTAAGTCACCGGCTGCGCGAGGTCCTCGCCATCGCCGACGTGGTGACGGTCCTACGCGATGGCCGTCACGCCTTTCGCGGCTCTGCAGCGACACTCAGCGAAGCCGATTTGATGGCCCAAATGGTTGGCCGAACGCACAATAGTTATCAGGACCGCCCCAAGGTCGCCCAGAAGTCGAACAAACCGATGATCCGTATTGCGGGGATGACCACGGCAACGCTGTCTGGTGCGAGTTTCGTCGTCAATGAGGGCGAAATCGTCGGCTGCGTCGGCCTCCGTGGCGCCGGGCAAGAAGCCATCGGGCGCGCCCTCGCTGGGATCACGCCATTTACCGGCCACGTCACGATGCTTGATCGTGCCTATAAGCCCCGCGATGTCGCCGACGCGCTACACCGGGGCGTCGTCTTCATCACAGGCAATCGCGATATGAACATTGTTAGGACGATGTCCGTGTTGGAAAATCTATTTATCAACCCACGATTTACGCCACTTCCGCATTGGTTTCGGTCCGGCCGTGCTGAACGGACTGCGACTAAAAGAGTGGCGCAATCCTATGACGTCCGATTACGGGCGCCCGGTCAATCCGTCAGCGAGCTATCCGGCGGTAACGCGCAGAAGATTGTGTTGGCCCGAGGTCTCGAGAGCGCACCCTCACTTGTGGTACTCGAGGACCCGACCGCCGGTGTCGACATGCCGACGCGCTTTGCTCTTTATGATGTCATGCGCGCCCGGGCGGCGAAGGGCCTGACCTTTGTTATTACCTCATCGGATCACGATGAGGTGGCGGCGATTTGCAATCGTATCAATGTGTTCCGCGACGGCCGAATTGCCGCAACGCTTGATGCTACGCCTTTCGATCCGCAAAAAATCGCGCTCCTTGCGGCGGGAGCGACTTCGTGAGCGAAGGCATCGATAGCGGCCGAGGCGCGCGCCTCGCCAAAGGATCGTTACGTGCGATCTTCGATCAGGCCATCGGCAATTACGGGCTGGTCGTGGTGGTGATTCTCCTCATCGGCGTCTTCGGGGCGTTGCGGCCCGACACTTATATGACAGCGAGCAACCTTCTCTCGATTGCTGAAGCGCAGTCCGTGACCGCGCTGCTCGCACTATCTATCATCAGTGTCCTCATCGTTGGCGAGTTCGATCTGTCCTTCACGACGGTTTTTGGCATCGTCCAGGTCTTGGTAATCGGCTTCATGACCGACGGCGGTATGGCTTGGCCCGTCGCCTGTTTGATTGGGTTGATGGTCGGCGCTGCGACTGGCATCGCCAACACCGTGATGACCGTCCGATTCAACGTTAGCTCCTTCGTTGCCACCTTAGGTGTGTCGACTATTCTGGGTGGCATTGCAGTCGGCTATTCCGGTGGGACGATCCTCACAGGCAATTTGTCGCCGACCTTTTCTGCGCTCGCCCAGCTGGCGCCGCTGGGGGTGGAAATGCCAATCTGGTACGTCGTCCTTGTTGCGGGCCTGCTCTATGTGCTGCTCGAATTTACTGCTACCGGCCGCTACTTGCGCGCAGTCGGGGGCAACCGCGCTGCCGCGCAACTCGCGGGTATCTCCGCTGGGCGAGCGGTCGCGGTTGCGTTCATTGTCGGCGGTCTAATCTCGGCGCTTGCAGCGATCATTAGCGGTAGCCAACTGGGGTCTGGCCAGGCGGTTATTGCTGCCGGCTATCTTTTGCCGGCCTATGCTGCTGCATTCCTTGGCGCCACGACGATCACACCAGGTCGCTTCAATGTGTGGGGTACGCTGGTCGGCGTTTACCTGCTCGGCGCCGGCGTCGCCGGACTTCAGCAACTGGGTTTCGCACCTTGGGTACAAGATCTCTTTAATGGCGCCGTTCTATTGCTAGCTGTCACCGTATCGCGATTTATGACCCGACTTAACGCGGCGTAACTTCTGATCCGTTACTACATTCCAAAGCTGGACGTGCACATGGAACTGCTTGAGCCCTCGGAGTATGTCACGAGCTGCCCGTATAGGGGAGTGGCGCGCCACTGGTCGGCTCGGATGGGCGACAAGCTCGTCAAGGACATAGTGTGGAGTTATCCGGCGCTTATTCCCGAGTGCCCGCAGATTGAAAACCTGCTCACCTTCTGCAACGAGCACGTCGACCTGAACGTCGATGGGGTGCTGCAAGATCGACCAATCACGCCCTTCTCTTAACATCGATAGCAGAGTCATGAGTGTCTCCGCCGAGGAGCTATGCCGGAGGTTTCCTGAACCCGCTATCGGGAAATTCCCTTAGGGTCCCTAACGGCATCTCACCCGCGATTTGGACCCTCTTTGGAGCGATGGTGACTATTTGTTGCTCACGAATTGTCAAATTGCCAGCCAACAGATCAGCGCGGTCATCGCCGCCAGCGTGAGGCGAATATCTCACCGCTTCAATGCGGATGAGGTTTTCGATACACATTAGGCGTCTGGCGCCGGCTTGCGCTGACAGCCGGTGAAGCGCGCGACCGGACCTGCAACATTCTAGTTTCACATCACTAGCGTTGCGCTGGTGGCCCTGCGCACCTCGTCCACATCGATGCCCGCCGCCAGCTCGCGCAGGAGGAACCCTTTTCCCGCAGGTTCGAACAAGCCGTAATTCGTGGCCATCAACTTGACGACGCCGCGCGCGGTAACCGGTAGCACGCAACTCCGCACCAGCCGCGGGCGGCCGTCACGAGTAAGATGCTCCATGATCACGAACACCCGCTTCGCGCAGGCGGCGAGGTCCATGGCACCGCCGATCCCACCACCCTTTGTCCCGGCGAGTTTCCAGTTGGCGAAGTCACCGTTCTGGGCGACCTCGTACGCGCCAAGCACGGTCACGTCGATCCGGCCGCCACGGATAATTGCGAACGAATCCGCGTGATGAACCACCGCGGCACCGGGGTTCAGCGTCACGTTCTGGCCGCCGGCGTTGACCAGGTTGAGATCCTCCTGCCCCGCTGGGGCGATTGGCCCGTATCCGATCACGCCATTCTCGGAATGGTAGATGATATGCCGATCGCCGATATCGGTGTTGGAACAGAGGGTCGGCATGCCGACCCCGAGATTGACGATCCAGCCGTCCTGGAACTCACGCGCGATGCGGTCGGCCATCTGCTGGCGGTTCCAGCCCTTCACCGCATCGCTCATCGCCGACGCTCCTGGCGGAGCACGGGCCATATACCGCCCGGCGGCGGCGGAACCTTGACCAGCCGATGGATGAAGATTCCTGGCGTATGGACCTGATCGGGGTCGATCGCGCCGACCGGCAGGATGTCCTCGTCCACCTCCACGATTGCGACCCGCGCCGCCGTTGCCATTACCGGATTGAAATTGCGCTGCGAGCGATGGAACTGCAGATTGCCGAAAGCGTCCGCTCGGCGCGCGCGCAGGAAGGCGTAATCGACTGGCAGAGCGTATTCAAGCAGGTATTCGCGGCCATTGATCACGCGCGTCTCGCGTCCGTGGGCGAGTTCGGTACCGACACCGGCGGGTGTGTAGAAGGCAGGAATGCCGGCGCCGGCGGCCCTCAGCCGCTCGGCGAGCGTGCCCTGTGGCACCAACTCTGCTTCGACCTCGCCCGCTTCATAGTATTTCGTGAATGGCAGCACGTCCGACGCGTGGGTCGCTGCGGTAAAGGCGCAGATCACCTTGCGCACCTGGCCTTGTTCCACCAGCAACCCGAGACCTGGCATCCGCGGCTCCTGTGCCCCGCCGGTCGTGTTGGCGATGCAGGTGAGATGCTTTGCCCCATGCTCGGCGAGCGCCTTGATCAAGTTGAACGGCGTGCCCGGCATGGCGAAGCCGGCGAAGGCGATGATTGCGCCGTCGGGAATGTCGGCGACCGCCTCGCGGAAGCTCGGGTATTGTTTGCTGCTCATTCGTCTCGGCCGTTTTAGGGTTGCGCCGCCGGAATGAGCGATCCGAAGGCAGGGGATGTCAACCGGCCCGTTGGCGCTGACCAAGTCGTGGGCGATCGGCACCCGCGCATGTCGGGCGGCGGGGCGTGAACCAAAACCAACGACGACCGCTAAGCAAGGGTCGACGCTGGCAATTGCAACGCAATCCGGCTAACAGCGGAATTCAGCGGAATCTCGCCGCGACGAAGCACAGGAATCACCAGAGCGGAAATCCAAACTGAGGCGCTACCCGTAGCTCGCGGCCCTTGATGATTCCCGTACCCAAAGCGGGCTCAAGGAGATATGGCACACGGCCCGGTGCTTGCCCCCAATGGTTCCACAGTCACCTTCCCGCCGTTTGCTCCGCTTGTGTGTCGATACGCGCTACACGGACGGTGGGCCCCTTCCTCCGCGGTGATCGCTTTGGACTTGGCGATCATGTGGACAGCCCTTGCGGTTCTGCAAATTGGCTCTCACCGATTGATTCGACCTTGCGGATAATCATGCGGTTTTGCAGCTAGGGAAACTCTGAAGAAGTTGTCGACGCGACGAGGGTTGTGTGATTTATAGGGATCAGTGTGCGGAAGCATATTGGGTGGCTCGATGAAGCAGGCGACGCTGGCGGCGGTTGGGTTCGAGCGGTACGGGAAGACGACACGCCGAGCTGTTTTTCTCGCTGAGATGGATCAGGTGGTGCCATGGTCAGCGCTGTGCGCGCTGGTTGAGCCGGTTTACCCGAAGCCGGGCAATGGTCGGCCGCCGGTGGGCGTCGAGCGAATGCTGCGCATCTATTTTCTGCAGCAGTGGTTCAACCTGTCGGACCCGGCGGTGGAGGAAGCGCTTTACGATTCGCTGGCGATGCGCGGATTTGTCGGCATCGACCTGGGCCGCGAGCCGGTTCCGGACGAGACCACGGTGTGCCGCTTCCGGCATGTCATCGAGCGTCACGACTTGGGCAGCCGCCTGTTCGAGGAGGTGCATCGGCATCTTGAAGCCAAGGGGCTCAAGCTGTCGAAGGGCACGATCGTGGACGCGACCATCATCGCCGCGCCATCCTCGACCAAGAATGCAGAGAAGGCGCGCGATCCCGACATGCACCAGACCAAGAAGGGAAACCAGTGGTATTTCGGCATGAAGGCGCATGTCGGCATCGACAGCCGAAGCAAGATCATCCACGCCGTGGTCGCGACCGCCGCGAATGTCGCCGATAGCGAAATATTGCCGGACCTGATGCACGGCGAGGAGACGCGCGTTTGGGGCGATCAGGCGTACCGCGGCCAGACCGACGTGATCAAGGCGCATGCGCCCAACGCAAAAGACTTCACCAACCGCCGCTACCGCCATCGCGGTATCGTGGACGAGATCGAACGGGCCAAGAACCGCACCAAGTCGAAGGTCCGGTCCAAGGTCGAGCATAGTATCGGCGTCATCAAGCGGGTCTTCGGCTTCGCCAAAGTTCGCTATCGTGGCCTGGACAAGAATGCCAACCGCCTCTTCGTGACCTGCGCACTGGCCAACCTCTTCCTCGCCCGGCGACACTTGTTGCGGTGGCAAGGCGCGTAGCGCGCTCACAATCCGGCTATGCACCCTTGCCACACAGACAAACGTAAAGCCACTCGCCGAGCCGCGCCGACATCGTTTCAAACCAAAACGGCCGCTCGCGTGCCTTCATTAAATCGAGCTACTTATTCAGACTCTCCCTAACCCGGTTTTAGTTTTTCTCGACGCTGCAAGTCCTCAGAAAGCCTGAGCAGCTGATCCCTCGGTTGATAACGACACAGTGCGTCATTCGTTGGCGCGCGAGCCACGAAACGCGCAGCGATTCGAACTCGCTGAGGCAGCGAGTAACCCTGTGTATCTCTGCATAAAGCAAGGCATATAGGGTGCCAGAGGCCTTCTGGCGCACGCAACTGAACTATCTGATCGTTGATGATGAAATGCATGGTCGACTCCTTCCCCCTGCACAGGCTTGTGGGGAAGGAGCAAGACTATGTCGCTATGGACTGAACAGGGATTGCCGGCGCCCGGACAAAAAGGGCCGCGGCGATCCGCGGCCCTTCATATCCGTAAATCGAGCAATACAGATTTAGAAGTCCATTCCGTCCATGCCGCCCATGCCGCCGCCGGCGCCGGCGGGCATCAGAGGCTTGCGTTCCGGCTTTTCGGCTACCATGGCTTCGGTCATTACCAGCAGGCCAGCGACCGAGGCGGCGTCCTGCAGCGCGCAACGCACCACCTTGGTCGGATCGATGATGCCGGTCTTGACCATATCGACGTAAGTACCGGACTGAGCATCGAAGCCGTAATTGACGTTGTTGCTCTCGAGGATCTTGCCGATCACGATCGAACCATCGGTGCCGGCATTCTCAGCGATCAGCCGCGCCGGCGCCTGGAGGGCCCGGCGGACGATGTCGATACCGACCCGCTGGTCATCATTTTCGGACTTGAGTTTAGCGAGCATCTTCGTCGCCTGCAGCAGCGCCACGCCGCCACCTGGCACGATGCCTTCTTCGACCGCAGCGCGGGTCGCGTGCATCGCGTCATCGACGCGATCCTTGCGCTCCTTCACCTCGACTTCAGTGTTGCCACCGACGCGTATGATCGCCACGCCACCCGCAAGCTTCGCCAGGCGCTCTTGCAACTTCTCTTTATCGTAATCAGAGGTGGTCTCCTCGATCTGCGCCTTGATCTGGGCGATGCGGCCTTCGATCTCCTTCTTCTTGCCGGCGCCGTCAATGATCGTGGTGTTTTCCTTCTCGATGCGCACCCGCTTCGCTTTGCCCAGCATGTCGAGCGTGACGTTCTCGAGCTTGATGCCGAGATCCTCGCTGATGAGCTGGCCGCTCGACAGGATGGCGATATCTTCCAGGATCGCCTTGCGGCGATCGCCGAAGCCCGGCGCCTTCACCGCAGCGACCTTGAGGCCGCCGCGCAGCTTGTTGACGACCAAGGTCGCCAGCGCCTCGCCTTCGATATCCTCAGACACGATCAGAAGAGGCTGACCTGATTTCACGACTGCCTCGAGGATTGGCAACAATGGCTGCAGATTGGTGAGCTTCTTTTCGTGGAGAAGAATGTATGGATTCTCAAGCTCGCAGATCATCTTCTCGGCATTGGTGATGAAGTACGGCGAGAGATAGCCACGGTCGAACTGCATGCCCTCGACGACGTCTAGCTCTGTCTCCAAGCCCTTGGCCTCTTCGACCGTGATCACGCCCTCGTTGCCGACCCTCTGCATCGCTTCCGCGATCTTCTCGCCGATGTCGGTTTCGCCATTGGCCGCGATCGTGCCGACCTGGGCGATTTCGTCATTGGTCGATACCTTCTTCGACCGCTTCTTCACGTCTTCGACCACCGCCTCGACGGCGAGATCGATGCCGCGCTTAAGGTCCATCGGGTTGAGGCCGGCCGCGACCGACTTCACGCCCTCGCGGACGATGGCTTGCGCCAACACTGTGGCCGTGGTGGTGCCGTCCCCGGCGAGATCACTTGTCTTGCTTGCGACCTCGCGCAGCATCTGCGCGCCCATGTTCTCGAACTTGTCGCTGAGCTCGATTTCCTTGGCGACGGTGACGCCGTCTTTCGTAATGCGCGGCGCACCGAAGCTCTTGTCGAGCACGACGTTGCGGCCCTTGGGGCCGAGCGTCACCTTGACCGCGTTGGCGAGAATGTCGACGCCGCGGAGCATGCGCTCCCGCGCATCGCCATGAAATTTGACGTCTTTAGCTGCCATGACTGATTACCTCTTTTCGATGCGCCGTTAGGCGGCTTTCCGCTTGGACGCTGGGGCACCCTCGAGCACGCCGAGAATGTCGGACTCCTTCATGATGATGAGCTCTTCGCCGTCGAGTTTGATTTCCGAGCCCGACCATTTGCCGAACAGAATACGGTCGCCCGCCTTGACGTCGAGCGGATGAACCGCGCCGTCCTCAGCACGCGAGCCGGGACCAACCGCTATGACCTCGCCTTCCTGGGGCTTTTCCTTCGCGGTGTCGGGAATGATGATCCCGCCCGCGGTTTTGTCCTCGGACTTGATGCGACGGATCAGGACGTGGTCCTGCAAGGGCCTGAACTTCATGAACAAACCTCCCTTTTGGTGTTCCTTATCACGGGAAGGCGCACGCGCGATCACCCTGGTCTTATCAGGTTCTGCAAGCACTCACTTGCGCCGAGTGCTAAAGAACATGATGGAACCGGGGTATCCTTTCAAGGGGAGAACGAGCGGAAACGTCATCAACACGGCTTTTTCTGCACAGGAATAATCGGATCGCTCCTCGGGGGCACTGTCACCGCGTGGGGCTACCCGGCCACCGAGAACGCCGCAGCCCAGAGCGCCGCGACACTGCCGACGGAAGGTGTTGCAGCACCTGAAAATGAGGTCCCGGGGTGCGAGTGGTCGTTCAGTTGTTGGGGTTCGCGGCGGTCGTGGCGCCGCCGCGGATCATTCATGCGCTCAAAACTTAGACTAGGAGTTCAACCTTGCGCGAGATCTCTAGGAACCGCCGGTAGTTGGCAAGTTCGTCGGGCTTAGTAATGGCCCAGATCGATACGGCTGATGCAGGCCGCGACAGTGTACGACGCAGTGCGTTAGCATCTTCGTTGACTCCGATCCCGAGACGCGCGCGAAGGTTGTGAAGATCAGCGCGTCGAGGTCGCCACCCTCTGCGGCGAGCGACCCCATCGCGACCTGCCGATGGAGATAGTGGCAGGCGCTCCCCTGGGACGGCCCAGTTGTCGCTCCGAGGCGTTCGCGCCTCCCTGCGATGGTCAGATCGTCTGGCGCATCGCCGGCCTGCTCGCCCGGAGCGGCCGCTCTTCCAGGCGCCAGAGCGCCACCAGCGACAGTGCAAAGCCGGCCGAGGTCCCGAAGAATATGATTTGGAATGTCTCGGCCAGCACGGTCCGCTCGCCAATGGCCGCCGCAGTGGTGGCACTGCCTTGTAAGACGTCTGTGCCCAGCTTAGCGGCGAGAATGGCGCCAAACACCCCGACGAAGGTTGTCCCGGCGAGGCTGCGGACGAAATTGAGGGCGGCGGTCGCGGCGCCGAGTTGGTCCCATTCCACCGCGTTCTGCAGCGATACCGTAGCCACGGGCGGCACGGTGCCGAAGCCAAAGCCGATGACAGTTAGCAGCACTTCGATTGCGACCAGCCCAAAACGGCCGGCGACGAGGCCGAGCGCCACCGTCCCGGACAGCGCCAGGAGCACCCCAATTATCGGCATTATCTTGTAATGGCGGACCCGCGCGGTGACTTGGCCGGAAATCCCGGCTCCAATATTGAAGCTGAACATCAGCGTCATCAGCAGCAGGCCGGAATGCGAGGCGCCGAGCCCGACGAGGAGCTGGAGGAACATTGGCACGAAGACGTTCAGCACCATGATCGAGCTCGACCCCATCGAGTTGGCTAAGACCGCGAAGATGACAACCGGGTTGGACAGGACGCCGAGCGGAACCAGTGGCTCCGGCGCCCGCCGCAGCCGCACGGCAAAGCACAGCCAACCAGCCGCCGACAGCACCCCAAGGCCGGCGATGGGTGCCGATACCCAGTCGAAGCGGTTGCCGCCGAGGTCGACCGCCGCCATCAACGCTGCCGTCGCGACCATGACCAAGCCCGCCCCGAGAAGGTCGAGCCGGTGCGGCCGCCCGTGCCGTGGCAACCGTCGGAGATGCACGTTCGATAGCATGAAAGAGAGAAGACCGAGCGGCAGGTTGATCCAGAAAATCACCGTCCAATCGAGATATTGCGCGAAGAAGCCACCGAGCGCCGGACCGAGGGCGCCGGAGCTCGCGAAAACGACTACGAAATAAGTGTAGTACTTGACCCGGTCCTTCGGCGCTGCGATGTCGCCGAGGATGGTCATTGCTAGGAGGATCAGGCTGCCGCCGCCGAAGCCCTGAACCGCGCGTCCGAGGATTAGGACGAGCAGGCTCGGCGCCAGCGCACAGATGATCGAGCCCACCAGGAAGACAGCAATGGCGGCGAGCATGGTCGCCCGCCGGCCGTGGATATCGCTCAGCTTGCCGACCACCGGCGTTACCGCTGTTCCGGTGAGGAGATAGGCTGTCACCACCCAGGGGAGGTTCTGCAGGTCGCCGAAGGCGCGGCCGATGGTCGGTAGCGCGGCGCCGACGATCGTCTGGTCGAGCGAGCCGAGGAATACGGGAAGGAGCACCCCGATCGTGATCTTCAGGGCGTCGCGATGGCCAAGGTCGAAGAACTCGTCGCTGATGTCCATTCCAGGGTCGTGGCGTCAGTTAGACTGTGTTTTCCGGCCAGGTCAATCTGCAGCGGGCATTGTCACGCGCTCTCGGCTTGCGGTGTTCTCGGTGGCCGGGTAGCGCCATGCGGATGAACAAGATCGGCTACACGGGTATCGTTCCCCGCCCGAGATCATTCACCAAGCAATATGGTTCTACCTCCGGTTGACCCTCAGCCTGCGTGGCGTCGAGGATTTTTGGCGGAGCGCGGAGTGGCCGAGTCCTACGAGACCGTTCGGCGTTTGGGTGAACCATTTCGGGCCGATGATCGCGCCGACGTACGAAAGCGTCGCCTGAAGCCTGATGCGACTTGGCATCTCGACGAGGTATATCTGAAAATCCAAGGCCGCATAGTCTACCCTTGGCGGCCATCGATTCTGAGGGGAGGGTCCTCGATGTGCTGGTCCAATCCAAGCGAAACAAGCAAGCCGCGCTGAAACTGATGCGCAAACTCTTGGGGACGGGGACCCCACCGGAGCTCGCCCCGAAGGCCTTCGTGGCGCCGTTCGCGCTCGCGATCACCCGAGGGCAGCTTTTTCTTCATCCTCATCCTCGCAGCCGCTGATCAAGCCGCGGCTGTTGTCATCGCCATCGGGCTAGCCCTGTTCGGCTGAACGGCCTATTTCCTCAACACGCTGTCGACTCAGTCGTTAGGTTGCAGCTTCTTTCGATCGTCGGCGTTGAGGGTTTTTTTGAGAATCTGATGCCATACCGCCTTGGCGTCTGTTGGCGAAATCACCTTATCGTTGGCCCTCAGCTCGAAGACGAGATTATACTTGTTCGTGATATTTCGGCTCGAGGAGGTCCAATCCACGATCGTAAACGCGTTCAGTACGGGATCGATTGCTGTGGACGTCGTCGTGATTTTGATGTCAGACGATCTTTTGGTCCCTTCTTGAATGTTCGCGAGCGCCGAATCGATCCGCCGATTGTCGCCTTGCAGAGTAAAGTGGACAATTTCGCTTGCGTCGTTCCTCGCCGATCCTGCCAGGTTAAACTCGATGGCCTGTTTCATGACCAAGGCGCGGAACCCCACCTGTTGGTCGTTTCCCGTGACGGTTGCCTCCACAGCTTCGGTCTTGGCCATATCTTACCTCCCGCCGAACGTCGTGAGCTAGGCGCCGGCAACATCATTATGACGTAAGTCGCACCGCGGTGAACTCCCATCTTCACCGGGAACCGGGCGCTGAGGAAACGCGGAATTACGCCGAGCACTCGGCGTGAGCTTCACGCCCGCGGCGGGCCATCCAACCTCTTGGATTGGCCGGTTGAGCGCCCGTCGTCTGCTTACGCGAGCGACCCGGCTCACAGTGTCTCGGATTACGTGACGATCGTCGCGCAAGGAGATATGAGGCGGTTTTTGCCCCTAGCCCAAGCCCACAGCGGAAAATTCATGCCGCCTTTGCGGGCGCGAACAATTTATCGACCGCGGTATAGCCGCTTTCGAAACGAGTCGTCACGCCGTAAGCGGAGAAGTCCATGCTACCGCTCATCGGCGTGTGATCGGCCTGGATCACCCTAAGATTTTTGAGTGCTCTCAGCCGTTGCAATCGGCGAAACGGTTCCCGCGCTCGCACCGGGCTGTCCGGCGGCAGGTCGCGGGCGATCTGTTGAAGCGTGCTCGCGAATTCTGTCAGGCTCGCCAAGTTGCCATCGGCGCCCGCGTATTTGGCCCAAAAGCGATTTTCGTAGCTGATCTCCATCATGCGCTCCTCGACCTCCATCAAGTTCTCCGGTACGGCGGAGCGCGTTGGAAAAAGGTTGACGACGAAGATCGGTAATTCGTCGATTTCCGGTTCCGTCAGCAGATCGAGCAACGCGTCGATCGGCGTGTTGTCGAACAGCCCTCCATCCCAATAGGACACGCCGCCAATGACGGTCGGGGGAAATCCGGGCGGGAGGCTCGCGCTCGCCAGGAAATGATCGGCTGTCAGCGTAACGCGGTTCACGGTTGGCGTAATCCGATGCGGTGAACTGGGCTGATCGAAATTAGAAAACGAGACCTGATTGCCGGTCTCGATCTTCGTGGCGGTAACGGAAACCCGAGTCTTCGAAGGATCGTTCAGTCGCCTGAAATCGAGGATCGTCCCAAGCGTTTCACGCATCGGCGACACGTCGCAAAGGCTTGTCCACGTCAGAAACCGGAAATAGTCACTACGCGAACGCCAAAAATGCGGATTTCCAAACATTGAGAATGTCGCCTGCCGATTCGGAGGCACGAATGGTACCGGCAGGAGCGTGATTGCATCCCAGAGCCGCTTAAGGCTTGCGCAAATATCGCCGTTTTGAGCTCCTGCAATGGCCGCCGCTGTGACGGCCCCGATCGACACCCCGGTAACGGCGGCCGGTTCCCATCCGAATTCCACCAGTCGTGTGACAGCGCCGTACTCATAGGCGCCAAGCGCGCCGCCGCCCTGTAGCACTAAGCCCATTTTTGGCACGGCGCCCTCCTCTTTCGCCAAATGACGACGGCTGACATGAACCTTATTCCCACAGGCTGTTGTCAACAAGGCGCCTGCCGAAGTCGTCATCACACATCCGCGCGACACGGGTCAGCCGCTCGCTCTGCACGTGACGTAAAAAGGATTCTGGTTCAAACTGACATTCATTCAAAGCGACGCCACGCCGGCGGCGCGTATCAGGCCAGCAGCACTGCGTTCCAGGTGGCGGGCGCGGTTTGGCCTTCGAGACGCAATCTGCTCAGATTGAATTGATCCTTTTGGATCAGGCGAAGGAGCTCAATGCCCAAGCGGATTTAGATGGCGTTTGGGTTTTAGGACTGGAACAGACCATATACCTACGGCGTGACGTGCCTAGATGTGGCCGAAGGCAACGCTCAGGTGTGGACCACACGCATCGGCGCGGATTTCGAAACATGGGAATGCGAAGCGGCTTCAATGAAGGCTTTGTTTATTTGATCTCTCTTTGAGCTGAGATCAGCAGCGGCATCGCGCTGCCGGCGAGTACTTCTGCCGCACGGCTCGACGTGAATGGCTTGCCGAACTCAGTCACGAGGAAGGTCTTGTTGCTCGCGGGCGTCGCGTCAAGCAGGGCCTGACGCTCCGGCAGGATCGGGATCGAGAGCGTAACCGGCTTGCGGGTCGCGGTTCTTCGGCTGCGTCAAGGTGAGCCAGCCGTCCTTGACGTGCTGTCGGCCGAACCCGCACCACGTCGGAGCGCCGCTTCCCGGTGAACAGCAGCAGCGCCAGCGCGACGCGTGCGCGGGTCCCAACCGGGCGATGCGCCTCGTGCTGCCGAACCTCCTCCATCGTTCAGGTGTGAAAGCCCTGGGAGGCGGTACTGCTGTAGGGCACGTCGCGTACGGGATTGCGCTCGGCGAAATCGCTGTTGACCGCGAAAGCGAGCAGCTTGCGCAACGCCTTGAGCCGGCCGTTTGCAGCCTCCGGCGTGGCGACCTTGCCATCGCGCAGCGCGCGGACACTGCTCGTCGGCATCATCGCGAAGGGAAGCGAGCCGATAGTCGCCGGATTGTCGGTCGAGACGGTCTACTGACGAGCGTATCGAGAATGTACGGATCTGCCGCGTTCGCGCGTAAAGCACCTTGAACGCGGCGCTGTCGCAGTGTTGCTCCACCAGCCATCGCAGCAAGCCGTGCGCGGGCCAGGCCCTGCACGTCTCGGATCGCGATGAGGTTCGGCCGGCAATGGCGGCGCGGAATTCCTCCAGGAAGGCCTGCCTGCCGGGCGGCTGCGCAGCCGGACCTAGCGGCAGCCGACGCCGCTTCACGTGGAGCTGGACATTGCCGTGCCGAACGACATGCGATGGGTTGGTAAATTGCACAAAACATGATGTCGCCCTCCATTAAGACGCCAAAAGCGCGGGCGGGATGCGGCGGGGCGGGACACGCTGGACCTGGCGGCGCGATCCTTGCGGCATATAATGAACCGATGGACGACGACAAGGACGGCCGGGGCCAGCTTCCCGCCGCGCATAAGGCGGCGGCTGCAGTCGAAGACTTCGTGCGCAAGGTGAAGGCGATGCCTGCGGTACGCGCAGCGAGTGGCCGCGGCCGGCTCATTTTCGCAATGGATGCGACCGCTAGCCGCGAGGCAACCTGGGACCACGCCTGCAAGCTGCAGGGTGAGATGTTCGAGGCGGCGGCGGCGCTGGGCGGGCTCGATGTGCAGCTCGTCTTCTATCGTGGGTTCAACGAATGCAAGGCGAGCCGCTGGCTCGGCACCGCGGCGCAGCTGCACCATGCGATGCGCAGCGTCTCGTGCGTCGGCGGCCAGACACAAATTGGCCGGGTACTCGCGCACGCGATCAAAGAGGGGCGCCTTCAGAAGGTCAACGCGCTGGTCTTCGTTGGTGATACGATGGAGGAGAAAATCGATCCGCTCGCGCAACAGGCGGGGGAGCTGGGGCTTTTGGGCGTGCCGGTCTTTATCTTTAAGGAAGGCGGCGAGGACGCCGCCGCGCGTACTTTTCGCCACATCGCCAAGCTCTCCGGTGGCGCGTTTTGCCCCTTCGATACGGCCAGCGCCGAGCAGCTGCGGCGGCTTCTGGGCGCAGTGGCGGCTTATGCGGTCGGCGGCCGCGTCGCGCTCGCCGATTATGGCAAGCGCGTCGGCGGCTCAGCGCTGCTGCTCGCCGGCGCCGTCCCCGACCGAAAGTGACGCATCATGGTATACGTCCTCATCGGCGTGCTCGCGCTGGTGCTGGTCAGTTGGTTGCTGCGCCTCTTCGTAAATGCCGATCCAACCCGGCTGGCTCAGGTGGTCGTTCCGTTCGGGTTGGCACTGGGTGCATCGGTCTCGATACTGGGACTGGGCTTTGGCTTTGCCGCCCGCAGTCCGCCTCTCGTGTTGTTCGGCGTCGGTGCCGGCGGAGCGTCGTGGTACGGACTGCAGCGGTATCGCCGCCGCAAAGCGCAGAGCGGCCCGCCCGTTTCAGAAGTCGAGACTGACTACCTCAGCATGCGGCTCGACCATGACAGCGGCACCATGTCCGGCATGGTGCGTCGCGGGCGCTTTCAGGGCCGGGAACTATCGGAGCTCGCTGAAAACGAACTGATCGACCTTTGGCGCAGCTGCCGAGTTGAGGACGCGCAGGCGGCGAGCCTCATGGAGGCGTATCTCGACCGGCTGAAGCCCGAATGGCGCACGGCGGCCGAAGGTACACACGCACCACACGGCGGGAGCGACGCCATGACCCGCGAGGAAGCTTACGCCATCCTCGGGCTCAAACCGGGGGCGAGCGACGCCGATGTGCGCGCGGCCCATCATCGGTTAATGATGGGCGTCCATCCCGATCACGGCGGTTCGACCTATCTTGCCGGCAAGCTGAACCGAGCGCGCGAGGTGTTGCTCAGCGTGTGAACTCGATGCCCCCACTCGGCGTACCTTCGCCAAAGAGCAGGCGGGTACTCGATACATCCTCGTTTCCAATTCGGGGCTTGTGATGCAAAGCTCCTACTGCCTGCCGAACACGAGCGGCTGGAACGCGGGGCCCGTTTATTTTCGATAACGCTGTTTCGGGAAGTAATCTGGGAAGCAGTTACGTATAGCGGCACTCGTCTTTTCTACGATTTTCGCAAAACTTGACGGTAGGTATTTCTGGATCACTCGTCGCTTGCACTCTCGCATTGACGGGTGGAAAAGAAGTGTATGAAGAGTGGAGTGTTTAATGCCTTGGCTTGAACCCCTCACCTTGAGCGGCCAGTTCGCACGGCTCGAACCGCTGTCGCATGCGCATCACGAGGGGCTGGTTGAGGCTGTCAAGGACGGCGAGCTGTGGAAGCTTTGGTACACCTCCGTGCCGGCGCCGGTGAACATGACCAAAGAAATCGACCGCCGCCTCGGTTTGCAGAAGGCGGGATCGATGCTGCCGTTCACCGTGTTCGACGCCGACGGCAGGGTTGCCGGCATGACGACCTACATGAACGTCGACGCACCGAACCGGCGCGTTGAGATCGGCGCGACTTGGTATGCGAAGCGTGTGCAACGCAGCGCTCTCAATACGCAGTGCAAGCTGGTGCTTCTGACCCAGGCATTCGAAGAGCTGGATTGCATTGCGGTAGAGTTCCGCACGCATTTCTTCAATTACCAGAGTCGGCGAGGCATCGAGCGGCTCGGCGCCAAGCAGGATGGCATTTTGCGTAACCACCAGATTGGCGGAAACGGCACGCTGCGCGACACTGTCGTTTACAGCATCATCGCCGCCGAATGGCCGACGGTGAAAGCGCATTTGAGCTACCAGTTAAACCACAAACCGCGCTGATTAGCTCAACCAGCGACAGGAAGACGACAAGGATAGAGAAACGTTCGATTGTGTGAGCGCCATTTAACCAAACCGATTTTTCTGTCGCGCTCCGATGAGAACTACGAATTCATCAGCAAAAATTGGCGCTAATTGAAAAGACAGCCTTAGAAAATTAGTTGATCGGAACCTGACCGGTTTGGCTTTGGCCCCGCCGAATGGTGGGGGCATTCAAATAGCTCGGGATAGATGATTGCCACCCCAAACCCCATAGGCCGACATCGGTCGTTTACTTCCGATAATGATGTTTCTTGTACGTAATTCCGAGCTGCCCGAAGCGGGTTTCCTAATGCTCAAGGCCACCTGCGGGCTCACGCGGAATTTACTGCTGCGAGGCCCGCGTGGGATCGCGCATTATGCGGCCCGCCTTCGCGAGCAGTACTGCCGGGTCGTTGCAATGAGACACGCATCATGACCGGGATGGATGTCTTGAAGCCAACCAGACGCCTGCGGCCACGAGGACAGCTGCCAGAGCGACGTTGTTCGCGGCTGATCGTAGAGAATAATTACGAAACGAAGGAGCTGTCTAATCACCAAATGCTTTCAAGGAGATCCTGTATGTCACATCATTTCGATACCAAACTGGCGAGGGAAGATCCTAGCCTCAACCTCTGCGACTTTTATTTATTTGACGGCCCCTCGGGCAAGACGGTGATGGCGATGACCGTAAACCCGGATGTAGGACTATCGGCTCCGGATACGCTTCATACAGAAGGACTCTACGCGTTCCGGTTCGATCTGAACGAAGATGCGAGGGAAGAGGTTACGTTCAAGTTCAGGTTTGGTGAACCACGACACGGAGATGGCAGTGAGCATACTCACATTCAGCCGTTTGTGGTGCGGAAGGCGACGGGTGACGATGCTCTTCGTGGTGACGCCGGAGAGAGTCTGGTTGAGGGTGAAACGGGTTCAGTCGCGACTGATTTGGATCTTCGTGCGTATGTTGGGATTGCTCCAGAGCTATTTGCCGCAAATGCTGGATTTGGCACATTTATGACTGCTTTCTATAAGGACCAGCGCTTCGATGGAGACGCATTTCTGCATCAGCAGAATCCCTTTGCGAGGCGGAATGTCACCGCGATAGTGCTGGAAGTGCCGAGCGAATTGATTGGGAAGGGAAAAATCAACGCATGGGCGACGATCTCCCTCTTTGGCCATGCGCCGGAGGTACAAATTTCGCGTTGGGGCCTGCCTATGGTTACGCATCTCTTCCTGAACGACCCGAGCGATCAAGAGGTGAAAGAACAATTCAATGCGTCGGTTCCGTCTGAAGACCTAGAGCGCTTCGGGAAGTCGATCGCGGATTTTGCTGAGAAGATGACGACCTGTGCCGGTTCGGCGGCGAACCCGGGCGAATACGGGAAGCTGATCGCTGCACGGCTTTGTCCCAACACATTGCCTTACGAGCTTGGAACATCCGCCGCATTTGAGGTGGCCAGCTTCAATGGACGCGCGCTCAGCGACGATGCGCTGGATGTGATGTTGACGCTGGCGACCAACACGCCACTCGTCGATGGACTGGCTCCCGACCGCGTGCGCATTCGCAAGGATTTCCCGTATTATGGAGCGCCCTATACGGCGGAGGAGCAGGTCGGGGTGACGCCGATGCGCCGCCCGGCTAAGAAGTAGGCGGGAAGCAACGCTTGAAAATGAAGTTTGGGAATCAGGCGCTTTCGTGGGCTCCTGGCGCTCGACACTTTCCCGGCCACTTTTGAGCCCCGCGGTCCCGTCGATGTCCTGTTCGGAGTGGTGTAGCACCTGATGCGAAACCTAGCGTTATATCAAAGGCTTATTATTGGTAGGTCAGGATGAACATGAACTTATGATCTTGGGATTCCTGTGAAAAGGTCAAGCACAAGCGGGTAGCGGATCGCATTGATCCTTGGGCCAGCTAGTCTAGGCGAGAAAGTTGGCGTCTTGGTTCAAATGGGTTACGGCCTGATTAGCTTCGGTTATCTGGCCGGCTTTATTTTTCGATCATTCGGTTTCAGTGATACGTCGTTATTCGACGCCGCTGGCTCCGGAGCGGCCTTACCTGCAGGCTGCCAGAGTTTAAGATAGCGTTTTGAACGCCGCGACGGTGAAGGGGATCATTTCGGCAGTGCGGCCATCCCGCAATTTGATGGCCCAGGCTGGATCGATTAAGAGCGCACGGCCAACCGCGACCAGATCGACCTCTTTCGCCTCCACCATACGGACCAGTTGTTCGACCCCTCGATTTGGCGAATCCTTGCGTTCGGTGAAACTGGTGATGAAATCGCCCTCTAATCCGACCGATCCGACTGTGATGGTCGGCAATCCGGTGAGCTTTCTGGTCCAGCCGGCGAGATTGAGCGCGCAGCCTGGAAATTCCGGCTGCCAGAAGCGGCGCGTAGAACAATGGAAGATATCGACCCCTGCATCGACCAAGGGTGCCAGAAACCGGCCGAGTTCCTCCGGGGTCGTCGCAAGCTTCGCTTCGTAATCCTGCAGCTTCCATTGCGAGAAACGAAGGATGATCGGGAAGTCCGCACCGACCTCGCGCCGGCAGGCCGCAATCACCTCAGCCGCGAAGCGCGTGCGGCTTACGGGATCGCCACCGTAGCGGTCGGTCCGGCGATTGGTGCCCTCCCAGAAGAATTGGTCAATTAGATAGCCGTGCGCGCCGTGAAGCTCGATGCCGTCAAATCCGAGTTCTCTTGGCGTTCCCCGCGCTCTCAACATAAGCAGCAATCACTGCTTCGATATCGGTATGGGTCATCGGTTCGACGACCCGCACGCCAGGCTTGGATAAACCCGAAGGACCGACCGGGAGCACTTCGGGATTGGGGGCGCTCCCAAGTTTGCGCGCCAATCCGACATGCCAAAGCTGCGGCATAATCTTGCCGCCTGCGTCGTGCACAGCATCTTTCACCGCCGTCCAACCCTGGAGCGCCGCTGCGCCATCGAATCGCGGAACCTTCGAATCGCCGAGCGCGGCCGGGTGCGCGGTGCCCGTTCCCTCGGTAAGGATTAGTCCAACCCCGTGCTGCGCGCGCCGGCGGTAATAGGCGGCGACATCGGGTCCCGGGACACCACCGGGCGAGAAGCTCCGCGTCATCGGTGCCATGACAATGCGGTTCGGCAGCGACAGATTTCGGGAGATGAAGGGGGTGAACAGGACGGCTGCTGACGAGTTAGACCGTACGAGGCCGGCCGCGCTCTCGGGCTCAGGACAAATGTCGATGGTCATGTTCCACTTGATGGATGCATTGTCACGCGCTTCATCGCCGCCTGTTCGAGAATTGATTCCCTACCACGGTGGTTAAAATCTGCCGCAGAACGATTCATCACTCAATCTTCGTGAGCAAGCGTTGTTTTGTTTCCAGCGCCTCAATAAACTCAACTAAATCCTACCGTAGGTCTAAAACCAACAGTTTCTTACGTGCCATATGACGGCCAGCAGTCCAATCAGCGCTGGTCGAAGGCGGCGAAATATCACACGATGGCGTGTGTGGGTTGGGCGATGCGACCCCGACCCGGGCATGCCCTGCTACATCCACCCGCGGACAAGAAGAATGCCCGGCTGATGATGCCGCAAAACCTGATCGACACGCTCGAAGCTAGACCTGCATTACATTCAAAAGCCGATGCGATACAGCAACGCGAGCGGCAAAAATCCGTAACCAAATGTCGAAATAGCGACGTTACGGTTGGCCGAGCAGCGCCTGGCGAAACGTTGCCTTCACTGTCTCACCGGAGCGCAGGCCTTTATTGAAGGGCACGCCCACCGCCTTACCGGGCCTAATTTTGATGACGGCAATGTAAGGCCCGGTCATCGCGTTGGTACGCGCGGCAATACCATCGAGGCCGGATTCCTCGCGAACGGTGATCGCATCGGCAATTCCGCACGCCTTGGCGATGGCGGCGATATCGACGCCGAGGCCAGTATGACTGCGCTGCCCGCCGGTCTCGCCAAATTCTTCGTTGTCCATCACAATGATCGAGAGATTGCGCGGTCGCTGTACGCCGATGGTGGCGAGCGCGCCTATATTCATCATTAACTCGGCGTCGCCGGTCACCACCACCACCGCGCGCTTCGGCTGGGCGATGGCGAGGCCCAGCCCGACCGATGCCGCCATGCCCATCGCGCCGCCGATATAGAAATTGAGAGCGCGGTCCTCGAGCCGGCCGACATCGGTGCATGGCTCGCCGAGCCCGGTGACGATGAGCTGGTTCTGGCGCTGCTCGAGGATGCGGGCGATGGCGTGGGTACGGTCGATCTCGCCCATCACGGATTGTCCTTGAAGACCTTGGCGCCGATCAACCGCTGCGACAGTAGCACGGCGACCATCTGCTCGCTCTGATAGGCCATGTTTGCGGCGCCCTCGATCAGCTTTGCCGCCTCGTTCGCGCGCGTGGCTCGATAGACCGTGAAGCCCGCAAACGTCATCGCTTCCTCGACGTTGCGGCCCATCGGGATCTGCCAGCGATTGCCTTCACCCCATTCGCCTCGCATCGATACGATCACCAGCATAGGGACGCGGGTATTGGCGGCGAGCGAAAACGCGTTAATGCAGTTGCCAACGCCACTGCTCTGGATCATCAGCGTCGCGCGCCGGCCACCGAGCCACGCGCCGCAGCAAATGCCAACGCCCTCCTCTTCCGTCGTTAGCACTACCGGGCGGACCGTGTTGTCTGCATGCGCCATGCGGATGAAGGGATCGATGCCGGCATCGGGCACATAGCAGAACAGCTCGGTGCGGGCAAGCTTCAGCACCTCGTAAGATTGGCGGTACCAGTCCGCGTCTAGATTTTCGCCGGCCATCGCCCTACTGTCGCCGAGGCGATGCCGCAATTCAATATCTGGCGGTGCGACGCACCCGGCGCTATCGTCGCGCGGCAAAGTGGAAGGAGACAAATGGCGTTGCGCCACATCGCGGTCCCGCTATGCTATTTCGAATTTTTCCCCGAGATCAAGGCGCCACCTACAACCCTATCACCGGCGTCAAATTCCAGCTGCAACATACTGGCTTGATGCAGCAAGACAAGTTGGTCGAATTCCCTGAACCGGATTGCCGATGAGGTCCACCACCAGCTGCCAGATCTCCTAACGCCGACGCAGTTCGCTCCCAAGTGAAATATCGTGAGTGCGGATCTCGCGGAGTTTGATATTAGTAAAAATATTTCAATAGCTAATATTTCTAGCCTTTGGAGGGGCGCGCTGCATTCGGCTTGGAGCCGAACACTGCCAGGCTGGTCAGCCCGATGTACATAAGGATAAGTGGGCGCACATAAGAGCTCTATCGCCTCGGACGATGAGAGCGAAGCTCCTGCAATCGATCAGGGGGAATTAGTCGCCGCTCACGAGGTCGTCGTAACGCTGCGGCCTGCGGACTATCGACAACTCCGACTCCAAACTTCGCGGATTGAGCATGATCGGCGCAAGCGATAAGCGTCCGTTGGGCTTGTGTCACATACGCCCTCCGCCGGCTACTCGCTCTGGAACGCGGGCTAGAGAGATGAGGCGGTGCCTCAAGTTCTAAAAGGCCATCGAACTCAACCCGAGAGATTTCCACGGCTACAACTTTCTCGGCAGGGCGCTAATCTTACTGAGTCACAAAAAGGAGAAGATTTGCGAATTTGCGAATCGTGATACGCGGGAAGATTCATGATCGGCATGAGGGCTGAGATGGATTTCCAAACGAGCGCGCGCAGTGAATCGCGCTTTGCCGCGTATGTCGAGGGGCTTGTTGGCGTGATCGGGCACGTGGACCGGGCGGGACCGCTGCGCGACTATTGCGTGGGGCTGATGCTGCCGGTGGAGCGCAAGAGCGTTGAGCCGATGGCGGCGGTGACGGCGCCGGAGCGGACGGCGGCGCAACATCAGTCACTGTTGCATTTTGTCGGGCAGGCGCCGTGGTCGGATGCGAAGGTTCTGGCCAAGGTGCGCGAGATGGTGCTGCCCGAGATGGAGCGGCACGGCGCGATCGAGGCGTGGATCATCGATGACACCGGGTTTCCGAAGAAAGGCCGGCACTCGGTGGGGGTGACGCGGCAGTACTGCGGTCAACTCGGCAAGCAGGACAATTGCCAAGTCGCCGTCTCTCTATCGGTCGCCAATCACGACACCAGCTTGCCGGTGGCCTATCGGCTGTATGTGCCGAAAGATTGGGCCTTGGACAAAGCGCGGCGGGGCGAGGCGGGGGTTCCCGAGGAGATTGGGTTTGAGACCAAGCCGGAGATTGCGCTGGCGCAGATCCGCGCCGCTTGTGAGGCCGATATTCCGCGCGGCGTGGTGCTGATGGATGCCGGCTATGGCAGTGACACCGAGCTGCGCACGGACATCGGCGCGCTTGGGTTGAGCTATGTTGCCGGCATCATGCCGAACACCTCGGTCTGGGCTCCTGGGACAGCACCGCTGCCGCCGAAGAAATGGTCGGGTCGCGGACGCCCCCCGAAGCTGATCGGTCGTGACGCCAAACACCGGCCGCTTTCCGTCAAGGCGCTTGCGCTCGGCCTGCCAGCGGTGGCGTGGCGCATGATCAAATGGCGTGAAGGCACAAGCGACTGGCTGTCCTCACGCTTCGCCCGGATACGGGTTCGCGTTGCACATCGCGATTACCAGCTCACCGAGAGCCGCCGGGATGAATGGCTACTGATCGAATGGCCCCGGGGTGAAGACGAGCCGACCAAATATTGGCTCTCGACCTTGCCGCCGAACCTTGCCCTCGCGCGCCTGGTCGATCTCGCCAAGCTGCGCTGGCGCATCGAGCGCGATTACCAGGAACTCAAGCAGGAACTCGGCCTCGGGCACTATGAAGGTCGTGGGTGGCGCGGCTTCCACCACCACGCCACACTCTGCATCGCCGCTTACGGATTCCTAATCTCCGAGCGGGAGACGATTCCCCCCTCGGGACTGCGTGGCGCCTCGTGGCTCTCGAAACCTGCCGTTCCCGGCGGTTACCGACCGCGAGGCGCCCCCAATCAGACCGGAACGTCATATCCCGAACTCGATCGCAACCTTGCGCCGTCGCATCGTCATCGCGCTAGCGCCGACTCTGTCGAGATGCCCTTGTTGCGCCCGCATGACCTCGCGCAGAACACATCTCAGTTTGTGACGCAGTAAGACTAATTGACGAGTATAGTATGACGAGGCGGTAGAGGCGTTTCGAACGCGTCGCACTCGACTCGAAATTCGAGGAGTCGTACTTGAATCTCGGGTTTATACCCTTCTTCACGGCCCAGTTCAGTATGGCACTCGCAGCGTTTAGCAACATGCTTGCTGCGGTCAACGCGGCGGCGAAGCGATTGTATGGGCTGTTTCCTTCAACCTCGATCTCACAAGCGTGGGATCTGTGTGGGAAATTGTAATCCCGATCCCTCTGTTCTTGCGTGGAGGCGATCAAGCCGCAAAAGAAGCCAGTTCGGCTCTGGTCGGTCTCCCCTCAATGTAATTGCGATGCATTCGCAATTCATCTGGCGTGCCGTGCTAAACTCGACGCATGAGTGTGTTGGGGCTTCAGTGGCGGATCCGCCGGCCGCGCGGCGTGTCGGCGCCCGCGAACAGAACGATTTTCGGCCGGTCGTATGACGCGTTCATCTCCTATAGTCACAGCCATGACTCAGCCGTCGCGTCGGCCCTGCAGACAGCCGTTCAGAAGCTTGGCAAGCCTTGGTACCGGTCGCGCGCGCTGCGGGTGTTTCGCGACGACACCAGTCTGTCAGCCAGCCCGTACCTATGGGCGTCGATCGAAGAGGCGCTGGCGCAATCGCGCTATCTGATCCTGCTTGCGTCGCCTGAATCTGCGATGTCAGCGTGGGTCGAGCGTGAGCTGGCCTGGTGGCTGACGCACAAGAGTGCCGATACGGTTCTGGTGGGGCTGACCGCGGGCGAGCTTACGTGGAACCAGGCGACAGGCGGGTTCGTCACTCCGGAGACGGTCCCACTGCCGCCGTCGCTCAAGAAAGATCTGGTGAATGAGCCGCGTTGGATCGACCTGCGCCGTTTTCGCGAGGCGGCACGCGATGCCCGCTTCACCGATCTTGCGGCCGATTTTGCCGCGGCGATCCAAGGCATCGCCAAGGAAGATCTGGTGTCGCGCGAGCTGCGTCAACATCGCCGAGCGCTTCGCCTGGCTTGGTCAGCGGTCGCTTGTCTTGGGCTGCTGCTGCTGACTGCGGCGTGGGAATGGCGCGTCGCGGCGAATGAAACACGGGAGGCGGGGAAGCAGCGCAACAATCTGGTTGCGGCGCTGGCGTCGGCTGAGCAATCGCAAGGGGATAGCGACGGCGCGCTGCGCCTCGCCGTGCACGCGACGCGCCTCGAAGCCGCACTCGATCCAAACTCGGTCACAACCTCGGTCCCCGCTGCCGTCCTCGCCGCCGTCATCGGCCGGACGCAATGGCGCGTGCTGCTCGGCGGCCATGACAAGATCGTGCGCACGGTAGCGTTCAGCCCAGACGGGAAACGGCTCCTCACCGCGTCGGAGGATCGCACTGCGCGGGTCTGGGACAATACCGGCGGCAAGATGCTCGGGATTTTGCGCGGACATGGCGACGCCGTCTCCTCAGCTTCGTTCAACCCCGACGGCACGCGCATCGTCACCGCCTCCGCCGACAAAACAGTGCGTATCTGGAACGCAGCAACGATGGCGCTAATCGCCGTGCTGAGCGGCCACGCGGCACCGGTGGCGAGCGCCGCCTACAGTCCCGACGGTACGCGCATCGTCAGCGCTTCGGACGACACCACCGCGATCGTGTGGGATGTCACCACTGGCCGACAAGTCGCAGTACTGCGCGGCCATACGCTTGGCGTGAGTTCCGCTATGTTCAGTCCCGACGGACGGCGCGTGCTCACCGCCTCGGCGGACGCAACGCTGCGGATGTGGAACGCCGCAACCGGCGCCGCCCTGTCGTCATGGACGCAAGATGGCAATCCGATATTCGCTGCCTCGTTCGATACCGTCGGCAAGCGCATCATTGGCATCATGGGCGACAACTCGCTGCGAGTGTGGGACGCCGCGACCGGAAAGCAGCTAGCGCAGCTTCCCGGCGGCGCGAACGCGATCGGCGCGGCGTCGTTCAGCCCCGATGGCGCCAGCATCGTCGCCGCGCTGTCGGACGGAACCGCAAGGCTCTGGAATGCAGAGCTAACGAAAGAAGGGGACGTCTATCGCGGCCACGAAGGCCCGCTCTCCTGGGTCGCGTTCAGCCCAGACGGTAAACAATTTGCTACCGCCTCAGCAGACAAGACCGCGCGCATCTGGGGGATAGGTGGGGCGGACGGCGGCGTCGTTCTCGCGGGTCATCAGGGCGACGTGCGCGCGGTCGCATTCAGTCCCGATGGTAAGCGTGTCGCGACGGCATCTCTCGACTGCACCGCTCGGCTGTGGGACTCGACGACGGGCAAAGCGCTGATGACGCTTTCCGGGCACGAGGGCGGCGTCGATTGGATCGGGTTCAGTCGCGATGGTACGCGCATCGTCACCGCGTCCTTAGATGGCACCTCGCGGGTCTGGGATGCCGCGACCGGTCGCACTACAGTGGTACTGCGCGGCCATCAGGGCTTCGTCTATTCTGCCGCGTTCAATCCCGACGGCACGCGCATCGTGACCACGTCGGCCGACCGTACGGCACGTGTCTGGGATTCGGCGCACGGCACCGAACTTTTCCCGCTGCTCGGCCATACCAACGCAGTGTTCGCCGCCGCCTTCAGCCCGGACGGGACACGCATCGTGACCGGCTCATCGGACGTCACCGTGCGGATCTGGGATGCGAGGAGCGGCAAGCCGATCGCGACGCTAAACGGCGACGCGCAGGCCGGCGCCAATTTCATTCAACGAATTAACTCAGTCGCTTTTAGTCCCGATGGCGAGAACATCCTCACGACCTCGACCGATTTCACGGCAAGGATCTGGAATGCGTCAACCGGAGTGCTGCGGGCCGTGTTCAAGCATGACATCGCGATAAAGAACGCGATCTACAGTCCTGACGGGCGTCGGATCGCCACGATCGCAAGTGACGGGGCGCTGCGCATATGGGACGTTGCGACGCGCCGCGAGATCGCGGCGGTGCGGAACAGCTTCGAGCTTAACGCCGAGGCGTTTAGCCCAGATGGTGAGCTGATCGGGGTTGCCCGCGGGGATCGGACCGCGCGCGTGGTAAATGTCCGCTTCGCCAATATGCGCGTCCCCGATTTGCTCAACGATGCGTGTGCACGACGGCTCGGCCCGCTTGCGACGCTGAGCCGGAACGAGATGAGCCTCGCTGGCTATGCAGGTAACGCGGCGGCGATCAACGTCTGTACGCCCGCCCGCTAGCCCTATTGCAGGTATGGTGCCAGAAATGCACGCGCCTGGGCGTAGGAATCCAGGGTCGCAGCGGCATTGTATTCAACGTGGTGACCGAAATAGACCGTCGGCCGGCCGGTGCGGTCATAGCCGTGATAAGCGCCAGGATAGATCTTGATCTTGACCATCGCCGTGTTCTCGGGCGCCGCTGCAAGGTCGGAGCAACGCGACGCAACATTCCAGTCATCGAGCGCTCCGGCCAGGATCAGGAGCGGCATCTCCACCGGCACGCGGCCCTGGTTCTCGCAGTTGGGCGTGACCGCGACCGCGGCCTGCAGCTTGACGCCGGCGGCCTCGAGCCTCTGCTGTCCCTGGTTGACCGACTGAGTGTTCCTCGATACGTACCAAACCAGGCTGTTGCTGCCAAGCGAGCGGCCGAGCACGGCAATCTTATCGCGCTTGACGTCGGGCCGACCCGATAGCGCGTAAGCACCGCGGAATACGTCACGCGCGCTGACCGCAACCATCGTCTTCATCATGCTGAGGCTGCCGCAGATATTACCGAGGTTCCGCGACTCCGTACTATTGACGCGGAGCGTTGCGTAACCCCAGGAGTGCAGCTCGTTGGTCCAGGCACGGAGCCCGACATCGAGCTCGGCAGAGCAACCCGGCAGCAAGATCACGACCGCGAATGGCCCTGGTCCCGGCGGTTTTTCGAATTCGGTGTTGAGCGAGATTTGCCGGCCCTGCCAATCGACCGGTATGTTGATTGATTCCGCCTGCGCCAAGGGCGCGGCGATGCACGCCAGCAGAACGGCTAGCGTGCGCGCCATGCACGATACGATGCTCATGGGCCCCTCCCTGAAGACCGGGTACCATAGGTACCCGCCGACGTCACCTTAAGGAGAGTTATCAGATTAAGTTGAAGACCCGTTCGGAACCATCGCGCCCGACCTAACAGGACATTACGGCGTTCGTCGACCCCCTCTTGTGCGGCGCGTTGATCAAGGGCGAGTGCCAACGTCGAAGCCCGGCGTGGACCCACGAGACCGGTATGCGATGGCTTGGCGACATGCACGGCACGCGCTAGGGCTTGGTCGTTTAGGATTCGCCAGAAGGTCGAACCAATTGCCCGCGGAGCAACAGGGCCAGATCCGCCAGAGGTCGTGGCGGTGGCAGCCTCTCAGGTCGCGCGATTGTGCCGTGAAGCAAACGCGGGGGCTGTTCCAGCGGCGGAGATATCCAAATGACAGGACGGCCCAACCTAAGCGCCCTCATCACGACATCACCCGTTCCGCCTCTGAGGTTTGGACGCGAGCGATCCCAAACCGCGACAAGCAGATCAGAATGGGAGACCACATAGTCTCCAACCGCAGAATAGGCCGCATCCACGTCATTTCGTGAACCCGCGAGTTCGATTGCTCCGTCCTCACCTTTTGCCACCGCAAGGAGTCGACGGAACTCTGCTCAACTCTCGGCAGAGAAGTCTCTCTCATATTCTCCCTGCGGAAAGGGTAGAACCGCCGACAATCGAAATCCGAGGTCGTGCCCTAATTCTGCCGCCAGTCGGTCTGCCCCTTCCGCCAGTGGCGAAATGAGACGCCAACTCGGCTGCATATTGCTTTCTGCTTCAGCTGCTGCGAAGGCGTATCGCTGGATCGCAGTAAATGATGCAGACAAGTTGCTTCGAATTGTTGGTATCTGGTGGCGATAACGGCTGGCGATGTCACGATGCCCGGTGACGCCCACACAAAGAAGGTGCTTCGCGCCCACCATGACTTGAATCATCTTACTCGCCTGGACCCGCAGCTCTCAACGCATACATCCGGCACTCCCCGTAGTTCTTTGCCATCTCTTGAATGCCGGCATACTCACACCGGAACTCGGAGCCGGCCGTGGCATACAAGGTTGCTGCGAATTGTTCTGTAACATAAATTCCACCGGGCGGTGTTATTGGTTCGATGCGCGCGGTACGTATCACTTCAGAGCCATAGAACTTCTCACGCTTTGCCAGACGATCATAACCCAGCGTCACCGGACCAATGTGCGCACTAACCCGCAGAGCGATAAACCCTGGAAGACCAGCAGCTGCAATTCGTTGCGGTCTTACCGCGCGTTGCAAAGCTAGGCAACAGCGTGCCGCCGTCGCGGTGTCGGAAACGACCAAATAAATCCCGTCGCCGGCCGTTTCGGCGTATTCAATAGCATCCGCCAACGGCATCAATTCGTCGGCAACACCTCCAATTACTCGGTCAAGAAATATCGGCATGTCGCTTTCACTAAGTTTGCTAAAGCCCTTAACATCGCCAAAAATCATTGCCCGAGCGACTCGTCGTGTATCAGCAACATCGATATTCGCAGTGCTGACGGCGATCTGCTGGACATTCGCCAGGGGTTCTACAAGAAAAATCAAATCATCCACTCTGTCTGGCGAGGATGCGTTTGCGATCAACACAAGCACTTGGCCGTCAATCTGCTGACCGCGCAGCAGGGCCGCTCCCGTCATTTGAGCGAGAGTTAATTCCAGCACGGCCGCCTCGTTGCAGTGGGCTTCGGGCGAGACGACACGAGTTTCGTGCACACGCCGCAGACAATGAAAAAGGTCCTCTTGAAACCTGAGTCCAAACTTAGCAACAAATTCAGTTGAACAAGTCTCAACTCTGCTCGGAAGCACGAGATTCACCTCGGCGCCCAGATCTAGGAACGCTGACGCGGCGAGAACGTCGAATGGATTGCGGAGCGTACAGAAGACGATAGCTGTCGCAAATTCTGCGAACTTGGCCTCGAGTGCAGCTTTCACCTGTTTGAGGTGTTCACCCCGTTCAAAAGCTCCTGAGGCCAAGCGCGTATTCGTGATCAAGCAGACAACGGGAGCCACCGGCAAAACTTCGTCGATCGGGAAATCGATCCCCTTTGCGGCGCAAATGCGCTTCACTTGGATTCTTGTGGTCCTGATCTGGTCAAGTCCCGGGGCATGACGTCCCGCTGCGGCGAAGGCGTCGCGAGCGGCTCCAAGATCATTCAAAAGGATCTGGGCTTCGCCGATTGTTGCTAGGGCATAGTAAGGCTCCTCACTATTCGCCAGGCGAAGTGCGATCCTCGCCATATTTCGTGATCGATCGTATTCTTCGGCAAAAAGCCACATGCTCGCGGCGTTTATTGCCAAGAACGCGCGAGTAGATTGCCGCTCGAATGCATGCTGATAGGCCTCAGCCGATAGGCGGAACAACTTGCAGCGCTCAGGTCCCATTTCGCTGAACGCTCGATCCTTAAAAAGTCTTGCCCGCAGCCCTCCCAACTCGCTGGCGAGATGCTCGTCGGCAATCCCATCAATCACACCGTCCGCGGCCAGTGTCGCGATTCGCGCCTCGGCCGCGTCAATAGCGCCTGATCGAACAAGCGCGAGAAGTGCGCGGTGTTCAAGCCGCATATCGTCTGGATGCTGCGTCAACGCCTGTCGCGCCAAATCGTAAGCGTGAATGAAATCACCCGCTCTGCGGGCTAAGTCGTAACGCGAGAGCCATTCATCCACACCTATCCGTGAAGCAACTTGTTGCTCGCCCATGCGTTTGGTCTCGGGATCTAGTGACAGAAGACGGATTGCCCCGTGCGGTAGAAATTCGGCTTCAAGATTTAAAGTCAACGGTCCTATTTTACTGGCGCGAAAGATTAACTGCCAAGCAGACTGATGGGCGGTCGGGCGGTCGCTCGACAAAACTGCGCACCACCGACACGGTCGATTACGAGATCGTCCCTGATGGTGAGGCTTGGCTGGAGCTCAACGACGGCCACCGGTTTCACCTCAAACCCAACGATGTCACCGTTCAGAACGGGAGCGCCACGCGTAGGGCGACAAAACCCTTTAAGATGGCGCGCATCATTCTGATCGGCGGGACGCATAGATCACAACAGGTACCGCGCGTGGCAGTAGCGGTAGGATGTGAGACCGGTCGCGAAGACCCGCAGTAAAGAGAGCGCAGATGTCGACCGAGCAGGTCGGGGGTGGGATGTCCGCCGCAAGCGTCGAAGATGAAAATAGCCTTGCAATGGAAGTTTATGCATTGCCCGATAGCCGGGTGGCACCATCGCGAGGCGTTTAGGCGGGTTTGGGACGTGGTGGCCCACCCCAGTAGTCAAGGCGGCGAGCTTTTCCGAGGTCGCGCGACGGCCGAACATTGCCTGCCTCGACCGTCAGCCGCCGGATTGCCGATCTCGAAGATCAATTGGGTATTTCGCCGTGGAGCGATGGCGCAGACCGAGTAGAATGCCCGTTTCCGCTCCTCGACCGGCGAAAGCGTCATGTTTCCGTTCGCAGCCGGCTTTCGTCACCCTACCGTAACTAGCGACCCTTGCCTCCCACTTTATCCGCGAGTTCGGCGGGACCAGCAGGGGACCGGCACTAACGAGGGCGACCCCCGTCAATGCTGCGCTCCGCGAAATTGCTGTCGGGCTCCCACGCGACTGGCCAATGCAGACACCATGCTCTCTATGGAAAATGGTTTCTGAAAAAAGGGGGTCTCGGGAAGCATACGCTTTACAGTTTCGGGACAGCGCCTTCCCGATATTAGAAACGCCGCGATCCCTGGTGCATTATTCGTGATCCAACCGACGAGAGCAGCGCCATCTGCGTGTCCCGGCATTCGCACGTCGCTGATCACCGCGTCGACGGTTTGCCTCCGAATGATGTCGATAGCCTCTGAGCAGTTGCTAGCCTCGACCACCGTATACCCTTCGAGGTCCAACCGCGCGGCAATTGAAGTACGAACAGGTGCTTCGTCATCAACTACCATTACGACGGGAGCTTGGCGTGTCATTGAGTTATCCTTTTCGTGATCCACTGACCCACCACCAGCATTGCGAGGCAATTCGTCGAAAAGGCGACATTGTTATGGAATTGTGGCGTCATGACACCACGTGAATTGCGGCAACGTTCGACCCTGTTGACGCAGGCGGGCGCCCTCCATCCCGCCGTCCTTGCACCGCACGGCAAGGCACAGGGTAGGGTCCGGTCATGAAATGATGGCTACCCCGCCCTGGATTGAGGCTCCTGCTCCTTGGTGATCTCCTGCATGGAAACCTCGCCTTTGTCCGACGGGTCGATCAGGCCGAGAACATCGTGGACAACAGCGGATAGCTTCGACTAAATCGCACGCCGCAGCAGCTCAAAAAAACCGGTTGAACCTACGGGGATTTAGGATCATACGCAGGTTGTAGCTCTTATGTCCGTCGTCAATGATTTTGGCAGCAGCGATGATGCCGGGGGCAAGATGCCGCCGTTGATCTCGAATGGTAGCGCTGCACAGGGCAGGAGATGGAGCGCTTGAGACGACGGTTGATCACGCTCTTATCCGCGGGTTGGATACCGCCTTCCGTGTTTCGTCTCGGGGCTGTTCCGGTGTCTAGGCGTCGTGCGTCGGGCAGAGCCCGGCTACGTAGCTACTCCGGGGATTCCCCTCCGTGGCTCCATCCCCAACCCTGTGCAGCGAATGTCATTCACACCCGCGGTTCGACTTCGCGGCCGATGGCCCAAAGGAAAGCAGCCATTTCGCGCGCGATCGCGGCGATGACCACAGGCGGCTTCTTCCCGATAGCGATGATCGGCGATAGCGGGCGCAGAGTCGGACTTGTGCCTTCCAGGCGATGGCGTGCACCGCTTTCGGCAGCCCCTCAAGCCGGACGCGCAAGGTCTCGCTGACGCGAGCCGGGTAGCGGTAGGTCCAAGCGCCCTCGACGAGCGCGCGCCGGGCACGGCGATTTCCAGTCAGAGTAAGACCGCCACGGTACACGGTCTCGCCGGTCGAGTGTTCGCCGGGCACGAGGCCGAGGAACGCCATCAACTGACGCGGATTGTCGAACCGTCGCACGTCGCCGACTTCTGCCGCGAAGGTCACGGCCACGACGAAGGAGACGCCACGCATGGCCTGATAAGCGGCGACCACCGGCGCCATCGACCAGGTTGGCACGATCGCGAGCAGCTGCTGATCGAGCGCGTGCAAGCGCGTCACTGCATCTTCGATCGCGTTGATGGCATCTTGGAACACGATCTGTTGCGCGGCATGCTCGAAGCGCTGCTCGGCAAGCCAGCGCCGATGCGCGAGGCTCCAATGTTTGCGCCCGCTGAAGTTGCGGCCATGACGAAGCAGAAACGACAGAACCTGTTGGCGCTTCTTGCGCAAATCGGCCGCCGCCGCCTCACGCGCCCGCACCAGGTCGCGAACCGCTTCGTGAACCGCATCCGGCACCCACACCGGCGTCAGTTCACCGGCCCGAAGCAGCCGCGCAAGGGTCACCGCGTCCCGACGATTGGTCTTGATCCGCTCGCCTGGCTTCTTGGGAATGAGCGATGGTGCAACCACCATACAGTCGTGGCCCAGCGCCTTGACCTGGCGATAAAGCCCATATCCCGTGGGACCCGCCTCGTAGCACACGTGCAGCCTGGCGTGGCGCGCCGCCAGCTTGCCCAGTGCCTTCTCAACCGTCACCGGTGAACTATCGATCTCGCCAAGATACCGAATCTCACCGTTGCGCCCACCTTCAGCGATCGCCACCGCATGTTTCCTCTTCGCCGTGTCGAATCCGACAAATATTCCGCTATACTTCTTCATGGTCCGCCCTCCGTGCATGAGGCTCGGCTCGTTCCGCCCGAGCAACCCTCGTTATCTCTATTGCACGAATAGGGCGGACCGCCGATCTCAGCGGACGGACATAACGTCTAGGCGGAACGACTCTACGACGGCCTTTCCCACTTGGGTGCCCATCGCTCCGCAATTCCGCTTCGACTAGCTTACGCAATTCCGGCTTCAAAACCCTCCCGTTCGCGTTGCGCGGTAGGGTACCGGCGAGAAAGGTGATCCGGTCGGGCACCTTGTGGTCGGAAAGGCGCTCGGCACAGAAGCCGCGGATATCGAATTCCGTGACCTGGTCATCCCTTCGAACGATGAAGGCCTGAACACGTTCGCCGAGCACTTCGTCCGGTCGTCCGACTACGGCGGCTTCGATAATGCCGGGATGGTGGCTGAGGACGTTTTCGACTTCGGCCGAATAGACCTTGTAGCCAGCGCGGTTGATCATGTCTTTCTCGCGATCGAACACACGTACGAAGCCATCCCGATCGATCGATCCAACGTCGCCCGAGCGCCAATAGCCATGTTGGAAATTGGCAGATCCCGGCACGACATTGGCGCCAGCAATCCACAACTCACCAGAGGTTTCAGGTGGCACCTCGCGTCCGTGGTCATCCACAACGGGGATATCACAGCATGGCACGACCTTCCCGACGGTGTCGGCATGGGCGATCCCTTTGTCCCGGCGGCATGATTGTTGCCGGCCAGGTCGTCTCGGTCGCGCCATATGCATTGAACAGCATGAGGTTCGGCAGCTTCTCCGCCAGACGTTCGATCGTCGCCACGGGCGTGGGCGCGCCGCCATAATCGCCTATCCTCCAAGACGACAAGTCATATCGGTCGAAATCGGGATCGAGGAGACAAAGATTGTAGATGGCTGGGACCGTGAGCGTGTAGGTCACCCGCTAGGCCGCGACCAGCTAATCCCCGCTTACCCCTCGGCGATCTTATGACGCTTTTCCTGGGCGCCGCGAACCTGACGAGCCCCACCCTCATCAGTATCGCCGCCGCTCTGCGCAAGTTCGGTTGCAGAAGTGTCATCTTGCGTCTTGCATCATTGCAGCACCGGCAGCCGACCGCCGAGCTCGTCATCGATGTGGATGCAAATGATTTCGTCGAAAGAGCTATCAGCGCGAAAGCCGAGGCCCAGCGCGCGCCGCGCATCGAACGCGGGCGGCCATCCCTCCACAATTTTGGCAATGACGGGATCGGGCTCCCGGCGAATGAGGCGCACCGCTTTTTCGCCGGCGATGCGGTGCAACGCGTCGATCTGCTCGCCCACCGTGGCGGCCAAGCCGGGCATGGTCAGCGCCCGTCGCGCGCCGAGTGGCGCAAGATCCATGGTCGCCGAATGCGTGAGAAAACGGACGGCCGCACGCGGGCTTGCATGCCAGTGGCGCACGGTCTCCGCCACGGGCAGCACCGCCTCTTGTCCTGCGAGCGGCTCGCGTAGAATATTGGAAAAGAAGCCGGACGCCGCCTTGTTCGGCTTGCCCGGCCGGATGCAAATGGTCGGGAGGCGTATCGCGATGCCATCGACGAAGCCGCGGCGGGTGTAGTCCGAGAGGAGCAGCTCGGAAATGGCCTTCTGGGTGCCGTAGCTCGTGAGCGGCGTGGTGAAAAACTCGTCGCCGATTAGGTCAGGGAATGGCGCGCCGAATACAGCAATTGATGAGGCGAAAACGAAACGCGGGCGATAGGGCGATCTTGTGGCCTCGCGCCGTATCGCATCTAGAATATTGCGCGTGCCGTCGAGATTGATGCGGTAGCCCTTTTCGAAGTCAGTCTCCGCCTCGCCGGAGACGACGGCCGCCAGGTGGAAAATGATGTCCGGGCGAGCAGCAATCGAACGTTCCACAGCGCCGGATGCCGCGATGTCCATGGCGGACACGGCAACTTTTCCGGTGAAGGCCGCCGGCTCTTCCGCGGCCGCGACATCGACGAGGCTCAGCGCGGTGAGCTCGCCGCCTTCGAGGCGGCCGGTCTCAGCCAGATGCCCAGTCAATTTGCGCCCGATCATGCCGGCGGCACCGAAGATCAGCACATGCATCGTCTTATCCTTCGGGCGTGAGAGCGCTTGCGTCAGAGCGCCGCTGTCCCATGGTGTCAATGATGGCGCGGGTGGTGGTATAGATACGATAGAGGTGGTCGACGGTCGGGGCTATACTACCAGGATTACCAGGATCGCGGGCGCGAGGGCGGCCCATGATTTCGCTGTGGTCCTTGCCGTCGCGCCGCTGCTCGAACGCATGCGAGGCACCACACCATTAGTGCTGCCGAGCCAGGTCGTTTTGCCGACACGCCTCATAGCGCGGACGATCGAAGCCGATCTCAACAGTGCAGTGTGGTGCAACGGAGGTAGGTGAGCGGCTATGGCGCTTTCAACATTGACCCGTCGTGTCTTTCGATCGCGGAGCGGCGCCGAGCTCGCCTTCACCAAACTCGGCTTCGGGACTGCGCCGCTGGGCAATCTTTACCGCGCGTTGAGCGAGGAAGAGGCGCGTCGCACATTGCAAAGCGCTTGGGATGCCGGCTGCCGCTACTTCGATACGGCGCCGCAATACGGGCTCGGTCTCGCCGAGACCCGGCTCAACGGTTTTCTGCGGGAGCACCGATCGGAGCGATTGTTGCTCTCGACCAAAGTCGGGCGGCGGCTGGAGCCAAGTAACGCCGCCGAGCGGACCGGCATCGGCAAATTCTTCGATGTCCCCAACCGGCGTGAGCGGTTCGACTATTCCTATGATGGCATCATGAGGTCGATCGAATTTTCGCTTGAGCGGCTCGGCGTGGACGCCGTGGATATTCTCTATTGCCATGACGTCGACGCGTTCACACATGGCTCGCGCGAGGCATCTAACCGGCGCATCGCGGAATTTCTAGCCGGCGGCTATCGCGCGCTCGCAGGTCTGCGGGACGCAGGCGTCGCAAAGGCGATCGGCGTCGGGGTGAACGAGTGGCAGGTCTGCGAAACCCTGGCCGGCGCCGGCGATTTCGATCTTTTCCTGCTTGCCGGCCGCTATACGTTACTGGAGCAGGACGCGCTTTCGAGTTTTCTGCCTCTCTGCGTCGCACGCGGCATCGGCGTCGTCATCGGCGGCCCCTTCAATTCCGGGATCCTTGCCACCGGCCCCAAGCAGGACGCCCACTACAACTACGCTCCAGCGCCGACGCCAATCGTCGAGCGTGTTGCGCGGATCGACGCGGTGTGCCGGTCGCATGGCGTCCCGCTTGCGGCAGCCGCCCTCGCTTTTCCGCTCGCACATCCCGCCGTTGTGTCGGTCATTCCCGGTGGTCAGACGCCGGAAGAGGTGCGCCAGAATGCGGCGACGCTGCGCCAGCCGATTCCCGATGCATTGTGGCGCGATCTGATCGGTCAAGGCCTGCTGCGCCCAGATGCGCCGGTGTCTTGCGTGGAGGAATGACGATGCTGAATGGTCTCGATGCGCTTCTCGGCACCGAGCTTCTGACAGCGCTGCGTTCCATGGGTCACGGCGACGAGCTTGTGTTGGTCGGACCGCAACCTCCCAGCCGCCGCGTCGAGCCGGCTGGTGATTTGGCTCGATGGCATCTCCGCGACCCGCGCGCTCGACGCGTGCTGCCCGTCATGCGGCTCGATGATTTCGTGCCCGACGCCGGCTGGCGCATGGCCGTCGTCGGCGACGATCAACCGGAACTGCCGATTTTCACCAAGTTTCGCAAGATCGTCGCGACTTGCGGGACGGCCGACACGCCTAGGGGTGCTCGAACGCTTCGCCTTCTACGAGCGCGCCCGCCAAGCCTTCGTCATCGTTGCGACCAGCGAGAGCCCCCTCTACGGCAACCTCCTCCTTAAGAAGGGCGTCATTCGACCTGCCGAGACCAAACGATGAAGGCACGCATCGATGCGCATCAACACTTCTGGAACCCGGCCAGGGGTGACTATGGCTGGCTGAGCCCCGATCTGCCGATTTATCGAACTTACGGCCCCGCCGATCTCCGGCCGCATTTGCGCAAAAGTGGGTTCGATGGCACCGTTCTCGTGCAGGCCGCGCCGACGCTCCACGAAACCGAATATCTCCTGGGAATAGCAGACGCCACGTCCTTCGTCCTTGGCGTGGTCGGCTGGGTCGATTTCGAGCTTCCCGGCAGCCGCGCGCAGATGGAGTGCCTTGGCGTGCATCCCAAGCTCAAGGGGCTGCGGCCAATGATCCAGGATCTGCCTGACGACCGCTGGATGCTCAGAACCGAGCTCGGTTGGGCGTTCGATGCGCTGGAGGCACTGGAGCTGGTCTTCGATGCCCTGGTCTTCCCTCGCCATCTCGACCACCTGTTGCACCTCTTGCAGCGTCATCCCGCTCTCGTCAGCGTCATCGATCACGCCGCCAAGCCAAACATACGCGGTCGCGAATTCGCCGATTGGGCGGCAGCTATGAAGGGGCTCGCCCGTGAGACGTCTGCATACTGCAAGCTCTCCGGGCTTGCGACGGAGGCTGGAGCGAACTGGACGGTCGCGGATCTGCGCCCCTATGTCGATCATCTCCTCGAAACATTCGGTGCCGAGCGGTTGATCTTCGGTTCGGATTGGCCGGTGGCGACGCTCGCGACGGGCTATGAGGGCTGGGTCGCCGCGGTGGAGGAGCTCACCGCCGGCGTCTCGGCTGTCCAACGCGCCGCAATCTTCGGCGCCACGGCCGCTCGCGTCTATGGGCTGGCGCTTCCGTCACCAAGCAGCGCGGATTGCGGGTAGGCAAGCGATGTCCCCGGTCATATCCGTCCTCAATGTCAGCAAGAATTTCCCGGGCGTCCGCGCGTTTAGTCGCGGCCGCTTCGAATTGTTGGCGGGCGAGCTTCACGCGCTCGTCGGCGAGAACGGCGCCAGCGGAGAAATTCTCTATATCGGCGAGGCGGTGAGCTTCGCAACGCCACCGCCCGCCCCGGGTCGCGGCACAAGCGAAGATGTCGGCTCGCCCGCGCAACCTCCGCCACGCGCGCGGTCAAACCAAAACAGTGGGGCACTCACGGACGAAAGACCTAAGAAAACGGTGCAAAGATTTGGTGTCACACTTGAAGCTAAGCGCTTCTATCCTATGGTCGGCCATATCGCCCCGGGCACCAAAATATATGTTTAAATTTCAACAACTAATGGACAGGAAGGACTCCGGCCGGGACCTGAGATCGAATGCTCCCGTCAATATCGTGCCTGGGTGCGCGCAGTGCGCGACCGCTTCGACCATGCGCAATCTACGGCGCAGAAGCTGAAAATCATGCAGGAGATGGAGTGGGTCTCCTTTGACGAATTCGCAACTTTCTCCGCTCCTTTAACGAAGCCCGCTTCATCATTTTTGACCTCATCATGCCGAGTGCCAGTGAGCAATGTTTTGAGGCTCATCACGACATCAACTCCCATCAACCGCGTAGCGGCTCCCAAGCGAAGATGTGATTTATGCAGCCGAGGATCGGCGTCGGATGATCGTAAACTGCAATCGGGTATTAGTTAGTTTCGGCTCCACCCGCCGTTAAAGGGCGTTTGAAAGCATGCCCGCTTCTAAGGAGCTGGCTGAAGGCGGCTAAGTGACCGGAATGGGCGCAAAACGGGAGGCGAAGCTGCGACAGGCGGGGTGCATTGCTGAGGCCTCACATAACTCTGCCATCTCGCTTCAGCACCTGGCGCATTTGCCGTAGTTTCCCGCCCTACCCCATCGGAAGCAGTTGTTGGTACCGCCGATTATCGCAAAGATCAAAGCGATGCCTAGACCAGCGCATCGGCAAAGCGCTCGATCTCTTTACTCAGGCAACTCCTTCAAACACGCCGGTGAGCTCAAACTTGAGCGGATTCGGCTCTAGAGTAAGAACGGGCGGGTAAAGCCGTAAGCCTTCCTGGATCACGGTATGCGTGTAGTGAAGTTTAGGAACATCTTCGAAGGTTGGAGTACGACCATGCAATACCATTTCCAATTCGTGGTACAGCCTAGCTTCTTCTTTGGGGTGCCAAGATAACAGGTGCCAAATCCACTCTAGAGTAGACGCCCTTGTCTCATGTTATGGCCTTCATCGCCACCCTGCGCCGCGCTCTGTGGCCGTTGCTGGTGTTCGAGGCAGCGATCGGCCTTGCCGTGCTGGTTCTGCTCGACCCGCTGCTCGTCCTGTTGGTGGAGCGGATCGTGGCACTGAGCGGCGATCCCGTCATCGGCAATACTGCACTGATCACTTTCCTGCTGTCTCCGCTTGGCATGCTGGCGCTGCCGACCGCGGCCATTGGGACGATTCTAGTGAACGTCATCGCCGTGGGCGGCGTCAGCCTGATTCTCTGGCACGCGCGCCGAGGACTGCCGCAGCGTCAGCCGGTGATCTGGCGGTCGTTGCTACGTCGCCTGCCGGCCCTGGTGACGCTCAGCGCGTGCACATTCGCGGCGTTTCTGCTGCTTGGCCTGCCTGTGCTGTTTGTGGCTGTCGTCGCTCGACACTGGTTTCTGACCGCCGGTGATCTCTATTTCTATATCTCTACTCGTCCGCCAGAGTTCTTGCGTGCGGTCGTGATGATCGCGGTTGCGGCTGCGGCGGCCGTCCTTGCTGGGCTTTATCTTCTACTGCGCGCCGGCCTCACTTTGCCGATCTGCCTGCTGCGTCCGGTCGCTGTCGCGCCGGCGCTGCGCCAGGCGGTGCTCGCGACCGTCGGGCGCTCGCGTGCGCTGGTGCCGCGTCTGTTCGGCGTCGTCGCCGGACTGGCCGCATTGTGGATCGCAGCGCTGGCCGCGCTGTCACGCCTGCTCGTCTGGCTTATCGCCCAGCCGGTGACCTCTCTTTCCCTGAATGTGGGTGCCATCGGCTTTATCATCACAAGCGCTTTGATCTTTGCGGTGTTGGCAGCGATCTCGCACGCCGCTGTCATCCTGGTCTTGATCGCCGATTCGGCCGCCGACCAGGCGCTGCCGGAGGCCGCCGAGCCGGCACCCGCGCTCGGCACCGCGGCACGCCTGCGGCTCGCGGTGGCAGTGTTACTTTGCGTCGCCATCCCTGCCGCGGCGGTCATGGAGGCCGTGCGGGTCAGACAGACGGCATCGTCCGACCGTGCGATCGCCATCACCGCCCATCGTGCCGGTTCCGCGCACGCGCCCGAGAATACGCTTGCCGCACTACGGAGTGCCATCGCCGCAAGGGCGGACGTTGTCGAGATCGACGCGCAGGAAACCTCCGACGGCAAGGTCGTCGTGCTGCACGACACGGATCTCCGGCGGGTGGCCGGTGTGGCACGATCGATCTGGGGGATCCGGCTCGACGAGCTTCAACAGCTCGACGTCGGCTCCTGGTTTTCCCCAGCATTCCGCGGGGAGCGGATCCCAACTTTGCTGGAGTTTGCCAGCGCAGCGCGTAGCAGGATTCGGCTGAACGTGGAGATCAAGAACAACGGGCGCGGCGAAGACCTCGCCGCGCGCACCGTTGCCGCCTTGCGGGAGGCTCGCGCCGCCGACCACGCGGCGATCTCGTCGCTTGATATGGGCCTGCTGCGCCAGGTGCGCCGGACGGCGCCGCAGATCAAGCTGGGCCTGATTCTGGCGACCGGCGTCGGCAATCTCCGCCACGCGGACGTGGATTTCTTCGCGCTCTCGCGGCGACTGGCGACGCCGGCGGTGATCCGTCAACTGCATGCGAGCGGCCGGGAGGTGCATGTCTGGACGCTCGATGACGAGGCCAGCATCGCCCGCGCCATGCTCGATGGCGCCGACGACGTCATCACTGGCAATCCGCGGCTTGCGGTCGCGGTGCGCGCCTGGTTCGAGGCGTTAAGCGAGCCAGAGCGCGTGCTGTTAGGCATCGGCCGCTCGCTCGGCGTCGGTTGGCTGCGGACGAGCGGCTCAGTTGGACCGCCGCGAGGGGGCGACTTCCCGAACGGCGCGGACGATCCCTGACACTGCCCAACCTTTGCGACGACATGCGCCACAAGGCCACAACCGCGCTCGCGTTGCTCAGGAGGCACTAGGGCCCGGGTGCGAGATCGAACGGTATCGTCGTTATCGCGTTGGGGTGCTGCTATGAGCGACCGCTTCGACCAGGCGCAATGCTCGGCAGAGAAGCTCGAATTATGCAGATGAATGCTGCAACCTCTCCACTCCCATAACGAAGCCAGCTTCACGATTTGAAATTGGCAGCGCTCAGCGCAGCGAGCCGCATTTTGAGGCTCGCGACGACATCAAGTTGCATCAACCGCGTGCCCTTTCGTGCGAAGACCTTGATTTATTCAGGACGATCGGCGCTGGATGCTCGCAGACGGGGCAGGCACCGGAAAGGGCGCGAAGCGGAAGTTGAAGGCGTTGAAGGCATTGATTACTAACCTAATATGATGCCCCTGAATCTGTAGGACCAAACGCGCTGACGATTGCAGCGGAGAATGTGCAATACTTCGCCTCGAGTGCCCGAAGTGAAACGGTGAGGTCCTAGTTTGGGCCTTTGATTCTGATCAACATCGATACCGCCGCATTGGATAGCGTGAAAGGCGAACCGGCTTCAAAGGGAGAACGCTCATGACGATCAAAGACCTTCTGGTTCATTTTGGCGATTCGGAGCGCGCCGAATATCATTTGGCCATAGCGTGCGATCTCGCGAAGCGCCACTCGGCTTGTCTGACAGGCTTGCTTGTCGTCGGCCCATCTTTGGGCCCGCAAGCGCCGTTTGAATTTGCTCCTGGAGCTATCGGCGCAGCAACCGAGGTGATGTCCCGAAGTCCTACAGCGCCTCAAGTTGGTTTTGATTCAGCGGCGGCTAAGAGCCTTGAGGCCCGTTTCTTGGCTGCGGCGGAAGAAAACGGAATTCATGCCGAGTGGCAGGCCGCGGTTGGGTCGGCGGCGACCGTTGCGGATTATGCGCTTTACGCCGATCTCACAATCGTCAGCCAATGGGATCCAGACCGGGCCGTTTCCAACGACTTTGACAAGGTGCCGGAGGCAGTTCTAATGGCCAGTGGCCGGCCTGTGTTGATTATTCCATACGCGGGGAATTTTCCGACGATTGGCCGCCGGGTGATGATCGCGTGGAAGCGCGAACGCGAGTCCGCCCGGGCTGTGAACGACGCGTGGCCAATTCTTGCCAAGGCCGACAGTGTTACACTGGTTGCCGTTAATCCCGACGCGGCCGGTGCGCACGGCATGGATTCGGCGGGCCGGATGGCGCAGCACCTTTCGCGGCTTAGCGTGAAAGCCCAGGTCGAGCGACCTATAATGAAGGATATTGATGACGCGACCGTCCTCCTTAATGCCGCAAGCGATATGTCGGCAGACCTTATTATCGCTGGCGGATACGGCCATTCCCGAATTCGCGAGTTTGCTTTTGGAGGCGTGACCAGGACACTGCTCCGTGAGATGGTAGCCCCGGTTTTTATGTCCCATTGAAAAAACTGCAGCCTGCAGCCTAACTAGTTTCTGTCGCGAAACCCGGATTTTTCCCGAAGGACGGGTGATTTTTTGCAGCAAATATGGGGGTTGGCTTAAGCCGGGAACTCTGCCGATTGAGCAAATCGGCGACGGATTTTGGGGCGTGTTCGAAAAGAGAGCAATGTTGAGTAATCGGTAGCGGCGGCGGCATTGCTGCGATGAGGGGGTGGTCTCAAGCGGCGCGTCGTCTGCTCCCGAGGCGCTTCTGCATCAAGGAAGCGATCATGAGTAAGTTGTTGGCGAGGACGGCGGCGCCGACCAATAGCTCGAACCGCTCGCGGCCTTCGGCGAGACAACGTTTCATTCCGCGTCCGCGGAACAAGACAGATATGCGGCCCTCAATTCCGGCGCGGAAACGCTGCCCTTTTTTGAACGCCGGGCTCTTCTCATGGGCCTCTCGTTCGGCGCTCTTTGTACCACCGCGCTGCGGAATGCATGCCATCGCGACGCCGCTGCGCGCGCACGTCGCCAGGTTCTTTTCGCTGAAAAATCCGCGATCGGAACCGTACAGCTGGGGCGCGCTGCCGAACATTGCCTGGTGGCGGCGCAACGAGGCCTCAACATGGTCCTCGTCGCCGGGGTTCCCGTTCAGCACCTCATATTGGGTGATCAGGCCCTGCGCACTTTCAGCGAGGAATACCTTATGGCCGAATTCCACCGGCGTTTGCACCTTCCCGCGTTTGATGAGATCCGTGTGAGGTTCGAAGATGGAATAGATCTTCTCGGCATTGGGAACCTGCTCTCCCTGGAGCACACGACGACGCGCTTGATCGATGACGCGCACGCCGAGACCACAATAGTGTTCGATCTGGCGGCGCAGGCCCTCGACCGCCAAACCGGCGACCGGGTCTGTGGCGCGAACTTTGCTGGTATGCCGCAAACTGCCGCGGGCGCGCTCCACCACTTCCTCGGCGATGCCGATGAGCTCGCGATATTTTGTTCGCTGATGCGCCTGTCGTTGCGTCGTTGTCATCCGCTGGAGCGCCTGCATGCGTCGGCGCGCCGCCCGGGTGCGGTTGGGAAAACCCTTGATTGGCCGCGCGATTGCGCTCGCCAACTGACCCACGAGCCGCGTCACAACCCGCACCACATCCCACAGCAACGTATTGTCGGTTGGATGGTGAACGTCGGTCTGAACCACCGTGGTGTCGACCCGCAGCTTACCGCCGTCTTCCAGTCCCGTGGCCACCGCCCCCGTTATCAACAGCTCGTTCACCAGTCGTAGCGTCCGCGGTGTCACCCGACTGAACGCTCGCTGGAACGCATCGTGCTTCGGCACCGGCTGGGCATTGAAATCGGCGAACCGGCGTAGTGTCAGTCCGTCGGCGATCCGCTCGCGCAGCTCGCGATAATCCCAATTCTTCACCCGCATCAGAATGAGCGAGCGCAGCACCTGCTGCGGCGTCACGCCTTTGCGGCCGGTGTTGGGGTTCTTCAGACCCCACCGTAAATCGCCGCCAATGGCCTCGACCATCTCTGCATGCTCATCGAGGAAGTCGGCGATCGCCTGCAGCTCCCGCTCCAGAACCACGCCCTGCCGCAGGAACTCCCAATCGGCAAAGCCGAGCTGCAAATGGGCGGCTCTCGACACGGGCTCAGCCCTGCCCCGACCGTTGTCGCTTCAAAGCCTTCACGTATCGTCCCGCAGCCTCGTACAGCATGTCTTGAACGGCCCGCCCGTTGGCCAAAGCGCGCTGGACCTCCGGTACCAGTTCTTCCGCAACGTAAATGGAAACGCGACCTCCCTTGATGCGGCCATACAAAACATAGCTTGGGTGCTGTTCCCCGGACTGACAGGCCGGGCAGTTCTCGCGTATGCACGGGCTACGACGCAGGCTCAGCGAACCGAGAATGGCCGGCCACTTCTCCCCCGACCAGCGCTCCAACCAGCGCGTTACGTCCCCGGGCGATTCGTTCTTGTCCATGTGTATGTGTGATATATATCGCACATACAGTCAATCAAAAAATCGAGCCCGCGCAAGGCTCGAAAGTGCCCAATTTTACCTGCAATTTTGGCTTTTGCGACAGAAACTAACTAGCTCACGCTGGCGTCGTTACGGTTTGGCATCAATATCCAAGAAGTGGCCTCCTGTAACAGCATCGGCAAGAAACCGAAGCGGTTCTGCCCTCGCGACTGTCTGCTCTGCAATGTACGTTATTCGTATCCACTCTATCGCACCTGACGGGAACGTCGAGGCTGCTAGCGCCATTGTCGGATTGGCTGGAGTTCAATCCTGTTGCGAGATCGCGGTCCGACCTCTCGCCGCCGCCCGAACCGTCGTCCGGCGATGTCTGGGCCGAATTGCGCAGTTTTCGTTAACCGACGATGGCGAGCGCTAGCCAAGTCCGGCGTGCCGACACAGCTACGGCTGCTGCGTTTCAGCCTCGATGTAGCATTTTCCGTTTGCGGTATGATGGCTCCGGCTTGCCAGTCTGTCCGTGTCCGCTTTTAAATTTCCGCAAGCTGTCAGGGTGCACCCTGAAAAGTTTCGGACGTCGGCCGTGAAGCGTTTCCGTGACGGATGTGGACGCCGGTAGGCGTACGAAAGTCCCCCACGAACGAAGCCGCGGTCGCCAGTGCAGCGGGTGTACCACCACGAAGTCGGCAATGGGATGGTTCTCGCCAAGCTCCGGCCGCAACGCTTCAAGCTTGCTTGCCGCCGGTGGAGGCCTCTTCCGCAGCTTAGAGGTCGGATGCTAGGCTCGCGTCCGCCAGAAATCCTGGCATGGTAAGGGTATCCGAAAGAGGTGTGACCGTGAGCCGTCGCCGCGACTTCATCCCGCATGGCGTGATCCCTGCGGTCATCCTACCGTTTGACGAAGACTTCTCAATCGATGACGCGAGCTTTCGCCAACATTTACGCGATGTTGCGTCAGTCCAAGGCCTTTCAGCCATCACGGTCAACGCGCATTCGACCGAGGTTTCGTCCTGTTCCGATGCAGAGCAACGCGAAGTGATGGAGATTGCGGGCGATGAGGTTGGAGGCTCTCTGCCAATCATTCATGGCGTATGGGCGGACGGCAGCTTGGAGGCTGCGCGCATCGCACGGCAAGCTGAATCGGGCGGCGCTTCAGCGCTTCTGGTGTTCCCACCGGCCCCCTTCGCGCTTGGTCAATCGGCGGATATGGTCTTAGCGCATTTCAAGGCGGTCGCGGCCGCGACCGATCTGCCTCTAGTCGTGTTCCAGTATCCGCCTGCGACAGGGCAAAACTATTCGGCAACGACGCTGACTCGCTTGTGCGACCAAATACCGACGATCCGCGCGATCAAAGATTGGACTCCGGTCGTCCAACAGCACGAGATGCACATACGAATGCTTCAGTCGCGTCCCCGGGCGGTGAATGTTCTCTCCACCAACAGCGCATGGCTGATGAGTTCCCTGGTACTTGGTTGCAATGGCTTGTTGTCCGGAAGCGGCAGCGTCATTCCAGATCTTCAAGCTCAGTTGTTCCGGGCTGTGACGTCCAACAACCTCGCCGAGGCCCGGAGGCTCAACGACCGCATCTATCCACTCGCCAAAGTGTTTTACGCCGAACCGTTCGTGGACATGCACAATCGAATGAAGGAAGCACTCGTGCCGCTTGGTAAGTTGCCACGCGCCGTTGTCCGACCGCCGCTTGTAAAGATCCAGGAATCAGAAATCGCACGCATCCGGACAGCCCTCATCAGCGCCGGATTGCTGGATCCAATGTAAATGTTAAGCCGGTCCCAAAAGACCTGAGAGGTTCCTGCGAACGCTTTGTGGCTCCCGCCGATGCTGTTGGCATCGCCAAAAGTTGTCGGGATCGCGGGGCGCAAAGGCGCGCGCGTTCAGCAGCTCCGCGCTGTGGTTCGAGGTCCCGCAGGCGCGCGACATCGGCCAAAGGCTTGCGGATCGTGGTCTCGAGATGACCCAAATCCACAGGCTTGGTTACGAAATCAAAGGCCCGGAATCACCGATCGCGGCCGAATTGTCGGTTGCGGTGCCGCCAATAGGAGAACCCATCGGCTTCTGCTCGCGGTTGTGAGCGACATAGGGGCGAACTGTTGGCATTTTTGTTGGTATCGCCACGGTGGTTGGTAATCGCGCGAGGCGACCCAGTTAAGCCAGAGTAGGGAAGCGCCGAGGTCGGCTACATCCAAGTTTGGCGGTACGGCTGCAATGGCTGTGTGATCGATTCTGCGGCAAACGTGTGCCGCATAGGCTTCCTCTGACCATTAGAAGACGCAAGAACTTTCGCCGCGCATATTAGAGCCGCCGAGCCGCCGTGAGCCCAAGGATCAGGAATATCAGGAAGATCACAATGAAAATGAAGAACAAGATCTTGGCGATCCCGGCCGCGGCCGCGGAAATGCCAGCAAAGCCGAACAGGCCAGCAATAATCGAAATCACAAAAAAGATCAGTGCCCATCTCAGCACGGCCGGCTACTCCTGAAGCGAGGGGCGAGCTCACCGGAGCTCGCGCGATCCCTTTAGAACGGATCGGCCCAACCACAGTTCCCACCATCCTATTACCGCGGCAGACCGTCAAGGTATGACTGCGCCGCACGATGGTCCCTTCGGCATCCGCCGGTAACGCAGCGATCGCGATCCAGTACGACGTCATCAGATCGATAAAGCCCAACGTCAAGCCAAAGCATGATTCTGTTTGACGTTCAGCACAAAATTCACGGACAGATATTGGTGGAGGATCTCTGATTTGACCATCTCGCACCGCGGAGCTTGAAGCGCCCGGTCTGCATCAAATGCCGTTCGCAATTGCTCGACGCCGGCACGTATCCGCCCTTCGGTGACGCAATCAAGACGTAGCAGCGGGTGCAGGGCTATCTGAAACTGCCAAACGGACGGGCTTTGAGGCATATAGCCGTCGCTACCAGCGTCATGGCATCACAACGCTATTTGCGACTCTCGAAGTCGCCATCGGACGAGTGATAGCCACGCTTTCCAGCGGCGATGCCGGATGGAGTTCCTCGCTTCGCGTTAGCGCCGGACATTCGACTGGACCATCGTAGATTCGAGCTTAAGTGGTTGACCGAAGGTCGCGGCTCCAGTGGCGCACGCGCGCGGGGGAACAATTTGGACACCCACCGGTTCCTCTAAATACGATTGAATTGCCGCTCGGTGGGCGGATGACAACTGAAGGGTCGGACAAACTCGTTCCCCATTTTAGCGAGCGATTGAGGATGATGTTCAATTCCAGGGAGCGGGCAACAGCCGGGCCGGCAGCCGACAGCGATATGGGAGCGCTGGTCCGGGCGAAGGACTGGTCGGAGACGCCGCTCGGGCCGATGGCGCGATGGTCGCCGGCGCTGCGGATGATGGTCAATTCCATGCTGGCGAACCGGTTCCCCATGCTGCTGTGGTGGGGGCCCGATTACGTCTCGATCTACAACGACGCCTACCGACCGATCCTCGGAACCAAGCATCCGTGGGCGTTGGGCCAGCCGCTCCGGGAGGTGTGGTCCGAGATCATGAATATCCTCCGCCCGCTGATCGATGCGCCATTCAAAGGCGGGCCGGCGACCTGGATGGACGATATTCTGCTGGAGATCAACCGCTTCGGCTTCGTCGAAGAAACCCATTTCACTATCGCCTATAGCCCCGTGCCCGACGAAACCGCGCCGCGCGGCATCGGGGGAGTGCTCGCCACAGTTCACGAGATCACGGAGAAAATCATCGGCGAGCGTCGGATCGCCGCGATGCGCGATCTCGGGGTCCGGGCGGGTGAGGGCCGGACCGCTGAGGAAGCGTGCGCGTTGGCTGCGGTAGCGCTGACAACGCACGCCAAGGACATTCCCTTTGCGCTGATCTACCTGCTCGACGCTGATGGCACGACCGCACGGCTCGCGGCGACGTCGGGCGTATTCAACGGACAGTTGGCGCGGCTCGGCACGGTCGCCCTAACGGATGATGCGGCATGGCTATTCGCCCAGGTGCGCGATACCAAGTCGCAGGTCGTGGTTGCGCCGTTGGCCGCGCGCCTTTCGCCGGTGCCGCCGGGGCCGTGGTCCGATCCGCCCCACACCGCGATGGTGCTGCCGCTGGGCGCCAGTGGCACCACGCAGATCGCCGGGTTCCTGGTCGCGGGAGTCAGTCCACGGCTACAGCTCGGCGATCAGTATTGCAGCTTCCTCGACCTGGTAGCGGCGCAGATTTCAGCCGGGATCGCGAGCGCGCGGGCCTACCAAGAAGAGCGCAAGCGCGCCGAGGCGCTGGCAGAGATCGATCGCGCCAAGACGTTGTTCTTCTCCAATGTCAGTCACGAATTCCGCACGCCGCTTAGCTTGATCATCGGGCCGCTGACCGACGCGCTCGGTTCTGGCGATGGAATGGCCCGGCCGCAGCTCGCACTGGTCCATCGCAATGCGCTACGCCTGTTGAAGCTGGTCAACTCACTGCTCGATTTCTCGCGCATCGAGGCCGGGCGTGCGGAGGCGGTCAGGGCCGCGACCGATCTGGCCCGTCTGACGTCGGACCTCGCTAGCAATTTCCGCTCTGCCTGTGAACGCGCCGGGCTAACGCTGACAGTCGACTGTCCGCCGCTGTCCGCGCCGGTCTATGTCGATCGCGACATGTGGGAGAAGATCGTGCTCAATCTCCTCTCCAACGCGTTTAAGTTCACTTTCGATGGCGGGATCGACGTCGCGCTGCGCGATACCGGTAGCGGGTTCGCCGCGCTGATGGTGCGCGACACCGGCGGCGGCATTCCCGAACGAGAGATCGACCGGCTATTCGAGCGCTTCCATCGTATCGAAGGACAAAAGAGCCGCACGCTCGAGGGCAGCGGCATCGGCCTTGCCTTAGTGCAGGAGCTGGTGAAGCTGCATGGTGGCACGATCCAGGCGAAGAGCGCGGTCGGGCGCGGCACAACATTTACCGTGCGGATTCCGTTCGGGACTGCCGAGTTGTCCGCACGGCCCAGTGCAACGCAACCAGCCCTGCTCTCGACCTCGGTGAAGGCGAACGCGTTTGTGCAGGAAGCCTTGCGCTGGCTGCCCGACGACGTCCACGCCGACCGGCTCGTCAGGGATTTCGACGAGCCGGCGGACGCAGCGGTGCTTCCGCGGGGCAGCCGCGTGGTGCTGGCAGACGACAATTCCGATATGCGCGCCTATGTGCGGCGGTTGCTCGGCGCCGTGTGTGAGGTGCGCGCCTTCGGCGACGGCAAGTCGGCGCTGGAACAAATTTGCAAGCATCGCCCAGACCTGGTTCTGGCCGACGTGATGATGCCGGAGATGGACGGGTTCCAGCTCTTGCGCGAGATCCGCGCCGATTCAGCGCTGCGCGACATTCCCGTCATTCTCCTGTCGGCGCGCGCCGGCGAGGAAAGTCGCGTCGAGGGCTTGGACGCAGGCGCCAACGATTACCTGGTCAAGCCGTTCTCGGCGCGCGAGTTAATCGCGCGGGTGAGCGCCAATCTCGAAATCGCCAAGGTGCGGGCGGAAGGGGTGACCGCGCTGCGCGCCCTCACTGGGTCGCTCGAAACTCGGGTTCGCGAACGCACGGCGGAGTTGGAGGAAACTAACCGTCTGCTGTATGCCGAGATGGAGCAGCGTCAGCGGGCAGAAATGGCGCTGCAGCAGTCACAGAAGCTTGAGGCGATCGGGCAACTGACCGGTGGTGTCGCGCACGATTTCAACAATCTGCTGATGGTCGTGCAAGGGGGCATCAACATCCTCGAACGTGGCGCCGACGGGGCGCGTCGCGAGCGCGTGCTGCACGGCATGCGTCAAGCCGTGGTGCGCGGTGAGTCGCTGACGCAACAACTTCTCGCCTTTTCGCGCAACATCGATCTGCGCGCGGAAGCCATCGATCTTGGCAAGCTTGTCGACGGCATGCGCGTTCTCGTCGGCGGCGCGTTGCGCGGGGACATCGAGGTGCAGATCCGCATCCCGGCCGACCTTTGGCCGGTGCTGGCCGACCCGACACAGTTGGAGCTATCGATCCTCAACATCGTGGTGAATGCGCGCGACGCCATGCCGAACGGCGGCACGATGACGATCCGCGCGCGCAACGTCGCTCTGGACGGAAGCGAAGGCGGGCTGCGTGGCGATTTCGTCCACATGGAGATCCAAGACACTGGAGCCGGCATTCCAGCCGACATACTGCATCGCGTCTTCGATCCCTTCTTCACGACCAAGCCAGTCGGCAAGGGTAGTGGCCTGGGCCTCAGCCAGGTTTACGGCTTTGCCGAGCAATCGGGCGGCCACGCGCGTGTCGCCAGCCGCGTCGGCAAGGGAACAACCGTCATCCTTGACTTGCCGTGCGCGCCCGCCCCCGACGATCGCACGGCAAACGCTGCTTTGGCCGACGCGCCACCGATCAATGGCCGCGGCCGCCAAGTTCTAGTGGTCGAGGACAACGACGAGGTGGCGACGCTCGAAGTGGACATGCTCGACGCCCTGGGATTCGCCGTGACTCGCGTCTCCGGAGCGGCTGAGGCTCTTGCGGCGTTATCAAACGGGCGACGTTTTGATCTCGTCCTGTCCGACATTGTCATGCCAGGCGGCGCAAACGGCATCGAACTCGCCAACCAGATCAAACGGCAGCGTCCCAACATGCCGGTCCTGCTGACAACCGGCTATAGCGAGGCGCTCGGCAATGCCGCCGATATCGGTTTTCGCGTGCTGCGAAAGCCGTATAGCCTTCATAGTCTCGAAACGATCTTGAAATCGATCCTCGGGTAAGGGCGACGTATTCGAGCGAACTGGGTCGCGCGGTCGCGTCGCTGTTGTCGTCGAATCGGATCACCACATCATGCACCACGACTGGCTCGCCGAACGGTTTCTCCATCCGCACGTGCGACGATGGCCGCCGAGGCCTGGCGATTGCCTTCTTTTGCGTTTCAGGGTGCCGCGTCGGGTTCGCTGGCCATGACGGTACGGATCGTCAGCACGAAAACTCATAGCTGAATGTCTCGCACAATCCGACATCCTTGCGCGACAATCGGCAAGACTGATTGAATAACGTTTAGATTGCAGCTGACTGATTTTATCTCATATCATTCTTAGCGAGATGACGCCGATCGAGTTCACGTTTGCCGATATCGACTTCGGAGTGACCGAGGATGTCGTACCAACTCGGACTGTGGCGCCCCAGCAATGAAGATCATCGCGGCTAGCCCGGCGGGCGCCACGGAGAAACTAAGCGCTGTAGCGTTAACCGGATCGTGGTTGTTTCGAACATAAAGCAGTGAGGTGTATTTCGGCGCCAAGCCGGATGAGCAAAGCTGGCGGTGGTCACTTTGGCTGAATGGAGCCCATGTCGCCCAAGAACAATTCAACTACCGCTGACCGCTTCCCCATGACTTCGCCAATTTTTTTGAGCTCTATAGCAAGGAATTCGGTCCGACGTCGATCGCAATGGTCGTATTGCGATATTGGTTCGGCCCGGTCGCAACCGTGCCACATCCTCAGAAGCTGCCGACCCTCCGGCGGCCGTGGCATTTGTGCTTCTCTGTGCCACGGACAATGGCCTTCTGACAATTTGCCCGTAGCACAGTGCCGCCCGCCATGTTCGGTCTACATGGGTATGGCGAGCGGACGGGGTTGCTTGACGCTCCCACACGCGCTGCGCAGGCATTTGCTCCACTCCTCTTTGGAATTTTAATGGAGAGGTTGGACTTATCCGCACGCTACGTCTCGGCGGGCCTCCTATGCGTTGATGCACTGGGCGCGTTGATATGTTTGTGCGTGTCGCGCACAGGGGTAGCCGAACTGAAATCGCCAAGGACATAGTGCCTGAAACAGCAGTGAGCAACCTTTAGGGCGGCCAAAAGTTCTCCCCTCGGGTTCAAGCCTGGGGAACTCTGAATCGGAGTGCTCGTTTGCCTCTGCAATAAATTTTTGGCCTAGTTAATGCTTAAGATTGCGTGTATGTTTGCCTTTGATTGCACGTCGCAATATGTCGGCTAAAGAAGGAAATTTCGGGCTCGGGAGAATCTAGGGGACTTTCGGAGACGGGGGCTCCGTGGCGCAGATTATCCAAGCGATCTTCCTCGATCCTCCGATCGCCATTGCGCGGCTCGGGGGCAGTAGTGCGCCACAAGACGCCTACCGGTGGACGCAGCCGGTTGATCCGCGCACCGACGGCAACACGGTGATTGATCCTTGGTGGACGCTGGACGTTCTGAGCGACGCATCCGTTGAGCCGCGTATGCCCCCCGCCATTCATCTTCGCGATGGCGAATTGATCCGACCGGTCGCGCCGTTTTTTGAAGTATGGGCACTTGTGGGCGATGCTCGTACGCCGTCGCGGTGGAAGGAAGTACCGGTGACGCCCGCGCTACTGCGGCAGAATGGCGCCGACGAAGCCGCGATCACCATCCGCGTTGACGCAAAGAACCGCAAAGCCGCCCGGCGCAGGATCAACCCCGATTTGGTCTTTGGCACGTTTCCGCCGCTTTCGGTGCGAGCTGACGACCACGGCGTTCATACGGTTTTCGGCGTTAGCCCGCCCGGCGCGACGCGACCAATGATCCCGTTGGGACGCAGTATTCCGCTCGGCAGCATCCAAGTCATGCGCAGCCGCAGGCAGCCACAAGAGAGCGGCGCCCCGTGGGAAGACGACGTAAACGTTGAGATCGTACGTTTGCGGTTTACGCCGGGACTTGGCCGCTTCTATGGACCGCCCGAGGCAGCTCGCGAAACCTCGGACCATGGTGCGGCTGTCGAGGAGGTCAATGCTTTTCTTGATCCCGCGGCGGGCTGGTTCGGGCAACGGACCGAGGCGACTGTGGAGCCACCCGATACCTACGATATGCTCAACGCAGACGCGCCGCCAAACCAAGAGCCTCCATCGCTCGGCGTCGTCGACGATACGTGCGAGGCCCGCATCGAAGTGACGCTGACGCTGCCGGGGCGGCGTGCGCGAACGCTGGGGGCCCACGCAAACGTGTTCGTCGGTCCTCCTGATTTTGCTCCGGATCGCCGCCCGTTTCTGTCGCTTGCGGACGAACTCAACGACCGCGACAGCTTCGCGGCCGTCCGCGACGCTGCGCTCAGCCGCGCCGAGCGCGAGGCATGGGTACAGGACCTGTTCGAGCGGATCTACGAGACCGTCTCGCTGTTCAATCTAGATCACTTTCAGAACGAGCGAAGCATCCGGCTTGACGGTCGCCTACGGCGACGGACGCCGATCCGCGGCGATCAAGTAACGACACCACGCGACCACGCTATGACTCGCGTGGATGCCCTCCGCAACGACGAATACACGGTGCCTGCCGCAAGCGTTGATCTGCCGCTCCCGCTGACGGAGCACGCTCGCACGCGACATCGCCTGCTGCAGGACATCGAGGGTTTGCGCGAATTCATTACCGAGCATCCCAAGCGATTGGAGGCTCTCATCCGCCAGCCCTTCGAGATCCAGCCCCAGGAGACTGCCGACGCTAGTACGATGCGCATGCCGCCCTTCATGCGCCATTCCAACGCCAATCCCTTGACCCTGTCGGCTTGGCAATATGCGTTACTGATGAAGTGGGTGAAATCGGTGCGCGTGCCGCCTACGAAGGAGGCGAAGCCCGCCGTGCGCCAGATGTCCAAGGGCGCCGCGGCGCGTCGTACAGCCGTACTCGCACGACTGGATGAGAGGAGCTGATGAAGCCAATCGCCCGCATCGACGGTGACCCCGCGGCGCCGCTCGTCCATCGATTTCGCTCCGGCCGCGGCGAGCACCTGCTCGTCGTACCCTATAGCCGCCTCTTCGATATTACTCCCGATGACACGCCGACACGACGCGATCGCGACGCTTTCGACCGGCTCGTCAAGAGCCTGGTCGAGCCGGACGCGGGCGAGGTGCCGCTCGAGCACGTCGTCGCCCCGGCGCCGCAGAGTGTGTCGCTGAATGTCAGTTCGAGTTGCAACCTATCCTGCAGCTATTGCTATGCCGCACGCGGCTCTTTCGCTGGCGCTCAGCCGGATCCGATGCGGTGGGAGGTCGCTCGGGAAGCGATCGACGCGCTACTTGCGGGTGCCGATCCTACTCGCCCGATCACCGTCGGCTTCTTGGGCGGTGAGCCCTTTGTCAACCGTGCCCTCCTTCACCGGTGCGTCGATTACACGGTACACCAAGGTCGCAATCGCGGAACTCGACGTCCGCTTTTCTGTCACCACCAATGGAACGCTGCTGCGCGCCGAAGATCTGGCACTGCTGCGCACACACCGCTTTGCGGTGACGATCAGCATCGATGGTGGAGCGGCGCAGCAGGACAGACAACGCCCTGCACTGGGGAGAACAAAGAGCAGCTTCGCCGCACTGAAACACGCGACATCGCCGCTCCTTGCGGACCCAGGTCAGGCGCAGATCGCGGCCCGCGCAACCGTCACACGCGGCCAATTGGATCTTTCGCAATATTTCGACGACATCCTCGCGCTTGGTTTCCCCGAGGTTGGCTTCTCGCCATTGCGCGTGGACAGGAATGGTCGCGCCTTGCGCGACGAAGACTGGCCCCGTTACCTCGACGCGCTCGAGCGTGTCGCGCGGGCGGAGCTCGCGCGGGGCGGCCCGATCCGTCTCACCAATCTCGCAGTCGCGCTGAAGCAAATCGCTCGCGGCGCGAGCTCTCCCTATCCCTGTGGCGCCGGCGGCGGATATTTCTCGGTGTCGTCTGCTGGACAGTGGTACGCCTGCCACCGCGCCATCGGCGTCGACGAATTTGCCATGGGCGACAACGCCGGACTCGATGAGGCGCGCCGACTCGCCTTTCTCAAAGCACGGCACGTCCACGCGCAAGCGGCCTGTCGGCGCTGCTGGGCGCGCTATCTCTGCTCCGGCGCATGCCATCAGGAGGCATCTGCGCGCTCGGACTTGGCGTGCGGGTTCGTGCGAGGATGGCTCGAATTCTGCCTCTCCATTTACTGCGAGCTTGCTCCCCACCCCACGGGGGCGCGGATTTTCAGCGCGAGAGAGTTATGGTCATGAGCAATGCGACGCCGATGAAGCTAGTTCCCAGGAACGCCCCGGCACTGCGCAAGACTCCAGCGCCCAACCCTACGCAGCGCTTAGTGGCGGGCAATCCTGTCTCGACCCGACTCGAATCGGGCATCGGCAATTGCTTTCCTGGACTCGAATGTGATTTGCGCAATCTTGAGCGGCGGTTCTTTCCGTTCCTCGAAATGGACATGCCCGATGCGTCGATCGACCTAGTGAAGGTTGATCTGGAGGGCGCCATGGCGGCAAAGGCGGATCGCGTCATCGACAGCGCGACATTCAGCGCATACCAGATGCTCGCCGCCGATGGGCAGTGGACGGTCGATACGCTCAGAGGCACGTTTGGGCCTCTCGGTAAGCTGACCCTCAAGGTTTCGACGTTGCCCGCAAGCTCCTCCGGCAACAACCGCCAGCCGCCTGATCCCTGGACCGCTGTACGTTTGCTGACCGAGGGGACCGAGGTGCGCTTGACGCTCATTCGTGTCGATCGCGCCGGCAGGACGGCTGAGCCGGTAACCCTCGCGGGAAAGCGCGCGCGCTATCTTGGCGACGACGGTGCGCTTGCCCCGATGTTCACGCCGGGTGAGCTCACACAATCTCTCTGCAGTCCTTGGACGCACGATTTCCGCGACTGTGCGTGTTTCTACTGGGCATCCAATCACCCGGATATCGCACTCCCGCCGCTGCCCTCGGGACCGACCAATGATCCCAAATGGGATGTGGCGGTCGCGTGGGAACGGCGCGCGAGGACCCTGAACAAAATCCCTGCTCCCGCCACCGCCGCCAATCCGACACCGATCGAGTTGCGCTACTATGAGATCAACCAGCGATGGCAAGCCTTGAACTTCGTGATCGAGCGCCGGGAGCAAATCGGACCCTACGCGCAGCGTCAGTTCACCGGCAAGCCGCTACGCGATGCGGCAGAGTTGGAGCAGCATTTGCGCTATGCCGCCGGCGTCGAGCTCGCGGTCCTTCAGGAGTATCTGGCGGCCGCCAACTCATTGAAGTCGCCCAAGGATCTGCGCGGTCGCCTTCGCGATGACGTCCGCGCTGCGCACGCTGAGATCATGCGCATCGCGCTGGGTGAGATGCGTCATCTCCGTGCGGTGAACATGGTGCTCGCCGGACTTCTGGGGCGACCTCGTTACCATCCCGCCCTTGGTGTTGCCACCGCGTTGCCCGCTGCGAAACCTCATGAGCAGCCCATACCGGTTCAGCCGATGGCACTCACGCGCGACGCCGTGAACGCCTTCATAGCCGTCGAAGCGCCTTCACAATCGGTCGACGGCGTCTATGCCCGCATCCTCGCGACGCTAGAGCAAGGCCAGTCCAATGACCTGGTACAAGCCATTCGTACGATCATGGCGGAAGGCGAGGACCATTATCGGACGTTCCTTGACATCCAAGAATGGCTCGCGCCCTCCTCGGAGGAGGAGTATTTGCGCGCGCCGAACCTGAAGCGGCCACCTGCGCGCAATACGGCTCATCAGGCGCTACAGCAGCGTTATCGCGAGATGCTGAATTCTGCTCTACGAGGGGTACAACGTCGGCCTGCCCGACGGCGCTGCGGCGCTCAACCGAGCGCGCAATGACATGATCGAGACCAACGGGATCGCCGATGCGGCGGAGGTTGTCGCCAGAGCGAATTTCCTTGTTGTCTTCGATACCCCTGTCGATCGACGGTTTGCACCGATCTCGCCCCCTTGATTTCCGGCCGCAATTTCGATGTGGTTGTCCTTGGCGGTGGACCCGCCGGACTTGTTGCCGCGCTTTTGGCCTCGAGGTGTGCACGCACGGCTCTCGTCGTCGATCGCTTGCCGCGCCTCGATGACCCGCCGCGGATCGATGCCGTTCCGGCGCGCACCCTAGCATTCCTGGTCGAATTCGGCATTGAACCCAGCAGGCTCGGAGTTGACTGTCTCAACAGTGGCCGCTGGGCGAGCTGGGATTCCGAATTGCCTGTTTGGCATCAGAGCGCCGAAACTGCGCATTTGGAGCGCCCTCGCCTCGAGGTCGCCCTGCTCGATGCAGTGAGGGGCAGCGGCGACATCACCATCATTATGGATCGCGCCAAGCCGCAATGGCGCCGGCGTTTCGTTGGGGCTGGATGGCGCGGGCGGACGCTTATCGACGCTACTGGCCGCGCCGCGGTGATGAGCCACTCGAGCGTACGTCCTCCGCGTCCATGGGCGAGCCGGTTCTTCTGGACGACACGTCAGATGACGCCGGCAACTCCCGAATTCCGTATTGCAGCGCTGCCCGATGGATATGCCTACCGGTTGGGCTCCGAACTCACGATCGGCATCGGCTTCGTTGGCCGCGGTCCGTTGTTGAAGGTCGACGCAGATACATTGGACCACACGCTACGCGAGGGCAAAGCGTCATGGCTCGCCGAGGAGATGCCGCCTTTGTCGGCGATGCTTCCCGGCGCGTCGGGTGCAAGCTCGCTCCAATGGTCAAAGCCGGGCCGCGCGGCGTCTGTTGGGGATGCTGCGATTGCGCGCGATGCCTTATCGTCGCAAGGGTTAGCCGCGGCAATGAGCGATGCCCACCACGCAGTGACGGCAATGCGGACAGGCGATGATACGGTCCTGCATCGCCGTCATGCTACTAACCTCCGCGCCCATCTCGACTATTTGCAGGAACTGCTGGTGCGTTGCCGGTTTCGGGAGCGGCCTTTGTGGCAGACGTATCTGCAATTCCTCGCCAGCAATAGTCCGGGTGAGAGAATGGTGACGCTGCCAAATCGAGCCTCTCTCCTGAACAGTCAAATGCCGCACAGCACCCTGCAGCAAAAACGGTCATCACGGCAGTTTACGGCCAAAGCGTATTGACCACTTTGTCGGCTCCGAGAAGTTCGCACCGCATGAGGCCGCTTGATTCAGTGCCGAAGACTTTCTCGAAGACATTCGAAACGGACCTCACGTGAATAATAGAACGCGAACTATCGAGCCGTTCGTGTGCCCACAGCACGCGATTTTCAACGGAATGAGAGTTTGGCATGGCCAATGGTTAGTATCACCTTCGTGGAAGACGTGCGGATTGACGGTCCACGATAAGGAGGCGCACGACCTGTCTACTCAACCTTCATATACAGAGGCGCGGGTGAATTCGGCGGTGCAAGGGGCCGACATGCCGCACACGGAATGTACTCGTTCGTCACCATATCCTGCAAACAAACGTCCCTCCTATGGCAGGCATAGACGCCGTCGTATGCTCATTTCATGACAAGGTCAGACAAGGCGGCTCGGCGAGATCGTCTCGCAATGTATAACCATAACAAGCTGAAGATCGGCCTCTTTGGGTCAAATTGCTCAAGCGGACGCGCAGTGACATTGGTCCCTGAGCGTTGGTCGGGGAGTTGGGATGACAATCTGCGCCTCGCCCGCATGGCGGATGCATACGGGATCGATTTCATGCTGCCGGTAGCCCGGTGGAAGGCGTACGGCCCTGTTGGCGATTACCAAGCGGCTACGCTTGAAACGCTGACCTGGGCGGTCGGACTTCTTGGCGCGACGGCGCGAATGACGATTTTCGGGACGGTGCACGCGCCGCTCTTCAATCCGATCCTTGCGGCGAAGCAAATGGTCACGGCCGACCACATCGGACATGGCCGTTTTGGGCTCAATGTAGTTGTGGGGTGGAACGAAGGCGAATTTCAGATGTTCGGTGTTACCCAGCGTGAACATGAGGTTCGCTACGAATATGCGAAGGAATGGCTCGATGCGATCAGATTGATCTGGTCCGCGACAGAAAATTTCGATATCCAAGGCCCCTTCGCAACGATGTTCGGGATCCGTGCGCACCCGAAGCCGTTCGCCGGAACGTTTCCGCTTATCATGAATGCAGGAGCCTCCGGAACTGGCCGTAGCTTTGCTGCGCGCAACTGCGATGCCCTCTTCAACATAACCGGCGTCAGTTTGGCGGAACAAGCAAAAGCCGTACAGGCCGCGCAAACCGAAGCGCGCGAGTGTGGGAACGAGTTGGATGTCTACACAGTTGGCGTGATCACCTGTCGGCAGACCCAGAAGGAGGCCGAGGAGTACTACCATTACGCGTTCGTTGACCACGCAGACTGGGTGTCGGTCGACGAGATACTTGCCACGCGAAACATACGAGCTGACGCGATGACTGCCACCGAATTCGCGCAGGCACGCCGTCAACAGGCAACTGGCATGGGGGGCTGGCGCCTCGTTGGCGATCCTGACAACGTCGCGAAAGAACTCGCAGCACTTGCGGCGGCAGGGCTACGCGGCATCGGCATATCCATGGTCAATTACGCCGAAGAGCTGTCGCTCTTCTGTGACGAAGTATTGCCGCGTCTCGAACGACTCGGGTTAAGAGAGGCTCGCTAGGGACGGAAGCCGTTCGATCCCCCGTGCAAGAGGCTGTGCATATGGTTCTCGTACTCGTGCCGTTTTGGTTGCGGAGTATCTTTTTTGACTCCTGCACTTAGAGTTCTCTGCACGCTCGCCATGAGTCTCTGCAACTTGTCTCTTTTCGTTGGCATGACCAGTGCAACGCAGACAGGGTGCATCGCGGCCTGAACGATTGCGCATTTGCGCGCGCTGCGGCTAGAACTAGCCCGAGGCGAACTTGCCCGCATCGGGCGAGACGGCGGATCGGTCACTTCGGTCGCAATTGCGCGCGGTTTTGGGTCTCTCAGCCGGTTTGCGGCTCACCATACGGCACGCTTTCACGAGTCCCCTTCCGACACGCTACGACATAGCACCAACAGATTTCACCACTAGTGAGACCGAGGGTGCAAGCGGAAGCGGAAAAAAGGGTGATAGGTCGCGGCAACCCACCGCGAAGTCAACCGAGGGACTTAATCCCGCACCCCGCACTATTCGCAATCGAAAAACTAGATTGTTCCTGTCGCGCGAAACCCCGCTACATCCTCTCCGCTGTACCCGATTTCGTGTAGAACCTCGTCGGTGTGCTCACCGATCGTCGCTACGGTGCCGGCGCGCTTCGGCCCGTCATGCTCGAAGCAGAACCCTGCCCCGACGATCGGAACTGTTTGTTGCAACCCTGGCACCGATGACGTTACGAACAAGTCGCGCTCGCGGATATGCGGATGGTCCACGGTCTCCGCTAGCGTTCTGACCTTGCCAGCCGGCACCTTTGCTTGGGCCAGCTTCGGCTCCAGTTCGTCCGCGGACCGCGTCACAAACAGTTCCGTCAGGAGATCGCGCAGCGCCTCGTTGTTTTTCATGCGTGCCGCATGATCTGCAAACCGCGGATCGGCGAGAACGTCGGGCCGGCCGATGATTCGGAACAACGCCTCGATTTGTGGCTGGTGATTTGCGCCGATTCCGATGTAGCCGTCCCGCGTCTTGTATACGCTCGACGTCGCAACCAGGCGAAAGCCGAGATTGCCCGTGCGCCGCGGTATGGCACCGGATAGACGATAGGTCACGATGCCGGCGTTCATCATGATCATCAGCGCGTCCAGCATTCCGACATCGATGTATTGACCGCCGCCGCCTGAGCGTTCGCGTTGCAACAGGGCCGAGACGATCGCAAAGGCGGCGACATAGCCGGAAAAGACATCGGCGAGCGGCAACCCAACCTTCAACGGCGGTCCCCCCTCACTGCCGTTCATCATCATGACGCCGGAGATCGACTGAATGATGTGATCATAGGCGGGCCAATCCCGCATCACGCCCGTCTGGCCGAATCCGGAAATCGAGCAGTAGATGAGTCTTCGGATTCTGCTGTCTGGCACTGTCGCAATCGAACCCTAGGCGCTTTGCGACGCCGGGCCGGAAATTCTCGACCATCACATCGGCCCGTGGAATGAGACGGGCGAGAATCTCTTGCGCCGCTGGCTTCGTTAGGTCGAGGGTGATCGATCGCTTGCCAGTGTTATAAGCGATGAACGGCGCGCTGAGCGTCTTCAGCCCCGCATGTTCGGTGTAGTGGCGAAGGTCATCGCCAAGCAGCGGCCGCTCGACCTTGATGATGTCGGCGCCCATCAAGCCCAGATGATAGGTGCAATGGGGCCCGGCGACTGCGTGGCTCAGATCGAGGACGGTGATGTTGTCGAGAGGCCTCATGCGAAATCCCTTGGCTATCGACACCAGATGCGCTGCTCGATGAAATCCGCAACGCTCTTCGTCATCTTCGCGTCATCCCACAGCCGGGCGTCAACCATGCTCGCGGTTAACTCCAACACCGGGATACCGGCCTTTTCGAGCGCCTGCGAAGCAAACCGAGTGCCATAGGCGGACATGCGATCGCCGATAGGGTTGAGCATCACCGCGCCATGCGCGCCGAAATCCCGAGCCTGGTGGATGATCCAATCCGCCATCCACGGCGGCAAGTGGAGCTGCTCGTTCATGTTGATATGACGTGCCGCCAGAGCGCGCATTGGATCCCGGTCGAAATACTTGCGGTAGCCATCCGAAAAGAAATCCGTGTACATGGTCCACACGAATACCGCACCGTGTGACCGTTCGAATGCGCGGTAGAATTTCGTGTTGAACCAAAGCCCATTGTTGAGCCACAACAGCCGAACCCGTTCTTCGGGACAGGCGGCAACGCCGCGATCGACCAGTCCCTTGAGCTCGTCGTTATAGAATTGTAGGTGATCGATTGCCCACTGGCTTCCGCGGTTCCACGTCGCGGCCATCACGTTGTTGAGTTGCTCTGTCAACGCCACCGGCGCGGGCACCGTATGGGCGATTAGGTCGCGCGCCTGCGCGGCGAGTTCGCCGGCGCGGTTGACCCGGTGCATCTGCCGCGTGAATTCGACCATGTCGAAGGTGCGGTGGCTCAGCGTTTCCGCCGTGCGCACCAGCGCTTCGAGCTGTTTCACCTGAAAATCGAGGCGATCCTTACCGTAAAGCGCCTCCCAGTCATGCTGCGCACGCTTGAACCAGTCGCGCTCCAGTGTTACCGGCGAGGTGCAATCGAGCACGAAACTCGCTGTCCCGAAGGCGCGCGCCCATTGCTCCGCAATTCGTTGGACGTAATCGCCACGAAGCCGGTCTAGAATCAGCATCGGCTTTGGCAAACCGCCGTAGGGCGCGCGCCCGGGATCGTTGTCGAGCGTGGTCATGAAGGGAAGGCTGCCGTATCGCGGCAGCCCGTCGTGATAGCCCAGCCGATCCATCAGGCCGAAATAATACGGCGACAGCTGTTTCGCCGCGATTACCGCCGAATACCACGCGATCGACAACACCGGGATGTCCATGGTGTGCAAGATCTCGTGCGGCGATACCGCATCGGCGATGACATATGGCGCGCCCTGTTCCATGACGGCGCGCCGAAAATCCTGGAACCATTCGCGCTGATGCTCGTTTGCGCGCTGCGTGCTGACCAGGCGATTGGACGCATCGCGCGGGGGGTGACGGGTCGCTGCTGTGGCGCTCATTGGGCAACGACCTCCCGTCCCGCGATCGCGTCCAGAAATTCGCGGATCGCACGACGCTGTGCCCCGCGATCGGGATGGCGATAGGATTGCCGCTTCAGGAACAGCGATGGAATCCCCCGCGCGTCCAGCAGTTTCTTCTGGTCGGGATAATCCCAACCGAGCGTGTCGTCATGCTCCTCGTGGTAAAACACAACGCCCTCGACCGCCGCGGTCTCGACGAGAGCCATGAACCGCTCGTCCTGTCGCGATTGCGGATATGAACGAATGCTGGGCGACTGCAATTGGTAGTATCCGGTCAACGCGTCCATCGGAGCGCCATCCTCGTCGATCGACGCGGCGAACGTCGGATCGCCAAAGACGTGATCGCTCGCGACGATCACGGCCCCGGCCTCCTCCACCACATGATAGAAATCGGGATTGTCATGTGGGCTCCCCTTGATCAGCAGGCGCAACCCTGACCGCGGCGGAAGCGGCAATCCGCCCTCGGCAATTGATCGGAGCAATGCCGCGTGTTCACCGCGATCGATGAACCAGCCCGATCCGATGATTGCAAGCGCGTCGACGCCGCTCAGCCGCGGCGTCGGACCGCGCCATAGAGACGCCGTTTGCTGCAACAGGCGCCGGTCCCCGTTCACCGTCGCGATCGCTTGCCGGAGTGCACCTTCCACGATCGGTGCGCCGCTCAGATGCTCGAGCCGAGCCTTCAGCAGGTTCAACCGGCTGCGATCCCACTGATTCGTCAGATGAAACGGCGTTTGCAGAAAATCGAACAGATAAAGTTGCGGGACACGACGCTTCGGTTCCCAGCGTCGCGCCTCGTCGACGAAGTAGTAGAGCTGCAGGAACGCTTCTGAGGTTCGCGGTACCACCACCAGATCGACGAAATCGAAATGCTCGGTAAAAAGCCGATTGAAAATCGACCTAATACTGCCGTCGAACGCCTCGTCGAGGTAGATATCAGCGATCTCGGTAGTGTCGCGCGGATCGCCCGTGAGCTGAACCGGGAACATTCCAGCGGCAAGGATCAATTCCTCAGGTACGTTATTAGAAAAATATCCCACCACTTTTTGGCCGGCCTCGTGACGGCGCCGCGCTTCGCGTTCGCGGTCGCGATAGTGGCGATGGAGCGTCGCCAGCGCGGTTTCACCGGGGGATGACGGCATGCCTGTTCTCCGAATCGAATGCGCCGCGTTGCGACAACGATGCGGCGGCCGCGCACACGGTTTCGATAAGTCCGCGCCGCAAATGTCGGCGGTAGCGGTGACCGGGCAGAAACACGGACAGCGACGCGACCATCACATCACTCTCGAATACCGGCGCCGCTACCGCCGCGCCACGGCTGGGGCCTTCGCTCAACGATTCCGAATAGCCACGGGATCGAATCCGGGCAAGCTCGGTGCGGAGCGCGTTCGGATCCACGATCGTCTGCTCGCCGCGTGCGACTAGCGGCGTCCGAGTTAGATAATCGTCGATCTCGTCGTTCTTCATCGCCGACAGGAGCAATTTGCTCGCCGCACCGACATAAAGGAGCTTGCGCGTGCCCACCGATACAACGAGCCGGTTCTCCTGAAGGCCCACCAGTTGTTCGATGTCGACGCGCCACTCACTGTCGCGCACGCTCAGCAACGTCGTCTCGTTTAGAGAATCGCGCAGTCGACGCATGGTCGGAATGCAGCGTTCGACCAACCCTGCACGATTTTTAGCAACTTCTGCCAGTGCGAGGAGCCCATAACCGAGGCTATATCGCCCCGTTTCGCCATCGCGCATTACCAATCCACGGTGACACAGGATAGTCAGGAGGCGCAGCGCCGTCGTCGGGTGAAGACTGGCGGCGGCAGCAACATCGGCAAGGCGCAAGGCCAATCCTGCGCGCTCGAATGCTTCGAGCACATCGATGGCCCGCTCGAGCACGTTCACGCGATAGGCGGGGGCGCCGCCGCTTCGGCGCCTAGCGGGTGCCGCGCGCGTCGGCGCGGTCGCGGGGCGGCTTGCGATGGGTTTCAAGATATGAAATTCTATTGCATTCTATGAAATTAGAATAGGGTCGCGGCGACTGGTCGTCAACGAGGGCCTGGAAGCGAGCAGCAAAAGAATTGTGTCCGAACTACACTTGAAAACGGCGGTGCTGATCGTCGGCGGCGGTCCTGTCGGCCTGACCCTGGCGCTTGACCTTGCGTGGCGCGGCATCGAGGTCACTGTCGCGGAAATGCGGCGGGCTGGCGAGCCGCCCTCGCCGAAATGCAATCACGTCGCTCCGCCCTCGATGGAGACATTCCGCCGACTGGGTTTTGTGCAGCGCATTCGTGGTGCGGGTTTGCCGGCGGATTGGCCAAACGACGTGTGTTTCCGGACCTCGTTTACCGGCATCGAATTTGGCCGCATTCCAATTCCCTCCCGGGCGGAGCGCTATACCGCGAAATGGGCCCTGGATTCCGACTGGCCCACGCCGGAGCCGCCCCATCGCATCAATCAGATCTACCTTGAACCGGTCCTGTTCCAGGAAGCGGTGAGCGCGCCGCAAATCCGTCTACTAAATTGCGTGCGCATCGACGGCGTGCGCCAGAACGAGCGCGGCGTGGTCGCGACGGCGGTAAATCTCGACGACAACAGCCACGTCGAGATAACCGCCGCGTATCTCGTGGGTTGCGACGGCGGACGATCGACTGTCCGCAAGCTCATCGGTGCAAGCTTGTCGGGCAACTCCGATTGCGGGCCCGGGACGGACATCCGCGTTTCTACATGCCCCGCAGCTTCGCGCGCTTTGTGGTAAGCCTGCTTGGAGCAGCCATACTGTCAGTCGAACCCAATCGGGCAGCGTCACCGCGATTGATGGCCGTGACCTGTGGCTGGTCCGTTGGCCGATACGGGATGGCGCGACCGACAGCGCTCGGGCGGAGCGGGATCGCCGCATACGCGACATTCTCGGCGTAGCCGACGACTTCCCGTATCGAATCCTGCACGAGGAGTTCTGGAAGGATTCTCGGCTGGTATGCGATTACATCCGTAATGGACGCGTATTCCTCGCGGGCGACGCCGCTCATCTGTGGCCGGCGACGGGAGGCTTCGGCATGAACGCTGGCATCTGCGATGCAGTCGATCTCGCCTGGATGCTAGCCGCAGTATTGAAGGGTTGGGCTCCGCCGACGCTGCTAAATTCCTACGAGGTAGAGCGACTGCCCGTTACGCACCAGGTTTCGCGCTTCGTCAAAGGTCATTCCAGCGAAAGTCGGAGCCGTCGTGCCGCAATCCCCGAAGCCATCGCGGACGCCGGGCTCGCCGGCGAAGCAGCCCGGCGCGACTATGGGCGGCTGCTCATCGAATTGAACAACCGGCAATATTTCGTCGGCGGCCTAAACTTTGGATACTTTTACGATCGCTCGCCAGTTATCGCCTACGACGGCGCGGAACAGCCGCCCTACACGATGGATCGCTTTACTCCCTCGACCGTGCCGGGCTGCCGCGTGCCGCATTGTTTCCTGAAGGATGGCCGCTCGTTGTTCGACGCCTTGGGTCCCGATTTTTCGCTCCTCCAATGCAATCGCAACGCCGAGGTTGACCGGTTCGCGCGCGCGGCAGCAAGGATCGGTCTGCCGCTGAAGTTCGTACCTCTGGACGAAGCGGAGCAGTATGATCGTCGGCTGATCCTGGTGAGACCGGACGGCCATGTCGCCTGGCGCGGCGACACAGAGCCTGAGAATGTCGAGGCGCTGCTCGACTTGGTGCGCGGCGTGTCAGCCGTGCACCGCATGACGTCGCAGCATGCGGGAGAGGAAAGGAATGGCCGAAAAAATTGAAGGTTCCGACCCGGCGATAACCCGCCGCCAAATGTTGGTGGGGGCGGGCATGATCGGCGCAGCTGCAGTCGGAATACCCGCCCTCGGGGCCGAGATCGACGGAGCGCTGGTCGCAGCCGCGAAAAAGGAAGGCCAAGGCACGCTCTATTCCGTCGTCGAACCCACGGTGACGCGGAATACCGTCGCCGCTTTCACCGCCAAATACGGCATCGAGATTGAGGTCGATCGCTTGATCGCGGGGCCGTTGCTCCAGCGGCTAGGCGCGGAGGAAGAGTCTGGCAACATGGTCGCCGACGTCGTCATCAGCACCGACAAGTCGATGGTGCAGATGGCGATCGGCAAGGATTGGTTTGCCCCGGTGGCCGATATTCCCAATCGGGCCGCGATCCCGGCCCGCGACCAAGACATTTTCTGGATCAATATCGGCCATATTCCCTATTCGCTGGTGTGGAACACGAGCGAGTTCAAGGAAGCGCCGACCGGTTGGATGAGTCTGCTCGATGCCAAATACAAAGGGCGCCTGTTGCTGATCGACCCGCGAATCGGCGCTGGGCCCGCGCAATGGTACATGCTGATGCGGAAAAACTACGGCGACGATTTCCTCCGCAGCCTTGGTCCGTCAGCACAGTTCGTTGCGAGCGTGGTCCCAGGGTTGCAGCAGGTCGCCGCGGACGCCAAGGGCATCTACGCGCCTGCGGTACATCTGGTGACCGATAGTCTTCTGGCGAAAGGCGCGCCGATCGCTGAGATCTTCCCGGAACCGACAGTGGCCACGGAGAATTATATGTCGATCATCGCCAAGGCCCCGCATCCAAATGTCGCACGACTGCTTGCTGGATATTTCCTGTCCGCGGAAGGGCAAGGATTGCTCAACCCCAACGGCTGGCCAACCCGACCGAACGTGCCGGGCAGCCGGCCATTGCCGAAACTGGTCGAGATCGATTCGATCGCCGCCTTGGGCAAGGCGAAGGAATACGCGAAGCTTCTGGGCCTTGGCTAAGACGATATCGACCGCGGCGACGGCGCCGCCGATCGCGAACCTGGTCGCCGCCGCACCGAAAGTCATGGTGCGGCAGCTGAGCAAGGTCTACCGCACGCGCGGAGCCACGCAGGCGGCGCTCGCCGGCATCGATCTGACCGTACAACAGGGTGAGTTTCTGGTTCTGCTCGGTCCATCGGGATGCGGCAAGACGACGTTGCTACGTTGCATCGCCGGGCTCGAGCAACCCGATATCGGCGAGATCGAGATCGATGGCGACCCGGTGTTCGCGGCCGAGCGGCGGCTCTATGTTCCACCGGAGAAACGTCGTCTCTCAATGGTATTTCAATCATATGCGTTGTGGCCGCACATGAGGGTCGCCGACAATATTGCCTATCCGCTGCGCAATCGCGGCATCGCGCCAAGCGTCGTGGCGGAACGTGTGAACAATGTTCTGCACTTGGGCGGCCTCGAAACGCTGTCGAGGAATTACCCCGATGAGCTGAGCGGCGGGCAACAGCAGCGGGTTGCACTCGCGCGTGCCATCGTCGGCGAACCTGGTCTCATCTTGTTCGACGAACCGCTATCAAATCTCGATGCTCGGGTCCGCGATCATCTTCGCGTTCAGTTACTGGCATTGCAGAAGAACCTCACCTTTACCGCGCTCTATGTCACGCACGATCAGGCCGAAGCGATGGCATTGGCGGATCGGGTGGTCGTGATGAACCACGGCAGCATTGCTCAGATCGGCACGCCGACCGAACTTTATCACCGTCCTAGTGGACCGAATTGAACACTTGGTGCCCGCGCCTGACGGCGGCGATGATTTTGTTGGGATCGGCGGTCCAGACGAAGGGCTTTGGCATGCGATTGGTTTCTTCGATGAAGCGGCTGATGGCGGTCTGCAGTTCGCCGACCGAGTGGAAGACGCCGCGCTTCAAGCGCTGCTTGGAAAGCTTGGCGAAATAACCCTCCACCGAATTGAGCCAGGAGCAGGAAGTGGGTGTGAAGTGGAAGGTGAAGCGCTTGTGGCGGGTGAGCCAGGCCAGGACCGCCGGGTGCTTGTGGGTGGCGTAGTTGTCGAGCACGACGTGGATGGACTTACGCTTTGGCACTTCGGCCTGGATGACATTCAAGAACCGAATGAACTCCTCATGGCGATGGCGCCGCATACAGCGGCCGATGACCTTGCCCTCGAGCACGTCGAGGGCAGCAAAGAGCGTTGTGGTGCCGTGGCGTTTGTAATCGTGGGTCATGGTTCCGGCGCGTCCCTTCTTCATCGGCAGGCCGGGCTGGGTACGATCCAGCGCCTGGATCTGGCTCTTCTCGTCGATCGAGAGCACGATGGCGTGCTCGGGCGGATTGACGTAGAGCCCGACAACGTCACGCAGCTTTCGCACGAAGTTCGGGTCGTTCGACAGCTTGAACTGCCTGATCTTGTGAGGCTGAAGGCCATGGGCGCGCCAGATACGGCGGACTGCGCTCGCGCTGATGCCGCAAGTCTTGGCCATCATCGGGCCGGTCCAATGGGTGGCTTCGCCCGGTGGGTCCTGTTGGGTCAGCGCCACGACACGCGCGGCCACCTCCGGCCCAAGCGGCGCCACGCGCGAAGGCCGCGTCTTGTCGCGCAGCAAGCCCTCGACACCGTCCGTCATGAACCGTTCCTGCCAGCGCCACACACAGGTCTTGGACTTTCCCGTCCGACGCATGATCGCGTTCGTGCCAAGACCCTCCGCCGTCAAAACGACGATCTCGGCTCGCCAAGCATGCTTCTGCGGCGCGTTACGGTTCTGCAAAATCGCCCTCAGCTTCTTGCGCTCAGAAGGCTTCACCGTGATCGATATTCCCGTTCGCATGCGCCAGACTCGGCATGCCCGACCTCACCTGGGAATCCCAATTCCGGATTCAAATGTCAGATGCCATCCACTAGTTCCCGGTTTGTCGCCGAGTTTCTCGGCAATCCGAACCAGATCGAGGGCAGTGTGACTGGGATCGAAGGGCAGTATCATCGAGTGCGAACACCAGTCGGTGAGGTCCTTGCGACCGGCGATGGCACGACGCTGCGTATAGGAACGGCGGTGACAATTCTGTTCCGGCCCGAACAATGCGCCCTCGTTGCGGAAAAACGTGCCGGCCCGAACCGATTGGCGGTGAAGTTGGTAAGGGCGCAGTTCCTCGGCGGCTATATCGAACAGGTAGTCGAAGCCGGCGCGCATCCATTGATCGTGCGTACCGCACCTGGCGTCACGACGAGCGAACCCGGATCGCGGCTCTGGCTCGAACTTTCGCCCAATCAGGTCTTTGCGTTTGCGGGCGAAGCGCCGGCGTGATTGATTTATTGCCGCCTCGTCGTTTCATCCGCGGCGGCTTGTATGCTGTGACGCCGGCAATTTGGGCAAGCCTTATCCTCCTGGTATTACTTCTCGCCTACCCGCTCGTCGTTGCCGTCGTCGATCTCGTGCGATCAGGCGCTGGCGCGGCAACCGACGTCAATGCCGCATGGGCCGACGGATCGTTGGTGGGGGTCATGTTCAATACGGTGGGTGTGGTCGTGGCGTCGACCCTGTTTGCACTGGTTGCGGGTCTCGCCTTGGCTTGGGTGAACGAACGTACCGATGCGGGCCTTCAAATTCTCGGCGAACTTTTGCCGCTGGCACCACTGCTGATGCCGCCGATCGCGGGCGTCATGGGCTGGTGCGTGTTGCTCGACCCCCGCATCGGTTACGTCAATCTCCTTGTTCGCGGCGTTCTGAGGATCGTCGGCATCCATCTCGCGAGCGGACCGCTGGACATCTATAGCGCGACCGGCCTGGTGTGTGTGACCGGACTCTATCTGGTGCCTTACGCTTATCTGATTGTGTCCGCCGGCCTGCGGCGTCTCGACCCAGGTCTCGAGGAAGCGTCACGCATCGCGGGCGCGGGCCTCGCTCGAACGCTGTTCCGCATTACTTTGCCATCGATACTGCCGGCTATCACGGCGGCTGCGCTCCTCTCTGTGATCGACGGTCTTGGATTGTTTTCCGTTCCCGTCGTCATCGGCACCGGCGCACGCATCGACGTTCTGTCGGTCTATATCTTTCGCCTGATACAAAATTTTCCGCCACAGACCGGATTCGCGCTTGTGCTTGCGGCCGGCATGGTCACGGTCGTGCAGGCTGTTCTGATTCTACAGCGCATCCTTGTGCCCGGCGGACAGCATGCCGCGATCGGCGGTCGAGGGCTACGGCGCGCGTTGGTTATGCTCGGCAGCTGGCGCAGCCCTGTCCGCGTCATTGCCTGCGTCTATCTCGGCGCGACTGCGATTTTGCCACTGATCGGATTGATCGTTGTCTCGGGCCAAAGCTTTTGGACGCCGCGGATCAATTGGCATGCGCTCTCGCTCGAGCAATACCGGTTCGTGCTGCTCGAGAACGGACCCACGTCGCACGCGCTGATTGATAGCCTGGTACTGGCGATCGTCGCGGCGACGATGGTGACGTTGATAGCGGGCCTCGTCATGATCCGAACGCGGTTCGCTTCAGGCCCCGCGCGCTACATCGCAAACGTCGTCACCACTCTCCCGGGCACCATTATACGGTCATCGCACTCGCGGTCCTGCTCGCCTTCAGCTTACCCCCCTTTCGATTGTATGGCTCGACGGCGATTCTGCTGGTCGCGTACGTCGTGATCGCCCTTCCCTATGCTGGTCAAGCGGCGAGCACCGGCGCCAACGCGATCGGCCGCGAGATGGGCGAGGCTTCCCGGGTATTCGGCGCCGGCAGGACACGCACGTTCTGGCGCATCTTGTTCCCCTTGGCACTCCCAGCCTTGGTCGCGGGCTGGTCCATCGTGTTCATCCATACAGCGGGAGAACTCACGGCATCGGCCCTTTTGTCAGGGACGGCCAATCCGGTCGTCGGCCGAATGCTCATGGATCTGTGGAACTACGGGAGTTTTCCACAGGTGGCCGCCCTTGCATTGGTGATGACTGGCATCAACGCAGTATTCATCGGCATTATCCTCCGTGTCGGCCGGCGCATTGCGGCCGGTTGACTGGTTAACGTTGCCGCCACCGATCTCGTCGGCAGGCTTTTATGGCATTTCCGGCTGCGGTGCATTTGCCAAATTCGCCAAAGGGAGCGCTATCACATAACCAGCTCGACACGCGACGGCTGAATATCGCGCTCGTAAAACCTCATTGCTTCCTATCTTCTGAGCAACGCCGCGCGATCAGGCCGACGACGGACAACGAATTCTCTGCCGCTGTACCCTATGCGAAACCGCCCTCAATTGGCGCATATATTTGACCCAATTGCCCATCAGGTCGCCGTCGGCTGGTTCGAGGCTACTAACGACATGAACACTCACATGAAATGAATCTCGCCCTCACCGGGGATCGACTGTGTGAATGCTCCACAAAGGCGCTCCCTGACGCTGGGCAGAGATTTAGGCCGCGGCGAAGGCCTGATCGAGATCAGCGATGATATCATCGATGTGCTCAATCCCGACGGCAAGGCGGACATAACCATCGGTCACACCCGTCTTCAGTTGATCTTCCGGTGACAGTTGCGAATGAGTAGTCGAAGCAGGATGAATAGCGAGGCTGCGCGTATCGCCGATGTTGGCGACGTGATAATGCATCTTCAGCGCGTTGATGAATTGCTGTCCTGATTCCCCGCCGCCTTGCAGCTCGAAACCGACCAGCGCGCCGTAACCATTCCGAAGATGGGCGTCAGCGCGCCGCCGCGCTTCGCCACTCATCACGCCCGGGAAGATGATCTTTGTCACCTTCGCTTGCTTTTGGAGATACGCGACAACCTTCGCCGCATTGGCGCAATGCTCACGAATGCGCAGCGGCAATGTCTCAAGACCCTGGATGAACATAAAGGCGTTAAAGGGGCTCATTGCTGCGCCGATGTCACGCAGTAGTGTGACGCGCGCCTTGATTATGTAGGCGATCGGGCCCAGGGGCTTGACGGCTTGAGTCCAGACAGCACCGTGATAGCTTGGATCAGGCGTGTTAAGCATTGGGAAACGGTCGGCGTGCTTCTCCCAATCGAAGTTGCCGCCATCCACCAGGATGCCACCGATCGACGTACCATGACCGCCGATGTATTTGGTGGTCGAGTGCATCACTATCGCCGCACCGTGCTCCAGGGGCCGGCACAATATCGGAACGGCGGTATTGTCCATGATGAGGGGCACGCCTAGCGATCGTCCGATCTTCGCCACCTCGGTTATCGGAAACACCTCAAGCTTGGGATTAGGTAGAGTTTCGGCATAATAGCAACGGGTCCGTGCGTCGGTGGCGCGGCGGAAGTTCTCTGGATCCGACGGATCGACGAAACGCGCCTCGATCCCCATCGTGTTCATGGTGTTGGCGAACATGTTCCAGGTGCCGCCGTAAAGGTCAGTCGAGGCAACAAAGTTGTCGCCCGCGTGCGCTATGTTCTGGATCGAGAACAGCGTGGCGGCCTGTCCTGAAGATAAGGCAAGCGCTGCGACACCACCTTCCAGCGCGGCGACGCGCTCTTCGAGAACAGCCTGCGTCGGATTCATGATGCGGGTGTAGATGTTCCCCATCTCCTGCAGCGCAAAGAGCCGGGCCGCATGCCCAGTGTCGTTAAACTGGTAGGAAGTAGTCTGGTAGATCGGCACCGCCACAGAATTGGTGGTGGGGTCGCTGCGGTAGCCCGCATGTAGTACGACAGTCTCGGCGTGTCTGCTTGCCGTTGGCATTGAATTATTCCCCCATTCTTCCTGCAATAGATCCCCTGGCGACCGGTGTGTTCCACCTCACACCATTACCGGTAAGTACCTTAGCATGCCTCATCGTCGACGCACCACAACAAGGAGGAGAAAATTTGTCTAGAACAAGCAATCACTAAGAGAGTGCAAGACTTGGCGCCTCGAGCGGACACTAATATATTATTGCCACGGCATGCGGTTGCGAGACCGGGGGATCGTTGCATGCATTGTCCCAGATGTGCTGCGAATAATCAGCCTGAGCGCCGGTTTTGCGCGGAATGTGGTGCGCCGCTTGCATGGGTTTGCTCCGGTTGCAAGTTTGAGAATCAACCGTCCGCTAAATTCTGCGGGGGTTGTGGTGCGCGGCTCGAGACGGTTGCACGGATACCGACTGCGCCGGAGAGCTACACACCGAGGTCGCTGGCGGAACGCATCTTGCAAAGCCGGGCCGCCCTTGAAGGAGAGCGGAAGCAAGTAACAGTGCTGTTCGCCGACCTCCATGGTTCAATGGAACTAATTCAGAGTGGCGACGCCGAAGACGCGCGTCAGATACTCGATCCGATCCTCGCCGCGATGATGAACGCAGTGCATCGTTACGAGGGCACCGTCAACAAGGTGCTCGGCGACGGCATCATGGCGCTATTCGGCGCGCCGCTCGCCCACGAAGATCACGCAGTACGAGCCTGCTATGCAGCGCTCGCGATGCAACGGGCGATCCGTGATCTTTCGGAACATACGCGGCGAACCTTCGGTGTCGAAGTTCAAATACGCATTGGGATACATTCGGGGGAAGTCGTCGTCCGAACGATCGGCAACGATCTAACCATGGATTACGACGCGATTGGGCCCACTACCCATCTTGCGGCCCGCATGGAACAGCTTGCTCCGCCCGGCGCGGTGCGTCTCACGGCTGACGCATTGCGGCTGGCGGAAGGACTTGTGCAAGTTCGTCCGCTCGGACCAATTCCGGTCAAAGGCCTGCCGCAACCGATCGAGATTTATGAATTGACCGGCGCCGCACAGTTCCGCTCACGCCTGCTAGCGGCCGCAGCAGTTGGTTTCACGCGATTTGTCGGCCGTGAGCGCGAGATGGATGTACTCAATCAGGCTTTGGAGCAGGCCGGCGCCGGCACCGGACAGGTGATCGCGGTTGTAGGCGAAGCAGGTGTTGGAAAGTCGCGACTCTATTACGAATTTACCCATTCCTATCGCACGCGCGATTGGCTGGTCCTTGAGAGCGGCTCAGTATCGCACGGCAAAGCGACAGCTTATCTGCCAATCGTTGATCTGTTGAAAAGCTATTTTCAGATTGAAGTTGCCGACGACGCGCGGCGAGTTCGCGAAAAAATAACAGGGAAGGTGTTGACATTGGACGAAAGTTTGCGTCCGACAGTGCCGGCATTTCTCGCGATGCTCGACGTACCTGCGGACGATCCGACCTGGGCCGACAGCGACCCGGCGCAGCGGCGCAAGCGCACGCTTGATGCTTGCAGGGCGCTGCTGCTGCGCGAGGCCAGAGTTCAGCCAACTATTGTTATCTTCGAAGATCTCCATTGGACGGATAGCGAGAGCCTCTCCTTTCTCGATAGCCTCGTCGAGAGTCTGCCTAAGGCAGCAGTGCTCCTCCTCGTAAATTTCCGTCCGGAGTTTCACGTCAACTGGAGCGCCAAGAGCTACTACACCAGTCTGCGCATTGATCCCTTACCGCCGCAAGGCGCGGCGGAGTTATTACAGGATCGGCTTGGTGACGACGCATCGCTTCAAGGTCTGCGCCAGCTTCTAATCGAGCGCACAGAAGGGAATCCGTTCTTCCTCGAGGAAAGCGCGCGCACGTTGATCGAGAGCGGCGCGCTAGAGGGTAAACGCGGGGGCTACCGATTGGTAAAGCCGTTGACCGATATCCGGCTACCTGTAACGGTTCAGGCGGTGCTTGCCGCCCGGATCGACCGGCTTGGGCCGGAGGACAAACGGCTCTTGCAATCGGCTGCAGTGATTGGCAAGGACTTTTCGCTTGCGCTTCTCAACGAAGTAGCCGATGCGGATGCCGACTCGCTGAATCGGAGTCTTGCCAATCTGCAGGCGGCCGAGTTCATCTACGAAACGCGGCTGTTCCCCGAGCCGGAATTCACGTTTAAGCACGCCCTGACTCATGATGTAGCTTACGCCGGCCTGCTGACGGAGCGGCGTCAGACATTGCACGCAGCCATTGTCGACGCCATCGAGCGACTTAACCCTGGTCGCCTTGTCGAACATGTCGACCAACTAGCATATCATGCCGGTCGTGGCGCAGTCTGGGAAAAGGCTTACGCCTTCGGATTACAGGCCGGTCGTCGTGCCTCAGAGCGCTCGGCGAACCGCACAGCGCTCGACGCGTTCGGAATCGCAATCGACGCATTGGGCCGACTGCCAGAAACACGGGATCGCCTTGCCGCCCATATCGATCTGCTGTTCGAGCTGCGCGACGCTCTCTTCGTTGTTAACGACATGTTTTCGATCTTGCCGCATCTCGAGCGTGCCGAAGCGATGGCGCGTCAAATCGACGACCGGCGACGCCAGGTCTTAGCCACTCTCTATTTGTGTGCCTTCTTTTGGCAGCAAGGACGGATCGAAGAGGCACTCGAGCGCGGTACGGTGGCCGTGAGGCTTGCCGATCAACTCGGCGATAGTGACATTTCAGCGATGGCGCGTTATCGGCTAGGCGCGATCTACGTCACCCTCGGTGACTTTCACGCGGCCGCGGCAGTACTCGACCAGGCGTTAGTGTCACTCGATAACGAACGCGGCCGGGCCTTATTCCGCTTCGGGGGCTTAGTGTTTGCATTTGCTAGCTCGTTCCTCTCGTGGGCTCTTGCGGAGCTTGGAGAATTTACCAAGGCCGAAGAGGTGGCCAGGCAGGGCATGCTTGTCGCGGAACAGGCCCAACAAGCCTACAGCATTTCGGTGGTCAGTTTCGGGCTCGCTTATCCTTATCTCTATCGCGGACAATGGGATCGCGCGATTCCGGTATTGGAACGCGGCATGGAGCTCGTCGATGTCCACGGAATCGGCGCCACTGTCGCATGGATCGCGACGAAACTCGGCTATGCCTATGCATCGCTCGGGCGCGCGACGGAATCGAGAGCGGTGATGGAGCGTGCCGCCGACCTCGGCGGCGTTGGCCAGACTTACGATGCGGGCCAGCACGTATGGATCGCTGCCGCACTCTTTACAATTGGTGACATCTCTGCCGCCAGCGAACGGCTAGAACAAGCACTCGCTGTCGCGCGTCGCGGTAGCGAGCGTGGCTCTGAAGGCTGGGGAATGAGGCTCAAGGGCGAGATCGAACTGGCACGCGGTCGGCACGATGCCGCGATCGTCGCGTTTCGCGCCGCGCTCGACGTCGCCGTGCCTCTTGGAATGCGGCCGCTTGCATTCCATTGTCATCGCGGCTTAGCGGCGGCGGCACGGATCACTGGTGACGTGGCGATGGCGGAATCGGAAGCGATGGTGGCCTCGACGCTTGGCGCGGAACTAGGTATTTCCTGAGCTGCCGCCGCTCCCGATCTCTTAGTTCATCCGCGATCTGACGACTTGCAAGCAATGTCTGACCTAGATAGCCCCCGTGACCTTGGCACCCTCAGACCGACGGTGCTGCCTCATCTGAAAACCGTACACGCGGACATAGAAGCTCGTACCTCAGGTACTTGCCAAACCCGCATTCTTCGTCGAAGGGGTTGCCAGATAGGCATTCTCGAGCCGAAGCGGTAGGTCGGCATCGTCAGTGAGCGCTTCCAATACGATAGAACCACGCGCGAGCACGTAGACGCGATCAGCGAGTGCCAGTGCCTTTTCGATCAACTGCTCGACCAGCAACACCGCAGTGCCGGTCTCGCGTAGCCCCCGCACCACCTCGAGCACGCGATCGACCAGGATCGGCGACAGGCCGGCGGACGGTTCGTCCAGCATGAGGAGGCGCGGACGCCTGATCAAGCCTTGTGCCACCGCTAGGACCTGCTGCTGGCCCCCCGAAAGTGTAGCTGCGCGTTCGCGGCGCTTGGAGCCGATTTCAGGAAAAAATTCGAACACTTCTTCGACGCGCGCAGCCCGCTCCCTGCGCGGCAGATCGCGGGCGGCAAGCAGGAGATTGTCTTGCACTGCAAGTTGCGTGAATACGCGATGCCCCTCGATGACATGCACGAGGCCCGCTTGCACAGTCTCACGCGCACTCGCGCCCAAAAGTTCGTGGCCGGCAAAACGCACGCTGCCCGACCAGGGTAACAAACCTGACACCGCGCGCAACAGCGTAGTCTTGCCGGCACTGTTGGGGCCGAGCAGCGCCACCACTTCGCCCGGGGCAACTGTCAGGTTGATGCCGTGCAGGACAACGATTTTGCCGTAGCCGCTGGAGAGGTTCTCCACCTGCAGCAGTGGTTCAACCGCCGAGATAGGCATTGACCACCTCCCGATGGGCGCGGATTTCCGCCGGAGTCCCGGCCGCAAGCTTCCTACCCAGATTAAGCACGGTGATGTGGTCGCAGATATCGAAAATCAGATCAGGGTGATGCTCGACGACGAGCACGCCGGTGCCTTCGTCGGCGATCGCCAGCAACAATGCACCGAGTCGCTTAATTTCTTCCGCAGATAGCCCGGCCGCTGGCTCGTCGAGCAAGAGATAGGCCGGACGCAGCATCAAGGCGCGGGCGATCTCGACGAACCGCAACTCGCTGTGCTGAAGCCGGTCGGTGCGCACGAGAGCAAGGCGCTCAAGGCCAACTGCTCCCAGCGCCAGCGTGGCAGTATTGCGCAGCAAGGCCTCGTCGCGCCGGTGGCGCGGCAGCGATAGCAATGATTCGGCAAACGTGCCCTTGCCGTCGATGGTGCCACCGATCATCACATTCTGCAGCACCGACGCAGAGCCGACGACGCGGGGGGTTTGGAACGTCCGCGCAATACGCATGTGCGCGCGCTTGTTGCGTGCCAGTGCCGGCAACACAATGCCGTTTAGCCTGACGGCGCCGTGCTCTTGGACGTAGTAGCCCGAGATGATGTTGAGCGTCGTAGTTTTGCCGCTGCCGTTAGGGCCGATCAGTCCATGCACCTGACCCGGCCGAATTTCGAGATTAAGACCGTCGATCGCCCGGACGCCGCCGAAACTCAGTGCCACTTGGTCCAGCGTCAGGGAGCCATCGGTCGGTGGACCGAGGAGACGAGGTAAAAGGTCGGGTCGTGGGACAATTGCGCGGTGGCTTTCGAGCGGGCGGCGGTTCTTGAAATCCAAGATCTCGGCAATTCCGCCCGGGATCACGAGCACGATGACCAGCAGCAACGCCGCATAGAGGAACGTAGACCACGCCACCAGCGGTGCGGCGAATTCTGGCAGCACCGTCAAAAGAATTGTGCCCAGCAGCGGCCCGAGAATGGAGCTGCGGCCGCCGATCAGTATGGCAATGAAAAAGAGGACCGACAGGTCGAGCGTGAAGGCATCCGGCGTGATGTAGGATTGCAACGCCGCGAACAGCCCGCCTGCCACCCCTGCAACGGCACCACTGAACAGGAACACAGTCGCCAGCAAGGCGGGTTTGGCGATGCCGCTTGCTTCCGCCGCAACCTCTGCATCGCGGATCGCGGTGAGCGCGCGGCCAAACCGGCTGGTCGCGATGTTCGCCGTCATCCATGTGCAGATAGCGGCAAGACCGAAGCAGAAGTAGTAGAGACCCCACGCCGATGAGAACGGCGTCGGAAAGATCGGTCCGGCAACCCCCACGCCGCCGCCGGTGACGCTCTGCCACGCCAGCGCCACTTGAGTGACGATGGTGGCGAATCCAATCGTCGTAATGGCGAAATAGAAGGTGCGCAACCGCAGCGCCGGCAGGCCAATGATCAAGCCAAAGACAGCACCGATCACGGCCGCAATCGCCAGCGCCACATAGGGTGGGAACGGTGGGGTGACGTTGCCGGCAACAAGGACGCTCGCCGTATATGCGCCGAGCGTAAGCAGCGCGACCCAACCAATCGCAATCTGGCCGGCGAAGCCTACGACCAGATTGAGGCCAGAGATGAGTACCCAATAGACACAAGCACGAGTCGCAATCACACCCCAATAGCCGCCGCCGAACAGTGGCAGTGTGATGCCCACGCCAAGCAACACGAGGAAAGGCAACGTAGCACTGAGTGTACTCATTGTACCGGGTGCGCGAGCGCGGCTCGGCTGCGATGGTGCGGCCGGCGTTTCCATCAAACACGACGCTGCAGGGCGGCGCCAGCGAGGCCTTCAGGCCGTGCCAGCAGAACGATGATGAAAACGCCGAATACCGCCGCAGAGGCGAAGATTCCGCCGACCAAGAAATTCGCCGCTTGCTGAAACAGTCCTAGGGTGAGACCGGCCACGACCGCACCGCGGTTGTTGCCCATCCCGCCCAACGCCACGGGAACGAATCCGTAAAAAGTCAGCAGCGGCGCGTTGCCGAAGAAGGCGAGAAGCATCTCGCCGCCTGCAAAGCCAGCGAGCACGCCGATGACGCCCGCGAGCGCATAGCTGGTCATGCGTAAACTGCGCTCCGGCAGACCGAGTGCGCGCGCGGCGTAGGTGTCTTCCGCGATCGCCAGGAAGGCACGGCCGATCAGCGTGTGCCGGTAGAGCAACTCCAGGCCGACGATCACGATCGCGCAGGCGAGCATCGGCAACCAGAACTGCTGATCGAATCCGCCGCGCGCGAAGTCGAAGAGTCGCGGAAAGGGACGGGCGTCCGTGCCCCACTCAATCGCGGTGAACTGCTGAACCATGAGTGCCAAGGCGAGCGTGGAAAGCACGTAGAGATGCTGATCCAGGCTTTTGAGCACCGGCCGCACGGCAACGACCTCAGTGAGAATGCCCAGAACAATACCGCCAAAAAGCACGAGGATGAATCCAACGACGAGCGGCATGCCCATGTGCGCGATGAACAGCGATCCGAGCACTCCCCCGAGCATTCCGAGCGTGCCAGCCGTAAAGCTGAACACGCGCGAGGCAGAAAACATCACATTATAGGTGATGCCGATCAGCGCGTAGATGCAACCGATCGCCACTCCGGACAAGACGATCAATTCGACCATTCGCTCAAGCGCTGTAACCGGGAGCGAGGTTAAACGCACCGTTGTTGAGCGAGTTGGCTTCTACCATGACGACTTCGCCATCCGGGTAGCCGTTGTGCTGCTCGGGCGTGAAGGTGATGTCACCGTAAACGCCGGGGAATCCCTTGAGCTTGTTGAGATAACCCACGATTTGGATTGGCTCAGGGCCTACGGACTTCATCGCTTCGGCAAGCATCCGCGGACTGTCGTAGCCGAGGGCAATCCACCACAGCAGAGTATCGCCCATGTCGATTTTGGCGCTCTTTAGACGGTCGAGGAAAGCAACGGTGCGACCCGGAAGCTTGCCGCCGGGAGAGTAGCAAACCGTGCGGAAGTTATTCGGATACACCTTCGCCCAATATTCGGGCTTTTCCAACAAAGCCGCGGTCTGTCCGGAGCCCAGCGTGGTTTGGCCGACGATCGGGACATTCCATCGCATGTCGCCGCGCGTGTTGATGATGCGAGACAGAAAGCCGGCATTCACGCTCCACGGCATAATCGCGTCCGCGTCCGCGGATTGCATGCGCAGAAGCTCGGGCTTGAGGTCCGGATTGGCGGCGTCGACATTGCTCTGATAAACGACTTGGGCGCCTCTAGCCTTGAGCATCGGCACATAAGCATTGACGGAAGCGGTGCCGTACCCGGTGGTGTCGCTGATCACCGCCACCTTTTTGGCTTTCAGTACGTCGACTACGTAGCGGTTGGCGGCGCTGCCGATCTGCCGGTTGGTGGGCGCGTTGCGAAAGCACATCGGATATTTCTGCGGATCGGTCAGGCTGTCCACCCAACAAGGGTGGATCTGCGGCGTGTTGGTGCGCGCTAGCATCGGCACGACTGCGAGCGACTCGCCGGAATTGACTGGGCCAAACACGACGCTCACCTTTTCGCGATGCGCCAGGTCCGCGGCGCTGTTGACGGCCTTTGTCGGGTCGCTTTGTGTATCACGCGTGATCAGGTCGATTTGCCGGCCGTTGATGCCGCCGGCGTCGTTGATCTCTTTCACCGCGAGTTGGATCCCGCGATTGATCCCGATGCCCGTGGCTGACGATGGGCCAGTGAGGGCCGGCATATAGCCGACGCGGATTGGTTCATTTGCCGCGATCGCGGGCTTGGGAAGGCCGCTTGAAAGTACGACGGCTCCGACGGATGCTAGCGCTTGGCGACGTGTCATCGACATTTCGAATTCCTCCCGGCGGTATTACATGCCTCCCAACAGTTCACGAAAGTTTCTAAATTTGGGCCATAATATAGCTCTAGCGGCGCTAGCCGAGAAGCGCGTCCAAGCGAATACCGCGATTAGATCGTCTGCTTGGGCTCATCTCATGCCAGGATTAGACGCGCGAACCGGATCGGCAGCGCGATTGGCCGCCAACACTTAACACCGCAATCGACGGTCCGCGTGAGCGCTCTCGTCCCACGAAGAGATACCCAAGACCATCACGTTTCGGCGCCGCAATGGCGATGTAGATTGGTTTGCGGCATGTCGAGGAGGGAGGGCATGACAATGAGGCTTTGCAGCGGTTCCGTCGTACTGGCTGTCGCGATTGTCACGACGCTCCTCGCGGCACCACGAGCGCAGGCAGAGACAAGCGTTACTGCGCGGGTCCAAGCCGCCCTGGCGGCGTGGGTGGCGGAACGGACGGCTCCCGAGAAAATAACCGGCGTTGCCGTGTATATCAGCTTCGGTGATCCAGGTCCGGCGATCGAGGCATTTGCCGGGAAGGTCGGCGTCGATCCGCAGGACCCTCCGGTGCGCCAGAACACACTTTTCCAGATGGGCAGCACATCGAAATCATTCACTGTCGCCGTGATCCTGAAGCTGGAGGCAACCGGCAAACTGTCCCTCGACGATACGATTGGCAAGTGGCTGCCGCAATATCCAGCTTGGAAGGATGTAAGCATCCGGCACCTCCTCAATATGACGAGCGGCATCCCGAACTATTCCGAGACCGAGAACTCTTGCGCGCGAGTGGGTCAACGACCCAACCCACGATCTTACCGCGGCCGAATTGGTGCGGATTGTCTATCCCACCGGTAGGAACGACCTGCCGCCGAGCCATGGCTATTACTACTCAAACACCAACTACATTCTCGCTGGCATGATCGCCGCGAAGGCGGCCGGTCGGTCTTACCGCGACCTCGTCCATCAGATGGTCATCGATGCGTTCGGGCTGGATAGTACGTTCTACGAGAGCGCAAGCTATCCTGCCGCGGTGATGCATCGTCTGGCGCGCGGCTACTTCGATAATCCGGCCTGCGCCGACTATCAGCCGGGCTGCCAGGAGGCCTGGAGCCACCCACTCATGGGCCGCGATGTCCGTGGCATAAGCACCTCTTGGACACAGGCGGCAGGAGGTGCGATTGCCAATGCGCGGGATGTCGATCGCTGGATGCGAGCAGTGTTTGAGGGACACGTGGTACCGTCAGGACAACAGGCGGAATGGAAAGCCCTGGTGTCGACCACGACTGGTGAGCCGATCGCGGACGTGTCGCCCGACAACCCGCGCGGCTTTTCACTCGGCTTAAGCAAGGGCATTCTCGGACCGTTTGGGGCGCAGTGGTTCTACCAGGGGGAGACTCTCGGCTATCGGACATTGTACGTCTGGTTTGAAAAACAAAACCTGATGATCACCTTGCAGACCAATTCGCAGCCTGCAGCCAATGCGGACAAGCTCAATGTACTTGCTGGCTCCCTCTATCAGATTGTGGAAAACGAAGCGAAGTAGTGACAAGCTGAACCTTCGCCTCACGGACCTCAATGCAAGCGAAGGCGTCACGTCTTTGGCGTTGGGAGCGATTAAGTGCATCGTGGGCATCGCCGGGAAAACGCCCCTCTGTCAGAAGCGCAAAATCTTCAATTTGATCCGCGATAGCAATCGGGGGACCCGCGCGGCCGGACGCTGGCCCGCGTCGTGCCATGGAGACTGATGACACCATCCAACCCCAAGACCGGTGAAGCTGAGGCTCACGGTTTCGGTAGTCTGGTCAGGAGATCTTTCACATCTCGTTTCAGCGCGGCACCGTAGACCCGAAGTCGGCAGTGCAATTGGCCGCTGGCATGTAACCGTTAACCGTCATTCGATCACGCAATCTTGCAATGAGACAGGATTCGCACGGGGAACGGCTCAGAAGGCGCCTAGACTTTCACGACATTTCTCGCTGGCGCGAATGACCGCTGCCGGTGCAAAGATAAAGCCCACACTTTGGGAGGAACCGAAGCCATGGAACTCGGTCTTGCGGGCAAGACAGCGCTCGTTACGGGCGGAAGCAAGGGAATAGGCCTCGAAACAGCCCGCGCGCTTGCGCGAGAGGGTGTAAAAGTTCTGATCTGCGCGCGCCGCAAACAGGCGCTTGCGGACGCTGCGCTCGACGTCATGCAGACCACCCAGGCGAAGATCGAAACGCACCCGCTGGATGTGACCAAAGTTGAGCAGATCGAAACGATCCCGCGCGTCGTCCGTGAGAAACTCGGCGGCATCGATATCCTCGTCAACAATGCGGGTACCGGGACTTACAAGCCGTTCCTCGAAGTCACCGACGACGAACTTGTCGAGGGCATGGCCATCAATTTCTTCGCGCAATTCCGAATTTGTCAGCGCATCGTGCCCATGATGATTGCGCATGGCGGCGGTCGCATCGTCAATGTGAGCGGCGAGACTGGGATCATGACCTTGAACCCGCCGTTTTTATCCTCCTGTACGGGTCCAGCGAAAGCTGCCGAGATCCGATTCTCCAAGGTGCTCGCCAACGAGCTTGCGCCGTATAACATCCGGGTCAACTGCGTGATCCCAGGCTTCATCAACACGCCGGAGCGCTTTGCTAAATGGGAGCGGGAACTGGTGAAACGCGAGCTCGGCGCCGAGGACGCCGCGCGCGAGCGAGCGCTTTGGTCAACTAATCAAGGCGCGCGCGACACGCGCTGGGGCACGCCCGGGGAGATCGCCAATCTCATCCTCTTTGCGGTCTCGGACGCGGCGAGCTACATCAACGGCGCGGGACTTGTCGCCGACAACGCCATGGACAGGTCATAAAAGGTGCCGTCGGCGGCCTCTCTGATCACTTCTGCCTGATTCACTTGGCCATCGCGGGTTCGCGCCGCGAAGGGGGGAAGAAATCCGGTACCAGATCCTGCCAGCGCGCCTGTACCGGAATATCGACGTCGCAGGGCGCGTTGACCTTAGTGAGATCAGCATGAACGCCGATCGGGTCGAGCCCTTGCTCGACGCGGCGCGCGGAATCGACCAGCAATCGGCGAATCTTGACGATCGCCTGATCGGCCGCAACCAGATGCTCGAGCGTCCGGTCGTTGATCGGCGCCTGGGACATGCCCACCGCGACATCCTCGATCTCGATGCCGGTGAAGCCAGTCCAGTTCTCTCGCATCATATCGCGATCCTGGCCGAAACGGTCGTTCCAGGTGGCGCGGAACTGGCAATCCTTTTCGGACCAATAGCGCGGATTGTCGAGACCGAGAATTTTGAGGATGGCGGGGCGATCAATTGGCTTCCGCGCGTGCAAGGCAATAAAGGTCGAGGTGTGCTCGTCGTCCGCAGGAACCTCGAACACGGTGAAATCCAGCGTCGGCGCGGGAATGACCCGCGTATAGGGCATGATCATCGGATAGACGCGTACATTCTTTGTGGCCTCACCGTTCGGTGAGGGGTTCGAGCCCCTGCGCGAAGCGCAATAGTAAAAGCCGAATTCCGTATCCTGAGCTTCGAGCGTGGGGGCGTTATCCTCGACCGGAAACGCCGCCGGATTGAGCGGGTCCTGGTTGGCCGCGAACGTCTTGTTCATCCAGCCCGGGCGCGCCGCGTTGCTGTGCAGGATACCGACGTGGGAACTGTCGGCACCGCCTTCCCACATTTGGACATAGTTAGCGTGGACGTTGATCCGGACCACCGTTCGGTGTTCCGCGGGTGCGGCCATGAACGGGAAGCGGCGCAACGGCGGCTGCTGATCTATCGGACCGAGATACGCCCACACAATGCCGCCTTCCTCGATCACCGGGTAGGCATTGGCCCTGAGCGCCTTGCATAGTCGCGGGTCGGCGTGGTTTGGCGTATCGACCAGGCTGCCGTCGATGGTGAATTTCCAGCCATGATAGAGGCAGCGGATACCACCTTCCTCGACCCGGCCGAGCGCCAGCGACACGCCACGGTGAAGACAATATTCGTCGAGCAATCCGACCCGGCCGGCGCTGTCGCGAAATGCCACAAGCTTTTCGCCCAAAAGGCGTGCGCGAACCGGTGCGCAGTCGGGATCGGGCAGCTCCGACGACTGGCAGAGCGGATGCCAGTAGCGCCGCAGCGTCTTGCCCATCAACGTGTCGCGGCCGACCCGACACATTAACTCGTTGTCCTGACGAGACATCATGATCGGCAATCTCCTCAAACGCGCGTAGTGGTTCTTCCACGCAAGATCGTAAAGTCACGCCCGTCCAATCGCAATGACCTTCCACGGAAGAGTAGAATCAGAATGGCCGAAATTGTTGACTTCCTATGATCTTCCATGGAAGGCTTACGGGCCGAGGGGGAACGCCGATGCTGTCGAAAGAAGACAACGAATTGATGTGCCGGATCGGTCCTGGGACCGCCATGGGCACGGCCATGCGTCGAATTCTGGCTGCCAGCACTGCTATCGGAAGAACTGCCGCATCCCGATTGCGATCCACGACCGGTTCAGCTTCTTGGCGAAGATTTCGTGGCCTTTCGGGACAGCGACGGCAAGGTCGGAATTCTCGACGAATATTGCTGCCACCGGAGCGCATCGCTCAGACTTGGCCGGGTCGAGGAGCGTGGCATCCGATGCATCTATCATGGCTGGAAATTCGCTGCCGACGGCACTGTGATGGACACGCCCAACGTCCCTGACCCACGCTTTAAGGAGCGTATCAAGGCCAAGGCCTATCCCGCGCGCGAGGCGGGCGGGCTAGTATGGGTCTATCTCGGTCCGGCGACACAAATGTCGGAATTTCCGAATTGGCCCTCTTTCGACGTTCCGGCTTCGCACCGTCTTGCCGTCTATGCAGTGGTGAGCTGCAATTTCGTTCAGGTCATGGAAGGGTTGGTCGATTCCTCGCATCTGAGCGTGCTTCACACATCGCCGCTCAAAACGACAGGCGGTTCCGAACTCGATTTCGCCAAGAAAACGACACACATGCAGTTCCATGCAGCGCCGCGCATCGAGGCGGAAGAGACCGATTTCGGCTTTCACTATGTTGCGATGCGGCCAGTGTCGGAGGTACCGGAAGACGGGGTCATGGCACGTGTCGCCGCCTTCGTGCCGCCCTGCTTTGTCCTCAACCCGAATGGCGATCTGTTTTTCGCCGTCGTTCCTGTCAACGACCACCGCTGTCTATTTTTCCACGTCTGGTGGGATCGGGACAGGAAATTCGGCGAAGAGCCGCTCAGGAGTCAGCAACTCGAGTTTGTCGGCCTCGATCGGACGGCGCTGGACGCGTTCGGCCTGAGTCTGAAAACGTGCGATCTGCCCGCTGCCGCCAGCCGCGTAAACAATTTCCTGCAAGATCGCGACGCCCAGCGCCGCGGGCATTTCACCGGCCTGCCGAGCTTTACCCAGGAGGATGCCGCCGTCAGCATGTCGGGCGGCACAATCCGCGACCGCTCCAAGGAAACCCTTTCGGTCGCCGATGTCGCTCTGCCGAAGCTTTATCGCGCGCTCCTGACCTGCGCCCGCCAAGCTGGCGCGGGCCAGGATCCGCTCGGCCTCCACGCGGACACCGCGCGGATTGTTGGTGCATCCGGCAAGCTTGCGCCGGGGATTCACTGGCGCTCCTTGGTGCCACAGCACCGAGTGCTCGTCGGCACACGCGGCGCGGACGGCACCGTCGCGGCGTAGCGCCGCTCAGCCGTTCCGTGGGCTTGCAGGTGTTCCGAACCGCAACGGCGGCAGTGCCGCCGCATTGCCAAGGCCGCCATCGACCGACAAGACCTGACCGGTGACGTGCGAGCTGAAATCGGATGCCAGGAATAGCAGCGGTGCGGCGACCTCGTGAGGTTGGGCGGCGTATCCCATCGGGATGGCCTGCTCGACGAGCCGCCATTGATCGGAAGCAAGGATGACCTCGAGCCTTGGCGTACGGATGAAGCCGGGCGCCACGGCGTTGACGCGGATCCTGTCCTTAGCCAGTTCCACCGCCATGGAGCGCACCAGATGATGCAACGCGGCTTTCGCCGTGCCGTATACGACTTGATCGCGCACCGTGCGCAATCCCGCCATCGAACCAACGAAAGTGATGGTCCCGCCGCCCGCTTCCTTCAACGCCGAGGCGCCGACTTGCAACGTGAGAAACGCGTGCCGCAGGACAACGTCGAATTGCTCGTCCCAGGCCGCGTCGTCGAAAGCCCGAAGCGGCTTGAGACGTGCAATGCCGACGATGTCGACGACCCCCGAGACGTTGCCCAACCGTCCGGGCGCCTCGCGAAAGATCCGCTCGACATCGTCACGTTTTGTGACGTCCGCCACCAGGGAGCTGCCGCCGACTTCGACCGCGACGGCATCGCCGCGCTCCGCGTCGGTGTCGACGCAAAGCACCCTGGCGCCGAATTGGGCTAAAGCATGCGCGGCTTGCCTGCCGATGCCCTGACCGGCGCCAAGCACCACGAAGCCGCGGTCATTCAGGTCGAGTAGCGAGCGATATCGAGGAACGGGGCTGGTATCGGAAGCGCTCATGGCAATCTGTTGTATGACCTTCCATAGAAGATCATGCTGGAGCGCGAGCCGTCAAGCGCGCGCACGCCGCTTGGGTGTGCTCTTGTTTCGTCGCTTCATCGCGAGCTGACGGGCCGAGCGCCAAGCCGCTGCATTGTCGCGTGAACTCGGGTTCGGGGGCTTCGAGCGTCGCGATTAGACGCAAACAGAATTGCTCCGCTGCGTCCCGGTCGCTCGGCTTCATCGCCGCCATCGCCGGTCCGATGAATGATTCGTTCGCAACGATCGTCGAGGCGCGGTCGATGACCTCCAATCCCTTTTCAGTCAGCTGCACCAGGAAGCCGCCGCGATAGTCGGGATCCGGCAACCGCCGCACCATCTTCTTCTTCGCTAGCCGGTCGACCTGCTTCGTGATCGCACCCGACGTCACCAGCGTCGCCTTGAATAGATCAGTCGGTCGTTTCGCGAATGGAGCGCCGCCACGCCGCAAAGCGAACAACAAACGCATATCCTGTGCCCTGACGCCGAAACGGCGCATAGACATCCTGCCAAATCGGCTCTCGATAATGCGGCCGATGCGCTGAAGATAGATTTGCAACAGGAAATTCTGCAGGTCGAGGTCCGGTCGCTCGGTGCGCCATTGGCACGTTATCTCGTGAAATCAAGCCATTCTTGGAAAAACCCTTTGCCGTCACCGTCGCCCCTTTCGGTTTAGGATTCGTGCCGCCGTGGGCGGTAGATGAACGTAAACTCTGGCCGGGCGCAACGGCCTGCCAACCGCGAACCGCGCTTGCCGCCATGCGCGCCTTCTCATATCTTCCATGGAAGAGTGGAGGGTCGACGAGGTAGGCGAGCGCAAGATGATACCGTGGACACTGCGATACGCCTCGCATCTGAGCTACCGCGCGCCCGACACGCCTTTGTATCGGCACATCGTCGGTTCGCTCGATCCCGTGGCTCACGTCGAGTTCGCGGCATCGCTGGGGCTCAGTGGCGTGCAGTACGCGATGGCGAGGGCGAGGTCAGTGGCGGAGCAGGAAGCAGTCTCGCGGGCGCTAGCGCGATACGGCCTTGAAGCCGGCTGCATGATCTATACGGGGATGGAAAAATTAACCGTGCCGCTGTGGAGCCGGAGCGACGCGGAAGCGCGGGCCATGCTCGCGGCCGAGCTGGCCGGCGCGTTCGAGACGGCGAAACGGATCAATTCGCGACATGTGGTGCTGCTAAGCGGGGCCGATCCGCAGCTGCCCCGCGCCTACCAGCGCGCCGCGATGACTGAGAATTTGCGTTGGGCCGCCGATCTATCTGACCGAGCCGGGGTCATCCTCTGTCTCGAATCGATCAATCGGCGCAGCCTACCGAACCTTTTGATCCATCATATCGGCGACGCCTATGAGATTGTCAGCGCGGTGGATCACCCTTCTGTGCGGTTGATCTTCGACACTGCGCATGTTCAGGCGATGGACGGCGATTTGCTAAGTCATCTCGACGCCTGCTGGGACGCCATTGCTCTGGTCCAGATCGCCGACAACCCAAGGCAATTCGAGCCTGGTTCGGGCGAATTGAACTTCGCCAATATCCTGCGGTTTCTGCATCGCCGGCAGTATCGCGGCCTGGTCGAACTCGAGCATGATTGGTCGGTGCCAAGTCGCGACACCGAACAGCGCGGGATCGAATCCTTGCGGCAACTCGACGCAAGCATCGCACTGCAAGAGGACGACCATGGGACTGGCGGGTAAAACGGCGATCGTCAGTGGGGCAGGCACCGGGTTGGGGCTGGCCTTTGCAAAGAGGCTGGCGACCGACGGCGCCAATGTAACCCTGGCCGATCTCAAAGGTGCCGACGAGGCCGCGGCCGCGCTGGCGAAGGATGGCCATCGCGTTCTCGGCCTGCGCGCCGACGTGTCGTCGGAGGCCAGCGTGACCGCCCTGGTCGGGGCGACGGTCGAGCGCTTCGGCACTGTCGATATTCTGGTCAACAACGCCGCCGTATCGGCGACGCTGAAGCTGACGCCCTTTGAGGAGTTGACTGTCGCCGAGTGGCAGCATGTCCTGGGAGTCAATACGATCGGCGTTTTCTTATGTTGCCGCGCCGTGGCTTCGTCGATGCGGAAGCAAAAATACGGGCGCATCATCAACATTACCTCTGGCACCGCCTTCAAGGGAGCCCCGTTTCTGTTGCATTATATCGCCAGCAAGGGCGCGGTCATGTCGATGACGCGGTCGCTGGCGCGGGAGCTGGGCGGCGATAACATCACCGTCAATGCCGTGTCGCCCGGTTATACGCTGAGCGAAGGTAATCTCGCAAACGCGCCGTTCCTCGCAGCGCAACGCGAGGCAGCGATTTCATCGCGGGCGTTGCCGCGCGACGCCTACCCTAACGATTTAGTCGGCGCGGTGTCGTTCCTGGCGAGTGAAGACGCCGCCTTCATTACCGGGCAAATCCTCGCGGTCGACGGCGGCTCGGTCTATCATTAGGAAGACTGGTCGCGCCGCGCGTACGGCGGCTGCACGCAGTAAGTCTGTTTCAGCCGACGCAGCGTGAAGCTGGATCGCGAATGGCGGATTCCGGGAATCTTATACAGCTTTTCGCGGAGGAAGCGTTCGTAGCCTTCCGTGCCCGCTACCGCCACTTTGATGAAGAAATCGTATTCCCCGGTCATAAGGTAAGCCTCGACCACTTCGGGCATACGCTCTAACTCGGCTTCGAACTTTCTCAAAATATCGTCGTCGTGCCGATCGAGGGTGACCTCGATAATGACAGTGTCGGGCAATCCCAACGTTGTCTGGTCGAAGATGGTTACATATTTTTCGATGACGCCTTGCTGTTCCAATGCACGGACCCGATTCCAGCATGGACTGGCGGAGAGTCCGACATGACTTGCCAAGTCGGCATTGCTGACACGCGCATTGAATTGCAACTCGCGCAAGATCCGGCTGTCGATTTCGTCCATTGGGCCCTTCCGGCGCAAGACACGCACAAAAGGAAAGCGTCGTCTCGACATCTTCCACAGAAGAATATGCCACAAACCGGCGTTTTCGGTGTCCAAATCGAAAGCACCTTTTTCGACCTTCGGCTTAGTGTGCGCCAAGGAACCGAACGCCGGAGACATGCGATGGACTTGTTCACTTTGCATCTTGAACTCGCGGAGCCCTATCAAGCGCCCGGCCGGGCCTTGGATGCGGCTCGCAAGATGGGGTTCCAGCTCGTGCTGATGAGGCTCGACCGCGTCGCCAAGAACAAGCATCGCATGGACCTCGGGCTGCGCGCGCGGCGAACCGACCGGCAGCGGTGGGATTGCCTCCTGCACCGGCTCGAAGGCACGCCCGGCATCGGAAAGGTCTCGTGGGAGGGTGCGATGCCCACATCCCCTTTACATCCGCGGTGAACCGGGACAACGGGGCGACGACGGTGTGGGAACGAGTGCATGCGGCTCCACCGGGAGGCGCGCTGTACGACGGCGTATTCGGTATATGGTATGGAAGGGTACTGCCTAGATCTCAAGTCATTGCGCCACGGTCGGCTAGCGGATTGAGAGGCAAGTTGCTATCGCAGTATCTCACTCGAGCACAACTCGACCCAATTGATGGCGTTTCCGACATGGCGAAGGCGTTTGTTGGTATTGGCGTCGGCCTGTGGAAGCTCGGTCAGAATCCCAAAGAAAGTCAGTGTCATGGCCAGCATTGGTGTTGCCGCGGCTGAGCGAGACCAACGGTTTTTCTTTTATTTTCAGTAGATTACGGCAGATAATTTGGATTAAAATCCGGATCGCACTATCCGTTGCGGTGACGATCATAGGCGACCTATTTGATTGTGCGCGTGGTCGTGAACGCCATCGGCGCGAGGTGTTGGTATTTCCTCTTGGCATCGGCCGTGCTGGTGGTATCTAAAAAGCGCGGGGCGTTATTCTGGACCTCTCCCACTCAAACGATGGGACGGAGGAATTTCTGGTGGAGACACTCGACGTTTTGCTAGAGCGCGTTAGTCCAACGTCGCTCATTGAACCTGGACCCACGAAAGAGCAGCTTCAAAAAATCCTGGTCGCCGGTGCTTCCGCGCCCGATCACGGCCGAATGAAGCCGTGGCGTTTTGTACTAATTCAGGGCACTGCCCGATTACGATTTGGCGATCTGATGGCAGAATTGCTGGCGCGTCGCGAACCTGACACTACCGAGGTGAGACTCGAAGCGGAGCGTAAAAAGGCCCTTCGTGCGCCCACCATTATAGGAATGGCAGCCGCTCTGCGTGACAATCCAAAGGTACCGGGGGTTGAACAGATTTTGGCCGTTGGCGCGGCTGCTCAGAACATTCTGGTTGCCAGTCATGCCTTGGGATTCGGCGGCTTTTGGAGAACGGGTTCACTTGCTTACGATCCTGACGTGAAGAGAGCTTTTGGGCTCTCAGAAACAGACAGCATCGTGGGCTTTATCTATATTGGGTCCGTCGGACAGCCCGGCCGTCCACATCAGGTTCAAATTGATGAGTTCGTCCGTTATTTTTAGATTTTGCTTTGATCCCCTCGGGGAGTTGATTTTCCGGTCATTCGCGTTCCTGTTCAAGCCGGATCCACCTGCCACGATTTTCGGCAGCTCGCGGGACCCGAGCAGAAGGCTCTTCAAGCGCGTCTTTTCTTTGTGCCGAGACCCTTGGAACCGAGGGCTTCGGCTGCATCAACAAACTGTGTTTAGGGATCGAACCCGGCATGCGAGGGAACCGGCCCATTCTCCCTCATCGTCTCGTCCTTTTGGCGTCGAGCGGGAGTGTCGTAAAACGGCAATGCGTTCTTCGTTGAAGAGATCACAACCTTCCCGCGTGGTCGTTTCAGCGGAATATTACGGGGAGCGAATGGGTCGGACGGATGCGTCTTGCCATCGATGCGAAGTTCAGCTTCGAAGCCGGGCCGACGCCGCCGCCTTGGTGTTGAGCCTTGATATGTCGGCAGGACGGTCGGGATAACCGTGCGAGAGCAATGACCGGAGGGAGGTCGCAGCGGCAACTGGATTACGCAACGCGGGCGATATACGCTGCCGCCATGCTGCAGCGGCTTCTCTTCTGGCGACGCCCTCTTGTACCCGTGATCAGACTTCACGGGTTGCTCTCCTCACGTGGCGGCTCGTTGAACTCAGAAACTTGCGCGCCGCTGGTCAAGCGGGCCTTTCGGGCCGCCAGAAGGTGCGGACATGTTGTCCTCGATATCGATAGCCCGGGTGGTTCGCCCGTTCAGTCCGATCTGATCGCCACCCTAATCCGGCGGGACGCCGACAAGACGGGAGTAAAGGTTTTAGCTGTCATACAGGAAGTCGGTGCTTCCGGAGGGTACTGGTTAGCGTGTGCGGGGGACGAGATCCTCGCGAGCCCCATGAGTGTCGTCGGATCTATCGGCGTAATAGGGAGAAGCTTCGGGTTGGTCGGCCTGATTGAGCGACTGGGGATTGAGTTCCGCACTCACACGGCGGGCGCAAATAAAGTGCGGCTCGACCCCTTTGGGCCTGAACGTGTCGAGGATGTCGCATATCTCAAACAAGTGTTCGACGAATTGCACAATCGCTTTAAGGATTGGGTTCGGACACGGCGGGGAGATCGGCTTGTCGGGGATGAGGCGACACTCTTCGATGGTAGTTGGTTCATTGGAACACGCGCCCGCGAGCTTGGTCTACTCGATGGCTTCAGTGATCTCGATGAGGTCGTGCGCCGAGTCGGTGGTGATCGCGCCGTCGCTCGTGTGTTTCGTGCTCGACGGCGCGGCTTTCTGGCACGGCTTCCTCGGTCGGCCCTCAACGCGTTGCTGGACGCAATCGACGAGCAACAGGGTCGCATCACTACCGTTGTGGATTGGCATCGATCTCAGTAAAGGCTGCTCACGAAGAGAACCACACTTTCCCGCATCACACCCACACTTGCTCACGCCGGAGCTGGCGGCTTCTCCGTCCACCCGCATAGAATCTTTGGGTAACGTCGGACTTTCACCCCCGCCCTGAAAGCGCACATGGATGCTTTCGCTGTCAGCCCTTGCCAGAGACCCGCAAGCCCTTGCGACTTCGTTCCGCGGCTCTCAGCGCACGGCGTCGGCTGTCGGCAGGGCGATACCAACAGGCAGGAAAAATCGACCGCCTCGGCATGCGCCAACTTCTAGGTAAGAGAGCTAACTATCTCCTCACTGGTTGGAAAACGACCAGTCGCCTTCTTTGAATACACTAGTTCGCCGTCAATTCGAATTTCGAAGACGCCGCCACTGGACCGGCGAAGACCTATTTCTGCTGAGGGTTGCAGCTTAAGGATCAGTTCCCGCACCTCACGGGCGCGCGGTTCATAGCCTCATTGGCCGCAGTATTCGATCTCGATTTTCATGAAGTTATCCTCACGCTCTACCCATCTTTGCACACCGTTTCGGTTTCATTTGATACCAGCCGTCCTCGACTGACAAGACGAAATTCGTGATCCGTACGGATGCTGGCTTGCCTCTCTACGTGGACCGCTCTCGCCTTGCAATGAATTAAATTCTGACTGTTGCCGGCACTCAATCGCGGCGCGCACCGTTGTCGAAATGATCGGCCAGAACCTGCGCGATCACCATGGTGACACGTTTGCCAGTCGGGATGTGCAGAAATTCGTTCGGTCCATGGGCATTGGATTGGGGCCCGAGAACGCCCGTCACCACGAACTGTGATTCGGGGAATTTTTCGCCGAGCATCGCCATGAAGGGGATTGTGCCGCCTTCGCCCATATAGGCAGGCGTCGCGCCGAAGGCGTTGCGCGACGCACGTTCAAGCGATTGTTCGAGCCACGGCGCCAGGGTTGGCGCGTTCCAGCCCCGGGCAACCGGATCGAAGTCGACCTCGAGAGCGGCGCCATCGGGCGGCCGCGACACGAGCAACGCCCTCACCACGTCCCGCGCCCGGTCGCCATCGAGAGTCGGCGGCAAGCGCAGGCTAAGCTTAAGCGCGGTGGATGGCAGCAGAACGTTGCCGGCGTCCGCGGGCTTCGGCAATCCATCAGCTCCGATGACGGCCAGTTGCGGTCGCCAGGTCCTGTTTAATATGAGTTCGGTCAAGTCACCGGCCATCGGCGTCGTCCCGGACGCGAACGGAAACTTGGCATGGACCTGGTCGCCGAGCGCGCGAGCCGCGCGGGACGCCTGCAGACGCCGTTCCTGGGGAATCTGTACTTGCAATTCGGCAATGCGAATTTCGCCGGTCGCTTCATCCTCGAGCCGAGAGAGAAGCTGGCGCGCGATGCGAAAGCTCGATGGCACCACGCCGGACGCATCGCCGGAATGAACGCCCTCATCGAGTACGCGCACCGTCAGCGTCGCGTTGAGCAAGCCCCGCAGCGACGTCGTCAACCAGAGCTGATCGTAATTGCCGCACCCTGAATCGAGACAAACTACGAGCGATGGCTTTCCGATGCGTGCCGTGAGATGGTCGACGTAAAATGGCAGATCGTAGCTGCCCAATTCCTCGCAAGCCTCGATTAGAATTACGCAACGCGCATGCTTCAGGTCCTGGTCGTGCAACGCGAGAATCGCTGTCATGGCGCCAAACATGGCGTAGCCGTCGTCGGCGCCGCCCCGTCCGAACAGTTTGTCGCCCTCTAGCACAGGGCTCCATGGTCCGAGACCCTCCTTCCACCCAACCATCTCGGGCTGCTTGTCGAGATGGCCATAAAGCAGGGCGGTCTCGGTGCGGTCGCCCGGGATGTCGATCAGGATGACCGGGGTGCGACCCGGCAGACGCACCACCTCGAGACTGGCGCCAGGCAGCGCCGCTATCCTCGCCCGCGCCCATCGCTCGAACAGCGCAACTGCCCCATCGATATGGCCATGCACCTCCCAATCCGGATCGAAATGCGGCGATTTGTTGGGAATCCTGATGTACTCGACCAGGGCGGGCACGACGGCATCGTCCCAGCCTTGATCGACGAAGCCCTTCAGGCGTGCGATGTCCATGGCGTACCATTTTCTCAAGCAGAGACCGGCGATCATAGTCTTCCTCTGATACTCATGGCAGGGAAAGGCGCGCTCTACTGGGTCAAACAGTATGGGAGCCACTACCTCATCTTCGCTAGTGCGGGTTTCGGATCACGCATTGAGGCAGCAACAGAAATGCCAGTCGTATCAGCGGAAATTTCAGTGTTACAACGGCAGCCACGCCGGCGAAGCCCAGTTCGGGATCGATCGGAAGCGCATTGTCTGGCGCGCACCCTCCGCGACACTCCCTCAGCGGAAGTCTGGTCCATAAGCTCCACAATCAAGAGATGCACGTCGCCTAAACGGGAGGAAGACTGCCGCACGTGAGGTGACGGACCGTCTGTTCTCAGAGAAACCTTTGCGATTTCGGCGCCTGACACTCCGGTGATGACGCTTGCTGGCGATGTCGGCGCACCGCAGTAATAGTCAAGCGACACACTGTCTAGCGTTAGCCACACCATTTTCGGTGTAATTTCCGGTGGCTTTGGCTGGTCGCATTCTACATGGGTTTATTCGAGCGGTCGCGAATCTCACTTAATTCTTAATGCCCCATTAAATTTCTGCTAATATTGTTCATTATTCATCGAGGTTTGGGCGCTGTGCTTTTAAGGGGGGGCTCATGCGCAATCTCTCGAGCTACGTGCTGATGCTCTCGCTCGCGGGAATGCTCCAATGCTCCCGTTCTACCGACGGGCTGGCATGGTTGCTCGATAAGCGAGCCGATGAAGTCGATCGTCCGTGGTTGCCTGCCGCAGACTATAACTTCAGCCACAACTGCTGTCGTTTCGAACAGGCAAGCCCCCGCGGGGTCATCGTCGATGGGGCTATTTCGATCGTCGGTCAGTCCGAACCAACGGTTGCGGAGGAAGCGTAGCACCTGTGTCCTCGCCGTCACCTTTAAGTTTCACGCGACCGCCCCGCGTCTAACGTGCAGCGCCTTGGCGTCGATCTTGCCGCCTATGCGCCTGAATGGGTGATCGCATCCCTTTGCGAGCGATGGGGCGCGGAAGATCGTCCTTGCGCTGTAAAGCGCCCCGTCGCCACTTTGTTTGGCGATGTCGCCGACTTCTCGGAGCAGACCGGAAGGTTCGCTTCGCGCGGAGCGCGCGGCGCCGAAGACCTCTCGACAATCCTCAACGGATGTTTCTCGCTCCTGATTGAGATTATTCACGCCTATGGTGGAGATGTCATAGCTTTCGCCGGTGACGGTATCGCGGTCATCTGGCAGGAGACGGACCTCAGAACAGCAGCGCTTCAAGCGACAAACTGCGCGCTCGCCTTGCAAAAAGCGCTAGGTGGTTGGGCGCAAAACGCCGACCAGGACATTCAACTGAGAATCTCGATTGAAGTGGGCGAGGCTCTCTTTAGCCGGGTCGGCGGCGTTGAGCAGCGATGGCAGTACCTGGTCACGGGTTCGCCCCTCAGGCTCGCCTGCGCCAATTACCGGAAGGCCGGTATCGGACAGGTCATTCTTTGCCCGGCCGCGCGGTCTGCGATCGGGCACCTTTGCATCGGCGAAATCGTCGATGACGTCTTTCTTCAAGTGACAAGAGCACCCGCGCCAATCCGTACGGAGCATCGGGAATCGAAGGCAAACCCTCCGGCCGAAGAACTGGAACGCCTTGTGCCGAAAGTGGTGCTTGACCGCGCTAATTTCGGCGATGGCCGATGGCTGGCTGAGTTTCGCAACCTGTCGATTGTGAGCGTCCAGCTCCCGGATCAATCGCCGGACGATGATTTGTTGGAAACGCTTCAGAGAGCGACGCTCGCGATTCAAACGATATCGGCTCAGTTCGAGGGCATGGTCCTCAACGTCCTCACAAACGAGAAAGGCATCAACGCAATCATCGTGTTCGGCCTTCCGCCGTTAGGGCACAGCGACAACGCTCTGCGCGCGGTCGAGGCGGCCGGCACACTGCACCGAATCCTGAAGGGCCGTGAAATCCCAGCCTCGATCGGCATCGCCACCGGGCGGCTATTCTGCGGCGAATGTGGAGGACAGTCGCGCCGTCAATACTCGATCCTGGGCCAGGCAATCAATTTGTCGACACGACTCATGGCAGTCGCCGGAGATGAAATCGTGTGCGATGCCGCTACTTCGACGTCGGTCAATCGACGCGTCCGGTTCTCGTTTCTCGGGACCGTCCCGCTGAAAGGATGGCCCGAGCCTGTGCCAGTCTATCGGCCCGAGGCCGTGCTAAGCCCTCTGGAGTCGAAGTCCGAGGACGTGACCATCGGAAGAGACGCGGAACGCCAGATCTTGAGCAACGCCCTCGAAAACCTCATAAACAGAGACGGACAGGTCATTGTCATCCAGGGCGAGGCCGGCATCGGCAAGTCGAGGCTGCTCTCCGAATTCCTAAAACGCGCCAAGTCCAACGATTGTATAGTCTACTATGGCATTGCGACCGCGATCGAAAGATCGACACTCTATTTCGCCTGGCGCGAAATTCTTCTGCAACTGATTGGCGTCGTTCCCGGCGCCCCTGCCGCGCAGATTGAGGAGACGCTTCTGGCGCACTTCTCAGACGTGCCGCAGTTCTCGGCCTGGGCCCCGCTGCTCGACGACATCATCCACGTCGGTCTTGCCCAGACCGCGTTGACGCAGGGGATCACGGGTGCGGCGCGAGCCTCCAACATCGAACAATTGATCGTTCATTTGGTGAAGCGATCCGCGACGCGCCGGCCGACACTTCTCGCGTTTGACGATCTGCAATGGTTCGACGACGCGTCCACGGTATTGTTGCGCTCCGTCGTGCGCCGGTCTCCTGAGGTTCTGGTGGTCGCGACCAGACGCTCTGAAGAGTCGGGCACGATTTCCGAAGACGATGTGCTCGGCATCGTCCACCTCGTCAAGCTCAAAGCGCTGTCTGAAGCGGCCGTAGCGGAACTCGTTCAACGGCGACTGGGCGTGGCAACCTTTCCCGCTGAGCTTCGCGATTTCGTCCATCGCCACGCCGGCGGCAATCCCTTCTTTTGCGAAGAACTCCTGCTCGCGTTGCGTGACACCGGTGCAATCGAGCTGGATCACGACGGCTGCCGGGTCAGCGGCGACCTGGACGCCGCGTCGCGATCGGCGCTCTCGGCGAGCGTCGAAGGCGCGATCGTCAGCCGCATCGACGCCCTGCCCCCGCAGCACCAGATGGCGCTCAAGGTGGCAAGTGCGATGAGCGTTGAGTTCTCGTCGACGAGTTTGCAGACCATCTATCCGGATTTCGTCACAGCAGGCGAGATGTGGGCGCTCCTGGATCGGCTAACCGCCCTTGAGCTTTTGCGCGTGCACAGGCGCGATAACGAGGACGTGTACGACTTTCGCCACGAGATCATCCGGCGAGTAACCTACGACGAGCTGTCTTTCGCACAACGACGCGAACTGCACCGTGAAATCGCGGATGGCATAGAGAAAATCCACCGGGACCGTCTCGAGCCGTTCTACGCTCAGCTCGCTCTTCATCGCGAACTTGCGGATCAGGCGAACCTGGCGATTGATTATCTGGATGGCGCCGCCGAGCAGGCGCTCAGAAACTACGCCAATCGCGATGCCATCGTTTACGCGAAGAAGGCGCTGCAGCTTGCGGACATCGCCGCAACCACCGTCGACCACAGCCGGCGATCGGTGTGGGAGGTCGCGCTGGGAGACGCTCATCACGAATTGCGGGACTATGAAGAGGCCTCGCGTCATTACGAAACCGCTCTGAAACTGCTCGGCCTTCGGGCTCCGGCGACACGGGCGCAAACAGTTAGAAGCCTTCTCGGCAACACGGCCCGGCAGCTCAGCACGCGAGTCCGTGGCACCTCGTTCCGTCTCTCGAGGGCGCAGGAGCGCGCCGATATGCAGCGCGCGGCCCACGTCTATGAGCGGCTCTCAGAGGAATATTTCTATTTCAACGACTCCTTGCGAGTGCTGCACGGCACATTGGCTTCGCTCAACCTCGCCGAATTCAGCGGTTCGATGGCCGAGACCATCAGCGGGTACAGTGGACTTGCGCTCGGACTTGGCATGTCGGGTATGACCGGCGCTGCGCGCTATTACAGCAGACGGGCCTTTGCGCTCGCGCGTGAGAGCGGCAGCAAGCCCGAGATCGCCCGCGCAAATCTCGTCGCTGGGGTGCTCGCCAGCGGGCTCGGCGAAAATGAGCTCGCCCAATCGTTCGCCTTCGAGGCAGCGGCGTCGTTCCGCGAGCTCGGCGATCAGGCGCGGCTGCAAAACGTCCTCGTCGGGATCACCTTCGAGCACCTGCTTCATGGCGATATCGCGGGGGCGGAGCATTCGCTCGACGAGCTCGCAGGGCATGATTTCAAAGACGCCAACGACACAATTAAGGCCTGGCGGCTCTGCGCGTGCGCCATCATCCAATCCGCCAAAGGCGGCAGCGAAGCCACCCTGCTTTCCGAGCTCCGGTCCGCCGCCGAAGGCAAGCACGCGTCGGCCGACCGACTCCTTTGCCTTGGCGTGTTGGCCTCCGCGCACGAACGTCGCGGCGAGCGGGAAGCCGCGCGCGAATCGGCGGAGCGAGGTTTTGACGTACTGCGAAGTTGCCGGGTCGTTTGGGCTGCCTACGGCGCTTATGGCGCAGCCGGCGTGGTCGGGACGCTGATCGCCGAGTGGGAGCGCGCGGTGAAGTCGTCGTCGTTCGATCGGATCCTGGAAGCAAAGGCGCGCGCGGCCAGCCGTATCCTTTATCGAGCCGCCCGCTCATCCCCAGTCTGCCGCCCGGCGGCCCTACTTCATCGTGGATCAACTTTCTTCCTCAGCGGCAATACACAGCGCGCGGTCAGAGACTGGCGCCGCGCGGTCAGTTGCGCCGATGATCTTCATATGCAATATTTTTCCGGTCTCGCTTGGCTTCAGATCGCGAGAAACAGCTCCCAAAGGGATTCGGCGCGAGATCTGGCGCTTTCGCACGCCGAGCAAGCCTTCCGAGCGGTCGGAGCGACCGCAGATTTGTCAAAAGTTCGATCGCAATCAGTTTATTGGGCCCAAAACCTGCTCTAGAGGGTGGCGCGTTTTTATGCGGAGCGAAGGGCACCAGAAAATCGCTATCGTTGGCGGCGGTCCTGCCGGGCTTGCCGCCGCTTTTGAGCTGACCAAACCTGGCCTTTGCCCCGGCGATTGCGTGACCGTCTATCAGACCGGCTGGCGGCTTGGCGGAAAATGCGCGACCGGGCGCGACGACAGGCGCCGGATTGTTGAGCATGGCCTGCATCTGTGGTTTGGCTACTACGAGAACGCGTTTCGTTTGCTCCGCGAAGCGTATGCGGAGTTGCCCGCCGGGCCGAGGCGCTTTCGGCATTGGAATGAGGCGTTTCAGCCTGTGACTTGCACGCAGATCGGCGATCAGAGACTAGCGAAAGACGGGTTTTTCATTCCGTTCGCCTGGCCTCGCCATGCGGGAAGCCCCGGCGATGGACGCGAACCCCATTTCTGGGAGAGCGTCATTGGCCTCTTCAAGCTTCTCTCACAGGTTCACGACGCGTTCGTCGAAGGGGCTCCGCGCAGGCCAGGCAATATTGCGGTTGATCCCCACTACGCGCGGGCGTTCGATTCCCTGTTCAAGACCCGCGGCAGTTTGGAGGACCTCAGCCCACGGGACGCTGTCCGATACGCCCTCGAGTGGAGCGTGGAGATCGGGACCAGTATCTCAGATCCGATCCACCTGTTCGGCGTCAAGGCGCTCTTGAGAGCCGCAGCGAACGCCCTTAGGGAGGAGTCCGGAGGCGGCGCGCCCGCGATAATCTCGAAAGACAAGCTGCTCACCGAAGTAACGGATATTGCCGCGGCATTCGTAAGTGGCCTGATCGACGACGTCATCGTCAACCGCATGGAGATCGTCGAACTAGACGAGTTTGATTTCCGCGACTGGCTCATCGCCAACGGCGCCGATGATCGCTCGGTGAACAAGTCTCCATTGGTGCGCGCGCTTTACGATACCATGTTTCAATATTGCGAGGGCGACACTGCGCGTCCCAGTTATGGTGCGGGAACCGCCGCGCAAGTCGTTCTGAGGCTTTTCGGAACCTACAAAGGTGACGCAGTCTGGAAGGCCTGCGCCGGTCTCGGCGAGGTCCTGATCGCGCCGCTCTATCAAGTGCTCAAGGCGCGTGGCGTGCGATTTGCGTTCTTTCATAAGCTCAAGAGGATCGAGTTAACCGAGGATCGCACCGCCGTCATGCGCTTGCATTTTTCCCGGCAGGTCGATCTCCCGCACGACCGGTTCGATCCGACCTTCGCATTCAAGGATATCGCCTGCTGGCCTGAAGCGCCGCCAACCGATCTGGTGAAAGCGGGGGACGGCGCGCCAAGCAGCGATCTGGAATCGCGCTGGTGCACGACCAGTGCGAAGCCCGACCTCATTCTCGCCCAAGGCGTGGACTTCGCGGAGGTGGTCCTCGCCATCCCGCTCGGCGCGTTCACAAGCCTGCGCGGAGACCCCGGACCCTGCGAAGAGCTAATCCGGGCCAGCCCGCGATTCCGCCAGATGTCGGAAAGCATCGGCCTGGTTCCGAGCCTGTCCGTGCAAGTCTGGAGCCCCAAATCTCTTGCGGAACTCGGATGGCCCGAGGAAACGGCAGCGATGGTTTCGGGGCCCCAGGCGCTCCAGATCTGGACAGATATGTCGCAGGTGCTGGCCTGCGAGGACTGGACTGCAGATGGGCCGAAGTCGGTTCACTATTTTTGCAATGTCTTCGGTTCGCACGCCTATCGCGATCCAACCGCGGTCGGCCCGGCGAACGAGGCGGCTCGATTGCTCGCAGCCGAATGGTTTGAAAAGAAGGCGGGCGATTTCTGGCCGAATGCCGTCCAAACCGCCAGCTTCCGGTGGACCACGATGGAGGACCCGCGCAATCGCGGCGGCCTTCATCGCCTTGAGGCTCAGGTGGTGAAGGCGAACGTCGATCCATCGGCCTGCTGCTGCGGCTCGGCCGCGGGCTCGACGGCGTGGCGGCTCAAGACCGATGGCTCCGGATTCCGCCACCTGTTCCTTGCGGGCGCATGGATCGACACCGGATTTAACACCGAGTGCGTCGAAGCCGCGATCATGTCGGGAAAGCAGGCGTCCCGCGCTGTCTGCGGCTCGCCTGCCACTATCGAGGGCGAGAATTTCATGCGCCCGCGGAAATCGCTGGGAATCAACCCGTTCAATCTCGCGCGCGACGTTCTCACGGCGCTCGCGTTCATGCGGGGATAGGGGCGGCGCGATGAACCGCGACGGGGCAAAGTCCAAGATCGCGATCCTCGGTGGCGGGGTAGGCTCGCTCGCGGCCGCATTTGATCTGACCGAGAACGACCCGAGTGGCAGCCTCTACGACATTACGATCTATCAGGTCGGATGGCGTCTGGGAGGCAAGGGTGCGGTCGGTTGGACCTGCAACGACTATCCGACGCCCACGTTCGCGGATCAGCGCGTTCAACTCGAGCATGGCCTTCACGTCTGGGCGGGGTTCTACGACAACGCCTTCGATCTTTTGCAGCGCTGCTATGCCGCCCACGACGACCCGCCGTATTGTGCGTTTCTCGACGCATTCACGCCCGTCAACCGATGCTGGGTCATGGATGATGGAGCCAGCCGCTGGGAACTCGCCGTTCCTCCCAACCGGCGGATGCCCGGGATCAGTCGGTTCCCGCCGTCAACGGGGTCCTTGTGGAGCCGTCTGCTGGCCTATGCCACAAAAGCCTCCCGCGACAAAAAACTGGCGACGTATCTCGAGAGCGCTCGCTACCGCGCCCCGATCCAGCATTCTGCTATGGCCGCGCAATTCGCCAGGAAGGCGAAGTCAATCGCCAACAGGCTCGCCGTCCAATCCATGGGTGTCGGCCCGGGGCAAAGGGCCCGCCTCCTCATGCTCGTCCAATTCGCGACCGAGCGTGTCCAGGAGGCTTATTTCCACCAAAACCTTGTCAAAACCGGGAACGACCCTCGAAACCTGAGCGAAGACGTCCGCCGTCTCGCGATCATGATCAACATCGCGACCGCCCTGTTGCTTGGCATGCTCGATGCCAAGGTTCTCGTACGCGGCTTCGACTGCATCGACGATCTGGAATGGTCGGACTGGATAAGGGGATATGGCGTTTGGGACATGAGTCTCCCGGTCCGCGCCAGTGCGCGGCTTTTACGACTACGTCTTTGGCTTCGACAAGAATGGCCAGCCTGCCGTCGCGGCCGGGACCTCGACCCGCGCGTTCCTGCGTCTCTTACTCGCCTACAAGGGCTCGCTATTCTACGAATTGAACGTGACCATGGGGGAGTTCCTGTTCGCCCCCCTCTATCAGGTCCTCGTGAAAAGGGGCGTCAAGTTCCAGTTCTTCAGTCGCGTCGACAAGCTCCATCTGTCAGGCGACAGGAAGAGCATCGAGCAAATCGATGTCGGCATTCAGGCCTACCTCAAGGATCCGAATAAGCCTTACGATCCTTTGATCGACACGCCCGATGGGCGCATGAAGACCTGGCCAGCGCGGCCGGACTACGGTCAATTGAGGGATGGCGATAAGATTTTCGCCTGCTTGCAGCAAGATCAGCAGGACCTCGAATCGCCCTGGAACAGTTGGGGTGTCGTCACAACGGTGCCGTTGACCCGGAAGAACGGCGGTTTCGACAAGGTGATCCTCGGCATCAGCTTGGGCGCGCTGGAATACATCTGCAAGGACCTATGCGACGAGCCGTCGCTGGATTGGGGCAAGATGGTCGGCATGGTAAGGACGTGCCCGACGCTGGCGACGCAACTCTGGGTGAAAAAGGCGCCCCCCGCGTTCGGCTGGCCCTCAGAGAACACGATCGTCACGTCGTTCGCGACCCTGCTCAACACATGGGCCGACAACTCCCAGCTGATCGACCAGGAAGCGTGGAGCGCGCTTCCCAAGCCCGCAAGCTTCGGCTATTTGGTCGGCAATCTCTTTCCCGACAATACCCCACCACCGCCGACCAAGCCTGATCCTTTCCCCGTCACGCAGCTTCAAGGCGCAACGGCGTCCGTGAACAAATGGCTGGATGCCGATCTTCCGAAGCTTTGGGATGGTTTTCAGAAGGCGGATCTTGCCCGAGACCCGTACGTTCGGGTCAACGTCAATCCTTCGGATCGTTACGTTCAATCGGTCCCCGGAAGCGTGGAAGGCCGCCTCCGCCCGAACGGTTCCGGTGTCGACAACCTTTTTCTAGCGGGCGATTGGGTCCGCATCGGGCTTAACGCAGGATGCATTGAGCAGGCTGTCCTTGGCGGCCGCGCGGCCGCGCGAGCCATTACGGGGGTGGATATGAACGGACAATACGACAGCGATCGGAATTGGCAGGGCGACGGACCCATGTCTCAGGCCCTCTCCGCTTTGTTATGCAATCTGCCTGACGTGACGAGACTTGCGCTCGCCGGCGTCGGAACCCTCGACGCTTGCTGCATCGTCGAGTTCTTGCCGCCAAAGAAGATTGAACAACTTCTGGCGCCGGGCCTGTCGCTCAATTTGCCGGCACAGCCACCGGATCGGTTGCCGATCGTCCTTTTGTTCTCTCAGCAAAGAAACGTCCGACCCGGATTCCTTCCGTTTGGCGGCATTCACTACCTCGAATTCGCAATCGTCATACACGACGTATTCAATGCGGACGCAAATGACGACTATAACGGTCCTTATGTGTATATGCCGCGGATCCTATTGAACTCATTCGCTGCGGTGGCGATCGGCGCCAAGGCGTATGGGTTCAACAAGCGTTTGGCCAGAATGCGACGAGTGGAGGAATTCCTTTCAAATTCGAAACGACGAAGGTGAAATATCGGCGCGTTTCGAGAACGCTTCGCTGCTTGGACAGATCAACGATTTTCCGGAACTCACCATCATTACAAGGATCCTGGACCAGCCGATCATCAGCGAGACCTCGGAGGGCGGCTGGGTGTGGTCTTGCATCGACTATCATCTGGAGCGCGCGAGTTTCCAGTCGCTAAAAGGCTATTACGCGGCCAACCAGGGCTTGTACCGCCAGGAGGCCCAATTTAGTGGCGTTTCAGGCCCCGGAAACCCGGCCCGCGACGCACCAAGCTATCAGCCGCTTGGATTTCGGATGGTGACGAATTGGGACATTACCCTGCCCGTGCGCGTGGGCGAGCACGACGGATTGCTCTCAACGCCGAAGAGACACCATGCGGCCGCGGTAACGAACCGATTGATCTCCCGTTTCCGCGGCCGCCGCTGACTGGCTTGGGCGCAGGGCAAAGCGGCGACGTCTCACCAGAAATGACTTTCGATCCGCCTTTGCCGGCTTCTCCTGCCAAAGGCCGTCCCTGTCGCGTTAGTCGAGGCCGAAGGTGCGCCCAAAACAGCTGACAGGTTTCGACCAAGGGCGACGCTCGATGAGATAACAAAAAAGCATCATGCCCCGGATTTAGTGATCTTTTATTTTCGGGGGGTGGGCGGTATCGGCAGTTTGTCCAGCGCGAGGGAGACAGGCGCATGCCGTCCGAAGCACCAGGAACGGCCGAAAGCAAGCAACATCTGATTCTGAGCGGTGTCACGGTTATTGACACGCGGAACGGCGCGAAGTTGCCCGCTCGGGCGATCGTGATCGCGGAAGGCAAGATCGCCGCGGTCACGCCGAGCAGTGCTGCCGACACCATTTCAGCGCAGATTGTCGAGGCGCGCGGCAAGTTCGTCGTGCCTGGCTATCTCGACATGCATTGCCATCCGCTCGGTTCGCGCGACGACGAGGGCAATCTCAATATGATGCTGGCGTACGGCATCACCGGCGTGCGGCAGATGTCGGGTTCGCCTGATCTTTTGGCGGCGCGTCGCGCGGACACGCTGATCCCGACGGAGGCCGCGCCGGTATTGCTCATCATGCCCGGCATGATTCTGATGCCGCTTAATGCCGGCTCGCCTGACGCAGCGAAGGCCGAAGTGAACCGGCAGAAACAAGCCGGCGCCGATTTCATCAAAGTCGTGCTGGTGCAACCGCCGGTTTTCTACGCCGCGTTGGAGGAAGCCAAACGCAGCGGCTTGCCTTATGCGGGCCACATTCCGCCCGGCGTCAACGTGATCGAGGCGGCGCGTGCCGGCATGTACGCCATCGAGCATCTCCAGGGCAGCTTCGAGGCTTGCTCCACCGAGGAAGAAGCCTTGCGGAAATCCGAAGGCGGCGTACCGAACCTGCCACCGGTGCCCGAGGGCTTCAAGGTCACCGAGATTTTCGAACGAGCGATCTCCAACCCAATGCTGCTGCGTCCGCCCTCGTTCGAATTCGAGCGCCGGATGATCGACACTTACAGCCCGGAAAAGGCCAAGCGTCTCGCTCACCAATTGGCGGCGGCCGGCACGTGGCAGGTCGCGACCTTAATTCGCCGGCGCACCATGCAGCTCGGCGACGATCCGCAATATCGCTACGACGCCAACCTGCGCTTCATGCCTCAGGTAACCCGGCAGATGTGGGAAGGCCTGGCGCAACAATTCGGCGCGCGCGTTGGCACTGCTGCAAAGAAAACGCTGGCCGATTTGTCGGCGCTGCAAATCGCGCTGGTCCGCACGTTTCGCGAGGCCGGTGTGAAAATGGTCGCTGGGTCTGACATGGGTGGCCAGTGGTGCATCCCCGGCGCGTCGCTTCATCAGGAATTCGCCCTGCTCGCCGAGGCCGGTTATTCCCCGCTGGAAGTCCTGCAAATGACGACGCTCACCGGTGCCAAGTTCCTCGGGCGGGAGGACCGCATGGGTACGGTTGAGGCAGGCAAGAACGCCGACCTCGTCGTACTCGATGCGGACCCGCTCGCGGACATCGCGAATTTCGCAAGGCTTCACGCGGTCTTGCGCGCCGGCGCCTACTACTCCCGCGACATGCTTGAGGGGCTCAAGCGCAAGACTGAACAGCGCCACGCAACCGCAGCTCAAGGTGACCGGAATGCCTGATCGCGCCGAGACCGACAAAGTCGCGCTGGTCGATTACTGGCTGAGCAGGATGATTTTTGATCTGAGCCGCGATCCGGCGACGATCGCGGCATGGCGAAAAGACCGGAACGCCGTCATGGACCGCTATCCGTTGCGCCCGGAAATCCGCGAGGCGGTGCTAACGGACGATATGAAAATCCTGACCTGCCACGTCAATGCGTACCTGCTGCGCTTCTATTTCGGCATCTGCGGCATGAGCGAGCCCGAATTGCTCGAGCGTCTGCACGCGCTCAAGGAGAAAACACATGGCTGAGTTCGTCGGCTCTTTCGCCGCCATTCACGGACCGCTGATCGCGCGCGACTGGGACACGATGACGCCAGTGGTGCGCGATTGGCTTGGTGCGTCGTTTGCGGAACTTGGCCGGCGCGTCGCAGCTTCGCGACCGGACGTACTGGTGATCGTCGCGCCCGACCACTGGACCAATTTTTTCATCGACAATCTCCCAACGGTTTGCATCGGGATCGGCGCCGAGCATGACGGGCCGCCCGAGCCCTTCCTGAAACCGCGCTTCCCGTACCGGAAATTGGCCGGCCATGGCAGCTTTGCGCGCCATTTGCTGCGTACCGCGCTGACGAGCGGGTTCGATCCGGCGCTCTCGCACCATCTCGCGCTTGATCATGGGTTCTGCCTGCCACTGTGGCTGATGAAGCTCGATCCGTTGCCAGCGATAGTGCCGTTCATCCTCAACAGCCTCGAAGACCCCATGCCGAGCTTCGCTCGGTGTCTCGATTGGGGCCATCTCATCGCCAGGGCGGTGGCGAGCTACCCGGAGGATATGCGCATCGCGGTGCTTGGCAGCGGCGGGCTCAGCCATTCCATCGGCGAACCGACCATGGGTGAGGTCGACGAAGATCTCGACCGCGACTGCCTGCGCCTGCTGCGCGAAGCGCCCGACACGAGGTTGGCGCCCGCGCTCGAGGAAAAGCTGCGCAACGCAGGCAACGGCGGGCATGAAATCCGCAATTGGGTGGTGGCGCATGCCGCCGCCGGCAGCCGTGGGTTCGAGGCCTTTGCCTACTCTGCTCTGCCGGAGGTGTTCGTCGGCTGCGGCTTCGCCGAATGGAAGACCGCGTCATGATCGAACTCGAGGAGCGCCGTCTCGAGCGGCCGGAAATATTGAAACGAGCCGTCAGCCTGATCCCGGCGTTCCGCGAGCGCGCAGCGCAGTGCGAGACATTGCGGTGCCTCCCCGACAATACCATTGCCGATCTGATCGACACTAGATTATTGCGGATCTGCCAACCGGCACGCTTCGGCGGTAGCGAGCTCGGCTGGGAGACATTGTGCGAAATGTCGATCGAAATGGCGCGCGGCGACGGCTCGCAGGCTTGGGTTGCCAACGTTTATGCCGAGCATCCCTACATCGTCGCGATGTTCGCGGACGAGGCGCAGCACGAAGTTTGGGACAATAACGGCGACGCGCTGATCGCCGCGTCGCTGCTACCCGTCGGCGGCCGCGTCGAGAAGGTCGATGGCGGATATCGTCTCAGCGGCAAATGGCCGTTCGCCAGCGGGGTTCATCATGCCGGCTGGGCGATCATCGGCGAAATCGGCGAAATCGGCGGCGGTCGGCGCGACCATCTCCTCTATCTTGATTCCGCGTGCGGATTTTGCGATCGATGATGATTGGTTCACGATCGGCATGACCGGCACAGGCAGCGCGTCGGTGGTGCTCGACGGAACGTTCGTGCCCGCGCATCGGGTGATCCAGGCCACAGACATTCTCGCAGGTACTACCCCGGGTGCGAGCCTCAACAAGGCGCCGCTTTATCGCATGCCGGTGATGGGATTTGCCCAGACCGCGCTGGCGGCGGTGCCGATCGGCGTCGCGCTCAGCATGGTAGACGACTTTAAAGACTTCATTCGTTCCAAGAGCAAAAGCCCGGCGCCGGTGGTCGGCCTGGAACTGTTGCATGGGCGGTTCAGCGAATCTGCGGCAGAGGCTCACGCCGCGTCGATGCTGGTGGTCGAAACATCGCGGCGGAACATGAAGAAACTCGCGGCCGGACTGGCCTTGGCCGATGAAGATGCTGCTCAGACCATGCGCGACAGCGGTTACGCGTTATTGCTGGCAAAGCGCGCGTCATCGCGGGTGTTCGAGGCGACCGGCGCACACGGTACCTATCTCTCGACGCCGATCCAGCGCGGTTTCCGCGACGTCGAAGTCGCCGGGAATCACGGCTCGCTCGCCTGGGACCGCAGCGCCATCCGCTACGCTCAGACCGCACTCAAAATCTGACTGTACGAAAGGGGATTTCGAGATGAGGCGCAGCGACGACCGCATCCTGACCACGCATGCCGGCAGCCTGACGCGGCCCGCCGCGCTGCGCGAGGCATGGTCGAGGCCGATAGAGACCGCGACGCAGGAAGCCGCGCTTCAGGCGCTATTGCGCAAATCCGTCGCTGACATCGTTGTCGAGCAGGTCGCCGCCGGCATCGACATTCCGAACGACGGCGAATTCGGCAAGCCGATGCGTTCGGCGCATGATCTGGCGGCCTGGGGCACATACATTTTCGGACGTCTCTCGGGTCTGGGAAAGCCGACTAACCCGGCACCGGAGCGTGCCGTCCCCGGGCAGAAAATGCGGATTGTCGGCGAGCGCTGGGAGCTGCGGGAGTTCGGGGACTTCTATGCCACGGCGATGCAGAACGTGCCGAGCGTCGCGTCCCGGCCGGCTTGCATCGGCCCGCTTAAATATTCGGGAGCGGCAGCGCTCCAGGCCGACCTGGCGAACCTCAAAGACGCGACCGCGGCCGCGAAGGTTCCCGAAGCCTTCGTCACATCGATCAGCGTTGGTAGTTTGGAAATGTTTTGTCGCGGCCAGAACGAACATTATCCCTCGGACGAAGCGTTTCTCGAGGGCATTGCCGAGGCCCTGCGCGTCGAGTACCACGCCATCGTCGATGCGGGATTCATCCTTCAGCTCGACGATCCAGGGCTACCCGACACCTGGGACATGCTCGATCCGCATCCGACCGTGAAGGAATACCAACGCTACGCCCTCCTGCGGATGGAGGCGCAAAACCGCGCGCTTGACGGCATTCCCGAAAACCGTGTCCGCTATCACATGTGCTGGGGAAGCTGGCAGGGGCCGCACACCACCGACATCGCGCTGCGTGACATTGTCGAGGTGATGCTGAGGATCAAGGCGCAAGCGTATTCGATCGAAGCGGGCAATGTCCGCCACGAGCACGAATATAAGGTCTGGCGCGATGTCAAATTGCCGGCTGGGAAGATTTTGATTCCCGGCGTCGTCAGCCATGCGACCAACGTGATCGAGCATCCGGAACTCGTCACCGACCGCATCGTGTCATACGCCAACGCCGTCGGCCGCGAAAACGTGATCGCTGGAACTGATTGCGGCCTCGGTGGGCGTGTTCATCCGCAGATCGCCCGGGCCAAGCTCGAGGCGCTCCACGAAGGTGCGCAGCTCGCCTCGAAGCAGCTATGGCGCTGATCGGTGCCAGCGTAGGCTCGCTCTAGCGGACGACGGTCGGTTTGCCGCCAACGACGCGGATGGGAAGGACCGGATAGGTCGGAGATCGGCTTGCATCAAAGGAGAAACTGCCGTCGCCGAGCGGGGTGACGACGTTTTTGATCTTTGTTAGCGCGTAGCGCACCTTTTCGCGGTCCGGATTTGGCCCAGCGCCGTTGATCGCGTGAGCGATCAGCAGGATTCCGGTATATGCCCAGGCCGCGAACTGGTCGGGATCTTGGCCCGTCTGCTTGCGATAGGCGTCGACCAGGTATTTGTTTTCGTTGTTCGCCAGGCCCGGGAAATAGTCGGCGATCTAGTAGAACTCCTTCCCCAGCGTCGCCTACGAGCCGCAGAAAGGCCGGGGTCGACACCTGGCCACCGCAAATGATGCGCTCGCTCGGATCGATTCCAGCTTGACGGAGCTGGATGATGAAATTCGCGGACACCTGCGGAATGGAATCCAGGAACACGGCGTCGATCTTTTCGTTCGCCAGCTTCGTCGTCACGCCAGCGAAATTTGTTTCCTGGGCGCCGATACCGTCGGCTGAGACGACGTTCACCCCGTGCGCCTTGAAGATGCCGGTCAAAATGTTTCGCAGACGCACGGAGGCGTCATTCCCACGATCATAGACCAGAGCAATGTCGCGGACATGGAGTTGGTCGATGGCGAGCGCGCCGATGGCCGTGGTCTGTGTCGTCGGCGTCTCCACTATGTTGAAGGACCATGGGCCGGATTGAGCGACCGCCGGCGACGATGCGATCGCGAGCAACGGCGTTTTGTTGGCGTTGGCGACCGGCGCGGTCGGCAGCGACAGCGCGCTGCCAAGTATGCCGAACGCCGCGATGACATGATCCGCGACAGCGAAGCGGCTCATTAACGTGATCGCCTGTTTCACGTCGCTTGCATTGTCTTCTATCAGCACCTTGAGGGTGCGCCCACTGCCGGCGAGCTGAGCATCGTTGACGCGTTTCACTGCGATCTCGGTGCCGATGCGGACGGCTGGGCTGGCGATCGACGCCAGCGGACCGGACAACGGAAACTGCGTGCCAACCACGAACTCTTCCGCGAAAGCCGGCGTCGATACAGCAACAAGCAGGCCTAACAACGCGCCCGAGATGGTACGCATCGTTTGATTCCCCTTTTCTAACTGTCAGCGAGCGTTCGGCAGTGGCTTTTTCGTCCACAATTCCTTCGATGCGATCCGCGCGCCCTCCGCCATTGCCTTGAACTTCTCCCAGATCACTGTGGGGTGAACCTCGGTGTGATAACAGGCCTGGGAAGAGAAGCCGCAATCCGCGCCAGCGATCACATTCTCGCGCCCTACCAGCTTGGCATAGCGCATGAGGCGCTCGGCAATCAGTTCGGGATGCTCGACGATGTTGCTGGCGTGCGTGACTACGCCAGGGATCAGAATCTTCCCGTCTGGCAACTTCACGTTCTCGAACACGTGATACTCGTGCTCGTGCCGCGCATTGGCACCCTCGAAGGAATAGGCTTGTGCCTTCACCTTCAGCATATGACTGACGACGTCCTTCAGCGCCGCTTCGTAAATGCGCGGCCCTTCGTTGATGCCGTAGCAGGTATGAAAACGCACCCGGTCCTCCGGGATGCCGCGCAGCGCATGGTTGATCGATTCCACATACATGTCGGCGCGCTTTCGTCGTGCGGCATCATCAAGTTTGGAATCGGCGAAAATGTCGGACAGAAATGGATCATCGACTTGGAGCAGGAAACCTGCCTCGACGATGGCGAGATATTCGGTGCGCATCGCCTCACCGACGGCGTGAAAATACTCTTCTTCCGTCTTATAGTATTCGTTGTTCCCGACTCCGCTCGGCGCCGTGGAAGGGATAAAGGCCTCGGCCGCTTTCGTCGCCCCGACAGCTGCCTCCAAGTTGTCGATGTCCCGCTTCACCTCCACTTGTCCGGTATAGTTGACAGGGCCGACGCAATAGAGCGGCACCGCCGGCGCGACGGTGGCGCCGAACATCGCGCGCTCGAAGTATTGTTTGTAGTATTCGGGGAAGTGCGAGACCTCATCAGCGAACATTGTGAATTTCTCGCCGGGGCGCGGCTCGAAGCCGTTGAGGCGGCTTTGCACATAGACAAAGAACCCAGCCTTCGACACCTCGCCATCGGCGACGACGTCGATGCCGGTGTCGACTTGCTTTTTCACGATCGCGGCGACGGCTTTCCGGATTTCGCTCTCATAGGTTTTCGCGTCGTAACCTTGTCCCGCGAGTTTCGCCTTCATCATGTCCAGTACCGCATGCGGCCGTGGCAGCGAGCCGACGTGGGTCACGAGAATGCGGTCCATGCTTCCTTTCATGTAGTCCTCCCGACAAGCACAGCTAACCTAGCATCTCAATGCGATACCTGGCGATAGCAGTTTGCGCGTGGTGATGCTATTCAGTTATCGATAATGAAGCTGAACCACATACGCGATGTCATCGCAGTGGCAGAACGCGGCAGCCTGCGCAGCGCTGCGCGGCATCTCGGCATTGCCCAGCCCGCGATCACGCGTAGCATCCGCGAACTTGAGCACGAGTTGGGCGCAGCCTTGTTCGTCCGTCACGTCAATGGCGTCGCGCTGACGCCGATAGGCGAAGCGTTCCTGCGGCGCGCAACCGCGATCCAGCTGGAGCTGGAGCGGACCAAGGACGAAATCCAACAGCTCAAGGGCGTCAAAACGGGCACGGTCGCCGTCGGCCTATCCACGGCGGCGCACATTGCGCTGCTGCCGCGCGTCCTCAAGCCTTTCGGCAAAAGCTTTCCCGACGTGCAGCTTCGCATCGTCGAGGAACTCTTTCCGGCCATGGAGGCGGAACTCGGGGACGGATCGATCGACTTCTATGTCGGCCCGCTCGCCGAAGACTTCGGCGTCGAGCGATTTCGCGGTCGAGAAACTGTTCGACAACCGTCGTATCGTCGTTGGCCGGCGGAATCACCCGTTGGCGCGCGCCAAGTCGCTCGCCGATCTGAAGGGCGCTAAATGGGTCACGACGTCGGTGACGATTTCGAGTGACGCGGAACTAGGGCCCGTGTTCGCACGGTTCAAACTTGATCCGCCTGTGGTGGCGGCGCGAACGCAGACGGCGCTTAGCATGATCGTCCTCGCTGCCTATTCCGATTATCTCGCCATGCTGCCGGAACAATGGCTGAATTTCGTCAAGACCGGCCGGATGCTGCAACATATCGACGTGCGCGAGGAACTCGTTGCGCCGTCGATCCGCATCGTCAGGCGCGCTAGGCTCCCGCTGACGCCTGTCGCGGAGCATCTGTGTGACCTGTTCCGCCGCGCGGCCGCGCACCAGCTGACGCCCATAGGGTCCTATTGGGCGCGCGGACCCGTCATCGGATTGCGTTCGAAAGCGCGTGGCGCCAATACGCCATGCCCGCGTGATTGAGCATCACCTTCCGAGTGCGAGGTTGCGCACGCAGCGCTAAAATCAACGGCGTTCGCCGCGGAAAGGTTGAGACCTGAATAGAACCGTCTAAGATCCGGACTGACGGCGAGAAGCGCCTCGGGCAGTGCTATCAGCGACCCGACCTCCGCGTCCGAAAGCTGCCAATTGGTAGGCAAAGCGAGGAAGTAGCGTCGGCACGTTTGGTCCACGATAAGGTCAGGATCGACCGTGACCACGTAGCCTTGGATTTGATGGCCCGCCCGCCTTTTAAGTTCTGTGATCGCCACCAAGGTTTCGGTAAGCAGTAACTGCGTATCGGCCGATGCGCTATCAATGGGCGCGTAGGCCACGCGAAAGCCCGTTGAAAGGAGACCCGGCGGGTAAACACTCGCATCGATGCCGGTCGATTCCGACGAACGTGCATTGACGACAATATAAAGGATACGGTCAATGTGATCATAAGGGGGAATGTCCCTCAAAAGACGGAATACAAGGCCAGGTGGCAGCGCCGGATTGTCTTCGATTTCCAGTGTCGATCGGATACCGAGATTGTCGATTAGGCCTCCGTCAAGAAGGTGGAGGTAAGTGTCATTGGGCTTGTGGTGGATGTAATCCTCCAGCGACGCAAGGCCGATCTGCAGCCTCACCAAAGCATCACTTGAGTCAATGTGGAACTGGTTGCCGTAGTCTGAGTAGCTCTGCTCGTACGGCAGGTAACGCGAAAGCCATTTGCCGGGCCCGCCACTGGTCCATGTATCGGATTTCTGCTGTGCACACGGCGAATAGTTTGTGATCCCCGTTGGCGAGAAAACGAACGGAAAGTCCGCTGAAGCTCCTACGGCATCCGCGACCGCATAGCTGTTTAGGTCAGAGCACAGCAGGTCAAACCGATTTTGCGTGAATGGGAATTTGATCTTGTGGGCCAGGTCTGTGGAATTGAGAATCACGAAAGCCTGTCGCGGATCGCTTCGGTATTTACGATCGACGTCGGCGAACGTTGCGCCGTGGAACACATGATCGGAGAAATATTCAGACAATACATCGCTCCGCTGGTACGGGGTCACCGCGTACGCAGTCAGCGCAATCGGATTAAGCCCTCGCAGCGCCAAATCGACATCACCGATATTGTGAAGATACTTAACGAAAGCCGCCGAGCTCTCGGGTTTCTCAAATCCCTCCGGGCCATTCAGAGCATACCAACCGGCTGTTACCGATCCGCCCGAGACGGAGGATATTAGAGCGATTTGGTCCAACAAGGTGGACCCCGGAACGGTACCGGGCAATGCGCGAAGCGCTTGTAGCGTCCCGAACGCCAAGGCTGCCGCACGCATGCCTCCGCCGGAAAATGTAATGACTATGAGTGTCTTAGATTGAGATGACTTCGTCGGATCAAACCGATAACCGTGGGTGGGATCGTATGTAGTGGGCGCACCAACTTGGACATTGGTGGTGTGGGCCACACAGGCGGCAAGCACGATGGCGGCAATTCCGAAAAGTGAGCGCAATCCAGGCATCTTCGTTTTCCCCAAAGCAAAGATCAGAATCACACCACAAACTCGGTGAGGCGCCATGATGAGCCCCTATCAAGGTCGACGCGTGTGGTTCGAACGCGTGTACAAGCATCAATGGAATTGAGTTGATCGGTGCAATCGACGCCGCAAGGTGTGCTTGGCTACACATCCCCTTCCCCCGAAGGATGCGCAGGGTTCTTCACAGTTGGACCGACGCCAGGGTCGCGCGTGTCACTTCCCTGACTTGCGATGACATCTTCAGTTTGACAGCGGCTTGGTGCCGATACAAGCGCTCATAAAGCGAACAAGCCTTTGCTTACACAGCCGTTTCGTTGTTCCCCTCTGGCTCGGGCACGGGACTTTAACAACGTCCGCCACCGTCGAGGGCGATGCATTTCGAGCGTGCCGCGTTAATCGAACCAAAGCGGCTACGCCTCGAGCCAAACTTCAGTGAATTTCGGCGTGCCGAGAAGCCCGTCCCGATAATTTTTCACCTGCGGGCTGGCGATCGCGATCGCGGGGGCGATAAATTGCGGCAGCTCCATCGCTTTTTCGACCACGAAGCGCTGCAGCTTCGCAAACGCGGCTTTGCGCGTCGGCCGGTCTTGCGCCTCAGTGGTCGCGTCCATCAGCGGCCGGAACCCCGGCAATTCGACTGAACCGGCATTACGCAGCGCGTCAGCGGCAAACAGCCGCTCGTAGATTTGGCTCGGATCGGGCAGCGCCCCTTGCGGCGAAATCAACATCGAGCGCTGCTTCTTGATCATGAAGCCTTCCATCGCCTGGGGCGGTGCCGCCGGGATGAGATTGATGTGGATGCCTACCTGCGCTAGTTGCGACACGATCAGCTCTTGACGCTGCATCGAGTTCTGGTCGGGCCAGCCCCACGCGGCGATCTCGATGCCGCCGGCGTGGCCAGCGTCGGCGACCAACTTCTTCGCGCGCTCCGGATCGTGCGTGTAATAGCCAGCGGTGGCTGGGTCGCACGCCCAAAAGCTGCGCGGCATGATCGCACTCGTGGTTTCGCCAAGTCCGCCATTGACGATCTTGTTTATGGTGTCGCGATCGAGCGCGTAGTTCATCGCTTGTCGCAGCCGCACGTTGTTTAGCGGCGGTTGTCCATAATTCAGGAACGCGCCGAAAAACGTCAGCGAAGGAGTTGAATAGGATTTCGTTTTGCCTTGCCGGTCCGCCACCAGCTTTTGCTGCGCGCCAATATTGAGCGCGATATCGGCCTGCCCTGACGTCACCGTGCGCGCCACCGTGTTGAGTTCGCTTATGATGCGCAGTTCCATCCCGTCGAGATACGGCAGCCCGGCGCGCCAATAGTTCTTGTTGCGCTCGACCGTGATCCGATCATTGTCTCGCCAGCTGACGAATTTGAACGGGCCGGTGCCGATCGGGATACGATCGACATTGCCGTGTTGTTTCACAGAGGCCGGCGACACCATCAAGCCGCAACGGTTGGTTAGAATTGCGGGCAAGCCGGAATTGGGCTTCTTGAGGTGGATCGTGATCTGACTCTTGCCGGTGATCGATGTTCCGTGGACGGTGTTGAGATCAGATTTTACGTTGGAGCGCGGATCGTTGAGGTAGCGATCGAAATTGAATTTCACGGATTCCGCATCGAAAGGCGTGCCGTCGTGAAATTCGACACCGTCGAACAAGTCGAGCACCAGGGTCGTCGGATCGGAGAAGCGCCACGCCTTTGCGAGGCCCGGCTTAAGGTCGAGCGTGGGCGGATCGTAATCGATCAAGGCATCGAAAATCGCGTAGAGCGTGTTGAAGTCCGGCAGGTTGCGCCCGGTCATCGGATCCAGCGCTGCCGGGTTGTACGGCATTGAGACGCGCAACGTGCCGCCGTGGCGCGGGACCGATGCGTCCGCCTGCGCGGTCGCCGGCAATAGCACTGCACCGGCAGTCGCCGCGGCACCCTTCAGAGCGCTGCGACGATCCAACCCCGTGCCGACGCGTCTTCGATGCTTTGTCATCACAGCGACTCCCATTTTTGGCGGCACTTCGCGTGCGTCGCCGACGATTTATACAATAGGATGCGTCTACCGGAATCCAGGGAGGAAAATTTCACCGATTTCGACCGCATTCGCTGGTCTAGGACTTGGCCTCACCGCCCCGCCGGCCATCGCAGCCGAGTTGACACCTACGGGACAGTCGCGCTCTTTACTTTTGAAAAAAGCGTATCGCAAAAACCTCCGGGCAAGCTCTGCAAAATCTCACGAGGCCGGAACATGCGATCGATACACACTTCTCTAACTTCGTGCCATCGGTGACCCTTCGGAAGGTGACACGCTATGGCCTCTAGGTGCGGGCCAATACAACGGTTATGCATCAACAGGGCGGCTCCTCCTTCGCGCGCGCGGGCGAGGTCTAGTCCCTCAATAGCGGCCGTGTTTGACGCGTGACCGAGCCAATCGCCTAGGCAAGCTCGGCCGAACTCCACGACTTTAATGTCGCATCGAATTTTTCGAGGGCCCAGTCTACTTCGTCGGAGGTGATCACAAGTGGCGGACTAACGCGAATTGAATGATCGTGCGTGTCCTTGCATAGAATGCCGCGTTGACGCAGCGCATTACAGTAGCGCCGTGCACCGCCCGCTTGCGGATGTAACTCGATGGCGATCATGAGGCCGCGCCCGCGTATCTCTTTTATCACCGAGCTCTTGATCTGCCGTAGACCAGTGAGAAAATGCGCGCCCATAGTTGAAGCATTTTCGACCATGCCTTCCTCGATTAGGACTTTGAGTGCTGCGCGTGCGATGGCACAGCCGAGAGGGTTGCCGCCGAACGTGCTGCCGTGCTCTCCAGGCTTCAACACGCCGAGGACCTCGTCGTTCGAGAGGACCGCGGACACCGGATAGAACCCACCCGACAAGGCCTTGCCGACCAAGGTGAGATCTGCCTCGATGCCCTCATGCTCTTCGGCGAGCAGCCTGCCGGTGCGACCGAGCCCCGTTTGAATCTCGTCGAGAATCAGAATGACATTGTGGCGCGTACAAATCTCGCGCACCGATTTGAAATAACCGACGGGTGGAATTATCACTCCCGCCTCGCCCTGGATGGGCTCGACCAGGAAGGCGACCGTGTTGGGCGTGATCGCCGCTTCGAGCGCAGCTGCGTCGCCAAAAGGGACAATGCGGCTGAAGCCGGGCGTAAAGGGGCCGAAGCCGTTGCGCGCCGTCGGATCAGTACTGAAACCGACGATCGTCAGAGTGCGGCCGTGGAAATTGTTGGCGCAGACGATGATTTCCGCCCTGTCCCGCGCCACACCCTTAACCTCATAGCCCCATTTGCGCGCAACCTTGATCGCGCTTTCAACCGCTTCGGCGCCCGAGTTCATCGGCAAAACCCTGTGCGAGTGTGTCGCCGCGCAGAGCTCTTGGCAGAACAGAGGGAGCTGGTCGTTCATGAAGGCCCGCGAGGTGATCGCGAGCCGCGACGCCTGCTCCATGAGTGCCGCGAGGATACGAGGGTGAGAGTGCCCCTGGTTGACCGCCGAATAGGCCGACAGACAGTCGAGATAGCGGCGGTCATCAACATCCCAAACCCAGACGCCGAGGCCGCGCCTGAGCACGACATTAAACGGCTCGTAGTTGCTCGTGCCGAATTGACGCTCAAGGGCGCTATAGTTGGCGCGTGACACTGCCAGAGAATTTTTCCTGATCATGTTCATTTCGAACCTCTTCGCTCTCTTCGAATGACGGCAACGCGTTGCTCGGCAGCGGGCAACGCACAGGCTTTGGCACTCCGGTTGTCGAGACGCCAAGTTAAGCAACGGCCCCCCTGCCAGGGACATGATGAACGGCAGGGGCGGCGCCTCGAAGCTGGTTCGGGCGCGGATCGGTCGGCAGTGACAAAGGCTTCGAAGGCACGGTGGGTTCTCCACAAAAACCCGGGCGCTCGGCAAGCCAACAATTCTGCAGCGCAGTGCCAACGAAAAGCTAGCATTATCGATAAAATGGGCGATAAATAGAACAAATTGCGAGAGCTATCTGGCATATTGTCGACGGGAACGATGGACGATACTGATCGGCGGCTTATTGCGCTTCTTCGCGAAAACGCGCGGTTACCGGTAGCAACCCTGGCCCATCTCCTAAAGGTTTCGCGCGGTACCGTGCAAAATCGGATCGACCGGCTCACCGCCGACGGCATGATTAGCGGCTTTACCGTGCGCCTCAAACCAGAAGCTGAGCCACAACGCGTTCGCGCCATCACCATGGTGGCGGTCGACGGAGAACATGCCGCCACCGTGCTCAAATCTTTGCGCGGCATTCCGGAGGTGCAAGCACTGCACACCACTAACGGACGGTGGGACATCGTTGTCGAACTCGGCGTACAAAGCCTCGAGGCTTTCGATCAGGCTTTGCAACGCATCCGGCTCATCAAGGGAATTTCGAGTTCAGAGACAAGTCTGCTGCTGTCGACACATAAGATCTGAGGTTCGATCACGCGGCGAGGCGTGCAGCGCGTCAGCTCTGACGGCGTGCCGCTCTTCGTCGAATTCGATATGTTCAACAACCGTGCGGGCCAGAGTCACGCTTTCGTAGACAATGGCCACCGAGTTCACGCCGACAACTACCTGTCGAAGTTCGAAGCGCAGGTTGGGCGTAGCGGCCACGCCCTGCAACCCGTAGCGTCGAACGGCGGCTTTCCTTTGTCCGTTCCAAAGTGACGCACAATGAGTGATCGCGTTCCGGTTTCGCTATCCGCATCCACTTAATGCCAGCAATGTGGAAGCCTGCATCGCTCTCACTCGCCGATGCAGTTCGGTTTTTTGAACTCAACCGTTCAGCATACGGCGACCATAGAACCCGACGATTTAGTTGGTCTTAAACTCAGAGCATTCGGGTCGATGTTGCTCCAAATCAAGGGAACCGCTTTTTCAAATTCGTCGGCCCTGAAGATTGAGACGCGCGCCGGTTCATGTCGCCGCTTGTTCGCAAAATATCGCGTCCTTCCTCAACAATTGTATGGACAGTCCCTATTGACGACTTCATTACCTCGACCCATCGTAGGTTCGGCGAACGCGCATGGTCACGTCAACAATAGGAGGCGCGCATGGGCATTCTCGACAACAAGGCCATCGCGGTCACCGGCGAAGGCGGCGCGATTGGCCGAGAGGTGGCGCTGCTCTTGCGCCAAGGAAGGTGCCGCGGTCGTGGTTAAGGATTACGGCATCTCGACCGCGGGCGAGGGACATAGCGAAGCGCCGGCGGATGAGGTAGTGCGTGCGATCAACAGCGCTGGCGGTCGAGCGATCATCGACGCCGCGAGCGTCGCCTAGCCCAAGGGCGCCACCTTGATCGTCGAGGATGCCTTGAAGGCGTTCGGACACATAGACGGTGTCGTCAACAATGCGGGCATCCTACGTGATGGCATCTTCCACAAAATGAGTGTCGCCGATTAGGACGCCGTCATCGCGACACATCTAATGGGCTCGTTCTACGTCGCAAAGGCGGTCGCTCCTTATTTTCGCGCTCAAGGGTCGGGCGCTAACGTTCATTTCACCTCGACCTCAGACCTGATCGGCAATTTCGGTCAGGCCAATTACAGTGCCGCAAAGCTCGGGATCGTCGGCTTGTCCAAGTCGATCGCGCTCGACATGGCGCGGTTCAACCTGCGCTCCCACTGTGTATCGCCGTTCGCGTGGGGCCGCATGACGGAATCGATTCCTGCGACGACTGAAGAACAACGGGCACGCATCGAGCGCGTCAAAACCATGAGCCCAGACAAGATCGCGCCGATGGTAGGCTTCCTTCTATCTGACGCGGCGAAGGGCGTGACCGGCCAAGTCTTCGGCGTGCGCAAGAATGAGCTATTCCTGTTCAGTCAGGCGCGCCCGATTCGCTCGATGCATCGCGCTGACGGCTGGACCGTGCAGCGCAATTGCTGAGGAAATGCTGCCAGCGTTTCGGTCGGATTTCTATCCGCTTGAACGCTCCGGCGAAGTATTTTCATCGGATCCAATCTAGGTTTGGTGTGGCCATCTGAATAGGCTTTCGACCAGACCCACAAACGCCGAAAAATCGCTGCCAACTTAGCGGGTCGCCTCGGCCGTCATTGGTGGTCGGCCGCTCCGATGTTTACGAGCGGTTTACGCAGGCAGGCAGTGAGCCGCCTCCTTCCGGCCAGCCGTCCGTCACATGTACCCACGCCGCTTCGCTTCGGCGACACTCTCCGGCGGCACGCGAGTGCCCGGTGCGACCTGGTACGCGCCTTCCTGCACATCAATTGGGATGCGCAATCCCTCCGCCGCGGCTTTCATCCGAAGGTCCCGGGACAGCGCGCGCTGATCCGGCGGCAACCACAATCGTTCATGGCCCCATAGACTTGGCCCTTCCACGACTTCGCTGGGCGTCCAGGACGAGTGCTCGATCGAGCGTCCGCCCCAACCGTACTCAGTCATAAAATTCGATGGGTTGCGCGTATAAAAGGAGAGCACGTGATCGTTAATGTGGCGACCGAGCGTCTGCGCCACGAGATCCGCCCTGAGTTGTGCGATATCGTAGGCCTGACCGACGTCGTCGAGATAATTCACCTCGATCATCAAATGGTGGATGCCCTCGGTTGGCCACTGAAGTAGGCCTAAGGTATGGTGACGCGCATTGAGGTGAAAGAAATGAATCTGGATCGGCTTGGTGAAATAGTCGCTCAAATGAAAGCCCAGCACGTCGCGGTAGAAAGCAACCATCTCCTCGAAATGTGAAGTAGTTAACACTACGTGCCCCATGCCAAGCGAACCTGTGCGAAATCCCGAGATCGGGCGACCAGGTTCGAACGCTTCGCTCGCTGTGGCTTGGCCGTGAAATGCTTCGATACGATTACCTGCCGGATCCGTGAACGCGATAAGGTCTTCGACAAAACGCCGGTCCGCGAGTGATCGCGACGCGCGCTCCACACGGAAGCCGTGTCGTTCAAGCCGCACACCGAGCATCTCAATTGCACCCGGGTCGCTTACTTCGAAGCCAAGAAACTCCAGGCCGTCGCCACCGTCGGCACTAACGACCAGCCGCTGCTGCCGATCGTCCATGCGGAGCGCGAGGTTGGAAGCGCCTCGCTCCACCACCTGCATGCCGAGAAGGCGCGAGCCGTAAGCGACCCAATCGTCGAGACTCTTTGCGCGCAAACCAACATACCCTAGCGATTTTAGCATCATGCGATCGAACCTTCTCTTTAACGCGGCCGCTCGGAAAACCTCGATGACCCATTCTCGTCTTTTCGAGCGAGAGAATGAAGCCAGGTTTCTCGGTTTGAGCCGGACCTCATGGGGCCTTCATCAAGGTTCGCGCACCGCCTGCCGCACTTGGCTGAATGCTCGAAGAACGACCGCGCAAACCCTACTTGGCAAGGCAGGCGCCGAGGTTTCGGCTGCTTGGCTTTTAGACGGCCGAGATTACCCGTTGCCGGAATACATCTATCCGCTCTCAGATGGCCCTCCCTCCCCGCCCGGCCCGCGGCTCGAAGGCTCGTTCAGCGACCGATTTACATTCGCAACTCATGAGGATATGGACAGGTTCAAGTATCCCCGCATCGAGCGTGGCCCCGAAGTTCTGATTGATCGGGCGACCGGACAAGAGGGCTTTGTGTCAGGAGGTTGGTGAACGGTGAGGGCAAGCATCGGGGGAAACAATATCGCGGAAACTCCACTCGTGTGGTTGACGGCACTCGCCCATTCCAGCGCGAGAGCCGTCGCCATAGGCGCCGATGGCAGCTGCCCCGCGCGGGCCAATCATAGTGACGCGCTGTTCCTTGACCAGGCGCATGCTGCTGCAGGAAGGCTCAACGCCGACGTCGCCGCCGATGGGCGCGTCGAGGTGATGAACAAGCTGACTGATGTGCCCAAGATCGCCCACTCCTATGCGGCGAAGAAGGTCAAAATTGACGCTCTCATTGTCCATGCCACGCCGCTGGAGAAGATCAACGATGCCTTCGGACTGACGGCCAATGTTCAATCCATCCGCAAGGTGATCATCCACGATGCTTACCATTCGAAGCGAGCAACGCTGTTTCGACGGCACGATCCGATTCTCATTCTCATCCATCAAGCGCGATCGGTGCGGAAATGCGCTTTTCCATCTATCTCCCGCCACAGGCGAGGAGCGCAACGTTACCGGTTCTCTATTACCTCGCCGGTCTTACCTGCACCGAGGAGACCTTCATGATCAAGGCGGGGGCGCTGCGCCTTGCCGCCGAGCTCGGGCTCATCCTCGTTGCGCCCGACACCAGTCCACGCGGGCTCGGCCTTCCGGGCGAGGATGATGCTTGGGATTTCGGCGCGGGCGCGGGATTTTATCTCGATGCCGAAGCCGAGCCCTGGCGGCGGCATTACCGGATGTACTCCTATGTGGTGGACGAATTGCCAACGCTGATCGAAACTAATTTCTATGCCCGCAACGATCGCCGCGGTATCTTCGGTCATTCTATGGGCGGGCACGGCTCGCTGATCATCGCGCTCAAGAATCCGGCGCGGTATCAATCAGTCTCGGCGTTTGCGCCGATCTCTAACCCAGTGGCCGTGCCCTGGGGCGAGAAGGCGTTCAGCCACTATCTCGGCCCGGACCGGACGCGCTGGGCGGTGTGGGATGCGAGTCTCCTCATGCGCAAGAGCCCTTATCCTGGGCAAATTCTTGTCGATCAAGGCCTCTCTGATCAATTTCTTGAGAATCAACTTCATCCGAACGCGCTGGATGCCGCCGCCGAAGCGTCAGGCCAGGCACTTACCCTGCGCCGACACGAGCACTATGACCACTCGTACTGGTTTATTCAGAGCTTCATCGCCGACCACATGGTATGGCACGCCAATGCACTGGTGAATTGAAGCGCACTCGGACGCGAAGAGTTTCACCTTCCTCCTGACCTCTTCGTACGATCTCTTATGCAGCTTCCCGAGGGGGTAGCGCCGAATGCCTCAACCGAGATCAAAGCGATCACGCTCGGAGAGCGATTTTCACCAACCCTCGCGTGCCGTCTCGCCAATGCGTTGGATTTTCCAAATGGGCACCGTCACGCTGCGCCGAGCCTCGAAAGCAGAATTGCGACGTGCGGGCGCGGCAGGTTTTGCGGCCGAGCAAAACATTCGCTGCCTCGTCTATAAGACGAGGTAGCTGTTCCTGATCTCGCCGTGGCTTGGCTCTTTGCTCGACACCAGACCGAGGACGAGCTTCTCTTTGGGCAAGAACGGTAGCTCCGCGAACCCGCCATCGACATCACCTGTCAAATTCGGCGCAAACCGATCCGCATGAAGCGCATCGCAGAAAGCTCTCTGCAATCCTGTCATGCGTCGTGTGGCTCCTCCCCGCCCATTATTGGTCGGTACCATCATAAGCGGTAAATGGGGCTCGGCACGCGAAATGACCTATTATACTGTCATTAGGTTCTTGTGGACGGAGTAACGGTGGCGACAGGCGCGAAGCGAGTATCCGCGATGATCACGGCGATCGATCCTCGACTGCCGACCCCGCTCTACCATCAGATCTATCTCGTTCTACGCAGGCAGATTGCCGACGGCTCCATTGGCAGCGACGCCACAGTGCCGGGCGAACAGGAATTGACCCGACTTTACGGCGTATCGCGGATCACCGCGAAACGTGCCCTCGACGAATTGGCGGCCGAGGGGCTGGTAGTGCGCGAGCGAGGGCGCGGCACCCGCGTCCGCTCCCCGCCGCCGACCCCGCCTTTCCGAGCCTCCATCGAGGGATTGCTGGAAAATCTGCTGGTGATGGGCCTGAAAACCAAGGTGGTGCTGCTGGAATTCGGGTATGTCCGGGCACCCGCCGAGGCTGCGGCAGCGCTCGGCTGCACCATCGGTCAGACCGTCCAACGCGCCGTCCGGGTCCGGCATATCGACGGCGCGCCGTTTTCTCATCTCACCACCTTCGTGCCGGAGGCGATTGGCCGCACTTTCAGCCGGCGCGATCTGGCCTCGGAGCCATTATTGTCGCTGCTCGAGCGCTCGGGTGTCCGCGTCTCCCGCGCCGATCAGGTGATTACCGCCAAGCTGGCCGATGTACAGGTCGCTCGATACCTTGAGGTCGCAGTTGGCGCGGCGCTGCTCAAGATTACGCGCATCGTGCGCGACCAAAGCGGTCGGCCAGTCGAGTTCATAACCGGTCTCTACCGTCCCGACCGCTATCAATATGCGATGTCTTTGTCCCGGATACAGGACCGCAGCCACGCACTGTGGCATGACGATGTGCCGTCGAGCAAACGCGCCGAAATCAACAAGTACAAAAGGGAGCTATGAAAATGTCACAAGGGAGCCTCCGCTATTCCGTGAGTCGCCGCCGTTTTCTTGCAGGCACCGCGGTCGGCGGGCTTGCTGCCGCCAGCGGCGCCATCGCCATGCCCCATGTCGCACACGCCGCGGCGCCGATAAGGGTCGGCGTCATCCATCCGGTGACCGGCGCTGTGTCCTATTCTGGTACCCAAGGCCGCGCCGGCGCCATGATGGCGGTCGACGACATCAACGCCGCGGGGGGTATCAGATCGCTTGGCGGCGCCGCGATTGGTGCGCTTCTCGCCGACGCGCAGTCGAAGGCCGATGTCGGCGCGGCACAGATCGAGAAATACAACGACGCCGGGGTCAGCGCGGTGGTTGGCGGTTATGCCAGTTTCATCTGTCTGGCGACGACGCAAGCGGCAGCAAAGCACGGCATTCCATACGTTGTTGATGTCGGCACCGACGACCGCATCGTCAAAGCGGGATTGAAAAACACCTTCCGCTTCAGTCCGGGCTACGGCGTATTCGTCGACACTGCTATCAAGTCACTCGACCAGATCAATACCGCCGCGGGCAAGCCTGCCAAGACCGCCGTGATCGTCCACGAAGATTCCGCCTTCGGCACTGGCACCGCGAAGCTCCTCCAGAGGCAACTCGGTGGTATCGGCATCAACGTGCTCGAGGTGATGAAGCATCCGACACCAAATCTCGACTTCAACAACATCGTGCTGCGGATCAAGGCAGCGAACCCGGACCTCGTTATCCCGGCGAACTACTACAATGAGTACGTGCTGTGGGCACGTACCATGCGGCAACAGAGGGTGCGGCCGAAGGCAATTTACTCGGTTCTCGGCGGCGCCGCGTCGCAGTACAAGTTCGTCAAGGATTTCCCCCAGGCGGCGGCTTACATCATGGATTGCAACCACTGGTACAATCCGCACAAGGAGGCGGCGCTGGCGCTTCGCAAAAAAACCGAGGCGAAGGGGCTCTATTACACCTACGAAGTATTTCTTAATTATGAGGCCATGATGTTGCTGGCTGATGCGCTCGAGCGCGCCGCCAGCACCGACCGGGCCAAGATCATCGATGCACTGGCGTCGAGCGAGTGGGCCGGCCACTTCATGCCCTACGGGCCGACCCAGTTCGTCGGCGGACAGAATACCGGCGCCCGCGCGGTGAATCTCCAGGTGCAGGACAACGATATAAAGGTCATCCTGCCTCCCGAATTCGCCAACGCAAAGCCGATCTTCCCAATGCCGGCCTGAGCAATGCCGTGGTCGAGGCCGCTATCATCGTCCCGGCGATCTTGAACGGCCTCACCACCGGCGCGGTCTATGCACTCGTCGCGCTTGGCCTTACGCTCATCTACGGCGTACTCCACATTATCAACTTCGCGCATGGCGCGCTGTTGATGGTGGCGCTGTATGGCGTCTATTTCCTCTATGCGCTTGCCGGGATTGATCCCTACCTGGCGCTGCCGATCATGATCCCGGTGATGTTCGCATTGGGCTACGCGCTGCAGCGTTTCGTCATTGGTCGCGCCGGCCACGGCAAGGATGAGAATGTGATGCTAGTGACGCTCGGTCTCGCCATCGTCATTGAAAATCTAGCACTCTATTTGTGGTCATCGGACACGCGCACCATCGAGACGGTTTACGGCTTCACCACCGTTGATCTTGGCGTCGCACTGATCGCGGTGCCGAAGGCAATCGCCTTTAACGGCGCGCTGGCGATCACGGCGGTGCTATGGGCGCTGATGCGCTGGACCGATCTGGGCAAGGCCATCCGCGCACTGGCCAAGGAGCGGCGCGGCGCGCAACTGGTCGGCATCAATGTCGAACATCTCTATGCGATGAGCTTCGGCATTGGCATCGCCTGCCTTGGTGCCGCGGCTTGCTTGCTGCTACCGAGCTATTATGCCAGCCCACATATCGGCAATGCCTTTGTCCTGATCGCCTTTACCATTGTGGTGCTGGGCGGCATGGGTAGTTTCATCGGCGCCCTGGTCGGCGGCTTGATCATCGGCGTGACGGAGTTGCTTGGGAGTCTATTTCTGGGCGAGAGCCTCGGCAAGATCGGCGTATTTCTCATCTTCATCGCCGTGCTGCTGTTCCGTCCGACCGGCCTGTTCGGACAAAAGGTCTAAATGCCTTATGAAGAGCGCGACCGTCATTATCCTCTTGTTGCTAGCGCTGATACCGGTTCCGTGGCTGGTGCGATCGGATTTCTGGCTCAATTTTGCGGTGCTGGCGCTCTATTACGGGTTTCTCGGTCAGTCGTGGAACATCCTCGGCGGCTATGGTGGCCAATATTCCTTCGGCCACGCCGCGTTCTTCGGCACCGGCGCCTATACCGGCGCGGTGTTGCAATTGCAGTTCGGGGTCAATCCGTGGCTCGCCTTGCTGCTCGCCTGCGCCGCCGGAGGCGTGGTAGGCGCTATCGTGGGCGGCCTTAGCTTCCGTTACGGCCTGCGAGGCTCCTATTTCGCACTGATAACACTCGCCTTCGCCGAGGTCTTGCGCATCCTCGCCAACTCGCTCGGCTTCACTGGCGCCGGTGTGGGCCTACAAATCCCTTTGCACCCGGCGGTGGTCAATTTCCAGTTCGCAAGCAAATCCGGCTTCTATTTCACCCTACTGGGATTGACGGCGCTCGGCTTTGCCGCCGTTTGGTACATCGAGCATTCACGCTTCGGTGCGCGGCTCACGGCGGTGCGCGACAACGAGGAGGCGGCGCGAGCTCTCGGCGTCAATGTCTATTGGGTAAAGCTAGCCGCCATCGTCGTCTCCAGTATCCTGATGGCTCTGGGCGGTGTGTTCTACCTGCAATATTTCCTCTATATCGATCCCGAGATCGCCTACGGCCCGACAGTGTCGATCGCAGCACTGCTGGCACCGATCGTTGGCGGGTTGGGCACCATGTTCGGCCCACTACTCGGCGCCGTCGCACTGCAATTGTTGAACGAGGTATCGGAATCGGCGATAGGCCCTGCCCCTGGTCTCAATCTCGTGCTCTATGGCGTCGTCCTGGTGCTGATCATCGCGTTTCTGCCGGATGGCATTGCCGGACTGGCGCGGCTGCGGGCCGGCATGCCGCGGGGACGAGTCGCGTGATGTTGACGGTCGACCACATCGCGAAGCGGTTTGAAGGCATCCAGGCCGTATCCGCAGTCACGTTCGCGGTAGCGCGCGGCGAGATTGTTGCCCTAATCGGCCCCAACGGCGCCGGCAAGACCACGCTGTTCAGCCTAATCGCTGGGTTCCTGGCACCGGACGCCGGCACCATCCGGTTCGAAGACCATGACGTGACCGGCCTGCCGCCGCACCGCATCGCAACTTTAGGTCTGGTGCGTACCTTCCAGACCGCCCAGCCGTTCGAGCGGCTGACCGTTGCGCAGAACATCGCGGTCGGCGCGCATCTTCATCTCGCTTCGCGCCGCGCTGCGCTGCGGCGCGCCGCGGAAATCGCCGAGCGGGTCGGCCTCGGCAAGTGGCTCGACCGAGCATCGCGCGAATTAACCGTGGCGGGTCGCAAGCGCCTCGAACTGGCTCGTGCGCTCGCGACCGAGCCGCACCTGGTGCTGCTCGACGAGGTCATGGCAGGACTCAACCCGACGGAAATCGACGCCATCGTGCCGACGATCTTCGCGATCCGCGACAGCGGCATCACCATCCTGCTGACGGAACATGTCATGCGCGCGGTGATGCGCTTGTCCGACCGGGTCCTGGTGTTGAACAACGGCCGGCTCCTCGCTCAGGGTAAGCCGGCGGACGTAGCGGCAGACCCCGCAGTGATCGAGGCGTATCTCGGGCGGGGCGCCGCGCCGCAAACGGCGAGGAAATTGGCGCATGGGTGAGCCGCTGCTCAAGGTCGAGGGTCTCCACGCCGGCTATGGCACGGTCGAGATTCTGCGCGGTATTGCGCTCGCCGTGGACGAGAGTGAGATCGTCGCTCTGCTCGGCAGCAACGGCGCGGGTAAGACCACACTCAACAATGTTTTGTCGGGATTGCTGCGTGCATGGCGCGGCAGCGTCTGCTTCGACGGAGAGGTAATCGCCAATCGACACCCGCAGTCGATCGTCGATCGCGGCCTCATTCAGGTGCCCGAAGGCCGTTCGATATTTCCCACCCTCACGGTGCGGGAAAATCTAGAACTCGGCAGCTACCGACGCGCCCGCGCGCGGCGCGCAGCGAATTTCGACCGCGCCTGCACTATCTTCCCGCTCCTGCGCGAACGGCTCGGCCAAATCGCGGGCACCTTGTCGGGTGGCGAACAGCAGATGCTGGCGATCGGACGTGCCGTGATGGCGGAGCCGAGGCTGCTCATTCTCGACGAACCGTCGCTAGGCCTGTCGCCCCTTCTGGTTGAAGAGATGTTCGGCTTGATCGCCAAGCTCAACGAGGACGGCTGCACTATTCTGCTGGTCGAGCAGAACGTCATGCAGACGCTGGCGATTGCCGACCGTGCTTTCGTGCTGGAGAACGGTACAGTGGCATTGTCAGGCGCCGCGCCGGCGGTCATGGATGACGCCGCGCTCAAACGTTCCTATTTCGGAATATGACGATGGCGCAGACGTTGGCGGAAAAACTCATCGCCCACGCCGCCGCTCGCGACACAGTCGCGAGCGGCGATGTGGTCACGTGCCGCGTTGATTTGGCGATGATTCACGATTCTGGCGGGCCGCGTCGCGCCAAACCGATCCTCGACAGGCTCGGGGTCAAGGTCTGGGACCCGAAGAAGATCGTCGTCGTCACCGACCATTTCGTTCCCGCCTACGACGCGGAGACCGCGGCCATCCAGAAGCTGACGCGGGATTGGGTCGCGGACCAGCGTGTGCCGAATTTCTACGACATGCAGGGCATCTGCCACGTGGTGCTGCCCGAGCGTGGCCATTTCAAACCTGGCATGTTCGTGGTCGGTGGCGACAGTCATTCGCCGACCGGAGGTGCTTTCGGCCTTTACATGTTCGGTGTCGGCGCCACGGAGATGGCCGGCGTGCTTGCAACCGGCGAGATCTGGCTGCGTGTACCAGAGACCATTCTGATCGTATGCGAAGGCCGACTGGGTCCCGGCGTTGCGGCCAAGGACATCATGTTGCATCTCTGCGCCCGCCTCGGCATGGATGGCGGCCGCTATCAGGCAGTGCAGTATGCCGGCGAAACGGTCACTGCGCTGCCGATGACCGAGCGCATGACGCTGTGCAACATGGCGGCCGAACTAGGAGCCCAGGCCGGCCTGATCGCGCCCGACATCACAACCGTAGACTATATCCGCGCGGCCGGCGCCGACGCCGGCGACATCGCGCGCTGGCAAGGCGACGCCGACGCTGTCCCCGCGGAGCGCCATCGCGTCGATGCAACGTTGATGGCACCACAGGTCGCGGCGCCACACAGCCCTGCAAATTCGGCTCCCGTCACCGATCACGGCGCGGTGCCAATCGATCGCGCCTATATCGGCGCCTGCACGGGCGCGAAGCTCCTCGATCTCCACATGGCGGCGTCGGTATTGAAGGGCCGCCGCGTCGCAGGCACCGTTCGGTTGCTAGTGGCGCCGGCATCGACCCGCATCGCGGCGCAAGCCGCCGCCGACGGCACGCTCGCCATCTTGACCGAGGCGGGCGCCATTCTCCTCGCTTCAGGCTGCGGCGCCTGCGCCGGCTACGGTTCGGGGCTGCTGTCCGAAGGCGAGGTGTGCATCGCTTCGACCGCACGCAATTTCAAGGGCCGCATGGGCGCGACCACGGCTCGGGTCTATCTCGGATCGCCCTATACTGTCGCGGCCAGCGCCGTCGCCGGGCGCATCGCCGATCCCCGCCCGATGCTAGCGGAGCGAGCGTCATGACGGCGCATCGCGTATGGCGTCTCGGCGACAACATCGACACCGACGTGCTGGCGCCGGGCATCTACATGAAAATGCCGATAGCCGAACTGGCGGTCCATTGCCTCGAAGCCGTCGAGCCGCGCTTCGCCCAAGAGGTTCGAGAGGGCGACATCGTGGTCGGCGGGCGTGGCTTCGGCATGGGCTCGTCGCGCGAACAGGCGGTAGAGGCGCTGTTGCAGCTTGGCGTCGTCGCTGTATTGGCGCAATCGTTTGGCGGCATCTTTTACCGCAACGCGCTGAATCGCGGCTTGCTAGCGCTGACCTCACCCGACATCCACCGCATCCGCCAAGACGATCGCGTGGTCGTCGATGGCGTCGCCGGCATCATGGTCAACGAGACCACCGGTGAGCGGCTGACATGCGAAAAGTTGCCCCCTCATCTTGTGGCGATGATCGCGGACGGCGGTTTGGTACCGCATCTCCAAAAGCGTTTCGCCCGACAGGGAGCGAAGGCATGACTCTACGCCAACAAATCGCGGCGGGCCGTATCGTCCAGGTGCCAGGTTGTTACGACGGTTTGTCTGCGCTGCTGATTGAGCAGGCTGGCTTCACTTGTGCCTATCTCTCCGGTGCTGCCATCGCCTATACCCGCTTCGGCCGCTCCGATGTCGGGCTGGTGTCGATGCCCGAGGTCGCTGACACGCTGGCACTGGTGACGGATCGAGTTCGGTATTCCGGTGATCATCGATGCTGATACCGGGTTCGGCAACGCGCTTAATGTCCAGCGCACGATACGTAGCTTCGAGCGGGCGGGCGCCGCCGCCATTCAACTTGAGGACCAATCGACCCCAAAACGCTGCGGCCATCTCGCGGGCAAGAGCCTCATCAGCGCCGACGAAATGGTCGGCAAGCTCAAGGCGGCGCTGGATGCGCGGCGTAGCGCCGAGACGCTAATTATTGCGCGCACGGATGCAATCGCGGTCGAGGGCTTCGACGCCGCGATCGACCGCGCCGAGCGGTTCATCGACGCGGGCGCCGACATTCTCTTTGTCGAAGCGCCGCAAAGCGAGGCCCAACTCGCGGCCTTGCCGGCGCGCTTCAGTGCCCGGGTTCCACTGCTCGCGAACATGGTCGAGGGAGGCAAAACGCCGATCCATCTCGCCGCGGAATTGCAGGACATGGGGTACACGATCGTGATTTTTGCGGCCGGATTGGCGCGTGCCTTTGCCCATATGGCCCAGGAATATCTGCAATCGCTGTATCGCGCCGGCAGCACCGCGCCATTCCGGAACCGCATGCTCGATTTCGACGGGCTGAACGCGGTGATTGGCACGCCCGACTTGCTAACGCGCGGCAAACGCTACGACGCCAGCAATTTCTCCGGGGCCAAGCGATGATCGACCCTGTCACCCTTGCGGTGCTCAAAGGACGCCTTGAACAGCTCGCCGACGAGATGGACGCCACACTGTTCCGCAGTGCCTTCAACCCCATCATCGCCGAGGCCCACGACGCGTCACACGGCCTCTACCATCGCGATACCGGCGCAACCTTGGTGCAAGGCAAATCCGGCCTGCCGGTCTTTGTCGGCGTGATGGCGTTCGCCGTGAAGGCGGTTATCGACAAGGCACGGCGCGATGGCGATCTCGCCGATGGCGACATCTATATCTTCAACGATCCTTATGACGGCGGCACGCATCTTTCCGACTTCAAGCTAGTGCGGCCCTATTTCCGCGACGGCCGGTTGTTTTGTTACCTCGCCTCTGTCGGCCACTGGCATGATGTTGGCGGCAATGTGCCCGGCAATTACAACCCGGTGGCGACCGAGAGCTACCAGGAGGGCATGCACATCCCACCAGTGAAACTGTTCGTCAAAGGCGCGCTGCGGCAAGACATCGTCGCTATTTTGCAAGCGAATTCCCGCCAGCCCGGCAGTCTCTATGGCGACCTCAATGGCCAACTGAACGCGCTCAATCTCGGTGTCCGGCGTCTCGATGCACTGCTCGACGCTTACGGTTCCGCCCTGATCGAGGAAGCGTTCGCAGAACTGACGGCGCGTGCGGCGCAATTGATGCGCGCTAATATCGCCGAATTACCTGACGGGACGTTCTCTTGCGACGATTTCCTCGACAATGACGGTATCGTCGATGCGCCGCTCAAGATCGCGCTGGACCTGCACAAAAACGGTGAGCGGCTGACCCTCGATTTCTCTCGCAGTGCGCCCGCCTGTGCCGGGCCAGTAAATATCGCGCGGTCGACGGCAACGGCCGCCTGCTACGTCGCTTTGAAGCACGTTTTTCAGGACGTTCCGGCCAATGCGGGCGTGCTCGAGCCGATCGAAATCGTGATTCCCGACGGCTCGATCCTCGCAGCGACCGCGCCAAAGCCGGTCGGCGGCTATACCGAGACCATCCTGCGCATCGGCGACGTAATTTTCGGCGCGCTGGCGAAGGCGGCGCCCGAACGTTCCAATGGTCCGGCTTATGGCACCATCAATGCCCTGTCGCTGGCGGGCCGTCGACGGGACGGGCGGCGGTGGGTGATGTTCTCCTTCTTCGGCGGCGGTCATGGCGGCCATCCCGAGGGCGACGGGCTCAATCACGGCAATGCGCCGATCTCGACCGCTACGATTCCACCGATCGAAATCCTGGAAGCTGCCTACCCGGTGATGTTCACGCAATGGGCGCTACGTCCCGACAGCGGCGGCCCGGGCAACCATCGCGGCGGCCTAGGCGCGATCTATGAGATCGAGCTCTTGGAAGAGAGCGCGGAGGTGTCTCTCTTCGCCGAACGCGGACGTTTCCCGCCGCGTGGCGTCGTGGGCGGTGGTGACGCCGCACTGAATCGCTTTCTGTTCGAACAGGACGACGGCTTCCACGAGCCGCCGATGGCGTCGAAGATTGTCGGTGTGACCATCAAGCGCGGTCAGCATGTCCGCATCGAATCACCCGGCGGCGGCGGTTATTGCGCGGCGGAAGGACGCGATCCGGCGGCGGTTGCGACCGATCTGAGGCTCGGCTACGTCACGCCCGAAGGCGCAGCGCGCGACTATCCGGCAGCCGCCGCCGCGCTGCGCCGCCGCGCGGCCGAGTAATGGCGAAACCATCGTTGATCGTCGGCGTCGATGTCGGCGGCACGTTCACTGACCTGTTCTTCCTCGATCAGCGCGACGGAAGCTGCCTGGTCGGCAAGGTGCCGTCGACGCGGGGCGACGCCTCGCGCGGCTTTCTCTACGGGCTACGCGGCGGCGCTGGGGACCTGGGGACGCTGGCGACGGTGGTTCACGGCACCACCGTTGGCACCAACGCATTGCTCGAGCGCAAGGGCGCCACGATCGGGTTGATCACCACGCGTGGGTTCCGGGACGTGCTGGAGATGCGGCGCCGTGACCGGCCGCGCACCTGGGGACTGTGGGGTCGATTCGTCCCCATTGTCAGTCGCGATCTGCGCCTCGAAGTGACCGAGCGCACGCTGGCAGACGGCGCGGTGCGCGAAGCCGTCGATGCGGAAGAAGTCAAAATCGCCGCGCGCGAATTGCTGCGCCTCGGAGCCGAGGCATGTTGCATCTTCTTCATGAACGCCTATGCCAATGCCGAGAACGAGCGCGCCGCCTTTGCCGCGGTTAAATCGGTGTGGCCGAACGAGTACGTCGTCGCCTCGAGCCAAATCCTGCCCGAGATCCGCGAATATGAACGCGCCTCGACCACGGCGCTCAACGCCTATCTGCAGCCCGTGATTGGCGATTACCTGCAGCGCCTCGATCAATCGCTGCGCCAGGAAGGGTTCGGCGGCCAACTTCTGATCGTGCAGTCGAATGGCGGGGTCATGACGGTGGAGACCGCGAGGCGACTGCCGATCCGCACAGCCCTGTCAGGCCCCGCGGCCGGCGTCATTGCCGCGTCGCATATCGCGGCGAGTGCCGGCTATCCCAACGTCATCACCTGCGACATGGGCGGCACCAGCTTCGACGTGGCGCTGGTGGTCGGCGGCCAAAGCACGCTCGCGGCCCAGACCGCGATCGATTTCGGTCTGGTGGTGCGGACGGCGATGATCGAAATCACCACTATCGGCGCAGGCGGCGGCTCAATAGCATGGGTCGATCGCGGCGGCGTGTTGCAGATCGGGCCTCAATCGGCCGGCGCCGATCCGGGGCCGGTTTGTTACGGGTTCGGCGGCGACAATCCCACTGTTACCGACGCTAACCTGGTGCTCGGCCGCATCAATGCCGAGCGCCCGATCGGCGGCAAGCTCCCGCGCCTCGATGTCACTGCCGCACGCGACGCCATCGAGCGGCGAATTGGCGCGGCGCTGAAGCTCGATGCCGTCGCCGCTGCGGATGCGATTATCCGCGTCGCCAACGCGCGCATGGCCGGCGCCATCCGTCTCGTCTCGATAGAACGCGGCCACGATCCAAAGGATTTCGTCATCCTGCCGTTCGGCGGTGGGGGTGCGCTTCATGCGGGCGCGCTCGGGCGTGAAGTAGGATTAGCAAAGGCGTTGGTGCCACGCTATCCTGGCGTGACCAGCGCGCTCGGCTGCGTTATCGCCGATATGCGTCACGATTACGTGCAGACCATCAATCGGCTGCTGGACGAGATCGACATCGCGGTGCTCGACGCCACGATCCGCGGCTATGGTCGCGACGGAGCGGCGCTGCTCGACCGTGCCGAGACCCGGTTCGAGGCCAGAGCCATGATTTGCGAGCTCGACATGTCCTATGTAGGGCAGAGCCATACTATTTCCGTCCCGTTGCCAGTCGCGGCCGGACTGTCCCGCGATACGATCCGAGCCGCTTTCGAGGCACGCTACCACGAGGTTTACTGCCGCCTCCTCGACGGCATCGCTATCCGCCTCTTCAATGTCCGCGTTGCCGTAATCGGCAAGCGCCCGAAATTCGATCTGTCGCTATTGGCGCCGGATCCCGACGCCACCGTCGCCGCGGCCCAGCGGGGCAGCCGACGCGTCTTCGCCGATGGCATTTGGCATGAGACGGCGATCTATGAGCGTCTCGCGCTACCCGTCGGCGCGCACGTAGCCGGACCCGCGATCTTCGAGCAACCCGATGCGACTGTGTTTCTAACACCGGGCGACCAAGCCGAGGTCGATCGCTTCGGCAATCTTTTGATGTCACGTCAGCCATGAGCGATTTTGCCTTCGAGGCGAGCAAGACGGCGCTGGTCCTGATCGATCTGCAGAACGATTTTCTTCATCCGCAGGGCGCCTATAGCCGCTCCGGCACCAGCACCCCGGCGATTGTCGCCTTGCCCGCGCGGCTCCACCCGGTGGCCACAGCGATGCGTGCGGCCGGCGGCTTCGTCGTATCGACGCATTTCACGCTAGTGCCGGGGAAAGACGGCATACCACTTATATCCGATCATCTGCGGCGACTGCGTCCGTTCCTCACTATGGGCGACTTCCAGCCCGGCGCATTCGGCCATCAACTTGTCGACGCGCTAAAGCCTGCCGATTTCACGGTCGAAAAGGTGGCGTTTTCCGCCTTCTATGAGAGCCGGCTCGAATTCGTGCTGCGGATGGCGGACATCGAGACACTGATCTTCGCCGGCATCGTTACCAACGGCGGCATCGCGCGATTTCCGCTGCGCCGTGTTGAGCGACGGCTGTGCAGCTTTTTCAGACGTGGTTCATCAAGCCGGTCTCGTGTCGATCAGCACTTTGGCAACGCTGCTGACCTGCGACCAGCTGACCGGTTTGCTGACCCGCAAATGAGCCTATTTCCGGCAGCCGACAAGCGGTTTGATGTTGCGATTCCGGTCGCAATCGTTGGCGCGGGGGCGTGCGGGCTAACCGCAGCGTTAGCCGCGCACGATGTTGGAGCCGAAGTCGTCGTATTCGAACGGGATGCCCTCCCGCGTGGCTCGACGGCACTCTCTTCCGGCTTTATTCCAGCCGCGGGCACGCGCTATCAGCGCGCCCGCGGCATCGCCGACTCTCCCGCGCTGTTGCTGAGCGACATCCAACACAAATCGCACGGTCAGTCCGACCCTGTGATTGCGGACATCGTGTCACACGAATCCGGTCCGACCATCGAATGGCTCGCGGACCGGCACGGCCTCGAATTCGTGCTGGTCGACGGCTTTCTCTATCCGGGGCACTCGGTCTTACGTATGCATGCGCATCCTCGGCGCACGGGTGAAGCGCTGATGGGCGCTCTGCTAGATGCGGCAAACCGCGTGGGCATTGACATCATCACCGAGGCGCATGTGGTCGATCTCTATGCCGACGTCGATGGCCGCGTCCGCGGCCTCGCCTGCCTTCGCCCAGGTGGCGGCCACGAAGAAGCGGCTACTCGTCTCGATCACCCTTGGCGCTTTGAGCTGGACTGGAGGGCGGGTTCCAGATCAACGCGGAGGGCAAGCGTTTTTCCAACGAATATCTCGGTTATTCGGAGCAGGCGGTGGCCGTGTTGGCGCAGCCCGGCGGCGTTGCCTGGTGTGTCTATGACGCACGCATCCACGCACTGGGCCGCGATTTCGAGGATTATCGCAATGCCGAGGCGGCGGGCGCTATCCGCTGCGCGGACGATGTCCGCGGCCTGGCGGCAATTGCCAATGTCCCGGGGGCGGTGCTGTCGGATACCTTCGCGGCAGTGGCGCGCTATCACCGCGGCGATGCCGATCCGTTCGGCCGCGATTTCAGCGGCAAGCCAACGATAGCGCCGCCCTACTACACCGTTCGCGTGACCGGCGCGCTGTTTCACACGCAGGGCGGGCTCGCCATCGATCGCACGGCGCGGGTCTTGCGACGTGACTGCACGCCACTGCCCAACCTTTTCGCTGGCGGCGGTGCCGCGCGCGGCGCTTCCGGCGCCGCCGTCTGGGGCTATCTCTCGGGCAATGGCTTGTTGACCGCGGTGACGCTGGGTGGCATCGCCGGCGCCAGCGCGGCGAGAACCAGCCGATCTCAAATCTCTCCGGTTTGAACTCTGCTGCGCTTGGTCGCGATCATGTGAAGGGCGATGTTACGCATCTTCGTTTGGGTACACGCTTGTACCCCCCTTGTAAGGGCAACGCTGAGTTATGGCTTGTTGGTGAGCGCGAGAAGCGAAGGTCTGACCGACTCTGTGGTCTCCTGTCTCGATAGTCCCCTGATCGACCACGTCGCCCATAAGGCCGCCGCCCGTTCCGTCGCGCGGAATGAGGAAAGACGAGGGCAGCGTGGCCGACCCGAACAGCGCCGCGCCGGCCAACGTACGGTGCTTACCGAAGCTGTAGCTGAGCCTGGTCCTCAACGGCGCTGACCAGGCCACAACAAAAGTAGAAGAGCAGAAGCGTACCCGAATGTCCCTTCAACGAGAAAGACGTAGCGCAGCGCAGATGCTGATGGCGACGCCGATCGCAAGATCGGCAGCGACAACGGCCGCAGGTCGCAACTGCGGCACAGCCAAGCTCAAGCGGCACGCACGCCGAAGTCGCCGGGGGGCGCGCGGTTCGCAGCTATTGACCTCGGCATCCGCTGGCTCGTCGGCCATGGCGCTGTGTAACTATGATCAGCCGCCGGCATTTCCCTTGGATCGACCGGAACAAGTTGGTCGACAGCCTCGACGGTTTGTCATGGGAAGACTTTCGAGACGGAAAGCGAACGGCGGCGCTGAGCATTCATCATGAGATTCACGCCAGGCGCCACCACATAGCACAGTCGCAGAAGAGCGTTCCGCTACCGCGTAATGCCATCAATACATCGACCATCATAGGGACTTGAAACGCGGAAATCGTCTGACCACCATAGGCGGGGCAGCACGGTCGGGCCGTGGCGAGGCTGATTCGGGAGGCGATGATGGAAACATCTGTCGGCGTGTTTCATTTCACACGGTTAGAAAAGGTGGTCTTCGGGCCCGGTCAGGTACGAAAACTTGCCGATGAGATGGACCGCCGTGGACTTGGGCGCGCGATCATCGCAACAGGGCGAAGCCTCGGCGCCTCGAAACTACTCGACAAGGTCACGCAGGCGCTCGGCTCCCGGTGCGTCGGCGTATTCGCCCAAGCGGCACAGCACGTTCCCGCACCGACGGTGCGGGCGCTCGCAGCAGAAATCGGACGGTTACGGGCCGATACGGTTGTCATTTTCGGCGGTGGCAGTCCGATCGACACGGTGAAAGTCGCGATCGCCTCGGTCATCAACGAACGCGACATGACTCTCGAGGGCGGCAGGCTCGACTGGACGTTGGCAACCGCCCCGCTGCCCAATCGCGACCCGTTGCACATCGCGGTGCCAACGACGTTGTCGGCGGGCGAATATACTGCCGGTGGCGGCGTGACCAGTGACAAGACGGGCCTTAAGACAGGGGCGATCGATCCGCGATTACAGCCGCGTGTTGTCGTCAACGACCCGGAGCTCACCATCGAGACGCCCAATTGGCTGTGGGTTTCCACCGGAATTCGGGCGATGGACCATGCCATTGAAGCCGCCTATTCGACCAAGCGCCAGGTATTTACAGACATGTTGGCAACTCAGGCGATCCGGTTGCTGCTCCGGCACCTGCCTGTGTCCATTGCCACGAGCGGCCACGAGGCGCTCTACCATCGCGGCGAATGCCAGACAGGCGCATGGTTGTCGCTCTACGGCATGACCAATTGTGGCCTCGGCATCTCGCACGCCATAGGACATAAGATCGGGCCGACTTGGAACGTGCCGCACGGCTACACTTCCTGCATTACGCTACCGACCTCGATGCGCTTTATGGCGAATGTCGCCCCCCAGCGATTTGGCCCGATCGCGGAGGGAACTCGGTATCCCATTTGATGCGCAATCACCACAGGTTTCGGCAGTGGCCTGCGCGGATCGAATTCGCGAATTCATCGCCCAGTTCGACGTGCCGCATTCGCTTAAGGAAGCCAAGATACCCCGCGACCAGATCCAACGGATCGCCGGCCCAGTACACGATGAGCTCAACTTCGCGGGCGTGGTCGAGCGACCGATAACATTTGACGAAGTGGCCGCCCTGATCGAGGCAATCTACGATCAGCGATGATCGGTTATTCAGCAGCCACCCGAGATCGGCTGTCGCTGAAATAGGGCATCACCTTTTCGGCAAACAGCCGCATCGACTTTTGCCGGTCGGCCCGCGCTTTCCCGGCGCGCCAGAAATCGGCAATGAAGTATCTTAGTTCGAGCGCTTCAATCTGCCGCTCGAGCAGCCTGATAACTTGTTGCGGTGTGCCCACCGCGATGATACCCGCTTCGTTAAGCTCGTCAAAATTCATCCGGCCGATCTGCGACCGGAAGCTGGTCTCGGGATTTTGGTAATACGAATAGCTTTCGCTGTGGCGTACTGATGGACGTGGTGCCGCGATGCCAAAAAAATCCTCCAGCCATTCCATGATCTTCGGGCGCCCAATTGTCTCAACTTCCGCCTCGGTCTCGGCGACGAAGACGTACCGCAAAGGCACAATGGCACCGCGGTCGTCCGCGGCGCGGCCGGCCGCGCGCGCCGCATCCTGCCATCGTTTCAGCTGCGTCCGCCCCCGATCGAGGGTCTCCAACACCTGCATCGCGGGATAGCCATGCTCCGCGGCCCAATCGACCGAAAACGGGCTCTGAGCGCTGACCCACACCGGCGGGTGAGGTCTCTGTACGACCGATGGAACGAGTTCCTTCTTGGGGATAGTGAGCTGCTCCCCATGCCATTCGAGGTCGCCGGTCACAAACGCATGCACCGCCGCATCGTGGGTTTCCCGGAACATCGCCAGCGACTGTTCCGGATCGATCCCATAGCCTTCGAACTCATGGCCGGCGATCCCGCGGCCGATACCCCATTGGAAGCGTCCGTTCGACAGCAAGTCGAGCTCTGCAATCTCTTCGATTAGTCGCACCGGATTGTACATCGGCAACACGTTGACGCAGCTGCCGATCTTGATTCTCTTCGTCGTCGCCGCGACTGCCGCCAACAATAGGTTGGGCGCCGGCGACAGGCAGAAATCGGCATTGAAATGGTGCTCGGCGAGCCAGACGGCATCGAAATTCAGTTCCTCTGCAAGCGCCGCATCAGACAGAAAATCCTCGTAAATCTGGCGTTGGGACGTGCGACCTTTTCCCATTGTGATGTTGAAATAGCCGAAGCGCATGTGCCCTCCGTTACGGGACGCTCAGATCATTTGCCGAAATTTGACCGGACAACTTTAGAAAATCGCGACGGTCCTGTCGAGTTGATCCTGACGGTCTGCCTCCAGCAGTAATGCTTGCCTTGTCGTTTCCGCTGCGGCATAGCCGTCGGTGCGGGGTGGATTCTGTGATGCGAGCGACAACAAGCCAAAGAGCGAGGTTTGCCGAACCGAGGGCGGCACCTCGCCGGCGGACGGCGGCAGCAGCCGACCCGCCGCTATACCGCAGGATCGTCCAGGCTCTGCGTCGCGACATCGTCAACGGCCGGTTTCCAGTGGGCAGCCTCCTACCGACCGAGAGCGAGCTGCGTAAGCGTTTCGGCGTCAGTCGACATACGGTGCGCGAAGCGCTGAGGTACTTGCGCGACGACGGTTTGGTTTCGTCGCGGCAGGGCTCGGGCACCGAGGTTACTCGTCCTGGGCAATCGCCGCTCTATGTTCATACGGTGTCGTCAGTCGAGGAGCTGGCACAATACGCGGTCGACACACGGTACGACATCACGAACGTCGCGATGGCAAGGGCAGACCGAAGCACGGCAAAGCGATTGAATTGCCGGGTCGGCGAGCTCTGGCTTAATATCGAGGGGTTGCGATATCGGTCAGGCCAGTCGCAACCGATCTGCTGGACCGAGGTCTTTATTCACAAGGACTATGGCGGCATCACCCGGATGGTGTCTCGATTGGCCGGTCCGATCTACGCGCTGATCGAAGACGTCTTCGGCGCGCGCATCACGAGAGTCGATCAGACGCTGCTCGGGCGGCCGATTCCCAAATACCTGGCCGGACGGCTTCAAGTCGAGCAGGGTTCAATCGGAATCGAAATCCAACGCGACTATTATCTAGCTGATGGCAAGCGCGTGGAGACAGCGTTCAACCTCTACCCCGCCGACCGTTTCAGTTACTCGATGACGCTCCACCGCGGAAGCCGAAGCACTGAGCTCAATCCTTAGGCACCATATCCGACGTGTGCTCTCCTAGGCGTGGTTCGTGCAAGTTGGGGCACCCTGGCTCTTCGCGGAACCTTATCGCAGTCGCGAGAAATCTACGGCCTGCGGCGTCGTCGACAACCATTTGGCGGTATTGCACTTGTGGATCGCACAGCGCTTCGGGCTGCGAATTGACTGGCGCGAAACAGATGTCACGGGACGCCATCCATTGGATCCATTCCGCGCGCGAGTGCTGTTTGAAGAGGTCGGTCAGGAAAGCGACGACCGGTTGCTGATGTAGGCCCGGTCCCCGCTCGCACAGCGAGACAAGGTCTGGCCGATTGAACGTATCGAGCAGCGTGTGAACGAACTTCGCTTCCTGGCCGCCGAGCACGATATACAGGTCGTCTTTGGTCCGATAGATCCGGTAAAAGGCGGAACCACCGGTGGTACGCTCCTGGCTCGCGATCGGTTGCCGATCTTGGGCCAGGGCTGGTCCCAGCACGTTGACACTCGCCGCCAGCATGGCGTCGCTCATAGCAACATCGATGTAGTCGCCATGACCGGTCTGTTGCCGGCGAAGCAGCGCCATGAGGATTCCCGCGAGACCATTCATTGCACTCAAAAGATCAGACACTGGAACGCCGGGAATGGCAGGGTTTCCGTCCTGGCCAAGATTTACGCTGAGCGCACCGGCGAGCGCCTCGACGGCAAGATCGTGCGCCGGGCGATCCCGATACGGGCCCTTCTGACCAAATGCGCTGATCGAACAGTAAACGAGGCGCTGATTACGCGCTTGAAGCGCGTCATAGCCGAACCCCAGCCGTTCCATCACGCCGGGCCGGAACGACTCGACAAAAACATCGGCGCGGTCGCATAGACGGAGAAGCGCTTCCCGCCCATCCTCGGTCTTGAGGTCGATCACGACGCTTCGCTTGCCGCGATTGAGACTGCGAAACAGGACCGTTTCCGGTCCGTCGCGGACACCGATCTCGCGCGCCGGGTCACCGCCCGGCGGCTCGATCTTAATGACCTCGGCACCATGATCAGCCAGATTCATGGTCAGGTAAGGGCCCGGCAGAAATACCGACAGATCGATGACCCGGACGCCCATCAGTTTCACGCGCGATCAGGCCTCGCCCTTGAGGAATTGTGGCCCGTTGGCACCAAGGGGGGCGCAGGCGGTTTGCGTCAGCCGTTCTCCGTCGATCTTCAACGGGTTCAGGAGCGTCCGTAGATTGGCCCCATTCGAATGAGCGACGCTACCGATCATCGCGGTCTCGCAGATGAAGGGATTGCTAAATGCCTCGGGCACCGTCATGACCGGGGCCACGGGAATAACACCGGTGAGGCGCGACAGCCATTCCGCCGTGGACCGCGCCGCAAAGATCCGGTCCAGTTCCCGGGTTAGCGTGTCGCGGTTGTCCCGCCTGGCGGTGACCGTTGCAAATCGCGGATCACGCTGTAGCTCTGGCCGTTCGAGGAGCCCCGCCAACGCCTCCCAGAACTTATCCAGCATGCACATGACGAAAATCCAGCCGTCGCGGGTTCGGAAGGTTTGCGCAGGCACGAGCGATAGGTGTGCCCCCCTCGGCTGACGCTGCGGCGTATCGCCAGCGTTGAGATACCAATAGCCCGCATAGCTCAGCTGGTGTAACGCGACATCAAAGAGCGATACGTCGATGTCGCAACCGATGCCCGTTTGCCGAGCTTGTAGAACGCCGCTCAGTAGCCCGACCATGCCGGTCATGCCGGTCATGAAATCGATGATGGGTGTTCCGCTCCGTGTCGGTGCCCCGTCAGGCTCGCCGGTCAAGCTCATCATCCCCGTTTCGGCCTGCATCAGATAATCGTAGCCTGGCCAGTCGTGCCGATCGTTGCCGCGCCCGTAGGCCGAGATATGGAGGCAAACGATGGCGGGATTGACGTCTTTCAAGTTGGCATAGTCGATGCCAAGGGTGGCGGGCTGGTCGCCGCGCAGATTATTAAGAACGGCATCGCTCGCCTGTACCAACCGCCGTAGCGAGGACTTTCCGTCAGCCGATTTGACATCGAGCACGATGCTCTTCTTGCCGAGATTCAAGCTTTGGAAATAGACGCTATCGCTTTCTCCCAGAAGATGCGGTCCGACGTGGCGAGCCGGATCGCCGCCGCCGTGGGGATTTTCGATCTTGATGACCTCGGCGCCGAGTTCGGCGAGAAACATCGAGCCGTACGGACCGGCTCCGAATACTTCGAGGGCCAATATCCGCATCCCTGCCAGCGGCTTCATACCGGATTCCGTTTCAGCCACTGTTTGGCGATTATGATGCGTTGAATCTCGTTTGTGCCTTCGCCGATGCAGGTCAGCGGCGCGTCGCGATAGAGGCGTTCGATGTCGTATTCCTTAGAATAACCATAGGCGCCATGAATGCGCATGCTCTCGGTCGCATTTTCGAGCGCGGCTTCGGACGCGAAGAACTTGGCCATGCCGGCTTCGAGATCGCATCGGTTGCCGCGATCGAAGGCTGCGGCGGCGTCGAGCGTGAGCAATCGTGCGGCGCGGGCCCGCGTCGCCATCTCGCCGAGCTTGAGCTGAATCGCCTGATGTTCGGCAATCGGCTTGCCGAAGGTCTTGCGAATTTGAGCGTATTGGGTAGCGAGCGCTAGTGCGCCTTCGGCAATGCCGACGCCTCGAGCGGCGACGTTGATCCGCCCTAATTCCAGGCCATCGGTGGTTTGAAAGAAACCCTGCCCTTCCACTTCGCCGATGAGGTAGTCGGCCGGAATACAATAATCCTCGAAGACCATCTCCGCCGAATCGATGCTGTTGTAGCCAAGCTTTTCCAGCTTTCGGCCGATGCGAAACCCGGGACCCTTCGGGGCGATGAAGAGACTCATGCCGAGATATCGGGGCTCTGCAGCAGGATCGGTCTTGACCAGGAGGGCAAAGCAAGACCCCTCAATCCCGTTCGAGATCCAGGTTTTGGTACCATTGATGATGTAATGGTCACCCTCACGGCGGGCGCGGGTGCGGATCGCCTGCAGGTCGGTGCCAGCGTCCGGTTCTGTCAAGGCTAGGCCGCCGCGGACCTCACCACGGGCCAATTGAGGCAGCCATGTAGCCTTCTGTCCGGGCGTCCCGAACTTTTCGATCGCGAGCGCGAGCATCAGATGCGAATTGAAGATGCCGGTGATCGCCATCCAGACAGCGGAAATACGCATCACCATCTCGGCGTAGGTCCGGGCCGGCAGGCCGAGACCGCCATACTCCTCGCCGATCGTCGCCCCGAACAGGCCGAGTTCGGCCATCTGCGCGACGATCCGATGTGGATAGGTGTCGGCGTGATCGTGTTGCTTCACGACCGGCCGCACGTCGCGCTCAAGCCAGCGGTCGATCGTGTCGAACAGGGACTCGGCGTCTTGAGTGTCCAACCGACTAGTCTTCAAAGAAGGCAAAGGTGCGGGCCTCGATGCTGGCGCGTGGTGGCGCGTCGGGCGGGCACGTCGGATCGTCGAATGCCGTGTGCAAGACGCGGCCGGCCGCATGTGCATCAAAATCGAAACCGGTGAACACGATGACTTCGTCCTGCTCCAGCCGGGGAAAATAGAACCACCGGTGTTTGGGGCTCGGATGATAGAGACAGAATTCCAAGGTTGCCCCGTCGTGCTCCGGCAGGCCAGTCACGAAATCGGCCTCGACGATATCGTCCGCCGTCACGCTCGACGCGGCGCAAAGCGCCAGAGGCACGTCCTGCGGGGGCCCCGACAGCGCACGCCAGGTTTGGATGGCCAGCACACGGCGATATGTTCGTTTGCTCCCCGCGGTGGCAATCGACGCGGCGATAAGATCCTGCGTTACCTGTTTGCGCCGCTCGGGATCGCTGATCGTTCGATCATAGGAGCTGGGTAGCAACATCCGTCCGGTCTGCTGCGTGTAATCGGTGTGCGAGAACCGCGCCGGACGTACGACATTCTGCTCCTTGGGCGAGTTGAAATCGTACCACGGGCCCTTCGGACACAATGACCGCCGAGGCACCCGTGATGCTCTTCACCAGCTCTTAAATCTCTGCAAGATAAGCGCCGTTTACGGTCGCCTCGTCGCGAAGGTCGGTCAAACTCGTGCGGTGGCGCGCCAACACAAATCCTTCAGAGTTGAGCGACAGCTGTTTCTGAATCGGGCGCGCGTCGCGAATGCGCACGCGGTGAGATTCGAGCGAGAGCCGGTTGCGGGAAAAGTCCGACACATCCACGTAAGGCCGCTCGCCCTTCATGTCGCCAACATAATTGATCTCCGCCTCGACAAACGGCAGCTCGTCGACCGAGAAGCGCGACATCATTCTTCCATTTTTTCCAAATGTTTGTGCCTAAAACGCCCAGGCGCGTCCCTTTGGGTCAGTCATAAATTGCAAAAGCACGCGCCTCGACGCTGACGCGCGGCGGGCCATTCGGAGGACAACTCCAATCATCGAAAGCGGAATGCGGGACGCCTGCCCGCCAGTTCGTTTCGTTGTCATAGGAGCGAAAGACCAGCGCTTCATCCGGCCTCATGTCGCGGAAGTAAAGCCAGCGATGCCTCGGATTGTAGCGGACCAAAAATGCTTCCAACTCCCACCACGTCGCCGGATCACCATCGTCATAGACGCCATCCGCAGGAACCAAATCCTCTCGGCTGACGGTCCCGGCATCGCAGACTGCAAGCGGAACGTCCTGCGGCGGCTGGGTAACAACCCGCCAGATATTGAAGCCGACCAGACGCTGACCCGATCGTAGCCCCACTGCCCGGGTGCCGAAAACGTCGGGGGCAAGACCGGGTGCAGTATTCGGCGTGAAGTCGACGTGCGGGAAGCGTGCCGGCTGCGTGTTCACCCCAGTGCGGAAATAGGGCGAGCGCTCCGTATAACGAACCAATCCTCCGCCTGGCAGCACCACCACTCGGGACGCCTTCGCGACGTGACGCACCAATTCCTCGATCTCCGGAAGATAGATGCGACGCACTTCGTCCGGATCGCGAAAATCGGTTACAGCAGTCGGATGCGATACTAGCGCGATACCCTCCCGCTGCAGCGATGGCGCCTCTTGCCTGCTTCGGGCGTTCTCGATTGTCACAACGTGCGGATCGTAGCGAAGATTGTCCCGGCCATGTTCCTGAGCGTGAAATTTTGGGCGCGAATCCATGTCGCCGATATAGTTGATCGTCCCCTTGACCTTGGCCGCGGGCTCGGCCGCTCCGATCGCAGCCCTCATGGGCATGGCTTCCTCCGTCTTTTTTTTCGCGGACCTGGCGACGTCCGCAAGGTCAATTTGTACGGACAACTATACGAGCCACGGCGTCATTGTCAATCCGTCGAGCGCCAAGCATACGATCCGCCTGAACGTGGATTCGAGACATCGCCAAATCAGTCGTCCCATATGCGGCAGCTATCATTTTCAACGCTCGGACGCACGGCTGGCGCCGCTCGGACAATGAGGCGCATAATGTTTCGGTGGCGGAGAGCCCCCGTCCGCCTTTCACCACGATCAGATTTGGTAGAAGTCGGCTCCCATATCAAAAGGCGCACAAACGCGGATCGACCGGCTACGGTTTCCACAGCTCCTTCGTCGCGAGATCGGCACCTTCTTTCATCGCTTTCAACTTGGCCCAAGCCAATTGGGGATGGATGCGAAGGCGCAATCCGCAATCCGTCGAAGCGATGATATTCTCGCGGCCTACCACGCTGGCAAACCGGAGCAGTCGCTGCGCGACCGCCTCCGGATGCTCGACAACGTTCGTGCAATGTTGGATGACCCCTGGCGCCAGAATTTTGCCGTCCGGGAGCTTGACCTCCCTAAACAAGAGCCATTCGTGCTCGTGCCGAGGGTTGCCGGCTTCGATCGAGTAAGTCTGCGCCCTGACGCGCAGCAACAGATGGATGATGTCTTTGAGCGGAAGGTCGTTTGCGTGCGGGCCGTTCCAGCTTCCCCAGCAAATATGATAACGCACCCGGTCTTCGGGTATTCCCTCAAGCGCGAGATTGAGCGCGTCGATAGCTCTGCCGGCCCAGATTAGGAAATCGGCTTTCGTCAGCGGTCCGACCATATCGTAGAGGTAGGGCATGAACGCGTCGTCGACCTGCAGGATGAGACCGGCATCGACGATGGCGTGGTATTCCTTGCGCATGGTCGTGGCGATCGCTTCCCAATATTCATCGTCGGCCTTGTAATAGCGATTTGCCATGAGCGGCTGGATGCTCCCGGGCGCTACGACCGGCATGAATGCCTCTTCGTACGTCGCGTCTTCAAGCGCCGCGTTGAAATTCCGGATATCACGTTGAATTGCGTCGTGGCCTTTGTAGCGCAAGGGGCCGGTGCATTCGCGAAACACAGGCTGTCTTCCCAACAGACCCGTTTCCTCGGTGTAGAATAGCAGTCCACGCTGCTCTGCGTCGGCATAAAAGGTCGCGAATTGATCGCGATCCATGCCGGCGAAAATCGCCGGAGACTGGCCAGGGGTGAGGCCTTCCATCCGCTCCTGAACGTAGGTCGCCCAGTTTGATTTTGAGCATTCCCCGTCGGAGACAATGTCGGTTCCCGCCACCTGTTGGCTACGGACGATTTCCTTTACGGCACTCGGGTAGCGCTTGTATACCGCCACCTCGGCGCTTTCGTCGCCTTGGACAAACGCCCGCGGCATCAGCGTCTCGAGATCGCGCGGGCGATGCAGCGAGCCAGTATGCGTGGTCAGGATCCGATCCGTGCTGCGTTTCATAGGCTCCCTCGTATTGAAAGTTTCCCAGTGTGTTCTGTTGGCCGATCACGGATATCAGGGCACACAACGTGACGAAATTGGTTATGGTTCGGGCGGCTCATTGGACGTCTCAGCGGACAAAAAACGTCATCTACGCCAGTGTCTCTGTGCGAGACGGGCGTCATGTCTTTGGCGTCGCTGATATCACCAGGCGCGAGGTGAGCCGATTGATGTTCCTCCTAACCCCGTCTCAAGAATGAATAGAGGTTTTGATTACCATATTGAAGTATCATGCGGGCCGTTTCGGGACGGTGTTGCAGTGGCAAAAAAAGCCGGGCCGCCCGGCAGGGAGGATAAGAATGAGATTGGCTATTCTTGCCGCAATTATGCTGGCGGCGATAGCGACGAGTGCGGACGCCGCGGACGGCGACACCATCACTATCGGCATGACCACGTCGCAAACAGGACCGCTTAACGTCGACTCGCTAGGTTTGCAGCGAGGCGCCAACATGTGGCGCGACGAAGTTAACGCGACCGGTGGGATCGCTATCGGGGACAACCACGATAAGGTACGCTTCGTCACCTACGACGACCAGTCGCAAGGCGGCCGCGTCCAGCAGCTCTATACGCGTCTCATAGTCCAAGACAAAGCTCAGTTTCTGTTCGGTCCCTATTCGTCCGGGTTGACCGCGACTGCGGCGGTGATCAGCGAGCAGTATGGCATGCTGATGCTGACCAGCGGCGGGGCCGAGCCCAAGACCTACGAGCTCGGCAATAAATATCTCTTTCAGGTGATAACGCCGGCGGCGGGCTATCTGAAGGGCGCTATCGAGGCGCTGCAAGCGCACAATCCCCACGCCAAGCTGGCATTCGTCTATTCCGACGATCCGTTCTCGAAGGCCGTACTCGCGGCAACGGAAGAACAGGCCAAGAAGGCCGGACTCGAGATCGTCATGAACGAATCCTACGCGCCAACCACGACCGATTTTGGGCCGATTATCAACAAGATCATCTCCTCGGGCGCCAACTCCTTCATGGGGGGAGGCCACTATTCGGATGGCGCCACTCTGGCGCGACAACTCTACGAGCAGAAAGCAAATCTGAAATGGGTTTCGATCCTCGTGGCGCCCGGTGACGATAAGTTCGCGACGCTGGGCGCGGCAGCTCTCGGTGTGACCACAGGTTCGCAATGGGAATTGTCGGAAAGCTATAAGCCTCAATTCGGACCGACGGCGGCCGAGTTCGTCAAGCGCTACCGGGCGAAGTTCAACAGCGATCCGGATTATCACGCCGCCTCGGGTTATGCTGCTGGCATAATCCTCCAGCATGCCATTGAGCAGGCGGGATCGACCGATCAGGCCAAGGTGGCGGCAGCGCTCGATGCCTTGGATGTGACGACGTTCTTCGGTCGCGTCAAATTTGCCACCGATCCGCAGCATCATGGCCTTCAAGTCGCACATGAGATGGTGCTGGCGCAATGGCTGATGAAGGACGGCAAACTCACGCGCCAGGTCGTGTGGCCGAAGGAAGTGGCGAGCGCGGCTCTCCTCTATCCGATCCCGGCGCATTGACGGATCGAAGCTGAGGATTTGCGGAGCCGCCCCGCTCCCGTTCGCGCATGTTCGGCATCATTGCGTCGCTCATCGATGGCGTTTTGGTCGGCTCGGTCTATGGGCTTGCCGCGATGGGACTGACGCTGATCTGGGGCGTGATGAACGTAGTCAATCTCACACACGGCTCACTGATCGTCGCTGGCATGTTTGCGCTCTATCTCTTGACTGAAGCCACAGGTCTGCCGCCATATGCCGCGATGCCCATGATCGTGGTAGGCGGGTTTGCGGTCGGGCTACTTCTCTATTGGATCGCGGTTCACCGCATGATCGGGCGGCCGCCGCTAATGAGCCTGCTGTCGACCTTCTCGGTCAATCTAGTTCTCATTGGCCTCGGCACTGCCGTGTGGGGTACGGATTTGTTCAATGTCGCGGTGAGCCTGCCCGGCTTCACGCTGCAGCGCTTCACTTTCCCGGGAACGCATATTCTCGCTGCGGTGCTGGCGGGCGTGTTGGCTGGATGCCTCTACGCCTTCCTCTACGGCACAAGGCTCGGCAAAGGGATCCGCGCGGTCGCGAACAATCGCGGCGCGGCTGAGCTAGTCGGCATTCCGACGACACGCGTGTTGTCCTTTGCGTTCGCCCTAGGGGCGGCACTCGCTGGCATTTCGGGCATGCTGATCGCCACTTTGTTTCCTTTCACGGTCCTCTCGGGTGACGCCTACCAGCTCAAGAGTTTCGTCGTGATCGTGCTTGGCGGATTCGGAAATCCTGCCGGGGCACTGCTCGGGGGCATTGCGCTGGGGCTAGTCGAGGGGTTGGCGACGCCATTCATGCCGGTGAGCTGGATCCTCGTGATCGAGTTCGGTCTTTTCGTCGCGGTGCTCGTTGCGCGGCCGGGCGGCGTCTTCGCGCTGAGGCGGACGTAACGTGGTGACACAGCAGGTTTCTACCCGTATCGACGCGGCGCCCAGAAACATCCTGCATCGGCCCTTTTTCTGGATCATCGCGCTTGTCATCGCAGCCTTCGTGGTGGCGCCCACGATCGGCGGCGATGTACAGCTCCGCGAAAGCCTGCTGCTGGCCGCCGTCTACATCATCCTCGCGAGCAACCTCAATGTAATGATCGGCTACGCCGGATACGTGAATTTCGGCAGCATTGTCTTCTTCGGATTGGGCGGCTATCTCTGCGTCTGGCTCATGGGCGGCCCGGGATTTCCACTGGCTGCGGCGGCGCTGGCGGGAGGGGTCGTGGTCAGTGGCCTCGCCCTCGTGTTCGGCTTCGGCGTTCTTCGTCTGCGCGGCGCCTATTTCGCGCTTGCCACCATCGGCGTGAATGAAGGCGTGCAGGCCTTCGTGATGAATTTCGCGCCATGGGGAGGCTCCGCCGGCTTGTATCTCTCGACCGAGCTGTTCGTGCCGCTCGGCGGACCTAGGCATGGCCTATGGACCATCTATTACCTTCTGGTCGCCGTCATGGGCCTTTCGCTCTATCTGAGCTACGGCATCAAGGTGTCGAAATTCGGCCTAGGCCTGCTGGCGATCGGCCAGAACGAGGATGCGGCGGCGGTGCTGGGTGTGCCCACCCGGCTCTACAAGGCGCTCGCCTATAGCGCCACTGCATTTCTGCCAGCGATCGCGGGCGGGCTCTACTACTTCAAATCTGCCTTTATTCAGCCGTCCGACGCCTTCGACCTCACATTCTCGACTGAGGCCATTGCCATCGTGATGCTGGGCGGGCAAGGGACCATCGCAGGGCCGGCCATCGGCGCGTTCTTCTATGAGGAACTGCGGGGTTGGCTGCTGACCTCTGACACATTCTCGCACTTTCAGCTTGTGGTCGCTGGCGCCCTGCTGTTGATCATCGTCCAGTTCCTGCCCCGCGGCCTCATCGGCACGGCCCATGCGCGCTGGCCGCACCTGCGACGTATCATCGAATGACCCCGCTGCTTGAAATTGACGGGCTCGGCAAGAGCTTCGGCGGCCTGCGTGCAATCGACCGGCTAAGCTTCGTGGTGCAGGAGCGCGAAATCCTCGGTCTCATCGGTCCGAACGGCGCCGGAAAGTCAACGCTGTTCAACCTGATCAACGGTGTTTTCGTGCCGGACCAAGGGAGCATACGGTTCGGCGGCGTCGTCATCACCGGTGCGCCGCCGCACCGCATCGCCAAGTACGGCATCGCCCGGGCACATCAGATTGTGCAGCCGCTCGAAGCAATGACCGTGCTAGAGAACTGCACGGTCGGGGCATGCTTCGGCAGCCGGAACCTCTCGCGCAAGCAGGCCGAGACGGCGGCATATGATGCGGCGACCTTCGTCGGACTCGATGACCGCCTGGCGATCCCGGCCGCACACCTGAACATTGCCGGCAAAAAGCGCCTCGAGCTGGCGCGGGCCCTTGCTGCGCAGGCGCGCCTGCTCCTGCTCGATGAAGTGCTTGCCGGCCTCAACCCGACCGAGGTCGACCACATGATCGGGGTCATTCGCCGTATTCGCGAGCGCGGGATTGCCATCCTCATGATTGAGCATCTCATGCACGCGATCATGAGCCTCTCCAACCGCATCGTGGTGCTCAATTCCGGCAAGAAGCTGGCGGAAGGCCTGCCGGCCGAAGTCGCTAACGATCCTCAGGTGATCGAGGCTTATCTGGGCGATCCCGAGCTCGCGCGCGAACTGCACGGTGGCGCCTGATGGACGTACTGCTCGATGTTGCTTCGCTCGGCGCTGGCTATGGCGAGGTGCAGGTGCTGTGGGACGTGTCGCTAACGGTGTCGCGCGGTCGCGTCACCACACTCGTCGGCGCGAACGGTGCGGGCAAGACGACGGCGCTGCTGGCGATCGTCGGCAGCATTTCGCCCTGGTCGGGGCGCGTCCGCTTTGGCGGCGTGGACGTGACGCGAGTTCCGGCGCACGCCAAGGTCGAACGCGGGCTCGTGCTCGTGCCCGAAGGCCGACAATTGTTTAACGCCATGACGGTGGAGGAGAATCTCGAGATGGGTGCGTTCTCGCGCCGCGCCGCGCGCCAGTACGCGCATCACCTCGATCGCGTCTTCACGCTCTTTCCGCGGCTGGCAGAACGCCGGCGTCAGACGAGCGGAACTTTGTCCGGGGGCGAGCAGCAGATGCTGGCGATCGGGCGCGGAACTCATGTCGGATCCGGAACTGCTGATCATCGACGAAATGTCGCTCGGCCTCGCACCGGTGCTCGTGCATCAGCTGTTTAGTGCGCTGAAGACGCTGAAGGATGACGGCCTAACGATCCTGCTGGTCGAGCAGAATGTGCATCTCGCGTTTGCTCTGAGCGATCATGCCTACGTCATCGCTGATGGCCGTGTGTTCACGGAAGGCTCCCCACAGGCGCTTGCCATGCGTCCGGAAATTCGCCGGGCTTATCTGGGCTTGTGACGGGCTCCGCCAGTGGAACGCCTCCGGCGCCCCGCGCTACTCATATTCATGTGATAGACCGCGGTGCGGTTGCCTGGATTGCGCGCGGCGGCGAAACGGCCGCGCGCGCGGCAGAATGGCGTGAACGGGCGCGCGCCGAGGCGTCGGGTTCGGCGATCCGGCATTGGGTCGCGCGCCCCGTCGGTTGTAGGATCACCCAGGCGTGTTTGTGGGTGCTCAGAAAAGGGAGACCGGGGTTGCAGATCACGGCCCAGCATCATCGGACCACCGGCGCCGCATTTGAATACCGGCGCTTCGACGCGCCGATTGGCGCCGAGATCCGCGGGCTTGATCTGTCGCGTTCGCTCAAGGCGGCGACTTTCTCTGCAGTGCGGCAATGTTTTCTCGACAGTCAGGGCGTGCTAGTGCTGCGCGACCAGCGCATTACGCCAGAGCAGCATATCGCCTTCAGCCGCCGCTTCGGCCCGCTCGCCATCCATGTCCTACATCAGTTTCTGCTGCCCGGACATCCCGAGATACTACTGGTATCGAACGTAATGAAGGATGGAAAGCCGGTCGGATTGGGCGATGCCGGGCGCTACTGGCATTCCGACCTGTCTTATCTCGCCGCGCCAAGCCTCGGGTCACTGCTGCATGCCCAGGAGATTCCGAGGGAGGGCGGCGATACATCGTTCGCCAACATGTCTGCGGCCTACGAGGCGCTGTCCGCCTCCGTCAAGCGTCGGATCGAGGGCAAGCGCGCCGTCCATTCCTACCGCAAGACCTACGACCGGATCGCCGGCTCGACCTTCCGCCCGCCACTGACGGAAGCCCAGAAGCAGGAGGTTCAGGAGGTGGATCATCCTATTGTGCGCACCCATGCGGAAACGGGACGGAAGGCGCTCTTCATCAACGAAGGATTTCACGACCGGCATCGTCGATATGGCGAACGACGAAAGCGAAGAGCTATTGCAGCGCCTCTTTGTGCATAGCACTGAGGGACGCTTTACCTATCGTCATCACTGGCAGGAGCACGACATCGTTCTCTGGGACAATCGCTGCACGATCCATTTCGCGCACGGTTGTCCGCCGGAGCTGCGCCGTCACATGCATCGGACGACGGTGAAGGGCGACATTCCGCGCTGAGACCGTTTTGTGCCTAACCCGCGCCTCACAAATTCCTCACAACACGAGACCGCAATGCATTGTTAGCGGGTGCTGAAAGCGCTGCCAACCACGCGCATGCGTTGGCTCCCAGCAATTCGCTGGTCCATGCTGTACTGGGTCTATATGTTCTCCAATCGCGCCATCGAGGCCATTGCCGAGGGCGAGCATGCCCTTATGCTCGATCCAAACCAGGCCGGCGTCGCAACGCCCAAGAATGTTCGCCGGTCGTTCCGAGGAGACGGAGGGTCTTATCCTACATTTGCTGCGCCGCTTCGCCTCCACTCCCTGCGACAGCTATCTCTGGCATCGGTATGCGATTGCAGGCACGGCGAACCTCAACCTCGGCGAGATAGAAGCCGCGTTGCGTTGGCTGCGGATGTCGATCGGGGCGAATCCGGTATTTCCGCTAGCCCATCTTTACCTTGCGGCGGCCCTGATGGAACCCGACCGGGAGAGCGAGGCGCGACAAGAAGTCAAAACATTATCTGTACTCGATCCGACGCTTACCGTTCGCCGATTCGAACAGACGCGGAAGACTTGAGAGTCCAATTTACGTGGCGCAATTCCGGCGCGTCGCCGCGCTTATGCGTAAGGTCGGCGTTCCTGAACGATCAGCGAGACACGGTTGGCGCCCATCTCAGGGTCACCGCGGTCAATGGCACAGTGCATGGCTTCGGAAGCATTGTTCACACGATGCCGACGTACGCGGCACGAGCTGCAGCGTGCCCGCTCCAGCCACGGAGAAGCTCGAGCCCCGATCACCTCAACCTGGTCCTCGAAAAGAAGCGCGGGGACGGACCCCGGCGAGGCTCCGCTCGCAGCGGAAGCCTGGCCATACCTAACATGCGCCGAGGTCGTAGTCGTCGCGGAAACCCCCAAAAGTATGTACTTTATATCAAAATATTAAAGGACTAAGCCGCGATATTACTTCAAGAACTGGTCGATATTGTCCTTGGTCACCCGATCGACGCCGGTGTAAACGATCGCAGGCACCGACTTGCCATCGTGGAGCGCGAGCAAGGTGTCCATCGCCTTCTCACCCATTTCGAAGGGCCGCTGTCCCACGAGCGCGGCGACATAGCCTTGTTTGAGGAGCTGCAGCTCGGACGGCAAGGTATCGGCGGAGACCGCCACCAGCTTGCCACTCTTGAAACGTTCGGCATTATTGTCGACGAAATTCCGGTACCCCTCAGGCACGAAGAGGGGCCAGCCCCCGATCGCGATCACGGCGTTGAGATCGGCGTGCGCCGTCGTCAAATCGTTGAGCTGCTGGATAGCGAGGGTCGGATCATCGTTGCAGAAGGTCGGCGATCCGGACACCTCCTTCCAACCCGCCTTGGCAACAACCTCGCGGACTCCTTCGAGGCGCTCATTGAGGTTGGCCGCGGCCGGGCCGCCGGAGACCATACCGTAGAACCCCGGGTGCGGTTGCGCCTTGACTAGCATCTCGCCCAAAGTCCTGCCGAGATCCTTGTTGTTCGTGCCGATATAGGCCTCACGCGCCGAACCCGGAGCGTCGGCATCGAAGGTGATGACATGAATGCCGGCGTCGCGCGCCGCTTTGATGACGCCGGTTGCAGCGCCAACGTCGGAAACCGAAATCGCGATGCCATCGACCCGCTGCGTGATGAGATCCTGGATAATCTGAACCTGGGTTGCAGGCTCGTGCTCGATCGGTCCGCGATAGATGCATTCGACATTGCCCAGCTCCTTCGCGCGCTTCATGCAGCCGTCGCGCGCAATGTCGAAAAATGGGTTGTTCATGGCTTTGGGAACGACGGCGAACTTAAGTGCGTCGGCAGCAACAGCCGGGCCGGCCAGCATCGTCGCGGCGAGTACCGCGAGAATCACTCGCATCATGGCTTTCCTCCTTTTGTTTTGCGGTTGACGTGCTACCCCTCGTTCCGGCGATGAAGATACTCCTGCTCCCCACGCGCGTCACCCGGCGTGCGGGCATCACTCAGAAAAGCCGTCGGGTTCGCAGTTGATCGACCAGAACAGCAAGAACGATGACGACGCCGACGAAGACCTCTTCCCAGTAGGTATTGGCGCCGATCAGCACGAATCCGTTACGGATCACCTCAATCAGTGCGGCACCGATGATGGCGCCAGCGGCGCCGCCCACGCCGCCGGCAAGGTTAGCTCCGCCAATCACCGCTGCGGCAATGACCCGCAGCTCGTACCCCGACGCGAGATTGGCGGGCGCAGCGCCAAGCCAGCCCGCGATCAGAACCCCGCTGAGGCCTGCGGCAACGCCGCTCAGAGTATAGACGGAGATGAGGACACGGGGAACGCGCACGCCCGTGAGCGCGGCCGCGTGCATGTTGCCGCCGACGGCGTAAAGATGCCGGCCCCACACCAGGTGACGCAGGGCCAGCGCCATGATGATGGCGATCACCAGGAGATAGACGAGTTGCGGGGGCAGCCCTAACACGGCGCCGTTGGTTAGCCGGGTAAAGACCGCGACGTCAGGCCCCACCGGATATTGCGCCCGGCCCTGCGTCAGCACGTAGGTCATGCCACGGGCGATGGAGAGCATACCGAGCGTGGTGACGAAGGGTGAGAGACGGAGGCCGGCGATAAGCAAACCGTTGATGAAACCGATCAGCGACCCCAGAGCCAGTGCCAGGATCACCGCCAGCGCGATTGTGGCGCCCGGCACTTGCACGACCGGCGTCGCAGAGAAAAACCGCATCAACATCATCGTCACCACAGCGCTCAGTGCGCAGACCGAGCCGACCGACAAATCTATGCCGCCGCTGATTATGACCAGCGTTTCCCCCAGCGACATGAGCGCGATGAAGCTGAAGTTCTTGGAGATGTTTAGGAGATTGCGAGGCGTCATGAACACCGGCGCGAGCATCCAAACCACGACGACCAATGCCGCGAAGGCGAGCGCGACGTAGGCGGTCTGTGTCTGCGGCATGCCACGGCGCCAAGCGGGCCGCAGCCATTCGCGCAGCGCCAGGAGATTTTCGTCACGCGCCATCAGGCTACCTCAATAGCGCCCGTGATGAGCGCGGTCACCTCTTCGGGCGACGTTGACCCGGTTGGCTTGTCGGCCACCTTCCGACCACGTCGCAGGACAGTGATACGGTCGGCGACGGCGAAAATGTGGAGCAGCGTGTGGCTGATAAAGATGACCGCCTGACCGTGGTCGCGCATGCGGCGGATCAGGTCGAGGACCTCGCCCACTTGACGCACTGAGATTGAGGCCGTGGGCTCATCGAGTAGCACCAGCTTGGCGGCGGCAAGCCGAGTGCGAGCGATCGCCACGGCCTGTCGTTGACCGCCCGACAGGGTACGCACGAGGGCGTCGGACCGGGTGTCGGATTTGAGCTCGGCGAAGAGCTGGGCGGCACGGCGCTTCATTGCGGCATGGTCCATGATGCTGAGGCCGGCGATGCGCCTCCGGAGCTCGCGGCCAAGGTAGACGTTGGCTGCGCTCGAGAGATTGTCAGAGAGCGCCAAGTCCTGATAGACCACCTCGATACCGGCGTTGCGTGCGTCCTCCGGCCCCCGAAATCGCACCTCGTGCCCGTCAAAGCGCATCGTTCCGTGACTCGGCAGAAAATTACCGGCGATGATCTTGATCAGCGTCGATTTGCCGGCGCCGTTGTCGCCGATTAGGCCGACGATTTCGCCCGGCGCGACGCCGAAGTCGACCTCCGCAAGGGCGCCAATCGCGCCGTACTCCATCCCGATGCCTCGCAACTCCAGAAGAGTCATGGCAAAAGCTTACCCCCAATTGCTCACACGGTCGCGCATCGCGTTGCCGTCTTTTGGGTTGGCCTGAGCACGACGACGGACACCGCTGACGACGCCAAGCAGGCTGCAACGACTGAAGGCAGCGAATGGAAGAACGTTGAAGAGTTGGCGGGATGACGACGATCCGGGGCTGGATTTGTTGAAAGCTCTTATCTCCGGATGTCACTTGGTATCGTCGCTGCTCGAGGCCTGAAACCGGCAGTGGGTTCGTTGGCATGGTTTGCTGCCAGCAAACTCGGAGCATAAGTTCTCGTCATGGCATGGCCACGACCCGATAGTAAATCCCGTTCGCGCCATACGCAGGACTTAGCCAAGAGCCGTTGCAGGTATAATAGGTCATACCTCCAACGGAGCGGTAGGCACAGCCCGTGGGCAAGGTTGCGTATTTCGCGCCTATTGGGTAAGGACCTGCTGATCCTGCAGCGACGCCCTGACTACGAGCATTGGCAGGAGCGGCGTTACCGCCCGCTGCAACTGCGCCATCACCGGTTTCCGAGTTGAGAGCTGCAGCACCAAGCGCAGTTCCAAGGACCGATTTGGTGCCGCCCCCCGTTGAGGCGGGTCCCGCAGGTGCTGCCCAACCTCCGCAGCTGTAGCATCCGCTGCTATAGTAGTGATTGACCACGGCCGGTTGCCCGACGCTGCCGTTCCAAGTCCCGGTCGGCCCGTCGAAATAGCCGCCATACTCGCTCTGGAAGGCGTACGATGGAGCGCCGCTATACCAAGCGTGGGCGGCGGGCGACGTCATCGCTCCCAACAGCAATGTTGCGCCCATAGTGGAAATGATCGATCTCATGACTTGCCCTCGACCGCACCGGACTGCCCGGCATGCCTCTTCGGTGATCGAATTTTACATTCCTTCTCTAAAAGATGCTTCAGGTCGCTGACCACCTGCGCAAGCATGATGACACCACGGTTACGAGCTTTGCACACCCCCGACCGAGGCACAACTTCAGCATTTGCACGGCCATGACGTTGAACGGTCGCGCGAGAAGACCCCGCGCCGAATTGTCCGGTTTCCCGAAAGCAAGTCTGTGTCATCGATCCCGCTTGTTTGTCAGCCCTTCCGTCATGACCCGAATGGGCTGCGGCGTCACACTCGATTCGCCGAGATCGAACGTGATCTTCTCCAACTTGCCTGTAAAGGGGAGCGGCACCTCATAGTCGGTATCGTCGACCGACGTACCGGCGTCTAAGCCAACATCGAAGGTTTCGTCCCAAGCCCAAATGAAGGCAAGGTTTTGGAAAACCATTGTTGCGCGACCTCCCTGCCATTCAGGGTCGGCACAACACCGCCGAATACGGAGTTGGAGCCGAAGCCAGAATTGTCGACCAGGATCTGCAGAACATTTGGCGAGTTGGCCGTCGGCGGCCAACCTGGAGCCGATGGCGGCGGTGACGGCGCCGGAGCGGACGGCGGCGCAACATCAGTCACTGTTGCATTTTGTCGGGCAGGCGCCGTGGTCGGATGCGAAGGTTCTGGCCAAGGTGCGCGAGATGGTGCTGCCCGAGATGGAGCGGCACGGCGCGATCGAGGCGTGGATCATCGATGACACCGGGTTTCCGAAGAAAGGCCGGCACTCGGTGGGGGTGACGCGGCAGTACTGCGGTCAACTCGGCAAGCAGGACAATTGCCAAGTCGCCGTCTCTCTATCGGTCGCCAATCACGACACCAGCTTGCCGGTGGCCTATCGGCTGTATGTGCCGAAAGATTGGGCCTTGGACAAAGCGCGGCGGGGCGAGGCGGGGGTTCCCGAGGAGATTGGGTTTGAGACCAAGCCGGAGATTGCGCTGGCGCAGATCCGCGCCGCTTGTGAGGCCGATATTCCGCGCGGCGTGGTGCTGATGGATGCCGGCTATGGCAGTGACACCGAGCTGCGCACGGACATCGGCGCGCTTGGGTTGAGCTATGTTGCCGGCATCATGCCGAACACCTCGGTCTGGGCTCCTGGGACAGCACCGCTGCCGCCGAAGAAATGGTCGGGTCGCGGACGCCCCCCGAAGCTGATCGGTCGTGACGCCAAACACCGGCCGCTTTCCGTCAAGGCGCTTGCGCTCGGCCTGCCAGCGGTGGCGTGGCGCATGATCAAATGGCGTGAAGGCACAAGCGACTGGCTGTCCTCACGCTTCGCCCGGATACGGGTTCGCGTTGCACATCGCGATTACCAGCTCACCGAGAGCCGCCGGGATGAATGGCTACTGATCGAATGGCCCCGGGGTGAAGACGAGCCGACCAAATATTGGCTCTCGACCTTGCCGCCGAACCTTGCCCTCGCGCGCCTGGTCGATCTCGCCAAGCTGCGCTGGCGCATCGAGCGCGATTACCAGGAACTCAAGCAGGAACTCGGCCTCGGGCACTATGAAGGTCGTGGGTGGCGCGGCTTCCACCACCACGCCACACTCTGCATCGCCGCTTACGGATTCCTAATCTCCGAGCGGGAGACGATTCCCCCCTCGGGACTGCGTGGCGCCTCGTGGCTCTCGAAACCTGCCGTTCCCGGCGGTTACCGACCGCGAGGCGCCCCCAATCAGACCGGAACGTCATATCCCGAACTCGATCGCAACCTTGCGCCGTCGCATCGTCATCGCGCTAGCGCCGACTCTGTCGAGATGCCCTTGTTGCGCCCGCATGACCTCGCGCAGAACACATCTCAGTTTGTGACGCAGTAAGACTAGCAGGTTGCTGAAAAAGTTGGTTCACGGGAGCATTGGATTGTGATTCTGTGCATTGGTTGATTCCTTTGAGCTAGGAATGTGATGCGCGGAGCAGATCAGCGACCGGAGGGCATGTTCAGTTACGTCGGTTTGGAGACGCGTATCCCGGCGGATCATCCGCTGCGCGCGATCCGCTCGCTGACCG
>CAWDRN010000011.1:0-461704 GCA_963804725.1 uncultured Alphaproteobacteria bacterium | reverse complement strand
CAGGTGCCGGTAGCGCTTGCTAACGGTGTCGTGGACGGGATGCTGGCCATCGATCCCCGCCACGGCAAAGCGACTGCCGGTGGTGAAGTCCACGCGGATCGTCAGCGTCCTGGCCACCGCGTCAAAGTCCGTGCCCGCTACATACCAGGGCGAGGATACTCCCAGCGCCACCTCAAACAGCTTGTCCGACATGCTCAACCCTATTACCACCGGTGATCCAAGCTTACCCACTCAGATTTGAAGAAGAGGCTCAATTAAAAGACATTCCTCCGCATAAAAAAGCGGGGTTTATGCGATTTTGCGCAGTGCCCTGATCAAACCTTCGCCGCGCTGCTTTCGCAGTTTGACTTTTTGTGTTGTCGTGACATGCGATAGTAGTTGATTGCCACTTGTGGCGCGCCAGGACCGGGTCCCTGCATAATTCGCTCGCGCCAATTGGTTACTTTGGCCGCGGTTACTTTTTTGAAGCCAGGAATATTCCGTACCACTGCAGCGACTTGTGTTGCCGCGTCCCTTGGCGGCACTTGTCCCCATCGATCAATTCCGAAAGCGCGCGCGCCGCCATGCCCATGACGCGACCATGATCATTGGATGTGCCGGGATGTCCGGTCTTTTGCTTGGTAGGTTTGAATATAGGCGCGACGCGGCCTTGCTTTAAAACCCAGATCGCGGCTAGCAGCTGATCCAGCGGCCAGGTTGCGCCATGCTGCACCAGGTGAGGTTGCCGCAAAAGGACGAGCAATACGGTCTTCAGCGCGCCCGTGCCGGCGCTGTCATCCCTTCTGGGAAGCCATCCAACACGATTCTTGTCGGCCCTGCTCGGCAATCCATCGCAACAACACGACCAGGTTGGCCCAATCATCTGCAGGCAGGGGATTTGTAAGGCTTCAGCCTTCCAGGCGGCAATTGTTGCGTCATCTGGAAGCGACAACCCATCGCCGTCTACATTGCTCATGGCTTCGTCCCGACGCGCCGCTAGTCACGCTCCTTTTCAATATCGGAGACGCCAGCTGGCGGGGATTTTTTCAGGATGCTGTCGAGCCGATGCTCCCATAACTCGAGGCAGCGGCGCTTTTCGTCGCGATAGGAATGTTGGTCATAAACTTTATGCAGGCCAGGCCGGGCATGCGCGATGACGAGTTCGCGTACCAGGTCCTCGACTGGTAATGCGCTCAAATGTGTACGCATTGTTCGACGCAGGTCGTGAAATACCCACGCTGCCTTGACCTCGTCGCCTAAAATCCTATCGATTATAGCCTTTGTTTTGCCCCAGCCATTTATCGGCTTCTCACCGCGGCTCGTAGTGAATACGAAATCGCCTTTATCCCAAAGGAACAGCGAGTTCCTGAGGCCCCCGAGTAGCGCCATGGCATCGTCGCCGAGTGGCACCTCTTGAGCCCGACCGCCCTTCATTCTCGATGTTGGAATCGTCCAGAGCTTGGCGGCAAGATCGACCTCCGACCAATGCATATCGGCGACCTCGCGCAACCGCAGGCCGGTCAGGATCAAAAGCTGAATTGCGGGACCGTAGGGATATCCTTTCGCTTCGGCCGCCTTCCATACCGCCCGTAGCTCGGCATCGACGAGGACGCGCTCGCGAGGTACTTTCTTGCCGATTAGCGCCACCGGTTTCAGGCCGGCAACGGGCGATATCGTTATGCCATATTCGGGGTTGCCAACGGCCCAGCCAAATAGCTGCCTGACATAGCCCATCGCATTCCTGGCCTGCGCCGGGGCGCCTCTGTTCTTGATTGCCTTGACTGCGCCAGCTACCTCGATTGGCATGATGTCGGTGACGGGGCGATCGCTCCAGCGTTTCACGAATTCCTGATTGATGATCCGCTCTGCTTCGCCGTGATGCTTAAACGACGCAACCGGGCCGTCGATGAACGCCTGCGCTACAACGCGGAATGTGTTTAAGTTTGTGACCGCGGCGTGAGCCTTCTTGCGCAGTTCCTCGACCGCCGGATCCTTATGAGCCTGAATTAGCTCTTCCCACGCGCCGGCCTTGGCGCGCGCCTGCGCCAAGGTCATAGGTCCGACATCGCCGAGCCAACGACGAGTTGGGTGTTTCGGGTGGCTGGGGTAGCGCGCGATGTAGATGAACGACTTGTGGCCGGAGCGCGTTACACGCAGTGCGAGCCCTGGTGTCGTCGTGTCGTACCATTCGTCGCGGACGTCTTTGTCCTTGCCATCAACCTTCTTCTGCGGCTTCGGCGCTTTGATCTGCTTCGACTTGAGCCATTTGTCGGTGAACTTCTTCCGCCGCTCATCCTTATTTTTCCGCTCTGACACCGCTTGCTCTCTTCGGGGCAACATCGGGGCAACAGAATTTTCTGTCTTCTACCGTTTGCTCTTATCGCCTCTTGTCGTCTAATATCGCAGGTAATGCAAGGCTTTTCATGGGGACACGAGGGAAAATGTCGGCTCTTGTTGCCCCATAACTTACATGAAAAAGCGGCTTTGGACCGCTTGGGCTGATGAGGGTGAGAACCCCGCACCGCCCCGCGGCGGGGGATCAATTCCTGGCCTGGTTTGCCTGTGGTCGCACGGGGTTCCGGCTCTTCCCATGCAGCCAAGAACACCCCGAGCGGGGTCGGGGCTCCCAGCTCCTTCGCAAGTTGGTGTCAATAATGCTAAATTTGGCAATGGCTTGAAAAAGAGTTGAACATTGCGAAGGGGGAAACATGGACACCGTTACACGTGCGAAAAACATGATTTTGTCGCCCGCGGCGGAATGGCCGGCAGTGGCAAGCGAAAGCACCGGCGTCGCCGCTCTCTATCAGAGCTATATCGTGCCGCTATCCGCGATTCCGCCGGTTGCAACGTTGATCGGCGCGATCGCGTTTTATCACATTGGTTTCGGGGCCGCGCTGCTCTTGGCAATCGTGAGCTATATACTCGGCTTGATAGGCGTCTACGTCATCGCCTGGATTGCCGCCCGGCTTGCGTCGATGTTCGGTGCGGCGGATCAATTTGATTCCGGCCTGAAGCTGGTCGCCTACGGTTCGACCGCGGCTTGGGTCGGCGGCATTTTTCATATTATTCCGGCGCTCGGGATTTTAAGCCTGCTGGCGGCGATTTACGGCATCTACCTGTTCTATACCGGCGTGACGCCCGTCATGAACGTCCCAGCGGACCGCGTCATCGGCTACTTGGTCGCGCTCATTATTGCGATCATCATCGTGTTTATCGTGATTGCGGCGATTGCAGGCCTCATTGTCGGTAGCGGCATCAGTCTTTCGACGATGTGAGCGCTGGGCGGTGCTTTTGCTTGTGCCGGAAACGCCGGGGCGCTAGCTAAGACGGCATGACCTCGAAGCCAATGCGCAAGAGCGGCGCGCTTATCGCCGCTGGCCTGATTTCTTCCGGCGAGCGTCGGCACATCGATGCGGTCGCGGCGCGCTATGCCGTTCAGGTCACGCCCGACGTCACGTCGCTCATCGACCCCGATGATCCTAACGATCCCGTAGCACGGCAGTATGTGCCGCGTAGAGAGGAGCTTCGCGGCGCGCCCGAGGAACTAGCCGATCCGACCGGCGATCAGCGCTGGTCGCCCGTGAAGGGCGTGGTACATCGCTATCCTGATCGCGCGTTGCTGATGCCGATCCATACCTGCGCGGTCTATTGCCGCTTCTGCTTTCGCCGTGAGACTGTCGGCCCGGGAAAGACCACGCTCAATGGAGTAGAACTCGCCGCGGCCCTCAATTATATCCGCGACCATCACGCGATCTGGGAGGTGATCCTGACCGGTGGCGATCCGTTGTTGCTGTCACCCCGCAGGCTCGGGGAGTTGATCCGAGCGCTCGCCGTCATCGACCATGTCGCCGTGATCCGGATCCACAGCCGCGTGCCGATGGCGGCGACGCGTCGCGTCACCGACCAGCTGATCGAGGCGCTGTCCTGCGATAAAGCGCTGTGGCTCGCGATCCATGCCAACCATGCCAACGAATTCGGGCCGGCTCAACGCGAGGCCATTCAAAAGCTTGCTCGCGCCGGCATCCCGTTAGTTGGGCAGACGGTGCTGTTGAGCGGCGTCAACGACGATGCCGCGGCTCTCGAAAAGCTCTTCCGCATCATGGTCGCCAACCGGATCAAGCCCTATTATCTACATCATCCCGATCTGGCGCGCGGTACCGGGCATTTCCGCCTCGACATTGCCCAAGGGCTGGCACTTTGCGAGCAGTTGCGCGGCCGTGTTTCGGGATTGTGTCAGCCAACCTATGTGCTCGACATACCTGGCGGCTTCGGCAAAGTGCCGTTGACGCCGGGACACGCGACGCGGGATGAGAGCAAGGGCGGTTGGCGAATACGCGATTCCGCCGGCGACACTCACGCTTATCCCCCGCGATGCGATTAGACTCGCTCGATCTATTGTCTTAACCCGTGGCCGAAGTTAGATATTCTTCGTGTCAGGGGGATCGGTTTGGCGATGGGCGCCGGACGTTTTGCCACATCGGCTTCGGCACTGTTCATGATACTGGCGTTAGCCGCCGCGTTGGCGCCGGCCTGCGCGCAGGTAAATGCGAGCACCATCAACAAGAGTGTTTCGCTGACTTTCGACACCAACACCGGTAGTCTTCTTCCTGGCGCCGATAACCCCTCGACCTTTCATATGAATTTTCTCCTCGATGACACGCGGCGCATGACTGAGACGCCGCTCGGCACGACGCGCGACCTAGGAGTGTGTCCGGGTAATCGGATTTTGCTCGACGGCAATGCGGTGACGTGATTCGCTATGCGGCATGAGCAAGACCTTTCGTGCGTGGGACGTTGACCAAGTTTGGCTGCTGCCGCCCTCGATTTAGGATTTGGTGCCCGCCGGCCATCTTGCGCACTTCGTGCGCGAGACCGTGCGCGACGGGCTCGATCTGTCGGCGATCATGGACACGTATGAGGAGGAGCGGGGCTACCCGCCCTACCATCCGGGCATGATGGTGGCGCTGCTGCTCTATGGCTACAGCCAAGGCATCTACTCGTCGCGGCGGATCGCCAAGGCGTGCGAGGAGCGGCTCGATTTTGCCGCGGTGACGGGGATGCAGCGGCCCGACTTCCGCACCATCAGCGACTTCCGCAAGCGGCACCTGGCGGCACTCTCGGGATTGTTCCAACAGGTGTTGAAGCTGTGCCGGGCGGCGGGTCTGGTGAAGCTCGGTCACGTCGCCTTGGACGGTACCAAGATCAAGGCGAACGCCTCCAAGCACAAGGCGATGAGCTACGGGCGGATGAAGCAGGCGGCGCCAGCGCTGGCGGCGGAAGTTGAGCGCTGGCTGACCGCGGCGGCAGAGACCGACGCGGCCGAGGACCGCGTGCACGGCGTCGAGCGGCGCGGCGACGAGATGCCGGAGTGGATGGCGAACAAGCAGCGGCGGCTGGAGAAAATCCGCACGGCGAAGGCAGCGCTCGAGGCCGAGGCGCGCGCGGCCGCGGCGGCGCAGGCGAGCGAAAAGGGCGACGGTTCTGGCCCCAGCGGGCCGGCACACCCTCCGGCCGAACCGGCGCCGCCCGCGGACAAGGCGCAGCGCAACTTCACCGATCCCGAGAGCCGGATCATGAAGACCAACGACGGCTTCATCCAGGGCTACAACGCCCAGGCCGCGGTCGACGCCGAAGCGCAGGTGATCGTCGCGCACGACTTAAGCAACGCCACCACCGACCAGGCGCAGCTGGCCCCGCTCGTCGCCGCGATCAGGACCAATCTCCACCGCAACCCCGACGAGATCTCTGCCGATGCCGGCTACTGCTCCGAGGCCAATCTCCGCACCCTCGCCAAGCGCCGTATCAACGCCTACATCGCCACCGGACGCCAGCACCATGGCACCGCCGCCGCGGTCGCGCAGCGCACGCCCCGGGCGGGCAGCCGCGTTGCCCGCATGGCCACGAAACTGAAGCGCGCCGGGCGCCGCAGCCGTTATCGCTTGCGCAAGCAGGTCGTCGAGCCCGTGTTCGGTCAGATCAAGCATGCCCGAGGCTTCCGCCAGTTCCTCCTGCGCGGCATCGACAAGGTCAAGGCCGAATGGGCCTTGCTCTGCACCGTTCACAACCTCCTCAAGCTCGCCGCCGCAGCCTGATGGGCTGCGGCGAGCGTACACGCCAGCAACAATCGAATCCGGAGCGCCGCTTTCGCGACTCAATCTTGCGCGTGCAAATCGCGACCGCGGACCGCCACCAAAATTCCTCCGATCCTCGCAACTCAGTGCTAACCTCCCCACCCTTACTCAGACACACTCCTAGAGATTTCGCTCACGTCGCCAAACAATTCGGTGTTCCGCTTCATGTTCTCGCCAAGGCCGCAATTTGGCATCGGCTACGATCCGATCTCGGGCACCAATCGTGCCTATGCCGGCATGACTTGGGACCTGTTTTCCACGAACTCGTGGTTCGGTCATTTCGGCCTAGCGAGCAGTTTCGACCCGGGTATCGGCGGCCCGAACTCTCGGCGGTTCGACGAGGCGCCGCTGATGTTTCACGGCGCGCTCGAATTCGGCTATCGCTTCAGTGACAGCAACGCCCTGCTGTTTGCCATCGACCAGGGTGTGGCGCCTTATGCCCGAGGCATGAGTGTCGGGCCAATCGATAATTTTACGCTTCGGTACGGAACCAAATTCTAGGACGCCGAAATGTCGTGCTCAACTTAACGCGGTTTGCCTTGCCGCGAACCGCGGGACGGTCGCCTAGACTAAGACTAGTTGAGTTCGCACCATACCGGGGTGTGATCGGAAGCTTTGTCCTGACCGCGCGGCGCCTTATCGATCTCGGCTGCAACCAGCCGGTCGGCGGCGTGAGGCGATAACAGCAGGTGATCGATGCGCAGCCCCTCATCACGCTGCCAGCGGCCGGCTTGATAATCCCAGAAACTATAACGGTGTGGCTCGGCGTGAAGGGCTCGAAACGCGTCGGTCAAGCCAAGATTGACGAGAGCGCGAAACGCTCGCCGCGTCTCGGTGCGAAACAGTGCGTCGTCGCGCCAGGCAAGCGGATCGTAGACATCCTCCGGTTCCGGGATGACGTTATAGTCGCCGGCAAGGACGAAGGGCCGCTCGGCTTTCAAAAGCGCCGCCGCGTGCACGTTGAGGCGCGCCACCCAGGCCAGCTTGTAGGCAAACTTATCGCTATCCACCGGGTTTCCGTTCGGCAGATAGATCGAGGCGACGCGTAGCTCGCCAATGGTCGCTTCAAGGTAACGTGCGTGGTTGTCGCCATCATCGCCCGGCAACGTCGTGACGATATCCCGCGCCGGTTCCTTGGACAGGATTGCGACCCCATTGTAGCTCTTCTGGCCGACGATCTCGGCGTAATAGCCGCGGCCGCGAACTTCCATCATGGGAAAATCTGCCGCCAGGCACTTGATTTCCTGGAGGCAGATAATGTCCGGCTTGGCCTCGTCGAGCCAGTTCAACAGCAGCGGAAGTCGAACTTTGATCGAGTTAACGTTCCAAGTTGCAACCTTCAAAGAGCTCAGCCGACCGAGAAGGAATTGCCGCATCCGCACGAGGTTTCGGCATTCGGGTTGCGTACCTGGAAGGAGGCTCCCATCATGTCCTCGACGAAGTCGATCTCGGCGCCCCTCACCAACTCCAGCGAGACATTGTCGACCACCAAGGTCACGCCTTCGTGCTCGAATGCGACGTCGTCGCTCGTGCGTGCGTCGTCGAAGCTGAAACCGTACTGAAAGCCCGAACAGCCGCCGCCAGACACGGCCAGGCGCAGGAAGGCGTTCGGGGCATTTTCCTGACGACGCAGGAACGCGAGGCGCCGCACCGCATTGTTGGTCAGGGTCACACTCGTATTTGGGGATGCAACGGGAAGTTCAGGCATACCTAGTTATCTAGGCAGGACCTTTGCTTTGTCAAACCCGTTCGGTAAGGTATTGCTATTCTTTGGGGTTGCTCCCTTGGGACATCTCGGTTGATCATTCCTAAGCCGCACTAAACCAACAGGAGAAACACTATGAGTGTCGGGCGTCGCGCCGTCGCCTGGATATTGCCGCTATTGCTGGTGGTTCCGATGATCATGCCGGCTTCGGCCCAAAACAACGAGCCGGCTCCCGGAACGGTGGCGGCAAATTCGCTCAACCCCAGCACCACCGGGAATTACACCCAGCAGCAGCTCGACCAGATGCTGGCGCCAATCGCACTTTATCCAGACAAATTGGTGATGAATGTTCTGATGGCGTCAACCTACGCGGACCAGTTGGCTCAGGCCAAGGCATGGGTCAAACAACCCGGCCATGCAGGTTTAAAGGGTGACGCCCTCCTCAACGCCTTGAAGCCCGAGCCCTGGGATCCCAGCGTTAAGGCGATTGTGCAATTTCCGCAAATCGTCGATTTGATGACCGAAAATCCCAATTGGACACAGTCGCTCGGCGCAGCGTTCGACAACCAGCAGGACGACGTTCTGGCGCAAGTCCAGTTCCTGCGCCAACAGGCAGAGAAATCGGGCAACCTCAAGTCAAACGACAAAATCATCGTGCAGAACGAAGGCCCGAATATCGTGGTCTCGCCGGCTCAACCGGCGGTCGTTTATGCGCCCTACTATAACCCGGCGGTGGTCTACGGCCCTTGGCCCTGGGTGGCTTATCCACCGGTATTCTTTCCGCCAGTCTATTTCGGCATCGGTCCCTTGGCCTTCGGTGTTGGCTGGGGCTGGGGTCCTGCCTGGCCTATCGCACCGCCGCTCTGGGGTTGGTACCATGTCGGTTGGGGTTTCGGCGGAGGCCTGTTTTTCGTGGCCGGCGGGTGGGGACACACCTTCGGTTGGTATGGTCACGGTTGGGCTGGCGGCGGCTGGCGTGGGGGTGGCTGGCGCCACGGCGCAGGCGGACATTGGGGTTATGCCGGTTATCACGGTCGCGCCGGCTTCCATGGCGCCGGGCCTGGGGGCCGTGGTGGTTTTGGTGGCGCCCGTGGCGCGGCCGCCGGTCACTACGGCGGCCACTATGGCGGTGGGACCCGCGGTGGTGGCCACTACGGCGGCCACTATGGCGGTGGCACCCGTGGTGGTGGCCACTACGGCGGCGGCGCCCGTGGTGGCGGTGGCCATTACGGTGGTGCCGCACGCGTTGGCGGCGGTCACGGCGGTGGCGGTCACGGCGGTGGCGGTCACGGCGGTGGCGGTCACGGCGGTGGCGGTCACGGCGGTGGCGGTGGACATCGTCACTGAGTGACTTTGTGGCGGGCGCTGCGCCGCCGGGTTAGGCAGCGCGGAATAGCTTGCCACCTGTCGTGGGGTGGGAGACGCCGGTGGTCGCGGGCAGGCTCAAGGGTAGGCCTGCCAGCGAACGGACCGCCAGATAAGCAAACGCCTGCGCTTCGAGTGAATCGCCGTCCCAGCCTGCGGCTTCGACGGGGTCGACTTCGCTGTTGAGCGCCTCTGCCAATCGGGACATCAGAAAGCGATTGAGGCGTCCGCCGCCGGTCACCAGCCAACGTTTGGCGGGCCCTGGAAAATGCTCGGTCGCGCGAAGTACCGCGGCGATCGTCATCGCGGTCAGCGTTGCCGCTCCGTCCGCGGCGGGGAGGTGGGCGGGGACCAGCGCCGCGAAATCGTTGCGGTCGAGCGATTTCGGCGGCTGCCGCAAGAAATAGGGATGGGCGAGAAACGCGGCGACCGTGCCGGCGTTGACCATGCCGTGGCGCGCCAATGCACCGTCGGCATCAAACGGTTTGCCGGTATGGGACCATGCCCAATCGTCGATCAACGCGTTGCCCGGTCCGGTGTCGAATGCCAAGAGCCCGTCGGTTTGATCGCCGATCCATGTGACGTTGGCGACCCCACCGATATTCAGTACCGCCAGCGGCTTTGCTAGGGTCGACGCCAGCGCAGCATGATAGAGCGGTGCTAAGGGCGCGCCTTCGCCCCCAGCCGCGACATCGGCAGAGCGAAAGTCGGCAACGACGTCGATATGCGTAAGTTCTGCCAACAGTTTGCCGTCGCCGATCTGCCAGGTGTAGCCGGCCCCCGGTCGATGCAGAATGGTATGGCCGTGGCAGCCGATCACATCGACATCGTCGATATGATAATGCTGGCGCAACCGGTGCACCGCCGCGCCGAGCGCATTGGTCAGCGATAGGTCGGCGCTGGCGACGTCGCCCCTGCCGCCGAGGACGCTGCGCAGAAGCGCGCGCAGATCGTCATCATAGGGAAGGGTAAGGGCCGGCCCTGTTTCGACGCGATTTTGTCCATCGGTAACGATCATGGCAACGTCGATACCGTCGAGCGACGTGCCGCTCATCAGTCCGATGGCGCGATAGAGGCGCGCGTTCATAGGCTGGTGATGCCCAGTCGCTTCATGCTAGACGAAACGCGATGACGCACTTGAAATCCCCCTTCATGCAAACCGTCTACGAGCGCGGCTACGTGCAGGATTGCACCGACCGTGATGCGCTTGACGCGCGACTCGCCGCTGGCCCGCAAGCAGCCTATGTTGGCTACGATTGTACGGCCAATTCCCTGCATATCGGCCACCTAATTTCGATCATGATGCTGCGCCATTGGCAACGGGCCGGCAATCGGCCGATTGTGCTGATGGGCGGCGGCACCTCACAAATTGGCGACCCTTCCGGCAAGGATGCGACGCGCCAGCTTTTGAGCAAGGAAGAGATCGCCCACAACAAAGCGAGCATTCTGCGCGTCTTCACCCGCTTCCTCAAATTCGGCGACGGGCCCAGCGGCGCGATCGTCGTGGACAATGCCGATTGGCTCGATGAGCTGCGCTATATCCCGTTGTTGCGCGAAGTCGGGCGACATTTTTCCGTCAATCGCATGCTGGCATTCGACAGCGTTAAATTGCGGCTCGAACGTGAGCAGCCCCTGAGTTTCCTCGAATTCAACTACATGGTTCTCCAGGCCTACGATTTTCTCGAGCTGGCGCGGCGGCATGATTGCTCGGTGCAAATGGGCGGCTCAGATCAATGGGGAAATATCGTGTGCGGCGTCGAGCTCGGCCGCCGCATCGAGAACCGTGCACTTTTTGGCCTTGTCGCGCCGCTCCTGACGACATCATCCGGAGCCAAGATGGGGAAAACGGCGGCGGGTGCGGTATGGCTCAATGCCGACCGGTTGTCGTCGTACGATTACTGGCAGTTTTGGCGCAACGCCGACGATGCGGATGTCGGCCGCTTCCTGCGCCTCTTCACCGATCTGCCGCTGAGCACGATTAGGCAGCTGGAAAGCGCTGGGGATGCCGATATCAATCATGCCAAGGCGGTTCTGGCAACCGAAGCGACGACGCTATGTCATGGCGCTGAAGCCGCCAACGCTGCCGCTGAAACGGCACGGCGTGTCTTTTCCGAAGGCGGGACCGGTGACAATTTGCCAGTGTGTGAGGCCGGGCGGGACGAACTTGATCAGGGCGTGCCCATCATCGGGTTGTTGCAGCGATCAGGGCTTGCCGCGAGCCTTGGCGAAGCACGGCGACTGGTCCGCGGCAACGGTGTGCGTGTGAACGATGAGACGGTAACAGACGAGATGAGAAAGCTTGGTCTAGGCGATCTCAACGGCGATGGCGTGATCAAGCTGTCCGCCGGCAAGAAACGCCACGTATTGGTGAAACCGGTCTAGCCGCCCTTGGGGCTGACCTTGGTTTGCGCATTGTCCTCGCCAGGCTTGCCGGCATCGAACAGGAAGAGGCCCCGCAGGAAGCCTGGCGCCAATGCGCTCAACGGATTGACCGAGATCCCCGGATCGGCGGCTGAGCCGGCGACGCGGAATTTGGCGGCAAAAATGCCTTCGCCCTGACCGCCAATCAGCAGATCGCCTAAGACCGGAATGTTGCTCAAGAGGCTATTGACCAGATAGGCCGGCACGATCGTTCCGCTCAGATCAACCGTGTTCCGGCGATAGTCAAACTGGCCGCTGGCATTGATGCCCATCGCCTCGCCATAGGCGCGCGCGTTGTGCAGTTCGACCGTTCCCTGATCAAGCACGAAATCACCCTGCATGCGGCTAAAAGGAATGCCTTTTCCGTTGGCAAGTGACGCGGCACCGGTCAGAGAGGCGAGTGACAGGAGCTGAGCAAACGCCGGCGCATCAACCACGCGGTAGTTCTCGCCGCTGAGCCGGCCGCTGAGGATTCGCTGACCATCGACATCCGCAGCATGGGCCGTCACGGTGACCTCGCCCCCTACAACCTTGCTGGAGATGTCCAGAACGCGCAGCATCGCGCCTATGTCGTTGCTGGTCAGGCGGAGATTGCGCTCGCCGACGGCACCGCCGAAGCGAAGCGCCAGGCTTTTGCCGAACGTAGGTGATGCATCGATCTGAGCCGTCTGCCAGTGGAAGCCATCGCTGAATAGTTTGGCGCGCACGTCGGTTAGCACCCGGCCGGGCGCCAACACCACCTGGGTGAGATCGGCATCGATCTGCAACGGCGGGTCAGGTTCGCCCTTCTGTGGGGTGTTCTGCATGTCCTTCAACAACTGCGATGCATCGAAACTCTTACCGTAAAATTGCACGTGCCAGCCACCTTCGGGCCGGCGCGCCACCACGCCGGCAACATTCGTCTTCCCGACCACGAGGCGATAGACATTGGCGCGGGAAATCTGAGCGGTTACCTGGCCGCCGGTAAGCGTTAGATCGAGCATCGCGTCGAGGCCACCACCGCGGATAGTGACACCGGTGATCCGCGTCGCGAGGTCATCGCGCGCCTCGATATTGAGATGAGCGGTGGCGGGAACGCCCGCTTTTTTTGTCCAGCCGAGCTGGCGGATTTTGAGGGCTGCGTTGTTCAGATCGAGTGTGAGGTCGGAGTAGGCGTATTTATTGCGCTGCGTGAAGGCCAAGTTGACGCCCACTGGACCTGAGATCACGCCGGGTAGCCAATCGATACCGAGCTCATGGCGCGCCCTGTCGTCAAAAATGCCGGTCAGCCGATACTGGGTGCGGATCGGTCCGTCGGAAAAATTCTCCTTCCAGTCGAGGGTGATGGGTACGCCGTTGAGCTGGGCATTGCCGGCGAGGTCGACACCGCCGCGATCGACGGCGACGCGCAGCGCACCAGCAGTAAGGTCGCGGTCGAACAAAATCTTGTCGATCGCCAGGTTGTCGATCTTGCCCCGCGCCGAGTATTCTACCTGAGCGAAGCGCAAATTCTTCTTCATTGGCAAATGAAAATGAAGCGCGCCGTCAGCGATGCCTCTAACCCCTGCCGGGTCTATGCCCAACGCGTACGCGTACCGCAGCGGCTTCTTGTTGAGCTCGTCGAGCAGGGTGGCAAGCGGCCCGATCATTTGTATGTCGATCGTCGCTTCTTCGTTGTCGGTGTCGAGCTTTGTCAGCAGAACCCTTCCGTCCGCGAGCTTGACGTCGCGCGACTGGGCCCCCCTGGCGGGGAGCAGATCGAAAGTGGCGCGATCGAAGTGCGCTACGCCGTTGATATTGCGTACCGGTGAAAGGGGAGGAAAATATTGGATGGCGACGTCGCGATAAGCGAGATCGCCGTTCACGCGATCCAGCTTGGCGACCAGTCCCGCCGGGGAGCCGAGCAAGACAGTACCGCCAATCGTAATTTCGCCATGGGTAAGTACGCCGTGTTGAATATGCGCCAGGACCCACTCGCGGGCATGAAATGACGCCTTTTCCGGCCAAAGCTGAGGCAGATCGGGATATGTGAGATCGTGGATCTCGCCCTGACCGGTGAACTTGAGGGGCCCAGTGGTCCACGGATCGAAATCGAAGATCGTGCCGCTGAAGGTGAGCGTGGGTCCCTTCGGTGCATTGAGCTCTGCCTCGAAATGCTCGAGCTTGAGCTGCTTGGTGGCGGGATCGAACACGGCGCGCAGCGCGCCACGCTCGATTTTCAATGCGCCGCCCGCGAATCGGTCGTTGACGACGCGGCCCTGCCCCAATCGCAAGTCGCTCCAAAAATCGGCGACCTGGCGCGTTTCGGTATCGAGCGCCATGCTGACCGTGCCGGCGAGCGGCAGATCGAAGGCCGCGAATGGCGCCAGTGCCGGCGCGACGGCAGCATAAAGCGAGGGGCGCAAACTATCGAAGCGCAGCGTCATGCGCAGACGGTGCATTGCGTCCTGGTAAAGCAGATCGCTGCGAATTCGGGTGGGGCTGCTGCCGCGTTCGATCGTGAGGGCGAGATTGCCGGTAAAGCCTTCGCCGCCGCGCCGCAACGTGGCGTCGAGATGTTGCGCCTCCCAGGTAACGCCGAGCTTGCGGTCATCGACCGTAAGCGCGGCGTCGGTCACGGTGATTTGACGCAGATAGCCGAACGGGCCGCTGTGCCTTGGCGGGCGCGACAGTTCATGCAGCAGCGTTTCAGCCCAGTCGTCGCCGCCGACTTTTTCGCCGGCCAAACCGAAATGGAACGATCCGTCAGCCGCCCGCAGCAGGTTCAGGCGAGCACCGTGCAGCACGATGCGCGTCGGCGCAATCCGGCCTGACATGGCTGCCTCGGCGGAGAGCGACAATGCCACTTTGGGCAGGGCAAGTTCAGCCTTGCCGTCGTTTCGCCTCAAGTGCAGGCCGCTGGCGATGATTTCGAGATTTGGCCCCCGAACAAGGCCGATCAGCGTATGATCGACTCGTGCCGTGATGCCTGACTTGGATTGTGAAAAGCTGGCAGCCACATAAGGCGTCAGCCAGTCCAGCGACACCGGACCGCGCGACAACAGCCACACGCCGCCGCCCATGACCAGCGCCAGACCGGCCAAGACACCACCAATCCATTCGGCTGCCTTGATCACGCTGCGCCCAAACATGCGCGGTAGCTTGACCGATCGCGTGGAGCCGCGCAACCTCGCACCGTCGTTGTCAGGAGAGCCGGTCAATGCCGCTGCCGCCTTTGCCGACCGGCGCCTATCGCACCCTGCCAGCGCCGTCTTCAGTTCGGCAGGCGGAGGCGGGGTTATCGCAATGGCGCGAGGCCGCCGACGCTATGGCCGACAAGGTGTTGGCCGAGGATATGCGTGCGCTTGCGACGGACGAATCTGGACAACGTCTATTGGCTGCGGTCTTCGGCAATAGTCCCTTCCTAAGTCAGATTTGTTTCGCGGAACCGGACACACTTTTGGGGTTGGTCACCGCCGGTCCGGGACGCATGTTCGCCGAGATTATGCACCGTCTCAATCGCGAACTCGAGTGGCAGCCGGATCGGTCCACCCTTATGACCCAGTTGCGACTCGTTCGGCGACGCGTTGCCTTGGTCGCGGCGATCGGCGATTTGGCGCAATGGTGGCCGCTCGAGCGGGTGACCGGCGCTTTGAGCGCCTTTGCTGAAGCGGCCCTCGAAGCAGCCTTGCGTCATCTCTTAATGGCGGCTGCGGACGCGGGAGAAATACATCTGCCGTACCGTGATCCGCCGGAGCGCGATTGCGGCTTCTTCGTACTGGCGCTCGGCAAGCTCGGTGCCCGGGAGCTTAACTATTCAAGTGATATTGATCTCGTTTGTTTCTACAACGGCGCTCACATCGACTACCGTGGACGCCATAGCCCGTCGCAATTCTATTCGCGACTAGCGCAAGAGCTGGTGCGTGTCCTTGCCGACTCGACCGGAGATGGCTACGTCTTCCGCGTCGACCTTCGCCTCCGGCCCGATCCTGGCTCAACGACAGCGGCGCTCTCGACCGAGGCGGCGCTCGTCTACTATGAGAGTGCCGGACAGAACTGGGAGCGTGCGGCGCTCATTAAGGCCCGGCCGATCGCGGGCGATCGAGCTGCAGGGCGAGCCCTGTTGGCCGAACTCGAACCTTTTCTGTGGCGGCGCCATCTGGATTTCGCCGCGATCCAGGACATTCATTCGATCAAGCGTCAGATCGATGCGCATCGCGGTGGCAGCCGCATCGCCGTTGCCGGCCACAACATCAAGCTTGGCCGAGGCGGCATTCGCGAGATCGAGTTCTTCGCGCAAACGCAACAGCTCATCTGGGGCGGACGAATGCCGGAGCTGCGCCAAAGCGGGACGGTTGCCGGGTTGGCGGCCTTGGCGCAAGCAGCCCGCATTTCGTCCGAAGCCGCGAACGAACTGACCGAGGCCTATCGCTATCTGCGCGGCATCGAGCACCGTCTGCAAATGATCGACGATGCGCAGACGCATACACTGCCGAAGAAAGCCGAGGAATTGGACCGGATCGCGGTGTTTTGCGGCTATCAGAATGCCCCGGACTTTTCAGAGCACTTGCTGCGTCAGCTCGGCCTTGTCGAAAGACACTATGCCCATCTTTTTGAAGAGGCGCCGTCGCTGTCGCCCGAGGGCAATCTCGTTTTCACAGGTCACGAGAATGACCCCGAGACCCTGGCGACGCTGCAGCGCATGGGGTTTGCCGATCCGCCAGCGGTCGCCGCGACGGTGCGTAGTTGGCATCACGGACGCTATCGCGCCATGCGTAGCCAACGTGCTCGCGAATTGCTGACCGAGCTCGTGCCGGCACTGCTGGCTACCTTCGGCCGTTCATCTGAGCCCGATGCCGCCTTGCGCCGTTTCGATCACTTCCTGGCGGGGTTGCCCGCGGGAGTGCAATTGCTGTCGCTGTTCTATCGCAATTCGACCCTGCTCGAACTGATTGCGGAAATCATGAGTGTGAGCGTCCGTCTCGCGGACCAACTCACCCAATATCCGGGACTGGTCGAAGGGCTGTTAACGCAGGAAGGTTCGCCCGCGACTGACCGTGCCGCCGTACTGGCCGACATCGACCGTGCGCTAGGCGAACCGCGCAACCAAGAGCAGCTCTATGACCGCGCGCGGCGCTGGGTTGGAGATCGCAAGTTCCGCACCGGCGTGGCGCTGCTTCGCGGGCGCATCGACGGCGAGGGCGCGGGCAGGGCGTTTGCCGCCACCGCAGAGGCCGCAATCTCGGGCCTGTTGCCTCGTATAATCACGAATTTTGCCGTCGCACACGGTACCGTTCCAGGGGGTGAGATCGCGGTCCTCGGTCTCGGTAAGCTCGGGGGACGCGAAATGTCAGCGACCTCCGATCTTGATCTGATTCTTGTCTATGACGCGCCAAGCGGCGTTGAGGCGTCGACCGGTCCCGAGCCGCTGCCCGTGCCAAGTTATTACGCAAGGCTGTCGCAACGCCTCCTCACCGCGCTTACCGCGATGACGCGCGAAGGAAATCTTTACGAGGTCGATATGCGGCTGCGGCCATCGGGCAACGCTGGGCCGCTCGCCGCAAGCCTTGTCGCTTTTCGTCGCTACCACGCCGAGGCAGCGTGGACCTGGGAGCAAATGGCGCTGACGCGGGCGCGGGTGGTCGCAGGACCCCGGCGGTTGCGCGAATCAATTGCCGATACCGTTCGCACGACGCTGACCGCCCCACGCGATCCGACCAAACTCCGGGCCGATGTCGCCGCGATGCGTATTAAGATCGAGGAGACGCATCGAAACCCGAGCTATTGGAACGTGAAGCATCGTCGCGGCGGCCTGATCGACATCGAGTTCGTCGTCCAATTTCTGCAATTGTGTGAGGCACACCACCGCCCGGATCTCCTCGATGGTAACACCATGTCAGCCCTTGAACGCCTCGCCCGAAGAGGGGTATTGGCCGGTGACGCGGCCGCCGATTTAACGGCAGCGTTGCTGCTGTGGCACAATGTCCAGCAGATGCTGAAGCTCACCACCATCGACGCGGAAATCGACGCGGCGGGAGCGGCACCGGCGTTCCTTGCGCTAGTGGCGCGCGCTGCTGGTGCCGTTGACTTCGCTGCACTTAAGCAGGATATGGATCAGAAAGCGGCGCGCGTAGAAGCGCGCTATCACGCAATCGTTGCAGAGAGGAAGTGATGGCACTCAAAGTGGGGGACAAGGCGCCGGCGTTTACCTTGGCGACCGATGGTGAGGGTACGGTCAGCCTCGCCGGGCTCAAGGGAAAAAAGGTGGTCCTTTACTTCTATCCGCGGGACGATACGCCTGGTTGTACCAAGGAGGCGTGCAATTTCCGGGATGATTTTCGGCACTTCGCGAAAGCCGATACCGTCGTCGTCGGCGTGTCCAAAGATAGCGTCGCCTCGCACGACAAGTTTAAGAAGAAATACGAGCTGCCCTTCGTGCTCGGCGCCGACAAGGAGCTGGCGACCGCCAAGGCCTATGGCGTATGGGTGGAGAAGAGCTTCATGGGCCGCAAATTCATGGGCATGGAACGCGCCACGTTTTTGATCGACGGCACAGGCCTGGTCCGCGGCATATGGCATAAGGTAAAGGTCCCGGGTCACGCCGAAGAAGTGCTGAAGGCGGCACGGGAAATATAGGCTCGTCAATTCGCAAGACCGGCCGGCCGCTATCGTCAAATGAAGATGGTCGCGATTTGTCTCAGCGTCGCCTTGGCGATGTCGTTCGGCGATGACGGCGCCGCTGCCGCCGCGGCGGCCGATGGTGTCGTCGCCATCGACGTGCTGTTGCTTCCTGATGCGGCGATGACCGAGCGGGTTCGGGAGCTCAATCGGGTCTTGCAATATTCGGGAGCTGGATTCGCCTTCGACGCGACACATGTGCCACACCTCACGCTACTGCAGTGCTTCGTGCGGCGCCCGGATCTGCCTGCCATCGAAGCGGCAGTGGGTGGGGTATTTCGCCGTCTGCCGCCGGCCGGCCTGGAACTGACCGCCACCGGTTACTTTGCCAGCCCCATCGGTGATCTGAGCGCGGCGGGAATCTCGGTAGGCATGACGCCAATACTGACACGGCTTCATCTCGACATCGTCGCCGCCGTCATGCCCTTTATCCGGCACGGTGGAACGGCCGCCGCGTTCGTCGACGCACCGAAAAGCGAGACGATCGGCTCGGCTGCAAACTATGTCGATCGCTTCATCGCGGCAGCGAGCGGCACGAACTTCCGACCCCATGTGACAGTCGGTCTCGACCAGGCCGAAATCGTCAGACGTTTAGTAGCGGGTCCGTTCACGTCCTTCGCCTTCACGATCGAAGGTGCGGCGATCTACCAGCTTGGCGATATTGGTACGGCAAGAAAGCAGCTCTGGACCTGGCGCCCTTGAGGGCGGCAGGGGGAGGCGGCCAGACCTCGCTCATGGTCGCCCGTCGTGGATGCACCGCGGGTACCTTGAGGCGGCTAGGTTCCATCTCGTCCATGTGCCCAACGCCTCGCGTGCGCCCTGTTGTGGTCAGATTAGGCAGCACGAGACGTCTTCCTTCGAGGTCCCGCGGCCGCTCGGCGACGCTGTCGAGAGCGTCCCGGTGGCGAACCGTCGGCGGGATCCATCCCTTTGAGCGTGGCGCATGACGCGCCTCAGGCCCCTTCACAAAAAAAATCAGCGAGATGTGAGTTTTTTCTTGCGTCCAGGAATCAAAAGACTATGTATCGCGCCTCGCGACGCACTCGCACGTGCCTATGGCCCATCGTGGTTATGCAACGACGTAACGCGTCCTTTTTGGCAGAACCGGTCATCGTGGGCCGGTCCCGAGAGGGAGGTCGATATGGTTGCTTTTCTGCGCAGGGCCGCGATGCCCTTGCCTAATGCCCCGAAAGCGGGGCAGCTGCAACAGGGCGTCCGCGGCTGCGGTCGCCATCTTCCAGCCCAGTAACGGCGTTGACCGAAATTCTGGGGCATGCCGAAGGCGGGCGCGATGTCCCCGCCGACGGAAATGTGCACGCCGACGGTCGCGCCTGGCTGCCGCCGGTACGGCCAGCGCCGCAAACGCACGGTTCGCCGCGGCGGCGCCGCTGAGAGGGCATTGCGCTTTTTGGCGGAGCATCAACCAGCGACGCCTTGCTTGGTAGTCGATCTCGAAGTGGTCGCCGACGCCTACAAGCTGCTGCGGCACTACCTTCCGCTGGCCCACGTCTTCTACGCGATCAAGGCCAACCCGGCGCGCGAGATCCTCGCCTTGCTGGAGCGGATGGGATCAAGCTTCGACGTCGCCAGCCGCGGCGAGATCGATCTGTGCTTGATCTCGCGGTCCCGGCCAATCGCATCTCCTTCGGCAACACGATCAAGAAAGAGCGCGATATCGCCTATGCCTTCGAACACGGCGTGCGCCTCTTCGCGTTCGACAGCGCCGCCGAGCTCGAGAAGCTAGCCCGCTCCGCCCCAGGTGCGCGGGTCTTCTGCCGCATCTTGGTCGACAGCGACGGGGCCGAATGGCCGCTGTCGCGGAAATTTGGCTGTTCGCCCGAAATGGCGGTTGCGCTGCTGCGCCAAGCCAAGGACGATGGGGCTCGATCCCTATGGCGTGTCGTTCCATGTCGGGTCGCAGCAGACCAAAATCGATCAGTGGAATAGTGCCATCGGGCGGGCAGCACGGATGTTTTCGCTGCTGGCGGAGACCGATATCAACCTCAAGATGGTCAATATTGGCGGTGGCTTCCCGGCGCACTATCGAGGCGACGTGCCCGGCGTGGAACGTTATTGCAATGCCGTCATGGCGGCCATCACGCGGCATTTCGGCAACGATCTGCCCGAGATCATCGTCGAACCGGGCCGCTCCATCGTCGGCGATGCCGGCGTGATCGAAAGCGAGGTGGTGCTGATTTCCGAGAAGGACCTGGGCGACTCCAAACGCTGGGTCTATCTCGATATCGGCAAATTCAACGGCCTCGCTGAAACGATTGACGAGAGCATCAAGTACCGGATCGAGACACCCGCTGACGGCGGTCCGGCCAGCGCGGTGATCATTGCCGGGCCGACCTGCGACAGCGCGGACATTCTTTACGAGAAGACCGAATACAAGCTGCCGCTTGGCCTCAAGGTCGGCGACAAGGTGCGAATCATGGCGACCGGTGCCTATACCTCGACTTATGCTTCGGTCGGCTTTAACGGCTTCGCACCGCTCAAGACCTACTGCATCTGACAGTTGGTCTGGGTCCCCCCACTCTTGAGGGACCCAGCCGGTTGACGAAATAAATTCTCATCTAGCGGGCTCACTCTCGCCTTGATGGCGTCACAAAACGGCGCCACTGTTTCACCCGAAACGGCCGAGGCCCGCCCCCATCCGATGCATATTCGTCCGACTGCTGTTCTCTTTGGTCGTTCTCGCCGCGATCGCTGTGGCCGCGGCTGGCCGGCATTACCGTGTGGTATTTCGGCCGCGATCTGCCCGACTATAAGCAGCTTGCCAACTATCAGCCGCCGATCGTCTCGTCGGTCTATGCCGGCGACGGCCGGCTATCTGGCGCAATACGCTACGGAAAAGCGCATTTTTGTCCCGGTGAAGGCGATGTCACACCTCGTTGACCAACGCCTTCGTCGCCGCCGAGGACAAGGATTTCTACACCCACCCGGGCATCAATCTTCCTGTCGATAGCGCGGGCCGCGCTGACCGATTTGCCGCGGCTTCGGGAGAACCGCCGACCGATCGGCGCCTCGACCATCACCCAACAGGTGGCGAAGAACTTCCTTGCTTGGGCAACGAAGATGTCGCTCAAGCGCAAGATCAAGGAAGCGCTGGTCGCCTTGCGGATGGAGCAGGTGCTTTCGAAGCAACGTATCCTCGAGCTTTATCTCAACGAGATCTATCTCGGCCGCGGCTCCTACGGCATTGCCGCCGCGTCGCTGATCTACTTCAATAAGCCGCTCGACCAGCTTGATATCGCCGAGGCGGCATTCCTCGCGGCGTTGCCCAAGGCACCGAGCAGTTACAACCCGGACCGCTATCCCGAGGCCGCCAAGGACCGCCGCAACTGGGTGATCGACCGGATGGTGGATGACGGATTTATTTCCGGCCCAGGCCAGAAACCGCCAAGGCGGAGCCGCTGGTGGTAGTAAAGCGCAGTGTTTCCGATACGGCACGCGCACCTTACTTTGCCGAAGAGGTGCGGCGCACGCTGGTGGCGCGCTATGGCGAGAAGGCGCTCTATCAAGGTGGACTGACGGTTCGAACCAGCCTCAATCCAAAGCTCCAGGCGGAAGCGAACCTAGGCGCTGCGCAATGGCCTTGTCGCCTATGATCGCCGTCATGGCTGGCGAGGTCCGGTGGAGCATTTCAAGCTCGGCGGCGATTGGCGGTGAGCGGCTTGCAAAGGTGCCACCGGTGCCTGGCGCCGACGTTGCCGGTTGGCAGCTCGCTTACGTCCTTGGCACCGAGCGGCGCGGGCGCACGAATTGGTTTTGTCGACGGCGGCAAAGGCTTCATCCCGATGCCGGAGCTGAAATGGGCGCGTAAGGAACTCAATCGCGATAAGGGCCTTGGACCGGTGCCGCGCCGTGCGAGCGACGTGGTCGAAGCCGGCGACGTGGTGCTTGTCGGTCGCGGCTGCCAAGAGGGCGTCGACAGTTTCGCACTGGAGCAGATCCCCGAAGTCTCAGGCGCAATCGCGGTGATCGACCCGCATACCGGCCGCGTGCTGGCGATCTCCGGCGGCTTCTCCTACGAGATCAGCCAATTCGACCGCGCCACTCAAGCCTATCGCCAGATCGGTTCGGCGATTAAGCCGTTCGTCTACATTGCCGCGTTCCAGCACGGCCTCACCCCGTCGAGCCAAGTGATGGACGAACCCGTGGTGATCGATCAGGGGCCGGGCCTGCCGAAATGGACGCCCAGCAACTACACTCATAAATTCTATGGGCTGTTGACGCTTACGGGTCGGCGTCGAACAATCGCGCGATCTGATCACGGTTCGTCTTGGCCAGACCATCGGCCTCGACGCGGTCGGTCATTCGCTCGAAGCCTTCGGCATCATGGACCATATGCCGCGGGTCTATTCGATGGTCCTGGGCGCGGGCGAAACCACGCCACTCCGGCTCACCACCGCCTATGCCATGCTAGACAATGGCGGCAAACAAATTACGCCGACCTTGATCGACCGGGTACAGGACCGCAACGGCACAACCATTTATCGCGCCGATGAGCGGAACTGCGACGGCTGCCAGAACATCGATTTTCACGGCCAGCCGCCGCCGGAAATGCCGGATGACCGCAAGCAGATCGTCGATCCGCAAAGCGACTATCAGATCGTCTCGGTGATGCAGGGCGTCGTGCAATCTGGCACCGGTCGTATCGTCTCGTCACTTGGCCGTCCGATTGCCGGCAAAACGGGAACCACCAACGATTCCAAGGATACCTGGTTTCTTGGCTTTTCGCCCGATCTGGCGGCCGGCGTTTTCGTCGGGTTCGATAATCCTCGTTCCTTGGGCGCTCATGAGACCGGTGCCAGCGTTGCGGCGCCGATATTCCGCGACTTTATGGATGCTGCCCTGAAGGATAAGCCGCCGGAGCCATTCCGGATTCCGCCGGGTATAATGATGGTGCGCGTCGATCACTCAACCGGCAAGCTGCCTTATCCGGGCGACAAGAATGTGATCCTGGAGGCTTTCAAGCCGGGGACCCAGCCGTCGGTCATGACCGACGGCGGAGAAGGGCCGCAGCACTTCGTCGACGATGAGGATGCAGCATCCCTGGCGACGATTGGTGGCGGAGAGCCGATCGAGACGCTGCCGAGCACCGCAGTCTCGAGCGAGACCGGTCAGCCCGCGCCAGTGCAGCAGATCTCGCCCGGGCCGCGGCAAGAAGCGCCCTCGACCGGTACCGGCGGCCTGTATTAGGGTTCAGGATATAATGCGTACCGAAATCGCAGCAGTGGCGGATCAGATCGGCAAGTCGCTCGCCTTGCTGAGGAGGCATCTTTGACTGGGACAATTCCCTCAAACGCCTCGAAGAACTAAGGCCACTCACCGAATCTCCCGATCTGTGGAGCGAACCTCAGCGCGCCCAAGGGTTGATGCGGGAGAAGGCCCGTCTCGAGCGGGGCATCAACGCCTATCGCAAAATCGAGAACCAACTTAACGACTCGATCGGCCTGATTGAAATGGGGGAGGCCGAGGGCGATCAGACGATCGTCAGCGAAGCGGAAACCGCGATCACGCGGTTGCGCGAAGAGGCGGCGAAGCGCGAACTCGAAACCTTGCTGTCGGGCGAAGCCGACGGCAACGATGCCTATCTGGAGGTTCATTCCGGTGCCGGCGGGACCGAAGCGCAGGACTGGGCCGAAATGTTGCTCCGCATGTATGCGCGCTGGGCCGAGGCTCATAGTTACAAGGTCGAATGGATCGAAGAAAGCGCGGGCGAGGGCGCGGGCCTCAAATCGGCGACAATCCGCATTCTCGGCGAGGACGCCTATGGCTGGCTCAAAACGGAGAGCGGCGTGCATCGGCTGGTGCGGATTTCCCCGTTCGACGCCAATGCGCAGGCGGCAGACCAGCTTTGCCTCGGTGTGGGTCTATCCGGTGGTGGACGACAAAATCGAGGTGACAATCGACGAGAAGTATCTTCGCACCGACACCTATCGCTCGTCCGGCGCCGGCGGCCAGCACGTAAATAAGACCGATAGCGCGGTGCGGCTAACCTATCAGCCGCCGGGCACCGACCCGGTCGTGGTGGCCTGCCAAAGCGAGCGTTCGCAACATCAGAACCGTGCGCACGCCATGGCGATGCTCAAGGCTCGGCTCTACGAGATCGAGCTGCAAAAGCGCGAGGCCGCAACTGCCGCGTTAAACGCCGGCAAGACGGATATTGGTTGGGGCCATCAGATTCGATCCTATGTGCTGCAGCCCTACCAGATGGTCAAGGATCTGCGCACCGGTGTCGAAACCGGGAACCCAAATGCCGTGCTCGATGGCGATATTGACCGGTTTCTCGAGGCAGCGCTTGCCGCCCGCATCAAAGGCGTCGACGCCGTACAGGTAGCGAACAAGTGAGGCAGGCGAGGCGGCCGACGGGACGGGAGATTAGCCCCGGGTCGGGACGCCCTTTTCCTTGAATAAGTCCTGCAACTCGCCTGCTTCATACATCTCGCGGATGATGTCGCAACCACCGACAAACTCGCCCTTCACATAGAGTTGCGGAATCGTCGGCCAATTGGAGAATTCCTTGATACCCTGGCGGATTTCGGGATCGGCCAGCACGTCGACGCCTTTGAATTTGACGCCCATCTGGGTGAGGATCTGCACCACCGCCGCCGAGAAGCCGCATTGTGGAAATACGGGCGTGCCTTTCATGAACAGAGTGACCTGGATTCTGGGCGATTCGTCCTTGATGCGGTCGAAGGCAGGGAGTTAGTGGCGGCAATGGCTCATGAAGTTCCTTTCGGCGGATAGCTAATCTTGGGGGCGGCGGTTTGCAGCGCCAGGGCGTGGAGCGCATTGCCGACATGGCCGCCCAGCGCGCGATAGACCATCTGATGCTGCTGAACACGGCTCTTGCCCTTAAACGCAGGCGACACGACGAGCGCCGCGTAATGATCGCCGTCCCCGCGCAAATCCTCGATTGTGACTTGCGCGTCGGGGAGGCCCTCCTTGATGAGCCGTTCGATCGTAGCCGCGTCGAGAGCCATAAAATCGTCCTCAGGGAGCCGCCATATAGGCGGGAAACCAGGATTCGTTGATTCGCTTCAGTTCCGTCAACGGATATGGCACCGACCCCGGCGACTGTCAATTGATCGCCGATCACCGTTCCGATACGGGCTGCCGGAACGCCAGCGGTGCTGGCATTCCCAAGGACGGCATCCGGCTCGGCAGTTTCGATGAGGTAGCGCGCCTGGTCCTCGCCGAAAAAATAAGCATGGACAGGTAGGGCAGACGTCGGTTTATCGACAGTGGCGCCAAGACCGCTCGCCATCGCCATTTCCGCAAGCGCAACGAGAAGCCCGCCATCCGAGAGATCGTGGCACGCGTCGATCCGGCCGGCGCGATCTCCGACGCGGACAAAATCCCCGTTCCGGCGCTCAGCCGCGAGATCGACCGGCGGCGGCGGGCCATCCTCGCGGCCGAGCAATTCGCGCAGATAGAGCGAGCAGCCGAGATGACCCTTCGGTCTCGCCGATGAGGATCAAAGAGTTGCCGACGCGCTTCAGTGCGAGCGAGACGGACTTGGCGGCGTCGTCGATAGCCCAACACCGCCAATCGCCGGTGTCGGGAGAATACCCTTGCGGTTGGTCTCGTTGTAAAGCGACACATTGCCAGAGACGATCGGGTAGTCGAGCGCGCGGCACGCCGTCGCCGATGCCTTGAATGCAGCCGACGAACTGGCCCATGATCTCCGGGCCGCTCGGGATTGCCGAAATTGAGATTGTCGGTGACGGCGAGCGGCAGCGCCCCGACGGCGGTGAGATTGCGCCAGCTTTCGGCCACCGCCTGCATGCCGCCGCGAGGCGGATCGGCCTCGCAATAGCGCGGCGTGCAATCGGTGGTCAGCGCCAGCGCCTTTCGCTTGCCGCTCTCCACCAACACCACCGCCGCATCGCCGCCCGGCCGTTGGACGGTGTGGCCCATCACCAGATGATCGTACTGCTCCCAAATCCAGCGCTTCGAGGCGAGATCAGGACAGGCGACCAGTTTTCTTCAGCGCGTCGAAAATCGGCACCGCCTGCACGTCCGCAATATCGGCACGTGGCTTCGTCAGGACATAGGGCCGGTCGTAGAGCGGTGCCTCCGTCACCAACGGCCCGACCGGCATGTCGGCCTCGACCCTGCCGTTCATCCGCAAGCACCAGGCGCCCGGTATCGGTGACGCGGCCGATGGCGGCGAAATCCAATGCCCATTTCTCGAAAACACGCCGGCGCGCTCGGCCTCGCGCTCGGGCTTGAGGACCATCAGCATGCGCTCCTGGCTTTCGGAGAGCATGATTTCGTAGGCGGTCATGCCGGTTTCGCGTGTCGGCACACGGTCGAGATTGAGCTCGATGCCAAGCCCGCCCTTGCCGGCCATCTCCACCGAAGACGAGGTAAGGCCGGCCGCGCCCATGTCTTGGATCGCGACGATTGCGTCGCCCGCCATCAATTCAAGGCACGCTTCGATCAGTAGCTTTTCGGTGAAGGGATCGCCGACCTGGACGGTCGGGCGCTTAGCTTCGGAATCCTCGGCGAATTCGGCCGAGGCCATTGTCGCGCCGTGAATGCCGTCGCGCCCGGTCTTGGCGCCGACATAGATAACCGGGTTGCCCGGTCCCGCTGCCGCAGAATAGAAAATCTTGTCGGCACGCGCGACACCCGACGGTCATGGCGTTGACGAGGATGTTGCCGTCATAGCGAGGGATGGAAATTGCATTCGCCACCCACCGTTGGCACGCCGACGCAATTGCCGTAACCGCCGATACCCGCCACCACGCTGTGCAACCAGATGCCGTGTCTTGGGGTGATCGGGCGAGCCGAAGCGCAACGCGTTGAGATTGGCAATCGGCCGCGCACCCATGGTGAAAACATCACGAAGAATCCCGCCGACACCGGTAGCTGCCCCCTGATAGGGCTCGATGAACGACGGATGATTATGCGATTCCATTTTGAAGATCGCGGCCTGGCCGTCACCGATGTCGACGACGCCGGCATTTTCGCCGGGACCGCAGATTACGCCCGGTCCGGTCGTCGGCAGGCCACGCAGCCATCGGCGCGACGATTTGTAGGAGCAGTGCTCGCTCCACATCACCGAGAAGATGCCGAGTTCGGTGAGGTTCGGCTGGCGCCCGAGTATGCTCTGGGCACGGACATATTCGTCAGGGGTCAAACCGTGCTGCGCGACGACGTCCGGGGTAATCAACCTAACGCCTCCGCCACGCCCGCGAAAAAGCCCACACCGTCGGTATTGCCAAGGAGCGCATCGGTCGCATCTTCTGGATGCGGCATCAGGCCAAGTACATGGCGCCGTTCGTCGAAAATGCCGGCGATGTTGCGGGCCGAGCCGTTGTGGTTGGCTTCGTTGGTCGCTTCACCCGCCTCGTTGCAATAGCGAAACGCGATACGGCCTTCGCCTTCAAGGCGCTTGAGAGTGTCTGCGTCGGCGAAGTAATTGCCGTCATGATGGGCGACCGGCACGCGAAGCACCTGACCGGCATTGTAATGGCGCGTAAACAGGCTCTCGGCGGTCTCAACCCGCATATGAATGTCTTTGCAATGGAACTTGAGCGTTTGGTTGGTCAACAGCACGCCCGGCAGTAAACGCGCCTCGGTCAAGATCTGAAAGCCGTTGCAGATGCCTAGTGTCGGCGTGCCGTTGCGCGCCCGCGCGGCGACCTCGCGCATGATCGGTGAATGTGCCGCCAGAGCGCCGCAGCGGAGATAGTCGCCATAGGAAAAGCCGCCAGGAATGACGATGAGATCGAGCTTCGGCAGCTCCGTATCGCCATGCCAGATCTTGAGCGGAGGTTTGCCCATCGCGCGGTGCAGGGCATCGAACACATCCTGCTCGCGATTCGAGCCAGGAAAAATAACAATGGCGGCGTGCATCGCCCAATACGATCTCGTGGGGAAACTCTTCCTCAAATAGCGATGCGCGGCCCCTCAATCAAGGACGCAGGCCCGAGTCGGCATCGGCGGGCGCGGGCTGTAGCCGCGAGAGAGGGACGGGCTTGCGCTGCACCAACATCCATGATGGCGGTAGGAGGACGGCGGCGCAACTTCACCCTAGGCCTTTAAGCTTCAAGCTCGATCCGATAACTTTCGACCATGGTGTTGGCCAACAGCTTGCTGCACATCGCTTCGACGGCTTCGCGCGCCCGCACCCGGTCGGTCTCCGCTAGATCCAGATCGATCACCTTGCCTTGTCGCACCTCGGCGACGCCGGCAAAGCCGAGTGAGGCGAGTGCTTGACCGACCGCTTTGCCCTGGGGGTCAAGTACGCCTGGCTTGGGCATGACGTAGACCCGTGCTTTCATTGCATCGTATTGCGGTGGCACGGATGTCGACTGGTCCCGATTCCGGAAGAATGCCGAGTCGTCGGGCCACTTCCTGGTATGCCTCCTCGACCCGGCCGAGGTCTCGGCGGAAACGGTCCTTATCGAGCTTTTCGTTGGTCTTGCTGTCCCAGAGCCGGCAATTGTCAGGGCTGATCTCGTCGGCCAGCACGAGCGACCTTCGCCCTTATCGTAAAGCCGGCCGAATTCGAGTTTGAAATCGATCAAGTCTGATCCCGATGCCGACGAACAAACCGCTGAGGAAGTCGTTGATGCGCAGCGCCATCTGCATGATCTCGTCGAGCTCATGCGTCGTCGCCCACGAAAAAGCGGTGATGTGCTCTTCCGACACCATCGGGATCGCCAAGCGCGTCGTTCTTGAAATAATATTCGATGATGGAGCGGGCGAGGGGCGTGCCTTCTTCGATGCCCAGCCGTTTCGCCAGCGAGCCCGCCACGACGTTGCGCACCACCACTTCGAGCGGAATGATCTCGACTGCGCGTACCAGCTGCTCGCGCATGTTAAGACGACGCACGAAATGCGTCGGCACGCCGATGTCGGCGATGCGTGTCATCAGGAATTCGCTGATACGGTTGTTGAGGACGCCTTTGCCCGTGATTGTGCCGCGTTTCTGGTTGTTGAAGGCGGTCGCGTCGTCCTTGAAATATTGAACGATGGTGCCCGGCTCGGGACCTTCGAACAACACCTTGGCCTTGCCTTCGTAGATTTGCTTGCGACGAGTCATGGCCGGGACCTCGCTCGAACTTCGGGATGACTCTATAGCAAGCGCGGCGCGGCGAAACAATCGCCTCACAACGTGACATCCATCCACTCTGTCACAATTGGAAAATAGCCGCGGAAACGGAAACGCGGTGTCAATCCCGGCTTGTTATGCGACGGCAAAGCGATCAGCGCACTCGAGACAGTGGCAAAACCGCGATCGGTGTCGAAGCGAAGCGCGCGATCGGGGCCGCCGCTACTCTCGCTCAGCAGATTTTCCCAGCTCGACCAGTCGCCATTTGCCGGGTCGGGCGGATCTGCCGCGAGAAAACGCGGACGATAACGAACGAGCCGCGCGATGTCTCGGTATCATCGATCTCGCCAGATGCAATCATCGAGAGGCCGTCACTGACCGGCCGCGCCTCGACCGGTTTGCCTGCCGTTGTCGTCGGCATGTCGCAGCCAGAAGGCCTCGCGCGAATCCGCGATGATCATGTTGAAGGTGCGATAGGCGCGTGGATCGATCGCCGCAAGTGCTTCGGCGGCGTCTGATGCATCGGCATGATCGAGCGCTTCTAAAACCAGTTCGCCGCGTGACCGCTGCCCTGCCGCGGGACCGAGAGAACCGTGTCGGTTCAAAATGCCAGCCACAACACCATGTTCGTTGATGCCAAGCCATGAGCCACCGGCCAATTCGTCGAGCCCGGCCACAACCTCTGGTCGGTCGGGCCAGTGACGCCCCGGCTGGCGCCAGGGCCGCGCCTTCATTTCATCTCGATTGGCGCCAACGATTACCGGCCAATCGTGGCCAGGGCGGCGCAACAGGATCAGGGTGCACATTTTGCGGTTGCTTGCTATAGAGTTCCAATGAAAGGGGGCCTTTCATGAGCAGTTTCGACGAACGCGAGCAGAGTTTCGAGCGCAAATATCAAAACGATCAGGAATTTGCCTTCAAGGTGAGGTCCCGGCGCAACAAGATTGCCGGATATTGGGCGGCGGCGCTTCTGGGCAAGCAAGGCGTCGAAGCGGATGCCTACGTATCGAGCGTCGTAGCCGCCGAACTCGGCAAGCAGGGCGAGGAGAATGTCATTGCCAAACTGACAACGGACCTCGCCGCGAAGGGCATCGATCGCCATCGCGTTGTCGCGGAACTGGAAAAGGCGTTGCGCCAGGCGAAGATCGATTTGGGTGCCCCGAAATAGACCGCTAAACCTTGCGGTCCTTCGTCTCTGGCGCCAACAGCACAGCGCCGATCGCAAACATGGCAAGGAAGCAAAAATAGGCTTTGATGCCCCACAGACTACCGCCCATGGCCGCCACGAGGGTGGTTGCGATGACCGGCATGAGCCCGCCGCCTAGCGCCGTGCCGAATTGGCGGCCAAGGGTATTGCCCGAATAGCGCAGCCGGGCGTCTGTAAAAAGTTCGGCGTAGAAGCTGCCCTCGACACACAATGTCAGTGGCGTGAGAACCGCGGGCGAGAATGCCATCGCCGCCCTCACGAGGATTGGGTCGCGGGTGTACAAAAGTTCGAAAAACACAAAGGCGATGTAGAGCGCCGCAAGGGTGAAGCCAGTGAGCATCAGCGGCCGGCGACCGACCCTGTCCGACAGCCAACCCATGGAGGGACCGATAAAGAGCGAAAGCACGCCGCCGATCAGTCCACCTTGAAGCAGGACTGTGCGCGGAATTTGTAGTGTTGCCACGCCGTATTGCAGGCCGAAAATACCTTGAAGGAAGGCGATGCTTGATTCCGTGAGAGCGCAAAAGAATACGATCAGTGCCGGTTTCGGCGCCCGGCGCAGTACTTCCAATAGGGGTATCCGCGCCACGCCGGCTTCTTTGGTACGTCTCACGAACGCGGGCGATTCATCGACTTTGATTCGAATATAGAGGCCGATGCCGACGATGATGATGCTGGCAAGGAAAGGGAGCCGCCAGCCCCAGGACATGAGCTGGTCGGGCGGCAGGAAAGAAACTGTCTGCGCTGCCAGCGAGGCCATGATAGCGCCGCAGGCGGCACCCATTTGTGCGATCGATGCGAACAGGCCGCGCCGACCGTGCGGTGCGCTTTCCATGGTCAGAATCGGCGCGCCGGTCGATTCACCGCCCAATGCGCAGCCCTGGATGAAGCGTAACACGGTGAGGATAATGGGCGCGGCGAGGCCGATCCGGTTGTAGCTCGGGATACACCCCATCAAGGTGCTGGCGATGCCGATCAGCGACATGGTGAGGACCATCATCGGCTTGCGCCCAATCTTGTCCCCGAAATGTGCAAACACTAATCCACCGACCGGTCGCCCGATAAAGCCGACCGCAAAGATGCCCATGACGAGGATGGTGCCGATCAGCGGGGACGATCGCGGAAAGAACAGTTTGTCAAAAATTGCCGGTGCGAGCAGGCCATAGAGACCGAAATCGTACCATTCGATCGCCGAACCCGAGAGCGCGGACAGCAACAACCGGCGATGCTTCAGCGATTGGAGACGCGAATCGTAGGGAACTGCGGCGGAATCGACGGCCATGACGTTTCCTAAGTTGTTTTAAAGAACCATAGCACGCCGAGCGCTAGAGCCTAGTCGCTATCAGGTCAGACCACTGCGAGGGATGACGTCGGTCAACTTTCTTGATGAACCTAACGACTGCGGTTCCCCGTCACTCCCGGATCGCAGGCAACGACTCGCGCGGTGCGGTCGATTGAGATCCATCCGGTCTGAGACCAATGCCGCGAGCTCACGCTGAAGATTTGCCAAGTGTATCGGAGGCCGATATCGCCAATGAAGCCTCTGATGCCGGTGTTACTGGTTAGGGCGAACTGATAGCCGCCCGCGCGTAGAAGCTCAGCAATGGTCCACTGGCCGCGTACCCCAAGGCGCCCGGTAACTCCAGAGGTGGTGCGCAGCGCAACCCCCTCCAACCCTTAATTGGCCTGATTGAAGCCGACATGCCGCCACAGGATCTGCGCCTCGGGCTCGAGAACGAAACGCGGGCCGAGCGCCGGTAGTGCCACCGGATAGCCCGCCTCCAGCGACTGATGACTCCCGAACCGTCGGTCGGCAACTTGCTGGTGAAGCCGGTCTCGCTGAATTGCGCGTCGGCACTGCCCGCATAGATCGTGCCCTAAACCACCGCATCGAGATACCAGCTGCCGGGGCCTTAGTACTTAGTGCGTCCAATAGCCACCAAGCGAATAGCCATTGAGGCCCAGCAGCCCCGCCGCCGGGCTTCGCACATAGGCCGTGGCCGCCGCGTTGGTCACCAACCCGCTCACGTGTTCAGATTGGCATTGCCATACGCAAAATAGAGGCCGGCCGCGTCCCGTTGCTCGGGAATGAAACTGCCGCGCCACAGATCGAGCCCGGCCTGGAAGCCAAAGATCTGGCCGTTGGCGCTAGGTACGACAAAAGCCTGGTAATTATTGTCGATCTGCTCGCAGAAGAAGCGACCCCAGGCGGACTGGACCGGCCCCACCGGACCGGTGCCGTCGTTCTCCGCCGTGAGCGTATCACCAATGCGTTCGTGCAAGGTGCCGAGCACGGTCGCGCCCAATTCCCGCGCGATCGGCTGCACGACACCGTAAGCCACGAAGGTCGGGCCGATGATCGGATGCTCGCTGGCGGCAAAGCCTGGGGCGGCGGTTCGGATGGAAACGGATCGGACGGATTGAACGCCAGCAGCGTCGAGGCTGGCTGAGCGCCCGATGCTGGCGAAGTCAGTGGCACAGTGAAGGTTGAGCGCAAGAACCAGTCATTGGGGGCGCTGGAGTCGAGGCTGCCGTGGAACAGGAAATAGTCGAACGGTCCGGCCACGGCTGGGGCCCGTGACGACGTGCAACTAAGAACCCTTACCGCATTCGCCGTTCGCAACTAAGAGACGCCAAGGATTTCGCCGGTGTTTGTGTAGTCCGGCGAGGCGAGGGCGATGAAGGGATCGGTCACGTCCTCGGGTTTGCGCAGATGTGACTTATCCTCCCCCGGAAATGCGTTGTTGCGAAGCCGTGTATGAACGGGGCCGGGATCGACCAGGTTCACGCAGATCCGCGTGTTCGCGACTTCGGCTGCGTAGGAGCGGATCAACGCCTCCAGGCCGCTCTTCGCTGCGGCGTAGGCGTTCCAGTAGGGGCCCGCGGCTCGGCCCGCCACGCAGGTGGTGAAGATGGCGCGGCCCGCATTCGAGCAACGTAGCAACGGATCAAGCGAACGGATGAGGCGCCAATTGGCGGTGAGATTGACGTCGATTATTTCCTGCCAGGTTTTTGGATCGAGATGACCTGTCGGCATCAAATGCGGTAGTACGCCGGCATTTCCTACCAGGATATCGAGCTTGCCGAACCGTTGATGCAAGCCCAGGCCCATGCGATCGATCTCGTCGAAGTGACGCAGATCAAGAGGCACCAACGTTGCGGCGCCGCCGGCGTCACGGATTTCATCGTCGAGTTCTTCGAGCGCGCCTTGCGTCCGGCCTACTAGGATGACGTGGGCGCCCTCGGCGGCAAAGCGCTTCGACACGGCCCAGCCGATGCCGCGCGTCGCGCCCGTAATGAGAGCGAGACGACCGTTAAGTCGGCTCACGCCGTTTCAGTCAGGAGGGACAATTGCGTCGAGACTTTTCCAGCCTCGTGGTCGACCAGGGGAATTGGGTAGTCGCCGGTGAAACAGGCATCGCAAAAGCGTGGTTTCGCCGGATCGCGCCACGCTTCACCCATGGCGCGATAGAGCCCGTCGATCGAGATGAAGGCCAGGGAGTTGACACCGATATGCTTGGCCATCTCCTCGACCGTCATGTGGGAGGCAAGGAGATCTTGACGCTCGGGTGTCGCGATACCGTAGAAACAGGAATGACTGGTCGGCGGGCTAGAAATGCGCATATGCACCTCAGCGGCACCGGCATGACGAAACATTTCGACAATCTTCATCGACGTGGTACCGCGCACGATCGAATCGTCCACCAGGATGACGCGCTTCCCTGCGATCTCGGCCTTGTTGACATTGTGCTTGAGCTTAACACCGAGGTGGCGAATCTGATCCGTCGGTTCAATGAAGGTGCGGCCGACATAATGGTTGCGGATGATCCCGAGCTCGAAGGGCAGGCCGCATTCTGCGGCATAGCCGATGGCCGCTGGTACCCCAGAATCCGGAACAGGAATCACGATATCGGCGGCGACATGGCTTTCGCGCGCGAGTTCGGCTCCGATGCGTTTTCGCGTTTCGTAGACACTGATACCGTCGACCATACTGTCGGGGCGCGAGAAGTAGATATATTCAAAAACGCAGATACGTTTGCGTTCGGGATCGAAAGGCTTGCGGCTCCTGAGGCCGTTGCCATCGATGATAATCATTTCACCTGGTTCGACGTCGCGCTCGAAATCGGCGCCGATGATGTCGAGGGCGCAGGTCTCGGACGCGAGAACCCATGTCTCGCCCAGCCGGCCGAGCACGAGGGGGCGCACACCAAGCGGGTCGCGAACGCCGATCAGGCAATTCTGGGTCAGCGCTGCGAGTGAGTAAGCGCCTTCGACCTGGCGCAGAGCATCGATGACGCGATCCTCGACCTGATCTTTGAGGCTGGTCGCGATGAGATGAACGATGACTTCCGTGTCCGAGGTCGATTGGAACAGGCTGCCGCGCCGCACCAGCTGACGCCGCAGATGATAGGAATTGGTCAAGTTGCCGTTATGGCAGATTGCCAGGCCTCCGAACTCGAAATCGGCAAACAGCGGCTGGACATTGCGGAGCGCCACCTCGCCCGTCGTGGCATAGCGGCAATGGCCGATCGCGGCGAGGCCAGGCAAGCGCTGAATCACCTCTCTCGAGCTGAAATTCTCGCCGACCTGGCCAAGCCCGCGATGGGCGTGAAACTGCTCGCCGTCCCAGGTGACGATGCCCGCCGCCTGTTGACCGCGATGCTGCAGCGCATGCAAGCCGAGCGCTACCAGAGCGGCAGGCTCGGCGTGGCCATAAAGGCCAAAAACGCCGCATTCCTCATGGAGCCGGTCGTCGTCAAATGGGTTGGTGGTAACCATAATACCTTCCCCATCTATATGGGGCGGATCCGGCGCCTGTGTAGCAGTGGGCCATCACTGTTGTTGGCCCTGCTGCTGATTAATCAGCCGGTCCATGTCGGTCCGGTCTTGTTGAGATAGGCGGGCTGCGGCTCGGCAGGCTTGGCGCTGGGCTTGGGCGACACCAAGGCGCGGGCGGCGGCATTGGCGGTGTCATTTTTGCCGCCAGCTCGCCGAGGTGCGCTGTCGCCTTGACTTGTTCGCGCCACTTGGACGGCACCAGGGATTCGAGCATGTTGGCGCCGGCCTGCAACAGGGGCAAGGTGCGCGCTTCCATCACCCAGGGCGGGCGCGGTTTGTCGGGGGGCAAGTACCAGGCCAGCGCGATGTAGCCGAGCGCTACCAGGACCGCCCCGCGCACCAGGCCGAACAACAAACCGAACAGCCGGTCGAACGGAGGACATGCCGCTCTGGGCTACCTGTTTCGACGACTGTCCCGGTAATGATTGAGAGCACGATGAGGGCAACGATAAACACCACCGCGCCCGCGGAAATATTGGCGAGGGGGCCTTTGGGGACGAACCTCTCGGCGAAGGGCGCAATATAGATATAACCATAGAAAGTGATAACCGCGGCGCCGACCCACGCGACGATCGCCAATAGCTCGCGTACAAACCCGCGCATATAGGCGAAACCCGCCGACAGCACGAGCACTACCGCCACGATGATATCGAGGGTATTCATGTTGCCCGACGCCTTACCGGCAGCACGGTGTCTTGTCCGTCTGCTCCGCTCCATGAAACGCTCAACGAGTTGACGCACGTGCCGCACTTCGGCGATGCGCAAAATCGCCTCACCACCTTGCCGCGGCGGCGCATAGGCGTTGAGAAAGCCGAGCTTCGCCGCCTCGCGCAGTCGCGCTTCCGATTGGCCAACGGGGCGGACCTCGCCGGAGAGGCCGATCTCGCCGAATATAACCGTCTTGTCGGCGACTGGCTCGTGGGAGAGTGCCGAAAGCAATGCGGCGGCCGCCGCGAGATCGGCCGCCGGCTCCGTAATGCGCAGACCACCGGCGACATTAAGATAGACGTCGCGCGCTCCGATCGCGACGCCGCATCGCGCCTCGAGCACGGCGAGCAGCATGGCAAGCCGGTTGCTGTCCCAGCCTACCACGGCCCGTCGCGGCGTACCGAGGAGCGAGGGCGCCACCAGCGCTTCGATCTCGACCAAGACGGGTCGCGTGCCTTCCATGCCGGCAAAGACCGCGGTACCACTGATCGGGGCTTGGCGTTCCGCGAGGAACAGTGCTGAAGGGTTGCTCACTTCCGCGAGACCGTGATCGGTCATTGCGAATACGCCGATCTCGTCGGTCGGGCCATATCGGTTCTTGACCGCGCGCAGAATCCGGAATTGATGGCCGCGATCACCTTCGAAATAGAGCACCGTATCGACCATGTGCTCAAGGACGCGCGGCCCCGCGATCATGCCTTCCTTGGTGACATGGCCGACCAGAAACAGGGTAAAGCCTCGTCGCTTGGCGAGGCGGATCAATTCCTGGGCAGCGGCGCGCACCTGGCTGATGGTACCGGGGGCAGCGTCGATATTGTCGAGGTAGGCGGTCTGAACGGAATCCATCACCACAACCTTCGGTCCGCCCGCATGATCGAGCGACGCCGCGATATCGCGCACGCTTGTCGCTGCCGCCAAATCAGACCGGGGCGCCGATCACGCCGAGCCGCTCCGCGCGCAGGCGCACCTGGCCGAGCAATTCTTCGCCCGTGACATAGAGGCACGCTTGGCCAAAGCGCGCCAGCGCGGCCACGATCTGCAACAGCAGTGTCGACTTGCCGATGCCAGGATCGCCGCCAATCAGCAGCGCCGAGCCTGGTACCAATCCGCCGCCACAGACGCGGTCGAACTCCACAACGCCGGTGGTACGCCGAATAAGCCGTTCGCTGGCCTCGCCGAGACCAACAAGCTCGAGCTTTCTTCCCTTGCCAGCGCTCAAGCCTTTGGGCAGGGACGCTTGGACCGCTTCTTCGACCAGAGTGTTCCAGGCGCCGCACGCCTCGCAGCGGCCGATCCATTTAGAGTGGACGGCACCACATTGCTGGCAGACAAAATGCGACTGCGCGCGGCTCATCTACAGCGCCCTGATCTCCATTTGGATCGGACCGTCGGCCCGGCCATGGATAAATTGATCGACGAACTCGTTGCCGGACTGGTCGATCCGTTGAGCGACATCGGACCAGATGATTCGTCCTTTGTAAATCATGGCGACGCGATTGGCGATCTTGCGCGTCGAGACCATGTCGTGGGTGATCGATATGGCCGACGCTCGCCAAGTCCTTTACGCATTTGATGATCAGATCGTTGATGACGTCGGCCATGATGGGATCGAGACCGGTCGTCGGCTCATCGAAGACAATGATCTCGGGTTCGGCGGCAATGGCGCGCGCCAATGCAACGCGCTTCTGCATGCCCCCCGAGAGTTCGGCGGGGCTGAGCATGCCGATTTCCGGGCCTAGCCCGACCGCACCGAGCTTCTGCATCGCGATATCGCGAGCGCGCGCACGGCCCATGCGCTTGCCTTGGATCAAGCCAAAGGCGACGTTCTCCCAGACGGGCAAGGAATCGAAGAGCGCAGCGCCTTGGAACAACATGCCGAACTTGCGCATCAGATTAAGGCGCTCGCCTGCCCCAGAGTCGCGTCGCTTCGATGCCGTCGATCAGGACCGAGCCGGCATCCGGCTCCATCAGCCCAAGAATGCATTTCACCGTGACCGACTTGCCGCTGCCCGAGCCGCCGATAATGACCAGGCTTTCGCCCTCATGCAGGTCGAAATCTACGCCATCGAGCACGACTTTCGGACCAAAGGACTTCTTCAGGCCACGTACCGCGATCTTGACCTTATCGCTCATGACGAGAAGAATATTGCCGTGAGCACGTAATCAGTCACCAAAATCATGATCGAGGCGGAAACCACGGCATAAGTGGTCGCCGTGCCTACGCCGTGGGCGCCGCCCTTCGAATGATAACCATGATAGCACCCCATCAGGGCGACGATGAAGCCGAACACCGCCGACTTTATCAGCCCCGACACTACATCGTCGGTAGAGAGCGTGTCCCACATTTGGCCGATGAACCCCCGAGGGTTGTAGGCGAGCGTGTAAGTTGCCACCAGAAAGCCGCCAAACACGCCAATGATGTCGGCGACGAATACCAGTAAAGGCAGGGCGATGGTGCCGGCAATAAGCCGCGGGACAACCAGATATTTGTAGGGATTGGTCGACAGCGTCGATAGCGCATCAATCTGCTCGGTAACGCGCATGGTGCCGATCTCGGCGGCGATCGCGGCACCGATGCGACCCGCCACCATCAGTCCGGCGATCACCGGCCCCAATTCTCGTGTCACCGAGAGCACAACCACCGTAGCAACCGCGGTTTCGGCACCGATCGCGAAGCCGGTATGGGTTTGCAGCGCCAGAACCATGCCGGTGAAGATTGCGGTCAAGCCGACCACCGGCAGCGAGTAATAGCCCATGTCGATGAGTTGCCGTCCGATCAATCGCGGGTAGAAGGGTGGACGGAAACAATGCGAGATTCCGATGACGGCAAACAGGGCTAGCCTCCCCGCTGCCTGCAAGAACAGAATGAAGATGCGGCCCGTGTTGGCGAGGAAATCAAGCATGTGTCGCGGTGCGGTAGGCCCGATGATGCTTGCCGCCAAGCTGGGTCAACACCTCATAGGCGATGGTGCCGGCGTCGCGCGCGAAATGATCGACGCCATAATCATCGTCCAAGAGATCGACATAGGCGCCCGGTTGGGTCAGCCTGGGTTCGATCTGGGTGACGTCGATGGTGATCAGGTCCATCGAAATGCGGCCGACGATCGGCGCCCTCCGGCCGCCAATGCCGACGGTCGCCCGGTTGCTCGCGGCGCGAAGCCAGCCATCGGCATAGCCCATCGCCAGCGTCGCGATCCGACCACGGCGCTTCATCCGATAAGTTCCGTCATAGCCGATCGTCGCACCCTTCCCGAGCTCCTGCGTCTGGATGATTTTTGCTTTAAGTTTAATAACTTGTCTCATGGTACTGGTGTCACTTGGCAGGGGATTTGCGCCGTAAAGTGCGGCACCGGGACGGACGAAATCAAAATGGTACGCGGGCCCTAGAAAAATCCCCGAGCTCGACGCCAGGCTGGCGGGCGCGGGTGGCAGACTTTTCAGCAGGATGCGGAACGCGTCAAGCTGCGTTCAGATTCACTCTGGCGCTGATATTCCAGGCGGTGGAGAGGTGACTCATAAGCCCCGCCAACGTCACCCGGTGCAGAAGCGAAGGATCGCGGGCGAGTCGTGCGGCCTCGCTCGGCGGCAGCCCGAGGCGTGACATGCCCGTATCGACATGAAGCATCGCCGGCTCACCGCGTCCGGCCTTCCGCCACAGCGCTATTTGACCGAGATGGTTGAGGACCGGGATAAGCCGCTCTTCGACGAACGCGCGTGCCGCCGTCGCCTCGACGCCGTGAAGCACGGCAATGCGCGCCTTTGGCAGCAGCTTTCGGAGGGCCAAGGCTTCGCTCGGTATCGGCAACGAAGAATAGGCGGCAACCGGCGCGCCACAGTCGCGGCGCCACTTTTGCCATGCCAACGCCGTAGGCGTCTGCCTTGACCACGGCTGCCGCTTCGCAGCCGCGTTTCAGCCGTGCGCGCAGGCTCTTCCAGTTGGCGGCAACGGCGTCGAGGTCGATTTCAAGAATTGAGTTCTGGATGCGCGCTCAAAACCGCTCTTCGGCATGGCGGTCGCTGCGCACGAAATTGTCGAAGCGGGTGGTGTGGCCGTCGAAGCGCAGAGTGATGTTGTTAATGGGACCGTGGCGCTGCTTGGCGATCAGCAGCTCGGCAGTGTCGTGCACCAGCTCGAGCCGCCGGTGCCAGCGCTCATAGCGCTCGTTGAATTTGTCGTTTGCTTCTTCGGGGCGCTGCGTCGGCTGACTGCGGCTCAAATAGTATTCCTCGCGATAAATGAAAATCACCACGTCGGAATCCTGTTCGATCGAACCCGATTCGCGTAGATCGGACAGCATCGGCCGCTTGTCCTCGCGCGCTTCGACCTGGCGCGACAACTGCGACAATGCCAGTACCGGCACATTCAATTCCTTGGCGAGCGCCTTGAGCCCGCGTGTGATTTCCGACACCTCCTGTACCCGGTTCTCGAGTTCCGGGCCCGTCACCGCTGCCGCGTAACAATTGCAGATAGTCGATGACGATAAGGCCGAGCCCGTGGGTGCGCTGCAGGCGCCGCGCACGCGTGCGCAGCCCGGTGATGGACAGTGCCGGCGTGTCGTCGATATAGAGCGGGATCTCCGCGAGATCGAGGCTCGCCCGCACGAACTTGTCGAAATCGGCACCCGAGACCTCGCCGCGACGAATGCGGTCGGAGGAGACACCGGATTGCTCCGATAGAACCCTGGTCGCCAATTGCTCGGCCGACATCTCAAGGGAGAAGAAACCGACCACTGCACCATCTTCGGCAATAGTGCGGCCGTCGGCGGCTTTGCCTGCGCGATAGGCGCGGGCGCCGTTGAAGGCGATGTTGGTGGCTAGTGCCGTTTTTCCCATCGACGGCCTTCCGGCCAGCACAATCAGATCGGAAGGGTGCAGCCCGCCGAGATTCTTGTCGAGATCGGCAAAACCTGTCGCGACCCCGATGGTCCTGCCGCTTTTCTGAAAAGCGGCCTCGGCGGCGTCAATGGCGGTTTTCAGCGCGTGATTGAACGGCTGAAAACCGCTTTCGTATTCGCCAAGCGTTGCCAAATCGAACAATTTCTTTTCCGCTGTTTCGATCTGCGCCGGCGCCTCGCGCTCGAGATCGAAGGCATAGGCGTCATTGACGATGTCTTCGCCGATGATGATGAGCTGGCGACGCAGATGAAGGTCGTAGATCTGGTGGCCATATTCGGCGGCATTGATGATCGTGACGACCGACGCCGCAAGCCGCGCCAGATATTGCGCACCCCCGATCTCGGTCAAGACACTGTCCTGATCGAACAGATTCTTGAGCGTGACGGGATTGGCGATCTGCGCCCGCTCGATCAACGTCCGAATCGCAGCAAAGATGCGCTGATGCACGGGTTCGCCGAAATGCTCGGGGCGTAGAAATTCGGCAACTCGGCGATATGCCTCATTGTTTACCAGGATCGCGCCAAGCAGCGCTTGTTCGGCCTCGAGATTCTCGAGGCGGGGAGCGGTAAATCGCGTCACTGCCGCGGATCGGCGTGACGTTCGATGGCACAGTATCCACCATAACCATGATGTTACCAAGACAAGGGCCCGGGAGTCAGGTCAAACTGACCCACCGGAAAGGGATAACCCGAAGAATAATAGCGAGGATATTGGGGATTGTTCAGGCTGCGCGCTCGACGCGCTCCAGCAAGGGCGGAACATGGCCACGCTCCCAATCGGCAATGTAGTCGCGAGTCAAAGGCACCGCGTCGACCTGCTTGGCCAGCTGCATTTGGAAATTGAGATGACCGCCCCAGCGGAACGCCACTTCTGACCCGGCGAGATAAAACTCCCACATGCGACAGAAGCGCTCGTCGTAGAGCGTCGTGATGTGGTCGCGGTTGGCGGTAAAGCGCGCCCGCCATTCCCTTAGCGTCTCGGCGTAATGTAGGCGCAAGATCTCAATATCGGTAATCCATAGGCCCACCTTCTCCAACACGGGCACGACTTCCGACAGGGAAGGGGAATAGCCGCCGGGGAAGATGTATTTGCGTAGCCATGGATTGGTGGTCGCGGGCCCGTCCATGCGGCCGATCGAATGCAGGAGCGCGACGCCATCCTCGGTGAGCAATTCCTTCACCTTGCGGAAGAATGCCTTGTACTGCGGCACGCCGACATGTTCGAACATGCCGACGGAGACGATGCGGTCGTAGATCTCGTGCTCTTCTCGGTAGTCCCGCAGAAGGAATTTAACCCGGTCGGCGACGCCGGCGGCGATGGCGCGCCGCTCCGCGACCTTTAGCTGCTCGCTCGACAAGGTCAGACCGGTGACGGACACTCCGCCTTCTTTGGCAAGATAGATCGCAAGCCCACCCCAGCCGCTGCCGATGTCGAGCACCTTCTGTCCCGGGCGCAACAAAAGCTTGGCCGCAAGGTGGCGCTTCTTGTTGGCTTGCGCCTCTTCAAGTGAAATGTCGTTCGTTGGCCAATAGGCGCAGGAATATTGGCGGTCATTGTCGAGGAACAGATCGTAGAGCGTATCGGACAGGTTGTAGTGATGGGCCACGTTTTTCTGCGCCCGGGCCAAGGGATTGTATTGCTGGAATAGCCGTAGCGCCCCGCCGAAACCTTGATAGAGCGGAGTCACAATACTTTGTGGTGCGATCGCCTGGTTTTCGCCGATGAACAACAGGAAATCGAAGATGTCGGCGTCTTCGACGGTGAAACTACCGTCCATATAGGCCTCGCCAAGATAGAGCCGGGGATTGAAGAACAGCCGTCGTTCAAGTCTTCGCGTCATGAAGTTTGACGGTGATCGTCGGACCCTCGATATCGCCCTGGAAGCTATGCACCGTGCCCCGCGCGCCGATCACCCGGAGCGTGCCTTTGGTCACCAGATGGCGAAGCAGAAATGCCAGCAACATGGCCTTCCCCTGATGTTGTTGGCCACTACTATCGAACACGGGTAGGCCACAAACAAGGGCGGATTAGAGCATTTCCAGACGCCCTTTATGGCGTGGGCGGGGAAAGATGCGGTCGAGCTTGGTCAACTCGTCGTGCGATAGCTTGAGATCGAGTGCGGCACGATTTTCGCGCACGTGGTCGAGATCGGCTGCTTTCGGGATGACGATGGTGCCCTCGTGGCGCAACAACCAGGCCAGCGCAATTTGCGCTGGCGTTACGCCGCGTGCCGCCGCCATCTCTTTGAGCGACCGGTTGGCCAGCAGCTTACCTTGCTCGAGCGGCGAATACGCCATGATCGGCACACGCATTTCACGGCACCAGGGCAGAAGACCCGTTTCGATGCCACGTCGCATGAGATTGTACAACACCTGGTTGGTGGCGCAGGCGGGACCTCCCGGCAGACGCCACAACTCTTCAAGATCAGCGACGTCGAAATTGCTGACTCCCCACCGGCGGATCTTGCCAGCGGCGCGCAATGCTTCGAAAGACTTCGATGGTTTCGAGCAACGGTACGTCCTCGCGCCAGTGCAGCAGATAAAGATCAAGCCGATCGGTGCCGAGGCGTTTTAAGCTGCGCTCGCACGCCGCCGCCATTTTCTTTCGTCCGGCATTGTGCGGATAGACTTTGCTGATCAGGAAGACATTGTCTCGGCGCCCGGCGATGGCCTCGCGGACGACCTCTTCGGCGCCGCCATCGCCGTACATTTCGGCGGTATCGATCAGGTTCATGCCCAGCTCGAGGCCCAGCTGCAATGCTGCGACCACATCGGCACCGCTGGTATAACGCTCGCCCAACCCCCAGGTACCGAGCCCCAAGATCGGGACACGGCTACCGTCGGGCAGGGATAGGAACCGCATCGGGCGTCTCCCTAACCTCCGATTATTCTATGGCATCTCTCACTGACGGCACAACAGAGCGAATATGGCTACTTCTCGGACGCTTCTGGTGCGGACTCTTCGGCGACGTCTTGCGGTGCACCGGTGGCGTCCGCCGCGGCGGCGACGCGAGCGAGGCTCAACGGATCGACGCCTTGCTCTTGCATCGCCGCCTCTTCCGGCGATTGAGCGACATTGGCGGTGACGGTTGCTGAAACCTCGGGATGTAGAATGATCCGTGTTTTGTGGAGGCCGAGGCTCTTGATCGGGCGGTCGAGCACGACCTGGCTGCGCGCGATGGTGAAGCCGGCCGCCGTTACCGCATCGGCGATGTCGCGCGCCGATACCGAGCCGTAGAGCTGGCCGCTCTCGCCAGCCTGGCGAATGATGACGACGTGGGTCCCCTCGAGTTTTGCCGAGACCTGTTCGGCCTCTCCCTTGCGTTTGAGATTTTGCGCCTCGAGTTGCGCACGTTGTTTGTCGAAATAGGTGCGGTTCTCTTTAGTGGCGCGCAGCGCTTTTTTCTGCGGCAGCAGGAAATTGCGGGCGAATCCGGGACGCACCTTCACGACCTCGCCCATCTGCCCCAGATTTTCGACGCGCTCCAACAAAATGAGTTCAATCATTGCCGCCCCCTATTGAATCGAATAGGGCAGCAACCCGAGAAAGCGAGCGCGCTTGATCGCCTGCGCCAGCTCACGTTGCTTTTTGGCCGATACTGCGGTGATGCGGCTTGGCACAATCTTGCCGCGCTCGGAGATGTAACGCTGCAACAGCTTCACATCCTTGTAATCGATCTTCGGCGCGTGGGGGCCCGAGAACGGACAGGACTTGCGCCGCCGGAAAAACGGGCGGCGCCCGCCACCACCGCGCCCGCCAAATCCACCGCGATCGTCGCCGCCAAAACCGCCCCGGTCGCGATCGCCGTAGCTTGTGTCGCTCATTGCTCCACCACTTCGGCAGTCGTTGCGGCGGGCTCGACGTCGCGGTAGCCGCGATCGCGCGCACGATCGCGATCCCGGTCCCGGTCACGATCACGGTCGTCGCTGCGGCCACGATTTTGCAGCATGACCGAAGGGCCTTCCTCGAGCTCCTCGAGGCGGATCGTCAGGTAGCGCAAAATGTCTTCATTGAGGCGCATATTGCGCTCCATCTCGGCAACGGCGGCGGGCGGGGCGTCGAGGTTGAACAACACGTAATGGCCTTTGCGGTTCTTCTTGATGCGGAAGGCGAGGTTGCGCAGGCCCCAGCTCTCGCGTTTTTTTACCTCGCCGCCTTGCTCGGCCACGATGCCGGCAAATTGGTCGGCCAACGCGTCGACTTGCGGTCCGGAAATGTCCTGACGCGCAATGAAAACGGTTTCGTATAACGGCATGAAGCGTTCAATTCCTTTTGGCTTTTCACGGCCCAGCGCTGGTCGCGGTGATTAGCCGCTACGATCAGCCGCCTGGGCCTAGCCGGCCCAACGCCGGCAAGGAGGCGCGGGACTATACAGCAAGCGCGGGACCGCGCAAGAGCGCGAAACGATCATCTCGGTGTGCGCTCCGCGAGGTCGACGGCGATTGCGTTGGCATCCCGACCTTGAGCGAGTTCGCGCGCCACCGCTTCGACCGCCGTGGCAAAGCGGGTCGCCAGTACCGCGACATTGGCGTTGACGCCGGTCCGGTAAATTGGCCGGCCCGGCAGGTCCTCAATATCGCCGACATGCATTGCGCCGACCAGGCATTGGCCGTTGGTCCCTTGGCTCATGATCGGCGCACCAGAGGTGCGGTGGCCGGCGTCGCAATTATGCTCGACCACGCCGTCGGCAAATAACGGGCCGAGCCGACATGGGCCGGAGCTATAGGGTTGCGTTCCAACACGATAGGACATGCTGTAGCCAAGGAGGTAGTAGCGGCCATTATCTTTGAGCCAATTGCCGCCGCCTTGCGTTTCGAGCGGTACGACTTCCGCTAAGCGCGTGGTGGCTTCGAGCAAAACCGGATCCGCGTGAAGTACGGCGATCGCCCAATCGCCGCTGTAGTCATGGCGGCCGAGCGCCAGTTTGACACAGTAATCGCCCTGGGCGACGACGGTCGCGGTCTGCTTGCTGAGCGCTCGGCCGACCGCGAACCCATGTTCAAAAGTGAAGAGCCGGTTACCGCGACATTTTTTGTCGACGACATGCAGATTGGTTATTACTTCGCGGCGATTGCCAACAATGAAGGCGGTTCCGGTGCCCGTCGGCCCGGCGGCAAGGCCGAGCCCCCAGCCGCAACGTCCGCGTCCCGGCGCAATCGCCTGCGGTTGCGGACTCTGAGCGAAGTTGTTGACGTGCGAAACGGCATTTTGTGTTACCGGTGGCGCCGGACGCGGGCATTGCGGCGCCGCATGGGCGGAGGCCGCGGACGCTCCCAGCAGCATCATGGTTGCCATCGCGAATCTTGTCATGACCCTATCGTTTCAGTCCGACCTTGCGTCCGATCTCGGGCGGCAGGGGAAGAATACGATGCTGCGCAAGCATCGCATCGAGGCGGTCCTGGCGCGCTGCCGGGAAGGGCGCGGCACGAGGATTGGCGGTCGCCACATGCAGCACGACCATCTCGAAAGTTGCGATCTGGATGTCGTCCTCTTCGGTCGCCATGCGCAGGAAGAAATGAATGCGCTTGGTGTCCGCGTCGATCAGCCGAGCCGTGATGCGCAGGCGATCACCGACCTTGGTCTCGCGCGCGTAGGTAATGTGGGATTCGAGGGCATACATCGAATGGCCGGTGTCGCGCAGATAGGACTGGCCGATGCCGAGGGCATCGAAGAGGACATCCGTCGCCTCGATCGAACATGACGACGTAATAGGCCATGTTGGTGTGGCCGTTATAGTCGATCCATTCCGGCTCTATCGCGATCTCGAGGGTGGGCAGGATGACTGTCATGTTATTCCGCCACGGCCGGTACAGACCAATGCAGCCATCCGGTCCAGTGCAGCCACAACATCGCGAACACCATCGAGATGATGGTTATCGGGATGCCGGCGCGGGCATATCCGCCGAAACTCAGATGCACGCCGAATTGGGTTGCGCGCTCGGCAACGATGAGATTGGCGAAACTGCCAAGCAATAGGAAGTTGCCGGCAAAGGAGAACAATAAAGCCATGCCATAGAGCGCGCCCTCAGGCGGGTTTGGCCAGATCTGCAGAAGCAGAATCACCGACGGGACATTGCCAAACACATTGCTCATGAAGCAGAGTCAGCGGCGCCAGCACGGCGAGATGATCCGGCAAAATCCCTGCATCACCGAGTGACGCGACAAAGGGATAAGCAAGGCCGGACTGCGCCAGGGCGCCGGTCACCGCGAAAAGACACACGAACAGCAGCAAGAGCGGCCAATCCACCGCCGCGATCATGGTGCGGCTGGTGATCTTGCGGCTCGCCAACAAAAGAGCGGCGATGACCAGGCCGCCGACCTCGCGCGGCAGTGATGTCGTGAACAGGATCAAGAGCGCCACCAGGGCCACCAGGGCCTTTATCGTCTGCGCGCGGTCGAAGGGATGGCGTGGCACGTCTGGCATATCGGGGATGAGCGCTGGCGATTGGTCCAGCACGCGGTCCCGCCACTGAAACCAAATGACGCCGAATACCACGACGAGACCGAACATCGCCGGTACGGCGCAGGCCAGCAAGAAGCGGTGAAAGCTAAGATTGCCAATCTGGCCAAGATAGATGTTCTGCGGGCTCGAAATCACCGTCGCCGCAGAGCCAGTATTGGCCGCGGTCACCAGCCCGATCAGAAACGGACGCGGATCGTAGCCGCGCGCGCGGGCTCCAGCGATCAGAAGCGGCGCCATGGCGAACACCACGATGTCGTTTGCGAGGAGCGCCGTCAGCGCGCCACAGACCATGACGGTCAGCGCCAACAGGGAAAAGGGGCCACTGTGCCGCGCCGTGATCCAATCGGCGCACAGATCGTAAAAGCCGGCGGACAGGAATTGGGCGGAAATGATCATGAGGGCAAACAGCAGCACCAGGGTCGAGGTGTCGATGCTGCCGCTAATATCGTCGATGGTGACAGTTTCCGTGCCGAGAAGCGCGATCGCTCCCAGCAGGGCAATACCTGTGCGATCGACTCGAAACCACGGCAACCGCCCCGCGGCCAGGCCCAAATAGGTCAGGAAAAAGACAACAAGAATGATCGCGTTCGGCATAGGGGCAAAACCGACGGGCGTAGATGAAAGTGGGGCCGGGCATCATAAAGCCTTCGATGCCACGCGGGAGAGAATTTACGATCATATTCGAAGCGGAGGGCTGCGCCCTCAATGCCGCGATGACACGGCGGACGTGCATGTCGGCTCGACGGGCCGTGGCATCACGGCACCGCATGGGCATCCCTCGGCCCCGCCGCCGAATTGTGGTTCCTCCCCTCGCTTCGAATGGGGGAGCAGGGTTGCCTGCCGGTAGCATTGGAGACAGGACGGTACTGTCGCCAGTCGATCGCGAATTTTTAGCCGGCCGTTGGACCGATCACGAGCCCAAACGCCACGCTCGCAACCAACACTTGACAACATGTTGTCAATATGACATCTATTTTCCATGGCTCATAGAGGCGTCGCCGTCGTTCCTTTGATTATTGCCGATATCTATGAGTTGGCCGGCCGTCTGCGGAAGCGGGGCGACGATATTGCCGCCACCGTCGGACAAACGCAGGCGCGGTGGCAGGTGATGAGTGCGGCGGCGGGTCAACCGGTGTCGGTGCCGCAGATCGCCCGCCGTCTTGGTCTTACCCGCCAAGCGGTGCAACGCACCGCCGATCTATTGGTGGACGATGGGCTGGCGGGTTATGCCGGCAACCCGGACCACAGGGCTTCGCCGCATCTCATCCTGACCAAGCGCGGGCGCGAGGCGCTTGGACGGCTCACCGCGGCGGCCGGCGCCGGTAACGAAGCGTTGGGGTCAAGGCTCGGTGCGCTCGATTTGCCGGCACTGCGTCGCGATTTGCGCCGCATGCTGGCCGCTTTGGATGGTTCAGCCAGATTTAACAGAGGGGAGTGACATGGATCAGAACAGCATCGCGATCTTTCATGAATGCAGCGCCGGCTCGATCGCCGAAACCCTCAATTTTCCTGGAGTGCTGGCCAAACTGGCGGCCGTTGGCGCCGAGGGGTATCATTGTGATCTTTATCGCCGCGAAAAGACCTTCTACCTGCCGGACGGGTCGTCCCACGTCGAATCAGAGCCTGAACTCGATCCGCACGAATTCAACGGCGCACGCATAGCCCGCCGCTTCTCGGAAGATGGCATCAACGCAGCGCTCAAATCGGTGCAGACCGGAACCATCACCTATGTCGAGTTTCTCCGCCGAATCATGGCGGCCGGCTGCGTCGGCTATACCGTGAACTTGACGGGCAGACGCGCACTCTACTTCGGTCGCCGCGCCGAGATTTATATCGAGCCTTTCCCCGGCGGCAATTAGGAAGGATCGGGGGGCATGGCGTACGACCAAAAGACCGCGGCGCGCGTGCGGCGGCTGCTCGGCGGTCGCCCCGACATCACCGAGAAGGAAATGATGGGCGGCCTGACCTTCCTGGTGAACGGCCACATGGCATGTTCGGTCAGCGGCCGCGGCGGCATGCTGATCCGTGTCGGCGCCGAGTCCATGGATCGGGTCCTCAAGGAGCAGCAGGTTCAACCGGCAGTGATGGGCGCCAGGACGATGACGGGCTTTGTCCGGGTTGATCCAGAGGGCTATCGCACCGATGCAGCGCTCAAGAAATGGGTCCAACGCGGCCTCGATCTCGTCGCGGCGATACCCCCGAGGAAACCCGCCAAGGTCAAACGTCCAAATCCTTCACAAAAGCGGCGCGATCCTGGATGAATTGATAGCGCAACTCTGGTTTGCGACCCATTAAGCTTTCGACGAGTTGGGCCGTCTTTTTTACGTTGCTCCGGTCTTCGGCCGGCGGCAGCGTCACCCGTTCGAGCGTGCGCTTTGCCGGATGCATGGTGGTATCGCGCAGCTGTACCGCGGGCATTTCGCCAAGACCCTTGAAGCGGCTGACCTCGATCTTGCCTTTGCCGGTGAGCACCGTCCGTGTCAGCTCGGCGCGATGAGCATCGTCGCGCGCATAAACCACGCTGGCCCCTTGCGCCAGGCGATAGAGCGGCGGCACCGCGAGATAGAGCTTGCCGTCTTCAACCAGTTTCGGCATTTCGCGGAAGAAGAAGGTCATCAACAGCGACGCGATATGCGCGCCGTCCACATCGGCATCGGTCATGATGACAACGCGCTCGTAGCGCAGCTTGTCATCCTGGTAGCGGTCACCCGAGCCGCAGCCCAGCGCCTGGATCAGATCGGCGATCTCCTGGTTCTGACGCAGCTTGTCGGCGCTGGCGCTCGCAACATTAAGAATTTTGCCGCGCAGCGGCAGAATCGCCTGGGTGTCGCGATCGCGCGCCTGTTTGGCGGAACCGCCGGCGCTGTCACCCTCGACAAGGAAGATCTCGGTGCCCGCGGCGGTGGAGCGCGCGCAATCGGCGAGTTTGCCAGGAAGGCGAAGCTTGCGAGTAGCGCTCTTGCGGTCGAGGTCCTTTTGCTGGCGTTTGCGCAGCCGGTCTTCCGCGCGCTCGATCACCTCGTCAAGCAGGGCGCGCGCCGCGACCGGGTCGCCTGACAGATAGTGGTCGAAATGATCCTTGAGTGCGCCGTCGACGAGTCGCATCGCTTCGACCGAGGCGAGGCGCTCCTTGGTCTGGCCCTGGAATTGCGGATCGCGAATGAACAGCGATAGCAGGACGGCCGCACCCGACATGACATCTTCCGCGGTAACCTGCGCGGCACGCCGATTGTTCACGAGCTCGCCATAGGATTTGAGCGCGCGGGTCAGCGCCGAGCGTAAACCCGCTTCGTGTGTGCCGCCTTCCGGCGTCGGAATCGTGTTGCAGTAAGATGACGAGAAGCGCTTCGCCATCGTCCGGCCAAGCGATTGCCCATTCGACGCGGCCTTCCTTGCCGAAATCGTGCTCGCCGGTGAATGGCGCGGGCGTTAGCGTGTTGCGACCATTGACGATGGATGCGAGGTAATCGGCAAGACCGCCGGGAAACTTGAACCGCTCTTCCTGCGGCACGTCATCCGGCCGTACGATGGCGGGATCGCACCACCAGCGGATTTCGACGCCGCGGAACAAATAGGCTTTGGAGCGCGCAAGGCGATAGAGCGGCCAGGCTTGAACGCGATGGCCGCCAAAAATCTGCGGATCGGGGTGGAAGCGGATGGTGGTGCCGCGCCGATTCGACGCGCTGCCGACTTCTTTGAGTTTAGTCGTCGGTTTGCCGCGCGCGTATTCCTGAGCCCATACCCTTCGGTCGCGTGCGACCTCGATCGAGAGCTTGTCTGAGAGCGCATTGACCACTGACACGCCAACGCCATGCAGGCCACCCGACGTCTTATAGACGTCGCCGCCGAACTTGCCGCCCGAATGCAGCATGGTGAGAATGATTTCGAGTGCCGACTGCTTCGGAAATTTGGGGTGTGGATCGACCGGAATGCCGCGGCCGTTGTCGCGGATCAGCACCGAGCCGTCCTTGTGCAGCTCAACCTCGATGCGGCTGGCATGGCCGGCGACCGCCTCGTCCATGGAGTTATCAAGCACTTCGGCCGCGAGGTGGTGCAGCGCATGCTCGTCGGTGCCTCCGATATACATGCCTGGGCCGGCGTCGAACCGGCTCCAGTCCCTCCAGAACCTCAATGTCTTTGGCGGAATAGCCGCTCGTCGCCGAGCGGGCGAGATTGTCGAACAGATCAGGCATGGCAGAGACTATAGGGAACGGTTATCAACCCCACAAGCAGCCTGCAAATAGATAAGGTAGGATAGCTACTCCATACCCCAAGATTTGGTAAGGGCAATGATGGCAATCCTTTCAAGCCGTAGGGCCTCTCCGCTACCTTGAGAAGAAGGCGGGATATTCCATTTAAGATTGCATGTCCAGGTGGCAACCAAAAATAAATTGGTCAGGCCCAGCCCTAGAACCGCTAGAACGAACGTCATGACCGATGTCGAATCCCTCGCTCCGCCGAATTACGAGCCCGCATTGCGCGCGATCCCCATGCCGAGCGACGCCAACCAGTCGGGCGATATTTTTGGCGGGTGGGTGTTATCGCAGATGGATCTCGCCGGCGGATCGATTGCCGCGCGGCGGGTAAAGGGACGTTGTGCCACCGTCGCCATCACCGCGATGACCTTCCATCAGCCGATTTTTGTCGGCGACGAGGTGAGCTGTTATGGCGAGATCGTGCGCATCGGCGGCACCTCACTCACGGTCAAATTGAAAGCTGGGCACGGCGTTGGGGCCGCAGCGAACCGATCAAAGTAACCGAAGGGCTGTTCACTTATGTGGCGCTCGGCGCCGATCGCAGGCCACGTCGGGTCCCGCCCGATACATAACGCGCGATTAAACAGGGGGGAGGCGTGACAAACATCGGCATTGTCGAAGCGTGCTGGCCGCAGGATCCCGACCGCGTGCTGGCGCTATTCAGGGCCTATATCGACGGGCTCGGCATCGATTTGAGTTTTCAAGGCGTCTATCGAGGAGTTGGCTTCGTTGCCGGGAAAATACGCCCGACCCGACGGGATTGGTTCTCCTGGCGCGCGGCGCGGAAGGCGGTGTGGTAGGCACGGCCGCGTATGGTTCGTTCGGCCCAGGCGACTGGGAGATGAAGCGGCTCTACATCACGCGCCTTTGGCGCCGCCATGGCATCGGACGATTATTGTGCGTTCGCATGCTCGACGGGGGCCGCGCCATCGCCGCATGCTGCTCGACACCGGCGATTGGCTGGTGCCGGCGTTGGCGCTCTATCGTGCGGCTTCATCGAGGTGCCGGCGTATTACCACAACCCTATTAGCGGCACCGTCTACATGGCGCGGGATTATGACGCTGACGCCCTTGCCAGACGCTGAATCGTCTGCGCGAAGCGGTGATGTGGTGCTCGCTGATATAGGCTTCGTGATTCTGCTCGATCTCGGAGAGCCGATAGAGATAATTGATCATCATGCCGCAGGATTGCTTCAGCCCATTGGCCGAGGTGTCGGCGAGCCAATCGAGTTGTTCCATGCGCGCGCCGTTGGTGAGATGGAAATGCGCGCGACAGAATCGGCAACGGTGCCGGTCTTCGGCACGCTTTTCCTGCAACAGATAGCGGGCACAGAGCCGCATCAGCGGCGCGCGCAGCGCCTCGGTCAGCGCCGCATCTTCATGCCAGCGCGGCCGAGCCAAAATCTTGTCGAGCGCATCGGTCGCCCACAGCGTTCCGTTCAATTGCTCGCGTTCCGTGTCGGTCAGCAACTTTTCGCCGGCAGCGATGCGCCGCTGCAAGCCACGGCCGCAAGCCGGGGATCGGCGACAAGCGTGGCGAAGGTCTTGAGCTGCGGCAACTCGGCATGGAGCCGGTCCGCGACACGCTTGATCAGGAAATCCCCAAAGCTGATGCCGGAGAGTCCGGTCTGGCAGTTCGAGATCGAGTAAAAAATCGCGGTGTCCGCAGCGGCGGGATCGCCGAGCGGCGCGCCCAAGTCGAGCAGTGCCTGAACGTCATCGGCGAGCCCTTTCACGAGCGCTATTTCGACAAATATCAGGGGCTCGTCAGGCATGCGCGGATGGAAATAGGCGAAGCACCGCCGATCGGGATCGAGCCGGTTCTTCATATCCGCCCAGTTGCGCACGCGATGAACGGCCTCGTAACGCGCCAATCGCTCCAGCAGCGCTGCCGGGGTATCCCAGGTAATGCGCTGCAATTCGAGGAAGCCGACATCGAACCAGCTTGCCAGCAGATTCTTGAGATCGCTTTCGAGCCCCGCCAGCACCGGGTTGTCGCGTGCCAGGGCCATCAATTCGGCACGCAGATCGACCAGGAATTTGACGCCCTCGGGCAAGCCATTGAATTGTGTCAGCAGCTTAACGCGCGGCGGCTCTAAAGCGTCTCGCAAAGCCTTTTCAATGGACGATCGCTCATCGCGTTCCGTTGTCAGGACGCGCTGTGCCAAAATATCGACGGTGCCACGATCGATATCGAATTCGCTCGCCAGAAGATAGAGAAAGCGCTCGCGGCCTGTCGCATTGAGGGCAAGATAGGTGCGGCCGAGATCGGCGGCACGGGCGCGGGCCGCTACCGCGCCACCCTTGGCGTCGAGACAGTCACGCAGCTGTTGACGCAGCCGCTCAGCATCGTCCCGCGGCAGTTCAGGCTTCGGTGCGGCGCTGCTGATGCGCCCTCGCGATGCGATATCGCGCCACGCCAAGCGCAGCGAGCGCAGATTGTCGAGCGTGCGATCGACGACGCCGTCGATGAATCCGGTCCGTTCGCTCATGCTTCGATGTTACCGGGAAAGCGGTGTCAAGACGAGTGGTGGGCTACGGCTTTTAACCGATGCAATACGGCGGGTATTGTCTCGATAATGTCTTCGGCGACGAGGCCAGGGCCGAAGGCGCGCGCCGCCTCTCCATGAATCCAGGCCGCCGCGTTTGCTGCGTGAAAACCATCCAATCCTAGGGCCAGAAATCCAACGATCAAGCCGGAGAGAACATCGCCGCTGCCGGCAGTGGCGAGGTCGGGCGGGGCGTTGCCGTTGATGGCGGCGCGGCCGTCCGGCGAGGCCACAACTGTATCAGGACCTTTGAGCAGGATGGTGGCGCCGCTACGCTTGGCGGCTGCTCGGGCGCGGGCCAGCTTGTCGCCGGCAAGCTTGAAGAGCCGCCCGAACTCGCCTTCATGTGGCGTCAACACGGTGGGGCCTTTCACAGCGGCAAAGAGGCGCTTCGTCTTGCCGGCAAAGACGGTCAGCGCATCGGCGTCGAGCACGACGGCGCGCTGCGTCGCCAACGCAGCAAGCGCGTGGCGGCTTGTGTCGCTATTTATTCCCGCGCCAGGGCCGATCAACATGGCATTGCGCCGTTCATCCTTAAGGAGTTTCGTGAAGCCGTCCGGCACAATGATGGTACTGGTTAGCGCCGCCGCGTAGACCGGCCACGCCGCTTTCGGCGCAGCAATCGTGACGAGTCCGGCTCCGACCCGCGCCGCCGCTCGCGCGCCAAGCCGCGCTGCACCCGTCATCACTGCGCCGCCTGCAATCAGCACATGCCCGCGGTCGTATTTGTGGTCCTCGAGCTTCGGCCAGGGAAAGGCATCGAGCCATAGAGCAGGACCATTCTCGAACGTGGCAACGTTGACCAACACGCCGGTGGGTATGCCGATATCGGCGACGACGGTTTCACCACAGAAGGAGCGGCCGGGCAGCAGCAAATGGCCAGGCTTCTTACGGAAGAAGGTAACGGTAAGTGCGCAAGGGGCAGCACTCCCAAGAATCTGACCAGTGGCGCCATCGACACCGCTCGGAACGTCGACCCCGATGATCGGTCGATGTGCTGCCGCCATTGCCGAAACCATTTTCGCCGCGTCGCCACTAATCGGCCGCGCGAGCCCGGCACCGAATAGCGCATCGATGACGAACTCGGCGCCTTCGATCAATGCGGCCGATGCCGGCTCGATCGTGCCGTGCCACAGGTCGGCGTGGTGAGCAGCTGCCAGCGGCAAGCGCGCCCGCGCGCCAAGCAGACCGAGCCGAACCTGCCATCCCGCGGCCTTGAGATGGCGTGCCGCGACGAAACCGTCGCCGCCATTATTGCCAGGCCCGCACAACACTGCGATGGTGTGTGGTCGCGCCCAACGCCTGCACACCTCATCTGCCACCGCTTTCCCGGCGTGTTCCATCAGCTGAATTTCTGGTACGCCCGCCGCGACACTGGCGCGGTCGACCGCTGACATCTCGGCCGGTGTTAGGAGCGCACTTTGGTTGGGTCCCATGACCGAGCCATTAGCTTCCTTGACGGCGTAAAGCGCAAGGCGTACTGGAGCGACGCGGTGGCGGGTGTAGCTCAGTTGGTTAGAGCGCCAGATTGTGATTCTGGATGTCGTCGGTTCGAATCCGATCACTCGCCCCAATTTTCCCGGACATATTTTCGATATAGCCAATCGCCTCAACCGAGTCGGACCTCGGTTGGATACCACTTTGTCCGGGCATTCGCGGCGTCGTGACGACGGAAGGCGACTGGCGCGGTTTGAGGGCTGTCCCGTCGTGTTTCGCCGAACTCAAACATCCCGTGAAGGATAGCCAGAGCGTTTCGGCCTCACTGCGAAGTTTGGCGAAAGGTTCTTCTTCTTCTCATTGATGCCGCAGTTGAGAGTCACCCCATGAGTTCACACAGTCGACTGGGTGCAACCTAGGTAGGTGCCACCCTTGCTGGAACGAAACCGCTGCGACATCCATTCATGGACGGCGGCGCTGCATAGTGAACGGCGCGATCACTACAAACATCGCCTGCACATGCCCGCCGAAAGATACCCAAGTGCCGTGAGCAGTGCGCGGGTTCGACGCTGCATCAACCCGCTCGAAACCGCGAGCGGCCATCCCATTGCGGGGTTAACCCCGTGATAGAGACCGCTCGTCGCGGCTGCGAACCACAGGCCGATCTGCGACCAGGCGCCCCCGATCAAGATCAGATCGAAGGGTAGCAGAAGGAATTGGTCGAGCAGTAGCCGCCTTCGAGCCGGACCTGGTGCGCCCGATAACCCTTGGGGAAATCCACCCAGTAATCGGGGGCCAGTGCCACACCTTCGCCGGGTTGTGCCAGTGCCATTACCTGCGCCGCAGGGACGCCGTCCAAGCAGAACTGGTGGTCCCAAGTCGAATAGAGCGAGTTGGTCCAATACGCTCGCTTTCCGTCGCGGCTGACCTCGACCATCTGCGGTCCACCCGCGTAAGTCCTTCCGTTCGGATGCGGCTTCCGTCGTGCGATGCCCCCGATGTGGACCGATCCCGCGAGTGTCGGCTTGCGGGGCTCCGTCGCGTCGTATTGACGCATCTCACCGGTTCCCACCATGAGACGTAGAGGAACTTGTCAACGAGCAAGAGATCGATATCGGTCACGAGCGGCCGCACGGCACCCAAGCCCTGAAGCAGCGGCGGCAGCTGATCCTTGGGTGCGGACCCGGGTGGAATGGTCGTCGTCTTCTCGGCGTGGAATTTTCCGCCCTCCCGCCACCAGGTCCAGATCGATCCCCCGGGGTTCGTCGTGTCAACCACGACCCCGACAAAGCCGTACGCTCTGATCGGGTCGTGCGCGGGCCGCACTTCCAATGCCATCTGGTGATTGGCGCCAAGCTCTATTGTCTTCACGTTGCATCGCGCCCGCAGGTCCCAAAAATGGAGGCGATGCCCGTATTTGTTGGAGAGAAGTTCCTCGGGAACGAGGCCGTTCTCCAAATGCGGCGGCAACGCGCACTCGCTCGACACCATATAGTCACGCGGCAGGTTCCACCAAAACTCGTAGTGTTTCTCCTCCGGACCCCGGTCGATTTCCCAGCGTCCGAGGATTTCGCCGTTCGAGAAACGCATGACGGGTCAGCGGCGAGAGAACCGATGAGCATGCATTCCAACCGAAATGGTGAAATTCGTCGCCCTGATTCGGCATCGTCAGCGTGTAGGCGACCTTGCTGTAGGTTGGAGACCCAGGTTTCTGGTCGATGACGGCGAGCGCGTCAGGTTGTGAAAAATCGGGGCTGAGCAACAGAGCGTAGGCGAGTCCGCCGCTGGCGCTTCCATTGCAAGCTTCGGCGACGCGTGGAACGTGGAATCCGGGCGCATGTTCATCGAGAGCCTCTCTGGCTTATCTGTTCCAAGTCGCAGCTACCAACAAACTCAACCTTCATCGCTCGACGTAACCTTGCCACGAAACCTCGTTCCGCGAGGCAAGAACGGCATCCCCTCAACCGACGCTCAGAGCGGTTTTGGCACATACCGTGTCATTGATCCCATCCAGATGTCGGGCGACGAAACGAAGGCGCTCGCGCGTCACGGGCTCAGTTTCCACGGCATCGACACTTTTGCCCTGCGATCGCAAGGCAAAAGTGTTACCCATGTCTTCGGAAAGTTTCGCCACTTATGTTTCAGAACGGGCACTCGAGGCAGTCATGACCGCTACCACACTCGCCATGGCAGGGCGGATGCATCAACTCGGCACCGAGTCCGCGTTCGAGGTTTTGGCGCGGGCGGCATTCTTACAGCGCCAGGGCCGGGACATCATCAATCTCGGCATCGGTCAGCCCGATTTTCCTACCCCGCCTCACATCGTTGCAGCGGCGCAAAAGGCCCTCGCCGATGGGCATCACGGTTACACCCCCGCCAACGGCATCCTACCACTGCGGGAAGCGGTCGCCGCCGACCTTCATCGCCGCCACCGCCTCGACGTCTCGCCCGAACGCGTTCTCGTCGTGCCGGGGGCGAAGGTGACAATATTCTTCGCCATCCTGATGTTTGGCGAGCCCGGTGCCGAGATCATCTATCCCAATCCCGGCTTCCCCATTTACGAAAGCGTCATCCGCTTTTCCGGCGCCCGGCCGGTGCCGATGCCGCTTCATGAGGCTGCGGGTTTCTCCCTCAATGCAGAGGAAGTGCTGGGTCTGATCACGCCACATACCCGGCTACTGATCGTCAACAGCCCCGCTAACCCGACCGGGGGCGCGGTGCCGGCGGTGGAGATGGACAAGCTGGTTGCGGGCCTCGCACGGCACCCACAGGTCGCAATCCTCTCCGACGAAGTCTACAGCGAGATGCTCTATGACGGGCAAAAGCATATCAGTCTGCTTGGCTATCCTGAGATCAGGGAACGTCTGATCCTGCTCGACGGGTGGAGCAAGACCTACGCGATGACCGGCTGGCGCCTCGGCTATGGCGTATGGCCGCAATCGCTCTTTCCCTACGCCGAACGGCTTGCAATCAATTGCCACTCCTGTGTCAACGCGGCCGCGCAGTTCGCCGGAATCGCGGCGCTCGAAGGCCCGCGTGAAGCGGTCGACCAAATGGTGAAAGCCTTTGCCGAGCGTCGCGCCCATATCATTCCAGCGCTTAATCACCTTCCTGGCTTTCGCTGCGCCAATCCCGGTGGCGCGTTTTACGCCTTCCCCAACATCGAGGGTACCGGTATGGATTCACGCAGCCTCCAAACTCGCCTTTTGGAAGAGGTTGGCGTGGCGACGGTTTCCGGCACCAGCTTCGGCGAATATGGCACCGGTTATGTGCGCTTTTCGTACGCGGCGAGCCTCGGGGTGCTGAGGACCGCGATCGCGCGGATCGAAGACTGGCTAAAGGCGCAGAGTTAGGCGCTATTCCGCCGCGGTCGGGCGGCCCTGCGCGGCAAGGCGCTCGCGCTCAATCTGGGCCATCGCATCGTCGACATGACGCGAGAACACGAAGTCGGCTGGGCGCTGCTTGTCGAGCGGAATTTCCGGTGACATCGGTCCGTCGTGGCGCGGACCGCGGAGCTTCACCAGGAAGGCCTTCAGCGGATGGCGCACTGCGTCATCGGTCGCGGTCGGCTCATAGCCGCAATGGACCATGCAGTTGGCGCACTTCTCGTAATTGCCGGTGCCGTATTTGTCCCACTCGGTCGTCGCCATCAGCTCGGCAAAAGTTTTGGCATAGCCTTCGCCAAGGAGATAACAGGGGCGCTGCCAGCCGAACACGTTACGAGTCGGATTGCCCCAGGGCGTGCAGTGATATTCCTGATTGCCAGCGAGGAAATCCAGGAACAATGCCGATTGGCTGAAGCGCCACTTTTTGCCCTTGCCGCGGCTGAAAATGTCGCGGAAAAGCGCTTTTGTCTTCTGCCGTGACAGGAAATGCTGCTGATCGGGCGCCCGCTCATAGGCATAGCCAGGCGAGATGGTGACGCCGTTTACCTGCAACTCATCGCTGGCGTAATCGAGAAACGCGGCGATCCGCTCGGGCTTCATTCCGTCATAAAGCGTTGCATTAACGTTGACTTTGAAGCCTTTGTCTTTAGCCAATTTTATTGCTGCTACCGCACGGTTGAAGACGCCCTTTTGGCTGACCGCGTGATCGTGCTCTTCTTCGAGTTCGTCGAGATGCACTGAAAAGGTCAGAAATGGCGAGGGCTTGAACAGGTCAAGCTTCTTTTCCAGCAGCAGCGCGTTGGTGCAAAGATAGACAAATTTCTTCCTGGCAATGATGCCAGCAATGATTTCGCCGATCTCGCGATGGAGTAGGGGCTCGCCCCCCGGAATCGAAACCACGGGCGCGTCGCATTCATCGACCGCCTCTAGGCATTCGGCGACTGACAAACGCTTATTAAGGATGGCATCGGGGTAATCGATCTTGCCGCATCCAGCGCAGGCGAGGTTGCAGCGAAAGAGCGGTTCCAACATCAACACAAGAGGGTATCGCTCAACGCCTTTGAGGCGTTGCTTCATGACATAGGCGCCGACGCGCACGACCTGATAGAGTGGAACGCCCAATTCTAGTCTCCATCTATTTGCAAAATAAGCGGGCCGTCAGGCCTCTGCAAGCTCGCGCGGCATATGGAAGCGAACATTCTCGGTGATACCGGGTAGAGGCTCGACTTCGACCGCGCCCAATTCGCCCAAGCGATCGATAAGACGCTGGACGAGCTCCTCCGGTGCCGAGGCGCCCGCGGTGATGCCGACGGTCGTCGCGCCCTCAAGCCATTGAGGCTCCAGCGCGTCCGCGTCGGCAATGAGATAAGCGGCACCCCCCTGCTCGGCGGCAATTTCTCGCAGCCGGTTCGAATTCGAACTGTTGGCGGCACCCACCACGAGAACGACATCCGCATGTTGCGCCAGCTCACGCACGGCGCGTTGCCGGTTTTGGGTCGCATAGCAGATATCCTTGGTGTCTGGTCCGACAATGTCCGGAAATCGCGCGCGCAACGCATCGATCACGGCGCGCGTGTCGTCGACGCTGAGGGTTGTTTGCGTAATGTACGCGAGCTTTGAGGGATTGCTGACGGCGAGGGCGGCGACCTCGGCGGCTGTCGAAATGAGATACACCTTGCCGTTGATTCGGCCCATCGTGCCTTCGATCTCCGGATGGCCTTCGTGGCCTACCAGGATAATTTCGCGGTCCTGGCCTGCGTATCGCTGGCCCTCACTATGCACCTTTGAAACCAAAGGGCAGGTGGCATCGATTACGGGTAGATCGCGTCTCGCGGCCTCGTCTTCGACCGCACTCGATACACCGTGGGCGCTGAAAATAGTAACGCTGCCGCGCGGAATTTCATCTAGATCGTCGACAAAAACAGCACCTTTCGCGCGCAACCGCTCAACAACATGGCGGTTATGCACAATCTCATGCCGAACGTAGATTGGGGGTCCGTATTTTTCGAGCGCCTTCTCGACAATCTCAATCGCCCGCTCGACGCCCGCACAAAAACCCCGTGGTTGCGCCAAAATTATTCTCATTGAAACCTCGCTACAGGGTTCTTCCTGGGATTATACACCGAAGCCCCAAGCCGGCCACCTAAGTATATGTCCGACCTCGAAACTACATTATATCCAACGGCCTAAGACGGTCATGGGATGGCCCCGTGCCGTTCATAATTCAGCGTATGCCTACCCTATTTCAACGGTGGCAATGCTCTCGCCGCTCCCCATATTCCTCGCCACCGCAAAGTTGAAGAGGTCGAGGAAGCAATGATTTCGCGACGTCGAATGGTGCAGCAACTGGGACTAGCAGTGGCGGTCCTAGCGGTACCCGTAGCGCGAGCGCAGGCGGAAGGGCAGACTTCGCCCGCTGTTGACACGATCCGCACCTTTTACGATCAGCTGAGCGCCACCATGAAGCAGGGCGAGAGCCTTGGCTTCGCCGGGCGGCGCGACCGCTTGACGTCCGCGGTGCGTCGCGCTTTCGATTTGCCGGTCATGACGCGTCTGGCGGTCGGCCCGCGTTGGCAAACCCTGTCACCGCAGCAGCAGTCGGAACTCATCAACGCCTTTGGTGATTACAGCGCCGCGACCTATGCGACTCGCTTTACCCATGATTCGGGTCTGCGGTTCGATGTCAGCCCCAATGTGACGCAAGCGGGTTTTGGTTCCGTGGTCCACACCAAACTGGTGCGGTCGGACGAGGATCCGGTGCAGCTCGACTATCTCATGAAATCCGATGGCGGGTCGTGGCGGATCGAGGACATTTATCTCAGCGGGACCATCAGCGAACTGGCGACGCGGCGCTCAGAATTCTCCTCGGTGATGGATCGCGGCGGCGCTCCTGCGCTGGTCGAAGCGTTGCGCAGGAAAGCCAGTGGAGAAAGCGGCTGAACCGGACAGGGCGCCCGCTACTTTACGCTTTCCGCCTTGGCGGATTCTTGCGGTTGCCCTAGTAAGTCAAGCTTGGGATAAGGTCCCGGTTCGCCGTGGCGGAGCTGGATCGCGCGCCGTTGGCGCGCCAAGCTGCGAACCTCGGCATAGAAATCGATCGCGTTCTTTTGCAGCTCGTCGAGCGTGTCGAGCTGCTGCGATCGCGCGTCAACATTATCGGTGCCGGCGCGCCCGTAATTCACCCAGCGCAAGGCGCCAGCAGTGAAGAAGGCGTAGCCGACCGGATCGGCGACGTTGTCAATACCGAAGCCAATGGCGTCGCGGGGATTGCTTGGACCGATAATCGGAAGGAATAAGTAAGGTCCCGAGCCGACGCCCCAGACATAGAGAGTCTGACCGAAGTCTCCGCTCTGCTTTGGCAGACCGCTATTGCTCGCCAGATCGAAGATCCCGGCTAAACCGAATGTGCTGTTCAATAGAAACCGGCCCGCAGTGATGTCGGCGCGATGGAATTCGCCCTGCAGCAGGTTGTTGGCGAAGATGATCGGCTCACCCATGTTATCGAGCACGTGGCGAATCGCGTGACGCCCCGGCGGTGGAACCACGGCGACATAAACCTTTGCTACCGGCTTGACCAGGATACGGTCCAAAAACATGTCGAAATCGAAGAACTTTCGGTTCATCGATTCGAGCGGATCATCGGCATCGTCGGATTCGGCGGCGAAGGCGGCGCCCCCCGACAAAATCACGACCGCAGCCAATAACAGGGCCAAACAAAATCGCTTCAAGCTTGGCATCCCCAAGTTGGACATCGAACCGTCCAAGGTTAAGAGGCAATGGTTGACAACGCTGCTAACGAAATGCAACAGGAAATGTTCCGGTTGGGGATAACATAGGCCTCGTGACGGCGCTAAAAATAGCGACCGACCATTAACAGGTCGCCCGCCGCCAGCACAATGGCGCATTCAATCGGCACACTCTTGTTCAATGCGCTGCTCCCCGCTCGGGGATCATCTATTTGTCCCTGACCACGCGCTTGCGTTCGCCCGTCTGTCCACGGCGCGAGACCCGCGGGGCGTCGCGCAAGCCATCGAGGACGGTCCTTAAAGCTGCTATTCGGCGACCAACCGGGATTTGACGACAATTTGCGAACGTTCAGTCGCCGGCACTTGGCGGGCCAAAGGTGCAGATCGAACTCGTTGCCCTGCGAGGCGCCTGCTGCCGGGATTCGCAAGATCTCCGATGTCCCTGGCGTGCTGTCGGCGGCGCACCACGACTCGTCTTGGCCGATGCTGATATTCGTTTGCCGTGAATACCTGGCCGCGGTCCATGGCGCACCTTCGCAGCCGTTCGGAGTGGTCACGTGCTTTTATCGCGGACGGTCGGTCACCGGGCTTTGCATACCCTCTAACTCATCGTACGGTGGCGCAGCGGACCAACGCTTTCACCTTGACCACCGGCGCCCCCATATCATCCGTAACTCGAGACAGAGGCTCGATGGTCGGCGCGGGCCGGACTGACCGCGGCAAGCAATGCAGGCAACACGAAGAATGTACAGATCAGCGTATAGAACAGCGCCAGGACGAGGAGACGTCCCATCTCCGAGGTCCCTGGATGAGGTGATAAGGCTAGAGTGCCGAAGGCTGTCCCTGTTGTCAGCGCACTGAACAAGATGGCACGCCCAGTGCTTGAGCCGAGGAGTTCTCGCTGCCCATCGCGCCATCGCGTCACAAAATAAATATCGAAAGCGACGCCGATGCCGAGCAACAACGGCAACACGACAATGTTGGCAAAGTTGAGTGGTAATCCCGCCACGACGCTGGTGGCGAGGGTCAGCAATCCGGCCAACAACAATGGCGCCAACGCCAGCAGCACATCGTCGAGGCGACGCAGGAAGAGCCAAAGCATAAGCGCAATCACGATCACCGAGATGATCGCGGCAGTAGCAAAAGCGTGCATCACGGTCTGGCCCAACTCCTGAACTGAAATGGGCGAGCCCGTTGCGTCAGGCGCAATGGCCCGCACCGCCGCCGCGAAGGACCGCAGAACAGCGTTGTTCCGCACATCGCCCGAAGGATAGATCTCGATGCGGGCTTGTCCCCGGGGGGTTACCCAGTCGCGGCGCAACTCAGATGGTAGGGAGTTGTAGATGATCGGCACGGCACTGAAGGCGTGACGAAGCTCGCTAAGCCGATGGCCGATGCCGGACGAAAGATTGGCCTTGAGTGGGGACAGGACTGTGGCGCCGCGGTCGATCACCATTTCCAGGTCCAATGCCAGCCGTTGCGCAGCGACGTCGCCTTTGGCAGCGACCTGTTGCACGTCGTCATGCGCTTTAGCGATGCTGGCCATGCTCTCATCTGACGTCGGCGGCGGCTTCACGGTGGTAGGCGTCAACGTCGGTCCGAGCAATCGATGCGCGTCGGCGATAATCGCCAGCTTGCTATTCTGGTCTGGCGGAATAAAGCTGTTGATGGTGATGGTGCGGGCCACTTCGGGCAATTGATCGATCCTTCGCGCCAGCGCCTCAGCCGAGCTTGGCGAGGATGCCATCACATCGATGGTGTAAGGCGTCGTGTCGGGATCGTCCATCAGATCGACGAGCGTCGACGCGGCTTCCTGGCGCGGGCTTTGTAGATGGAGCGGATTAAAGTCGAAATCCAGCCTGGGCAGCACGATCGCCGCGGCAACCCCGGCAGCGCCTGCGATGCAGAGAATCCACCACCGACGGGCGACGAGGAAACGGCCAACCGGTACAGCGATGCCCAAACCGACGGGATCCGGTTCGCCCCGCGGCCGCAGCAATGTCAGCAACGCAGGCAGCAAGGTTAGATTGAGCCACAGGGCAATGATCATGCCAAATCCGGCGATCAGACCGAGATCGCGGACCCCGGTATAATTCGTCGGCACGAAGGAGAGAAAGCCGACCGCGGTCGCCGCGGTCGCAATCGCTAAGGCTTGACCGATCCCGCGCGCGGTCCGCCACATCGCTATCGGAAAATCGTCGAGGCGGTAGCGTTCGTCACGGTACCGGAGGCTAAACTGGATGCCAAGATTGACCGCGATACCGACGAAAAGAACGGCAAAGGCGAGCGAAATCGGATTGAGCGCGCCGACGGCCAGCACGGCGAAGTCGGCGCAGGCTACTAATCCGACCAGCAAGGTCGTAAGAACGGCAAGCACGATCCGACCCGAACGCAGCCCAAGCATCAGCCACAGCAGCAGAAGTCCGATCGACAGCGCGATCGATGCTATGGCGCCGCGTTTCAGGGTCGCGAACTCTACGTCGGACAGCGCCACCGGTCCGGTGACCCTGACACGAACGCCACGATCTGAGGTCAAGCCGAGCTGCTGGGCCGCGCCATGCACAGCGGCCGCGGCACGTTTGCCTGGCTGGTGCTCGGCATAGTCGAGCAGCGGTTGGGCAAGGATAATGCGCCGCAATTCGCGTGGTGTTGGCTCCCGCCCACTGAGCAGGCGCTGCCAAGATAGCGGTGCGTAGCGATCGTCGAGCGCCGCCTCTGTCGCATCGGCGACAGAATTGAAGGTGGCATCGAGCTGATCGCTAGCGCGGGTGCCATGGATGACCCCTTGTGCCGCAAGTGCAAGGGCGTCGAATACGCCTCGGAGGCTGGGATCTCTTGCCAGCGTGCCGAGCAAGGGCTGCGCGGCGATCATCTGCCCGGTGATCTTTTCCACCAACTCCTTTGGCAGGAACAATAACCCTTCGCGCTCAAAGAACTCGCCGGCGGCCGCACGGCGGACGGTCTTAAAGACGTCTGTCTCACTGCCGAGATACCGCGTGAGCATGGCGCTGGCATCTTCAGCGCGATCGGGTGTATCGCCGTCCACCACAACCACGAGCAGATCGACATTCTGCGGAAAGGCCCGTTCCATTTCAGCGTCGCGTTGTCGCCATTGCAGATCGGGCGACATGACCCTGTTGATGTCAGTGTCGATGGTCAGTCTTTGCGCCGCGAGGACGGCGCCAATCACTGTTAGCGCCAACAGTCCGGTGACGATCCAAACGGCGTGACGGCGGCTAAACTCGACCAATTCACCAATAGCGTCCGCGAGCCTGCCGGGCTGTCGGAATTCGGATGATCCCCACTGATTGATCCAAGAGAGGATGCCCGAGCGAGCGGAGGGATAATTGGTCTTCACAGAAGTACTCTTTACTCAGGCTTGCTCCGAGACGTTGGCAGTCCGAGGTTCAAGCATCAACACTGCTCGCGGCGGAGCGCCTCGCCTCACCCCGTGTCACATGACAATTCTCGACAGAACAAGGCAAAATAAAGGCGAAGATATTGCGAAATATGTACTTTATCGGGTGCGGTGTTCGCCAACACGAGCCCGAGGAGAGGGCCAAGTCGCGGCGGAGTTGAGTGCAGCACCCCTATGGTTGCCCCCGTGAGCGGCTATATCGCCGACCTCCTGGGCAGCGCCTGATGGCGCTGGGGGGCACCGCGAGGCGTCGGATGGGCATGCCCTTGGTGGTGGCAATGCCGGGGTTGGGGGAAATTCGGCCGGCCAGTGCCGGCAGCGTCGCTCATGCAGAAGGGCGGGCCAAAAGGTCGCCTCGATGACCAGCCGGCGTTCCAAGTGTGGCGAAATGGACCTAAGGCGGATGGGCCCGTCGTCACGCAGGCGTTATGGCAGGTTGCCAAGGGCTCAATCGCATCACCGAGGAGAGGGAAGGTTGCCCCGGAAGTGAAGTACTGTGCTTAGCGCCCGGCTTCGCCGTCCACCACCCTGGCGCGGCCACGCAGCCGGTGGGTCAGTCCGGCGACGATGTTGCTTAGGTTGGCACTACGAGCCAACGGCAGGCGGCCAGCCAGCAATGTGAATTCCGGCTTTCGATCGCCCTGGGGCGCTGCCTTCACGATGGTATAAAGTGCCAACTCGTCAGTGTTGCAGAACACCGCGAACAGCGCCTTGCCATCTTGCAGCCCAATGGCGTAATCGCGCCAATGGCCGCGCATGACTTGGCGGCTGTAGAGAGACAATAGCAAATTGAGCTCACCGCGGCTGAAAAACGTCGGCCTGGCCTTACGCCGGATCTCGCTTAGGCGGACAATCGTTGCCATCGGATGCTCGGTGGCCTGCTCATTTGCGCTTTATAAAAAAGTTAGTTTTCCCCATTTTTTAGCGCAGGTCCAGCCTATTGCGCGCCCCGCCTGACCCCAGCCCGCTCCCGGGCACCTAGAACGATTTGCCGATCGGGAGTCTTGGCAAAACCGAGCTAAGCCGCATCGCAGCACATCCGATCGAATGGGCTGGTGGCATAGAGCCGCCGGCGCGATATGGATTTGGGAGGGCTTGTTATCGCAGCGGCCTTCCCTGAAGGTACGCGCAATGTCGAAAGCCATGCCCCCATAAGGCGAACCCGACGCCAGCACGCTGTCGCCATGGCCGATCGATCGCCGACTTCTCCACCGCAAGTTTATGTCGCGCCCGCGCAAACTCTATGCTAGCGAACAGGTTTGTGGGTACGCGTTTGTGGAGTTGCGAGTGAGCGACATTTTTAAGGAAATTGAGGACGAGTTAAGGCGGGATAATCTCGCCAAGCTGTGGCAGCGCTACGGCTATTACGTCGTCGGTTTCCTGGTGGCAGTAGTCGTCGCCACCGGCGTTGTCGTCGGCTGGCGTCAGTATGCGGCGCGGCTTCGCGCCGACGAGGGCGAGCGCTATCAGGTCGCGCTCGATCTTATGAAAGGCGATAAGTTGCAAGAAGCCAAGGCCGCCTTTGCGGCACTGGCCCAAGGATCGAGCGAACGCGCCGTGTTGGCACGGTTTGAGGGCGCGGCGCTTCTGGCCAGGAGTGGCGATCCCGCCGGCGCCGCCGCCCGCTATGCAGCGATCGCGGCGGATGCGTCGATCGATCAGGCGTTCCGCGATCTCGCCACAATCCTTTCCGCCCAATACGGACTCGCGAGTGGCGATCCCCACGCGATCGTCAGGCGCCTTCGGTCATTGGTGGATTCCGCCGGCGCGTGGCGACCCAGTGCGCTCGAACTGACCGCGCTGGCGCAACTTAAGGCCGGCGATAAAACGGCCGCGCGTGCAAACTTTCAGCGGCTCGCCGACGATGGGGGGGCGCCACGCGGAATGCGTACGCGCGCGACCGAAATGGTCGCCGCACTGGCGCAATGATTGGCAGGAGGTCCAGGTCCGTGAAGCGGTGCACCTTGTTGTTGATGGCTGGCTTGGCATTGTTCGTAAGCGGCTGTGAAGGGGTCAGCGATACCGCGTCCGATTGGGCCGATTCAATTTTCGGCCGCGATGAAAAGCCGCCGTTGCCGGGAAAGCGCATCGATGTGCTTGTGGCGGACAAGCAGGTCGAACCCGATCCCACCTTGCGCAGTCAGGCGGTCAAGCTGCCTCGCCCGGCCGCCAATAACGAATGGCCGGACGCCGGTGGGTTCCCCGATCACGCGATGCAGCACCTGGCGCTTTCGGGCAAGTTGGACCGGCTGTGGAGCACGGACGTCGGCGAGGGCGCGTCCCGCTATACCCGGATTACCGCGCAGCCGGTCGTCGGCGGCGGCCGCATCTACGGCCTCGACGGTGAGGACGTGGTATTCGCGCTCGACGCGACCACGGGCGACCGAGTGTGGAAGTTTGAGACCAAGCCCAACGATGATGCCGACGATACTTTCGGCGGCGGCGTCGCCCTCTACGACGGCCGGCTTTTTGCATCGACCGGTTATGGCGTCGTTTACGCGCTCGATGCCAGGACAGGACACCAAATCTGGAAGCACGCGACGCAGGTACCCTTCCACGGCCCGCCCACCGTGATCGATGCCCGTGTTTTGGCGGTCAATGTCAACAATCAGCTGATCGCGCTCGATGCCGTCGACGGGCATCAGCTATGGATCCATACCGGCCTGCCGGAGGGGGCCGATATTCTTGGCACGCCGGCACCGGCCGTCCAGGGCGATACCGTCGTGGTCGGCGTATTCATCGGGTGAGCTCTTCGCATTGCGCCTCGAGAACGGTCACGCCGAATGGACCGACAATCTCGCCACAGCACAACCGATGGGCGCTCTGAGCTCACTTGCGGACATCCATGGCCGCCCGGTAATCGACCGTGGCCGCGTCTTCGCCGTGAGCCATAGCGGCCGCATGGTGGCGATCGACCTTCGTACCGGCGATCGTGTCTGGGAGCAGGATATCGGCGGCACGCAGGGTCCTTGGGTGGCGGGCGACTATGTATATGTGTTGAGCAACGACGTTACGTTGCTATGCCTAACCTGGAAAGACGGTCGGGTTCGCTGGAGCACTCCTCTGCCACGCTACGACAATCCGGAAAAGAAGCGCGACCCCATCCACTGGGTCGGTCCGGTATTAGCCGGCGACCGCTTGATCGTGGTCTCGTCGAGCGGCATTGGCTTCTCGGTATCACCCTATACCGGCAAGCCTCTCGGCACGGCCGATTTTCCCGACGGCGTGTTCGTCGACCCAGTGGTCGCGAACAACACGCTCTATGTTCTGACCGACAACGCGCGGCTGATCGCGCTGCGCTGACGCGATGCCGCATGACTTTCACAATCGCGATCGTCGGCCGACCCAATGTGGGGAAATCGACGCTCTTCAACCGACTCGTAGGCCGCTCGCTGGCCCTGGTCGATGACGCGCCGGGTTCGACTAGGGATCGGCACGAGGGTGAAGCCAGGCTTGGCGATCTCCGTTTTCGTGTGATCGACACGGCGGGCTTGGACCATGCTGTTCCCGGGACCACTGAGGGGCGCATGCAGGATCAGACGACGCGCGCGCTTGAGGGAGCGGACGCGATTCTTTTTCTGATCGATGGCCGCGAGGGGGTGACGCCGCTCGACCGGCATTTTGCCGACCGTATTCGGCGCGCCGAGCGCCAAGTCTTGCTGGTCGCCAACAAGACGGAGAATTTGCGCAGTGCAGCCGAGATAAGCGACGCCTTCGCACTCGGATTCGGCGAGCCCGTTATGATTTCCGCGGAACATGGCGAGGGCATGGCGGATTTGTTCGACGCCATCGCGCCCTTAATGGCGGCGGAAAACCAAGCGGATCGATTGAACGATAGCCCCGTACCGTTGCGTCTGGCGATAGTCGGCCGACCCAATGTCGGCAAATCGACGCTGCTCAATCGACTGATCGGAACCGAGCGGCTGGTAACCGGGCCAGAACCAGGCATCACGCGCGGCGCGATTTCCGTGCGCTGGTCCTGGCGCGGCCATCCGGTGCGCCTCGTCGACACCGCCGGGATGCGGCGGCGAAGCCGGGTTGACGCGAGGATCGAGAAATTATCGATCGCGGATACTCTGAGTGCGATCCGGTTCGCTGAGATTGTTGTGCTGGTTGTCGACGCGACCGGGCCTTTGGGAAAACAGGATCTCCTGATCGCCGAACTGGTCGAAAAGGAGGGGCGAGGGCTGGTGCTTGCCGTCAACAAATGGGATTTGGTGACGGATCGCCGCGCCACGCTCGAGCAACTGCGTGAGCGCATCGATGTCTCGTTGCCGCAGTTGAAGGGTTTGCGCATCGTGACATTGTCGGGCCTGAGCGGCATCGGCTTGGAGAAGCTGATGCCGGCCGTCTCGGCGACGCATCAGGCCTGGAGCAAACACGTGCCGACGCCAGCGCTCAACCGCTGGCTGGCTTCGGTGCAGGAACGTCATCCGCCGCCCCTCGTAGCAGGGCGGCGATTGAAGTTACGCTATATCGCACAGGCCAACATCCATCCGCCGACCTTTGCTTTGTTTGCATCGAAACCAGGCGAGCTGCCCGACGCCTATCGGCGTTATCTGGTCAATTTGTTGCGGGAGAAGTTCGACCTCCCTGCTGTACCGATCCGCATGATGCTGCGCAAAGGCGACAACCCCTACGCCGACAAGGACTAAAGTCGCTCGACGATGGTCACGTTAGCGAGCCCACCGCCTTCGCACATGGTTTGCAGCCCATAACGCTTGCCGCGATCCTTCAGCGCGTGGATCAGCGTCGTCATCAACTTGGCACCCGTACCTCCGAGCGGATGGCCGAGAGCGATGGCACCACCCCTGATGTTGAGCCGCGATGGATCGGCGCCGGTGTGGCGCAGCCAGGCGATCGGCACGGGCGCGAACGCCTCGTTCACTTCATAGAGGTCCATATCATCGATCTTCATGCCGCTCTTCTTGAGCGCGCGGTCGGTGGCGAATAACGGCTCCTCCAGCATGATGACCGGGTCGCCGCCCGTGACCGTCATATGATGGATGCGTGCGAGCGGCTCGGCACCGAGCGCCTTTATGCCGCGCTCGTTGGCGATCAGCAGAGCTGCAGCACCGTCACAGATTTGGCTCGATGTGGCAGCGGTGACGCGGCCCCCCTCCCTGAGGAGCTTGACACCTTTGATCGCTTCGAGGCTTGCGTCGAAACGGATCCCTTCGTCGATCTTATGCATCTTACGGGTGCCGTCGGGCAGGGTCACTTCGATCGGCAAAATCTCAGCCTCAAATGCGCCCTCCTTGGTCGCTGCCGCCGCCTTGCGGTGGCTGTCGTAAGCATAGTGGTCGAGCTCGTCCTTGGTCAGTTGGTGCTTTTCGGCCAGCATTTCGGCACCGGTGAATTGACTGAACACGATACCGGGCCAACGCGCTTCCTGGCGCGGGCTCTTGGCGGTGCCATGCTCCTTGAGCGCCTCGGACGACAGGCCCATTGGCACGCGGCTCATGCTTTCAACCCCTGCTGCGATCACAACATCCATCGCGCCCGACATCACGGTCGCGGCGGCGAAATGCAGTGCCTGCTGGGATGAGCCGCACTGTCGATCGACCGATGTTCCCGGCACGCTCAGCGGCAGCTTCGACGACATCACCGCGCCGCGCGCGACATTGAGCGATTGCTCCCCGGCCTGAATGACGCAGCCCATGATCACGTCTTCGATGAGTGCGGGATCGGCTCCTGCACGATCGACCAAGCCGTTCAGCACTTCGCCAGCCAGGTCGGCCGGATGCCAGCCCGACACGAGACCGCCGCGTTTGCCGCCGGCCGTCCGTGTCGCCGCTACGATATATGCTTCGCCCATAGTGCTTCCTTTCAAATAATTCTTCGAATCTCGGTTCTGCCAGTAGCGATCGCGCAGGATGCGCTTATAAAGCTTGCCGTTGGGATGCCGGGGCAGCTCGGGATCGAAGTCGATGGAGCGCGGACATTTGAAATCCGCGAGATGCGCCCGGCAATACGCCATCAGCTCGGAGGCGAGGCCCGCCGTCGCCAGGGCCATATCGACGGGCTGTACGACCGCCTTCACTTCTTCGCCGAATTCCTCATTCGGTACGCCGAACACGGCGACGTCGATGATTTTCGGATGCGCGGTCAACACATTCTCGACCTCTTGTGGATAGATGTTCACCCCGCCGGAAATAATCATGTAGGCCTTTCGGTCGGTGAGATAGAGGTAGCCCGCATCGTCGACATAGCCGACGTCGCCGAGCGTTGACCACCCCTCGGCACTGTAAGCGCTCCCAGTTTTTGCTGGGTCGTTATGGTATTCGAACGCCGGCCCGTTCGCGAAATAGATGCCACCGGCGACGCCCGGCGGCTGCTCCTCGCCGTTTTCGTCGAGGACATGGAGGTCGCCGAGGATCGCGCGCCCAACTGAACCCGGATGCTTCAGCCAATCCGGTGAATCGATCACGACGAAACCATTGCCTTCGCTGCCAGCATAATATTCATGGATGATTGGGCCCCACCATTCGATCATTTGCTTCTTGATTTCGATAGGACAGGGCGCGGCCGCATGGATCGCACAGCGGTGCGTGGCCAGCTGATACTGGCTCTTTACCGTCTCGGGCAACCGCAACAACCGAACAAACATCGTGGGAACCCACTGGCTATGGGTGACGCGGTGGCGCTCGATCAGCATGAGCGCCTGCTCGGCGTCGAAACGTTCCATCACAACGACCGTCCCACCCCAGCTTTGCACGCTCGTCGAAAACATTAAGGGCGCCGCATGGTAGAGCGGTGCCGGCGACAGGTAGACTGTATCGGCACCAAAACCATAGAGTTTCTGTGTCAGTTGGTAGTAGCGGTTGGGTGTGTCGAACGCGTCACCGGTGAGCTGGCGCTTAATCCCCTTGGGCCGCCCTGTCGTGCCTGATGAATAGAGCATTTGCGTGCCGCCGGCCAAATCGGCGATGGGCTCCGCGGGATAGCGCGACGCGTGATGATCGTAGGAGTCGAAACCCGGCACGACGCCGTCGATCATCAGGCATGGCATGCCGGGCGGTAACGACAGTTTCACCACAACATCTCTCATCGCCAGTGATGTGACGAACAGCTTGGCGCCGCTGTCGCGAAGGATATGGTCAATCTCCCCAGTGGTAAGGCGGGTGCTGATCGGCGTCACATAGAGACCAGCCCGCTGCGCCGCCCAGAATACTTCATAAAACGCCGCTCGGTTCTCCAACATGTAGGCGACATGGTCGCCGGTCTTGAGGCCGAGGCCACGCAACATCTGCGCACCCCGGTTCGCCAGCCGATCGAGGTCGCGATAAGTCAGAATTTCGCCCGTCGAAGCCATCACAACAGCTGGCTTGGACGGCGCAGTCGCCCCGAAATGCGATGGGTGCATGCTCCTCCTCCACAAACGGCGGTTTTCTGCTGTTTTTTGGGCGATTTTCCGCCAATCCCCTAATCTATCCCCGTTTCGTGAGCCTGCCCGACGAGGTCAACGCTACGAAAAGCCGGTATAGGCCGCGACACCCCATCAGCCAATAGCCTAAACGCTCGACGGGGCGGTCCCCCTTGGTCTGCCTCGGAGAGTTTCGATTGTGTCGCGGCCATCGTCCCTAATATTTTCGCCTCTTGAGAGGCGGACATCTTTGATGATCGTCACAGAAGAAGAACGCCATCTCATGGCTAACCTGCCGCCGAGGCCGCCTCAAAGGCGTCGGTCGCATGGTGGACGACGGCTCTGGCCGGCAGGGCCGCGTGCGGCCGAATCCCAGTCACCGGCATAGAAAGATTGCGCAATGGCCGATCAAACGAAGCGGCGGGCCGCCAACATCGATTGGAGTGTGGTGCAGTTCGCCCTCACTCTCGTGATCGACAAATATGGCGACGCTGCCCGCTCCGATGTCGATATGGAGACATTGCGTAAACGGTTTCGTGCCGCGATGGAACGGGATCAGAGCAATGCGCGACGCCATGGATGACGCAAAAGAGGCGCAAGCGCGCAAGCGCGACGCCGATGTACATCGCACAGTTCGTCGTGAGTTGGCGGATATACGTGCGCCAATGACTCTAGTGTTGGCAAGAACCCACCAAACTCCGATCGACGCAAGCGGCTTCTGGCTTGGCTCGCCGAGCTGCCGCCGCGCCAAGAGCTCGTCGTGCACATGGTGTTGAATGGCTGCGCCAAGAGTGTGCAAGATCAACACCACGGCCAAGATAGCGAAGCTCCTGACCGAAGTGCGGAAACAGGGCAAGGTCATCGAGGCATGGGCCGCTGGTGAGAGTTTGCTTCATGGTTAAGGAAACTGGTCCGGCTGGCTCTCATCTGAGGCATCACCTCGTCGGAAACCGCGCCAGTACTGCCCTCGTGGAGGCCTTGGCAGTTCGCCTACCACATAAATGGGATCAATGACCACGTCTTCCGCCGGTATTCGTCGTATGCATGCCCGAACCGTGCGGCAAGTGCTCTATCCTCAACGGCGATGCGCCGTATGAACGGAAGGCATCCGAACACCAAAAGCGTGATGAGGCTGATCCAGTTACCGATGGCAACACCGAACCCGAGAAATGTCATAACGATGCCGGTATACGCAGGGTTGCGAAGATAGCGGTACGGGCCGGTTGTGATGAGCCGATGCTCCTGCCGCACGACGACGCGGGTATTGAAAAACGTGCCAAGTGTTTGGATCGCCCAGAGGCGGAACGCGATACCTGCCCAGACGAGCGCAACGCCGATGGCAACCGCTTTGCTGTGCATCGTGAATTGCGGCAGAACATGCGGAATCGTGAAGATGCCGAACACAACCGCAATGCTCAACGAGACAATCAATAGTGTTCTGCTGCCACGATCCTGAAAAACGGCGATCACATCGCGCCGTTCGCGCACCAAGAGCCATATCTCGATGGCGATCCAGGACCAATAACTGACCGATAGGACGACGGTATACAATATGGACGGGTAAGCGAGCGATGTAACCACGCATCAGATATGACACAGCGTATTGCTCCTTGGAAGGCGCTTGGATGGGGCTAAATTTTTAAGGGCGAAGATTCGTTTATGCACGGGATCAGTGACCGCTTCGGGCCGCACCCGCTACCGTCCTGCTTTCGGCGTATCGCGCCCGTTGGCAGCTCGTTCCGCTCTGAACCGAGAGCGGTCCCTTGGGCGGCTGAAACCGCCCTTGATGGTAGGACAACGCCCCGCCGCTATAAGATGACGCGGCTGCTGACCGAGGTGCGCAAGCAGAGCAAGGTCATCGAGACATGGGCCTGCGGGCGATGTGGTTTAACGATCCCGGGCAATGCACAGGAGGGTTCTTCACCTGGGATTGCCTCTGCCAGTGGCAAACGCTGATCACCAGGGTAGCAGCTTTGGGCGCGGCGGTCGTCGCGGTACTCGGAACAATTGGGGACGAGCGACGGAGAGCCAATCGCCAACTGGCTGCCCATCGCAATTCAATTTCGGGGAGCCTGTCTGCGGAGACCATTCACGGATCGCAAACGCAATACGAAGCCGAAATGACCCCGTGTTTCGTCGTGACTGCGGTAATTGACGGGCGTCGCGTCGTGGAATTGCAAAAGCTTGGTATTCAATTGTGCGATGGGAGCCGAGCGTTTCTTGTCGAGGCGGAAACTGCGTCAGGCATCCGCCTTCCACTTCGCCTTGAAGCGGGACCTAGTAGCTCTGCGCAGTTCCAATCACCAATATCGACAGAGCGTTGGTAAAAACGAAATTGAGGGAAACTAACCCTAGCGCCCGCCTCAGGTCTTTGACTATCGGCGACACGATCGCAGACTGTTCTATCTTTTTAGTCCCCGCCTATTCGCTATTGCCGCGGGATCTGTTTCCATTTGCATGTTCGACGCAGCCGCGAAGTCAGCTTCGGCTCCGGCAGCATCGCCGTTACTCTTCTTGGAGTATCCACGACCGTTTAGGGCGGCAACACTTTTCGGATTGATCTTCAGGAGATCGTCATAAGTGGCGAGTGCCAAACTGAACTGGCTCGTTAAAAACAGGACATACCCCAGATTCAAGTACGGATCCTCGAATTTCGAGTCGATTGCGATGGCTGTTCGAAATGCCGCTATCGCCTCGTCGTACTTGTGCTTGTCAATTAGCGCCACGCCGAGAAGGTTGTAGGCGTAGAGATCGCGCGGTTTGAGTTCGATGGCCTTTTGGAAGTTGGCCACCGCCTCATCACGGTGGTGCTTGGCCCCGAGCGCCTGTCCGAGGGCTTCGTATGTGGGAGCATATTTCGAGTCGATCTCGATGGCGTTTTGGAACTTAGCCAGCGCCTCATCTCCATGGCCCGCCTTCCACAGCGAGTATCCGACGAAGGCGTATGTGACAGCATTTTTCGGATCGACCTCGATGGCCTTTTGGAACTTAGCCAGCGCCTCATCTTCCTGGCCCTTGGCTATCAACCCTTCGCCGAGGTTAATGTATGCCTCGGCAAATTTCGGGTCGAGGTCTATGGCCAGCTGACACTCATATATCGCCTCGTCGTACTTCTTTGCTGCATTCAAGGCGGAGCAAAGGTCGCTGTATGGTGCAGCAAATTCGGGGTCGATTGCGATGGCTGTTCGAAATGCCGCTATCGCCTCGTCAAGATTGCCGTTCTCGGTTTCCGCGCGCGTTGTTAGTGCGTTGCCGAGGTTATCATACGCGTATGGAACAGAGAATTTTCGAACCGAAAATCTTGAACCTGCAAGGCTGATAACCTCCTTAAACTTTGTGATCGCCTCGTCGTATTTGAACTGATCACCCAAAATTATACCAAGGAGGTTTTGTGCGCGAAGGACATTTTCATCTACCTCGGTCGCTCCACTTATTATTTCGCGAGCGACACTCGCAGAACGCTCACGCTGGCCCAAAGAGTAATAGTAAGATGAAACGAAGTAGGGTTCGACATCGTGCAAATACGCCTCCGCGCCAGTCTGCCACATTGTGTCCAGTTGGTCGATTTTCACGCCTGGCAACGCGCGAAATGGCTCTTTATTGATACTCAGATGGAGTGCGTACGAATGGGTCGACGGCGTCAACGGCAACTCGGAGATATATCCCGATACATGCGTGACCCGATCGCCAACAAGGTCACGCAGATAGTACGCGATCGATGTGAGGGATAGACCCAGCCCAGGCACCACCACGTCGGGCTGGTTTTCCAAATAGAGTGTCGTCTCTCGCTTCTTCATGGTCGTTTCTGCTCGCACTTTTATTTTTAGGATTTGGTTGGCGAGGCTTTGGGCGGCGAGGTGAGGTGTTAGGCCCTCCTTTGAGAGCGACTCTGGAACGTCAATTGGATCGATCTCCGTACGATAATTCAGAAGTTCATGTGCCAGCGTGTAAAGCAAAAGGATTGCCACCACGATTACTGCCAAGTCGACAGTCACGATGCGGATTGTGCGGATCGACCGTTGACCGCGCATCTGCCAAAGGCGAAATAGCGCTACGCGCGAACGCTTTGCGCGAACCGTCTGCGGCAACGACAATGAATCCTCTGATTTTTTCGTCGGCTCCTCCATACTGTCCCCCGGAGAGAATGGATCGACCTGATATATTTTCTGCTAGATCGAGAGCTTTGTGAAGTCGGCAGCCAACTTCTACAACGACCCCAATTGCCTGCGCTGGCTGAAACGCCTGAACCCCGCTCGACTATCTGGTAGCGCGACATTCGCGATCCTGCGATCAACCTAAAGTGGGAAGCAAGAATAGGGAGTTGGAGAAAGAGCGTAAAATCACCCGCTGGATCCTGGCTTTCCCCAATCGCATGCTCTGCCGCCTTAGTGCTCAACAATTGGAATGTTCGGGGTGAGCCGCACACGCGTCATCACCGTGGCGATTTTCTCTATCTTGGGGTTCTCGGTTATCGCACGTCACGCTCGCCCGGTTGCGACGCGTCATCGGTGTCTTAAGCTTGCTCATGACATCCCGGAAATGCAGCGTACCCGATCATTTTCCTGGGTTAAGAAGCGGTCTACCAGGCTCCCATCTCCCGCATTTGATCGCAGCCTCAAGCGCAGAGGCGATCTTACAGTCAGCCTGAATCACAAAGCGGTAGGAAAGGTTTCCGTGAATGCCGGCGCACAAAAAGCATCCATTTGATGGCGACCTGAGGCAATTGCCCTGATGTCCTCTTGCCACAGAGTCGGCAGGACAAATCGATCGTTAGCAAGATCAGCGAAGGAAGCCGCAATCTCGTTTTATCGAGCTGGGTTCAGCCATCGCCCCCTCCCGCACACGCAAGGTCATGCCTGAACGGTGAACGCGTCGCAAGCCGCGCCAAAAGGCTTTTTGTCCCGCATTAACCATTTCCTACATTATCGTTTCATGAAATCTGCCACCACTCGGTTGTTGCTGACGGTCGGGGACATCTTGGCCGCCGCCATCCTCGGCGAGACCGGCTCCATCAATCGCTTCCGCTCGCCCGCTGCTTTCGCCGTCTACAACGGCACGGCACCGGCCCGAAACAGCACGGGCGGGCGCGACCGACACAAGGCCCGGTATGATTGCAATCACCGCTTGAAGCGCGCGTTCTGGCTCGCCGCCCGAGCCGCGGTTCTTCACGATCCGCTCGCCAAGGACTACTTCGAACGCTGCAAGCAGCGCGGTCTCAACTATACGGAATGTATCAAGCGGGTCGCACGCCGGATGTCCGATATGGTCTACGCTTTGCTCAAGTCCGGCCGCGTCTACGACCGCACGATTCTCGAGAACGCTATCGAACGGCGCCGGGAGCAGGCGGCACAATCGACACATGGCCGACCGCGAAAAGCCTTTCCTGCCCCGGCAGCAAAAAATTCTAGGCCTGCATCACGACGATGACAAGCAACGCGGATAAATTGTGGAAAACTCGCATGCGCCGCTTGACTTGGTGAGAGAGAGCATAAAGCACCAGCGTGCCATCCTTCAGGTGGCGCCGCGCCAGAGCCTCTTCGAGACGGTTCTGATGACCGGCTAAAAGATCAAGTGCCTCATAAAGCTCATCCTCATCAACGTCGCTCAGCTCCAGCACCGCCCCCAAAGAATGGGCTGCCGTACGCGCGCTGAGCTGGCGGGCCGTCGCCAGCTTGGGTGCCGGCTCAAGGATGCGCGCAACAATCATCGCCTGGATCAGCTTGCCTAGGCGGTCGGGCCGACGGGGGAGGAGCTCGTCGAGCTTCAATTTGCGCATGGCGCCAAGAACCGCCGCCACATGCCCATGGCCGAACGACCGCTCGATCGCAAAAGACGGCGCACCCTTGGCCGCTGCCTTCGGCACCAGGGTCTCGCCGGCGAACACCCGCCGCAGCATCTCGATTTGCTCGGCCGGCAGATGCGAGAAATTGGCCAGTGTGCGCGTCTTGACCTTGTCGCCTTCGCGATAGCTTTCGCGCAGCAGCAGGGCCGGCGGTGAGTTGCGATTGGCGATCCGCGCGATGTACATGATTCTGTCGAATCACGAGCCCTAAAATCCCCCTATCCCCTTGAATTGATCTCAAAACCGGCTAAAAAGTTCGGGCTAGAAGAGAAGCAATTAAGTGAAGAAAGCAGTAGCAGCGACCGCTTTCGCCGCGGCCTTACTTGCCAGCGCCACCAGTTGGGCGCAATCGGGATGCTCGCAACCCGACGAGTACGATCTCAACCCGCATCGGTGCTACCAAAACCGGGAAGGCGACAAACGCCATGTCCCGTCGTGGACAAATGACGGGGAGCGTCCAGTCGGCGCTACGGCGCAGTGCCGCGACGGCAGTTATAGCTTCAGCGAGCACCGCGGTGGCACATGTTCACACCACGGTGGCATAGCGGATTGAGCGAGGTAAGCATGAAACATATTCTGACAACGCTAGCGATGTTGGCGATGTTGCTGACCGGCGACCTCGCCCTGGCCGCTAGCAAAGGCGGCTGGTATGCGGGCGGCCATGGCAGTTCGCACAAGGGCGGCCACTACGTTAATCCCCGGACGGGCAATCACTATCAAAAGCGGCAGTGAAGTTGGCCGACGAACAAGGCAACCGTGCAGCCGCATTGCCCACTGCAATGCGGTGCATCGCCAACACGGAAGACCCCGCGACGTCCTCTTGGCACTGACGTCTTGGTGCAGGAGACGTTCCACCGTCTCCACGAAGTCCAGATGCCCAAGGCGAGCCACGAAGCAAAAGGAGAGTTAGCAGAGTGAATACATTGTATCGGCATTGGTGGGTACCGCAGATTAGTTACACAGAGGGCGTCAAACTCATCCTTGACAGCCACAATGCGCACTGGCTCAAGGACGAGATCGTGTTCTCGCTCTTGAACAGTGAGAAACTGCGCAAGGAATTTGCAACGGCCTGGCGCCTCAAGACCTATGATGACGGGAGTGCCAAACTCCTCGTGTTTCTGCCCAACGCCGCGGAGCCGATGTGCAGCATCGGCGTTGCCGATCCGAAGGGATTCCCGACGGAGATCATCCTGTTGCTGATCAACCAAGTGCTTGTGCTGCCGAGCGAGCAAGATGTGATCAACAACCGGGCGAATGATCGGGTCTACGTGTCTGAGCGGGAGGTGAAACAACTCGTAAGTTGAAAGGAGTGTCACGAATTTCCTTGAAACCGGGCATCACGCTGTGGATGGCCGACCAAGTGATCATGCTGCCCAGCGAGTATTGAGCTTGCCGCTTCACGAACGCAAACCTGACCGCATGAACCTTTCGTCCATACTGAATTTTTTTGGGGGCGGGAGCAGATGGGGGTATCAGAATTACCGCAGGAGGTCCCGGCGGCTTGTTCAGGGGCCGGCCCCCCGCCGAGGCGTCGTAAGGGGCTAGGCGCAGCACGTTAGCAACCAGCCTCGATCTCCGTGGCGCTGAATGCCGCGCTCGCGAGGTGCCCGATTGCATGACTTCCGCGCACCCCGCGCGCAGTGCTTTTGATTTGCGATCACAGCCGCTGGCTTTCGACATGCGCCGCAATTTCTAGCCGAAGCCGACGGGGCACGGCGGCTGGCCTCGGGGGCGAGAGATCGGCAATGCCGCCCGTCAGGTCGACACATCCGCTTCGATCTGTTTGGCGTTGAGTTCGGGCTTGCGGCCACCTTTGCGGCCACGGGCCCTGGCCGCCGCGAGCCCCGCGTTGGTGCGTTCGCGAATCAGATCGCGCTCCATTTCAGCCAACGCCGCTGTCATGTAAAAAAAGAACCGGCCTTGTGCGGTGCGAGTATCGATCGGAAAGCCGCCGTCGAGCACGCGAAAGCCGATACCGCGTTTCTGCAATTCCTCGACAAAGGCGATCAGGGAAACCATCCAGCGTCCCAACCGGTCGAGTTTCCAGACCACAAGGCCGGTCAGGCGCGAAAGCTGCTCGAGGACAACAACACCACGATCAAAGACGTAGCCGAAACCTTTGGCGTTGGCCGGGCGACCATCTATCGCAGCCTTGGGCTTGGCAGATTCGCCGAAACGCAGATTGCAAAGCACGACTGACCCAATGGCTCGCTTAGCCTCATCGCCGCGATGCCAACGGCAGATAGCCGAACGCGACAAAACGGACGCTTTATCTCGGTTGGGGGATTTCGACCGTTGAGCCAAACCAGTCATTTCACGCGCGTCCTCTACACCCATTAAAGCGCCGGGAATGATGTGCACTACGAAAAAGGGGACGCCTGTGGGGATGTGGGCGATTGGTTGCGGAGCCTCGGCCGGCCCCAGGTAATTTCAGGGAATGGGCAACAGTTTGTGTTGCTCCGCCAGACTGAGGGCCAAATAGCCTTCAACGAAACGTCGCTGCTGCTCCTCTGTCCCGAGCCGTGCCTTGGGCAAGTGGTACCAGCGGCGCTTCAACGCACCGCGAATTGCATGACGGGTGAGTTTCGCGTAATGGGAATTGGTCCTGATCGGAGGCACCACGTCTTCGATGAAATGGCCCTGACCGTCGGTCACATGTGCATTGAAGTCGACGACGGCCAATCCACCTTTGGTCCCTTTGTAAATGTACTTGAGATGCGTCCCGTCGATCTGGAAGCGAGTCCGACCACCAATTCCCGTCTTTGAGGATGGGAGGCGTCGTGGTGTAGGTGTCGCCGTTCAGGCGATATTTGCGGTCGAAGAAGCCCAAGCGGATCGTGAAAACTGCGATGGTCGTGCCACTGGTATGTTTACTGACATATTGGCCGATGAGCTTTGCGCGCTTGTCGAACAGCAGGCGCACCGGTCGAAACCAACCCCAGGCCGCGAGAAACTGGTAAGCCACGACGGCGACCACACCGACGAGCGGGGTCACAACCCAGCTTGGCAAATTCCAGGATTGAAGCTGTGGCGCTACCCAGTAGAGCACCACCGCTGCGGCGAAGATGAAAAGCCGCTCACCAAGGACCGACCATTTCATCGCTGTGCCCCCCTGCCGCTTTGTGCCCTCGTCATCTAACGTAGCAGACGCAATGGTTGTCAGTCGACGAGAGCGCCTGGCGCCCTATGCTAGACGGGCGTCGCGCAAGGAGCCGATCGAGCCATGACAACCCGAGTTGCTCATCGTCGACTGCGATCCCGGCTGGGACGACGCACTTGCCCTGGCGCTTGCTCTGGTGTCGCGGGACGTAAATGTCGTCGGGGTTACCACGGCTTTTGGCAACGGACCGGTCGCAGAAACCACCGCGAATGCGCGGCGGATCGTCGGGTTGTTCGGCCGGGAAGGGGTGGCGGTCTATCCTGGCGCCGCGGTGCCATTCGCGGGTGCCGGCGTTTCGCCCGCGAGCCCCCCACCGCGCAGCGCCGCACTAGAAGAGCTCCCGGTCGGGGGGCCTTTGGCGAAAACAGGCGCCGCCGAGTTCATCACCGAGGCGGCGCGACGCCACGGAAGCGCGCTCACCATCCTGGGGATCGCACCGCTGACCAATCTGGCGAGCGCGCTGAGGCGCGATGAGAGGGCGCTGTCATCGATCGGCGGGCTCGTGATCATGGGCGGCGCACTCTCAGCGGGAAATACCAAGAACGGGGCAGAATTCAATTTTCTTTCGGACCCCATGGCGGCGAAGACTACGCTCGCGTCGCCAATCGAAAAGATCGTCATCCCGCTCGAGACTTGTGCGCGCCTTCCCTTGACGGCGGATTTCGTCGATCGGCTCGGCGACGGGGGTGGAACATTGGCCAAGTTCGTCCGGGCGATTGCCCGCGAGCGGGTTAGCGCAATACCTGGGCAAAACGCGGTGCCGTTCTACGATGTCCTTGCGACCCTTTTCGCGTTGCGGCCGGATCTTTTCTCGACGGAACGCGGCAGGGGCGATGTCGAGGCACATGTGCCCCAGCGGCTCGGCGCTTTCCGCTTCATCCCGGCTCAAAGCGGCTCGACAAGGGTGGCAATCGATATCGATCGCGCGGCAGCGTATGACGTGCTCTACCGGATATTGAACGTCACGAGCCTGTGAAGAGGGTGAAGCGGCGCGTGGCTAGAACTGAGTGACGTCCTTGATCTTCACTTCAGTGATCTCCAGGCTGTTGTGTCGCCCGAAGTTGCTCGCTTTGCTGGCACGAGAGAGGCATTAGATGGCAACCACGATCGAATGGCGGTTTCTGCCAAGGCGCGTCTTACCGCAAAATATACTCGCCCAGTCCCGGCGGGGGCGGCGCGCCGACTAGGGCCCCCATGGGCAGCGGCGGGAGAGCCAACATCACGGAACTACTGCTCAGCGCCGGAAAGGCCTGATGTGGCCGGGAGCGGTCTGTCTGCTATCGGTCGCCCGACGCTGCAAAGCTGACACTTTTATTCCCCTAGTGCTTCGGCAGCTGTCGACCCATGTCAGTCAATGAACGGCCAATCGGCCGATCCCCGAAGCGGACGTTTAGCACCGGGTGGAGCCGGCTGCAGCGCGCCCACCCTGGTCGTTCAGGCAATGTTAGTCCCTTCTCGGAAACGGACATTAGGTCGGCACGTGCGTTCGACCGACATGTGCCAGACGCCCTCAATCGCCAACCGCTCTATCCTTGAGCCAAGCCCGATCAGGGTATCGCGGACTGCAACAGCCAATCTAGTTGCTTGAAGCGATCGGTGCATCGTTTACTTGGCGTGGGGCTTGAGCCATCTGGCCTACCAGCTTGGCCCAATCCATATCCATCGCTCCATAGACCGCACCGGCCTCGGGCCGACCGTTGTCTTTGAGAATTTCGACCATCAGCGTCGCGTAGTCCGATAGTATAACGCCCGCCTGCAGCATCCGTAGCAGCCCAACCTGACGTTTGGTCTCACTGAACGTGCCGCAGGCATCCACGGCGACGTACGCATCGAGGCCCTTGCTGACGGCAGTCATGGCAGGGAGTGCCGCGCAGACTTCAAGCGAAAGACCCGCAAAAATCAGCTTCTTGCGGTCGGTCGCTTCGATCGCGCCGGCGACGCGTGGATCGTCGTAAACATTGACCGACGAACGGTCAATGATTTGCAACCCGGGCAAAGCTTCAACCAGTTCAGGAAACGTCGGTCCCCACATGCTGTCTCGCGCCGTTGTGGTCGCGACGATCGGAAGCTTGAGTGCCTTCGCGGCCTTCGCGAGGCCGATGACGTTATGCTTGAGCTCAGCGATCGAGTAGTCACGCACTCCGCTCATGAGCCCGACCTGGTGATCGACGAGGACAAGCGCGGCGTTTTCGGATGTGAGGGGCTCGTAAGGGTGAGCTGGGTTGGACATGGCATTCTCCTCCGAAAAAGGTGGCTGCGGCGGCTGGCGCGACGCCGAGGATACCCCGAAGGCGGTGCGCATCTAAATAGTGCGATCTGTCGGATCCTTGTCCAGTTGTCGGCCGCCAATGTCCGTTTCGTGCCATTACCGGAAACATCTTCGGAAGGATGGACCATCCATCTTTGGTCCGCGCAAGACGCTCTATAACCGGTTCGAGCGCTGGGCGGCTATGCGCGCATGCTGTTCGAAGCGAAACACGTTCATGAAACACCTTGTGTTCAGGTCGCTAAATTCAGGCGGACGGCGGCGCGGCGACTGGCGGCCTCGGCCCCTGCGGATTCTTCTCAATGGCTTCCCTCAGCGTCTGGGGCTTGCGTCCGCTAATAGCGGCGAGCGCCGTCGAGGTCTCGGAGAAGTCGCCGAACGCAGTGGCGTTAGTGAAGTCGGCGGCGTAGAGCGCCAACTCTTTCGGGACGCCCGCCGACGACAAGAAGTTGAGGTATTCGTAGATCGAGACAGACCTGTAGGGGACTTCCTTCCCGTAGATTTCGCTCAAGAGGGCGGCAATCTCCCGGAAGCTCAAAGCCTCTCCAGCGTTGAACGCATAGATCGCATTTTCATGCCCCGGCTGGAGCAACAGTCCGGCATTTCCGGCCGCCAAGTCGTCGACGTCGGCGTAGGTGGTTTTGCCCTCGGGCCCGAATGCCAAGATACCGGCGCTGAGGAAGTTGGGGCCGATGTTTCGCAGCCGAAGGTGGTCGGTATAGACGGTATTTCTGACGATCGTGAACGGAACGCCGGAAGACTTGAGTGCCTCCTCGGCCCCGATCTCCACATCAGTGACCGCCGCTATCTTGGCCCCGGAGCCTTCCTTGCGCTGCAGGCCGACATAGACGGCGTGGCCGACGCCAGCCGCCTTGACCGCCTTGATCATGTTCTGCTGCTGCAACGCACGGTCCGAATGGGCGGGCGAGCCGATTAAGAGCACCTTCTCCGCGCCGCGAAACGCGCGAACGAGCGAGTCTTTGTCGAAATAGTCGCCGATGGCGACAGACACGCCCCGCGCGGCCAGGCTGCTAGCCTTGTCAGCCGTTCGCGCCAGGACTGCGATGTCGCCCGCCGGCACATGGTTGAGGAGATGATTGACGGTCGCGCCGCCGAGACGCCCGCTCGCTCCGGTCACAACAATTCTTGCCATTGGAAATGCCTCTCTTTTTCTTCAGAACTCGGCGGGGCTCGATGCCAACGACCAAACTCCTATCCGATCACGGCGGAAGGGCCGTTCAACTGAGCTGCCGCCGCAAAGGGCGATGGCTCCCCTCAAGCTGGATCGCCGGATACAGCAAATTTACGCGTATCTCGATGCCCTTCACGCCTAGCGTCCAAGCTGATCTCTCCAGAACCGAAGTAAACGATCTGCAGAAGCCCACCTGCTATCATCACGTTCTTGAGGAAGTGAATCATCATATTTTGGTCAGCAAAGTTGCTGTGAAAAAAGGCCGCCGTTACCAAACACCAGCCTGCAAGCAAAAGCGCGGCCAGGCGCGTACGCCATCCGATGAACAGGAGCAGACCGAATCCAATCTCCACAATCAATGCCACGAAAAAACCGAGCGGCGCCATCGGCAAACCGGCATGGGCGATCGCTTCAGTGATAGCAGCTCGCTGGCCCAACTTGCTGAGGCCGCTCATCACAAAAATGCCTCCGATCAGAAGTCGGCCGAGAAACGGCAGGTACCGGGTCAAGCTTTGCATAAGAAGTCCCTTACGATCGTCGGTTGACGTCCAAAATGTGTGACTTATTTAGCTGCGAGATGCCCCATTTGAGGGGGGTAGCGGTCTCCTGTGATTGCTCCCGGCGCAAAGGTCCGGTCGAGATGATCGAGATCTTCTTCGGTGAGCGTCACATCGAGAGCCTCGTAGGGGGTGAAGAGAGGCGCGTCGTCAGGCGGGGTCATGGCTCGTACTCTGGCAAAATGCCTATGCATCTTGGGTGCTCTCGCCAGCTGGCAAGAGGACGGCGGTTTGAATGATCAGCGTCGCCGTGACAACGGTGCATTGCTCCTGCGACGACGATTGAGAGTGTGTGCGTGCCGGCTCCTTCATTCGTTCAGCTCCTTCATTCGTTCAGCTGTTCGGAGGTGTCTTCGAACGAAACTTGGTCTATTCGAAAATTCGCGGTAGTCTCAGTAAATGAATTTGTTAGATGCGGTTTCTGAATGAATGACAGATTCTTCTCACTGCAGCTCTTTGCCCGCGTCGCGAGGATCGGGAGTTTTTCCGCCGCTGGGCGCGAGATGGGCATTTCGCAGCCTACGGCGTCGCGGATCGTCATCGCCCTCGAAAAGCAGATCGGCGTCGCGCTCTTCGTTCGGACCACGAGAGCCGTGACGCTCACTGAGGCCGGCGCCGACTATCTATCCCGTATCGAGTCCATCCTGACCGCTCTCGAAGAAGCAGATCACGCCGCTCGCGGGACCGGCGAGCTGCGCGGCATCCTGCGCGTCGCCGCGTCCTCCGGCTTCGCAATACACGGCGTCCTGCCGCGTCTGCCACGTTTCACCGATCAGCATCCCGGTCTACGTGTCGAATTCATCCTCAATGATGATCGGCAAGATCTGGTGGGCGAGTCGGTCGATGTCGCTTTGCGTGCTGGAGTTCTTGACGACTCCATCGCCGTCGCTCGCAAGGTCGGAACGGTGCGTCGCGTCGTCGTCGCGGCGCCCGCCTATCTGGCCAAGACCGGGACTCCCTCAGTTCCCGGCGACCTAGCGGACCATACGACCATCGTCGGGCCTGCCGGCCGAGTCATAGAGGGATGGACATTTCGGCGCGACGGAAAGACCATTTCTGTGCGGGTCAAGGGACGATTCGTCCTGAACGGCATGGACGCGGCTGTCGCCGCCGCCGTCGCTGGGCTCGGCATTCTTTCAACCGGAGATCTCAGCGTTATGAGCGAATTGGAAACAGGCCAGCTGGTGCGCGTGCTCCCCGATTGGGAGATGGGGTTGGCGGACGTCAACGTCGTGCTTCCCGCGGGCCGGGCCGCGAAGCCGTCCGCCCGCGCGTTCGCGGATTTCATGGAGGCCGAGTTTCGGGAATTGCGGGTCGCCAGGCGAGGATGCATCGCCAGGCAGCGCAATGGCTGACGGTATTTTGGCAGATGCTGCAGGCGGCGCGCATAGGATGAATTTTGCAAAGAATCGACCAATCGATCTCGATAGTCGCTAAACCGAGCAATTCGCGGATAGTCGAAATTCATCCTTGAAATCAATAGCGCGAATTTCTGACGGATCGGGCGCACGGTGTTTGGAGTGTGCAAGAAATTTTGCCCGTCAGTTCAATGCATTAGAATAGGTCACAACGATCGCGTGGGAATGAAAATGTGCTTCGGCTCGCTGTAGGGCGCCGCGTGAGGCGGGGCCTTAACGGCTGTGAATCGGCATGGAATAGGGGCTCTGACGCAGATTTGGTGGCGTTTTGGCAACGCGGCTCCGATGATCCTGGCTTCGAGTAGATCGAGCTTTCCCCGGCCGTACATTTGACGTTTGAGCACCTTGAGTTTGGTGATCTGACCTTCGGTTTCCCGCTCGTTCGTTCGAATGAAGGCAGAAAATCCTCTTTAGCCGGCGGTAGTGGCACCTAGGCAACGAGATGAGTGGCGATCACCCCAATTCCGCACATATCGCTAATGTCGGATCGGGTCAGACTGAGACGACGCCCCGGTCGAGTTGAATGTCCGCTTCCCCTCATTTACCGCCGAAAGCCGTCTAACCGCTTACGGCCAGCCCAAGCCACTCTGCGACCGTCCGGTTTTCGGCACCTCGGCTGCAAAGCGGACGGTCGCAAATCCACCCGCAGCAGACGTTTGAGCAGCTACCGCGGCACTTGGTCGAACGTCTGCATTCGAGCAAAAGCAAGGCTGTCTGGAGAGACCGCCATGGGCGCTAAGCAGAAGGCAGTCTTGAGGCTGGCGCGTCGTCTTGAGAGCCAATCATCTTCTCGTATCGCCGCAGGGGAACACTGGAAACCACCGCCGCTAACAGTCGTGCGACGAGCGCAGCCGATCACAATTTTTAGGGGGGCGGCAGCAGGCGGGAGTAATCAAAAATTGCCGCAGGAGGTCCCGTCGGCTTGTGCATGGATCGAAGTCAACATGATCCTGGTGCTGAGCAAAGTGAGTCGCTGCGTGCCGTGGCATTGGAAAACCCCGACTACTTCGCAGGGCTCTTGAACTTCGGGCCGGTGGCAAAACTCCTCCCGCCAACTTCGGGAGACGCGATACGGCAGCATCGCGAAACCGCAAGCCGACACTAGGGTCTGGACTCATATCTTGATCCAGTAAAGTGCGCCGATGAGGTGATTGGTAGCCAGGAAGTTTCTGGCGAGCTTGTCGAAGCGCGTCGCAATGCGCCGCCAATCCTTGACCCGACAGAAGTAGTTTTCAATTTTGTGCCGGCGCCGATAGATCCGCTTGGGGCAATAGGCTTTCTTGGTGGCGGTGCGGCGGCTTGGAATGACTGGCAGAGCGCCCTCGTCCTTGATTTCCTCACGCACTTTCTCGCTGTCGTAAGCTTTGTCGCCGGTGACGGCCAGCGGTGATCTGGGTGTGTTGAGAACTTCGCCAACGACTTGGTTGTCATGGACCTGCCCACCCGTCACGACAAAGTTGAGCGGACGGCCTTTGCCGTCGACGACCGCGTGGATTTTCGTCGAGCGACCGCCCCGGCTGATGCCGATCGCTTGGTTTTTCTCCCCCCTTTTGCGCCGCTAGCCGCACGGTGTGCTTTCACGATCGTGCTGTCGATCATATGTAGGCTATCGCGTGACCTCTCAGCCTGCCGATCAAAGATCTTCTTCCAGATGCCGCGCCGCGACCACCGATTGAAGCGATTGTAAATCGTCGTGTAGGGACCATAGCGCTCCGGCAGATCACGCCACGGCATGCCCGTGCGAAGCACATAGAAGATCCCGTTCATCACCCGCCGGTCGTCCGCCCGCGCACTCTTACGCGCTTTCGGAATCAACGGCTCCAGAAGTCCCCACTCCTCGTCGCTCAAATCAAACCGCATGATCCACCTCCAGTCATGGTGAATCATGTTTCGCCTTGCCGCTCAACTATTTATCTGGGTACAAACCCTAGACTAGCCTCGCACCAACTTTATTATTTGATTGAGCAACTTAAGCGCTTTTTTCAGCCAATCAGGCAACATGAACCCAATGAGGTCCTCGATACTCTTTTTGTCGGTCTCGGAATCCTCGAACGCTTTTTCGATCGCGCCCAAATTGCGGCCGTGCGCTGCGCTTTGGTTCCCGGCCAATATCGTGGTCAATTCACTATAAAGCACCAACTCTAGGATCGGGTGGTTTGGGTCGTCAAAGAGTTGCATTGCATAGCCGACAAGCGTTCCACCGCTGGTGAGGTCCCCGATTACCCGCCCTGCTATCGGCGAGAGGCGCCCTTTGGTGGGGTCAATGGCTACTTTCGTCTCTATTAGATTGCCGATGGACCGAAGGAACTCCTCCCATTGCGTTTCCCACTCGCTTACAGTGTGCGCTATCTATGATCCCCGTTGAACTTCGTCAGTGGCCACGGGCAGAATACTGAATTAACAAAGCTGCATGGCATTCTAGTTACATCTCTGGTTAGGAGCGACGCAGGGTCTTCAAAGACGATTATTCCACGGGCTTTTGCGGCTGAGGTTCCGGCCATGTATTAGACGGCCAATCGATGAAAGCACTGGGCCGGTCCCGCAATTGACCGAATCATATCAAGCGGCGAAGTCGCAGGTGTGTAAGTCGATCTTCGATGCGGGTTGGGTTATGAGAAGAGGGAACGACGCTCGCAAAAGATACTGTGAAACCAGGCGGGGGCGATTTGCCAATGCGCCGAACCGCTGCAAACACCTGAGAGCCGTACGGGGCGGGCGTCAGCGGAAAGCGCAGGACAGTGCGGGTGCTAGTGTAACGCGAAAACGATGCCGCTGCCTCACTTGGACCAAACCCGGGCTTTCGTCAGGATCGGATGGATGCAGCCGGCCTGGGAAAACCAGCTAAGATCCGCGTTGAGTTCAGGAACCCGCTCTCAGGCCAGCAAGCACGCGGCCCTACCCATTCGCAAACGTCTCTCCGAACAGCCGCAGATTTCCTTGCTCGCGGCACCAAGCAAGGCCTCGGAGCGCTATTCGGGTTCCGCTCCAACGAGCTGCATATCACAGCCACTCGTCCGGCAAGCAATATCGGGTATTAAGAGCGAGGTGCCGATGCCCTTAATCAACTCGAGGGACCATTTTTCCTGAGCGCGCGGATCCCCGGCCTCAACACGCCCGCCATCGTGTCTGCGTCACGGATCGCCTTCGCATCGGCATCGCGACGCTGTGCGGCAACATCGTTGCGCCAGCACCGCGCAGCCGCCCAATCGTCCAGCGCCTTCGCCGCAACACCCATCAGCCAAAGCAGCAGTAACGCCCCAACAATAAAAACGGCGATGCCGAGAGCGACACCGCCGGCAATCGTAAACATTTTTATGCTGCTCCAGAGTTGGCTGTTCAGGCGAGACGCCAAGCAGTCTAGTCCGGTCACCGCTCGGCTCTAAAATCTTCAACCGTTAACTTGCCCGCTGATCACAGCGCCCTTCGACAATCTCTGGGGGGCGGTAGAAGGGTGGGGTAACAAAAAAAGGGCTCTGTTGAATTTTAAGTGGGTTAGGCGGCATGCGGGTTGATGGTTCGAAAGTCGAGCTTGCCGGCAATCAGGAAGATGACGGTGCGGATGGTCGAGAGTCGGGTGAAGCCGCGAGCGCGGCGCTTGGCGGACTGGAACAATCCGTTCAGCGCTTCGAGGAAACCGTTGGTCTGGCGCGTCTGCGCCCAGGCGACGATGCCCTCGAGGTTATTGCGGATCATCGCGGCGACTTCTTTCATCGGCTCGACCTTCGATCGCATGACGCAGGTACACCAGTGAGCGAGCATGGCGCGCACGACATTGATCTGTTTGCGATCGAGGATTTCCCGCAGCTGCTCCTTGTAGGTCCAGGCGCGCGCGGTGCGCACGGTGGCCATGCGCGCGATCAGCGCATCGAGATCGGCCGCAGCCTCGTTGGACAGTCGCGATCGATCCTTCAGGAGCGACCAGCGCAGCCCCTTGAGCGATCGATCGGTGCGCTGCTCAAGGCGCCGGGTGCGGTCGACGGCGGCGTTGGCATGCCAGATGACGTGGAACTTGTCGAAGGTGATCCGTGCCTTGGGCAAGTGCTCAGTACACCCCTTAATGAAGGCCGGCGACATATCGATGCTGATCGAGTCGATTTGCGCCGCGGTGCAGCCGCGGCTCTCGATCTCTTGGGTCAGATGCTCGATGGTCTCTGCACTTCGGCCCTCGGCGACCGCCACCACACGCCGCTCCGTGGCGTCGGCGGCCAGGGTGATGTAGTCATGCCCGCGAGCGCGGGAGGTCTCATCGATGGCCAGCGCCCGCACCGCCGACAGATCGGTCTGGGCGAGCGCGAGCTCCACATAGCGCTCACAGATCGCTGCCACCCGGTGCCTGCTCTCCCCCACTAAGCGAGCGGCCGCAGCGAAGGTCATATGCTGGCACAGCATCAGCACGAGAGCTTCGAACAACAACGTGAAACCAGACAGTTTCCCACCCCACGGCGGTTCGACTTGGCGCACGCTCCCGTCCGGGAGCTTCAAACGCGGCACCCGCACCTCCAGGAAACACTCGTGCTGAAAGAAGTTCAGGTGCCGGTAGCGCTTGCTAACGGTGTCGTGGACGGGATGCTGGCCATCGATCCCCGCCACGGCAAAGCGACTGCCGGTGGTGAAGTCCACGCGGATCGTCAGCGTCCTGGCCACCGCGTCAAAGTCCGTGCCCGCTACATACCAGGGCGAGGATACTCCCAGCGCCACCTCAAACAGCTTGTCCGACATGCTCAACCCTATTACCACCGGTGATCCAAGCTTACCCACTCAGATTTGAAGAGAGGCAAAAAAAGAGGCGCCGTGACCCAACGGGTATGGTGGGCCCCGATACCCAGGCGGCGGGGCGTGGGGCCAAGGCAGGTTGAAACGTAGATCACCGGAAGCCCCGGATCTCCGCCGGGGCTTTTCGCCATATACCGTTAACCACCCGAAAATTCCCCTCAAAAAACCGGCGATTTCCTTGCGTTGGCCGCCATACCTAAGATATACCGTAGAGAGTAGTCAAAGGTATGAGCGCATGACACAGCAAAAACGGGTAGGCCTCTATCTTCGTGTTAGCGCCGACCTCCAAACCATCGAAAACCAGCGCGCCGGCCTCGTCGAGGCCATCTCCCGGCGTCCGGGATGGAGGATCGTCGCCGAATATTCCGACAACGGCGTGAGCGGCGCCCATGGCCGCGACAAGCGGCACGGCTTCGACCGCCTGCTGAAAGCGGCCACAAGGCGCGAGATCGACATCGTCGCCGCCTGGTCCGTCGATCGGCTCGAGCGGTCGTTGCAGCACCTCATCGCCTTCTTGGGCGAACTCGACGCCGTCGGGTGCGATCTCTATCTCCACCAGCAGTCACTCGACACTACGACACCCGCCGGCCGAGCGCTGTTTCAGATGTTGGGCGTGTTCGCCGAGTTCGAGCGCGAGATGATCCGCAGCCGGGTCAAGGCGGGCATGGCGCGAGCGCGGAGGGACGGCACCAAAAGCGGGAGGCCGATCGGCGGACGCCCGCTGCCCCAAGAGAAGATCGCCGAGATCGTCGCCGAGTTACAGCGCGGCACCGGCATCTTGAGGACCGCGAAGCTGTGCGGAACTGGCACCAGCGTCGTGCAAAAAGTAAAGCGCACGATGATGTGGGTGGCTGCTAACCCCGCACCGTCATGATGCGACCGTCAGCGCTCACCTCGCTCGCCGCCCTTGCACTCGCGGCGGCGGCGCACGCGCCTCACCACGCCAGATCCGCAACTGACGCGCGGCGCTATCGCCAGCCGCGACATCGCCGAGGTCTGCAAGCGGGATGCCTCTGGACGATACACATACAGTCCGGCGCACCGGGTCTGGCATGACAAGCGCGGCATCCTGGCGAAATGCGGCATCCCACAATCACAAACGTCAGCTCTACGAAAACGACGACCGCGTCCCCTATGCATCGGCGGCGACAATGCCGACCCGTGCAATCATTGGCCGCTTCTCTTTGCAATAACGCGGCCGACGTCGGCGCGGCAAATCGCGGACGAAACCGGCGAACGCCGTGCCTCTTCGCGACGGCTTCGCTTTCTGTCATCATGGCACCTTCCGCATCGGGTATTCTGCTAAAACGGCGAAAATCAAGACGGAGACGCAGATGCGGCCGCTGCCAGCCGGGTTCAGTCCAATCATCGTCGGTCGGTTTGGACTTTGGCTGCCTTCCCGGCGCTCGCAAGCCGGGTCCCAGCGCCTAGCCGCAGGGGCTCGCCGCCTCAGTAGACACCTTCGAGAGCGATCATCGCGCCTATGGCCCATTTGAAAGCGCTAGTGGTCCAAGTCTGACACTTGGTGCCCGGTTGCTACGGCAGGTGTCGACCCATCCAAATCATTGGGACTCCAGTGTGCCGACGCTGAAAGCCGACCTTCGGCAAGGCCAACCAGCGGCGGCCATGCGCCCATGGTGGTCGTAGCGGGGCGCCTCGCCGTCATTCGAATGCAGACGTTCGCCCAAGTGCGGCGGTAGCTGTTCAGATGTCTGCTGCGGGTGGATTTGCGACGGTCCGCTCTGCGACGGCGAGACCAAAACCCGGACGTTCTTCCAGTGGCTCAACCTGGCCGAAAGCGGCTGGACCGCTTTCGGCGGTCAACGAGCCGAAGCGGACATTCGCTTCAACGATCCCTCCGATTTATCGATACCGATGAGCGCCACGGCGAGAAGAGACCGAAGATCCTCAATCCCATCATCGACGTCGAGCCGATGAAGGGCGAGCCAATGCCGCAGCTCGTTGATGTAGACGGCCATGACGAGCCGCGCGACCAGATCGGCCTCAACGCTGCGCTGAACGAGGCCAAGCTTCTGACGTTGCCGGATATGAACGGCAATTAGCTGACTGTAACGTGGCAGCCGGGCCATAAATTTCAAAATCTCCGGACCCATCTCGTCCGATGCCTTGACATACGACAGGCTCTCGCGCACCGCGCAGCGAGATAAATCGGGGTCCAGTGCCCAAACCCGATAGCGCTCGGTAAAAAAGTCCATGAGTTGATCGAGCAGGGAGCGGCTGCGATCCACCACGTTCAGCGCGTCATCGCTCAGTCCGTCAAATCGATCGTTCACCACCATCATCAAGAGCTCGCGCTTGTCACGCGCAAAAACGAACACGGTGCCAGTGCCCACGTACGCGCGCTCGGCGATCGCACGCGTGGTGGCCGCGTCATAACCGACTTCGGCGAAGATCGCCGCTGCGGCTTCCTTGACGCGTCGGCGACGTTCGAGTTTGCCGCGCTCCCGTCGCGACGGAGAAGGGGTCTCGCCGCGGCCACAATTCATGCCTTGTCTCCTGCGTCGATGCCTAGCCTCATGGTCACTACATCAATCGGCCGGCGCCGCGCAAGAATGTATTTGATCATGATCAATGACTGTGCTCAAATTGGATCAACCGGCGCGAAGAGTTCATTGTCGCCAATGCCTGAGCAGGGCCGGCTCCGCCGATCGACAGGGAGGAAGTTATGAGTGGACCTTTACTTCCGGAACTTAAGGGAATTCCGTGCTATCGAGAGCCCGTCACCTATCTGAATTTCGGCGACCGGGTCTTGCCCTACGAGTTTGAAGGTTGGAAGCCGGAAAGCATGTCCTGAAAGACGGGCTGCTACATCCACGCGGGGCTTTCGGGCTGGCAGGTCAATTTCGAGGGACCCGAGGCCCTTGCCTTCTGGTCGTCCATCGCGGTCAACAGCTTCGCTAAGTTCCCGATCGGCAGCATGAAGCACGCGGTCATGTGCACCGATGCGGGTTTGATCGCCGGCCACGCGATTCTTCAGCGCAATGGCGAGGAAGAATTTCGGCTCTTTGCCGCGGGATTGCCCTGGGCCCAGTACCTCGCCACCGAGACCAAGTACAGGGTCACGGTGCGCCCCGTACCGGGATACTTGCTCCAGGTCGCAGGGCCGAAGTCGCTCGCTACGCTCGAACGTGCCACCGGTGAGAACCTGCGCGACATCGCATTTCTGCAATTCCGCAAGACCACGCTAAACGGGAAGTCCGTGGAAGTGGGCCGGATCGGCATGTCGGGGAACCTGGCCTTCGAGGTTCGCGGCCCCTTGGATGAAGGACCGGCGATCTACGACGCCATCTATCGGGCAGGGCAGGATTTCGGCATCGAACGTCTTGGTTGGCGGGCCTACTTCGTCAATCACGTCGAAGGTGGATTTCCCCAGACGGGCTGGACGTTCTACAACGCCGGTATCGAAGATGCCGAATTTTTCAAATTCACAGGTAGGCCCGCTCCGAAAGTGACGGGCAGCGTCGACCCATCAAATATGCGGGCGCGCTACCGGACGCCGACCGAGGTCGGTTGGCAACGCGCGGTCCGGTTCGATCATGATTTCCTTGGTCGCACGGCCCTGGAAGCGGAAATGGCGAATCCCCGCCGCACCATCGCGACGCTGCGATGGCATCCGGACGATGTAGTCGACATCTACGCGTCGCTGCTGCGGCCGGGCGAGGATTACAAAACCATCGAACTGCCGACCACCCCGTCCTGGAAGATTGGCCTCTTCGCACACGCCGATCATATCCTGAGGGACGGCAAGGAGGTCGGGGTCTCGTCGGGAACGGTCTACAGCTATTATTTCCGCGAAGTGATCTCGATGGCGACGATCGATGCCGCGTGCGCGGGAATCGGCACAGAGGTCATCGTTCAACCTAAATCCGGCGTTTGAAGATTTCTGCTTTTGAGGCGAATCGCGCATTATCAACGGCATGACGCGCGATTCTTCTGCTGCTTCGGCTCACCGGTTGGGTGAGCAATCTGTGGTTGCCGAGACCGGCCTGCCTGATGGCGTTGATCTCGACAGTTTTGCTGGAACGGTCCATGTCGAATGGGACCAGGAGGCGGCGCTGACGCCAATGGGCCAGCTGCCGTTTTTCATCGACTTTCTCAAAACCAGCGGGTTGTTCGAGGCCTTGGTCGCGGATTGTCCGCTGCGCTACAGCAGCCCCAACGCTGCAAAGAAACGCGACGTTCTCGGCACGACGATGCTGTCGATGCTCGCGGGGCACAAGCGCTACGCCCATATCGCGGCGTTGCGCTGGGACGCGGTTTTGCCGGAGCTGCTCGGCATGAGCAAGATCGTCAGCGAGGATGCGGTGAGGCGCGGGCTCAAGGCGATCGATGAGGAAGAAGGCGCGACGTGGCTGCGTCGGCATCTCGGCCACTGTGTCGAGCAGCTGCTGAGCGAGCCTTGGGTTCTCGATGTCGATACGACGATCAAGCCTCTCTATGGCCATCAGGAAGGAGCCGTCTTAGGCTACAACCCCAAGAAGCCCGGGCGTCCGAGCCATTGCTATCACACCTACTCCATGGCCGGGACGCGGCTGGTTCTCGATGTTGATGTTTGTGCCGGCGATGAACATGCATCCAACCATAGCGCGCCGAGCTTGTGGGGGTTGTTGGATCGCCTGCCGCGTGACTTATGGCCAGCGTTGTTGCGCGGCGACTCAGGCTTCGGCAATGAGCCGATCATGCGTGAAGCGGAAGCGCGCAGACTTCCCTTTCTGTTCAAGCTGCGCCTGACCGCCAATGTCAAACGCATGATCGAAAAGCTCGCCTTTGATCGCGAATGGGTCAACGCCGGCGCTGGATTTGAAGCCAAGGAGAGCGCGGTTCGCTTGACGGGATGGACAAGGCAGCGGCGCACGATCGTGCTGCGTCGGCGCGTGAAGGACGCTCTGACGCTGGTGCAAAGCGACGATTGCGGCCAGCAAAGCCTGTCGTTCGCCGAAGTCGACGAGGCGGCGGAAGTCTACGAATACGCCGTTCTGGTGACGTCGCTTTGCGAAGAAACTGCGGTCTTCGGTCAGCTGTATCGCGATCGCGGCGACAGCGAGAATATTTTCGACGAACTGAAAAACCAATGGGGCTGGGGCGGCTTCACGACGAACGACCTCGCGCGCTGTCGCCTGGCGGCGCGGCTGCTCGCGCTGTTTTACGACTGGTGGAATATATTCGTCCGCCTCGCCGAGCCCGATCGGCATCGCGAGGCGATCACGAGCCGGCCCCTGCTGCTGTCCGCCATCGCAACGCGAACCCGACACGCGCGACAAACCACGATCACAGTGACGAGTTCGCACGCCGAAGCGACGCCCGCCGCCAAGGCGCTCGCTGCGGTCGCCGCGTTCCTGCGGAGCCTTGGTGAAAATGCGGAGCAGTTGACGACCCTGCACAAATGGCGCGCGATCCTCTCGCGCGCATTCACGGCGTTCCTAAAAGGCCGCCTATTGCGCCCACCGGCGCGCCTCGCGCCAAGTTGACGCAACCGCACGTGGCAAAACCGCACAAAATGCAAGACCGATATTCCATGCAACTGCCGTTTTCAGGTTCAATGGGGCGATCACGGCGGGCGCATCAAGAACGTGCGCGCGACCGTCGCGAGGTACCCCTATCTGATGGAAGGCCGCAACGACCAGGTCGATACCGCTAAGTTGGAGCCGGCCGTCGGCTGATTCGGCGCGTCAGGAGAGTGAAATGCCGGAACCTTTCTATTTGACCGACAGCTTTTACTGAACCCAAGTTGCGTTCCGATTTGAGGCGGATGTCCAAGACTGCGAGGTCGTGGGCGAAATCCCCAAAGCGCTTTGGAACGGCAGCTACTACAGGGTGGGGCCCGATGGTGCCTATCCTTCGCTCAAAGGCGACAATATCATCAATGGCGACGGGATGGCGTCGGTCTTCCACTTCGGCCGTGGAGGGGATGTGGATTACCGTTGCCGCTACGTGAAGACCGAACGGTTTCGGCGACAGAGAGAAGCGCGCCGCCGGCTCTATGGCAAATATCGCAACGCGTTTACCGATGATCCGGCAACGGTCGGGACCAATCGGGACAACACGGCCAACACGTACGCGTTCTTCCATCATGGACGCCTGTTCGCGCTTCGCGAGGACAGCCACCCTTACGAGCTCAACCCGGAGACGTTGGAAACATTGCCGATCTGCGATTTCGACGGTGAATTGCTGTCGAAGACGCTGACCGCACACCCAAAAATCGATCCGGTCACCGGTGAATGGTGGAGCTTCGGCTTCTTCGCCGAAAAGCGGTACGTCGGTGAAACAATGCTGCAGGTAATCAACGGGAACGGCAAAATGGTCCGGCAGGAATCCTTCACCGTTCCATATCCCAGTCTCATGCATGACTTCGCGGTTACGCGCGAGCATGTGATTTTCCCAGTCATGCCGCTTACGGTCGATCAGCAGCGGCTGCGCGATGGCGGTGACTTCTACGCTTACGATCCGAAGCTCCCGCCGATGTACGGGATCATGCCGCGCGATGGGACAGTGAAGGATTTACGTTGGTATGAGGTGCCGCGGGCATTTGTCGGTCACATAATGAACGCGTTCACCGAAGGTAGTGCCACAATTGCGGCGGGAAATTCGTTCAGGTTCTTTAAAGGCGTCGATGGCCGGCCGACCGACCCAAATGACGGAATTGCCACAATGGGTCGGCTGACGTTCGACCTGTCGGACACAAACGACAATGTTACTGTTGAGCCGTTTCCGGGCGCTCTCGGCGAGATGCCGCGCTGCGACGAACGTTTCCAAATGACGCGGTATCGCTTTGGCTTTTCAAAGGCCCCAGAAGGCATCGCCCGGCTTGATTGGGAGACAAAAGAACGGCGTGTCTATTCGACGCTGCCAGGATCGCCCGGTGGTGCCCAGGAACCGGTGTTCGTGCCGCTCGCCGGAGGCTCCGGAAGGAGACCGTTACATTCTTTGTCTGGTCAACCTCAAGGACGAGAACGGGGCCGATCTTGTGATCTTGGACGGGATGAATATCGATGGTCCGGCACAGGCGATCGTCAGGTTGCCGTTCAACCAACCGATGGCCTTCCACGGCATGTTCGTTCCGAGGTCGCAGGCAGCTTGACCACAGTTTTAGCGGGCGCGAAAGGGGCAGCTCCTATGTCCGCTTCGAAGTATCGGAGGCATTTGCCGAAACGGCGAGGATGGGCGCGAGGTCGCCGGTATGCGACGTCCGTCGATGTCTGCTCCCGGGATCGATTAACAGGCCGCCCTTCGGCGGAGTTGGGTCGCTTCCTACCGGCGACAATCTCCATGAACGAACGTCTACTTGTTGCCGTTGCGTGCTCCAGAGCGGCTGTTCCGGTATCGGCCAATCCTTGCCTTGAGCGAAAGTCCAGTATCCGCGTTGTCTGCCCGGAAGCGGACCGGCAGAAATCCACCCCCAACCAGACCTGCGGATTGGGTACCAAGTGTCAGATTGGGGGCCGCGCCAAGCGGCACTTTCGGCTGCCAGGATATCGAGGACAATTACCTTGCCAGCTACACGCCCAGCTGGGCCGACGAGGCGCAAGTGCCGTTCCTCTACAACCCCGACACCGGGATCATGATCAGCTACGAAGACCCGGAGTCGCTGACTGCGAAAGCGAATTATATGCTATCCAACCAGCTCGGCGGCATCATGATCTGGGAGCTGGCCGCCAATGACGACCGGGACGCGCCGGTGAACGCCATCGCGACTGCGCTCGTCTAGGCCGCCGCTGGCGACAGCTCGGGGCCCGCTCAAGCCCAGCAAATTGTGTGTCACGCTCACCCCAATGCGTTGAAAGCGAGAGGAGACGCCATCGTGACATTGCCCGAACAGATCGCCGCGCAGGCCGAATCCATTGTCAATACGCTCACCCAGACAGACTACCAACATGTCGACAATATCGACCCCGCGACGGGCGTCTATGATTGCGACTGCAACGGCTTTGTCGGGTTCGTTCTCGATGACGTTGCGCCCAATCATTACATCCTGATACAGGCTGAACCGGGGCAGCCGAGACCGCGTGCCTTTGTATATTACGATTTCTTCGCCGCGCTGACCCCAGAGTCCACCGGCGGCTGGCGAAGAATCGATTTACTGACCGACGCCCGCCGGGGCGACATTATGGCGTGGCGCTTCCCGACCATCGAGACCGACGAAAACACCGGGCATGTCGTGATTATCGCGGAAACGCCCAACCTCGACCCTTCCGGCGACTTCTTCGTGATGCGCGTCTATGATTCGGCGGACGAAGCACATTTCGACGACACTCGCGAACCCGGCGGGCAACCCTCGCCGACAGGGAAGACCGGCGTCGGCTCGGGGTTCATCAATTTCAAAGTCGACGGCGCCGGCCGCCCCATCGCCTACCTCTTTGCGCCGCCCGCCACGGCCGAGTATTCGTATCGGCCCATCGCCATTGGACGTGCCGAGCCGCTATAAACGGTGAAGCTTCTGCGCCGCCGTATATTGGGTCTAGTTGAATTCCTTTAGGCACTCTCGGGGGCAAGACTTCTGTGTCATCGGCCATGATCTACGTGGGCATAGATGTCGCGTGCGCAGTGGGTAAGCGGTTGCCGATCTGTATGGTGCAGGCGAACCAGCGGTTGACGCCTCTGAAGGTCCCGAAACTGCTTTCAGCCGAGATTCCACGTGGACTTGGCAACAAGGAGGTCATGAGGGAGGTTCCGTTCCGAGATGCTGCGCGCAAAGTAGTTAGCGCAATCATCGAGATGGGTTGGCATATCGAGCGCGTCGCATTAGATGCACCAGCCGCTCCACCCGAGACTGGTTCTCGGTCGTCCGAGACCGAACTTGGTCGCGGCGGGTTTTCCTCCTTTCGAACGCCGGCGGCATCCGATTGGATTGGCATTCGAGAGAAATGCGCTTTTCACCTTGGTTCTGGAGGCAGCGTAGCGTCGCTCCCTCACGCAAACAAAATCTGGATGGTCTTTGGTTTTGAGTTGTTCTTCGAGCTAAGGAGCGCTCTCGATGCAGAAATCATCGAGGTCTATCCCTTCGCGATTGTGCGGACACTGCTACCGTCGTGCGAGCACAAGTCTACAGAATTGGGTTACCGAGACCAGCTTGCCGCGGTCGCAGGCTGTACAGGCTGGGAACCGCATGGCCTCGAAACTCAGCTCAAAGCGATGGTGCCTGGAAGTCGCCACGATCGCTTGGACGTATACATGGCGGCCTGGGTGGCAAGCCTGGAGCCTGATCAGACGTGCCTTCGGCAATGCGCGTTTGGAACCGCTTCTATTCAATTATAGCGCAAGGCGGTCCCCGCTGATCCCGACTTGCGAGTTAGCGTGGCATGCAAATCCGAACGTAGCGGTGAGCATCGGCCTGTGGCGTGGTAACATTGACCGATGGCAACGGGGGTGAGGATGAAAACGCATAAATTTTTTCCGGCGGGTCTCTACCAAGGCAAGACGGTTTTCGTCACTGGCGGTGGTAGTGGCATTAATCTTGGCATCGCCAAAGGTTTTGCTGCTTTGGGGGCCAACCTCGCGATCTGCGGTCGCACCCAGTCGAAGCTCGACGGCGCTACAAAAGAACTCGAGGCGCTTGGCGCCAGGGTTTCAGCGCGCGCCGCAGACGTGCGGAGACCGGACGAACTCGCCGCCGCGTTGACGAGATGTCGCGAGACGCTCGGCCCGATCGATGTGTTGATCTGCGGCGCCGCCGGGAACTTCCTGGTCCCCGCGGAACGTCTGTCGCCTAACGGGTTCAAGACGGTCATCGACATCGATCTGCTCGGATCCTTCAACGCATCGCGGCTCGCCTTCGAGCAACTTGCCGAGACGCACGGGACGATAATTTTCATTTCCGCGGGCATGGCGCATATGCCCTACGCCTATCAACTGCATGTCGGCGCCGCGAAGGCAGGCATAGACCGTATGATGCAAAATCTGGCGCTCGAATGGGGCCGGTACGGCATCCGCGTCAATAGCATCGTGCCCGGCCCGATCGCCGGGACTGAAGGCATGAAGCGCCTTGGTGGCGGCGACCATGAGCGACGTGGCGGTTCGGATGTGCCGCTTGGTCGCATGGGCACGGTTGAGGACATTGCTCAGGCAGCGCTGTTCCTGTGCTCGCCGGTCGCCGACTGGATCACCGGCGTCGTGCTCAACGTCGATGGCGGCTCGGGCCTCGCTGGTTCCGCCAATTTCAATGCCAATGCGGCCCGCCTGCTCGCTGACGAGGCAGGCAAGTCGCAATAGCCAAGCATGATTGCCTCGTTGATAGAGTTGGCCTGACCGTAAGCGAAGTCTGATGGTGACACCGCGATCGCAAGGCCATCGCGCGGTCACGAACATTGCATGGTCGAGCGTGTCTTGCGATCGATCGCAAGAAGCCTCGCAGCAGCTAAGGACAGTCGCATTGCCGACACGGCTCGCCAGTATTGTTTGGTTAGGAGGGGAGCCACGTTAGTGACGCCAGAGACTCTCGTTCAGCCTACGACCTGCGCCACCCACTGAGCCAACCGCTGCTAACGGCCGCGGCGACGCGGCCCACGAGACGTCGCCGCGCCATCGCAAGTTCGGGCTTGAGGCGAGGAATACATCGCAGCCTCTGCACCGCCGTTAAAGCATCGGGTTTTTCGGCGAACAGCGTTGACGCCCGGGCCTCGGCAAGCAATAGAACGTCTCGAGCTTCCCAAAATCGGTTAGCGAAAGGTAGGCTCGAAGTGTACCGCGCGGCTATAATGGCGCGTATCAAAAGACAGGGAGGATGACATGCTGGGTCGGCGCGATGGTTTGAAGGCCTTGATGGCGACCGCACTTGCGCTTGGCACGATGCCGGTGGCAAGCGGGCAGGCCGCCGAATCAGAAATGAAGGGCGGCGGCGCGATCGATCGTGGTGAGACCGACTTGACCTTGGTCAACGGCAAGGTCCATACGATGGACTCCAGAGATTCCGTAGTTTCCTCCGTCGCGATCCGCAACGGTAGATTCGTTGCTGCCGGAAAGACTGCGCCAACCTCAGCACGTGTGATCGATCTTAAGGGCCGCACAGTCATTCCCGGTCTTGTGGACAATCACAATCATTTCGTGCTGCTGAGCCAGCGACCTGGTCATGACACCAGAATCGAAAGTGCAACTTCGATCCCGGAGGTGCAGAGCGCAGTCGCGGCACGGACGAGGACGGTCCCCCCTGGTGCATGGATCACCTCGATGGGCGGCTGGGTTCCCGAGCAGTTTGCGGAGCGGCGTCTTCCAACCCTGCAAGAGCTTGATGCGGCCGCGGCGAACAACCCGGTTATCCTCTACCAGACTTTTGTCGGTCCTGCCGCGGTCAACACCCGGGCGCGGCAATTCTTTGCCGCCAAGAACATAGCAGTTAGCGATACCGGCCTTATCGCGATGGGCCCATCGGCGCTTGGCGCGCTCAATGCGCTGCGCGCTGTCCAGACTTTTGCCGACAGGAAGCAGGGTGCGCTCGACGCCATGGCATATTCGGCGAGCATGGGTGTCACTACCAATGTCGACATGGGCGCGTTCGTCATTCCCGGGACGCCGAACACGGACGCTTCGGCGCAGATGGACACCCTCGCGAGCGATGATCCCTTCAGGATGCACGATGCGCTCTTGGCGCTCAATCGCGAAGGCAAGGTGTCGACGCGGCTGCGCATTTTCTACCTTAGCATGGATAAACAACCGCAAGTATCGCTGATCGCGGGGCGCGTCCTCAATTCCTCTCCCGGCTTCGGCGATGATCTGGTTCGCATCAGCGGCATCGGCGAGTTTGTGACGCAATGGCCGCTCTTCAAGGGCGACTTCCCGACGAACTACCAAGCGGCTTTGACGCTGGTGGCGCAGCACGGTTGGCCGTTCCAGCAACACACGCTGTCGGCACGCGAGGACGCTTTTACCATAGAAAGCTTCCGCAAGATCAACGAGACCATCCCGATTGCCGACCTGCGCTGGTCGATCGCGCACGTACCCGAACTCACCGGGGAGAATCTGGCGGCCGCCAAAGCCCTTGGCATCGGTCTGGCACTACATGGTTTCCGTTATCTCTCTGGTTCGAAGCGCGGCGGTCCGCCGTACCGCATGATTGTCGAAAGCGGCATCAAGGCCGGTGCTGGTTCAGATTCGGCGCAAATCTCGACGCTCAATCCTTGGAACATGATGTATTACATGGTCACGGGAAAAAATGCTGCCGGAATTCTGGTAAATGACGGCCAGACCATTTCTCGCGAGCAAGCGGTTCGGCTTTACACAGCCGCCAACGGCTGGTTCTTGCGTGAGGAAGATCAGCTCGGTTCAATCGAACCGGGTAAGCTTGCCGATCTTGTCGTGCTGGACCGTGACTTCTTCAATCCTGCCGCCGTTCCGGACGACGCAATTCGCGGGGTTCGTCCCGCGATGACCATCGTCGGGGGACGGATCATTTATGAAGCGGCGGGGTAAGTAGCGGCCAAAAAAATCGGGGCCTGCAGATCCGCTCCCTTCACAATCGATGGATTGGGAGCACGCGAGTTGGTTCCAGTCCACAAAATGCAACGCGCTTAACCTGATTCGCTTCGGCTCTGAGTGCGCTGAAGCCATCGCAGGCCCGCACTTCTTGGTGGAGTCGTACGCAGCGGCACGCGTCATGGCTTGGTCAATCAATTGTCTTTGAGGTGCAACGTGGTGGCTTTAACCCTTATTGCGTCACCAGGGATTATGCCCGAGCTCGAGAGAGGACGCGAACCAATGTCGAAAGATAAAATTATCGATCACCACCAGCAGGCCGCCCATCATCACGAGAAGGCCGCGGAGCACCATCGCCAGGCCGCCGAGCACCATCGCGACGACGAGGTCGAAGAGGCTGGCCATCATGCCCATGTGGCACACGGCCATCACGCCCACGCCACCCATCATGCCGCCGAGGCGAGCAAGCTTCATGCCGAACATCATGGCGGCCACGACGCTGATTGAGCGGACTCTTATCTAGCGCCTGTTTTCAAGTAGCGCGTCTCCCCGATCCCTTCGCAAGGCCGTGAGGGGTTCGGGCGAGCGTATCCTCGTCCCAAAGTTGAATTACGATGTCCGACTTGCTCTGGCCTCGACCACGGCTTCGGGCTCTTGGACGACGTAAGTCCAGAACTGTATTTTGCCGTCTGGAGCGGTTTCTCGGTAGAGACCCTGAACCTCCGTTTCAAATCCCGGAAACAGATTGGCGGCGCGTTCAAATGCCAAGAGATACTCGAGCGCAGGAGCCGAATGATTGAGCCGTTCACCGGGAATAACCGAGGCAATTCCAGGCGGATAGACGACCCATAAGGTCGTGGCGATGCGGCCCGCGGTCTCGCTAATCGGCACGTAATCGACGGCGTTGCGCACCAGCCTTTGCATCGCGTCGAGCGGGGTGAGGACCGGCTCAGGAAAATGCGCGGCGTCGAACTGAGCCCGCTGCAGTCGGGAGACGTTTGCATCGCGAAAAAAGGTGAACATCTCCCGACATAGATCACGAAGCCGCACACCCCGATAGCGCGACGACCGGTCGCGAACAAAATCCGGCATGGCCTCTTCAAGAAGCACATTGTCATCGTATTGGCGCTTGAAGAACACGAGTGCATTGATGAGATTGCCGGCTTTGCTGCTCTCCACCCCCGGCGTCAAGAGAAACAGAAGCGAATTGAGGTCATTCTTCTCGGGCACAATGCGATTCTCGCGCAACCATGTCGCAACAACAGGGGCTGGCACCCCGTGCTCTGCGTAACCGCCGCCGCGGTCGAAGCCAGGCGTCAGCAGCGTCAGCTTGTTCGGATCCGTCATCGCCCACCCCTCGATCACATGGTGGAAGCCGTGCCACGCCTCGCCGGGTGCCAGCGACCAAAGACGGGGATCGGCAGCCAGCAAGTCGGTCGAAACCTCTTCCCACGATAGGCAGCGCTCTCCCTCTTCAGTGGCGGTGGTTACCACCTCAGGAACGAAAGGCTCAAAAAACCAACGCCGTTGGGGATCAGGGTCAGCAGCAAATTCGCGGCCAATGGTCCGGATTTTCTTCCGCAATTCGATGCCAAGCCGGATGGTGTCGTCCCACAGCACCTCGCCGCTACGGCCCTTCATCATCTGTGCGCCAACGTCGAGGCTGGCAAACAACGGGTAGAAAGGTGACGTGCTCGCGTGCAGCATGAAGATTTCGTTGAGCCGGCGCGGCTCAACCCGGCGCCGTTGCCCACGTAGGTGCGAGTCGCGCACATGAATCTGGCTGGCTTGGCTGAAGCTCGCGAGCTGCTTATGGGTCGATTGGGTCGCAAAGATGCCGGGAGAGGCGGCGTCGAGACCTGTCAGACCCATGGCGAAACGCCGACGATAAAGTGGATGAAACTTCATGAAACCCGCCCAGGCCTCGTCGAACAGCACGTAATCGCAGAGTGAGCCGATGCGGCGCACGATTTCATCTGCCGCGTAAATCGTTCCGTCATAGGTGCACTGTTCGATTACCGCGACGCGGAATGGTCGCTCGCGCCGCCAAGCGTTCGGATCCGTGACCAAAGGATGGTTTCGGATCAATTCTCGGATGGTCCCTTCGTTAAGCACTTCGGGATCGAGAGGCCCGATCAGTCCGTAAGCATTCCGATCGGTCGGCAGACAGACGGGTATGCCGCCCCCGAGGAACAGAGCGCCGTAGTGTGCTGCCTTATGGTTATTGCGATCGAAGAGCACCAGATCGCCGGGCGCCACAAGAGCTTGCAGCACCACCTTATTTGACATGGACGTGCCGTTGAGGACAAACCAAGTTCGTTCGGCGCCAAAAATCTCGGCAGCTTCACGTTGCGCCGCCAAAGCCGGGCCTTCATGACCTAGTAGGTCGCCCAGTTCGATGACCGAATTGTCGAGGTCATTCCGGAAGACTCCCTCGCCGAGATGATCGACAAAGATGCGGCCGATAGGACTTCGCGCGTAGAATGCACCGCCATTATGGCCGGGGCAGGTCCACAGTTGATTCCCCTCTTCAGCATAGTCAAGCAACGCGCCGAAGAAGGGCGTCTTCAGCGTGTCGGCATACTGCCTCAACCGACCGGCCAACATTTTGGCGATGTATTCCGGGGTCTCTTCGGCAAGGAACACATAACCGTCGGCCTCGTGCATCACTTCGGTTGGGATATCTTCAAGGCGGTGGTGGCGCACCAGGATATAAATCGGGGTGTCTAACCCGCGGCTGCGGATGAATCGAACCAGGGCCGCCATTTTGCCCTGCGGTCCGCGTTTGCCCCAATCCAACAATACCGAGCCCACAGCGGCGTCGGTACGGATCACCAGCTCAGCGTCGTCCGGCTTAGGCGCCTTAATGACAGAGAAACCTATGCGCTCGATCTCGCCAATAATTTGGGCCAGACGCTGCCCCTCCAAATCATCCGCGTTGAACACAGGAGCGCAAACCAGGAACTTAAAACGGCGTTCATACTCCATGGCCAGATTCTCGTGATCGTGGGATCTATCGTAGGAATTCTGCCATACGGCCCATGTCAATTCCGCGTCGCCCCGCACCGGTTCACCATCGCCGTGCCAGCAGGCCACCGGCATTGAGACTTGGTACTGGACCGAGGCTAGATTGATGCCACCGATACCAGGATCGTGTACGCCTCTCTTTGAGAGGTGAAGTCTGCCTGATGACTTGACCTCTGATACTCTAACAAATGGCTGGATCCCCTCGGAACGCACGACGCCACGAAGAAAACACACAATCCCTGCGTGAATAGCCGCACCAGTCAGTTTTGGTCGCAGTTTTGCAACAAATTGTCCGTATTGAGTTCAAATCGATGCCCTGAAGCAACGGGCCACAGTCGAGGAAGCATTGATTTCAGGAATTGAACGGCATCAACATCAACTAGCCCGGACCGGGCTACCAATGCTGAGCCTTGCGGCACTAGGCGTCGTCTTCGGCGATATTGGCACCAGCCCGCTATACACCTTTAAGACCATCCTCGATATGACCGGCAGGACACCGGATGCGACGGTTATTCTCGGCGCGTTATCGCTCGTCCTTTGGACTCTCATCCTCATTACCTCAGTGAAGTACGTCTCTCTAGCCATGCGCGCCGACAATGACGGCGAGGGCGGTATTCTCGCTCTAATGTCTCTTTTGGGACGCAGGAAACGGCACGCGAGTATTGTTGCAATCGGCCTCTTTGGCGCTGCGCTGATCTATGGAGATGGTGCGATCACCCCTGCCATCTCAGTACTCTCCGCTCTCGAAGGCTTGAACATGGCGACGGACGCGTTCCAGCCTTATATTGTGCCGGCGTCCGTAATAATCCTTCTCGCCCTGTTTGCCATTCAGTCACGTGGCACCGCGAAAATAGGCCGTGCATTCGGACCAGTGATGTTGCTCTGGTTCTTTGTCATGGCCTTGATGGGGCTGTGGGGAATCGAGAAGCATCCGGGCGTGATCGTGGCGCTCGATCCGCGATATGGACTGGCCTATCTCTCTTCGGGTGGCTTCCGGGGATTCTTGGTGCTCGGTGGCGTCTTTCTCTGCGTCACCGGCGCAGAAGCGCTCTACGCCGATATGGGGCACTTCGGACGCCGACCGATACGCGTGTCTTGGTACATGGTCGTGTTTCCGAGCTTGATCTTAAATTACGCGGGGCAGGCCGCACTGCTGCTCGATGGCGCCCCGAGCGAAGGCAATATCTTTTATCGTCTGTGCCCTCCGCCCTTGCTGCTTCCCCTCATCGTACTCGCGACACTAGCTACCATCATCGCCAGCCAATCAATCATCACCGGGGCGTTTTCGATGACCCGGCAGGCTATTCAACTCGGCTGGTTGCCAAGGCTGCGCGTCAAACAGACCTCATCCGAAGGCTATGGCCAGATCTATGTTGGCGTCGTGAACTTTCTCCTGATGATTGCGACGCTCGGACTAACCATCGGCTTCGCCAAGTCTGACAACTTGGCGGCTGCCTATGGGATCGCGGTATCACTGACGATGTTGATGACATCGGCACTCTTGTTTATCGCGATGCGCGAGATCTGGCGATGGAACCTAGCGACGGCGGGTATAGTCGCGGCATTCTTCTTTGTTATCGATAGTGCATTTTGCCTGTCGAATCTCAGCAAGGTGGCGGACGGCGGATATGTGCCCCTGCTTTTGGCGGGCGCTGTCTATGCCATCATGTGGATTTGGCATCGTGGCGCGGCGGCCGTGACGGCTCGTATCCACGAGACTTTAATATCGGTCCCCCAATTCTTGGCCAAGATAGAGTCTCAGAAAATTCCGCGTGTGCCGGGTACGGCAGTGTTTCTGAGCCGGACGACACGGGACACACCGCCGGTAATGGTCTGGCACGTCAAACAAAATCGAGCGCTGCACAAACAGGTGATTATCTTGAGGGCGGAAATTCTGTCAGTTCCGTGGCTGACCTCCGCCGATCGAATTTCGGTGACCGAGATTGCCCCCGGTTTCTGGCGAGCCGACGCGCGCTATGGGTTTATGGAGCGGCCGGATATCCCTGCGCTCTTGCTTGCCTCGAAAGCGAGTGGATGGATCGTCGATCTCAATGACGTGACCTATTATGTCGGTCACGAAACAGTAGTCGGACGGAAGGACCTCAAGGGCCTTCCTACTTGGCAAGAGAGAATATTCGTTATGATGGAACGCAATGCGACACACGTTAGCGATTTTTTCGGCCTGCCGACCGACCACGTCGTGGAGATCGGCCGCCTGATCTCCATTTGATTTGCCCGCTGCCACTCAATGCACGGAGCGCTCGCGATTTGGCGATTTGAGACTTTGCAGCAAATCAGACCGACCAATCCGGTAGTCCCGACATCGGCCGGGGCAGAAGCCCTTGTGTGATTAACTTCTTGCCGATAGAGGCATCGATTTCCCACGTGGGACAGGGCGCTCCAAGTGCCGGTGCACCTACCGGCGCGTCGGGATTTCGCTGCGGTGACGCCAGTCACCGCCACAGGCGACCGAAGGTGGTCTCGCAAGCAGAAGGCTTGGCAACGGCAGTGGGTTGGGCAAACCGGAACAGGAGAAAGACCTGATCGATGTCGACGAAAAGCTGACGAACACGCTGGTCGGATGCGCCTGGTCGCCGACGCCTATCGCTGGCAGCGGCGATTGGGGCATGTTGTCCTCGAGACGCCGTACTGCGGCATCGTCACCGACGCGGTTTGCCCCGATCTGTGGGACGCCAACCACGCCGACAACGTTACTGCCAACAACGACGAGGCAATCGATACTGTACTCGCGGCGATGGAAAAATATCTTGCCCCCTCAAACTGGCGCGTCATCCATACCGACGCCTTCGCGCCTGAACTTCTTCTCGCGCGGCTGGCTTATCTGGGGTTTAAGGAGCGGCCTGTCGTAATTCAGATGTTGTGTCACCAGCTGACCGCGCATGGAACGTCAGGTATCAAAATCGTCGAGATCGATGACGAGAACGGCTGGCAGGCCCTCACCGAGCTGGTCCGGCGCAACGTCGAGGAGGGAAGGCGCACGGACCATCTCGATCTTGACGCTGATTTCGTTGACACGATGATCGCCAATTATCGCGCGAAGGCACCCGATTATCGCTTTCACCTCGCCGTGGTAGAGGGCAGGGCGCGAGGCTATGGCGCAATGGCGAGGGCGCCCAACGGCATCGGAATGATCGAGGACCTGTTCACTCTGAAGCAGTGGCGGCGACGCGGCATTGCCACGACGCTGATCGCACATTTCGATCGCAAGCTGCGAGGGTCGGGGTGTGATGCGGTGTTCCTCGGCGCGGTGGCACGGGAGGAGGCGAAGCTACTCTACTACAAGCTCGGCTTTCGCCCGGCGATGTTGACGCGATGCTGGGTGAAGGAGGTCATGAACTAGCGTTTGGGCTTTTTGAGAAGTTGTAGCGCTTTCCAGGTTTTGATTGGTCCTTGATACCTCTCTTTCCTGAGGCAATGCCGTGCCAGCAGACGCCTCAACCGTGGCGCTGTTGGGTCTCGCATTTTTGGGACGTGGCGGGCTCATCTCAGTTTTCACTCCATCACTCGTACTATCCGAAAGACGCTCGCTGGTTTGAGCTGCTGCTCTTGCGCATTCTTACTCACGTTATCTTCCCCCGCAGCTTCGTTGCCTTTTACTAACTCGGCCGCCACGGCGGCTAGCCAGACGGTTAGTTCAACTAAGGAGGAAAGTGGTAGAGCATTTCTACAAATAGCAATTCATGTGACGTAATGTTCTAGTCGCCGTTTGCGGGCCACTCTTCAAGGCAGTTGGATTAGAATGGCAAAGGCGGCCGGTGACTTCTGTGCGAAGCTTTTTCTGTACACGAGTCAATCCAGCAGGCGCCAGAGAGGCAAGAATGACGGAAGACCAATCATTCCCAAATGGTCCCAATCTTGCTGCAGGCGTCCCACTCACGGATCTGGCAAGCGGCAAGCTCGCGGGTCATGTTGGCGAAGAAGAAGTTGTGCTCGTCCGATCCGGTGGAGACGTTTGCGCAATCGCCGCGCACTGCACCCATTACCATGGGCCGCTCGTCGAGGGATTGGTTGAGGGGGGCTCGATCCGATGTCCGTGGCACCACGCAGCCTTTGATTTGCATACTGGCGAGGCCGTTCGCGCACCTGCGTTGTCAGCGCTTGCCTGCTGGCGGGTCGAGCAACGCGATGGCCGCGTCTTCGTGCGTGAGAAGTTGGAGGGGCTGAGGCCCCGCGTCACACTCCCCACCGATTTACCGGGAAGGATTGTGATTGTGGGTGGAGGCGCTGCGGGCTTTGCCGCGGCGGAGATGCTTCGTCGAGTGGGTTTTCGTGGCAGCATCATGTTGGTGAGCAGCGATCCCGAGGGACCGGTCGATCGACCGAACCTTTCCAAGGATTATCTCGCCGGCGCCGCGCCCGAAGACTGCGTACCGCTAAGACCACCCAGCTTCTACGTCGAGACGGGGATCGAGTTGCATCTGAATACCGAGGTCACCCACATCGACACGAACGCGCGTGTGCTGAGCGCTGGCGGCCGCAAACTAACCTATGACCGGCTCCTGCTCGCCACTGGCGCCGAACCCGTGCGTCTCACGATCCCAGGCGCCGAGCTGCCCCATATTCATACGTTACGCTCTGTCACAGATTGCCGTTCCATCATTGCTGCGACCAAAGGCGCCCGCAGCGCGCTCGTAATCGGCGCCAGATTCATCGGGCTCGAAGCGGCAGCAGCGTTGCGCGCGCGCGAGATCGAAGTTCACGTGGTTACACCCGATAAGCACCCCATGAAACGCATCCTGGGGAGCGAAATGGGCGATTTCATCCGCGCTTTGCACGAAGAGCACGGCGTCATATTTCATTTAGAGAACACGGTAACAAGGTACGACGGCTTGCGTGCGACTTTGAGCAGCGGCGGCACGATAGATGCCGACCTGGTGGTGGTCGGCATCGGAGTGCAGCCACGCCTGCAATTGGCCGAGCATGCAGGACTCGCGCTCGATCGAGGCGTGCTTGTCAACGAGTTCCTCGAGACAAGCGTCAACGGCATCTATGCTGCTGGTGACATCGCGCGATGGCCAGACCCCCGGTCCGGCGAGAAGATTCGCGTTGAGCATTGGGTAGTCGCCCAGCGTCAAGGCCAGACCGCTGCGCTCAACATGTTGGGCCTCCGCAAGCGGTTCGACGCGGTGCCATTCTTCTGGAGTCAACACTACGACGTGCCGATCAACTATGTCGGCCACGCCGAACGCTGGGATGAGATCGCCGTCGACGGCAGTGTTGCAGCGAAGGATTGCCTTGTCTCCTACAAGCGCGAGGGGCGGTTGTTGGCGTGCGCATCGATTTATCGAGATCTCGCTAGCCTCGAGGTTGAGGCAGGAATGGAGCACACTTGAGCGATGCGCAGGCGCACGGGCGATGCTTCGCTGTCTGCGGCAACCCGTAATCGCCTGGCGGCCGTCGGTCCAAAAGCTGGAGCGTTTGTGATCCGGATAATCCCGCGAGCAAAGCCTCACCGTTAATCCCGTGGAAGACGGTGACCAAGATTGGACAATGAGCAACCAAGAGGTCGCGCTATGCCATCCCTTAGTCCAGCGTTGGACCGCGCTGAAGCGTTTTGCCAAGCTTACAATCTACGCATCCCGATCCTGCAAGCGCCGATGGCCGGGGCGTGCCCAGCATCCCTTGCAATCGCTGTCGCCAATGCTGGTGGACTGGGGGGCTGCGGCGCTCTGCTGATGGAGCCGACGGCGATCGCGGGGTGGGCCGCGGAGATGCGCGCCGGCAGCAATGGCGGCTTTCAACTCAACCTGTGGATCCCCGATCCGCCGCCACGACGCGACGGTACCGCCGAAGATGCGGTACGCTCGTTCCTCGCAGGGTGGGGACCGGAAGTCGCGCCTGAGGCCGGCGACGTAACGCCGCCCGACTTCGCCGAGCAATGCGAGGCGATCATCGAAGCCGGTCCGGCAATCGTGTCTTCAATCATGGGACTCTATCCGCCCGAGTTCGTCGCACGGATGAAGGCGCACGGCATCAAATGGTTCGCGACCGCGACCACTGTGACCGAGGCGCGCGACGCGGAGGCCGCAGGCGCTGACGCAATTGTCGCGCAAGGCATGGAGGCGGGCGGCCATCGAGGGGCGTTCGATGCCGCGAAAGCGGAGACACATCAAGTGGGACTGTTCGCGCTTGTACCGGCGGTCGCGGACGCGGTGCGCGTACCGGTGATCGCGACGGGCGGCATTGCTGATGGGCGCGGGCTAGCCGCGGCCTTGCTTTTGGGCGCATCTGCCGTGCAGGTTGGCACGGCGCTCCTACGTTGCCCCGAAACCAAGATCACGCCGGCTTGGGCCGACGCGATCGGACTTACCCTGCCGGAAGAAACCGTAGTGACGCGCGCCTTTTCCGGGCGGGCTGGGCGTGGCATCGCCACCGCCTATGTTCGCGCCGCGACCGGGCCCGATGCGCCGCCACCCGCGCCTTATCCGGTACAGCGCGGCTTGACGACAGCGATGCGAGTGGCCGGCGCCAAAGCGGGCGACATCGACCGTATCCAGGCATGGGCGGGTCAAGCCGCCGCCTTGGCGCAAGCCAAACCCGCCGGCGAGGTAATTCGCGGTCTCTGGGAAGACGCCCGGGCGCTGCTCATATCATAGCGACGTTTGTAGTCGCTTCGGCCAAATCGCGCTCTGCGCCGAACTCGCGCCGGGACCACGGCCGATTTGAACCGGCAGCGTAGGTGCACGGCGTCTTGACGCCGTCGCAACTGGCGGGCGAGGGCGCGCCGCCGACAAAATGGTCGTTCTCGTCGGCGGTGATGATGAACAAGGTATTGTCCGCGGTGATGCCGTCCTTAGCGAGGCGGGCGAAGAATTCGCCGAACGCCTCGTTGAACGCCTGCAGCTGCGTGACAAAACCCTCTTCGCCGGGTCCGAATGTCTCTTCGACCGAAGTGCTGACGCCCGAAATCTGCGGACCATGATTGTCGTGGGCATCCTCGATATAGCCATAGACGACGGGCACGCCTGCCTCGAGCATCAGCGCAAGATAGCCCAGGGTCTGGGAAGGCGATGGGTCAAATCCCGGGAAGCCTATGTTGGGTGGCGTGGAACTGTCGGTGATGACGTTACCGTCGAGGTCCTTGACCGCACCACTCGGCGATATCTGCGGCTGAACATTGACGTTGCCGTAAAGCGCCGTGAACCCGTTATAGCCGCCGGGCTCGTCTTTCAGGATGCCGGGTGCGCCATTCTGAGCGCAGAGCGAACTGTTCTGAGCGCAGTGAATGATGATTCCTTCGAAATCTGCGACCGCTTTGTTGTGGTTGCTGGCGGCTTCCATCGCATCCGGCGAGTTGGAGCCGAACACGTTGTTGATGTCGCTTGAAACATTCTCGAATTCGATATTGGCGATCGAAAAGCCGCCAACGTCGCAGCCGGCGCGAGTAAAGGGGACCCAGGGCGCCGGCGCATTCTTGCCGTTCTGAGCCAGCATCTCCGGGGTCCCATCGGCCAAAACATCCGTCCAGTACGTGAAGGAACTGGGGAAGCCGGCGACGCCGCTCGGGCCGAAGAGGCCGATATTGTTGCCGATCGGCACGTCGAATTTGTCGCCATAGACACCGGTCAACGCCGTCACGATGTCGGCCGAGGTATGAGAGATCAGTGGCGTGTGGTGGTTGGTGAAAAACGTCCCTTTGTTCTCAAGAAAGTTCAAGAGATTGGGGATCTGCTCGAGGTCGGACGGCACATTCAGGTTGTCGCGTCGAAAGTGGACATTGTCGAACTGGATGAAGACGATGTGCTCGATGCCGTTGGCGAGCTTGCAGTGGTTCTCTTTGGCGACCGCGCTGGTCGACGCGCCGAGCGCGAGCGCCGCCAAGCTCGCGAGTGCATGAGCGATCAGCCTCATGTCCGTTTTCCCCTGATCTTTGTCCGCGATCGATCGGCGCGAATCCGAGTGTGTAACCTATCGGAGAATTGCAACGGGACGGGGTCAAGGCGGTTACAACACCCTGATCATGACCGCAAAAAGACGTCCGAGTCCGCTGCCGTGCCGGTGGTGCGCGTCGATCCGGTTCAGTTGAAGCAGGCGTTCCTGAACTTGGTGGTCAATTCCTGCGACGGGATGGCCGATAACAAGCCGGCGATCAAGGCCTGACCATTGCGACGCGCGATGACAAGCCATTCGCCCAGGTCTCGGTGAGCGATCGCGGCACCGGCATTGCGGCGAGCGTGAAGGAGCGCATGTTCCGGCCCTTCTTCACCAGCAAATCGGCCCGCATTGAATTAGGCCCGCCGATCTGCCGATCCATCATCGGGGCGCATGGTGGCGGCTTATCGACATAAAAATAAACCGGATCGGGGGGCGACCTTCTCCGTGGCTCGGCCGATCGCGAGGCCTTTCTCGGAGGCAGTTGCTTCGCGCAGCGCGCGGATGTTAACGAAGCTCCCCTGTAACCAGCCTTCCGCTCTCGACACGATCCGCCATGCTTCAGCTTCTGACGCAAGATGACACCGGCGAGCCTGCGCTAGCACACAAAGTTGGCGCACTTCGCGGCTTATTTGCTACTTTGCTGCACGAGCAGCTCGCGATGAAGTCCGGGCGATGGAATAGTTGGCTCGCGTTCACAACATAGCGCGTTGAGATATAGGGCTTGCTAGTCCGGTAACAATGGCTCGCAAAAGCTGGTCAAGTCGAGACAATATACGGCCGTGCGGACCTGGGCCCCTGCGCCAAGGCCCGTGTGCCCGTACCGTATCTGCAATTCTCCCGCTGCGATAAATCGACTGAGGAGGTTTGACCGCGCCAACGCTCATAACGGGGACTAATCGATGCCCAATCTTGATCTCATTCTCGCGATCCTACACCATTTCTTTGTCTTCGCTCTCTTCGGTGTTCTGTTTTCGGAATTCATGTTGGTACGGCGCGGAATGGACGCAGCCACCGCCGGTCGCGTCGCTCCGATCGACATGTGGTATGGCATCCTCGCCGCCCTCATTCTCATCGTTGGTTTCTCCCGCGCAATCTTCGCAGCGAAAGGCTGGGACTATTACGCGCACAACGCATTCTTCTGGGCCAAGATGGGGACATTCCTCGTGATTGGTCTCCTCTCGGTTCCGCCGACGCTCGTCTACCTGAAGTGGCGGCGCTCTGGCGCCTTGCCGACAGATGAGGCGATCGCCACGACGCGACGGTATCTCTGGATGGAAGTGGCACTGTTTCCGTTGCTGTTGGCTTTTGCGGCGGCAATGGCTCGCGGTTATGGCATGCTCTGATGGAACCTCCGCCGTTAGGAGCCAAAATTGGGCGAAAGCTTTTCTCCAGCCAAAAAATCGCGGAGAATCGGCCAGGATCACGCATTCGGCGATGCTGGCCGCTTCTCCGCCATCGGACTATATCTACCTTAAATTATTGCACGGCTTTTGCGCGGAGCCTCGTGTACTCCTCGTTTGAGATAGTCCCGGAACTCTTTAGTCTTTCCAGCTTCTCGAGCTCATCGGCAACGCTGTAGCCGACGAGGTGACGCATGTCTTCGCGGGCCTGTTGCACGCGCTGGATCTGCCGCTCGGCCATCCCCCGATGTTGCGTGATCAAATAGACGAAGATGCCTATATAGGGGAACAAGATCAGCACAATCACCCAAATCACCTTCACCCAGCCAGATATGTCGTGACGGCGGAACAGGTCGCTGAAAACGGTGATCAGCAACCAGAACCACAGCACAAAAATAAATATGGATAAAACGTCAGTAAGAAAGTTGGAGAACGTGAAACCGCCGGAAAATAACATCTCGATCCTCCTTTGAACGGCACCACGAAATTGCCTGTTGATAAGCCCCCAATCACCTCGTCATATCAGCCAAAGAGATCAAGGCAAAAGCGAGGTGGTATACACCATCAGCCCCCGCGCTCCTATCGATAGCCTCGTTGCACGCTGCCGTGCCGAAAGTCCGCTTCCATTCTTATCGCGCAAGTTTGTCTCGTTCCAGTGTGCGCGATCCCGTGCGTGTGGCCCGCGAGGATCACAAATTCGAGTTTGCAGGCCGCGACGCATCTTGCTCCCGCAAGGTTGGCATGAAAACTAGGAATTCTGCATAGGGCAGCGCGGCAGGGTGCTTGATCTCACGGACCTTGGAACGTGCAGGCAACGCCCTATCGAAGCGCCCGCGCCGGTGCTCCGGACTGTCACTGTCGCGACAGCCGCGCGCCTTGGCGGAGCCAAAATTCTTTCGAGTTGCGCGCAAGCGCCTGGCCTTTTCGAGCTTCTGCTGAAGCGCACGAAGGACTGCGAAGCGGCGATGTCGCTGACCGGCTGTCGGCCCGTGTTTGCCGTGAGCGGTTGAAATCACGCGACTTTCTGTAAACCCTCCGAAGCTGACCCACGACTTGGCCCACGACCCCGCTGGACTGCCCATAGGAATGTGAAATTGCCGGCGGGCGGACAACGCTGCCAGAGCGCGGGTGCGTTTACGCATTGCGAAGACTTGAACTGGAGATGTTAGTTCACTTAAGCTGATCCGCCACCTTGTCGATACCTGCCTGAACACAAGGTTCGTCGACACCGGGCGAGCCTGATACACCGACCCCAGCGATCACGTCCTTGCCCACCTTCACGGGCAGGCCACCGGGAATCGCGATTACATTCGGCAACGTCACCTGCTGGTGCACGACAGGATTGTTGTCGGCATAGCGCTTCGCGTAATCCGAAGTCGGTACACGGAAGCTCAGCGCCGTGTAAGCCTTGCGGCGCGCGTTCTCCATGGTGTGTGGAGCCGCACCGTCGCCGCGCATTGCCACGATCACCTCGCCGGCCCGATCGACCACGACGGCGGAGACGGGATACCCCTTGGCAGCACAGCTTTCGATCGCCGCTTCGGCGATCGTGCGTGCCATCGGATAGGAGAGGTCACGGTGCGTGAGAAGCTGCGCTTGCGCCGGCGTGGCGAGTGCGGCGCCGAGCGCGACCGCGGCGGCGATCATCCGTGTATGCATGTCGAAATCCTCCGGATGGCCGTCGGCTTCGGCGGCCTGTGTGAGAACGATAAAGCATCGTTCCGCCTCGTAGCAACGTATTGAGCCATCGTAACCGATGATATGCTACCCCTGAGAGGCAGCCCCATTCTCCAGAATGGGCTCAATAGGGTAGGCAGTCGATCACTCAGTCTCGGCGGCACACAAGGGGAAGGTCGCGCACCTCGCGACAACTGAGGGGACGTTTTTTCCGGGCAGTCGGCGAAAAAGGGGTAATGACATGTTCGTTATCGCGTCCCACAGCGCTTGTTTAGGGATTGATAACGAACCCGGGATTGGCGAACCGGCGACCAAATCTCACCCGCACCACGAAGCACTTTTCGGTTGTATGGGCAGGTCTCGAGAGCAGAATGTCGGTTGATTATTCAACCATGACGCAACATGTGCTAATAAGTTGGATTAGGGAAACTCTGAAAAAGTCATCGACACGAGGGCGAGGGACGCCAAGAGGACACGACGCGCGGCGTTTTTGGCGGAGATGGAACAGAATGGTCGGGTCCTTTTTCAAAGCGGCTCACGTTTGAGACGGATTGCTGGGATGTCTGGATGCTATGCGCTCTAAGTCTCCCGGCTTCGCTTCTCGGTGTACGGAGCCCGCAACCGTTTTCGCAAGGCCATACGCCAGAGGCAATCGCGCGTGCGTTTATGGAAAACCGAGTTGCAAAAGCTTGCCAATAAAACCGGCCCCTCCATCACGGTTGCTCATCATCCGCCCGGCACGAGCAAATGGAACCGCATCGAGCACCGCATGTTCTCCTTCAGCTGATTGCCGCCACGAAAACTGAGACCGGTCTTAAAATCCGCTGCGCGATCGATGAACAGTATTATCCGAAGGCCCTCAGCGTCCCCAAAGCTGCCCTCAACGACCTCAACATCACCTTCAATGACTTCCATCCCGATTGGAATTACACCATCAGGCCCCATAAGCTACATTAAAGCGATTATTATTCCCCGCGCCCTTAGCTTTTCAGCTCAAAGGCTGCCTGGGGCTGGTGTGAGCTTAATGGGAGGGGCGTTGATGGGTCGCGGACGGTCGAAACGTGTGTAATAGATTTCGCAGCGAAAGCTCCACGCGTTTGAGAGAATAATTCTGTTGTTTCGTTTCTCATCTATCCATTCGGTATTATGCCCCCAGAACCCACCCTTTGGAAATTGTCCAAAAGTTGCATCGTTTGTAGGTTTTCCATGAATGCGACTAATAACCTCAGACAAGCTATCACATTGATCGGGCCACTTAAGTTGCATCCGGATTTGAACTAACCCGCCATCTTCAAAATCAAGAGCACCACCTTCGAAAATAATATTGCCAGTGGTAAAGGTGTCAAAAACCAGCTTCGCCTTCTGATCAAAGATCTCCCCAAGGCGGGGTTTCCTATGCGGGATCTGAAAGCTTTTGCCTACGTCCTTCACAGACATACCCCAGACAGCGCCCTGCCAATCGGCGGATGCTGTCGCGGAGAAGCCCAGCATCGCCGTCACCAGGGTGAGCGATACAACCACCGACTTCCAAATTGTGCTCATCAACCCCTTCCTTTCCTCGACCGGCTGTTCGGGCCTATCACGTATGTGCGCGCTCGCGGATATGCCCACTTCGATATAGTTGGGTCATCCTCGTCAATTCTGTGGCGGTGCTTGTTCGGCCGCTTGACCCTCAGAAGCCGAACTAGACTAAGACTAGCGGCACAGGGTGGGGACGGCTGAATCGTGCAAGACGCGGCCATTCGCTTGCGGCTATCGATGGAGCGCGCTCGACCCTTCTCCCTTCTCCGACATCCGAGGGTGGATCTTCGAAAGACCAAAGTTGGCCGAAAGGAGAATGGCAGCTCTGGAACAAACCGGCCCAAGAAGCTGCCGTTCGTACCGCCTCTGCCTCTGACCGCTCCCGACCCAAGTCTGTCATTGGGCGGCTACTGAGCCAATCCCGGAACCAGACGTTCGCCGTGCTACTTCCATGGGCAGCATTGCGCCCGTGCCGGCCGCTCCGGCGACGACCTTCGTAACTTCACAGCAAACATTGTGGCAACTGCGACCCGGGAAACGAAGTCGATCAGGAATGTACGAGGGACACGGTATGCAAGTCGGCTGCAATCAACTGCTCCGAGAGAAAACAGCACTTACGCACCCTGCTGTCGACCGGTTGCATGCCAATTCGTCGACAAGCGGAACTTACCGAAGGAGCCGAACCGGGGGGAACGAAGCCCGTATGAACCCAGTCTTTAACCTCCTTCAGCGTGGACATATTCTCTACCGCTTCTCTACCGCCGTCTGCTCTGGCTTGAGGGCCGCCCCTGAGCCGCAGATTTCATCGAATTTGAGTTAGATCTAAAATTGCCCGCCGATTGACATTGAATCCCTCCGCGGAGGGCTTTGCGCTCAAGAAACCGCAAAGTAAGCCCCCCTATTGCGGGTGGAATTGTCAGACACGACTCAATCAGGGGGGTATACTTGGCCACCTACTCCTAGATTGAGCTGCTGCGCGGCACGGTAGGCCGCGCGCCCGGGCATAGCGGCATAGGTGGGAAATGAGAGCGGAACCCGAGCCAGGTCGTCCACTCGCATCCCTGCGGCAATGGCGACCGCAACCACCTGGACGATCTCGACCGCCCGCTCGCCAACAACGTGGCAGCCCAGGATCGCGCAGGTCGCGCGTTCGGCGATCAGCTTGCAGAACCCGGCCGTCCGGCCGTCGATAATCGTGCGAGTGGTCTCGTCGAAGCGCACCACGGCAACAACCGCATCGTGGGTTTCTCGGGCCTTCGCCTCGGTCAGGCCTACTTGGGCATATTCCGGGTCGGTGAAGCTGCCGATTGGACTTACCAGATCCACAGGAGTGTGAAATCGCGCGCAATAATGGCCCGCTTTGAGGGCGACTTTCGCGTCGAAAATTAGGCCAGTTTGATCGGCCAAACGTGGGAGACGCCGTTTGGCTGGTTGGCCAATCTCTCGGCTTTTGTCCGAGGGGTTGGGGGATGTTGCTTGTGGATGAGATCGCGCGGATCAGGTTCGAACACTATCAGAACGGCAAGTCGCTTCGGCGGATTGCGCGCGAGCTTGGGATTTCCCGGGAAACGGTTTCGAAGGTGATTCGGTCGAACGCGACCGAGTTCAAATATGAGCGTGAAGTCCAGCCGCTGCCCAAGCTCGGCGATTTCGTTCCGATCCTGACCGAGGTCCTCGAGAAGGAAGCCAAACTTCCCAAGCGCCAGCGCCGATCGACGCAGCGACTGTTCGAGGAATTGCGTGGGCATGGATATGAAGGCGCGCACGACAGCGTGCATCGGTTTGTGAAGGGATGGCGCCAGGAGCGATCACGGGCCCCGAACTCGGCGTTCATTCCCATGCGCTTTGATCCGGGCGAAGCCTATCAATTCGATTGGAGCCACGAGGACATCGAATTCCAGGGCGTGCCCGCTAACGGTGAAAGCGGCGCAGATGCGCCTCGCTTACAGCCGGATGCCGTTTGTTCGCGCATATCATCGCGAGACCCAGGAGATGGTCTTCGACGCCCACGACAAGGCGTTCGAATTCTATGGCGGCATCTGTCGGCGCGGGATCTATGACAATCTATGGACGCCTCCCGCCGCAAGGTGTTTCTATTGGCATCGTCGGTGGATGCGCGAATCTATCCGGCCTGTCGCTGGAGCGGTCGCGCCCCTGGCCTTGATGGGAGTCCGCTGCCTCTGGCCTCATAACATGATCGGCCTCTGGGGCCTTGTCATAGATCAGGCTTTGAGGCTGCGGTCCGTACCGACGTTCCATCAGTGTTCACCTCGCATTCGATCTCGGTCTTGGGTACAGGGCGCAGAAGCGCTGTTCCTCAAGCCGCTACATATTCCTCCTTCCGTGCCAATAGTACCCAAACGATGCGGGCGGTCTTGTTAGCGAGCGCCACGATTGTTCTATTGAAACCCCGTCTGGCGATCAATGCTTTCAACCAGACTGAGCGCCGGTCATCGTGCTTCGACAACCGACTGATCACGGCACGTGCGCCGTGGATCATCTGACGCCGGAGATAGTGGTTGGCCCGTCGGCCAATCCCGCCCAATCGCGGTTTGCCACCGGTGGTGTACTGTCGCGGCACCAGGCCGATCCACGCGGCCAACTCGCGGCCTGATCGGAACTGGTGGCCGTCATTCACCGCCGCGACAATCGCCGTGGCGATTACCGGACCGACGCCCGGGAGCTGCGCGAGCCGTCGACAAGTCTCGTTCGTGCGACAGATCGCGACCACCTTCGCATCGAGCTTCTCAATCCGGCGATCGAGGTCGCGCAATTGGTCCAAGAGTTCGCCGAAGATCTCGCGCGCCAAGTCCGATAGTTCGGTATTCGCGATGGCAGTTGGCGCTTGCGCCGTAAAGCGCCACGGGCCTTGCGGCAGCACGATGCCATATTCCGCGAGGAGACCGCGCGTATGGTTGATCAGCGAAGTTCGCTGGCAGATCAGCCGCTCCCGGGCCCTATGGAGCGATTGCAGGTCTTGCTGTCCCGTCGACTTTACCGGCACGAATCGCATCGTCGGACGCATCGCCGCCTCGAAGATCGCCTCCGCATCGACCGCATCATTCTTCGAGCCTTTGACGAAGGCCTTCACGAAACGCGGATTGATGAGCCGCACCTCGCGCCCGGCTGCGAGCCATCGTCGACCCCAATAATGCGCACTGGCGCACGCCTCCATCGCGATCGTCGTCGGTGCGAAGTGGTCGACCACCTCAATCAGCTTGGTCCGGCTGACCTTCTTCGAGACGACCACGCCGTCGGAATCAATACCGTACAAGTGAAAAGAATGCTTACCGAGATCAATCGCCAACATCTGTAATGTCATCCTTCCCTCCATTGGTTGATGATGAATTGTGACCGAAAAACGGGAGGCGTCCATCCCATAACATGCGGACCGCAGTTGAAGCGGTCTTTGTCGGGCGGGTCAGGGAATATAACCGGCGCTTCCTGCAGATGTGCTCGCATCATTTGGTCGAACCTGTCGCTTGCTCGCCAGCGGCGGGCTGGGAGAAAGGCCAGGTCGAGAATCAGGTCGGCAATATCCGCGATCTTCTGTTCCGTCCGCGCCCGAAGGTCAAAAGCCTTGCCGAATTGAACGGCTGGCTCGGGGATCAATGCGCAGCTTACGCCAAGCGCACCAAACATCCTGAGTTCCGCGAGAAGACCATTTGGGAGGTCTTCGAGGAAGAACGGTCGAAGCTGATGCCGTTCCTCGGTCCTTTCGACGGTTTTGTCGAGAAGGCGGTGCGAGCTACCACGACGTGCCTCGTCACGCACGAGCGGAACAAATACAGTGTCAACGCCAAGGCCGCCGGTCGCATGGTGCTGGTCAGGGTCTATGCCGAGCGGATCGTCGTCTGGCTCGACAATGAGATCGTCGCAGAACACGAGCGCAGCTTTGCGCGCGATGCCGTGATCTACAATCCCTGGCACTACCTGCCGGTTCTCATGCGCAAACCCGGCGCCTTGCGGAACGGCGCGCCGTTCAAGGATTGGGACTTGCCGGAATCCTTGGCCCAGATCCGCTCCAAGTTGAAGCATCTCACCGACGGCGACCGGCAGTTCGTGAAGATTCTGGCCGCCGTTCCCGACGCCGGCATGGAAGCGGTCGCCGCCGCCTGCAAGGAAGCCTTGGATGCCGGGATCGCCAATAGCGACGTCGTCCTCGCGATCTTGGCGCGGCGAACCGAGCCGCCGGCGCGGCCCGGCATCACCACCCCCGACGCACTCAAATTGACCGATCCGCCGATCGCCGATTGCGCGCGCTACGACACCTTGCGTCGGAACAAGGAGGCCGCCTGATGGAACGCCAGCAGATCGTCGAGTCCATGAACAAATTGAAGCTCTATGGCATGCGTGCGAGCTTCGATGAGATCACCGGAAAAGGATTGGCGCGGCGCGACGAACTCTATCCGCTACTCGGCAGCTTGATCCGGGCCGAATTAACGCATCGCCAGGCGCGATCGATCAGCTACCGGATCAAAGGCGCCAAGTTCCCGGTGTTGAAGGATCTCGACAGCTTCCTCTTTACCGATACTCCGGTCGATCAAGGCCAGGTCAGGGAATTGGCCAAGGGCGACTTCCTGGACGCCAAGCGCAACATCATTCTCATCGGCGGAACCGGCACCGGCAAAACACATCTTGCAATCGCGATTGCCGCTGCTGTCATTCGAACGCGCGCTCGTGGCCGGTTCTTCAATCTCGTCGATCTCGTCAATCGTCTGGAAAACGACATGGCGGTCGGCCGCGGCGGTATGATGGCGGAATCCTTGCTGCGCCATGATCTGATCGTGATCGACGAGCTTGGCTACTTGCCCTTCAGCAATGCCGGTGCCCAGCTCCTCTTCCATCTGATCTCGAAGCTTTACGAGAATACATCGATCATCATCACCACCAATCTCGCCTTCTCGGATTGGCCACAGGTCTTCTCCGACGCCAAGATGACGACCGCCATGCTCGATCGGCTCACGCATCATTGCGACATCATCGAGACCGGTAATGAGAGTTGGCGGTTCAAAAATCGGCGCTGAGGCGACGCCACGTTCGATTCGTGGCACATGATATGGATCGATCGCCACGAACTCGATCTGGCACGCCGGCATAATCGAAACAATCGGGCAACATCCATCCCCGGACCCCTCCTCAAAACAAGTGATCCTGAACTCACCACCTCTATCCCGCTGTGGATAAGTACGCGCGACTGCGCCAGACTCTTGACGGTCGCTCCAGCGCGCTACTTACCCACAGCTACCGCCCTACCATAAAAAGACTGGCCTACTATTGCGCGCGAAACATGGCCTGGTTTTGGAAGCGAATTGACAGTCGCAACCCTGAAGTCGCATTCAGGTGGCGGACGATCAGCTCTTCAGACCGGGAACAACTCGGATCATGAGCGCCGCCCCTAAATCCTACCACCAAGGCCGATTCGCAAGCGTACGTGGACCCTGTGAGCTGGTTATCTTGGCGGTAGCCCACGGGCGTGGTATCTGCGCTTGAAGTGTTGTCAGCGAAATCAAACGATGACAATGGCCGAAAATGGCCAGACGGATTTACTCGGTGATGCCAGAGTTCGGACGGTTGCAATCGATGAGGCGTCGGATGGCATCCATCTATAAGGAAGTTGTGATTGCAGTTCCTCCGGAACGCGTTTGGAGTGCAATTCGAGATGTCGGCGCGGTGCATACCCGAATGGCGCCCGGATTCGTCGCAAATGTCCGTATGGAAGGCGACGTCCGCATTGTAACTTTCGCCAATGGCCGTGTCGTTCCAGAGCGCATTATTGGAATCGACGACGCAAACCGACGCCTAGCCTATGCATCGGTCGATCTACCGGAACGCAAACACCACAACGCGTCATTTCAGGTTTTTGACCGGGGGCCGGATGCAAGTCGGCTGGTCTGGATCACCGACGTGCTGCCGGACACGCTTACGGACGCGTTCATCCAAAACATGGAAAAGGGCTTGGCGGTCGTGAAAGAGCATCTCGAGCAGGGGCAATAATTGAAACGGGTATTTGCCGGTTACGAAGCTGCCGTTACGCGCCCTCAACGACCCATTATCCGCGACCGAGGGGTAGCGCACAGCGGCCGCCGGCTACCTTAACAAATCCCAATGATTTGCGGAGCAGCGCCACGCGCCTGCAAAACCTCGAGAGACCGATTGGACCAGCACTCGGCAGCCAGTGGAGAAGCCTAACCTTTGGCCGACCAGCGGCGAGCCTCCCGCATCTTGCAGGATATCGGCTTTCGCAAGCACCGAGACGTCCGGCAGTTTGGTAAGCTCCTAGTGTTCCGACTCATTCATAAGCATCCAGCCTTTGCGAAGGCGAGAGCTTTCTTGGCGCGGCGGTGTTTGGCGAGAATCGAACTGGCGGTGGCTGTCCATCTGAAGGGTTTCGGATTTTGATTTCGATGTTCGATCCAGTCGGCAATGGCGATCTTGAGTTCTTCGACAGTGTTGAACGTCCCTCGTCGGATTCGCTGTCGCGTGATTTCGGCGAACAGCCGCTCGACGAGATTGAGCCAGGAGCTGGACGTCGGGGTGAAGTGCAGCGTGAAGCGTTTGTGCCTAGCCAGCCAGCGCTTGACGTCCGGGGTCTTGTGGGTGGCGTAGTTGTCGAGGATTAGGTGCAGGGCAAGGGCGGGTGGGGTCTCGCGGTCGATCCTCCTGAGGAAGCTCAAGAATTCCTTGGCTCGATGGCGGGGCAGGCATTCACCGATGACGGTGCCTGTCGCGATATCGAGAGCCGCGAACAGCGTTGTGGTGCCGTTGCGTTTGTAATCGTGGGTCATGGTCCCGGCGCGACCCTTCTTCAAGGGCAACCCTGGCTGGGTGCGATCGAGCGCTTGGATTTGGCTCTTCTCGTCGAGCGAAAGCACCACAGCCTTCTCCGGCGGGTCCAGATAGAGCCCGACGACGTCCTCGACCTTGCTGATGAAGTCGGGATCGTTGGAGATTTTGAAACGGCGCACGAGATGCGGCTTCAGACCATGCTCGGCCCAGATGCGCTGCACGCTGGTGTGGCTGATACCCATTTCTTCAGCCATGGCCCGCATGCTCCAATGGGTAGCGTTGACCGGCCGCTCCTTCACGGTCTTTTCCACGACCGCGAGCTTGATCGCCCGGCTGAGCGGCTTCTTGCCGGGCGGCTTGGACCGACCCTTGATCAGCCCGGCAATGCCAGCCTCAAGGAAATGCTCCTGCCAGCGCCACACCGTCGTCTTCGTCACCCCGACTTCACGCATGATCGACGACACCCCATGACCGTCCGCGTTCATGAGCACAATCCTGGCACGCTTGCTAATCTTCTGAGGGGTGTTGCCATCCGCCAGCAGACGCTTCACTTCACCGCGGACTCTTCGATCAAGGATGATGCGAACTTGTTTGTGTGTCATCATCCCAGCACTGAATCAGACCCAGATCCGGGATTTAAATGTTAGTTACAGAACACTAGCGAGGACAGATCAGCACTGATGTTCTGGTTTTACCTTCGCGAGCGGCAAATGCTCACGGAGCAGGGGCACAGAGCTTCGAAAAGTGTCCCACTAATGTTCTCGCTGACATGAGGACCATCCCCAGACCTAAGTGTTTCGGCGTGTTCATGGAGGCATACCGCGCCAACAAGAACGCAAACTTGCAGAGGAAACATGAACGGCGATCCATTTACGATACGAATTTTTATCGTCGAAGGTGACCCCGAGGGCGTCCGTCTTATCGACCGGATGAACTGGACCGGCGTCGGTGTTGTCTCTCCTCGCGAGCGATGGCAGGCAGCAAGGAGCCGGCCTGAACTTAGTCGCACGGGTGTGTACATCCTGGCCGGCTATGGGGAGGGTGACGAAGAGCTACCCACTCTGTACATCGGCGAGGGCGACGTATTGAAGGACCGCATTGATAGCCGTGCTCAGTCCAAGAAGTTTTGGAAAGACGGTTATGTCTTTACCACTTCCAACAGTGGCTTCAATAAAGCGCACATCCGGTGGCTTGAGCGCGAACTGATTTCAGCAGGCCAAGAAGGCCGGCGGCAGAAAACTCGACAATGGTACCGCTCCCCGGAACACCGGCTTTCGTTCCATACCGTCGCGCGTCGCACTCGCAGCGGTCATTCCACAAACTTACCGCCGGGCTGTTGGCTGCGAAATCTTTCTGTGAACGAACGGCGGACCTCGATCTCGGTTGTACCGTGATCGTAAACCGGACTGATCAAAGGCGCCGCGCGTCACACGAATTCACGACCCCGCGATGCGTTTCCGCCCGCTTCTGCCAGTTCGGCTTTCCGGAGACCAGCTTACGAGCTTCTTTGCTTGATGACTCAAGGATTTCCGCGTGGCCAAAGAAGCGGAATCCCTTCCGAATGAACTGATCGACGAAATTAACCTCGACCGCCGAACCATCCCTGATGTTTCTCGTCGTGTTCGGCGCGCGGATGTCCAGAAATGCAAAATGCTCGTCGTCGAGAACTTCGAACGTGCCTTTCGGCGAAAGATTCGGCGTTCCATCAGGATTTACTGTCGCCACGAATCCAAGCCGTTGCTCCCTCACCAGAGCCTTCATCGCGTCGGTTAATTTCATCTGTATTTCCGCCAGTTTGTTGTGATTCTGTCACAGGCTGCTCACGGACAAGGTGTCGTTTGCGTGATTTCGTGCGTAATCCGAGGATCCGATCCGACCAGACCATTAATGCCGCGCAAACACTGCTGCAGCCTCGCCTGCAGAACGGCCGCTGACCCCCGCGGCACCGGCCAGCAGGCCAACCGATCTGACCCAGTCACCGCAGGCTGTGTCCAGCAATCAGGAATTTCCATTACGCGACCAATGCCGTAGCCGCGAAGTAGCATGCCTCGACATCGGTCTCGCGAGTTTGCCGTGATGACGAGCGTCAGTTCTTTCTCGTCCTCGTTCAATTCGAACTGGAGAAACGCGCAGCATTCTTGCTCGCGATGAACCGTTTCGCGGACGCGCCTGCTCGCATGCAGATCATAGGCGAGGATTAGCTGTGCCCCTCGCGTCGGACGCTTTGCAACGCGGATCGGTTGAGTTCGGCAATCCAGGCCAGGCGTTCCCGATATGCGCCCGCGCCTAGCGTGCAGGCAATCGGCTCCACGCGAAACTCATGGGCTTTCATTCTTGTTCCTCTTCCTAGCGACGGCCATAGCCAGAAGATAGGACATCGCAGCGTTTGATGAAATCGGTCAGATTGCGCTCAAGTCCTTTCAACTCCGCCAGCTCCTCACGCATTGCATGAAGATGAACCTGCACGATGGAACGCGCCTCCTCGCACGATCGATCTTCGTCCGCTGTTAGCGCCAAGCGAGCGGACCGGCTCGATCGGAAATCCGAATGCGCGACATCGCCGGATAAAGATGAGCCGCCTTCTTGAACCCCAAGCGGCTTGAGCCGGCATCTGCATTAGCGAGACGCACGAGTGCGGTGTCCATAGCTGCGCCTATGGCACCTTTGGGTCAACGGCGCCGGATTTCCGATGTCCGCGGAGGGTCCGGTTACCCCTCAAAACTCTCCGTGAACGCTGACATCCTGGTTTGGCAGCCCCGTGCCATAACCGGAACTGGAGCGGTGGCTTCAATTAGCCCTCTGCTCAGCAAAATGTTAAATTGCTCTGCGGAGGGCACTGGCGCCAGCATGAGCGAGACGCGCAAGCTCACGACGATCCTCGCGGCCGACGTCGCGGGCTATAGCCGGCTGACGGCTGCTGACGAGGAACGGACATTGGCGCGGCTGCGCGCGCTTCGCAGCGATTTGGTTGATCCTGCCATTTCGATCCATCACGGGCGTGTCGTTAAGCGTACGGGCGATGGAATATTAGTTGAGTTCAGGTCACCAGTAGAGGCCGTTCGGTGTGCGATCGAGGTGCAAGACGGGATAGCCGAACGGAACGCGGGCCTCCCATCCGAGCGGCGTATTCAATTTCGGGTCGGTCTACATGTTGGTGATGTAGTCGAAGAGGCGGACGGCGATCTGATGGGGGACGCCATCAATATCGCCGCACGTATCGAAGGTATCGCCGTGCCTGGCGGCATTTATGTTTCGCGAGCCGCGTATGATCAAATCGATGGCAAGATCACTGAGCGGTTCACCGATCTCGGGGAAAGGGAACTTAAGAACATACCGAAGGCCGTGAGAGTTTTTGCGCTGACGCGAAGTCGCGAGCTCGCCAAGCCGGCGGACCACCCTGCACCGCCGCGCCTCAGTATGGTGGTTCTGCCTTTTTCGAATCTCGGCGGCGACCCCGAACAGGAATATTTCGTCGATGGCGTAACCGAAAGCCTGACGACCGACCTGTCACGCATCGCCGGCTCGTTCGTGATCGGCCGCAACACGGCCTTCACATATAAGGGCAAGGCCGTCGATCTAAAGCAGATTGGCCGCGAACTTAATGTCCGCTATGTGTTGGGAGGAAGCGTGCAGCGCGGTGGCAATCGGCTGCGCGTCAACGTTGAGCTAGTCGACACGGAGACTCGCAACCATCTCTGGGCGGAGCGCTTTGATAAGCCGATAGCCGACTTGTTCGACATGCAGGACGAGATCGTGGCGCGACTCGCCAATCAGCTCAAGGCGCAACTCGTCGCCGCTGAAGCGCGCCGGGCGGAACAAGCGCCTCTTCCTGATTCCATGGACCTTTATTTCCAAGCACAGTCGTTGATAAACAAAGGAACAGTTCCCGCCTATTTTTCGCAGGCTGGTCGGCATCTCGAACAAGCGCTAGCGCTCGACCCGGATAACATACCCGCGCTGGTGTGCATGGCACAGGTCCATCTGGTTACAGTTGCCGCTTTCGGCACCGAAGACCGGAAGAACTCATTTTGCCGGTGCGTCGGCGGCGTTGGCCAAAGCCCTAGCGTTGGCCCCGCATCATCCGACCGCACATTACGCGTTGGGTACCCTTCATCTTTTCATGGGCCATCCCGACCAGGCCATTACCCAGTTGGAACACTCTCTAACGCTCGATCGAAACCTCGCCTCCGCCCACGCCTTTATTGGGCTCGCCAAATTGTTTCTCGGTCGCGCCGAGGAAACCGAGACGCACGTTGAAGAGGCGCTCCGCATCAGTCCCCGTGACACTCTCGCGAACGTATGGATGGACCATGCCGGGCAGGCGAACCTTCATCTCGGTCGTGATTCTGAGGCCCTCGTTTGGTTGCGGCGGTCTGTAGACGCTAACCGGAATTATCCAATTGCGCATTTCATGCTTGCTGCCGCGCTAACGCTTCTGGGCAAGGCCGTCGAGGGGCAGGAAGCTGCGAGAGTGGGATTGGCCCTCGCACCAGACTTTACCATCGCTGGCATGTACCTCGGGACCGTGAACAATCCGACATATCGTGCACAGCGAGACCGCATTTACAGAGCAATGCACGATGCAGGCGTGCCTTAAGGCTTTCAAATGGTACCGCGCATCGAATCTCTCCGCCTTATCACGAGAACATTCGCCTCGCGGCTCGCTTACACTAAAGGTCATTCCCAAATCCAATGAGCAGCGATTCCGACTGCACCCCGAACGCTACGAACCGCACATTCGCCCGTGGTCAAACCGCGAAGTTGGACGCGGGACGCTGGATGTCCTGATAGGGTCAATGATCGGGATAGGGGGACGTCTCGCGACGCCACCCCTCCCACACCACCGGGCATACGGGTCCGTACCACGGCGGTTCGATCGAGTTAAGCCGGCACAGGCACCAGGATTTGGGGGAGACCAAGCGAGTTTAATGCGTGATTTCGTAGGGCGTGTTGAACCGCAGGGTGTCCGGACATGCGCCAGAGTCCCGTCGGGGAACCGGCGGCGACCGATGCGGCGAACTTCGCGATGCCGAGGCGGCGAAGTTCCGTGAACCGATTGTGCCCGTTCCGCCATTGCCGCCAGAGATACATACGTAGTCTCCGGCGAATCCAGGCTTCCAGGTTCGTGAGCACGCGGGGGGTCTGACAGAAGCCGAAGTACCCGCGCCACCCGATGAGGTATGGCGAGAGGTCGTCGATCATCTGTTGTAGACTGATCCCTCGCGTCCGGCGTGTAATTTCCCGGATTTGGCCTTTGAACTTGTCGAGGGCTTTCGGCGCAATGCGTCGTTCGCTCCCGTCGTTCGCGATGCTGAATCCAAGAAATTTACGTTCCTCGGGTCGTGCCACCGCGCTTTTGGCCTCGTTGACCTTCAGCCGGAGCTTGTCGGTCAAGAACCGGCCGATCGAGGCCATCACCCGTTCGCCGGCACGGTGGCTGCGAACATAGATGTTGCAGTCGTCCGCGTAACGGCAGAAACGGTGACCACGTCGGGCCAATTCCTTGTCGAGATCATCAAGCACGATATTACTGAGGAAGGGCGAAAGCGGACCGCCTTGCGGGGTCCCTTCGTCCACCGGTAAGACCAAACCGCCTTCCAATACCCCGGCATTCAGGAATGCCCGGATAAGCTTGAGCACTCGTTTATCGGTTATCCGTGCGGCGACGCGCGACATCAGGATGTCGTGGTTAACTCGGTCGAAGAATTGTTCCAGATCGAGATCAACCACAACGTTGTAGCCATCGGCGATGTAACGTTGTGCCTGGGCTACAGCCTGGTGGGCGGACCGTCCCGGCCGGAATCCGAAGCTGTGCTCGGAAAACGTCGGGTCCCATCTCGTGCGAATCCCGAAAGCTGCGCGAATTACAGGGCTACCACCATCGTTGATCCGAAAATCGTTCATGCGGGAGGACAAGCGGCCGAGAAACGTACCGGCGCCTCCACCACATCAGCGAATTGGCCGGGCAATTTATATTCTCGCGGATAAACTTCCAGCATGGATCGAAAATTTAGATAAGCCAGATATTTGAGTCAAACACGAAAAGGCACCGAGGCCACCCCACCGTTCACGAACGAATGGCGCGCCGTATTCACGGAATTGTGTAGGAATTCCCTAAATCTTGAGAAACTGCATTTTCCAATCAACCCCGCGTCTGTGATCGATTCCCTCGCGCTCTTTCGTGCGCCCTTAGCGCAGCCGCGCGTTCCGCTGGATCGGGATTGTAATACCGTTTCAGCACGTTAAGCGTCTTATGGCCAGTCGTTGCTGACAATTCCAATACGTTGTCGTGTAGCGGCGCGAGGCGTGTTGTTGCGATATGCGCAGATCATGGAAAGTAATCGGTAAACTTGCTTGTTTTGCTGCATCATGGAACGCACGTGACAACGCGTCTTTTGTGAAACCACCGGTGACGATCGAAGGGGCATCCGGATTGCCGAGGACGTAGCCATCGAGCCGGAAGGGAAGCGCCTCACGTATTGCGTGAACGACTTTCAGTGCAGCAAATGTCAAGGGCACATCGCGCGCGAGATGGTTTTTGGTTTCGGGAAGGTGGATATGCGTCTCGTGGACATGCTCCCAACGCAAGCGCCGAATCTCGCTCGCGCGCAATGCCGTTTCAATGGCTAGACGCACGCACCAAATAAGCCAGGTCGGACCTTTCTCGCACGCCGATGTCAGACGCTTTTCATCGTCTGCTGAGAGACGTGCGCTTCTTGGCGGGCGCTGCCGCGGTCGGGGTAAACCGGTGCAAGGATTGATCACGTGGTATCCCCACTTTGCGATCGCCGTACGATAGACCGCCGAGAGCAGATTTACAGCGTTGCTGATAGTGCTCGGTGCCTTTCCTTCGGCGATGCGTGCTTCCATCCAATCCGCAATCGTTACTGACTCCACAGAGGGGAGGACCCATTCCGCGAAATCAGTCGCCGCCCAAGCGTGCAGCCGATAGATTTCTTGAGCGTGGCCTTTTTTGCTCGGGGTGATTTCGCGGGTAGCGCTCAAGCAGCGCCCTAAGTGTTATGCGACGTTCTTTGCTGCGATCGACATAATCGTGGCCGCTGATCAGACCTTCCGTGACCACGGCCCAGTGTTTTGCGGCCTCGTCGGTCTCGAAAGTTCGGGTCTTTACGACACACCGGCCCCAGGTCCAAGACGGCGAATTTGAACACGCCACTGCGCTTTGCCACGCCGCTGAATATTCGGCATTGCGCACCTCTGGCATTGCTCCCGAGGAGAACGCGAGTGTGCCAAATTGTGCCAAAAAGGCAATTGCCGCCGGGGTGAGCCTTTGAGTTATCCCTCCTAACCCATTGAAATATTGGCGGATGGGGTGGGATTCGAACCCACGGTGAGCCTTCACCCACGCCGGTTTTCAAGACCGGTGCCTTAAACCGCTCGGCCACCCATCCATCTAATTGATATTATTGTATTTTATGTGCTGGCAAAAATTCCAAACGGCCGGACACTACTGAAATTGCTACCCAAATCTCTCAATCGACCATTTCTTAGGCGATTTTAGCATTCGCATCTGCCGCGTCTATCTTAGTGCCGAATCTTTTAGCTGGGACGTCGGCGTGCTCGGTGACATCAAACGTGTGCAAACAGCGACCTTGACTACGGCGGCATTTCTGTTGGGCACACCGAAGCACGAGCTCGCCGCAAATGCAAAAGGCGGTCTGCCGGTTGGGTTAAGAAGCATTCCGACCTGCCCCGTCAAGGGCGGTCGGACCTGCAAGGTTGAGCATGGGCCTTCGGGTGCCTCAGATATTCCTCTTGCTTGTCCGGGACGGTCCTAATCATCGCCACGATTGCCAATTTTGCCATGCGTTCTTCATTCCCCTTCGTTTGAGCAAGTCGTCCTACCTCTCGACATTTCCCGCAGCCAGAACGGAAAAGAGTTAGCAGCCTTTTTCGTACGCCCGATAATCCTCATTGTCGGCGTAGGACGATATCGACGGCGACACAGCCGGTTGAGGAGGAAGTGATGAAAGCTGATGCATTGATGCGCTTCATATTATCGGGTAACCGCTCCCTAGAAGAATTCGCGGTTCTCCTCGCCCGGATCTCGCTTGGAGTATTCTTCGCTATCTCCGGAGGGAATAAGCTTTTCGTCGCCAGTCAATACAAGCTAATGCACGAAACGATCGTCGGTGCTGGAATCCCTTTTCCGGACGTCCTTACGTATTTCGTTTCGTCGGTGGAGTTCGTTTGCGGTTGCCTCCTCATCGTCGGGCTGCTTTCGACTTTGTGTTGCTTGGCCTTCATCATCGACATGATTGTCGCGATCACCACTGTTCAGTTGGCAACCATCACGAAGGCGCTATCATTTATCGACCAGCTTGACGATTTCCTGTATTTGCCGGAAGTCATGTACATTATAATCTTACTCTGGTTGATTTCCTCAGGACCAGGACGGCTCAGTGTTGATCATTGGATTGCCGTCCGCTTCGGGTTGCTTGATGGCGTTCCCGCCGATCAACGGGAGACTCAGGCGGTCGACAGCCGAGGATGAGCCTTGTGCCGGTGGAGTCTCCTGATAGGCCCGACAGCGAGCCGCTTTGAGTTGCTTCGATAGGTGCACGCAACAGCGCGCGGGCCGGAGGCGTCGGAGCACAGCGCCGAGACTGCGGACCTGCCGCAGGTGCATCTGAAAGTCTGAAAGTGGGCTACGAGCCGCTCGAGCATGAGCCTTTGTGCCACGCGCCGCCGCCGAGAGGGGCGCTGGCGCAAGTTTGACGACTAGCGTTACGGTTGTTTTGTGCTTTCGCTACCTGGTCGGAATAGGCGGCGCACTTCGAGTCCGGGCGCTAGTGTTCTGTAACTAACATTTGAATCCCGGATCTGGGTCTGATTCAGTGCTGGGATGATGACACACAAACAAGTTCGCATCATCCTTGATCGAAGAGTCCGCGGTGAAGTGAAGCGTCTGCTGGCGGATGGCAACACCCCTCAGAAGATTAGCAAGCGTGCCAGGATTGTGCTCATGAACGCGGACGGTCATGGGGTGTCGTCGATCATGCGTGAAGTCGGGGTGACGAAGACGACGGTGTGGCGCTGGCAGGAGCATTTCCTTGAGGCTGGCATTGCCGGGCTGATCAAGGGTCGGTCCAAGCCGCCCGGCAAGAAGCCGCTCAGCCGGGCGATCAAGCTCGCGGTCGTGGAAAAGACCGTGAAGGAGCGGCCGGTCAACGCTACCCATTGGAGCATGCGGGCCATGGCTGAAGAAATGGGTATCAGCCACACCAGCGTGCAGCGCATCTGGGCCGAGCATGGTCTGAAGCCGCATCTCGTGCGCCGTTTCAAAATCTCCAACGATCCCGACTTCATCAGCAAGGTCGAGGACGTCGTCGGGCTCTATCTGGACCCGCCGGAGAAGGCTGTGGTGCTTTCGCTCGACGAGAAGAGCCAAATCCAAGCGCTCGATCGCACCCAGCCAGGGTTGCCCTTGAAGAAGGGTCGCGCCGGGACCATGACCCACGATTACAAACGCAACGGCACCACAACGCTGTTCGCGGCTCTCGATATCGCGACAGGCACCGTCATCGGTGAATGCCTGCCCCGCCATCGAGCCAAGGAATTCTTGAGCTTCCTCAGGAGGATCGACCGCGAGACCCCACCCGCCCTTGCCCTGCACCTAATCCTCGACAACTACGCCACCCACAAGACCCCGGACGTCAAGCGCTGGCTGGCTAGGCACAAACGCTTCACGCTGCACTTCACCCCGACGTCCAGCTCCTGGCTCAATCTCGTCGAGCGGCTGTTCGCCGAAATCACGCGACAGCGAATCCGACGAGGGACGTTCAACACTGTCGAAGAACTCAAGATCGCCATTGCCGACTGGATCGAACATCGAAATCAAAATCCGAAACCCTTCAGATGGACAGCCACCGCCAGTTCGATTCTCGCCAAACACCGCCGCGCCAAGAAAGCTCTCGCCTTCGCAAAGGCTGGATGCTTATGAATAAGTCGGAACACTAGAGTGCTAGCCAGAGGAACTTTGCTCCAGTGGTTCAGTTGCACTATCGTCACGCTTTCAAGGGAGGTGGTCGTGGGTTTGCAGCGTGCAGTTCGGTGAGACGTCACCAAGTGGTAAGAAAATCGTCACGACGTCGAAGAGGGTTTCGATAGTGGCCGGCTCCCAATTGTCGCAGCGCATACAAGGTGATCCAGACACGACCAACCGAGCCGCCCAGTCGGCAAGATCCGCGTAGAAAAGCCTTAACGACAGTGGCCTACATCAAACGCCGGGAACAGAGCAACATCCTTGCAGAGTGTCGCGCATCGAGCCGAGAGCGCATCGTATCGACTGAACCATTGAACGTTGGTATCGGCGAGACTTTGGTGTCGACGATCCGATTTGAACTTCCGTGCGGTGCGGGAATGGCCGCGGATGATGCAACATGACTTCTACTGCCTAATGCAGAAGCATCGGCTCCATGTTGGCGCCGAGGTTAGAGATGATCCAGATCGAGCCGGTGATCACCAGAAAGACAATCAGCACGCCGAAGGCGAGCGCCAGGATATTGTTCGTGTTGTCAGACCCGCTTCCCAGATGCAGAAAGAAAACCAGATGCACGCCGATTTGTGCAAAGGCGAGCACGATCAGCCCGACCGGAATGCCTGGGGGCCAGAGCAGATCGGTTTGGGACACGATGAAGGAAGCGATCGTTGCCAGGATCGCGAGCACCAGCCCCACCGTGTAGGACAGGTAGCTTGCCGTCGGTTCACGCTCTTCGACACCCGGCGTCCGGTCGTCAAACACGTGATCGGGGCCATCCATCACTCGACTCCCATCAGGTAGACCAGCGTAAACACGCCTATCCAGACGATGTCCAGGGCGTGCCAGAAGAGGCTCCAACACAATAGGCGCCGCAGCACAGCCGCCCGCAGACCCTTTGTGATAACCTGGGCCACCAGATAGATGAGCCAGATGAGCCCCGCCGTGACGTGCACCCCGTGGGTGCCCACCAATGTGAAGAAGCTGGATAAAAAGGCGCTGCGCCCAGGCCCGGCGCCTTTCGCCACCATGCCTGCAAATTCGGAGGCCTCGATGGCAAGAAAGGCACTGCCGAGCAAAAAGGTGAGGATAGCAAAGATCAGGAAGCGCCCTTGCTGTCGTCGTTCGGCTGACAACGCTCCGAGCCCACACGCATAGCTCGAAAGCAGCAAACACATCGTCTCAATGAAGACATTGCGTAGATTAAACAGCTCGACCGGTTTCGGCCCGCCCGCCGTATTGCCCGACAAGACCGCATAGGCCGCGAACAATCCTGAGAACATGACGATGTCGCTCAGGATGAAGATCCAGAACCCGTAGGCGACAACAATGCGCTTCGGGGCCGGCCCACCCCCGCCGCGCCCGCGCGCGAGTTCGGCCGGAACGACGGACGGGCCGGCCTTGATGGCTGCTACTGTCATTCTGCGGGCTGCCTTGGGCCGAGCCTAGCCTCTTCAATTTGAGCAATTTCCGTCGCCGAGATTTCGTGCTCGCGATCATCGCTCCAGCCGGCTACGAGCATAGTCGCGACGGCAGCGATGAGGCCGACAATGACCATCCACCAGATATGCCAGATCAGGGCAAAGCCGATGACGACCGCAAAAAAAGCCATGACAAACCCGACCGGGCTATTGCGCGGCACCTCGATGGCCACATAGGACGGCGCAGGCGCCTCCCGGCCCGCTTGCTTCATATGCCAGAACGCGTCGATCGTCTCGACCTTAGGCAACACCGCGAAGTTATAAGCCGGCGGCGGCGACGTAGTAGCCCATTCAAGGGTCCGACCATTCCAAGGGTCTCCAGTGAGATCGCGGTGCTGTTCGCGGCTGCGGATGCTGACATATAGCTGCGCGATCTGGCACAGAATACCAGCGAAAATGACGATGGCGCCGACCTCCGCCACGAGCAGCCATGGGAACCAGCTCGGATCTGAAATGTGCTGGAGCCGCCGGGTCATGCCCTTCAAGCCCAGCACATAGAGCGGCGTAAATGCGAGATAGAAGCCGACGAGCCAGCACCAAAAGCTTGCCTTGCCCAGCCGCTCGTCGAGGGTGAACCCGAACACCTTCGGGAACCAATAATTGTAGCCTGCCAGCGCGCCGAATACGACGCCGCCGATGATGACATTGTGGAAATGAGCGACCAGGAAGGCGCTGTTGTGCAGCACGAAATCCACGGGCGGTACCGCCAACAACACGCCAGTCAGCCCGCCGATGACGAAAGTGACCATGAAGCCGACGGTGAATAGAACGGGCGTCGTGAACACGATCCGGCCACGGTACATCGTGAATAGCCAGTTGAAGACCTTCACGCCGGTCGGCACGGCAATGAGCGTCGACATCATGCCAAAAAAGGCATTGACATCGGCTCCCGCGCCCATAGTGAAGAAATGGTGCAGCCAGACCATGAAGGAGAGGATGCAGATCCCCAGCGTCGCCAGAACCATCGAGCGGTAGCTGAACAGCGCCTTGCCAGAAAATGTCGCGACGACTTCAGAGTAAACTCCGAACACCGGCAGAATGAGAATGTAAACCTCGGGGTGACCCCACGCCCAGAACAAGCTGACGTACATCATCGGGTTGCCACCACCATCGTTCGTGAAGAAATGCATGCCCACGTAGCGGTCGAGCAATAACATCACGAAGGTAGCGGTCAGGATGGGGAAGGCGGCAACAATTAACATATTCGCGGACAATGCGGTCCAGCAGAACACCGGCATCCGGAAATAAGTCATTCCCGGGGCACGCACTTTGAGGATCGTCGTCACGAAATTCACGCCCGTTAGCATCGTGCCGATGCCCGATATCTGCAATGACCAGAGGTAGTAGTCGACGCCGACATCGGGTGAGAAGGCGAGCTCGGATAGCGGCGGATAATTCCACCAGCTGGTGCGCGCGAAATTGCCGATGACTAGCGACATGTTGATCAGTAGCGCGCCCGCGGCGGTGAGCCAAAAGCTGACTGAGTTGAGCATGGGAAAGGCGACGTCACGCGCACCAAGCTGCAAAGGCACCACGAAGTTCATCAGTCCGATGACGAGAGGCATCGCCACGAAGAAGATCATGATGGTGCCGTGCGCGGAGAAGATCTGATTGTAGTGATCGGGAGGCAGGTATCCCTGGGCATCGCCGATCGCAATTGTCTGCTGCGTACGCATCATGATCGCGTCGGCAAAGCCGCGCAGCAGCATGACAAGTCCGAGGGTCATGTACATGACGCCGATTCGCTTGTGGTCAACGCTGGTCAGCCATTCCCGCCATAGATAAGGCGCCCAGCCTTTGACGATGACGAGCGCGATAACAGCGAGAATGACGGCCAAGACCACCGCCATGCTGATCATCGGTAGCGGTTCGTTGAGCGGAATAGCCGCCCAGGTCAGCCTACCCAGCATTTCAACCCCCCGACTGCTTGACCATGCCGACACCCGCCTTGTCGGGGACCGAGACGGTCTGGTGGATGATGTGCTCGAACAGGTTGGGTCTGACCGAACGATAGGTCCTGGGCGGCACAGCTATGCTCGGCTTTGCCAATGCCGCATAGGTATCGTCATCGAGCACTGATCCAGCGGCACGCACCTCTTTGACCCAACTGTTGAAATCGGCGGCCGACATCGCCTTGGCGACAAACCGCATGTCTGCAAAGCCGTCGCCACTGAACATTGCGGAAAGCCCGGGATATTCGCCTGCCTTATCAGCTAGCAAGTTGAGGTGGGTCGTCATCCCGCCCATCGTATAGATCTGACTTCCGAGCTGAGGGATGAAGAACGAATTCATCACGGTGGCAGAGGTGAGCTCGAAGCGGATCGGCGTTTCCACTGGCAAGACTAGCTGATTGACGGCCGCCACGCCCAAATCGGGATAGATGAACAGCCATTTCCAATCAAGCGCCACAACATCCACCCGGACCGCCGCGGCCTTCGCCTGAATCGGCATCCGCGGGTCAAGGTCCCGGGAGCTGATCCAAATAACGCCACTTAAGAGAATCACAATCAGCATCGGAATCGACCAGGTGACAAACTCGAGGCGGCCCTCATAGTTCTCACCGGTAGGGCGGTGGGCGCGGACGTTCGACGCCCTGTACCACCACGCGAAACCTAGCGTCGCGAGAAGCACGGGAATAACGACCACGAGCATAATCGCGGTTGAGTTGATCAAAAGTTCTTGCTCCGCCAACGCGATCGGACCCTTTGGATCGAAGATGCCTTGGGAGCAGCCCGCCAACATCACGGCGGTGACTAAGGCAATGGCAGGCGGGGCGTTGCGCATACTACACCTCGTGTGCTCGACAGCCGGCCGATCCGCGGACACCGGCTCCTTCCGCGATTGCGGCAATTGCGATTAACCCAAGTAATGGGTTGACGTGACCTGGCGCGAGCATCGCAACGAAAACGGTGAACACCGTTAACAACATTGCGCGCGGCTTGGTGAGCGCGAAACATTCGGCGACGCGAGGTGAGGGGTGACACGGCGTCACGAATTGCAGGCGGGGAATCACCGTGCTTTGCATTGCTCAACCCCCAGAAACGTGCTCTCTCTGTGCACCGTGCCCGAAACGACAACGTTTAATTCATCGAAGAGAACGCAATTGGTGCCAGAAATTGGTTACTAAATATTCTCGACGAGCAGTCGTTCTTTTTGCGCTCGGCCTTCAACGCTGGTTTGAAATAGCGGAGGAAGCTGCTTCGGATTGTGGCCATTAATCGAAGCGCCTAACTTACTGCTCTTCACATCCAAGTAGCCGCCAGAACTGCGCGACCGCCAGGCTGTGTATAGGACTTTGTCGAGCTTACTCATGAAGTGCGGCCCCACCTCGACTTCATTTGATATCATCATAGGTGCATTCGCGGCGAAACAAAAGCCATTAGACAGAGGTTGTAGCCGATGCGCTTGTCTAAGCGATCAGTTGCGTTTTGTCCTTTCCGGCCCGCAGAAGCACGTGATGCGCTTTGGGACGCATGCCATGCGGAATAGTGCCCACGAAGGCCGAGTTCGCCACGACGCGAAGAAGGATCTGGCCGAGATCCCGGGGCGCAATTTCCAGGTTTGCCGACTATCATTGGCCCGGCCATCCTCAGGTTTTTTATCCCCGTCTCGCATTCTAGGAGATCAACGGCACGACGAAGAAGCGAGAGGCCTAGCATATTGATGCGAGCGCACGCAATCCGATGTGCTCGATCTGGCCGCGTCAGGATCCGCAAGACGAAGTATCAAAGCATCGTCAAAAAAATTTGGTTTTGGCGCTCGCGGCAGCGGGCAGCTTTTTGTCGAGCGCGGCGGCACTTGGCCCATCGGCTCATGCGAAGGGGGCTGCTGGCATTCTTACCAGCAACGCTAGCAGTGGCTTCGGTTTTGTCTTCGGATCGTCGCGCGAGCTGAACGCGTCTACTCGACGACTGGAGAGCGCTACGTCGGCCATATCGACAAATCGGGTGTCGATATCGGCGTTACCCGCGCCGCCGTGATCGCATGGACGGTGTTCGCTCCGACCGCCAGGCTCGCCCCTGTACCCTCGCTGGTCACTACGCCGGCGCGACCGCCCGGGCCACCGTCGGTGTCGATGTCACTGCAAACGCCTTGATCGGTGGCAGGCTGTCCGCTTCCCTTCGCCGTATATTCGGTGAAGATTGGCGCAGGTTTACGCTCACCCTATGCTACTCGAAACGCGCCACCCTCGTTTGTCTGCCGCGTCTCCGGGTGCTCGATTGCGAAACACCTCGTTAGCGCGGCGCAACGAGGTGACGTGCGCCATCGGTTGTTTCAACGGCATTCTCGGCGCCGGAAATTTCGGAAAATCGGTCACGGGTAGGCCGGTGGCACCTTGTTTAATTGCGTGCAAACCGCAAGTCGGCCTCATTGCGACCTCTTGACCTTAAGGTCGCTCAAGAATCTTGTCTCAGCCCAGCCCTGCTTCCCTACTTGTGACCCGTCGGTCACGATGACGCTGACCCAGTCCGGGTGCTTCTGATCTGTCTGCCCTGTGATTTCCACCCGCGTGTGGAGATCAAGGGAGGCGACGCGTTTGCTGCCGGCGGCAATGTCCATAAGCGGGGTGCCGGTGTGCGCCACGAACTTGCCCGACGCAATCGGGAGAGGGAGCCGATTGTTTTTATCAGTTATCGTCTTGTTCCACAGATCGGACGCGGCACCAAATTCTTGGGTAGGCGCATCATTATATTTTGGCCCCGCCTGTGGTGATGTTGCCGCCTTCAAGGGTTCGAGGATCACTTTTCTTTCACCGGCCTCCTTGTGCCAGCCCCAAGTCACCGCCCCGTAGTACACGCCCCTCCGCGGCCCCGAAACGGCCAGCGCAGCTGTCTGGAGAGTTTGCGATACCGCGACCTCGTCAGGCACATCTCCGATAGTCGGTTGGTCAACGAGAACAGCCTGGTTGGGGTTCGTGCCTTCGATGATTTCAATCGGCTCTCCTTTCTTGGTGGCAGGATTTCCGAACTGTACATTAGGACCGGGGCGGGACACTGCGAGGTCGTTGCTCGTTGCTGGCGGGTCCTTCATGCCGGCGAGCGGGGTCCGGGCGGAGGGGTCGGGTTGATCAATATGAGTGCCCGCCGCGGTCGAACGCGCCGCCGTCGATTTGCGCTCTGATTCGCTTCCGATGTAATAGGGCTGGCCGTCCCAAAGCGACGCCGCCGTCTGAACAAGGGCTACTTCGTCTGCGTGAGCTACACCCTTTGGACTAAAGCGAATCTCGGTTTTCGCGCCATACGCGCCCTTTACTACGCCATCTTCTGTGCCGATGTTGACTATCGGTTTCGGATCGTCGCCATCGAACGTTCCCGCCCATGAATTGATGGGTGTCCGGCGGAGAGTGGCGGTCGCCTCGCTCGCGCGAAGCGATGTCTGCCGCCGACCCTGCAACGCCCGCTCGGCCGCCGCGTCAGCGCTCCGTTCGGCGACATCCGACGGGTGACCGATTTCGAGATTCGGATCCAGTTCGGCTGCACCCTTCTGCTCCGCGACATGCGCAAGCTCATGAGCCAGTAGCCGCCGGCCGTCTGCGGTCCGCGGCTGGTAGCGGCCTTCGGCAAAGGCGATCTCCCAGCCGACAGCGTATGCTGCCGCGCCTATCGCACGGGCTGACTCACCAGCCCGTTGATCAGCATGCACTCGCACCCGTGAGAAGTCGTGACCATATCGCGGCTCGAAAAAGGCACGAGCCTCAGGATCGAGCGGCTGCCCAGGCGAACGGAGTACGTCGTGGACCACGCGTGGAGCGAGAGGTTGCGAGTGCACACCCGGCCTGCCGAAATCGTGTCCGAACGGGGCGAAGTAACTGGACGTGGTGCCCACAAACGGGACGACTTTCGGGTTCGCTCGCAAATGGGACACCGGATCAGCCGCTCGACCCTGAACCGATCGTCGCAAAATCTTATGAACGGTAGCCCCCTTGGAGAGTTGGGTTCATGCTCTCTTCCGCGAAGAGGCACACTATTCCATTTCCTCCTGGGGGGCTACTCGGGGCAGGGCGGCTTGGCTAGGCGGACACCACGAACCGCCGGGCGACCCATTCGCATGGCGTGGTGGCGGGATCGAGTTGACGCCACGGTTGCGTGGGCCATGATCCCGTGGCAATAGGGGCAGCATGCGATTGATCGCTTGTGCTTTGTCATTGGTCTTCCTGTCCGGAATTGCTTTTGCGCAGCAACAAGGTTTCGCCAGTTGGCGCGCGCAATTTCGGGGTCAAGCTTTGGCAGCGGGCATTACGTCGGAGACGTTCGACTTCGCGATGGCGGGCATCAAACCGATCCCACGCATCATCGAACTCGATCACAGACAGCCTGAAGTCAAGCTCCGGTTCAGCGATTATGTGCGTAAGCTTGCTTCCGAAGGGCGTCGCGCCGCCGTGCTCCAGCATCTGGAAGAGGAACGCGACCTCTTGGCGCAGGTCGGACGGCGTTTCCGTGTCCAGCCGCGTTTCATTGTGGCGCTGTGGGGTATCGAGACAGATTTTGGCGAGTTTCCGGGTGATTACCCGGTCATCGCAGCGCTCGCGACCCTGGCCTATGACGGGCGCCGCGCCGCGCTGTTTTCTCGTGAGCTGATCGCGGCACTGAGGATCGTTCAGCGCGACGATATTCCGCCGAACCAGCTGCGCGGTTCGTGGGCCGGCGCTATGGGTCAATGCCAGTTCATGCCGTCGAGCTTTTTGGCCTATGCCGTGAGCTTTCACGGCGGCGGGCGGCCTGACATTTGGAACAACCGCGCCGACGTCTTCGCGTCCATCGCGAATTATCTTGCTAGGCTCGGATGGCGCGACGGCGAATCCTGGGGTCGCTATGTCGACGCCCCGGACATACCGTCGAATCTTGTGGGCCTTGGCACCTGGAAGTCGCTAGGCGAATGGCAGCGGCTTGGGGTCCGCCGTAGCGATGGCGGACTGCTGCCAGCAACCGCCCAGAGCGCGTCCCTGTTGATGCCGGAAGGAGAGGGCGGCCCCAGTTTGCTCGTTTACGGCAACTTCCGCACCCTGCTTCGCTGGAATAACTCACAAGCCTTTGCTACCTCAGTCGGATTGCTTGCCGAGGCCGGCGAATCTCGCTAGCTTCACACCCAACCCTTAGTCAGATTTTGGGGTACGGGCGCAAAACATGCCACGGGGGTCGCTGAAATGGGCTGGCTTGGCCGCCATGGGAATCCTGCTGGCGGCCTGCGGTTCTCATCCGCCAAGTCCCCCGGGGCAACCGGCAACGACCGAACAAGGCTATTACAAGATAGGCCGGCCTTATCAGATCGATGGTATTTGGTATTACCCGAGGGAGGATTGGTCCTACGATGAAACGGGGATTGCGTCCTGGTATGGCGAGGAGTTCCACGGACGCTATACCGCCGATGGTGAGATTTTCGATCTAAATTCCCTAACTGCGGCGCATCGCACCTTGCCAATGCCCGTTGTGGTACGCATCACCAATCTCGAGAATGGTCGCTCGATCAAATTGCGTGTCAACGATCGTGGGCCATACGCGGCCGGTCGCATCGTCGACGTGTCGCGCCGGGCGGCTCAGCTACTCGGCTTCGAGATGCAAGGCACCGCCAAAGTAAGAGTACAGATCGATGCGCCAGATTCAATGAAGGTTGCCGCCGCGGCTGGACGCAATGCTCCACCGTCGGCTCCCGCCGTAATTGCCTCCGTCGTGTCAGCGCCGCTAACCGTTCCCGTTAGCGCACTTGAAGCGGTCCGCGGCACCCCTGAGCCGCCGCCGCCACTAGCGGCACCACTGCCGCAAGATGCGGAAGTGAAGGTCGCGGATATGCGCCCGATTGCTCCGCCACCGCGCGCCGCGCCGATCGTGCCGCCACTAGCGGCACCACTGCCGCAACATACGGAAGTGAAGGTCGCCGATATGCGCCCGATTGATCCGCCACCGCGCGCCGCGCCAATCGCGCCGTCACCCAGCCGTGACATCACACCACCACTTCCGCGGCTTGTGGCAGATGACCGTCCCTACATCTTCGATGACCTGCCCGGCGAGGCAGGAGCGGCACCCCAGTCACGGGCCAGGGATCTGGCCACGCCAGCAGCGCTGCCGGCTCTGGTCGAAATCACGCCGGTTCATCCGACGCAGATCTTTATTCAAGCGGGTGCCTTTGCCGACCATGGCAATGCGGCGAGGCTTTCAAACCGCCTGAGGGCGCTCGGCTCGCCAATTAGCGTCACTGCCAGCGTCACCGGCAGCGGCGCTTCGATTTATCGTGTGCGGCTAGGCCCGGTCGCTGATGTCGATGCTGCCGACCAACTGCTAAGTCGCGTCATGGCTGACGGATTTACCGGGGCACGCATCGTGGTGGATTGATCGGCGGCGGCCCCGGTTCTATGTAACGCTGGCGCTGTTGGCTGGGGAGTAGCGCATGTCTCTAATGAAATCGATTTGTCTCGCGGCTGCAGTCGCGTTGGTGTGGACGGGGTCGGCAGGGCTGCCGCTAGGTTGGGCGGCTCCTAAACTAGAAAAAGCAAAATCTGCGACCAAAGGTAGACATCATGGCGCGCCGGGGACCGGCACTGGGCCGAGCATCGGCACCGGTGGCACTCCTACTTTCGACACTGCGGCGCGCTTTGCTATCGTGGTCGATTACAATTCCGGCGCGATGCTCCTCGACAAAAACGCCGACCAGCGCATGCCGACGGCCTCGATGAGCAAGATCATGACGGCTTATCAGGTCTACCTCTACCTCAAGGCCGGCAAGGCGAAGCTCGACGATGAGCTACCCGTCAGCCAGGACGCATGGCGAACCGGTGGTTCTAAGATGTTCGTTCCCTATCCTGGGCGGGTGAAGGTCATCGATTTGCTGCGTGGCATGATCATCCAATCGGGCAACGACGCTTGCGTCGTTCTGGCGGAAGGACTTGCCGGTAGCGTAACGGCGTTTGTCGCCCAGATGAACGAGACGGCGCAGAAACTGGGCCTGACCAACAGCCATTTCGCCGATGTCGACGGCCTGCCTGACCCGGATCACTATATGTCGCCGCGCGACCTCGTGACTTTATCGGAACATCTCATCCCCGACTTTCCACAGTTCTATAAATTCGAATCGGAGAAGGAGTTTACCTTCAACGGCATCAAGCAGGGCAACCGCAATCCGTTGCTCTACAAGGCTCTCGGCGCCGACGGCATCAAGACCGGCCATACCGACGAGGCAGGTTATGGGCTTGTCGGTTCCGCGATTCGGAACGGCCGCCGCATTATCTTCGTGATTTCGGGCTTGTCGGGCCCCAACGCGCGGGCACAAGAGTTGGATCGCATTCTCGACTGGGCCTATCGCGCTTTCGATGATGTTATTGTCGCGCACAAGGATGTGCCCATTGACAATGCGCCGGTGTGGCTTGGCGACAAGGAGACCGTGCCGGTGGCGACTGAACGGGACGTGGCAATGACCGTACCCCGTGGTGTTCACCGAAATTTGAAAGTGACGGCGATCTACGATGGCCAAATCACGGCGCCGGTGACAGCCGGCCAGAAGGTCGGTGCGCTTCGTGTGGAATTTGGCGACGCTGCGCCTGTGGATTATCCGCTGGTGGCTACGGCGTCGGTAACAAAGCTTGGTCCGGTTGCGCGGGCAGCGGCTGGAATCGCGCAGTATATCTGGGAGCGGAAACACTGAGTGGTCGCTTTATCACCTTTGAGGGTGGCGAGGGCGCCGGCAAGTCTACTCATGTGAGGCTGCTCGCCGCCGATTTAGCACGCGCGGGCGTGACGGCAATCGCGACGCGCGAGCCGGGTGGGGCGCCAGCCGCTGAGTTGATCCGCGAATTGCTGTTGAAGGGCGAACCAGGCAGATGGGACGGCGTCACCGAAGCACTGCTCATGGTGGCGGCGCGACGCGCGCATCTAACCGAGACCATCCGACCAGGGTTGGCGCGCGGCGACTGGATTGTGTGTGACCGCTTTTCCGATTCCACCACCGCTTACCAAGGCCACGGCGCCGGCGTCCCGCTGATGGCACTTGCTGAGCTTCACAATTTGATCGCAGGTGATCTCAAGCCCGATCTGACGCTTCTCCTCGATCTACCGGTCGAGGAGGGCCTGGCCCGCGCCCAAGCCCGCCGCGGCGACGAGACCCGCTTTGAGCGCAAGGACATTCATTTTCACAAGCGGGTGCGACGCGGCTTTCTTGCGATCGTTAAGGAAGAGCCACATCGCTGCGTTGTCATCGATGCCACGCGCCCGATCGACGACGTGCACCGCGCGGTTTTGACGGTGATTAAAGATCGGTTGGACGTCACGCTGTAAGATACTTCGACCTGCAAGGGTGACGGGGGCAGGGGGCGCCGGCACGCTCGACTTCCGTCGTTGGCGATGTTGGAGCGGCGAAGGAATTGTGTAGAGTCGCCACATGAGCGACGAATTTGACGACGCGCGGGATGCCGCCGAGGCTACCGACCAAGTATCGGCAGCGCCAGCGCCGCGCGAAAACCCGATACTGATCGGCCAGGAGCGGGCCGAGGCAGCGTTGCTCGATGCATATCGTGCCAAGAGGCTGCCGCATGCTTGGCTAGTGACCGGCCCGCGGGGCATTGGCAAAGCGACGCTCGCATTTCGCTTCGCCCGGTTTTTGTTCGCAGGCGGAGCTGAAGGGCAAGGGTTGTTCACTGGCTCCGCGATTGCGCTCGCGGTCGATCCCGCGAGCCCCGTCAGTCGTCGCGTCGCCTCTGGCGGTCACGCCGATCTCCTCGTGATTGAGAAAGGCTACGACCCAAAGAGGCGACGTCGCCGCAGCGAGATCGTGGTCGATGACGTGCGCCAGATCGCCGATTTTTTGCACTTGACCCCGGCAGAGGGCAGTTGGCGCATTGTTATCGTCGACGGCGCCGACGACATGAACCGCAACGCGGCAAACGCGCTCCTCAAAGCGCTCGAAGAGCCGCCGGAGCGATCGCTGTTGTTGATGTCTGCTACCAGCCCGGGGCACGTGCTGCCGACGATTCGGTCCCGATGCCGGCAACTCGTCCTGGCGCCGCTTGCCGAGGCCGAAGTCGCCGAACTGCTGCGGAGGTACTTGCCATCCGTGACGGCCGACGAGGCTCTTAGTTTGGCACAGATTGCAGAGGGCAGCATCGGGCGCGCCCTTGATCTGGCCGAGAACGACGGCGTTGCGCTCGATCGCGAGCTGAAAGGGCTGTTAGGGGCGCTCCCCAAGATCGACGGCGCAGCGGTCGATCGTTTTGCCGACAAAGTGGGGCGTTGGGGAGCCGATGAATCCTTTCGTCTTGCCGCCGAGCTGCTGCCGGCACGGCTCGCACGTATGATTCGCGATGCGGCGAGTGGCGAGGAAACGCCGCCCAAGTTTGTGACGCGTCACCCGCTTGATCACTGGGTCGAGGTGTGGGAAAAACTCGTGGACCTCTTTGCCCTTGTGGACGTGGCCAATCTCGATCGCAAGCAAGTCATGATGAATGCCTTCTTTGCGCTCGAAGAGGCGTCACGCTAGCTCTTTAATTCGTCAAGGAGTGACATGGCCGGCGACGAGAAATTCTACGTCACCACGCCGATCTATTACGTGAACGACGCGCCCCATCTCGGCCACGCTTACACCAATATGGCCTGTGACGCGTTGGTGCGTTTCCGTCGTCTCGACGGCGACGACGTTCTGTTCACGACCGGCACGGACGAGCATGGCCAAAAGGTTGAAAACTCGGCCAAGGCTGCAGGGCTCGATCCGCAGGCGTTTTGCGACAGCGTTTCGCAGACTTTTCGCAACATGAATGCCCTGCTTGGCCTCGACACGCATGATTTCGTCCGGACGACCGAGCAGCGCCACATCCGCTGTGCCACCGAAATGTGGAACCGAATTGCCGCGCATGGCGACATCTACCTTGGCAAATATGGCTACTACTATTCGATTCGTGACGAAGCGCCCTTCGACGAGAGCGAGTTGGTCAATGGCAAGGCGCCGACCGGCGCCGATGTCGAATGGGTGGAGGAGGAGAATTACTTCTTTCGCCTGTCGGCCTGGCAGGACCGGCTTCTGGAATTCTATGAGGCCAATCCAGACTTCATCGGCCCAGTGGCGCGGCGCAATGAGGTCGTGAGTTTTGTTAAAGGCGGGCTGCGCGACCTGTCGATCTCGCGAACCAGTTTTTCCTGGGGCATTCCAGTGCCGAACGATCCGAAACACATCATGTATGTCTGGATCGAGGCGCTGGGCGTCTACCTGACCGGGGCCGGCTATCCCGATGTCACCAGCGAGAAATACCGCAAGTACTGGCCGTGCAATCTACACATGGTTGGCAAGGACATCGTTCGCTTCCACTGCGTTTATTGGCCTGCTTTCCTGATGGCGGCCGGAATTCCGGTACCAAAGCGCGTCTTCGGACACGGCTGGTGGACCGTCGAGGGCCAAAAAATGTCGAAGTCGCTTGGCAACTCCATCACACCCCAGGCACTCGTCGACAAGTACGGGCGCGACGCCGTCCGCTATTTCGTGCTGCGCGAAATGCCATTCGGCAGCGACGGAGATTTTTCGCATCGCGCCATGGTCAATCGCATTAACGGCGATCTTGCCAATGATCTTGGCAATCTTGCGCAGCGTGTCCTGTCGATGATCCAACGTTATTGCGAGGGAAGGGTGCCGGCGTGCGGCGCGCTCGAGCCGGCGGACCATGCGCTCCTCGATGGCGCGCGCAGCCTGGTGCAGAAGCTGCGCGCGGAATACGCCATACCAGCTTATCATCGCGTGCTCGACCATCTCTGGGAAATCGTGGCGGATGCCAACCGCTATGTTGACGAGCAGGCCCCCTGGACCCTGAACAAGAGCGATCCCTCGCGCGGCGACACAGTGCTTTATGTGTTGCTCGAGACCATCCGCCATCTCGCGATCATGCTGCAACCGGTGATGCCGACTTCCATCGCCAAGATGCTGGACCAGCTCGCAGTACCCCTGGACCGGCGGAATTTTGCGGCGCTCGCAGCGCATCCGCTGGTCACCGGTACGGTGCTGCCGAAACCCGAAGGTGTGTTTCCGCGTTACATCGACGAAAGTGCCGATGCTGGTCGATAGTCATTGCCACATCGACTTTGCCGAACCGCATCAACGACCAGGGCTGATCGCGCGGGCGCGGGCAGCGGGCGTGCGCACGATGTTGACCATCGGCACCGCGGCCGACGATCTCGACGACGTGGTCGCGATCGCCGAATCGGATCCGGACATCTGGGCGACCGTCGGCATCCATCCACACGAGACGGAGGCGACGGCCGATGCCGTCATCGACAGGCTCGGCGCGCTCGCGGCAAAGCCGAAGGTTGTCGGCATCGGCGAGACCGGGCTCGATTACCATTACGACCACTCGCCACGGGATCGTCAGGCGCGGTTTTTCCATGCGCAATGTCGCGTCGCCCAGGAGATCGGCCTTCCATTGATCGTGCATAGTCGCATGGCCGATGCCGACACCGTCTTGATCCTGAAAGAAGAGGGCATGTCGACCGGCGTTATTCACTGCTTTTCGACGACCCGGGCCCTCGCCGAACCGGCGTTGGCGCTTGGTTTCTACATCTCGATTTCTGGCATCGTGACCTTCAAGAATGCCGACGAACTTCGCGGCATCGTCGAGGAAATTCCGCTCGACCGGCTGCTGATCGAGACCGATGCGCCTTACCTTGCGCCGGTACCGCTTCGCGGCAAGACCAACGAGCCCGCCTTCATCGTGCACACCGCCGCCAAAGTGGCTGAACTTAAAGGAGTTTCTGTCGAAGAGATCGGCCGCGTCACGAGTGATAACTTTTTCCGTCTGTTCACCAAGGCACGGCGCCCGACGTCGCTATGAGGGTGACAATTCTGGGCTGCGGCCCGTCCTGGGGTGTGCCGAAAATCGGCGGCGATTGGGGTCAATGCGACCCGAGCAACCCGAAAAATCGCCGCCGGCGCGCCGGCATTGCCGTCGAAGATGCCGGTTCGACCGTTTTGGTCGACACGCCACCGGATCTGCGCGATGGACTATTATCTTCCAATATCAACCGCATAGATGCCGTCATTTTCACACATGCGCATGCCGACCATATCCACGGGATCGACGATCTCCGGATCCCGAGCTGGACTTTGGGCCGGCCGATCCCGGCCTTTGGCGATGCCAAGACCATGGACACGCTCCAACAGCGGTTTGGCTATACCATCGACGGCATCAGGGCTGCCGGCGCGACCGGCTATTACTATCAGCCGATTCTCGAACGCCACGACATCGACGGCACGTTCACGGCGGCCGGCATGGCGGTGAGGCCATTCCTTCAGGTCCATGGCCGGACGCCGTCGCTCGGCCTGCGCTTCGCCCGCTTCGCTTATTCGACGGATGTTTTTGAGCTGGATGATGCCGGGTTCACAATCTTGACCGGGATCGACGTTTGGGTCGTGGATTGCCTTCGTCGTGAGCCCCATGTCTCGCATTCGCATCTGGCGAAATCGTTGGCCTGGATCGAACGCGTGGGCGCCAGACGAGCGTTTCTGACGCATATGGACGAGAGCATGGACTACGAGACGTTGCGGCGCGAGCTGCCGCCGCATATTGAGCCGGCGTATGATGGGATGGTTGTTGAGGTCTGACAGACCTGTAAAATAACGATTTCTCATAATATACATTATGCGATGATAACGTTGGCGAATGATGCCGTGTGCCCGGTTATTTCCGGTCAGAAAGTTTCGGCAATAATCCGGCCAATGTCGGCATGGGCGGCATCGCAAACCGCGGCTGGCGCCCTTGCCTCGGTCATGTAGACCGCGGCGAGTAGCGGCGGACGTCTCGGTGGCAGCAAGAATGCGATGACATTGATGGTGCCGCGACCGCCCGTTGCCGTCTGGTCGCCAACCTGCCAGCTCGGGGAAATGCCAGCACGTAACCGTTTGCTTCCAAGTTTGGCGTCCAGCATCCAACTCCAAATAAAGATACGCTCGGGCTGCGTCAGCCCCCTGCTTAGCAATATGCGACGCAAATTTGGCACCATCGCTTCCGGGCTTGTGGTGCCGTGCCCGGCGACGGACGGTGGCTCATCGGAGCCTGGCTCGGTTCGGTCGAGCCGGGTGATGTCATCACCGAGGGATCTCAGGTAGCGGGTTACCCCCGGCGGGCCCCCGACGCTGCGAAGCAAGAGATTGGCGGCGGTCTCGTCGCTCCACTGAATTGCCGCAGCGCACAAATCGACCACCATCAAACCATCCGCCAGGTGAGCCGTCGTTACCGGTGAGTTACCCGGGATCAGCTCGCTCGCCTTGTAGGGCACCAACCGGTCGGGCTGCTCTTGGCCGTCATCAATGCGCTTCATCACCGAAGCGACGGTGAGCACGTTGCACGTGCTGGACATCGGAAACCGTTCATCGGCGTGATAGCCAAGGAGGGCGTCATCCCCGGTGTCGAGCACGCCGATACCAAGGCGGCCACGGATGCGGGCTTCCACCGCTGCGAGCCGCGGCTTCGCAGCGTCAATTCGGTCTTTCTTCGCGGCACTGGCGGCGAAGGCACGGAAGACAGGAATTAAGCTTACGGTCCCAGCTACTGCTGTTCGGCGGGTTATCATTGTCGGCATTGCCAGAGCAGTTACAGCGCGCCAATTCGTGACTGATGCCGCCGGCGGAGCCCCAGCTTGGGTGCTGCCGGAATCGAGCATTTCCTGCTGGTCGACCGCTTCCTTAAGCCACGCCAGAAGAAAGTGGTTTTGCGCAGGCCGGGACGACACCCCGTAGCCCCTCGCCTCGGCTCGAGCCCGAGAATAGCGCCCAACGGCACGGGGGCGCTAGCTCGCGCGGCAGGTAGGAGAGGCCGTGCCGGTGCGCGTCCAGATCTGGCTCTCGCCGAGCAGCGGAATTCCGATATAGCCGCGTAGCCGAAGATGGTTGATATCTTGGAGTGCGATATTGGCGTGATAAGTATTGCCAGTCTGGGGGTCATAGATGCTGCCTTCGACCCAATGGTTCGGTTGGCCGTCGGGCCGAAAGCCAAAAATGATTAGGAGACCGCAGATCGGATGCTGCCGCAGAGCTGGATCGGGATTGTGCTTGTCGAGCGGAATCCCTCCGGGTGGCGCATCCAGTGGCGGCCGCATCCAATCGATGGTGCCGCAAATCGAATTGCCGCAACTTGCGATGGCAACAATACCTTTGCCGTCTTGAGTCAGCCAACGACCGGTAACGCCATCCCCTGCCCAAGCAAAACTCGTCATCGCGGCAAAAATCGGCCAGACAAATCCCGAACCTCAAGACGCCATCTCCTTTCGCTTGTTGCCTTACGCGAGCGCGGAATAGTCTAGGCAAATGGATCGAGCGCAGCCAATTTTTTTCGAGTCGACGGGTTCGGGGATGCCGTTTCTAGTATTGCTCCACGGCCAAGCTGCCAATGGCGACGTATGGAACGCCATGCGACCGCTGATCACCCGTGACTGGCCCGGTACGTGCCTTATTCCCGATCTGCGCGGTCATGGCCGTTCCTTTCATCGCGGGCCCTATGCCTATGGCACCTATGCGGCCGATATCGCTGCCTTGATCGGGGACGAGCAGGCGTTTCTGGTCGGCCATTCGCTTGGCGGTGCGGTGGCGCTGATGCTTGCGACGGGCTGGTTTGGCGTCAAGGTACGCGGCGCGTTGGTGTTCGGCGTCAAATTGAATTGGAGCTCCGAGGAGCTAGCGCGACGGCGACAATTTGCGGCTGCGCCGCCGCGCTGGTTCGATACACGGGATCGCGCGGTCGAACTCTACCTCAAAGTGTCGGGCCAATTCGGCTTGGTCGATCCGGGCAGTTCTGCCGCGGCATCGGGGATCGCACAAGAAAATGGCAGATACCGTCTCGCGGCCGACCCGCACATCAATGGTCTCGACGATCCGCCCGATATCCGACCTATTTTCGCGGCCGCCAAGGCGCCGGTCATGATGGCAGTCGGCGACAAGGATGTGATGGTCCCGGTTGCTGACGTGCGCAGCCTCGATCCGCATGCCGCAAGCATCCCTGGCGTCGGCCACAACGCCCATATTGAGGCGCCCGCGAGGGTTTGGAATCTGGTCATGGAGCTGTCAAAAACTGACCCCGTCCGGGCTTAAGCGAATGACATTGAATTGACTTGCCCGGTTGGCCCAGATAACCAAGATGCCAATAATATTGTCGGGAGGAGATGTTTGGTTTTGCGGACACCGCCGCCCTTGCGGCCCACCCCCTTACGTCCCGGCTCGGGGCGGTTTAGTGGCGCCGCTCCTCGAGGTTGATCAGGTCGCCGTCAGCTTTGGCGGCATCGTGGCACTGGATCGGGTTAGCTTTGACGTCGTCGCCGGTGAGATCTGTGGTCTGATCGGTCCAAACGGTGCTGGCAAGACGACGCTGTTCAATTGCTTATCCCGGCTCTATCCAGTGCAGTCGGGCGACATCCGGTTCGAAGGAAGCTCGCTCATTCGCATGGCCAAGCATGCCATCGCGCCACTCGGCATTGGCCGCACGTTTCAGAACCTGGCGCTGTTCCGTTCCATGTCGGTCAGGCGCAACATCATGGTGGGCGGCCACTGCCGCACCCGGTCGAGCTTCATCGACAATGCCTTTCGCCTGCCCGTTGCGGCACGCGAAGAGACTGCCCTGAACGAGCGCGTGGACGACGTGATCGCTTTCCTAAAGCTCGACGCCCAAGCGGAAATACCGGTCTCGGCGTTGCCCTTTGGCTTGCAGAAGCGCGTCGAGCTCGGGCGCGCCCTCGCTGCCGAGCCGAAGCTATTGTTGCTCGACGAGCCGGCTGCTGGTCTCAACCACGAGGAGCTTGGTGATCTTGCTCGCATGATCCGCGAGGTCCGCGAACGCTTCCGCATGACGATTCTGCTGGTCGAGCATCATATGAGCCTTGTGATGGGTATATCCGACAAGGTCGTCGCGCTCGATTTCGGCCGCAAGATCGCGGAAGGCACGCCGGCTTACGTTCAGCAGCATCCCGATGTAATCCGTGCCTATCTGGGAGCCGCGTGATGACGGCACTGCTCTCAGTCAAGAATCTCACGGCGGGATATGGGGATACCGTCGTGCTGCATGGATTAAGTTTCGAGTTGGCCGAGGGCGGCATTACCGCCATTCTCGGCGCCAACGGTGCCGGCAAGACGACGACGCTCCGTGCGCTCTGTGGCCTGTGCCGTCGTCGCGGTGAAATTTCCTATGACGGTCGGCGAATTGAAAATCTCGCTACCGAGGACGTCGTGCGCCTTGGCGTCGCGCACGTACCGGATGGCCGGGGAACTTTTGCCACCATGTCGGCGGAGGAGAATCTCCGTCTTGGGGCGTACTTGCGGCGCGATCGCGCCGACGTCGCCCGCGATTTCGACACGGTCTATGCTTTGTTCCCGCGCCTCAAGGAACGCCGCCAACAACAGGCAGGCACCTTGTCGGGTGGCGAGCAACAGATGCTGGCGATCGCACGCGCATTGATGCTTCGCCCACGATTGCTGTTGCTCGATGAACCGTCTTTCGGCCTTGCACCCCTGGTGGTGCAGGAGATCTATCGCACACTGAAGACCATCAATCACGAAACGAAGGTGAGCATGCTTCTGGTCGAGCAAAACGCAACCTTGGCGCTCGACCTCGCCGATCATGCCTATCTCGTTGAAACAGGGCGAGTAGTGGTTTCCGGCGAATCCGAAGTCGTAAAGGCCGACGAAACCATCCGTCGCTCTTATTTGGGCTATTAGGAGCCGGGCGATGGACGCTCTCCTGCATCAGCTCTTCAGCGGTGTCGCATCGGGCGGCATTTATGCCGGCCTGGCACTGGCGTTGGTCATGATCTATCAGTCGACCGGACACATCAATTTCGCTCAGGGCGAAATGGCGATGTTCTCCACCTATATTGCGTGGGAGCTCATTGACTACGGCACGCCCTATTGGGGGGCGTTTTTTCTGACGATCATTTTCGCATTTGCAGCCGGCGTCGCAATCGAACGGCTGATAATCAGGCCGTTCCACAATCTTCCGGTCATTGCCCTGATTATCGTGTTTATTGGGTTGCTGGTGATTGTGAACAGCACCGCGAGTTGGATCTTCGGTACGACCCTCAAAACGTTCCCGTCGCCCTTCCCCGCCGAACCGCTATGGAACAATCACTACATCTCCAACCACGAGCTCGGCTCAATTGGCATGGTGATAATCATCGTCGCTGTTCTTTTTGCTTTCTTCCGCTACACGAAGCTCGGGCTAGCGATGCGGGCGGTGGCGGAGAATCCACAATCGAGCCGTCTTGTCGGTATCCGCGTCGGGTGGATGTTGGCGCTGGGGTGGGGATTGGCTGCAGCGATCGGCTCGGTGTCAGGCATGCTGGTGGCACCCATCCTTTACCTCGATTCCAGTATGATGGGCGGCGTTTTGCTCTATAGCCTCGCCGGTGCGGTGTTGGGCGGGCTCGACAATCCGTGGGGTGCGGCACTGGGCGGCTTTATTATCGGCATCTTAGAGAATGTGCTCGGCGCCTACGTCATCGGCACGCAGCTTAAGTTCTCTGTGGCGCTGATCGTGATTGTGGTGGTGTTGCTTGCCAAGCCGAGCGGCTTGTTTGGCCGCACGGTCGTGACGCGGGTCTGACCATGGCGGAAAAAGTCAAAACCAGCTCAACCGTCGCCGACCGCTCGATGGGCGCGCTGCCGCTGATCGGTTCGGTTAAGGCGCAAATTCAGACTGTGCCGCTGCCGCGTCGATTGAGCGGCAGTGGCACGATCAGAATCGCGTTCCTGGTTGTGGCCGGACTCGTGCTGCCCTTCCTCCTGGAGAACTTTTACGTCTTCCAGCTCACGCTGGCGATGGTTTATGCCATTGCGCTGATGGGCCTCAATATGCTGGTGGGCTACAACGGCCAGATCTCGCTGGGTCATGGCGCGCTTTACGCGATCGGCGCCTATGTCGCCGCCATTCTGATGAATTCGTTCGATTGGCCCTATTGGGCTTCGGTTTTGCCAGCGGGCGTGGCCTGTCTTGTCTTCGGTTATTTTTTCGGCCTGCCGGCGCTGCGGCTTCAAGGTCACTACCTCGCCCTAGCTAGCCTCGCCCTCGCCGTCACCACGCCGCAAGTTCTGAAGCACAAGTCGCTTGAGGAGTATACCGGCGGCTTTTCCGGCATCGTGCTGTCGAAGCCCGACGTGCCCTTCGGCTTGCCGATCAATCAGGATCAGTGGATCTATCTCTTCGTATACGCGATCATGCTAGTGCTGTTTCTGATTGCCTATAACCTGCTGCGCGGTCGCATTGGCCGCGCCATGATTGCGATCCGCGATCAGCCAGTTGCTGCCGAAGCGATGGGAATCAACAGCGCCATTATCAAAACCTCGACCTTCGGGGTCAGTGCCTTCTATACGGGCGTCGCGGGTGCGCTGTCGGCCATCGTGGTGCAGTTTGTGTCACCGGACAGTTACGACTTCTTCTTGTCGATCACCTTGCTTGTCGGCATCGCGGTTGGCGGCTTTGCCACGATTTCGGGTTCTATCTACGGCGCCCTTTTCATTCTGCTGGTGCCAAACTTTGCCGGCGAGCTGTCAAAATCGGCGCCGTGGGCGATTTATGGCGTGCTCCTCATCTTAGTTATGTATTTCATGCCGACTGGTTTCGCCGGCCTGGTCCGCCGTGTCGGCACCATCATAAATCGACAAATGACGCACTAGCGTCCGATCCAGATTTCGAACGCGTTCCCATCGCTGATGCCGATCCTCAATTTTGTTCGAGCCACCTCGAGCAAAGGCCAGCAGAAAACACGAGTAGGTGCAGTGAACACCTAAGAAAGGCTCGACGTTAAAATGACGTTGGGTGCAGCACGACGTCGAGCAAGAGTTTCTGGAGCTCGACAATTCCTGTCCGGACGCCGTCGCGCGTCTCCCACCATCGATTGGGGTCAAAAATTGAGTAACGGGCGGGTTGGACCATGACCCGTGTCGGATGGCCTTTCATGACTCGGTCGAGCACTCGCCGCATTCGTCGCGAGTGATCCTTAGTGGCGACCACCACCATGGATCGAAAATGATTCTCGTCAGACCACGCCGGAAGCACCCTACCCTCATCTTCGGTTCCGTCGACTCTGGAGATTTGCACGACGTCCTTCACGCCAAGCTCCCGCAGTTCGCGAACCTGCCTTGCCCCCGCATCCTCGTATGGGAGCCCCCGCCGGATGAACTCATGGTCCACTCCATCGGGAGGATCCATAAAGACCGCAACTCTTTCTGAGATGCCGCTTCGTACGAGGTCCGCTGCCTCGAGCGCGCCGGCGCCACCGGAATCGAGGGATAAGACGATGATGTCGGCCGACGCGATCGGTTCGTTTACCACAAGCGCCCATCCCGCGGATCGCAGAATCGGGTCCCGAACGGGGCGAATAGCAACAATCGCAAATACAACCAAAGCGAGCACCACCAGGATTTGCACCCACCTCGGCCACCCGAACATTGTACTCAACTTCATCAGGTTGCTGCACCAAAGTGTTATGTCACCAGGCGAACATCACGCCAAGCTGGACGCCGGCTGCGACCTGAGAAGCCGCCGTCCAGGGCCGCGGCGCTCGGAGATAATCTTGATCCCGGAAAAGCGCTTGACGCAAGCCATATAGCCATATGCAACTTCTAACGCGGTCGTCCCTCATCGAAGATCACCCGCGGTGACGTCGGTTGAGCCGCATTCGCGCCATCTTGACGGCACAAGTGCTTCGCGACCGGTTAGTGGGTTCGGTCGGGCGCTCTGAGATGCGCTTGTGGTCGCCGACCTCACATCTTGAATGTGTCGCAGTCCTTGATCCGCCCGCTTCGCAAACCGGTTGTCAGCCACCGCACCCGTTCTTGCGAAGAGCCATGGGTGAAACGATCGGGAGCCACTGTACCTTCGGTCGCTCGCTCCAAACGGTCATCGCCGATCGCCGACGCTGTGGCCACCGCCTGACGCACATCGTTGTCATCTACGTTTGCGTGACGCTGGTTCACGTAATGGGCCCAGACGCCCGCGAGACAGTCGGCCATCAGCTCTGTCCGTACCGATAAGGCGTTTGCGGTCTTCTGGTCGGAATGCGCCTCGGCGCGCTGCACTTTGGGCGGCAAACCAATCAGGTTCTGCACATGGTGGCCAACCTCGCGGGCAATGACGTAGGCATCTGGAAAGGCACCGCCGCCGCCGAACTTGCGCTCCATATCCTGAAAGAACGCGGCGTCGAGATACACTTTGCGGTCCAAAGGACAATAGAATGGGCCCATCGCCGACTGCGCCGTTCCGCAGGCGGACTGCGTCATTCCCGAGTACAGCACGAGGATCGGCTTGTGGTACTGCAGCCCGGTCTGTTGCGGCAGGACCTGGCTCCAGACGTCCTCCGTTTCGCCGAGTACCCAGGCGACAAACCCGCCTGTCGCGTCGGCGGGCACGCCTTGGCGCGCAGGGGCCGAAACCGGTTGCCCGCTCTCGGTCATCAGCTCCGCTCCGCCGATCAGATCTCCAGGATCAATTCCGGTCGCGTAGCCGATCAAGGTCAGGAGCAATATCGCGCCGATGCCGAGGCCACCTTTGGCGGCGCCCCCATGCTGCGACGGTCTTCGATGTTGTTTGAGGCCCGCAGGTCGTCGTAGCGCATCGATCCGCTCCAATCGCGCTCGCGTCGCTGCCGTTCGGTTGTGGCCGGCACCACGAGAGCGCGAAGCTCTGTGGTGCGGGGCATGGCCACGGATCCACCGGCTCGCAACCCGTTGGGACGGCTATACCTCTGCCAAGTAGCAACTTTGGTGACATTGTGATTTTTCTAGGATTGAGCCAGCTGCTGCGGGCGAGAGGTCACGTTCGCCTTCGGTTGACGGAACGGGGAAGCGGGGTTCGGTCCGCAGCAATCGCTCAATGCAAACGACGATGTGCGAGACCGAGGCTTTCGGAATTAGCGATTGGGCGCAGACGGACAAATGAATACGATACAGGGTGCCTTCGCCCAGCCGCGGCCGGAGAGGCATTGACCATGGCAATGCTCCTTTTGCAAAGCGTTTATTTGGCAACTCAACCGAGGGGATGAGCCGTCGCGTCCGCACGATAAGGACGCGTCGGGCAATGGAGGAAGTGATGATCACAAAGCGTCTTTTTCCGATACTGGTGATTGGCGTGTGCGCCTTGGGTGGCCCCATCTTCTCCACGGCGCGCGGCGCCGACATTGACACGATACGAAACGCCTGTGCCGCGATCGGCCTTGATCCCGGCGAAGCGCCCTTCATCCAGTGCGTCCAAAGTTTGGAGCGATCAGCGTCGCTGCCGGAATCCGCCCTGGCGGCTTCACAGAACGGGGTGGACGTGGCGGTCGGCAGTGGTGAGACGCGCGTTGGCCATCGTTCCGAGTATGCCTGCCGAGCGATCGGGCTCAGTCCAACAACCGCCCGCTACTCATATTGTGTCGCTAACCTGCGCCAGACTCTATTCGAGACGAGTGTCCCGGGCTTCCAGAACTAATGCGCCAATAAATCTCTCAAGCATCGCGTTCCCTTGACGGCGCCCGCGAGTTTGCGACGAACAGCGGGATCGCAACCGGCAAAGATGATCCGACGCGAAGCCGGGAGGTGACTTTTTTCATAAGCGATTTATCCCATCATAGGAAACCAATCATGAATGCTGTCGACGAAATGAAGCGCCTCCTCGAGATCATGGCTCGTTTGCGTGATCCGGTCACCGGCTGTCCCTGGGACAAGGCGCAGAATTTCCGAACCATCGCGCCTTATACCATCGAGGAAGCCTATGAGGTCGCCGAGGCATGCGAAGACGGCAATCCGGTGGCGCTCAAGGACGAACTCGGCGACCTCCTGTTCCAAACTGTATTTCACGCCCGCATGGCAGAGGAAGCAAGCCTGTTCGGTTTTGCCGAGGTCGCCGAGGCAATCTGCAACAAGATGATTCGGCGGCATCCGCACGTCTTCGGCGATGCCCGCATCGCAGGGGCTGAAGCGCAGACCGTGGCTTGGGAAGAGACCAAGGCGCGGGAACGCGCCGCCAGTGGCGCAGCAAGCGTGCTCGACGGCATCGGCGTCTCGCTCCCCGCCCTGACCCGTGCCGAGAAGTTGCAGAAGCGCGCGGCGCAGGTCGGTTTTGACTGGCCGGAAGCTGGACCCGTCTTTGCCAAGATCGACGAGGAGCTCCACGAACTGCGGGAAGAGATCGAAAGCGGTGGAGATCCGGCAAGGCTTGCAGACGAGATTGGCGACGTGCTGTTCGCCGTCGCCAATCTCGCCCGCCACCTCAAGACTGATCCTGAGCAGGCGTTGCGGGGAGCATCGCGCAAATTCGAGCGCCGGTTTCGGGCCATGGAAACCCAAAACTCGCCGCTGGACAGGCTGTCACTTGATGAACTTGAGACCGAATGGCAGCGGGTAAAGGTTGATGAACGGGCGAAACAATGATCACGTGGAAGCGTTCATGGGCGGGGGAAACCCGGCCGGTCAGCGATAGAGACGACCGAAGTCGGGGCTCTGTTTTTCGTTTGGGCGACAAAAAAAGCCAGACTCCACGGTAGCGGGCGGTCCCCCACTACGATTTAGTCGACCGTCATTTCTCGGGTTCGGTCAGCGCCGCGTAAACCATATTCGGCAGCAGCGAGTGCAACCGGAAGAGCTGCATCGGCGCCTGTGTCATCCACAGCACGAAGAGATCCCGCTTCGGGTCGCACCAGAACAACGTGCCTGCCGCGCCCGACCAATCGAAATTGCCCACCGAGCCTGTATGCTTCGCCAGCCCAGGCGCCCGCCGCACGGCAAAGCCCAGCCCGAAGCCATAGCCGTCACCAGGAAAATAGAAGCTCGGACCCGGCGGGATCGCGCCCAAATGATCTGACGTCATGAATGAGACGGTTTCGGGACTCAAGACGCGATTGCCGGCAAAGGAGCCACCGTTCAAGAGCATTTGCAGAAAACGCGCGTAATCGAGCGTAGTCGATTGCATCCCCTGGCCACCCATCTCCGATTTGGCCGGTTGGCGGGGATCGTAGAGCGGCGCGCCGCCCGCAAGATTATCGGGCGCGGCCGCTTCGGCGACGCGACCATGTTTTGATTTATCGGCGATCGAGAAGGAGGTATCGGACATGCCGAGCGGGCCCAGTATCTGCTCCTGCTCCCAGTCGTAAAGCGATTTGCCGGAGGCCACCTCGACGACACGGCCAAGTAAGTCCGTCGAATGGCTATAGTTCCAGCCGGCACCAGGCTGAAACGCAAGCGGTAATGCCGCAAGACGTTCCGCGAATTCGGCGTTGGTAAAATCGCCCGTGAACAGGTTGGCCTCGCGATAATGCTTTGCCACGATCGTCTCGAAGAATCCATAGGTAAGGCCGGACGTATGCCGCAGGAGATCCTGGACGGTCGGCAGACGTACCGGAGCCACCAGATCGATGCCTTGCGGTACGAAGAATATCGGATCGTTGCGCGGCACCGCTACCTTCACGTTAGCAAAGGCCGGGATATAGGCAGCTATGGGATTTTCGAGATAAAGCTTTCCCTGTTCTACCAACGTCATGGCCGCGACGGAGGTGACTGGCTTGCTCATGGAAAAGATTCGGAAGATTGCATCCGTGGTCATCGGCGCTTTGGCGGACTTGTCACGGAAGCCGATCGCCTCGAAATACACAATCTTGCCGTGACGTGCGATCAACATGGTGGCGCCCGGGATGAGGCCGGCGTCGACCTCACCACGGACGTGATCGGTTAGACGCTGCAAGCGCTCGCGCGAAAACCCGACCTCTTCGGGGTTGCCTTCCTCGAGACCGCGACTGGCGTGAGACATGGGTTGTCTTCCTCTTCTACTTGCTGGGATCGGTCAGTGCCGCATAAACCATGTTGGGTAACAGGGTCTGGTAGTGGAAGCCCTCTTTCGGCGCCTGGATCATGAAGACCACGAGCATCTGCAGCTTTGGATCGTTCCAGAACGCTGTACCAGCCGCACCGGCCCAAAAGTAATTGCCGACCGAGCCGGCGATAGTCGCCTCACCCGCGCGCCGGCGGACGGCGAAGCCGAGCCCGAAACCGGTGCCCGGCCCCGGCAGATAGAGGTTGGTACTTGGCCCGATTCTGCCGAGATGATCGTTCGTCATCAGCGCGACGGTCGCTGGCGCGAGGATCCGGTGACCATTCAATACGCCGCCATTCAATAGCATCTGCAGGAACCGCGCGTAGTCCAGCGTGGTCGATTCCATGCCCTGGCCGCCCGCCTCCCATTTGCCTTGAACCGTCGGATCGAACAGTGGAAAGCCAAATACCTTGTTGTCCGATGAGAGCCCTTCGGCGATGCGATCCTTCTTCGTCGGGTCGGTTACATAGAAGCTTGTGTCGCTCATGCCGATTGGGTCGAGGATGTTCTCCTTCTCGAATTGATACAGCGACTTGCCGGACAAGACCTCGACGACGCGGCCGAGTACATCAACGCCATTGCTGTAGTTCCATACGGTGCCCGGTTCAAACGCCAGCGGAAGCTTGGCGATTCGGTCAACGAATTCGGCATTATTAAAATTGCCGCCAAACAATCCTGACGCAACGTACATCTTGGCGACTGGATCGCTCCAGAAACCATATGTGAGACCCGATGTGTGCCGGAGCAGATCCTGAATGGTCGGCGTCCGCCTTGGAGCGACCAGATGGTAAGAACTGCCGGTACCGCTGTCGTTCGGGTCTTTGTTCGACACCAGCACTTTAACGTCGGCAAATTGCGGCAGGTATTTGGCGACCGGATCGCCTAGGAACAGCTTGCCCTGCTCAAACAGAATCATGGCTGCGACTGAGGTGATCGGCTTGCTCATCGAGAAAATGCGAAAAATTCCGTCGTTGCGCATCGGCAGGTTCTTATCAGGATTGAGCGAACCAATCTTCTCGAAATAAGCGATCTTGTCGTGCCGCGCGATCAGCAATGTCGCGCCGGGAATCACGTGGTGTTCGACATCCGCTTTTAGCGTGTCGGTAATGCCGTCCAGTCGTTCCTGAGAGAAGCCGACTTCTTCCGGCTTGGTATTGCTAAGCTCCTGGGCGAGGACCGGCGCAACGAGCCCCAGCACCAACATCGCGCACGCTGTGGCACCGATCAGATGACGCATGCGAACCTCCCTCTTTTGTTCGAGAAATTTAGCCACGGCTATGAGTCGTGTGCAACCGCAGCCGTGTCAGGGGTACCCATGATCTCGTCATCGACCATGGCTATGGCTGCGACCGCTCTGTCATGTGAATTTCTTCCTGATCCGTTCTGCAACGCGTGTCGAGACGAACGGGGTGACGTCCCCACCCAGTTGGCCGATCTCCTTGACGAAACGCGATGAAATGAATTGGTAGCGGTCGGCGGACATCAGGAACACGGTCTCGACCGTGGCGTTAAGGCGCCCATTCATTCCGGCCATCTGAAACTCGTATTCGAAATCTGAAACAGCGCGTAGACCGCGCACGATGACGCTGGCGCCCTGCTCGACCGCGAAATGCATCAACAGGTTGTCGAACGCCTTAACCTCGATCCGCTTCTGCACGTCCTTGCCGTCGATATGGGCAATCTCCTCCTTTACGATTGCGACGCGTTCTTCGCTAGTGAACAGAGGACCTTTGCCGATGTTTTTCGCAACACCGATCACCAGCCGGTCGACAATCTTTGTCGCCCGCAAAATAATATCGGTGTGACCGTTGGTGATGGGATCGAAGGTTCCGGGATACACCCCCACACGTCGACTCATGAATTTTCTCCTGATGCCGGTGAATCGGCATTACCTTCCGGATCAGGTCCGTTTCCGGCTTCTTCGCTTTCACCGAGATGCGCAACCGAGACGACGCGCTCGGCATCGCCAACCTTGAAGACGACAACGCCTTGTGTGCGGCGTCGCGCGATACGGATATCCCCAACCGGTACGCGGATCATCATGCCGCCGTCGGTAACGAGAATGATCTGGTCGCTTAGGTTCGACCGGGAACACGGCGACCATGGCATCTTGGCGCCGTTCTAGGTTCATGTTGACGATGCCTTGCCCACCGCGGCCGGTGATACGGTAATCGTAGGCGGAGCTGCGCACGCCGAAGCCCTTGGCGGTGACGCTGAACAGAAACTCCTCGCGCGCGGCCATCTCCGCGAATTGTTCCTCAGAGATCGGAAGCCGCCGGCTTTCCCTTCCTCGTCCTCGACGTGTCATCCAGCTCTTCGTCGGGCGCGCTGCGACGCCTGGCCGATTCCACCAAATAGGCGTTCCGTATCTCAGGTGGTGCGTCCGCATGTTTGAGGATCGACAAGCGAGATTACGCTGATCATCGTCACCAATCCTGATGCCGCGTACGCCCACGGAGTTGCGGCCGGCGAAGACGCGCACATCATCAACCGCGAAACGGATGCACTTGCCGCTCCGGGTCGCGAGCAGGATATCGTCTTCGGGCGCGCAGACGGCCGCCGCGATCATGTGATCGTCTGCGTCGTCGCCCTCGAACTTCATCGCGATTTGCCGCTCTGGACGCACGTTGCCGAAATCGGTGAGCTGGTTGCGCCGCACCGAACCCTTGGCGGTCGCGAACACGACATTGAATTTGCTCCAGCTTGATTCGTCCTCGGGCAACACCATTACCGTGGAGATGCCTTCGCCGGGACCGAGATTGGGAAGAAGATTAATCATTGCTTTGCCGCGCGACTGAGGCGTGCCGACCGGCAGGCGGTAAACCTTGAGCTTGTAGACGCGGCCGGTTCCGGTAAAAAACAGCATCGGCGCATGGGTCGACGCGACGAACACCTGGGTAACGAAATCTTCCTCGTGCGTCGCCATGCCCGAGCGCGCCCGCGCCCACCACGCCGCTGTGCTCGGTAGGTCGAAAGCGGAACGCGCTTGATATAGCCCGCGTGACTCACGGTAACGACCATGTCCTCGCGCTGGATTAGGTCCTCTATGTCGGCCTCGAATTCGACCTCTTGGATTTCCGTCTTTCGCGGTGTCGCGAACTGCTCCTTACAAGCAACAAATTCCTTTCGGATCAGCGCCAATCAGCATCGAGCGCGAGCCGAGGACTTCGAGATGCTACTCGATCTGCTTGATCAGCCCGTCGAGCTCCTCGCCGATTTTGTCGCGTTCCAGCCCGGTCAGGCGCTTTGCAAGCGCAGATCGAGAATCGCGCGGGCTTGTTCTTCGGAAAGGCGACAGGTACCGTCGGGCGCGACCCTGCTGCCGCCCTCGCGTTCCTCGACCCGCGCGATCAGCGTCGCGACGACTGCGCGCCGGCCATGACCGTGCCAACAAATTCAGCCGTGCCACGGTCCGGGATCGGGTGCTGCGCGGATCAGCGCGATGATGGCGTCGATATTGGCAACCGCGATCAACAATCCGACCAGGATGCGCGCTCGCTCCCGCGCCTTTTCCAGCAGATAGACGGTGCGACGCGTGATCGACTTCTTCGCGAAAGGCGAGGAACGCGTCGATGATCTCGCGCAGCGACATCGTCTCCGGCCGGCCGTTGATTCAGTACCACCGCATTGACGGCGAAGCTTGTTTGCAGCGGGGTAAAGCGAAACAGCTGCGTCCAGCACCATATCGGCCATCGGCGTCGCGTTTCAGCTCGATCACCACGCGGACCCCGTCGCGGTCGCTCTCGTCGCGCAGATCGGCGATGCCCTCGATGATCTTTTCGCGCATCGTTTCGGCGATGCGCTCGAAGAGGCGGGATTTGTTCACCTGATACGGAATTTCGGTGAAGACGATGGCCTCGCGATCCCTACGGATTTCCTCGATGTGATGCCGGCCGCGGATCACAATCGAACCGCGACCGAGCTCGATACGCGGCTTGGATGGCGCGCGGCCGAGGATGATGCCGCCCGTCGGGAAATCTGGCCCCGGGAGGCAGGTTCATCAACTCGTCGTCGGAAATACTGGGATTGTCGAGAAGGGCGCAGCAGGCGTCGATCACTTCGCCCAGATTATGGGTCGGAATGTTGGTCGCCATGCCGACGGCGATGCCCTGAGCCGCCGTTGACCAAAATGTTGGGAAAGCGCGCCGGCAAGACCTTCGGTTCGCTGCCGGCGCCGTCATAATTGCGCTGAAAATCGACCGTGTTCTTATCGATATCGTCGAGCAGCGTCTTCGGCGGCGCGCGCCAGCCGGGCCTCGGTATATCGCATCAGCCGCCGGCGCGATCGCCGTCCATTGAGCCGAAATTGCCCTGACCGTCGATCAGTGGCAGCCCCATGGCGAAATGCTCTGCGCCATGCGCACCAGCGCGTCATAGATTGCGAGATCGCCATGAGGATGGTAATGGCCGATCACATCGCCGACGGCCGTGGCCGCATTTGCGGTAACCGCCGATTCCAAGTCGTTGCCGTTCTCTTTCATCGCAATAAAGGATGCGGCGATGAACCGGCTTCAACCCGTCGCGCACATCGGGCAATGCCCGCGCCACGATCACGCTCATCGCGTAATCGAGGTAGGACCGGCGCATCTCCTCTTCGATGGCGACCGGCGTGATGTCGGACGGCGGTGGATTTGTAACCAAGTTGGATGCCTGATGACATTGTCGCGACCTTGATTATGGCGGGAATCCGCCCCACCAAGCGTCGCCCAGAACAGCGAAAAATGCCGGCCTGTGGCACCGACACCTCACCCTCGCAAATCTAGTCGATTTCGCGTTTGCACACAACGAGAGAGGCGTTCTGTGGCAGCCTAAATCGATACCAAAATCGTAAATTTATCTATTTCTAAAATAGCCACTTATGTGAACTCCCTCATGTACTACGTTAGCTCTATGCTGCGCCTCTTACGCGACCACCTTGCGGCGACTTTCAAAAGGGAATTTCGTCGTCCAACTCATCACCGCCGCGGCGCGGGCTGTCACTCGCGCGGCCGCCCCCGCCCCCGCTATATCCGCCGCCAGCGCCGGCCGGTTCCTCTTCGGCGAAGTCGCCGCCACCACCGCCGCCCCGGCTATCAAGCATAGTGAGCTCACCGCGGAAGCGCTGCAGCACGACCTCGGTTGTATAGCGCTCCTGGCCGTCCTTATCGGTCCATTTGCGGGTCTGAAGCGCGCCCTCGATGTAGAGTTTGGCGCCTTTTTTGACGTATTTCTCGACCACATCGGTCAAGCGATCGTTGAAAATCACGATCCGATGCCATTCGGTGCGCTCGCGCCGCTCTCCCGAGGCTTTGTCCCGCCAATTTTCCGACGTCGCCAGCGTGAAATTGGCGATGCGGGTGCCATCGTTGGTCGAACGGATCTCCGGATCGCGGCCGACATTTCCGATCAGGGTGACTTTGTTCACGCTTCCGGCCATGGCGATACTCCCTTCTTAGTCGCAAGTTAACAGAAGAACAAATCTAGAACTTTAGCAAGGACAATCTCACTGATTGAGCTCCTCCAGTCGCAACCGGGTGGCGCGCAGCCCAAAGCCGCCGATGGTAACCGCCACAACGACCATGCAGGCCGCGATCAACAAAGACGCCCGTAGTGCCAAAGCGACCCAAGAAGAAGGCGATGATAAAGGCGGTGAAAATCGTGCTGAAGCGGCTCCATGAGTAGACAAAACCCACTGCCTGGGCGCGGATCTGCGTCGGATAGAGCTCGGCCTGGTATGCGTGGAAGGAGAAGGACATCCAATTGTTTGATAGCGTTACCAAGATGCCGAAGACGAGGATTCCGGCCGCACCCGTCTGCTGTGAGAACGCCAGGCCAAAGACCGCGATGCACAGCGCTGCGATTGCGATCTGCGCCTTGCGCTCGTACCGGTCCGAGATGGTCATGAAAATGAGCGGCCCAATTGGGTTGGCGATTGCAATGATGAAGGTATAGAAATGATGAAGGTATAGAGCAGGGTGCGTGTGATATCGATGCCGTGTGCGATTAGGAATTGTGGCACCCAGCTTGCGAAGCCGTAATACCCGACGGTCTGGAACAGGTTGAAGATGACGAGGATGACTGTCCGGTTGAGATAAGGCCTCTGCCAGATCTGCCACCAAGAACCTTTAAAGACATGGGTCTCGTTCTCGAGAAGTTGCGGTGGCGGCAATTTTCGTTTGGTCTCCCGCTCGATCCTGGTTTCGAGCATCGAAACGATGGCGGCAGCTTCCGCGATGCGGCCGCGATTGGCCAACCAGCGCGGCGATTCCGGCAACCCCCATCTGATCCACCAGATGAAGATCGCACCGGTCGCGCCGATCAGCACCACAATACGCCAGCCGTCGAAGCCCGCGATGGTGCGCGGCACGAGAATCCACGACAACAGCGCCACCACCGGCACGGCGATAAACATTACGAACTGGTTGTAACCAAAGGCACGGCCCCGCCTATCCTTCGACACAAGTTCAGAGATATAGGCGTCACTATTGACGAATTCGACGCCGATGCCGACGGAAGCGATAAAGCGCCAAATCACCACGCCCATCGCCGTATCCTGAAGCGCAAGAACCACCGTTGCGAGCGAATACCAAAGCAGCGCGAAGGTAAAGATCGAACGCCGCCCGAACCGATCCGAGAGCGGCGTAAAGGCGATGGTACCGACGAACATGCCGGCGAACAGCGCGGCGACGAAGCTTGCAAGGCCAACCAGGCCGAACAGCGACGTACCGGCGGTCGAGAAGATGCCCGCCTTGACCAGTCCAGGGCCGACATAGGCCGTAAAAAAAATGTCATAGAACTCGAAACAACCTCCGAGCGATATCAGCGTAACCAGGCGGCGTATAACGCGTGACTCGGGCAGTCGGTCGAGCCTTGCTGCGATGGTCGCATCCAGGGAGGCGGGCATGGGTTTCCCCCAATGTTTTTCTCGAGCCAAAATAGCGATCCGGTCGCGCCGCTGTCATTATCGCAATTGCTCGCAACGCGAGGGGTTATCCCCGGTTCCGACGGGACGCCCCGAGTGATCATCCGGCCCGCAAGATTTCGACCCGTCGGGAGCTCCTGGAATTGGCTCTAATGCTGCCGTCTTGTGCTCGACCGACGACCAGCGCCGCACCGGTTCGCCAGGGGCGAGGGACTTCCATGCGCGTCAGGCCGGGTGCTAGCGACGGGCGCCAGGAGCCGGCGTCATCGGGTTGATAGCGATGCTCGGAAGATGAACCCCCTGCTAAGACATCCGCCGGCGAGGCGATCGAACGCCGGCGTTGTCCAACTCAACCCAATTCAAGTATGGATCTGGCCCACCGGTACGGATCGGTCCGCCGTGCCACGCTTATCAAGAATCGCCCTAGCCTATCCACAGGCTCCTGACCATATAATGTCCCTTTCGAGAGCTGTCGGAGCATGGCGGAGATTAAGGTTCGCGGTGCGCGCGAGCACAATCTGAAGAATATCGATGTCGAGATGCCTCGCGACGCGCTGGTGGTAATCACTGGCCTGAGCGGCTCCGGCAAATCTTCGCTCGCCTTCGATACTATCTACGCCGAGGGTCAGCGTCGTTATGTTGAAAGCCTCTCGGCTTACGCGCGGCAGTTTCTGGAACTGATGCAGAAGCCGGATGTCGATGCGATCGACGGCCTGTCACCCGCCATTTCTATTGAACAGAAGACTACATCCCGCAACCCGCGTTCCACTGTGGGGACCGTCACTGAGATCTACGACTATATGCGCCTCTTGTTCGCGCGGGTTGGCATTCCCTATTCGCCCGCGACCGGCCTGCCGATCGAAAGCCAGACCGTGTCTCAAATGGTCGACCGGGTGATGACGCTCCCCGAGGGCACGCGGCTTTATCTGCTGGCACCGATCGTACGTGGCCGCAAAGGAGAATACCGTAAAGAGCTGGCGGATTTACAAAAGCGCGGTTTCCAACGTGTGAAGATCGACGGCAAGCTTCACGAAATCGATGCCGCGCCCGTGCTCGACAAAAAGCTAAAGCACGACATCGCGGTCGTAGTCGATCGCCTAGTGGTGCGCGCCAACATCAAGCAGCGACTTGCCAACTCGTTCGAGACTGCGCTCCGTCTGGCCGACGGCATTGCGATTGCCGAGAATGCCGACCGTGACGAGGAGATTATCTTCTCGGCAAAGTTCGCCTGCCCCGTCTCCGGCTTTACCATTCCCGAGATCGAGCCGCGCCTCTTTTCCTTCAACAATCCTTATGGCGCCTGCCCAGTATGCGACGGTCTCGGCACCAAGCTATTCTTCGACCCCGAACTCGTCGTGCCGGACGAGCGGCTAAGTCTGCGCGAGGGCGCGATCGCACCCTGGGCCAATTCGACTTCGCAATATTATCTCCAGACACTCGACAGCATCGCGCGGCATTTCAAACAAAGCATGTCCACCCCGTGGCGCGAATTACTGGCGAAGATGCGTGAAGCGATTCTGTACGGTTCTGGCGAGACTGCGATCGCGATGACATACGATGACGGTCGCCGGGCCTACACCACAACGCGACCGTTTGAGGGCGTGATCCCCAACATGGAGCGGCGCTATCGCGAAACCGACAGCGCCTGGGTGCGTGAGGAGTTGGGGCGCTATCATAACACGGCGGAATGCGAGAGCTGCCATGGCAAGAGGCTCAAACCAGAGGCGCTCGCTGTTAAGATCGACAAGCGTGATATCAGCGAAGTCGCTGAACTTTCGATCACTGAGGCGTCGCGCTGGTTCGGTGCGCTTGATGACAAGCTAACGGACAAGCAGCGCGATATCGCGCGCCGCATCCTGAAGGAGATCAACGAGCGGCTGGGCTTTCTGCAGAACGTCGGGCTCGAATATCTGACGCTATCACGCAATTCCGGCACGCTCAGCGGCGGCGAAAGCCAGCGTATCCGTCTCGCATCGCAAATCGGCTCAGGCCTCACCGGGGTGCTCTACGTGTTGGACGAGCCGTCAATCGGGCTGCATCAGCGCGACAACGATCGGCTGCTGGCAACGTTGAAGCGGCTGCGCGACCTCGGCAATTCAGTGTTGGTGGTGGAGCACGACGAAGAGGCGATCCGCGCCGCGGATTATCTCATCGACATGGGACCGGCTGCCGGCGTGCATGGCGGCCATGTCATCGCGGCGGGCGCGCCCGACACAGTGCTAAACAATCCTGCAAGCCTCACTGGGCAATATCTCACCGGACGCCGGCGTATCGAGGTACCGCCAACGCGCCGTCCCGGCCATCTTGCCCAACGGCTCGAAGTGCGTGGCGCGCGCGCCAATAATCTCAAGAACATCAACGTCGAATTTCCGCTCGGCACACTCACCTGTGTCACCGGCGTCTCCGGAGGTGGCAAATCGAGTTTGGTCGTCGATACGCTTTACAAGGCGCTGGCGCGTCTCCTCAATGGCGCGCGCGAACATCCAGGACCGCACGACGCGATCACAGGGATGGAACACCTCGACAAGATCGTCGACATCGACCAGTCGCCGATCGGCCGCACCCCGCGCTCCAATCCCGCAACATATACCGGCGCCTTTACACCGATCCGCGATTGGTTCGCAGGCTTGCCCGAAGCGAAGGCACGCGGCTATGGGCCGGGTCGGTTCTCATTCAATGTCAAGGGTGGGCGCTGTGAGGCGTGCCAGGGCGACGGGGTCATTAAGATCGAGATGCACTTCCTGCCAGACGTCTACGTCCAGTGCGACGTTTGCCACGGCAAGCGCTACAACCGGGAAACGCTTGAGGTTCAGTTCAAAGATAAATCCATTGCCGACTTGCTCGACATGACTGTCGACGAAGGTGCCGAGTTCTTCAAGGCAGTGCCTTCCGTGCGCGACAAGCTGGTGACGTTGCAGCGGGTCGGGCTCGGTTATATCCATATCGGCCAACCGGCGACGACCCTGTCGGGCGGCGAGGCACAGCGCGTCAAACTCGCGAAGGAACTGTCGCGCCGCGCCACCGGCAAGACCCTCTATATCTTGGACGAACCGACCACCGGCCTGCACTTTGAGGATGTAAAAAAGCTTCTCGAAGTGCTGCACACGCTGGTTGATCAGGGCAATACCGTGATTGTGATCGAGCACAATCTCGAAGTCATCAAGACCGCGGATTGGATCGTCGATCTCGGTCCCGAAGGCGGCGACAACGGCGGCCGCATCGTCGCCGCCGGCACGCCCGAGCAGATCGTCGAGATAGCGGGGAGCTACACCGGCCAATATCTCCGCGCTTATCTGAAGAATGTCCGCGCAGCCGAAAAGCAGAAGCGCCGAGCATAACGAGCACAGGGTAGACAAGCAAAATAGGAATAGATAGTTGGCTGGTGGCCGCAGCGCCGTTGACATGTCGGCCGCCTTGCGCCCCAAATCCCTTGAAGCCGTAGTCTAGGTCTAGGATCAGCTGCCTTGGCCGCCTAGCGACGGTCGCAGGCGAACGGTTCGACCTGGGTCGCGCGGATCTCTCTAAGCCGCCTGCAGGGTCAGAACCGGCGGTTTCGACCGGCCGCGCAGCAACCACAGCGATAAGGTCGCGACGAGGCAGAGCACTCCCGCGGTAAAGTACGCCGGAAGGTAGCTGTGCATCATGTCCCTCGATATGCCCGCGGCGAAGGCCATCAGCCCGGCACCGAGCTGATGCGCTGCGAAGATCCAGCCAAATACCAGCGGCGCCTGCTCACGGCCAAAGGTCTGCGCCGTGAGCTTCACCGACGGAGGAACGGTGGCGATAAAATCGAGTCCATAGAGTACCGCGAAGAATGACAGCCCCATCAGCGTAAAGCCGCTATAGGGCAACCAGATCAGCGCTACGCCGCGGAACCCGTAATACCCAGCCAACAGCCAGCGATTGTCAAACCGATCCGACAGCCAGCCCGACCCGATCGTGCCGAACATATCGCAGACGCCGATGGCCGCAAGCAGGCCGGTCGAGGTGATTGAGCTGATCCCATAGTCTCCACACAGCGTCACGAAATGGGGCATCAAACCGAGGCTCGACACCCCGCAAATCCCGAAGGTGAAGGCGAGTACCCAGAAGACCAGCGATCTCATGCCCTGGTCTAATGCATTGAAGCTGAGCACGAATGCGTTGCCGGTCGGTCGCGGCGGCATCGCCCCGATCTTATCTTCGCCATAGGGCGCGAGGTTGATATCCGCGGGGCGTTCGACGGAAAACATCACAAACAACACGCCCAAGAGTGCGATCACGATCGCGGGCGGCACCAGCGCCATGCGCCAACCATAATGTTCGGTGATCCATGCTGCCGGCATTAGGAAAATCATCTGCCCGGTGGCGTTGCCGGCACCGAGAATGCCTAGCACAAGGCCGCGCCGCGCCGTGAACCATCGCGTCGACACCGTTGCCGACAAAACCAACGCCGCGAGGCCGGGAGCCACGCCCATGGCGACGCCGAGGCCGAGCCAAAGTTGCCACTTCGTTGTCATGGTAATGGAGATGATCAGCCCAGCCACCAGCAAGATGGCGGAAGCGGACAGCACCCGGCGCACGCCATAGAGTAGGATAAGGCCGCCGGCGAACGGCGCTGCCAAGCCGTACAAGGTGACCCGCAAACCGAGCGGCCCCGACAAATCGCCAATCGTCCAGCCGAGATCATGCGACATCGGCATCAAAAGCACGCCAGGGATTGACATCGCGCCAGCCGAGCTCACGCCATAGAGAAAGGTGAGCAGGACCATCAACCAGCCGTAATGGACATTGCGTGCGGCCAATCTGCGCGCCGCGGCCTTTGCCAACATCGAGGAACCCCTTGCAACCGAAGAAGATGCTAGCATCCGCGTTAAGTCGACCGAAAGGTGTATTTACACTTTTATTAGATTTGATGTTTCATTGACCTCGCCTTCCGGGCGGTGACATGGCAGTGGGTCACTGCTGATATTGGCGAGGGGAGGCACCGCGAGCGAAAAGCGGGCGGACCCACTCTTTCGGTGGTATTCGTTGTTCCGTTGCTTCGCTGGCATCGAAGGAAGGTTTCGCGCGAAGCGGCAGCAGGCGCCCGCTGAACGTTCCACAACCGACCATCGAGCGAAAAAACTAAATAAAATCAATGTGAAAATAGATTCTGATATATTTTCCACCCTGACCAACCCGGAGCCCGGCCAATGACCGCAGTTACGCGCCAGCCGACCGTTTACATCCCGCACGGCGGAGGCCCGTGTTTTTTCATGGAACCATCGCCTCCCTTGCCGCGCGATATGTGGGACCGGCTCGCCACCTACCTCAAGGGCATCGACGCGTCGCTTCAGGCGCGGCCGACAGCGGTACTGGTGATCTCCGGTCATTGGGAAATGCCTCGCCCGACCGTCAGCACCGCGCGCAACCACACACTCCTGTTCGACTATTACGGCTTTCCCGAGCACACCTATCGGCTGACCTACCCGGCACATAACTCTCCCGAGACAATTGAGCGCATCGAGGCTCTCCTGTCGCGCGCCGGCTACCGTGCCGACGAAGACCCCGAGCGCGGCCTCGATCACGGCGTGTTCGTGCCGTTCAAGCTGATTTATCCTGAGGCCAACATGCCAGTGATTCAGCTGTCGCTGCTCGCGAGCCTCGACGCAGCGGCGCATATAAGGCTGGGCCAGGCGCTAGAGCCATTGCGCGACGAGGGCGTGCTGATCGTCGGCTCCGGCATGAGCTATCACAATCTCCGGGCCATGTATGTGCAACGGGAGGACGTCGACAACGCGGTGGCGGAATTCGACACCTGGCTGACCGGTGCCGCGACCGATCCCGATCCCGAGCGCCGCAACGACAAACTCGCGGCATGGGAGAACGCGCCTTGGGCGCGCTTCTGCCATCCACGTGAAGAGCATCTGTTGCCGTTACATGTCGCCGCGGGCGCGGCCGGCGCGGACATTGGGCGTCACGCCTTCAGCGATAAAATCGTCGGCAAATCCCTATCCGGCTACCAGTTCGGCTGAGAAGCAATCGAGCACGATCACCATCGCTAACGCTCTCCCGGATCACTCCTGCTGAAGCGGCCAACGATGAATAATATCCGTCGTTTTCGCGAGTTGCGCCAACTCTTGACGATGCAATGCACCCTAGCGATACGCCAAACGGCCTGCTAAGATCGACGTAATATCCATTCGGATATAACGATCATGCGGAGGCATTGATGGACGTTTCGACGACGTTGGCGCGGCTCGGCAATGCCGCTTCAAGTTTCCTCAACGACAAGCATCAACTGTTCATCGACGGCAAGTTCGTCGATGCCAAATCGGGCAAGACATTCGATGTGTTCGAGCCCGCCTCCGGTCAGATGGTCGCTAAGGTCGCTGCCGCCGAAGCGGCGGATGTCGAGCTGGCGGTGAACGCGGCGCGCCGGGCCTTCGAGGACGGCCCCTGGTCGAAGATGCTTCCGTCGCAACGCGCCAAGCTGATCAACAAATTGGCAGATCTCGTCGAGGACAATGCCGAGGAGTTGGCGCAAATCGAAAGCCTCGACAATGGCAAGCCCGTGACCTTCGCGCGCATGATCGATATCGGCGGCACGGTCGACATGCTGCGCTACATGGCCGGCTGGTGCCAGCGCATCGGCGGTGAGACCATTACGCCGTCCCTCCCCGGCGATTGGCATGTCTATACGTTGCGCGAGCCGATCGGAGTGGTGGGCCAGATCGTGCCGTGGAACTTTCCACTCGCGATGGCATCATGGAAGATTGGCCCAGCGCTTGCTGCCGGCTGTACGATCGTGTTGAAGCCTGCGGAACAGACACCGCTGTCAGCAATCCGCTTGGCCCAGCTCATAGCGGAGGCAGATTTTCCACCCGGCGTCGTCAACATTCTCACTGGCTTTGGCGAGACCGCCGGCGCAGCGATTGCCGCGCATCCGGGGATCGACAAGGTGGCGTTCACCGGCTCGACTGAAGTCGGCAAACTTATCGTGCAGGCCGCCGCGGGCAATCTCAAGAAAGTGTCGCTCGAGCTTGGCGGCAAGTCGCCGGTCGTGGTGTTCCCGGACGTCGATATGAAAGTCGCGATTCCCGGCGCCGCCAACGCCATTTTCTTCAATACCGGTCAGGTCTGTACCGCCGGCTCACGGCTTTACGCGCACAAGAAGGTGTTCGACCAGCTGATCGAAGGTGTCGCGGGAGTCGCAAAGAACATCAAGGTTGGCGTCGGTCTTGATCCAACGACGCAAATCGGGCCACTGGTCTCATCGGAACAGCTTGACCGCGTCACCGGTTACATCGCCGCCGGTCGGAAGGATGGCGCAAAAGTGGCAGTGGGCGGCAACCGCATTGGCGATGACGGCTATTTCGTTGAGCCCACCATTCTCACCAACACCAACCCCAACATGTCTGTGGTGCGCGAAGAAATCTTCGGTCCAGTAATCTGCGCCATGCCGTTTGATGACAGCGATCTCGACCGCATCGCTCGCGAGGCCAATGCAACCTCGTATGGACTGGCGGCGAGCATTTGGACCAGCAATTTGAGCATCGCTCACAAAATGGCAAAACGGATCAAGGCCGGGTCGGTGTGGATCAATACTCACAATGTGGTCGACCCCGCTGTGCCGTTTGGCGGCTACAAGCAATCCGGTTGGGGGCGCGAGATGGGCCATCAGGCGATCGAGCTCTACACGGAAACCAAGTCAGTTTTTGCGTCGCTCTAGCGTCGAGCGGCGTTACACTGGGCGGCGCTTCGCGCCGCCCTTTTTTCGCCTGGTGATAGGATGATGGAATTTTTTTGGAGGCGTTCATGAAATACCGCATGTTGGGTCGAACGGGCTTTTACGTTTCTGAGATTTGCTTTGGCACAATGACCTTCGCCGGCACCGGTATGTTCAAGAATGTCGGTCAAGTCGACCAGGACGGTGCGACGTCGCTGGTGAAACAGGCCCTCGATGCCGGCGTCAACTTCTTCGATACGGCCGACGTCTATTCGCAGGGCGAATCCGAACGTTATCTTGGCAAGGCGCTGAAAACACTCGGCGTTAAGCGGAGCGACGTCTTTGTCGCCACCAAGGTGCGAGGCCGCATGGGGCCGGGACCGAACGATGTCGGCCTGACCCGCGGTCATATCATGGACGCGATCGCAGGCAGCCTCGAACGGCTTGGCACCGATCATATCGACCTCTACCAAATTCATGGCTTCGACGCCGTGACACGGCTCGACGAGACGCTGAGCGCGCTCGACAATCTCGTGAATCGCGGCATGGTGCGCTATATCGGCTGCTCCAACCTCGCCGCCTGGCAGATCGAGAAGGCACTGGGCTTATCGGCGCTTCATGGTTGGGCGCGGTTCGAAACCGTCCAAGCCTATTACACCATTGCATCGCGCGATCTCGAGCGCGAGATCCTGCCGATGATGGAAGCGGAGCAATTGGGGTTGATGGTGTGGAGTTCCGCTCGCGGGCGGGCTTTTGAGCGGCAAGTTCAAACGCGATCAAGCCGGCCCCAACAACGCGCGACGCTCTTCTGGCTTTAACTTCCCGCCCATCGACAAGAACCACACCTTTAGTGTGATCGAGGCCATGCAACCGATCGCCGAAAGGCACGATGTTTCGGTCGCGCGCGTCGCGCTTGCGTGGCTGTTGAGCCGCAAGAACGTGATGTCGATTATCGTGGGTGCCAAGACCGAAGAGCAACTGCGCGACAATCTTGCCGCACCGGAACTGCGATTAGGGGATGACGAACTCACAACGCTGGACGAAGTCAGCCAGCTCACGCCCGAATATCCGATCTGGATGTTCGAACGCCAGGGCCAGGGCCGCCTCCCCGGGACTAGATAGATAGCTAGGCCGCTTTCTCGGCGACGCCGCGCTCGACGGCGGCAAGTGCAGCGGCCGCCTGCTCCGCATCTGGACCGCCGGCTTGCGCCATGTCGGGCCGGCCGCCGCCGCCCTTCCCGCCAAGTGCCGCCGCGCCGAGTTTGACGAGATCGACCGCATTGAAGCGTCGGGTCAAGTCCTCGGTGACGCCTACGACCAGGGAGGCCTTCCCCTCCGCGGTCGTCACGAGCGCTACCACGCCCGAACCAAGTTCCCGCTTGATCTCATCGGCAAGGCTCTTCAGCTCTTTTGCCGGCAGATCGGTGATCGTCCGGCCGGCGAACTTAATACCGTTCACTTCCTTAGCGACTGGCATCGCTCTGCCGTTACCCGACGCCAGGGCGCGGCGCGCTTCGGCCAATTCACGCTCGAGACGGCGGCGTTCCTCCACAAGCGCGGTAAGCCGCGTTGGCAGCTCGGTTGGGGCGGTCTTGAGGGCAGTAGCGATCTCTCGCAGGAGCACTTCTTCGCGGTCGACATAAGCCTCAGCCGCAGCACCCGTCAGCGCCTCGATGCGACGTACGCCCGACGCCAGGGAGCTTTCCGACACAATCTTGAAGAAACCGATATCGCCGGTCCGGGCGACATGGGTGCCGCCGCACAATTCGACGGAGAAATGACGGGCACGATCGTCTTCATCGCTATCGTCGCCCATGGCGACGACGCGCACCTCATCGCCATACTTCTCGCCGAACAGGGCGAGCGCGCCGGCCTCGACCGCCTTCGCAGGGGTCATCAGCAGCGTTGAGACTTCGCCGTTCCCGCGGATGCGGTCATTGACCGCATTCTCGATGGCTAGGATATCGTCGTGCGACAGCGGTCGCGTATGAGAAAAGTCAAATCGCAAGCGGTCAGGTGCAACCAGCGAACCCTTTTGCGTGACATGTTCCCCCAAGCGGCGCCGCAGCGCCTGATGCAATAAATGCGTCACCGAATGATTGGCGCGCAACTGGCGGCGCCGGACCTCGTCGACGCGCAGCGAAACCGCGTCGCTGACTTTCAGCTTGCCGCGGTTGAGCTTGCCAAAATGTACGAACAGGTCGCCAGCTTCTCGCTGCGTGTCGCTGACCGCAAACTCGGCACCGTCGGCGGTGAACATCACTCCCGTGTCCCCGAGCTGGCCACCGGATTCGCCGTAGAATGGCGTTTGGTTGACGATGATGGCAGCCTCGCCACCGCATACAATCTCGTTGACTTGTCTGCCGTTGGCCAGGATCGCTTCCACGATTCCCTCGGCACTGTTCGTGTCGTAACCGAGAAACTCGGTCGGACCAAATTGTTGCCGCAAGGCTAACCAGACCTCGCCGGTCGCAGCCTCGCCGGAGCCGACCCAGCTCTTTCGTGCCTCTTCCTTTTGCCGCGCCATCGCGGCGTCGAACCCATCGACCGCAACGGTGCGATTGCGGCCACGCAATACGTCTTGTGTGAGGTCGAGCGGAAATCCATAGGTGTCATAGAGCTTGAATGCGACCTCGCCAGGGAACGTGTTACCCGAGACCAGCTTGACATCTTCCTCGTCAAGCAATTTGAGGCCACGTTCGAGCGTCTGCCTGAAGCTCGTTTCTTCGAGCTTCAGTGTCTCGGTAATCAGCGCCTCGGCACGGATCAACTCAGGGAAGTGCGCGCCCATTTGGCGTACCAGCGCCGGCACCAGCCGCCACATCAGTGGCTCTCGGCAGCCCAGCATGTGGGCATGTCGCATGGCGCGGCGCATTATGCGGCGGAGCACATAGCCCCTGCCCTCCTTCGACGGCAGCACGCCGTCGGCAATCAGGAAGGACGAGGCGCGCAGATGATCGGCGATGACGCGGTGGGACACGGCATGGGGCCCGTCGGCCGCGACGTTCGACGCATCCGCCGAGGCGACGATAAGCGCGCGCAGAATGTCCGTATCGTAATTGTCATGCTTGCCCTGCAGGACCGCGGCGATGCGTTCCAGACCCATTCCGGTGTCGATTGAGGGCCGCGGAAGGTCTTGGCGCTGTTCGCGTGTCACCTGCTCATACTGCATGAACACCAGGTTCCAGATTTCGACAAATCGATCGCCATCGGCATCGGCACTGCCGGGCGGTCCGCCGGCGAGATGGTCGCCGTGGTCATAAAAGATTTCCGAGCACGGACCGCAAGGACCGGTTTCGCCCATTGCCCAGAAATTATCGGACGTGCCGATACGAATAATGCGGCTCTCGGGTAGACCCGAGATTTTGCGCCACAACAATGCGGCATCGCCATCGTCGGCGTAGACCGTGGCCGTAAGCCGGTCCTTTGGCAGACCGAATTCCTTAGTGATCAGATCCCAAGCAAGTTCAATCGCAAGTTCCTTAAAGTAATCACCAAAAGAAAAATTGCCGAGCATTTCGAAAAACGTGTGATGTCGTGCGGTATAGCCAACGTTTTCAAGATCATTATGCTTCCCGCCCGCGCGCACGCATTTCTGGGACGATGCGGCACGGGAATACGGGCGCTTCTCGGCACCGGTGAAGACATTCTTGAACTGCACCATGCCGGCATTTGTGAACAGCAAAGTCGGATCGTTGCGGGGTACCAGCGGCGAAGATGGCACGACCTCGTGTCCATGGCGCGCAAAAAACTCCAGAAAAGCGGCGCGGATGTCGTTGGTCGTCTGCATGGCCGGCATTAAGCCTGAGGCTCTAGGCGCTGTAAAGTTGATGAGTGCAACGTCAAAAACAAATAGTAACGAAGAACAACGAAAACACCCCCCCCGAAGGCCCGGATTTGCTCGCTCTATGAGCATTCATGACTTATCGGTAGCGACGCTAACTAACGCTCGATAACGCTGGGTTTTGTTACCCCGCGGGTACCCCAAGGATCAGCCGTCGATGCAAAAAGCTCAAGACAGTGGTTCGTCATGTACCGCGTCTGCGTCGGCGCCTGCAATCACCGCAAGAAACGCCCCTTTAACATTGGCGAGACGACCCCAATGAAGCTGGCCTACGCGCGCGAGGCGATGTGCCTCGTCGAATGGGATAAAGATCCGGACGCCGGGAAACAATGCGCCAAGCAGTCGCGGCGAAGGCCAGCGACGACATCACGTTCAAAGCCAAAACAGAGGATTATTTCGTTGCACGCGAAACTGGCACCCAGCCTTGCAAAAAGCCATGGGGCCCGGTACCTCAGATAAGGGGCGCCGCGTGTCGGCTCAGGACTTTTTTCGGTCATTGGTGACAAGGCCGCCGCGGATGTCACGCGCGTCGATCTCGAAGGAACCATCGAAGCGAGGTCATTGGCAGGCGCGCCGGTCCAATGGGTGGCGCGTCTGTGAAACTCGGGATCGCTCCTCACCCTCTGCCCCGATTGCGATATGCGAGAATGTCTGTCGCGTGCGCTTGGGAATAGATTTCGCGATGACCCCAAAAAAATGCAATAGTGGAAAGCCATCTGAACAGGTGGCAGTTATCTAGCACGGAGTCGCTCGCAAGGACATTAACAAGCGATCTGTATACGGCGCAGACGCCTAATCGACGAGCCGTGTTGAAGATCGTCTCCAAGGTCGGTGTGAAGGACGAGCGAGCAGGAGCCGACGCGTTGCATTGGTAAAGCGGTTACGGGGCAGTCGAGCTTTCCATGACTCCGCTGCAATGCTTTTGGAACTTGCTGGCGGCGAAAGTTTAACGGAGATGGTCGATCACGGGCACGGCGACGAAGCCGCCAAGATTATCGCTAAGTCCTCAACAAACTCCATTTTGCAAACTCATCAAAGCCGCCCAGCAGCTTAGCGCCATTATCACATCGATTTCAGTCTTTGCTTGAGGTACTCATCGGTCTCATAGTCAGTAGAGGATGGATAGGATCCACGCCGTGCACTCGTTATGGCACGGATTGCACAGTCTTGCGGTAGCAGAGCATCGCCGGCGCGCACGCCGCAACCCTGCAGAATCATTTCATAACTAGTCTAGTCACTCGGCTCGTAGCGTTCGTTATGGAACAGATTCGGTGATGAGCCCCCGATGCGATAACCCTCGGCCAGCTCAAGCCGCAACGCATCAAGATCAATGGTGGCGCTGAGGTGGCACGTGAGCATCCGGTCAGCACCGCGGCCTCACTGAAGCCAAAGGCTCACCGTCGCTCGGCCGAGCAACGATGGTCGAGCGCCCAGATCGCACCCCGTTTTATTGAGCCGCGTCGTAGCTCGCGTTGATTTCGCGATTGATGCCCAGCTTTTTTTCCAGACTGATGATCGGCCCAAGGCCGGGATCGGCGTCGGCATGGCAACCTTCGATCTGTTTGAACTGCCCACTGACGTAGCCAAAGATGCTGGTGACGTGGTTGCCCTGATGAATCGCGACATCGCGGCCACCCCAGTACCAGGGCGCGCAGAAAATATCCGTCGAATAGGGTGACATGTTTTGAATCGCGACGGTAGTCGTTTGGCGATTGATGTCGTCGGGATTCTTGATGCTCATCAGCGCCTTTTCCGCGATCCGGGCGGTAACGTAGCCCATCTGCGAAAAGACATCCTTGACCACGTTCGGCGCATACGCATCCATCACCGCGCGCCAGTTCTGATTGTCAGGCCCCGTGCTCTCGAGTGGCGCCTGCTCCGTGTCGATCCACAAGCGGTCATTCCAATATTTGGAATCGATCGCCTTCATGAAAGGAGCGGTATAGAGGGCGCCCGATCCCGTCCATTTCGTCTTGCCGCCGCCGTCCTGTTGCTGGACCGCGTTGAGGATTTGAGCGCCCTGATCATCGACATACATGAGTTGCACCGCATCTGCGTTCGACCCCAGTATCTGCAGTACAAGCGAGGTGTAGTCGGGCGAGACCGGGTCAGCATAAATACTGATCACCCTGACGCCGTATCGCTTACCCCACTCCTCGACGCCGTGGCATACATAGTCCGAACCCGGATATTTCACGATGCTGCACACGATGCTCTTGGCGCCGAGCTTCCGACGCGCGTAATCGACGGCGCCGATAGCGGCCTGGCGCGGGCCGGCGTTGACCTCAGCGATGTTCTTGGACTGGAAGCACTGCGGTGCCACACCCGCTCCGATGTCGAGGATATTGTGGGTCAGGTAGTAATCGGCGTTGGCGACGCACTCGATGAAGCTGGTGCTGCCGATCAGGACGTACACTCCGTCATCGTCGATCAATCTCTTGGCCGCCTGCGCCGCGATGTCGATTTTGCTCTGATCGTCCTCGGCGCGATAGAGGACGGGCCGGCCATGGATGCCACCATTGTCGTTTAGACAGTGAAAATACGCCGCAACCGCGTCGGCGCCTTCCTTGAAGCTGCCGAGGCCGGTCATCGACGTGATGCCGCCGATCGGGATTGGTTTTCCGGTTGCCTTTTGACCGGTGTTGTCGCCGCAAACCGGTTTGGCAGCCCAAACCGGACCGGAAGCCGCTATTGCGCAGAACAGGAACAGACCTGCCAATAAAGTCCGGATACGCCACATACTCTCCTCCCATGCTGTGATCTTCTATTGCGTTCCAGTCCTTATGTACGGACGGATATAACGATTTGTGCGACCCTGCGCGAAGCGTCACCGATTGTCAATGGAGCTATAGAACGTGGCGAAGCCAAACGTGGAGTGGGTTAGCCAAGCGTCATTCAAGGCCCGGGGACGTTTCTCCGTGATCTATTCTTATTGGACTTCCACACTTCGCCTTCTCCGGTGTGTGGGCTGGAACATGGTTGCTCCAGGGCCGACGCGGCAACCGGATTCGTCAATGCGCAAGAATCCAGGTTCAGGTCAACGATAACCATAGTGCCACTGTTGTATCTAAAAGCCCGCGATGCTTTCGCTTGAGCCGCACGCTTTCGATCAGTTCTTGTAACCGCCGCGATACTTCTCGGTTGCTCGTTAACAGGGGGGTCGCTGCGATCGGTCGCACCTTCCGCCATACTCGTTGGCGTGTGGCAGCGACCTCCTGGTAGAGGTTCGGCCCCATCGTCGGCGGACTTGATCAGCTTGACTTGAGTCGAGAAACTGGACATCCTTGCAGGGAACTCACCAGGGAACGGTTCGGCCGAGATAGTCGAGATATTCCAGGCCCGCCTTCCGAGCTTGGAAAGCAGGACGTGCACCAGCTTCGGCACGCTCTCGTCGATGCTGAGACGCGCATCCGGACCTCCCAATTCCGTGCGGACCCAGCCGGGAGCCATTCGCACCATCGCGCGGGGCGCTTTCGAGGGCCGCGCCGCGCAGCTGCGCATGAACATGTTCAGAGCCGCCTTGCTGCGACGATAGACTTCCCGCATCCCCGTCTCGTTGTTGGCGATGCTGCCCTGTCCCGACGACATGGCACCGATCAGACCGCCAACGGGACGAGATCCTGGAGTGCCTCGATTACGCGCATTGGACTCAATGCGTTTGTGACCGGACACGGATTAACTCTTCCGTCGTCACGTCTCCGATATGGACGTGCTCGTAGTCGGTGGTGATCCCGGCGTTCACGAACAGAATGTCGAGGATCCTACCGAACAGGCGGTCGCGCAGGGCCGCGATCTGGCCCGGCTCGTTGACGTCGAGCATCTGATCTCCACCCGACTCTCGGTGGTCCTCCGCCAGATCATGCAGCCTGGTTCGGCCCGTCCCCGCCCGGACCGTGCCCACTACGCGCCACCCCTTCCTCAGGAACTCGGCTGTCATGGCATTGTCGAGGCCACGCGAAGCGCCGGCGATATGGATCGTGGGGGCAATTCTTCCGATGACGCAGGAGACATGGGCGGGACGGTCCTCGAACTCTTCGATTACCTACCGAGCTATCCACCCCCAGCGATGTGCGCCAGACGCACTAGACGTAAAGAACGATTGCGTTCCATCGCGCGACCGACCGGCGTCGCAATCCAGTTCCCACCCAATTACCCATACGATTTCGTACCACGGGGTGGGAAATGACGGGATGAATGATTGGCAATAAAGGTAGAAATGTCAGTGAATTTTGGACTTGGCGGAATGTGGCTACACACGGCGGAATTGCCTGAAACGGTTTACAGAACCGCTGCTCTACCACTCAACTAAACCGGCAATCCAAATTCCTCATCCCCTGCCCCATGCGCACGTGGTTCGCTAGCTATCCGGCTTGCGCGCGAACGCGACGAATTGGTGCTGGTAAGCATAGATGACGCGCTGGAGAGTTATGCGGCGGCCGTTCGCCCCCTGGCCACAGCAATTGGCAAAAAATGCATAGATGCGTTCTAGCCGGCTCAACACCGAAAAGTTGACGAGTGCCCGCTCTAATGGCCGGCGAGAAAATTCGTCTCGGCCGCAAGATCCCCCTCGGCAGTCGCCTTCATTAGATCGGTCATGCCGGGATTGTTGGCCCGGCCGCGGCTGCGAAAATCGCGCATCGACTTCAAGAGATAGTCGTGTTGCTGGCCAGCGAGACGGGGCACGGTCGCATCCCCGTGATATTGGCCGAGATGGCAGCCAGTGCAACCGATTGAGATATTGACGCGATTGGCGATGGCGGCGTCGGCATCGGAGGCCGATTTCTGGCGGAGATCAGGCCACGTCTTCTTTGAGAAATATTCGGCCAGGGCCATCATGTCGTCGCGGCTCAAGTCAGCGACAACAGCCGTCATCAGATCGTTCTTGCGCGCTCCCGATTTGAAATCGCGAAGCTCAAGGTAGAGATAACCCTGATGTTGTCCCCAGATCACGGGATAAGATTTGTCGACCGGAATTCCCTTGTTGCCATGGCACGCGGCACACACTTCTGCCTTTTGCTCGACGCTTTGTGGCTGTGCCGATGCTGCGATGGTGGCTAGGTAGAACAGCAAGCCGCTCAGAATCGTGTATCGACGACGCATTCTTTTTTGATCGCTGACAAACGAACGGGACCGCAAGCGGTCCCGCTCTTTCGCCTATTCTTCTATTGCGATTATTCGGGCAACGTAAACGCTATGATAGCGTTGCCGCGATTGTAATTGAGCTGAACATTGCCGCCGGCGGCGACCACAACATACTGCTTGCCATCAGCGGTATAGGATGACGGCGGTGCGTTGACGCCGGCGCCGGCCTGGAACTGCCACAGCCGCGAGCCGTTGGCGGCATCATATGCCGCGAAACGGCCATTCCCTTCACCGGTAAACACCAAGCCGCCAGCCGTGGCGAGAATGCCACCGATCATGGGTTGCGGCGTCTTCACCTGCCAGCGGATCTTCCCGGTATTATAGTCGACCGCAGTGATATTGCCCCACTGCGCCTCGGTCGGGATCACCGCGAAAGCACCGCCGAGCCACAGCTTGCCGTTGGGATAGGGCGCGCTCGTGACCGTATAAGTCATCGGCTGGTGGAGATTGATGGCATAGGCGAGGCCCCGTGATGGGTCTGTGGCCATCGGCGACCATTCGACACCACCATTGGCCCCGGGCAGCATCCTCGCACCGGTCGCGGTGGGCAACGCCCACATATTTTCCTGCGGTACCATCGCCTCAGAGAACCGTATCAATCCGCAATCGCTGCGCCTGTTGACGTAGACATGGCCGGTCTTGCCAGCTTGCATCACGGCGGGAACGATCTTGCCGTCATTATCCTTGGCCTCGACCAATACGGTCGGGCTGACGGCATCCAAGTCCCAGACGTCGTGCGCGATGTACTGGAAATGGCAAACATACTTGCCGGTGTCGAGATCGACGGAGACAAGCGAATCCGTATAGAGATTATCGCCGGGCCGCGCCGCTCCGTCGAGATCGGGCGACGGATTACCCACCGCGAAATAGATCCGCCGAGTGGCGAGATCGACCGACGGATTCTGCCATACGCCACCTCCGAGCCGCTTGTATAGGTTGGTGGCCTGCGGAGCATTAGCCTTTTCCGTTGCGATATCGCGATGCATGTCGCGGCCGGTGGCGTCCTTCTCCGCCCAAACGCCGAAGTTCTTTTCCGGGAATGGTGTAAAAGGTCCAGATCAGCTGGCCGTCCTTGGCATCGAACGCTTTGACAAAGCCGCGAATGCCGTATTCGCCGCCGTTCGTGCCGACCAGGATTTTGCCGTCGACGGCGGTCGGCGCCATCGTTTCGCTATAGCCCGCTTCGGGATCAGCGATGTCGGACGACCATTTCACCTTGCCGGTTTTGGCGTCGAGCGCCACGAGTTTGGAATCGAGAGTGGCGAGATAAACTGTGTCGCCATAGGCCGCAACGCCGCGATTATTGGGTCCGCAACAATAGGTTGTGATCGGCCCCAGCTTTTGCTGATAATGCCAGAGTTCTTCCCCGGTTCGGCATTGAGCGCATAAACATGGTCGAACGACGTCGTCACGTACATCATGCCATTCACCATGATCGGCGACGTCTCCATCGATTCCATAAGATCGGTCTGGAAAATCCAAGCTGGCCTTAGTCTTCGGACATTGCCGCGATTGATCTGGCCGTTCGGATAAAACCGCTGCTGCCAGTAATTGCCGTTGGTGAAAAGAAAGTCATTGCCGTTTTGGCCAGCCTTATTGAGCATGTCCTGCGTTACCGAGCTCATATCCCCATAGAGCGTCGCAGGCTTGGTTTCGTCCGCCATGGCGGAGCCGACACTGAAAAGGCCGGAAGCCGTAACGCCTGCCGCCACCGCGAGCCGTCTTAGCACCGGCATGTTAAGCATAAGCATGCGCTCCTCCGTTCGCTGATACTTTGCTTTTATGGCGTGTTTTTCGCTTAGTGCGTATTCGCCGCTTATTGCGTATTTGTTGTTTCGTCTCTACAACCAAGGGTACGCGTCGCGCATTATCAAGTCAATAAAGTATGGCCGCCTCGAGCGCTTCTTCCGCATCGATCCAGCGCTTGTTCGGCGGCGGTGACGCGTTCCACCAGCCGCCGGTAGTGGCGCATCAAGTCAAGCGTTCGTCAGCCGGCAAATCGGCGCTCGCGAGTTGGCGCTCGATCGCCGATTTTTCTGCCATGCATTCCTGCAGCCGCGTCTCTGCGTCACGCGCGGCCCGACGCTTCGGTTCGAGTAAGCTCTTCGGGCCAACCGGCTGCGATGCACGCACGATGGCTCGGCGCTTTTCGGCGTCGGCCGGTCGGCTCTCGCGCATCGACCGGCGATAAGCCTCAAGGTCACCCTCGTACTCCGTCACGCAACCCTCCGCCACCAACCACAGCCGATCCGCCGTCAGTTCCAGCAAATACCAATCGTGGGTGATCAAGCATCACGGCCCCGGTAAATTCGTTGATCGCAGTGGCTAGTGCCGCACGGCTGTCGATGTCGAGATGATTGGTAGGCTCGTCGAAAATCAGCAAAGACGGTGCATCATGCGTGACGAGCGCGAAATTGAGTCGCGCCCGCTCGCCGCCCGACAACGCATTTCGACCGGGACGAACGCCTTATCTTGACTGAAACCGAAATGGCCGAGCCGTGATCGCAGCCCGGTTGGCGTCGCATTCGGCATCAGCCGCGACAAGATGATCATAGGGGGTCTCTTCCGGGATCAAATCCTCGATCTGATGCTGAGCAAAATAGCCGATACCGAAGTCGGCGCGAGCGATGTTGGCTGCCGGTTTGGAGTTCCAGACGGCCGGCCAGCAACTTTGCCAGTGTCGATTTGCCGTTGCCGTTCGCGCCCAACAATGCGATGCGATCCTCGGGATCGACGCGCAAGTTGAGCTGCCTGAGCACCGGTGGCCCGGCGCATAGCCGACCGCGCCCTTTTCGATGGTGATCAGCGGCGGGCTGCAGTTCCGGCGGCTTTGGAAAATCAAAGGCAATGGTCGGGTCGTCTTCGATGAGGGCGACCGGCGACATCTTCGCGATCATCTTCAGTCGGCTCTGTGCTTGGCGTGCCTTGCTGGCCTTGGCGCGGAAACGATCAACGAAGGCCTGCAATTGTGCGCGACGCGCCTCCTGCTTTGCCGCCTGCGCTTTGCTATGAGCGACGCGCAGCGCACGCTGCCCTTCAAACGCGTCGTAGCCTCCTGTGTAGAGCGTCAGCTTGGCATGGTCGAGATGCAGAATATGATCTGGCACGGCGTTCAAGAGGCCGCGATCGTGGCTGACAATCAGCCAGCGTTTGCGGATAATCGCGAAGAAAATTTTCCAGCCACGCCGTCGCTTCAAGATCGAGATGATTGGTCGGCTCGTCGAGCAGCAGCAATTCGGGCTCGCTGAACAGTACCGCCGAGAGCGCAACCCGCATCCGCCATCCCCCGGAAAAGCTCGAGAGCGGCCGGTGTTGCATTGGCTCGTCAAAGCCGAGCCCCGCAAGAATCGACGCAGCGCGCGCCGGTGCTGCATGGGCGCCGATGGCGGTCAAGCGATCGTGGATGTGAGCGAGGCGCCCTGCATTGGCTGAAGCCTCGCTTTCTGCCAACAACGCCGCGCGTTCAGTATCGGCCGCAAGCACATGCTCGATCGGCGTCTGGTCGCCGCCGGGCGCCTCTTGCATCACGATACCAACACGGGCGCCGCCGCTCACTTCGACGCTGCCCGCGTCTGCCTGCAAGGTGCCAAGAACCAGAGCCAGCAAGGTCGACTTGCCGGTGCCGTTGCGGCCAATCAGTCCGACTTTCCAGCCATCTGGGATCCGTGCCGACGCATCCTCGAACAAAGTTCGGCCGGCGATGCGATAGGTTAGTTCGGCAATCGTCAACATGGCGACCTAGCGTAGCGCCCGATTTGCCAGCACGAAATCACCGACGCAGGAATTCCAATACCTGGTGCCGCTCGGGAAAGCTCACCAGCGCTCCCTTCTTGCCGACCGACAGGGCGGCTGCCGCGTTGGCCTCGCCGATACCGTCGGCGATTGCCGACCCTCGCGCCATGGCGGCGGCGAGAGTGCCGACAAAGCAATCACCTGCACCGGTGCTATCGATAGCCTCAACCTCGCGGCCCCCATAGTGGACCGATTTGTCACCCAGCAATGCCATAACTCCCCCCTTACCTAGCGTCATGATTAACGTCTGGTCCTGGCGAAGCTCAAGGGCGCGTTTGGCCTCGTCTAGCAGTCCTTCCACGTTTTCGGGATCTAATGGCACGCGGGCGAAGAAGGCGCATTCCACCTCGTTGACGACAATCACATCCGCGAGGGGCATGAGTTCACGCGCATCATCCGCAGCGGGTGCCGGATTGAATAACGTGACTGTGCCTTGCGCTCGTGCCGCGATGAAGCAATTGCGGACCACCTCTGCCGTGGTCTCGCCTTGCGCGACGCAGACGTCATCCTTATCAAAGTGAAGCGACGCGACACGGCCGGCGTCGATATGACGATCGGCTCCCGGGATGACAACTATTTGGTTGCCATCGCTGGCCACCGTGATGACGGCGAGATGGGTCGGCACCGGAACGGTTTCGACGCCAGCATGATCGATGCCGTATCTTGCCAGCGCGCTCCGCATGAATTCGCCTTCGGCGTCGTTGCCGACGGCCCCGACCATGACGGCAGAGGCGCCCGCCAGAGCGGCCGCGACGGCTTGATTGGCCCCCTTACCACCGGGAAAGCGCTCGCAAGAATCGCCCAAGACCGTCTCGCCGCGCACCGGCAGCCGCGGTGCGTACGCGACAAGATCGACACCAATACTGCCGACGACGACGACCCTGCTCAGATGCGCCCCGCACTATTCCGCAGCGACTTTTGGAAGATCGGCCATTGCCGCTTGCAGCGCGGCTTCGTCGTACGCGCTGTCTTCGAGCTTGCCGCCCAAATAATCGATATAGGCCTGCATGTCGAAGTGGCCGTGACCGCAAAGATTGAAAAGAATGGTCTGGTGCTTGCCTTCGCGCTTGCAGCGCAGCGCCTCATCGATCGCGCCGCGCACGGCATGGTTGGCTTCCGGCGCCGGCAGGATACCCTCGGCACGCGCAAACTGAACGCCGGCTTCGAAGCATTTGGTTTGCGTGTACGCGCGACTCTCGATCAACCCCAACTCCTGAACGAGGCTCACCAGCGGTGCCATGCCGTGATAACGCAATCCGCCGGCGTGGAACCCGGGCGGCACGAATGTCGAGCCGAGCGTGTGCATCTTGACCAAGGGTGTGAGATGGCCAGTATCGCCGAAATCGTAGGCGTATCTGCCGCGCGTGAGACTCGGACAAGCCGAGGGTTCGCAAGCAATTACCCGAACCCTTTTACCGCCGCGGAGTTGCTCACCGATAAAGGGGAAAGCGACGCCGGAGAAATTGCTGCCGCCGCCTGTGCAACCGATCACGATATCGGGATAGTCGTCGGCGATCTCGAATTGCGCGATCGCTTCCTGGCCGATCACGGTCTGATGCATCAACACATGGTTCAATACTGAGCCAAGCGCGTATTTCGTATCGTCGTGGGTAGCGGCGTTTTCGACTGCCTCGCTTATGGCAATGCCGAGGCTCCCCATGGAGTTTGGATGCGTCCTTCAGAATTTGGCGGCCGGCATTGGTCTCCGTCGAGGGTGAGGCGACGCATTGCGCGCCCCATGCTTCCATCAGCGCCTTACGGTACGGCTTCTGCTGGTAGCTCACCTTGACCATATAGACTTTGACTTCAAGACCGAATAGCACTCCGGCATAGGCGAGCGCCGAACCCCATTGGCCGGCACCTGTCTCGGTGGCGAGGCGCTTGACGCCTTCCTGCTTTGTTATAGAAGGCCTGCGGCACGGCGGTGTTGGGCTTGTGGCTCCCCGCCGGCGACACCCCTTCATACTTGTAGTAAACGCGTGCAGGCGTATCGAGCGCCCTCTCCAGACGACGCGCACGATAGAGGGGCGAGGGGCGCCACTGCTTATAGACCTCGCGCACCGGCTCCGGGATCTCGATATGCCGTTCGGTCGAGACCTCTTGCATGATAAGCGCCATCGGAAACAAGCGGCGCGAGGTCTCCCGGTCCGATCGGCTGTAGAGTGCCGGGATGCAGTACCGGAGGGGCGGCCCTGCGGCAGGTCGGCGACGATGTTGTACCAAGATTTCGGAATTTTGGATTCTTCGAGCACATATTTGACCCTGTCTGCCACGCGACCCTCCCCTGGTCAGCCACTCCCGCAGCTATTCTTTACCCGGCAGCCGGCGATTTGGCAAAGGCCAGCAGCCGCTTGACGCGGGCCGACAAATTATGACGCGCCTGTTCGCGACGGACCACGCCTTCATCCGTGACCCAGTTAAGTTGTATCACACGGCGCGGACCGAACACTGGCGCGTGGCCATGCCAAGAATGCGGCGTCACCAAGAACGCCAGCAGCGTGCCGGCATCCGGCGGCACTTCGGCGACCATGTCGTCGAGATTGTCGGGCGAGCGCAGCAACCGCAGCCGCCCGCCCGACGCCTCCCAGCTCTCATTCATGTAGATCAGCACTGTCACCAGCTTGGTCTTGCTGTCGGCATGGATATTGCCGTCGCGGGCGCCAGACTGCCCGCGAACCGTCACCATGGTCGGGCGCCCGGTCAAGTCGATATTGAGCTTTGCCGCGATGGTATCGCGAAACGCCGGGCCTTCGAGTTCGCGGACAAAGCCTGCCGAACGACCGGGCCCGATGTTCGAGCACGGTCGTCGGGAAGCTGCCGACTTTGTCGATGCGCGGAAAATCGCGCGATAGCGCCGCGCGCGCGGCCACTGGAACGAAGCCAGGCACGACAATAATAGAGGAACGGGTCGGTTTCGAGTTTGGCATCCCGCACGCGATCGAGATCGAGGAAATTGCATGCGCTGGACAATAGGACCCAGTTACCACTGCCTCAAGCTTGTCGCCGGCTCGGCGGAATGGGCATCCTCGCAGATGGATAAGGGCCACGTTTTAGAAGCGGGGAGGCAGACGTGATCAAATCCTGGATCTTCGAATTTTTTCCGGCGCCGCACCAGCTCAACGAGAAGTTCGATCCGGCTGCGTCGCAACGTTATTTCAACACCTATCTCGATCTCTGGGCCAGCGCCGAGCCGGCCGGGTTCGACGGCATCTTCTTTAGCGAGCATCATTTCGGGGCCGCCTATTCGCCCTCGCCCAACCTGCTGATCTCCAATGTCGCCCTGCGCACCAAGAAGTTTCGTCTCGGCGTCATGGGGGTGGTGCCGCCTTACCATTCTCCGTGGCAGCTTGTCGAGGAGATTCGGCATGCTTGACCATCTGACCGGCGGTCGGCTGGAAATCGGCACCGCGGCGGGTATTCCCCAAGAGATGGCGCAATGTCGGCCTTAGCGTCGAGGAGGCTCGCGCCCGCAACGACGAGGCACTTGAGATTCTCGATAAGGCGCTTGGCGTCGATCCGTGATTTCACACCATGGGAAGTACTGGAATTTCGACAATCTGCGCTTGTACCCCGCGGACGGTGCAGCAGCCTGCGCCGCCGAAATGGGTGACAGTGGTCAGCGTCTCGTCGGCGCGCAAGGCGGCGCGACGCGGCGCCAAGATCTGCACCGGCTTTCATCCGCACAAGAAGGTCATCGAGATTTTCGATGCCTACCGAGACGAGGCCGACAAAGCCGGGCACAAGGTGGGACCAGACGATCTCTGCATCCGGCGACAAGTAACGATGCTCGACAGCGACATGAATCGCCGAGGTGTTGGCCGAACAGCCGCGACGCGTTTCCGCGCATTCATCGCGATCGATCCACGGGTCAATCTGCCGGGAAGGCCGGCGGTACTCGACACGCCGACGGCGCATGCATTCTCGATCGGTGACGAGGAGTTCATCGCCGGCACGCCGGCCGCCGTCGCTGAGCAGATCGTGACGCAATGCAGAAGCGCCGGCGCGGGCCATTTCGCGGCGATCTTCGATCGTGCCGCATCGCCCGAAGGCAACTCATCGGTGGTACCGCGATTTCGGCACCCACACGATTCCGGCTCTGCGGAAGGCCACGGTTTAACGTTTCCTCTTGATCGCAACGTTGGGGGCGGGGCCGTTCTGCCCACCCACGTCAGATATCGTGCACCTCCAGCACGCCGGGGACGGCTTGGACCTGTCCCCGAATGCCGGGGCCGATCCTGAAGCCGCCGGGTAGCACGATCTCGACTTCGCGCGCGCGGCGATACCGGCACGACCAACGACACGCGGCCCTTGCCGCCGCTTTCCTTGCCCATCAGCTTGCCAGCATCGGCACGGCCTCGGCGCTGTCGAGGCGGATGCGCAGACCGGCAGCGGCGTGGGCCACCGCCTGATCAACGGCTCGACCGCCTGGGCGGTGAGACGCAGCGTGTCGCCGTCCTCGCGCGCGTCGATGGTGAGCAACAGCGGCGTGCCCGAATCGAGATAGGGCCGCGCCGCGACTCGAGCACGTCCGAAAATACGGTGACTTCGAACATGCCACTTTGATCGGAGAGCTGCACGAAAGCGAAGCGGTTGCCGCGCACCGAATTGCGTTCCTTTTTGCCGACCACGATGCCGGCGACCTTGCACCGGGTCGAGCCGCCAGCGAGACGCGCGATGCGAAGTTCGGCGGCCTTTCACCACGCCCAGCCGATCAAGGCTTTTGCCATAGGCTTCGAGCGGATGGCTCGAGAGGTAAAAGCCGATCGCATCGAACTCGTGCTGCAATTTTTCGACCGGTAGCCAATCGGGTCGCCGCCGGCAAGGCCTGGACCGTCGACCAGCGAGCTCCATTGTCGCCGAAGAGATTGACCTGCTTGGTCACTCGCTCCTCCGTCGCAGACGGCGGCATGGCGCAGCAACAATTCGGCGGCCGCGAAGGTTTGCGCGCGATTCTTGTTCAGCCATCGAACGCGCCGGCCTTGGCAAGGCTTTCGAAGCTGGCGCTTGTTCAGAAACTCTTACGTCGAGCCGCTGCGCCAGGTCGAACAGGTGTTTGAACGGGCCGTCGGCCTGTCGCGTTCGGCGACTATCTGGCCGATCGCCTGCGCGCCGACGCCCTTTATTGCCGCAAGCGCATAACGGATGGCGGCGCCTCTGCGCGTTTCCTCCACCATGAAGCCGACATCGGAACGGTTGATGTCGGGCGGTAACAGCTTGATTCCGAGCCGGTCGCATTCCTGGCGGAATACGTTGAGCTTGTCGGTGTTGCCGATGCAGTAAGTCATGAATGCGGCGAGGTACTCGACCGGATAATTGGCCTTGAAATAAGCGGTCTCGTACGCGAGCAAGGCGTAAGGCAGCGGCGTGTGACTTGTTAAAGCCGTAACCGGCGAATTTCGCGACCTGGCCGAAAATGTGTTCGGCAAGTTGCACCGATACGCCGTTCTTCGTCGCACCGTCGATGAAGGCGGCCTCGCTGCGCATCCATCTCCGCCTTGATTTTTTTGCCCATCGCGCGGCGCAACAGATCGGCGCCGCCGAGCGAATAGCCCGACATAACCTGCGCGATCTGCATCACCTGCTCCTGATAAACCATGATGCCATGGGTTTCGGTTCGAGGATCGGCTCGATCGATGGTGCAAGATAGTCGGGCTTCTCTTGCCCATGCTTCACGCGATGTATCGCGGAATGTTCGTCCATCGGGCCCGGCCGATAGAGCGCGACCATCGGCGATGATGTCCTCGAACGGTCCGGCTGCAGTTTTCGATGCATGTCGCGCATCGCCGCACCCTCAAGCTGGAACACGCCGACCGTGTCGCCCCGCACCATCAACTCGTAAGTCGCCTTGTCGTCGAGCGGCAATTTGGCGAGATCAAGCTCGATGCCGCGTCTTTTCAACAGTTCGACGGCGCGTGCCAAAATTGTCAGCGTCGTAAGGCCGAGGAAATCGAATTTCACCAGCCCCGCGGTCTCGACATATTTCAGATTGAATTGTGTTGCGGGCAGCGGCGAGCGCGGGTCGCGATAGAGCGGCACGAGTTCCTGGAGCGGCCGATCACCGATAACCACGCCAGCGGCATGCGTCGATGCGTGGCGATAAAGGCCTTCAAGTTTGCCCGCGATTTCAATAAGCCGCGCGACCGTCTCATCGCTGTCGCGCATTTGCTGCAACAACGGCTCACCCTCGATCGGCGGCATTAAGCTTGACCGGCGCCGCCGGATTGTTCGGCACCAGCTTGCAGATCCGGTCGACCTGGCCGTAAGGCATTTCCAGGACGCGGCCGACATCGCGCAGCACCGCGCGCGCCTGCAAGGTGCCGAAAGTGATGATCTGCGCGACCTTGTCGGCACCGTATTTTTCCTGCACGTGACGGATCACTTCGTCGCGCCGGTCCTGGCAGAAATCGATGTCGAAATCCGGCATCGACACGCGTTCCGGATTGAGGAAGCGCTCGAACAGCAGGCCGAAGCGCAATGGGTCGAGATCGGTGATGGTCAGCGACCACGCCACCGACCGAGCCGGCGCCGGAGCCGCGTCCCGGTCCAACCGGAATGCCTTGCGCCTTCGCCCATTGGATGAACTCGGCGACGATCAGGAAATAGCCGGCGAAGCCCATGCTCTCGATGACGCCGAGCTCGATAATCGAGCCGCTCGCGATAGGGTTTCGCGGCGGCTTCCCGCGCCGCCTCGTCATCCCAGCGGTGAAGACATTGCGTGGCTAGCCGGCTGCTCGAGACCCTCCACCGCTTCGGCGCGCAACGCCTGTTTTTCGTCGCCGGCTGACAGTCGGAAATGGCGGCAGAATGGGCGCGCGCGGCTCCGGCATGTAGGCGCAGCGCTGAGCGATCACCAGCGTGTTGTCGCACGCCTCTGGCAGATCGGCGAACAGCATCCGCATCTCCGACGGCGATTTGAAATAATGCTGCCGCGTCAGCTTGCGGCGGGCGCCGTTGCTGACGGTCGTGCCGTCGGCAATGCACAGCAGCACGTCGTGCGCTTCGTAAAACTCTTCCTCGTCGAAATAGACATTGTTGGTCGCGACCAACGGCAGATTCTGCGCGTAAGCAAGATCGATCAGCGGCACTCTCGATGCGGTCTTCGTCAGCCATGCCGTGGCGCATGAGTTCGACATAGAGCCGGTCGGGGAACATTTCGGCGAGCTGCGCCAGCATCGCCGCGGCGGCATCGCTCTGTCCCTTCGTTCAGCAACCGCCCGACCGGCCCAGCTCGCATCGCCCGTCAATAGGATCAACCCGTCGCTGTGCTTTGCGAGCTTTTCGAGATCGACCTGCGGCGTCTCCGCACCGTCGCCTTCGAGGAAGGAGGCGCTGACCAACGCCAGCAGATTGTGATAGCCCACTTCATCCTGCACCAAAAGCGCCACTGGCTCCGGCAGCGCCGGCTTGCCGAGACGCCCGCGCGCCTCGTGATCCGCGCGGCGGATGGCGAGTTCGCAGCCAATGATCGGTTGCACCCCGTCGTCGCGCGCCGCCATCGCAAATTCGAGGGCGCCGAAAAGATTGCCGCTATCGGTCATCGCCACCGCCGGCATGCGATGCAGCTTGCATAGAGCGGTCAGCTCCTTGACCCTGATCGAGCCGGTCGAGAGCGAATAGGCGGAATGGGTGTGAAGATGGATGAAATCGGCGATGGACACGGCGGGGGTCAGGCCTCAATGCGAAATGGAAGTGCGAGACGACGAGTTTGCGCTCATATCGCACGCCAGAACAAACCAGAAAAGACACAAAGGAGATTGGATCAGAGCCCGCGATCTACGACGAGTCCGTCTTCCAGCGCAAGTACGCGGTCGAGGCGGCGTGCCAAGTCAAGATTGTGGGTCGCAATCAGTGCCGCCAGGCCGGTGCCGCGCACGATTTCCAAGAGCGCATTCGTAACTTCGGCGGCCGTGTGCTGATCGAGATTGCCGGTCGGCTCATCGCCCAGCATGACACGCGGCGCATTGGCAAGCGCCCGGACGATGGCGACACGCTGTTGCTCGCCGCCAGAGAGCCGCGCCGGGCGGTGAGTCGCTCGCGCTTCGAGGCCAACCATGCGCAACAATGCCGTCGCCCGCTGCCGCGCCTCGGATCGGGCGAGGCCGGCAATCATCTGCGGCAGCATGATATTTTCCAGCGCCGAAAATTCTGGCAGCAAGTGGTGAAACTGATAGACGAAACCGAGATGCGCGCGGCGCAGTGCCGTGCGTTCGGTGTCACTGAGATCGCCGCACGCCATGCCGTCGATGAGCACCTCGCCGCCGTCGGGCCGTTCCAGGAGACCGGCGGTGTGCAGGAGCGTCGATTTCCCGGCGCCCGACGGACCAAGGAGTGCCACGATCTCGCCGGGCCTGATGGCGAGGCTGGCGCCGCGCAACACCTCAAGCGCATTGCCGCCTTGGCGATAGGTTCGCATGACCTGGCGCAACTCGAGCGCCGGTACCTCCTCACCCATGTCGATCACTCATAGCGCAGCGCTTCCACCGGGTCGAGCCGCGCCGCGCGCCACGAGGGGTAGAGCGTCGCCAGGAACGACAGTGCAAAAGCCATGGCGACCACCGTCACCACGTCCGAGGCATAGACCCGCGCCGGAATCTGCGTAAAGAAATAAATCTCGGCCGAAAACAGATTGACGCCGACAATGTCTTGCACGAATTGGCGGATAGCCTCGATGTGAAGCGCGAACTCGGTACCGATGACGAAGCCGAGGAAGGTGCCGACCACGCCGATTGAAGCACCACTGAGAATGAAGATGCGCAGGATCATGCCGCGTGTGGCGCCCATGGTGCGCAGGATGGCGATATCCCGACCCTTGTCTTTCACCATCATGATCATGCCCGAGATGATGTTGAACGCCGCCACCAAAATGATCAGGGTTAAGATGAGGAACATGACGTTGCGCTCAACCTCGATGGCATTGATATAGCTGGCTTGGGTCTGACGCCAATCGACAACGCGCGCCGCGGGGCCGATGATCTTGCTGAGAGCGGCGCGCTCGGCGTCGAGATGATCAGGGTCTTGTGCGAAGATTTCGATACTATCAACCGCGTTTCCGGTGTTGAAAAAGAGCTGAGCTGCCGCGAGCGGCATCAGGATCATGTTGTTGTCGTATTGAAACATACCGAGGTCGAACACGACCGACAATGCGGTAGCTTTTGATACGCGGCATCGTACCGAAGGCCGTGGCATTGCCGTTGGGCGAGACAATGGTGACCTGCGCCCCCGGGGCAACGCCAAGTCGCTGCGCGAGCCGAACACCGACAATGACGCCATCGTCTTCGAACTGTGCCAGCACCGCCGGGTCAACGGAATTGGCCAAGAGGGGCTGCTGCTCAATGTCGCCAACGCGGATGCCGCGGACCAAGACGCCGGTCGAGACGTGTCCGGTGCTGGCAAGCACCTGCCCTTCCACCTGCGGGCGGGCGGCAACGATACCCGGGACGGCGCGAATTTGCTCTTCAAGCGCTTCGAAATCGCTGAAGCGGGCCGGTTGCCGACATCACCGCCAAGTGGCCCTCGATGCCGAGGATATGGTTGACGAACTCGACCCGGAACCCGTTCATCACCGACATCACGATGATCAGGGTTGCGACGCCGAGCATGATGCCCAAGAGTGAAAAGATCGCGATGACGGACACGAAACCTTCAGCCCGTCGCGCCCGCAAATAGCGGAAAGCCACCATGCGCTCAAAACTGCCGAAGATCACAGACTGGCCCGGAGACGGTTGATCGCCGCGTCGGCGGTCAAGTCCTCGCGCTGCCCGGTGCGGCGATTCTTCATTTCGACCACACCCCTTTGCAGACTGCGCGGTCCGACAACGAGCTGCCACGGCAGGCCGATCAAATCCATGGCGGCGAATTTGGCCCCCGGTGATTCAGCGCGGTCGTCGTAGAGCGTGTCGACGCCCGCTTTGAGCAACGCCGCGTAAAGCGCGTCTGCCGCCTCAGTCGAAGCCCCATCGCCCGTGCGCAGATTGATCAGACCGATATGGAATGGCGCGACGCTCTCCGGCCAGATTATCCCGGCATCATCATGGCTTGCTTCAATGATGGCGCCCGTCAACCGGGACACGCCGATGCCATAACACCCCATCTCTGCCACGATTTGCTCGCCATCTGGCCCGGCCACGACCGCATTCATTGGTTTCGAGTATTTGGTGCCGAGATAGAAGATCTGTCCGACCTCGATGCCCCGCGCAGCCAGCAGGTCGGCGGTCGGTATGGGACTATTGGCGACATCATGCTTTTCCTCGGTCGCCGCGTAGAGCCCGGTCCATTGCCGAAAGAATGGCTGAAGATCGTCGTCATACTCGGCGTTGCTGGAAAGTATATCGGTGTCGAGCCACGCCCTATCGCAATAGACTTGGGATTTGCCGGTATCAGCCAAAATGATGAATTCATGGCTGAGATCGCCGCCGATCGGTCCAGTGTCCGCGCGCATGGGAATTGCCTTCAATCCCATGCGGGCGAAGGTGCGGAGATAGGCGAGAAACATCTTGTTGTAAGAGCGCCGCGCGCCAGCAAGATCTAGATCAAACGAGTAAGCGTCTTTCATCAGAAACTCGCGCCCGCGCATGACGCCGAAGCGTGGCCGCACCTCGTCGCGAAACTTCCACTGGATGTGATAGAGATTCTTCGGCAAGTCACGATAGCTCTTGATGTTTTGGCGGAATATGTCGGTGATCAGTTCTTCGTTGGTCGGGCCATAAAGCATTTCACGCTCATGGCGGTCCCGAATCCGGAGCATTTCGGCGCCATAATCGTCGTAACGACCGCTCTCCCGCCACAGTTCCGCCGGCTGAATTGTCGGCATCAGTAGTTCCTGTGCGCCCGCAGCGTTCTGCTCGTCCCGAACAATGTTCTCGATCTTATGCAATACCCGAAGGCCGAACGGCAGCCACGAATAGATGCCTGCACTAGATTGACGAATCATCCCGGCGCGCAACATCAGCCGGTGCGAAACGATCTGCGCTTCCGCCGGATTTTCCCGCAGAAGCGGCAAAAAATAGGTCGAGAGCCGCATGAAACCTCGCAAGAATGCCGCCCGGAATGTAGAAAAGCCTCGCCCGCCTGTCTATCGCCGGAGCCGTCCAAACATCTCTCAAGATTTTAATAATCTCGACGAAATATTCGGCAAAAAACGAGGCGGGCGCTTACAATTTTCGTGACGGCAGGTATTGATCCGGGTATATTGCCGGCGCTGGACGCTAGAGGTGCGGAGCTACCAGGGCCCAAGTTTGGGGAGGATCGAGCGGAGGTCGGGGGGCCGCTCGACGAGAGGACGGAGATTAAGCAAGAGGCGAGACCGAGGTCTTGCCTCTTTGCTTTAGGAACCTATGTTAACTCACTGAAACTCTTACTTGTTTTTGCTTTTCTGCGCCCAGGGTGGCCGCAGCCGCTCGATTTTGGCATAAACCGGACAATCCGGATCATGGGCGCCCGGCAAATACCCGAGGCTCACCAGAAATTCGTTCACGATCTCACCCCCAGTGAAGCGGAAGTTCTGTTTGAAGACCTTCACCCAACCCTCTTTGGATAAAGGGTGATAATGGTCCAGCCAGGCGGCAAAGCCGCCATTCTCGTCGCGGACCCTTTGGATGCGCTTGGCGTTTTCAATGACCGCTTCGATCTTAAGCCGATTGCGGATGATGCCGGCATTGCCCAAGAGGCGTTTTACGTCGCGCGCCTTGTAATTGGCAACCCGATCGATATCGAAGCCGTCAAATGCCTCCAGGAAGGCCGCACGCTTCTTGAGAATGGTCAGCCAGGAAAGGCCGGCTTGGTTGATCTCGAGCGCCAGTCGCTCGAACAATACCGCGTCGTCGCGCGACGGAAAGCCATATTCGGTCTCGTGGTACGGGCCATGGAACGGATGTCCCGGCGCCGCCGCACAATAACCCGATGCCATTCTCCTAAGCCCCGCGAAAGCTGATTAAATCGGAGTGCACAATCATCCAGATGATAAGCCAGATGACCGCCGCGACCAAGGTCGTGATGCCGGCCTTAAACCACAGGCGCGGCCGCGCCGGGGCGCCACGCGCTTGCCCGGGCACCAATTGTCCCTTGGCCGGCGGCCGCGCGCCCCAAGGCAGGATGGCGAAAATCACCACCCACCAGACCAGCACATAGACGACAATACCCTCGACCCAGCTCATCGCACCTGTTGGTCCTCACCGGTACCCGGCCGCTCGGCAGCCGATATGGGAAGACCAAGCCAGGTCAAATCTCGATCCGACGTCGGGACCGTCGCCGACGCCAGCCGGCCCAGTGCTGCGCCCTGTGAGATGGCCCAGCGGCGTCTCAAAATCTAGTAGCTCGGGACGCCGCACCCTGCCGAGGGCCCATCGACCGGCACCGGATTTTTGTTGCGGCGATCAATCTTTGATCCGCGCCAAATGGATTTCCGTCACCGGACGCTTGCCATGCCAAGCTTTGAGTGAACGGCGTAAGGCAAGACGCGCGGCCTCACGCACCGTCTCATCATCTCGACGGTCGCGAGGCGACAGCTCCGCTAACGCCTCGGCAATGCGTTCGCTGAGCCGAATGCCAAGATCGTCGGCTTCGTCGTCGCCCAGCCCGTGCACGGTAACTTGGGGTGCCGCCTTGAGCGCGCCGTTCCGGTCCAGCACCAGCGATGCAAGCGCCGCACCATTGAAGACTAAGCGCTGGCGGCTCTTGATCGCTTCGCTCGAGGCGGCGATGAGCTGCGTACCGTCGACGACAAGCCGCCCGACCGGCACATCACCGATTACCAGAGCCGGACCGGGCGCGAGCTTGATCATCTCGCCGTTGCGGGTCACCACCGTCTGCGGCACTTGGCATTGCTCCGCGAGCCGCGCTTGAGCTAGGAGATGCCGTGTCTCGCCGTGCACCGGCAATGCGATCTGCGGCCTGACCGTCTGATACATGCGCAACAATTCGTCTTGTGCGGGGTGGCCTGAGACGTGTACTGGCGCGTCCTGCTCGGTGATGATGTCAACGCCAAGTCCAGCAAGCTTGTTCTGCAAACGGCCGATAGCGCGCTCATTTCCCGGAATGATGCGCGACGAGAAAATCACCGTGTCACCCTCCTCCAAGACGATCTCCGGATGATCATCGTCGGCGATGCGCGCGAGCGCGGAGCGCGGTTCGCCTTGGCTGCCGGTGCAGATCAGGAGCACTTTATCGCGCGGCAGGAAGGCGGCCTCTTCGTCGGTAAGAAACGGCGCCACACCGTCGAGATAGTGGGTCTCGCGCGCGGCATGTTCGATCCGCCAAAGCGACCGGCCGACGAGCGCCACATGACGATCATGGGCAGCGGCCGCCGCCACCGCCGAGGCGAGCCGGGCGACATTAGAGGCAAAGCACGCCACCACCACACGTTCTTGACATTCGCCGAACAATGTCGATCAGTGCCTGGCGGACACTCGCCTCCGATCCGGATTCGCCAAGTCGCAGCGCATTTGTCGAGTCGCATATCATGGCGAGCACGCCCTCGTTGCCCAGCCGCCGCAGCGCCATCATGTCGCTGACGTCGCCAACCAACGGTTCGGGATCGAATTTCCAATCACCGGTATGCAGTACCACGCCCAAAGGCGTTCGCAGCACCACTGCATTCGGCTCGGGGATGGAATGGGTCAACGTGATCAGTTCGAGATCGAATGGACCCGACGTTGAATCGGCCCGACATCGGTATTTCGATGATCTCAACCTCTTGCTCCAGACCCGCCTCGATCAGTTTCAATCGCAACACTGCGGCGGTGAAGGGCGTGGCATAGACGGGGCATTGCAGGCGGTTCCACAGATAAGGAATGGCGCCGATATGATCTTCATGAGCATGGGTCGCAACCAACCCGACGAGATCGTCGGCGCGCTCGGCGATAAAGCCGTGGATCGGGCATCAGCACCTCGACCCCTGGCATGGTGTCGTCCGCGAAGGTTATGCCGCAATCGATCATCAGCCATTTGCCGCCATAACCGTAAAGCGACAAGTTCATTCCGATCTCGCCGACGCCGCCGAGCGCCAGGAACACTAGCTCATCGGCGCGGTTCGGGGAGGGCAATGGGTCTATCATTGAGCTTGATTGAGATGATAGATGAGACGCAGCCCCCACAAATTCAGTGCAGGATCGACGGTTTCAAGTGCCGGCGTCGAGCCCTCGAACAACGGTGCAAGTCCGCCGGTCGCGACGGTCTTCATCGCCGCGCCAAATTCCGTCCTGATGCGGCTAACGAGGCCTTCGACCAAGCCGATATAGCCCCAATATATTCCGGATTGCATACAGCTCTCGGTGTCCTTGCCGATCACCTTCTCGGTTCGGCGGATCGGAATCGACGGCAGCTTCGCAGCCGCTGCGATCAGCGCCGCCAGTGATAAGTTAATGCCTGGTGCGATGACACCCCCGGCATAATTGCCATTTGCGTCGACCACGTCGAACGTCGTTGCGGTACCGAAATCGACAATGATCAGCGGACCCTTGTAGCGATCATGCGCCGCGATGGTGTTGACCAGACGATCAGCACCAACTTCCTCGGGTCGATCGACCAAGGCCCGGGTACCGAGCTTCACACCTTTCTCGCCGACGATCAGCGGATCGGTATAGCAATATTTTCGGCACAGGGTCTCGAGGTTGAAGTTGAGGTCGGGCACGACACTGGCAATCACCGCGCCGTCGACATCGGCCCGCGACAACTTCGCCAATGCCAGCAGATGATCCAACCAAACGACATACTCATCGGCGGTGCGCTTCGCCTCAGTTGCAGTGCGCCAACTGCCTTTGAGGGTCGCGCCCTCCCATAATGCGAACACCGTGTTCGTGTTGTTAGCATTGATGGCAAGCAGCATGGTCGCGCCTCCTACGCGGTGGCAAAGACATCGCCCGCCGAAATATGACGCCTTCCCTCGCTCGTTTCGAGTACGAGTGCGCCCGATGCGTCGAGATCGACGAAACGGCCGAGCGTTTCGAATGCGCCATAGCGCACGCGCATTTCGCTGCCGAGAGCGTGGGCGCGGCCGAGCCACGCCTGGCGCAACGGGGCGAAACCCTGATCGCGCCAAATCTCGTACCAGGTGAGGAAATGTCGGCAAAGATCGCCCAGCACGGCGCTGGGCGTTGTTCTAATGCCGACGTCGGCGAGTGAGGTGGCCGGTGTCTCGGTGCCCTCGGGGTGGCTCTCCAGATTGATGCCGAAGCCGATGATCAGCGCGGCGACCTTGCTGCCTGCCGCCTCGGACTCGAGGAGAATGCCGGCCACTTTCTTATTGCCGACGAGCACATCGTTTGGCCATTTACAGCCCAGCGCGCGGACGCCTGGCAGCGCTTCACATACCGCGAGCGCCGCCGCAAAACTCAGCTGCGCCACCTCAATGGCGGGCTTCTCCGGGCGCAGCAATATCGAACAATAGAGGTTGCCCAGAGGCGATTGCCATGCCCGCCCCTGGCGCCCGCGTCCAGCACTTTGCCGATCGGCCCAGATCACCAACCCCGTCGGCGCACCAGCTGCCGCCCGGCGTTTCGCCTCCTCGTTGGTGCTATCGATTTCGGTAAAATGGTGCAGCGCAAAGAACGCCGGCAGCGGCATCATCCCGGGAATAGCGCCGCGCTGGCCGCCTCGGCTCCCGATACGACCACCGCGGGATAGAGAAAGAAGAACATGTTAATGATGGTCGCGACAACCAGCACCGCGCTCACCTCGGCTCCGATGGGGCGGTCAAAGGCCCCACCAGCGGCGGGCTCGTCAAAATACATTAACTTGACGATACGCACATAGTAATAGGCGCTGACCACGCTGGTGACGACGCCGATCACGGCCAGGACGTTGAGGCCGGAATCGATCGCTGCCATGAAGATATAGAGCTTGGCGAAAAAGCCAGCCAGCGGCGGAATTCCGGCGAGCGAAAACATGAAAATGCCGAGCGCCAGAGCCATAGCCGGTTGGGTGCGCGACAAGCCGGCAAGATCCTCGATGCTTTCGACCATCTTGCCGCCGCGGCGCATCGAAAGAATGATCGCGAAGGTGCCGACATTCATGAACAGATAGATCGCCAGATAGATCAGGACGCCGCGTACTCCGACGGCATTGCCCGCGGCCAGCCCGATCAGTGAATAGCCCATATGGCCGATCGAGCTGTAGGCCATCAGACGCTTAATATTGCGCTGGTTGATGGCGGCCAGCGCCCCCAGGATCATCGAGGCGACCGCAATCGCCCAGATCACCTGACGCCATTCGAACAACAGGGCGTGGAACGGGCCGACCATGACGCGCACAAATAACGCCATTGCCGCAATCTTTGGCGCCACCGATAAAAGGGTCGTTACCGGCGTCGGTGCACCCTCAAAGACGTCCGGCGTCCACATATGGAACGGCACTGCCGCGACCTCGAAGGCCAGGCCAACGATCAGAAACACGATGCCGATGACCAGCCCTGCCGAGGGCGTCATGTGCCCGCCAAGATGAGCCGCCAGCGCGTCGAACCCGGTGCTGCCGGCAAAACCGTAAATCATCGAGATGCCGAACAGCATCATGCCCGAGGCAAGCGCGCCCAAGGACGAAATATTTGAGGCCGGCCTCGCTCGACCGCGCGTTGTCGCGGTCGAAGCTGACGACGATAAAAAGGGCGAGCGACTGCAGCTCAAGGCCGAGATAAAGCGACGAGCAAATCGTTAGCCGAGATCATCATCAGCATGCCGGTGGTGGCTAAACAGCACCAGCACCGGAAACTCGAACCGCGAGATATTTTCACGCTCGTTGTATCGGATTGACAGAATGAGCGACAACGCCGAGCCGATCAGCACCAGAATTTTGGCAAAGATGCCGTACCCATCGGTGATGAACATGCCGGCGAGGGTCACATGCCGCACGCCGTTTTGAGCGCCGACCATGAAAATCGCCATGACCAGAACCACGACGGAGAGCCAAGACACTTCCTTGGCAGCACGCGCCTCACCCTGGAACACGCCCAGGATCAGGAGCGCCATTGCCGCCACGGCGAGAAAAATCTCGGGCAGCGCCGCTAGCAAATTGGGCAGAGTGGCAATCGGCATGGTCAGCGCGACGCCAGACTGGCATTGGGCGCCATCTGACGTGCGGCCTCGATATGCTGAACGATATGGGTAATGGCGGGCTGCATCGGATGCAGGAAACTCGACGGATAGATACCCATCCAAATCACGATTGCGATCATCGGCACGAAAATGGCCACCTCGCGCCCGTTGAGGTCGAGCATGGCGCGCAGATCGTCGTGGGTTATCGCGCCAAAAATGATGCGGCGATAGAGGTAAAGCATGTAGGACGCGCCGAGGATCATGCCGGTCGTGGCGAAGAACGCGACCCAGGTGTTGATCTTGAAGGCGCCGATCATTGATAGGAACTCGCCGATAAAGCCGCTGGTGCCCGGCAAGCCCGATGGACGCCAGCGTGAATATCATGAAGGCAAAGGCGTATTTCGGCATGTTGTGCACGAGGCCGCCATAGCGGGCGATCTCGCGGGTATGCAGCCGGTCATAGACGACGCCAACGCACAGAAACAGGGCGGCGGATACGATGCCGTGGCTCAGCATCTGGATCATGGCCCCCTGCATACCCTCTGGCGTGCCGGTGAAAATACCGATGGTGACGAAGCCCATATGCGCGACGGAAGAATAGGCGATCAGCTTTTTCATATCTTCCTGCGCCAGCGCCACTAGCGATGTATAAATGATGGCAACGACGCTCAGCGTATAGATCAGCGGCGCGAACAGAGCCGAGGCGTCGGGCAGCATCGGCAGTGAAAAGCGGATGAAGCCGTAACCGCCGATCTTCAAGAGCACGCCAGCCAGAATGACGGAGCCGGCGGTCGGTGCCTCGACATGCGCATCGGGCAACCAGGTATGGACCGGCCACATCGGCATTTTCACCGCAAACGAGGCAAAGAAAGCGAGCCACAGCCAAGTCTGCAGCGCCGGCGAAAAATTGTGATTTAGCGCGGTGACGATGTCGGTCGTGCCGGTCTGGAAATAGATGGCCAGAATCGCCAGCAACATCACTACCGAGCCGAGCAGCGTATAGAGAAAAAATTTGAATGCCGCATAGACCCGCGCGGCCTGACCCCACACGCCGATGATCAGGAACATGGGGATCAGTACGCCTTCGAAGAACATATAGAAGATCACGAAATCGAGCGCGCAGAACATACCCACCATCATCGTTTCGAGGACGAGGAAGGCGATCATGTATTCCTTCACGCGGCGCGTGATTGCGGTCCAGCTCGCCACCACGCATATCGGCGTCGAGAATGGTCGACAGCAGTACGAAGAACAGCGAAATACCGTCTATGCCCATGTGATAGGCGATGTGCAGGCCCGGCAGCCACACCGCCTGCTCGACGAATTGGAAATTGGCGCTGTTGGTATCGAAGTCGGCCCACAGCACAAACGACAACGCCATCACCACGAGCGAGGTCCAAAGCGCGATCCAGCGCGCGTTACGCGTCGTCGCCGCTTCGTCCCCGCGCAGGATCAGGATCAGCGCGACCCCGAGGAGCGGCAGGAAGGTGACGAGAGAGAGCAATGGCCAGCTCGACATCGGTTCACGCGCTCCGCCAGAACAGGAACCAGGAGACGAAGACCGCCAGGCCGATCACCATGGCAAAGGCGTATTGGAACACATAGCCGGATTGCAGGCGGCTCGCGCGCACCGATAGGTCACCGGTCACTCCGGAAACGCCGTCGGGCCCGAACCCGTCGATTACCGTACCATCACCGCGCCGCCACAACAGGCGAGCCAGCCAGAAAGCCGGCCGCACGAAGATGAAATCATAGATTTCGTCGAAATACCATTTGTTGAGTAGAAAGAGGTATAGCGGCTCGAACGCCCGAGCCGTCTCGCCTGGCACGCTCGGTCTGCGGATATAGGCGTACCAGGCGATGGCGATGCCGAGAAGGCCAGCGACCAGCGGCAACGCTGAAACCCAGGTTGGCACACGCTCGGCGCCGGCGATTCCGGCATGCTGCGGCAGCACGAAAATCGCGTTACCCCAGAATTCTTTGGCACCCGCGCCGACAAGCCAGTGGTAGCCGAGCGCCCCCATGATCAGGGCGCCGGCTGACAGGACATAAAGTGGAATCAACATCACGTTGGGCGATTCATGAACATGGTGCAATGTCTCATGGTCGACGCGCGATTTGCCATAGAACGTCAGAAACAACAACCGCCAGGAATAAAAGGCGGTAAGGAACGCGGCGAAGGTACCGAGAACGAACGCGTACTCGCCGACCTCGGCTGCCGGAGGCGTAGGCCGCCTCGAGAATCATGTCCTTCGAAAAATAGCCGGCAAACGGCGGGATGCCGGCGAGCGCCAAGGCTACCGATCCACATCACCGCGTAGGTGATGGGGATGAGGCGCCACAGCCCGCCCATCTTGCGCATGTCCTGCTCGCCCGACATGGCGTGAATCACCGAGCCCGCGGCAAGGAACAGCAGCGCCTTGAAGAAAGCGTGCGTCATGAGATGGAAGATCGAGGCCTGATAGGCCGACACGCCGGCGGCGAAGAACATGTAGCCGAGCTGGCTGCAATTGTCGAATAGGCGATGACTCGCTTGATGTCGGTCTGCGCGATGCCCACGCTGGCGGCGAAAAGCGCCGTGGTGCCGCCGATCACCACCACGAAACCGAGCGCGATCGGCGCGTATTCGAACATGGGCGACAGCCGCGCCACCATGAATACGCCGGCCGTCACCATGGTTGCGGCATGGATCAGGGCCGAGACCGGGGTCGGCCCCTCCATCGCATCCGGCAGCCAGGTATGGAGGCCGATCTGCGCCGACTTGCCCATCGCGCCGATAAACAGAAGGATGCAGGTCACGGTCAGCGCGTCGACATGCATGCCGAGGAACAGAAACGGCTTGCCCGCCATGCCCGCGCGCGGCGCCGAACACCGGGCCGAAATCCGAGCGTACCGAATAGGTAATAGACGGCGAAAATGCCGAGAGCGAAGCCGAAATCGCCGATGCGGTTGACGACGAAGGCCTTAATCGCGGCGGCGTTCGCGCGCCGGGCGGTCGTACCAGAAACCGATCAGCAAATACGAGGCAAAGTCCGACACCTTCCCAGCCGAAAAACATCTGCACGAAGTTGCTGGAGGTCACCAGCATCAACATGAAAAAGGTGAACAGGCTCAAATACGACATGAAGCGCGGGATCGACGGATCGCCCGCCATGTAGCCGATGGAATAAACGTGGATGACGAACGAGACGACCGTCACCATCGCCAGCATTACCGCGCGTCAGCGTGTCGAGCTTCAACGCCCATTGGATCTTGAGCTGACCGGCGTCGATCCAGGTGAACACCGGCACGATCGCGCGTGTGGTGCTGACACGGCGATGTCGTAAACACGGTAGCGCCGCAGATCGCCGCCACGCCGAGGCACGGCGCAGGTCACGAGCTGCGCGCCGCGGTCGCCGATGGCGCGGCCGAAAAAACCGGCGATGAAGGCGCCAAGCAACGGCAGAAAGACGGCGAATACGAGCCACGTCGCTCAACCCTTCAACAAATCGATGTCGGCGACCGCGATAGTGCCGCGATTGCGGAAATAAATGACGATAATGGCGAGGCCAATCGCCGCTTCGGCGGCGGCGACCGTAAGCACGAACATGGCGAAGACCTGGCCGACCAGATCGCCCAGGAAACTGGAGAAAGCGACGAAATTAATATTGACCGCGAGCAGCATCAGCTCGATCGACATCAAGATAACGATGACATTCTTGCGATTGAGGAAAATACCGAAAATGCCGAGCGTGAACAGGATCGCGGCGACCGATGAGGTAATGGGCGAGGCCGATTGCCATCACCGCACCCCCTGCCCTTCGCCAATGCCTTCGCCCGACTTGACCTTCACCAAGTCAACCGTCTCGGCGCGCCGGCGCGACACCTGTTCGCCGATCCGCTGCCGCCGTACATCGGGCTTGTGGCGAAGCGTCAGCACGATCGCGCCGATCATCGCGATCAGCAGGATCATGCCCGACGCCTGAAACGACATAGGCATATTTGGTGTAGAGCAGATCGCCCAGCGCTGCCGTATTGGTGACATGTGCGCCTGCATCGGCGCGCCCAGCGATTGGCCGATCGCCGGAGCGAACGCCCAGGCGCCAAAGATCAGCACCAGTTCGACCAATAGAATGACACCGACGGTAGCGCCGATAGGTAAATACCGGCACCACGCCCTGGCCGCAATTGCGCGAAGTCGATGTCCAGCATCATCACCACGAACAAGAACAGCACCGCAACCGCGCCGACATAAACAATGACCAGGATCATTGCCAGGAACTCGGCGCCCATCAGAACGAACAGTCCCGCCGCATTGAAGAAGGCAAGGATCAGGAACAGCACGGAATGCACCGGGTTGCGCGCGGTGATAACCATGCACGCCCGACGCCACCGCTACCGCGGCGAAAAGTAGAAACAGATCGCCTGAACGATCATCGGCGTGTTCATCGATAGGGCGCATCCAACGCGATGTTATTGGCGATTTCCGCTTCCCAGCGGTCGCCGTTCGCCAGCAGCTTTTCCTTGTCGTAGAACAACTCCTCGCGCGTTTCGGCAGCGAATTCGAAATTTGGCCCCTCAACGATGGCATCGACCGGGCATGCCTCCTGGCAAAAGCCGCAATAAATGCACTTGGTCATGTCGATGTCGTAGCGGGTGGTTCGCCGGCTGCCGTCCTCGCGAGCCTCCGCTTCGATGGTGATGGCAAGCGCGGGACAAATCGCCTCGCACAGCTTGCAGGCGATGCAACGTTCCTCGCCGTTGGGATAGCGGCGCAACGCATGTTCGCCGCGAAAACGCGGGCTAAGCGGGCCTTTTTCATGCGGGATAATTCATCGGTCGCCGCCGGCTTGAACATGTATCTGAATGTGAGAGACAGGCCGGAGATCAATTCCGCGAGAAGGATGCTGGCGCGCCGCGATCGGGCATGCGCCATCGTCTTCTCCTATGCGCGCGCCGGCAACCAACCTGCCCAGACCAGCACGCCCGCCGTCAGCACCAGCCAGAACAGCGACGCGGCAGAAATACCTTCCAGCCCAGCCGCATGAGTTGGTCGTAACGGAACCGCGGGAAGGTCGCGCGCACCCACAAGAAAGCGAACAGCACGAACGAAATTTTAAGACGAACCAGATCGTGCCGTACGGCGCATGAGCCGGGGTGATCCCGAACGGCGGCAGCCAGCCGCCGAGGAACAGGATGCTGGTCATCGCGCTCATAAAATCATGTTGACGTATTCGCCGAGATAGAACAGCGCGAAAGACATCGAGGAATATTCGACGAAGAACCCGGCAACCAACTCGAATTCGCCCTCGGGACAGATCAAACGGCGCGCGATTGGTTTCGGCCAAACCCGAGATGAAGAACACGATGAACATCGGAAACAGTGGAATGAAGAACCAGACATGCTGCTGCGCCAGCACGATCCGCGACAGGTTGAGCGAACCGACGCACAACAGCACCGTCACCAGGACGAAGCCGATCGAGACTTCGTACGACACCATCTGCGCCGCCGAACGCAGCGCGCCCGAGAAAGCGTATTTCGAATTCGATGCCCAGCCCGCCATGATGATGCCGTAGACGCCCATCGAGCTGATCGCGAAAATATAGAGAATGCCGACATTGATGTTGGCCAAGCACCAAACCCTGGCCAAACGGGATCACCGCCCAGGCCACCAGACTGAACGTGAACAACAGCATCGGCGCGATCAAAAAGATCAGCGTCATTGGCGCCGCTCGGGATGATGGTTTCCTTGGTCACCAACTTCAGCGCGTCGGCCCATGGCTGCTAACAGGCCGAAGGAGCCGATCACGTTCGGACCCTTGCGCCGCTGCATCAGCGCCAGAACCTTGCGCTCCGCAATACGTCAGATAGGCCATCGACGACCGCGACCACGATGACGACCAGCAAGATCTCCAGGATCGTGACGACCGTCGGCCAGAAATAGCCGGACCAGAAATCGCTCATGCGACTTGCCGTCTTCCGCTCGGGCATGGTCTTGGCCGTCGATCGCCGCGACGCACGCCGCCATCGTCGGCGAGGCACGGCTGATTGGGTCGGTGCGGTAGAAATCGGCGATCGGATAGACGAATGGCGCCGCATCGATCGCGCCTTCCCCACCGAACGCGCCCCATGGCGCCCGCACCCGCTCGTCGATATGGGCAAAATCGGATTCGCCGTGATCAGACCCGGCGCGGACATCACGCAGATTGTTGTAGGGCAAGCGTCTTGCCCAACGCCTGCGACAGGGCGCGGATGATCGCCCAATCCTCGCGCGCGTCGCCAGGTGGAAATACCGCGCGGCGTCCGAGCTGCACCCGACCCTCGGTGTTGACGTAAGTCGCATCCTTTTCGGTGTAGGCGGCGCCCGGCAGGATGACGTCGGCGCGGCGCGCCCCGGCGTCGCCGTGATGGCCCTGATAGATCACGAACGCATTGCCGAGCTTGCTCATCTCGATCTCGTCGGCCCCGAGGAGATAAACGCAGATCGATCTCGCCCGAGGCGCAGCCGGCGAGAATGCCGGCCGTATCGCGGCCGCCCCGGCCCTGGGACGAAGCCGAGATCGAGGCCGCCGACGCGTGACGCCGCAACTGCAACACGTTGAAGCCGTTCCAGTCCTCGCGCCGGCACCGCAGGTCTCGACCAGCGCCCGCGCCGCGGCAAGGATCGCGGCGCCGTCCTTGCGCCGCAATGCACCCTGCCCGACGATCACCATCGGTGCTTGGCGCTCGGCGAGGAAGTCTGCGCGCCGCCGCCAATCGAGCGTTTTTGCGCGGGATAAGTCAGATTCAAGCTCGGACCGACATGGCGCCGACCTTAAATCCACCCGCGAGCCAACGCTTGCGCAGTCGCGCATTGATGATCGGCGCCTCGACGCTTGGGATTGGTGGCGATGAGGAGGCACGCATCGGCCTGTTCGATGCCGGCGATGCCGGTATTGAATATGTAGGAGGCGCGGATCGCGGGATCGGCTTGCGGCGCCATCTTGGCGGCAATCGAAATTGGCCGAGCCCAGCGCTGACATCAGTTCCTTCAACACCAGCATCGCCTCGCAATCGGCGAGGTCACCGGCGATGGCGGCGATCCGCTCGCCGGAAATTGTGCTGGCGCGTTCGGCGATGACCGCGAACGCCTCATGCCAATCGGCTTCACGGAGCTTGCCATCGCGCCGGACATAGGGTCGGTCGAGACGATTGCGCTTCAGCCCGTCGATGGCGAAGCGTGTCTTGTCGGAGATCCATTCCTCGTTGATGTCTTCGTGGAGACGCGGCAGCACGCGCAGCACCGCTGGGTCGCGCGCATCGACGCGGATATTGCTGCCGACCGCATCGAGCACATCGACCGACTCCGTCTTGCGCAGCTCCCACGGCCGCGCGATGAACTCATAGGGTTTTGCGGTCAGCGCCCCGACCGGGCAGAGATCGACGATGTTAGCCGACAACTCGGAAGTCAGCGCCCTTTCGATGAAGTTGGTGATCTCCAAATCCTCGCCGCGATTGACCATCCCCAGTTCAGCGAACGCCCGCGACATCGTCGAGGAAGCGGACGCAACGGGTGCAATGGATGCAGCGAGTCATCTGGGTAGCGACCAGCGGACCGAAATCCTTCTCCTTTACCGCCCGCTTTGGCTCATGATAGCGACTGCGGTCGAAGCCGTAAGCCATGGCCTGGTCCTGCAAATCGCATTCGCCGCCCTGGTCGCAGATCGGGCAGTCGAGCGGATGATTGATGAGCAGGAATTCCATCACGCCATGGCGCGCCTTCCTGGCGCGCGCGCTTTGGGTATGGATTACCATGCCTTCGGCAACCGGTTGTGCGCAGGAGGCAATCGGCTTCGGCACCTTTTCCTGCTCGACCAGACACATGCGGCAATTGCCAGCAATCGCAAGCCGCTCATGAAAGCAGAAATGGGCGATTTCGATGCCGAGCTCTTGCGCCGCCTGCAGCACGGTGGTGTTAGGCGGAACCTCGACTTCGCGGCCGTCGATGGTGAGTTTGGTCATCGCCTACTCCGCCGCCATTGGGGCGCGCGCGCGATAGTCGGCGATGCGCTGTTCGATCTGGGGACGGAAATGGCGAATCAGTCCCTGGACCGGCCACGCCGCCGCTTCTCCAAAGGCGCAGATCGTATGCCCTTCGATCTGGGTCGTGACGTCGAGCAGCATGTCGATCTCGGCGACCTCGGCTTCGCCCCTGACCATCCGTTCGAGCATGCGCCATAGCCAACCGGTGCCTTCACGGCATGGCGTACATTGGCCACAGCTTTCATGTTTGTAGAATTTGGCGATACGCGCGAAAGCCTTGATGATATCGGTCGACTTGTCCATCACCACGACCGCGGCGGTACCCATGCCAGATTTTGCGTCGCGCAGCGCGTCGAAATCCATGAGGACCGTGTCGCAGGTGGCTTTCGGCAACACCGGCATTGAGGCTCCGCCCGGTATGACCGCCAAAAGATTGTCCCAGCCGCCGCGCACTCCGCCGGCATATTTCTCGATTAGCTCCTTGAGCGGAATCCCCATTGCCTCTTCGACGTTGCACGGCAAATTCACATGGCCGGAGAGGCAGAAGACCTTGGTGCCCTCATTTTTTGGCCGTCCGATGCTGGCAAACCACGAGGCGCCGCGCCGCAAAATGGTCGGCACCACTGCCAGGGTCTCGACATTGTTAACTGTCGACGGACAGCCATAGAGTCCAACCCCAGCTGGAAAGGGCGGCTTTAGCCGTGGCTTGCCAGGCTTGCCTTCCAGGCTTTCGAGCAGACCCATCTCCTCGCCGCATATATAGGCGCCGGCGCCGCGATGAAGATAAAGCTCGAAATCGTAGCCCGAGCCGCAGGCATTCTTGCCGATGAGACCGGTCTCATAGGCCTGGTCAATGGCCGCCTGGAGATTCACCGCTTCGTTATAGAACTCGCCGCGGATATAGATATAACCAACGCTGGCACCCATCGCTGCCGCCGCGAGGAGGCAGCCCTCGATCAGCTTGTGTGGGTCGTTGCGTATAATGTCGCGATCCTTGCAAGTGCCGGGCTCCAACTCATCGGCATTGATGATGAGGTAGCACGGCCGGTCGCTGTGCTTTGGCATGAAGGACCATTTGAGACCGGTCGGGAACCCGGCGCCGCCGCGACCACGCAATCCGGAATTCTTGACCTCCGTGACCAGATGGTCGCGACCCCTGACGATCAGCTCCTTGGTGCCGTCCCAATCGCCGCGCGCCCGCGCACCCTTGAGGGTCCAGTCATATTGGCCATAGAGGTTGGTAAAGATGCGGTCCTTGTCGGCGAGCATCAGGTCGCACCCTTGGCAAAAGAAAGTTCGGTTAGGGTGGTCGGCCCGCCCTCGGGTGCCGAGCCCTGGCGATGTCTGACAGAACCTTTGAGCGGCGCCTCGCCGCGCGCCAAGGCGTCAATCAGCGCCTCGGTCGATCTTGCGTCCAGATCTTCGTAGAAATCGTCATTGACTTGGATGACCGGCGCATTGACGCAGGCGCCGAGACATTCGACCTCGATGAGCGTGAATTTGCCGTCGGCGGTGGTTTCTCCGATCGCGATGCCCAGCTTCTTTTCGCAGGCCTCTACCACCCCATCCGAGCCGCGCAACCAGCACGGCGTCGTCGTGCAAACCTGAAGCAAATATCTTCCGACCGGTCGCAAATGAAACATGGTGTAGAAGGTGGCGACCTCGTAGACCCTGATCCGCGGCATGTTAAGCATTCCCGCGACGTAATCCATGGCCGCGCGCGGCAGCCAATTGTCGTGCTGACGCTGCGCCAGGTCGAGCAGCGCCAAGACCGCACTCGCTTGCCGCCCCGGCGGATATTTGGCGATGTCTCTCTCGGCTCGTGCTAGGTTCTCCGGCGTGAATTCGAACGTTGCCGGTTGGACGGCCGGGGGTGGTTTCGGCGTGACCACTCACCGATCAATCTCCCCGAAAACGATGTCCATCGACCCGATGGTCGCGACCAGATCGGCAAGCATATGGCCCTTGCACATGAAGTCGGTTGCCTGCAAGAACGCAAAGCTAGGCGCGCGAATCTTGCAGCGATAGGGCCGATTCGCGCCGTCCGACACGAGGTAGACGCCGAACTCGCCCTTCGGTGCCTCGGTCGCAGTGTAGGTTTCGCCGGCGGGGACGTGATACCCCTCGGTATAAAGCTTGAAGTGATGTATCAGCGCTTCCATCGAATATTTCATTTCGGCGCGTTTCGGGGGCGTCACCTTTTGGTTGTTAACCTTCACCGGGCCCGCGGGCATTTTTTCGATTGCCTGACGGATGATCCTGACCGATTGCCGCATCTCTTCGATGCGCACCAGATAGCGGTCCCAATTGTCGCCATGCTTGCCGACCGGAATGTCGAAATCCATTGCCTCATAAACGTCGTAGGGCTGTGCCTTGCGCAAGTCCCACGGCAGCCCCGAGCCGCGCAGCATCGGCCCCGTGAGGCCCCAATCCATGGCGTCCTTGGCGGAGATGACGCCGATATCGACGGTGCGCTCCTTAAAGATGCGATTATCCGACAATAATTGCTCAAGGTCGTCGATCTTGGTGGGGAATTGCTCGGTGAACCCCATGATATCGTCGGTCAGGCCCGCCGGCAGGTCCTGATGTACGCCGCCTGGGCGGAAATACGCCGCGTGAAAGCGCGCACCGGAGACGCGTTCATGAAACTCGAGCAGCTTTTCACGTTCTTCGAAATACCAAAAGAACGGCGTGATCGCGCCGGTGTCCAATGCCATCGCCTGCAGCGCCAAAAGGTGATTGAGGATGCGTGTTATCTCGGCGAACAGGACGCGGATATATTGAGCGCGAGGCGGCGCCTCGATCCCGAGAAGTCGTTCGACCGCCAGCGCGAAAGTATGTTCCTGGCACATCGGCGAGACGTAATCGAGGCGGTCGAAATACGGCACTGCCTGGAGGTAGGTCTTGTACTCGATCAGCTTTTCCGTGCCACGATGGAGCAGGCCGATATGCGGATCGGCGCGTTCCACCACTTCGCCGTTCATTTCCAGCACCAGGCGCAGCACCCCGTGCGCCGAAGGGTGCTGCGGTCCAAAATTCATCGTGAAGCTCTTAATCTGAGTTTCAGGGTTGCTGACTTCGGTCATTTCTTGGCCTCGCCCGCTTTTTCATCGCCCGGCAGGATCTTGCCCATGCCCTCCCAGGGCGACACAAAATCGAAGCTGCGGAATTCCTGTTTAAGCTTCACCGGCTCGTAAACGACGCGGCGCTGCTCTTCGTCATAACGGACCTCAACATAGCCAGTCAGCGGAAAATCCTTCCGCATCGGGTGACCCTCGAAGCCATAGTCCGTAAGGATACGACGCAGATCGGGATGATCGGAAAAGTACACGCCAAATAAATCCCAGGCCTCGCGCTCGTACCAGCCGGCGCTGTTGTAGACGCTGCTCACCGATGGCACTGCGGTCGTTTCGTCGGTGGTGACCTTCACGCGCACACGCCTGTTATGTTTGAGGCTCAGGAGCTGGTAGACAACCTCGAAGCGCTCCTGCCGATCTGGATAATCAACGCCGGCGATATCGACCAATAGCTCGAAATGCAACGCCGGATCGTCGCGCAGCTTGGTCAGCACGGGAACGATGGAATCCCGCTTAACCGTGATAATTGCCTGACCGTTGTGAACGACATTGCTAACCACCGCGTCCGGAATCGCGGCGGCGATCATTTCCCCCGTTTGCGACAGCGTCTCGGTCATGACCGATGTCAACGCGCGAACGCGCGCTCGCGTTTGATCTTCTTCTGCAATTGTAAAATGCCGTAGAGCAACGCCTCTGCCGTCGGCGGGCAGCCGGGCACATAGATGTCGACCGGCACTACCCGATCACAGCCGCGCACCACGGAATAGGAATAGTGGTAGTAGCCACCGCCGTTGGCGCACGACCCCATGGAGATCACCCAGCGGGGTTCAGCCATCTGGTCGTAGACCTTGCGCAAGGCGGGCGCCATTTTGTTGCACAGCGTGCCCGCGACGATCATCAAATCGGACTGACGCGGCGAGGCGCGCGGAAATATCCCAAAGCGGTCGAGATCGTACCGCGCGCCAATCGTGTGCATCATTTCGACGGCGCAGCATGCCAGGCCAAACGTCATTGGCCAGAGCGAACCGGTCCTCGCCCAATTCACCACGTCATCAACCTTGGCGACGAGAAAGCCTCTGTCCTCGACTTCGCCGAGGGCACGCTTAAGCAGGACATCCTGTGTCGCAGTCACTCCCATTCCAACCCTCCCTTGCGCCATTCGTAGATAAAACCGATGGTCAGAACGGCAAGGAACACAATCATGGAAAAGAAACCGAACAACCCGATATGGGCAAGCGACACCGCCCATGGAAACAGGAAAGCGACCTCGAGGTCGAAAATGATGAAAAGGATGGCGACGAGATAGAAGCGCACATCGAATTTTGCCCGCGCATCGGCGAACGGTTCGAAACCACATTCATAGGGTGAGAGTTTTTCGGAGTTCGGGATTTGCCGCGCCAGCACCAGCGACGCGCCCAAAATGACGAGGGCCAAACCTCCCGCGATGATGAGAAAAATCAGAATGGGCAGATACTCGAGCAAAAACTCATTCATCGCACCACTCCAATGACGGCACTCGCGGGTGGCGGGAGCGACGGGGCTCGAACCCGCGACCTCCGGCGTGACAGGCCGGCGCTCTAACCAACTGAGCTACGCCCCCGAGACCTAAGCCGCTTACTCGCCTCGGTAATCGAGTGCGAGGGCATCTCGTAACCCGCTCACCCTATGGAGTCAAGCTTCGGTCCGGACGGCGCTAAGCCCGTTTTCGCCCCTGCAACATGAAGAGCAAGCGCCGGTTCCGTGGGTTTTTGCCCGAAGCATGGCCAAGCGATTTCGCACTGCGGCAAAGTCCGGGCAATGGTTGCGGTAGCCTGCCACGCCGTGGTTTGATACGGCCAATGCCAACAATCAGAGATCAAGCGGCGCCATGAAGCTCGATATCTTCAATCATTTGTTCCCCAAGCCGTTCTACGACCGCATGGTCGAAGTGCTGCCCGACGCCAAGGATATGTTTAAGCGCGTCCGCAACGTGCCGTCGATCGTCGATCTCGATGTCCGGTTCCGCATGATGGATCTGTTCGACGGTTACCAGCAGATCATTTGCCTTTCCGGCCCTCCGGTGGAGAATTTCGCCCAGCCGCGACTGGCTGCTGAGCTGGCGACGATCGCCAATGACGAGCAGGCGGCACTGGTCGGCAAATATCCCGATCGATTTCCGGGCTTCATTGCCTGCCTGCCGATGAACGACATCGACGCCGCAGTGAGAGAGGCGCGGCGCGCCGTCGACAAGCTGGGTGCGGTCGGGGTTCAGATCTATACCAATATCAATGGTGCACCCGTTTATAGCAGGAAGACCGAGCCGCTGTTCGACATTATGGCGGAATACGATCTGCCGATCTGGATGCATCCCATTCGCGACGCCAGCTTCCCGGACTATAAGACCGAGAAAAAGAGCCACTTCGAAATATGGTGGACCTTCGGTTGGCCTTATGAGACCAGCGTCGCAATGGCCCACATGGTCTTCGAGGGATTGTTCGACAAGCATCCCGACATCAAGATCATCACCCACCATATGGGCGGCATGATTCCCTATTTCGAAGGCCGAGTCGGACCAGGCTGGGACCAGCTCGGCACGCGCACCTCGGACGAAGACTATTTTTCGCTTGTCAAGAACATGAAGACGAAGGGCAAACGCCCGGTCGACTATTTCAAGAATTTTTACGCCGATACCGCGATGTTCGGCGCGCTCGAGGGAACCAAGACTGGACTAAAGTTCTTTGGTGTCGACCATTGCCTCTATGCCTCGGACATGCCTTTCGACCCGGAGAAGGGCACTGCCTATATCCGCTGGACCAATGAAATCATCGATCATCTCGATCTATCGCCGTCCGAACGCCAGGCGATCTATGAAGGTAATGCGCGCAAACTCTTGAAGCTCGACCGCAACAAATAATTGTCGGCGCGGCATTTTTCCCGCCGCTCGCTGCATGCGATCGGAGCAGCGTTCCCCCCGCGCCGGGCGGCCGGTTATCGCGTCATCGCCTTGATCGCCAGTTTCTTCACCGTCTGGAATGTACGGGGATAGTGCGTCTCGATCCAGAAGATCGAACGTTGCGACCGGCGTGCAAGATCCTTGGGCCGGTGGACTTGCATACCGTTGACGGCCATGCAATTGAGGCGGCGAATCCGCGTCTGATACTGCAGGAATTGCGAACTCGAGGGAATGTAGTGCGCCGTAAACGAGCTTCGCGAGAAACGGGGTTGTGTGGTCTCAAGACTACCGTGAATGGTCTTTGCCGACCAGAACAGTACGTCGCCTTGTCGCAGCGCCGGCGCCCGGCATTCAAGCCGATGGTTGTGTATGATATCGACCACCAGCTTCTTATACCGGGCGTGATTGAAGGCGACGTCGAAATTCCCGCCGTTTTTGGCCATGTCGATGCGGTGGCTCTTGGGATAGATGAAAAAGCGGCCGGCGCCGGGGGCAATATCGACAACCGCGAACCACGCTGCAGTCATGCGACCGAGCTCTTCCGCGTCGAGATAGTAAGTGTCTTGGTGCGGCCAGGTAGCGGGGTTGCCATCGAAATACATGGATTGGACGATTTTCCCGGGTTCCCCGAGGATGGTGCGCACCGCTTCCTGGGTCCGCGGATGGGTCAGCATCGCGAGACCTGCTTCCTTGAACCGCGAAAAGCTCCTGGTATCGAGACTTTGCACATTGAGAATTGGGTTGAGCATCAAACCCCAATCGGTGAGCGCGTGTCGCTCGGGGTTGGCGGTCGTCTGACGATAGATGTGACCTGGGAACGGCTTGACCTCGCGCTCGAAATCCGTGAGCGCCTGATCGCACAAACCGCCGGGAACCAGGCCGCGGATGACAACATAGCCGTTCTCGTCGTAATACTGGCGAATGGCGGCGGCGTCGCGGAGCGAAAAGTAAGTGTAATCCTCATCATTCGCCGCGGGAATATGGATCACCTCTCCCAAGGCATCGCGGATGGCAAAGGTGCCCGCGCCTCGCAGGGCCTCCGAGACACGGGCTTCACTGGCTTGGTGCTCCGCCGTTCCGGCAAGCTTTAGTTCGAATGGATCTCGATCGCGCGCCATCGTCATGCTGCTTGTTCCTCAAGAGCTGGCCGATGACGGTAATCCGCGACGAATGAAGGCCCCAGTGACAAAAAAGAGCCGGTGCTTTGTGGACCCGATCTGCGGGCATTAGCGCCGATGGTGGGCGATGACGGGATCGAACCGCCGACATCCTCGGTGTAAACGAGGCGCTCTACCGCTGAGCTAATCGCCCTGCCCCGCAGCGCAGCATAGCATAAATGTCGCAGGGGCGTATGTTGGCGTGGGATGGCCCCAAGCGTAGCATGATGCCATGATCAAGAAGAAGTCCCTACTCGGCGTTCTCGTGTTGGCAATCGGCGCGGCGGCGCTCGCCGCCATCGCCGCAGTGTCGTGGCGCGAGCGACCGGCGTCGATGTCGCTGGACCTCGGTGGGCCGTTTGCCCTGGTCGACGCCAACAACGGTCGCAGCGTCACCGAGCAGAGCTTTCGCGGCAAACTAATGCTGATTTATTTTGGCTACACCTACTGTCCCGACGCGTGCCCGACTACGCTCAACAATATCAGCGAGGCGATGGCCAAGCTTGGCACAGCCGCGGACCGGATCGCTCCCCTGTTCATCTCCATCGACCCGGGACGCGACACGCCGCAAGTGATGGCGAATTACGTCAAGGCATTCGACCCGCGCATCCAGGGACTGACCGGCGATGCCGAGGCTACGGCAAGGGTGGCAAAGGAGTTCGGTGTCTACTACCGGAAGCATGATGTGCCTGGTGGCTATCTGGTCGATCATTCTTCGCTGCTTTACATCATGGGCGGACAAGGCGAGCTTCTGAAGGTGCTGCCGGCAAGCGAAGGCGCCGACAAACTCGCAGGTGACCTTCGGGACTTGCTCGGGGGCAAGTCATGAGGCAGCTGCTTTCGGCCGTAGTGCTTTTGATTGCGGCGGAGGCATTCGCGCAGAGTTCTGGCGACATCACGGTTGAGTCCATATGGGCGCGCGCGACCCCGCCCGGCGCCAAGTCAGGTGCTGTCTATTTGACGCTCCGAAATCGGGGCGCGGCCGATGACAGGTTGATCGGTGCGACCACGCCCGTTGCATCGCAGGCAGGTCTGCATGCGGAGACCATGGAAAATGGTGTCATGGAAATGCGCCCTCTCGCATCGGTCGACGTCGCCCCGGGAGGCACGGCGAGCCTTAAACCAGGCGGCAACCATATCATGCTATTAGGATTGCAGCGTCCCTTAAAGCAAGGCGACCACATTCCGCTCACGCTGAAGTTCGCACATGCGTCGCCGCTGACAGTGCAGGTCGAGGTCGCCAAGGTCGGAGCAAACGAGCCCAATGTGCGCGGCCAGTCGGATATGAAGGACATGCATTGACCGGTACGCGCGGCAAGAATGTCGTTGTTCTGATTCCGCTGTTGTGCGCGATCGCCGGCATGGGCCTGCTGGTAAGCTACTCGGTGACCCTCTACCGCTTGTTCTGCGAGGCAACGGGCTACGGCGGCACCACCCGGCGCATCGTGGCCGATACCGCGCAGGAATCGATGCGAACTGTAACGGTGAGCTTTGACGCGCAAGTGGCGAGCGGTCTGGCCTGGCAGTTTCGGCCTCTGCAGCGACAGGTGACGGTGCGTCTCGGCGAGGAAAAGCTGGTGTTTTTTTATGCCAAGAATCTGAGCGACAAACCTCTGATCGCACACGCCACCTTCAATGTCACGCCTGGCAAGGCGGGGCCCTATTTCAACAAGATCCAGTGCTTCTGTTTCAGCGACGAACGGCTGGCAGCTGGCGAGGATGTCAAAATGCCCGTCGACTTCTACGTCGACCCCGCGCTCGCCAAAGACGCTAACGCCTCGGACCTCTCCAACATCACCCTCTCCTATACATTTTTTCCCGCGGCGCAGCCGACTGACATTCAGGATTTGTCTCGCTTCGATCCGGACGCAACGCCAGATGCCAAGCGCGGCCGGGCGCTATTCGCCGAGCGTTGCGCAGCTTGCCATGCGCCTGACCGCGACATGGCCGGCCCGAGGTTGGGCGGCGTGTTCGGCCGCCAAGCGGGCACCGTGGCCCACTACCCATATTCCCCGGCGTTGCGTCAATCGAAGGTCGTCTGGGGCACCGACACGCTCGACCATTGGCTCGCCGATCCCCAGACGTTCGTGCCCGGATCAAAGATGCCGATCCGGGTGCTCGATGCGAATACGCGGCGCGACCTGATGGCTTATCTCGAGGAATTGAGCGCGCCGCGCAAACAGGCGACGCGCTAATCGACAACCTTAGGCAACCTCGACCTTAGGCAACCTCGACGACCAGCGTCCGTTTGCTTCAACCGCCAAATCAAACCCGATCGGCGATCCTATTTATTTATTGACTTCTTCTTTAAGGCCCTTGCCGGCGCGAAACTTGGGCTGCTTCGATGCCGGAATGTGGACAGGTTCGCCGGTGCGCGGATTGCGACCTTCGGACGCGGCGCGATTCGTTACCAGAAATGTGCCAAAGCCGACAAGGCGCACTTCCTCGCCTTTCCGCAGCTCGGCCACGATCGAATCGAGCACCGCCTCAACGGCTTTCGCCGCATCATTTTTCGAGAGACCCGAGGTTACCGAGACGGCGTCAACGAGTTCGACCTTGTTCAAGAGAGCCCCCATCGTTTGGTTGGGACGGTCACCTAGGCGACTCCAGGCGCGCCGGGCGCCCGATATCTAGATCGCGAATCTTTGTCGCGTCAATCATGAAGGGCGCCAAGCGCGTGAGGAACCGGCGGTCGGAATTAACCGTCTATTAGTGCGTGATTAAACCCGGATGCTCTTCGCGCCCTTCGGCCGCGGGAGGTACGACCGATGGACGTTCATCGGTCTCCTCCTTCCATTCTATCGGCACCAGCTTCTTGGTGAGCGCGTGCAGCAACAACTCATCGACGGTACCGACGGGAACGATCGTCAGACCGCGTTTCACATTTTCCGGAATCTCCGCCAAATCTTTCTCGTTCTCCTTCGGTATCAGGGCGGTCTTGAGCCCGCCCCGTAGCGCCGCCAAGAGCTTCTCCTTGAGGCCGCCGATGGGTAGCACACGCCCCCGTAATGTGATCTCGCCAGTCATCGCGATATCGCGGCGCACCGGAATGCCGCTCAACACCGACACAATCGAAGTCACCATCGCGACACCGGCCGACGGCCCGTCCTTCGGCGTCGCACCTTCGGGCACATGGACGTGAATATCCTTGCGCTCGAATATGTGCGGCGAAATGCCGAAAGCATAGGAGCGCGACTTGACGTAGCTCTCCGCCGCCTGCACCGATTCCTTCATCACGTCGCCGAGTTTGCCGGTTGCCGTTACCCTGCCCTTGCCGGGCACGGTGACCGCCTCGATCGACAACAAGCTCGCCGCCGACCTCGGTCCAGGCCAGTCCGGTCGTGACCCCGACCAGATCGGTCTCCTCGACCTCGCCAAAGCGGAACTTGCGTACCCCGGCGAATTTTTCGAGGTTGCGCCGCGTCACCGGCGACCTTCTCGAGCTTCTTCATGAGAAGCTCCTTGATCGCCTTTCGTGTCAGATTGGCGATCTCGCGCTCGAGATTGCGCACGCCTGCTTCCCGCGAGTAATAGCGGATCAGGTCACGCAACGCATCGTCGGTGATTGACCATTCATGCTTCTTGAGACCGTGCTGAGACACCTGCTTTGGAATGAGGTGACGCTTGGCGATCTCGACCTTTTCGTCCTCTGTGTAGCCGGGAAGGCGAATGAGTTCCATCCGGTCCAGCAACGGCTGCGGCATGCGCAGCGTGTTGGCGGTGGTCACGAACATTACGTCCGAGAGATCGTAGTCGACTTCGAGATAGTGATCATTGAACGTCGAGTTCTGCTCCGGATCGAGCACTTCGAGCAGCGCCGACGACGGGTCGCCGCGCCAATCGGTGCCGAGCTTATCGACTTCGTCCAACAGAAATAACGGGTTCGAGGTCTTCGCCTTTTTCATACCCTGGATGATTTTGCCAGGCATGGACCCGATATAGGTCCGGCGGTGACCGCGAATCTCGGCCTCGTCTCGAACGCCGCCGAGCGACATCCGCACGAAATTGCGCCCGGTCGCACGCGCGATCGACTTGCCGAGCGAGGTCTTACCGACGCCGGGCGGACCGACCAAGCATAGGATTGGACCTTTGACCTTGTGGACGCGCTGTTGCACGGCAAGATATTCGAGGATCCGCTCCTTGACCTTTTCGAGACCGAAATGGTCGGCATTAAGGACTCGCTCCGCGGCGGCGATGTCCCGCTTAACCTTGCTGCGCTTCTGCCATGGAATCGACAGCACCCAATCGAGATAGTTGCGCACGACGGTGGCTTCCGCCGACATCGGCGACATTGTGCGCAGCTTGCGCACTTCCGTCATCGCCTTCTCGCGCGCCTCTTTCGACAGCTTGGTCTTGCTGATCCGCTGCTCGAGCTCGCCGAGTTCATCCTTGCCTTCGTCGCCCTCGCCTAGTTCCTTTTGGATCGCCTTCAGCTGTTCGTTGAGGTAGTACTCTCGCTGCGTCTTCTCCATCTGTCGTTTGACGCGGCTGCGGATACGCTTTTCGACCTGAAGGACACCGATTTCGCTTTCCATGTAGCCGAAGATCTTTTCGAGCCGGGCCGAGACCGAATTGGCCTCGAGGATCTCCTGCTTTTCCGGAATCTTGAGTGCCAGGTGAGAAGCGAGCGTGTCGGCGAGCTTCGACGGATCGTCGATCTGATTGATCGAGACCAACACTTCCGGCGGGATCTTTTTGTTGAGCTTGATGTACTGCTCGAACTGCGTAACCGCGGTGCGAGCCAACGCCTCCAGCTCTTGGTTCTCGGCGGTCTGCTCCTTGAGCGGCTCGGCAAAAGCCTGAAAGAAGGCGGGGTTGTCGGCGAAGCGCAGGATGCGCGCGCGCTGGCTGCCCTCGACCAGCACCTTCACGGTGCCATCCGGTAGCTTAAGGAGCTGCAGCACCGTGCCGATCGTGCCAACGCCGAATAGGTCTGCGGTTGCAGGTTCGTTCTGCTCGGCGTTCTTCTGGGTAACAAGCAGGATCTGCTTGTCGTCCTTCATCACGTCTTCGAGCGCACGGACGGATTTCTCACGGCCGACGAACAACGGCACGATCATATGCGGGAAGACAACGATGTCTCGCAGCGGCAGAACTGGATATAAAGTACCCCGAGGAAGCTCGAACATGACACCTCTCAGTCTCAGCAGGCGCCAAAGATCGGCCGCCCGCCATAATAAGGTGGCACAAGTCGCCGCATATTCAAGATTAAGCTTTTAGGAAAGCGTTAGCGAGCGCGGTGCCGTGACTCGAAGTCTAGGCAGGAGTGCCGACATCCCCTCGTCGATCGGAATAAATGTAGAGCGGTTGTGCCCGGCCTTCGACGACCTCGCGGTTGATCACCATGCCGGTTACGCCCTCGAGACCAGGCAGATCAAACATCGGCTCAAGCAGAATCGCCTCCATGATTGAGCGCAGTCCCCGGGCTCCGGTCTTGCGCAGGATCGCCTTGTGGGCGATCGCTTTCATGGCCTCGTCATTGAACTCGAGACGGACATCTTCCATGTCGAATAGCCGCTGATACTGCTTCACCAGCGCATTCTTCGGCTTTGTCAGGATGTCGACCAAAGCGCCCTCGTCAAGATCATCCAACGTTGCGACCACGGGCAAGCGGCCGACGAACTCGGGAATCAGCCCGAACTTCAGCAAGTCCTCCGGTTCGAGATCTTTCAAAATCTCCCCGGTCTTGCGCTCCTCGGGGCCGCGCACTTCGGCGCCAAAACCGATCGAGGTGCCCTGACGGCGCTGCGAAATCAACTTCTCCAAGCCGGCAAATGCGCCACCACAGATGAAAAGAATGTTGGTCGTATCGACTTGCAGGAACTCCTGCTGCGGATGTTTGCGACCACCTTGAGGCGGTACCGATGCGATCGTGCCTTCCATGATTTTGAGCAGCGCCTGCTGTACACCCTCGCCCGACACGTCGCGTGTGATCGAAGGGTTGTCCGATTTGCGGCTGATCTTGTCGACCTCGTCGATATAGACGATGCCGCGTTGCGCGCGCTCGACATTATAATCGGCAGCCTGGAGCAGCTTCAGGATGATGTTCTCGACGTCCTCGCCGACATAGCCCGCCTCGGTAAGCGTCGTCGCGTCGGCCATCGTAAACGGCACGTCGATGATGCGTGCGAGCGTCTGGGCCAGCAATGTCTTGCCCGAGCCAGTTGGTCCTACCAGCAGAATGTTCGATTTGGCGATTTCCACTTCATTGTTCTTGGCGCCGTGCGCGAGCCGCTTGTAGTGATTGTGGACCGCGACCGACAGTACCCGCTTCGCATGGCCCTGACCGATGACGTAATCGTCGAGCACCTTGCAGATGTCGCGTGGCGTGGGCACCCCGTCGCGAGACTTGACGAGCGTGGTGCGATGCTCTTCCCGGATGATGTCCATGCAAAGCTCGACGCATTCATCGCAGATGAACACGGTCGGGCCGGCGATGAGCTTCCGCACCTCATGCTGGCTCTTTCCGCAGAAAGAACAGTAAAGGGTGTTTTTGGAATTGCCGCTGCTCGCTTTCGTCATGAGCACTCCGTCGACGCCGGACTGGTGTCGCGGGCAAGGGCCCACGAATCGCCAAACGCCAAAGCTAATTTCACCATGAGTATCCGATAACGATCAACAATTAGTTACGTCCGGGTGTTAATGAAGATGGTTGGTCACGCATACGATTTTAACTTATCCCTTCAGAGGCGAGTCTTCATCTCCTCCGCGGTAATCGGACGCGAGAACATGACATCATCGACGAGGCCGAACGCCTTTGCTTCTTCTGGCGACATGAAATTGTCGCGCTCCAAGGCGACGGCGATCGTGTCATAATTCTGGCCGGTGTGGCGGACATAGATCTCGTTAAGCCGCTTGCGGGTATTCACCATCTCGCGGGCCTGGATCTCGATGTCCGTAACCTGGCCCTGAGCGCCACCCGAGGGCTGGTGGACCATTACTCGGGAATTGGGCAGGCAGTAGCGCTTGCCCTTGGCTCCGGCCGTGAGCAGCAACGAGCCCATCGAAGCGGCTTGACCGATGCACATGGTCGCGACATCCGGCCGGATATATTGCATCGTGTCGTAGATCGCGAGGCCGGAACTGACCACGCCGCCCGGCGAGTTAATGTAGAAGTTAATGTCCTTGCCGGGATTGTCGGCTTCGAGGAACAGCAATTGCGCGCAAACGAGACTGGCAACGTTGTCGTCGACCGGTCCGACGAGAAAGATGATGCGCTCCTTCAGGAGCCGCGAGTAGATGTCGAACGCCCGCTCGCCACGGTTGGTCTGCTCGACCACCATTGGAACCAGCGTATTCATAAAAATCTTACCCGACTCCATGATCCTGATCCTTTGCCGCCTGATCTTCCGCCGCAACCAACTCGGCCGCCGGCACGGTGCGTTCGCTGACGTTAGCGGAGCCGAGAACGTGGTCGACGACCTTGTCCTCTAAGATCGGCGCCCGCAACCCGTCGATCGCTCCCGGCTCGTTGCGATAATATTCCACCACCCTGCGCTCCTGCCCCGGGAAACGGCGTGCCTCCGCCACCAGGGCCTGGTTTATCTCATCCTGCGTGACGGAGATATTGTGTCGCTTAGCCACTTCTGAAAGGAGTAGGCCGAGCCGCACCCGCCGTTCCGCCATCCGGCGGAATTCGGCGCGCACATCGTCATCACTCTTGCCTTCATTGTAATCGGTGACGCCGCCTTGCTTGGCACGCTCGCGCTGGGCTTCGTACTGCCTCCAAATCGTTTCGAACTCGCCTTCAACCATGCCCAGCGGCACGGGAAAATCGTGATGGATGGCGAGCTGATCCAGCAATTGGCGCTTCAATCGCTGCCGCGCCATGCCGGAATATTCGCGCTCGCTCTGTTGACGCATCATTTGCCGTAGCTCGGCCAGGTTCTCCATGCCAAGGGCGGTTGCGAGCGTGTCGTCGATCGGCTGATGCTGAAAGGCGCGGACATCCGTCACCTTGACTGCGAACTTGGCCGCCTTGCCGGCGAGATCGGCAACGCCGTAATCGGCGGGGAAGGTTACCTCTACGGTGCGCTCTTCGCCGGGCCCGGCGCCGACGAGCTGGTCCTCGAAACCCGGAATGAAGCCGCCTGATCCCAACTCGAGGCGAGAACCGGTCGCCGAGCCGCCCGGAAATTCTGTCCCGTCGACCTCGCCCTTGAAGTCAATCACAACGAGGTCCCCTTTTTCGGCGGGCCGATCCACGGGCTCGTCCCGACGCTGACGCCGGGCGAGGCGCTCGAGCGCCTGATCGACCTCGCTATCGGGTATCTCCGGCTTCCACCGCTCGAGCGCGAGGGTGCTGAAGTCCATTGGCTCGATCTCCGGCAGCGCCTCGATCGCCAGCGTGTACTCCAAGTCCTTGCCCTCATCGAAGGCGGTAATCTCGACCTTAGGCTGCAGCGCCGGCCGTAAATTGCGGCCTTTGAGCGCCTCGTCCGCACCTTGGTTGACGGCGTCCTGCACGACCTCGCCACGAACATGGGGGAGGAACCGGGTCTTCAACACCGACATTGGCGCCTTGCCTGGGCGGAAACCGGGAAGCCGTGCCTCGCGGCCGATCTCGGTGAGGCGGCGATCGATCCGCTGCGCGATATCGCCGGCAGGAATGACGATCTTAAACTCGTGTTTCAGACCGTCTGTATTGGTTTCGGTGACCTGCATTCTCAGTTGGACCTATGTGGTGAAGAGAAGCCTGGTTGCGGCAAATGATGATGGTGGCCGGACCTAAAGCCGGTCCCGGTGTGCAACTCTCCCAGATAAATTGGTTAATATCAATAAGTTAAGAGCCATATCTTCCCTCATTCCGACCACATGAGCGCTTCCCGCGAAGCAGCCCAGACACCACCCCACACGATCGCGTGATGGACGCCCACGGTTCTGCCAACGAAAACACGGTGAGGGCGCCGCCAGGGCCCGTGCATGGAGCGTAGGCGGGCCGCCGCGCTTTTTCGCCGAGACCACGAACGAGGCGAGCCCCGCCCGTCCCAGAATATGGACGGGGCATGGTAATTAGACCGAGGCGGGTAATTGCGCAACGGAATGATCGTCACCGTTGGTCCCTCCTTTTCGACAAGTCGATAATGATCGGCTTGGCGGATCGTCCGTCTCTCGCTATAGACGGAAGCCCTATGCGGTCGTGGCGGAATTGGTAGACGCGACGGACTTAGGATCCGTTAGGGCAACCTGTGGGGGTTCAAATCCCTCCGGCCGCACCATTTTTTTTCGCGCCATGCCGAGCCGGCGGACATCGTGCGTGGTTGGTTGCTCCGCTATGGCCGGCTCCCGGTCGGGCGACGGTCGACTGCTCCGATGTGAAAACCGCCCCCGCCGGTCCACGACGGGGGCGTCAGCCAATGCAAACTCAGCCAATCATCACACGCTATAATACATTTCAAACTCAATCGGATGCGGGGTGTGTTCGAACTTGTAGATCTCCTCGTATTTGAGCTCGATATAGCTGTCGATGAAATCCGCCGAGAACACGTCTCCCTTGGTCAGGAAAGCGTGGTCGGCACGCATATTCTCGATCGCCTCGCGCAGCGAGCCGCACACCGTCGGCACGTCCTTCAATTCTTCGGGCGGCAGATCATACAGATTCTTGTCGATCGGATCGCCCGGATGGATTTTGTTCTGCACGCCGTCGATCCCTGCCATCAGCATGGCGGCAAAGGCGAGGTAAGGGTTGGCGGCCGGATCCGGGAACCGCACTTCGACGCGCTTTGCCTTCGGGCTCGAAACATAGGGAATGCGGCACGACGCCGAGCGGTTCTTCGAGGAATAAGCCAACAGCACCGGCGCCTCGAAACCGGGAATGAGGCGCTTATAACTGTTGGTGGTCGGATTGGTGAAGGCGTTAATGGCCTTGGCGTGCTTGATGATGCCGCCAATGTAATAGAGGGCGAAGTCGGAGAGATCGGCATAACCCGAGCCCGCGAACAGCGGTTTTTCGCTCTTCCATACCGACTGGTGGACATGCATGCCTGAACCGTTATCGCCCTTGATGGGCTTGGGCATGAAGGTGACGGTCTTGCCGTATTGGGCGGCCACCATCTGCGCCACGTACTTGTAGATCTGCATACCGTCCGCGGTGCGTGTCAGGGTGTTGAACTCGGCGCCCAACTCGGCCTGTGACGGGGCTACTTCGTGATGGTGCTTTTCGATCTGGAGGCCCATCTCGCCCATCACCGACAGCATCTCGGCGCGAATGTCGGACTGCGAGTCGACCGGAGGCACCGGGAAATAGCCGCCCTTGATTGGCGGACGATGGCCGCTATTGCCATCCGGTAATTTCAGGTCACTCGAATAGGGCCCCTCGTCCGACGCAATCTCGTAGTACGACGTATTCATGGTGTTCTTGAAGCGGACCTCGTCGAAGATGAAGAATTCGGCTTCGGGTCCGAAGTAGGCTGAGTCGCCGATGCCCGAGGATTTGAGGTAGGCCTCCGCCTTCTTGGCAATCGAGCGCGGGTCGCGGGCGTAGGGCTGGCCGGTGCCCGGCTCATGCACGTCGCAGAAAATCACGAGCGAAGTTTGCGCCGCGAACGGATCGAGGGTCGCCGTCGCACAATCGGGCATCAATACCATGTCGCTGTCATTGATAACCTTCCAACCGGCGATCGATGAGCCATCGAACATGACGCCGCCGGCGAGGAAATCGGGCGTAATGGTGCGAATAGCGTGAGCCAAATGCTGCCACTTGCCGCGCGGGTCGGTGAAGCGGAAATCAACGAACTTGACATCGTGTTCCTTGATCATCGCCATGACTTTATCAATGTCGGACATCGCTCTTTTCCTATCCTTCAATCTGATTGTTATCCCCCCGAAACCGCCGCGGCGGTTTCGCACCCCAGGCGCTTAGCGCGTCATCTCAGCTGCAATCGGATCGGCTGCGCTATTCCGACCTGCCTGCGCGCTCAAATCGCGTCTTTGCCGCGTTCGCCGGTCCGGATGCGGACCGCTTCCTCCACCGTCGTCACGAAGATTTTGCCGTCGCCGATACGCCCGGTGTGAGCTGATTGCTGAATCGCTTCCATCGCGCGCTCGACCAGCGAATCCTCCATCACCACCTCGATTTTCACCTTCGGCAAGAAGTCGACCACGTATTCGGCACCACGGTAAAGTTCCGTGTGACCCTTTTGCCGGCCGAAGCCTTTTGCCTCGGTGACCGTAATGCCTTGAATACCCACCTCGTGGAGCGCTTCCTTCACTTCATCGAGCTTAAAAGGCTTGATGATCGCTTCGATTTTTTTCATCCGTGACCTACCTGCGGGAAAAACTGCGCGACCCGGCGACAGCCGCCAAGCCCTTGGCCCCCTTAAGCATGAGCCGTGCCAATTGCGGTTCGTCACTTTCTCAAACCTAGCGGCTCGGCTGCGCCGGGAAAACAGGCTCTTCGCACAAAAAATAGGCAAATAAAAGCCCATCAATCGCCCTCTGTAGCTTTCGCGGGCGCCGATTGCCCACGGAACGAGCGAAGTGGCAATTCGGGCAGGAAGAACAAGACCCCAAGGGCGGCGGCGACGACAAAAACATCGGATAGAAACGTCATGGCGAGGGCGTGCCGATAGATCGCAACAACCGTCTCATGGGCGCCTGCGGAGAGCGCCCTCAGCTGGTCCAGCCCCCCCTTCAGCGCCTCGCTTACATCCTGGTTGGCGCCTAATGCAAGTTGTGCGCGCAACTGCGCCGACATGATCGCGCCCGACCCGGCAACGCCGATCACCCCGCCGAGGGAGCGGAAAAAAGCCGAGGTTGCCGTGCCGACGCCCATATCCTCGAGGCCAAGCGCATTCTGAATGGCGATCGTCATATTCGGGGTCACCAGTCCAAGACCCAGACCGAGCGCGATCAGCGCCGGCTCGATGGCCAGAATCCCGCCGCCCAACCAAGCGCCGGCGGTGAGAGCGATATAGGCGCAGAGCGCGGTTGAGACGCCGATGAGCTGGAACGGTTTGTAGCGGCCGGTTCGTGCCACCATGCGGCCGCCAACTGACGAAGACACAACGATGCCCAGCATGAAGGGACCGCTGAGCAGGCCGGACTTGGCTGGCGCGACGCCCAGCACCAGCTGGAAGAACACCGGAAAAAACGTGCCCGCTCCCATCATGGCCATAAAGGTCAGGCTAAGAACAAGACAGGCGATGACGAAAACCCGGTTGGTGAAGAGGTGGAGGGGCAGGATCGGTTCCGCCGCCAGGCGCTCGCGAATCACGAAGAGAATTCCGGTGATCAGCGTGGCCAAGGCAAAACCTAGAATTTCGGGCGATTGCCAGGAATAGGCGTTGCCGCCCAGACTGAGCGCCAACAACAGCAGCGTCGTCGCCGACGTCAGCAGGATGGCGCCCAAATAGTCGATGCGACGCCCGCGCCTGATCTGCGGGCGATGGAGGGCGACGGTGATCATGCCCATTGCCAGGGCACCGAACGGGATGTTGACGTAGAAAATCCAATGCCAAGACAGCCAGTCGGTAATAAGCCCGCCAGCCACGGGTCCCGCTACCGAACTGACTGCAAAGATCGAGGCGAACAGCCCCTGATAACGACCTCGCTGGCGCATCGAGACCATATCACCAATGGTGATCTGGGCCAGTGGCAGAAAGCCGCCGGCGCCCAATCCCTGCACGGCACGGAACAGGATGAGCTGTGTCATGCTCTGGGAAAGGCCGCTCAGCGCCGACCCGAGGAGGAAGATCCCTACCGCGACATAGATCATTGGCTTGCGGCCATATTGGTCGCTGAGCTTGCCGTAAAGCGGCATTGTGGCTGTCGATGTCAAAACATAGGCGGTGACCACCCAGGAGAGCCGTGTGATGCCACCCAGATCACCGACAATCCGGGGCAGAGCCGTGGCAACGATGCTCTGATCGAGGGCGCCCAGTCCGATCACCATCATTAATCCGGCGTAGACCGTGCGCAGCTCGGCGCGGCTGACCCTCGTTTCAGCCGCAAGATCGGTCGAACTCATGGCACTCTTATACGAGGAATTAGGTGGTACGAGGAATTAGGAGGGGATTTGCAAAAACGCTGCGCGTCTATGAGCAGGTCGTGGGGCTCAAACCTCAACCGGAAACGCATGAAATCCCGGCGACGGCACAGCAATGGCATGCATCGCCGTCAGGGCGCGTCGCGTCTCGAAGGCAATCGATAGCAGCGCCGGGAATTGGTGTAAATTCCGCACCACTTGGCCGAGCATAGTGCCGTAGGCCACCTTGCCTTCATCATTCAATCCAAACACCGCGGCGCGCGGCAGATTGCGATGTGCCGGGTCGGCGATCGACCGCAATACCACGAACGGGATACCTGCCTCCGTCGCCGCACGTGCCACCGGCCCGCTTTCAAGATCCACTGCCGTCGCCTTGGTGCTGCCGAACAGCGTGCGTTTTTCGGCAGCGCGTGATACGACGCCCTCGCCGCCGTAAATTGCGCCCGATACCGCACCAGGAATGTGGGCGAGCAATCGCAGGCGCCACGGCGCATCGGCGTGAAAGGTTTCGCCCCGATCGGTATGCACCGTCTCGGGCAGTAGTACCGTCCCCGGCGCCAGGTTCGGATCGAGGCCGCCGGCGATACCGAAACTGATAAGCCCCGTCGCCCCGGAAGCGATCGTTTCCTCGACCAGGCTGGCGCGTCGAGCCGGCTTGCCGGCAACGACGATGACGGGCAAGCCGGCGCGGCGGGCGATTCGCGCCTCGACCTCGAGGCCGGTTACAATCACGGTTGACATGTGACCCCGTAGACTTCCGCAATACTCAATAGCGTGGCGCCCGCCGCACCACAAGCTAGATCCCCCAGAGCTGGGTTTGTGCGCCCCGCCCAACATTGCGGTATCGCGCCAGCGCCCATAGCGGGAAATACGCGCGATAACCGTGGTAACGCAAGTAAAAGACGCGGGGAAAGCCTACTGCGGTGTAGGCGTCCTCGTCCCACAGCCCGTGCGGCCGCTGCGTCGTCATCAAATATCTGGCACCCCGAGCCACCGCAGGGTGCGCGTACTCACCCGCCGCCATCAAAGCCAGCATCGCCCAAGCGGTCTGGGACGCCGTGCTTTCCTTACTCTCGCCGCGCGGTTCGGTAGCCCAATAGGATCTGCCATCCTCGCCCCAACCCCCATCCGCTCGCTGCTTCGACAGGAGCCAGGCGACAGCGCGCCGTATCGCGGGCGCGTCGCGCTTCAGACCGGCGCGCCGCAACGCGCAAAGCGCCGACCAGGTACCGTAAATATAATTGGTGCCCCAGCGGCCGAACCAAGATCCATCCGGCTCCTGTTCGCGCAGCAGATACGCGACGCCGCGCGCAAATACCGCTTTGTTTTGCGCTTCGATCTGGCCGAGAAAGCCGACGCATCGCGCCGAGACGTCCGCCGTCGGCGGATCGAGCAGCGCGCCGTGATCGGCGAAGGGAATATAGTTGAGATAGTAGTAGTTATTGTCGGCATCGAACGCGCCCCAACCGCCGTTGCGGCTTTGCATTCCCGTGATCCATTCGGCGGCGCGCGCGATCGCCTCGCCATAACCGGTGCGGTCGAACCGATCGAGCGCCATCGCCACCGACAGCGGTATCGTCGACATCGGGATAATGCGGATTGGCGTATTGGAACGCCCAGCCGCCCGGCCGCGTGTGCGGCCGCCACGCCGCCCAGTCGCCGGCGACACGTCAACTCCTGTTTCGTCACCAGCCAATCGAGGCCCGCGGCGCACCGCCGCCTGCGCCGCATCGCCGCCGGCCTCGATCAGCGCATGCGCGCCAGGCCGGTATCCCACACCGGCGAGACGCAAGGCTGGCAATAGGAACGGCCCGGCGTTCATCACCAGCAGCTTGCGGATCGCCGCTTTGGCCGTGACGAGGCGCGGATCGTCCTTCGGCGTGCCGAGGCATTCGAACATCATCACGGCGTTGGCCATCGCCGGGAAAAATCGCCGCCGAGCCCGTCCTCGCCGTTGAGCCGCTCGGTGACGAAGGCGACCGCCGCCGCGATGGCACGCTCTCGGCTGCGGCGCGGCATCCGGTTCTCAAAGCAGGCGCAACACATCGTCCAGGCCGTTGAACAGGATCGCCCACATCGAGCCGGCTGCACGCGGCGGATTCGCTTGGCTACCCGGCACGAACAATTCGGCAACATGGATGCCGCGCGGATTCCTTGGCGCGCGGCTTTTTCGCCATCAGCACCAGCAGCGGCGCGATCACGGTGCGGGACCAGTAGGAAATCTTGCTGAGATGAAACGGAAACCACCGCGGCAGCAGCATGATCTCGACCGGCATCACCGGCACCGCGTCCCAGCCGATCTCGCCGAACAGCGCCAGCATGATCGCGGGTGAAGACATTGGTCCGCGCCGCGCCGCCATCGTTCCAGGATCGCCGCCCGCGCGCGCAGCATATGCGGGCATCGATCGAATCGCCCGCCGCCTTCAGCGCGAAATAGGCCTTCACGCTTGCCGACATATCGAAGGCGCCGCCATGGAACAGCGGCCAGCCGCCATGCTCGCCCTGGACCGCGCGCAGATACTTGCGCCAGCGCCGCTGCTCTTCCGGCACGATCTCGTCGAGATAATGCTGCAGCAAAATATATTCGGCCGGGATGGTGGCGTCGGCCTCGAGCTCGAACACACAATGCCCGTCCGGCCGCTGCACCGCCAAGCAGCGCATCGGTGCGCGCGCAATGGCGCGATCGAGGTCCGGCGCTTTCGTTCGACGGGGCGACGGATATCCAGCGTGGCATCATCGATTCCGTCGACTGGCTGCTGCTCAAAGGTTCCCGCATTCAGCTCGTGCCGCGGCAAAGCCCGAACGGATCGCGCCCTCGATCGTCGCCGGCAGGCCTGTGTCGATCCAATCGCCGGCCAGTGCCAGATTACGCCAGCGCGTCCGCGTCGGCGGGCCGCTTGCGTTTGTTGCTCCGGCGTCGCCGCGAAGGTGGCGCGGCGTTCCTTCACGATCTGCCAGCGCGGCATATCGGCCTCACCGAGGTCGTAGGCGCGGCAGACGTCGCGCCACAATAGCGGCGCCAGTTCGGCGGCGGGTGTTCCATGAAGCGGTCGGCGGCGCTGACGGTAACGGACAAAACCTCGCGCTTGCGGAACACCCATTCCGCCGTGCCGCCGATCAGCGCCGACAAACAGCGGCGAACGTCTCGGGCGCGACGGTCAGAAAATGCGCGTTGAGAATGGCGCGGAATTCGTCTGGCGCGGCGATCTCCGGCAACAGCCGCGACGCGACCGAAGGCGGCACGGAAAGAACCACGGCCTGATTGTCGGTGATCGTCTCATCGCCGTCTTCGAAATGAAGGGTCGCGATCCTGTCGCCAGTCCTTCTCGATGGCGCGCAAGCAGACGGCCGAAACGCAGTGACGCGCCGCGACCCTGCAATACTCGCCAGCGCCGGATCGACCAGGCTTTCCGACAGGCCGTCGCGCGGCACCAATGGCCGGCATGCCGCGCCGCCGGCGCCGAACGTCTCGCGCAGCACACGCGCCAGCAATTGCGCCGAGCCGTTTTGCCGGCTCGGTATTGAGCGCGGCGGTGGCTAGCGGCGGCCACAGCGGCGCTCGATCGTCGTGCCGGCGGGCAGCAGATCGGCGACGCGATCCTCCGGCCCGGCGCGCATGAGGCGCATGCCTTGCAGGTAATCGGCATCAGCCGCACGCCCGGAACGCGCCGCGACCGCTGAAACAGCCACCACGGCACCCGTCCGGCATTCGGCCGGAAGTTCCAGCGCTCGCCGCTCGCGACGTCGAGAAAAGCGTAGCGCGCCTCCGCCGGGCCCGATCAGCGTGCCGCGCGCGCCGATGGCGTCGAGATACGCCATCGCCGCCTTGATTTCCGGCCACCAGCAGATGATTGCCGTTATCGATGCGGCAACCGAGTGTCGCGTCGAGATAGGAGCGGCAGCGCCCGCCCGCTTGCGGCGCGGCCTCGTGCAGCGTCGACGCCGATCCCCGCCTCGGTCAGGCGTATCGCGGCGGCAAGTCCGGCCAACCCGGCGCCGACGACATGAACGCGAGCTGCGGGCGCGTCACATCAAGCCGTAGCGCAAGCGCGAGCAAGAGCTTCACGGCACTCGGCACCTTCACCGGCGTCGCCAGATCGCGCCAGCCCGCGCCGCGCAATCGGCGCAGCAACTGCGTGGTAGACCGCGCGCATCACGGCGGCGGGCCGCATCGCGCGGTGCGAGCATTCGCGCATCGCCTTTTCCGCTTCGACAAAATGCGTCTCGGCGATGCCGGCGAGATCGTTGCAAGCCAGCGGCAACAGCGGGTCGCGCAGGACCGTCATCGGCTTCGTGTCCTTGAATACCGTGCTTCGCCAGCAATTCCTTCGGTAGATACAGCCGGCCGCGTTCGCCGTCCTCGACCAGATCGCGCAGAATATTGGTGAGCTGCAAGGCGCGGCCAAGATGGTGCGCGACACGATCCGCGGCGGGCTGTCGTCGCCGAAAATGCGCACCGATAAGCGCCCGACGGCGCTGGCGACGTCGATCGCAATAGAGATCGAGATCGGCCAGGCTTGGCGCGCGAATGTCCTGCACCGCATCCATCTGCATGCCGTCGATCATCGACAGGAAATCGGTCTGGCGCAGATGGTAGGTCGGCGACCAGCTCCTCCAGGATCTTGCCGAGAGGCGTCTTGGCCGATGCCGGCGAAGATCGCCGCCACCTCGGCACGCCACACAGCGAGGCCGGCCTGTTTGGCCACCGGCGGATCGTTGCTGTCGGCGATATCGTCGACCTCGCGGCAATAACGCATAGACCGCGAACATGGCGTCGCGCCGCGCCGGCGGCAGCAGCCGCATCGCCCAATAGAACGACGAGCCTGCGGCCTGCACCTTGTCGCGAATTTCCGCTTTGAGCGCATCGGGGGAGTGATTCAGCGAGCGCGCGGTCACAGCCAACTCCCTCGCCACGTGCCGAGAAGCAGCGCCGCAGCAAAATCGCCCTTGCTCGAGCTTCACCCGCGTTCGCCAGCGGATCGCCCGCGCGCAGATGCGCGGCGAGACGCGAGGCCAGCTCGACGATCGGCGCGACCTCACAACGCAAGCCCCAGCTTTTGACCCCCGCAGGAAATTCATCGCGCCTTGCGCAATCAGACGATCGGTGCCATCGAGCAGCCGGATTCTTAACGGCGGTCATCCCGACGCTCATTCGCGCGCCGCTAATCTCCTCGACCGCTGGCACCGTTGGCGGCAAGATCGGTTTCGGGCAAATAGCACGCGGTCGAGCGTCGCGATAATCCGTCGCCGCAATCCTGCAAATGGTTGAGCACTTGCAACGCCGAACACAGCGCGTCGTTCGCCAGCCAGTTGGCGCGGTCCTCGCCGTGAAGGTCGAGGACCTGCCGCCCGACCGGCGAAGCAGAGTATCGGCAATACTCCATCAGATCGTCCCAGTCGCGATACCGCGTCTTGGTCGCGTCGAGACGGAAGGCGCGCAGCACGTCGTGGCAATGCTGCGGCGTAACGCCCGTGTCATGCAGGCTCTGCCGCATCGCGACCGCAGCGGGCGAATCCTCGCGCCGACGGCGCCATCGAGAATCTCGCCCATGCGGTCGAGCCGCCGGATTTTGTCGTCGGGCGACAAGAGCGGGATTGTCGGCGATATCGTCGGCCTGGCGCGCAAAGCGATAAAAGGCGTGAACATGCGGGCGCAGCTCGCGGCGGATCAGGAACGAGCCGACAGGAAAATTCTCGTCGCCGGAGCCTTTGCCGGACGGCGTCTCGACCATGTTCAGCGCACGTTCCGCCACTCCACCCGCCCCTTCCATGAGCCGCCACGCCCCCGAAAGTGCCGCCACGCCGATGCTATCGTCGCGCCGAGATAAATCAACGCCGTGACGGGCAGCAAGATCACCAAGCCGGTGACTGGCGATAAAATCGGCACCATCGGCAGATAGGCGAGACCCATCATCGCCACGCCCGCCCCGCCCAGCCACCGGGCGACGTCGATGTCGGCAACCAACAAAAGCGGTGGCGCCAGATAGTCATCGCCATAGCCGACGTTGTGCCGGCCAGCAGCGCGGGCGAATAGTGCAATTGGGCAAAGGCGCTGCGCGCAACCATGTTCCAGATTCGAGCCCAGGGAGGGATATGGTCGGATGCTGTCGCGCGCGGGTCAGGTCGAGGCGGATAGCGAACCGCCTGTATCCTTCACCGCACGCGCCAGCGCACAATCGTCGATCAACTCGCCCTTGATCGGCGGCGATGCCCGCCGATCCGCTCCAACGCCGCGCGTCGGATCAGCATGCAGCCGCCAGCCGCCGCGGCGGTTTTGCGGCGCGAGTCGTTGACCCAGGCGAATGGGTAAAGCATGGCGAAAAAGAACACGAACGCGGGGATCAAAAGACGCTCAGCTGAAGCTTTCGCAATGCAGCTTGACCATCAGCGACACGAGATCGCGCGTTCTCGACCTTCGAGGCGCGCCACCATCTCGCGCAAATTGGTCGGCGTGGTGCGCGATATCTGCGTCGGTGAACAGGATCAATTCCGCGTTGCCGGCTTCCTGAACACCGCGGTTCATCGCCGATAATTTTCCAGTCCAACCGAACGGCAAAGGCGGCGCTCGCACAATGCGAAAGTGACCGTTGCCATCCAACCGGTGCTGCGATCTCTGCCGTGCCATCACTGCTGTGGTCGTCGACGAGAACCACGGAAAATGCGCCGGCATAGTCCTGGCGCAGCAAAGAGGCCATGGACTGTTCGATGAGCGCAGCCTCGTCACGCGCGGGTACGATGGCGCAGACCGATGGCCAACGCGCCGGCTCGCGTATCGCCGGCGGCACGCGCGGCCACCAAAATGTGCCGCGCATCAGCAACAGGACCAGCCCCGCCGCGAGAGCAAGCAATCCCAATGCGGTCGCGATGGTCACCGCAGCATTCCCGCACGGCGGAACCAGATGACGGCATCAGACAGGGCCTGGTCGACGGGGCGAGGCGCATAACCCAAACCGCTAATGGCCCTTTCGCAGGAGAAGAACATCGCCTTGCGTGCAAGGCGCAACCCATCGCGCGTCACGAAGGGTTCCTTGCCGGTGATGCGGGCAACCGCCTCGGCCATCGCGGCGATAGGCATCATCGGGCGGATTGGCAGGCTGATGCGCGGCGGCCGCCGCCCGACGAGTACCGCGATACGACGAGAATTCTCGCGCAGCGTCAGGTTTTCGCCGCCGAGAATGTAGCGTTCGCCGACTTGGCCCCGCTCCTCAGCCAGCAAATGACCAAGGGCGACATCATCGACATGAACCAGATTGAGGCCAGTATCAACGAAGGCCGGCATGCGTCCGGACGCCGCCTCGACGACTAAGCGGCCGGTCGGGGTCGGCTTGATGTCGCGGGGACCGATCGGCGTCGATGGGTTGACGATCACAGCCGGCAGACCGCGCTCCCTCCCCATCGCTCGCACGATCGCTTCGGCGAGGAATTTCGAGCGCTTGTAGGGGCCGATCATATCGTCGAGTGTGCTCGGCGTGGTTTCGTCCGCCGGCGCGCCACTGGGATCGATGCCGAGTGTGGCAACGCTACTGGTGTAGACAATGCGCGCAACGCGTTGCGCAAGCGCCGCCTCCATCAAGGCGCGGGTGCCATCGACATTAGCGCGATACATGGCCCCCGGGTTCGGGACAAACAGGCGATAGTCGGCGGCGACGTGATAAAGAGCGCCACAACCGGACAGCGCGTCTGCAAGCGAGGTGGCGTCTTCAAGTGAACCTTCGCGCATCTCGACCGCAAGATTTCGCAGGTTGGTCTTGTCACTTCTCGGCCGCACCAACACCCGCACCTTGCGGCCGCGCGCCAGCAGCACGCGGGTTACGGCCGAACCGACGAAGCCGGTGGCCCCCGTCACCAATACCGGCTTCGACGAAGCGATCACCCTGCCGCCGCGCGGCGCCAACCATTGCCAACGAGGCGCCGGGCCAGATCCCGCGCGGCACGATCCGTGTTGTAGACGTGATCGAGCGCTGCGATCGAGGGCCGATCGAGAGTGCTAAGGCTGTCCTCGACGATCGCCGCAATGTCGAGGAAGCCGATCGCGCCGTCAAGAAAGGCCGCGACCGCGACTTCATTTGCAGCGTTGAGAATAATGGGTGCCGCACCCCCCTCCTCCAACGCCTCGCGCGCGATGCGCAAGGCAGGAAACCGTTCGGGATCGGGCGCCTCGAAAGTAAGCTGGCCAAGCGCCGCGAGATCGAGGCGCGGGCTTGGTGCCGAAATGCGTTTCGGCCAACCGAGCGTGTTGGCAATCGGCGTGCGCATATCGGGCGATCCGAGCTGTGCTAGGACAGAGCCATCCCGGTAATAGACCAGGCCATGGACAACGGATTGCGGATGTACCACGACGTCAACTTGGTCGCTTCGCAAGGCAAAGAGGTGGGTCGCCTCGATCACTTCGAGGCCCTTATTCATCATGGTCGCCGAGTTCGACCGAGATTTTTGCCCCCATGCGCCAATTGGGATGCGCCACCGCTTCGGCCGCGGTGACGTTTGCCATCGCCGAAATCGGTCGCTGGCGGAATGGGCCGCCGCTCGCGGTCAGAACGATACGTTCGACCGCGTGGCTCTGTTCGGCTTCGAAACACTGAAAAATCGCGTTGTGCTCGCTGTCGACAGGCAACAGCGTCGCGCCGTGTTTTTTGGCGGCGGCGGTCACGAGCTGCCCGGCACAGACCAATACCTCCTTGTTGGCAATGGCGACGCAGGCACCGCGCTCGACGGCCGCCAAGGTCGGCGCCAGCCCGGCGGCACCGACGATCGCCGCCATTACCCAATCGGCGGGACGGCATGCCGCCTCGACCACGGCCGAGGGACCTGCCGCCGCCTCTATGCCGGAGCCGGAGAGCGCCGCCTTTAGCGCACCGTATTTGTCGGCGTCGGCGATGACCGCAATCTTGGCGCCGACCGCCCGTGCCTGGGCCGCAAGCGCTTCGGCGTTCCTGAGCGCAACCAACGCCTCCACCGCGTAGGCCTGCGGCTCGGCGGCAACCAATTCGAGGGTATTGCGACCCACCGAGCCCGTCGAGCCAAGAATGGTGACGTGACGGGTCATGATGGGTCAACCGGAAGCGAGCGTTGACGTTCCCTGACGCGTTCGCAAATGCGCTCCAAACCGGGGTCGCGGATGCCAAGCTGTTCCAGGTGCTCGACCGTATTGAAGAGATAAGTCGCGCAAGCGCCGATCTGTCCTTTGGCAGTAGCGATGGCTGCGACGATACGGTCTTCCTCGATGCGCGCGTAATGCGGGTAGTTGCGATTGATGATGAAAACGATGGCGTCGACCGGACCTTCCTTCGTCACCACTTTGACCCATTGCGGATGGTAGGCACTGGTGAACATCTCCGGCCCCCAAATCAGATTGAGCTCCGGCTCCATGGCCTCTTCGGCGATGCGATAGACGACGCCCCGACAACAGCCGCCACGATCGAGACCGAGGGTCAACCCTGGATTTTCCGGTGTACCGCGGCCTAGCCGCGTCCGCAGGCAGAAACGGCGGTGATAACCATACACCTTACCGACCCGGCGCTCGGCAAATTCGAACAGCGGGTTCCAAATCAACGAGCCATAGGCGAATATCCGTACCCCTTGATGCTCGCTGCGATACGCCAACAAGCTGGCAATCGACGCTGCCCGCGCTTCAGCGGGTATCATGTCCAGGTCAGGATCGAGCGCCCGTAACCGATCTCGGGCGACATCGTCGAGCACATATTCGCGGGTCGGCGCCATGGGCGGATTGGATGGCATTGCACATCATAATCGAGAGGAGTTGATTCGGTCACGCGCTTCGTCCTTGTCATCGCCAGGCCTGCTGGTGCATTTTGCGGCGGCCGATGTCTCGTTCCGACGATCGCCGGGCTAACGAGCCCCAGGGAATCGAACGGCCGCTGCCGTCAGAGGGGCGTGGACATTGGGGCAGCGACAGCGTCGCCGATGTGCTGCGTGCGCTCGACATTCCTTATATTGCGCTCAATCCCGGCTCCAGCTACCGCGGTCTGCACGACAGCATCGTCAATCATCTTGGCAATGACCGACCGCAAATGCTGCTGTGCTTGCACGAAGAGAGCGCGGTCGCCATCGCCCATGGCTGGGCAAAGGTCACCGGCCGGCCGATGGCGGTGGCCGTCCATGCCAATGTCGGGTTGATGCATGCAAGCATGGCAGTATTCAACGCCTATAGCGATCGCGTGCCGATACTGCTGCTCGGTGCCACCGGACCGGTCGATCCCGTAAAGCGCAGGCCGTGGATCGACTGGCTCCATACCGCCAAAGATCAGGGTGCCTTGATCCGGCACTATTCGAAATGGGACGATCAGCCGGCATCGATCCCCGCAGCCATTGAAGCGGTGCTGCGGGCTTATCAGATTGCGGACACGGTACCGAAGGGACCGACTTATGTCTGCCTTGACGCCGATTTGCAGGAACGCAAGCTCGACACGCCGCCGCCGGTGCCCGATCCGGCTCGCTTCCGAGCGCCGGTCCCGGCGGTGCCTCCGCCCGCGCAAATAGAATCAATCGTCGGGAAGCTGTTTGCCGCGGAGCGGCCACTGATCCTGATGGGACGGGTTTCGCGCCTTGAGGCGGCATGGCGCGCGCGCGTCGAACTCGCGGAAGTCTTGGGTGCCGTCGTCCTGACCGATATGAAGCTTGGCGGGGCTTTTCCGACCGAGCATCCCCTCTACGGGGCGCCGAGCTCGACCTTTCTCGGTTCGCGCAGCGCCGAGTTGCTGCGCCAGGCCGATACGGTGCTGAGCCTCGAATGGATCGATCTAGCGGGCACGCTCAAGACGAGTTGGGGCGATCGCCCGCCGGGATCGACCATTCTCCATGTCTCGCGCGACCAACAGTTGCACAATGGCTGGAACCTCGATTATCAAGGCCTACCGCCGACCGATCTTTATGTCATGGCCGACGCCGATGCCACGGTCGAGGCGCTGTTGGCGGCGGCGCGGCGCGGCGCGCGAGCACGTCACGCCTGGCCCGACCGAGCTCCGGCGGCGTCGCGACGTCCGGCCGCCGGCGCACCCGAGGCGCCGATCACTGTGGCGCAGCTCGCCCGCGCCGCGCAGGATGCTCTCGCGGGCCGCGAGGTCTGCCTCATCCGTGCGCCTCTGTCATGGTCCGGCGAGCTGTGGCCGGTGCGCCACCCGCTTGATGTCCTAGGCGGCGATGGAGGCGCTGGTATCGGCTCCGGTCCGGGCATGGCGGTTGGCGCCGCCCTGGCGTTGCGCGACAGCGGCCGGCTGTCGCTCGCAATTCTCGGCGACGGCGATTTCCTGATGGGGGTGATGGCGCTGTGGACCGGCGTCCATTATCGCGTGCCGTTGCTGATCCTCGTCGCCAATAATCGCTCTTTCTATAATGATGAGCTGCATCAGGAGCGCGTCGCGAAGGAGCGCGGGCGCCCGATCGCCAACAAATGGATCGGCCAGCGAATGAGCGGCCCGGACATCGATCTCGCCAGTCTGGCGCGCGCGCAGGGCGCGGCCGGCTTCGGTCCGGTACGCCGCTGGGGCGAGCTTGGCACCGTCCTCTCCGAGGCAAGGCGAGCGGCGGAAGGTGGCGCGCTCGCTGTTGTCGATGTCTGGGTCGAGCCGGGTTACGATTCCGCCGTCACGGCAGCCATGCTCAAACAACCCGAAAAATAGGCGCGGAGGCAGGCTTGAAACGCAGCATGGATCGAATCCTTGTCACGCACGCCGGAAGCTTAGTGCGGCCGCCCGAACTGCGCGCTCTCATTGCCGGCAAGGTCACCGGCAATGCCTTCGACGAAGGCAAATACCAGACCATGCTCACCGAAAAGGTGGCGGAAGTGGTAAGGCTTCAAGAGGAAGCGGGCATCGACATCCCGAGCGACGGCGAATACGGCAAGCGTGGGTGGACCAGCTACGTCGCGCACCGCCTGACCGGCGTCGAAATCCGGGCGCCGCGCCCTGGCGAGCCGGAGCCGATCAATGTCCGCACTGCGGGGCGCGACGGCACGAAATTTCTTGAATTCTACGCCGCTTATGAGCCGGTGCAGAACTATGACTGGACCGGTGTCGCACTCGCCGATGCGCCGAAAGAGCGGCCATCCGATGTCTGGGAATGCACCGGGGCGATCACCTACAAAGAAGCCGAGATCAAGACCGACGTAAAAAATTTCACCGCCGCGCTGAAGGGCAAGAATTTCACCGAGGCGTTCCTGCCGGTGGCGGCGCCCGAAAGCGCGCGCGGCGTCAGGATCAATCGCCATTACGCGAATCCCGACGCCTTCCTCGCGGCGATGGCCGAGGCGCTGCGCGCCGAATATCGCGCCATCATCGACGCCGGCTTCCTCATTCAACTCGATGACGCTTTCCTCACGCATGAGTTTGACCGCCTGCTGGTTACCCAAAGCGCACGGGACGTGAAAAAATGGTTCGCGGGCTATATCGAGATGCTCAATCACACCATCAGAGAGATTCCCGAAGAGAAAATCCGTTACCATGTCTGCTGGGGAAGTTGGAACGGGCCCCATACCTCGGACGTACCGCTCCGTGACATCGTCGACCTGATCCTTCGTGTGAAAGCGCAGGCCTATAGTCTCGAGGCCGCTAATCCACGCCACGAGCATGAGTTCGAGATCTGGCAAGAAATGAAGTTGCCCGAGGGGAAAATACTCATTCCCGGTGTCATTACGCATTCGACCAACGTGGTGGAACATCCAGAACTGATCGCGATGCGCATCAAGAACTTCGCCAAGCTGGTCGGGCGTGAGAACGTCATCGCGGGCACTGATTGCGGTTTTTCACAGAACTGGAACACTGTCCGCGTCCATCCCTCGATCCAATGGGCCAAGCTGCAATCGCTGGCCGAAGGTGCGCGCCTCGCCTCGCGCCAATTGTGGGCGACGTAGCGGCGGCCATCTTTTAAGTAGCTCCTCTCACATCGCAGCCCTCGCATGCCCAACGCTATACGCATCTACGAGACCGGCCCGCCCGAAGTGCTGAAATGGGAGGAGATCGACCTGCCGGCGCCCGGTGCAGGCGAGGTCCGGCTGAGGCAGCACGCGGCGGGACTAAACTACGCCGACATCAACCTGCGCCGGGGCGGCTTTTATCTCTACTCGCCGCCGGCCTTGCCCACGATTTTGGGCAATGAAGCGGCCGGCGTGGTCGAGGCTTTGGGCCCGGGCGTCAGCCGAGTCAAGGTCGGCGATCGGGTCGCTTATGTCTCGCCGAGCGGCATGTATGGCGATGAAGCGCCGGGCGGCTATGCCGAGGCACGCAACATTCCTGCTGATCGTCTGGTCGCGCTTCCCGACAGCGTCTCGGAGCGTCAAGCTGCAGCCTTGATGGCGAAGGGATTAACGGCATCCGCCATTCTGCATCGCCTCTACCGAATTCAGCCCGGCGACGTCGTTCTTATTCACGCGGCCGCGGGCGGCATGGGCACGGTACTGACGCAGTGGGTGAAACACCTCGGTGCCACGGTCATTGGAACGGTCGGCAGCGCTGAGAAGGAAAAAATTGCGCGGGCCAACGGTTGTGATCATGCCGTCTTGTATCGCGACACCGATTTCGTCGCAGCGACGAGGAAGATCGTGCCCGAGGGCGTTGCCGCGGTGTTCGACGGCGTCGGCAAAGACACGTTCATGGCCTCGCTCGATTGCATGCGGCCCTATGGAACACTTGTCTCCTTCGGCAATGCCTCCGGGCCGGCGCCGCCGCTCGATATCCGGGCGCTGAGCCAAAAGGGTTCGCTGATCGTCACGCGCCCCGGACTGACAAACTACGTAGCCGATCGCGCCACCTATGAGAGGGCCGCTGCCGAATTGTTCGATCTGGTAAAGAGCGGTATCATCCGTTTCGACCCCGCCAACGCCTATGCGCTGAAGGACGCGGTCCAAGCGCATCGCGATCTCGAAACCCGCGAAGACCACCGGCTCGGTCGTGCTGGTCTCCTGAGCGCCCGTTACTCACTTACCTGTCTCGAGCCATCGGCGTTCGCGCGCATAAAATGCCGACACCAGGTCGGGGCGATCATCCCCGAGCAGCTCGGGATTGAGCCGGTAGCCGCGCTTTAACTGGGTATAGCCCATGAAGCGATAAGACGGGCGCAGCGTCTTGATGATCTCCCAGTCGACCGGCAGCGGATTACGCGGATCGGTGCACTGCAGATTGTCGCGTTGATAAATGCCCTCGAACGAACCCAGGCGCCAGCCCTCCTCGCGCCGCACCACGCGCGAGAAAAATCGACAATATTGGTGAAAATCGAATTCGATGCCGTCGAAGGTCAGCCGGTCATAGATGAAGGCGGGACTTTCGACAATCGCGCGGTCTCCTGCGATTTTGTGCGTTGCCGGCATGATCCAATGCTTGCCGGACGAACCTTTGAGCATCTTTTCGCGCGACTGCTCGACAAAACCGGCGATGTCGCCGTCGTACCAACTAGTACGTACCGGCGCCCCCGGAATGTAGCAAGCGAGCAGACCCGGCCAGTCCTTTTGGTCGCGGCAAAACCGTTCCCAGCGCACCAGATCGTAGATCTCGGTGCGGTCGAGCAAATCGTCAATCCTGGCTTCGCGACTGCGCTTGGTCATCTTGTTCCTCCGACGGGACTAACGCTCAGAAGCGCTCACGGAGCGCCAGATTGATTCGCCGCCTCTCCCTGCAGCCGTTTTTGCCCGGCCATGCGCCAAGACATTGAGGCGATCCGCGATCGAACGCACCAGATTTGGCGGCAAGGCCTGGTCATTTGTTCGCAACCGCCGCCAGTACTTTTTCGGAGGTGATCGGCAGATCACGGACGCGAGCGCCGACCGCGTTGAAAATGGCATTTGCAATCGCCGGCGCTACGACACTCATTGCCGGCTCGCCGGCGCCGGTCGGATGGTTGCCCTCGGCAACGATATGGATTTCGAGTTCGGGCAAGTCGCCGAATCGGAGCAGCCGATAGCGTGTCGAAATTGGCTTCGACGATGGCGCCGTTGGCGAAAGTCGCATGCTCGTACAACGCAACGCTTAACCCGGTGAGCGCGGCACTTTCGATCTGAGCCAGCACGCCGTCGCGATGGACGACCATGCCAACATCGCTGACGATGGTGAGCTTCTCGACATGAACGGCACCTGATACCGCATCGACCGCGACTTCGGCGACGCACGCCGTCCAACTCGGCTGTCGACGATCGGGTGCGCTCGAGGCGGCAATACCGATACCTCGGCCATGCTTCTTGGCACGCCGTCGCGCGGCGTAGCCGGAGATATCGACGATCTCTGGCGATCACGACGGCAAGGCGCTTGGCACCGCCTTCGGCGCTCGGCGGTCCACCCCCATTGGGGCCGCTGCCATCGAGCCATTGCAGCCGCAGCGCGATTTCGTCCTGACCGGTGCGGTGCGCAAGTTCGTCAATGAAACTTCAAGCGCCCAGAACACAAAGCCGGCGGCGTTGGCGCGCAGAAACCCCGACGGCAAGGCCCGCTCGGCGAGGTCGTTCTCGCAGCGCGCGAACATAGTAATTGGCCGGCGAGTACCAGCTATCGGCTCCGGTCAACACGCTCCAATCGACCTTGGTCTGCGGATCGGCACCTGGCTGCAGCGCAATCGGCAGCGCCCGCGCCAGCGGCCAAGGCGAACACAGGTCGTGCCACAGCGCCGTGACGTTGCCCTCTCGGTCCATACCTGCCGAAAGCTTCTGGTAGGTCAGCGGGCGTGGAAAGTCGAAGCGCAATTCCTCTTCGCGATCGAACATCGAGTTTCACGGCGCGACCCGCCGCCTTGGCCGCGAGCGCGCAAGCCACAAGTGCGTCGGTTTCGACGCGACGGCCGGACGGATCGCCGAGATAAGTTTGGTGTAAAACGACGGAAGCCGAATCGGTATCGAGCGCATCGGCCATGGCGGCCACGGCATGGGTCTGAAATGCCGACCCGGCATAGGCATGCCAATGCTCGCCGTCGCGCAGCACCAGCGGCGCTCATTGGTTCGACACCGGCATGGGCAACGTGGGCCGTGGTATATTCCGCCGTGAACGTCGCGGCTGCCGCTCTCATCGCCTTGGCTGCGTCGCCGATGATCCACCATGGCGTGCCTTTGCTCTTGTCGGCCGCCAAATGTTTCGCGTGGACGATCAGATCGGCATCACCGATAGTGCTATTCTGGTTGGCCCCCCAATCGATCCTTATTGCTTTGGCCGCCGCGAGCGCAGCAGGAAAGTTCGGTCGCCAGCGCCATGACATAGTGATTGTTGTCGTGGGTTGGATCGTCGACGCTGACGCAGCCGTAATAGCCGACGATCTTTCGCGCCTCGGCATCGTCGATGGCGAGCGCCTTGCAACCCGCGCGCAACGGAGGTCGCACGATCTTGGCGTAAAGCATATTGGGCGCGAAGCAATCGATGGCAAAGCGCGCGGTACCGTTTACTTTTGCTGGAATGTCGAGCGCACCCGGCGACGTGCCGATGAGGTTCAAGGCGCTGTTGGGCTTGAGCCCGATCCCGGCAAGATCAGCGTCATCGAACACGCGGTTAATCGTTCCGGCTGTGACCAGCGTGCCATAGCTGACGCGCTTACCGGTCGCCCGATGGATGACCCAACCCTGTTGAGCGCTGCATTCTGCGGCCGCTACATTGAGCCGCTTGGCGGCTCGCCTCGATCATCGCGATGCGGCCGGCGGCGCCGTAGCGCCGCATATCGTCGTAATTGGCTGCAACACTCCAACTGCCGGCCGTCAGGAGGATGCCGAACTCGCGCGAAGGATCGGGATAGTCGACCCGCACGTCGCGCCAATCGACCTCTAGTTCCTCGGCGATCATCATGGCGAAGGCGGTGCCGATATGCTGGCCGACCTCGGCCTTCATGATGTGGACGGTGACGATGCCGGCGCGGTCGATAGCATACCAAATGGCGGGCGCGTAGCGGGTCGCCGCCTCGCCGACGCCGAGCCAGCCCGGTACGAGATAGCCGGCGAACAAGCCAACGCCGCTGGCCGCCGATCCGATCAGGAATCGCCGCCGGTCCATCCGCTCAATTATAACCTCCGCCATCAAAAAAGGCTCTCCGGGGGTCACCCCCGGAGAGCCTTAGCGGCAGGTGAGGAAACTACGCTTTCAGCAGCGCCTTCACCTTGTCGGGGGTGAAGGGCAAATGCGCGCGGCCGCATGCCGACCGCGTCGTACACGGCGTTCGAAACCGCCGGGGCGCCACCGTGTCACCGCCGGCTCGCCGACGCCGACCGGGGGTAGCCCGCTGCCAGTGATGTGAATGTCGACCTCCGGCACCTGTGACATGCGAATCGGCAAATACGTGTCGAAATTGGTCTGATCGAGATTGCCGTTGTGCATTGTCGCCTGTCTCGTACATAGCAAGGCTAAACCCGAACAGCGTGCCGCCTTCGCATTGTGACTTCGCGCCGTCGGTATTGACTGGCAAGCCAAGATCCATACCGTCGTGAACTTCTCGACTTGATCTGGCCGCTCTCTTTGTCGACCGCGACCTCGGCAATGCCGCACGTCCAGGTCGGCGTGTCCCGGAAATGGGTGGTCGCCGCGAGCCCGATGCCGCGGCCGGGACCGAGCCGGCCATGTTTCTTCTCGAAGTCGGTTTCCTTCGCCGCTTTTCTGATGACCGCAGCAATGCGTTCCGCGCCGCCGACCGACATCGGCACCGAACCCGCGTTGAGCCCCGTTGCCGTCAGCAAGGAGAGGCGCATTTGGACCGGGTCTTTGCCGGTCTTCCGCGCCAACTCGTCGAGGAAGCTCTCGAGGGCGAAGATAGGTCCAAGCCGTCGACACCGAGCGCAGGAAGCCCGGCGGCGTCGCCCGTTGACCGAGATCATTGGTGATGCCACGCGCCGCGTAGTTTGGAATTCCGTACCAAGAGTTGCTGCCGCTCGATCGAGCTGCCGTCGACCTTGTACTGTCTCCCTTATCCTTGCTGGGCGTGAGCAACGCCGGCGCCGCGCGTAGGGCCGACGATGCCATGCAGACATCATGACGCAACGCGACGACATTGCCCTTCGTGTCAAGGCCCGCGCGGAGACGCTGATAGGTGATGGACCGATAGAAGTCATTCCGGAACTCTTCGTCGCGGGTGTAGATGAGCTTAACCGGCCGCCCGATCGCCTTGGCGGCAAGGCCGCGGGATCATCGACATCGTCATCATCGAGCCGCCGGCCGAAACCGCCGCCGAATACATCTGGTGGATGACCACCTGTTGCGGCTTCATGCCCGTAGCACGCGGCAAGCATCGGCTGGTGGGCCGCCTGCAGCTGGCTGCCGGAAAAGAGATGCAGCGTGCCCTTGTCAAAGAACGCGACTGCGTTCATCGGCTCAATCGGCACATGCGATGCGAGCGGCGTGATGAATTCCGCATCGATCTTGACCGGGGCGGCGTCATAGGCCTTTTTAGGATCGCCGATCAGCCAGATAGAGACCGCCGGCATTCGGGATGGCCACCAGCTCTTTGGCTTGCTGGAGAATGTCGTCGCTGCTGACATTGGCGTTGGGGCCGAGGTCCCAATCGACCTTGATGGCTCGAGCCGCCTTCATCGCGGTCGGGAAATTGTTGGCGATCGCGATGACATAGTGGGTATTGATGCCAATCGGATCGGGCATCGAGACGTAGCGCAGATAACCAGGAATCTTCTTTGGCTTCGCTATCGTCGATCGCCTCTTTGTCGCCGTTTTTCTTCGGCTTGGCGCCGATGCGCACCGGCGGACGCACGATCTTGGCGTAGACCATGTTGTCGGCAAAATAGTCGATCCCGAACAGCGCCCTGCCGTTGGTTTTGGCGGGAATGTCGAGTGCAAGAATCGGTTTACCCACGAATGTCTTGTAGCCGCCTTTCTTGATCGCGATCTTCTTGAGGTCGGCGTCTTTGTAGACCTTGTCGACTTTGCCGGTCGCCACCAGTTGGGCGTAGCTGATCTGCTTGCCGTCCTTGGCGATCACCCAGCCCTTGTCGGCATGAACTTCGCCTGGTTTGGCCTCGAGCTGTTTGGCGCCCGCTTCAAGGAGCGCCATGCGCCCCGCCGCGCCGGCTTGGCACGCGCCCATGAAGGTCGAGAGGATACTCAAGCTGCCGCCAGTGAAAAAATTGGCGGTGAAATCGGGATAGTCGAGCCGCATGTTCTTCCAGTCGACTTCGAGTTCTTCCGCGATTTCCTGCGCTAGGGCTGTGCCGACGTGCTGACCCATCTCCGACTTATTGACGTGCACCGTCATGATGCCCGCCGGCGAAATGGTATAGAGCACGGTCGGCGAATAATTATTGGCAGCAAAGGCTTCGCTCGCCGTGCCAAGAACGCTCGGCCAGATGACGCAGCCGATTGTCAGTCCAGCGCCGGCAGCGGCGGTGCCCACCAGAAAATGCGGCGGTAGACCTGGCTTTGGATTTTCTTTCGATCGTATCCATGTCCGGCCTCCCTAAACCCTACGCATCTCTGTAGCGGCGCGCTTGATGGCTTTCCTGATACGAATATAGGTCATGCAGCGGCACAGATTGCCGTTCATCGCCGGACAATCTCGGCATCGGTCGGGTTCGGATTCTTCTGCAGCAATGCGGCCGCCTGCATAATTTGACCGGACTGGCAGTAACCGCATTGCGGAACCTGCTCCGCGACCCAAGCCCGTTGCACCGGATGCTGCCCCACGGGTCGAGCCCTTCGATCGTGGTGATTTCTTGGCCCGCCGCCTCTTCGAGACTGGTCTGGCAGGAGCGCACCGCTACGCCATTCAGATGCACCGTGCAGGCCCCACACAAGCCGGCGCCGCAGCCGAACTTGGTGCCAGTCATCTGGAGGCTTTCGCGGATGACCCACAGCAGCGGTGTGTCGTCGGGCATGTCGACGACATGGCTAAAGCCATTGATGGTGAGAATCCTCATGTTACTCCCTCGCGTTAGCTCCCTATCAGTTCGCCGTCGGGCGGGCGACCATGATCGCCACCCAAACTGCCGGCTTCACCAGCTTCCATTGATTCAAATTTTTGGTACTTCAGCTCGCCGGGCCCCTCCCATTCAGCGCCGATCGTGTTCTCCGTTACCGCCCCGATGGCGCCTATTGCCCGATAGCCGCAGCTGTCGCCGCCGCGGCTATTTCCAAGAAGCTCTAATGCTCGCAGCGTCGCAAATCACTGTCAATAACTCAATTGGATTCCGGCATTACTGAACTCGGCTATCGTTATATTCAAATGAATATTACGAGCTCGTAATGTAAGTGTTCCGCGTCCATTGTCTCCTCAGTTGCGACTGGGTGCGATCCGAAACACGCTTCCCGCGCCGGCGGCACGCGAAATGAGGAAAGCAATCTGGCACGCGGGAACTTTAAAGCAGCGTTAAAGCGGCGCTCGGCCCCGAAAGGCGCGCGTCGATGTGGCGGTGGCACCTGGTTGCAGCTGTCGGCAGAGCTTATTGGTCAGGCGCCTTCAGATAGGCGAGAAGATCGTCGAACGCCTGGGGATTGTCCACCGCGCCCGTCTCCATCTTGGTTCCGGGCACGGCCGCTTGGGGATCGGCAAGGAATTTTTTCAATGCCGCTTCGTTCCAGACGATTCCGGAATTCCTCATCGCTTTCGAGAAATTGTAGTCGGGCGCCGTCCCTGCCTTGCGGCCGAACAAGCCGTGCAGTGACGGACCGACGCCGTTCTCGCCCTCGGCGAGAGAATGACAGAGCGCGCAGCGCTGAAACACCTCTTTGCCGCGCGCGGCACTACCTGCCGCGGCCGCTGGCGCTGCCAATCCCAAAATAATCAGTGTCGAGACGAGGGCGGTCATCCCGATCCTCGCTCTCATTTCGTTGCCTCTTTCAGATAAGCGATCACGTCGTCGACCTTCTTTGGATCGCTAATGCCGACAAAGATCATCTTGGTGCCGGGAACCCTGGCCTGTGGATCGGGCAAATAAGATTTGAGGGCTTGCTCATTCCAGGTGATGCCCGAGTGCTGCATCGATGGCGAATAAGGGAAATCCGGCGCCGTGCCTGCCTTGCGGCCGAACAAACCGTGGAGGCTTGGCCCAATGCGATTCTCGCCCGCTTTCAGCGAGTGACAGGCCATGCATTGCATAAAGACGACCTTGCCGCGGGCCGCGTCACCCTGGGCATGTGCGGCCAGGGAGACGACGCTCAATCCAATGACGAGGAATATTCCGATCCTCACGATACTCACCTGTTCTCTGATCCCAGCGGGACGAGGAGTTGCACAGGTGGTGCCGGGGAGCAAGGAGAGTGTAGGTCTCCGGCGAAAGAAATCGCAATGCGATCTCGACGCGCCGCTTGGGACCAGCCGCTTAGAAATTGATTTGGGTTCTGGCGGCGATGGCGTTGAAGGAGACACCGCCATTGAGGGTGAGGGCACCGGTTGTGGTGTTGGGAAGGAGGCGGTTGCTGACGTTGACGTGGAGGAAGTCGAGCATGAAGCGCACATTGGTGTTGGGATAGTAGTTGAGGCCGACCGACCAGGTCTGCTGATAGCCGCCGGCGACGCCGCCGGTGGAGCTCAATAACTTGCCGAAGCCGGGGCTGTCGTCGTTGAGATCGACGGCGCTGTAGCGCGCGGCGATTTCGAGGGCGCCCCAGCCGCCGCCGTTGAAGGACAGAGGCTGCTCGGGGATGACGCCGGTATAGGCGCCCGAGGAGGGCAGGTAATGGCGGGTGCCGCCGAAGGAATAGCTGACCTCGGCGTAACCGCCATTGAAGTTGAGGGTCGGGTTGAACCGCTCGCCGGCGGCGAGATACTGGCTGACCATGTAATGGTAGAACTCGGCTTGGGCATAGAGGTGGCCGACGGCGCCGGCAAATTCGAAGCCGAGCACGTCGGCTTGTTTGCTGTTGATACCTTTGCAGGTGTTGCCGGTGGCGGTCGCGGTCGAGGCCTGGCCGCAGGTCACCAGGAAGATGGTGGGATCGACGCGCAACTCCGGCCGATCAAAGAGCTGCAGGCTCTCGGCGTTGCTGGAGCTGCGCGGGGTGAAGTCGAGAATGTTGTTGACGCCGAGATGGAGCGAATAATCCTGGGTCTGAAGAACCTGATAGGTGGCGCGCGTCACCAGCGCCATTTGCTCGGGCGTCGGGCACGAGGTGGCGGTGCTATTGGCCTGGGTGGTCGGGGTGGCGGCGCACGATGTGTGCAAGGCGCCCGATTGCGGACCCGTTAAATAGAGGCCGGCCCAGTAGCGGTCGTTATTGGAGCGGGCGCCAAAGGCGGAGCGGAAATCGCCGCCGCCAAACTCGGTCTGCACCACCTGCGACGACGAGCGCTCCAGGAACATGATGTCGTTCGAGCTGGTCGCTTCGTCGAGATTGGAAGGCACGTCGAGATAGCCCAAATCGAACGCGACCGGGTAGGTCTGGCCGTGATTATAAAAGCCGTTATAGGTGATGAAGGCGTTCTCCAGACCCGACAAGGCACTGTTGTAGCTGGTCGCGTAAGCGGGCTGCAGCTTGGTGTTCTGCGCCGCATAATTGTTGATGTTGAGCGTATCCGAGGTGTTGCCGAAATCGTAGATCAGGGCATAGGCCCAATCGCCCATGAAGCGGCCGTCGAAGCCGATGCGCGCCCGCCGCGCATTGATGCCGCTGTCGAGATTATCACCCCGCGCACCGGGCAGTGACGAACGCGTGTTGAGATAATCGGCGGTATCCAAATGCAGCCGGCCGGTCAACTCAATCGCGTTCTGGCCGTCCGCACTCGTCAGGCCGAAACGGTGGGTCGCCGACTCGGTGACCCGCGGGGCATTGGGCGGCAGCGTATGCGCAACCGCCTGCTGCGCCGCCTGTGCTGCCGCATTCGCCCGTTCTTCATTCCGTTGCTCTTGATGCTGCAGCGCCTCCAACTTCTCCTGCATCTGCGACATCTCCGTCCTCAGCACATCGATCTGCTGGTGCAGCGATGCACTGCTTTCCTGGGCCGACGCGGGCTGGAGGAATGACCAAGGCGTCGCGGCAAACGCCAGCCCACCGAGCCCGACCATGACCCCAAACCCTGTCCGCCGCATTGTCATCGCTATAACCCCTGCAAACGATTGTATATATTTAGTTGATAATAACCATCTATTAAAAGAAATAACTGAGCCTGTCAAACCCTTCACCGCGGCGCGATTCACCTGGGTTAAGGTTTTGTCACGGGCGTGGGAGGGCTTCGGATGGGACCGCTAACGGGATTTCGGATTGTCGAGTTCGCCGGGATCGGGCCGGCGCCTATGTGCTGCGATGCTATTGGCCGATCTTGGCGCGGATATCATCCGCATCGATCGGCTCGAGCCGAGTGGCCTCGGCGTCCCAGCACCGGAGAAATACAAGCTCCTGCATCGCAGCCGCCCCGCGGTCGCTATCGACCTCAAGCACGAGCGCGGTGCCGCCCTCGCCTTGCGCCTCATTAGAGCAGCTGACGGGCTCGTCGAAGGCTTTCGGCCCGGGGTAATGGAGCGGTTGGGGCTGGGGCCCGACCGCTGTCTCAACGCCAATCCGCGGCTGGTCTACGGGCGCATGACGGGCTGGGGGCAGAAAGGGCCGCTCGCGGCAATTGCCGGCCATGATCTCGATTACATCGCCCTTGCCGGCGTCTTACACGCCATCGGTCGTGACGGTCAAAAGCCGACGCCGCCCCTGAACCTTGTCGGCGATTTCGGCGGCGGTGCGCTATTTCTCGCAATGGGATTGCTGGCCGCACTGCTCGAGAGATCTCGCTCCGGCAAGGGCCAGGTCGTCGATGCAGCGATGGTCGAGGGCGCTGCCGCGCTCATGACACCGTTTTTCGGCCTCTACGCCGCCGGTCAGATGAGGCTCGAACGCGGTACGAATACCCTCGACTCGGGTGCCTTCTTCTACGAGACCTATCAATGTGCCGATGGCGAATACCTGGCGGTTGCTGCCATCGAACCGAAGTTTTATGCTGAATTGCTGGCGCGAATGGGACTCGATCCGGCGGAGCTGCCACGGCAGGACGAGCGAGTGCGCTGGCCCGAAGGCAAGGCCAAGCTTGCCGCAAAGTTCAAGACCAAGAGCCGCGACGAGTGGCTGCGCTTGTTCGAAGACAGCGATGCCTGCGTCGCCCCGGTGCTGTCGCTGGCCGACGCGCCGCGGCATCCCCACGCCTTGGCGCGCCGCAGTTTTGTCTCCGTCGACGGCGTCACCCAACCCGCTCCGGCGCCGCGCTTTAGCCGCACCGAGAACGCACCGCCGACCGCGCCCGAACTACCCACGGCCGCCGCGCTCGCCAACTGGGGCCTCGATGTTGCAGAGATCGAGACCTTACGGGCCGACGGTATCGTTGGATAATTAGTCCGCTTGTCCTTCGCCGCCGATTCCGCCTGTTGCACTCGCCATGGCGGGTGCGCGGTGGCCGCTGACCTCGGAGCCGGCATAAGGCGAGAGGTTGACGAAGAAAAAGAGGCAGCTCACTGAGATCAGTCCGACGGTGATAAACGCCGGCATGAAGTCACTCGCCGAGAGGGCCCCTCCTTGGCCCATCAGTCGCGTGATGTGCAGCGCGAGCGCACCGGTGCCAACCCCGATGCTCATCGCAAGTTGCTGCGCCATGCTTTGCAGGGACGTGGCGCGGCTCATGCGCGGGACTCGGCACGTCGGCATAAGCGAGCGTATTAACGCTGGTGAACTGTAGCGAACGGAAGAAGCCACCCGCCAACAGCACGGCAAAAATTACGATATGGGGCGTCGACGGCCGGAACAGCGCCAGCGCTGCGATAAAGCCGCTGGCGATTAAAGCATTGCCGATCAGCACATGCCGAAATCCGAAGCTTCGGATGATAGGAGCGGCCGTGGTCTTCATCAGCATCGCGCCCATGGCGCCCGCAAAGGATAAGAGGCCGGAATTGAGCGCCGACATGCCGAAGCCGAGCTGAAACAGGAGCGGCGTGAGAAACGGCGTCGCCCCAACGCCGATGCGAAAAAAGCTGCCGCCCACCACGCCGGTAAAGTAGGTCGGAATCTTGAACAAGCTGAGGTCGACCAGCGGGTGGGCATGGCGCCGGGCGTGGAGGGCATAGAGGGTCAACAGAACGGCGCCGCCGACCAGCAGCAATGCCACTACCGTGGCCGGCACGGCACCCCTGCCCGCCGTTTCGAAGCCAAATACCACGCCCGCTAAACCTAGTCCGCACAGGATAAACCCGCGCCAATCGAGCGGCGGCCGCTCCGGTTCCCGAACATCGCTGACAAAAATCGATGCCAGGGCGATGCCAAGAATTCCCATCGGGATGTTGATGAAAAAAATCCAGCGCCAAGAAAAATAGGTGACGATAAAGCCGCCCAGCACCGGGCCCATCACCGGCCCGATCAGCGCCGGCACGGTCAGATAGGTCATGGCCCGCACCAAGTCCGATTTGGGCACGGCACGCATCATCACCAAGCGTCCGACCGGCACCATCATCGCACCGCCCATGCCCTGTAGGATGCGCGTCGCAACCAACTGCGACAGCGAATGAGAAAAGCCGCAGCCGATCGAACCCAAAGTAAAGACGATGATCGCGGTGCGGAAGACGGTACGGGCGCCATAGCGATCGGCAAACCAGCCGCTGGCCGGGATAAACACCGCGAGGCTCAGAAGATAGGAGGTGATGGCGAGGTTGAGCCTAACTGGATCCTCCGACAGTGCCCTGGCAATCGTTGGCAGCGCCGTCGAAATGATAGTCGAGTCCAAATTCTCCATGAACAAGGCGCAAGCGACGATCATGGGAAGCAGGAACTGGCGCGGTGGGCGGGGCATGATTTCGTGTTGTTCTTAACGACGAACGGATATCGCGGACGCAGATGAGGCCAATTGGGAATTCCGTGCTCAATTTACCACACCTCTAGGGCCGGGATTTGCGTTGTCGCAATTCGTGTTATGCGTTTGGATACGCCTGGGGCGTGAGGTGTTCGCCCGATCGGGCTTCAATAGTGTCGCCGCCAACGGGCCATGCGCCGATCGGCGCGACGCCACCGCGAAATGAAGGCGACAACGACCGATGGGCGAACGGTCACGATGCTTGCCGCAAGCGGCCGACGAGGTCGGTCATATCTTCCGGCATGCTGCTGGTGAAACTGAGTACCGCGCCGCTCGCCGGGTGCCTGAAACCCAGCAGATAGGCGTGCAAGGCTTGGCGGTGAAAAACCCCGCTCGCGGACCGGTAGCCATACGTCGGATCGCCAATCAGTGGAAACCCGCTCGCGGTGAGGTGAACACGAATTTGATGGGTGCGACCGGTCGCGAGCCGGCATTCGAGCAATGCTGCTTTGGTGCCGAAGGTGGCGAGGCGGCGATAATGCGTGATGGCATGTTTGCCACCGCGCTCGACCACCGCCATCTTCTTGCGATCGCGGGGATTGCGACCAATGGCGCCCTCGATCTCGCCGCGTGCTGGTGGCACGCCCCAAACTACGGCCCAATAGGCACGCTCGATGCGCCGTGCAGCGAAGTCTGCCGTCAGCATGCGATGGGCCAATTCGGACTTGGCGACAACCATGAGGCCGCTCGTGTCCTTGTCGAGACGATGCACAATGCCCGGCCGCTTCACCCCGCCGATGCCCGCGAACGCGTCGCCACAGTGAGCGATCAGCGCATTGGCCAGGGTGTGATCGGGATTTCCCGGCGCCGGATGAACCACGAGGCCCGCCGGTTTATCGACTACCAGAAGATGCTCGTCCTCATAGGGAATGACTAAAGCTGCCGGCTGCGGCACGAGCTTATCCGGAACTGGGTCCAGCAAGATCACGGCGAAGGCCTGGCCGCGACGCATCTTGGCCGAGGGGTCGGTCGCGGCAACGCCTGCACACCGCACCTGCCCTGTTTCGATCAGGCGTTTTGCTTGCGTGCGCGACAGCGGCGCGAGGGTGCGAGCCAGAAAGCGATCGAGCCGTTCGCCCTCATCGGCACTTGTCACGGTTACCCGGCGGGTCTCGCCCATGTTAAGCCTATCGATTAGCCAATTTAGCGACAACCGGGAAGCATGCAGGCGCTCGAAGATTCTCGTCCTGATTCTGGGGTTACTGCTGATCGTCGGCGTCGTCGCGCTTGGTGTCGGTATCGCCAACCGCCTCAATCACTCGCGCCTCGAGCCTTCACCCACAATGGAGCGAATGGTACCGCTGAGTGGCGCGCCGCGCCTTGTGACGCTGCCCGCTGGCGCCAAAATCCTGAGCGCGCAAAGCGACGGCAACCGCGTCATGGTGCGGCTCGGCCTTCCCGATGGCGGCGAAAGGCTGTTGCTGCTCGATTGGAGGACCGGCGCAGTTCTGTCGACGCTCAATCTAAAATAGGCTCCGCAATTTGGCCGGGCGGCAGCGCCGCGATCAAATCCTCAACCATTTCGCCGGTAATGGGATGGCGCCAGCTCGGCGCAACCTCGGCCAAGGGTCGTAACACGAAGGCACGATGCGACAAGCGCGGGTGGGGCAACGTCGGTTCCCCCTCGCCGCCCGCCTGGACGCACGCGTCATAGGCCAGGAGGTCGAGATCGAGCGTGCGGGGCGCATCACGCTCGCGCCGCTCGCGGCCGAATCGCGCCTCGACGCGATGCATCAACGCCAAGAGGTTGCGCGGCGTCAGCTCCGTCTTCACCGCGATGACTTCGTTTAGAAACCACGGATGATCCGACGCCGGGACCGGCGCGCTACGATAGAGCCGCGAGCGTGCCGTCGTCACCGCACTTGCCTTCGCCAATTCGTCGATGGCAGCGGCAATGGTTGCGGCGGGCCCACCGATTTTGCTCGGCAGATTGGCACCGAGACCAATCAAAATCATCGCCGTCTCTCATCGTTGAGTGCTATGCTTACACAATATTTCATCGGCCCATGGCCCCATCATGGAGCGGATCAAATGATGTTCTATCCGCAAGAAAGGATTGCTCTCTTTATCGACGGCGCAAACCTCTATGCCGCAGCCCGCGCCTTGCAATTCGACATCGATTACAAGCGCCTTCTTGAACTGTTCGGCTCGCAAGGTCACCTGATCCGAGCCTTTTACTACACCGCACTCCTCGAGGACCAAGAATATTCGCCGCTCAGGCCGCTCGTCGATTGGCTTGACTATAACGGCTATACCATGGTGACGAAGCCGACGAAGGAATATACGGACGCCACCGGAAGGCGAAAGATCAAGGGCAATATGGACATTGAACTCGCCATCGACGTGATGGAGATGGCGCAATATCTGGATCATATCGTGCTGTTTTCGGGAGACGGCGATTTCCGGCGCCTCGTTGAGGCGGTGCAGCGCAAGGCGGTGCGCGTCACCGTTGTTTCGACGATAAAATCGGCACCGCCGATGGTCGCCGATGAGTTGCGGCGACAGGCCGATGTCTTTGTCGATCTATTGGACATTCGCGACCCAAATCGAGCGACCCCATCATCACGACGCGCGCTCGCCTGTCCTCCATGTCAGCGAGTGAATCGACGGCGCCCCAGCCGGGTTATGATTGTCCTCTCTGTCCGCGCCTGGTTAATTTTCGCCTGAAGCAACGCGCCACCTTCCCCGACTGGCACAATGCGCCGGTGCCGAGCTTCGGCGATATCGATGGACGCTTGCTGATTGTCGGCTTGGCCCCCGGTCTGCGCGGCGCGAACCGCACGGGTCGGCCATTCACGGGGGACTATGCCGGTAATCTGCTCTACGCGACATTGCTCAAATTTGGCCTTGCCCGGGGCGACTATCGCGAACGGCCCGACGATGGTTTGATGCTGATCGACTGTCGCATTGCCAATGCGGTGCGTTGCGTGCCGCCGGAAAACAAGCCCGAGCCGAGCGAGATCAAGACCTGCCACCAATTCCTCCTGGCCGAAATCGCAGCAATGAAAAAACTGCGGACGGTGATGGCGCTTGGCAAGATCGCGCATGATGCCGCCGTCCGCGCGCTCGGAGGAGCGATCGGCACTCATCTATTCGCTCACGGCCGCGTCCATCAGATCGGCACTATTGCGTTGACGGATTCCTATCATTGCTCGCGATACAATACGAATACGGGCCGCCTCACGACCGATATGTTCGAAAGCGCAGTGGCCGGGATCAGGCGGCGTCTCGACTGACTTTGGTGTGCCTTGTCCCTCCCCGCCGAGCGCTTTCCCGAACCCTCGGGCGACGCGGCCAACATCAAACTGCAAACGAAACGTAACACTCCTGCCGCTCGGCCTTAACGCAACGCCGCTATTTTCCTAGGGACTTACGGCTGTGCCGGTTCCACCGGCTTAAGCTGGAAGTATCACCGCAAGAGAAGGGCAAGGGAGATTTATGTCATCGAGACACTGGTTTAAAGCCGGCGCTGCGACCGCTGGCTTACTGGCAATGCTCCAGTTCACGCTGGTGCCGATCGCCCGTGCTGACAATTTTGTCGTGATCGGACCGCCATCGAGCAGTTCGGTGGTCGCCAACATACGCTCTCTGCCGTCCGGGCACCCGCTGGGGCATGATCAAAAGCTGGCCTTTCTCCGGCGCGACATCAAATACGTCTTTGTCCTGTTCCAGGAAAATCGGTCGTTCGATCATTATTTTGGCACCTTTCCCGGTGCTGTTGGCCTGTTCTCGCAACCACGGTCGGAAACCGCGGGCTCGACGCAGCAGATCGTCAATACCGACGGTTCAGTCGGCACCATCTCGCCGTTCCTGATCCCGCAAACCATTACCAATACGAGCGGACAAACCGTGGCGCTCCATCCGGAGGACACGGACTCCGTTGATCATTCGCATCTCGGCATCGTCAATGATCTCGACGTCACCGGCAATGTCGCCGCAAACGATCACTACGCGCTCGATGAAGAAGGCCTCACCACTAAGGGCGGCCTGATTGTTTCCACGACGACCGGTCTGCCGCCGACGAACCCGCCGTCGCTTGCCATGAAACAGAAGGGCGAGCTGGCAATGGGTCATCTCGACTGCAACACCGTTCCGTTCCTGTGGCAGTATGCCGACCGCTTCACTTTATTCGATAACTTTCGCATGACGGTGATCGGTCCTTCCACGCCGAACGCGATTGCGCTCATTGCCGGACAGACAGGCGAGACCCAGTGGGCGCTCCATCCGACCGAAAGCGCAGGCGTGCCGATCACCGGCGACGTATCGCCTTTCCCAGGTTCGAATGCCGATACGGCCACGGCAAAACCGCCGTTCGGCCCGGACGATGTTAGCCCGGCAACGCCGTCATTAAATCAGACCTATGCCAGCTTGCCGCTCTCCTTCATGGGTCATGCGATCAATTCGATCATCGCGTCCGACGAACATCCGGTTGCCGATTTGCTCGACGTCCAAGACGATATCGAAGTGATCGCGCGCCAGGGAGCCGTGAACTGGGCTTGGTATCAAGAAGGCTTCGATCATGAACCGACCGACGGCACGGGCCCCACGACCCACGACAACTACATCACCCATCACGAAGCACCACAATATTTCGGCTACCTCGGAGACAACACGCAAGTGTTGGGCACCAATCTGAAGGGCCTTGGCGACTTCTTCACCGACATTGCCGGGAGAAAATTGCCGGCTCAGGGCGGTGTGTTTTACATACGCGGCGGCTTTGGCAACAACGATGGTCTCGTGCCGGTCGACCCAAACGCCACCGTGCAGGCTAACTTCACCGGCAATGACGATCATCCCGGTTATTCAGATGCGCAAATCAGCGAGGCGCTGCTGGCCGATGAGGTCAACGCCATCGCGGCGAGCCCCTATTGGCGGGACAGCGTGATCATTATCACCTACGACGAAACCGACGGGATCTACGACCATGTCCAGCCGGCAGTCCGCGTGAACGATCCCAGCGGCAACGTGCTCGAAGCCGGACCGCGCATCCCGGCCATCGTCATTTCGCCCTATTCGCTCGTCCATGGCGTCTCTCACGTCTATAGCGAGCACGGTTCGGTCATCAAATTCATTGACGAACTCTTTAATCTGACACCGCTCGCTACCCTACCGGACGAGGTCAAGGGACAGCAGCTTGGAGAGTCGGAGCTGGGCCAATCATCTCTTACCGCCAGCGACGGTCCCGACAACGGGATTGGCGACTTGCTTGAAGCCTTCGACGATGACCGTCTCCAGGGATGGGCACCACTTCTCCCGCCCTTCTATGCGGAGATTCCGGAAACCACGGTGAAGTCCCTGCCGCACTACAACGAAGCGGGCTGTCGAGTGCTCCACGTCGTGCCGACAGATATGGTCCACGGCAAAGTGATCGATCCTGCGCCCGCCGACTTCAATCCGCGGCCAAGCTCGACGCCGGGAATTCCGACGTCTCCGGGATGGAGCGGCTAGATCCGGCAGGGCCGGCAAATCGGGACCGGGACCTCAGATCCCGGTCCGATTTGGCGTTCGCACGATGAAGCTTAATCCCTTCACCATCTTCCTTGTCGCCGCCGCGCTGGTCGCCGCGGCGAACGCCAGAGCTGAAACGATGCTCGATCACGCCAAGTCAATGCACCTACTGACCTGCGGCGTGGTCACCGACGCGGACGACTATTCGAAAGCCGACCGGCACGGCAACCTTGCGGCTCTCGGTGCCGATTTCTGCAAGGCGCTCGGAGCAGCGGCATTGGGAAACGATGCCAAGGTGCAGATCCTTGCCTATCGCGATGAGCCCGAAGGTCTGCGCGGCGTGCGCGCCGGCGCGGTGTCAGTGCTGGTTGGTGCGACCCCTAATGTCGAGATCGCCGCCGCCCTTGCCGTCGGTTTTGGGCCGGTCCTGTTCTACGATGGACAAGGATTTTTGGTCGCCAAGAAATCCCGAATTGCCACCTTTCAGGATTTCGCCCACAAGCAAGTGTGCTTTATCTCCGGCACCGACGCGGAAGCGGCGCTCAGTTCGACGTTCGGCTTGCGCAAGATCGCCTATTTGCCATTTCCATTCGAGGAGCGCGGCGAAATGGAAGCAGCGCTCTTCACCGGTCACTGCCAGGCGATCACCGGCGATGTTTCGGAGCTGGCGGGCTTCCGCCGCATGTTTCGCGCGCGAGCGCGCGATTTTGCGATCCTGCCGGGGACGATCGCCAAGGATCCTTTCGCTCCCGCCTATCGTTTGGGCGACCCGCAATGGGCCGCGATCGTCAGCTGGACCGTCAACGCGCTGATCGAGGCGGAGGAGGATGGCGTTACCGTGGCCAATGTCACAGCAATGACGAATAGTGATGATCATCGGGTGCGATTGCTGCTTGGCACGACACCGGGCATTGGCCGAACATTAGGGCTGGACGATGCCTGGGCAGAGCGCGCGATCGCGGTGGTCGGCAATTATGGCGAAATGTACGAGCGCGATGTCGGCCGCTCATCCCCGTTAAAACTCGAGCGCGGGCTCAACGCGCTGTGGACGCAAGGCGGGCTAATCTATGCCCAGCCTTTGCACTAATAGGCGCGCCAGCACAGATTATCACCGGATTGAGATTGCCGGTGCTGCCGATATCACCGGGCGGGGAGTGCCGTGCTAGCCGCGGTCGCGCATGATCCGCGCGCGATCGCGCTGCCAGGTTCGAGTTTTTTCCGCTTCGCGCTTGTCGGCCTTACGCTTCCCTTTGGCCAAGCCCAGCGACAGCTTGGCTCGGCCGCGGCCGTTGAAGTAGATGGCGAGCGGAATCAGCGTCATACCGTCCCGGCTAACGCGCCCTAAGAGCCGATTGATCTCGCGCCGGTGCAGCAGCAGGCGTCGTGCGCGCTTCGGCTCATGATTGAAGCGCGCAGCCGGATATTCTGGAATATTGGCATTGAAGAGGAAGATGTCGCCGCCTTTGTCGCCGGCATACGCTTCGGCGATACTGGCCTTGCCTTCACGAAGCACTTTTACTTCACTACCAGTAAGTGCGATCCCCGCTTCGTAGGTATCCTCGATGAGGTAATCGTGGCGCGCGCGCCGGTTCTGCGCCACATACCGTTCGGTACCGCGTAGCGCCATTGTTTCAGTTGAGCAACCCCGCGCCGATCATCGCTTCGCGCACCACTTTCTGAGCATTTTCGCTCGCCGGTACGATTGGCAGCCGCACATCGGGTGACGATTTGCCAAGCAGCGATGCGCCATACTTCACCGGCGCAGGGCTGGCCTCCACGAACAGGGCATCATGAAGCGCCACCAGCCGCGCATTGATGGCTTGGGCGCGCTTCACATCACCTTGGCGGAACGCGGCATGCATGTCGGCGCAGTGGCGGGGCGCCAAGTTGGCCGTGACGGAAATGCAGCCCGATCCGCTTTGCATAAGATAGGCAAGCGCCGTCGCGTCCTCGCCCGACAGCATGATGAAATCGTCGCCCAACGCAGCGCGCTGACGCGGCGTGCGCGACAACTCGGTGCAATCCTTGACACCGACAATATTCGACAGTTTGGCGAGCCTTGCCATGGTCGCAACGCTCATATCGACGACGCTGCGACCCGGAATATTGTAGATGAAAATCGGAATCTCGATCGCTTCGGCCACTGCCTTGAAGTGCTGATAAAGGCCTTCTTGCGACGGTTTGTTGTAATAAGGTGTCACCACCAATACTGCGTCGGCGCCGGATTTCTGCGCGTGCTGCGCCAGGGAAATAGCTTCTTTCGTGGAGTTGGAACCGGCACCCGCGATGACAGGTACTCGGCCCTTTGCGACTTCGACGCAAAGATCGACGACGCGGCGATGTTCCTCGTGACTCATCGTCGCCGATTCGCCGGTGGTGCCGCACGGCACGACTGCCTCGGTGCCTTCCTTGATCTGCCAATCGACAAAGGACTGAAAGCCTTTTTCGTCCACTGCGCCATTGCGGAGTGGCGTGATTAGCGCGGTCATGGAGCCCTGAAACATCTTGCATCTCCATTAAGTCGGCGGCTTGAACCGGTTTTGTCGCGCAGCGACGATACCGTTTCATATCCTTCCGAGCAACGGCCGGCGTGCCGAGGCGCGACGCTTTGGTTGTGTTGAAAGGATGAGCCGTTAGAATGGCCGCTGAGACTAATGTGGAGTTTGGGTGCGTGATAGCGACCATTCGGTCATTGCTCTTCGGCGTCGTGGCAGCGGTCGGAATCGCCGCAACCGCGCACGGCGAGCTCAGCGATAACGACCGTACCTTATATCGCCAGGCCTATATGGCGGCGCAGGCCAACAATTGGGGCCAGGTCTGGACCCTAACCAAGGGCGCCACTGACCAGTTTCCGGCGAAGCTGCTGTTGTGGGTCGAGTTGATGCGCGACGGTCCGCAGGTGCGGTTCGAGCAGCTGCGGGATTTCATCACCCAAAATCCCGATTGGCCTGGATTGATGGTCTTGCGCCGTCACGCTGAGCGGGAGCTCCGTGATCAAAGCGACGCCACCGTGGCCGATTGGTTGCGACGGTATCCGCCGCTCAGCGCTTTCGGCAAAATGCGTCAGGCCGATCTCGACATTGCCGCCGGACATGAGGCCGAAGGTGTGGCCCAACTGCGAGAGGTATGGGTAGAGACGAACTTCAACCCGGCCGATGAGGCGGCATTTCTCGAACATTACGGCGACCGTTTGCGGCCCTTGGATCATGCAAAACGGCTCGATCGCCTCCAGTGGGACGGCCGCGATGCCGATGCCCGCCGCATGCTCCCACGAGTGAGCCTGCCCCAGCGTGCGCTGGGCGTGGCTCGGCTGGCGCTGCTCGACGGCGCACCTGATGCTGAGCACCTTCTCGCTCAAGTCCCCGCGAATTTGCAGGGCGATCCCGGCCTGATCTTTGCCAGGCTCAAATGGCGCCGCCATAAGGCGCGCTATGATGACGCGATCACGCTGCTCGACCATCCGCCGGCCAATCTGGTCCGACCGCTGGCATGGGCCGGCGAACGGCAGACATTGGCCCGGATCGCGCTTAGCGAGGGCAACGCCCGCGTCGCCTATCGTCTGGCAGCAGCGAATGGCTTAAGCGAAGGCCCGGCATTCGGCGAGTTGGAGTTTTTCGCCGGTTGGGTAGCGTTGCGCTTTCTTAATGATCCGGCAAGCGCCTATCAGCATTTCGTGCGGCTTTACGATCACTCCAAGATGGCGATTAGCCGGGCGCGCGGTGCCTATTGGGCGGCGCGGGCAGCTGCTGCATTGAACCGAGCAGCGGATCAGGCGGACTGGTATGGAAAAGCCGCGACCAATCGTACCACTTACTACGGCCAGCTGGCGGCAGCGGCGGTGCATGACGAGGGCACTATTAAGATCGAGCGCGAGCCGGAGCCCAGTCGCGAAGCCGTCGCTGCCTTCGAGCAGAAGGAACTGGTGCGGGCGGCACGCGACTTGGTCGCAATGGGCGATTCTGAGGATGCGCGGTTCTTCTTGTTTCAGCTCGCGCAGACAGCGCAGACGCCGAGCGATTATGTCCAAGTCGCGCGTCTATCCCTGGCGGTGGAGCGGCCGGATATGGAAATGATCGCGGCTAAGCGCGCTGCCAATGATGGGGTCAATCTGTTCACGGAAAATTATCCCTTGGTACCGCTACCACCGGGCGGCAATACAGAGCCGCCTTTGGTGTTGGCAGTGACCCGCCAAGAAAGCGGTTTTGATGTGGGCGCAACCAGCCCGGCGGGGGCACGCGGCATGATGCAATTGCTGCCATCGACCGCCGAACGGATGGCGAAGGCGCTGGAGTTGCCCTTCTCGGCGCCACTATTGACCGAAGATCGGGTCTACAATATGCGCCTTGGTCGCGCCTATCTCGACGAGATGCTGACCGAATTTTCGGGTTCCTACGTGCTGGCTATTGCCGCCTACAATGCCGGGCCGTCGCGGGTTACCCAGTGGATCGCGCAGTTCGGCGACCCACGGGCCAAGAACGCCGATGTGATCGATTGGATCGAATCGATACCACTTAGCGAAACGCGCAATTACGTTCAACGCGTTCTCGAAAACCTACAGATTTACCGCTTCGTCCTGGGCGACCGACACCAGGCTTTCGAGCTTGTTGCCGACCTACGAAGGTGATCACGCGTCAGGCCGCCAAGGTGGGGATCTGGTGACCGTCGGCTCTAGCCTTCGAAACCGCCACCTGTTTCGACGCCGAGCCGCACCCGGGTGATGCTGCGGCAGCCTCTGATGGTCACGATGTCGGCGGCAAGCTTTGCCAATGAGCGCTTCGGAGATGATGATGGCGACGGCGGCGGCCGCGATGAGGCCGCTCTCCAATTCATCCCGCCAATCGATGAGCGGCGCATCAACCCCTGGACGCCTCACCGATCAAGCGTGCGGGCGATGACCATGCCACCTTCCATCTCGAACATCGGCACCCATACCGAAGGCATGCTTGGCATTGATTCCGGCGTGCGGCGGTCTCGCCGATGGTGCGGCGCTGTCCCGAAAGCGGTTTCCTCCGTCCTTTCGAGCCACCGATCCAACCGGGCGCCTCTTTGGCCCAGACCCTAAAGCCTATTGAGTTCGCGCCGACGCGAATTACGTTGTCGCCCGCCCCCAGAAACTTGGCGGGATCGACTGGCGTGCCGTCTACCACGACTTCGTAGTGAACGTGCGGGCCGGTGCTCCGGCCTGTGCTCCCCAATTCGCCTATAGCGTAGTGCGCTGGCACCCTCTGGCCCCTCACGACGAAGACGCGATGCAGATGGGCATAGCGCGTGACGATGCCGTGGCCATTGTCGATTTCAACGAGACGCCCCCATTCGCCGTCGGCCCCGGCTTCGGTGACGACACCGGGTGCAGTCGATAAGACGTGGGTGCGATAGGGCGCGGAGAGATCGACACCGGTATGGAAGCCGCGCCGGTGATTGAACGGGTCTCGGCGTGGTCCGAATGGGCTTTCTACGCGGTAATGATCGAGTGGCGCGCGCAATGGCAAGATATCCACGAGCTTCTCCAGAAGCCTGTGTCGCCGCGCATCGCTGCCGGCACTACTCGCAGCGCCCAATGGCACGAAGGGTCCACCCTCCGCCGCGCGTTTATCGCCGGCGTCTTTCAAGAGACGACCGACATCGAGCCCGGTCGAAGCGATCAGTGCCTCAAGCTTACCTGACCCACGGCGCAAGCCCGCTTGGGGCGCGTTGTCCGCGGTGATGCCTGTTTCGGCGAGAGCAACCTGGGTATCGTGGGATGCCCTCGGCGCTGCTTCATCCAAACCTTGGTTCTGTCGAGCCATCAAGCGTTCGCGCTCAACAGCCACAGCATTGAGCCGCTTATCGATGCGCGCCAGGTCGGAACTATATTGGCCGGTTCCGAGATTGGCCTGAGCAAGATCCTTTTCCAGCGACTGGATGCGCGTCTGCAGCGCGACCTGGTTAGAATCGGAGTGCCGTCGCAGCTCGAGATCCTTTTGCTGTGCACTCGCCAGTTTACCTTGGATTTCGGCGCGGTCGGCCTCGAGCTGTGTCCGTTCCTTGTCGAGCGCACCGATCCGTTGCTGCGCATCCGCTAGCGCCTTGGCACGCGCTGCGTCGCGCACCTTAAACTGCTGCCGCGCATCGGCCACTGCGTGATCGCGCTCGGTTTGCAGCGACGCGATCCGCTGCTGGGCATTGACCAGCGCATCATTGAGGCGGTCATTGTCTTCGCCGACTGATTCTGCGCGGCTCTCAGCCTCCGCCAACGTGTCACGCAATGCCGCGATCTGTTGATTGAGGTCGGCCTTTTCCCGATCCGCCTCCGCCAGCATGTGATTGCGGGAGAGGACCACATGGCCAAAATGTTGGAAGCGAAGACCGAGATAGCCGAGAAACATCACCGCGAATAGGCCGATGGCTAGCGCCGTCACTTGTCGGCTTGCAGTTAGATTGATGTAAAATACCCGGCCGCCTCGCCGGAACAGGATTTGGAAATCAGGGAATACGCGTTCCCCGCAATCCCTCGTAAACTTTCTTATCAATGTCCCTCCGCCTTTACGTTGCGCGTTGCCGTCATTAGCGCGGCAACTCTGCATATCTTCGTTCCGCGGCCCCTGCGGGGACACTTACATTCACTCATGCTTGCGGCTCGTTCAGTTCCGAAACTTTGATTTGAAGACGAGCCTCACCGTCCGTAACAAGAAGTTATCCACTTACGTCGAACAACGCAAGTTTTTGGATCAAGTCCGAGTCTCTAGCGCAACTCTGTAATTGCTGGCGGGCCGAAGAAATAACCCTGCGCGAAATCGGCACCGAGCGCGCGGAAGGATTCTGCTTGTTCCGCAGTCTCGATCATTTCAACGATCACGCCAGCGCCCGAGCCGCGGCACAAAGCGATAACATGGCTCAAGATCGAGCGATCGTTCGGATTGCGCAGGCAAGAGCGCGCGAAGAGGCCGTCAATTTTTACATAGTCGACCTTGATTGAGCGCAGATAATGAATCGACGTCGCGACCGCGCCAAAATCGTCGAGACAAACTTTGAAGCCGATCTCGCGCAGACCCTGCACTGCCTTATCGACGGCCTCGATGTCCCTCACCACCGCCGTTTCCGTCAGCTCGAACATCAGGCGCTCGGGCAAGCCTGGACGATCCGCCAAAAGGCTCCGGAGTTTGTCCACGAACCCCGCGTTTTCGAGCGAGCGCCCGGAAAGGTTCATGGCGAACGGCGGCACGTTTGCCGGCATTGCCTCGGCTAGTGCGACGGCGCGGCGGCAAACGGCGAGATCAAGTTCCGTGACGATATCCGCGGCCTCGGCCAGAGCGATCCACTGGTTGGGCGGGCCACCATCGCGGAAGCGAATAAGCGCCTCGGTATGGTGAACCTTGCCGGTGCGGAAATCGATGATTGGCTGGTGCGCGAGATCGAAGTCGGCATGCTCCAATATCTTGCGTAAGGTGGCGATCCGGCCGGTGGTCTCGACCATGAGCTGGGTCAAACTCGAGCGACGGAGCAGAGCGAGCGACGAATCGGCACCGCTCGCGAGCCGCGCCATGACATAGACGGCGGCCGTCGCAACGATGTCGGAACGGCCGCTTCCGGGGCGCAGGCGAATGGCAGTCGACGTCAATTGTAGTGGTGGGGCACCTGGTGCAAGCTCGGTTGCCAGTCGGCGCGCATGACGTCGCAAACCGCCGGCATCGAGCGGACCATCGTGGAGAATGCCATAACGCGCGTCAGAAATACGTCCGACAGCAATGACGCGTCCGCCGAATCGGCGATCGCTCGAGAGGCGCGCAAACAGCCCCTCTTCGATCTGCTGCATCGCGTCGCGGATTTCGGGCGCAGGACTGTCAATGGCCACCAATGTCAGCCGGCGCTCTCCAGCCTCGGTGCCCTGGAATTTCTCGCGAACGGTCGCAGCGAAAGCGATCGGACTTTGGAGACCGGCAACGACCCCGGCCGCATTTGGATTCTGCACCTCTGCGGCGGCATTGCCTTGCGCCACCGAGAGGAACAAGACCGTGTGGCCGTTGGGCAAGGCGCAGCCGCCGAAAATCGTCGCTGGCCCGCTATCATCCTTTAGATGAACAACGGCCGGCATCATATTGCCTTGATTACGCATTCTGGCGAGACGTCCTTCCGCTACCGGACGATCCTCCGCAGCGAAAAGCTCGGCAAAAGGGCGGCCGATCAGGGCGCCCGGTCCGGCTGGGGCGACACGTTGCGTCGCGCCGCCAAGAAAACTGATCTGGCCTCGAGGGTCGGTCTCGATCAGCAGGTCGGCCGCACCGAACATGAAGGAGATGAAGCGATCATACGCCGTCCCCGTTTCAGCCGCCTGCGGTTCGTAGGGATCAGTTCGCTCATCCACGGCTGTCTCCTTTTCGTTGGCGAAAGGCTCGGGAGCTTTTCGCCTGATTTCTTTAAGAAGAGGATAACATCGGTGATGCTTGCTGATGAAGACGCGTGCTGATGGAGAAATGATCAGATTTCGCATACCTCAAAAAGATCACAGTGCCGCGCCACAACATCGCCGAGCCAGTAGCCCGCGGCAGTGCGCCGGCCCGACTTACGCCAATTCGTCGATCGTCCGAGCGCTCACAATCTGATCACTCGCCGGTCTCGGAGTGATCAACGCGCATCGAGCCACTGTTGTAGGGGCTCGGCGTCAGGCCAAAATAGCTGGCCAGTTCGCGGCCGGCCCGCCGGCGGCGCCGCGCTGGTGGTCGTCGTGGTCGGGCTCACGGTTTACCGGCGCCGTAACAACGGCCGACACCATTCGGTCGAGACGCATGTGCCAGCCGCAACACGGGCTCAACTCGCTCTATCGTGTCGCGATGCCGCTGCCGACACCGGACCGCCTCAGAGCGGCTGTGGGACGATGTTGCCGCACCCGGGGCCTGGGTTTCGAAATACGTTTACGACACCACCCAGAAATTCAAACTCGGCGGCGCGCGGCCATTGCGAGTCATGTCGCAGGACCGGATCGCCTCGGATTACCGCTTTCGCCGCCGCTATTACATTCTCGGTGCGCCGGTCGAGCCAAAGCGACCGCGGTACGATTTGCGGGAGGATTTTGAGGGCTCATTCTACGACCGCTACACCGATGCGATTGTCGCCGATCTATGCCAACATGGCGGCGTCTATCCCCGCTACGGGACGGCGCTTTCGCAGCTGCCGGCGCCGGCGATGGTATGATCGCGTCCGGACGACACGCTCTCGACCTATGTCTACTGGGTGAAACCGGAGACCTACCCAGCCAATGCGGCAACGCAGCGTTCGTCCAGTTCGCTCGTAGCCGTGCCCGCGGGGTAGTGGCGTTTAAATGACACGCGGCAACGCCGTTGCCCGATCTGGAGCGCATCTGGTTGAGGCAGGTGTCCCTCAGGACTTGGTGGGAATTTGTAGAAGTTGGCCTGGAAAGATCAGTCGCGGATTGCTGATCTGACGGTGGTTGGCGTGATAGATCTCGAGATATCGGCGGCCGCGCCCGTAGCTCCGCCGGGCAATGCGCCACAGCGAATTGCCAGGCTGAACGATGACAAGATCGCCCGGGATTTGCTCCGGCACTGCGGCGCGCTCGAATGGCATCGTCAACTGTGCCACTCGTTTCCCCGCTTCGTTGCGCAATTCGAGCTTGAGCCGATAACGGCCGGCCGGGACATTTTCTTTTGTGACGATGCGCCATTTGCCCTCGGCGTCAGCGGCAGCGCCGCCCACTTTCCGATTATCGAGATAGGCGCCGATCTGCACCCCCGGCGCGGCGCGGCCTTCAAAAATCACAGCGCCCTGAGTGCCGTATTCGATGATATCCATCGCGAGGCGTCCCTCGCCGGTGCCCGCGAGAGGCGGCAATTGCAGCCCGGCGGCGGGACCCTCTCTCGGCACGAGCACTGCGATCGGCGCTTCGGCCTTCAACGTTGCCGCTGTGGTGGCCGGCTTTGCCTGCAGCTCACTGTCGGAAGTGGGCTTTGTCGCTGGCTCGGGCACTAGCATTGCAACAACGCCGTCGGACCGTGTCACGGCGCCGTTTTTGGTGGTCGCGCGCAGCGTCAATTGGCTCTTTCCCGGTGGCAGCGGGAAGTCGGGAACCAGCGCCCAGTCGCCGCCGTCATCGGCCGTGACGCGACCAACTTCGTGATCGCCGTCATAGACGGTGACTTCGCTCTTTGGGGGCGCGCGACCCGCCAAAACGGCGTGTCCCTCAGGATCGACCCGCACGATGTCAAAGCGCGGCACGTCCGTCTGCGCAGGCGGCGGCGCCTTAGCGACAGCCGCCGAGGCCTGGGACGACGCGGCGGCCTGCCTTTGCAGCACGGGGGAAACCGTCGTGGGCGTCTTGGCGGCGGGTACATCGAGCTTCTCCGTGAGCACAGGTGCCGCCGTGGGTGTTCGCCCGCTTTGCCATATCGCGGCGATGATAACGATTCCGCTTGCCGCAATGAGCGCCAAGCTGCCCCATATTAATCTGCGAGACAAATCTCGTGTCACGGTTCCGCTCCCCCGAGCCCGATTCTGAGCCGCGCTTGGCCGCGATCGGCTTAACGGGCATTGTAACGTGGGCCGGAGTGGTTGAAAGAGGCGAGTAATGGCGTTGGTTAAGACTTTGTGCGTTTTTTGTGGTGCCAGCGATGATGTCGCCGCGGTTTATCGCGAGTCCGCGACCAGGCTCGGTGAAGCGATGGCAGCGGCTGGCATCGGATTGGTGTTCGGCGGGGGGCGGATCGGACTGATGGGGCTGATCGCCGCCGCGGTTGTGCGCGGCGGCGGCACAGTTACCGGCGTAATACCCAAGCACTTGCACCGCGCCGAAATCGGCGGCCGCCACGCCATTGGCGAGCTCCGCATTGTCGAGACAATGCACGAGCGAAAGTCGCTCATGTTTGCTTTGTCCGACGCGATTGTCGTCCTGCCGGGCGGCCTCGGTACTCTTGATGAGACATTTGAAGTATTGACCTGGAAACAATTGGGATTGCACGATAAACCGATCATACTGATTGATGTCGAGGGCTATTGGGCGCCGCTCATTCACCAGATTGATCGGGTGGTCGAAAGTGGTTTCGCGCCGCCATCTTCGCGTCATCTCATGCGCATCGTTCGCACCCCGGAGGAGGCGCTGCCCCTCCTTGCTTCGCTACCCGAGCCCTCTCTTTCGCCACCAGGCCGTTTCGGCTCCTAACCGGTCGCTTTCCGAGTCGCATGGTGTCGGGCACGAGCGGCGCTGTTGCGAGCGAACGTGTTGCGGCGCGGGCCGTTCCACCAATCGAAGGGAGCAACGCATGACCGACATATCGCAAATCGTGCGCCGCTGTTTTGATGCCTATCTGACCCGGGACCGGGCTGCCCTTGAGGCAGTGATCGGCGATCCGTTCAGCTTCACCAGCCCCTATGACGACCATATCGATCGCAAGACCTATTTTGAGCGCTGTTGGCGAAATGCCGAGCGCATCAAGGGCCATCGGGTTGAGAAGTTGTTCGCTGAGGGTGACGAGGCGTTTGCTCTCTACGAGGTTGAGCTGGTTTCCGGCGAGAAATTCAGGAACACAGAATTCTTCCGCGTCAAAGACGGCAAGCTCGTTGCAGTCGAGGTCTACTTCGGCGAAGTGCCGGGGCACACGCCGATGAAGTAGCGGGTGGCGCGTCACCTTCGGGGCCTGCCGAAGCGGAAGGAGCCCGGTCTGAAGTGCTCGGTTCGTTTGATCGGGTTTGGCGCAGTCAATCTTATCTTCCCCTGTCACGGTTGGCGCGGATCTTTCACTTCATGGCGCCCGATCTCAAAGCGGTCATTGGCGTCAGGCGCTTGCCCGGCTTCGACCGCGTGCTATGGTGCGGCGCACATACTTTGTCGTCGGGGAACTTCATGGCAAAAATCAAGGTCAAAACGCCCGTCGTTGAGCTCGACGGCGATGAGATGACCCGTGTGATCTGGGCAATGATCCGCGACACGCTGATCACGCCCTATCTCGACATTGACCTCAAATTTTTCGATCTCGGTATCGAGAAGCGCGACCAGACCGACGATCAGATTACAATCGACGCTGCTAAAGCCATTGCGAAATACGGGGTGGGCGTGAAATGCGCCACCATCACACCCGATGAGGCGCGGGTCAAAGAGTTCAATCTCAAGAAGATGTACCGTTCGCCCAACGGCACCATTCGCAACATATTGGGCGGAACGATCTTCCGCGAACCCATTGTTTGCAAGAATGTTCCGCGCCTCGTGCCGAGTTGGACCGCGCCCATCGTTATCGGCCGCCACGCCTATGCCGATCAATATCGCGCCACTGACTTCAAGGTGCCTGGGCCTGGCAAGGTTACGCTTATCTATACTCCCGCAGGCGGTGGCACGCCGCAGACGTACGAGCTTTTCGATTTCCCGGGCGGCGGCGTCGCCATGGGCATGTTCAATCTCGACGAGTCGATCGTCGGCTTTGCGCGCGCCTGCTTCAACTACGGGCTCAACCGCGGCTGGCCGGTTTATCTCTCGACCAAGAATACGATTCTCAAGGCCTATGACGGCCGCTTCAAGGATCTGTTCCAGCAAATTTTCGATGCCGAGTTCGCCGCGAAGTTCACGGAAAAGGGCCTTACTTACGAACACCGGCTGATCGACGATATGGTCGCGGCCGTTCTCAAATGGAACGGCAATATCATCTGGGCATGCAAGAACTACGACGGCGACGTGCAGTCGGACATGGTCGCCCAGGCTTACGGCTCCCTGGGCCTCATGACCTCGGTCTTGCTGACCCCCGACGGCAAGACGGTCGAAGCCGAGGCGGCACATGGCACGGTGACGCGACACTATCGGCTTTATCAGCAAGGCAAGGAGACCTCGACCAACCCGATCGCGTCGATCTTCGCCTGGACGCGCGGCTTGCAGTATCGCGGCGAGTTCGATGATACGCCCGCCGTGAAGCATTTTGCGGCGACGCTCGAGAAGGTATGCCTAGACACGGTAGAGGCCGGCTTCATGACGAAGGATTTGGCCATTCTCATCGGCCCTGAAGTGCCGTGGATGACGACGAACCAGTTCCTCGCCAAGCTCGACGAGGGACTGAGGGCAGCCATGCGGTAGTCAAACCGCACCAGAGGCAAGCAGCAGGCTGACATCCTCTTTATCATTCGCTATTGCTGTGGCGGATAGAGGTATGAGAGCTTTTCCGGCGTGCCGCCGCGCGAGCTCCCTGGCGGTCAACTCCGTCCTTGAAGCTTGGGTTCGAGGCCGGAACGGAGGAACGATACGATGCTGAGCCGAGACGAGAATGAGCGTTTGACGCGGGTCGGGGCGGGTACCCCGATGGGTGAGATGCTGCGCGAATTTTGGCATCCGGTCGCACGTTCCGCAACGCTCGAGGCCGACGGCGCGCCGAAACGGGTGCGCCTTCTCGGTGAGAATTTCGTCGCCTTCCGCGCCACCGATGGGCGGGTCGGCTTCTTCCAGGAAAACTGCCCGCATCGTGGCGTGTCACTGGCATTGGCGCGCAATGAAGAAAATGGGTTGCGCTGTATTTTCCATGGCTGGAAGTTCGACATTTCCGGGACGTGCACCGACACGCCGACCGAACCGGCCGAGCGCCGAGCCGAGTTCTGTAAGCGCGTACCGCTGAGGCACTATCCGGTGCGCGAGGCCGGCGGCATGGTCTGGGTCTATGTCGGCCGCCGTGCAGCGCCGCCCAAATTCTTCGATTTCGAATTTCATCGACCGCCGGCCGATGCGCTGGTCCGCTGCGGCATTGTTCACGGTAATTGGCTCCAGGGTTTCGAAGGTCAGCTCAGATTCCGCCCATATCGGCATGCTGCATCGAAGTTCGACCGCGAATGTTGGACAGGCTACCAACCGGCTCAACCGGTTCGCCACCACCAACACCGCACCACGTTTCGAAATCGTCGAGAAACCCTATGGCTTTCGCGAGGCGGCACTGCGCGACCTCGGAGATGGCTCGGTCTATGCCCGCATTCGCGAAGTCGTGTTCCCCTATTACTCATTCATCCCTGGTGACGATGGCCAGCCGCGACTGGTCGTGGTCGTCGTGCCGCTCGACGATGAGTGGAGCGCCCATTGGTACTATTACATGAACCCGTTTGGTCCGGTGCAGGATTGGTACAAGCGCTGGGCCGTGATTGGCACCACGGATGATGACGATGACTATAGCGCCGACAAGGGCGGCATTGCCAATATGTGGCACCAGAACCGCGACGCGATGAAGGCGGGTCATTGGAGCGGCATTCTCGGCAACTTCACCTATGAGGATTTCATCGTCGAGGAATCGATGGGCCCTATCGCCGACCGCAGCCAGGAATTTCTCGGCAGCAGCGATGCCGTGATCGGCCGCGCGCGCCGCATGCTTCTTACGGCACTCAAAGAGCATGAAGAGGGCAAGTTGCCCTTCGGACTCGACGGCTCCGTCGACTACAGCACGATCCGTGCGCTCTCGATCCGCGTGCCGAAGACGCTGAACTGGCAACAGATCAACCCGCTCGACCCGCCTGGCGAAGTAGTTGAAGCCGCGGAATAACCTTCAATGAGCCTTGTCGGCCGACACGGCTACCCGTGCGGTCGCCTGACAAACATGCCCTAGACTGATGACGGAGGACGGCACCCCATGAGCACTGCATCGAAAAGAGCGACTTTCGTCATCGTCCACGGCGCTTGGGGCGGCAGCTATGGCTGGACACCGTTTGTCGAAGAGATGCGCTCGCGCGGCCACCGCGTGTTCTACCCTTCGCTGACAGGACTGGGCGAACGCTCGCATTTGTTCCACGGCGGCATCAACCTTTCGACTCATATTGAAGATGTCTGCAACTCGGTACGCTGTGAGCAGCTCGACCAATTCATCCTCGCCGGCCATTCTTACGGCGGCATGGTCGTGACCGGTGTCGCAGACCGTTTGGCCCACCAGGTCACCGGTCTCGTTTATATCGACGCTTTCCTGCCGGAAACCGGCAAGTGTCTCTGGGATTACACACCCGCCGACCACAAGACACGGTTCGCCGAAGCGGGTGAGCGCGGGGGCATCGCGGTCCCATCGCCGGCGCAGAGCATGGTCGGCCTGTCCGAGGCTGAAAGGGCGTTGCGCGCGCCCATGGCAATCGGCACGCTGGTTGAAAAGCTCAAACTCACTGGCAAAGTCGACGGCATCGCCAACCGTCTCTATATTTTTGCCGCCAGAAATCCCGGCGATACGTTCCACCAATTCTATAATCGAGTGCGGGGAGATAAGAGTTGGAAGACCGCCGAGGTTGCTTGCGGTCATGCCATCCACCGCGAACAGCCGGCCGAGTTAATGAAGCTCCTCGAGAGCATGATCGAGGCGACTTAGGCTCAGCTTCCGGCGTCATCCGGCCGCACGTCACTCGACTGCGGCGGCGTGCTTGAACAGAGGCTTGCCCCGGTCCGTCGCCCAAGAGCGGGCGATCCCGGTTGTCATTACCCTGCGGAGCTTGCGGGTCCGCGGAAAAAGGCGGCGAGCGCAATCGCCGTTCGCTGCGGACACCAGCCTGACCGCATAGCGAACCTCGGGGCGATGGTGCAAGATGACCGCTGATGCAGAGGGCACCGTGGCAAGGATTCCGAGCTAGCATGAGGAGGCCATGTCTCAAGGCACAGTCATGAGACGCACCGACAAGGCGATGAGCGACGAGCGCGCCCGGGAGCTCTTGGCGCGCGGACATGCGGGCCGGCTCGCGACCGTCGGCCCCGACGGCTGGCCTTACGCGGTGCCGCTGCTCTTTGTCTCAATGGGAGACGAAGTCTGGGTGCACAATACCGCCGCGCAAGGCCATCTTCGCGCCAATGTCGAGCATGAGTCGCGTGTGTGCTTCGAGCTCGACGAGCCGGGCGAGGCCTTCGCCTATGGCCAATTCGAATGCGATAGCTCGGTCGCCTATCGGAGCGTGATCGCATTCGGCCGCATACGCGTCGTTGACGATCGTGCGGAGAAGCAGCGCTTCTGTGAAGCGCTGCTTGCCAAATATCAGCACCCCGAATGGGAGCAACCTGAAGCGTCGAGGCCCAAAGGCTTCTTCCCACGCCTCGACATGATCACCGTCTACGCCATCGCGATCGAGCGCATCACCGGCAAGGAGACGCCCCTGCCCCTGCCCGCCGAGCGCTGGCCTGCCAAAGACATGACGAAGACGCCCAATGCCAAGCCGCCGGAGAATAGATGATGAGCGACACCCGACTTTTTGTCGTGACGCGGACACGTGGGGGTGCTTGGAAAGCCGGCCTGCCGGCTGAACAGCAATACGATTGGCACGGCCATATGGACTACGTGCAGAAACTACACGCCGACGGTTTCGTCGTGGCGGCGGGTTCCCTCGATGACACCGATGATGCCCTGTTGATCGTTCGCGCCAAAGACGAGCGCGAGATCAAAGAAAAGCTCGAGTGGGATTCGTGGACCGCGAACGATTTGCTCCGCACCACGCGGGTCGTGCCGTGGACGGTACGCGTCGGCGCAGTCGAGCGGAGGTAGCGCGATGGCGTACCTTATCACCCATGTCCACTGGCCCGACGCACCGCCGATGTGGATGCCATATGCGCCGGCAATCAAGGTGACAGGCGGCAGTATGATCTTTTGCGCTGGCGTCACCGCAGCACCGGTTTACCATCATCACCCCCATCGGCCGGCCGAATTCGACGCGATGCCGCGCGACATGGCGGGCCAAACTCGGGGCGCCCTCGAAAACCTGAAACGGGGATTAACCGCGGCAGGAGCAAATTTTGCCAACATCGTTACGGCAACACGCTTTGTCACCGACCTCGCGGATCAGGACGCGCTCAACCGGGTTTGGGCCGAATATTTCGGCGACAACAAGCCGGCTACGACGACGGTGCAGGTCGTGGCTTTGGCGACCGATCCGCGGTGTCTGATCGAGATCAACGCGATGGCGGTCGTCGATTAGGCCACCGCGTCGAGAAGCTCGCGAACACGCGCCGCGAGCGCAGTCCCGGTGAATGGTTTAGTGATGAGCTCGACGCCCGGGTCGAGCCGGCCGTGATGGACGATGGCGTTGCGGGCATAGCCGGTAGTGAACAGCACCTTGAGATTGGGCCATCGCGCCTGCGCCATGTCGGCGAGCTGTCGGCCAGTCATGCCACCGGGCAGCCCGACATCGGTAAACATCAATCTTATCAGTGGCTCGTTCTCCAATTGCCGCAATGCCTCGACCCCGTCCGCCGCCTCGAGCACGCGGTAGCCTAGTTCCAAGAGTATCTCGACGCTGAACGTACGAACGCCGGGATCGTCCTCGACCACCAATATCAACTCGCCGCTCGCCCGACGGCGTGCATCCGGCAGCGCGTCGCGCTTGTCCATCTCCCTCGGGAGAGGGCCTGCCGGAAGGTACAGCTTAGCCGTCGTCCCAACCCCGACCTCGCTATAGATCTTGATGTTTCCGCCGGATTGCTTGGCGAAGCCATAAGCTTGCGACAGCCCGAGACCGGTGCCCCGGCCAACCTCTTTGGTGGTAAAGAACGGCTCGAAGATGCGCGGCATTACGTCTCTGGCAATGCCGGTTCCGGTATCGCTGACGGCGATCATGACATATTCGCCGGTCGCAAATTCCTCCCACGGATCGCCTTCAGACTGATCAAACGCGTAGTTCGCTGTCTCTATGGTCAACCGCCCGCCGCTCGGCATGGCATCGCGCGCGTTTACCGCAAGATTGAGCAGCGTCGCCTCTAATTGGTTCTGATCGGCATAGGCTGGGCGAAGATTGGACTCTATGACGGTTTCGATCGCGACACTCTCACCCAGCGTGCGCCGGAACAACTCAGCCATACGGAGGACCAACTGATTGGCATCGAACGGCTTCGGATTGAGCGGCTGGCGCCGCGAAAAGGCCAGCAATTGTTGTGTCATTTGCGTGGCGCGTTCGACAGCGCGCAACGCCGCGGCAACCTGTCGGTCGATGCGCGGTCGATCGAGCCGTGCGTCGGCATGCAATTGCCGTTCAACGGCCTCTAGATTGCCAAGCATCACCTGCAATAGATTATTAAAATCATGGGCGATGCCGCCGGTCAGCTGACCAATGGTCTGCATCTTTTGCACTTGGCGCAACGCCTCTTCGGTTTTGAGCCGCTCTTCGATTTCGGCACGAACCCGCACTTCAAGGCTTTCGGTAAGCTTCAGCAGCGCCTCCCGCGCTTGCACTTCGCCGGTAACATCGACCGCCACACCGATGGCGTATTGCACACTGCCGTCGGGCCGGGTGATCGGAATGCCGCTCGTTCGCAGCCAACGCGGCGGACCGTCGCCGCTGTCGTACTGGATTTCGAGATCGGCTACGAACTCACCCTTGAGGGCGCGCCGGATGGGGTATTCTTCGGGTATCAGTGGCCTGCCGTCGATCTTCCGCGCCGGCAACTGTGGGGCCAAATGCTCACCGATCTGGGGTTGGTCGCGAAATCGCAATAGCCGCTCGCGCGCCGGATTGGCGTAGACAATCTCGCCGTCCGGATTGACCATTGTCAGGCCGAAGGGCAGATGGGTTAGGACGATGTCGATGCGTCGGAGCATCGCTGCCGCTTCGCCCGTTAGCACAGCCTCGCGGCGGGCAGCCGCTTTTGCTCGGCGACGCGCTAACCTGAGATTGACCGCTATGCGGCCGAGCAATTCGGCGTCGGAAAACGGCGGGTACAAAGCATCGACGTCACGCTCGAGCCTAGTATTGCCGCCGCCACCGATGAGGATGAGCGGGACATCGCCCAGCGCGGCATCGGCGCGCAGCGCTTGCCACAGGTACCGGCCATTGGCGGTCTTCAACCGGGTGGCGCACAGAATGAGTTGAGGACGTTGCAATGCTGCCGCGGCAAAGGCGGCCTCCGGCTCCGCTACGGTCACAGCCCGATATTGTGCATTGACTATTGTCGCGACGCGATCGAGCAATTCGCGATTGTCATGGGCGCACAAGAATCAGGGGCAATGATTCCTCAGCTGTGCAGACCGCGGAACGCTCCGCCATCCTACCTCCGTTTATGGTGGACGGTAGCGGCGGTGCCTGCACCTGACAAGGGCAGGTGGTAGGATGGGGCTGCCATCGCCAGGTTGTCCGGTCTGGGCCCTTGGGCACGTGAGCAGTCATTCCTGTGCGCCCTTGCTTCCCAACGCCCGCGATACGACATATGAGCGGGACCGATTAGGCCTGTGTCCGGGAAAGCCAACGCCATGAAGATTCTGCGAACCCTTGCCCTGGCGCTGTTCTGCGCCGGGCTCCTGACCGCGCCTTTGATCATGACGACGCATTCGGCGCAAGCGCGCGCCGGCTGGACGTCGCGTGGCTACTCAAGCATGGGAAGCATGGGCTCCCAGACATACAATTATAACGGCGGGTCGGCGATCAATCGAAGCGTGACGCCTTACAGCAATCCGTCTTATCGCGGCGCTTATGGCGGCTCGGGTTACGGCTATGGCGGCTATCATCCTTTCTTGAGCGGACTTGCCGGTGGTCTGTTCGGCGGTTGGCTCGGCAGCATGCTGTTTCCCCATTGGGGCATGGGCGGCGGCTATGGGTACGGCGGCGGCTGGGGTGGCGGTTTCTTCTCGATCATCATATGGCTATTCCTCATCTATCTTGGCTGGCGTCTGTTTCGCGGCTTTTTCCATAGAAGCTGGGGTTCGGGCTTTGGCGGTGGCTACGGACCGGCCGGCGGCTCCGGCGTGGGCTTCGGTGCGGGTCCATGGGGGGGCGGCGGCGCAATGATGGGCGGACCCGGCCCCGTTGGTTATGGAGGACCGAGCCCCGGCCCGGCGGTCCAACAAATTCCCGTCGGCCAGTCCGACCAAACCGCTTTCGAAGCAGTGTTGAAGGCGGTGCAAGGTGCTTGGGGCAAGGCCGATCTCACCACTTTGCGCCATTATGTGACGCCGGAAATGTTGTCCTATTTCTCGGAGGAGCTGGCGGAGAACAACAGCCAAGGGCTCGAGAACCATGTCGAGGATGTCGAGTTCATCGAAGGCGATGTCCGCGAGGCTTGGAGCGAAGGCAATCTCGAATACGCCACGGTGGTCATGCACTGGCGCGCCCGCGATTGGGTGGTGCGAACCGACTCTAACGCGGTCGCGGACGGGGACCCCAAAAACCCGAGCGAGGCACGCGAGATGTGGACCTTTGCTCGCAGCCCGGGCGGGCACTGGCTGTTATCGGCGATCCAACAGGTTTAAGATAAAGCGCCAATAAGGAGGGAGCTCATGGCGCTGAAATCGCTCGACCACGTCACCATCAACACCGCCCTGCCGAAAGAGACGGTCGCGTTTTATACCGATCTCCTCGGCATGCGGATCGGATGGCGACCGCCGTTGGACCAGCCCGGTGCGTGGCTCTATGTTGGAGATCATCCGGTCATCCATCTGTTTTTTGTCGACCACGCCACCAAGGCGGAGACCGGCGATTTCGATCATTTCGCGTTTCTGGGCTCGGATTTTGCCGGCCTGAAAGCGAAGCTCCTGGAGCAAGGCGTTGAATTTAGAGAAAATACTTTAGCAGGTGGCTCGGCCAAGCAGCTCTTCTTCCCCGATCCGAACAATGTCAAAGTCGAAATAAACTTTCCTCAAAACTTAGCTGCCTAACAAATTGAAGATAAATCGTTTTTGCCGCTTGCAGAAGTGAAGTAAGGATTCGGCATCAAATGGGCGTTGCCCGCTAGCAATTTTTTATGGCAGAGCCGCGTTTTGTTCCCGACCGGCTGAAGACCCGGTTCCAGGTCCAGGCGGCGCTTCGGTTGGCGACGACACGCAACATACCGGTGGTTGTCGCGCGCCGCGGCGACGAGGATGCCGGCGTCATCCTCCTCAAGCTCAACCGGCGCGACCTCGGTTTCGAGGTGCTGGTCCAGAGCCGCAGCGGCGCCGGGGACTTGGTTTGGCAGCGCGTTACCGGCGCGGCGCTGGTCCCTGAGAGGGATGTCGACGCCTATATCGAGCGAGCGGTGAAGCGCGACCCCGATTTATGGGTGATCGAAATTGAGGATCGGGATGCGAGGCCGTTGTTCGCTGGCGCGATCATTTGAATTCCGCATGATGTCGGCATTGCCCCTGAGGCACCGGGGTCGGTAAACCCCGGCGAGAATGGGGCTGCCTGGCGGGCTCGCCCGATGTTTGGCGTCGGGTCGCGGCATTGGCACTTTCCGGTCGAAAACGATAAGGTGCGCCCGTAAAAAATACATTTGAGGGGAGGTTGCCATGAAGGTACGCCTGTTCGCTGTCGCGATGTCGGTCGTGCTGTTCGGCAGTGCCGCTTATGCCGACGACACCGCCGTCAAACTCGGCGTGCTCGTTGATATGTCGTCGCTCTATGCCGACACCACCGGCAAAGGCTCGCTCACCGCCACGCAAATGGCAGTCGAGGATTTCGGCGGCAAGGTGCTCGGCCGGCCGATTGAAATCGTTGGCGCCGACCATCAAAACAAACCCGATGTCGGCAAAGCCATCGCCGACAAATGGTATGACACCGACGGGGTCGATGCGATCGTGGACGTACCAACCTCCTCTGTGGCACTCGCCGTCGAGAATGTGTCGCGAGAAAAGCACAAGATTGTGCTGTTCTCGGGACCCGCTTCTTCCGACATCACTGGCAAATTCTGCTCGCCCTACGCGGTCCATTGGACCTACGACACCTACACTCTCGCCCATGTAACCGGCGGCGCGATGGTGAGGGCGGGTGGCGATAGCTGGTTCTTCATCACTGCCGACTACGCGTTCGGCCATGCGCTTGAACGCGATACCGCAGCGGTAGTGACGGCGTCGGGAGGAAAGGTCCTTGGCGACGTGCCGGTACCGCTTAACAACCAAGACTTCTCCTCCTTCATGCTGCAAGCACAAGCATCGAAGGCGAAGGTCATCGGGCTCGCCAACGCTGGCGGCGATACCATCAATTCGGTCAAGAGCGCCGCCGAGTTCGGAATCACCCAGGGAGGCCAAAAGCTCGCCGGACTGTTGTTGTTCGTTACCGATATCCACTCCCTGACGCTCCGGGTCGCGCACGGATTGGTCATGACAACCGCCTTTTACTGGGACCAGAACGACAAGACTCGCGCCTGGTCGAAGCGTTTTTACGAACGTATGCATAAGATGCCGACCATGATCCAGGCCGGGGATTACGGTGCCGTCATGCACTACCTCAACGCCATCAAGGCGGCAGGCACGACCGACGCCGACAAGGTAATGGCGCAGATGCGGGCCACTCCGATCAATGACTTCATGACAGAGAACGGCAAGATCCGGATCGACGGGCGCGTCATCCGCCCCTCTTACCTCTATGAGGTGAAGACGCCATCGGAATCGAAGAGCGAGTGGGATCTCCTAAAGCTCATCGCCAAGGTCGAACCGGACCAATCGATCCGACCGCTCGATCAAGGCGGCTGCCCGCTGGCATCAAAAAGCTGAATTAGCGGCGCGCCGTTGAAAGTCGTGGCTTGGAGGGCGATGATGCCGCTCCGATGCATGTTCGCCAGCGGGCCATGCCGCCATCAGTCACCGGCTTCGGCCAATAGCGTCGGCCGCACAGGGGCACCGGCGTTGAGCAGGCGACGCGGCACCAAGAATACGAGCCCCGCGCCGCACGCCAAGATCGCCCCCATGACGGCCATTGCCGGGCCGAAGCTGCCGGTGGTGTCGCGGATGATGCCCATGATCAGGGGGCTGATGGCGGCGCCGCCGATGCCGACGGTATTGAGGAAGGCGATGCCGGCTGGATGCGCCGCGCGCGGCAGCACCGCTGCCGGCATGGTGAAGACGATCGGCCAGGCGGCGATGGTTGAGACCGAGGCCACCACCAACGCGGTCATGCGGATCGCCGGGACGGTCGCGGTCGCGGCTACTCCCCATGCGGCGGCGCCCAGGAGCACAGCTCCGATCGAATGCCAGAATTTCTCGCGCCGGCGATCGGAACGCCGGCTCCAATAGGGAATCGCGGCAATGGTGAAGAGCGACGGGATCGCAGAAATCAGGCCAATGACCCAATAGGGCGTGCCCGGCGCCACGATGTCGCGCACGATCTGCGGCATCCAGCCGCCGAGCGCGCTGTAATTGGCGACCATGCAGCCGAAACAGAACGACAGGATGAGCATGTTCTTGCTCAGTACCAGGCTCAGCACGGAAGCGCGCTCGTTCGATGACACCATTGCCTCCCGTGCCTCGGCGTCCCGTTCGAGCGCCGCCTGCAGCGTCGTGCGCTCTTCGGATGATAGCCACGTCGCCTCGGCCGGCCGCGAGGTCAGATAGAACCAGCAGATAATGCCGAGGATCACCGCGGGAATGCCTTCGATGATGAACAGCCAGCGCCAGCCGGCGAGTCCCAGGAATCCGGTCATGCCGAGAATCAGACCGCCGACCGTGGCGCCAAGCACCCCCGCTACCGGCTGCGAGATCATGAAGCCCGACTGCGCGCTCGCGCGGTAGAATTGGGGATACCAGAGGGTGACGAACAGCACGAGGCCCGGGGCGAAACCCGCCTCAGCGACGCCGACGATGGTGCGAAGCCCGATGAAACTGGTCGGGCCCCAAGCCAACGCGCATGCGACAGTCGCGAGACCCCATGTCACCATGATGCGCGCGAACCAGCGCCGCGCGCCCACGCGCATCAGTATCATGTTGCTCGGAATCTCGCATAGCGCATAGCCAATATTGAAGATCGTGAGCGACAGACCGAAGACCGATGCGCTGATACCGAGATCGCGATTCATCGCACAGGGCGGCAATGCCGACGTTGCCACGGTCGATGTAATTGATCACGAACATAAGGAAGAGAAACCAGACAAAGCGGCGAGATACTTTGCCCAGGACGTGTTCGAGCTTACTACGTTCTTGCGAGCTTTGCGCGACGGTCGACATACTTCCTCCCGGTCTTACTTATGCCCGTGCCGATGCAGGTGGAGACACTGGCCGATCGACGCAAACCGCGCAAGCCAGTGAAATGGCAACCCAGAGTCTGCGATCTCTCGATCTTGTCCGCTGGCGGGTGAGCGCCATTTATTGGGGAGGCCTCGCAAAGGAGGGTGGCATGATCAAATTCCGCGATCGCATGACGCGTGGCCGGACCGAGACCGGTTGGCTCGATAGTCGTCACACATTTTCATTCGGAGACTACCGCGATCCGTCGCAGCTGGGGTTCCGGACAATGCGCGTCATCAACGACGACCGCGTCATCCCGGGCGGCGGATTTCCGACGCATGGCCATCGCGATATGGACATCCTCACTTACGTTTTGTCGGGCGCGCTCGAGCACAGGGACAGTATCGGCAACGGCACCGTGATACGCCCGGGGGAATTGCAGCGTATGAGCGCTGGCACCGGCATCACTCACAGCGAATTCAATCATTCACAAACCGTCCCTGTGCATTTCCTGCAAATCTGGATCAATCCGGCCGAGCGCGGGCTCCAACCAAGCTACGAGCAGAAGACGTTCGCACTTGCCGACCGAACGAACGAATGGATGGAGCTTGCTTCACCGAAGGGCGCGGGAGGCGCTGTCACCATTCATCAGGACGCCCGCCTCTTCGCCGCGAAGCTTAGACCGGGTGCCCAGCTCGCCCGCGAGATTGCCCGAGGCCGTGGTGCCTGGCTGCAAGTCGCCCGCGGCATCGTCGCGCTCAACGACACCGAGATGCGAGAGGGCGACGGCGCCGCAATTGAATCCGAACCCGTGATCGCGGTGACTGCCGACACGGATGCCGAAATACTGCTCTTCGATCTAGCTTGATAGAAGCGCCATGATCGTATCGGGTATGTCGCTGATGACGCTGTCCACGCCCCACGCGAATAGCTGTCGCGCGCGGTTCGGATCATTCACCGTGTAGCTCGCCAGCAAGAACTCGGCATCCCGCACCGCCCGAACCGCGGATGGGTTTAACGTTTGGTGATTGCAAATGAGGGCGGCGGCGTTGAGGCGGTGTGGCGCAACTCGCCAGTTCCTCGCCAATCTTTTCGTCAGCACACCGCGCGGGAGCTCGGGGGCAACGCGGAACAGGGCGGCAAGCGCCGGCAGCGAAAAGCTTGACACCAGCACCGATAGCTGGGGTCCGCGAGCGATGGCTCCAGCCACGCTTTCGGCGAGTGCGGCTTCGCGCCCTGCCTCGGCTTTCATTTCGAGATTGGCGCCGAGCCCCAACGTACCGAGTTCCGCAAGCGCCCTCTCCAATGTCGGAATTGGCGCGCCGCCGACGTTGCGCTCGAGCAAAGCTGAGAGCGGCATGGTCGATACCACGCCGCTTCGCCGGTCATGCGATCCAGCGTCTCGTCGTGAAACACGATCGGATGACCGTCGCTGCTCAGCCGAACGTCGAACTCGACCCATCCGCAACCGAGCGCCGCGGCGTGGCGGAATCCGGCCAAGCTATTCTCGGGCGCCCGCCCTGCCGCGCCACGATGACCGATGACACGTGGTATGGTGAGCGATTGGTTTCTGACCATCGGGAGGTATCGGTGCCCATTGCCAAGGCGAACGGAATAGAGATCGCGTACGAGGAATTCGGCGATCGCCAGGCGCCCGCCATTTTATTGATCATGGGTTTGGGCGTGCAACTGACGGGATGGCGCGAGCCGTTCTGTGAAAGGTTGGCGAGCGCCGGGTTTCGCGTATTGCGCTACGATAACCGCGATATCGGCCTCTCGACCAAATTTCCCGATGGCGGAGAGCCCAATATTGCCGAGCTGTTTCAGCGCGCGATGAGCGGCGAAACGATCGAAGCGCCCTACACGCTCGTCGAGATGGCCAATGATGGCGTCGGCTTGCTTGACGCACTCGGTATCGCCCGTGCAAACATTGTCGGCGTCTCAATGGGCGGAATGATCGCGCAGATCATCGCCACCGACCATCCTGACCGGACATTGTGTCTGGTGTCGATCATGTCGACCTCGGGACGTCCTGGACTGCCGCCGGGCAAACCAGAGGCGCTGATGGCGTTGATGACGCCACCGGCAAACAGCGCACGCGAGAGCATGATCCAACAGATCATGCATTGGCGGCGCGTCATCGGCAGCCCCGGCTTTCCGGAGGACGAAGCGATTTTGCAGCAGCAGGTCGAGGCCAGCTACGACCGCTGCTACTACCCGCAAGGCATGGCGCGGCAAACCGCCGCGATTCTAACGAGCGGCAGCCGCGTGGAGCGGTTGGAGAGAATACGGGTGCCGGCGTTGGTGATTCACGGCGTCGATGACCCGCTGGTGCCGGTCGAAGCCGGCAAGGACACGGCCGCGACCATTCCGGGCGCTGAGCTGCAGTTGGTCCCGGGTATGGGGCACGGGCTCGAATCGAAGCTTGAGACACGCATCGCCGATGCCATTATCGAGTTCTGCTCCCGGGCAAGGGTGTGACAAGCGCTCTCCCGCCCGACGCGATGACGGAAAAGCGGCAATCGACGGCACTTCCCTTGCGGCACCCGTATTCGCGCAAACGGAGTTGCCAAATCCGCTGGCGCCCGGCAAAGATGCGGGCATGAGCGAAGCAACGAACTGGGTCACGGTCGCGCGTCGCGCCGATGTGCCCGCCGGCCAAGTGAAGGGCGTGAAGGTCGGCAAACAGGAAATCGCCCTCTACAATCTCGATGGCGAATACTATGCGACCGACAATGTCTGCTCGCATGCCTACGCACAATTGTCGGACGGCTTCGTCGAGCGCGGCCAGATCGTGTGCCCACTGCATGCCGGCTGCTTCGACATCAAGACCGGCAAGGCGCTTGAACCGCCGGCCGAAGACGACATCAAGACGTTTCCGACGCGGCTCAACGGCGACGAGATCCAGGTCGCCATCGATTAGGGGGAGCGCCATGGCGCTGCAATTCGGCATGTTCGACCATCTCGACGACAATGGTGTATCGCTGGCCGATCTCTTTGAAAGCCGGCTCAAGCTGATCGAACAATACGATCGCGTCGGATTCCGCTCCTATCACATCGCCGAGCATCATTCGACTCCGCTCGGCATGGCGCCATCACCCAGCGTGTTCCTTGCCGCGGCCATCGCAACGCACCAAGCGGCTGCGTTTGGGGCCGCTGCTCTATGTCACGCCGATGTACCACCCGCTGCGGCTCGCCGAGGAAGTCGTGATGCTCGACCATATGAGCGGCGGCCGGCTGGAACTGGGATTAGGCCGCGGCGCCTCGCCGATCGAGATCGCGGCCTATGCCGTCGATCCGGAAACCGCCCGCAGCGCAATCGCGAAGCAACCGAGGTGATCCTTAAGGCGCTCGACGAGCGACGTTCTCAACCACGACGGCAAATTCTACCAATTACAAGAACGTGCGCATCGCCGCCCGACCGCTGCAGCGGCCGCATCCGCCGTTATGGTTCGCGCCGATCGAGCCGGCGCGAGCCGCCGACGCCGCGCGTCTCAAGGGCCATATGGTAACGCTGATTCCGAACGCCGGCATGAAGCCTCTGACCGATGCCTATCGGGCGCAATGGCAGGCGCAGGGCGCGCGGCGGCCGCCATGCCGCTGATGGGTGTGTTCCGCCATGTCGTGGTAGCCGAGAGCGACGCCAAAGCGCTCGACGATCGCGCGCGCCGCATACCGCTCAATGGCGTCACTACATGGCTTTCCTGTGGGAATGGGCGGGCATCCCGTTCCCGATCGCGATGATCTATCCCGATGAATTCGACGCGCTTCAGGGCATGCGGCATGGGCGTCGCCGGAACGCCCGGAGACGGTGCGCAAGTTTATCGCCGTTCGACTCGCCGAGCAGACCGGCATCACCTATTTCGTCTGCGACATGGCGTTCGGCACGATGCCCTACACGGCGGCGGCTCGATTCGGTTGCGCTATTTGCCAAAGAAGTCATGCCCGCATTCCAGGTAAGTTCTGGCAGTTATCCGCCGAAACGAAAACTTGACTTCTGGCAACCCCTGTTATCCTAGGTCGCGAACTACCACGGCGGCCGGCGAGGCTTGGGCCCTGCCGGCGGCATCGGGAGCAGGAATCTCCGGCAAAGGCGCGCCGCTGACGCGCCGCCGCTCCCGCCACCGGGCTTAACACCGTTCAATTTGGACAACCTTTTTGCAGCCGGGCCGGTCGCCGCCACGATGAAGTTCTGATGGCTAGAGAAAGCCGCATCGCAGTCCGACCGATTCGAGGCGCCGCCCGCTGCTCCCACACATCGACCGCGCCTCCCCCGTAATCCAAGGGGCGCAGACGCGCGGTCCGGAGCTTTGCCCATGTCAAAACGCATGCTTGATCGACGCGGCGCATCCCGAAGAAATTCGGGTCGCCATTCTCAATGGCAATCGGCTTGAAGAGTTCGATGTCGAAGCCGCCGGCAAGCGGCAGATCAAAGGCAACATCTATCTTGCGCGGGTGACCCGCGTCGAACCATCGCTGCAGGCAGCGTTCGTCGAATATGGCGGGAACCGGCACGGTTTCCTGGCCTTCAACGAAATCCACCCGGACTATTACCGCATCCCGGTCAGCGACCGGGCGGCGTTCAAATCGGTCTACGAACAGCGCAGCCAGGGCGAGTCCGAAGGCGAGACGGAGAGCGCGGAAATCGAAACCGCAGCGGTCGCTGACGCCGAACTCGAGACCGGTGCCGGCGGCGAAGGCGAAACGAGCGGCCAAACTGGCAATGAGCAAGCCTTCGAAGCAGCCGCGCCCGAAGCGGAAGCGGTCGGCCCGGCGGTGGTCGCCGCCCCATCCAGCGACAATGTTATCTATGACACGCTTCAGCCGGACTCGACCGAGCGAGAAGTAGCTGATATCGCGGTGGCGCCGCTGGTCGAGCCGGACCACCTCGTGCGGCGGCGGAGACGGTGAATGACACGCCCGCGGCAAGCGATACGATGGATGCGTCGCCGTCGCGATCGAGGCAGCGCGCCCCGTTGCTCGATATTGCCGCGATCGCGCGAAGGCGACGCCGCTCCTTGCGGCGACGCGCCGCAACAGGTCGAAGTCGTGCCGCGAGGTCCACATGCTCGAAACCATCGGCGGCGATGAAGCGGTAGACGCAGAGGAAGCAGAGGCGCCGCGGCCGCGCTTTCGCTCGCATCGGCACTATAAGATTCAAGAAGTCGTCAAGCGCCGGCAGATCATGCTGGTCCAGGTCACCAAGGAAGAGCGCGGCAACAAAGGCGCCGCGCTGACCACCTATCTGTCGCTCGCCGGCCGTTACTGCGTGTTGATGCCGAATACGCCGCGCGGCGGCGGCGTGTCTCGCAAGATTACCTCGATACAGGACCGTCGCCGCCTCAAGGATTTGATGAGCGACCTCCAGGTGCCAGACGGCATGGGCGTGATTGTGCGCACCGCGGGCAGTGAGCGCTCAAAGCCCGAAATCAAGCGCGATTTCGAATATTTGCTCCGTCTCTGGGACGAGATCCGCGATCTGACACTCAAATCGACAGCGCCGGCGCTGGTCTACGAAGAAGGCAATCTGATCAAGCGATCGATCCGCGATCTCTATTCGCGTGACATCGAGGAGGTCGTTGTCGACGGCGAAGAGGGTTATCGCGCCGCCAAAGATTTCATGAAAATGCTGATGCCGAGTCATGCAAAACGGGTGAAGCTGTATCGCGATCCTTCGGTCCCACTCTTCCACCGCTATCAGGCCGAAGGGCAGATCGATGCGATCCTGTCGCCCGTCGTGCAGCTGCGTTCCGGCGGCTACATCGTCATCAATCCCACCGAGGCGCTGGTCGCGATCGACGTCAATTCAGGCCGTGCTACGCGCGAGCGCAATATCGAGGAGACGGCACTCAAGACTAATCTCGAGGCCGCCGAGGAGGTCGCACGACAATTGCGGCTGCGCGACCTTGCTGGACTGATCGTGGTCGATTTCATCGACATGGAGGAAGGACGCAACAATGCGCAGGTTGAGCGCCGTATCAAGGATGCGATGCGCCACGACCGGGCGCGCATCCAGATCGGCCGCATATCCCCATTCGGCCTCATGGAGTTGTCGCGCCAGCGCCTGCGACCGTCGCTTCTCGAGGCATCGACCGAACCCTGCCCGCATTGCGGAGGCACCGGTCACGTCCGCTCCACGGAATCGACCGCGCTTCATATTCTACGTGCCATTGAGGAAGAGGGAATGCGACGGCGATCGGCGGAGGTCACCGTTGCCGTACCAATCAACGTCGCGATTTATCTGTTGAACCAGAAGCGAGAAACGCTGACCCAAAACGAAAAGCGCTACTGCTTCCGCATCACCGTCGATGGCGACGAAGCACTGGTGCCGCCAGCGTTCCGGCTCGATCGCGGGCGCCCGTTGACGGCGGAGGAAATTGCGGCATTGCCGGCACTGACGTCACCGCTGCCGCTCGAGGAGGAAGAAGATACGGGCGGCGAAGACGAAAGCGATAGCGATGTGTTCGGTATTACCGAACCGGTGTCTGTCGCCGGTCCACCGGTATTCGCTGTAGAGGAAGAAGAAACTGAAGCGGCGGCGCCGCAACCACCTCAATCGGAGCGCAGCAGCCGTCATCGCCGTTACCGTCAACGCCGCGAGCATCCCGAGCGGAGCCTTGAACTACGGACGATACAGGAGGCGTCACCATCGCCGAGCGATGAATCGGAAGAAAGCGACCTTTCAATTGCGGCTGGCGCGGCCGACGGCGAAGCACTCGCGGCGCTTGCCGACGGCGACGGTCGCGGAGACCGCAAGCGTCGGCGCCGGGGACGGCGCGGCGGCCGCAGGCGGCGACGCGAACAAGGTACTGCTGCGCCCGACATGATGCAGGCAGCGATCCCCGTCCCGGGCGAACCGATAGCGGTGGCGCTCGCGCCGGTAATGGAGGCGACCGACGCCGAGGTATTGGGCGGAACCGAGGCTGATCAGGATATCGACGTTGCTGCCGAACTGCCGAGTGTCGCCAATCCCGAACCGGCGGCGCTGGAGAACGGCCTCGAACAGCAGCCGAACGCCCAGGAACCGGAGCCGGAGACGCTGCCGCGACCCGAGCCGGACCCTGAACCCGCAGGACCGCCACGCCGCGGTTGGTGGCGCCGACGGGGAGCAGGGTAGATAACGGACGTCGAACCGGCTTATGATTGCGCCGGAATGAGATCCCTGCCCGTGTCATTGTCGCGACGAATGGCGGTTGCTGGCACCGCGCTGCTCCTATCGTTACATCAGGCGCGCGCACAGGATATTTCGATGCTGCGCGACGCTGAGATCGAGAGCGATCTCATCGCCTTTGAGAGCCCGGTCTACCGCGCGGCGGGCCTCGATCCTTCGGCGCTCCATATCTATCTGGTCAACGACATGCAACTCAATTCCTTCGTTGCCGGCGGCCAGAATATTTTTATGAATGTTGGGACCATCATGCGCGCCGAAAAACCCAATCAACTCATCGGCGTCATGGCGCACGAAACCGGCCACATCGCCGGTGGGCATATCGCGCGCTCGGAAGACGCGATGCGCAAGGCGGAGTACGAAGGTATGGCGGCGATGGCGCTCGGTCTCGCCTTGGCGGCGGTAACCGGCGGCGCTGGCGCTGCTTGCGTTGCTCGGCGCATCCGGAGTAGCTGAGCGGGCCTGGCTCCAATTTTCGGTCGAGCAGGAGGCGCGGGCAGACCAGGCGGCCCTCACCTTCCTCGACCGCACCCATCAATCAGCGAAGGGTCTACTCGATTTCTTCGATATTCTGCAGCAATCGGAGTTCATGAGCGGCCAGAAGGAAATCCCCTATCTGCGCACGCACCCGTTGACCGAGCAGCGCATCGAATATGTCCGTGAACATGTCGAAAATTCGTCCTATTCCAACAATCCCGACTCCGCCCGCGTCCGTCGAAATGTTGCGAAGCATGAAGGCGAAACTGGCGGGGTTCCTGCAAGACCCGCAACAGACATTAAATGAGTATCCCGAAAGCGACAGGTCCGAGATCGCGCGTTACGCCCGTGCCATCGCCTACTACCGCATTCCCGATCTCGCCCATGCGCTGCCGGCAATCGAAGGTCTGATGCATGATTTCCCGACTGATCCCTATTACGCCGAACTCAAGGGGCAAATGCTATTTGAGAATGGCCGTATCGCCGAGGCGGTAGAGCCGTACCGCAAGGCGACCATGCTCGATCCGAGTTCGATGTTATTGCGCACCGAACTGGCACAAGTTGAGGTTGAGAACGAAAATCCGAAGACTGCTGGCAAACGCCCGCATCAATCTCGAAGAAGTGACCCGCAACGAGATTGATAACGCCGAGGCATGGCGTTTGCTCGCCATCGTCTATGGCCGGACCAACAATCTCGGCTCGCCTCGCTCGCCCTCGCCGAACAAGGCGCATCGATGGGAGATCATGACATGGCACGTCACGAAGCGCTGCGCGCCGTTCAAATGCTGCCCCCGGGTCCCGCGCGGCAACGCGCCCAGGACATCGCCGACGAGGCCAAACGCGACGCCGACCGATGATTCACCGCCTCCTTCTTCCGGCCTTGTGCCTTGCTGGCCACGTCGCATCCCAGCCGTGCGACGCCGCCGACGTCCTGACGCCGGATCAGACCAAAGAGGTCGAGCGGATCATCCACGATTATCTCGTGAAGCATCCCGACGTTCTGATGGACGCGATCGCCGCGGCCGACGATAAGGAGAAAGCGAACAAGTTGGCGCGCAGCGACGAGACCATCCGCGCCCATCACAACGAACTCTATAACGATCCGGAATCGGAGGTCGGCGGAAATCCCCACGGCGACGTGACCGTCGTCGAGTTCTTCGATTACCGCTGCCCCTATTGTAAAATGGTGCAATCCGCGCTCGAGAGCCTTTTGGGCAGCGACCTTAAGCTGCGCATCGTTTACAAGGAATTGCCAATTCTCGGCGCGGCCTCGACTTACGCGACCAAAATGGCGCTGGCATCGCGTGCACAAAGCAAATATGACGCCTTTCATCGCGCGATGATGGAGACCAAAGGCCAGATCGATGAAAGCGTTGTCGACAAGGTAGCCGCTTCGGTCGGTATCGATGTCGCCCAGGCCAAGGCGGGTATGTCGGCGCCCACGATCGAGACGCTGATCAAAAAAGAATATGCACTCGCGGACGACCTCAACATCAGTGGCACGCCGTCATTCATTATCGCGGACAAGCTCTATCCGGGGGCAATGACGTTCGATGAGCTGAAAAAGGCGATCGCTGATGCGCGGCAATCCCATGCGGGCTGATGGACACTAGCGACAAGAACGCGCTGTTGGACCTTGCGATCGCGGCGGCCCTCATGGCTGGGCCGAAGATCATGTCGGTCTATGCCGAGGATTTTGTCGTGCGCCGGAAGGATGATCAATCGCCCGTGACGCTGGCCGACGAGATCGCCGAGGCAACGATCTTGACCATGCTTGAGCGCGAGGCGCCAGGCGTTGCAGCAATTGCCGAAGAGCGCATGGCTCGGCGAGGTTCGCCCGAAGCCGCACCATCCCGATTCTGGGCGATCGATCCGCTCGACGGAACCAAGGAATTCGTGGCGCGCAACGGCGAGTTCACCGTCAATATCGGCCTGATCGAAAACTCCCTGCCCGTGCTTGGCGTGGTCTATGCGCCCGCGCTGGATCTCCTTTATGCCGCCGCAGGACCGGGTACCGCTCGGCGTCGCGTCGATGGCGGTTTTGAGGCGGTCTCGGCGCGCCGGGCGCCAAAGGAGGGCGCCGTGATCGTGCACAGCCGCAGCCACAACAATTCGCCGCGCGTCGCCGAATTTGTGGCGAAGCTACCAGGAGCGGTTCGAACCGTCTCGGGTAGCGCAATCAAGTTCTGCAAGCTCGCCGCCGGCGAGGCGGACATCTATCCGCGGTTCGGCCCGACCATGGAGTGGGATACCGCCGCCGGACAGGCGATCCTCGAAGCGGCGGGCGGCAGCGTCTCGACGCTCGAAGGAACGCGCCTCACCTACGGTAAGCCCGAGTTCCGCAACACCGGTTTTGTCGCCCGGGGACGAGACTGACGGACATCTTGCGGCCGGCGGAAATCGCCCGAGCGGCCGAACGACTGCGTCGCGGGGACCTGGTCGCATTTCCGACGGAGACCGTATACGGGCTCGGCGGCGATGCGACCAATGACCGGGCTGTCGCCGCCATTTTTGCCGCTAAGGAACGGCCCCACTTCAATCCGCTGATCGCCCACGTACCTGACGCCGAGGCCGCGCGTACCCTCGTAGTACTCGATGAGCGAGCAGAGATATTGGCGAGACAGTTCTGGCCGGGACCGCTGACGCTGGTGTTGCCCCGGCGGAGCGATTGCCCGGTGTCGCTTCTTGCCGGCGCCGGTCTCGACACCCTTGCGGTGCGCGTACCTGCGCTTCCCATTGCCCTCAATTTGCTGCGCGCCGTCGGCCGACCGGTGGCCGCGCCCAGTGCCAATCGCTCGGGCCATCTCAGTTCGACCACCGCTGACCATGTCGTCGCGGAACTTGCCGGCCGCATCGCCGCCATACTCGATGGCGGCCCCACGACGGTTGGCATTGAATTGACCGTGCTTGATCTCACCGAGGCAGCACCGCTTCTGCTGCGGCCCGGTGCCGTTACGGCCGAACAATTGAGCAAAATCGTCGGACCATTGTCACCGCCCCGCAATGGCGCCGTCCGCTCGCCCGGCATGTCTTTGCGGCACTATGCCCCGACCCTGCCCTTGCGGCTCGGCGCGACCAGCGCCGATACCGGCGAGGCGTGGCTCGGCTTCGGGCCGAAGGATGTCGGTGCCACACTGAATCTCTCGCCCCGCGGCGATTTGATCGAGGCGGCGGCAAATCTTTTCGCGTACCTGCGCAAACTCGACAACACGCCCTATATTGGCATTGCGGTCAGTGCTATCCCCGAGACTGGGCTCGGCGTCGCCATCAACGACCGTTTGCGGCGCGGTGTATCGGATGTAAAACGGGTTGAAGGAGATTTTCGTGGACGGATCGGCGCCTGACATCGTCGATCGGCTAAAGCAGATCGTCGGGCCACGCGGTTATATCGACAATCCCGCCGAGTTGGCACCCTACCTGCTCGAGCAGCGGGGCCTCTACCATGGTGCCACACCCATTGTGCTGCGTCCGGGTACCACGGCGGAGGTCGCGCGCATCGTCAAATTGTGCGCTGCCGCCCATGTGCCGGTGGTACCGCAGGGCGGCAATACCGGCCTGTGCGGTGGCGCGGTGCCGGCGGAAGATGGCCGGTCGGTCGTCATCGCGCTCGGACGCTTGAACCGCGTCCGGCATATCGATCCGGTCGATTTCACCATCACCGTCGAGGCCGGCTGCATCCTTGCCGATCTGCAAAAAGCAGCGGAGCGCGTCAATCGGCTTTTTCCACTGAGCCTCGGCGCGGAGGGTTCGTGCCAGATCGGCGGCAACCTCTCCACCAATGCGGGTGGTATCGCGGTGCTGCGCTACGGCAGTGCCCGTGACCTGTGCCTAGGTCTCGAAGTGGTGCTACCGGATGGTCAGGTTTGGAATGGGCTCCGCGGTTTGCGCAAGGACAACACCGGCTATTCGCTGAAACATCTCTTTATCGGCGCCGAGGGCACGCTCGGCATCATTACCGCCGCGACGATGAAACTGTTTCCACGGCCGCGCGAAATCGAGACCGCATTTCTCGGTCTCGGGAGAGTCGATGATGCCATGGCGCTCTTTGCCCGCGCGCGCGAGGCGAGCGGCGATCAGCTCACCGCTTTTGAGTTGATGCCTCGCATCGGCCTCGATCTCGCGATCAAGCATGTCCCCGGCGCCACCGATCCGCTGGCGAAACCGCTGCCCTGGTACGTGCTCATGGAAGTGTCGTCGAGCCGCGAGGACGGCGGTTTGCGCGCCGCCCTTGAAGATTTCTTTGCCGAGAGTATGGCGGCAGGCCTCATCGCCGACGGCACCATCGCCTCTTCGACAGCGCAGGCGCGCGCCTTCTGGCGACTTCGCGAAGGGTTGGTGGAAGCGCAGAAATTCGAAGGAGGCGGCATCAAGCACGACATTTCGGTACCGGTAAGCCGGGTTGCGACCTTCATCACTCGCGCCTCAGAGGCGGTGACGGAGCGGCTCCCTGGCATCCGCCCGATCGCTTTTGGCCATGTCGGCGACGGCAATGTGCATTTCAATTTGTGTGAGCCCGTGGGTGCCGACCGCGAGCAATTCCTGGCGCGCTGGGACGAATTCGCGCGCATCGTCCACGACATCGTCGCAGACATGGAGGGCTCGATCAGCGCCGAACACGGCATCGGCCGCCTCAAGGTGGACGAGCTGCTGCACTACCGGACGGCGCTTGAACTTGCTTTGATGCGCCGGGTCAAGGATGCCATCGATCCCGACGGCACAATGAACCCGGGAAAAATATTAAGGCCCTAAATCCGCTCGATGTCGGCGGCGGCCTTGTCTAGCACCGCGGCGACGGCGAGGATCTGCTCCTGTGTCAATGCGCCGCGCCCGAGGCGAGCCGCTAGAGCAAGGCGCAGATTGTGAACGGCACGTCGGATCTCCGGCGCGCGGCCGCCGCCAAAGGTCTGACCCGCCTCTTTCAACCGGGCGAACACGGCATCGACCTGCGCCTTGTTCTGCTCGAGAAACGCTTGGCCTTCGGCCGTAATAGTGTAGAGCTTCTTGTTGCCTTCCACGGTCGCGACCGTGTAGCCCAAATCCTCAAGCATAGTCAGGGTAGGATAGATTACGCCGGGACTTGGACTGTAGGCGCCGCCGAACTGCTCCTCGATCGCCTTGATAAGTTCATAGCCATGACGTGGTTTTTCGGCGATCAGCTTCAAAATGAGGTAGCGCAGATCGCCATGATCGAAGAACCGGCCGGCGCGCCCGCCGCGCCAATGTCCGTGCCGGTGGCCGAAAAATTCATGGGCATGACGACGGCCAAAACCTTCGGCGTAGCCCCAACCCATGCGGTGACGATGAAACATTTAGATCTCCTATTTCGATATAACGAAACATAAGATATGTCGAAGTAATATCGAAGTCAAGGGTGCCCATAAGATAAATCATGCCGACGTAAAAATTCTTGGAAAAACAACGCTCTATAAAGGGCATTTCCGGCTGGACAAGTATCGCTTTCGGCACCGATTGTTTGCCGGTGGCTGGAGCGACATGGTCACCCGCGAAGTCCTCGATCGCGGATCAGCGGTGGCCCTGCTCCTTTATGACCCCGCCCGCGACGCGGTGGTGTTGATCGAGCAATTCCGCTTGCCGGCCATGTTGGCCGGTCGTTCCGGCTGGCAGATCGAGCCGGTTGCGGGGTTGGCGGATCGTCACGACGAAAGCGAAAAAGCGGTAGCTCGTCGCGAGGCGCAGGAAGAGGCCGGGTTGCGGATCACTGGCGAGTTGCTCCCGATCCACCGCATCTTACCCAGCACGGGCGGCCTGACTGAACTGGTCTCGCTCTACTGCGCGCGCGTTGATTCACGCAGTGCCGACGGCGTTCATGGCAATCGTGATGAGGGAGAGGACATCCGGGTCCTCGTCCTCTCCGTTCGCAAGGCAATGCGACTAGTGCAGTTGGGCAAAATCGACAATGCGCACTGTGTCATCGCGCTCTATTGGCTTGCCGCCAACCGCGCCCGGCTCCGCCGACGCTGGCATCAGCCGGCGCGACGAAAGCCGCGGCTCGCTTCGAAGAGTTCGCGGGCATAGGTGTCGTGGAGATTGCCCTCGCGCAGATCGTCGACCACAACTTCTTCGACGAACCTGCCCTGCTGCATGACGGCAGCGCGATCGCACATTGTCGTGACCACCGCGAGCGAATGACTGACGAGAACAAAGGTCATGTCATGCTCTTTCCTGAGCCGGCGAAGGAGTGCCAGAATGTCGGCCTGGACGGAGGCGTCGAGCGCCGAGGTCGGTTCGTCGAGCAGCAGTAGTTTCGGCCGCAGAATCAGGGCCCGCGCGATGGCGACGCGTTGGCGTTGGCCGCCGGAAAGTTGATGCGGATAGCGGAAGCGATGGTTCGCATCAAGTCCGACATCGCGCAACGCCCCGACAATGCGAGAGGAATCATAGCCGAAGCGCTGAACCAGCAAGGGTTCGGCCAGGGCGCGGTCGACGGTCTGACGCGGATGGAGTGAGCCGTAAGGGTCCTGAAACACCATCGCCACCATGCGGCCAAAGGCATGCGGACGGTCGCGGTTCTGCCTTTGCCCAGCGATGGTAAGCTCGCCGGACCAATCTCGGTGCAAACCCGCGATAACACGGAGCAGCGTTGACTTGCCTGATCCGGATTCGCCGACAACCCCGAAGGATTCGCCGTCTGTGACATCGAGTGACACATTGCCGATGATGCGATTGCCGCCATGTCTGGCAATCAGCGCTCGGGCGGAAATCATTGATCGAGCCTTAGCCGTGCGGCCAAGAGCTGACGCGTATACGGGTGCTTCGCAGTGTTGAGTTCGCAAGCGCGCAGTTTCTCGACGATTTCACCGTCCTTCATAACCAGAACCCGGTCGCAGAAAGACGCCACCAGATCGAGATCGTGACTGACCAAGATGATGCCCATTTGACGTCGTGCGACCTCGGCATCCAATAGTGCCAAAATGCCGCCGGCGACGCTCGCGTCGAGCGCGGAAGTCGGCTCGTCCGCGATGAGGAGGTCGGGATCGGGCGCCAGCATCATGGCGATCATCACGCGCTGCCCGATGCCGCCCGAGAGTTGGTGCGGATAGCGTTGACAGACAAGCTCAGGATCGCGCATGAGGACGGAATTGAGCAGGCGCAACGTCTCACGTCTAGCCTCGACCTTAGCAAGCCGGCGATGAACGCGCAGTACCTCGGCGATCTGGTTGCCGACCGTCATGGCCGGGTTCAGCGAAAATCGTGGGTCCTGAGGGATCAACGCAATGCGCCTGCCGCGCGCGGCGCCGATGTTGCTGTCATCAAGCGTGACGCTGTCGAACGCGATGCGGCCAGACAATGTAGCACCCGGCGGCAGCAGCCGCATCACAGCACGGCCCAGCATCGATTTGCCAGCCCCGGATTCACCGACAATGCCGATACGCTCACGTCCCATGGCGAAGCCGACACCGTGTAAAACCTCGCGTTCCCTGAACCGAACGCGCACATCATCGAGCGCGAGCAGGTCAGTCATCGCTGCTTCGGGTCAAGCCAGTCACGCAGACCGTCGCCCAAAAGGTTGAAGGCAAGACTCAATATCGCGATGGCGATGCCCGGCATCGCGGCGACCCACCAATGATCGAGCATGTATTGCCGGCCGGTCGCGATCATCGCGCCCCACTCGGCAGTGGGCGGTTGTGCGCCGAGGCCAAGGAACCCGAGGCCCGCCGCGGTGAGGATCACGCCCGCCATGTCGAGGCTCATGCGTACGATCACCGAGGGGAGGCATAGCGGCATAAGGTGGCGCAAGACGATGCGCCCACTTGACGCGCCCGCAAGGTGGACCGCATCAATGAACTCCGCGTTTCGCAACGCCAATGTCTCGGCACGGGCGACACGGGCGTAGGGGGGCCAGGAGACAATGGCGAGGGCGAGCACCGCATTCTCGATTCCCGGCCCTAGTGCCGCGACAAACGCGAGTGCCAGGATGAGGCGCGGTAACGCTAGAAACACGTCCGTCACGCGCATCAGCCCGATCTCGATCCATCCCCCCAAATATCCGGCGGCACATCCGAACACGAGGCCAATCGGCGCGGCCACGACCGACACCAGCGCGACAATGCCGAGGGTGGCCCGCGCACCATAGATCAACCGCGACAGAAGATCGCGGCCGAGTTCATCGGAGCCCAGCCAGTAGGCAGGGCTTGGCGGCTGCAGACGCTCAGCAAGGTTTTGCGCATCGGGTGAGTAAGGCGCCAGCTGTGGCGCGGCCAATGCGATCAAGGCAACGGTGATGACGATGATCGCACCGCTGACCGCCATCGGGTGACGGCGGAAGCCGATAGCGCCCCGAAAGATGCGGCCAAGGCGTGCCTGGTGGAGTGTTGCCGGATTGTCGTACCACGCCATCATCGCGCGCGCGGGTCCAGCAAGCGATAGAGGAGATCCGCGGCGAGATTGACGGTAATGAACATCGCGCCGATCACCAGGGTGCCACCGAGCACGGCATTCATGTCGATCGATAGCAACGAGTTGGTGATGTATTGGCCGATACCGGGCCAGGAGAACACCGTTTCCGTCAGCACGGAACCCTCGAGCAGGCCGGCATAGGCCAGCGCGATGACCGTGACCAGCGGCAATCTCACATTGCGCAAGGCATGCACCCACAGCACGCGGCGCTCACTCAAACCCTTGGCACGCGCAGTCACGATGTATTCTTGCCCCAACTCCTGCAGCACGAAGCTGCGCGTCATGCGGCTGATATAGGCGAAGGAAAAATAACCCAGCACCAGTGCTGGCAATGTCAGATGCGCGAGGGCGCTCCGGAGAGCGTCATCATCACCGGCAAGCGCGGCATCGACCAGGATAAAGCCGGTGATGTGGGGCACGAAATCCTCGAACACGGTATCGATGCGACCTGGCCCGGCGGTCCAACCAAGATCGGCGTAGAACAGCACCAGCGCCATCACGCCAAGCCAGAACACCGGCACCGAATACCCGAAAAGACTAAGGACGCGCACCGCATGATCCGCGAAGCGTCCGCGACGGGCTGCCGCCACCATCCCTGCGGGAACGCCAAAGAGAACGCCGATAAGCGTCGCGGTGGTGGCGAGTTCGATGGTTGCGGGGAAAAAACGCCCGATATCCTGCGCCACCGGGTTCTTGGTCAACGCCGAGCGGCCGAAGTCGCCACGAGCGACAGTGGCGAGGTAGCGGCCGAATTGAACATAAAGCGGCCGGTCGAGACCGAGTTCCCGACGCACCGCGGCATAGCTCGTTGGCGACGCTCGGTCGCCGAGAATCGCCAATGCCGGATCGATTGGCACGACCCTCGCGATCAGGAACGTCGCCAGCAACAGGCCGCATAGGGTCGGCACCGCGCTCGCAATGATGCGCGCGATGCGCCAGCCGATCATGCGATCTTAGTTCTTGGTGATGCCCGCATAGCGGTCAAATTCGGACGTAACTCCAATGCTGAAGCCCCGCGTATCGGCGCGGCGAGCAGCGACCTCGACTTGCTCGAACAGCATCACGTATGGCGCTGTCGCCATGAAGCGGTGTTGCAGCGTCTCATACATGGCCGCCCTCTTCCGGTCGTCGCGCTCCACCATCGCCGCAGCGACTTGCCGCATCAGCTCAGGGTCGGACCAGCCGTTGCGCCATGCCGGCGTCTTCATGGTCGCATTGTCGCTGTTGTCAGGATTGACGATGAAGCCTTCGGCGTTGGAATGCGGATCAGGATAGTCCGGATCCCATTCGCCGAGAAAAATATCATGGTGACGTGCGCGGTATTTGGTCAGCACCTGCTTGCCGTCGCCGGGCACAATCTCGACCTTGACGCCGGCTTGGGCAAAACCGGCTTGTAGCGCTTGACCGATCTCCGGCTCGGGAGAGGCGTTACGGACATCCATGGTGACATCGAATCCATCGGCGAGGCCGGCTTTCACCAATAATGCCTTCGCTTTGGCCACGTCGAACTTGTAGGGCTGATCGGGGATCGCGCCCAGAAAACCGACTGGCTCAAAGCTCTGATGCACCACGCCTGTCGGACCGAGAATAGCGTTGCCAATACCATCATAATCGACGAGGTTTTTTAGGGCCGCCACTATGTCAGGCTTCTTGAGATACTGATTCTTCTGGTTGAGGCCCAGATAGGTGATGGCACTCTTGATACCCTGGTCGAAGTTGATTTTCGGATTTTTCGCCAGCGCCGTGAGCTGGTCCTTGTCGAGGTTGCGCGCATAATCAATATCGCCGCGCTCGAGCATTAGCCGCTGCGTCGCCGCGTCCTTGACCTGCTTCACGATGACGCGGCGGGTCTTGGGCTGGTCGCCCCAATAATCGGCGACGGTTTCGAGCGCGTAATATTCGTTCGGCCGCCACATCACGAGCCGATAAGGCCCGGTACCCGCCCAATGCGTCTCAAGCCATTGCAACCCCAGATCGTTCCCCTGCTGATGCGCCAGCACGGTCTCCTTGTCGAGGACACTAGCGGAAACGCCGGTGAGGCAGAAATAGACAAAGCTGGGCGCGAGCGGTTTCGGCAATTTCAGTCGAAGCGTGTGCTGGTCGAGCGCCACCACCGCGTTGACGACATTCTCCTTGGTGAGGCCGATGGCGTTGAGGATCACCGCGGGCGCCTTGTCCAGCGTCACTGCGCGTTGCAGTGAAAACGCCGCATCGGCCGCGGTCACCCGCCTGCCGGTTATGAAGCGCGCGTCGCGCAGCCCGAAGGTGAAGGTCACGCCGTCGGGATCGACCCGCCACGACGAAGCGAGGCCGGGTTTAAGCTTGTTTGGCGACGCCGGATCGTAGTCGACCAACCGGTCGTAGGTATTGCCGATGACCTCGGCCCCTGACAACTCATAGGCCTCGGCCGGATCGAGCGACACGATGTCGTCGATTTGCTTGGCCATGACTACTGTATCTTTCGGAGTTTCGGCAGGGACTTGCTTGGCGGCAAGTCCGAGCACCAGCACACCAAGCGCTAAGCGGGTCGCACATTTCATCGTTGCGATTCTGCGGTTGCCGCCTAGGACAAGTCAACGGCTTGATCCGCCGGCTTGGCACCCTGTACTCTCGCCATCATGCAGATCCGCAACGACTTCATTGAAACCATCGGCAACACGCCGCTCGTCAAACTGCGGCGCGCATCGGACCTCACCGGCTGTACCATCCTGGGCAAGGCAGAGTTCCTGAACCCGGGCGGGTCGGTCAAGGACCGCGCGGCCTGGGGCATCGTCAAAGACGCCGAGGACCGCGGCACGCTGCAACCGGGCGGGGTTATCGTTGAGGGCACTGCCGGCAACACTGGCATTGGCCTCGCTCTGGTCGGCAATGCGCGCGGCTATCGCACCGTCATCGTGATTCCGGAGACGCAGAGTCAGGAAAAGAAGGACATGCTGACGCTGTGCGGCGCCGATCTCCGCCAAGTGCCGGCCGTGCCCTACAGCAATCCGAACAATTACGTGCACTTCTCGGAACGTCTGGCACAGGAGATCGCGGCCGCCGACAACAAAGGCGCGATCTGGGCCAACCAATTCGACAATGTTGCCAATCGCAGGATCCATTACGAAACGACCGGGCCGGAAATCTGGCAGCAGACCGACGGTAAAGTCGACGCCTTCACGTGCTCGGTCGGTACCGGCGGCACGCTGGCCGGCGTCGCACTGGCGCTTAAGGAACGCAGTAGCAAGGTGAAGATCTATTGTGCCGATCCGATGGGTGCCTCGCTGTACCACTATTACCAGTACGGCTCGCTCAAGGCCGAGGGCAACTCCATTACTGAAGGCATCGGTCAGAGCCGGATCACCGCCAATCTCGAAGGCGCCCCCATCGACGGCGCATTTCAAATAAGCGACGAAGAGGCGCTTCCGGTACTGTTCGACCTGGTGAAGGAAGAAGGGCTGATTCTCGGCGGTTCGTCCGGCATCAACATCGTCGGCGCAATCCGCGCCGCACAAACACTCGGTCCCGGCCACATTGTGGTGACGATCCTTGCCGACTACGGCACTCGCTATCAGTCCAAGCTGTTCAATCCGGACTTTTTGCACGCCAAAAATCTGCCGGTACCGGACTGGCTTGATATGCCGCGATCATGAGACGCTGGCTGTGGAGTGTTGTCATCGCCTTCGTGGCGCTGGTGGTGGTTCTGGTAGTCATCTACGTCACGTTATTCTCCGGGCGCTCTGAAGGCACACGCATCGGGACCGTCAGTACGACTTTCCGGTTCTTCGGTCCCAATGACAAAGTGGCTCTCAACCGCTTCGACGATGACGCTATCGACGGCGTCTGCGTGCTATCTTTCCCGTGCGCGCACCGGGGGTATTGGCGGTGCCGTCGGTACCGCGGAGGATCCGTCGAGTTTGTCGCTTTCCTGCACCGCAACCGGCGTTGTCACACCCAGGAACAACGCCAAATTCACCGAGCTCAGCGGTCGGAACGTGTTCAGCGAGCGTGCCAGCATTTTGTTCAAGACCATCGAGGTGCGCCGCTTCTTCGATGCTCGAGCGCAACACATTGTGCTATGTCGCGATCTCGACCAAAATCATCAATGGCAGCCCCGCCAATGCCACCGCTTGCATCAACGTCGCCGTCGCAAAGTGAGTAGCGGTTACGCACATCCCGAAGCGCTGGTGTCGACCGAGTGGCTGGCGACGCACTTGGACGACACGGATCTGCGTCTGTTCGATGGGTCCTTCAAGCTGCCCGGGGTGACACCGACGGCCGGCGCCGACTATCGGGCGCGACACATCCCGGGCGCCATGTTTTTCGACATCGATGCGATCGCGGATCATGATTCGCCGCTGCCGCACATGCTGCCGGGTGCCATGGAGTTCGGCACGGCGATGAGCCAACTCGGGGTTGGCGCGGATGATCGCGTGGTGATTTACGATTCGGCCGGCGTGGTCAGCGCGACGCGGGTGTGGTGGATGCTACGCGTCTTTGGCCATGACCGGATCGCGGTGCTCGACGGCGGTTTGCCAAAATGGTTGGCCGAGGGGAGAGCGGTGACCGATGCGGTGCTGGCGCCCGGTCGGCGGGCCTTTCGCGTCAAATTCCGTCCCGAATTAGTACGCAAGAAGGCGCAGCTCCTTGCCAATGTCGAAAGCGAGGCCGAGCAGGTGCTTGATGCACGCACAGTCGAACGCTTTGAGGGCACTGCCGCCGAGCCATGGCCCGGGCGCCGATCGGGTCGGATACCAGGCAGTCTCAATCTCCCCTATTCACTTCTGAGCAACGCCGCCGACAAAACGATGGTCCCGCGCGAGGAGCTTGTGCGCCGTTTCACCGCAGCGGGTGTCGTCGCCGGCAAACCCGTGGTCACCTCCTGCGGCTCCGGCGTCACGGCCTGCGTCCTGGCGTTCGGGCTTTATCTCACGGGCCGAGACGATGCCGCTGTCTACGACGGCTCGTGGGCGGAATGGGGTCTGCCTGGCGATACACCGGTCGCGACCGGGACCGCGAACAACGCATGAAATCCAAATCGCGGAAACCCGATACGCTAATCACTCATGCTGGACTTAAACCCGAAGCGAATTTTGGTGTGGTCAATCCACCGGTCTACCACGCCTCCACCATTCTCCATCCCAATGTCGCGCACTTCGAAGCGGCAGAGACACGGCGCTTTGACGATGTCGTTTATGGCCGCATCGGCACCCCGACGCAATTCGCGCTGGAAGAAGCGATGGCGGCGCTTGAGGGCGGCGCGCGGGCGGTGGCGACATGCTCTGGCGCCGCTGCCTGCTACACCGCCCTCTTGGCCTATCTTCGGGCCGGGGATCACGCGCTCGTGCCGGATTCGGTTTATGGACCGGTGCGCAATTTCACCACCGGTTTTCTGGCGCGGTTTGGCGTCGCTTTCGATTTTTACGATCCGCTCCTGGGCGCCGGCGTGGCGTCCCTGGTCAGACCTGAAACCAAAGTGATCTATCTCGAAAGTCCGGGTTCGCTGACGTTTGAGGTTCAAGACGTGCCTGCAATCGTCGCGGTCGCCAAGAACCTCGGCATCGCCACCATGCTCGACAATACTTGGGGCTCGCCGCTGTTCCTGCGGCCGCTGAACATGGGCGTCGACGTTTCGATTGTAGCCGGGACAAAATATATCGTCGGCCATTCCGATGCCATGATGGGCATCTGCATTTGCACCAAGGAGAGCTTTCCAAAAGTCAAGCAGTCGGCGCTGCAGTTGGGCTATCACGCGGCACCTGACGATTCGTACCTTGCGCTGCGCGGTCTGCGGACCGTTGGCGTGCGGCTGCGCGCGCATCAGGAAGCAGCCCTCAAGGTGGCGCGCTGGCTCAAGACCCGTGCCGAAGTAGAACAGGTGCTGCATCCCGCCCTTCCCGATTGTCCGGGCCATGAGTTTTGGAAGCGCGATTTCGCTGGTTCGAGTGGATTGTTCAGCGTCGTTCTCCGACCGCGACATCCCGAAAGCCGCTATCGACGCCATGCTTGATGGAATGGAGCTGTTCGGCATTGGCGCCAGCTGGGGCGGCTTCGAAAGCCTGATCACCGCGCCCCGCCCCGCGCGACTGCGTACTGCAACCAAGTGGGACGCGGGGCCGGTCCTCAGGCTCCATATTGGGCTCGAGGACGTGGACGATCTGATCGCCGATCTTGACGCCGGCTTGGCACGGCTCGGCGGCAAACCGGCATGATTGAGGTCGCCGTCGAGAAGCAGCTCGACAGTTTCCAGCTTCGCGTCCGCTTCGTTGCACCAGGCGCTGGGATCATCGCACTTCATGGCCCGTCAGGGTCCGGCAAGACGACGCTGGTCAACGCGATTGCCGGCCTAATGACCCCGGATTCCGGCCGGATCGTGATTGAGGGCGAGACGCTTTATTCCAGCTCAGAGAGGGTCGATCAGCCGTCGCGGCGCCGACGGGTCGGCTATGTGTTCCAAGAGGCACGGTTATTCCCCCATTTTTCCGTGCGCGGGAATCTCTGTTATGGCATGCGGCGCAACTCGAGCAATGCGGCGTTAAATCTCGACGGCGTCGTTCGACTGCTTGGTCTTGAACAATTGCTGGAGCGGCGTCCCGGCGGCCTGTCGGGCGGGGAAAAGCAGCGTGTCGCAATTGGGCGGGCGCTGTTGTCGGGACCTCGTATCCTACTGATGGATGAACCGTTGGCCTCGCTAGACGCTGCACGCAAGGCTGAGATCATGCCTTTTATCGAGCGCCTTCATGACGAGTTCAAAATCCCGATCGTCTATGTCAGCCACGATATGGACGAAAACATAAGGCTCGCCGACACCCTGGTGCTACTGGAGGCAGGCCAAGTCGCGGCGGTCGGCCCGATCGAGGAGCTGACCAGCCGGCTTGATCTCCGTGCGCTGACCGGTCGCTACGACGCCGGCGCGGTGATTCGCGGCACCGTCGCCGGCCATGACCTTAATTTTGGACTAAGTGAGCTTGCCTTTCCCGGGGGACGGCTGAGGGTGGCAAAACTCGGCCGGCCGCTTGGCTCGCCGGTGCGCGCGCGCATCAGCGCTAACGACGTTGCGCTGGCGGCCGTCAAGCCGGAGCAGGTCTCGATCCGCAACATCTTGCCGGCGACCGTCATTGAGCTCGCGCCCGACCAGGAGAATGCCAATGTGGTTGATGTCCGCTTGCGGGTCGGAACGCCGGAAAAGGGCGTCAACCTGTGGTCGCGGGTCACCCTTCGAGCAAGCTGCGAGCTGGAATCTGACCCTGGGCATGCCGGTCTTCGCCCTCGTCAAAGCGGTCGCTTTGGACCGCAGTAATTATGTTGCGCTTGCACAGAGCGAAGCGAACAAATCGCTCTAACAAAGGATAATTCAGCTAATCTTTTTTCTGGCATGCGTTTCCTAAGTTGCTGTTCTGCAAGACATGACCTTTAATTTTCAGGCAGTCTGACTTACCTATTGTGCAACGCAACATTAGAAACGGGGACTACCATGCTGGACTTTATCGGTCATACGCTGCACAGCGTCGGTGAACGGATCGGTGAGTGGCGCAGGTACCAGCAGGCCTATCGTGAGCTTGCTGAGCTGGATGATCGCGCGCTTGCCGATATTGGCGTCACCCGCTCGGAGATTCCTTTCATCCTGTCGCACGTTAGCGATCCGAGCCGGGTGAGGGCGCTGCCTGCTGCCAACGAGAATGGCCGTGACGCGGCCTGAGCTCTGCTTTAACGACTGCGGTATCGGGCCGCGACCTTGTGGTCGCGGCCCTTTCTTTTGTCCTGGGGACACTCAGCGCGACATATCGCGCGCCCCCGCGTCCGTGGGCGTGCCGCCGTTGGCAGTCGGCGGGCGGCTCAGCCGTGGGGCAGCCAGCGAGCGGCAGCATCGGCGCTGTCTTCGGGCGACTTGTTGAAGGCAATCGCGGCGGCCGGCGCGGCCCTATGCACTGTGTGGACGATCGCCTCAAATAGAATGAGACCCTGTGGTGGCAGGCGGATACCAGCACCGATCACAACACAATCATAGTCCGCCGAAGCCAGGTGGCGCTCCACGGTCTCGAGCGCCGTCTCGTCCGGACGGACGAGGCAGAGGCCAGCCTCCCATCCCCGACCCCTCATCTGCTTCAATGCCAAGGCGAGACCCGCGTGTATTTTTTCGGCGCTCCCCCCCGGCGCCAGCGCTGGATTGGAGAAATCCACGGCTTCCGGCTCGTAGCCGATGAGCAAAACTCGCGTCATGACTCCTCTCGCAACCGTTTGCGATGTTACCTCCGAGCGGCTCGGTTCTGGCAACCAAGTCGACCCGCATGGCGCTACGCCATGCTATTACAGCACCCATAAAAAGAGGGCCAAGGCGACGACGCCGGCCGCGACGCAATAGTAGGCAAAAGGATCGAGCGCCTCAAAATCGTGGCGGCCGAAATAACGCATAAGGAACGCAGTACTGGCATAGGCGGCAACGCCGGCGACGATGCCGGCGAGCCATACGAGCGGTCCAAACCCGCCGCTTTCAGCCTGGTGATGGAAGAAATGGGGCACCTCCAATACCGCAGCGCCAAGAATGATCGGCGTCGCGATGAGGAAGGAGAATCGGGCCGCCTCTTTGTGCTGCAGTCCGCCGAGCAAGCCGCCAACTATGGTTACGCCAGAGCGTGAGATGCCGGGGACCAGGGCCAGGCATTGCCACAAGCCGATGATCAACGCCATGCGCCACGACATTTCGGTTGCTGTTCCGAGGCCGGTGTTGCGGCGCCGCAGGCGCTCGGCAGCAAAGAGAATGGCGCCGTTGACAATCAAGAAGGCCGCCGCTGACTTCTGGCGAGCCGAAGAGATGGCGCAGAGATTTCTCCAAGGCCCCGCCAAGGATAACCGCCGGAATGGTGGCGAGGACGATGAGCCATAAGAGCCGCCATCGCTCGCGACGTTCCCTGGCGCCGCCGATACCGAAAAAAGCGCCGATGATTTGCGCCCAATCGCGCCAGAAATAAATCAGTAGGGCAGCCGCGGTGCCGAGATGCAGCACGACCAGGAATGGCAAAAAGCTCGGGTCGTCCTCGCTGAATCCCCAATGCAATAGGCGGGGCAGGATCACCGCATGGCCGAGGCTCGATACGGGAAATAGTTCCGTCAGGCCTTGCAGAATGGCGGTGATCAGTGCTTGAAGGCCGGTCATCGATTTTCTCGCTTTGCAACCACGAGCGTATGCCAACCTTCTAGAGCGATTCGCGAGACAAGATAGAGGTCTTGGGCTCGATGCGCCGCAAGGACAGCCGGTGCCTGGCGGGCCAGCAGACCCGATAGAATCGCAACCCCGCCCGGGGCTAGCAGCCGAGCCAAATCGGGGGCCATCGCGATCAACGGCCGCGCCAGGATATTGGCAAAGACCAGATCGAAAGGCGCGCGGCGCGCAATGTGGCGCCTGGCGTACCCGGGTGCAACCTCGGCGCTTATCGGGCCAGCGACATGGTTGCGCCGTGCGTTGATCGATGTCACCCGCACCGCTTCGCGGTCGATGTCGCACGCCAACACCGGTCGATGCCATCGTTTCGCCGCCGCGATGGCCAGAATACCGGTGCCGCATCCCATGTCGAGGATGGAGCGTGGACGGCGCGATACCAGGTCCATCGCCAGGAGGCAGCCGCGTGTCGTTGCATGTTCACCCGTACCGAAGGCGGTTGCGGCGTCGATCAGGATCGGAATGGCGGCGCGCGGAACCGTGCCGCGATAGTGCGAACCAAAGATGAAAAACCGTCCGGCACTGAGCGGTGGAAACCCGGCTTGGTTTTCGCGGAGCCAATCGCGGGCCGGCACCTTTTCGAGGGTGACCGACAACGCGGGCGCCACGAGCGTCAAGGCAGCTTCGAGCAGCGCCTGGTTCGGTTTGTCGCGCGACAAGCCCTCGACCCGCCACCCGCCGGTGTCTTCGAATACGCTGACCGCCTCGCACTGTTCGCCGACGGCTGCCGCGACGTGATCGACCGCGGCGAGGTCCACCACATCAACGGCCAAGCGCCACATCGCCTCTCGCGCTCAACCGATTCTTCCCTCGGCATCCGCTTTGGTGACGAAGTTGGCGATCACCATCTTGCTGCCGGCTTTGTCGAAATGGATCGATAGTTTGTCATCGGACACCGCGCCGACCGTGCCGTAGCCGAATTTCTGGTGAAACACGCGATCACCACAGCGGTACTTGCCCGTGTCCGGCGGGATCGGCTCGCCGATACGCGTGGCTCGGCCCTCAATCAGCGGTGCTTTGAAGGAGCGCGGCGCCATCACGCGCGTGCGCGGCCAAGAATCGCCGTGGTCGAAATCGGAAAAACGTCCGCGGGCGCCGATAGGCACATCGGGCTCCGCCATCAGCTCCACCTCGTCCGGCGGCAACTCGTCGACGAAGCGCGATGGCATCGTCGGTTGCCATTGGCCATGAAGACGCCGGTTCGCAGCGTAAGAGACAAAGGCGCGTTTGCGCGCGCGCGTCAGCCCGACATAGGCAAGGCGCCGTTCTTCCTCGAGACCGGAAATACCGCTCTCGTCCATCGATCGCTTGTTGGGAAAAAGCCCCTCCTCCCAACCGGGAAGGAACACAATGTCGAATTCGAGGCCCTTGGCACCGTGCAACGTCATCAGGCTGATCATCTCGCCGGTACCTCGCTCGGTATTCTCCATCACCAGGCTCACATGGTCGAGAAATCCGTCGAGATTCTCGAACTCGGCCACGGCCGTAACCAATTCTTTCAGATTCTCGAGGCGGCCCGGGGCATCCGGCGATTTATCCGCCTGCCACATGTCGGTATAGCCGGACTCGTCGAGGATCTGTGCGGCGAGCTCCGTATGCGGGAGCGAAGGAGCGACCTCGCGCCAGTGGTCGAAGAGGCTGAGGAAATCGCCGAGGGCGCGGCGCGCCGCCGGCTTCAAATCGTCGCTGCCCACGAGCCGAGCTGCGGCCTCGGTCAAGGGCAAGCGTGCCGTGCGGGCGAGCATATGGAGCGCCTCCAAGCTCGAACTGCCGATGCCTCGGCGAGGTACATTGACGATACGTTCGAAAGCGAGATCGTCAGCGGGCTGATGTACCAGACGCAAATAGGCGATTGCGTCGCGGATTTCCTGTCGTTCGTAAAAGCGCGGCCCGCCGATGACGCGATAAGGCAAACCCAGCGTGATAAAACGCTCTTCGAACTCGCGGGTCTGGGACCCGGTGCGCACCAGGATGGCGATCTCGCCAAGCCGCTGGCCCTTTTGTTGTAGCGCCTCGATTTCATCGCCGACCCAGCGTGCCTCTTCGATCCCGTCCCATAACGGCTTCAGCACGACTTTGTCCCCGCCTTCTGACGAGGTCCACAGCGTCTTGCCAAGACGGCCGGCGTTTCTTGCGATGAGACCTGAGGCAGCAGCGAGGATCGGCGGTGTTGAGCGATAATTTTGTTCGAGACGGACAATCTTGGCGCCGGTGAAATCCTTTTCAAAGCGAAGGATGTTGCCAATTTCGGCACCCCGCCAGGAGTAGATCGACTGATCATCGTCGCCGACACAGCATAGATTCTTGTGTTGCTGCGCCAGCAGCCTTAACCACAAATATTGCGACACATTGGTGTCTTGATACTCGTCGACAAGAATGTAACGGAAGCGGCGCTGATAGTCGGTGAGGATGTCACCGCGGGTGCCAAAAATCGTCAGATTGTGCAAGAGGAGATCCCCGAAATCGGCGGCATTCACTTGGAGCAAGCGGTCCTGATAGGCACGGTAGAGATCGACCGCCTTGCCGCCGGCGAGATCAGGCCTGTCCTTGGGACCCGCCTTGTCGGGCGTGAGGCCGCGGTCCTTCCAACGCTCGATCGCGCCGAGCAATGAGCGCGCTGGCACGGACTTTTCATCGAAGCCCGCGTCCTGGACGATCTGCTTCATCAGCCGCAGCTGATCGGCCGTGTCGAGGATGGTAAAATTTTGTTTGAGCCCGACGACTTCAGCGTGGCGCCGCAAAATGCGCGCGGCGATGGAGTGGAAGGTGCCAAGCCACATGCCCTCGGTGCTGGCGCCAATCATTTTTTCCAGGCGCTCGCGCATTTCGAGCGCCGCCTTGTTCGTAAAAGTGACCGCCAGCAGCTGGCTCGGAAAAGCCCGACGCATCGCCAGAAGATAAGCAAGGCGCGTGGTTAGCACGCGCGTCTTACCCGTGCCGGCGCCGGCGAGGACTAATACTGGCCCGTCGAGCGCTTCGACCGCCTGCCGCTGCGCGTCGTTGAGCGTGGTTAGATATTCACGCGTTGGCATCGCACCAGGAACCGCCCTCGGCGCGCCCTGGTCGTTGGGAAAATCGAATTCGGACATCAGCCGCTATATAGCATCCGATTCGCCCAAAGCGAGTATTATTGCCGAACAAAATGCGCGACCAGTTCGAGCTCCGCGGACCAGAGAAACTGGTCGACCGGAACGACGCGAGTAAGCCGGTATCCGCCGTCGACCAGTATCCGCGCATCGCGTGCGAAGGTTGCCGGATTGCAGGAGACGGCGACGATGCGTTTGACGGTCGATCGCGCCATCTCCTTTGTTTGCGCCACGGCACCCGCATAAGGCGGATCAAATGTCACCGCGTCGAAGTTGTCGAGTTCATGCTTGAGCAGCGGCCGTTTTTCGAGATTCCGGGTTTCGGCAGTGATCTTGGCGCCAGCGCGACTGAGGGCGGCGACGGCATCCGCGTCGCGGTCGACGGCAAGAACCTTGGCATCTTTCGCCAAGGCAAAGCTGAATGTGCCGACGCCGGCATAGAGATCGGCGACGGTACCCGCGTCACCGACACCGAGGAGCACGAGATCCCGTATCTTTGTCTCGGACTCTTTCGTCGCTTGCAAAAAACAATCAGGCGGAAGATCGACCGTCACCCCCGAGAATTTCATTTGCACAGGCCGACGTTGGATGACCGGCGTCGGCAACTCCCCCTTGGTCCGCCACGAGATTCGCGCCAAATCTTGATCCTGGGCGAGTTTTGCCAGTGTCTCGAGCGCGCTGAGATCAGGCTCCTCTCGCAGCTCAAGGAGAAGATCGATGCCGGTATCGGCCAACGTCAGGGATGCGGTGGCTTCGAGCGCGAGTGACCTGAGCCTCATGACGACGACGAATAGCGCGGGGTGGAGCACAGGACATGCCATAATATCGACGATGCGATGGCTTGCCCGGCCGTGGAAACCGACGGCGTTCCGGGTGATCGCGAGGCGAGTGCGCCTCCGGGTCCCGGGTAAAACCCGCTCGATCGGTGCGACGCGTGTCTGATCGAGTCCCCGATGAGCTAGCGCTGCGCGGACGAAATCCCGCTTTGCCTCGGCATAGACGATATCGGGAAGGTGCTGAAGGCTGCAGCCGCCGCATACGCCAAAATGGGGACAGGGCGGCGCTTGGCGGGCGCTCTGCGATAGCAGCGCGATGAGCTCGGCCTCGCCGTCGCGGCTAATGCGTGCGCGCACGACGTCGCCTGGGACGGTGAATGGCAGGAAAATCGCCTTCCCTTCATGGCGCGCGACACCGTCCCCGTGCGCGCCGATCCGCTCGATAGTGACCGTCGCTTCGGTCACGCGCTATGCCGTGCGCCAATCAAGAATTCGATATTGCCGTTGGGGCCGCGGATCGGGCTCTCGGTCGTGCCGATGACATGCCAGCCTGGCTGTTTGCCGAGCCAAGCGGTGATACGGCTACGGACTTCCGCGTGCAAGGCCGGCTCGTGTACCACCCCGCCTCGGCCCACGCGACCCTTGCCGACCTCGAATTGTGGCTTGATCAGAGCGATCAAGTCGGCGTTGGGCGCTGCCAGTGCCAACGCCGCCGGCAGCACGATTTCCAACCCGATGAAGCTGGCGTCGCAGACGATCATATCGACTGGTTCGGGGATTTGTTCGGTGCTCAGGTAGCGCGCATTGACGCGTTCAAACACCACGACCCGCGGATCCTGCCGCAGCTTCCACGCCAATTGACCGTGGCCAACATCGACGGCAAACACTCTTTTGGCGCCGCGGCTCAAAAGCACATCGGTAAATCCGCCCGCCGACGCGCCGATATCGAGCGCGACCTTATCTCTGGGGTCAAAGCCGAAGTAAGCTAGACCATGGTCAAGTTTGATGCCGCCGCGCGACACATAGGGGTGGTCGCGGCCCTTTACCCTTAAGGGTGCATGATCGGTGAGGCGAAGTCCTGGCTTATCGAGTCGCTTATCCCCCGACCATACCTCGCCTGCCAGCACCAGCGCTTGGGCACGGGCGCGCGTTTCAGCTAAGCCACGTTCCACCAACAACTGATCAAGACGCTTATCGGCCGCGCGCATGTTAAGCGCGGCGCATTAGGCCCGTGCGGAGAACAGCATCTCGCGACCAAGGGCGCCCAATGCCATGTGCACGATGTGCGCCGCATTCAGCCTTGCCGTATCGTATTGCTTCGCGGGCGTGTCATGGTCGATGAATTTGTCGGGAAGCACCATGGGACGGATCTTGAGCCCATTCTCCAAAGCGCCGCTATGCGCGAGATGGTGCATGACGTGGGCGGCGAAGCCTCCGACGGCGCCTTCCTCGATCGTGATCATCACTTCGTGATCTCGAGCCAGACGATCGACTAAATCAGTGTCGATGGGCTTCGCAAATCGCGCATCAGCAACCGTCGTGGATAGGCCCATTCCGTCAAGTTCTTGTGCTGCCTTGAGGCATTCCTGCAGCCTGGAGCCGAACGACAACAGCGCTATTTTGGTACCTTCCTTGACGACGCGGCCTTTCCCGATCGGCAGCACCTCCCCTTTCCGTGGCAACGGTACGCCGACGCCCTCACCACGCGGATAGCGCACCGCTGATGGCCGGTCATCGATCGCTGCGGCGGTGGCGACCATGTGCATCAGCTCCGCCTCGTCGGCGGCCGCCATAATGACGAAGCCCGGCAGACATCCCAGGTACGCGACATCGAATGAGCCGGCGTGAGTTTGACCGTCAGCACCGACAAGGCCCGCGCGGTCCATAGCAAAGCGGACCGGCAACTGCTGGATCGCGACGTCATGGACCACCTGGTCATAGGCGCGTTGTAGAAAGGTTGAATATATGGTCGCGAATGGCTTCATGCCTTCACAAGCAAGACCGGCGGCGAACGTGACGCCGTGCTGCTCGGCGATGCCGACATCAAAACAGCGATCGGGGAAGTGCTCGGCGAATTTGTCGAGGCCTGTGCCCGACGGCATGGCGGCGGTAATAGCTACGATCTTGGGGTCGAGCTCGGCCTCAGCGATCAGCGCCTTAGCGTATACGCTCGTGTAGGACGGCGGCCCCGCCTTGCCTTTGGCCTGGGCTCCCGTCGCGACGTCGAATTTGACTACACCATGATATTTGTCTGCGGCGGCTTCAGCGGGCGGATAGCCATGGCCTTTCTGCGTCACAATGTGAATCAGCACCGCCCCCTTGTCCTGGCTATCGCGCACGTTCTTGAGGACGGGGAGAAGGTGGTCGATATTGTGGCCATCGATCGGACCGACATAGTAAAACCCGAGTTCCTCAAAGAGCGTGCCACCTGTCACCATGCCGCGGGCATATTCTTCGGCGCGAGCTGCCGCGCGGCTCAATCCCACCGGCAACAGCCGAGCCACCCGTCGGCCAAAGATGCGCAGACTACGATATTCCTTCGACGACAACAGACGTGACAAATAGGCACTCATCGCGCCGACGGGCGGGGCTATCGACATGTCGTTGTCGTTGAGGATGACGATGAGCCGAGAATCCATCGAGCCGGCGTTATTCATCGCCTCATAAGCCATTCCGGCAGACATCGCGCCATCACCGATGACGGCGATAACATGGTTCTTGCCGCCCGAAAGGTCGCGCGCGACGGCCATGCCGAGCGCAGAGCTGATCGACGTCGAACTATGGGCAGCGCCGAACGGATCATATTCACTTTCTGAACGCTTGGTGAAGCCGCTCAAGCCGCCGCCTTGTCGGAGGGTTCGAATGCGGTCGCGTCGACCGGTCAGCACTTTGTGCGGGTACGCCTGGTGGCCGACATCCCAGATCAGTTTGTCGCGTGGGGTATCGAAGACGTAGTGCAATGCTACGGTCAGTTCGACGACACCCAGGCCGGCGCCCAGGTGTCCGCCCGTTACCGATACCGCGTTTATCACCTCTTGGCGCAATTCGTCCGCCACCGCGCGAAGTTCTCCTTCCTGCAGGTTCCGAAGGTCAGCGGGGGATTGAATTCCGTCCAGGAATGGGGTCGCGGAATTACTGGGATAGGTCGTTTCGCTCGCCACGGGTTTTTTCCTTCAAGCTCGGCGTTCGACGACAAAGCGGGCTGCCTCACGCAACAACTCGGTGTTCGCATCGAAGATATCAAGGTGGGCCACGGCTTGATCAACCAAAAGTCGTGCCTGGGCCCGCGCGCGGGCGACCCCCAAAATTGACACAAACGTAGCCTTGCCTGCGACGACATCCTGCCCCACGGGTTTTCCGGTGGCCTCAGTGGAACCCTCGACATCCAGTACATCGTCGGCAATCTGGAACGCCAATCCAAGATCATGGGCATAGCCGCGCAGCGCGGTTCGCGCCTCGAACGGCGCCTTGCCGAGAATGGCGCAAGCCTCGCAGGAAAACGCAATCAGCGCTCCTGTCTTGAGACGCTGCAGGCGAGTAATCGCACCGATATCGAGGTCCGACCGATGCTCCGCGATCAGGTCAAACATCTGGCCGCCGACCATGCCTTGATTGCCGGCGGCAAGCGCCAGTGCCGAAACCAATTCACAACGCACAGAAGGGTCGCCATGGGTATGCGGATGAGCGAGCACTTCGAAGGCGAGCGTCAAAAGTCCGTCGCCCGCTAGCACTGCGGTGGCGTCATCAAATTGCTTGTGGCAGGTCGGGCGGCCGCGGCGCAGGTCGCTGTTGTCCATGACCGGGAGATCATCGTGAACCAGAGAATAGGCATGGACCATTTCAACTGCGGCGGCGACTTGGAGAGCGCTGCGTCTGGCGACGCCAAACAACCGCGCGCTGGCAATTACCAGAAAAGGCCGCAACCGCTTGCCCGGGCCGAGCGCGGCGTAGCGCATCGCTTCAAATACGCGCGCCTCCGGTCCGGGAGGGACGGGAATTAGTCGGTCGATAACCGCATCAACTTCACGCGCCGTGTCGCCGAGCGCGGTCTCGAACACCGTATCGTTGGTCGAAGCCTCGTTATTCAAGGGACACCGGCTCGACCCTGGGCTCGCCGACCGAACCGATCACAATCTTGTCGACACGTGCCTGCGCTTCGCGCAACTTCGCTTCGCAGTGGCGCTTCAACAGGGCCCCACGCTCGTACGCGGCGATCGCTTCATCCAGTTTGCCGCTACCGCTTTCCAGCCGGCGCACGATTTGCTCCAGTTCCGACAACGCATCCTCGAAACTGAGCCCGGCGATATCCGTGAGAATGTTGGCGTCTCCCATGGGTTTATCCCAACCAACAATTGAGGCATGGGTTCATCCCACTCAACAATCTAAGCAGACGGGGCAAAGGCGGCAGAACTCTCAACCTTCCATAAGCACAGCGACGTGGATTGCCGTGCTCGCGGCCAGCGCGGAGAGATCGTAACCGCCCTCTAAGGTAGAAACGACCCGCCCCCCGGCATGAAGCCGGGCCACGTCTAGAAGTCGTTCTGTCACCCAGCGATAGTCATCCTCTTCTAGCATCAGTTGAGCCAGCGGGTCTCGGCGATGTGCGTCGAATCCTGCTGATATTAAAAGAAATTCAGGCTGAAATGTGGCAAGAGCCGGGAGAATCGTGCGCTCATAGGCGTCCCGGAATGCGATTGAGCCAGCGCCCGCTGGCAGGGGCACGTTGACGATATTGCCCACGCCAGTTTCGTCGGCAGCACCGGTACCGGGATAGAACGGCGACTGATGCGTCGAAGCATAAAAGAAATCGCCGTCCGCGGCGAATGCTGCTTGGGTGCCGTTGCCATGATGGACATCAAAATCAACCACAGCGACGCGCGTACAACCACATTGCCGCGCTCTTGCGGCCCCGACGGCAACATTGTTGAAAAGACAGAATCCCATCGCTTGCTCTGGCTCGGCGTGATGACCCGGCGGGCGCACCGCACAAAAAGCGTTGGGCGTCTCCCCTGCAATCACGGCCTTGACGGCTGCGCAAACCGCGCCAGCGGCCCGGAGCGCCGCCTCGCCGGAACCGGGTGAAACGATGGTGTCGGGATCAAGCGCCGAATGGCCTTGCGTCGGAATGGCCCGCATGACCGCATCGATGAATTGCGGGGCATGGATTAGCGCAAGGTCCTCGCGCGTTGCACGGGGTGCATCGCGCCGATCAAGTGAAGCGAATGCCCCGCCCGACAAGGCGTCAAGCACAGCCACGAGTCGCGCCGGTGTCTCAGGATGACGACGGCCGGGGTCGTGACCAAGACAGGCGTTATGGGTGAATAGCGCGGTCATGATGAAGTGTGGCATGGCGGCACCTCTCAGTGCCAGCGCAGCGGCTGAAAATCGCTTCGAACACTCTTGAGGTCGCGGTCGGAGTGGCACGGCCGGTCGGACGCCCCTGTTGCACCGCTGCGCAGAATCAAAACTGATAACGCTTTAGCGCGGTACCAGCCCAGTGTGAGTGACGGTTGGAGGGCGCGAAGGAAAGTGGGTCGCGCGATGAGATCGTCCGGCTCACCTGCCGCGCCGAGAGCAATGGCGCCGCGTCCCGGTCGTGCGCTATCTATTGCAAATCGACACCCTCGATGTGTCGCGGTTGACCATGGCACCGCTGCGTAAACCAGATACACTTACAAACGGTAGCAGGGCCGCACTTGATCCGGCGCATGGGACGCCCTAGAAAGACGACCGGTCCCCTTCGTCTAGAGGCCCAGGACACCGCCCTCTCACGGCGGCAACACCGGTTCGAATCCGGTAGGGGACGCCAATTAAATCAATGGTTTATATGACAACGGCGGCCATACCCGGAGCGTTTTGCGGAAAATATACGGAAAAGGCATGGCGGAACGAGACGCTTTTCACTTCGTCTGCCCTCGAAGATTTTCGCGTCTCCAAGGCGGGCATCATTGATGATCACCACCTTGCGCATTGCGCTCAACGGCCCGCCCCAAGAGGTCGGTTCCTGGACAGTGGCTAGACGCTATGTCATTGTAATTTCGGGGAGCAGGTCATGCTCGGGACCTTCATGGATCGAGTGACGCCAGTTGTAGATGAAACAATTGGGGCGCTCGCGAGTACAAAGTTCGTCATCGATCCGATTGCTGGGGTCAAATACTCCCGTATGACCAGCATCATCAGTTCGGCTTACAAGCGTCACGGTCGAATCCTTGAAACAGCGCTTCGCGAAAGCTTGAAAGACAGCAACCGACATCGCGTATGGCAGGAAAACTTGTTCCGCGTTTCGCGGGCTGCGGATAGTTTGGTCGGATCACAGAGTGAGGACGCATGCCGCCAGAGTGCGCTGCCATACGGCGAAGGCTTGCGGACGTTGCAGGTGGACATGATTGCATTTGACCAGGCGGATCAGACTATCCGTGCTTACGAGGTCAAAAGGGGGAATGGTCAATTCGATGCAGGGAAAATCCGCTCCATTCGCCGGGATCTAGCTTGCGTTCAAGTGTTGCTCAAGAGCTATGGCGACGTCGCAAACCTCACGCCCTCTGCCGCTGAAGCCCGCATAATTTTCTATTACGGAATGCGTTCAATCCCGAAACCTTGGTCGCTCATCAGAGACGAGCTTGATGAGCACTTTGGGTACCCCATCATGGAAAAGGTTGAACAGGCGAACGAATATTTCCGCACCAAACTATATGAGCTTCTGGATGAAGCATAAGTTCGGAGCAATCTATGCTGATCCACCTTGGCATTTCCGAAACTGGAGCGCCAAGGGGACGGGACGCAACGCAATCTCGCATTACGATTGCATGGATTTTGGGGCATTGGCGCGGCTTCCCATCGCCGACTTTGCCGCGCCAGATTGCGCCCTGTTCCTGTGGGCGGTTGACCCTCTATTGCCGCGAGCGCTCGATCTCATTCGAGCGTGGGGTTTCGAGTACAAGACCGTCGCCTTTTATTGGATGAAACTCAACGTCAAGCCGCGTCATGACGCGGACTACTTCACAGGCCTCGGATACTGGACCCGCGCAAATCCGGAACAATGTCTGTTGGCGACGCGAGGCAAGCCCAAGCGCCACGCAAAGGACGTTCGCAAATTGGTGATTGCGTCACGCCGCGAGCATAGCCGAAAGCCGGACGATGTCCGAAGCCGTATCGAACGGTTGGTTGGTGGACCCTACCTAGAATTGTTTGCTCGCGAAGCAAAGCAGGGGTGGGAGTGCTGGGGCGATCAAACAGGATTGTTCGATCAAGGAGCAATGGACACTCGGCGCCAGCCTTCGCGCCTCGTCGGCAGGCAGGTCTCACTTCTTCTATAGTATACGTTCTTCATGCGCCGCGACTTAGCTCTTTAACTGTGGCCGATCGATAGACACAAATGGCGAGGTGTCGGCAACGGCCACTAAGTGCAAGCTTCCGCACCAGGTTGGCACCGTCGGGGTTTGATTTCGCAGGGGCTGCGCCTGACGATCTACTGCGATGTGAGGGAATGCATCACAGCCAGACCGTCGATCTCGAAGCGCTGGCCCGCGAACTCGGCCCCGACTATCGCATCGCCGACTTTGTAGCGCGCAGCCGATGCAACAAATGCGGCGCTATGTGGCCCCAACTCTCGGTCAGGGTCGGCCCAATGCATACCGGTGGAATGGGGCGATAGAGCCGTGATCAAAAGTCGTCAAAATTTGCGAAGCAACGGCCGCAAACGCGGAAATTACAGGCCCGTACCGGGATCTTTATCGCTCTCGTAATCGAAGGAGAGTTGATGTCCCTTGTTCAGGCTCTTCACGTCCAATCTGGGACGCAACCGATCAAGCTTCGCCAAAAAAATCGTGCCAGTTTGTACTCAATTGCATCATTGTTACAACGGCACCAAGATGTTCGCGCAACTTTGGATACCCCTTATTTTGCGTGAGTTGCTGAAAAAGTTTGTGAGCGAGCCGACCTGAACCGAGTTTTGGCGTAACGCGCTTCAATTCTTCCAATACGCCGGGAGCCAGCCGTTTATAGACGATGTCGTTGGTCAGTACGCCAAAGTACTGGGGACGCCTAACCGAATCGCGCGGGTAATCTAACCCACGCAATCGAAACATTTCCTCGTAATAAGCAGCGGGGAACGTGCTCACATAGGGTTGCAGTTCTTTCGCGATGAATTGCTCAAGAATTTTAGACAATGCGTCTCTGGCACGGTCACGCTGGTAGCCCGTCGCCTCATCGACCAAGGCAATGATTCCAACCCGCGCGAACCCTCTCACCAGTATCTCCGCGCGGTCGGCAATGTGCTTTTGTTGAGGTTGGAGCTTCCCTTCCTTTCGGGCCGCGAGGATGGCCTCGCAAAGATCAGCAAGGACGGTGGCTTCATAGCCATAGGCCATGCCTCCTTGCGGGGTTCTAAATCGGATGGGGTTTTCGGTCCGCTCGGTTAAGTCGTTGGAAACAAACGTTTTTAATCGACCTTGTGCAGCAAATTTGGCCAGTCGGTCCCCGCCTCGACTGTAACTTCCACCGTGAGACATATTCAGGGCGCGAATGACGCTGCTTTGTTGAAGCACTCGGCGTCCGTCTTCGAGCACGTAACACGGGATTTCGAAATCGCCGATCTTTAGCGGATGATCCGGCGAACCATGTGTCGCAGTTTGAATTGGCCCCGCCCACCGGGACAGCGCGGCTTCCTTCGCAATCCGGCTACGCTCCTCGGCGCTAAGAGATTTGGCACGTGCCACTCCGCCTCTAGCCCGGCCAACGAGCTCTTTCATCTGCCAACTCCAATGCTTGCATTATTGAATGTAAGAATAATGCTTGCATTATAATAAAGCAAGCATATAAAGAATGATAGAGAACATCGAAGATGACGGGGGTACTGATGCCCGACCTTGCGGGGCCGAAAATTGCCTATTTGGGATATTGCGGTCTGATTGATTCCGCTGGCGTCACTCGGATTGCCGGCGCACTAAATACTTGCGTGAACGGCCAATATGACCGGGCCTATCTCTGCCTATCATCCAATGGCGGCTACGTAGGCGATGGCCTCTACCTCTACAATCACATTCGGTCGTTGCCCATTCCCGTAACAATTCATAACACGGGGACCGTAGCCTCAATCGCCGCAACATTGTTTGTTGCCGGGGAGCGAAGGCTCAGCACACAGCATTCGATTTTTATGATGCACCCCGTGCAAGTAGGGGCTAATGGCTCAATGGCGTCGGCGCCTCTACAAGCCGCCCTCGACTCGGCCCTGAAGGATGAGGCTCGCACGGAGAATATTGTGCGAGAGCGAACTGGTATCCCCGAGGACGTGCTGTTGGCCCGCCGGACCAAGGACATCTACCTTACGGCCCAGCAAGCCCTCACTTACGACTTGATTCACGAAATCGGTGATTTCGTGCTGCCTGCCGGCAATCAGATTTTCCAAGTCTGAAGGACCAGGATCGACGCCCGGCACGAAGCTGCCGTGCATGGGCGATAAACTTATGCCCTTGTACATGAGCCGCTCCATCCTCTATCCAAGCCACTCTCAATAGGCTCGTTTTGGCCGAAAAGTCCAGCCGCCTGTCATCAAATTAGGACATTAAATGCGGGATCGAACCTGCATCGCAATATCTCGACAGAGATGGCTTCGATGCCTTTGTTCTATGCGCTCCAAAGCTCGAACGACGGCACGGACCTCGATCTGCTCATGCAACGACTGATGAAGCGCAAAGACGTGATCGCCATGATGATCCTGCAAGCCGCGGTGGCGGTCGTCGACCAGGGCCGTGCTTGTTCATCCTAACCTGTCACGCGTAAGTGCGCTGTCTGATCGCGCGCCTGTCCATTCAATAGAACCGTGAGCCCTGTTTAGCTCACCGAAACCATAACGAAGGAGCAGGCACGCGATGAAGCTGATGCGCGAGTTCAAAGGCACTCGCGATTTTGCGCCACGATTGGTTGTTGAACGACGGGTTCACGTTCGCCTTTGTCAATTTGGCCCATCCTAAATTGTAAAAGATAATGCGAACCCCTGAAGAGCAAGCCGAATGGGAGCAGCGATACTACGGCTGTAGTATCGCCGACGCCCGCCGAAGCCTCGACCAGACGGTCGCGTACAACGAACGTGAACGGGCCAATGGCCGAGGCGCAAACACGGCCCTGATCGAGCTGATCCATGACGTGTTCGAGATGATCGCGTTGAACGAGCTGCGCGATGCAGGGCTATTTCTCAACCGAGTGCGGCTCGCCATCGACGAAGCCGCTCCAATCAAACTATGGGAAGCAAGCACATGAAATGGAAACTCGTGGTGGCATCGGCGCTGATACTCAGCGCTTGCCACACGCTGCCGAATGGCTTCGGCTATGTCCCGACACCCGGCAAGCAACAGGTCAAGAGCCAAATGGACGCCTATCTTCAGTGTTGGCAAGAATACACGAATGAGACGCTCGGATTCGGCGCGCCGATTTTCAAATCGCCGCGCGCCGGCCGCATCAAGGTCGACGAGTGCATGACCGCAATGGGCTGGACCGACATCAGCCTCGACGCATTCGGAAAATACTGACAACAAAAGGAGCAAGTATGACCAAAACACTCGACCACGCGGCGCTCCGAGTGAGTATTGAACTTGCCGCCTCACGGACGCAAACCAGGCCGCATGAACCATTCGCCTGCTAACCGGTCACTCGGATAAGCGACGCTTTCTCCACATCGGCCATCAGGAAGGTAGGGTCGAGCCTTGCATTCACGATGCGCTTGGCGACGTCTCCACCTGTCACGTCGATCTTATGAAGAAGATCGCGATTGGCCGCAATGACCGGATTGTCAGACTTGTTACGCAGGACATAAATCGTGCCGCTTGCCTGATCCCCCTCTGTGCTTTCGCCTGCAAACAGCGGACCTGGCACGGGATCGGTGATGCGTCGTCCCGCTTCGTCTTTATGAAGCGCGCGTTGCAACGAGCGCATAAGGAGGTTGCTCTCGGTTCCATTGTCAAATATCACCCGCAACCGTGCGTCAGTCCGCCCCTGCGCGTTCGAGAATACGTTTCCCATCTCAGCGACATAGGCTTTCTGGCCGCCGACGATGAACCACGTGCCGGGTCGAATTTCGGCTTTCAGCTCGAAGGGGCGGGTCTGCCGGATACCGGTATCGATCTCATTCTGAACCTGACGAAACAGAGGCTTGAACCGCTCAAAATCGTCGCACTTCCGGCGATTTGCTATTTCCTCGGCCATGCGCTTGTCGGCGCTGGCACGGACATGGCACAACTCGGTGATGTCGGATGCGCCGGCGGCGCCTTCCAATTCGGCCAGCAACTCGTCCTCGTCCATTGATTCTACAGGCAAAACCGGCACGGTCTCTGCACCGGCCAGCAGCCTTTGATGGTCGAACGGCCCCAAGAGCAACCGACATTGTTCAAGTTCACGTAACCGGTCGAGGCGTACGGCGCAGAGCCGTTCGAAGATGTCGTGCTCTTCTCCGTGCTGCGGGGGGCGACCGTGCTCTTCGACGAAACGTTGTATTTCCTCAAATCCGGCGATGGTACGTTCCTCACGCACGGACCGGCCGCTATTCTTGTCTGGCTCTGCGAATTCGTCGAGTTCGGTGCGCAGTTCGTCGAGGTCGAGATCAGTCATAGCGGCCCTCGTCCTTGAATCGGACGAACGCGGCTGCGCCTTCGGCCATGCGTTTCTCCCAGGCGTCCGTCGAACTGATCGACGGCAGCCGTCCTCGCTCCTTTTTGAATTTGACGGCCCGGACGGCTAGTTCTTTGGCTTCCTCCGGCGCGAGGTTTGTGCGCTTGGCCGCGATAGCCGCCGCCACCTGTTTCAGACTGTCCTCGCTCATTGTCTTGGCGAGGATGGCGTAGGCTTCTCCAAACGGATTGATCCGGTCAATAAGGTCAATATCCAACTCGCGCACATCCATCGCAAACCTGCGCACGCCGTCAAACAAAGCAGTATTGGCGGCGGTTTCGGCATCGCTTCCAGCGCGTCCATCGAGCGCGAGTTGCTTGGCCTGCTGCGTCAAGTTCAGGGCGGCAATAGCATGCTGTCGCACCGCCTCTCGATCTTCCTCGTCGAGATCCGGGTACTTGTCCTGGACAATCTTGCCCATCCGGATCTGGGTCAGTTCTTCCGGCAACAACTCTTCGTCAAAGAGACCCCGTTCGATGGCCATCTTGTCCTGCACAAAGGCGGCAATCACCTCGTTCAAGTCTTCCTCACAAATACGGGCGGCTTCCTTACTCTTGGGGTCGGCTAGGCCCTTGATCTCGATCTGGAACTGCCCCGTCTGTTGGTTAAAGCCAACATTGCACTTTTGCGGGTCGTAGCCACCTTGCCCATAGTCGAACCCTTCCACTGGGCCGCTCGACGGATTCTTCGGTTTGAATTCGAAGCGAGGCGCCAGAACCTGCTCCATAAGGAGGCTGGCTGCGATGGCCTTTAGCGTGTCGTTTATCGCCTCCGTAACCGCGTCGGCGGAAGCATCCGGTTCCGCGATTAGATTGGTGAAGCGCGCGCGGGTCTTACCCGGCGCGTCACGGGTAGCGCGGCCGATGATCTGCACGATTTCCGTGAGGCTCGACCGATAGCCGACCGTGAGTGCGTGCTCGCACCAAATCCAATCGAAGCCTTCTTTGGCCATACCGAGGGCGATGATGATGTCCACATAATCGCGGTTGTTCTTCTGTGCCGGATCTTTTAGCGCCACAGAAACGCGATCGCGTTTAGCGGCATCGTCATCGACGAGATCGGCTATGCGAAGGACGCGCCCCTCCGGCATTTTGACCAATTGGAAGCTAGTGGACCGAATCTAACACTTGGTGCCCGCGCCTGACGGCGGCGATGATTTTGTTGGGATCGGCGGTCCAGACGAAGGGCTTTGGCATGCGATTGGTTTCTTCGATGAAGCGGCTGATGGCGGTCTGCAGTTCGCCGACCGAGTGGAAGACGCCGCGCTTCAAGCGCTGCTTGGAAAGCTTGGCGAAATAACCCTCCACCGAATTGAGCCAGGAGCAGGAAGTGGGTGTGAAGTGGAAGGTGAAGCGCTTGTGGCGGGTGAGCCAGGCCAGGACCGCCGGGTGCTTGTGGGTGGCGTAGTTGTCGAGCACGACGTGGATGGACTTACGCTTTGGCACTTCGGCCTGGATGACATTCAAGAACCGAATGAACTCCTCATGGCGATGGCGCCGCATACAGCGGCCGATGACCTTGCCCTCGAGCACGTCGAGGGCAGCAAAGAGCGTTGTGGTGCCGTGGCGTTTGTAATCGTGGGTCATGGTTCCGGCGCGTCCCTTCTTCATCGGCAGGCCGGGCTGGGTACGATCCAGCGCCTGGATCTGGCTCTTCTCGTCGATCGAGAGCACGATGGCGTGCTCGGGCGGATTGACGTAGAGCCCGACAACGTCACGCAGCTTTCGCACGAAGTTCGGGTCGTTCGACAGCTTGAACTGCCTGATCTTGTGAGGCTGAAGGCCATGGGCGCGCCAGATACGGCGGACTGCGCTCGCGCTGATGCCGCAAGTCTTGGCCATCATCGGGCCGGTCCAATGGGTGGCTTCGCCCGGTGGGTCCTGTTGGGTCAGCGCCACGACACGCGCGGCCACCTCCGGCCCAAGCGGCGCCACGCGCGAAGGCCGCGTCTTGTCGCGCAGCAAGCCCTCGACACCGTCCGTCATGAACCGTTCCTGCCAGCGCCACACACAGGTCTTGGACTTTCCCGTCCGACGCATGATCGCGTTCGTGCCAAGACCCTCCGCCGTCAAAACGACGATCTCGGCTCGCCAAGCATGCTTCTGCGGCGCGTTACGGTTCTGCAAAATCGCCCTCAGCTTCTTGCGCTCAGAAGGCTTCACCGTGATCGATATTCCCGTTCGCATGCGCCAAACTCGCATGCCCGACCTCACCTGGGAATCCCAATTCCGGATTCAAATGTCAGATGCCATCCACTAGTAGCGGGATCGATACCCTCCCAGTCCCCCAACTCCTGAATAATGTGCTCGACTTCCTTGATCTTGTCCTTTGTGCTTTCGCGCGAATTGACGTTCGGAATATGGATGATGGTCTTCTCGTTTGGGTCGAGCACCTTCAAGATATCGTCCACATAGGAGCCTGAATAAAAGAAATAGCCGATGTCGAGCTGCTTCAAAAATTCGTAGCCGTTGAGTTGTTCGTAGTAGGTGTAGGTAACGGTATCGAACTTCGCCTCGTCCTGCGGGGCCAGCACCGCCTCCGCGTCGCCGCGGAAATAAGAGCCGGTCATAGCGACGATGTGGACTCGGTCGCGCGCAATGAACTGGCCAAGATGCGTGCCGAGTTTATTATCGGGGCTGATGGAAACATGGCGGAACTCATCCACGGCTATTAGGAGGCCGTCAAACGCCTCGACGCCGAACTCGTCCACGGCGAAGCGGAAGGTCGCATGCGTGCAGACCAATATCTTGTCGTCGCTTTTGAGAAATGCCCCACACGACTTTACTTTCCCGCCATTATCTGAGCCGGGCGCATTGCAGAGGTTCCATTTCGGCTCGACGCGCCAATCGGCCCAGAAGCCGAGTTTAGTTAGCGGCTCGTCGTTGAAGCTGGCGCCTATCGCTTTCTCTGGCACAACGATGACCGCCTGCTTGAGTCCTTGATTGTGGATCTTGTCGAGGGCGATGAACATAAGCGCCCGACTTTTACCTGATGCAGGCGGAGACTTAATCAGAAGGTACTGCTCGCCTCGCTTCTCGTAAGCTCGCTCCTGCATTGGCCGCATGCCGAGCGCGTTAGCTTTCGTCGACTTACCGTTGTGGGTGTAGGAAACCGAGATGGAAGGAACCGATTTCACATTGTCCTTCATACGCTTGCCTCCACCCGCCGCTTCTTCGATGCGTCTGCCGATGTGGTCATCCTGGTGTAGAGTTCGAACAGTTTTTCCAACCGTTCGGTGTCGTTGCGGAACCGGCGGCCGATATAGATGCGCTCAAGCGCTTCGTCGTTGCGCTCGTGCGCCTCTCGCAGGTCGGAGGGCATATTGTTGGAATTGTAGAGGTCCGCTATGGTCGCGGGGAAATGTGCCTCGCGCACCAGGAGAATATCCTCAGCGCAGCGCGTAAGGTCAGCCTTATTCTTCTCGGTCAGCGTCGGGACTGGAAAGGTATTCCAGCCTAGCGTATTTGTGTACGAGTAGTCAGTTCGCATCCGGGCACATACCGCAGCGACCCAATTCAGATTGAGCCGAGAACATATGATCGCAAGCGGCCAAAGCTCACCCCCGGGTAACGTGAAAGCCTTGTTTGACACAACCGTCCCACCTGGCAGCAATCCGGCGGGCAGATAGGGTCGGTTCTCTGAGCTGATTACGGGAATGCAGATTACAGGCTTGCTCGGTAAGGGTTTCCTCTCATCGAACCTATACGGCCAATTGGCGGCCCTAACCGTCGCCGCTTTTTTGCTTTTCAGCCGAAAAAGCCGTACCCGATCAACCCTTTCCTTGATGCTCGGGATGCTCAAAGCCCTATCAACGGCGTCATCTTCTATCCAGATACAGAATCGTCGATCGCCAGAGATCAGCTCTTTTGAACCCACGAACGATCGGACAAAGCGAGCACGCTCATCGTCAGAAAGATTGAGTTCCTTGACTTCGCGGTGCTCAAGGATTAGGTGCCCGCCATCTGTCGGCGAGTTTCCCCGTGCCATCTCGGGGAGGTTGGCGAGACTTCGTGACAATGGGTAAATGATGACATCTGGCCCTGCGATCAGATAGGCGTTGATGTTGTCAGCATCCTTGGCAACCAAGGTGCCATCATCTGACAGCGAAACTAGAGAGCGTCGTGTCCCAGCGTGGTTTGATATTCCAACAATAACGACCGTCACGCCCGCGTTATGGCTCGCAAGGTTCGCCCATTTGAATGATGTATGAGCAAACGCAATCTTATGACCGGTCTGGAGTGCGGCCAGAGATATGGAACTTGCTGGCCCTGGCAAATCGAATTCGTGGCCACAAAGGCGGCAACAGTGCTGGTTCGGGTACCGTAGTCGGCCGCCTTCATGAACCAACCAGCCACATAGTCGAGTAATTTCCAGTTATTAGTCCGCGCCGCGAAGATAGCTTCAAGGTCAGATTTGTGTTCGTCCGTCTGCCATTTGCTACCAAGGTATGGCGGATTGCCGCAGATATACGTTTCGCCGCCCTCGTTCTCGAAGTCGATCTGCGCTTGATCGAGCGGGGTACCGAATAAGTCGTCGGCATGGTGTTTCACGCCCGCTCCGGTGGGCGGGCAGACGCTAAACCAGTCGAGGCGGAGGGCATTGCCGCAGGTGATCCAGTTTCCGGCGTCAAGTGGCAGAAATTCGGCTAAGGCTTCTTTCTGACCGCGATAGAGTACACCACATTGGAATTCCGCGATGATGAGCGCGAGGCGCGCGATCTCCGCCGGGAAGTCGCGTAGTTCGATCCCGCGAAAGTTGGTCAGCGGAATCTCGGTGCGGTGATCCGCCTCGCCGCGGCGCCGGTTGATCTCCGCTTCAATAGCCCGCATTTCCTTATACGCGATGACGAGGAAGTTGCCCGAGCCGCAGGCGGGGTCGAAGACCCTGACCCGCGAAATGCGCTTGCGCAGCTTGAGAAGCATGCGGGAGTTGTTCGCCGCTTCGTCGAGTTGGGCGCGCAGATCATCGAGAAAGAGAGGATTCAGCACTTTCAAAATATTTGGCACGCTCGTGTAGTGCATTCCGAGCGCGCCGCGTTCCTCGTCTTCCGCGACTGCCTGAATCATGGAACCGAAGATGTCAGGGTTGATCTTCGTCCAATCGAGATTGCCGATATGGAGTAGATAGGAGCGTGCGATCCGGCTAAAGCGCGGTACGTCCATGCTGCCGGAAAACAGCCCACCGTTCACATAAGGAAACACGTCGGCCCAACGGGGCACATTCGCAGCGGTACGATCCTCGATCTTCGTGTTCATGGCATGAAAGAGGGCGCCCATCACCTCGTGGGTGTTGGACGAATCTCGCGCGCTCATATGCTCGATCGTGGCTGTAAAGAGCCTGTCACCGTTGAAGATGTCGGTGTTCTCAGCAAAGAAGCAGAAAATCAGCCGAGCCATAAAATGATTCATGTCATGACGACGCTCAACGGTGCCCCATTCGGAATTGTCTTTCAGTAGTTCCACATAGAGCCGGTTCAGGCGGCTGTGGCTCGAATGTCGAAGGAGCTTTCGCGGACCTGTTTGACGGTTGTGATCCCTGCCAGCGCTAGGAAGAAGCCAAAATGGTTCGGAAAGTCGGCATAGGGGCAGGCGAACGTCTCGCCGCTCGATAGATCCTCCGCCTCGAACATTTCTCCGTCCGTCGCCAGGACGAATCTTGCCCTGGCCCTGGCCGTTGCCGGGCTGGCCTTGAGCGCTGCGAGGGTCTTGGTAACGTCGCCGCCCGGGGCGACGGCAATGTGGATATTTCCCGTCTGGAGAACGCCACCGAAATCAGACTTGTTCGTATCGCCCTTGCGCAGGCGCTTGAGGGTAGTCTCCTTGTTGTCGAAGGCCTGAAGGAAGGCGAACGGAAACTCCACGGGGTCAAATTCGCGTTCTACGAGCGCGGAGACGGCTTCCTCGATCTCAACGGCGTTCATGCCCTTCCCGCTTCTATGTGGTGGGCTTCGCCGAGGCTGGAAAAGGCCCAACTTCGACATTGTTGATTCCGGGCGCATGTCCCTTTGACCGCCCAAAGTCGAGCTGCCCGATCAGCCATCGATGGCTCATATTCGACGCCGCTCAAGGTCTGGACATGGGCTGCGGTCTGTTCCGCCGCGCTGTCAAAAGGCGTAAGAGCGGACGGCAACGACGCCCAATGCACGTCCTCCCGAAGTTTTTCGATCCCGCTATCGTAACCACGCTCCGCAAGCGCTGCCAAGCACCTCCAATCACGCCTGTCGGTATTCTAGTTCCCAGAACTACTAGCCACTCACGCTAAATTTTTTGGGGGCGGTAGCCGACGAGGGTAATCAAAAATCGTCGAAGGAAGTCCCCGCGCCATGTGGGCCGGGCGCCGTGGCCTTCGGCCCGCGGTGCCTTCCCGATCGTCCTGATCTTGGATTTGTGCTCGGCCAGCTTCAAGTTCCGCGCGCGGGAGCCGCGTTTGAATAATACCGCCGAGGCATGTTACCGCGGCTTATGCCTTATGTGCTGGAAGCGACGATTAAGAGCGGCTTCATTTTTGGGCGCCAGGAACATCGGCACAAACCATTGAAATAGCTAATGTATTGGTATCGGCTATCAGTGCATGCGAGGCCAGCCAGAATTATGAATTTGAAAACTGTGAACGTTCGTATACTGTTGCCATGAACGGAGGGCGGTCATGGGGCAGGCGGTTTCGTATCTTCGAGTTTCGACTGAACGGCAAGGCAAAAACGGGCTCGGCATCGAGGCACAGCGCGAACGGATCTCTCGCTTCGCGGCCGCGGAAGGCTTCGAAATCAGCGAGGAATTTGTCGAGGTCGAGACCGGCAAGGGGTCAAACGCGCTCGAACGCCGGCCCGTTCTCCGCGAGGCTCTCGCGACGGCGAAGAAGGCCAAGGCGCCAATCATCATCGCAAAGCTAGACCGCCTGTCGCGCGACACGCATTTCATCACCGGGTTGATGGCACAGCGCGTCAATTTCGTTGTCGTCGAACTCGGTGTCGACGTTGAGCCGTTCATGCTCCAAATCTATGCGGCAGTTGCCGAGGAAGAACGTCGCAAGATCAGCCAGCGGACCAAGGACGCATTGGCCGCGAAAAAAGCCGCAGGCGGCACGCTCGGCAATGCCGCGACGCTCGTCCAGGTCTCAGAAGCCGGCCGAGTTGCTCAGCGTGAAGCAGCCGACCGTTTCGCTGAGAATATCCAACCGCTAATCGCCGCCATTCAAGTAACCGGTGTCACGACACTGCAAGCGATAGCCGAGGCACTGAATGTGCGTGGGGTTCGAACTGCCCGCGGTGGAACATGGCACGCTAAAACCGTCGCCAATGTCTTGGCGCGAGCGCCGAGGGACGGCACCAAAAGCGCGAAGCCGATCGGGCAACAGCCGCTCTCCCAAGCGACGGTCGCCGAGATCGTCGCCGAACTACAGCGCGGCACTGGCGTCTTGCGGACTGCAAAATTAGTCGGATGCGGCGTCAGCGACGTGCAAAAAATAAAGAAAACGATGTTGTGGGTGGTCACCAACCCCGCGTCATCATGAGCGCGTTGCTGCGCTCGCCGGGCTCGCCGCACTTGCACTCGCGGCGGCGGCGCACGCACAGGTCCTCGCCACACCAGATCCGCAACTGACACCCGGCGCATCGCCAGCCGCGACATTCACCGAGGTCTGCGAGCGGGATGCCAGCGGGCGATACACATACAGTCCGGCGCACCGGGTCTAGCATGACAAGCGCGGCACCCTGGCGAAATACCGCATCCCGCAGTCACAACGCCAATTTTACGAAGACGACGACCGGGTTCCTTTGTGCCTAGGCGGGGACAACGCAGACCCGCGCAATCATTGGCCGCAGCCCTGGAACGAGGCCGAACTCAGGGACCGGCTTGAGCGGGAAATCTGCATTCGCGTGTGTAATCAGCGCAGCATGTCCCTCGACGCAGCGCAGCGCATCTTTCTCGGCGATTGGTGGCAGGCTTACCGCCGGCTCAATGGCGAGCCTTAGCACCGCGGAGCTGAGCCCAGAGCGCGGCCACGGCCTGCTGCTGGCTCTGCCCGGCCTCGATGCGCAGTAGCTTCAGGCGCTTAGTCGCTTCCCTATGCGATACCGCGGCAGTCGTCGGCGCCGCAAGTCGTGGATGGGACCGGTGCACGCCGTGCTTCCTGATGAATTTTGCGACGGCCGGCAATTCGGCTTCCCTCTCGGTCATTGTCGCCCCATTGCTTCTCTCGACGATCTGCTATTGTTGATTGAAATCAAGCGGAGCTGAAAAATGTCGTACAAGCCGCCGCTTCCGCCGGGTCTCAGTCCGATCTTAGCCGGTCGGTACGGACTTTGGCTGCTTTCGCGGCGCTCGCACCGCGCCGCATTGCGGCGGACAGCCTTCGTTTCTCGCGTTAGAAATCGCTCTTTAGCCGATCGGTATTGGGGGTTGGTGTGCCCATGGCGGGTCTACGAATATCCCGGCGGCGCGCAGTTTATCGCCGCGTTATTTGGGATATCGAGACACTATGCGCGGGACTTGTGCACGGGAGGGAAGCGCCTGCCGGTACAGCATGCTCGGCGACTGATGACGGACTTAGAGGGCCGGATCGCGAGCATGGAGGCGCTGCGCGTCGAATTGAGGGAGTATGTTCGGCGCATCGAATGCGATCGAGCGATGCACCCTCACCGTGGCTACGAAAACGGATTGAGGCGGTGGCGTCGGGAACAGGCCGCGATGAAAGCAGCCGTTAGCTCACGCGATCGAGAGTGACGCGATCAAGCCATGCGATTGGTTCGGTCCTTCGATCTTGAGTGGAGGCGCGACCTCGGTGGCGTCGAGTTCAAGTGTGCCAAACAATTCGTTGATATCCAGCGCTCGGTAGACCGCCCATCCAGGCCCCCGTTTTCTCTCCGCCTCTCCCGTCGTCCAGATTTTTTGCCAGCGGAACCGGCCATCCTTGTACATGGCTTCCTTGTAGATGCGGATGATGCGGCGCGGTTTATGCACGCCGTTCGGCACCTGCTGCGTCCACTCCACCTTGAAACGGCGATTGATCACGCCGCTGTCAAACGTTGGTATCATCAGTTGGCCCCTCATTGAAGTCGTGAGCTGCGTTGATGCCGGTGGTAACAAGCTGGGTCATGGCCGCAGTTCCCCGAACATCTCGCGGATTAGCTTCGGATCAAGTCGGCTGTTCTTGCGATTGTCGCGATTGGCGTAGCCGTGCAGCACGAGCGCGACCAGCCCTGCCGTCGTGAACTCATCGACATCGACCCAGATTTTGCCTGACATCTGCTGCGGCCATGAAACAAGGCCGAGGACGTTCAATATCCGGTCCTTCTCGATCGGATAGCACTTATCAAGGCATTCGATCCCGTACGCGTTGACGGCCCATTGCGCGCCGCGCCACCAAATGGTGTCGAGATCGCCGCGGTTTTCACTTCGGCGTCGCTAATCGCGATATTTTGGATACACCGTTGCGGACGGGGCGGGATGGGACGGTCCATCAAATCTGCGGACGACATCACTCCAAGCGGCTCTTTGGGCTCAGTCATGAACACCTCCCGTGGGTTGAGTGTTTGCTGTCGATTGCGCGTCACTTTGAGCGGACGCAGCCGTCCGTGGTCGGCGTGGATATGGTCTACGCGGGCTGCTGCGACGGGTTTCGAATTGCAGGTTTCAAGTTTCACTATTCCTAAGAATAGGAATTAGTGAAACCTGAACCCTAAAACCCGTTTCAAGAAGCGGTTGCGATAAATTGGAAATACTGAAACGCGTCATTTTTGAACCCCAATCCAATCTCTGTTCGCGGCGACTTTGCCACGCTTTCCCAAGCGGTTAATGGCGCGATGCACAAGTAGGTCATTCGCCCGTTTGACGCGCTTCTCGTCCGCAGGATCGGACGTGGTTTCAACAAATCCGGCTTCATTTATTGCAACCCGCAATCTGGCTCGTTTGATAGCTCGGATGGGAGGGGCTGGCGGGTGAAGAGACGGGTACAGAGAAATGAACTGACCCTCGTTCGGGTCGGCCAGCAGATTGCACAGCTTGTCGTAAATCAGGCTGGCTAGGATGGCCTCGGCACTACCTTCGTCTGCCGGTCGCCCACGTTTCTTCTTTGCGTCCGGTGCTGGACCGTCGTCCCGGATAACACCAGACGAAGCCACTCGCCCTTCCGGGTCAAGGCCGATCTCGACTATATTCAGATCGAAGGAACGTGGCGGGGTTTCAGCGTCGTCTTTCGCCATCTCGACCTGCCAGAACCGCCGCGTGCTGGTCTCTTCCTCACGCCAGACGTGGATGATGGTATCGGCCCCGCCGATGAGCGACACGCTGCCGGCCGGGGTGCCGCCCGATTTGATTTCATGGTGTACCGGCACGACGGCGTAACCCTGATCCGTCAGCATCGCGAGGGCGGCGAGATAAACGTTCATGTCCGGCGAGGCGTTGACGTTCCCGATACCGAAGCTGCGGAACACCGTGTCGATGATGATCGCAACCGGTTTCAGGCCCCGCCGCTCGGCATCTTCCAATGCGGCGAGGATTGCAGAGGGATCGGGCGCATAATGCAGGCCGCGCTCGTCGGCTTTAATCAGCATCGGCCGACCGCTAGCGAGAATGAAGCCCGGTGGAAAGCTGTCGCAATCCCAACCGCGTGTTTTTGCCGCCGCGACCAGTCGTTTCCAGAAACCGGCATGACCTTCGCAAGCGACGTAGAGAACCGCACCATGCCGGACGATCGCGTGACCCATCCAGTCGTCTCGGCTTTCATCGGTGATCGCCAATGCAAGATCGGTAGCGATAAAAGTCTTGCCCGACTTGGGCGAGCCATACATCAAGGTCAGGCTCTTGGCGTGCAACACCCCTTCAACGATGGTGCCAAGCGGCTCGGCTTGGGTAGCATCAAACCCGTAGCGTAGATCGAGAGGTTTGGATTTTGGGTCGTCCCTGCCGAGCTTCGCCCTGGCGCTTGACAACATGCCGGAAATTTCCGTGAAACGGCGCTGTCTGCGCTCTTCATCGACGCCTTGCAGAACTTTGACGTGGGCAGTCAGGAGATTGTTCGCAGCGCGGCTATCCATGCCCGACTTCAACAACGACATGGCAAAAGCGGTGAGCTTGTCGTGGTCAAGCGGATTGGCAATGAAATCGCCCCAATCCACGCCATCGGCTCCGTTGCCCCCGCCATCCCCGACTTTGGCGTTGTCCCTTGCCTTGCTGACTTCCTTGAGGCGATAACCGTGCTCTACGATCAGCAGCTCAACCACATAGTTGACGAGTTGCTGCGCCGCCTCGGCATCGATGGTGGGCAGCTCATCATGCTTGATTTCGCCAAGCTCGCCGCCATGCCAGTGATAGGGCTTGCGCGTGTCGGGGTGAATGCCGTCAACCACGACTTGTTGGCCATCACATAGAAATTCGATCCTCTCTTCGTTGCCGTTAGGCGAGATAAGAACGGCGCTGATCTTTGGGAATGGTCGATCGGTTTTGAAGGGGATCGCGCGCTTGGGTGCCTTACCAATCCGCAACAGGATAGGCCCGTCTTCAAATCGGTGCTTGACGAGAGCTTCGACAGCGGCTGCTGCATCGGGGTTGAGAATATCGATGTCGATGACCGGAGTGAATTTGGTGAGGACGCCAGTGTTTTTGGCGTAGGCATATTTCCCCTCGGCCCAACTATCTATTTCAACCTGCGTGGCTACGCATTTTTGCCACTCATCCATCACCGGGTGTTTGCCGTTCACCGGTATCGGACTAAACCCGGCGCCGTGAAGATGATGCCGCAACTCAGTCGGGTTCATGAGGCCTCTCGGTGTTGACGGCGACCGGCGCCGGGCGGCGATTTGCGCTTGCGCGCGGCCTTCATGGCTTCAAGGCCCATTGCCGCCGGCAGTTGCGGCCAGGTCGCTTCCCACCAGACACGTTCGGCCAAGCGTTCGTCGTCGTGCCAGTCCGATCGTCAGCGAGCCGCGCGGGAGGAAGACGCCGCGGCGGCAACGACGCACCGCCCAGCCCGGCCGCAATCGATATTGACGGCGCGGATTGGCGAAAAAAATTTCTGAACATCGAAGAGATCGTCGAGGGTCGCGGCGCCGGGCGCAGGCGATGCCGCGCCGGGGGGAGTTACAACATCCCAGCGCCCGGCGCGCTCCACGTCACGCTCCCTCGGCCATGAATGCCGCGGGGTCGTGCGCGAGGACTAGGGCCACCACGCGATCGCTGAATGCGTCGCTTAATTTACGAGAGTGCCACTCGACAACCCGAGCATACGCAGGCTTACCGTCAACGATGCGATGCCGGCTGTTTTCTATTTGCGGTTTACCGGGGAGCGCGGCCCAGCGCCGTCCATTGGTTTCGAGTACCGGGCAGTCGAAGATCGTCAGGTCGATCGGCGGCGGCAACCAGACGTCAGCGAAACCGACCAAGCTGCCCTTGCGTCGCGGTTGCCAGCGCACGAGCCGCATGCGCTCGCCGCTGGCCTCCTGGCGTGCTGGAAAAAGTTTTGCGTCGGTGGCTTGACCTTGACCGCGCCGGGGTGTCGCTGTATCGGATGATGTCGGAGACAATTTTTCCCCCTCACATTGATCGACGTTCTACCGCCGGTCGAATTGCAAAAAAATTCGGGAGGCTCGTTTTGGTCGACGAGCCTCCCGTTTCTATTCGACGCCCTCAACCTCGGCGGCCGTCGTCGAGGGGATAGCGTGTTTCTTAAATTTTTCTGAGATGCGGCGGCGCCGCTCGCTTGCGTCCTGCTTCTGCATCGCCGCAATAAATCGGTCGAGCGACGCAACCAAAATCAGCGTCCGATTGCCGAGCTTCACCACCTCCAACGATGGCAGGACATCGGCGTAGAATTTCGCGCGGCTGATGTCGCCCAGATACTCGCAAGCTACCGCAATCGACACCAACGCAGGGGCCAGAGCAACCAGAACCCCATCGACGAACTCCTGGCCGCCCTTTGCGCGCGTAACATGGGCCTTGGCCCTGATCACAGGAGCCACTACTGGCTCCCCTCGCCGATCACAACTTCAAACTTGCCGCCGGGGGCGGCGGAGATGGGTTCCGATCTAAACATGGGTCACTCCACTCGCGTTCTGATGGAGCGACTATGCCAACAGCCGAACAAAGCGCGATAATTGGGATAACTCGGCCCTATGAGGTACGGGTTTTCCCAATTGCGGTGAGAATTTTCTGGATCTCGCGCCCGCGCGTGCGAGCGCTCTTTGGGGCTATTCGACTGCCCACGCTTTTCTCGACACAGGGGAGAACCTGTTCAGTCAGATCGCAGAATTTTCCCTCATAGCGTTCTCGATGCTGGCTCCATGTCACTGTCGCCGGTTGGCCGGTCGCGAATTCGAAGGCGTCGGCAACAAGCGTGATGAGGTCGTCAAAGGCCCATGATTTCGTGGGGCCGCCCTTATCCGGTCCGACCTTGTCGGCACGTCTGCCTGCATCCGCGGCCAGTGTCTGCAACACATCGATTGCCGATGCCAGACGCGCTAGGCGCGGCTCAAGGAACTCGGGCCACCGTGCGAATGTTGACCGTTGAAGCTCGCCGGAAAGCTCGGTCAAACCGGCAACTGCGGCATTTGCACGCCGTTCGATTGACCTCAAGTCATTGCGGACCACCCTCGCCCGCTTCGGTCGTAGATGGTGAAAACAAACCGCCCAAAAGATCGCATCGGCAATTCGTTCCCGGAATTCAGCATTGGGCCGGTCCAGTCCGACCAGTGTTTCCCAACCCTGCAACTTGGTTTCCGGAACCGCGCTGAGCGCCAACGCCGGGCCACCCACCAAAGGAGTTTCAGCAAGCTTGGCCTTGATTGCCGCTCGCGCGGCTCTGGACAACCTGCGGCTGGTAGTCATCGCGCCCCCGCCGGCACCCGCAGAATGGTTGCGGCGGCGAGCGGGTGCGGTTACCCGCTTTTCGGCCCGTCGGCCTAGCCACCGCCGCGGATGCTACCGCGACCCAGCGATCGGCGTCACGTTGCTTGCGTCGACGAGCCCCATCGGAGCAAAAACGCCTCTCACAACATCGGAAATATAGCTCGGCGCCAGATGCGCGTAATATTTCTCGACCATGCGAGTGCTCGTGTGCCCTAGCTGCGCCGCAACGACGGCGAGCGGGGCACCGGCCATGACACAGCGGCTCGCGTAGAAGTGCCTCAACTCGTGGAAACGCACTACCGGATCAATTTTCGCTCTCTCGCACGCCGCGATCAGTGGGCGTTGTTGCTCTGACTTAGCCCACGGCGACCCATTGGCGCGAAGAAGGAGACGTGCACTGCCGGGCTTGCCGGCCGCGCGCTGAGCGACGAAAACCCTGCCCTCTTCCGTCAACACGATATGGCGCGACTGGCCGCTCTTGCTCGCGCGAACTCGAAGCGTGCCAGCATCGGGGTTGAAATCGTCGACCGTCATCGCGACCAACTCGCCATAGCGGGCACCGCTCAACAGCGCGACCGTGACCAAAGTGCGGAAGTCGGGTGGGCAAGCATTTGTGAGCCGCCGCGCCTCGTCGTCTGACAGATAGCGCGTCCGCGCCGCATCAGCTTCGCGAAAGGCGCGCACAGGGCGCCAGGCGTCGTCGGTTGTGCAATTCCCTTCGCTGAAAGCGAAGTTGAGCGCTGCTTTCAAAATAGTCAGCACTCGGTTCGCGGTGGAACGCCGGCGGCGAACCGCTTCCGGGCCACGGTCGATCTCCCGGTGTTTCTGCGTCGCGCCAGCCTTCGTGCGCAGCCGCGCTGGTGTCTCGGCGACCTTCTGATGCCAATTTTCAATCCGCTTCTTCGTGAGGCGTTCGATCGGAAAGGCGCCCAGCTCTGGTAATATCCAGGCCGCGGCCGACCAGTCGAGCCGATCCACAGCCTTGCCCCCGCGCCGCAAATAGTCCTTGCGATAATCGGCGACGGCGCGGCCGACGGTATAGGGACCATGGTCGTCATCGTGCGGCTCTCCGGCATCCTCCCGAGCCTTTTGCCGGAACCACGCCACCGCCCGCTGATGTGCTTGCGAGAAGCTAAAAACGATCAGCCCGTCCGGGTCGAGGGCATCGTCGGCGGCACCGAGCGTTTCGTACCGCTGCTTTTTGCGCAAGTCGCGGAAGCGGGCGACCCACGTGCCGCCCTTCAAATTCCGTCGATAACCGAGAAAACAACCTCGCGACAGCGCCGTCCAATAGGGCTCAGGTTGTATCGCGAGCTTCGCGCGGGCCGAGCGGGTGTCGGTCTTCGCGTTGCGGACGGTTCGGCCCATCCTCGTTCTCCTTTTCCTTGACCTTCCGCGCCCGCGAAGAGGCCGAAATCTTCCTTTTACGGAAAATATACGGAAAAGGTGTGGCTGGACAAGGGGAGACGTCGCTGGAGGATGAAAAGCTATCTCATTGGCAAATAACGATCCACACATGTCCACGTAAGTAATAGAATGAGCCGTTTGCAACCCTCTCACGGCGGCAACACCGGTTCGAATCCGGTAGGGGACGCCAATTAAATCAATAACTTATAGCGCGCCCTGCGCTCGCTAGTTTGGTCTGTACGGCAAATATACGGCAAAGACGGGCTGGGACCCCGCGACAAGACCGGGCGTGACTGATAGTGCTTCACTAAATCCCACGCGCAGCTATCGGGGCCAAATTCCAGCCGCGTTCCGAGCACGAAATGATGGGACCTTCTCGTTGGCCATTGATGACGCAGAACAAGAAAACAAGGATCCGTCAAGAACCAGTGACAGTTTCAAATGGCTTCGCATGACCGTGGCAGGTCTTGTGCCCGAGTATGACAAGGAACTCCGGAATTGGGTTGAGACTTATCCGGATAAGTGGGTTCAGCTTGGGTCAGCGCGCACTAAATATTTTCGCTCACGCGGCCAGATCGAATTGTGGTTCGATCGGCCTGGATGGGATTTCTTGACGTACACGGAAGCCAATCCGTCTTTGCATCTTCGGTCCAACGCGCCGGTCGTTAAGCAGGTCCGTTCGATTCTCACATCGACCGGAGAAGAGCGTGCTCCGAGAAGGATGGCATACCCTCTGACTTCATGGAATTGACCCGCGATTGTTGGGAGCTAACGGCAAACCGGCTTCACGCGAAGGCCCCAAATATTAATTCAAATGGGACGAAGATATCGAGATCAGCGAAGATCCAGACAACACGTGAGGATCTCGCGGCCAAGCAGAGGGTCGATCATGAGGCAGCGGTTTCACCGCTCGATAGATTTATGGCTGCCGCGACCAAGGAGCTTGCTGACTTACACGCTGAAGCCGCACGGGCCTTTGACTGGGCGTAGGTCAGTATTCCCAAAGTGGGAATTATTCTAGGTCCTGTGGACATTCGGGCCAATGATAACATCGTGGCTGCGGAGGTGCGGCAGATTGACTCAGATCGGCTGCGGGCGATTCCCAATGTCGCCGATGCGTGATTTAAGCGCGGAAAAACACGGGAGGCTTCCGTGCTTGGGAGCCTTTTATGATCGAGCGGCATCGTCTGACGAATGCGCAGTGGGAGCGGATCGCAAGTGTGATCCCGGGGAAGCCGGGCGATCCGGGCCGTCATGGAGAGAACAATCGCGGCTTTGTGGAAGGCGTGCTGTGGATCGGGCGAACAGGCGCGCCATGGCGCGACCTGCCGGCCGAATTCGGCGATTGGAACGCAGTGTGGCGGCGATTTACGCGCTGGGCGGAGCGCGGGATTTGGGCACGTATCCTCGAGCAGGTGAGCGAGGATCCCGATCTCGAACACGTCATCATCGACGCGACGATCGTGCGGGCACACCAGCATTCCGCTGGTGGAAAAGGGGGGCCGAAGCTCAGGCGATCGGCCGGTCACGCGGCGGCCCGACCACGAAAATCCACGTCGCCGTCGATGCGCTCGGAAACCCGTTACGACTTATCCTCACGCCGGGCCAAGCCCATGACAGCACACAAGCCGAGGCGCTGATCGACGGTTTCGCGGCCGATCATGTCATCGCCGACAAGGCCTATGATGCCGAGTGGTTCAGAGCCCTTCTCGCCTTTCGCGCCGAGGCGGTGATCCCGGCCAGGGCCTTCCGAAATAACGTTCCGCCGCACGACGAGGAACTCTACAAGGAACGCCATCTCGTCGAGTGCTTCATCAACAAGATCAAGCATTTTCGGCGCGTCGCGACGCGTTACGAAAAAACCGCCCGCGCATTTCTCGCATTCGTCACGGTCGCGGCTTTTATGGTGTGGCTGCGGTGAATGTCCACAGGACCTAGTATGATGAGGCTCATTATCCGCCCAGTCGTCTACCCGCCGTTTGTCTCGAACGCCTGCCATCGACCCGACAAAACGTAAGATGGTTCATGCTCACGCAATCGTTAACCTCATGACTCCAACGTCTTATTGGGTAATAATCTTTGGCAAAAATTGAACACAAGGTTTAAGCCAACAGCATACAGCATCAAGGAGTTGGTTTATGTTGATTGGGGGGTCCGATCTTTTGCGCTTGGCGACGACGCTTTGCGCGACAGCGGTGCTGGCCGCCTGCACCGCGCCCGTCATTAAAGCGACAACAACACCGGGTGTGCAGACGCCGTCGATGGCATCGCCATTCACTCGGGCCCAGCAGGAAGCGGCCAGTCTGGACCGGCTTCCGGCAGTGCCAATGCCGCACGGCGCAAACCCACCGGTCGATCATTCCGGCCGAAAAGTAGTCGGCAAGGCCTCCTTCTACGCCAGACGCTTCGAGGGCAAGAAAATGTCGGACGGACGCCGACTCAACCCGGCCACAAATGTTGCGGCCAGCAAGACACTTCCGATCGGCACAATCGCCAAAGTGATCAATCTCGATACCGGGAAATCGACAACCGTGACTGTAGAAGACCATGGCCCGCATGTTGGCGGTCGCGTGTTGGATGTGAGCCCCAAGGTCGCCGAGACGCTCGGGATGAAGAAGAGTGGCATTGCCAATGTGGTCGTTAAACCAGTTGTCGTGCCACAACAGGATGGCGGGCTAAAGCTCGGCGCCGGTGCCGCAGACATGACGCCAGCGGAAGTGGCAATGCTCATGACCTCCCGCGTGCCAACGGAGGCGGATCGAGACCCCGATGGCGAGCCCCGACGTTAGCGGACGTCGGCGCGGGGCGGAAATGAATGAAGCAGTTTTCGCGGTCGGGGCTGGCCTCTCGTCCCCACGCCAGATCGGTCCGTCCCAAGCGCCGGATTGTGCGGGCGTCGACGCTGACCAGCTCGCCGAATTCCGTCTGAGAGAGTCGGTGCTGCTGGCGGGCCGCACGGATTTGGCGGGAGAGGTTAGTGGTCGCCATGCGACCGGCGGGCGCGGGCGATAATGTTCGCCGTGGTCCGCTGGGTTTCGGCAACTTCCAAAGGGTATTTGACGTAATAAAGGCAAGCGCCGCCGGGACGGGGTCCAACAGTCCAAGGGACGAGTTGCTGCATTTGGGCCTTGGCGACGGCAGGATAACCGCGCAGATCCAACAGGTCGGGCTTAGCAACCCCCAATCCCCACAATAGATCGCTTATGTGGGCGCGTTGCTCCATCACGTCGGCCGGCAACCGATCGACCGCCTCTTGCGCGTCGGACATCGAGATGATCCCACACAAGGCTGCGAAATAGAGACTGCCAATGGCCTGCTGGTGCTCTTTGAACTGGGTCTCATAGAACCCATAAAATGTAATATCAGATTCGCGGGGGCCTTGGCTTGGGCCGGGGCGTCCAGCGCTGGCGGGTGTACTCGCAGTTGTTCTTGGAACGGTGTTTCCGCCGCTAGCGGCGACGATACCAGGACGAGAGCCGTCGCGATCGCGACGATGAATCGCATGACGGTCATGACGCGCCCCCCGCACGATGTTGCCCGATAAGGAAATTGGCCACCGAGGCAATGACCATCACCAAGCCGCCTGCTTGCAATAGCTTCAGCATCACGCCGTGCCCCTACCAGCTTGGTTGGAAAACCGGATAAACCGGAGTTCCTCCCTCATTATCCACGAACACGTGAACCGGCTGCTGCACCTGCCAATTCGGCTGCGACGCTGGTTGATGCGCCATAACGCCTAGCATCATTAACGCCACCGCTTGGCGGCGCTGCACGCACTCGTCATCGACGCATGGTTTGGGCGCAGCCAGCCAATAAGACAACGCCGCACAAAGCGGCGGCTCCAATGAATTTAGTTAGCTACATTTCGTTAACATCCTTAGTCTGTAGACACACGATTGCTCATAGCCACAGCTTTCGCGGAAGATCGCTTTTCCATGTTGTTGAGATGTCCGCAGCCGCTGCCGCAGCTTGGGAGTCGCGCGCAAATGGGGAGAGAAGCCGCGACTACAACGAAAATGAATCAATCTTAATCGCTAAATGGGTTAACGCGCCCGTCCCATCCATCACCATCCGACACGTGTATATCGGTCCAACCTGCACACAGATTTGCGGTCGCTTGGTACCGCACTTGCAGCACCGGCTACGCCCCGACCGGCGGGATGCCATGCGGTGCATAGTGTGTGTGCACGCAATTCAGCAGAATAGCCTTCAGCCGCGTGCCATATACAACGCGTCATCAACCGCACGGAGATGCGTCACGGCCGTTGCGCTTATTGGGTTGAACTCGCCAAATTAACAACGCGCTCAGGGAAGGCGCGGCTGCGTCTTCGCTCTGCCGCCCTGCCCAGATGGTGAAGCGACCTGCCGGTGCCGACCGAAAGCGTGATCGAGTGTTCCGCGACAATATTTCCGAGGTCCAATCCAAATTGACTGGGAAGCCTGTAGACGATCGATCAGAAGAGGACCGTCTATTGGTGGCATGCGACGCAGATACCAACAAACTGCTGGGTCCGATCGTACGCTTCGCAATCTACACGGCAATGCGCCAGGGCGAGATCGTGGGCTTGCAGTGGCGCGACGTCGATCTCACTAAACGTACTGCTATCGTTCGGGGAGCAGCGGGCGACGTTACGAAGAACGGCGAAGTGCGCGAAGTCCCGTTGCTACCTGATGCTGTGAAGCTGTTGACTGTGCTAGGTCCGGCCGCGGACGGGCGGGTTTTCCGGATCGATCAGAACATTTTGAAGATGCGCTATCGGCGAGCCGCCGACCGTGCTGGTATCATCGCTCTGACGTTCCACGACCTCAGACACATTGCGACGTCACGGTTGGCCCGTATATATCCCAATCCGCCCGATTTGAAGCGTGTTACTGGCCATAAGGATCTCAAGTCGCTGGATCGTTATTATCACGCGACCGCGGAAGAACTCGCTGCGCGCGCAGACCCGACTATGGTCGTGCCAAGTGTCAGGAGGAGAAGTAAGGGGCTTGCCGGCGACGCATCTGCTCAAGCTTCGTTGGACGGCCCCGTTTCGGAGGTGGCGTAGCGGCGGTGTGTTTTGTCTTGGGCGCTATTGATGTGCGGCCACGCTGAGCGGGACCGACCGTCTTTTTGGAATCGAGCCATTCCCGAATATCTGCTGGATCATACCAAGCCGAACCGCCGACCAAGATATACTTCGGTCCTCGCCCGCGGTGAGCTAAATGGGCCAATGCTGCGGCGTTCCGAAACCGTGGAAATTGCAGCGGGACATCAGCTCGTCTCAGAAAACAGTGAGACGCACTAGTTTCCTCATCACCGATCATCGCGTGGTCCAATTTGAAGACTGGCGATCGATATCACCGCTATCTTCATAATGTTGCGGCAATCGCGATGCGGCGCGGCGTCGTTCATCGAGTGGGCGCGACCGACCGTGCCGAAGCCCCGCAGCTGGTACTTGACCGTCTTGTCGGCTGCGACATCGGATTCGTCGTCGAGAGCGGGATCGAGCCCCTGTTCCGCCGGGTTCGGCTTCGAGATGCCCTCTTCGGGCAAACTGGCTGGCGCTATCGTTGAAGGCCGCCTTCGTCCTCGAACTCACCGGCCTCCTCGTCGACCGCGGTGACGGGGCAGATATACAAGCCGCGGACTTGGCCCGCTCCAATTGTCGGGACGCGGTGCCGGCTTGTCGCGATAGCGGTTCCCACTCAGGATCGGCGCCGGGGCAAGGCGGGTCGAAGAGGAAGGTGGCGACGCTTGCCTCTCTTCCATGACGGCGCAGATGCTCTCCACCAAGCCGGCCGAGGAAGACGCCGGCGCTGCTGAACCGCCCGGCGGCTTCGATCTCCGGGCCGGTCGCCCAACGGGAAGAGCCGTAGGTCGTGACGAGCCGGTAAATGCCGCGCCCGCCAGAGCGAACCGATGATCGCAACGGCGCAGCCGACAACGCCGGAGCAGGCCGCGATTGCCTTTTTGAAGATCGCCGGTGCGTAAGCGTCGTACCAGAACCACCGCGCTAAGAGCTGCCCGGGACGAGAGACCCGACGATCCAGCAGCACGAACCAAGCGACGCCGAGCTTTGCCTGGAAGCCCAGCTCGGCAGCACACCATTCGCTCGCGAACCAGACGCCGGTGATGACGATCGCGAAAACCATCAGAATCTGGCCGCAGAGGAGCTTGGTAGGTGTCATGATCGTTGTCTCCGCCGGGCCGCGAGGCGGCGTCCGGACTTTGAGACAGGAATCCGGCAGGTAGCCGAAAAGAGAAATCGGCTTTATTTGCGCCCAAACAGGTTTATCTACGCTCTATCGGCCACGCAGACATCTGGGCGTAACAGGGCGTAGACGACTCCCAAACCGCGCGCCACGATCTTGCTCGATTTACGCTGAATTAAGATGCTAAAGCGCCTGTCCGGTATGACTGCGTTTGGCCGAGACCGGAACAGCTGCTCTGGGGTGCGGAACGGCGATAATTATAAGCAGACGTTCGTTCATGGAGATTACCAACGGTCGAGACGTCGCTGCAAACGAATAGCTGAGGGAACGATACCCGCGGCCAGGTAGGCAGCAGCAAAGTCAGTAGCGCAAATCGCAGCGACCTTGGCCGACAGTGGTGCGAGAACTTCCTCCGCCTCGCGAACCCTGCACCAAACCCTAGGGTGGCGTTCGGGGACCATATCGGCAGCCGCGTCCGTATTTCCAATCGACAACTCAACGGCGTCTGCTGGCCTCGCCCGCTGCCGTCGGCAGCCTGCCTCATATTGACGGCTGCAGGAGGCTGCTACACCATTATGATCTGTCAGGGTCGATTGAACACCGGTCATGGGGGGTCAATGGCCGCCACCGCGCCATGCGGTCGTAGATCAATGCGACCATACGTGGCGGCATGGCCAAATCTGCGCGTCAACTGCAATTCGTGCTGGAGAAGCCTCATGTCACCGTCAGCACTTGGGAGTCCGAGACCATGAACAGCGAAGACAAAAAACACCGTTCTCACCTGCCGATGCCGAACACGACGCGGCGTGGCCTCATCACATACGATGCGAAGGATCCCGACACTAAGTTCCCGCCAATTGAGCAACTGCGCCCGCCGAAGGGTGCGCCCAATGTGCTGATCATCCTGATCGACGACGCTGGATTCGGGTCAGCGAGCGCCTTCGGCGGCCCATGCCAGACGCCAAACGCAGAGAAGCTGGCGGCGAACGGCCTCAAGTACAATCGCTTCCACACCACTGCCCTCTGCTCGCCAACCCGCCAGGCACTGCTCACCGGGCGCAACCATCATTCCGCCGGGATGGGCGGCATCACCGAGATCGCCAGCGGCTCACCGGGCTATAGCTCGGTACTTCCCAACAGCATGTCGCCTCTAGCACGGACGCTGAAGCTCAACGGTTACTCAACCGCGCAGTTCGGGAAGTGCCACGAAGTGCCGGTGTGGGAGGCGAGCCCGGTCGGACCGTTCGATGCTTGGCCGACGGGCGGCGGCGGCTTCGAGTATTTCTATGGCTTCATCGGCGGCGAGGCCAACCAGTGGTATCCGACGATTTACGACGGGACCACGCCAGTGGATCCAAAGAAGACGCCGGACGAGGGCTACCACTTCATGGAGGATATGGCCGACAAGGCGATGGCATGGATCTCGCGGCAGAAGGCGCTGGCTGCCGACAAGCCTTTCTTCGTCTATTTCGCGCCCGGCGCCACGCATGCCCCACACCACGTGCCCAAGGAATGGGCCGACAAGTACAAGGGCAAGTTCGACCAGGGATGGGACAAGCTGCGTGAAGAGACCTTCGCACGGCAAAAGGCTCTGGGTGTCATTCCGCCGGAGTGCCAGCTCACGGCGCGCCACAAGGAAATCCCGGCGTGGGACGACATGCCGGAGGCGCTCAAACCTGTGTTACGCCGGCAGATGGAAGTCTATGCGGGCTTCATGCAGTACACCGACCATCATGTCGGCCGCGTTCTCGATGGCTTGAGCAAATTGGATGTCCTCGACGACACGCTGGTTTACTACATCATCGGCGACAACGGCGCCTCGGCCGAGGGCACACTGAACGGCACGTTCAACGAGATGCTGAACTTCAACGGTATGTCCGCCGTCGAGACAGTGGAATTCCTCAACGCGCGGATCGACAAACTTGGCGGGCCGAACTCTTATAACCACTACGCGGTCGGCTGGGCGCATGCTATGGACACGCCTTACCAGTGGACCAAGCAGGTTGCCTCGCACTGGGGCGGGACGCGCAATGGAACCATCATCCATTGGCCGAACGGGATTGCCGCGCGGGACGAGATGCGGTGGCAGTTCCACCATGTTATCGACGTCGCACCGACGATCCTCGAAGCGGCGGGGTTGCCCGAGCCGGTTTCGGTGAATGGCGTCGCGCAGCAGCCTCTCGAGGGCGTCAGCATGCTTTACTCATTCAATGACGCCAAGGCGGGAGAACGGCACGAGACGCAGTATTTCGAGATGTTCGGCAACCGCGGCATCTACCACAAGGGCTGGACTGCGGTGACGCGGCATAAGACGCCGTGGCTGCTAATCGGTGAGAAGACGCCAGCTTTCGACGACGACGTCTGGGAACTCTACGACACGGAAAAGGACTGGAGTCAGAGCAACGACCTGTCGAAACAGATGCCGGAGAAGCTGCATGAACTGCAGCGCCTGTGGCTTATCGAAGCAACGCGCTACAACGTGCTGCCGATGGATGATGACCTCGGAAGGCGCATGAACCCGGACGTCGCGGGCAGGCCGGTGCTGGTCAAGGGAAAGACCCAGCTCTTATTCCCCGGCATGGGGCGATTATCCGAGAATTGCGTTATCAACATCAAGAACAAATCCCACTCGGTGACCGCCGAAATTGTGGTGCCGGACTCCGGCGCCGAGGGCGTGATTGTTGCCCAGGGTGCGAACATCGGCGGTTGGACCCTGTACGCCAAAGCGGGCAAGCTCAAATACTGTTACAATTTGGGCGGCGTGCAGCACTTCTTTGTCGAGGCGGCCGACAAGCTGCCAGCTGGCGAGCACCAGGTGCGCATGGAGTTCGCTTATGCAGGTGGCGGCCTAGGCAAGGGCGGCAAGGTGACGCTCTACCTTGACGGCAAGCAGGCTGGCGAAGGGAATATTCCCATGACGCTGGCAATGATCTTCTCTGCCGATGACGGCTGCGACGTTGGTGAGGACAGCGGCGCCGCCGTCTCGCCAGATTACGGACCGCGCGGCAATGCCTTCAACGGCCAGGTAAAGGGGGTGCATATTGCCATCGCTGACGCTGCCGAGAACTCCGATCACCTCGTCTCGCCGGAGGAAGCCATCCGAATCGCGATGGCGCGGCAGTAACGGCAGACACCGCCGGCTGCCATCGCACCGCGGGCCGGCGCTGACGCGATTGGCTGATCTCTTCGTTGCTTGCCACGTACACGATCATGTGGCTGCAAATTAGCAGCCGACGTGCCGTCGGCTACCACTACACTTGAGCGAACGTCTGCATTCGAGCGACCGCAAAATGACCGCCATGGCGCAGAGCAGACCCTAATATCACAAGTCTGCGTTTCCACTTCCCACCAGTCCAACTATTTTGGGGTGATACAAAATACTGGGGCGGTCTTTTGCACGCCACCCCGCGAAATTGTTGGTCTGCTCCGTCGCCGTCCGAGCTTCCAGAAAATATTCTCGCCATGGGCGGTGCCTGAAACTCGCTTGCCAAGATTGCGTTCCGGCACAGGCCGCCGTGGACGAACATGAATTCTCGGCTCCTTTCGATTACGGCAAACCGGCCCCTAGCCAGATCGGCGGTCCGGCGATAGATGCGTTCGATCCGTTGGCCAGATTTCTTCTCGATATATGGAAGGCCGAGCTCGTCTGCGAGCTGTGCGCCGGCGCCTGCCAATTCGCGCCGACGCAACAGGCCGAGAAGATTGGCGCGATAGACGATCTGATCCTGCTTCGCCCGCGCGAGATCTTGCTCGATCAGCCATTGCCGGCGCTTGGGCGAGTGCCTCGCGCACCTCGCGCCCCAACCCGCCATCGCGCGTTGAGCTCGTCCGCGTGCGACGACGCGTCCGATAAGCCTTCCGGCCTCCGTGTCGGCCGGGTCGTAGACGGCAAGGTCGGCAGCACCCCGCGATACCCCTTGCTGTGTCATCTCACGCTACATGGTTTTGACGATGTCTCCGTGCTCGCCCATCCGGCGCAGTACCGGCTCGAGATCGTCGGCGAGGTGCGATTGAGACGGCACCACCTCCTCAGCCAGGCCGAGACCCCGCAGCTTCTGCAAGCGGCCGGCAGGTAGCGTCTGGCGGAAGGCGTCACCCGTAACGGTACCGGATCGGACGACGCCGTCCGCGCCGGCCTCGTGCAGCAGTCTCCGATCCAGGCTGTTGAAACGCTCCTGCTCCATCTCGTCGCAAAGCCGCATCTCGATCTGGCGGGCGGTGCGGGGACCGAGATCCAGGGTGACGATCTCCGCTGCCTGTTCGCGCATGCCCGGGGTCAGATAGTCCCGTGGGATGATCAAGTCATTGCCGCGATCGTCCTTGCCGCGCAGCACGCACCGGTGTGAGGATGACCGGTATTGTCATGGTCGATCGCTACCCAATCGAGTGGTACCCAAATCTTCTTCCAATTGTCGCATCAGCGCCGGGTAAAGTCTTGAGATCGTCATATTCCATAGCGTCCTCGGCCGAAACGATGAACCGGCCTGGTAACGATCGCCGTCACACCGATCGAGGAGCCGGCGCCTTCGGACCGATCCAGCGTTGCGTCATAAAGGTCGCCAGGCAGCCCCTCCCGGGTGACGCCGTCGCGCTGGAGATAGCGGAGATGGGTACCTGCGCCCTTGAGGCCCTGCCCCGCCAGCTTGATCAGCCAGGTCTTGATGACGACACGCCGCGTTCGAAAGGCGGCATAGCGATCGCGCGATGCCAGCACGCGGCCGACGCCGGCGCCGCGGCCAATGCAGCTGCCCTGGAAGGTACTGATTCGTGACAGGGAGGTGCCGTACCCCCCGGCTCGGGCGACATCCCGCTTGATATCGCGCAGATAGCAGCTGCGCAGATTGCCGTCGCCAGTACCGATCCGGCCGAGCCTCGGTTCGAAGTCGTCGCCACGGGTGGTGATGTCGATTGCTTGGTCATGGAATACTCGTCAGCATGACAAACGCCCTACGCACCACAAAGGCCAGCCGGAGGGATCGAGATGGTGCCGGAACAATCACTTGCGTAGCGAGTGCGGAGGGCCGTCACATCGCCCATAGACGCGACCCTCCAAGAAAAATGATGTGCAGACAAACACATGCCCGACATCAGTATGGCGTCCTTTATCTTGCTGTGCTGCGGCTCTGAGCTTTGGGGGCGTTCCCTGCCCGACCACATACGATCTCTTCCTTAGCGGCTGTTCGGCGCGATGCGACAACGGCACGAACAAAGTACCGATGTTTGGTGCCGCAGAAGAGTGTGATTCGTGACGCGGCGTTACGAAAATCGAGGCTGATCGGCATCCTGAGTTCGCACTTTCAGCGGCCTGATTCGACGGTTCGAGAGCGGTAAAAGTCCGTTTGTCGAACACGAAAAACAGCAACCTTCCCGACTGGAATTTGGGCTGACTCCATGGCCCGGAACCGGCGACACGCGTACTCCGGAGCGGCCGGGACCGGTCGCCGCGCCCATCGTCAGCACGCTTTCGGCAACGTCGGAACCGATGGCGCGCAGATATACGCGGGTCTCTGCTGGCAAGGGTGTGGCGTGCTGGAGCCAGGGTCGTCGCGTTCCGCGCCGGCATTGTAGGCGGCGAAAAGCCTGGGTTTGCCGAAGCGGTTATACATGGCCGCGAGGAATCCCGTGCCCGCGATAATTGTGGATCGCAGGGATCAGCTCCAAGTCCCGGTGCCTGGCGCAAGTTTTCGTAGGTATTGGGCATGACCTGCATGAGCCCCATCGCGTCAACAGGCCAGGTGATCGGGCGTTCATCGAGTGCCGTCCGACTGGTACTCTCTGCCCACACTGCCGCGCGAATCCAGTCAGTGCGAATGCCGAAGCGCCAGGAGGCTTCGGCGATGAGAGGTTCCCATTGATCGATCAGGTCCGTTGCCGCGAGCGTCACTGCACGGACGCGATGCTCATGCTTCGAGGCAAGGGGCGTGCCCGAACCGATCGCGCAGACCGTGTGGAGGCCAAGGTCCATAGGGGCCGGAGCCTCCCGATCACTGCAGAACTGCCGATCGGCGCGAAATACCGGCCGTCGAAGGAGGCGACGACGTTCTCGTTCAGAGTAAGATCCCCCTCGGGGAATGGCCGGCAGCCGTGCCAAACCGGTGGCGAACGGCCCTTACGGTCCATCAGCGAGGTTCGTGCAGCCACGCGGCCATTGATTAGGACGATGCCCGACTCATCTCAAACGATGTCACCAAAGATGGCCGCTGCGTGCTTACGACCGGTACATTGGGCGGCAAATACCTGCGATCGGCGGCCAGGCGGCGCGCCGCATTTGGCAACCTCGCGAGCACCTGATCGCCGCGAGAAATGGCGCCGTGTCGGGTCACATGCCCTTCCTCGGAGCCTGACAGCAATGGCGACACATCGATGACTGGAAGGCCATCAACCATTGCGCATCTTCCTTTCCTAATACGGATTTGATTGTGACCGTGCCTGTGACCTGCGTCTATCCGCAATGTGCGGACGCCCCATCGCCACTGTCGGTGCCTCACTACCCGCGATTTCGTGCCTTGGCGCTTTTCAGACGCCGGCCGGGACCGTGATTGACGGGGCCGCGCACCTTTTCGGCAACACCCGTCTCCGGCCGAAGCATGAGTACGAGACCACGGCCGATTTGCCGAAGTCATCGGCCCCTCGAAAGCTGACTGGCCGGCCGCACACGGCGTCTAACGCATTTTTTTGGCCCATCCCCTGCGACGGGGAGGCTGGCACGAGTCTTGCGCGGCGAACGGGCAGACATGAAACCATATTCGTCAGAGAGCGTCCGCACCGCCAAGGCATTCCGCATCTCACCGAATGACACCAATTATTTCGCATTGCTGTTCGACGGCGCGAAAGACGGCATCGACAATACCTTTGTGATCGAAATCTTCCGCCACGGCGGCGCAACCCCGCCGAATATGCACAGCCACGCCCACGAGGCCTTTTTCGTCCTCCACGGCGAAGGCATTGCCTATTGCGGCGATGACGAGGTTCGGTTGCGAAAGGGCGACGCCCTTCTGTTACGTCCGGGGAACGACCACGTGATCAAGAACATCGGACCGGGAAAGCTCTACACCCTCACCGTGATGACTCCCGACGAGGGCTTTGCCGAGTTGATCCGCGCCGGCCAACCGGTGGAGCTCGATGCGGAGGATCTGTCGGTTCTCGCCGGCTTATGAGGATGCGACATGAGCAATGAACGGACATCGCTGCGGCCCTTGGGTTCGAGCGCGCGGAATCTGTGGCATGTGTCCGAGGAAGAGGCGGACCTGGTACGGCCCATCCTCCCGCCGCGTCCCGTGGCAATCGCCGCTGGACCGCGCCGCCTAACGCTGGACCTCGCGCGCACGGCGATCATCGTCATCGACATGCAAAACGATTTCTGCCACCCGAAAGGCTGGCTCGCACATATCGGCGTCGATGTGGTGCCAGCCCGACGGCCGATCGCGCCGTTGCGGGAATTGTTGCCGGCGCTCCGCCACGCGGACGTTCCCATTGTTTGGGTCAACTGGGGCAACCGGCCCGACCGGCTCAATCTCAGCCCGGCCCTGCATCACGTCTATAAGCCCACCGGCGAAGGGGTCGGTTTAGGCGATCCGCTGCCGGACTCCGGCGCTCCGGTGCTTCAGGCGGGAAGTTGGGCCGCCGCCATCGTTGACGAGCTGACGCCCAAGCCCGGCGATATCCGCGTCGACAAGTATCGAATGTCTGGCTTCCAGGACACGCCGCTCGACAGTATCCTGCGCAATCTCAACGTGACGACGCTGCTGTTCGCCGGGGTCAACGCCGACCAGTGCGTTATGTGCACACTGCAGGCCGCAAATTTTCTCGGCTATGACTGCGTGCTGCTCGAGGATTGCACCGCGACGACCTCGCCGGCCTATTGCATGGTCGCGACCATCTACAATGTTCGCCAGTGTTTCGGCTTCGTAACCCCTTCGACGCAACTGCTCGCCGGGCTCGCCGCTCCGCGTTGACTGCCTAAAAGTCACCGCCCCGCGCGCAATTTGGTGGTTATTGCAACGCACAATTTAGCTTCAAGATCGGGCCGACGAATTCCATCGATAGGGGGTAACGAGCGTGTCTAGTATTCGAAAAATCGGATCCCGCGTTGCAGCGCTAATCGGTGCGATCGCGTTAAGCGGAGCGCCGGCTATCGCGCTGGAAAAGGTACGCGTCGGCATGAACTGGCTGCCGGAAGGTGAACATTGCGGCTTCTATCAGGCCAAGGCGGCTGGACTTTACGAAAAAGCCGGGCTGGACGTAAATCTCTTACCCGGCGGGCCGGATCAGAATGTCGCGATCCTGGTAGCGAGCGGCCAGGAAGACCTGGCAATGGGATCGAGCTTCACCACGCTCAACCTCACGACACAAGGCGTCGCGGCTGAGACCGTCGCGGCCTATCTCCAAAAGGATCCGCAGACCTTGGTGGCTCACCCCGATCTGGGCATCGGCACGCTCGGGGACTTGAAGGGCCGCCCGATCATGATCGCCAAGTTCAGCCAAGGCGAGTTCTGGCAGTTCCTCAAGACGAAGTTCGGTTTTGTCGATTCTCAGCTTAGACCCTATACCTACAACGCCGCTGTGTTCCTCAGCGACCCGAAATCGGTGCAGCAGGGCTATGTCACCGAGGATGAATTCTTCCTCGGCAAGGAAATGAAGAAGCCGCCGGTGATCATGCTCCTCGCCGACTACGGCTATCAGAATTACGCCTCGTCCCTGTTCGGCATGAAAACCTACATCGATAACCATCCCGATATCGTCCAAGCCGTCGTAAACGCGACCGCCGAAGGCTACTACGAATGCATGACCGGAGATTATTCGGCGGCAAGCAAGGCGATCACCACGGCCAATCCAGACCACAGCGCGGCGCTGATGGATTTCAAGATCAAGCAAATGCGCGAGCGCGGCATGGTCTTGGGCGGCGATGCGGTGAAGCTCGGCATCGGCGCCATGACCGACGCGCGCTGGAAAGAGTTTTTCGACACGATGGTCAAGGCCGGCGTTTACAAACCCATGCTCGATTACAAGGCGGCCTATACGCTGCAATTCACCAATAAGGGGATCGGCGTCGCGAAATGACCGAGATTCCGGTCGTCGATATCGCCGACTGGACACAGGGCACGGCCGACAAGCGGTGCATCGCGCATGCTTTCGGCGACGCGCTTGAGCGCGTGGGTTTCGTCGCGATCGCGGAGCATGGCGTGTCGCCGCTCCTGGTGCGGCAAACCTACGACAAGGTGAAAGCCTTCTTCGCGCTTGCGCTCGAGGAAAAACTGCGTTCGGCGCCGCCGGAACCGGCCAAGACTCTGCGGCTACCTTGCCATCGGCGTGGAGAGCGTTGCGGCAACGCTTGACGACAGGCGCCCGGCCGATCTGTGCGAAGCGCTCGTATTTCGCTCCCTGCTCCGCGAGGCACGAGCCCCGGGCGGCGTTGGCAATATCTATCCCGAGCGACCCGCCGGCCTGCGTGCGCAGGTCGGCGAATATTTCTGGGCGCTGCAATCGCTGGCAACGCGCCTCAACCAAATCGCGGCGGTCGCGCTCGATTTGCCGGAGGATTTCTTTGCCCCTTACCATACCGATCCCGGCCTAGTGATGCGCTTCGTCAACTATCCCGATCAGCCGGATCCGCCGCTGCCGGGGCAGCTACGATACGGGGCGCATCACGATTACGGCGGACTTACCATCCTTCGGCAGGACGATGCGCCCGGTGGCCTACAAATCTGCGATCTGGACGGCTCCTGGCACGATGTGCCGCCGCTCCCGGATACATTTGTCATCAATGTCGGCGATCTCATGTCGCGTTGGACCAACGGGCGCTGGTGCTCGACTCTGCACCGCGTCGTCAATCCGCCGCGCGAATTGACCGGGAGCACGGAACGATTGTCGATGGTGATGTTCACGGGCCCCAGCGACGATGCTGAGATCGTGTGCCTACCCTCCTGCTGCGATGCGGCGCACCCGGCAAAGTACGGGCCGGTCAGCGCCGGCGCTTATGTTCAAGGCAAGATCGAAGCATCTATGCTGGAGGTCGCTCGCGCCGATGACTAGGTCAGCTCGCCCGGAGATCGATATCCTGCATCTTCTGCATCTTGGTCAGAAGGTGCTCGCCCGATGTGATCGGCGAATATTTCGCACCGCCCGCGCCGCGGCAGGTCGGAAGGCACTCGACCAGCGCGTCGTAATTCGGTTGATGGAAAAAAATCAACGACTGGCGCCGGCTGCCGATCGCGCGGTCGCGCGGTGGATTGACGACGCGGTGCATGGTCGACACCCAACGGTCGTTGGTCCACTGTGCCATCAGGTCGCCAAGATTGATGATGAAAGAGTCCGGCACGATCGGTACGGCGCGCCAGCACCCGGTCGAATCCAGCACCTCAAGCCCGCCGGGCTTGTCCTCGGTCTTGAGAATTGTCAGCGATCCGTAATCGGTGTGCGGGCCGGCGCGTAGCTGGCCATTCGGCAACTCCTCCGGCTGGTCCGGATAATTGCTGACCGCAAAATTTGTCATGTGCTTGTCAACCTTATCGTCGAACCAGTGCTCGTCGAGACCCAGCGCGAGCGCGAACATCCGAATCAGGCTGGTCGCAAGCTGTTCCATCGCGACATAATATTGGGTCCAACTTTCGCGGAGATCGGGAACGACATCGGGCCAGATATTGGGCGCGAAGACGCGGCGCCCCAACGGCGAGTTGTAATACGGGTCCGTGGGATCGATGCTGATCCGGTTGATCGAGTAGATCTCGCGATAGTCCGGCGGCGCCGCCAGATCGTCGCGGCTGTAGGCGACGGCGTTGGTCTCAAGGGCGTAGTAGCCGCGATAGATGGTCGGATCTGGCGTCGTGAAACGCCGCTTTGTCGCGTCGGGCAGGTCGAAGAAGGCGCGCGCGGTCGCGTGTGTCCGCGCGATCAGCTCCGGCGATACGCCATGGTCGGAGACGATGAGGAAACCGATCGACCGGCAGGCATCGTCGATTTCCCGTGCGATCCGCTGCTTATCGGCCGCGGACCCGGTGAAGTAATCGGCGATATCGATGACCGGGACGGAACTGTCGGTCGTGACGGCGGTCTTGGTCACATTCCCACCTTCTTGTTGACGAATTGAAGGGTGTAGGCGGCCTTGTAGTCGAGGTTCGGTGAATAGACGCCGGCCTTGACCATGGTGTCGAAGAAGCTCTTCCAGCGGGCATCGGTCATGGCGCCGATGCCGAGCGTCTTGGCATCGCCGGATTCGAGCAGGCCCGAACCGTTCATCGCCGTGACGGCTTCGCCGGCGGCCTTGTCGGTGTAGTCGGGATTTTGCTGCTTGATCAGAGCGAGCGCCTTGTCGTGCGGTCCGTGCAGGAACGTGGCGTAACCCTTGATCGAAGCCTCCACGAAGCGCGTCACGATCTCAGGATGCTCCATCACCATTTTCTTGGAGCACATCAGCAGTTCGGAATATGACGTATAGCCGTAGTCGGCGAGCAGGAACACTTGCGGATCGACGCCGCCTTCCCTGGCGCGGAACGGCTCGTTGGTCAGATAGCCCTGCTGGATCAGCTGCTTGTTCACCATGAACGGCGCGACGCTGAAACTGTAGGGGCGGATCTGATCGTTGGTGAAGCCGAACGCGACAGTGAGGAATTTCCAGTACGTGTCCATCGCGTCGGTCGAAATCGCGACCGGGCGGCCCTTGAGGTCCGCAAGCGTGGTCAGCCCGAGTTCCTTGTGCGCCATCAGGACCTGCGGGTCCTTCTGGAACATGGCAGCGACCGCGACATAGGGGATGTTCTCCTTCACCATGTTGACCGGGATGAAGGAGTTGGAGATCATAGCGAAGTCGAGCGCGCCCGTGATCAACAGCTGCGCGGTGTTGACTTGTGGGCCGCCCATCTTGATCGAGACGTCGAGACCCGCGGCGTCGTAATAGCCCTCGGCCTTGGCCTGGTAGTAGCCGCCATGCTCGGCCTGGGCGAGCCAGTTGGTGCCGAACACAATCTTCTCGGCGGCATTGGCGTGAACGCCGCCACCAACGATCGCAACCGCCGCAACCGCCAGCCTCAGAAATAGTCGGGTCATTCGTTCCCCTGGGTTCGTGTCTGCCTACGCAGGCCGCACGCAAGGCGCATGCCATGATCCGCTGTCCGGCGCCCCGGGGCGCTAGTGTTTCGCCATCTCGATGCCGTGGTGCTTGTTCACGAATTCCAGCGAGTAAGCCTTCTTGTAGTCCATGGCCGACGGGTACTGGCCGACCGCCACGGCAGTGTCGAAGAACGCCTTCCAGCGCGCATCGGTCATAGCGCCGATGCCGAGTTTGAGAGAGTCGCCGGAGTCGACGATGCCGTATTTCTTCATGATGCCGATTGAGTATGCGATCTGCTTATCGGTCATTTCCGGATTGTCCTTCTTGATCAGATCGTTTCCCGGTTTCGGATCGCCGTACATATAACTGTACCAGCCCTCGATTGAGGCATCGACCATGCGCTGCACGATGTCAGGATGCTTCTGGACCATCGCGGCGGTCGTATCGATCGTGGTGGCGTAGCTCGGATAACCGGCATCGTCGGCGAGCAGGAACACTTTGGGTGTGAAATGTCCCTCCTTTTCGATGGCATAGGGCTCGCTGGTGACGTAGCCCTGCTGGACGAGGTGCTTGTCGACCAGGAACGGCGCGATCTGGAACGTATAAGGACGCACCTGCGCGTCGGTGAAGCCAAATTTGTATTTGAGAAACTGCCACCACGTGTCGACGATCTGCTGCGAAACGGAGATGTTGACGCCCTTCATGTCGGCGATGGAATTGATGCCGACGTCGGGATGCGCGATCAGGACCGATGGCTCCTTCTGGAACATCGCCGCGACCGTCACCGCCGGCACGCCGCTTTTGACGAAGTTCAGCGAGTTGCCGCTGTTGGAGCCGACGCGGAAATCGACGGCGCCTGCGGCGAGCAGCTGGCCAGTGTTGAGCATCGGCCCGCCCGGCCGGATCGTCACGTCGAGCCCGTGTTTGGCGAAAATGCCGGTGGCCTTGGCTTGATACCAGCCGCCATGCTCGGCCTCGGCGGTCCAACTCATGATGATGCTGACCTTGTCCGCGGCGCGCGCGCCGGCCGCGACGCCGAGCATCGCGACGGCGGCGACTATCGCCGTGCGGAACAAAGTGCCGAAAATCATGACTGCTCCTCTTGCTCGTTTCAGGCGGCGGCGCCGTAAGTCTTGCGGTACATGGCGGCGAGATGGTCGCCCGAGGTGATGGGCGGATAGCGAGGCGGCCGCGCCGCGTCGCTGCACGTTGGCAGGCATCCGACTTGCGTATAGTAGGAGGGATCGAAGAAGAACGCCGCCGAGTAGCGCTCTCGCAGCGACCGGTTCAGCACGCGGTGCGGCGTTGACACATAAAGATCGTTGGTCCAACGCTGCATCATGTCCCCGATATTGACGATGAACGCACCGGGTACCGGCCGCGCTGCGACCCACTTGCCGCCCCGCAATTGAATCTCGAGTCCGCCGACTTCGTCCTGCGCCAGGATGGTGATCGCGCCCCAGTCGGTATGGGCGCCACAGCCGACCTCGCGCGTGGGATCGGCATCGGGATGCGGTGGGTAGTGCAGCAGCCGCAATGACGAGACGTGTTCCAGGAGGCTGGGATCGAAATAGCCCCAAGGCAGATCGAGCGACAGCGCGACGCCGTTCATCAGCCGGCGCGACAACGCCTCGACCGCGCCGAAATAGCCGAGCACGCGCTCGCGCCAGCCCGGCAGATTCTCCGGCCACTGGTTGGGGCCGTAATAAGGCGTATTCGCCTTCACCCGCGGATGGTCAGCGCCGTAATCGATGCCGATGAAATAACTCTCCTTGCGGTCGAAGCCGGTGGCGGCGTTGAGCTGCTGATTGCCGATCCCGTCAAAGCCGCGATTCCAGCGCGAGTTCTTCATCGCGACTCGGTTCTTAATCGCATCGGTCTGATCGAAAAACCGCTTCGCCGTGGCAAACAGGCCGTCGACCTCGGCCGCGTCGATGCCATGATTTGTCACATAGAAAAACCCGGTCGATACGCAGGCCTGGCGCAAGGCGCGCGCCACGACTTCCTGCGCCGCACGGTCGTGGCCGGCGAGCGCGCCGACATCGATCACCGGCGGCGAGAGGTCGAGCGCCGCGCTCATTGGCCGGACGCCAAGCGGATTGAGGCGACGCTGCGCCGCGACGGCTCGCGCCGCGATTCCGTCTCTCCGTGCCGTTCCAGAAGATCGCGCATCATTTGCCGCATTTGAATGCCGGGTCGGTCGGACGCCATATTCAGTTCCATTCCGGTCTGGTCGAGCGGCACGTCATAGTCGGTGCTTTCGAGGATCGCCTGATCCTCGAGCGTCACCTGGCGATCGAACGCGTTCACGTCTTCGGCGCGCGCCTCGGCCTCAGTGTCGTTCCGAAAACAGAACTGCACGATCTGGGATGAGCGATCGTCGATCGGCGTCGCGAACGTGACGATGGAATGGACCATGCCGTTCGGATAGTTGATCCGCAGTTTGCGTCCGAACGGCATGTACCAATGCGCGCGCATATGGCGCATCGTGCGGTCTGAATCCATGTGGAGAAGGTGTTTTTGAATCTCGGGATTGCGCACCGGCACCGAGCTCGTCATCAGGAAACCGTCGGCGGTGTTCTCGATCTCGAGCTTGGCGGGCACGGGATGGCCCTGATCGCCGAAGGTCTTGCGGTGAACGAAGCTGAAATGCGCGTTGTCGAAGCTGTTCTCCATGACGCGCAGCCCAGCGCATTGCCAGACCTCGTAGAACTGGTCGATCCGGCGAAAGCCATGAGCACCCGCTTCCTCGAACTCGGGCAGCGCCGCCAGCGGTTCCGCAAGCGCCACCCAGACATGGCCGTAACGCGCTTCGGCATTATAGAACGGCACTGTCATCCGCGTCGGGCGATCCTCTTGCGCGCCGGCCTGCGGCAGACGAACCACCCGTCCGGTCGCGTCGTATTCCCAACCGTGATAGCCGCAGATCAGGCGGCCGCGATCGCAAAAACCACGGGACAGACGGGCAGTGCGATGACAGCAGCGATCGGCGAGCGCCACCGGGATGCGCGGCTCCGCGAGCCACAGCACGATATCCTCGCCCAGGAGCCGGAATGGCCGCGGTCCCTCCGCCAGATGGGCAATGGGCATGACCGGATACCAGAACCGCTTCAATACCGGTTGTCCGCAGACCAGCACGGATGTCCTCGCCTGGGAGAGTGGTGACGCTTGGACTTTGGGATTTGTCGCGCTATACGAAAAGCATCATTTATATCCCAGATTGATGCCTTATTGGCAGCACCGGGTTGGTCATGCTTCACGCTCGCATGCTTCGCTATCTCGACGAAGTCGCACGCGCGGGTTCGATTCGCAAGGCTGCGGACCGACTTAACGTCGCCTCGTCCGCAGTGAACCGGCAAATCCTGGCGCTCGAACAGGAACTCGGCACACCGATCTTCGAGCGATTGCGCAAGCGGCTGCGGCTCACCGCCCCCGGCGAATTGCTCATTGCCCATGTCCGCGACACGTTGCGCGAGCATGAGCGCGTTCGAGCCCGCATCGAGGATTTGAAGGGGCTGCGGCGCGGCAAGGTCACCATCGCCACCATGAGCGGATTGGCGGGCTCAATTCTGCCGCCGATCATCGCGTCGTTTCGGGCGCAGCATCCCGGCGTGCAGATCGAGGTCACCGTTCTGCCGGTGGGCGACATCATGGCCGCGCTGGTCAACGGCGAGGCCGATCTCGGGGTCGGCTTCGACCTGCCGCAGGACCCTGCGCTGCGCGCCATCGCGACCTTCGAATGCAGGCTTGGCGCAGTGGTGAAGCCGGGTCACCCGCTAGCGGGGCGAAGCTCGGCTTCGCTCTCCACCTGTCTTGGCTATCCAATCATTCTCGCCAAAAGCGGGCTAACGCTGCGCCACGCCTTGGACGAGGCGTTCGGCCGTTCAGCCATTCGGGTTACCCCGGCTATAGAAACCAACGCGATCGAGTTGATCAAGCGCGCGGCGGCACTGGATTTGGGCGTCGCCTTTCTCAACACTGTCGATATCGCGGTGGAGCGCCGGCGTGGCGAGGTCGCCTTCGTCCCGCTGAGCGACCGCCATATTAAGCCGCAGCTCCTGAAAGTAGTCTACCGGGCAAAGGGCGGCCTCGACCCGCTGGCCAATCTCCTGACCGAAGAGATCAAATCGACCTTCGACGAATTGATTGGAGCGCCGTGATTGCTTCCTTTGGGACAGCGTCACGCTCGAAAATCGATGCTTTCCGGCAGCTTGGTTACAACCGAAGCTTTGCCGGTTTCGGTCACGGAGAAGCCCGCGCATGAGCCTGTTCAGCACTATCGTGATTCCCCCTGGGGACACCTTCTGTCTGCGGAACGCGCGCGTCCCGTTTGCGCTGTTGGGGCGGGCGGTAACGGGAGGACGGGCGGATAGCGACGGGTCGCTGTTCCTCGACATATTGCTGGCCGATGGCCGCGTGAAAGCGATTGTCCCGGCCGGCAGCGCAGTGCGAACCGATGTGCCGCAGGTCGACTTGGGCGGACGTCAGGTTTGGCCGGGCCTTGTCGACATGCACACGCATTTCGACAAGGGCCATATCGTTAGCCGTACTCAGAATCCCGACGGCTCATTTACCGGGGCGAGGCTCGCGACGATGGCGGATCGCGTCGAACATTGGAGCGAACAGGATGTCCGCCGGCGCTTCGAGTTCGCCTTGCGCTGCGCTTATGCTCACGGCGTCGCTGCAATCCGCACGCATATCAATTCCTATGAGGGCCAGTCGGAAATTAGTTGGAAAGTATTTCGAGAGGTCCGTGACGCGTGGCGGGGCAAAGTCGCCCTTCAAGCGGCGTCGATCTGTCCGATCGACCTGCTTCAGGGCGATGCCGGCATCGCGCTGGCGGACCTGGTCGCGCGATCCGGCGGCGTGCTCGGCGGCGTGACGCGCGCGTTCAACGAAGACCACAGCGACAATATGTCGGAGCTCGATACCCTCCTCGACAATCTGTTCCGGTTGGCGGCCGACCGCTCGCTCGACGTCGATCTTCACGTCGACGAAACCGGCGATCCCCGCGCTGCCTCGCTCATTCGGGTAGCCGAGGCCGTGATCCGCAACAAGTTTCAGGGCAGGGTCGTGTGCGGCCATTGCTGCAGCCTATCAGTGCAATCCGACGAATTGGTGCGTGACACGCTGCGGCGCTGCGCCGACGCCGGCATCGCCATTGTCAGCCTGCCGACGGTAAACATGTATTTGCAGGATCGCGCGAGCGCTCGAACGCCGCGCTGGCGGGGCGTCACGCTCATCCATGAAATGCGCGCCATAGGCATTCCTGTCGCGATCGCCGGCGACAATTGCCGCGATCCGTTTCATGCCTATGGCGATCACGACATGATCGACACGTTCCGTCAGGCCGTACGCGTCGCCCATCTCGATCATCCCTTTGGCGACGCGCCATCATTCGTTGGGCCGTCGCCGGCCGCGATCATCGGCGTGGCACCGCTCGGCACGGTCGGCATCGGGGGACCGGCGCGGCTCATTCTGTTCAACGCGCGCACGCTGAACGAGGTGATGTGCCGACCGCAATCGGACCGGATCGTGCTGCATGACGGCCGCCGCGTGACCGAAGGACTGCCGGATTACGACGAGGTCGATCCCACAGCGTAGGTCAGCCGCGACGGATAGGCGCCGCCGTGACGCACGCCGAGCGTGACGGTCCGCGCGTCGAAGGTCGGGGTCGCGGTCGGATCGGCACCGGTACCGGGATTGACCGGATAGGCGGGAAAGCAAGCGGCAGCAACCGACAATCTGATTCGTTCGCCCCGCTCCATGGTGGCACAGGTCGCGCGCATCGGAATAGCGACCGGCCGCGCAAGATCGGTCCCAGCTTCGATATAGCGATACCCTTCCGCCAGTGGCATCGCCTGGCCCGCCTCGGTGACGCGTGACATGACGCAACTGACATCGAAGCTGACGGCGTCGCTGGTCAACCACAATGAGGCAGCCGCGTCGCCGATTATCGTCACGCGGTCCCGCAGTGGCTCGGTGGTGAAGGTCAGCACGTCCGGCCGCGAGTTAACGGTGGCGCGATCCGCCGGCCCCGGCGGCGTCGCGTGAGCACCGCCGACGGCCGGTACCGGTCGCCACGGATCGTGGATTAGACAGTCACGTCCCGCGACCAATGGCGCATCGACTAGCAACTTCCCGTCCGCCTCGTCGATCGAGGCACGCCCGCTTCCGGATAGAAACATTGCCGCAGATGCGGTCGGCCAGCCACAGAGCTCGCGCCATTGCTTCGCGCCCATATCGAACAGACGAACCGGCGGCTCCGATAGGAGTCCGGTGTCCTTGCCCTTGAGCCAATGATCGAACCACCGAATCTGCAATCGATCGATATTGGTGACCGCCTCCGGTCCGAAATCCTGGCCAGCGATCGAGCGTCCCCATGGAAAATGAGTCCACGGCCCGATGACGATCCGCGTCCTATCGGGGTCGCGCGCCGCGAAATGTTTGAATGCGGCGATCGTGCCGGGGAGATGCGAATCGTACCAGCCGCCGACGAACAGCATCGGGAAACGAAGGTCGGCGGCCCGCGCGCTCGGCGATATCGCGGCCCAATAGGAACTGCCCGGCGGATTGTCGAGCCAGTCGTGATAGTGACCGAAGTGCCGGAAGCGCTCCATGAACTCAGGCCGCGCCGCAATGGGCGCATCGAACGGGATCGACCGCGATGCCAGAAACAGGGCAGCGAAGGCGGCGCTATCGCCGGCAAGCCGCGCATTCTCGGCGGCCATCTGCGTCGCCCAGCCCAGCCCGGCCGCGAGGTGAAAGGCGCCGTTTTCGTAGGCCCAATCGTTAGCAATGTCCCAACCGATCATGGCGGGCGCCAGTGCCTTGAGTTGCGGGGCGTGCCCCGCGGCCGCCAGCAATTGGTTGGTGCCCTGATAGGAAAAGCCGTACATCCCGACTGCGCCCGACGCGCCCGGTATCTCGGCTGCCCACCGCACTGCGTCGGCGCCGTCTACGCTGTCGTCCGCGAACAATCTGAACGTGCCTTCCGAGGTACCTCGGCCGCGCACATCCTGGATCGCGACAATATAGCCCTGCGCGGCATACCAGGACGGGTGCGCGTAGCAGAGCGTTGAGGCGATCCGCCGGCCATAGGGCTGGCGCATCAACAAGACGGGAACCGGGCCCGGCTCCTCCGGCCGGTAGAGATCGGCGTCAAGCCGAATGCCGTCGCGCGTCAGCATCGACACCGTCTCGGGCGGCGCGACAGTCATGAACTCAATTCTCGCGGCCCACGGCGCTTTCGTGCCACTTACGCAACAACGCTTGCTCCAGCGCCGACAGGCCGAAGAAGATCGTGACGCCGAGGACCGACAGCAGTAGCAACGCGGCGAACATGCGCGGGATATTGAGCCGATTGGACAATTCGATAATGCGCCACGCGAGGCCGGTGCCGGTCCCGGAGCCGGCGACGAACTCGGCGACCACCGCGCCGATCAGGGCCAGCCCGCCCGAAATCTTCATCCCGCCCAGGAGATACGGCATCGCGCTCGGCAGTTGAAGCTGGCGCAGCCGCTGCCAACGTGATGCATGATAGAGCTCGAACAAGTTCAGGAGATTGTGGTCGACGCTTTTCATCCCGAGCGTCGTGTTGGACAGGATCGGAAAAAACGCGACGATAGTCGCCAAAATCAAAAGCGCGCGCTCGATATGGTCGAGCCCGACCCAAATCAGGATGAACGGCGCGATCGAGACGATCGGCGTTACCTGGAGCACGACCGCGTAAGGAAACAGGCTCATCTCGAAGAGCTTAGACTGGGTGAACAGGATGGCGCCCGCCACGCCCAACACCAGAGCGGCGACGAACGCCATCAGCGTGACCCGCAGCGTGTTCCACATCGACGCCAGGAGTGTTTGAAAATCGCCGACCAGCGAATCCACGATCATTGTTGGCGGTGGCAAGACGAACTTCGGAATTTCGAGCCATCGCACCAGAAATTCCCACAGGCCCAGGAACACGATCCCGAGGCAGAGCGGGACCAGGATACGGACGGTGCGGGAAGTGGGCGCGGTCGGCGACGCGGCGGCCATTATTCTTCCTCCGCAGCAGGCATAGCCCGTTTGAGTTCGACGGATGTGACGCGGCAGAAATCGTTGTAGGCCGCGGAGGTACGGAACGTGTCGTTGCGCGGATAGGGCGCATCAACATCGATCTCGGTCATGATCCGTCCAGGCCGAGCGCTCATCACCGCGATCCGGCTCGACAGATAGACCGACTCGATAGACGCTGTGGGTCACGAAGATTACGGTCCATTGCAATGTCTGCCACAGTTCGAGGAGATCGTTGTTGAGCTTGAACCGCGTGATCTCGTCGAGCGCCGCGAACGGCTCGTCCATCAGCAGCACCCGCGGCTGCACCGCGAGCGCCCGTGCGATAGACACGCGCATTTTCATGCCGCCCGACAATTCGCGCGGATAGTGCCGCGCGAACTTCGTCAAGCCGACCATCTCTAGGGTCTCGGAAACACGCTCGTTCGCTGCCCGGCGCCGGATACCCCGCAGCTTCAACGGAAGGTAGACGTTGTCGAACACCGTTGCCCAAGGCATCAGCGTGGGCTCTTGGAAGACAAAGCCAAGGCTACGATCCGGCTCGCCCATCACGTCGTGGGTCGCCTGCGTCCAATCGATGATTCCGTCGGTCGGCGCGCCGAGGCCCGCGATCATGCGCAACAACGTGGATTTGCCGCAGCCCGATGGGCCAAGCAGGCTCAGGAATTCGCCGTCGTGAATATCAAGTTTGACATCCGACAGCGCGAGCGTGCCGTTCTGATAGGTCTTGGCGACATCCCGGATTCGGATCAGCGGTCGCTTTGCCATGTTAGGTTGCTCGGCGGCTCTATTCGGCGCCAACGCGGAGAGTGAACGCGCCATCAGCGCTCCTGCGCGACAAAGCTGCGCATCTTCCCGGGGTTCATCAGGCCATAGGGGTCGACCCGATGCTTGAAGCCGAGTTGATCGGAATCGGCGCGCTTGTGCCGGGTACCGTCCTCGAGCGTGACGACGTGCGGATCGGCAATGGTTATGCCGCGCTCCTCGTGCGCCGCGAAGATTTCCGCGAGCCGCTTCGGCGAGCGATAGCGGATTAGGTTGAGTCCCGCTGCCGATCCGCGCCCAGCATAACGCAGGAACTCCAGATGCGGCATCAGTTCCTCTGGAAAGAGTGCATTAATCTCCTTGACCAGCGAGACGACGCGGTCCGCCGGGTACATCGCCTGCAAATAAGTGATGGTCTTGTCGACCTTCAGCGCCTGCAACGTGGTGTGATTCCACGTCAGCTCATACACCGGCGGCTTGTCGCCGCTCTCGTCACGGCTCGGCGTCTCGTAGGTGACGGTGCCGCCCAAATCGGCGGCCATGGTTCTGACCCAAGCGAGAAACGGCTCCCCCACCATCGCGACGACGATGCTCGCGCCGTCGGGGCATTGCTCGCGGAAGGGCTTGAAATAGGACGGGATCGGCCAGCCGATCGGCGTGACCAATTTCTTGGTGATGCCGTCGGACAGCGCCAGTCGGTGGCTGAACTCCAAGGCGGAGTCGAAACCGTCGAACGCGATTATCAAATCGATCCAGGGCCAGACCGGCGCCATCGGCATTTCCAATGCCGTGATGATCCCGGTCGTGCCATAGGAATGGTTGACCGCAAGGGCGTCGGTATCGCGCAATTCTAAGATGCGCGGCTCTTCCTCGATGGTGACGATGCGCGCGGCCAGGACATTTCCCGGCTCGCGCAAGCCGCCATAAGTGACCGAGCCGATGCCGCCCGAGCCGCCGGCGACAAAGCCGCCGATCGTGGCGGTGCGCTTGGTCGAGGGATGCATGCGAAGCTCCAATCCGCTCGCTGCGGTTTCGGCGTCGATGTCGATCATCTTCTTGCCGGCGGCCACGCGTAGTGCGCCGCCCCGCAAGCATTCGATTGCGATCAGCGCGCTCATGTCGAGGACAATGCCGCCTTCAAGCGGCACCGCTTGACCGTAGTTGCCGGTACCGCCGCCACGTACGGTGATCGGAACGCGATATCGGGCGCAGGCGCGCGCGACCCGCACGATGTCCGCTTCGTCGCGGGGACAGACGATGAGATCGGCCTTCTTGTCCCTTAGTTGCTCCTTCAGGATCGGGCTATACCAAAAGAAGTCGCGCGACTTCTGCTTGACCAGGATCGGGTCGTCGATGGTCGGGACGCCGGCGATCGCTGTCATGAAATGTGCGAGTTGGCCAGCTTTGCCCTCGATATCGATCACGCTTGCCATGTCATGCCCTGGTTCGACCTGCCGGATCGGCCGCAGCAATTCCCGTACCAGCCCCAAGTCGTTGTAACGATTGGCGAATGCGATGGCGCGGGACCATGGCATCGGCTTTGCGATAGGGTGCGCGACGCGATCAGCAAAGGGTTCGAATCATGGGCGCGCTGCCGCGGAGGCTCTGGGAAGAGATGACGACACAAGATTTTGCCGCGCTCGATCCCGAGCGCGCGGTCGCGGTACTGCCGGTTGCGGCAATCGAACAGCACGGTCCTCATTTGCCCGTCAGCGTCGACGCCGCAATCAACCGCGCCATCGTCGATCGCGTCATCGCGCTTTTGCCGGACGATCTCGCGGTCACGTTTCTGCCGATGATGCCGGTGGGAAAGTCCAATGAGCATCTTGCTTTTCCCGGCACGCTGAGCTTGTCGGCCGAGACGCTCATTCGCGTGTGGACCGAGATCGGAGAAAGTGTCGCCCGCGCCGGCATTCGCAAGTTCGTGCTGTTGAACAGCCACGGCGGACAGCCGCAAATTATGGACATCGTGGCCCGCGATCTGCGCGTGCGCCTCAAGATGTTCGTGGTTGCCTTGAATTATTGGGCGGTCGGCACCCCGCCAGGCTTGTTCCCGGAAATCGAGCAGGAACACGGTATACACGGCGGCTCCGGCGAAACCTCGATCATGCTTTACCTCCACCCCGATCTCGTCCGCGAGGCGGAGCGGCGCGACTTTACCCCGGCCTCGATCGAGATCGCACGGCGCTATCGGTACCTGCGGCCGGAGGGCCGGGGTGTTGGTTTCGGCTGGCAGACCCAGGATCTCAATCCGCATGGTGCCGTTGGCAATGCACTGGACGCGGATGCAGCGCGGGGTCGGCAAATCATCGACTATGTCGCGCCGCGCATCGCCGACCTGCTGGGGGAAGTCGAAGCCTATCCGATGTCCACGTTGCGCGACCGCTAACTCGAGTTCGACTCGCCATCACGCGATGATGGCGCGGCAATTTAGCATATGCGAAGCATCGAAATGTAAGCCGGTCGATGCCTTTTCAGCACCGGCGCCTAGTTCTTGAGCGGGTTGCCGATTATTTCGGCGCAGGGTCACAAGGCGAGAATCCTGAAGCTGCGTTTGGACACTCCGCAATCCGGGCAGCTCCAATCGTCCGGTATGTCCTCGAAGCGCGTGCCAGGCGGGAATCCTTCCTCCGGATCCCCCAGCGCCTCGTTATAGATGTAGCCGCACACGGCGCAGGCCCATTTTCGATAAGCGGCCGCCGCAATCGCGGTGTCGGCCGCGCCCTCAAGCGGCATCGCGCAAATCCCTAACACGGCGTTCGTAGGCGGCACGGCCCGCCTGTTCCAGCTCGAAGGCGCGCCAGACGCGGGCGCGAACGCGCGTTTGCGCATCCGCCGTGATGGCGTGGCGCTTCACTACGGCGCGGCCCAACGCAATGTGGAACTTTTCATCGGGCATGACCTTTTCGATCACCCGCCGCGTCGAGGCCGGCACGCGCGGCATCATGCTTTCGAATGCCTGGAATGCGCCGAGCTCGCCGGTGATGTTGTGTGCGGCGACGCGTTCGAGTGTGTCGTCGCCGGAGGCGTAGAACTCGCACACCCATTCGGTCCATTCCGGCTCGGGCCGCCAATCCCGCAGCGAACCGCCGAGCAATTCCAGGTTGCGGTTAAACAGGCGATAGTGCCGCGCTTCGTCGCCGATCTGGCGCGTCAGCCCTTGCAGTGCATCGTCCTCGTCCGTGCCCGCCGCCAGCCAGGCGCCGATGAACCGTACCGCTTGCATCTCGTACCAAGCCTGGAACTTCAGCCATTCCAGCACCTCGGCGCGCGACAGCGGCCGGTCGGCGCCGAAGCTGCGCTCGGTCGGCTCAAGCGCCGCGCGGCGTGCGCGTAGATCGGCGACGAGCCCATCATAGAACTTGCCCGGCTCTTGTCCGGCAGCGCTCATGCGGCCTGCTCCCGGACCGGCATCTTTGCCGCGATCCATTCGCCCACACGCCAGCAGCCTTCGGCCTCGATCCAGCGCTCCGCTGCCAACGTCTCGTAGCCGTCCGACATGACCTGATGGCCCTCGACGATCCGCAACAAAGAAATGTCCGCGCAGCGTCCCGGCGCCAGACTGCCGAGATCGCCTTCACGGTGAATCACCGCGGCCGGGTTGGCCGTGACCATTGCGACGACGCGGTCCAGCGGCACGCCGAGCGCCCAGATCTTACTCATGGTCTGCGCCAGCGACCGCACCGGATGATCGAGATTGAAGACGTTGAGATCGGTCGAGATCGTGTTCGGCAGAATGCCGAGACCCATCAAGCGCCGCGCCGTGCCGAAATGGAAGTCGCCGCTCGAATGGCCGATATCGAGTTTCACTCCGCGGTCGAGTGCGTCGCGGAAGATTGCGGTTGGCTTCAGATCGTTGTCCATCACGCCGGAACTCGCGCGAAAGCAATGGGTGACGATGTCGCCATCGCGCAGGCTGGTAAGCAGATCGTCGGTGGTGATGACCGGCGTGTGCGGAAACTCGCCCATATGGACCATGATCGGTCGATCGCCCGCAATCGACTTGGCGCCGTCGAGGAACGGCGAGCGGTGTGGGTTGCCGGTATAGGTCGCCCGCACCTTCATGCCGACCACAACGTCCACGTTCTCGGCGAGGACCCGGGCAGCATCCTCAAGATCGAGGTTCCGTTCGTCGTTGGCGATCTCGAGATAGTGGCAAATGAAATGCTTGGTCGCGAGATAGATTTGGTTGGGATCGAGCAGCGCCAGCACCCGCGTGCGCGTCGCTGGATGGTCGATCACAGCGCGGCGCGCCAGATTGAAGATGGCGGCGCCGGCGGTGCCGGCGTCGACGACGGTGGTCACGCCGCTTTCGACGCCGACCCGGTCCGCCGGCAGGCAAAAATCGCCGAGACCCTCGAACACGTGCGTGTGCATGTCGATCAGGCCAGGAGTTACGACGCGGTCTCGGACATCGACAATCGTTGCATCGCTCGTTTGCCGCGACAGGCCCGGCTTTACCGCAACGATCTTGCCGTCGGCGATGGCGATGTCGGCGACGCCATCCCAACCGCTAGCCGGATCGATCACTCTTCCGTTGGCAATGATGGTCACTAACGCGGCATTCATGGTTCCAGCTCTCCTGACACTCCAAAATGAGACCGCACCCTGCAAGGGTGAAGCATCAAAATTAGCCGTCGGCGCTGCCTTTTCGGCAGCGGTGTACACAAAGTGACCGCAATGCCGTTGATTCAGGCAGAGCAACGACCGCGTCACGAGGCGGTCATCACTCAGGGGCCGTTGGCACATGCTTTGCGTCGCCTGACCGAGTATCCGGCTCATTGGGGCGACGATGAAAACTTGGCAGACCATATTCGCGGCGGCGGTGACGACGGTGTGTGCAACCTCGCTGGCGAGCGCCAACGAAAAAGTGAGCTTCGGCTCCAATTGGCTCGCGCAGGTCGAGCATGGCGGCTTCTACCAAGCGGTCGCCGAAGGCATCTATGCCAAGGAAGGGCTTAACGTCACCATTCGCATGGGCGGGCCGCAAGTCAACACGGCGCAGCTACTGCTGTCGGGCGCGCTCGATTTCGCGATCGTCTCCAGCTCCTTCATTCCGCTAAACGCCGTCAAACAGGGCGCGCCCTATGTCGCTGTGGCGGCGATGTTTCAGAAAGACCCGCAAGTGCTGATCGCGCATGAATCGTCAGGCTTTAAGAGCGTCGCGGACATGAAGGGCAAGCCGATTCTGATCTCGACAGACGCGTGGGACGGTTATTGGCTGTTCCTGAAAGTCACCTATGGCTTCATGGACACGCAAGGGCGGCCCTACACCTTCAACATGGCGCCGTTCCTCTCCGACAAGACGCTGATCCAGCAGGGTTACGTTACCAGCGAACCGTTCCTGATCAAGTATGCCGGCGGCGATCCGCAAAGCTTCCTGCTCGCGGATTATGGCTATCCGTCTTACGCATCGATCGTCATGACGTCGAAAAAGATGGTCACCGAGCATCCGGACATCGTGCAGCATTTCGTCGACGGTTCGATCAAAGGCTGGGCCAGTTTCCTGCACGGGGATCAGGCCAAGGCGCTGGCGATCATCAAGAAGGACAACCCCGACTACACCGACCGCACAGCTATCGATTCAACGGCGGCGATGAAGAAGGAGGGCCTGGTCGAATTCGGGCGACGCGCTGACCCTCGGGATCGGCGCGATGACCGACGCGCGCTGGAAGACTTTCTTCGAGACGATGGTCAAGGCGAAGGTCTATCCGCCAGACTTCGATTACAAGGCCGCGTATACGCTCCGGTTCGTCGACAAGAAAGTCGGAATGTAGCTCAACCGCCGGCCTGTAGCGCGCGTGCCGACGCCTGCTGGCGACGCACCAGGTCCGCCATGTCGAGGCTGGGAATGGTTCCGTCCTCCACCACCCACCGGCCGCCGATCATGACGCGGTCGGCGCGGTTGGCGCCGCCGTGAACAAGCGCGGCAAGCGGATCGCCATAACCGGCAAAACTGACCTCGTCGAGCCGGAACAATGCGAGGTCGGCCGCTTTGCCGACCGCGATCTCGCCCAGATCGTCCCGGCCGATGCACGCGGCCGAGCCGCGGGTTGCCCAGCGCAACGCGTCGCGCCACGAAATGTTGGCGGCACCATAGCGGCCGCGCTGCATCAGCCATGCGCCATGGATTTCCCGAATCATATTGGAACTTTGATTGGACGCCGACCCGTCGACGCCCAGCCCGACGCACACACCGGCGCGCTCCAATTCGCATACCGGGCAATACCCCGCGGCGATCGACTGGTTGCTACACGGACAATGGGTCACACAGACGCCCGCCTTGGCCAGACGGGCCATTTCACCGGTCGTGAAATAAATGCCGTGCGCAACCCAGACGCGGCCCGAAAGCCAGCCGCACTGCTCCACATAGTCGAGCGGCCGACAGCCGTAGATTTTGGCGCAGTACGCGGTCTCGTCCTCGGTCTCGGCGAGATGGGTGTGGAGACGGACATCGAGCTTTTCCGCCAATTCGGCGGTCCGCCTCATTAGCGACGCCGTCACCGTGAAGGGCGAACACGGCGCTAGCGCGATTTGGATCATCGCCCCCGCGCCGCGCTGATGGTACGCCCACCAGGCGCTCGCTGTCGGCGAGGATGGTATCTTCGTCCTGCACCACGCTATCGGGCGGCAATCCGCCGTCGCGCTGCGAACGGTTCATCGATCCGCGCGTCAACACGGCGCGGATGCCAAGGCGGCGCGCGACCGCAACTTCGATGTCGATCGCTCTCTCGAGGCCGGGCGGAAAGACGTAGTGATGGTCGGTCGTGGTTGTGCATCCCGACAGCAGCAGCGCCGCCATAGCCACGGTCGCGCCGCTATCGAGGGCGGCGGGCGTCAGACGCGCCCAGATCGGGTATAGCGTCTTCAGCCATTCGAACAATTCGTAATCGGTTGCGGGCGGCACCGTCCGCGTCAGTGTTTGGTAGAAGTGATGATGGGCGTTGATGAATCCGGGCAGCACAACGTCGTTACCGGCGTCGTACGTCACCGTCGGCAGCGACGGCGTTTGTCCCGGCGCCAACAGTTCGGCGATGACGCCGTCGCGCACCACGATTCCGCCTGCCGCTCCGTCCGCCAGGATGGCCAACGGATCGCGGATCCATATTGCTGTGTCCCCCATCGCCGACATACCTCCACGCCTCACCCGGCTTCCGTCAAACTCATGCGCAATTCATGCCATCGCGATTGCGCCATACGGTCCGGTGGATCTCCACTAGAACCAGACGTCATTGCGGCATTCACATCCCGGGCGAACCCTCGCGCATGCCGAGCGACAGCTGCGCCGCAAAGGTTGCGGCGGCGATCGACAATGCGCGGCGCTTATTAGCAATCAGCGTCAACTCCAATTCGGCGATGCCGGAGTTAACCAACGGAATCGCGATCAGCGCGCCAACGGCGCGGCGACGCTCGAAGGGAAGCGCCTGAAAGCAAATCACGTCGGAATATTTTGCAGTTTCCACCATCAGCGAGATCGAGTTTGACGCCAGGACGGGCCGAAAATCGAGCGGCGCCTGTTCGAAGGCACGTTCGAGCCGCTGCCGGCCTCCCAACGTTTCGTCGCCCATGGCCACGGGGAAGCCGATGCAGTCGGTCAGTTGCAAAGCCCGGTGACGCGCCAGCGGATGATCACGCCCGACGAACCCATGCAGGTAATACGTTTCAGTGGCGAGCGACAATAAGCGCGCCGAGCTGGGCGCGTTGAGCGTCAGGCCGAGATCGGCCTGTTCCTGCATCACCGCGTTCGCGACCTCGACCGAGCCCGCGATCCGAACCCTAAAGGCCACTCGGCGATGGCTCAAATGAAATTGCGCCAACGCCCGCGCTAGGAACGGCTCGACCGCGGCCTCGACTGCCGCAATCGAGACGTGGCCGCGCTGCACACCCTTCAATCCTTCGATCTGCTCGCGCACGGTTTCGAAATCGCTGTTGCTGCGACGGATATGCAGCAGCAGGAATTCGCCCGCGGAGGTAAGGCGTACGCCGCGGGGCAATCGCTCGAATAATTGCACACCTAGCCCGCGCTCGAGTTCGAGGATCATGCGATTGACCGCCGACGAGGCGATGTTCAGCGATTCTGCCGCGCGGCGGATCGAGCCACGCTGCGCAACGGTTTCGACATAGCGAAACGCGCGCGGTTGAGCCAGTTGCGATACGGCCATGGCTTACCTCGTCGATGTCTTCTTTCCACATCGTCAATGCCAAAGTCGGGCCAAGTGAGCGAAAAAAGAGCGCGCTCGGCGCGATTCTTGCCGCTACCGAACGACGACTGCCCCATCCTACCCTGACAACATTGGGGGGCGCCGCAATGACTCAGATCAAGCAATCTCTTGTGTTTCGCCTACCGATGGCTAATCCCGGCGACGCGTCGGCACTCGAAACGCTGCTCGATAGTGGCGCGGTCAAGCCCGACGAGATCGTCGCCATTTTCGGCAAGACCGAAGGCAATGGCTGCGTCAACGATTTCACCCGGCCCTACGCCGTCGAGACGCTGGCAACCGTGCTCGCCGCGCGCCTCGGCTGCGGCCGCGCCGAGGTCGCCGGCCGCGTCGGCCTGGTGATGTCGGGCGGCACCGAAGGCGGCCTTTCGCCGCATTTCCTGGTTTTCGCGGTGCGCGCCACGGCGGCGGCGGTGCACGGCAAACGGCTTGCGATTGGCGTCGGCGCGACCCGCGCCTTCCTGCCCGAGGAGCTTGGCCGTATGGCGCAGATCCACGAGACGGCGGCGGCGGTGCGCCAGGCCGTCGCGGCGGCGGACATCGAGTCCGACACCGATGTGCATTTCGTCCAGATCAAATGTCCGCTGGTCACGGCGCAACGCCACGCCGGGGCGCTGGCGCGCGGTGCGCGGCCGGCGACGCACGACACGTATGCCTCAATGGGCTTGTCGCGCGGCGCCTCGGCGCTCGGCGTCGCGCTGGCGCTGGGCGAGGTCGAGGAACGGGCGCTGTCCGACGACGTGGTGTGCCAGGAGTTCGGCCTGTGGTCGAGCCGCGCCAGCGCCTCGGCGGGCATCGAGCTGATGCACAACGAGGTGATCGTGCTCGGCAATAGCATGCGCTGGGGTGGCGATCTCGTCATCGGCCACGCCGTGATGCGCGACGCCATCGACTTGTCGGCGGTGTACGACGCGCTGGCCGACGCCGGCCTCGACGCCGCGCGCCAGCTCACGCCGGCGCAGCAGCAGCGACTGCGCGCGCTGATGGTCAAGGCCGAGCCCTCGTCCAACGGCGTCATTCGTGGCGCGCGCCACGTCATGCTCGACGACAGCGACATCCTCGCTACCCGCCATGCCCGCGCTTTTGTCGGCGGCGCGGCTGCGGGCGTGGTCGGGCGCACCGACCTGTTCGTATCGGGCGGCGCCGAGCATCAGGGACCGGACGGCGGCGGCCCGGTCGCCGCGATCGGCGCGGTGGGATGAGCGCTCGGCGGAAACACGCCGATGGCATGCATGTTGCAGCCGCGACAGCGCCATGAACGGGCGTTACGACATCGAGTTGGTCGCGGTCACGAAACGTTACGGCGGCACCGTCGCGGTGGACAATATCGACCTGCGTATTGTCGCAAAAAGTTATTGTTGCCTACTCGGCCCCAGCGGCTGCGGCAAGACCACGACCCTGCGGATGATCGCCGGCCACGAAACGGTGAGCGATGGCGATATTTTAATCACTGATCAAAACGTAACCAACCTGCCGCCGGCCAAGCGCGGGACAGCGATGATGTTCCAGAGTTACGCGCTGTTTCCGCACCTAAACTGCATCGACAATGTCGCCTTCGGCCTGAAGATGCGCGGCATCGCCAAGGCGGCGCGGCACGCCCAAGCGCGCCAGTTCCTTGAATTAATGCAGATGTCGGCGCTCGCCGACCGGCTGCCGGCGCAATTGTCCGGAGGCCAGCAGCAGCGCGTGGCGCTAGCGCGCGCGCTGATCACCAAGCCGAAGGTTCTACTCCTCGATGAGCCGCTGTCGGCGCTCGATCCGTTCCTGCGCGGCCGCATGCGCGAAGAGCTGAAGCGGCTCCAGTACGAGCTCGGCATCACCTTCATCCACGTCACCCATTCGCAGGAAGAAGCGATGGCGCTCGCCGATCTGGTGGTCGTCATGGAAGGCGGCCGCATTCAGCAAGCAGACGAGCCGCGCCAGGTCTTCGATCTGCCCAAGACCGCGTTCGTCGCGCGCTTTCTCGGCGGTCACAATCTGGTGCCGCGCGACGGCGGCACCGAGCTAGCGGTACGCACCGATCGCTGCCGGCTCTTCGCGATTGACGAGGCGGTCGAGCCGAGCCTCCCGGGCGCGGTGACCGCGATCGAATATCAGGGCACACGAGTGCAGGTCACGCTCGACACCGATCTCGGCGTGCGCGTCGTGTCGCATCTGCCGGACGAGATCTTCTACGGCCATCCGTTCCACATCGGCGAGCGCGCCCGGCTGGGCTGGTCGGCCGCTGACGCGCATCCCGTCGTCGAATCGTCAAACTAGGGAGCTGACCATGAAGAAACGTGCATCTCGAACCGGGTTCTCGCGTCGGCGCTTTCTCAAGACCAGCGTGGCGTTGGGCGGTACGGCGCTCGGATCCGCCGCCGTTGGGGGTTTCCCGATGGTATGGGCCAAGAAATTCGACAACATCACCTTGCGCCAATTCGGCACCGGCACGTCGAACCTCAATGCCATCGCGGAGAAGTGTAAAGCCGATCTCGGCATCACGCTGGAAATGACCGCAATGGACACCGACGCCGCGGTGCAGCGTGCGGTGACGCAGCCCAATTCATACGAGATCGCCGACATCGAGTATTTCAGCATCAAGAAGGTCTTCCCTACCGGCGTGTTACAGTCGATGGCGGTGAAGCGCATCCAATTGTTCGACAAGATCGTCCCGATCTTCATCACCGGCAAGCTGACCCCGACGTCGAAGGTCGCCCAAGGCACCGCGCCGCACACGGTCGAATTCGTCGAGGGGTCGAAGTCGCGCAAATTCGCCAAGCATCCGACCGAATGGGCGACGATGATGCCGACGATCTACAACGCCGACACGCTCGGCATCCGCCCCGACCTCGTCAGGAAGCCGATCCGCCATTGGCGCGACCTGGTCGACCCCGCGTTCAAGGGCAAGGCGTCGATCCTCAACATTCCTGGCATCGGCATCATGGACGCGGCCATGGTCATGGAGTCGCTGGGCAAGATCAAATACAAAGACAAAGGCAACATGACACGGGACGAGATCGACAAGACGATCGCGTTCCTGATCGATACCAAGAAGACGGGGCAGTTCCGCGCCTTCTGGAAGAGCTTCGACGAGAGCGTCAACCTGATGGCCTCAGGCGAGGTGGTGATCCAGTCGATGTGGTCGCCCGCAGTCGCGGTGGTGCGCTCGCGCGGCATCCCGTGCACCTACCAACCGCTTGAGGAAGGCTACCGGTCCTGGGCGAGCGGCCTTGCCATCGGCGCGCACGTCAAGGGTGCCACGCTGGACGCCGCCTACGAATATCTCAACTGGTACATTTCCGGTTGGGTAGGCGCCTATCTCAACCGCCAGGGCTATTACTCGGCGGTGCTCGAAACCGCGAAGAAATACATGACCGCGGACGAATGGGGTTTCTGGATGGAAGGCAAGCCGGCCAAGGGCGACATCCTCAGTCCCGAAGGCAAAGTCATGGAAAAGGCCGGCGCCGTTCGCGACGGCGGCTCGTTCTACGAGCGCATGGGCCATGTCTCGTGCTGGAACTCAGTCATGGACGAGGACCGCTACATGGTCCAGAAATGGAACGAATTCATAGCGGCATGAGCAGTCTACCGGCCACAGCAGAAAGTGCGGCGCCGGCCGCCGGCGCGCCCCGCGCGCGCCGTTTCAGTCCCGCTAGCGTTACCGCCTATTTCCAGGCCGCACCGCTGGCGTTCGTGTTCGTGTGCTTCCTGGTTTTTCCGATCGTCGCGATCATCGTCGTCAGCTTCTTCGACTACGATTCCGTTCAGATCATCCCCCGCCTCACGCTCGAAAATTATCGAGAGCTGCTGCTCTCCAAGGTGACTTGGGAAACCTATCTCAACACCTTTCGCTTCGCCGCCATTACTTGGGCCATCACGCTCGTGGTCGGTTTCACCCTGTCCTATTTCCTCACCTTTCATGTCCGGTCGACCTTGTGGCAGATCGGCCTGTCGCTGCTCTGCACCGTGCCCTTCTGGACCTCGAACATCATCCGCATGATTTCTTGGATTCCGTTCCTCGGCCGCAATGGCCTCTTGAACATGGCGCTGATGCGGCTCCGCGTCATTCACCAGCCCCTGGAATTCCTGCTGTTCTCGGATTTCGCCGTGGTGCTGGCGCTGGTGCATCTCAACACGTTTTTCATGATGATTCCGATATTCAACTCGATGATGCGGATCGACCGCTCGCTGATCGAGGCGGCGCGCGACGCCGGCGCGCGCGGTCCGCAAATCCTATGGAACGTCATCATTCCGCTGTCGAAGACCGGCATCGCTATCGGCTCGATCTTTGTCATCGCACTAGTGATGGGCGATTTCATCACCGTCCGCCTGATGAGCGGCGGGCAAAGCGCCTCGGTCGGCCTGATGATGGCGAACTCGATCGGCCTGTTGCAGTACCCGGCGGCGGCGGCCAATGCGGTGCTGCTGCTGATCCTGGTGCTCAGCCTGATTGCAGGCATCGTGCGCAGCGTCGACATCCGTCGCGAACTGCAGGCCCCGACCGCGGCGGGGACCGGCAATGAGTAATCGTAAGCGCACGCTCGGCTTCTATCTGCTGGCGGGCTTTTTCGGCCTCTACGTTCTGTTCCTCTACGGCCCGACCATCACCATCGCGGTGCTTTCGTTCCAGGGACCGAATGGTGGCCTGACCTTTCCGATGAACCGCCGTTCCCTGCACTGGTTCGCGAACCTGTTCCAGCCGCAACTGGTGGGCGACTTCGGAGGTTCGGTCGAGCGCTCGCTGCTGCTCGGCGCCATGGTCATGGGAACGACGATGGTGGTGTCGTTGGCGGCGGGCCTCGCCTATCGCAAGCGCTTCAGGGGCGACACCCCGCTATTCTATCTCGCGGTCGCGAGTCTGGTGGTGCCGTCGATCCTGGTCAGCCTCGGCATCGGCCTGCTGTTCAGCCAGCTCGGCTTCGACACCGCCTGGTACAGCTCGGCGTTCGGCGCGCAGCTCACCTGGACGCTGCCGTTCGGCCTATTGATCATGTTCGCGGTGTTCAGTCGCTTCAATCCGGCCTACGAGGAGGCGGCGCGCGACCTCGGTGCGTCGCCGTGGCAGACGCTCCGACACGTTGTGTTGCCGATCATCGCACCCAGCATTTTGGGCGTCGCGCTATTCGGCTTCACCCTGTCTTACGACGAATTCGCCCGAACCTTGCTGACATCGGGCGAGAACAACACGCTCCCGCTCGAGATCTACGGCATGACCACCAACATCACGACGCCAGTACTTTACGCGCTCGGCACGTTGACGACGGCGTTCTCGTTCGTGGTCATCGGCAGTTGCGTCGCCGGCGTGGTGATCATGCAGCGTCGCCGCGCCACACGCGTGGCGTAGCGCCGTGCGCGTTTTGGTCGTCAATCCGAACACCACCGCAAGCATGACGGACAAGATCAGGGCGGCGGCCCGGTCGGTCGCGGCGCCGGAGACAAGCATCGACGCCGTCACCGCGGCAATGGGTCCCGACAGCATCGAAGGTTACTACGACGAGGCATTCGCCGTGCCGGGGGTGATCCAAGCGATGGTCGCCGGCGAGAACGCTGGCGCCGACGGCGGCGTCATCGCTTGTTTCGACGATACCGGCCTCGACCCGGCGCGCAGCGCCGTGACGATGCCGGTCGTCGGCATTTGCGAAAGCGCGATCCATCTGGCCGCGCCGCTCGCGTATCGTTTCGCCATCGTCACGACCCTGCCGCGCTCGATCGCGCCGCTTGAGGCACTGGCTGAGCGCTACGGCGTGGCGCGTCGCTGCCGCGTCCGCGCCGCCGACGTGCCGGTCCTAGCGCTCGAGAACCGTTCGTCCGACGCGGTCGGCAAGATCGAGCGTGAGATCGCGTTGGCGCTCGACCAGGACGGCGCCGAAGCGATCGTTCTCGGCTGCGCGGGCATGGCCGATCTCGCCGAGGAACTCGCGCGCAAATTCGGCGTGCCGGTGATCGACGGCGTCACCGCCGCGGTGAAAATGATCGAAGCGCTCGCCGGGATTGGCCTGCGCACCAGCAAGATCGGCGCTTACGCCACGCCGACGCCCAAGACCTATCGCGGCGCCATGGCGCCGTTCGCGCCGAAGCCGCGTTGAATGCTGCCGGGTCATGGCCGCTACGACTATGTGCCGATCACACGGCGCCCGGATTTTACCTGGCCCGGCGGCAAGCGGCTCGCGGTTTACATCGCCGTCAACCTCGAGCATTTCGCCTTCGGCGACGGGCTTGGCGCGACGTTGGCGCCAGGCGGCCCGCAGCCCGACGTACTGAACTTCGCCTGGCGCGATTACGGCAATCGGGTCGGCGCGTGGCGGATACTGGAGATGCTCGACGCGCTGCGGTTGCCGAGCTGCGCCGTCGCCAACGCGGCAATTTTCGAATATTGCCCCCAATTGCCCGCGGCCTTCCTGGCGCGTGGCGACGAAATCGTCGCCCATGGCCGCACCAACAGCGAGCGTCAGGGCGCTCTCGACGAAGCGGCGGAGGCGAAGCTCATCGCCGACAGCACCGATGCGCTGACCCGTCACACCGGCACGCAGCCCAAGGGCTGGCTCGGCCCGTGGATTTCGGAAAGCCGTGTCACCCCGGATCTGTTGCAGGAAGCGGGTTACGCCTATCTGCTCGATTGGTGCCACGATGATCAACCGGTCTGGTTCCACACGCGGCGCGGCGAAATCTTGTCGGTTCCGTATCCGCAGGAAGTCAACGACATTCCCGCCATCGTTGCGCGGCAAATGGGTGCGCCGGAATTCGCCGACATGATCCTGGCTCAGTTCGACGAAATGCTTCGGCAATCGCGCAATCAGCCGCTGGTGATGGGCGTGGCGCTCCATCCCTATATCGTCGGCCAGCCGCATCGTCTCGTGCATTTGCGGCGCGCCCTTGAACGGATCGCCGCCGAAGGCGATCGGGTTTGGTTGGCGACGCCCGGCGACGTCGCCAACCATATGTCGACGCTGCGCCGCGCTTAGGACCAATCCCCGTCCGCGCAGCCGCGAATCAAGCGCGGTTGGCCGGCAACGCCTGACCAGGCGGCAGGAGCAGGCTCACATGCGCGGCGGCGATGCGCCACCCGTGGTCGGTCCGCATCCAGACGTGGCTCTGCCGGCCGCTCAGCGGCGCGCCCGGCCGCTGAAACTCGGTGTTCGCCGTCGCAATGTCGCGACCATAGGTGGTTATGATGGTGTTCATAAGCGTCCGCGCCAGATTGATCGCGGGTCGATTGCTGCGGAAATTCGCGATCGCATCGTAACCGTAGAGGTTCTCGTTGACGCCGAAGCGCAGCGCGTGCGGGCTGTGCCAAAAGACTGCATCGAGCGTCGCCACGTCGTTGGTCACGAGCGCTTGCTCATACCGCTCGAACGCGGCGGTCACTTCGGCGACAATCTCCGGAATATTCATTTCGAGCATCGGGACAATTCCTACGATAGCGGAGGGGTTGGCGAGGTGAAGATGCCGCGCGCTTCGCCGGCAGCGGCGACCCGCAACGCGAGGTCCTCGCGCCACGGCGCCGCCACGATCTGGATGCCGATCGGCAAGGGTCCGGCGTCAGCGACCGGCGCCGCTACCACGGGCAGGCCGGCGAAAGAGATCGGTTGCGTGAATACGCCGAGATGCCCCGCGGCCGGCAGGCGCTGGCCGTCGATTTCGATGAAGGCCTGGCCGATAGGAAACGCCGGATAGGGCGTCGCCGGTGCCAGGATCACGTCGACGTCGTAGAACAATTCCGTCACCCGCGCGCAATACCAGCGGCGAAAACGCTGGGCGCGCGTGTACCACGGGCCGGGCACCAACGCTCCGGCAAGGAATCGCGCCCGCGTCATCGGATCGAACTCCGCCGCCTTCGCCATCAGATCGGGCAGATGCAGGTCCGCGCCCTCAACAGAGGTAACGATCATAGCCGCGGCGCGCGCGACCCCAGGCGCGGGCAGTTCGACGCGGCGCGACACGCCGAGAGCCGCCGCGACGCGCTCGACCGCCGCGAACACCTCCGGCACGCCCTGGCTGGTGAAATAGCCGCCGGCAACCCCAATGCGAATCCCGTCGAGGCCGCGCGCCAGAAGCAGCGTCGCCGGCTCCGGCGCTCGTATCGTGCACGCGGGATCGTCGGAATCGGGGCCTTGCATGGCATCGTACGCCGCGGCGAGGTCCGCGGTCGAGCGGCAGAACGGGCCGGCATGGTCGATGCTCGCCGCGAACAGCCGCAAGCCCGAGCGGCTCAGCCGCCCATAGGTCGGCTTCAGCGCGAACACGCCGCACATCGCCGCCGGCACGCGGATCGAGCCGTTGGTGTCGGAGCCGAGCGTCAACGGCACCAGCAACGCCGCGACCGCCGCCGCCGAGCCACCGGACGAGCCGCCGGCGATGCGCGTCGGATCGTGCGGATTCCGCGTCGTGCCGTAATGGTGGTTCTCGGTCGAGAAACCGTACGCGTACTCATCCATGTTGAGCGCTCCGACCAACACCGCGCCCGCCGCCGCGAGACGCCGCACCAAGGCGGCGTCTCGCGTCGCCGGCGCACGCTTCCGGTCGATGCGTGATCCAGCGACGGTCGGCAAGCCCTCGATGTCGTAGAGATTCTTCACCGCGAACGGCACGCCCGCGAGCGGGCCGGGATAGCGTCCGGCTGCACGCGCCGCATCGATCGCCGCCGCCGCGGCGAGCGCGCGGGCTTCCGTCACCGCGGTGAAGGCGTTGATCGCCGTGTTGCGCGCGGCAATCGCCGCAAGCGTTTCGCGCACCACCTCGCCCGCGCTGCGCCGGCCCGCACACACGTCGGCCGAGATCCTCGCCACGCTCATCGCTTGCCGCCGTCGTCAACCGTGAAGATCGCGGCGGCGATTGTCTCCTCTTCCAGGGGGAACGCCATCACCACCCCAGCGCCGCGAGCCAGGATCGCCAATGCGCCAACGACGTCGCCGACATCCTCCGCCGCCAGCGGCAACCCGATCGCGGCAGCCGCTTGCGCCACGTACCGCGCGGGATCGAAGGGTTCGGCCATGATCACTGGACCTTGCCGATGACGCCCGCGACGTACCAATCGAAATTGCCCATCTTGTCGCCGCCCCAGGAATCGCCGGCCTTGATGCGGACCATGCCGCTATTATCGGTAATCGGCCCGGTGAATGGGTTGTAGCCCTTCCCGATCTTGTCGGCGGCGGCCGTGACCCCGCGCGCACGTCGAGCGGGATCGCGGGACCGAACGGCGCGGCCGCCATCATGCCTTCGCCCAGGCCTTCGCGGACCATCGCGGGCTTGAACGCGCCCGCTATCACCGATTGCGCCGTTTCCGTCATGAACGGACCCCAGGTGAAGCCGAGGCCAGTGATCCAACCTTTCGGCGCCAAGACCATCGCCGAGTTCGATTGGAAACCGATTGAATAGACGCCGCGGCTTTCCGCAACGCGGATCACCGTCGCAGGCGAATCGACATGCATGGTGACGACGTCGGCGCCCTGGTCGATCAGCGCGTTGGCGGCAGCGGCTTCCTTGGCCTTGTCTGACCAGCCGCCGGTCACCACGACGTGGACCTGTACCTTGGGATTGACCGAGCGCGCGCCGAGCGCGAAGGCGTTGATGTTGCCGATGACGTAACCGATCGGCACGCCGGCGACGAAACCCAGCGTGTTGGTCTTGGTCATCTTGCCCGCGGCGACGCCCATCGGATACCAGGCGGCCTGGGTCGCGCCGAAGAAATTGCCGAAATTCGGCGCCTGCATCCAGCCGCCGGCGTGTTCGAACACTACGTTCGGATGTTTCTTCGCCAGATTGAAGGCGAATTGCTGATGGCCGAAGCTGGTGGCGAAGATCAGCTTGGCGCCTTGCTGAATCATGCCCTCCATCACCCGCTCTGACTCGCCGGTTTCCGGCACGTTCTCCGCTTCGAGGAGCGTCACGTCCGGGATCGCCGCCTTCATCGCTTCGAGCCCTTCGTGCATCGATTGGTTGTAGCCGTAGTCGTTGACGTTACCGACGTAGATCGCGCCCACCGTCAGGGGCGTGGCCGCCTGAACCGGCAGCGCTGCCATCACCAGCAGGCAAGCGCCTAACCACAATCGAAGCTTTGTCATGAATTCCCTCCGTTGCATCGCGTGCTACTCGACCCCGAAGAAATGGCGGCCGAGCGCCGCCGGGGGGGCGGCGCGGCGGTTCCAGCCCCAGATCAACAGGATCGTCAGCGTCAGCAGATACGGAATCATGTTCATGACGAACGGCGACACGTCGGTGCCGCGGGCTTGCAATTGCAATTGCAATGCCTCGGCGCCGCCGAACACCAGCGCGCCGACTACGGACCAGAGCGGATTCCATTTGGCGAAAATCACCAGCGCGATGGCGATGAAGCCGCGGCCCGCCGTCATCCCTTCGTCCCAACTCAGTGCATAGGCCACCGAGAGATGCGCGCCGCCGATGCCGCCGAGGGCGCCCGCGATCGCCAGCGCTTGATACTGCAGCGAGCTTGGCCGTTTCCCGGCGGCGAACGCGGCGGCCGGGTCCTCGCCGACGGCGCGCAGCGCCAATCCCCAACGGGTGCGGAACAACAGCCACCACAGCAGCATCGCAGCCGGCACGCCGAGCCATACCAGCGCGTCGTACCCGTGGAACGCCGGCAGTCCCCCGATGATTGCGCCGGTATAAGGCCGTCCGATCAGCGCGCTGGCGCCCAGGCCGAAAAACATCAGCGTCAGGCCGGACGCCAGCTGATTGGCGCGGCGACCGATCACGACATAGGCGAAGATCATGTTTGCCGCCAAACCCGCCAGTGCGGCGACGGCGATGCCGGCATAGGGATCGCCGGTGACGAAGGTCGCGCCGAACCCGGCCGCGGCACCGATCAGCATGATGCCTTCGAGGCCGAGATTGACGATGCCGGCGCGCTCGCCGACCAGCTCGCCGAGCGTCGCGTAGAGCAGCGATGTGCCCGACAGGATCGAGCTCGACAGCACGCCGGCGGCAAAGGACATACTCATCGCCCGCCTCGCCGCTGACCGAGCACGTTAAACAGAATCACCGCCATCAACAGATTGACGACGGCATACGGCACACCCTGCGTGATCTGCAAAATGTCACCGACCGAACTGACGACGGCGAACAGGAAGGCCATGGCCAGGATGCCCACGGCGCTGCCGCCGGCGAGCCAAGCGACCAGGAAGCCCATGAAGCCATATCCGGGCGAGACTTGTGCGACCAGCCTGCCCTGGATCGCCGACACTTCAGCCATGCCGGCGATGCCGGCGATGCCACCCGCGATCCCCATCGCCGCCATCATGTAGGCGCCGACGGGAATGCCGAGCCGCAAACTGGCCTCCGGATTGCCGCCGATCGCTCGAATCTCCAAGCCCCACCGCGTTCGCCGTATCGCCAGACCGAACAACGCCAGGCAGACGAGGCCGAACACCAGGCCGAGATGGATGCGCGTGCCGAAAAGCTCGGCAGCCGCGCCGCCGGCACGAACGCCGGCGATTGCGGGTAGGACGCGCTTTCGGAACTACGCCAGGGGCCGAAGATGAACAGGCTGACGATGAGTGGCGCGAGATAATTGAGGAGCAAGGTCGAGATCGTCTCGTTCACCAGGTTCGCCGCGCGCATAGCGCCGGGGATTAGCGCCCACAACCCGCCGCCGACGAAGCCGAGCCCCAGCATCAGCGGCAGCAGCAGCCACGCCGGCAAATCCGGGAAATAGAGCGCACCGGCAGTGGCAAGCCACGCGCCCATGTAGAGCTGGCCTTCGCCGCCGACGTTGATGAGACCGAGCCGGGTCGGCAGCACCACCGCTACCGCCGTCAGCAACAGCGGAGCCATCCGCACCAGCAGCTCCGAGAAGCCGTAACCGTTGCCGAAGACATAGAGCAGCGTGTCGCGATAGGCGCGGATCGGATCCTTGCCGACGGCGAGCAGCAGCAGCGCGAACACCACCAGCACCGCCAGCGCGATCACGATCGCGCGCAGCATCGCTTGGCTCGCCACGACCGCGCCGCGGCTGTAGAGCGGGAGCGCCATCTCACGCTGCATCGGCAACGCCGACCATGGCGGGACCGACCGTTTCAGTGCGGAACGCGTCCGGCATGAATGTCCCGGCGATCCGTCCCTCGCGCAGCACGACGAGCCGGTCGCAGACCGCGAACAGTTCGTCGAGATCCACGGAAGCGAACAGCACCGCGGCGCCCCGGGCACTCGCTTCGCCGAGCGCCGCGCACACGGCATCGGTGCTGCGCGTGTCGAGGCCGCGGGTCGGATAGAGCGCAACGATCAGCGGGGGATTGTGCGCCAATTCGCGCGTCAGGACGACGCGCTGCAGGTTGCCGCCCGACAGAACGGCGGCGCGCGTCTCGAACGCGGGTGAGGGAAAGCCGAGCTGGGCCGCGCTGCGGCCCATGTCGCTGACGAGGCGCGGCCAATCCACGCCGAGACCAGCGCGATAGCGCTTGCCGGAACCGAGCGCGAAATTCTCTCGGACGGTAAATCCGGGGATCGCGGCGAAGGCCAGCGGATCGTCCGGAATGCTGGCGACGCCTCGCGCGCGAATCGTGGCGATGGGCCAATCGTTCGCGTTCTCGCCCCAGAGACGTTTCAAGCCGCGCACCGGTCGGCGCAGGCCGAGGATTAGCTCGGCGAGTTCGCGCTGGCCGTTGCCCGAGACGCCGGCGACGCCGAGTATCTCGCCGCCGCGCAACGTCAGCGACAGATCGCGCAACGCCGTGCTGCCCGCCTCCGGCGCCGTCGCGACGCCGTCGAGTGCGAGCACGATCTCACCTGGCGCCGCGGTCCGTCCCGCAGCTGGGCGCGGGACCGACGCTTCGCCGAACATCAGGCGCAGCAGCGTCGCTTCGCGGGCGGTGCTGCGTTGCAACGTGTCGACGATGCGTCCCTGCCGCATCACTGCGACGCGGTCGGCGCACGCCAACACTTCGCGAAGCTTGTGGGTTATGAACACCAACCCGTAACCTTCGCCTGCGAAGCTCGGCGATCGTGTGGAACAGGCCTTCGGTCTCTTGCGGCGCCAGCACCTTGGTGGGCTCGTCGAGAATCAGAACGCGCGCGCCTGCCAGCAGCTGCTTCAGGATTTCGACCTTCTGACGATCGCCGACCGCGAGGCGGCTCACCGGCAGACGCGGATCGACGGTCAGGCGCAACCGCTCGGCCAGCCGCTGCATGCGGCAACGCAATTCGCCCGGGCCGATCGACCACGGCAAATCTTCGAGGAACAGCGCGACATTTTCCCAGTACCGTGAGCGCCGGGATCAGGCTGAAATTCTGGAACACCATGCCGATGCCGAGGCGGCGCGCATCCGATGGCGAGGCGATGACGGCGGCCGCGCCCGCGACCCGGATCGTACCGGCGTCGGGCCGATAATAGCCGTAAAGGATCTTACACAGCGTACTCTTGCCGGCGCCGTTTTCGCCAAGCAGCGCCATCACTTCGCCAGGCTGGACGGCGAATTCGGCGACATCGTTGGCCAAGAGCGGGCCAAAACGCTTGACGATCCCCCGCGCTTCGAGCAGCGGCGCCGCCGTGGTCATCGGCGCTGCCCTGGCATGTGTTTTGCTACATAACGCAGTTGAACATCATGCCTGCAAAGCATGACGCGGTGGCCCAGCATGGATCCGTCCTCGCTGCAATGCACCAGAGACTGCCAGTGGGGAGCGCCTGGAGGAAATGACGAATGAATATGATCGCGATGACGGAAAGGAATTTGCGGGGCATCGACCTCAATCTGCTCGTCGTGTTCGACGCGCTGATGGCGGAGCGCCACGTGACGCGCGCCGCCCAACATAACGGTTTGAGCCAGCCCGCGATGAGCAAGGCGCTCAACCGGCTGCGCTATCTGTTCGACGACCGGTTGTTCGAACGCCGCGACGGCCGCATGGAGCCGACACCGCGTGCGCTCGACCTTGCCGGCCCCATCCACGACGCCCTGACTGACATTTCACGCACCCTGATGGTCCGTCGCGCATTCGATCCGGCTGTCACCACCGGCACGCTCCGGATCGCCGCCATCGATCTGCATCAGACCTCACTGCTGCCGGCCCTCGTGGCGCGTCTGCGCTGTGACGCGCCAGGACTCGATCTTCAGATCCATGCGATCGAGCGTCACCGGCTCCACGATCAGCTTGCCACCGGCGAACTCGACCTCGCCGTCGCGCCGATCCTGGTGGGAAGCCGGGATCTGTGCGGGGAGCCTCTGTGGAAGGACCACCTCGTGACCCTGATCCGCGCCGGCCATCCGCTGCCGCTGCCGATGACGCTGGAGTCGTTTGCTGCAGCGGCGCATGTCGTCGACGCAGGCCACGTCCGAGTGACGCCGGATGGCCAGGGCACAAGCGTCGTCGACAGCATCCTCGAGGCGCGCGGCCTGCGGCGCCGCATCGCCTTGGTGCTGCCGAGTTCCGCGGGGATTCCGTCGGTGGTTGCGGCCACCGACCTCATCGCGACCTTGCCCAGCCGCATCGTCAACCGGCCGGCCGCGATCCCGCGCCTCCGCGTCGTGCCGGCGCCGTTGCCGCCAGTCGAAGTCAGTCCGCACCTGTTCTGGCATCCCCGCACGCAAAACTCGCCGCTGCGTGCTTGGCTCCGGGGCGTTATCGCCGAGCTCGCTCGGAAGCTTTAGCGATATCGAAGTTCCCATGAGTCAGTATATCCTCGATTTCCTCGATCAGCCGCCATCGTTTATGCGACCGAGGAACTATCCCGCCTGCCATCAAGGTGGCGGATCAATTGCACCTGCCGACGATCGGTAACGGGTTCGACGTGTGGCAAGGGAACTTATGCTTTATCAGCATCGACACGAGGCCGCAGGGCGGCTGATTTGCCTCAATCGGAGTTTCTACACCCTACAGCCACCCAACGTCTTGGCTGAATCGCAAAGCGTCGACCACCATCATCGAGGACCCGGCGTGCTCTGCAATGCATCCGCGATCGCGGCGAACGCCGCCGCAATTGCGGGCGCTAGATCTAGCCGCCGTATGCACTGCAATCGACTCTCTATCCAGCCTAATTTTTGGTCCAATTCTGGTCCAATCGGAAAGTAAAATAGCCTCAAAACTGATCGGGTTCGATCGCATTGGATCGGACGAAATCAATGTAAAATCACGGCGTTGCCCCATTTGACTGCACAAACCGAAGCTTGCACCTTTGCCCTCTCACGGCGGCAACACCGGTTCGAATCCGGTAGGGGACGCCAATTAAATCAAAGACTTATGATCAAAAACTCGGTCTCGATCTGCGGCTGTACGGCAAAAATACGGCAAAAGCAGCTCTCAATCCGCTCGTGACCCGACCTCGACAACGAGCCAAAATGGCGTTGGCACAACGACCATGAGCGGGATGCGCACTGGGGTGGAGGCAAACCCCAACGTCCAAGGTCGCCGGGCCTGTGCCGACGGCGCCGACGGCATGAGCCTGGTCATTCGCGTCGACGTTGCGCAAACTCAAAGCATCCATATTCTTTACGTGGTGTACCCCAGATAGCTGACGACTTATTGCACTGCACGAAGTCGGCAGAGTCGGCCCACAACCCGACATTAAAGTGTCCGCCCGAGTAGATAGGCAAAGCAGCTCATGGAGTGGCAGGAGCAACCGATGCGACCTCGTTGGTGATCACCTTGAAGCTCGCGAGCGTGCACGGGCCGAACGAGGTCACGATCGCGACGTCCGTGGCGTCGCGCCCGCGTGCCATCAAGATGCGGCCGATGCGCGGCTTGTTGTGGCGGGCGTCGAATGTGTACCAGCGGCCCCCCAGATAAGCTTCGAACCAAGCGCTGAAATCCATCGGAGCATCGTCGAGCGGCACACCGATATCGCCGAGATAGCCGGTGCAGTAGCGGGCCGGAATGTTCATGCAGCGGCAGAGCGTGACCGCGAGGTGAGCGAAGTCCCGGCACACCCCGCGTCGCTCGTTGTGAACATCCCAAGCCGTCTTGGTCGGGCTGGCGTGGGCGTAGTCGAAAGTGATGCGATCGTGGACATAATCGCAGATCGCACTTACAAGCGGCCAACCCCTCGGTATCAGCCCAAACAAAGACCAAGCCGCATTCGACAGGCGATCGGTTTCGCAGTACCGGCTACCGAGAAGATAGATCAGGACCTCCACCGGCAGGTCTTCTAGCGCATGCTGCGTCGCCCGCGGGGCAATTTCGTCGGGCTCACCCTTGTCGCTCACCAGGAAGGCGGCGGATATCGTCAGCCGGCCCGCGGGGGCGCCGATCACGTGGCAGAAATTACCGAAACTGTCGTGATAGGTGTTGGCTGGGATGGGCGGATCAAGCCGCATGAGATCCACGGTCAGCAGATCAGGACGGCGTGACGGATGGACGCTCAGCGTTAGGATCATCGGCGTCGGCTGCGGGCAGTCGTAGGAAATTTCGTAGCCCGCACGAATCTTCATGAAAATTTCCTCGGACTGTGTCAGCACACTGTCGGCGTCGGTTAAGAATGAAACCGCCAAAAAGCTTCGTTTTACTTCACCGGCAAACGATCCAAAGCCCGCAGCAGTCGTGCCGGCCGGCGTCCCGTGCCACGTCAACCTGGGCCGGGTCTAGCACCGCGATCCGCCGCCGTGATGACTTTCACGGCGACGTTCATCGCGAGATGGTCCGATTCGGTCCCAATCCACGTGCCCTGCAGCGGGATCGCCTCACGCGGCTCGCAAACGACCGCGACGCGCACAAGGTTTCGATTCCCAACCATGCCATTCGACGGATCAAAGTCGACCCAGCCCGGGCCGGGAACGTAGACCTGGACCCAGGCATGGGTGTTGCCGCCCATGACTCGGTCGTCGTCATCGTCACCGTCAAGATTTAGATAGCCAGAAACGAACCGCGCAGCGATTCCAAGCGAGCGCAATGCCCCGATCATGAGCACCGCAAGGTCGCGACAGCTCCCGCTTTCGAGCCTCAGGGTCTTTATCGGATTTTGGATTCCCTTCTCGTGTCGGGCAACGTGCTTGAAGTTCTGGTTGATAGTCCGCGTCAAGTCGACGAGAAGCTCGCGAGTGTCGGCCGATCCGTCCTGGCGGAGGAACTTGGCGGCCCAGCGAGCGAGCTCGCGGTGGGGAGACAGCGGCGCGATGAAGCGAGCGAGGTCAGACCTATCTGCGGCGGCGGAGGCAAACGGATAGGTTCGGGCAAAATCATCGATATCGGCTGCGCGAAAGTCCCCAGGCGCGTGATCGAGGTGCATGGTGCTGTCGAAGCGAAGCTCTGATGCTCGGTCCGCGAAACACGCGGTCGCCACATGATTTCCGAAGATATCCTTCGTCCACGTAAGTTGGCTCGGCTCCGGCGTAATTCTGAGTTCGGATTCAAGCACTTTCTGGTCGTCGTCGTCGCGCGGACGCAGCATCATCCGGTGCTCGCCGAACGCGACCGGTTGCCTGTAGCGATATGTCGTCACATGCCTGACGGTGAGAATCGGCATTGCACCCCCAAAACGATGCATGCCAACAATATGCACTTTTCGGGCCAAGCAAACCGCACATGTCTCAAACACCCCTTCATTGATTCGCGAGCATGAGCGCCAATGAACGAGATGCCGGAAAGCCTGTTGGCGGCCGACGAGCCGGCGGCGGTCACGGTGTACAACGAGAACGGCCGCTCGCCGTTCCTGATCGTGGCCGATCACGCGGGCAACGCCATACCGCGCGCGCTCCGTCGACTCGGTGTTCCGGAAGCCGAGCGCGGGCGCCATATCGCGTGGGACATCGGCATCGCGGCAACCTGCCGCCTGGTCGCGGACGCGCTCGACGCCACCCTGGTGCAGCAGAACTATTCGCGCCTTGTCATCGACTGCAACCGCACGCCGGGTTCGGAGACCTCAGTCCTCGAAATCAGCGAGCTTACGCCAATATCAGGAAATATAGGCTTGAGCGAAGGCGAGAAAGCCGCACGCATGCGCGACATTTTCCGGCCATACCATAATCGGATCGAAACCGAGCTCAACCGGACGCGGCAGACAGGCCGACCCACGGCGCTGATCGCGATGCACAGCTTCACGCCTGTCTTCAACGGCGTGGCGCGGCCCTGGCATATTGGCGTCCTGTACAATCGCGATCCGCGTTTCGCGCATCTCCTTATGGCGTTGTTGAAACGCGAAGAGGGGCTTGTTGTCGGCGACAACGCGCCTTACAGCGTGACCGATGCGTCGGATTACACGATCCCCGTTCACGGGGAGCGACGCGGTCTGCATCACGTTGCGATTGAGGTCCGCCAGGACCTGATCGCGGACGACAAGGGCCAGCGTGCGTGGGCCCCGCTGCTGGCACGCTTGCTGGCGCAGGCGTATCAACAGCTCGTGGCAGCTGAGGCATTCAGGCCTGGGTGACATCTCGCAAGGGCATTGCTATGAGCGACCCGTGAACGCGCACGGCCGGGCAACGGTGGCTCAGCCAGCGGCTCCGGCTCCGGAGCCGCTGGCTGTGCCACTATTGCCGGAGCTGTTGTTGCTCGAACCGTTATTGCCACCATGACCGGTGTAGTTTTTGGTCCAATTCTGGTCCAATCGGAAAGTAAAATTGCCTCAAAACTGATCGCGTCCGATCGCATTGGATCGCGCGAAATCCACGGAAAATCAAGGCGCTGCTCCATTTGACCCCACAAACCGAAGCTTGTACATAAAACGACCGGGTCGGATCTACGGGCCATACGGCAAAATACGGCAAAAGCACCTCTAATCCGTGTGACCCGACCTCGACCGCAAGCCCAAATGGCTTTGGCACAAGCACCATTAGGGGATGCGCACTGGGGGTGGGGACCAAACCCCAACGTCCAAGGTCGGCGGGCCTACCCCCTCGCGGAGATGCATCAATTTATCTTCTTACTCTTGCGGCCCGGGACGCGCCACCCAGGCGATCCGGCGATCCACGCGTACCGACTTCCTCGGGAGAATCGACCTCGTTGATGCCGTTCAAAGCGCCGCGTTCGGGAGTCGACGCTTTCTTTAAGAGCGACCTCGCTCTGCATCTTGTTTTGAGTATGGTTCGAACATCAGCCGAATGTTGGCTAGCTCAGGAGCTGCGCTATCGGGGTGGAGCTTGCCGTTGCCTGCGTACGGTGCCACGTTGCTCCACCAAGGGGCTGGGAGTGACCATGACCGCGCAGCAACGCCGCCGCGACGACGAACGCCGCGCCACCAATCCGCTGTTCAACGATCGCAAACTCAAGCTCGGCACGTTCTGCACCAACCTGTCGGGCGGCTGCACCATGTCCGAGGCGGAGGGCATGTTAGATTGCGACTGGCCGAGCACGACCCGCCTGGCGCAGCTCGCGGACGAGATGGAATTCGAGGCGCTAGTTCCAGTCGGACGCTGGAAGGGGTTTGGCGGCAACACTGATTTCAACGGCCGCGGCTTCGAGTGCTATTCCTGGGCCGCCGGCATCGGCGCGCAGACGAGAAATCCATCCGTGTTCGCCACCTCGCACGTGCCGACTGTGCATCCGATCATGGCGGCGAAGCAGGGCATGACCATCGACCATATCAGCCGCGGCCGCTTCACCCTCAATGTCGTCACCGGCTGGTTCGCGCCGGAATTCGAAATGTTCGGGGCGCCGATCATGGATCACGATCGGCGCTATGCGATGGCGGCGGAATGGCTCGCGGTTATCAAGCGGCTTTGGACCGAGGAAGAAGAATTTGATTTCGACGGCGACTTTTTCCGCCTGCGGAAAGCCGCTGTGCGCCCGCGGCCGATTCAGCGGCCGCATCCCGTGGTGATGTGCGCGGGCGCGTCGCAGGCCGGTCGCGAGTTCACGGCGCGCTACGCCGATGTCGGCTTCACCGGGCCAGGCCAGCACGATCTCGACAGTATGCGGACGCGCGTCGATTCCTATCGCAAGCTGGCCTGGGACGGGCATGGCCGCGACGTCCGGGTCTGGACCAACGCTTATATCTTCCAGGGCGAGACTGAGAAGGAGGCACGCGACTATTATCGCTATTGCGTCTTCGAAAAGGGCGATTGGCCGGGCGTCGAGAATCTGGTGTCAATAATGGGCATCAATTCGATGGCGTCGACGCCCACCGTGCTCGCGCGCATGAAAGAGCATTTCATCGCGGGCTGGAACGGCTTTCCCTTGGTCGGGACCAAGGAGCAGGTCGTCGACGGACTTCTCACGATCGCTAAGGCAGGGTTCGATGGCACATTGCTGTCCTGGCCGCGCTACATCGAGGGCATGGAGGAGTTCCAGCGTAAGACCTACCTCCTGGTCAAGCAGGCTGGTTTGCGCGATTAGTCCTCCCGGAAGGCGATATTCGGTGATCATCCGTTGGTCGCTCGGGTCCGGCATCTGACGCAATGCGGATCGGTGGCCGAGCGGTTTAAGGCACCAGTGTTGAAATTGGGTCTGTGCTGTGCTGGTCCGTCCGCTCAGGTCACGATTTCCGAGGCCCTTTAGGCCCAACCGCTCAATACGCCGCTGCTAACGTCGCGAAGGCTCGTGCGCTCCGCGCCGAGAGTTCAGCCAGGGTCGCGCCTCGGCCTCCATCGCGCTCAACGCCACGCTGGTATCAACCACGATCCGCACTCGTTCGAAGCGGCGTCTCTTGAAGCGGTCGAGCGCTTGCGGCAGCGCCACGCTATCATCCGGCATTTCGCCTAGCACGACGCCGTCCTCGATTGCCATCCCGCCGCCCGACAACATATGCGCGGTCGTGGCATGCGCGGCGTTGCTGATCAGCACGATCCTGCGCTGATGCCACGGGTCGGGCACCATCAGCCATTCGGACGGGCGGTAGATCATCGCGAGGTTGGGTGTCAGCCTCTTCCGCAACGCGCGGATTTCTGGCGGATCGAATTGGTCGAGTTGCGCGGCGACCAGCGCGCACGCCGTGTCTTGACCGGCATAGGCCGGTTTGTCGCGCGCGAACACAGTGATCGCGTAAATCATGCCTCGCGGCAGCGGATACGTCAGAAACTTACCGAAACGGCGCAAAATAGGTCCCCGACAGGCCCTCGACTTGCGCGCCCGGCGTCGTCTAGCGCACCTTGCACTGGCCGGCGTAGAGCGGCCGTAGGGCGTCGCCCCAGATAAGCGATCGTAGTGTCGAGCGGATCCCATCGGCACCGACGACAAGATCATAGCGACCGGTTGATCCATCGGTGAAAGAGCCTCGACATGCCCACTGGTCTGGGGCAGATCGGCGATTCCAAGCCCGGTACGCACACTGGCGCCCAGCGCCTCGGCCCGAGCGCGCAAGATCCGCGAAAGTACCGGAAGATACAGCCTGATCGCCGTCATCGCCGGCGACCACTGGCCCTCCACGAAACCGGCCCCGACTCTATAGTCGGCGCAGTTAACCTTGCTCGCGCCGGAGCCGCGCATGTGCGGATCGATTGTGCCCTCAGCGGCGCAAATCTTGCGTGCGCCTAGGGTCTCGAGCGTCGAGCGCTCGGCCGGCGATCATGATCGCGGCACCAATCGGCTCGCCGGCGATTTCGACCAATTCGCAGGACATACCGCGCTGGGCGATCGCCACTCGGGCACCACCTCGGAGATGCTCGTTTGCCAGCCGACCGCCTTGTAATCCACCTCCGAACACTCGATCCCGTGGAAACTCAAGCGCCAGCTATTTTGCGGGTCGACCATGGGACTGACGTCTCCTCGATTCCCAGCAACCTCTTTGAGGGCCGCCCGCTGGTCGAATTGTTGTCGTCCCGTTGAGGATTGCGAACGAGTTGACGAGCGCCGTATCCTTTGCAACAGCGCGCACCGGCGGATTCACCAATGATGAACGCGCTGAACTCACCGTGGGTCCGTTGATGCTCGCCTATGCCGCGATCAGCTGCTGGGTCTTCAGGGGCAAGTCAAATCAGCCGTGGGACAGTACTGAACGACAGACGGAACGGAGGGATATGCGGAGCGCGAGTCAACCGTGATGGACGTAGGCGCCTTGGACACGCCCCAATGGGCGGCGTCGAGCCGCACATCACTGGAAACATCGTGGTATTGACCACGCTCGGGCCGCAGTTGCTCCCTCAATTGCTACTGCTTATCGGCTTTCTGGGCTCTGGCGTAACCGCCGGTCAGCGGCGCCCGCGCTACATTCGCCCGGCGAGGCTTTGACCATGCAGCGCGGCAAGTGGCTCGAAATTGGCGCCGTCGTCGTCCTGGTCGCGGTCGGTACGTTGGCTTGGCTGCATCGGTCGTCGGAGAATGCCCCAAGCGATGCAGCGCCACCGCCGACACCGGTAACGGTCGAGACCGTCGCGCGCGGCGACGTGCCGATCGAGCTGAATGCTCTCGGCCGTGTGCAAGCTCCGATTTCAGTAACCGTGCGTGCGCAGGTGGCGGGCCAGCTCCAGAAGGTGGTGTTTCAGCAAGGAGAGCCGGTGCAACCCGGCCAGTTGCTGGCGCAGATCGATCCGCGTCCCTTCCAGGCGACGGTCGAGCAGGATCAGGCGACGCGCGCGCGCGATCGGGCGAACCTGGCCAACGCCGAGGCCGATCTCGCCCGCTATATCCCGCTCGTCCCTAAGGGCCTGGTTTCGGTCCAGCAGGTCGACACCCAGCGCGCGCTGGTGGCGCAACTTAAGGCGACGATTAGCGCCGACCAGGCGGCGCTTAGTCGCGATCAGGTGCAGCTCGGCTACACTTCGATCACGGCGCCGGTGTTCGGCGTCGCCGGCTTGCGCCTCGTCGATGTCGGCAATGTGGTGAGCCCGTCGGATCCGCAGGGCTTGGTGGTGATCAACCAAGTGCAGCCGATCGCCGTGCTGTTCACTGCGTCGCAGATCGATCTTCCGGAGATCCGCTCGCGTGCGGCCCAGGCCGGCAAGGACGGGCTCGCCGTGCAGGCCTGGTCGCAAGACGATGCGCACCAACTCGACAGCGGGCGGCTCTCGGTTATCAACAACCAAATCGACGCGGCCAGCGGCACGGTCACGATGCAGGGCATGTTCCCGAACGCCCGCGAGCTGCTCTGGCCCGGTATGTTCGTGACCGTCCGCTTGGTGCTTGAGGTGCGGCATGAAGGGCTGACGGTTCCGTCCGCCGCCCTTCAGCAAGGCCCTGAGGGCGCCTTCGTCTGGACCGTTGCCAAGGACAACACGGCACGCCCCGCCCCAGTAAGGGTGCAGCAGTCCCAGCATGGGCAGGTCCTAGTATCATCCGGCCTCACTCCGGGCGATCGGATCGTCACCGACGGCCAATACGGACTCACGTCCGGAGCGCATGTCGCAATCCAGCGCTCCGGCGCTCGACAGGCAAGCGGCGAGCAGTCCGCACCGCCGTTGCACAACGCGCAGACCGACCGCTTGGGAATCGTGCCGTGACGGAGGGGGATGCGACGTCGCCGCACGAGCACGAAAGCGCGGACCCGACGCGCGTACCGCCGACCGGAGGCGAAGCGGAAGATCCTCACTCCGGCGGCGTGTCGGCGCACTTCATCCGACGCCCGGTCGCCACAATCATGCTCTCGGTCGGCCTTTTGCTGATTGGGTTGCTCGCGTACGTATCACTGCCGATCAACTCGTTGCCGACCGTAAATGTTGCCACCGTCCTGATCACCGCCCAGCTGTCGGGCGCAGATGCAGAGACGAATGCGTCCGCAGTCACGAACCCGCTCGAGAAGCAGTTCGGCCAAATCCCCGGCCTAGAGCAGATCACCTCGTCGAGCGCCAACAGCTTCTCACAAATCACGCTTCAGTTCGGTCTTAAGCGGGCGGTGGATAGCGCAGCGCTGGACGTGCAGGCCGCGATCAATGCCGCGTCAGCCTTCCTGCCCAGCGCAATGATCCAACCGCCCCTCTACCGCAAGACCAATCCTGCGGCGACGCCCGTGCTGATTCTCGCGCTCACCTCTGACACGCTCCCGCTGACCATTGTGGACGACTACGGCGAAAACATCCTCTTGCAGCGGTTGTCTCAGGTTTCCGGGGTCGGCTTAGTCACCGTCGGCGGCCAGCAGCAGCCCGCCATGCGCATTGAGGTGAATCCAGCTCAGCTCGCCGCGCTCGGGCTCACGCTCGAAGATGTACGGAACGCGGTCGCGACGGGAACCATCGACGCGGCCAAAGGCGTGCTGCAAGGCCCGAACCAAGCCGTCGCGCTGCAGACCAATGACCAGTTGTTCAGCCGCAGCCAGTACGACGACATAGTCGTCGCCTATCGCAACGGCGCGCCGGTGCTGGTGCGCGATATCGGCCACGCCGAGATTGGGCCGGCGAACAGCTTGCTCGCCGGCTGGTACAACCGGCAACGGGCGGTGGTGCTGAACGTCCTCCTGAGCCCTGGTGCTAACGCCATCGAAACCGTGGACACAATCAAGGCCGAGCTGCCGCGCCTGGAAGCCTCGCTGCCACCCGCGATAAAGCTGTCGATCGTCTCCGACCGAACCCAGACCATCCGAGCCTCGGTACAGGACGTGCAGAACACGCTGATGCTGACAGTCGCGCTGGTGGTCATGACGATCTTCGTGTTCCTCCGCAAGCTCTGGGCCACAGTCATCCCGGGCATCGCCGTCCCACTCTCACTCGTCGCGACCTTCGCGGTGTTGTATGTGGTCGGCTATAGCCTCGACAATCTCTCGCTCATGGCACTATCCATTGCGGTCGGCTTCGTCGTCGACGACGCGATCGTCATGATCGAGAACATCTCGCGCTACATTGAAGCTGGCATGACGCCGCTGCAAGCAGCCCTGAAGGGCGCCGGCGAGATCGGCTTCACCATAGTCTCGATCTCCATCTCGCTGGTCGCCGTGTTCATCCCGCTGTTCATGATGGCCGGCGTAGTGGGAAAGATGCTGCAGGAGTTCGCGGTCACGGTGGCGGTGGCGATCGTGCTGTCCGCCTTCCTCTCTCTGACGCTTACGCCCATGCTCTGCTCGATGCTCCTCAGGCCCGAGCCTAAGGAAGGCCGAAGCCGCGGCCGGTTCTACACGGCGACGGAGCGGGCGTTCGACTGGTTGCTGGCGCGGTACGACCGTGGGCTGACCTTCGTGCTAGGCCACCAACTCGCAACCCTTTTGATCATGTTCGCTACCATCGCGCTCACCGCCGTCCTCTATGTCATCATCCCGAAGGGCTTCTTCCCTGAGCAGGACACCGGAATGATTGCCGGCGTCACCGAGACGGCACAGGATGTATCGACCATTGCCCTCAGCGAGCGCCAACAGGCGGTCACCGATATCCTGTTGCGCGATCCCGCGGTGTCGACCGTGGCCAGCTACATCGGTCCCGGGCCGTCCACGGCAGCGCCCAATCAGGGCCGCATGTGGATCGCGCTCAAGCCTTACGGCGAACGCACCGGGGTGCAACGGGTGATTGCGCGGCTGAATAAGCAGCTGCAGCACGCCCAAGGCATCCACCTCTATATGCAGGCGTCGCAGGATCTCACCATCGGCGCGCGCGCAGCCAAAGCGCAGTATCAGTACACGCTCGTCGATGTCGACTCGGAGGAGCTCAGTGTCTGGGCAGCTAAAATGGTCGACGCGCTGAAAAAAATTCCCGGACTCTCGGATGTTGGCAGCGACGAGGAATTGAATGGGCCGGAGTTGAAGCTCGAGATCGACCGCAAGGCGGCCGCGCGCTTCGGCCTACAGCCGCAGGATATCGACAATGCGCTCTACGATGCCTTTGGCGAGCGCCCGGTAACCAAGGTCTATACCTCGCTCGGCCAGTATTTCGTCATCGTCGAGGTCGATCCTGCTTTCCGCAGCGGTGCCGGTGCACTCGATCAGATCTATCTTCGCTCCACCACCGGGGGCGCTGTTCCGTTGCGTCAGGTCGCCCAGCTAACAACGACGACCGCGCCGCTCGTCATCAATCATCAGAATCAATTTCCGTCGGTGACGATCTCATTCAACTTGCAGCCCGGCGTCTCGATCGGTACGGCGGTCAGCGCGGCACAGAAGGTCCAGCGAGAGCTGCACCTGCCGCCGACGATTCAGGCGTCGTTCCATTGCGCCGTCGCATCGTCATCGCGCTAGCGCCGACTTTGTCGAGATGCCCTTGTTGCGCCCGCATGACCTCGCGCAGAACACATCTCAGTTTGTGACGCAGTAAGACTAGGAGTGTGTCCGGGTAATCGGATTTTGCTCGACGGCAATGCGGTGACGTGATTCGCTATGCGGCATGAGCAAGACCTTTCGTGCGTGGGACGTTGACCAAGTTTGGCTGCTGCCGCCCTCGATTTAGGATTTGGTGCCCGCCGGCCATCTTGCGCACTTCGTGCGCGAGACCGTGCGCGACGGGCTCGATCTGTCGGCGATCATGGACACGTATGAGGAGGAGCGGGGCTACCCGCCCTACCATCCGGGCATGATGGTGGCGCTGCTGCTCTATGGCTACAGCCAAGGCATCTACTCGTCGCGGCGGATCGCCAAGGCGTGCGAGGAGCGGCTCGATTTTGCCGCGGTGACGGGGATGCAGCGGCCCGACTTCCGCACCATCAGCGACTTCCGCAAGCGGCACCTGGCGGCACTCTCGGGATTGTTCCAACAGGTGTTGAAGCTGTGCCGGGCGGCGGGTCTGGTGAAGCTCGGTCACGTCGCCTTGGACGGTACCAAGATCAAGGCGAACGCCTCCAAGCACAAGGCGATGAGCTACGGGCGGATGAAGCAGGCGGCGCCAGCGCTGGCGGCGGAAGTTGAGCGCTGGCTGGCCGCGGCGGCAGAGACCGACGCGGCCGAGGACCGCGTGCACGGCGTCGAGCGGCGCGGCGACGAGATGCCGGAGTGGATGGCGAACAAGCAGCGGCGGCTGGAGAAAATCCGCACGGCGAAGGCAGCGCTCGAGGCCGAGGCGCGCGCGGCCGCGGCGGCGCAGGCGAGCGAAAAGGGCGACGGTTCTGGCCCCAGCGGGCCGGCACACCCTCCGGCCGAACCGGCGCCGCCCGCGGACAAGGCGCAGCGCAACTTCACCGATCCCGAGAGCCGGATCATGAAGACCAACGACGGCTTCATCCAGGGCTACAACGCCCAGGCCGCGGTCGACGCCGAAGCGCAGGTGATCGTCGCGCACGACTTAAGCAACGCCACCACCGACCAGGCGCAGCTGGCCCCGCTCGTCGCCGCGATCAGGACCAATCTCCACCGCAACCCCGACGAGATCTCTGCCGATGCCGGCTACTGCTCCGAGGCCAATCTCCGCACCCTCGCCAAGCGCCGTATCAACGCCTACATCGCCACCGGACGCCAGCACCATGGCACCGCCGCCGCGGTCGCGCAGCGCACGCCCCGGGCGGGCAGCCGCGTTGCCCGCATGGCCACGAAACTGAAGCGCGCCGGCCGCCGCAGCCGTTATCGCTTGCGCAAGCAGGTCGTCGAGCCCGTGTTCGGTCAGATCAAGCATGCCCGAGGCTTCCGCCAGTTCCTCCTGCGCGGCATCGACAAGGTCAAGGCCGAATGGGCCTTGCTCTGCACCGTTCACAACCTCCTCAAGCTCGCCGCCGCAGCCTGATGGGCTGCGGCGAGCGTACACGCCAGCAACAATCGAATCCGGAGCGCCGCTTTCGCGACTTAATCTTGCGCGTGCAAATCGCGACCGCGGACCGCCACCAAAATTCCTCCGATCCTCGCAACTCAGTGCTAACCTCCCCACCCTTACTCAGACACACTCCTAGCGCGGGCACGACGCGACCTCGACGGCGTCGTACAGCAACAGCGCATGGGCTTGGTGCCGCAGCTCGATGTGGTGCAACAGCAGACCGTCGTAAGCGGCCTTGCTGCGACGATCCCCCCGCTGGTGCAGCAGCTCGCGTCGACGAAAGACGCGCTGGCAATCCTGGTTTTTAGGTTGCCGGAGGAAGTGCAGCTTCCCTCCGGCTCGCTCCTCGATCTCTCGCAGCCTGTTGCGGCCCCGGGACTGCCATCGGACCTATTGGTCAGGCGGCCCGACGTGCGACAGGCGGAAGGGAAGCTCGTCGCAGCCAACGCCAATATTCAAGTCGCGCGGGCACAGTTCTTTCCGTCCTTTACGCTGACCGGCGACGGCGGGGTGGCCAGTAAGTTGCTGCCAACCCACGCCATGCCGGTGTTGGGCGTCTATTCGCTCGTCGGCTCCATGACACAGCCGATCTTCGAAGGCGGCAAGCTGAGGGGCCAGCTCCAATATTCGCAAGCATTCTATCAGGAACTGTTGCAGGACTATCGCAAGGCAGCGCTTTCGGCTTTCGCCGACGTCGAGGACGCCCTTGCCGCGACCAAGGCGACCGACGACCAGCAAGTCGCACAGGAGGCAACCGTCGCCAGCGCCCGGCGGGCCTACCGGATGGCACTGGACGCGTTCCATGGCGGTACAGCCACGGTTCTCAGCGTGCTTGTCAGCGAGAACGCATTATTTTCTGCAGAAGAACTCATTAGTGCAGGCACGGCTTGCGCATATGCAGGCGCTGGTCGGCTTATTCAAGGCGCTAGGCGGAGGATGGATGTCATGATGCAGAATGAGGCAGCGCTCAGGTATCCCATCGCACGCAACGACACGCCGCGATTGAGCTCTATCACATTGTTCGAGATTTAGACTCGTCCAATTGGATCGCCGGATCCCCTAGTGACAGGTTACGCTGATGCTAGCACAATCACGGGTCGCGCATTCGACCTTGATGGGTCGTTCGCCGGTCTATCTGGGACTGCGAATACAAACCGGCGCGGCAGATCGTCCACGACCGACCAAACGCATAAACAGGCGATCGGGAAATATCAGTCGCCAGGCCTCGGGATTTCATCGATCGGCATTTCGATCTTTGGGTCGAACGCCCGAACTACGACTTCGGCGAAAACCCGATGTATCGTCTTCTGTCGTCCGTAGCGACACGGAGGTTCATCGTCGCCGTAGTCGTACTAACCTTCAACATCGACTTCCAGATCGACAATGATCTCGGCCTCAAACTCGACCTCACATATGATCTTCCGTTCGCACCTCCCCAGCAAGTCGATTGCTAGCGTAATCACTTGCACTGATGGCGGCGAACAGAACGTCATAAAGCTCCTTAGTGGCGTTGGCGTTGGTCAGCAGATCGCCAATTGAGTCGGATGTGATCAGGCATCCGCGCTCCCGAGGTCTGCCTCGCTGCTTGGAAAATATTGCGATATCAGAAAACTCGTTGACTCCCCGAACTGGTTTCAAGATTATTCCCAACCCAATTCGACTGCGGGGCAAGATTTTTCGTGTGCGGGTCGACACGACGATTGGCCACAGCGGGCGTCCGACAGATGCCGTCATAGAATTCGAAGGCCTAGTCGTGGGCGTCGAAGATCATCTCCTGGGTCTCGCGATAATACGCGAACGAACGGCATCCGGCTGTAAGCGAGGTGCATCTGCCGTACTTTCACCGTGACCGGGACGCCCTGGAATTCGATGTCCTCGTGGCCTCCAATCGAATTGATCGGCTTCGACTGGGCCAAAGCGCATGGGAATGAACGCCAAGTTCGGAATCCGTGATTGTTCTTGGCGCCATGCCTTCGCAAATCGATGTACGCTGTCGTACGCCCCTTCGTAACCACGCCCACGCCATTCCTCGAACAGGCGCTTCGTCGATCGGCGCTGACGCTTGGGAAGCTTGGCTTCCTTCTCGACGATCTCAGTGAGGATCAGAACGAATTTACCGAGCTTGGGCAGCGGCTGGACTTCGCGCTCATATTTGAACTCGATCGCGTTCGACCGGATGACCTTCGGAGCCGTCTGGCGGGAGATCCCAAGCTCGCGCGCAATCCGCCGAAGCGACTTCCCGTTCTGACATGTTCGAACCTGATCCGCGCGATCTCATCCAGACGCAACACCCTCTCAACCCTTCAGGCAAAAGCCCAGAGATTGGCCATTCAGCCAAACAGCGTCTCACACGTTTGGCCGATCAAACCGGCCCCTTTTTTTGGACGCGAAAGCCGCACTCAAACTGGCCCTATTGTCGCGCGCGATTCCACAGTGTTCTCGTTAGGCTACTGCGAACGCTCACACTTGTTAGTGAGCTCGCTTAAATCTCGCCCGGCGCACGAAATGCCTTGACGGGCGCAGCCCCGATGTTCTTTTTGTCGGCGAAGATAATCTGGCGCAACCTTTTCTAGTAGATTCTGGGTCGGCTCGCGGAAAGCAAGGACAAGATAAGGTGAGTGTGACGCTTGCATGGATTGGTTTGGTCACATCGGTGAGGCTAACGAATTTTGTGCCCGCATTGATTATTCGTCTGAGTGAATTGCGAGCCTTAGTTGGGGCGCTTGCGCTCGTGTCACTGTTTGATGCTGCAGTTTGCCACGGCTCCCCGTCAACTCTGCCCCCAGCCTTCCTGGTTAAGACGTCCGCGGGTATCGAGAGTGTCAGCATCCGCGAATTAATACCCGGGTTAACTGATAGTGATTTTGGGAAATTGGTCTTGAGCGGTATGGAGCGCGCGTTGCCACCTGGGAGTGTACTTTTAGGGCCTGTCGAAGCCCCGTACCCTCAGTGCCGCATCGTTTGGCACGTGGACCCAAGTGCGGGTCGCGGTGAATTAAGACTAATAGCGAATATATTCGACCGCTCGATCGCAGTTGCGTATGAGCAGATAGAAGTGGTCAACGATGCTCCGACGGTCGAGGTTACGAATGCAATCGAGATGGTCACCGAACGACTTTTCCATCCTGATGCGAAGGCGCAGTCCGACCCGTGCCTTCCGACCAGCGGTTGAAATTAGGACCGGCGTCATCTGACGCAGCGCGAAATTTGTCTCGCTTGCGGACCGCGGCGTTCGCTCTTTACACACTCAAGTTCACGAGCTTCCGGCCACCCGGCTCATTCGGCACAAATTGCGCACGGCAAAGGCGTCCCGCGAAACAGGACCATCGCAGCGCGACCAATCTAAGTGCAAGATCATATCGAGCTAAAACATCTGTTGGAAAGAATGATCGTTGAGGCACAGCTCCACTATAGTTCGACCGCAGCCGTTACGGGCAAGCGCGGATAAGTTCAGAAAGGAACCGCCAGCTTCGATGATTCCTGTTTTCATTTGCTTCCCCCGTCGTCAAGTCCCGCTTCGACAGCCGCGAGTAGACCGAGCGCCGACCAGTCCAATTCGGCCCACCCTCGGGCGACCAGTGCAACGAGGCGGTCGTGGACAAGGCTCGCCGCTGGCATCGGCACCGCCGCTTGTTCGGCCTCAGCGAGGGCGAGCCGCAGGTCCTTGATGGCGAGCGGAGCGGCCATCCCGGGCGGGCTGTATCGCCCCTCGACAATCTTGCCGCCGTACGTCTTGTGCACTCGGGAATCGAACAGCGAATTCGTCAGCACATCGTAAGCGAGGTGCGCGTCAAGCCCGCCTTTTCGCAACAGCGCTAATACCTCTCCCATGCATTCGAGGGTAGTGGCGGTCAGAACATTGGCGGAGAGTTTGACAAGGTTCGCCAATCCGGCGTCCTCGCCAATCACAAATAGCCGCTGGCCGAGGCGGTCGAGCAATGGACGGACCTTCTCCAGAGCCGAGTGTGGGCCACCGGCGAGCACGAACAGCTTCCGCTCCCGCGCGAAATCGGGGTTGCCGAGCACCGGCGCGGCAATGTAATCCTGACCGTGACGGGCATGCTCCTTCGCGACGCGTCGGGACATGCCGGGACTGATCGTACTGGTCGAAATATGCACCGCATCCGGCGGAAGGATTGCCGCCAGACCCCCTGGCCCGAGTGCTACGGCGGCAAGCGCATCGTCGTCGGGAAGGGAAGTCAGCATCACATCACAGCCGGCAAGATCGGCGAGTTGCGGGGCGGCGTGGGCGCCGGTCACCGTTGTTGCCCGCTTCGGGTCTTGGTCATAGACCAACACCTGATAACCGTCTGCGACAAGGTTCAGGGCAAAAGCATGTCCCATATGGCCGAGCCCGACTACGCCGACACCTCTGATGACGAACTCGGCGGGGCCGGAAGGTTCGCTCGCATTCGCGGTTGATGCGGTCATGAGGCTCCTCGCTAGGCAGGAAGGCGTCAAAAGTTCGCGTCAGTTCGCAGGCCGACTTACGCGAGTATCTTATACTCAGTCTTGCAGACATGCCGCCGAATGAATGTCTCCATATCAGCCGGCCGATCGACCGCAGGCCAGACGGGCATCAAAGAAGACCTTACTCGCGCGGCAGTCTGAACCTCGACCCCTAGTATGTTCGACTGGGCGGGAATTTGCATCCCGAGCTTGGATGCTCGGGCGTCACCTGGTCGGCCACGGCATGCCCTGCCTGATGAACATTGCATCGATAGCGCGGGTCGCGTTCGTGGCGTGGATGGCCAAGCCAACGGCCTGGAAGGCATCGAGGTCGTAGGCCTGTGAAGCCAGGAACGTCTGGCCGGCGAAGTGAACCGGTGGGAAGCACGCCGCCGGCATAGAGTGCCTTGCCGCCCGACCATTCGTAGGCCTACTCAGGCAGACATTCGTATTCTTCGATCGGGTTTGACAGGGCAAAGGTGATAGGCCGCTCGTTGAAGCGCGACATAGCCTCGACAATCTCTCGCGGAAGATCGTAGAACAATCGCGATTGGTTGATGCGCGTGACGCACGTCCATGCCTACGCCGATGCGATAAATCCACTATATTTATTGAACCTGCCGTACACAAGAGACGGTTCGGCTTCGGTGTCTCGCAGCAGCAACATCGAATCCGCATCGCGCTCCCGGAGAGCTGTGCAACGGGAATTCAATTCACGAACCGTGCGCCGGCCGCACAGTTGTCGCGGTGCTGGGTGCCAGGCAACCTGGACCCGGGCGGCGCTCGCCGACTGGATCGGTGCCCGTACCCGGGCTTTTCAGGCGATCGGTGCGGTGCCGAACCTGCCAGTGCCCTGCATACTAAAGTGGCGGTGATCAAGGCTTGCCTCTACGAGCCGCAAGTCAACCGCACCTATGCCGAGATGGCGGCGGATTACGACACGTCAATCTCTCCCGTTTGTTGCGGACAGTAAAGCGCTCTCAGCCGGACCACCGCGTGAGACGGAGGTCCTTCCAGGGACCGCCATCTGCGTAGCGCTGAGGATACAGGACCTTCGAACGCGGATCTTCCGCGGTGTCGAGCTGAAGGACCATCCACTTCGGATATGGAACGCCCGGATCCGAAGTTGCGTCCAGAAGCTGAACATCTTCGTCCGAGAGTCTGCAGATCTACCGCACCGATGTTATCCTCCAGTTGCTCGACTTTCCGGGCAGCGACGATCACGCTGCTGACGGCCGGACGTCCCAGCACCCACGACAGCGCCACACGCGCCGCGCTTGCGCCATGCCGGGCGGCCACCTTTTTCAATATTTCCACGACGCGGTACCCCATCTCCTTGTCAAAGGGCACGAAGGAACCGGCATCCGCGAATCGTGTGCCGGCAGGAGGAGGGTTAGTGCGGCTGTACTTGCCCGAAAGGAAACCGCCGGCAAGCGGGCTCCAAACCAGGATACCGATGTTGTGGTACTCGGCGAACGACTGAAACTCGTATTCGAGACCACGGCCCACGAGGCTGTAGTACATCTGCGCCGTCACGTATTTTTCCAACCCCAGGCGCGCCTGCAGCATAACCGCGGTGGCCGCCTGCCATGACATGAAGTTGGAGAGGCCGATATACCGGACTTTCCCCTGGCGCACAACATCGTCGAGCGTCCGCAGCGTCTCCTCGAGCGGCGTGTTGCTGTCCCATCCATGCACCTGGTAAAGATCGATGTAGTCGGTCTGCAACCGTTGGAGACTGCCCTCCACCTCACGCATGATGTTTACGCGTGTCGCGCCGCTTCGATTGAAATTCTCGCTCATAGGCAGCCGGACTTTGGTGGCCAGGACGATTTCTTGCCGTAAGCCACTCAAGGCATTACCGACCAGAGTTTCGCTCTCCCCGAGGCTGTACACATCTGCCGTATCGATGAAGTTGATTCCCCTATCCAGGGCTAGCTTCACCATTCGCGTTGTGTCCTCCTGACCGAGGTTGCCCATGTTCATCCTGCCACCGAACTGCATCGTTCCAAGCGCCACTTCGCTCACGATGAGTCCGGTATTCCCCAATCTCCTATACTTCATCTCCCATACTCCTTTCGCTGCGAATGAAAATGCGACAGCAAATCGCGAATTTTCCCAATTCTTATGTTTCGGCTCTCAACTTTGGCTCTGACGCAATTTTGGTGCTAGCCCGTTTGAGTCAGTCACGCCAGCAATCTTGCGCGGAGGAGATCAAGTTTGGCGGGACCATACATCTGGCGCCAACTTGAGCTTTGTAATTTGGCCTTCGGCGGTTCCATTGGACCAAGGTTCGACGAGCGCGGCAACGATTGCGCTTCCGTCCGACCGTAAGCCGCTGGCAAAAGATGTGAGGAAACTGGTCGAGGCATCCCGAAGCCAAGGGCTGAACTCAGCCGACCTCTGCTGTCGGATCATAGCTTGGAAACGATTGAGCAAATCGCGGGCTTCTACAAGGGTCGGCACGGAAGATTCGATCGTGGCAACGGTGATTGCGTCTTCCATGGAGAGCTGATCGCATGCGATCGTCATCATCCGTGCGATCATGCGTGAGGACGGGCAATTACGCGGGCACAGTTCGGAGCAGCTTCTGCCCGCCGGCATCGCGTTGTCCATTCCGTCACCACACGCAGGCGGCCCCTAAGGTCCGCCGCCCTGAGACGGCGCCAGATTCTGCGCTGTTGTGACGGCATTCCACTCCTGGTCGAGCGTGGCCAACCAAGGTTCCGGCGATCTAATCCGGACGCCGAGCACGTCGTTTCTCTCGCCTCGTACTACGCGGCGGACGGCTGCTGGCTGCAGCCGGTGCGCCGCACGATCTCCCTGATCGCGGTTTCTTCATCGGCGAGCGCTCGGATCACTGCGTTGGCCTCCTCGTGACAAAGAAAGCCTCGTACTTAATTCACTCTGCACAGGTAAGGAGGCCACAATCGATCTCCTCGGCGCTGACGGCCCGGCAGATCGAGCGCATCGACCGACGCACGGCTTCAAGTAACTCACAGCGCGCATTCGCCATCAGATGCCAGGGGTCGGCAACTGTTTGGGTCTGGCAGCGCTCGCGCTATCGCCTGCTTATATCCGCTGCCGCGATCGCGCGATACGAGCCGGCCGCGTCGCCAGCCAGGCTGAGACCGTCGCCGCTTGCCGATTAGGCAAGACATCCAGGATGCGAGGTCGTTCAGGATCGTAGACGATCGTTCCATAGCGATGGTCTCGTTTCCGACTTCCTTTGCGTGCAGACGATCTTTTTTCAAACACTTTACGTGTTCTTCGTTGTCGGTACGCCAACCGGGCAGTTCTCCGCGTCGAGACGACGCGGGCACCCATGGTGGAGTGGGCAAGCCGACAGATCGTCGAATGCTGCGGCTGAATCGGGAACCACCACCTTTCTCATCCACGATCGTTACGGGCGCTATGATGCGCCCTTTGACCAGCGGGTGAGGAGCCTCGGGATTGCCCAGATCTGCACGCCATTCAGATCACCGCAAGCAAATTCGATTGCAGAGCGCTGGGTGAGATCGCTGCGCGGAGAATGCCTGGACCACGTGTTCATCTTCAATGAGCGCCATCTGCGTGCTGTCTTGGCCGAATATATGCAATATTTCAATCGCTGGTGCCCGCACAGCGCGATCGGCCAGCGCGCTCCATGCGCAGTCGATCCCGCCGATCTGCGAAGCGGGCCACTGGGAGATCACCGGGGAACAGTGCGTGGCGGTCTGCATCACGTCTATCATCTGGCGGCATGACGCTCGGACAATGTATTTGCGCCCCACAACACCTGACCGCTGGCCACCGGATGCTCGGTGTGATGCGGTTTATACCGCGAGCGCCCGAAAGCGCGCATTCGACAATGCGCTGGCCCTAGTGGCTTTGTCCTGATCGCCCCAATCGTCGCGTCATCATAAGACCCTCCACGGATCAGGTCCGGTCGTCGGTCGGGCAGGGTCGCAAACTGTGAACTTGCCTCTCGGTTTCTTCGTTCGTCGCGAAAAAGGAAGGCAACTTCAGCAATGGTGTCAGGCGCCGGGATGGAACGGCATCCCTGAATGCCCCGCACTCGCAGGTTCCGGCGTTTCCACGTCAAGATTAATGACCACCGGCTCTTGCCCGCTTCTCACCACGACCGCCTCGCAAATCTCGTTTGGACTTCCGTTGATCTCCTGATGCGGCACGTAAGGCGGCACATAGATAAAATCTCCCGCCCTGGCTTCTTCGCTCAGTTCCAGGTGATCGCCCCATCGCATTCGCACCCGGCCCTTCACCACGTATAGCACCGTCTCTAATTCGCCGTGATGATGCGGTCCCGTCTTCGCATCCGGTTGCACCACCATCGTGCCCGCCCACAGTTTATCTGCGCCCGTTCGCGCATGCGTGATCGCCGCCGCCCGCGTCATCCCGGACGTCTGCGGCGTGTTCATCTCCAGTTCTCCCGCATGTACGATCTTGACCCCGTTTTCCTTCCAGTTCATGTTTGGCCCTTCTCTCGAGGATGAGTTCGTGCTTCACATACACCAGCACCGCGCGCCGGAAAATGTTATCCCCGCCTTTGGGATTATAGTTGGACGCTGCGGTGCCCGGGGCACGCATACGGCTCTCTGAATTTTTTCGGCTGTCCCTCCCGAAAATCGTGAGCGCTGCGAGTGAGGTCGAGGGGATCAAAAAGCAATTGAGAGACCGTTACCTGGCATTTGCATGAACCTCCCAGTCCGAGCCTCCAGCAATTGGGCCCACGGGCCTCGACAGCTGCCGCGAGGCTTTTGAGCCAATCAGGCGAGACGGTGCTGACCCCGATAGCGATCGCGCCCACGCCAAGACCCGCCAGCGCACCAATATCGGGCATCATCCACACGGCCTTGGAGGCGTCATCGCCGGTCAACGTGGAGAAGACGAATTCGGCACCCTCGCCGCCTCGTGCAGCGTGGATGCTGATTTCACCCGCACGCCACTACGGCTTCGACGGCGGCAGACGAGCAATTCCATACCGTTACATCATGGCCGGCTTTGATCAGGTGCGGCGCCATGCGCGAGCCCATGGTGCCGAGGCCAAGGAATGCGAACTTGCTCATAGTTTTGCCGTTCTCGATTTCAGGGGGGAAGGCGCGGGGTACCTGCCGACGAGATGCGCTCGCCCTCGTTGGACGATTGTGCGCCGGCTCAGGCCGGCAGCGCCACGCCCGAGATTTCCTCGCAGATCGCGATGAGGTGATCCTGTAGCACCTGGTCATCGGCCTGTGGATTCGGCTCCATGCGCTTCAGGTGATAGAAATACTGACCCGTCACATCGACCTTCGGATCGTCGCCGGCTGCGAGCCAAGCCTGAGTCAGATGCGCCTGATCCATGTCATCGGGCGCGCCGGGGCCGCCCATCTTGGTCGGCACCCACCCAGGCTCCAGCGCATTCGAGAAGACGTCCGGCCAGCGCCGCGCAATTGCGAGGGCAAGCATCGTATCGTGAAGCTTGCTCTCCGCGTAGGCGGTCGAACCGTCCCAGCCGCGCTTCTTCCAGAGGATGTCGTCGAGACTGGCGTCGGCATGATGGTGCATGCCGGAGCTCAGATAGACGAGCCGCTTGGGCCGCCCGATCAGCGCGGTTAGGATATAGGCCGACAGCCTGTTGATCGCGAACACGTGCGGCAGACCGTCAACGGTGACGCGATGGCCTTCGCGATAGCCGACCGCGGAGTTGTGGATCAAAGCATCGAAGTGGCCAAGCCCATTGACCTGGGCCGCTACATTCTTTGCGCCCGCGATGGTCTCGACGTCGCCGACCACGATCGCCTCGGCCTGGGGCAGTTCCTGGCGGGCTGCTTCAGCGCGCTTGGCGTTGCGAGCGTGAAGCACGACGTTGTGGCCTTTGCTGGCGAGGAGATCGGCCGCCATCAGGCCGAGGCCGGTGGAAGATCCCGAAATGAAGATGCGTGACATGATGCTCCAATGAAAGAACGCAAGTGGAATTGCACCGGCGTGAGGCGCGGATTTCCTTGGGTTCGTTTCGTTTTGGTCTGTATCGACGCCGATGCAGACAAGTTAATCCCGAGGGACCAGGCGTCTCGTCCCGGCTCGTGAAGCCATTCTCCAATCCGTGCCGCGCCGATTGGCAACGGTCAGAACGCGGCGTTCGGCCCCGGCTTCCCATTCTCCTTCAGAGCGCAGCCCAGCGTTGCCGGGCTAGCTTAGCTAGCACATCATCAGGACAGCCGGGATAGGTTTGCCTCGCCGGTGGGCGTGGCGCCGCGCCGCTCATAGGAGCGGCCGTCGCGCAGCACCAGGAGGGCGATGGTCAAAAGGCGGCGCCCGGTGGCCACTTTGGCGCGGTGGGCGCCTTTGGTGACCTTCAAGCGCTGGTAATAGGCTCTCACCTCCAGATTGCAGAACACCGCCGGCGCCAGCCTCGACAAACGCCCAGCGCAGCCACTTGTTGCCCTGCTTGATGATCCGGCCGTGAAACGTCTTGCCGCCCGAGGAATAGGTCGAGGGCACGAGATCGGCATAAGCCGCGAGCTTGGCCGCCGAGCTGAAGCGAGCGATATCGTCGATCTCGGCATCGATCAAGCGGTCAAAGAACTCGCCGATGCCCGGCAGCGTCTTCAGCCGTCGGACATTGGCATTGCCCTTCGACAGCGTCTTGGTCGTTCCCTCGCATTCCTTGATCCGGCGCGCGATATCATCGAGGAAGGCCAGGCTGCGATCGATCTGAATGCGGTCGATCGCCGACACCTCAGTGACCGGGAGCTGCTTCCTCCCGGCCGCTCCGAACAGGTCGTGGTACCGCTTCAGCGCCGCCGTTTGCTTCCGATAGCGGTCGAAGGCCGTGACAATCCGGTTCTTCACCATCGTGCGCAGTCGCACGTAGAACATCCGCTCGCAGCGCCAAGCGCACCTCCCGCGCCCGCTGACTCGATGCGTGCGCCGCAGGTACCAGGTCCGTCCGCAACAAATGCGCAAGTACCGTCGCGTCGATCTTGTCCGTCTTGATCTTCGCTTCCGCGATCGCCTTAACCTTGAGCGGATGGGCGAGCTTCGCCTCGTCGCAAATCTCGTCCAGCCAGTCGAACATTACCGTCCAGTTGCGCGTCGCCTCCATCACCGCATGCGCATTCTCAGAAAAATGGCAGCAGAAAGCCCGCCACCGCGCGGCTGTCGTTCCGCACGCGGCCAGACCGTAGCGTCTTGCCGCCCGGGTCCTGAACAACGATGTGGCTGTAGGCTTTGTGATGGTCGACGCGAATGTGGTAATCATAGCCCATGGGTGCACCTCCGGGTCCGTTGAGTGTGACAACCCACGGTAACCCACTCCTCACGGGGTGCACCCATCCTTCTAGCGATCATCTCAACCGCTCCGATCCCTCTCATTGGAGCTAACCGCTTTCATACCATCTCCTTCGTCTTCGCTGGCGGACCAGGTCCGCCAACACGACTATTGACGGTTGAATGCAGCCGCGTCGTTATCCCTCCACAATGGCCCTGAATTGAGTGAGCTTTCTAAGCATATCGTGATGATATAAGGCATGTGTGTGCGTCTGCTGACGACGGGCGCCCCTCCGGAATATGAGTGAGGCGCCCTCGTCAAAACTCACTCCGCCTTTGTCTTGTTGGGCTTCAGCAGGTCCGAAAGCCCGACCCGGTGCAACATTTCCGCGCGCACCCGGTCCATGACAGCAAATGCGACATCCGCGCCGTCCTGGGTGGGATCGACATGCACCCGGAAGGGCCGCTTGCCGAATGGCGTCTCGACGACCCGGACGATCGCATCGGACACCGCAGAAGCATCAGCATCGGGCGGCACGATAGCGGCGAAGGCTTTCAGGATTTCCTCGCCCAGCCCTTTGGTCGGTCCCGCCTCATACTCGGCGAGACGCGCGGCGTCGGCAGGCCGTCCCGAATGCGCGAAGTGGTTGGTGCCCCCGGTAAAGGCGCCGGGAACGATGATCGAGGTTTCGATGCCCCAGCGCGTGAGCTCACGGGAATATTGCACCGCCATCGCGTCCATTGCTGCTTTCGCGGCGAAGTAAGGCGACAGATAGGGCGGCGTGCCACCGGCGGAACTGCTGCTCGAAACCCATACCAGAAGGCCCTGCCCCTGTTTGCGCAATTGCGGCAAGGCGGCCCTGTTGACCCGTTGGGTGCTGAGGACGTTCACATCGTACAGTTCCGCCAGCTGCTCGGGCGTGAACGCTTCCGCGGGCCCGAAAGCCATATGGCCGGCATTATGCATCACGACATCGAGGTGGCCATGCTTCTCGATGATCGCGGCAACGCCGGAATCCACCAATTCCTGCGATCCGACATCGAGCTCGACGGCGTTCAGATCGACGCCGTGGTCCTTGGCATATTTTTCGACATCGGCGACCTGCGCGGCATTGCGGCCCCGAGTCTCCCGCATCGAGGCATAAACCGTGTGGCCGGCATCGGCCAGCGCATTGGCGGTCAGTCGGCCGAAGCCGCTGGAAGCGCCGGTGATGAGGATGATCTTATTCATGGCCATGTCCTTTCGACGGCTGGTTTGAAACGCGAGGGCTCGTTCGTCAGACCATGCCGCCATTGGCGTGCAGGACCTGACCATTGATCCATGCCCCGTCCGGGCCGGTGAGGAATGCGACCGCGGCGGCGATGTCTTCCGGGGTTCCCAGGCGTTCCACGGGATTCATCTTTGGCCAGACGCTCGATCCGCTCCCGCGACTTGCCGTTGAGCAAAAGCAGCGTGCACGTCGGCCGTGGCGCCACGGCGTTGACCGTGATGGAACGGCCGTGCAACTCCCTCGACAAGATCGTGGTCATGGTCTCCACTACTACCGACGCTGCGTCGCGATCCTCGACTATATCGACAAGGCCGAAGGCGCTCGCCCGTCTCGGCTGCAAAGCCTCCGTCATCTCAGCCTCAAGCACTTCTTGCACTACCGTCTGCAGCGGTGAACGAAACACATCCGGGTCGCTCGTTAGCACTGCTTTCCAGTCAATTCGCTCAAGCGTACCCTGTTCCTTGGTCATGGCATGTTCCCTTTTCCACGGGGTTGTGACGTCGAACATCACCACCATGCGATCGCCACTTCGGCATTAAAGCTTTTTGCAGAACCCTCAGGACACTAACCGCGACCTACGTCGCTGTTGCTCCAACGTCCTCTTTGAAGCTGCGGAGGCTGTTGCATGAGCGGCCGGGTTGGGCGCTGAGCGGTCGCCAACCCGGGAGAGGCCAAAACTTCTCCTCCGGATCATGAAGAGCTGAACCGGGCCCCATTACTGCTGCGATCTGGTAGCGTCGTTTACATGATCCGCATCACACCCCGCATCTCGATCGACGAGCAGGAGATCGAGGAAGGCTTCAGCCGTGCCTTTGGCCCGGGCGGGCAGAACGTCAACAAGGTTCCGAGCGCGGTTCAGATCTGGTTTCGACGTCTGCCGCTCGCCCTCCCTGCCCGAGGTGTCCGCGCCCGGCTGTCGGCGCCTGCAGCGCAGAAGATGACCCAGCGGGGTACTGGTCATCACCGCCCAACGCCACCGATCGCAGAATTTGAACCGCACCAACTCGTGAATAGACAAGTTCGAAGTCGCACGTGCCCTAGTCGGCCAGCTCGACCAGCGTAGCGTTTCGGCGAGCATAATGGTGCGGCACCAGGTCCTGCCATCGGCCGCCGGGAGCGAGGTCGGTGTCGGCAACGCCAGCGATCTTCTTCATGTTGGGCAGCCGGGGTGGTTCCTTTCCCGCCGCAAGATCACGCGCGGTTGTCAGAAGCAACCGCCGCAAATAGACGATAGCGGCGTCGGCCGGCACGAGATGCTCGCGAGTGCGATCGAAAATCGGCCCCATGGACAGCGAAACCGCCGCGTCTTCTTGCTCCAAGCCATGGAAGCCCGCCCAGCGTTCTTTCATGGTGGTCCGGTCTTGGCCAAAGCGGTTCCCCCAGCTGCCCCGCCATTGAAAATCTTGCTCGGAATAGAGCTTAGGGTCGCCAATACCGCTCAGGGAGCGATGGTGCGCACGTTCATAGGGGACGTTGCCGTGGACAATGATGTAGGTCGATGTGTGTTCGTCATCGAGCGGGACCTCGAACAAGGTCGCGACCCGCGCCTGTGCAGGGATGACGCGCGTTGAAGGAAAGATAAAGGGCACGATGCGCGCGCTCTCCACCCCGTTATTGCCTTTTCGGATCGCGGCGTAATGGAAGCCGAACTCGGTGGTTTCGATCGACAGCGTCGGCGCGTTGTCGTCAACGGCGAGTGCACCAGGATTGAGCACGTCGGTGTTGCGGGTGACGCTGTTCGTTTGCCATCCCGGCCGCGCCACGTCGGAATGCAAGATGCCGACATGCGAACTGTCCATGCCGCCCTCCAGAAGCTGGAGGTAGTTACAGTTGAGATCGATGCGCTCGATGTTGCGATGGGTTGCCGGCGCATCCATGAAGGCGAAGTCCGGCAGCGCCGGCATCACTTCCGCCGGTCCGAAGTAGCCCCAGATCAGCCCGCCAGCTTCTTGGCACGGATAAGTGTGCGCGCGGAATTTGGCCTGGTAGGCAGGGTTCGGGTGGTTTGGAGAGTTTAGCAGCCGTCCTTCCACATCGTATTTCCAGCCATGGTAGATGCAGCGGATGCCGCATTGCTCAACCCGCCCCAAGGCCAACGAAGCGCCGCGATGCGGGCAGAGTTCATCCAACAAACCTAGCCTGCCGTCCGTGTCCCGGAACAGCACGTAGTTCTCGCCACAAAAGCGGACGCGCACCGGATCGCTGTCAGCCTTGTCCACTTGGCGCGCAAGCGCAATGGGCGTCCAGTACCGGCGAAATACCTGCCCCATCGGTGTATCCGATCCCAGCCGGCACAGAAGTTCATTGTCTTCTTTTCGCATAGCTTCTCTCCCGAATTGTCGGCGTCCCGCAACAAGTTGGACGATGGTAGGCACAGCTTAAGCGCAGTTCAACCGAACGCTCGCGACGCAAGTGCTGTTCGGCATCCTGAGACACACTTTTAACAGCCTGATTCGAAGGTTCGAGAGCGGCAAAAAGTCCGGTTGCCGAACGCGAAAAACAGCGACCTTTCCGACCGTAACTCGGGCTCACTCCGTGGTCGAGAACTGGCGACACGCGTGCTTCTGGAGCCGCTAAAACCGGTTGCAGCGCACATGACAATCATGCATTCGGCAACATCGGAGCTGATCGCGCGCAGATAAGATGTACCTCACTGAAACTAAGAAGGACCCCGATGAGCGCCAGTTGACCCGCAAGAAGGCCAATTGCGCACCAAGAGAAGAGCAAATCCCAATACGGTGGGAAACCGGAGTCTTCGTCCCTATCGACGTGACGCGCGGCAGCAACCAAATCAGCAGAAGAGGTGTTCCTATATCTGCTCGATGAACGAAGCGAATAGGGCCGCCCAGTGTCGGATAAGGAAACAGGGCCGCAACTATGCGCCGAAGGTATTTTGGAAAATGTCTGGCAGCCAAGGCTATCGGGTTGAGCACACTTCGCGCGCGCGATGGACGAGTTGTGCAGGATTCGCGAAATCACTCACGGGATTATCGTGGGAGCGACCGCAGTGCCTTGTACGTAATGGGGATGGTTTCGACTTCAAGCCATCCACAAAGAAGTGAATGAGGAGGATGTGATGGCTAATTTTGCCTCTGTGGTGGACGACGACATAGACTATGTGAACCTCGACCATGTGGCGAAAGTGGTCTCCAGCGGCGGATTTCACTTGTTGATGACCGCCGATGAAATTGTGCTTGGCAGCGTTACTAGCCTGGCCGGGTTTCTAACCAGGCAGATAGTCCCCGCTGCTGTTGGACAATTGGCCACGATCATTACTGTTGGTAGTGGTGGCCCTGGCGAGCGGCCATCGTACGTTTGGTCAGAACAGGTGCCGATTGTGGCGTGGAGCATCGAGCGCGAGGATAAAAGGATGTCCCACCCCGCCCACCCTTACTCGGCCCGCCCAATCATTGCTGGCGCTGTGAGCATTTTCCAGACCGTGCTGGTTGAGTGGCCCGATGGGCATCTCGACGACCCCGGCAAGCGCGCCTATGCCTCGCTCGACGATGCGAAGGCAGACATCCTGATAGAGGCGCAGCGATTTTGGGACGAGTCGCGCGACAAGCAAGGGCAAGAAGGTTGAACAGGAGAATGCTCTGTGTGCCATTGCGCGCGTGCGGTTGAGTGCGGTTGGACCGCACGCGGTCCTAATCCTTTGGAATATCGGGCTTGAATGCGGTCCCGCGTGCGGTTGAGTGAATGCGGTGAATGCGGTCGCCGATAATCCTTTGGAATGTAAGGCTTTTTGTAAGGCTGAATGCGGTCCCCTCTCCCCCATATGCCCCTTCCCTGGCGCGACCGCACGCGCCCGCCTATGAGGGCGGGACGCGGCGCACGCTGAAGGTACATCAAGAGATCCTATTACATCGTACTGTGGGTCAGCACATAGACCCACGCCGCCGTACCGCCTCCCTGCGCTATCTGATGATGGACCCCTGCGTTGGTCTGGGTCCTAGTCTAGGAGTGTGTCTGAGTAAGGGTGGGGAGGTTAGCACTGAGTTGCGAGGATCGGAGGAATTTTGGTGGCGGTCCGCGGTCGCGATTTGCACGCGCAAGATTGAGTCGCGAAAGCGGCGCTCCGGATTCGATTGTTGCTGGCGTGTACGCTCGCCGCAGCCCATCAGGCTGCGGCGGCGAGCTTGAGGAGGTTGTGAACGGTGCAGAGCAAGGCCCATTCGGCCTTGACCTTGTCGATGCCGCGCAGGAGGAACTGGCGGAAGCCTCGGGCATGCTTGATCTGACCGAACACGGGCTCGACGACCTGCTTGCGCAAGCGATAACGGCTGCGGCGGCCGGCGCGCTTCAGTTTCGTGGCCATGCGGGCAACGCGGCTGCCCGCCCGGGGCGTGCGCTGCGCGACCGCGGCGGCGGTGCCATGGTGCTGGCGTCCGGTGGCGATGTAGGCGTTGATACGGCGCTTGGCGAGGGTGCGGAGATTGGCCTCGGAGCAGTAGCCGGCATCGGCAGAGATCTCGTCGGGGTTGCGGTGGAGATTGGTCCTGATCGCGGCGACGAGCGGGGCCAGCTGCGCCTGGTCGGTGGTGGCGTTGCTTAAGTCGTGCGCGACGATCACCTGCGCTTCGGCGTCGACCGCGGCCTGGGCGTTGTAGCCCTGGATGAAGCCGTCGTTGGTCTTCATGATCCGGCTCTCGGGATCGGTGAAGTTGCGCTGCGCCTTGTCCGCGGGCGGCGCCGGTTCGGCCGGAGGGTGTGCCGGCCCGCTGGGGCCAGAACCGTCGCCCTTTTCGCTCGCCTGCGCCGCCGCGGCCGCGCGCGCCTCGGCCTCGAGCGCTGCCTTCGCCGTGCGGATTTTCTCCAGCCGCCGCTGCTTGTTCGCCATCCACTCCGGCATCTCGTCGCCGCGCCGCTCGACGCCGTGCACGCGGTCCTCGGCCGCGTCGGTCTCTGCCGCCGCGGCCAGCCAGCGCTCAACTTCCGCCGCCAGCGCTGGCGCCGCCTGCTTCATCCGCCCGTAGCTCATCGCCTTGTGCTTGGAGGCGTTCGCCTTGATCTTGGTACCGTCCAAGGCGACGTGACCGAGCTTCACCAGACCCGCCGCCCGGCACAGCTTCAACACCTGTTGGAACAATCCCGAGAGTGCCGCCAGGTGCCGCTTGCGGAAGTCGCTGATGGTGCGGAAGTCGGGCCGCTGCATCCCCGTCACCGCGGCAAAATCGAGCCGCTCCTCGCACGCCTTGGCGATCCGCCGCGACGAGTAGATGCCTTGGCTGTAGCCATAGAGCAGCAGCGCCACCATCATGCCCGGATGGTAGGGCGGGTAGCCCCGCTCCTCCTCATACGTGTCCATGATCGCCGACAGATCGAGCCCGTCGCGCACGGTCTCGCGCACGAAGTGCGCAAGATGGCCGGCGGGCACCAAATCCTAAATCGAGGGCGGCAGCAGCCAAACTTGGTCAACGTCCCACGAACGAAAGGTCTTGCTCATGCCGCATAGCGAATCACGTCACCGCATTGCCGTCGAGCAAAATCCGATTACCCGGACACACTCCTAGCCTCTAGAGATCTGCTGATGCCCGGTCGGTTGTGATCACCGCAAAAACTCAAGCCAATCGCAGACCGTACTTTTGCTGCCGACCTCTACTTAACCCAATCTAGGGTCCGCTCATCCAAAACTCCCGCCCTGTCTGGATCCGCAGATAGGCGACGGTCTCCGCTGGACTCTAGCAGGTACATCCCCTTTCTCACCGCCTACGCGACAGCGACCGGATCGGAGCGCGTCTGATCGACGACACCGAGATGACAAAGCGGCAGCGGCCAGTGCGCTGCCACGATATCATCTGGGCTTGGCTGTTGAGGTGCTGCTCGCGGCTGGCTGGCCGGCCGAAGCCCTCGCTCATCTCGACCGCGCTGTCGCCATGACGCCATGCTAGACGAGCTCAGCGTCGGACTCTATGTGCCGGAGATCTACCGCATGCGCGACGAAAGTCCGCTCGCGCTCACATCCAACAAGGATGAGGCGCGGCGAGCGTTTCTGACCGCGCAAGACTACTCCCAGCGGCGGTGAAAGCAGGGAGCGACCCAATCAACTAGGCGCGGCCTGATTGCCGAATATAAGAAGAGACCACGCAAGCAAGAGCCGAGGGAGGCAGTGGCACGAGCACGGTAATCGACGCCCGCGACATCAAAGGCGTCGCGCAGTGATGTCGTCGCTCGGCGCGAAAGAAGGTAGCTCGCACTATATAGAATTGTTCGAATACCTCAGGAATTGCCTTTGGGAGCACTGGAAGGCCCTAGACGCTCTCTTCAAAGAGGACGCCGAGGAAGAAGAGCCAGCCGAACAACCAACAATTCGATCGTTCTTCGAGGCTCGGCGTTGTGGTCGAGATGTGCCCGCTTGTCGTCGACGCCTATCCCGCCACTGGCCGTTGCGACGAACCTCGGCCGGGGGAAATCGATCACGTTGCAGCCCTCCGCTCGATTGTGAGCGTGCGCTTGCTCAAAGCCGATCCTGTCTATGGCAACGAGCCGCTCTCGGCCTGCTGGCGCTAGCGTTTCCGCCGCTTCCGAAACACAGCCATGCCCACTCTCGACGGGCGTCATCGCTTTCTTTGGGTTGCATGTGTCGAGCGGCTTGAATTTGCAGTCGCGAAGTTCGTTGTATTCGAGAGTCCGGACGCCTTTCGCCGGCGCGGGTATCGGCGCCGAGCCCTCCAAAACGCTGCAACAGTTCCGTCTGGATGCCCTCCAGAACGGCGCTGGCAAATGGGTTTCCTGCATTGTCCACAAAGGCAAGAGCAGCTGAATCAGATGCATCGCTATTCTCGCGCGCGGTCAAGGGCCGCTTGCAGTTTCGCCCGCTGCTGATCCCATCGAGTTTCTTCGGCGCCCGCCTGCCGATCGAGGGCGGAACGCGCGACTGTGATCTCTTTGGTCTTGCTCTCGTGATTTCGTTTGGCCTCTTCGAGTGCGGTTTCCGCCTTTGCGATCGCCTGTCTGCGACGCTCCTGTTCGGCCTCCTGCCTGCGGCGCTCGCGATCGCGCCGCTTTTGATCCCTCGCGTACGCGACCGCCGCCGCGCGCGCGGCTTTGTCGTCGACCTTGGGAGCCGGCGCCGAGGCCGGAGATTTCGCCACGGGCTTTCGACTCGCCGCTTTTACCTTAACGACGGAGAGGTCCTCGGGGAGCCCGGCATGTTCGCTAAAACTGGCGTTCGAGCCGACGGCACGCCTCAGAACGACGCCGGGTTTGGCCATCGTGGCGGCGACGATCGCTGGATCATCCGCTTCTTTTGCAAAGCCGTGGTGGAAAAGATTGGAGTTTGTGCCCCAGGCTTCCAAAGCGGCTTTCTTTGAGGGTGCCGCGACGGCGAGATCGAAGAACCCGAGCGATGTTTGATAGGTCTTGAGCTTCCGTGGCATCAGAGCTGCGCCTTTCGGCTCGAACGCTTCGGGGCATTTTCTGCCAGTTCGATCCAGGCAGGCGCATGGTCGCTGGTCTTTTCCCAACCGCGCACCTTGCGCGCGACGCCGCCAGAAACGAACCGTGCCTCGAGCGCCGGGCCTAGCAGCAGGTGATCAATGCGCAGCCCGGCATCGCGGGCGAACGCGTTGCGGAAGTATTTCCAGAACGTGCAAATGCGTTTTCCGGGATTGAGCTCGCGCAGCGAATCGCTCCACCCCAGTTTTACGAATTCCGCATAGGCTTTTGCCAACCTCGAGCCGGAACAGCGCGTCATCGCGCCGGCGCTCCGGCGCATGGACGTCCAGGTCGGTCGGCATCACGTTGTAGTCCCCCGCCATGATGAAGGGCACATCCGAGGCGATGAGCTGCTTGCCGTGCTCGTGAAGCCGCTCGAACCACGCGAGATTGCAATCGAATTTGGGTCCGGGCGCGGGATTGCCGTTCGGTGGGTAGAGACATCGCACGGTGATACCGTAAACGGCGGCTTCGATATAGCGACTGTGAAGATCGTCGGGATCACCCGGAAGGCCCCGTCTGTCCCCTCGATGTTGAAGCGGCTACCGCGGCTGCGGCGCCGGGCAAGGCACCGGCGCCGATGCCGCGGGACAATGCGGTTCGTAGTCCTGCGATCGGTTAAAGCAATTATCGCTTTAGGTAATACATTTCCTCGTATCGATTCTGCTAAGGCGCCCGATCGACCGGCTCCCCGTGTCGGAGCCTTAATCGTGGACAGTCTTAAACACCACAGGTACGGGTGCCGACCCCAGCAGAAGCAGCCAAATTCTTGGATAAGTACGGAGATTGGTCTACGGTGCGGCTAGCCGCTCTCTCCAATCTGGGTCCATCATGGCTTTAGTCAAATCGTCGAAAATCGACTTCGGTAAAGGCAAAGCGGCAGTCGTACCACCGATCGCTACGCCCAGACGGGTAGCCTCCAAGGCAAAGGTTGCATCAAGACAAGACGTTTCGTCTGAGCGCGTGGCAGCGGCGACCGAAGAATTGGCGAGCGGGCTCGCGGAGGCGTCCGCGGCCGCTCGACAGTTGCGAATGTCAATGGAACAGATCGCCACCGGCGCGGATGAGGCGGCCGGCGCCTCGCAGGAACAACTCTCGGGGATGAAACGCATTTTCGGCAATCTCTCCTCCGCGCGTGCCGAGGCCGAAGCAACGCGCCGCCGCACGGAAGCTGTTCAGAATGTATTGCGCGAAATCGTCGATCAGGTTGGCACGTCGGCGCGTGCAATCGAACGCAACGCCGAACGGCAAGCCGCGTCGGTCACGATCATCGGCGAACTCGAACAGCGTGCGAACGATATAGGCGACATTGCGAAAACGGTTAGCCGGATCTCCGATCAGACCAATCTATTGGCCCTGAACGCCGCTATCGAGGCAGCCCGTGCCGGTGATCAGGGGCGAGGATTTCGCGGTCGTTGCCGATGAGGTACGGACCCTCGCCGAAACGTCCGACAAGAGCGCGCAGGCCATTCACGGAAATATCGCAGCGATCGCGACCGACATGCAAAGCGTGGTCGAAGCGATTCGCACCGCCGCCGAAGCTGGCTCCAGCGAGACCAAGACCGCCGTTTCGGTGGTCGAATCCTTGGACATGCGCCGGGACGACATGACCCGCATTGCCGAAAGCAGTCAGGATATCCTGACGAGCGCGATCGAGGCGGAACATGCGGCGGCCGAGGCGCAAAAGGGCGCCGAACAGGTCGCCGCCGCGGCAGAGGAGCAGTCGTCTGCCGCAAGCGAAGCGCAGACCGCAGTGCAGCAACAGGTGACTGCACTGGAACAAGGTCAAACAGCCGCGCGGGCGCTGGCAAAGTTGGCTGAAGATGTGCGTTCGGGGCAACGCGGAGTATCGACGACCGAGCAAATCGCGTCGATGGCGGAAGAATTATCGGCCACCATCCAAGAGCTTTCGACCACCGCCAGCGAGATCATGGCCGCAGTCGAACAGATTAATCGCGGCGCGCAGCAACAATCGGGCGCTACCCACGAGACGTCTGCGGCACTCAGTCAGATCGAAGGCGGCGCCAAACGCGCACAGTCTCGCGCCAAGCAGGCAAATGAACGCGTGCAGGCGATGGAAACATCGCTTAAGGAAACCCGCAACTCGGTCGAACGACTTATCGCCGGCGTCGGTAGCGCACTTGCCGAGACGCAAAAGAGCATGACGACCATCGAGCGATTGGAAATGGTCGGCCGACGCATTGAAAAGACGCTCAATTCCATCGCTCTTGGCGCGGTACAGACGACGATGTTAGCGGTGAGCGGCTCGGTGGAGGCGGCGCGCGCGGGCGAGACCGGACGGGGCTTTGCGGTCGTTTCCCTCGATATTCGCAGCTTGGCGCGCGAAGCTTCCCAGAATGTCGAACGCGCCAAGGATACCGTGCGATCGGTTATCGATCGGATCGCTGCGTTGAAGCATGATATGCAACAAATCGTGGCCGCCGCCGAGACGGAGGTGCGGAGCAACCGGGCGGTGTTCGCGTCGCTCGACAAAATGGATCGCGATCTTACGACGTTGCGCGCAACGAACCAGGTGATCCTCGCGGGCGCCGACGAGATGCTTACCGCGGTCGCGGAGATGGCGGCGGGTGCCCGGCAGGTCGCCGCGGCTGCCGAAGAATCTACCAATGCGGCGGGGCAAGCCGCAGGGGCCGCGGCGGAACAGGCTCGCGGGGCAGAAGACCTCGCCGCCGCGATCGAGGAGATCGCGTCGCTCGCCGATGAACTGAAGCGTCAGGATGGATGAGATAAAAGAGTTTCAAACCGGGCCGCGCACCCAACAGCAACGTTTTCTGACGTTTCGCCTAGAACAGCAAGTCTATGCCTTGCCGGCCGAGAGCGTATCGGAAGTCATTCACGTTCCTGCCGTGGCGCGCGTACCGCAAGCTCCGCCAGGGCTCCTGGGCATTGCGAATCTTCGTGGCGCAATTCTGCCGCTCGTCAGCCTGCGCGGCCTGCTCGGCGGCGTCGACGCGGTGTCCTGCTCTACATCCCGTGCAATCGTACTCGCCGGCAACCCGCCCGCGGCCGTCGCTGTCGATGCCGTGCACGCGCTCATATCGATCGAAGTCGACCGCATCGAGGCGCACCGGGTTCAGCTTGGAGCCAGTGCGCACGAACGGCTGACGGGCGCTTTCCAGACCGCGAGCGGCACGGTCAAGGTACTCGACATCCAGGTGATGCTCGACACCGCGTTCGCCGCGCGTGCGCTGCAGGTACGGCCGCAGGCGCGGGCACGGGAGATCATGGCGCCCACCACGACCACAGCCTCCGACCTCGGCGCGGAAGTGCTGATCACGTTCGACGTCGCCGGCGGTGAGTTCGCGCTGCCGCTCAATACGGTCGAAGAGATTGTGCCAGCGCCGGAAGCTATGACCGCGATGGCAGACATGGACGGGCCGGTCCGGGGAATGATGGCGTTTCGAGGCCAGCTTTTGCCTCTGCTGTCGCTGCGTGTTCTCCTGGGCGTGTCCGCGTTCGAAGAGACCGGGCTTGAAAAAATAATCGTTACGACCGTGCGCGGGGCGTTCGTCGGTTTGGTGGCCGACCGCGCGCGAGACATCGTAACCGCCGAGCGTGCGTTGATCGAACCAATGCCGACGGTGCTCGCGGCGCGGATTGGCGGCGAAACGAAGATCAGTGCGATCTACCGTGGTAAAAACGGCCGTCGAACTCATTTCCATTATTTCGCCAGAGCAATTGTTCCGGGAGGACGTGATGCGGCGCCTCGATGCGGAGCGCGGTGCCACGCCGGCCAAAGACACGGCGATCGAAGGCAGCGTGGGCGACGAGAAGAAATTCCTCGTGTTCCGGCTCGGTGGCGACGAGTTCGGCTTGCCGATCGACGCTGTCGATGAAGTGGCTCGCGTGCCCGAGACGATCACCCGAGTGCCGAAAACGCCGAAGTTTCTGGAGGGCGTCGTCAATTTACGCGGTGATGTGCTTCCCGTCGTCGACCAGCGGCGCCGCTTCGACATGCCGAAACTCGAGCATGGCGAGAACCGGCGCCTGATCGTGGTTAGGACGGCGCGGCACCGCGCGGGGTTGATCGTCGATAGCGTGTCAGAGGTTCTGCGATGTCCGGCAGAGGCGATCGAAGCGACGCCCGACCTCACCGAAGATACTACGCGGCTGGTTTGTGGGGTAGTCAATCTTAAAAATGTAGGCCGAATCGTGCTGCTGCTGGAGCCCGCAGAACTTTTGACGCGCGCCGAGCATGGGCTTCTCGATTCGTTCAAGCCCTCGCTAGTGGATGGCATCTGACATTTGAATCCGGAATTGGGATTCCCAGGTGAGGTCGGGCATGCGAGTTCTGGCGCATGCGAACGGGAATATCGATCACGGTGAAGCCTTCTGAGCGCAAGAAGCTGAGGGCGATTTTGCAGAACCGTAACGCGCCGCAGAAGCATGCTTGGCGAGCCGAGATCGTCGTTTTGACGGCGGAGGGTCTTGGCACGAACGCGATCATGCGTCGGACGGGAAAGTCCAAGACCTGTGTGTGGCGCTGGCAGGAACGGTTCATGACGGACGGTGTCGAGGGCTTGCTGCGCGACAAGACGCGGCCTTCGCGCGTGGCGCCGCTTGGGCCGGAGGTGGCCGCGCGTGTCGTGGCGCTGACCCAACAGGACCCACCGGGCGAAGCCACCCATTGGACCGGCCCGATGATGGCCAAGACTTGCGGCATCAGCGCGAGCGCAGTCCGCCGTATCTGGCGCGCCCATGGCCTTCAGCCTCACAAGATCAGGCAGTTCAAGCTGTCGAACGACCCGAACTTCGTGCGAAAGCTGCGTGACGTTGTCGGGCTCTACGTCAATCCGCCCGAGCACGCCATCGTGCTCTCGATCGACGAGAAGAGCCAGATCCAGGCGCTGGATCGTACCCAGCCCGGCCTGCCGATGAAGAAGGGACGCGCCGGAACCATGACCCACGATTACAAACGCCACGGCACCACAACGCTCTTTGCTGGCCCTCGACGTGCTCGAGGGCAAGGTCATCGGCCGCTGTATGCGGCGCCATCGCCATGAGGAGTTCATTCGGTTCTTGAATGTCATCCAGGCCGAAGTGCCAAAGCGTAAGTCCATCCACGTCGTGCTCGACAACTACGCCACCCACAAGCACCCGGCGGTCCTGGCCTGGCTCACCCGCCACAAGCGCTTCACCTTCCACTTCACACCCACTTCCTGCTCCTGGCTCAATTCGGTGGAGGGTTATTTCGCCAAGCTTTCCAAGCAGCGCTTGAAGCGCGGCGTCTTCCACTCGGTCGGCGAACTGCAGACCGCCATCAGCCGCTTCATCGAAGAAACCAATCGCATGCCAAAGCCCTTCGTCTGGACCGCCGATCCCAACAAAATCATCGCCGCCGTCAGGCGCGGGCACCAAGTGTTAGATTCGGTCCACTAGAATAGGCGACGCTTGTGATCAAAGTCCTGGTCGTCGATGATTCCGCGCTAGTGCGAAAGCTATTCGGAAAGGTTCTCGGCGATCAGCCCGACATCGATGTTCTCTTCGCTCGGACTGGCCTCGAAGCGCTCGATCTGCTGACTTCTTTTGCGCCGGACGTTGTAACCCTCGACATCCAAATGCCGCACATGGACGGCCTTGAATGTCTTGGCCGGATCATGATCGAGCGACCCTGCCCGGTCGTCATGGTTTCGTCCGTCACCACCGAGGGCGTCGACATTACGCTGGATGCCCTGCGCTTCGGCGCGGTGGATTTTATCGCCAAACCCGGCGGCGCCATCTCTCTGCACATCGAGCAGTTCGGGCCGGAATTGATAGCGAAAGTGCGGGCAGCAGCGGAAATCAAGCTGAAGGCAAGTCGGCGCTTACGCGAGCGCGTACGGCACAATATGCGGCGAACCTCCTCAACTCGCCGACCAAAACCCGAATGGAAGACCGATAGACCCGAAATACGACACATTTCTGGTCCAGGATTGGTTCTAGTAGGTGCCTCGACGGGCGGCCCGCCGGCTCTCGAAGCGCTACTGACAGCGTTGCCGGCCTCATTTCCGTGGCCAATTCTCATCGCGCAGCACATGCCGGCGTCGTTCACCGGCGCGCTGGCGCGCCGGCTCGACGGCATTTGTGAACTGAGCATCACGGAAGTTGCACGGAGCATGGAACTGCAACCAGGATTTGCCTATATCGGACGCGGTAACGGCGACGTCATCGTGACGCGGCGGGGCGGAACTTTGCTCGCCGCGCCTGCCGACGCCCAAGCCAGCTATCTCTGGCACCCCAGTACGGACAGACTGGTGATGAGCGCCCTGGAGTATATGCCGCCTGAACGGTTGATCGGCGTGCTAATGACGGGCATGGGCAATGACGGTGCTTCGGCCATGTGCGTGCTGCACGCCAAGGGCGGACGCACAATTGCGGAGTCAGAAGAAACCGCCGTGGTCTGGGGCATGCCGGGAGAGTTGGTCAAGGCGCGTGCGGCTGATTGGATATTGCCTCAGTCGAAGATCGCGGCGCGATTGCAGCGGATGGTAATGATTGATGCCGTTGATCCGCAACGCCTCTGATAAGAACGCCGCTCCAGCAGGCGCGATCGCTGATATCGATGCCGCGCTGCTTGGCGGTTCGGCGGACGAGCGCTGGACTGCGGCCCGTGCCATTGGCGACCTGCCGTACAGGTTGCCGAGTTTGGCAACCGCATTGGCGCAAGAAACCGACCCGCGCGTGCGCGAAGCGATCCTAACCGGCTTCGTGCGTATTGGTACCCCCGCGAGCGCAGAATTGCTTTTACCCTATCTGCAGTCCGACGACGCCGGCATCCGCACGGCGGCGCTCGACGCCCTACGCGCAATGCCGGCAGCGGCACTCCCGCATCTGCCGACGTTGCTGCAGCATCCAGACCCGGATGTGCGCGTTCTCGCCTGTGAGATTTTGCGCGAAGCGCCCGCGGAAGACGCGACGGCGCTGTTATGCGCGTTGCTCGACAGCGAGACGGTTAGCAATGTCTGCGGCGCCGCAATGGACGTGCTGGCAGAGATCGGTACGCCCGAAGCGTTGCCTACCCTCATGCGCTGCGCCTCGCGCTTTCGTGGCGATCCGTTCCTCGATTTCGCGATCGAGGTGGCCGTCAATCGCGTGCGCGCGCAGACGCGATCCTGGCGTGGGTGAGATCACCCCGCTCACCGGTGACGAATTTCGGCGGCTCTGCGATTTCCTCTATCGCCGCACCGGCATGATTTTCACGGAGACAAAGCGCTACTATGTCGACCGCCGCGTTGCCGACCGCGTGGCCGCGACCGGCACGGGGACATTCGGGAATTATTTCGTCCATCTCCGGGGCAACGCCGGGGGCGAGATCGAGCAATTCATCAATGCCTTTACCGTCAACGAGACGTACTTTTTCCGCGAGCAACATCAATTGCAGTGTCTGACCGCTAGCCTGTTGGCAGAACGAACCGCCGCCAAGCAGTCGGGCGCGCCAATTCGAATCTGGTCGGTGCCCTGTTCCACCGGGGAAGAGCCCTATTCAATTGCGATCTGGTTGCTTGAGCATTGGCCAGACGTGGACACATATGACATCGAAATCGTCGGTTCCGACATCGACACCGGCGCGATTGATGCAGCGCGCGCCGGAATATTCGGCAAACGCGCGCTGATGCGTCTGAATCCCGCCCTCATCGAAAAGTACTTTCGAGCCGTCGGCGCAGAACAGTGGCAGCTTGTCGGAGATCTGCGCCAGTCGATCAATTTCACCGCTGCCAACATCGTCGAGCCGAACGACACCTTAGCGCACGGTAAGTTCGACATAATCTTCTGCCGCAACGTGTTGATATACTTCGACGACCAGGCGCGGCGCATCGCGGCGGAGAACCTCTATGAAAATCTACTGCCGGGCGGATACATTTGCTTGGGCCATGCCGAGTCCATGAGCCGGATATCGCCTCTGTTCGAGGTGCGCCAATTTGCCGACGCCATCGTCTATCGCCGACCGGTGAACGGGAAACATGGATGAACACAGCAAGATTCGCGTGTTGATCGTCGAAGACGCCAATCTGGTGCGGCGCTATTACCGCGAGATTCTGGAAGTGGCGGGCTATGAGGTAGAGGAAGCGCTCAATGGGTCGGAGGCGCTGGAGAAATTGATGATGCGACCGGCCGATCTGCTGATTGTCGACGTCAACATGCCTCAGATGGACGGATTCACATTTCTGCGGACGTTACGAGGGAAAGATTTACCTCTCTCTTCAATACCGGCGCTGATTGCGAGCACCGAATCCGAGCCGCAGGACTTTGCCGCTGGGAGAGCGGCCGGTGGTAATTTTTACATCACCAAACCAGTCACCCCGGAAAAATTGACCGAATATGTGGCGCTCCTGAGCGGGAGGCTGGATTGAACGAGTTCATCGAGCAATTCCTCTTGGAATCGCGCGAGCTCGTGGACCAGGCAGCGCACGATCTTCTAGCCCTAGAACAACGGCCGAACGACAAGGATCTGCTCGATCAAGCTTTTCGCGCCTTTCACACGCTCAAAGGCGGGGCCGGCATCGTCGACTTCAATGCCATGGCGCGCGCCCTGCACGCCGCCGAAGATATTCTAGCGGCCGGCCGGTCCGACGCTCGACTGATCACCTCACGCGACGTCAGCGATTGCCTCGCTTGTCTCAACCAGATTACGGAATGGCTCAACGTCATCGAGCGGAGCGGGGAGCTACCTGCCCATGCCGAACTCGGTCGCCGAGGCGGTGATCGCTCGCCTTAACGACGGCAGGGGCCCTGACGCGCCGAGCTTGACCCGCGCCGATCTGACGCTGGCGCGGCCGGCACGGAATGACATTTTCGCCGAAGCGGCGCGGGAAATACTTAACGAGCAAGTATTGTTGCTGGCTGTAACGACGGCCGACGACGCGCCGGGACGCGCCACATCGGCCGCCCGCGTTGCAACAAATGTCCTGCGGCGCAAGGAACAGCCGGACGCGGCCGACGAGATCGAGCGTGCATTGCGCCTCGCAAAGACGCATCGCGATTTGACGATCCTGTCGGCGGCTATTGCACGCTGTCTTGCCGGCCCTACCGCATCGACGCTCGAACCCGCGGCAGACGGGATTCCGATGCGGCAGGAAGCGGCGGCACGGACACTGCGCATCGATGCCGACCGCGTCGATACGCTGGTTGCGCTCGCGGGCGAGCTGACCGTCGCAAAAAACTCGCTCGGCCATCTTGCGAAATTGGCGCTGAATCTGGACAACCCGCTGGCGTCGGCGCTACGCGAACAGCATGCCTCGCTGGATCGCTTAATCGGCGTATTGCAGCATGCGGTGCTGGCAATTCGGGTTCTGCCGCTGCGGCACGTCTTTCAGCGGTTTCCCCGGCTGATGCGAGAAATCGCCGAAAGCCTCGGAAAGCATTGCCGCGTAATCACCGAGGGTGACGACACCGAAGCAGACAAGACGATCGTAGAAGCCTTGTATGAACCGTTGCTGCATATCATGCGCAATGCCATCGATCACGGGGTCGAGGCGCCGCCGGTGCGTGCAGCGGCGGGAAAGCCAGCGATCGCGACAATCTACCTGCGGGGTGTCCGCGAAGGTGACCGCGTGCTGATCGAGGTCGAAGATGATGGCGCGGGCATCGACATCGACAAGGTGCGTCGGCAGGCCACCGCGCGCGGCTTCATGTCCGACGAGACCGTGGCGAATTTAAGCGATGCAGAGGCAATCGAATTGATCTTCGAGCCTGGATTTTCCACTGCATCGGGGGTGACGGGACTTTCCGGCCGTGGCGTCGGCATGGATGTCGTGCGAACTGCAGTCGAACAACTCGGTGGCCAGGTCTCGCTGGCCAGCGAGCGAAGCGTCGGAAGTACGGTGCGCTTCGATCTACCGTTCAGCGTCATGCTGACACAGGTCATGACCGTGGAGGCCGGCGGACAATGGTTCGGCATTCCGCTCGAGGCGATTGTCGAAGTCGCCGAGATCGACCGCGATCGGATCAGCCCTATCGGCCTGGCGCGCGCGTTCGTCCGTCGCGGTCGGACGATTCCAATCGTGGATCTGGATCAGACCTTGCGGCGCGAGGCTTGGAAGCGGACATCGCCGCGGGCACTACTAATCGTTGTGGCCATGGCCGGGCAATTCGGCGCATTTGAAGTCGATCGCATTGGCGAGCGGCTGGAAGTTATTCTCAAGCCGGTGGCGGGTCTATTGTCGGGCATGCCCTGGATTTCGGGCACCACGTTATTGGGTGACGGTAGCGTTCTGCTTGTGTTGGATGTTGTGGGGTTACTATCTTGAGGGCGCGGAGCCATCTATGAGCTACAAAATCTTGATCGTGGACGACAGCAAACTCGCGCGCATGGCGATCGCCAAGGCGCTTGGTGCGTTATGCCCGGATTGGACCCGTATCGAGGCGACCAATGCCGACGAAGCGGTTGCCATTGTCGACCGCGACGGCATCGACCTCGTTCTTGTCGATTTCAACATGCCCGGCCGCAATGGGCTCCTCCTCGCGGAAGAATTTCGCGACCGAAAGCCGACCATGCCTGTCGCGGTCATCTCGGCCAATAATCAACTTGAAGTCGTCCGGAGTGCCGAGGCAGTCGGCGCCACCTTTCTGCCGAAGCCGGTAACAGAACAAACGCTCGGCGATTTTCTCAAAGAAGCGACAAAGCGTCTGCGCGCAATATCGCCATGACGGCCGAGATCCAAAATGGTCTCGACGAACTCGAGTTGGATGCGCTGACTGAGCTAGTCAACATCGGCGTGAGCCGCGCCGCGGTGAACTTGCGGGAAATGATCGGTGAACAGGTCCACTTATCCGTGCCGAGTGTAGACCTGATCAGCCGCGCGCGCGCGGTTGAAATATTGAGTGAGACGGAGGTTCGAACATTGGTCGCCGTACATCAGGTCTTCGAGGGCGACATCACCGGACGCGCGTTGCTCATCTTCCCGGAAGCCCGCAGCCTGGAGTTGGTACGAGCAGTCGCCGGCAGCGATCTGTCGTTGGACGACCTCATTGATCTCGAACCCGAAGCGTTGGCAGAGGTCGGCAACGTCATTCTCAACGGATGTTTGGCGACCATTGCCAACATGCTGAATCGTACGCTCAAGATTTCACTCCCGGAAATCGTGCGCGGGAGCAGCAACACGCTCTTCAATCTGCCGCCGCCGCCCGACGCCGGCGATGTCGTGCTGTTCATCTACATTAATTTTGTTGTGCAGCGTCGCGACGTCCGCGGTTATATCGCAATGCTGATGGACGTGCCGGGCGTCGTCGCGCTGAAGATCTTGCTCCGGGAATTCATCCAAAGAATGGCTGGCAAACACCGATAGGCGCCTTCTCGATGTCCGCGTTCGACCTGCAGTTACTGACCGGCCTCCTCGACGCGCTCGATATGGGTATCGTCGTGATCGATCGCGATCGGCGCGTGGCATTCTGGAACGACTGGATCGCCCATGCAAGCGGCATCGCAGCCGCCCATGCAAACGGCCGAAGCCTGGAAGAACTGTTTCCACAATCGTCGCTGCGCCAGATCGCCGCCGCGGCCAGCGCGAGTTTCGAGGCGGGAACAGCGAGCTTGATTACGCACTCGCTCCATCGCGAATTGCTCCCGCTGACGACGCGTTCCGGTCGCACCTTGATCCACGACATCGTGGTGCGGACCGTGGGGGCCAAACCCTATTGCTATTGCCTCATCCAAATTGCCGACGTAACGGCCGGGGCAGCGCGCGAGCGGGTATTGCGCGCGCGGCAAGACGCGCGCTATTCCGCCGTCGTCGATCATGCACCGGACGTCATCCTCACGCTGGATGCGAACGGCACGATCCGTCTCGCCAATCCCGCTACGGAACACCAATTCGGCTATCGGGCGTCGGAGATATTGGGCCAGCCAATGGGTGTGCTGTTTCGCAATCCCCAGGTCTGGGTCGACATCTGGCGCACCTTGTCGAACCGACAGGCGTTCCTACCGGTGGAAGTGACCGCCGTGCGCAAAGACGGCTCGCTCAGCCACATGGAGGTGTCCGCGGCCCGCTGGCTGAACGACGACAGGATCTTCGTTAGCGCAATCCTTCGCGATGTTAACGAGCGGCACGAGGCCGAAGAGGCGCTTCGCGGAATAAACGCGACCCTCGAAAAGCGCATCAAGGAGCGCACCGATCAATTGATGCAGGCGGAGGAGAAACTCCGCCAAAGTCAGAAGATGGAAGCCGTGGGGCGCCTCACCGGCGGTATCGCTCATGACTTCAATAACCTGCTGCAAGGGATTATCGGTCCCCTCGATCTCGTTCAAAAGCGTGCGACAGAGGGCCGCATCGGCAATGTTGACCGTTACGTTCAGGACGCGCTGCGCGCCGCTAATCGAGCGGCCGCGCTGACTCATCGGCTCCTTGCATTCTCGCGGCAGCAGGCGATCGATCCCCATCCGCTGGACGTCAACCGATTGATCGCCACCATTAAGGAACTGTTGCGCCGCACTGTCGGCGAATTGACGCAGATGCATCTGGTATCCGAAAAAAATCTGTGGCTAGTGCGATGCGACGCCAACCAACTCGAAAATTCGCTGCTCAATCTCACGATCAACGCGCGCGACGCCATGCGGAATGGCGGAACATTGACGATCGAGACCGCGAACGTGGTGCTCGATGACGAGCAGGCACAGCAACGCGAATTGAGCCCTGGAGAACATGTCCGCATCTCCGTTCGTGACACAGGAGTCGGCATGGCCGTCGATGTCGCGGCGCGTGCGTTTGATCCGTTTTACACAACCAAACCTATCGGCGAGGGAACTGGGTTGGGTCTCTCCATGATCTATGGTTTCGTTCGTCAGTCGAACGGCTCGACGCGAATTGAAAGCGAAGTCGGCAAGGGGACGACGGTCGAGATTTGCCTGCCGCGATTCCATGGCGAGCTGATTGAGGTCTGCGACATCCGCCCTATCAATAGACTAAAGAATGCGCAGGGCACGGAAACCATTCTCGTCGTCGAGGACGAAAGCAACATCCGCGTGCTTATCGTCGAAACCCTCAACGACCTTGGCTATCAGGTCCTGGAGGCGGCCGACGGACAGGCCGCCCTGCGAATCGTGCAATCGGCGCAGCGCATCGATCTCTTAGTTAGCGATGTCGGACTTCCAGGTTTGAACGGTCGGCAGGTCGCCGATGCCGCGCGTGTTGCCCGGCCGCAGTTGAGGGTCCTGTTCATGACGGGCTACGCCGAAAGGGTCGCCAACAAAGAATTTCTTGAAGCCGGCATGGAAGTCATTCCCAAGCCCTTTACCATGGAGGCTTTGGCAGAGCGTGTCAGCGCGATCATCGATCGCGCCTAAAATTGCCCGAACGCAGAAACGGTTGGTGCTGTCGACCTTACTGGCTTGGCGGGCGCCGCCTGAACGATCCCGGATGTGTGACGGCTTTGGGGTATTCGCGTCGGCTGAACGTTGCTCACAGTCCGTCCGCTTCTCACCAGCCGCGGCGGCAAACCGGGCTTACTCGGTCCCGGTCGGCATACCGCCGCAAACCGCCCTTAAGAGAAAACTCCAATCAATCTCCCGAGCCACCCGAACCAGCGGATGGCCTGGGTCGACAATCTCCTCAAACGATGGCCGAAGCAGATCCTTCTGACGGTCATCCCTCGGTCGCGACATTGTCTTCATCTGCACCAGATCCCTCAGCCAGAGGATCACGATCCGCCAAGGTGCGAAATCGGAGCCACAGGCTGATGCGAGCCAGAGTGGGAAGGATATGCGCGAAGCCAACCCTGGGTTCGCTCTGCATTGCACCACAAAAAACGCCGCGAACCGAGGGTTCGGCGGTATTGCGGCACGAATAATGCGGGCAACAATGTAGCTGGGTTGATTGCCATGCTGCGTTTTTGTGCCCGGTCCGAAGGCGCCAGCTGCGAGGATCAGACCGAACGATGTTAGGTCTGCGGATTCCTGTGCGCTTACAAGCCAATGGTCGCGCGATAGAGAGGGGAGAACGGAAATGATCAATCGTCCGATGATTGGGGTAGCGGTTGCCCTTTGCCTCATGCTTTCCGCATTTCAGTCGAGCGCCCAAACCGTGCAAAAGGAAGATATGCTTGCTGCGGCCGGATTTGTTGCCCAGCCTGCCAACACTCCTCGACGCGTTGCCGCGTTGAAGAGCCTGCCGCCGCATAAATTCGTGCGTCATGTCAAAGACAACAAGACCGTATATGTCTATAGCGATCCGACCATCTGCGGGTGTGTTTATTTTGGCAGCCAGCAGGCCTATGCCAGATATCGCGCAAGTGTATTAGCTCGGCAAATCGTCAACGAGGACCAAGTAGACGCATCACTGGAGAAACAAGCCTCCGATCTCAGTGCTTATGATATTGATTACCGTTGAATGTTTACCGGAGTCGGCGTCTGGGGGTAATCATCACCCCTTAACCCGCGAGGTGACATGAAGGTGGCGCCGCACTAGCTGCACCAGCTGCACGCCACGAAAGCCGGCGATGCGGTAGTTCTGACCCTCCCTTCGACGGAACGCCTTTTTCTAAACATTTAGGAGCAAGTGATGAAGACCGCCGGCGTGCCAAGCATTCCCGCGTCTTTGGGTAAACCACGCGATCCACACCGACTGGTCTTCACTGTCGTCGGCCTCGGGCTGGCGTTGGCGCTCGGATTTTCCCAAGGAGCCATCGCGCAACAAAATCCGGTGACAGCGATCGACATTGCGCTCGAACCCGACGCGACGATGATTCAGCACGCAAAGGACGCCAACGCTCGTCTGCTCAAGTCTTTCCCAGGGGGCTTTACTCTGGATGAGACGCACCATCCGCACGTCACTATGTTGCAGCAGTTCGTCCGTACAGACGACCTCGACAAGGTATTTGCGGCGGCGAACACGGTTCTGGCCAAAGAGAAGGCCACGGCATGGACGCTGAAGTCTTTCAAATATTACGACATCCCCTCTCCGCCGATCGGCCTCGCCGGGATCGTCGTCGAACCGACTGAAGACCTGCATCGGCTGCAAGATGAACTCATCAAGGCGGTTCAGCCCTACACCGTGAAGACCGGAACCCCGGCGGCGTTCTTCAGCGACGAGGACGGACGCGACATTCAAAAATTCCTGATCGAATACGTCGCCAATTTCGTCACAATCGGGGCCGGCAAGCATTTCAATCCGCACGTCACTATCGGTGTCGGAATGGAAACCTACTTGAACGAGATGTTGGCCGAGCCATTCGAGTCGTTCACGTTCTCGGCGACTGGCGCATCGGTCTATCAGCTTGGCAGCTTTGGCACAGCCCGGAAGGAACTCAAGGCGTTACCGCTTACGCCCTGAAGCTGGGCCGGCATAATCACACTATTGCCGCCACCCTTCAAAACCCGCGGTTTGCAGTTGCGACGCTCATATTTCGGAGAACGGCTATGAAGTCCGACGACCTGTCGCCTGGAATTGACCGTCGCACACTGACTTTAAACCTCATTTTGTTGCCATTTCTGTCCACAACAATGCTTTCCTCGCCAATCAAAGCGCAGACGAGGCCAAACGCACCGCTCGCCTCCTGGAACGAGGGCGCCGCGAAACAGGCAATCCTCGACTTTGTACGCGCCACTATCGATCAGGGAAGCTCGAAATTCGTGCCGGCCGAGGATCGCATAGCCACCTTCGATCAAGACGGCACGCTCTGAGTCGAGCATCCGATCTATCGCAAGTGACGTATTGCCTGGACCGAGTTTCGACGCTGACGGTGCAGAAGCCCGAATTCAAAGGGATCGAACCGTTCAAGACCGTGCTCTCCCGCGACCTGGAAGCGACGGCCAAGCTGTCGATGCATGACCTTGAGACAATTCTCGCCGCGACTCTGACTGGCATGCCGGTCGAGGAATTTGAAGCCGAAGTAAAAAACTGGCTGGTTACCGCCAAGCATCCGCGCTGGAACCGTCTCTACACCGAGTTGACCTATCAGCCGATGCTCGAGGTCCTGCAGTATCTGCGAAACAACGGCTTCAAGACCTATATTGTGACGGGCGGCGGTCAGGATTTTGTGCGCGTTTATTTGCAGCTTTCATCAGTATGAAGAACGACTGGAATCGCGTTTTTGCCTTCGAATAAGACGCACGATGTCGCCCGGTGGCCTTCGCGACATTTTGCACCGCACGGCTAACTTGGTCGATAACGAGCAAAGGCCACTTAGCCTCGTCGTGTCATGCCAACGCGTTTATGGGTACACGGCCTAGCTCGCGCCGCCACTTACGCTCATGGCTCGGGATCATCCCAGTGGTTCGGGGTAATTGGGGCTAGCGACAGATCAAGCTTTTTTACTATGAGAGGCGGTCCATGAACGCCTGCACGTCGGCAATGGCGGCGAAATAGAAGAGCAAAGTGTCGAGCGGTGTCGGCAGCATCTCATCGACGTGCCACCAGTGGAGCTCCTTGCCAACGGTCAGTCCGATGATGCCGACGGGCATTCCGAGCGCGTTCGCTAGCCCGCGGCGTGCGCTAAAAACCAACGGCGCAGTGACGCCCGTGCGCTTAGCCGAGCATGAATCAACCGACCACGCGGTCTTCCGCACTTGGCCTAATTGTAGCCAGGGCTTGCGTGACAGCGGTCGAGAGCCGTTCGCGGAAATAGTGGATCACCTCGTCCACCGCCTGACGGGTTGGAGCGCTGGGCTCGTCGACTAATTCGCCGGTAAACACCGAATGCGGAGGCTTGCCCTAGGCGCGAAAGCCCCCTGGATTACCGTCCTCATCGCGAAATTCGCGATACACAAAGGCATCGCCAAGCACTCGGCGGAGCGTCTCGAACCTCGCCGCGGGGGAAAGCGTGTCTCCTACGAACCGATAGCCTCGCACGCAGAATTTCTCGGGCGATTGGGTGCGAGCGCAGATCTGGGGTAGATCCTCGTCCGATACCTCTAGTGCTGCCGAACGGAACGCCGGGAGGCTAGGCTAACCCATCACGGGCGCCATCACAACAGGATCGACCGACATCGCCAGTCCAAACTCACCCGTCAGGCACAACCCAATCACGCCCACGCCGGTGCCACCGCATTCCGCATGCGCCACGTGCGCGAGACCCCGCAGCCAGTTCGTCACCGGACTCGGCCTGCCGGTCGCGAACAGTGTGAACTCGCGGGAGACGCACAGCGCGAGTTGGCGGCGGATCGAAATCGTCTCCGGATTGCTCGCGTCCGGCCGCCCGAACATCACCGGGATGTAAACACGGAATCCGCCGTCACGGATCCAGCGGCAGAGACGCAGAAGGGACGGTGTGACCTCATAGACCTCGTGTAGAACCAGGACGGCCGGGCCGACCGCCGCCCCACTGACGAGAACCGGTTTCGTCCTGCCTCGGAACGTCAGATCGCGCCGCGTAAAGTTTGAGACGTCGGTGGAAAGCGTCATCGTGCTACTCATCTGAATGCTTGCAAGCCTAATGGGTAGGAAGTGAGTTGTCTAAGGTACTCGACGGGGGCTGCGCCCAACCAGGCTACGGAAGCCTGACCACCAGCGCACCGACGCGGCGGACGGCAGGAGCGAGCGCGATTGCGGTCTCAGTTGCGGCCTTCACTCCGTTGATCCGCCGCATGAATTCGTGCAAGGCGACGTCCTTGCCCCTCGGAACATCGAGATCGACGACGCTCACCATGCATGTCCTCGTTCGCTCTCCGACCGTGGTCTTATACACAATCCCCTTATAGTTCGCGGTGTATTTCACATCCTCGGTTGTGACTGGTATCAGAGAGCCCCAGCCACGCCTAGCCGCGCATCCCGCCGATATGGATCGGCCCGACACCCACTGAGAGTTGGGTCCATCGGGCGGAAGACAGAACTTGGCGTCAGGCGAGCAATCGCTCCATCGCGTAGTTGTAGATCGCGACCCCGTGCAGCTCAAAATCGCGGCGGCGCACGAGATCAAAGCCCTTCCGGGCAAAGAGTCCGAGCGCAAGCTCGCTTGCCTCAACGTAAACCTTCGACATGCCCGCCGTGAAGGCGCGCCCCAGGAGACCGTCAAGAAGTTTCGATGCCACCCCGGCGCCTGCCGCGTCGGGTCGAACGTAGAGGTGATTTATGTACCGGTCGCCCTCCAAGTCTCCGTAGGCGACAAGTTCGCCCGAGGCGTTGAGCGTGACCAAGGTCGTCCTCCCGTCCATCGCGCGGGCATGCAAAGTTGCCGCATCCGGTAGTTCTGGGGCCCACACAGCCACCTGCTCTGGTGTATAGCGGCGCGGACCGAGGCTACGAATGGAATTGTAAAAGAGCTGCGCCATCGCCGGCGCATCCCCTTCCTGATAGTCACGGATGCTGATCTGGAGAGGTTGGCTCGGTCTCATGCGTACTGCCCGCTAGAGTCCACCGGTCCAGCATCTTGAGGCCAATGAAAGGCGTCGCCATCATGTAGGCAAGGTCGTTCGCCACAAGTCCGATGCGCCAATTGTCCCAATCGAAGAGCCGGACATCGTCACCGCCGTTCTGGGGCATAAGATCGTTCCAGGCATGGGCGTCGCCATGGATGATCGAAAGATTGCGACGCGACACGAACCGCGTGAGATGACCAGGGGCCGAATCCATGAAGCATTCATATCTCGCGGCGTTCCGGCGATAGGAGATCGCCGAGGCGCCATTGATCGTCGCTCGACGCTGGGTAATGAGGCTGATCTCGAACGCCTGCGCGACGGCCTGATCTCCTCGCTGGGCGGCGCGGACGTCGTTGTGTAAATCGGAACGGCGGGGAGAGGCACGGTCCCGATCGGCAGGTGCGTCCTCTGAGAGCTGCGCCAATCCGCTTGAACGAAGCTTTGAAAAGGATTCGTCGTGTGTGAGCTACTTCACACATAGAAGACAGAGCGTGGCCCAAAATCGCCGAAAATTGCGGGACCGAAGAGGAGAGCACACCATGCACACCCGAATCAGCGCATTGCCGCCGATATTCTTAAGCGCGTGATCGCGGACCATCCGAACGAGCCGGATCGCAGCGAGATCATCACCACGCTTTTATTGGGGATCACGGAAGCGGGCCTCTACGCCAATCCGGCGTTATATGGCACCCGCACCTTCGTCGCCCTCGTAAATGATGCCCTAACCGAATTCGCCCGTCACTACGGCGGCGAGCCGTGGCAGTTAGTCCGGGTGCCTGCATCACCGCCCGAGAGTTCCGCACAGCCCGCCAGGACACGCCGAGGGCGGGCCGTGGGCGCATTAAAGGCCCGGAGGCTATCCTGACCTGGGAGGGGGTTTTGCATCATAGCGCAGTACCGGTCTGCGCGGTGGCGACGAGAAGGCGCTGCGCGAAATCGCGATTGGATCAAGGCGATGGAATCATGCTAAATGGCTCGAAATGCTTGTCGCAATTATGTGCGACGACAATGGGCCGTGTGCGGCGTGCGGGGCTGCCGCGCTAGCGATCCTCGATCGCGGGTGGAGCAAGCCGGCGGTGCGGGTCGGAGAGAACTGCGTCTCCAACCCGATCCGAAATTCTTGCAGAGTGTTGCCGCGGAGCTCTAGGCTGCAAAACAGATGTCGTCAATCATGACGATCGAAGTCTTGAATTAGCACAGCTCGTCAGCCTCGGAGCCGGCGGCAGGCGAGGATGACGATCAAGAGCTTGACGCTTCCACCGCCAGAATTGATTGACGGTGAGCCGTGTACTGAACGCAGCGGTGATACCCAATCCCAACCTTCACGACTGCTATTCGAAAAAGTGGCTGCCATTGTCGGGATAATGTTTATTTGCGGCGGCAAAGTCCTCCTGGAACCCAAGCGGCGAAAGGTGGGAGAGGCTCCTAGATTCTCAACTCGCCGTTAGCTACCGAGGCTAAAATCCCCTACGTAATCTTCAATGGCGCTAAGTCGTTTACCGTCGATAAATCGCCGTATGTGATTCGCGTCGGATACACGATTTGGAAGCTGACCGTCCCGACCGCCGGGTACGCGGCGGAACATGGCTGCAAGCGGGTGGCGATCATTGTTGCCAATTGTGCGACCGGCGCCGATTCTGTCACCGCATTCAAATACAGTTTCGAGAAACATGGAGGTACCGTTGCCGCGGTGATCAAGGTCCCGCTCGGCACTAACGATTTCTCCAGCTACATGCAGCGCGTCAAGGATTCGAAGCCGCAATGCATCTTCCCCTTCAGGCCCCGCGGTCCGATGGCACTCAACTATATCAAGGGCTTTGCCGAATATGGCTTCATGGAGGCCGGTATCGTTGACTATGGCACCGGCGAGACCATGGAAAACTATCTTGATGCCATCGGCAACGACGCCCTCGGCATCATCACCGCTCCGCCCTACAGCACCTACCTCGACAACCCGGCGAACAAGGCCTTCATCGCAGAGCTTGAGAAGGGGGACCCGAAGGTAAGACGCGAATTCGTCTTGACCTCCGCCTATGACGGCATGGCCGTGATTTTCCGCATGCTGAAGGCCAGCAACGGCGAGCGCGACAGCGACAAGATGATTGCGGCGGCGAAAGGCTTCCACTGGATGAGCCCACGAGGCCCAGTCTCCATCCCGAGACCCGCGATATCGTCCAAAATATTTATATCCGCAAAGTGGTGAAGGACGCGAATGGCGTCTTCTACAACAAGGAAATTGAGACCATTCCTGCCGTTCGTGACCCGTGGCACGAGCTGCATCCGGCGCGTTGAGGCGCAACAGACAGTGCGGTTCAGCCTCAGACGCGTTCTGCTTCGTCTCATGAATGCGGAGTTGCTTATGCGTTTCCACTCATTGTTCGTCGAAGGCGGACGATCCGTCTTCGGGCCAATCCCAGGCAGCCAAAGGGCGGTCGTGACTTTTAAAGTGGACATCGAGGGCTGCGAGCCGGTCCGGGATCGCGCCTCTATGGGCCACCATGTCGGCACGATGCGCCTCGATCATCCGCACGGGGTTTAGGCTGTAACCGAAATATTGCCTCCCGCACGCTCATCATCACCTGTCGCACGGTTCATAGTCGCAGTCACGATGCTGTTCGGCACTCGATACAAGCAGGCCAACCATGGTCGCCACGACAGTCGGACCAATTTTTTGGTCCAATTCTGGTCCAATCGGAAAGTAAAATTGCCTCAGAACTGATCTTGTTCGATGGCATTGGATCGAGCGAAATCAATGGAGAATCAATGCGCTGCCCCATTTGACTGCACAAACCGAAGCTTGTACTTTTGCCCCCTTACGGCGGCAACACCGGTTCGAATCCGGTAGGGGACGCCAATTAGATCAATAGGTTAGCGAATTCAAAATCGTTTTGTCCAACATCTGTCCAATATAGAGGCTTGAGTTTCGTTCGACGCGAATTGACGAATTAGCGGTCTGATATCGGGAAGGTGTCCGAAAATCGACCTTGCAGCGGTATGGCCCTTATCGTCTAAGCCATGCCGACTCCTCTAGGGACGACGGTGGAGAGGTATCCAACTTGACTCAACTAAGAAGAGCTGGGGCCGCCTGCTGGGCTGCGGCCTTTTTCGTTGTGGCGGTTCCGACTGCGGTACAAGCCGAGGAAGTATGGACATGTACTTGGCCGGGATTCAGTGCTGATCACCGCCCAGTGTTGACACGATTTAAAGTCCAAGGAGATCTTTTGATCGAGGACGAACCAATCCCAGAAAGCTACCGAATCCTGCAAAACAACAAGTATGCCGTTATTGCCACCATGGCAATCGCCGCAATCCCGCCAGGACACTCAAAACTATCAATCCTCAGTCGAACGTTTGTAATTGATAAATCGAACGGCGAGCTTTTGTGGTCGAACCTCACGCTGGGCGAACCGGACTCCATGAATAAGCCCATCCATGGAACGTGCCACATTGGTGGCGAGCACTGATGATTGCGCCGAGCTACCGCCGGCTGTGGAGCGGGGGCCGAGGCTGAGATCGGCAAGCCACAGACACAAAAGAAACCCGCCGCACCAAACCTGTGAACTCCAGCGCAGCGGACGTTACAGACGACCAGTGCGGGGGGCGCACTGGGCATTGATTGTTTGGCGATGGGTCCCGTCTGTTACGAGCTAAACCAAAGTATTGGTTCCCTGTTCGCTCGTTCGCTCTCGTGGCTAAATCGGTGAATGAGTCGCCGGAGACCGACCCAGGTCGGCACGATCGCTGCCGAGGTCGGAGTTCTCAATGTTTGGCGATGGATTGGGACACTGAGATCAGATTATGCGGTGCAATGTGGATAAAGCCTCCGCCGCTGGGACTATCGATGTCAGCCAAGAGGAAGAATGCAATAGATACAACAACCGGCAACGCCAATAAGGCAAATATACCGGCGGACCGCTCTCGATAGCCCATCAAAAAGTTGGCGAAGATCGCAATCAATCCCAGAAGGGCCCAGGCGGGACCGGGGATGCGGTTCGACCAAGCGGCTTGCGTGCACCCTTCTGAGTTAAGGACATCGTCCATACCAGAAACGGCAAGAGCGGTCGTAGGGTTTGGCTGTGCATGTGCTGCGATTGCGACCACTGACCAGAGTTCATCTTGCAATTTGGCGAAATCAACCTCGACGTCACTAATCGGACGCTCGAGATAAAACTTAATACGCTGATCTATATAACTTCTTAGTAGTTGGTGCACCCGCGCGGCGTCGTCACCAGGCAATAGATTTGCACGCCGATATTCTGTGCCAATTGCACTGGCCTCGGCTGCTTCACAATTTTTCCGTTGATCATAGCGGTTAACAGCCATTGAAAAACTGAAGCCGATTAAGAGCCCGAGGAGGGTCAAGGTGGCGGCCAGGGCGGTATCGAAATCAGCTCGCTCGTTCTTCTTGATGGGCCGAAATCTTTTGATAGGACCGTCAGCTGTGTATGCCGCCCCCGACAAAGCAGCAAATGTAACTAAAAGAACGGCAAATGGGCTATCGATAAAACTGGTCACTTAGGAGCTAGGATCAAAGGAGGGAGGATCGGCGGCAATGGCTAAGGCAAAGAGCGGCCGCCGATTCGGGCGATCCGACGCGGCGGCCCAGGGCTCTTCACCCCCGATCGTGACGCCACCATGATCCTTCGTCAAATCATAAAAAAACTCCGGCGCGGCGAGACATCGCCAGCAATGGCTGGACTTCTCACTTAGAGCCGCCATCGATCTCACGGATCGGGCCGCGATGCGGTCGAGCGAGGAGCCGTCAGTGATGCAATGCGTAGCAGTGCCCGCCGCCCATTTCCCTTGCGTACGCGCGACACGCATTCAGTTGCCTAAATGAGCAGTCAGGGTGTTCCGCCCCTTTTACCTTCACGCAGTACCTGACGGCAGCATTTGCAGAGACTTGAGGATAAGAACGAAGCCGATCGAGAACATCATCATACCAATAAGCGCCAACTTGGAAGTCGACATATCAAATCTCTTCTTGAGGTTTATGATCATCCTCTCCTCGGACCCCGCAAATGCGAAGCCCTGCGGCTCAAGTTATCGCGAAATCTTGCGCACGGCCAACCAGATGATGATCTTTAGGCGATCCCACTTTTAGCACACCGCAAACAAAAAGAGCCCAGCGCGGCCGGGGCTCGGAGGGTACGAAAGTTTCGCGACCCTGAATGAATGTTGTTCCCATGACTTGGGGTGAATACGTCCCCCTTGCGGCCTATAGTAGACTGAAGTTGCGGACTGGCAGCATCCGCGGCACCCACTGGAGGGCAAGTGGCGACCTTCATAATCACATCCGAACCCACAAAAATGTCTGGCGCTGAGCCTACGGTCTCGACGATCGAAACCGCCGCCGAAGCTTGGGCAGTTGTCCAGCAGTTAGCAGGAAGCGACGAAGAAATCGAAAAAATCGAAATCAAAGACGAACATGGTCGCACCACAAGCCGGGAGGAACTCCGCATGTTGGCCGAAAAGGAAGTCCATTGAGCTCCAGAAGAAAGCCCCGACCTTGCCGGGCTGGCGCTTGGGATCGGATGGCAGGTTGCTATACGGCCGGCGTTGGTCCGAGTGGAACAACTGTCCCGGTTGGTTTCGGCTTCGCCTTTGGCTTTGGCCCTGCCCTTTCGCTGACAAACATCGACATTCCAGCCTTATATTGCTCCTCGAGACACTCTCCCAAATAAGCGTGGATATTTGCATACTCTTCGCGGTGCTGACCCAGCGCCAAAGAGATTTGCCGATATCCCTCATTGCCTAAAGAATAGGCTCAAGCTCAAACGGATCGATCGGTTTCAGTCTCGCCGGCACCCTCATCGGCTTCATTGTGCAGCTTCGCTCACGGGCTCGACCGCATACCGGGCGTTTCTTCATTGGCATAAATGATCGCACCGAACACATCTCTGGCCACGACGACCGTGTAGATCGCGGCGCTCATCTGCAGTTGGGGGCGCCGTTGGACCTACGCGACCTCTTCGGTCCACACCAGGAAATTGACCAGTTTGTTGGGTCCAAATGTGTGCGCGATCGGCACGTCCGCCGCGTCGCGACCTTGCGCGATCATCACACGGCCGATGCGCCGTACGTTGTTGCGAGGGTCGAAAATGTACCATCGGCCATCAAGATACGCCTCGAACCAACCCGCGAAATCCATCGGGGCATGAGGCGGAGGCATACCAATGTCGCCAAGATAGCCAGTACAATAGCGCGCCGGAATATTGAGCGCGCGACAGAATGTGATGGCTAGATGCGCGTAATCGCGGCACACCCCGGTTCGTTCGTTGAACGTTTCCCACGCAGTCTTCGTTGGACGCGCGTATTCATAGCCGAAAGCGATGTGGCGATGCACGAAATCGCAAATCGCTTGGACTCGTCCCCAGCCCAGCGGCGCCGAGCCGAACAGTTGCCACGCCGTCTCGGCCAGCCGGTCGGTCTCGCAATAGCGGCTGCCCAACAGATAGACCAGGGTCTCGGCCGGCAATGCCTCGACCGCATGCTGCGCTGCTTGGGGCGCGGCCGCCTCCGACTGGCCCGTATCAGACACCACACCGTCTGCCCATAGCTTGACCCGGCCAGCAGGCGCAACGATACGGCTGCACCAATTGCCGAATCCATCGCGGTACGGAATGACCGGAACCGAAGGGCTGATACGCAGATGATCGGGCACGATCACGTCGGAGGCACGCGTGAAATGTATGCCGAGAACCAGAATCATTGGCGTCGGCTGAGGAAAGTCGTAGATCAACTCATAGCCGATGCGAATCTTCATTTGCTCTATTGCTAAGAAGAAGGTGATGCTTTCGCGTCACCAAGTTTGGCGATGCACCGCGCGGCACCCTTGGCGGCGAATTCGCGTGTCGCGTAGCGCCCAGCGACACGATGGCGCCGGAATGATCGACGGTCACGACACCGTCCGCGAAAGCCCCTGTCCAGGCGGGCTTTTGCGGCCCCTTCCGGCAACGTTGTTCCTCTTTCAAGACTGCCCCCAATTCCCCACGATCGATATCGATGATGCGTCCGACCTCTGCGGTGCCCGGCGTGCAGGGCAGCCGAATAAAGGTGGCAAGCCAACGATAAGCTTCTCGCGACGTGTCCAGCTGCTCCTTGTCAGTTTCGACCACGTAGCTTCCGCCCGGCTGCACATCGGCCGCGCTGCTAAGCCTGAACGGATGGCGGAAAATCAACATCCTGCTGGTCGTGCGCGTCATCACTGAACGGGCTCGATCTTGGCGACGCCGATTGGCGAGGACGAATTATCGTGGTGCTCAATGTGATATTTCGTGGCCTCGTTAGCATGACGGGCCGCTTGCCGTCCGTGTCCACGCTCAATTAACGCTTGATGCGCGGCGTGCCCATAGTTTTTATCGGCGAAATGCTGGGAGGCAAGTCGATGATGTGTTGCTGCCTGCTCGTAACGAAGCGCCGCCGCCAGATGGTGGTCCGTGCCGCTTAGATGTTTGCTCATCGGCTCTCCGCGGAGGTTGCACCGCGACGTCGTGCCGGTACCACAGGCCCTATCCCGCGCGACTACACCCAACGTTTGAAAATCCTGCGTAGCGCATGAAACTCTGACCTTTGTGGACATGGGGACGCAGCACGAGAATGTTAGACCAGCCCCCCGAATTATCTTTTCCACTGAGCGGTAACGGGAGCGAAACGTTCGCTGTTTAGCGCTGGTCTGAATTCCGACAGTGACGACTTTTGGCACAACGCGGACCTAACGAGCAAACCGCGGGAAAGTCCGCTGACGACGAGCCACAGCCGTACCTCCATATCCTGCTTGCGATGGTTGAGTCCGGTAGCATGGGGTGTGCGGCGAAGCGGCTCGCCATCTCTCAGCCGGTCGTGTCGAAAACGATCGCTAACCTCCAACAGACACTAGGCGTCCGCCTGTTTGATCGGACCTCGCAGGGTGTCGGTGCGACCGTGTCTGGTGGCGCGCTGCTGAATTGCGGTACTGCCGTGTTCGATGACCTAAGACGGGAATACAGGAGATCGCATTCTTGTCAGATCCGACGGCGGAAGGATTGCCGCTTGGCGGCGCCGGGCCGTTCATAGATTGTCTCATTCCTGCTGCGATCGCGCGACTTGCCGATCGATATGCGCAGATCGAATTAGAGCCTCTGTTGGTGATTGCGGGGCTGGATAATCCATGCTCACGGCGCCGCAAGATCGATCTCAAGGACCTGTTGGATGAACCTTGGGCGTTGCCGGAATTAGATAATGTGGCCAGTGCTTTGATCGCTGATGCTTTCCGTTCTGCCGACATTACGCCTCCCACGCCACAGGTCGTTTCCGATTCAACGACGGTCCGCACCAGACTGGTGCAGACGGGGCGGTTCCTCACTTTCCTGCCGGGCTCCACGCTGTATTTCGGCGCCGGGCGGGGGCGGGTCAAAGTATCGCCAGTGAGTTTTTGATGAGGACGCCGGGCTGGATGACATTTTCCAGCTGGAAGGAGTGCGGCGTTTGCGCAGGCGCAGCGCAACTACGCATGGCGCTTGTTCCGACGGCCCCGTAGCGCTTTGGAGATATCACCGACCAGCCGCCATGAGATTCGACTTTGTCATCGTTGTGGTAAACTATGGCTGGTAGATGCGGTTCGCCCCTTCCGATTTAGGAATTGCGGGTGCTCGGTGGGGGAGATGTCATGTCCCGAGCGCGTTGTGTCTTCACGATCGTCCTGTTGTTGATCGGGCCCGCGGCAGCGCTGCGGGTCATGCCGGTCGGCGCAGCGGAGCAGCACCGTTCCGCATATAGTGGACCGTTCACGCTCACGGCGACGGACGGCACCGCGGTCACCGACAAGGATTATCGCGGAAGGTGGCTGCTAATTTATTTCGGCTACACGTTCTGTCCCGATATTTGCCCGACGACATTGAGCGCCATCGCCGGGGCGCTGGACGAACTGGGCGTCCGTGCGGACCAGGTGCAGCCAGTGTTCATCACCATCGACCCAAGACGCGACACGCCGAAGATTCTGGCCGACTACGTCATGGCCATCGACAAACGGATCATCGCGTTGACGGGAACTCAGGCGCAGATTGCCGCCACCGCACGGGCCTATGGCGTGATCTACGAACGACAGGACACCGATGATGGCAGTTATTTTTTCGATCACACGTCGTACATTTATGTGGTCGACCGCACGGGCAAATTGGTCGAGACGCTATCGGGCAGCGGCGACCCAAAAAATATCGTTCGGCATCTATCGAAACTGATGAACTCGCGGAAGGAACCATGATGCCCCTGGCAATCCGCATGGCCCTCGCCTTTTGTTTGGCCTTGGGGCCAGTCGCCGCTTTCGCCGACGAGCCTACCGGCAAGCCGCCCGAAAAACTCGGCGCGGTCGGCTTCGCCAATTCGTGCGCCTCCTCGGTTCAAGCGACGTTCGAACGCGGAGTTGCCTTGCTCCATTCGTTCTGGTGGGATGAGGGACGGAAGACGTTCAGCGCGGTATTGGAACAGGACCCGAGCTGCGCAATTGCCGCGTGGGGGATCGCAGCCATCGATATCGGCAATCCCTTCTCTGTCGGTCCGACGCCCGCGCTTGCGCGGGAGGCCAAGGACGCCGTCGCCCGCGGCCGCGCGATCGGCGCAAAGACAGAGCGCGAGCGGGGCTATATCGATGCGGTCTCGGTCTATTACGACAACTATCCGAGCGAGCCGCACCGAGCGCGCCTCAAGGCGCTGTCCCAGGCGTTTGAGAAACTGGCGGGCCGTTTCCTCGACGACGACGAGGCGCAGATTTTCTTCGCGCTCTATCTGACGGCGACGCAGGCGCCCACCGACAAATCGTATGCAACGACGTTAAAGGCCGCTGCCATTCTCGAAAAGCAATTTGCCAAGCATCCCAACCATCCGGGGGTCGCGCATTATCTGATCCACGCCTATGATTACGCCGCGATTGCCGACAAGGGCATCGCCGCGGCGTTGTGCTATGCCGATATCGCGCCATCGGCGCCACACGCGTTGCACATGCCGTCGCACATCTTCACTCGAATCGGCGCTTGGCAGGAATCGGCGGCGACGAACGTGCGCTCGGCCGCCGCGGCCGCGGCGCAGCACGATCCAGAAAGCGAGCTTCACGCGCTGGACTATCTGGTCTACGGCGATCTACAGCTGGCCCGTGATCGAGACATTGCTCCCATCGCCGAGACGGCGAGCCACGTCACGGGCTTTCCAGGGAATAGCCGCGCCTCTCGCTACGCGCAGGCCGCAATCCCGGCACGCTACGTGCTCGAACGCGGCGCCTGGGCCGAAGCGAAGGGGCTGCTACCGAACGACAGCCCTTACCAATACACGACGGCCATGACGTATTTTGCCCGAGCCCTCGGCGAGGCGCGGAGCGGCGATCCAGACGCAGCCGAGAAGGACGTGCAGGAACTCGCTAACATCGTGGCCGCGCTCAAAGCCGCGACGGACGATTACTGGGCCACGGAAGTCGAAGTGCAGCGGCTCGGGGGCGCCGCATGGATCGCCTTTGCCGAGGGCAATCGCGTCGCGGCGCTCAAGCTGATGCGGGAAGCAGCGGACATGGAGGATGCCAGCGATAAGAGCGCGGTCACGCCGGGCCGTTTGATGCCATCGCGCGAGCTGCTGGGCGACATGCTGCTGGAAAGCGGACAGCCGGCAGAAGCGTTGACGGCATACGAGGCATCACTGACGCTCGACCCCAAGCGCTTCCGCACCCTCTATGGCGCCGGCGCCGCCGCTGCTCAATCAGGTGACCGCGAGAAGGCCCGGCTCTATTACGGCCGCCTCGTAGCGATGGTGGAAAATGCCGCCACCCGCCCAGAAACGGAGAAAGCGCGTGCGTACCTAGCCGGCAAATGAGACGACCGACCGCTCCACCACGGTTATAATCCGCAACTGCCGCCGAAACGTCGAAGGGCACCCAATTTTCTTGCGCCGGTCTACAATTGGTTCACTGGAGGCTTCGACACTCCCGACCTGAAGGAAGCGAAGGCGCTGCTCGACGAACTCGCGCGATGAGGCCATCGAAATGACCGGAGAGTTTCGGCGGCGAAACACCCCGGTCGCGGCCGTCCCCTCCCGGGTGCAAAGCTGTTGTTCGTTGGCTCGAAAAATCCTCACATAACCCCCCAATCCAACACTGAAATGCGTCATATGTTGAGCGCCCGGCGGTGGCACTCGGCCGCTGCGTTTGTCCCCAGGCCGCGGGGTCGCGCGCATGGGCGCTCGGCGCAAAGACGGCGTCGTGAAAAAAAAGGATGATTGGCTTGGTGAAGCAACGCGCGCTGGTGAAGCGCTTGTACGCTTCGGTTGGCATTCAGGCGCGTAAGTGACGGGTGAAGGCGAGCAAGAAGTGTCTAGCCGGGTCGGTGTCATAATGGATCAGGAGACGTGCGTCCTTTTATCGTTGGCGTAGCCATCGTCCCTCCCGCTGCCCCTCCGTTGCCCCCTTAAGGGGGTCCCGTGGCCGCCGTGGTGCTCAAGATTGTCTTTTTTGTCGCTTCGTTGCCATGCCAGACGGCCTGCTGCGCGTGACCCTAAAGGATGGCGCCGCATGCGCATGGTCCTTCTCCTCATTGTGTTTGATCACGTAGAAAATCTACCTGTGTCGCGACCGGAGCGTTGGTCAACCCGAATGGGTAGCTGCTCGATCAGGGAAACCAATCTCCGCGGCGCCGCGTTGCCGCGTCTCCCGGCAGACGTCGGCGGCTTCCTGCCAAGGGTCGAGATTCAGTCGCGCCAGCGCAGAAAGGACGCTGAGCAGCATTCCACTTTTTGTCGTCGTCGATCGCCGCGAATAAAAGCCATCGAACTCGGATGTAAGGCGGAAAACCGGAGCGATGCGCGTCATTTCGACCACCGAATTTCATCGGCTCTATAGAACACACGGAACCGACGCTAAGGCATTAGGGGCTGCAGCCGCAGCTACGAAAGCCGGACCATGTTGCACGGTAGCACGCAGCGGCAGATTCGGAATTCAACTAATTTGCCCGCGCACCCTTATTGATATGATGCTGCAGGTTTCCCGGCGCTC
>CAWDRN010000010.1:0-338080 GCA_963804725.1 uncultured Alphaproteobacteria bacterium | reverse complement strand
AGCGCGCGTTGAATGGCGGAAGCAAGGTCCAATTCACGATAGGGCTTCTGGATCATCACAGCGTCCGGCCGAAGCGCCCGGACCCTCGAAATGTCCGCGCTGACGAACACGTGTGGAATAAGCCAGATCCGCAATATCTCGTCGACGGCCGCGACACCGCTGCCGTCGTCTAACCGTGCATCGACGATTATCAGGTCGGGTCGGCATTCGACGGCAGAGGTCACCGCGCCGGCCTTGGTGGCCTCGATCGCGCAAACCTCATGGCCCATTCCCTCAAGCACCTCGGCCAGCAATAGCGCAATTACGGCTTCGTCTTCCACGACCATGATTCGAAGCGCATTTAGGGGTTCCATCGACCGTCGCCTTTATTTCTCTGCGTTTCGACACCGATCGTCCGGTTCCGGCGCGGCGCCACGGAGTCATTTGGGGAAGGCGCATTTCGAATAGAGCGAGTCACCATTTATCAAAACGTATCTGTCCAAAACGGTAACGGACAAGAGTGTGCCGTGAGGAGGTTCGGAAACTACTCAGACCGGCGTTGAGGCGTAACTACCACCACCGCGTTGTGATATTGTGCGTTTCTGCCTCCCGGTGTGGGAGCGCCCCTTGCGAGAACAAGTGTATGCCCGATAGCCGCCCGCGTCGGATCAAAGCAGCTCAGCCGCAGGCGGGCCGGCATTCCATGCGGGCTCACGGGCCGCCTCGTGGGCCATTGAACTTCCCGGTCATCGGCGTCGGCGCCTCGGCCGGCGGTCTCGACGCTTGTCGCAAGCTCGTGGGCGCGATGCCGGCTGGCAACGGCATGGCCTTCATCCTGGTGCAGCATCTCGATCCGACGCACGAAAGCATGATGGTCGATCTTCTCGCCGGACACACCGTCCTGACTGTGCGCCAGGCAAGCGATGGAATGGCGATCGAACCGGACCATCTCTATGTCATTCCGCCTGGAACTTATCTGTCCGTCAATAAAAGCACCCTTCGCCTCTCGCGACCCCAAGCGCGCCACGGCGCGCGTTTGCCGTTCGACTTTTTGCTGCAATTCGATGGCGGCGGATTGCGGCGCGCGCGCCGTCTGCGTGATTCTCTCGGGAACCGGGGCCGACGGCAGTATCGGGTTGAAGGCCGTCAAGGAAATGGGCGGACTGGTGATCGCCCAGGACCCCGATGAGGCCGCTTATGACGGCATGCCGCGCAAGCGCGATCGCTGACCGACGCGGTCGACCTTGTCCTTCCGGTGGCCCAGATTCCCGAAGCGCTGGTCAAATACCGCGGGCGAATTGCCGCCCCGGGCAGCCGTGCGGGCCCGACGTCAGGGGACAAATGCCCCCGACCGGCTGGCCGAGATCATCGATCTTCTCCGCATCAAGACCGACCACGATTTTACGCAGTACAAGCCGGGAACGCTGCAGCGCCGGATCGAGCGGCGCATGGCGATGGTCGGGATCGGCATCGACATAGAATCGGTATCTCGAAATTCTGAGCCGCGACGCAGGCGAGCTCGACCGTGTCGCCAAGGATCTGCTTATCAATGTCACGGGCTTCTTCCGCGATCCGAAAGTATTCGATTTTTTGGCGGATAAAGTCGTTCCCGAGCTGGTGCGCAACCAAGCGCCCGATCGTCCGATCCGCATTTGGATCGCCGGGTGCAGCACCGGCGAGGAGACCTATTCCCTCGCCATGCTGTTCCAAGAGCGGATCGCGGCGAAGAAACGCAACGTCAAGCTTCAGGTCTTAGCCTCCGATGTCGACCCGGACGCCGTCGCCCGCGCCCGCGATGGCTTATATACGGAAACGATTGCGGCGGATGTTTCACCGGAACGGCTTGCCCGGTTCTTTGTCAAGGAAGATGGCGGCTACCGCGTGTCGCCGGAGTTGCGCGCGGCGGTGGTCTTCACCATTCAGAACGTGCTAGCCGATCCGCCTTTCTCGCGCCTCGATTTGGTTTCCTGCCGGAATCTTCTGATCTATTTGCGTCCCGAAGCGCAGGCGAAAATCATTTCTCTGTTCCATTTCGCGCTGCGCGAGGGCGGCGTGCTGCTGCTCGGTAACTCCGAGACGGTCGGCGACGTGACCGGCCACTTCGAGACCATCTCCAAGTCGGAGCGGGTGTATCGCCACATCGGCCGCGCCCGGCCGGGAGAACTGCGCTTCTCGATGAGCGATGGGGCGCGGATTCCCATTCGCCCTGCGCCGGGCCACGCGCCCTTGCATGACGTGGCGCTCGCCGAGCTTTGTCAGCGCCTGGTGATGGAGGCCTATGCGCCGGCGGCGGTGTTGATCAACCGCAAATATGAGTGCCTCTATTTCCTTGGGCCGACCGACCGGTATTTGCGCCTCGCGCCGGGGCGCCCCACACACGAGTTGCTTGCCATGGCGCGCGACGGTATGCGCGCCAAGCTTCGCTCGGCAATCCAGCAGGCCATTCAAAAAAACGCCCGGGTTGTGGTGGTTGGCGGTCAGGCCGGAGCGGACGGCGCTACGGCTTCTTTCAGCATCGACGTCCGTCCAGTCGAGTGCGACGGCGAGGAGCTGCTGTTGATCTGCTTTGTCGATGGGCCGAAACATCCCCCGCGGCGAGATCGCCCAATTCCCCCCGCGGACGTCGCGCGGGTCGCCGAGCTCGAGCAGGAGCTCGAAGCCTCAAGAACGGAGCTCCAGAGTGCCATCCGCGACCTGGAGATTTCGAGCGAAGAGCAGATGGCGATCAACGAAGAGGCTTTGTCCGTCAACGAGGAATTTCAATCGACCAACGAGGAACTGGTAACGTCGAAGGAGGAATTGCAATCGCTCAACGAGGAACTGACCGCGCTGAACAGTCAGCTCCAGGAGACCCTGGAGCGGCAACGGACGACCGCCAACGATCTGCAGAATGTCCTCTACAGCACCAATGTCGCGACGCTGTTTCTCGATACCGACCTCAATATCCGCCTGTTCACGCCGGCCACTGCGTCGCTCTTCAATGTCATCCCGAGCGATGTCGGGCGACCGCTTGCAGACCTAAATTCGCTGGCGGCCGATGCCGCTCTTCCGGCGGATGCGACAACAGTGCTGCGGACCCTGGCGCCGGTCGAGCGGGAGATCGAAGCACAGAGCGGTGCCTGGTATATCCGCCGTATCCTGCCCTATCGCGCCCAAGATGGAGCGGTAGAGGGGGTCGTCATTACCTTTGTCGATATCAGCGAGCGTAGGCACACGGCGGATGCGCTGAAGGCAGCCGAGCGGCAGGCGCAGCTCGCCACGGTAGCGAAATCGCGTTTCCTCGCGGCGGCGAGCCATGACCTTCGCCAGCCATTGCAAACGTTGGCATTGCTACAGGGCCTGCTGGCGAAGGCCGTCGTGGAAGAGAAAGCGCAGAAGCTGGTGTCTCGGCTCGACGAGATCCTGGGCGCCATGTCGGGCATGCTCAACACGCTGCTCGACATAAACCAGATCGAGGCCGGGACGGTCCACGCCGACATCGTTCGTTTTCCGGTCGAGGGGCTGCTCGAACGGTTGCGGGACGAGTTCACCTATCTCGCGGAGGCGCAGCGGCTGAAGCTGCGCGTTGTTTCGTGCGGCGCATCGATCGAGAGCGATCCGCGCCTTCTGGAACAGATGATCCGCAACTTGCTGTCCAACGCGCTCAAATACACCAAGCGCGGCAGGGTGCTGCTGGGTTGCCGTCGGCGCGAGGGAATATTGAGCATCGAAATCTGGGACACCGGCATCGGCATCGCCCCCGATGAGCTTCAGGCGATATTCGACGAATATCATCAAGTCGACAATGAAGCGCGCGAACGGCGCCTCGGTCTCGGTCTCGGTCTCTCCATCGTGCAGCGCTTGGGCAAATTGCTAGGCCATCAGGTGCGCGTCCGCTCGCTTCCCGGCAAAGGTTCGGTTTTCGCGATCGAGATAAAGCTGCCGACCGAAACGGCGATGCCACCCATGAAAATTATCGATAACAAGAACGGGGTCATTGCTGAAGCCGTTCGCCGCACGGGCACGATCCTGGTCGTCGAGGATGATCCCGAAATACGCGACCTTCTCGAGCTCTTCCTCCAAGACGAGGGTTATCGCACGGCAACCGCGCCGGACGGCATCGCCGCGCTCGACTTGGTGATGCGCGGAGGGATTCAGCCGGATCTCATCCTTGCTGACTACAATCTGCCGAATGGCATGACGGGCTCAAGTCATCGCCGGTAAACTTAGGGAACGGCTCAAGTGCGAATTCCGGCCACGGTCATTCTGACCGGCGATATATCGACGGGCACCTCACGCGACATAGCGCGGCACAACTGCGGGCAACTCAACAAGCCGATAAAGTTGAAGGGACTCACGCAAGCCATTCAACGCCTTGTGGCGGCCGTGCCTTCGGTAATGCCGGCGCGTCCCGCGCCGGCCTCTAGCAGGCAGACGAAGCCGGTTATCTTCGTCGTCGACGACGATCGTCGCACACGCGAAGCGATCCGCGACGTCCTCGAGGACGACGACCGCACCGTCGAGGATTACGAATCCTGCGAGGCTTTCCTCGAAGCCTATCGTCCCGGCCGCGAAGCATGCCTTCTGATCGATGCTTACTTGCCCGGCATGAAAGGACTCGAATTGCTGCGGCGGCTCGCGGAAGACGGCCATCAGCTGCCGACCATCATGATCACCGGCAACAGCGACGTGCCGATGGCGGTTCAAGCCATGAAGGCGGGCGCCTTGGACTTCATCGAAAAGCCCATCAGCAGCGCTGACTTGCTCGCCAACGTCGCCAGCGCGCTCGAATTGTCGCGCGATTCAAGCAAACTGATTGCCCGGCGGGAGAGCGCGGCGAACCACGTCGCCGGCCTGACGGCGCGCCAGCGCGAGATTATGGATCTGGTTCTTGCCGGCCACCCGAGCAAGAATATCGCCGCCGATCTCGGCATCAGCCAGCGCACGGTCGAGAATCATCGCGCCGAGATCATGAGAAAGACGGGTACGAAATCGTTGCCGGCGTTGGCGCGGTTAGCGCTTGTCGCCGTCTCAAGCCGTTAGACTGGATTTTCGTTCCCAATCGACCATGTAGTCGCGAGTGATCGGCACGGCATCGACGCGCTTCGCCAGCTGTATTTGAAACACCACGTTGGTTCGCCGGCGAAAGCCAATCTCGCACAGCACTAGATAGAACTCCCACATCCGGCAGAAGCGCTCGTCATAAAGTCGGCCGACCTCGTCCCGGCGCGCCATGAAACGCGCGCGCCAATGGCGCAGCGTTTCCGCATAATGGAGCCGCAGAATCTCGACATCGGTGACAAACAGTCCGCCGCGTTCGACCACAGTGAAAATCTCGGACAAAGAAGGCAGATCGGCACCGGGAAAGATGTATTTTCGGATGAACGGGTTGATCGGCGCGGGCGTGTCGGAATAGCCGATCGAATGCAGCAGCGCGACGCCGTCGTCGGTCAGCAGGTCGCGAAGCTTGGCGAAGAACTCGGCATAATTCTGCTTGCCGACATGCTCGAACATGCCAACCGAAACGATGCGGTCGTAGCGCCCGGTCTCCTGGCGATAGTCACGAAGATGAAACCGAACCCGCTCGGCGAGCCCGGCCGCAGCCGCGCGCGCCGAACCCAGTCTGTGCTGTTCCGTGCTGAGCGTCACGCCGGTGACGTCGGCATCCGACTGTTGCGCAATATAGAGTCCCAGTCCGCCCCAGCCCGACCCGATGTCGAGAACCTTGAGTCCCGGACGGCCGAGCAACAGCTTCGCCGCGATATGCCGCTTCTTGTTCTCTTGTGCGGTCTCCAGACTATCGGTCGGCGAGGTAAAATACGCGCAGGAATATTGGCGATCGCGGTCCAGGAAGATGTCGTAGAGCGCATCGGACAAATCGTAGTGGTGCGCGACATTGCGTTGCGCCGTGCCGACGGGATTGTATTGCTTCAACCCTCGTCCGAGCCGCTCGATGAAGGCGAGCCACGGCATGCGCGCGACATTGTCGAGATTAAGCGCCACCACCTCGAGAAAGTCATAGAGCGTACCGTCCACGATCAGCAGAATTCCGTCCATATAGGCCTCGGCCACCCGGAGGCTGGGGTTGAGGACGAGCGAATATTCGAGAGGCTTGCTGGTCAGGCGGATCGTGGCACGGGGCGCCGCGCCGTCGCCGACCAGATGGCTGCGACCCGACGCATCGACAACGCGCAGGCTGCCCTCGCGGATGAACGATTTGAGGAATGCGATGAACACGCGGGTCCGCAGTCGCCCCTTTTCTGCCGCATCGTCATCCGATCCGGGGTGCTTGTCACCCCAACAAATCTTAAGATAACGCGCTGACACCGGTAAAATCTCATACTCGAAGCCTCGACCGCAATAACCGGGATGTTGAAAAGAGGCTTTCAGCATCTGGGTATCGCGTCCTCAAGCGCGGGCGGCTAACTATAGGCGCCTGCTGCCGTTCCTCATGCGGCCAAGGGAGCGTCTTTCACGAGCGGGGCATGAAGGGCGCCGTTGGCGCTGGGCGCCTTGCCGGCTTTATCGAGCAGTTCCAGGAATGGTTTGACGATGTCGATCGGCATCAGGAAAACCACGGTGGAGTCCTGTTCGGCGGCGATATCTGCAAGTGTTCGCAGATAATGCAATTGCGTCGCCGCCGGCATGCTGCCGAGAATCTGTGCCTTGTTGACAACGGTTTGCGACACTTGGAACTCGGCGCTGCCATGGATGATCTTAGCGTGCCGGTCGCGTTCCGCCTCGGCCTGTTTTGTCGATGGCACGCACCATATTGTCGGTGAGCTCGACGGTTCTGATCTCGACGTTGCTCATCTTGATTCCCCAGATTTCGGTCTGGGGCATCCAGGATGCTTTGGGCATCGGCGTTGAGCTTCTTTCGCTCCGACAGCATCTCGTCGAGGTCATACTGTCCCAGCACGGCGCGCAGGGTGGTCTGGGCCAGCATATTGGTGGTGGACAGGTAGGACTGAACCTGAATGATGGCCCGTTCGGCATTGACGACATTGAAATGGAGCACGGCGTCGACCTTCATTGAGACATCGTCGCGGGAAATCACGTCCTGGTTCGGTATTTCGATCATCCGGATGCGCAAGTCCACGCGCACCATTTCCTGGAAGAAGGGGATCAGCAAGGCAAGGCCCGGTCCCCTGACCCTTGAAAGCGCCCCGGCGGGAAGACCAAGGCGCGCTCATATTCACGCAGAATTTTCACCATCGCCCCGACCACACCGCTGGATTATAGGCGGCGGGTCAGCGGTACGAGGCTCGGAAACTAACGCAGATCGAATGGCAACGCCGGAACCGCGCCAACAGATGCCGAGAGCCAACCGGGTGAGGCCGCTCGGACAGTTCAAAGCACGAAATAGGGACGGCACCCGCTCTTGCACTTGAAGGAGCGCGCCGCCAAACCCGTCCCCGAGATTTGAATAGATTCCGAAGTCTCCACGGCCCCTCGGCCATTCGCTAGGCTCGCTCGTGACATCACATGACCAGCAAGTAACGAATTGAGTGCAACTCCAGGCCGCCTGTGATCTCCGCGTCTCCGGCGAGAGGATGCCATGTCTCATAACCCAATGCCTTCGAATGATAGCGACAAGGCTAGTTCATCAAATTCGGAGCAGGCGCGCTCACCAACGAAGCGGAGTCAGGCCCGTTCCTCGCCTGGCGATGAGCAGCAAGACCAAGCAGATTCCTCAGGTCTACGCGCCACACCGGGCCGAATGCCGCTTTTCCGTAAGTAGCTGACGGACTCTCCCCACGGCAAGCAAGCGGCCTTTCCCATTCTCAGTGATGGATGGACACGCAATTCAGTTGCACGTTTCAAGGACGCCGAAAGATTTGCCCCATTTCGGGGGCATGCGATCGGCAACGTGCATGCGCCGCTGGCGCTCCGGGTGGACTGGCAACGGCAGATGCGGCGCTGCCGGGAAGAGTTGGGATTCGGTCACGTCCGGTGAGCGCAGCCGGACCATCCCATTGCGCTCGGATGCCCGTCCCCCGCTGGTTGCCGAATTGGCTTACACCTGAGACGAATTCGGGGAGAGGCGCAGGCGCCCATGCGAAAATGTTCGAGAGCCGCCCGGCGTCGCTAAAAAAAGCGGCCGGCGACGATGCCGGCCGTTGCCATATCGAATTAGGGCGAGACTCAATTGATATTGATTTCGATACCCGGCAGGGCGATACCGATGCCCGGACCGTAAACCACCGGCGGCGGATAATAGGATGGCCCGCCATAGACCAACGGAGGTGCGCCGTAATAGCCGCCGTCCCAGCCGCCATTGCCACCCCCATAGCCGCCGCGATGTCCGCCGCCATGATATGCGGCATGGCCGCCACCATGGCCGCCACCGCCGTGATGTTCCTCCGCGCTGACCGAAGTGACAACCGCACCAAGCGCGACAAACGCGGAGATTGCGAGCCCTGCCGCAAGCGTCGCCGGCAGGTGGCGTTTTGACTTAGTATTGATACTGTAGGTCATAACGACCTCCTTATGATGTGCACGGTGTCGCGACCGCGGAACGCGATCGTCCTGCATTGCTAGCTACGTGACGGTGCCGCTTCGCCAGAATCCTGGAACACCTGGTCGGCGACCTTCTTCTGCGGATCAGGCATTGAATTGTAGAGCGTTTGGAAAGCCGCGCTCAGATTCTTAAGCCCGTCGACATGCGTCTGCGCGAATTTCGCATAGGTATTCATGTCATCCACCGCGGTCCTACTCGCGGGGGCCGCAGCCCTCGTTTCCGCGACCAGTTTCTGCATGGCGGCGGCATTGTCACGCATCGCCTGCGCGACATCGTTCCATTTCGTTTGCTCGTCCGGCGTAATCTTCAGCGCCGCATGAAGATCGGTGATCCGCTGCTCGAGGGTCTCCGCTTTCGTAGCCGTTGCGTCCTTGGCAGCTTGGCTCTTGCCGGCCTGTACCAACTGGATCGGCGCGCGGATGACGCTGTCGGCCCGGGCCGCACTCATCGGGAGGGCAAGAGACGTGGCGCCCAACAGCGCCGCGAGCGCAACCGAGCGCATGAGGGGCGCGGTGTTGATAATCGGGTGGGTGAAGGATGACATGTCGGACCTTTCTGGGTATCGGCAGTGCGTGGTGTTGTGTGGCGATTGTGCCGCTTGCCGCTCGTGAGCGACGAAACGTGATGAGTGTCACCATAGGGGCCGGCAACGCTCCGAGTTAGGCCTCGGAAACTACTCAGATTGTCGTGACAGCAGAGCATCGTCGATCCGCGACCAACTAACGGCTGGCAATCCGCCGTAGTCCGAGCACGAAGGCGAAAAGGATCGCGAAAAGCAGCGGGCGATTGCCGACAAAGTATTTCATCGGCGCAGGCGACGTCGGCCACCATCATGTGCGCCTGAGTTTTGATCAAGGACTGGCGCGGCAAGAACGCTATCGAGCGGGTGGCGATCGTTCCGGCGCCCCGGAGCACTGACGGCCGGTCGGGCAGACGCAAGGAGCAATGCCAATCTCCGCGTCGCTCGGTCTTCCGGCAAGCGGGCGGAGTTGGCGGCTTCCTGCCGAGGCTCGAAGTCCAGTTGCGTCGACGCCGACAGAACGCGGAGCATTCCAATCTCATCCTCGGCGATCGGTGCGAATAAGAGTTGTCGAACTGGGACTGAACGCAAAGACGGGGGGGCGGTCGCCATCATGTTTCCAGAGCAACCACGGCGGCGCCGAGCGCCAACGAATTGCGCAGGTGAGGTCTCTATCCTGACAAGATTTTTAGGAGTAACGGCGCTTGGCTTGAGCTTCGGACGCTCCGAGGAGCGCCGCTGATCGGTCGCCTCGAGGCAATCTCGAAGCCACCGTAGCGGCTCTATCAGCACATAAGTAGATTCCGAAGCTTTTTCGGCTCGGTGAGCAATGGGTATATAGATGGTATGGGGAACGGCGAAACATTCTTGAGGCATGCCGAGAAATGCGAACGCGTTGCCGCCTTGACATCCTCGTCAACAATCCGAAACCTCATCGAATATGTACCGGCGCGGTCGCGCGAGTTTGCAAGAGAGTATGAAGGGAACGCAGGCGCCTCGCCGAATAGCGAGGCGATCTGTCCACGCTCATCCCACACGCAAAACAAACGATAAGTGACATCTCATGATTGGCAACTACCGCTTGGTCGCTAGTTTCGCAGTCGCCTTTCCAATCGTGCTAGTAATGCAATGAGCGAGATGCGCGGCTTGATTTTGGTTTTGATCTTGATCGCAGTCGCTGCAATTGCGTCCGCCATTGATTCCCGCACGCGAAAAAAAAATGCAAGGGCGATTCCCGAAACGCCTCATCCTTAACTGGGTAGTTTCCGAAGGTATCCGCTGGCGATCGCCGACAGTAGGTTGGGACTACACCTGTCGTTGAGCCAGGAAGTCTGAGCAGGAAACAAATGATCGCATCCAATCCCAACCTTATGCGGCGCTACCAAGATTACCAGCCGTCAAAGACGATGCTGCTCTGGTCCTGCGCCGTGTGTGTTGTCGCGACGCTGATCGTCGGCTTTTCCTGGGGTGGCTGGGTGACCGGGGGCACCGCCCGGCAAATGGCGACGAAAGCGGGCCAGGAAGCAAATGCAGGCATGGCGGCGGAGTTCTGCGTCACCCAGTTCAAGAATGACGCCAACGCGATCGCCCAGCTCGCCGCTCTGAACAAGACGGACAAGTGGGATCGAAGCGACTTCATCACGAAGGGCGGCTGGGCCAAATTACCGGGAATGAAGGAACCGGTCCCCGGTTCTGCCGATCTCTGTGCGAAGGCCCTCACGAAAGCACCGCTTCCGCCTGCAAACGCAGCCAAGACCTCAGGATGAGCGAGTGTGGTCCGCCTGTCGCATCCGTCAACAGCGACTAGAGATGCACGTCGCTCTCCATCGAGGCGAAGAAGATCGACAACGCCGTAGCCACCTTTCGCGATTGGGAATTGTCTCTCTGGGAAATGAACGACCCCCGTATGCGCGACGTACCTCCCAAGCTCTGTGGCAATTCCCGGTGTCATTTGTGCATCGGTAAAATGGAGAACGTCAGTGTGCGTCACCACGCCCTTTTCGCGATTTTGGCAAAGTACCGAACCGATCCGGCCGTGCGCACCGCGGGCGGGTATCACGCAGTAATATGACTGCGAGTTTTCTCAGCCAGCAACTTGACGTTTGCGCTCGGGCGTCTTCGCCTTGGCTATGGGTAGTTGCACTCGGGCGCCAGCAAGCATTTTCTGCAGTTGCCGCCGCGTCTCAGGCGTGCTGTAAAGCCTCAACAGTTCCCGATACCAGCGAATGTTGCGTCGGATGATTGCAGGGTCTTCCGTCATCGCGTCACCCACTTCCCTGTGGATAACCGAGGTTAACAGTGCATGAGCTGGCGACGGAAGGGTCGGAATTTACCTCAGACCGATAAGCACGGTCTCCTGCCGCCATCGTCGAAGGCGGGCACAGTGTGATCTATTCCTTCTTTCGTGCCTTTAAACATCGTTCAGCCGCTTTCGATAGTGCGCCCGAGGCACCGATTTGGGCGGAGCTCTTCAGCCTCGAGCGGCTTGAGCAACATGGCAAAAGCCTTGCTGGCGCCCAGCGCATCGCCCTAAGATCTATAACCGATCGACGATTGACCAAGCGCCTTCGCGATAACGATTGGGTGCTCCGCGACGCCTACATTAACATCGGCGCGGCGATCAAGGACGAGCGCACTGTCACTCCCGCCGCCGATTGGTTGGTTGACAATTTTCATATCGTCGACGAGCAGGTACACGGGATTTAAAGGGATCTCCCGCCCGACTACTATCGCCAGCTGCCCAAGCTGGCGGACGGGCCGCTCAAAGGCTATCCGCGCGTGTTCGGCATCGCTTGGGCTTTTGTTGCACATACCGACAGTCGTTTCGATCCGCAAATGCTCACCCGCTTCGTCAACGCCTATCAGCGCGTGGAGCCATTAACGATAGGCGAGCTCTGGGCCGTCGCCATCACCCTGCGCATCGTGCTGGTGGAGAATTCTGCGGCGCCTAGCTGAGGCCATCGTCCGTAACCGCGCGGCGCGCCGAGACGCGGACGCGTTGGCCGACCGATTGCTCGGCGTCGGCGGCCCGGGGGCAGAACCTGCGAGCGCCGCCCTGCACGGCATCGATCGGGCACATCTGCAGCCGGCCTTCGCCGTTCAGTTGGTGCGACGGCTGCGCGACCAGGATCCGAAAGTCATGCCGGCGCTCCGTTGGCTTGACCAACGCCTAGCAGCGCAGGGCACCACCGCCGACGATATCGTCTACGAAGAGCACCAACGCCAAGGTGCGACGAATGTGACGGTACGCAACATCATCACAAGCATGCGTTTAATATCCGACATCGATTGGAAGGCGCTGTTCGAAAGCCTCAGCCTTGTCGATGTGGTGTTGCGTGCCGAGAGCGACTTTGCGGCCATGGAGTTCTCGACGCGCGACCTCTATCGGCGAGCAATCGAAGAGCTAGCGCGAGGCTCGACATATCCCGAAATCGAGGTTGCGCGGCTTGCGGTCCTTGCCGCGAAGCGGGCGGCAGACGTTGTAGATGGGGCGGATCCTGTCGCCGCGGCGCAGGTGCGAAATCCGGGGTATTACCTGATCGGCAATGGGCGTCGAGCATTCGAGCGCGATCTGAATTTTCGCGTTCCGGCGAAGAAATGGCTCGACCGTGCGAATGCGGCCGTCGGGATTTACGGTTACCTGGGAGTTGTCGCGCTGGTCACGGCCGTCACGGTCGCGCTGATCATGAATTGGACGACGGTACGTGGCGGGAATTGGGCGTTCTGCGCATTTGCGCTCCTCGCCGCGTTGCCCGCGCTGGATGCCACCATCGCACTGGTTAATAGCAACGTAATCCGTCACTTCGGTGCGACAATCCTCCCCGGCTTGGAGCTTTCCGACGGGGTACCGTCGAACCTGCGCACCATGGTCGTCATGCCCACGATGCTGACGTCGTCCGTTGCGATCGCCGAGCAAGTGACGAGGCTGCAGGTGCATCATCTAGCCAACACCGATGCCGATCTCTGCTTTGCCCTGCTCTCTGATTGGACCGATGCCGCCACTGAGAATATGCCGGGCGACGGCGAACTTCTCGCTGCCGCCGCCGAAAACATCGCTCAGCTCAATAGGCGTTACCGCCCTGCTTCGTGCGGTGACCGCTTCCTCCTGTTACATCGCCGACGCGTCTGGGACGAGGCACAGCAAACTTGGATGGGTTGGGAGCGCAAGCGGGGAAAACTGCATGAGCTCAATCGATTGTTGCGAGGCGCCACCGACACGACTTTTACCGTGATCGACGGTCATCCGCCGATCGTACCTGCCGGCGTACGCTATGTCATCACGCTCGATGCTGACACACGTCTGCCAAGGGGAGCAGCAAAGAGACTGATCGGCAAGATGGCTCACCCGCTGAACCGTCCGACGCTCGACCCGCGTACCAAGCGGGTGACCAACGGCCACGCCGTACTTCAACCGCGTGTCTCGATGTCGATGCCGACTGGCCATGAGGGATCGCTTTATCAGCGCGTCTTCTCGAGTGTCAGCGGTTTGGACCCCTATGCGTTCGCCGTTTCGGACGTGTATCAGGATCTTTTCGGTGAAGGTTCATATTCCGGCAAAGGCATTTACGATGTCGATGTCTTTGAGGAGGCGCTTGAAGCCCGCATTGCCCCGGATACACTCCTTAGCCACGATCTGTTCGAGGGAACCTTCGCTCGCGCAGGGCTGGTTTCCGATATCGAGGTCGTCGAGGAGTTTCCTTCGCGATACGACGTCGCCGCAGCTCGTCAGCATCGCTGGGCCCGCGGCGATTGGCAATTGTTACCTTGGATTTTCGGTCGCAGACGGCTCGCGACAAGCGACTCGGTCCGGTCCGCGATCCCAGCAATCGGCCGCTGGAAAATGATCGACAATCTGCGCCGATCGCTGTTGGCACCTGCGATTTTCGTCGCCCTGTTGGCAGGGTGGACTCTGCCACTCAGCTCCGCGCGGCTCTGGACTGGTTTTATCCTTGCGACCATTGCAATCCCGAGTCTTCTGCCCTTCGTCATGGGCATCGCGCCGCGGAGTGCCAGAATCTCCAAGCGGTCGCGTCTTCGCACGATCGGCACGGAACTAAACGCCGCGTTGTCGCTGATCGTGCTCGTCATCATGCTTCTGGCTCACCAAGCCTGGCTGATGGCCGATGCCATCGTGAGGACACTGTTTCGCCTATTCGTATCGCATCGGCTGCTGCTGGAATGGATCACCGCGGCGCAGGCCAAGGTCGGTCCTCGGCTTGACTTAATCGGATTTTACCGGCAAATGGCGGGCGGTATCGCCCTTGCCGTTGCGGCAATGATTCTCGTCGCCTGGGCCGAGCCGAGTACGTTGCCAATCGCGGCGCCCTTCGGGGCCCTTTGGCTTTTGTCTCCGGCTGTCGCGCGATGGATCAGCCTGCCGCCCGCCACGTCGACGGGCCGCTCGCTATCCGACTTGGACAGACAACTCCTGCGCATGGTCGCGCGACGCACCTGGCGCTTCTTCGACACCTTCGTCACAGCGACGGATCACATGTTGCCGCCGGACAATTTTCAAGAAGACCCGACACCGGCGCTTGCTCATCGGACATCTCCGACCAATCTCGGCCTATATCTTTTATCCGTGGTAGCAGCGCGCGATTTCGGCTGGCTCGGAACAACCGAGGCGGTGGAGCGGTTGGAGGCAAGCCTCAGTTCGATGAGCCGGCTCGAGCGTTTTCGCGGTCATTTCTACAATTGGTACGGCACGCTCGATCTACATGCGTTGGATCCAAAATATATCTCCACGGTCGATAGCGGGAATCTCGCTGGACACCTGCTGACGCTCCGGAATGCTTGTGCGGAAATGGCCGAGCGCCCGCTGATGGGACCACGTTGGCCCGCCGGGATCGGCGATGCGCTCGACCTCGTGCGCGAATCCTTATCTGGCGTCGGCGATCCGGAAACGCTGCCGCGAGGACAAATCACCGATCTGCTCGACCGTCTCGTCGCCTTACTCCGCCAAGCCCCTGCCACGCCGGGAGGAGTCGCGGCACACCTGGCGGAGCTTGAACGTGACGCCGCGAAACTCAAGGACACCGTGCGAAGGCTGACTGTCGAGCACGGCGCAGCTACTGGCCCCTTCGCCGAGGCGCTGCACTGGGCGGACGCTGTATGCGCTTCCGTCCTCAGCCATCGGCGAGATCTCGATTTCCTGATGCCGTGGGCGGGCCTCTCCGAAAAGAACACGTCCGTGAACGAGGGGTTGGCTCCGTTGTTGGCCGCCGTGCCGACGCTCGCCAATTTGCCGACCATCTGCGAGGCGGCAATTTCCGTGCTGACATGCAGGCGAGAGACTCTGGCGGTCAACTCTGGTTCAGGCGCAAACGCGCATCCCATACTCGACGTCCTGATCGATGGCTTCAGGCGCTCCGCCCGAGCCGCCGCTTCGTTCGACGGCCGCCTCAAGGCTCTGGACCAGCTCATCCGAATGATGTTCGACGCGATGGGATTCGACTTTCTTTTCGACCAGGAGCGAGAGCTTCTCTCGATTGGATACCGGGTTGCCGAAGGTAGTCACGATCCCAGCCATTACGACCTGCTCGCCTCCGAAGCGCGTCTCGCTAGTTTCGTCGCGATCGCCAAAGGAGATATACCCACCCGGCACTGGTTCCGGCTCGGACGCGCCCTCGCGCCTGAAGGCGCCGGTCTAGCGCTGATCTCGTGGTCCGGATCGATGTTCGAATACCTCATGCCCTCTTTGGTAATGCGCGCACCGGCCGGTAGCCTCCTTGAGCAAACAAACCGTGAGGTCGTGCGCCGACAAAGGAGATACGGCGCCCTGCGTGGCGTGCCCTGGGGCGTATCGGAATCCGCCTTCAATGCGCGAGACCTCGAACTCACCTACCAGTATTCGAGCTTCGGCATCCCGTCTTTGGGGCTAAAACAGGGGCTCGGTGACAACACCGTTATCGCCCCCTATGCGACGGCACTAGCGACGATGGTCAATCCTCGGGCTGCCATAAGCAACCTTATGCGGCTAGCCGAACTCGGCAGCCGGGGCCGATACGGCTGGTATGAGGCTGTGGATTTCACCAAGACACGTCTCCTTGAGGGCGCCGATATCGCGATCGTTCGCGCTTACATGGCGCACCACCAGGGAATGAGTGTGATTGCGATTGCCGATACGCTTTATGATGGCGAGATGCGTGCTCGCTTTCACGCCGAGCCAATTATCCAAGCGACGGAACTCTTGCTGCAGGAGCGGATGCCGCGCGGCGTCGCAATTTTCCGACCGCGGATAGAGCACATCGAAGACGGTGCGCAGGTTGTCGAGTCAGTGTCGTCGGCACAGACTCGCTTCACGTCTCCGCATGACCGCCCGCCGCGCACGTACCTTCTGTCGAACGGCAAATATGCGGTGATGATCACCGCGGCCGGTTCGGGATACAGCCGTTGGCGGGATATCGCGGTCACGCGATGGCGTGAGGACGTCACCTGCGACGGCTGGGGCACTTACGTTTTCGTTCGCGATACGGGCAGCGATACCGTGTGGTCGACAGGCTATCAACCAAGCGGGGCTGTGCCGGACGGTTACGATGTCGCTTTCTCCGAGGGGCGCGCCGAAATCACGCGACGCGACGGCACGATCAAGACGACAATGGAAGTGGCCGTCTCGTCCGAAGACGACGCGGAAGTGCGTCGTGTCTCGATAACCAATCTGGGAGACGAAGTTCGAGAGATCGAGCTGACCTCTTACGCGGAAATCGCGCTGGCCCCGCGCGCTGATGATGACGCCCACCCGGCCTTTTCAAAACTGTTCGTTGAAACGGAATTTGTTGCCGATGTCGGCGTCATCCTGGTCACGCGTAGACGACGGTCGCCCAGTGAGACTCAAATATGGGCCGCGCATCTAGCCGTCGTTGAAGGCGAGGTCGTCGGCGACGTGGAGTTCGAGACCGATCGGGCGCGGTTCGTCGGTCGAGGACGAGACCTTCGGGCGCCAATTGCCATGTTCGCACGCACGCCGCTCACCAACACGATCGGGGCGGTGCTTGATCCGATCGTCAGTCTTCGCCGGCGCGTTCGGATTCCACCTCAAGCCACCGCGCGCGTCGCATTTTGGACCTTGGTAGCTCCCTCCCGCCAGGAAGCGCTCGATCTGGCTGACAAACACTACGAAGCGATGGCGTTCGACCGCGCGACCACACTGGCCTCGACCCAGGCGCAAGTACAGTTACACCATCTCGGTATCAGCGCCGAAGACGCACACCTCTTCCAACGGCTTGCCAATCGCGTGCTCTATAGCGACGGGACATTGCGGCCGCCTTCCGAGACGCTCAAACGCGGTGACGGCGCAGTCTCGATGCTGTGGCCCCACGGCATCTCGGGCGACCTGCCGATTGTCCTGGTCCGTATCGACGAAACCAGCGATATCGATGTCGTTAGGCGACTGCTTCTCGCCTACGAATATTGGCGCATGAAGCTTCTATCCGTCGATCTCGTGATCTTGAACGAAAGGTCGGCGTCGTACGCCCAGGACCTTCAAAGCGCTCTGGAGGCGCTGGTTCGCGCCAGTCTATCGCAAACAACAACCGGAGGGGATGGTACGCGAGGTGCCATCTTCGTCTTGCGTGCTGATCTTATCTCAGTGGATCTGCGCAACCTGCTCCAGACCGCCGCCCGAGCGGTGCTGGTCGCGAACCGCGGGAGTTTGGCCGAACAAGTCAGAAGAGTGCCGGAGCCCCGGCAGGCAATTCCGCCTCTGCGACGCGTGCCCGCACCTATACGGTCGCTAACGACACCGCCGCGCCCGACGCTGGAATTTTTCAACGGTCTTGGTGGTTTCGCCGACAACGGACGGGAATACCTGACGATTCTGGAGGCGGGACAACGGACACCGGCGCCCTGGATCAATGTCATCTGCAATCGCTCCTTCGGCTTTCATAGCTCGGTCGAGGGTAGCGGCCATACCTGGTCGCTCAACAGTCAGCAGAATCACATCACCCCGTGGTCGAACGATCCGGTGAGCGATGCGCCCGGCGAGGCGATCTACGTTCGCGATGAAGAAAGCGATGATCTATGGAGCCCGACGGCGCTTCCCATCCGCGAGGAAGGTTCGTCCTACGGCGCTCGACATGGTCAGGGCTATAGCCGGTTCGAGCATGTGTCGCATGGTATCTCGGTTGAACTCCTTCAGTGCGTGCCGGTCGATGACCCGATAAAAATATCCCGGCTCAAACTCAGGAATTTTTCGGGACGGACGCGGCGGCTGTCCGTAACCGCGTACGTCGAATGGGTGCTCGGTCTGTCTCGCAGCGCAGCAGCGCCGTTCATCGTCACCGAGATCGACGCGGTAACGGGGGCGATGCTCGCGCGGAATCCTTGGAATGCCGATTTCGGGCGGCGCGTGGCGTTTGCCGACCTCGCCAACCGGCAGACGTCATGGACAGGCGACCGGACGGAGTTCCTCGGCCGTAACGGCGCGCTCGATCAGCCGCTTGCCCTTGCCCGCACGGCACCACTTTCCAATCGGGTCGGCGCCGGCCTCGATCCATGCGGTGCACTCCAAACCCGGCTAGAGCTGAAAGCGAATGGGACGGCCGAGATAGTTTTCTTTCTCGGTGAGACGGCAACCCCGGCCGAAGCGCAGTCGCTCATAATGAAATACCGCACCGCCGACCTCGACATTGTCCTTGCCGCTGTCACTCGTCTATGGGACGACACACTTGGCGTGGTTCAGGTAACGACACCTGACCGGGCCATGGACATTTTGCTGAACCGCTGGCTGCTCTATCAGACGCTTGCGTGTCGCTTGTGGGCGCGAGCGGCCTTTTATCAGGCGAGCGGCGCTTACGGTTTTCGTGACCAGCTTCAAGACGTGATGGCGCTCTGCGTGGCGAGACCCGATCTGGCGCGCGAGCATCTGCTGCGCGCCGCAGCACGGCAATTCGTTACCGGCGATATGCAGCACTGGTGGCTGCCGGAATCCGGGCGAGGCATTCGTACGCGCGTTTCGGATGACCGCGTCTGGCTGCCTTACGTTGTCGCTCATTACATCGAGGTCACGGGCGATATCCGGGTGCTGGACGAAATGGTCCCTTTTCTCGACGGGCCAGTACTGAGTGAGGGCGAGACCGAAGCCTTCTTTCAGCCGACTCGGTCCGACGGGCAGGCTACCCTGTTCGAACACTGCGCGCGGGCGCTTGACCTGAGTCTCGCGGTCGGAAGTCACGGTTTGCCTCTGATCGGTACCGGCGACTGGAACGATGGCATGAACCGAGTTGGCGACCAGGGAAGGGGCGAAAGCATTTGGCTCGGCTGGTTCCTTCACGCCGCCCTCACCGCATTCGCGCGATTGGCCGATGGCCGCGACGAACAGGTGCGCACCCCCCGTTGGCGACGGCACACAGTCGCATTGGCGGAAGCCCTCGAGCGCGACGGCTGGGATGGCGAATGGTATCGCAGGGCCTATTTCGACGATGGCACGCCACTGGGTTCCGCCGCGAACGATGAATGCCGCATCGACACCATCGCGCAATCCTGGAGCGTTATTTCCGGGGCCGCCGATCGGACCCACGCCGCGCACGCCATGTCGGCGGTCGACCAACAGCTTGTCCGCCGCAATGACGGTTTGGCTCTGCTATTCACCCCGCCCTTCGACCTGACGCCGCTCGATCCCGGCTATATCAAAGGGTATCCGCCGGGCATCCGGGAAAATGCCGGCCAGTACACGCATGGCGCCATCTGGTCGGTGATCGCCTTCGCCATGCTCGGCGACGGCGATAAAGCCAGCGAACTGTTCGCGATGATGAATCCCATCAACCATGCGCGCACGCCCGACGCCGTTCAGCGTTACAAGGTCGAGCCCTACGTCATGTGCGGCGATCTCTATTCCGTGCCGCCCAATGTCGGGCGCGGCGGCTGGACTTGGTACACCGGCTCAGCCGGGTGGATGTACCGGGCTGGTCTCGAATCTATTCTAGGGTTCCGTTTGCAGGGGACCTCGCTGCTCCTCGATCCGTGCATACCGAAAGCATGGCCGGGCTTCGGCATCAATTTCCGATACCGCTCCGGCCACTACGACATTGAGGTCAAGAATCCCACAGGCGTCAGCCGCGGCATTGCCCGGGCCGAACTCGACGGTGTGGCATTGCCCGGCAACGAAGCGCGCATTCCTTTGGCAGACGATGGCACGACCCACCGCGTGCGGATAGTGCTCGGTTGAACCAAGAAGGAGCACCGTGCCGGAAAAATGTGAGCGAAGATGGTCGCGCCAATCCTTCTGACCCTGAACCTGGTGGCGGCGCTATTCAAGTCGAAGAGCCGGCTCGAAGCCGAGAATGCGTAATCGCGGTCATCAAGAAAGCGAGCTATGGACCCCGCGACGCTATGAGAATTATCCACGGGAGCGGCAACGCCGCAACTAAAGTGCCTTCCTTCATGCTCTTACTTGTCCCTACCGATTGCATTTTCCTACGATGCCACGTTAATTGATTCTCGGCTCAATCGATCGCTCGATATCAGCCTTAATCTCGTAAAAGCTCTGCTCAAACCATGTGATGGCAGCATATGCATCGGTTAGCTTGCGCTGCACATCGGCGCCGGCAAGATCGAGTTTGCCCAGCTGTTCTCGTAGGACGTTGATACTGGCATAAGCCACGCCCAATAGCTTTTCGATCTGCTCCATCAGCGCGGCTGATCCGCCCTGAGCCGCATCTTGTTCCGTCGCGTCCATCGCAGCTTACCCGCTAGGGCTCTCATCAATGCTCTTATGGATGACCAATACAAATCTGAATACGTTGTTCCCACGGAATGCTCTAGGCATCAAACCTCGTGCCACGGCCGAATCTGCGGATCCTACCGCGGCGATCCGCCCAGAACGCATCTGATTGCCCTTCCGGTCAGCCAAATCAAGCCGATTAAGGTAAACGCCATGACGGTTTAAAGCCCTAATCGCCACACTCGAAGTCAGGAGCCGGACATTATTGAGTGGGCGCCCCATTGGCGACACCTGCGAGGCCAGCTCGGCGCAAGGCCGCCACTTCCATGTGGCGGCCGAAGAACTCAACTTTTTGGGTAAACGAGCGCGTCGCGCCCTCGGTCCGCCTCGGGCCGAGCCAACTTGCGGCATGCGATGAAATACGCAAGACGTTAGCCATAACGCCGCATGGCGAAACTATCACAAAAAAGTCTCGACGCAGATAAACAGCATGACGCGTTGCATTGCTATGGTGCCTGCAACTACAAAAATGTGTGGGAGGGACCAATCAGTGATGTCGTGTCGACAAGATCCATCAGCCGATGAATCCCCAACCGGCCCAGACTGGTCGCCGACAGCCGTCTACCACTACATCTTGACGATGTCGGAGGCTTCGTTTTGCCAGAGAAACCATGACAAACCCGGAGCAGTTTGCCTTTTGGTTTAGTGGCACTTTGATATTTCTAGCGACGATTGTACTTGCAGTGATGTTTGTGCGGTAAGTTGAGAGCCCAATGCTAGGAAGTCTGGCGCGCAGCGTACTTTTCGAACTGACTCGCAATGCCTTGGAGACCACGCGCGGTCTGGTACTGGCCAGATTGGCGCAAGGCAGTTCTAGCTACGAAGTCTTTCAAGCGCTCGGAAAGGCCTTCAGCGTTCGCGACATCTCCATCTTTGGCGAGTACGGCGTCATAGAGGGATCCATCGAGGACACCCGCATCATGCCAGCCTACGCGCGAGGCGAACCGTGGGCAAAATACGCGACTGCTGTGCTACTCGAATTCTTCACGCGTCGCGGCGCCGGCACGTACATCGATGTCGGCGCCAATATCGGCTTCAGCACAGTACCGGTCGCGCGCCTTCCGAAGATGTCGGTCACGTCGATTGAACCAGGACCGGACAACTTCCGTTATCTATCCCGCAATATAGCCGTCAACTGTCCGGGGGCGAGGGTTCAGCTGATCGAGGCCGCCGTGCTCGACCACTCGGGCACGGTCGATTTCGAGTTGGACTCATTTAACCCCTGGGACCACCGCGTGCACTATTCCCGCGCGAACGGGCTCTACGATGAGGCGTCGCGCCCGATCATCAAAGTGCGCGCCCTGCGGCTTGATGATTTGCTCGAGAACGGCCCGCTTTCGCCGCCGCTGGCGATCAAGCTCGACACGCAAGGGGCGGAGGCGCGGATCTTCGCCGGCGGGCAGAAGATCATTGCCGGTGCCGATCTCGTCTTTTTTGAATATACCCCTTATTTGTCGGCGCGCATGGGCGGCGACATTGAGTTACTCACCGATCTGGTCGAGGAAAGCTTTACCGAGGGGGCAATCAGCCCCTTTGGTGAAACGCCCAGCGTACCGAATTGGCGACCGATCTCAGAAATAACCAGGACAATCTCTGATCATATAAGTCAGGTGCGCGCCAATCCCTATCTCTACGACCTCGTGGTTGTTCGCAAATAGCACCACAACGCTGAGCAGCTGTGTGAAGGTTCCGCATGGGGGGAAGAGGTCCTTGAAGTCGGACTATTGCTGGCAAAGCGCGGAAGACATGAAGACGCTGAATGAGCGAAAATGGTGAAGGTTTTCGGATGCAGGACGAAGGGGCAGGTCTGGGCCGAGCGGTACAGCAGATATCGAAATTGCGTTGAGGTGGGGCATCTGATGCCCGATCCAACTATCGGTCTCACCGATCCCGGTTCGCGGGCATTTGGATCGCAGTCCCGCCGGCTCCATTGTTGCCGCATTCCGATCGTTGCGAGCTCGCGCCGATTTTGCAGCCCAAGCGCAGACGTCGACACTTAGACCAGGGCTTGTGCATTCGACGAATGCCCGACGATTTGCTGCACGTCGCGAAACTCCTCTGAATTCTGCACGCGAATCGCGCAGCCTGAATGCTATCGTCTCTGGATTCGATCAAACATGAGTTCGATGGAATTGCATTTGTCGCGCCGCTCATAGCGCATAGCGGAGGCGAAACGGCGCATCAGGTGAATACCCTGACCACCAATCTTTGCCTCGGCAAGCGATCCGGCCGCGACCGGCTCGGGATAACGGGTCGGGTCGAACGGCTTCCCTGCACTCTCAACTCGGACGGTAACGCGCCGCGAGTCCGAATCGTCGATGACGATTGAGATTGGGCCGCCGTCGGGATCGGCGTCATGCTCGATAATATTGGCGAGCGCCTCTTCCAGGCATAACTGAACAGCAAAGTTGACTTGGTCAGGCCAGTCGCCGTCGTGGGTTAAGGCATCGACCCACGGCGCAACGACGTCCAATCCCCGCAAATCTCGGGGCACGGCCAGGCGTCGCCCGATCGGCAATCCATGGTCCTCCTGTTCGGCGGATTTTATCGCAAATCTCGTTACAGCTTGACGGCGGCCACAGCGCTTTGTACGTCGGCATGAATCGGAATCAGCGTGTCGATGCCCGCCGTGGTCAGAACATTTTTGACATCGTCGACCGGCGCCATGAGGACCATATGGCCGCCCTTGCTGGTGACGGTCTTGGCACAGCCAAGCAACAGCCGGATGCCCATCGAGGCGAGGAACGTGACCTCGGACAAATCGACGACCATCCACCGCCGGCTGCCCGCGAGCGCACTGAACCGCAAATCGATCGCGCTCGCGCCAGCAATGTCGAGGCGCCCGTTCAGACGCACGAGCGTAACGTTGGACTCGATATCCATGATGGCCAATTCCATTACTTTGCTCCCCCGATGACGACGAACCGTAACGTCTCGACCGTGTCAGTTTTGTGACAATAGCCGCCGACCCCAGGTCGGCTAAATTACGGCCATGAGCATCAACCAGACCGACGAAACCGTTGAGCTGATCGGCGTCCTCCGCGCCAATCCCATTTTCGCGAACTCTGGACCACGCGGCGCTGGCGCCCCTGGTCGCGGGCGGCCGGTTCATCACCGTCGGGCCCGGCGAGAAACTAGTATGCCAGGACGATGCCAGCGATGCGATGTACCTGGTGGTCGATGGCGCGGCGCAGATCTTGGTCGAGACCTCGTACGGTCCGGTCGAACTGGCGCCGCTGGTCGCGGGCCAGTTGTTCGGCGAAATCGGCGCTTTCGCTAGCATGCCTCGGACCGCGACGGTGGTGGCCGTCGATACGGTTCGGGCGCTCAGCATCGACCGCGAGGCGGTGATCGCGCTTGGTCGCGCTCGACCCGATGTGCTTTTGGAGGTGGTCGGACTGTTGGGCCGACGCATCGCGACCATCAATCGCGCCATCGGCTTTTACACACAAGCGCTCGCGGCACTCGAACATCCCGAATTCGACCCAGCGATCCTCAACGACCTCACCCATCCGGTGCCCGAACTCCTCAATTTCGCGCAAACGTTAAAACGGATGGCGGAGCAGATCGTGCTCCGCCGCGCGCAGCGCCAAGAGATGGCGAACGCGGCGGCGATCCAGCGCGCCATGCTACCCGGTGATCCGCCGCCCGAAATCGCTCGCCGCGCCGATGTTTTCGCCTTCATGCGGCCCGCGAAAGAGGTCGGCGGCGACCTCTACGATTACTTCCTTCTCGATAACCGACGGCTCGTCATCGCCATCGGCGACGTCTCCGGCAAAGGAGTGCCTGCCGCCTTGTTCATGGCGATCTCGCGGACGGTGCTGCGCTTGACGGTTCGCGAAAGTGGTGACTTTACCGCCGCCATTATCCGCGCCAACGATCTGCTGAGCGCCGAGAACGAGCAATCGATGTTCGTGACCATGTTCTGCGCGATCCTGGATTTGGCGAGCGGCGATCTGGTCTACTGCAACTGCGGCCACAATCCACCCGTGCTATTGCGGGCGGACGGGGCGCTGGAGAAACTGAAGGGGACCGGCCCGCCGCTCGGTGCGATGCCGGGAATCGCCTATCGCACGCGGACCTTGCGCATCGAGCCTGGAGATCGGCTGTTCCTTTACACCGACGGCGTGACGGAAGCGATGGCCACCGACGAGATCTTGTTCGGCGAAGAACGCTTGCACGCCGCGCTGCGCGAGCTTGGCAAAATTCCGTCGCGCGGACTGGTTGAGGGCGTTGTGGCCGTCGTCGATCGCTTCGTCACCGAGGCACCGCAATTCGACGATATCACGGCACTGGCGTTGTGCTACGCGCCCAGCTCGACAAACACGCCGTCATAGGCCGGTTTGAAGCTGAGCGGATGACGGGCGGGTACGCACACGGGCGCGGGCGAGCTGATAGATCAACGGCTTGCCGATGGCGGCCGAGCCAAGGAAGATCAGCCCAGTCACGGCCGTGACTAGACGCTCGCGAATTCGCAGGAATGTCGCGCCGCCACCTCCAAAGTACGCGAGCACCGAAAGCGCAATTGCGGTGAGCGCGATGATTGACAGCGCGTCGAGTTCGACGCCTGCGCGCGAGCCTGACGACCGCCCAGAGCGTTGGCGGTGCCGCGGCGGCGATGAAGGCAAGCACTTGGCCAAGCGGTCGCTCAGCTTGCACGTAAATCAAATATGGAAGAGCGAAGTTGATGCCCAGTTCGGCAACCACCTGGCGGCCTTGAGTGCGCACCCAGGTCCAGACCTTATTCAGACTTCACGCGGATAGTTCGGAGAGCTGAGAGGATTTGGGCTCATGCGGCGCGATCCTTCGGGAGCTGAACCGCGTACCCGCCATCCGCCAACACGACCTGGTCGGGCATCTGCGAGTTCTCCGGGCTTTTGGGCCAGGTCAGGAGGACGGCGGCTTCCTCCGGCCGACGCGGAAAGGCACCATAACGAGGCGTGAGTGCAGCCATGGAGGCCACGGAGTTTGGGGTTGGAGACCACCTACGCGACGCCACGCGTGTCGTAGAAGCCGAACGCCACCACGTCGAGGATGATGCCCGCGCCTGCCCATTCCTCGGTCGGCGCAACCCTTTGGCACCGGTACTGTAGGGCCTGCTTGGCGGCTGCGCAGAGATCGCGTGGTATCTGTGCGCTGTCCGGAAGACCGTCGGTCGCGCTGGCGCCGGGTCTGCCATGCTGGAAGGCCGCCCAGACCGCTGTGGTTGCCCAGGCTCGTCCATTTCGATGCACCCCTCAATGATCTCGGTCGGCGTCCTTTGGAGCGACGCTATCGAAGACATGCCTACCGCGCGCGGCGCAGGGCTGTTCGCTAAAAGCGGCGGCGGCCCTTCGAACGACGCCCACGTCGCCGAAGAAACTGAGCGAAAGACTGGCCTCGAGCGGACCGCCACCGGAGTTTGCTACTAAGGCTTCTATCCTTCCCCCGGCGAGAAGCGAAACACGCCGGACGAAGACCGCGCGACCGTCGGTGGTCGTCAGATCGGCGACGACATCGGCATCGTGAAGGACGTTGCCGATAACGCGGAAGCCCTGACGCCGAAGTAGGCTTGCAGTAGCTGCGCCGATCCCCGACGCCGAGCCCGTCAAAGCGCAGATCCTTCCCATCGCATACCTCCACGAGCAGGTTGGTGAATGATCATTTACCAGATCGAGGCTGATTGGTAAATTATCATTTACCTCCTGCGCGGTGCCTGCTAGGAAGGCACCTGATGGCTAACGGAGGGGTCCTCGAGGACGAGCTCAATCATAAGCTGGTGACATGGCCGTCGTTGCGGGCTCAGAGGGGACTACACGGGAACCGGAAGCCTCGATGCGTGCGCGAATCCGGGCGTCGCCGGAACGGCTTTTCGCCGAACGGGGATTGGGCGACGTGACGATGGCGGTCATTGCCAAGGCAAGTGGCACCACCGCTGCCGTGATCTACAAGCACTTTGGCAGCGACGTGGCACTGTTCTTCGAGGTGATCTGGGGCGCGTTCGAGTCGACGGTGGTTTCCGCGGCGCGCACGGCCAGGTGGCATGATCCTGCCGAATGTTGTTGGGGGCTTCACGACACGTGATCGCAGGCGGTTCCGACAGTTGGCGGTCGATATCCATTCCGCCGCCCTCAAGCACCCGGAGGTACGCCACCTCCTGAGGCACTCTGTCGAGCACCAGATCGCAGAAATCAGCGGCCAATCATCGCTGGCCAACGCACCGGGACGCTCGACCCGGCAGATAGTCCGGAACTGCTCACAAGCGCGGTCATGGTGTTCACTATGGCCTGATGCACTTGGAGACGCTCGTGTCCCAGCTAGTCGGCAACCAGGAGCGGCGTGATGATTGGTGCGGCCTTGCTTACACCGGTGTCTATAGCGGCGATGGCGCAGCCCGGCAGCCGGGGTTCATCACCGGGATGAACTCGGCCATATCGGTACTAGCACCCCATACCGCAGCTCCAGAAAGCAATTCCGATACAGCGCGTATGATGGCCTAGGTTGACAGGTACTGCAACGCGTCATCTCAATTCGCTAAGCAACGCCGCGGTTGGTCTATGGGCCGATTTGAGCAATCAGTTGAAGCAAAGCGCCCCACCTTCGGCTGAAATACCCAACGACACAATGCGGGCCGGATGAGCCACCATCATTTCATTCCGCCGCTTGCTCATCCGCAGGGCAGTGTTTTGTTTCTACGCTCGTCACGCCAGTTTAGGGACAGGTGATCACTCTCGTCTACCATGCTGCGTTGATTTGGCCTCCTGGCAGGGCGACTAGGTATGTCCTGGGCGGATCATCAATCGCTTACAAAGCGGCCTGATTCGCGGATTCGCCTTTGACATGAGGCATGAATCAGACGCAAGAACCATCGCAACCAACAACGCTGACGCCTCTATGGGAGACAAACTCTAAGGATTGGATAACCCTACGAATGACAACAGAAGATGACGCACGCTCTGTGATGTCCGTCGTGGAACGGGCGAAACTGACACCCATCAAATCAATCAAAAAAATGCTTCAGTACACAGCGGCATTTATCGTTGTGATCGAGGACAGGCTTATCACGCTGGATTGTTCCAGCCCTGAAATTCAGCAGAACATTTCGCAAGCCTATTCAGGATTCGCGCTGGTGCAAAAAAGTGTCGAGGCCATCAAAGTCGAGCTAGAGCATACTATCGGGCCGAGGCTCAACTAGGCTTCTTGATAGGCCGCAATCCAAACGCCAATAGCTCCTAGCTGAAAAGGGGCTCGCTCCGACTGCCAATTCGGGATAGCAAGCTGGATGAGATGCGCGCCTAAAAGCAAATCTTTAGTGGGCGATCATCGCGGACGTACACGGACAGATATCGCTGTCCGAAGCATTCTAAGAACCCCAAATCAACGGGGTAGGAGAGCCAGCCTATCTTCCGGTCAGCAATCTTTCGGCGGGCCGGAAAAAGTCCCTTGCCCTCAAGACGAGCGACGGTGACACGGCTAAACCCAACCGCCTTGCAAAGCTAGCTCTGCCCTATGAGGCGATCCACGTTTCAAACTCTATAGCTATTGCGAAAATTCATGCAGTGATCGGCCAGCCATAGGCGCGCTTGGCCGAACGCGCGATCTCGTGATTAAGATCACTCAAGGCACCTTCGTGCGATCCGCTATTCGCCCCACCGATAGCTCCGATCCGACGAATATCGGCCTAAGGGTCCGTTTGAGAACGTCTATTGGTGAGCGATGCGTCTGAGGAGGATACTTCCGAGGGCGACATGGATCATGGCCTGGGAGCAGTCGATGCGCTCCTCGTAGTCCCGCACGAGCCGGCGCCACCGGGTCATCCATGCGAAGGTGCGCTCGACGACCCAGCGGCGTGGAAGGACTTCGAAGCCCTGCGCGGTATCGGACCGTTTGATGATTTCGATGGTGAAGTCGAGGAAGGCGGCCTTGTCCATGAGCTTGGTTCGGTCGTAGGCGCTATCGGCGAACTGGTGCTTGAGCCAGGGCAGCGCTTGCGCACGCTGTCAAGGATCATCTGCGCGCCGGCGCTGTCAGAGATGGCGGCGGTGGTGAGGTTGACCATCAGCAGACGACCGTCGGTGTCGACCGCGATATGTCGCTTGCGTCCGACGATCTTCTTGCCAGCGTCATAACCTCTTGTTTTCGCTTCAGGAGCCTTGACCGATTGGCTGTCGATGACGCCGCCGGTCGGGCTCGCCTCGCGTCCGACCCGCTCACGGTCAAGCATCAGCGCCACGTCGTGGATGGTCTGGAACAGGAAGCGCTGTACGAACCGGCGAAATCACCAGTAGACCGTCGGCCAAGGCGGAAAATCCTTCGGCAACATCCGCCAGCCGCCGCCCGAGCGGGCCAGACATCGGATCGCGTTCAAAACCTCGCGCAAATCCGTCCGGGCCGGCCGCCCGGTCTCGGCCGCGCCAGGCAGGAACGGCTCAATCCGCGCCCACTCCTCGTCGGTCAAATCCGTCGGGTAGCGCTTGGTCTTCTTCTCAAATTCGGTCATCCAGCCACGCGTCGCTGAGGTCCACATCACAAGCTTAAATCACGCCCGAACCTGCCGTTCAATGGGTTCTCCAACGGCCTCTAAGACCTTAGATTGGCGACACATGGACCAGGAACGGGCGCATGCAACGAGAGATCATCCGGGTCGAGCCGATTGACAGCAATTTCGAGAAGTGGGGCGCGCCGGTGTCCACCTGCACCCGCGCCGGCAACATGGTGTTCGTCTCGGGCATGCCGCCCTTCGATCCTGAGACCGGCGAGATCCTCGTCCACGCCCCGTTCGAGCGCCAGGTTGAGCTGATCCTGGAGCAGGTGAAGAAGGCGCTGGAGGCCGCCGGGTCGGACCTCGACCATGTGCTGAAGTGCAATGTGCTGTGCATCTCGGCGGACCGGTTCAAGGCCTTCAACGAAGTCTACAAGCGCTACTTCCCGAAAAACCCCCCAGCCCGCATCTTCTTCTGCGTGCCTGAGTGGACCGGGCCGTTCGACGTCGAGGTCGATTGCGTGGCGGTCACGAAGGACTGACCTCGGCCGCGGCAGCTCGCCGGAGCAGAGAGAATGGCGGTCAGAGGAATCCGGCTGAGCCTCTTGAGCATAATTTACTGGCCGAGCTTTGGGACGCCGCCCTCACCCTTTGAACTCGACTACTCAAAACGAGCGCTCATTTAATGGCGTCGATATCGCCGAATGCATTTGTTCCCCGGCTTATCCGCAAGAGCGTCCAGGCGGTGTCAGCGACGGGCGGGTTCGGATCTTTCATGCTCGACATGAGGTGGCAGTGCATGTCGAGGCCGGAGCGTCAACGGATCATCAATTCTGAATACTTGCAGCGAGGTGTCGGCTTTGCGCACCCGCTGGCCGCGGCGCTGAGCGCGGCCCAGCCGGGGACTATTGCGTCCACTCGCGGAATATGAGCGCCTGATCGGCAGCTCCTGGGCAGGTATACTCAATCTCAGCATAAATATCCGATAAAATAGCTTAGGAACTCCATATATCCCTATGAATTACGATGGATTAAACTGAACTTCCCCCTGATTTTGAACGCAAGCCATTGATAAGATTCGGAACCGATCTTGTGTGCTGCCTACAGGGTACGGTTAGGAAGGAAGCTTGAGCCCGAGGAGTTGGAAAGCGCGTGTATGTAGAGGAGTAGGCTGGGTGAAGGTGATGACAGGCAGCGAGGTGTCATTGAAACGTATGGTATTGCGCGTGAGAGTAGCAAGATCTTGCAGAAGGGTATGAAAGCTGTGAACGGGCTGGCCATCTGCCGTGCGTTTTGTGGCAGCTTTGGCGCGAGCGCTCGGCGAGACCGCGGCCTTGGCAACGGGTGAAGTACGGTCGAGGGCGGCCCGTGCAAGATCATGGTCCTTGAACAGCATGGGCGCCAGATCACGCTTCATGTGCCACATGACATGGTAGGCGAGCATGCAGAGCAAGACGTGCCCGCGCACGCGCCTGGCCTTACGGTGATGAATGGGGCGCAGCTCCAGGTCATCAGATTTGAGATCCCGGAAGGCACGCTCGACATGGCTGAGGCTCTTGTAGCACAGAACCACCTGCTCCGCGGCCAGGAGATCCTTGGGCATGCTGGTACGGAGGACATAGATCCCGTCAAGCGATTGCTCATCATTGATCGCGTCTGTCTTGCGCGTGAAGGTGAAGCCTGTATCGGTAATCGTGGTGGTGAAGTGTTTGGCCATTTTCTTGGTGTTGATAACCGCCCCCACTTTGAGGGCGATTTTGTCCCTGCCGGTCAGCGGTCTGTTCTTCCGTTGGGTTTGCGCCTGGATTTTAAGAAGCGCCTTTTCCGTGGCCGCCAAAAGCTCATTACGTTTCCGCGCGCGCTCGGTTTGAAGATCCGGATTGCGGCAGACGATCAGCCGTTCTCCCGGAAAGTCCTGCGCGGTGATTTCCGCCATGTCACGCTCGTCGAACAACGACAACTGTAAAGGGCCGCCCGCAACGGCCAGTTTGTGAATGGCCGGCGCCCGCAGCGCCGTAATCCAGTCGAAGGCGGCCGGCTCGATATCAGCCTTGAGGCGCGCGCTCGTGATCATGCCGCGATCGCCGACCATAATGACCCGTTCGAGCTTGAAACGCTCCTTGAGCTTGACGATTTGCGCCGTAAGCGTCTTGGGATCGCCGGTGTTGCCCTCGAAGACCTCGATCGCCACCGGACATCCCTGCGGCGTGCACAAGAGCCCGTAGACGATTTGCATCCGGTCGCGCCGGTGGTCGCGGCTATGGCCAAACTGAGCCAACTCGCAGTGCCGTCCTTCGAGATAGCTCGAACTGACGCATAAAGCACCAGCGTGCCATCCTTCAGGTGGCGCCGCGCCAGAGCCTCTTCGAGACGGTTCTGATGACCGGCTAAAAGATCAAGTGCCTCATAAAGCTCATCCTCATCAACGTCTCCCAGCTCCAGCACCGCCCCCAAAGAATGGGCCGCCGTACGCGCGCTGAGCTGGCGGGCCGTCGCCAGCTTGGGTGCCGGCTCAAGGATGCGCGCAACAATCATCGCCTGGATCAGCTTGCCTAGGCGGTCGGGCCGACCGGGGAGGAGCTCGTCGAGCTTCAATTTGCGCATGGCGCCAAGAACCGCAGCCACATGCCCGTGGCCGAACGACCGCTCGATCGCAAAAGACGGCGCACCCTTGGCCGCTGCCTTCGGCACCAGGGTCTCGCCGGCGAACACCCGCCGCAGCATCTCGATTTGCTCGGCCGGCAGATGCGAGAAATTGGCCAGTGTGCGCGTCTTGACCTTGTCGCCTTCGCGATAGCTTTCGCGCAGCAGCAGGGCCGGCGGTGAGTTGCGATTGGCGATCCGGGCGATGTACATGATTTGTTGAATCACGAGCCCTAAAAATAATCAAGCAGAATATCCATAAATTACATGCCTACATTTGGGCACAAAATCCCCCTATCCCCTTGAATTGACTCAATACCGGCTAAAAAGTTCGGATTAATGCCCCATGAACTACCTTGGTTGTCCACATCTATAAGATGCAAAACCCAAACCCAGGGTTAATTATCCCAGCCGAATTTCGCAATCACGCAATGAGCTTACGGGACGACATTGATCTGCTTTCTGATCTGTCGAGGAGGTGTCTGGGCATCCAGGCAGAGTAGATGCCGCTTTCTGCAATGCCGAAATCACCTCCCTGCAACTCCTGGGCCGTTGCGGCCTGCCTTGGCCGCGCACGGAGCACGATCCTCGCGATGGATGCCACCAGCTGCATGCGGGGGCAACCTAGCATCGGTAGGTGACTGCTGTGCGTCAGCTCTCTAAATGTTGTCTACCTTATTTGGGCCAGTACCTTCCGTTGGCTGAGATCGAAGATGCGGCGAGCAATGCCTCAATCGCTCTCTTTCCACGCTGGATCGCCTTCCTTGCGGTATCGGCCTCTTCCTGCGTTTCATAGGCGAGATGCAGCACTATATGTCCGTCAATAATAGTGAAGCCAGGTCTGAGATCGCTGCTGTATCCATCAGTCGTTAGCTCGACTGGGCCGACCGAAATGGCCACAAGCCTCCCCTTTATCGATCTTAATGAACTGTTTTCCTATCACAAAACCCGCTCAGAAAACTAGTTTAACTAGTAGTTATCCCGTCTATGATCTATCACCGTTACCGCAGTATTACATGTCCGAGAAGGGTGATCCGAAGAAGGGAGGGATAAGGGCGCAGGATTGCGTGCGTAAGGTTGCCTGTATCGCCCCTCGGGTTTTCAGATCCTTCTCGTGCATATGAAGTGCATCCTTAACCGTCGCCGGTTTTGGTATCTCCAGCCCATTCCTTGGCCTCAGCATCTCCCGCGTTCTGCGCCCGCTTGTGACCCAGCACCGAAGCGCCATCGGCGTCCGAATAAAAATCAGCCGATCCGCGCTTGAACGTCAGATCCTTGTCGCCCAATCGCACGATCCTTGCCCGCTTGATTGCGTCGGCAAAGCAGGATGACGCTAATGTACCACCCGCACATCGACACGATGTCCCTGGCGGCGGGATCGCGCTCGACGGCGAGCGCTGGATCTCCGCGCGACTGGCGCTTCTGCTGCCGTTCCGCGTCGTCTCAAAACTGTTTCGTCGCCGGTCTTGAGCCATTCAGGATCATGGTGTCGCGTTTCAGCACGGACAACTTCCTTCGAGGATCGAGACCGTTGCGTTTCGGCGGGATAGTGTGCTGAAGGTTCTGCAAAAAGCTTTAAGGCCGAAGTGGCCATGGCATGGTGGTGATGTTTGACGTCATCAACACCCGATGACAACCGGAACAGATCATTTGCCGCTATGGCAATGCCACACTGACCCGTTCGAAGACCGTCCGTTCGGGGAGCCGCAGGTCGCTATGGCTGCACCACCCGGCCCACTCAAGCCCATCCCTAAAATCTCCATGGTTATCGCGCTTGCTGCCCGCGGGTTCGTACGTGCCGGTTTCCGAGCGCCGGTCAGCTCCCAGACCTGCCCCTTCACACGACCGGCATCCGAAAACCGTCACCACGCCGGTCGTTCGAGGCGGGCTCGCCGTCACTCGAACGCAAAGGCTCGCCCAAGTGTGGCTGTAATACCTCAGACAGGAGGTCCACTTTCGAAGTTTCGGAGTCGGAAGCTGTCCAGTCGCTTTCGGCCAACGATAACCGGTAGTTCGCGAGAATTGGCTTTCGGGCGTCCCGTGCTATCGCCGACCACCGCCGAAGAGAATTTCTACCGCGATCTCGACCGGACGGCCGGGGAATGTGGTCCCTTTGGCGAGCCTCTTCCCGAACGGCATGCTGGATATCAGCGGGTAGCGCGTCATAGGTTTGCCCTGTTGGGCCCTGCCATTGGGGTCCGTGAGGCGCAGGCGATCCAGCTTTCGCTCACGTCACGAGGTGAGATAGGCGTCCGTGAACGAGAAGTCGCGCGCCTCGTCGCGGGCGCCGTCGTGAATTCGAGCGTGTGATCTTGCGCGCCCTCTGACCAGAACAGCAGCGGGATTGGCGACGCGCGATGCTCCGAGCTGCCGGTGGCGTCTCGGCCTTACGGTGACGATCCCTCGCGCGGTTTCTTGTTGGATTAAGGATTGGGGTGCGTTCGTTGCCCCGCCCGGGCCGCACCGAAGCGTTCAGCCGCGCGGGCTCTGGCCTTCGCGGCTTCCACGGCGCGATCGCGCGGCGGCGCGTTGCTCACCAACGCGTCGAGGAGATGATGTGCCGCATGCGTCACGTCCTCGATGGCGTGGTTGAACGCCGCCTCGTTGGCCTTGGACGGCCGGGTAAAGCCGGACAGCTTGCGGACGAATTGGAGCGCGCTGGCGCGGATTTCGTCGTCCGTCGCCGGCGGTTTGAAATTGTGCAGCGTTCTGATGTTCCGGCACATGGTGACTCCTCCCAAAAATCTCGCGGAATGAAAAAGGCCGGGCCGCCTCTCTCGAGGAAACGAGTTCCATGGCCTGAGCACAGCATGAGCGAAGTGACCCGTACAATCAACGCGTGACCTAAAAGCAGATCCCGGTCATGCTGAGTTTCGAGAGCAGTGAACCTATAGTTCGATATTGTTGGCAGTTCCTAGGGTCCGGTTTTTGCGTCGAAAGCGGCCGAGAAACTTCGTCCGTCGCCGAGGGTCCGGGAGGTGTCAGCCCAAGACAGTTCCTGAGACTTTTCACGAAAGCCGAATGACCCCTTCCAGGCGGTAAACTATGAATTCGAAAGATTCCCCGCCGCGTTCCGAGCGCGAAACGAGGGGACTTTCTCATACTTGTGAACCATGCTCGGCGCATTTCCCGCATCCTGTCGCGGAGCCTGCAAAGGGACGGTGGTGGGCCCGACGATCTGTGGTGCCGGGGGCTTTGCCTCGCGTTTAGTAACATCATGCATCGGCTGCAGTATTTCCTGCTTTCCATTGCACTCGACCACGATGGTGATCGAGGTGACGCGGTCCTCATCGAGCAACGTGCGCAGATCCGGTGCACCCCACCCGCGGTCGAGGATGATTTCGACAGCCTTCAGCCGCGCATGCTACGGCGCGGCGTCATCGTGCATGCATTCGATAGCCTTTTGTATTGCCCGTTGACGGATGCCTCTAACTTGTTGACCCACTGCTGCGCCTTGCTCCCATGCCTCTCGACCGTGCATCTGTGCGCACGCATCTCTTCCAGAAGTTCGGGTTCGATTCCCATATGCCGCTCTCCATGCCGCACGCGATATGGATCCTCCTTCAGCACTCCGCATTGTTCTCATAGAATAGCGCGGAAACCGCGCTCCACGGAAACCAGTTACACGGTGTCAAGCTCAGCTTGACGTAGCGCCGGAACCGACTAGTACCTGGACTCACAGCTGGGTGATACGACGATTTTTGAACCGCCGCTGATGGACCTTTTTCTTGGTCCATGCGAACGGCATGGCTGCCTGGTTATAGGCTTGAATGAAAGCATTGATGTGCTCCTGCAACTGCTCGACTGACGTGAACGATGCGCCGGTCAGCGATTGGCCTTGAAGGATGGAAAACCAGGTCTCGATTTGATTGAGCCACGATGATCGCGTCGGGGTGAAATGGAAGTGGACGTTTGGGTGCTTCTTCAGCCAGCGATCGCACTTCTTATGGGTGTTGAGGTTATCGAGGACGACGTGCAACTCGCGATCCGGGACGCCGGCAACCACACGGTTCATGAAGGCGAGGAACTCGACCCGGCGCCGGCGCTTGGAATGCTCGGCAACGACCTTTCCGGTGGCGACGTCGAGCGCCGCAAACAACGTCGTGGTGCCGTGGCGCTGGTAATCATGGCTCTGACCGGTCAAGGCCCGTCCGTTCGGGAGCTTCAAATAGCCTTGCGCCCGTTCCAACGCCTGGATCGAAGACTTCTCATCGACACAGAGCACCATCGCCTTGGCGGGCGGATCGATATAGAGACCGACCACGTCGGCCGCTTTGGCCGCAAACGCCGGATCATTGCTCTCGCACCAGGACTTGCGCGCCGCCAGATCGATATGGTGCTCGCGCAGAAACCGCCAAACATACTGAACATCAACGTCTTGCAATGCCGTCGCCAGCAACGGGCCCGTCCAACGGGCGTAGCCCGCGGGCGCCGGCTTATCCAGAAGCGCCAGAATCTGCCGGTTCGTCGCCTGGCCGTAGATCGGCTTCTTGCTCGCCCGCGGGCGATCCTTCAATCCGACAACTCCATGATCGGCAAACCGATGCCGCCATTTGCTGACAATGCGCGGTTGAACGCCTACTTCCTGCGCAATCGAACGTGTGCTGCGGCCTTCAGCTGCCAGCAACACGATCCTCGCCCGCTTCACGTCCCCTTGCGGCGTGCTCGCCGCACGGCAACGGGCTTCAAGCACTTTGCGTATCTTCGGCTTCAGCCGAACTTCTCTTGCTTCGGGAAGCATCCCGATCTTGAATCATGACTTACCCGCAAAGAAAAGGGGGTACTAGGCCGCCCTTTTGGCTCAAAATCCGCCACGCCGCCCCGGTTATCGAGAGCATAAACGTAGCATTTCGATTGCGCCGGCGCACGGGCCGCGCAGCGCCACGTGGTTTGGGTCGCCCGACGCCGATTGCTGTATCTTCACGCGCTGCAGGGGCAATATTACCGTAATGACTGGCCCCGTTTCGCTGTTTGGCCGAGGGTGAGTTGAACATGACAACGACGTTTTTTCGAGATCGCGGCCCCTGGCTTGCGCTGGTGATACTGATCATGCTCGCTATCTCACTTGGGCAAACTGCAATTTCATACACGATGGCGTTCGGTGAGTTGAGCGCTCTACTCCCTAGCGACCGGTCCGGCATCACAACCGCTTTTGTCATCCTGCGGTTTATCCTCGTCGTCCTGATGGCAGTTCTGTGGGCGCTGAGACGGAAACACGCGCTGTTTCAACTGATCGTCATCGCCAACGCCCTTTTCACGATAGCCTTGCTCATGCAGACAAGCTCCCTGATCTCTGCGCTGTTCGAGGGCGCGTCGGAAGCGGTCAACTCGCTAATGCTCGATGTCGTGCTAATGGCGATTTCGAACATCTTGATTTTTTCGATCTGGTATTGGCTCATCGATCCCCCCGGGATCGAAGACGATTTGCGCACCGACGAGCCGTGGGATTTCCTGTTCCCCCAGCGAAGCAGCCCTCTGCCGCACTATGAAGGCTGGGTTCCCCGCTACGCGGACTATTTGTTCGTTGCCTTCACAACGAGCTTCGCGTTTAGCCCGACCGACACTCTGCCGCTTACCCGACGCGCCAAGATGCTTATGCTGCTGCAAGCCGCCATATCCGTCGTCACCCTGACAGGGGTGGCCGGCAGCGCGATCAATATTCTCGCCGGAGCCAAGTGATGCCATTCGTACATCCGGGGCGCCCAGTATTTTGGATCGGTCGGCTCCGGCTGCTTAGGCCCTTGCCGAAACTCGTCAATTCGCATTCGTCTTGGCGACGATGCGATATGACGACCCACAATTCCTCTGCATGAACGGTACTTTTCCACCTACCCCAACTAGCGTCATACTTTACGATGCGGAAGCACGTTTTGAGGGTCTTACTGTAATTGTTTTCGTGATCGTAGCCGGTGACTGCTCCCTCCTCATCTGTATCTCGCGGCCGGTTGGTCTGCCAGCCAGAGTGGTTCGCCGATGGTCACGGTGCAACGCGGCCGCTGGCGCATTGCTTGCGTTTGCGGTTACTGTGATGACATCGGGATGGGCGCTGCCTGGAGGCACAATCATGACTGGGCATACCACCAGCTGAAATCCAGACCCTGATCGAAAACACGTCAACGGATTTGACACGCAAAATGTCGATCTTTTCCTCGGCGTTTTCGGGGACACGACGATTGTCATCGGCGGCATTGCTCCCTTTCGTTGGTTGAACCCAAATGCGCCGGCCATTGACTGGCTGACGTAGAGAAACGGCGCAAAGATCGTGCCGTGACCCACGCTTCGCCTTCTCGAACTGGCTGACGGCGCCGAGTATCTGGCCGATTAGGACGGCATTAGGTGTGTCGGAAACAAAGGCCTCGGGACAGAGTCCATCCCCAATGAGCTCGATCCCCTTGGCCTGGGGAGAAAGCGTCAGCCGGTCTCCTGCACGATCAGGTCGAAGGCAAAGCGCTTAGCCGTCTCGACCAGCACGCAGCGCACGCTGTTGCCGGCAATGCGTCAACATTGAACGCCGATTGACACCGTCAACGCCCGACGTGGTGCGGCAGCTGTTCGTCAGCGAGCCGTTCCACGACACAATCGCGGTCGTCAACCTCGCAATCGCCGGGACTACTCCCAACCAAGTATTCGACCTCGGATCCGTTACCCGGATTAACCCGGATTAAATCACCGGCACTGAATGTACCTATCGACCTGACGCCGGTCGAACGGGACCAGGACAACGTCAACTGGGCGAGCAATACAACACTGGATCAAGGCTCCGATTTCTACGTCGCCAACGCGGGCGACAACACGATCGTTCGCATGCAGCAGGACGGCACGGTCGTCGCGATCCGGCGCGTCGTGGTCCCTGGCCGATCGCTCGACAACGTCGTCCTCAACGGGATTGCGGCCTCGACCGGTTTGACCGACACCACGCCTCCGACTTTAACTGTGTATGTCGCGCGCGGGCCCAGCTCACCTCTGCCCACCGACTGCCCGCTGTGTAAATGTTTGGTTCCGAGAAGAGGTATTATCGGAAGCAAAATGCACCTACGCAGTTGCGTTCACGATAGGATCGGCGGCAGCCACGATGGCCAGCTTCCGCCTTGCCACAATCGCCTCTGTAGCGCCACGGCGATCCCTCTCGCCTTGTCCACCGGCACGCTCGCGTAGATGCGCGTGGCAATGGTCTCGACATCGAGCGCGAGCAAGTCAGGCGGCGTAACAAGCGGCGCGCAAGCGGGCTGAATTGCCGCCGCGTCACGCAATGCTCTTGCCTTGTCGTGCCGTCGTTTCTGGCGCTCGGCATCGGTCATGGCAACATCGCCGATCAGTTTGGCCATAGGGGTGCCCCGTCGTGATGAATTGGAGCCCTCACGATAGCCCAACGCGAGGCTGACGAGCCAATGACTGATGCTTCCTCAGTCGTCTCCGCTGCCGATGGCGATTGCGGGCCGCTCGAGCTGCGGAGCTGTTGTAGGAGCTTCTGCGTGCGGCTCAAGGTGCGCAATTTCAATCGTGATCGATGTCACACGCTCGCGTGCGATGAGGGCTTGCGCGGCATCACCCTTCGGCAAGCCGTGCAACAAAATGATCTCGGCTGCTTTCAAGCGCACGCGTTCCTCGATGCTCGCGTCCTGCATCACCTTGGCACAAAACAAGGGCCTTCGACCCCGTACCCCTCGCCTATACCTATTAAGGGGGTGGTGTGGGTCGCCCTCCGGTAGGGGGCTTTTTGAAACGCATCGGGATCGGCTCCGCGCCGCGCCGCCGGGCCTCCGTTGGTCGCTGTGTAAGTCATGCGCCTGCCCACTCTTCTCTTTTTGCTTCCGAGAACGGCCAATATCGGAACGTATGGCCCGCCCCGTCTGCAAGTGTTATCTGCAATCTGACCCCAGCAGTCTGCATCAACGTATCCGGTCTCGGGAACGTATTCCCGGCCAAGATGGAGATCCGCGCAGTCCGGTCCTCATAAGTAAACCGGCCTCGAAGGCCGTTTCGATAACCAGGTTTCCGAGCTGCCGTTTGACTGTTGGGCCATCTTGCTTCCACCACCGGCAGACACTTAAGACCCGCCGGTTATTGCCGGTTGGTCAATCCCTCATCACAGCGCCACCACTTGACTGGCTTCGAAGCGTCCGCCATGGGCCAGGATCGCCCAGGCGATACGCGCCAACTTGTTGGCTAGCGCCACGACGACCTTGTTCTTGTGCGCGCGAGCCAACAGTATCTTCACCCATCGGCCGAGCGGCGTATCGCGTTCGGCCAGATACGGCAGCACCGCACGCGTGCCATGGATCAGGTTCTTGCGCAGATATCGGTTGCCGCGCTTGCTGATGCCGAGCAGCCGGGGTTTGCCGCCGGTCGTCGCCTGGCGAGGCACCAGGCCCAGCCAGGCGGCCATGTCGCGGCCGCGCCTGAAGGCGCTGCCGTCGCCGACTGCGGCGACCAGCGCGGTCGCGTTGAGTGCGCCGATGCCGGGCACGCTCGCGAGGCGCCGGGCGGCCTCATCTGCGCGCGCCAGAGCCATGAACTCGGCGTCAAACGCGCCGATCCGATCATCCAGTGTCTGCCATTCCTGACGCATATCGCTGACCACTTGCCGGAGGCGGGGGCTCAGACCCGATGTCGCGTCGCTAAGGATCTCAGGGAGTTCCTTCTCTAGCTTCCGGCGTCCCTGGGCCACCGTGATTCCGCGCTCCAGCAACAGCGACCGCAGCTGATTGATGAGCGCCGTGCGCTCGGTGACCAGACGTTCCCGCGCTCGATGCAATGATTGAAGATCCAACTGCTCTTCGCTCTTCACCGGCACAAACCGCATCGTCGGGCGCAGCGCCGCTTCGGCAATCGCTTCCGCATCCCGATCGTCATTCTTCTGCGCCTTGACGTAAGGACGCACGTATTCCGGCGACATCAACCGAACCTCGTGTCCCCGCGCCGCCAGTTCACGGCCAAGATGATGCGCGCCACAGCACGCTTCCATCGCCACCACACAACCTGGCCACTTCTCCGCAAATTCAGCCACCGACGATCGCCTCAGACGACGGCGCAAAACCACCCGACCACCGCCATCCAATCCGACGACGCTGCAAACATTCTTGCCCAGATCAATGCCAAGTATCACGATATCCATCGGTCCCGCTCCTTTGTCCTCTGGTAAAGGTCAGCAATCCTACAAGGATTGCTGAAAGAGGGGCGGGCCATTCCATAAGTAAACTGTGCGCTATCGGGCCATCGTCCCTTGGCAGCTCGGGATGTGAATACGACATGGTGATGAAAAGTCGCCGCGCCAGACGGCCAAGCCCGCCAGAGGAAATCCTGAACAGTCTCTATCTAGCGCCACACCGGATTTCGGTTAGTGACTTTGCTGCAGCGTGTGGGGTCTCCCGCAAGCAAATGAGCATGGTCCTCAATGGCCGTGCGGGCATCACTGTGGAAATGGCAGTGCGGATCGCTGCTGCTATCGGCACGACCGCGCTGTTTTGGCTCAGTTTGCAAAACGCGCGTGATGTGTTCGATGCCGAACAACGCTTGGCGAAAATGAATGACCGCCCGCGCCGCATGGCAGCATTCGGACAAAGTGGCGCCAATCCCTGAACCCTCGGCACGATTTGGAGCGAAGAACAAATGAGTGGCACGATTAGAAAACGGGCCTGGAAAACCCCAACCGGCGAGGTCAAGACGGCGTGGTTTGCGGACTATTACGATCAAAATTCACGCCAGCAGCGCAAGGCGTTTGCGACCAAGAAGGCCGCCGACGATTGGCTTACGGGTGCCCGGTACGAGCTGCAGACCGGAGTTCACACGCCCGATGCCGACAGCATCACGGTCGAGGAAGCGTGCGAGCTGTGGGTGCGCCGTGGCGAACTCGAAGGCCTCGAACGTGGCACCCTCAAGACCTATCGGGATTGTATCCGGCTGCATATCGTGCCGCTGATCGGCAAGCGGAAACTGTCCCGATTGACGGCACCGTCGGTTGAAAGGGATCCTTAGCGAAGCGCAACGGCGCGGGCTCGTCATGCAGAACGCGGCGCTGCCCGTGCGTGTAGGCGACAGCGGCAGGGACCGGGCACCATTGCGGATCGGCGTTGATGTGCCGTCCAAGCCGGAAGTGCAGGCGATGCTCGCTGCGGCAGGACGGTGGCGAGCTGGGCTGATGGTTTTGGTTTTTTGCGGCTTGCGTGCCTCGGAGTGGCGCGGCTTGAGCTGGGAGGATATCAATTTTGAGCGAAGGACATTGACCGTACGGCAGCGAGCCGACCGGTGGGGGACGATTGGCCGCCCCAAAAGCAAGCACGGCTATCGCGAAATTCCGCTCGCGCCGATAGTCGTTAACGCGCTCAAGGAATGGCGCCTCGCCAGTTCGCGACATGGCGATAGCGATCTCGTGTTCCCCAACCGGGTTGATGCCGTCTTCGACCATTTAGGCTTGTTGCGCATCCTCGACGCCATTCAACGTCACGCTGGCGTCGTTGACGCTGACGGCAAGGCGAAGTATGGACCGCATACGCTGCGTCACTTCTTCGCCTCGTGGTGCATCGAACAGGGCTTCTCACCGAAGCGTATGCAGGCGCTTTTGGGGCATGGCTCGATTACGATGACCTCCGACGTTTACGGGCACCTGTTTCCGAACCTTGAGGACGATCACCAGCGTTTCGCCGCTGGCGAGCTGGCTGTACTCGGACCTGTTAGGCACACAGTGGGCACATGAGGCGAAAAAACTGAAGGAAATCACTGCTCCAGCGAAAATCCGCAAATTCCATGTCATCAAAATCTGCTTTAGTCTGCGGCGGCGCTGGATAGTCACAGCGAGCGAGGTGCCGCATGTCCTTCGTCGCGCTCAATGCCGCATCGGGTTCCGCGCTTGCCGTGCGGACGCCCGGTCGGGCGGCGCTCGCCCATCTCCCCGGCGACGACGGCTTGCCGCTGGTCGGCGATACCTTCAGCTTTCTCGGCGATCCGCTGGCGCTCCTCACGCGAAAGGCGAGGCAATACGGCCTTGTCTATCGCACCCGCGCCTTCGGTCAGCGCTCAGTCGGGTTCTTGGGACCCGAGGGGCTCGGCTTTGTTCTCTCCGACCAGACCAAGCTGCTCTCCTCGGCCGAGGCATGGGGGTATTATTTGGGGCTGCTCTTCCCGCGCGGCCTCATGCTGCTCGATTTCGACGAGCATCGCCTCCATCGCCGGGCGCTCTCCGTCGCCTTCAAAGCGGGTCCGCTCAAATCCTACTTCGCTGCGCTCAATGCCGGGATCGCCGAGCAGCTGGCGGCGTGGCGGGAGGGCCCGTCTGAGTTCCTGTTCTATCCCGCGATCAAGCAGCTGACGCTTGACCTCGCGTCGACGGCATTCCTGGGCGCGGCGCTCGGTCAGGAGGCTGCGGCGATCAAGCGCGCCTTCATCGACATGGTGGCCGCTGCCACCGCCGTCATCCGCCGGCCGCTGCCGGGAACGCCGATGCGCCGCGGCGTGTTGGGCCGCGCGCTCATCGTCGACTATTTCAGCGGTCAGGTGCCGCTCCGGCGCGAGCGCGGCAGCGAGGACCTGTTCTCGCAGCTTTGCCGCGCGACGCATGAGGACGGCTCGCTGATGACCGCGCAAGAAATCGCCGATCATATGAGTTTCCTCATGATGGCGGCACATGACACGCTCACCTCCTCGCTCTCGGCCTTGGTCCATTTCCTCATGCTCCATCCGGATTGGCAGGAGAGGCTCCGAGCCGAGATCGACGCGCTCGGCCTTGCCGCCGGCGAGCCACTGCCCTTCGAGCGCCTCGACCAATTGCCGCTGACCGAGATGGCATTCAAGGAAGCAATGCGCCTTATTCCGCCAGTGATCTCGCTGCCGCGCCGCGCCCAGCGCGAGTTCGAATTCGGCGGTCATCGCATTCCCGCTGGCACTGACATCTTCGGTAGCATCCTCTTCACCCATCACATGCCGGAAGTCTGGCCCGAGCCCGAGCGCTTCGATCCGACCCGCTTCACCGAAGAGAATTCGCGCGGCCGCCATCGTTTCGCCTACGCGCCCTTCGGCGGCGGCGCGCATATGTGCCTGGGGCTGCACTTCGCTTATATGCAGGTGAAGTGCTTCACCTATCACCTGCTCGGCTCCAGCAAGATCGCCTTGCCGACGGGCTACCGGCCGAAATGGCAGATGATTCCGATCCCGAAGCCGCGCGACGGGTTACGGGTGTCGCTGGTGCCCCGGCGCTGAGGCAATGCGCGGTGGCCTGACGCGCGGAGCATTCTTAAGAAGCCCCGAAGTAGCCAACGGCATTGGCTTTGGCATCGTGCCCGGGTGGGGCGGCAGAGTTAAATGGCGCACTCCGAGTGGACGACGAGCTTCGATAGCGACATCCAAACCGCGACGACCATCTGCGGACGCCTAATGGCCGACTAGCCGACCCTGGTCATCGGCACCCACTATGCCGCGCCGACGGCTGGACACGTGAAGCGCGACGGGGCGGCATTCCTACTTGCCACTCTCAATCGTTCGGGCCTTCAGTCATCGTTTCCGGCTCTGCCTATCTGTTTCTCCACCTTTCGGCTCTGGAGTGCCTCAATAGCTTTGCTGACAGCCTGACCTATTACGCCCTTTGCTGACTTCTACCTGGCGGTCAGACGACCTCGCGGCCCTCTCAGTCGCCGGAAGGCGACGCCGGGCAGATCTCCCGGGGTAAGCTCAATCGCCTTCGGTGCACAACCGTCGGATCTACGCTTCACATCCTTGATGGATCTGGACTTCGCGATGTGTCGCCCGCTCGTCCGACGCTTGCGCCTCATATCCGCTTTTTGTTCATCGGCTCGCACCTTGATCCACGCTTCCTTCAGACCCCGTCTCGCGACGGTAGCCCTTGCGTTTCACTAACCCTTCACCTCCATCGGGTTGGGTGGAAGACTTTCACTTCCGAGCTATTGAACATGCCCGGCACACGACAAAACCGCTCACGCGGTAGGACGCGGCGACGTGAGCTCGGGTGTTCACCTCTGCATCGGGGCAGATCCCGGATGCGGGCCCATCGTTCGGCGATTGTGTTCGATCGCGAAGATGTGGCTGTAGAGAGTAGCGGTCCAGTGCTTACCCTCCAAGGTCATGTCGAGATAACGCAGCGCATCGCCGATATAGCGCTCGACGCTGCTCCAATAAAACTGCGGATAGTGGTCTGCTATATCAGCAGGGCTTCTATAACCAAGCTTTTTATCCATGCCGGTTTCAACGAACTCTTGATACAAAGCGTTCAGCTTGCGTGGGTAAAAAGGATCGCCTAGCTGGCCGATGAGATCACCAGCCCTGATAAGGCCCGCTTCGGTGTCCGTAGCGGCATGATCCGCGTCGTCCGGAACCGGAAAGCGAGTGAGTTCGATGGCGTTCGCGATCCGCTCTTCATCAATAAAGGAGACGGGGCCGAAGCGCTCTCGCGCTTTAATTTTTCCGCGTTCTACGTGGTGGGGCGTAAGGCACGCGTCGGAGGCCCCGCGTGGGAGCGTTACCGTATTGCCCGCGGCATCGATCACAAAACGCTCGGCCGTGTCGCCGGCGCAAATGCCGCGCACATATCCAATGTCGTGATTCAAGGCAGCCAAAATAGTATGGCCCCAATCGCTGGGCGTGATGGTCCGCTCCAGGCGACGTCCGCGCAGGATGTCCTGAACGCAAAGGGTGACGAGCGCCGTGTGCTCGCAATCGTGATAGAGTGCATCGCTGCAGGCTATTCGCTCGATCACAAGCCGCGCGGCCTCGTCCAGCGCCTGCGCCATCCGCGGTTCTTGGTCGCCATAGATGCGATGGTAGGTCTCAGCCAGGTTCCGGCCCAACGCATCGGCAAGCATGCCTGTCGGGTTCAGCATGACCCCTCCTCGAATTTGCGCGACCAGCGTGGGACGTTGACGGTATCGGCCGCGCCGTCACGGCCCTGGATGCCAGCTTGAAGAACCAGGCCGTTCCATCTGACTATACCGAGACCGCGTCTGCCGTTGAACGCTCTTACTGTTCCTCTTGGGGAAACGCGTTTTATCCGAGCAAATACACCGCTCGATTACCAAGGGATGAAATCCGCTTCAGCGCAAAGCGAAGATGGGAACTGCCCTTATCTCCGCGGAAGCCGTTCCCAGGCCCATAGCGCCTCCCGGTCCTTCGAGGACGCCTGCACGACGACGTAGGCCAATCATCTCATTTGTGTGAACGACGAAAACATCCATAAGGGGTCGCGGGGGACTGATCCGAGCAAATTTTCCGGCATGCCGGCCGGGGCCGGCCAAGCCCGGCTCCTACTGGTTTCACTATTGAAAATCTATTTTATCTATAGTATTGATGTACTGTCTTGCCGGCTGAGCAAGCACGGCGAGTTACCGGAAAACGAGGGCCATGGGATGATCGAAACACGGGGCGCCAAGCCAGGGCGCAAAAGACGATCCGCGCCGGTCGAACGCGTTATTATCACCAAGCACCGAATTTACCGTTTGCCGCTCAGCGTGCGCGGAACTCCGATCGAGGATTATTGGCCCGGCGTGAAATTTCCCAAGGAGCTTCAAGGAGCCAAAGTTTATCAAACCGAGGATGGGGAGGTTGTCGCCACCGCGCTTACGGAAACATACGCGCGGGCAAAGCCTGCAAGACAAGCCGCGCCACCGAAGCCGGCACCATGACCGGCGATCTGTGTCGTACCGGGATCCGCACTTCCTGCCTCCACTTTACCAATCCTCTGAGCTCATCAGTTTCAAATCGCGATTCGCTCGACTTCATCGAGTGTGATTTCACCGCCCGAAGTCGCCAATGGGCGGCGGCGACCTTGATCGACGCCTTCGATCCCCTCCTCGTTTGGCTGGTAGAGCTCCCGCCGCGCCGAGTAAAGCGTCACAAACAAAATGCCACCGCGCCGTGGGCGCCCGTTCTACTCATCGGCAAAATTCAGTCGCTGTTGACACTCTCAGCGGCCGCGATGGCACCGGGATGGCTGTGCCCGACGACAATCGCGATCCGGCCGCGAGCAGACAAAGGAAAGCCGCATTGCGAATTGCAGAACGATGATGGCTGAGCCGAGGTTCTTCTACCTTAGCGACTCCAAGGATCGCCGGGCATCCGAGTGCGCCGTCTATGTTGGCCGCGCGTTCAATCTCGGGGTTGGCATTTGTCGGCGAGCAAATGGGCGACCCCGTTCAAGGAAGGCCGCGACACCGCCGGCGACGAGGTGATCGCCAAATATCGCGCTGGTTGCGGCAGCGGTCGCACCCGAATACGGCCTTGCCCGAGCTGCGCGGCAAGAATTTCTCATGCCGGTGTCACGCCAAGCGATGCAGTGCCGAAGTGCTGCTCGAGCTGGCGAATGCCGTCTAACAGCAGTCACTTCTTGTCTTGTACCCCTGCGAAAGATGCAAGGCTAAGTTTCTGGCGGCGCAAATGGTTTCTGAGCACAGTGTTTGCGTGGCTCGGCCAACCTTTGCCCAACATGCGGAAACCTTCAAGACATCCCTACCGAGACACAGCACTGTGGCCCGATTCGGTGCGGCCTTCCGGCCGGCAGGTTTGAAATGGACCCTGTATGCCTTGCCGCTCTTGTTCGACTGCCTTCGAGCATGCGGAAACTGTAGCGTCCACACGCGCACGGCGACTACCGTAAGACTTTAGTCATAACGGCCCAGATCGATACTGCCGCGAAAAAAACTGGCCCAGATGAATAGCGTGATTCGTTGCGTTGCTGTGGTGCCAGCAAAAACGGAAATGCGTGAGAGGAATTAATCAAATGACGTCCGGTCAGCAAAATCCGCGGGCCGATGACCGCTAGACTCGCCGCTTCCGTCGTCAACTACCACACCTTTAGATTGTGACAACTTCCTTTTATCCAAGAAAGCCATGACAAATCACGAGATGGTCGCAACGTGGTTTAGCGGCGCACTCATATTGGTAGCAGTGATTATGGTCGCGGCGATGTTGGTGTGGTAAGGAGGGCCTCAATGCTAGGAAGTCTGGCGCGCAGCGTACTTTTCGAACTGACTCGCAATGCCTCGGAGACCACGCGCGGTTTGGTACTGGCCAGATTGGCGCAAGGCAGTTCTAGCTACGAAGTCTTTCAAGCGCTCGGAAAGGCCTTCAGCGTTCGCGACATCTCCATCTTTGGCGAGTACGGCGTCATAGAGGGATCCATCGAGGACACCCGCATCATGCCAGCCTACGCGCGAGGCGAACCGTGGGCAAAATACGCGACTGCTGTGCTACTCGAATTCTTCACGCGTCGCGGCGCCGGCACGTACATCGATGTCGGCGCCAATATCGGCTTCAGCACAGTACCGGTCGCGCGCCTTCCGAAGATGTCGGTCACGTCGATTGAACCAGGACCGGACAACTTCCGTTATCTATCCCGCAATATAGCCGTCAACTGTCCGGGGGCGAGGGTTCAGCTGATCGAGGCCGCCGTGCTCGACCACTCGGGCACGGTCGATTTCGAGTTGGACTCATTTAACCCCTGGGACCACCGCGTGCACTATTCCCGCGCGAACGGGCTCTACGATGAGGCGTCGCGCCCGATCATCAAAGTGCGCGCCATGCGGCTTGATGATTTGCTCGAGAACGGCCCGCTTTCGCCGCCGCTGGCGATCAAGCTCGACACGCAAGGGGCGGAGGCGCGGATCTTCGCCGGTGGGCAGAAGATCATTGCCGGTGCCGATCTCGTCTTTTTTGAATATACCCCTTATTTGTCGGCGCGCATGGGCGGCGACATTGAGTTACTCACCGATCTGGTCGAGGAAAGCTTTACCGAGGGGGCAATCAGCCCCTTTGGTGAAACGCCCAGCGTACCGAATTGGCGACCGATCTCAGAAATAACCAGGACAATCTCTGATCATATAAGTCAGGTGCGCGCCAATCCCTATCTCTACGACCTCGTGGTTGTTCGCAAATAGGGCCTTGAGACTGAACAGTCCCACGAATAGTTGTGCGTCGGTGCTGAACGCAAATCCAGGCTGCGCGATCACGTGCGGATTAAGGCCTAGATGTTGCGGTGATGCCGCCAGATCGCGTCATCGCCCATCAGCTTGTGCGGCACGACTGCGGGCTTCAGATTTGGCTTAGCAGGAGCGGGAAAACATCGTCCGGTGCGAAGAAACCATTCCGGCTGGGCAGCAGGACATCTATCGGGAGGTCCGGCACCTGATCCATGCTGCCGACCCCGAGGTCCTTGAGACCATCAAGCGCAGCACCCAGCCCATTTCGTGTTGCTGGGCAACGTCTGCGCCCTGCTCGCCACGTAAACACCTTCTCTGACGGCGCCATCATCCCCGATCCCGGGGGATCATCGCGGGGGCCACGACAACCGACCGCCCGCACCGCCTCCGTCCGCCATGGCGAGAGGATCAACGCGCGCGCGCTCAGTACCATGTTCCGTCATATTATCGCCAACAACCGAGCCGGCGACGGGCGCAAGCTCAAATCCAGGAGTTAGTACGAAGCGAACCGTTTGCCGCACGCGCCGGCCCGTTGGCTGGTCCTCCACATCGCACCTCATAGTTTTTGACCGTCAACCTATGATTCTTCAAATGATCGCCGTCTGGCGAGATCGCGATCACGAATACTAGGCTCGAAATGCTGCCGTAAAGCGAACCTCAGCCGAGAACAGCTTCGCCAGATCGTCAAGCACCCATGGAACTTGACTGATGCTAGTCGCATGATCTGCAATAACGTGCGGCGGCACTTTAAAAATTCGCCATCGATTGGGGGGCAATGCCAGATGCAATCATAGTCGGTGCCGGGCCTGCGGGTCTCGCCTGCGCGGTGATGATGCGCGAAGCGGGAATCGATTGCCTGATGCTCGACAAGGCCGGGGCTGTGGGCACAGTGTGGCGTCGGCATTACGACCGTTTGCACCTCCACACCGATCGGAATCATTCATCGTTACCCCGTCTACCGATGCCGCGGACTTATCCGCGATACCCAACACGTGCGCAAGTCGTGGCCTATCTTGAGCAGTATGCCCGCCATTTCGGTGTTGCACCGGTGCTCAATACCACCGTCACCCGTATCCTTCGCGACGGGAACTTTTGGCGCGTTGAGACGACTCAAGATTCTTGGACATCGCCGGTTGTGGTAATCGCCACAGGCTGGGCCGACTTCCCTTATCGTCCATCGCTCCCTGAAATGGAAGCGTTTGGCGGAAGCATCATCCACAGCATTGCCTACCAAAATCCCACGTCCTACTTCGGCAAGCGAGTGTTGGTGGTGGGGTTTGGCAACTCTGGCGGCGAGATTGCGCTCGATTTAGCGGAAGCCGGCATTGATGTGAGTGTGTCGGTTCGCGGTCCGGTCCAAATCCTACCACGTGACTTACTTGGTGTTCCGATTCTCACGATCGCGATTGCGCAACAAGCGTTTCCTGCACGTGTGACGGACTTCATTAATGCACCCGTGCTTCGGCTCGCAATTGGTGCCTTCGAAAAATACGGACTTCGACGCGCGGCAAAAGGTCCCCGCCGGATGATCGAAGAAGATGGGCGAGTCCCACTGTTGGACGTCGGCACCATGGCTAAAATCAGGGACGGATCAATCAAAGTTCGTGGCGGCATTGACCACTTGACGCGCGATGGCGTTGCGTTCAGCAGGTTACCTGCCGAGCGGTTCGATGCGGTCATTTTGGCAACCGGCTTTCGTCCGGACCTTCGCAAACTGCTACCAGATGTGAAGGGCGTGCTCGATGCACAAGGCGGACCGCTCCTCAGCGGCCAGGTAACTGCTGAACCAGGCTTATTCTTCTGCGGCTTGATCGCCTCTCCGACTGGCCAGATCCGGGAGATCGGTATTGAGGCAGAGCGCATCGCCGCACTTGCGAAGGACTCTCTCGCTGCCCGCTGAAATGCCTATCGGCCCCAAATCTTTTGTCGCCTGGTGGGAGAAGAACTATAGAGAACTTTTGGTCGGTCAGCACTCTCAACTGCTCGCAGCAGCGCCTGCCGTGTCGGAAAAACTTTTCGAGCGGTACCGGGAAGACCCTGGACTTCCCTTCAAGTAACGCGGTTCGGATGACGGCACAGCTAGCGGCTGAAGGTTGATGCGGTCGAGCCTTCGTTCGGGCACCTCTGTCATCGGTGATCTGGTCGATGGCCTGCGTGCACTTCGGCATCACGCATCAATTGATAATGAGGGCAACTGCGCAAAAGCGCCGATAAGACCGTCTCCAAATTCATCATCAAAAATTCGGCCACATCATCGACCGGAACATGGCAATGGCGGTCAACCGCCTACGCGGTCTCTATCGCCTCAAGTGGCGCCGACCGGGATACTATCCTTCTCTACTATGCTCAACGGCGAACCTTTTTTGGCCAGTATCCGGGAATATAACGCGGGAGGCCGAATGTCGTTGAGGCGAGCGAAGCCCAATTTCCAGGCTCTTGATGTTGCATTGCAATTAGTTGTTAAGTACCTAAGTCCCGATCAGTTCTGCCTTCGGTTGTCGTTGCGTGCAAATTTGCAATCGAACCAGACCTACCCTTCATTTCATCCCCCTTGTTTACGATCGGGGGACCGATGAGGCGGCGGCGTTTCCTGTACGGCAGAAAGACCCGCGGTCCGCCGCGGTCAAAAAATCTTGAGGCGGGGGCTAGCAATGCCCTGCCTGATGCATGCCGCGCGAGCAAATGCAGAGACCACTTGCGGGGCCGACAGGACGCGGTGGCAACCAATCGATGCGTCAGCGGTGATCCCGCCTCCCACTCTGCCCGCAATCCCCGCCCGCCACTCGAGTCGGATCAAACCGGGGCATGCCGGCCGACCACGCTACGTCCCTCCCGCTTGACGCATTCTCAAAACGCCGATTGCAAATGACCCGATGGCTCGCGCTTAGCTTCGCCGCCGGGGTCGCGCTTGTCCCTACGGCCGGCACGCAGGGACCCGCCGAACCAGATCCGCGATTGACGCCTGGTGCCATTGCCAGCCACGACACCGCCGAGGTCTGTACACGAGACGCACGCGGCCGATACACATACAGTCCAGCGCACCGGGTCTGGCATGACAAGCGCGGCACTCTCGCGAAATACGGCGTCCCACAATCGCAACGCCGTCTTTACGAGGACGACGACCGGGTTCCTCTATGCCTCGGCGGTGACAATGCGGACCCGCGCAATCATTGGCCGCAGCCCTGGAACGAGGCCGAACTCAAGGATCGGCTCGAGCGAGAAATTTGCATGGCAGTGTGCGATTGGCACACAATGACCTTGGACCAAGGGCAGCGCATTTTTCTCGGCGATTGGTGGCAAGCATACCGCAGGCTCAATGGCGAGCCCTAGAACGAATATAATGCAGCGCCCGAAGTGCTGCCACTAGCTGACGCTGCGATCGAAGTTAATTGACAGCAGCATGCACCGTCATAATAGGGCGTATGTGTATCCGACGGGACTTTGGGGCGCAAAAAAACTGCGGCGCGCGGGGCTGTTTTAGCAAGCATCGCCCTGCCCTTCGCCGTGCGCAACAGGAGGATAGTCCGCCGATCGCTTGTATCTGGGGCTTTCCTGATGAGGCCTCGGTCGATCATGGCTTCGGCGGTTCGACTGATCCAGGTCTTGTCGGTTCGGGTCTGGCATTTATGGCCGCGAGTTGTTCGAGACGTTGCTTAGCATCGGGAGGGGAGATTGCCTCGCCGGGGTCAGTCAGGCGCTCAAATGAGGTCGGCTAAAGGCGCTTGGTAGCCGTGGTGGCGCAAAAGCCGCGCTGCTTTCAACTCTGTTCTGCGCGCCTTACCCGCATCGTCGCGCAACGGGTCCCGCGTGAATTCGATCGTTCGTGGCATTTTTTTTGTAGCGGACGAGTCGTTCGACGAGATAGGCTAAAAGTTCTTCCTCCGAAATCGGCGCGTCTACCTCGACGATCGCATGGATTCGTTGGCCCAGGTCATGCCATCTCTGCCGAACAGCGAGTTGCCTCAATCAGGCGTTCGGTTTCGACCCGGTAGTGTCTATATCCAGAGCTTCTGCGAAGCAATCCGCGCACCCTCAACGAGAGCTTCAAGTTTTGCCCACTGAACTTCTTCATGGACCCGAGGAGAGTTCCAGCTTTGCGAAAAACCACAATCTGTCCCGGCCACGACATTCTCTCGGCCGACCAGGCGCGCGAAGTTGCACAGCCTGAGCGCAATCCCTTCTGGATGTTCAACAATATTGGTCGCATGGCTCACAACGCCCGGAATAAGGATCTTGCCCTCGGGTAACGCGACGTGCTCCCAGATCTGCCACTCATGCTCGTGACGCGGATTGCATGATTCGATGGAATATGCCTGGGCTTTTGCATGGAGCACAATGTCAAGAAGCTCGCAGAGGGCGGGATCGGATGTATGCGGGACGTTTTGACTGCCGAAGCAGATGTGATAACGCACGCGTTCCTCTGGAATGGACCTGAGAGCATGATTCAAGGCTTCAATTCGCAATCGAGCCCATTTTCGGAATTCCGCGGTCGTCTTCCCGGCGAACGTCATAAATCGCCGCATCGGCAAGATCGCGTCGTCGATTTGAAGGAGGAATCCCGCGTCGACGATCATCTTGTATTCAGCACTTAGCGCCTCGGCCAAGGCACCAAGGTAATCTTCTGATGTCTGGTAGTACCGATTGCCAACTATTTCTATGCTGGCCGGCGCTACCACCGGCATGAATGCTTCCTCGACGGCGACGCCAGCGAGCGCAGATGTCAGATTTCTGATATCTCTTTGTACCGGACCGGCCCTGTAGCGAAGGGGTCCACTACACAAGATTTTTGCATATTCGGTCACTTGGTTGCCATCGTAGCGCGCTCGCGACGGCGTTTGCGGGAGCCACATCGTCGACTCGTATCTGCTGTAGGCGCGATAAAAACTGCGAAACCGGTCCAACTCGGGAAAAACAGGGAGTCCATCCGTTTCGTCATCTCAGGCGTAAATTTAACTCGCTCCATACCCTCGAGTCGGTCGGCCAAATAGGCTATCCAACTGCTCTTGCCGAATTCGCCGTCGTCAATGACATCGATTCCGATCTCGGCCTGCTTACACACGACGCTACTGACAGCGGCGTCGAGATCTCGCTCGAATGCCCCCTCGTCAACTCGTTCGCGCAAGTGATCACGGATCATTGCCTCGACGATTTCCGGCGGCCGGACGAGACTGCCGGCATGTGTTGTTAGGATTCGAGTGGAACTCCTCTTCATGACTCTTTTCCTTCTTCGAGAACTCGGGATGAGCAAGCTGTCGGCGACCAGCTCGTTCCTGCTTCATCATCTTTTCTTATTGATCAGATCACAACGCTGTTGCGTCGGATTCAATACGTCGATCCTGCGACGTTTCGCTCACGCGCCGTAACGGCAGACCAAGCGTCAGACGGCCCAGATTGTCTAGATCTAGTCCGTGGGCAATCTTCAAGATCGCGCCATTACCGAACTCATGTGCTCGGAAGATGGCGAGCGGCTCTACGATCGCGGTAAAGATCTCGGTTCCAGCAACGCTCTTGTTGAACCTGTCCGTCGCCAGCTCATCAAAGTGGTCATGACTCATAGGGCAGAGAATTCCTCCTAAAAACGTGGACAACATTCAACTCGACCGCGTTCGCTCCGCGTCGCTTAATCTTGCCGGCCGGCGCCAATTGGCTAGAATTTGAGCAATGCCGCGCGAAATGTTGATTCTGCCGTGGCGGTACCCTTCCTGCTCGAATAGTCGAGCCAGACCTCACTGCGGTCTCGGCGTCGGTCGCCGCGGAAGCCCAGGTATGCGACGAACATTTCCGGAGCCGCGGACTTCTGTTGCCTCCAGCGAACGCAACCGGGACGGGCGCTGTCGCCTCCACCATCATTATGCTTCTAAACTCCGTATGAAGTCTGCTCGCTAGTGTTCTGTAACTAACATTTGAATCCCGGATCTGGGTCTGATTCAGTGCTGGGATGATGACACACAAACAAGTTCGCATCATCCTTGATCGAAAAGTCCGCGGTGAAGTGAAGCGTCTGCTGGCGGATGGCAACACCCCTCAGAAGATTAGCAAGCGTGCCAGGATTGTGCTCATGAACGCGGACGGTCATGGGGTGTCGTCGATCATGCGTGAAGTCGGGGTGACGAAGACGACGGTGTGGCGCTGGCAGGAGCATTTCCTTGAGGCTGGCATTGCCGGGCTGATCAAGGGTCGGTCCAAGCCGCCCGGCAAGAAGCCGCTCAGCCGGGCGATCAAGCTCGCGGTCGTGGAAAAGACCGTGAAGGAGCGGCCGGTCAACGCTACCCATTGGAGCATGCGGGCCATGGCTGAAGAAATGGGTATCAGCCACACCAGCGTGCAGCGCATCTGGGCCGAGCATGGTCTGAAGCCGCATCTCGTGCGCCGTTTCAAAATCTCCAACGATCCCGACTTCATCAGCAAGGTCGAGGACGTCGTCGGGCTCTATCTGGACCCGCCGGAGAAGGCTGTGGTGCTTTCGCTCGACGAGAAGAGCCAAATCCAAGCGCTCGATCGCACCCAGCCAGGGTTGCCCTTGAAGAAGGGTCGCGCCGGGACCATGACCCACGATTACAAACGCAACGGCACCACAACGCTGTTCGCGGCTCTCGATATCGCGACAGGCACCGTCATCGGTGAATGCCTGCCCCGCCATCGAGCCAAGGAATTCTTGAGCTTCCTCAGGAGGATCGACCGCGAGACCCCACCCGCCCTTGCCCTGCACCTAATCCTCGACAACTACGCCACCCACAAGACCCCGGACGTCAAGCGCTGGCTGGCTAGGCACAAACGCTTCACGCTGCACTTCACCCCGACGTCCAGCTCCTGGCTCAATCTCGTCGAGCGGCTGTTCGCCGAAATCACGCGACAGCGAATCCGACGAGGGACGTTCAACACTGTCGAAGAACTCAAGATCGCCATTGCCGACTGGATCGAACATCGAAATCAAAATCCGAAACCCTTCAGATGGACAGCCACCGCCAGTTCGATTCTCGCCAAACACCGCCGCGCCAAGAAAGCTCTCGCCTTCGCAAAGGCTGGATGCTTATGAATGAGTTGGAACACTAGGCGGTGGGCAAGACAGGCCACCGTACGTCCGTCGATCTAACCAGATCCGTCCTCGACGAGACTGAGATGGGGCACCCTTTGAGGGGTACCCTCATTAGGGTGCGTTCGCGGAGGGAAGAGCAAACGGATCGTGAGGCCAGGCGCGTTATCGCTCAATTCAATGCGCGCGCCATGGAGTTGAGCAACCGCTGCGACCAGAACTCAGCCCGAGCCCGTTGCCAGGGCTGCTCCGACTACGATCAAGCCGGTAAAACCGTTTAAATACATTCTCGCGCTCCGACACCGGGATGCCAGGCCCTTCGTCAATCACAGATATCGTGGCATTCAGCCGATCGTTCTCGACCTTCACCAAAATGTCGCCGGGTCCAGCGTGTTTGATGGCGTTGTCGATAATGTTGGAAATGGCGTCGAACAAAAGATCGCGATCACCCCATACCATGGCCTGCCCCTGACTTGTGAAGCGAACATGCCATCCCCGCTCCTCGGCTGCTGCATCGAAGAGTTCACCAACTTCACAGGCGACTACAGCGAGATCGATATCGCGAAACGCGCCTTTGCGATCAAGGGATTCGATTGATGAGATGCGCAACAATGATGAGAAAGTCCTCAAGATCATCTTGAGATCGGCGATGGTACTAGAGATGAGCTCTTGATAGCTCGCTGAATCGAGCCATTGGTGCAACGCCCTTTCTAAACGCCCCTGTAGTCGAGTTAGCGGTGTACGCAAGTCGTGCGCGATATTGTCAGACACTTGCCCGACGTCTCGTATCAATTCTTCGATGCGATCCAGCATGGCGTTGAGGTTCGCCGCTAGCTGGTCCCACTCGTCCCTTGTCCCGCGCAGCGGGATACGCCCGGAAAGATCGCTGCGCATGATCTCCCGAGTAGTAGCGTTGATTGTTTCAATCCGCCCCACTGTACGCCTCGTCACGAAAATGCCGGAAACCGCCGCCATTGTCAGCGCGAGCGCAGCGCCCCACACAAGGGCCACTTTTATACCGCTCACGAAAGCGTCAAGGTCGTCTCTTGCTTGGCCCACCAGCAGGTGAGATCCGTCCGGAAGCGTGCTGTAGAGCACCCTGATGGAAAGATCTTTTGCGAGACCCGCTGGCGCCGCTGGTATGGTGACGTTGGTCCACCCATCGCCATCGGGCAGGTTGAGCGGCCACGTCTTCAGATTGCCCGCAAGCCGCCCATGTCGCGGATCGACAAGCAAGTAGACGCGCCCTTCGAAAGCTCCGTCGACCAGCCGCTGGTTTATGGCATGGACGAGAGCCGCCTCATCTCCCTCAGCAAAATCCGCGACGAGAAGAGCTCGCTCCTTGGAGATGGATCGATCGAAGCGGCCGCCGACATAATCCTCGGTTGCCCAATACACATAGCCGAGCAGCCCGAATACGACTGTGGTAAACACAACGACGCATACCAACGCAAGCCTGAAGGTTGAGGATTTAAGCGTCCTAGTGAGGAGCATGAAGACGAAACCCGACGCCCCGCACCGTATGAATCAGCGGGTAACCTCCACCGCTATCCACCTTGCGTCGCACGCGCCCAACATAGACATCGATGATGTTGGTCATCGGATCAAAATGCAGGTCCCACACATGCTGCAGGAGCATCGCCCTAGGCACAACCAGCTCGGCGTTGCGTACGAGATACTCGAGCAACTTAAATTCCCTCGGCAACAGTTCAATTCTGCGGCCATTTCGACGAACCGAGCGCGTTAAGAGGTCCATCTCCAAGTCACCCACCCGCAAGATTGTCTCCTTGACTATGGTAGCGCTGCGGCGGCCAAGCGCATCGACGCGCGCTAGGAGTTCTGGAAACGCGAATGGTTTGACGAGGTAATCGTCGCCTCCCGCACGCAGGCCACGCACACGGTCGTCTACTTCGCCAAGTGCGCTGATGATCAAAGTCGGCGTGACAATCCCCCTCTCCCGTAAACGGCGGATGACCTCAATACCGTCGACACGCGGAAGCATTCGATCCACCGTCATGACGACGTAGCTTGCGGTCTGGCCGAGCGTCAGGCCTTCTTGTCCATCAGCCGCCAAGATGACTTCATACCCGCCTCCACGCAAGCAATCGGCAAGCTGTTCGGCCGTCTCGAGAATCGTCCTCGATGACGAGGACGCGACGTGCGCTGCTTACCATGGTCGTCTGGTCCGAGCGGAGCATCTCGTGGAATTTGATGACTCCTCCGACGACCGGAGGACAGTAACATTTTCGTCAGCAAGTTCGATCCGCCGAGTGGGTGCCACCGCTGCCCTGGGCGACAAAATGTGACCAAGCGGCCTCGTTTCTACCGGTTCTAAAAGCCTGTGGTTCGCTTCTAATCAACCGACGCAACCATCTCTCTGCAGTCGCGTTGTCGGCCGGCGCGACACTCTCCGCGGGACAGCCCAGGGGCCCAAGAGAGTTGTTACGCCCCCTTTCGGGTCGATCAATCTCCCGACGCGAGGTTCTTATTGATCACATCCTGGTCGATTACCAAGAGATCGTTGGCGTTGTCGTCGACCACTGCTAACCGGGCGGTATCGCGGTCGACCAACGTGCTGCCGATGCCGAACGCCCCTCCGGTTCCGGCATCAACGTTGAACTGACCGACGAATTTGCCGCTCTTTCTCAGTTCGACGATCTCGCTCGGGTGGTTCGGGTCCGTGTTGACAGCATCACCGTTGCTGGCAATCAGGTCTCCGTTCGGAATGAACGCCAACCCTAGCGGACCGCGCAATTGACCATTCTGGGCAATCATCATGCCGGTGCCGCCCGGCGGTGGTGCTTTCCTCGAGCTGGCGTTCGGGACTGCAAAAATCGCGTTGTCCGCTGTCGAAGCGACGTAGAGAGTATCTGTTGTCGGATCGTAGGCGAGCCCCGTGGGCCCCAAAACAAGCGCGGCGCTATTGGGCTCGACCGTGTATCCGGTGGCGATCACGAGCGGCGTGCCGACCACGCTGATCCCGGTCGATGTGATCTGCAAAGTGATGCGCGTCACGAAGCCATTGGTGTTGGGGCTCGTGCTGTTGTTCACGTTCGACACGAACAGCAATGCATGGTCCAAAAAGTCGACGATCGTCATATCCCAAGGATCCTTGACGAGCGCGGTGGCGTAGGGTGAATTCGCTAGCTGATTTCCGTTTTTGTCGAGAAGCAGCAGCGATCCCGGTTGAATCACCCCTCCCGATGTCGGGACGTTGCCGACGATGACAAACCCGCGCCTCAGGACACCGAGCGCGGTGGTCAGGCCGAGGTTCATCCCCTGGAAGAACGTCGTTGCCTGCCCTGGCGGAGCGACGACACCATTCGGTGTCACTTTGATGATCGTCGTGCCGGCACCCTGAGTACCCGTCGGGGGTGTGGAGTCGTTGAAATTGGATACCAGGATGTCACCGGCTGCGATGGTGCCACCCTCCGGAAAGCCCGACGGTACGAACGCCACGCCATAGGGGTTGAGATCGCCATCCGCTGGGATCGTCGACGATATCATAATGTCGGGAATTAAAGGCTGCTCTCCGGCGCCGGCCTGTGTCGACGCCATCGCAACGGTTGCCACCAACAGGCTTGCCGCAGTGATGCGGAACAGTTCAGACATTCTACCTCCCCTGACATAGGATGTTGAACAGAAGCCCGAAGCTTGGCGGGATTTATGACAGTCGTTCGCTCCCTAAGACGCGGACTCCTTCACCCGCTGTGTTCGAGAAGGGCAGGATAACGGCAGCCATTTACCCAGAACACTAACTTTTATGTCACTCTATGGCTCTGAATTCATTTGAGACGTCCGATCACTTTGGCTACTCGGCTGAACGGACGTCTCGTGTGGTGGAAGCAGCGAAAGCCGCCCGGGTCTCATTTCAATCACATGACCTGGTGTGGTGATGATGCATTGCGCGGCGGTAAGAGGCCTAGGAGGGACTCATCGGATTGCCGTACGGCTACAACGGACCTGAACTGGTCACTATCGCCAATCACCCGGGTTCCTTCCGCAGTCTGCCACAGCTCCAGTCGGGACGCCGCTGGCCTAACCGTCGTCACAGTCTCATTCGACAGGCGCCGAACTTACGCCCCAAGCCGCTGAGGGCCGGATCGGAGGACCCACCACCGAACATTTTCAGAGGAGCCCCTATCCCCAACTGTCTATTACGGGCGGGCCTACGCGGATCTGCACAAGCGAGCCGTCGCGCCAGCGCATCAGGCTCGGTGGGCTCATTGGGTCATAGGCTGAGACGCCAATTGTGCCGCGACGTTGGCGGCTTTCGCGGGCCACCTGCAAAACAACATCTTGACAGAAAAAGGGTGCGCAGCCTGAACCTTGGAGGCAACCGATCAAACGAGGCCAAAGCGCCGGCGCGGCTCTGCGCACTCGCGGTTTTGCCAGAAGCGGCGGCATAGAGACGGTGTGTGTCTACTCGTCGAGAGAGGAGCACGGGATACGATCGAAAATCGAATAGCCACCAAGAATCCTCGCGTGCGGGTCCTCTCCCGCCATGAGCTTCCAAATTGCTCGCGATGGCATCAAGCATTTCCGGGCAACCGGAAGGATCATCGCTATTACGAAATCGTAGAGGACACTATCCAGCCGGTATTCGATTATCGGTATTTTGCCGTCCTCGACGAGTACGAGACCGTTTGCGCGATCCAGCCGTTCTTCCTGCTCGATCAGGACCTCGCTACCGGCGCAAGCAAACAGGTGAAGATGTTGGTGAATGCGATTCGCCGATTCCGACCGCGATTCCTTAAGATCCGCACGTTGATGGTCGGTTGCGCGGCTGGGGAAGGACACCTCGATGGTCTCGCTGAATCGCTCCGTGCCAATGCGGAGACACTTGCCTCCACCATAGTTCGCCATGCCCGCGATTCGCGGGCTTCAATCGTTGTGCTGAAGGAATTTCCAGCACGTTACAGGCCAGCGTTACAGCGATTTCTCGAGCATGGGTTTGTTCGCATCCCGAGTCTTCCCATGAACTCGTCTCAACATTGACTATGGCAGCTTCGAAGAGTACACGGTGCGCGCATTGAACAGCGCCACGCGCCGCAAACTGCGCAAGAATCTTAAAGCCGCAGCTCAATCCGAGCCAATAGAGCTCTGCATCCTGAACGATGTCACGTCGATCATCGACGAAATCTACCCCCTCTATCTCCAAGTTTATGAACGATCGAAGCTTCATTTCGAAAAGCTGACTGGCGATTTCTTTTGCCGGCTCGGCCGTTCGATGTCCGACAAAGTACGGTTCTTCGTATGGCGCCAAAAAGAAAAAGTTGTAGCCTTCACCCTCTGCATGCTTGAAGGAGATGCAATCTACGCGGAGTATATCGGCCTCGACTACCGCGTTGCGCTCGACCTACATCTCTATCACTACGCCGTTCGAGACATGATCTCGTGGGCAATCGCCAACGGCTACAAATGGTTTCGCAGCAGCGCTCTCAACTACGATCCAAAACTTCATATGCGACACTTGCTCGACCCGATCGATTTATACGTCCGCCATACCTCGCCAATGGCGAATGTTGTGCTAAAGATTGCACTACCTTGGCTCGAGCCAACTCGCTCCGAGCCAACCCTCAAGAAATTCGGCAATTATCAGGAACTCTGGGATTGATCATGACCATTGATTCGGCCGACCGCCGCCCCGAGTGTCGACGGCGTGCGAGCCATTAAGTTACGTCCCTGCTCGCCCTTCCATACATTTTCCGCCAACGTTTTCCCCAGCGACCAAACGGCTCCAGGAACGCGGTGGCTAGCGCCGATGACGTCGTCAAACGCCCGCCCGATCCACTCGCAATCCTCATCGGAGATGACGAGGGACGGCAGGAGTTTGACCGTATGGCTGCCGTGGCCGGCCACCTGCGCGAGAATTTTGTGATCCTTTAAGAGCGGAATCGTAATCAGTTGACAGAACAGGCCGGCGCTTACCGCCTCGAGCATGCGCCAAGCGGCTTGAAGCTTCAGTGAGCGTGGGCGTCCGAACTCTATACCGATCATCAAACCCATGCCGCGAATTTGCGCGACCATTTCGTATCGCAACGCCATCGCCTCGAACATCGCGACGAGGCGCGCGCCCTGCTGTGCGGCTTTCTTGATCAGCTTTTCGGATTCGAGAACTTCTAGAGTGGCAAGACCGGCAGCCATTGCAAGATCATTCATAGCGAAAGTGGAGCTAAGAACGACCGCTCGATCCATACGATCAAAGATCTTGTCGAAGATCCATTTGCGCGCGAGCACCGCCGACACCGGAACATGTCCGCCGGAAAGCGTCTTGGAGATCAGCACCATGTCCGGTTCCACGCCCCAATGCTCGATGGCCAAGAAGCGACCGGTGCGCCCAAGTCCTGTCTGAATCTCATCGGCAATGAACAGAGTTCGGTATTTGCGGCAAAGCGCTTGCGCTGAGGCCAGATACCCCGCATCGGGCACATTCACACCGTGTCCTTGTATCGGCTCGACGATGAACGCAGCTACGTCGTGGCCTCTCAATGCCTTTTCCAGCGCCATCAGATCGTTGAAAGGGATTCCAGAACAGTTCGGTAGGAGGGGACCGAAGCCGTCCCGGAATGTCGCCTCACCGTTGAGCGAGAGGGCTCCACACGACAACCCGTGGAAGGCTTCTGTACAATAGACGATCCCAGGTCGACCTGTCGCTCGCCTGGCCAATTTGATGGCGGCTTCGACCGCCTCACTGCCCGAATTCAAGAACAGAACCTTGTCAAGGAACGATACGCGACGAATTAGTTGTTCCGCCAAAAGCCCGGCTAGTGTGGAAACTCCCATCTGGGGAAGATTGGGAAAATCATTCATCAAGACGTCTACCAACACCGCGCGGAGCTTCGGATGGTTCCGACCAATGCCGAACACACCCCAACCACTCAACAGATCGAGGTAGCGCTCGCCTGCTCCATCGAACAGATATTGCCCCTTGCCGCTCCGGAAGCCAATGTCATAGCCAATGGTGCGCAGCATGCGCACCATCATTGCATTCAGGTATTGCGTGTGAAGAGCGTAACGGTCTTCGCCAAACTCCGACTCCACCGCCAGAACATCAAGGCTCGAACTCAATCGCCATCCGTTGCGGGCCGTGCATGTTTGATTTCCTATCCGCTGTGTAAACGACGTCGCGTGCGCGAACAGCAGAGGTAGTGGCTCAGTCAGGTCCGCAAATGCATTTCGAAGGGCGACGAAAGCGGGAGAACGACTATGAGCCAATCACCAGACGACTGACGCTTGCGCGACGTTGGGGTCAATAGTGTTCCGTCGTCGGCAACGGTAACAAATGACTTCGATGTTAGTATTGGTCGATAACCAAGGGCTCAAAGGGAACGACCAGGCTCGTCAAGTTACTCCCAAAACTCATTGCGCTACGGCGGTTTCGTTGATCACTCATGAGGATTCGCTTTCTTACCTCCAGTCGCAGGGTAACCCTTTCCATCCTGGTCCAGAGATTACGCCGCCGCACCCGTTGGCTTCGCCGGTCGATCGGCTTGCGCTCATCGGACTCTTCGTCCCCCTAAGATGGCTCCTTCGCTCGATGCTGACCATTCCGCTCGCCGACGGCACGAATCCCACCGCGGTGACTTAGGCGATCAAGGGTGCGCTGCAGTCCGACAAGGCTATCGATGGCATCTTCACCCTCGGTTCGGCAATCGCGCTCGACGCCTTGAAGGCCGTCGATCAGGTCGGCCGCACCGGCAAGGTCACGATCGGCACAACCGACTTATCCAACGCCGATCTCGAAGCGGTTCAACAGGGGAAGCTTATGTTCGTGATCGATCAGCAGCCATATCTGCAGGGCTTCGATTCTGTTGAGATCGCGGTCCAATATATCCGTTACGGCGTGCATCCTATCGGACCCGTCATCACCGGGCCTCTGTTGATCACCAATGCGAATGTCGCCGAAGTGGTAGAGAAGAATAAAGCGCATCGGGGCATTCGCAGGGCTATGTAGTTTTACTCGCCATGCACGAAGCCACCGAGACTGCAGAAAGGGATACGCCTAGCCGAAGCGCGTGTCGGCGTGGCGCCAACACGCGCTTCGGCTAGTGCGTCACCCCGAGTTCGACGCCGTCATGGCCCTGGTCATTGTCTACGCCTTCTTTGCCGCAACGACTTCCGGCACAGGGTTTGTCTCGGTCGATGGCACCGCCGGCTGGTTGAACGCTGCGGCTGAACTCGGCATCATTGCCGTTCCGGTTGCCCTATTGATGGTGGCCGGCGAATTCGACCTTTCCATCGGTTCCGTGGTAGGCGGCGCCTCCATTATCATGGGCATCGGCACAACTCTCTACGAGCTGCCTACTGGGCTTGTCATCGCTGTGGCGTTGCTATTCGGCGCGATCGTCGGCGTCGTGAACGGCTTGCTCATTGTCCGAATCGGGCTACCTTCCTTCATAGTAACGTTGGCCGCCAATTTCGGGGTGGCGGGATCGGCGCTCGGAATAACACGACTTCTTACCAATACGTCGACCGTCTCGGTCGAGGCGTCGGCGCCAGCCATGACACTCTTCGCCTCGCATTGGGGCCAGGCCAATGTCGCAATCTTGTGGTGGATCGGCATCACCCTGCTAGGCGGGTGGATTCTCGGGTGTACCGCCTTCGGTAATTGGATTTTCGCGACCGGCGGCAACCCCTCGGCCGCACGTGGCGCCAGTGTTCCCACGGAATTCGTCAAGATCGCGCTCTTCATCGCGACGGGCGTCGGCGCGGCGCTGGTCGGGGTGCTGCAGTCCGTCGAGTTCAACTCGGGCAACGCGACAAACGGTCAAGGGCTTGTATTCGAGGCGCCGATCGTCGCCGTCATTGGGGGCGTGTTGTTGGGTGGCGGCTACGGCTCGACATTCGGCGTTTTTATCGGCACCGCGATCTACGGCATCATCAATGTCGGCATTTTGTACACTGGTTGGAACACGGATTGGATCATGGCCGTGCTTGGCCTGCCCCTATTCCTCGCGGTGTTGGCCAACAATTACTTCCGCCGGCTTGCTATGACGATGCGATAGATGGACCGTCCGCCGACCGTCGAACTTTTTAGTGTGTCAAAACATTTCGGTGGCACCGAGGCGCTCACTGACGTGTCGATCCATGTCTCGGCCGGCCAGATCCTATGTCTCCTCGACGACAACGGCGCCGGCAAATCGACGTTGATCAAGGTGTTGTCAAGGCGTGTTTCCCCCGAATACCAGTGACATACTAATGGATGGCAACGTCGTCCGTTTCGCCGATCCGCGCCAGGCTCGTCAGCGCGGCATCGCCACTGTTCATCAGGATGTTGGCACTGTTCCGCTTATGAGCGTCGGGCGCAATTTCGTCTTGGACGCGGAGCCGACCAAGGGTCGAGGCCCCTTAAAGCGGCTCGTTGTCGCCGCCTCCAACCGTATCGCGGTTGAGCAGATGCGGCAGCTCGGCATCACCCGAATCCAGGACGGCAACCAACTCGTCGGTACACTTTCGGGTGGCGAGCGCCAGGCGCTGGCCATCAGCCGGGCCATCTATTTCGGTGCCCGCGTGCTGATCCTCGACGAGCCGACCTCGGCGCTGGGGGTAAAGGAAGCGGCCACAGTTCTTCGGCTGGTCGGCGAGGTGCGCAATCGCGGTGTAGCGATCGTATTCATCACGCACAACGTCCAGCACGCGATGGCAGTTGGTGATCTGTTCGTCGTGTTGCGTCATGGTCGCAAGATCGCGGAATTCACGCGCGGCGACAAAACCCCCGACGAGATTTTAACCCTCATGTCCGGGGCCGAGCCGTTTACCGGCGGCTGGATGCGGTAATGGTCGAGCTGACGGCATCGATCCTGTCGGGAAAGATTTGAGGTCGCGTCGTCGACGACTGCGCTACGTTTCTCGGCATTCCGTTTGCCGCGCCCCCGGTCGGAACGTTGCGTTTCAAGCCCTGCAACCGGTATCGGTCTGGAGCGGCGTGCGAGACTGTCTGGAGTATGGGCCAACCGCGCCACAACCCAATCGCGCCAACACGCTGATCCCTGAACCAACAAGCGACGGCGACAGCTATCTCAATCTCAACGTCTTCGCGCCACGCCATGGCGCCAAGGCCCTGCCCGTCCTCGGCTGGGTACACGGTGGTGGCTTTTTAGCGGCTGCAATCGCAGCCCCTGGTATCGAGGACATTGTTTTGCGCGCGACGGCGTCGTGATGGTCTCGGTGAATTACCGCCTCGGCGCAGAAGGTTATATGCCTATGAAAGGCGTTCCAGCCAATCGCGGCGCCCTCGATTGGTTGGCTGCGTTGAGGTGGATTAAGGAAAACATCGCTAACTTCGGCGGCGATCCGGACAATGTGACAATCGCAGGCCAGTCGGCCGGTGCGATAGCTTGCATCTATCTCCTCACAATCAGCGCGCGAAGGGCCTATTTCGCCGAGCGATCGCCATGAGTGTTTCAGTGGGTGTCGGTCTGACGCCAGCCAAGGCGAATTCGCCGCCAATGAGTTCCGCACGATTCTCGGTGCCGCTGACGATGGTGGCGTTCTCGCTCAAGTGCCTATTACCGCGTTTATCGCGGCCCAGACCAAAGTCAGCGGCGGTGACGCCGAGCGTTCAGCCCGTGGCATTGCTGAGCGGTCAGCGAGCGGGTTACGGTCTCTGCCGGTGATCGACGGAGAGTTGATCGTCCGGTCGCCGTTGCAGGCTTTGAGAGACGGAGTGGGAACGGACATACCGGTCGCGCTTTTGTTCACCGCCGAGGAATTCGATTTTCTTGCGCGCGACGCCGCTCGATTCCGAACGGGATCTGATCTCAGCGTTGAGGGGTCTTGGCCTGGACGAAGGAGATGCAATTTCGTATCGACGGCTCCATGCCGATCTACCTCGCCACGCCGTTCTCGGTCGCGCAATGAGTGACCGTCTGTTTCGCTGGCGCGCGATTCAAATGGCGGAGGCGAGATCAGGGGCGAGCGCGCCGACCTATGTTGCTGAATTTCGTTGGACCCCCAGCCCGCCTGTGCTCGAGCGCCTCGGAGCCTGTCACTGCATCGACATTCCGTTCGTCTTCGACCTGCTCGATGCACCGCTGGTAGCGCATCTTTTCGGGCCGAACCCGCCGCAACCTCTGGCGACCTGGCTGCACCGGACGATGGTCGACTTCGTCAAAACCAGGGATCCGGCGTTGCCTGGCTACGACGTACAGCACTGCCGTGTTACGCTGATTGATCGCGAGCCCTGTTACGCGGACGACCCTTTCAGTGCGGAATTGGCTTTCTGGTCTGCAAGCGCATGGGCACGGGCCCAGATTTTGACAGGCCCAAAATCGCTCGCTTCTGCTTTGTCGGATTCCGAATCGACTGTCAAATACCTGCGTTGAGGTTGAAAACATACTAGGTCGAACGCGAAAGACGCGGTGGTTTCTAAATTCGCTTCGCGTGGCGCACCCACTGCGAAGCGGACGAGCGCCCCATTTAACCTCTAAACAGCTCCGTGCCTGCGGTTGAGGACTTATACCTTGCCGAAGACGGGGTGGGCCTCACCGCGTCTCTTCGGGCTGGGCGGTGTTCGGCGCAGGAAATGCTTCAGTGCGCACTGGCCCGGGCTGAAGCGGTCAACGCGCAGCTCGGCGCCATCTGCCAAATCGATGGGACGGGCGCGCTGGCCGAGCTGAGACGGTTGGATCCCGGTGCGCTGTTTGCGGGGGTGCCATTCCTTATGAAGGATCTTGGCGCACCTTTAGGAGGTTTCGCCACCATCGCAGGTGCCCGCTATTTCACGCGCAACCTTGCGAAGAGCGGAACCGATAGTGACCTCGTCAGGCGGCTAAAGCGTGCCGGCGTAGTGATATTTGGGAAGACTACGGTACGGGAATTGGGATTGAACCTCGCAAGCGAGCCCCTGATTGGACCGGTCGCGCGGAATCCCTGGAACTTGCACTATGGCGCAGGAGGTTCTTCCGGAGGGTCTGCGTGTGCGGTTGCCGCGGGGATCGTACCGATGGCGCACGCGACCGACGCTGGTGGGTCGATACGCGTTCCGGCCGCAATTTGCGGCGTTGTTGGATTGAAGCCAAGCCGAGGCTTGATTCCCCAGGGTCCGGATTTCGGGAATTTGCTCTTGGGCGCAGCGTCGGAATTCGTCGTGTCACGAACGGTACGCGACAGTGCCGCCATGCTCGATGTCTGCGCCGGTACGCCCCACGGTCCTTATGGCGCGCCGTTATTAAGGCCTCTTGGACCCGCGGCCGAGATGCTGAACCATCCGCTTCCACCGCTGCGGATCAGCCTTGTCCTTGCCGGTCCCGACTGGGCGCCAATCGGCGATGAACAATCGGCCGCCATTCGGGCGGCAGCTCGGCTCCTCGAGGCGCAGGGACATGTCCTGGAGCCGTTGCCCGCCAACACTCTCGAACCCAAGCTTCTCGTTGCGAGAAGGTTCTTCGAAGATGTGATTTGTGCGTCCCTTGCCGCGCTCGCCGACGAACTGAACCCGGCGCCTGTCGGTGATGATTTTGAACCGATGACCTGGGCGGCCATAGATCGTGGCCGTCGCATTGCCGCCGCAGAAACTCACCATTGGCGCGCGTGAAACTGCGCGCGTTGCCCATTTCCTCGCTGTTCAATTCGACAGGTACGATGCACTTGTTACGCCAATGCTATCTGGCCCACCGCCATTAGTCGGCGCTCTAGCCACAGATAACAGCGATATCGGTAGGCACTTTTCGCGAATGGCGGCACTGGCACCCTATGCCACGATCGTCAACGCGACAGGGCTCCCAGCGATTTCGATCCCGCACGGCCGCGATCGTACCGGCCTGCCCCTTGCGATCCAGATCATCGGACCCATGGGCAGCGATATTCTGCTTCTGCAACTGGCGCGATTTTTCGAAGCCGCTGCGCCTTGGTCATTTCCGTTTTCGATGTCGGGCGGAATTTAGGACATGTGACAGGCACATTGTCCTGCGGCTCAAGAGCACTACCAAGCGGTGTCCGATCGCATGAGGCCTTCATATGACGCTCTATTGCGAGCTTTTGAGCGCCGGTGGCCGCACTACAACTAAATGAGGTGGAAAGGGACGCCCGCCCAGGGGGTTGGGCAAGGGCGCCAGGGATGCCTTCGAGCCCTCCGGAGGCATCACGGGAACTGAGCATTTCTCATGATCAAAGTTCCCAAAGAAGAGAGTTAGCAGATGTTCGTGATGGCGTATACGAAGAAAGTAAGGCTGCTGTGTTGCCTGGCTTACACTCTTCAACGCCATTCGCGGCTGTGACAAAACCTCTCAAGTGCCTCTTCTTGCCAAGGATCTGGCTCGACACCGACCAGGTTTTTTAGCGGCAAGGCGGCAATCCCTTCGCGTTGCGCGTTCGCGCCCCAGCATGATCAAGCCAGTTTCTTTCGCTTGCTGCCTCTCGCCGCTCTAAGCAACGAATTCCCCAAGCTTGACCGAACCTTTTGGAACAGCGACGCGAATTCAGTCGAGCGCCTGCGCTTCCGCCAGGATACGGCGCAGTTCACGCTTGGCGACCTTCTCATTGACGGAGCGTGGCAGTTCGTGGACGAAGCGAACCTCGCGCGGTCGCTTGAACGACGCGAGCTTGATTTCGCAGACGGTTGCTATGGCAGCTAGAACTCTGTCGCGATCCGCGACGTCCTGCTCGAGCAGAACAAACGCGACGGGAACCTCCGCCAGAAATTCGTGCGGTTTACCGATCACGGCAGCTTCGCGCACGCCCTCGACTTCGGCAATCACTCGTTCGATCTCTGCCGCGGCGACGTTCTCGCCGCCGACCTTGAGCATGTCCTTGGCGCGCCCGACGTAGCGCAGTGAACCGTCCTCGACTTGCACGACAAGGTCGCCAGTGCGGAAGATACCATCGGCGGTAAAGGCCTCCTCGGTCCCGGAGGGATCGTCATAATATTCAAGGAAAAGACCGGTGCCCGCTGGGCCCGCACTTGAAGATGACCGATATCGCCCGACGGAACAGAGCGGCAATCGTCGTTGACGATGCGAATTGGATATTCCGGTGCTGGCCGTCCGATACTGCCGAGCGCGCATGGCAGCGATGGATCGGAGACGGTGCCCTCAGTCACCATTTCCGTCATGCCCCAGGAAGCATTATCTCGCACGCGATAGCGTTGGCCCAATGCCGGGGTCGAGCATGCCGTAATTCCAAAGTCTATAATCGGTGGTTGAGGTATTTCCTGTCGATCGAGCGCGGTCAGACAGAAACGCATCATCACGGTGAATGTACAGCAGCATTCCACCGCGACCGGCCAGAAGCGGCTCGCGGAAAAGCGTGGCTGGAGTACGATTGTACCCCCGGCCCAAAGCTTCGCTAGTGTGATCCAGGACAGGCCAATAATGTGGAACAATGGCAGATAGACAAGGCTGACGTCGTCTTCATTGAGGCCCATATGCGCGGCGCCGACCCGTGCACCCCATAGCGCATTGGCGTGGGTGAACACGGCGCCCTTCGGCCGCGAGGTGGTGCCAGAAGTGAACTGAATCGCGAGAGGTGCTAGGGTCAGGTCGACTTGACGTTCCAGAGGGCCAGCTGGGGCGAGAAGTGCAGCAAAATTCTGAATCCGATCGCCAATCGGCGGCATCGCGGCATCCCCATCTGCTGGTGCGACGAACAGAGGGATGTGGATGGGACAGGCCGCAACGACCAATTGTGCAAGGTCCGCCTGCGTCACGCCGAGCACAGGGGCCACCTTCCCAGCAATATGGCCCAACTCGTCGCTCGACAATTTGGCGTTGGTCGAAACCGCCACTGCCCCGATGCGTGCGCAAGCGAACCAGGTCAGCAGCATCTCCGGGCAGTTATTCATGTGGATGAGAACTCGGTCGCCACGCCGGACGCCTGATCGCCAGAGCCCTGCCGCCACCCGTTCGGCATCGCGGACGAACTCGGCATAGCTCCATTCCGCACTGGCTCCGTGAACGGGCCGCCAACGCAAGACGCAATGATCAGCACGCGCAGCGGCACGGGTCTCGAGAAGGGTCCAGACATCGGTGCCATCAAACGGCGTAAGCGGCTTGGTCATCTCGATTCACCTGGACAAATCACCAGCCGCCTGTGTCGAGCCAACGCTCTACTTGCGGCAGGTGGTCAGTGCCCCAAAACAGTTCCTTGCCGATCTGGAAGGTCGGCACGCCAAAGACACCTTGAGCGACCGCGTTGTCGACCAGCTGGTGCAGACGCTGTTTGACGTCGCCGTCATGGGTTGCCGCGATCAAGCCGGTGGGATCGAGGTCGAGCCTCTGGCCAACCCGCGCTAGCCCGTCGGGAGTCGATGGATCGTCGCCAAACACCCACCGGGCCTCGAAGACCGATTGCGCGAAGCGCTTGGCCAGGGAGGCGTCGCGCTCAGCGAGCCAGGCAAAGGCGCGCAGCGGCGGCAGCGAGCTAATCCGCGGCGGCTGTGCAAGCACCGGAATCCCAAGATATCCGGCCTGACGGATGAACTCGCGCTGAAGGTAGGGCCCTTTCAGGGGAGTTTGCGGCAACGGCTTCAGCCCCATGATTTTAATTACCGTTACACCCAGCAATAAGGGGTGCCACGCCACAAACTCACCATGCCGCTCCGCCAGCCGCTCGATGGCAACGCTGCCGAGATAGGCAAAGGGGGACATGAAATCGAAATAGAACGTAATCGACATGCCTGACCCAACCCCGATATTCGCAATCTTCAGCATCGTTTCGAGGGCCGCAACGATATTCGGTATTATGGCCCCGCATTCAGTACCATGGGACCAATCTGGATTGCCGCCCGCCACGGCTGCCTCCAACGCAACGATCGTCGATGTCCGGTTGTCCTCCGTTCGCTTTGCGGCTGCGGCCGCATTTGCCAAGATATCATCCCGCGATAAGCCCAAACCGGATGTCATCCCATATCCGTCAGTCGCCGCCCTCGACTGCCACGGTGGATGAGGGGTCGTTCTATGTCGTGCCGCTTCGTCGCATCCCGTCGATCGCCGTCGCGTCGAAACCGAGTTCGCGCAGTACTTCCTCTGTATGTTGGCCAATCGTAGGGACCGCATTCCTTCTCACCGGGCCGTCATGCGCAAAGCAAAACCCCGTACCCGCAAGTGTCGCCGGCTCGCTTAAACCCGGAACCTCGGCTTCGACGAAGAAATCACGCGAGGCGACCTGCGGGTGTGCCATCGATTCGAGAAGACTGCGGACCTTTCCGGCCGGAACCTTGGCGGCCGCCAATTTCGGTTCTAGCTCAGCGGCAGACTTGTCGGCGAAAGCGTGCTCGAGTGTGGCCCGCAATGCAGCATAGTTCTGCATCCGCGTCTCATTGCCGTTAAACCGGGGATCGGTGATCAATTCGGGCTTGCCCAACACCCGGCACAACCCCTCAAATTGTGGCTGCCAGTTGGCACCAATGCAGATGAAGCCGTCGCGGGTTTTGTAGGTGTCGGAGCTGGCGACAAGGCGAAAGCCGCGATTGCCCGACCGTCTCGGCGGCTCGCGATTGAGCGCCACGCCTGGGATCAACTGGCTCATCATTACCAGCGCTGCGTCGAGCATGCCGACGTCAATGCGCTGACCCGCTCCGGTCTTCTGCCGTTGTAACAGCGCCGCAATGATCGCGTAGGCCGACAGGAAGCCGGCGAACGTGTCCGCTATCGGAATTCCGACCCGCAGCGGGTCCTGCTGCGGTTCACCGTTCACCATCATCAATCCGGAGATCGCCTGCACGATATGGTCGATCGCCGGCCAATCTCGCATTGGCCCGCTCTGGCCGAAGCCGCTCACCGAGCAGTAAATCAGGCGCGGATTGATCTTGTCGAAGCTCGCGTGATCGAGCGCCAGTTTCGCCGCCACGCCGGGCCGAAAATTCTCAACCACCACGTCGGAGCGTTCGGCGAGCCGGCGGATCACTTCGCGCGCGCCGGAAGTGGTTGAGATCGAGCGAGACCGAGCGCTTCCCGGCATTCGCAGCGATGAACGGGCCGCTCATCGCCTTGAGGCCGCCATACTCGACATAGTGACGGAAATCGTCGCCAAAGCCGGGCCGCTCGATCTTGACCACATCTGCACCGAGCAGACCTAGATGATAAGTGCAGAACGGTCCCGCGAGCGCGTGCGTGAAGTCAAGGACCTGGATGCCATCGAGCGGTCGCACGATCCGGTCCGTCATTTGCAGTTTACAGCTGGTTGAATCGGAGGCGTGCTGTCCAACGTTGCGATCGCGCCGTCCCCAACCGCTTCGCCAATATAGACCGCCTGTGCGGCATAGCGGTGCACGATGGTCAGCGGTCCGTTTGGTCCCTCGATCTTGCCAGACTCGAGTGCGGCCATCACTGCGGCACCAGTGCCGTTGCCTCGCTTGAGTGCCAGCGCCAACAGCATCATGCCGTTATAGGCATTCACCGTATTGGCGTCGGGATTCAACTTGCTGCCGAATCGCATCGTAAAAACCGCCCGGAAGGCGTCGTTCGCCGGGCTCTTTATCGTGGCGAAATAGTTGCCGACGGCGACAATTCCCTTTCCCGCGGGGCCGAGAACATGCGCGACCGATTCAAACAGAAGAAGATCGCCCCGGCGAATCGCGGAAACTCTGCGGATCGCTGCCGAATTGCTTGTGGAAGGTGAGATCGTCGGTGCCGACGATGTTGACCAGGATCACGTCCGGCTTCGCCTCGGCGATCTTCGCGAACTCCGCGCTGAAGTCGGGAGTACCCATCGGCGCGAACGATTGCCCAACCACCTCGCCGCCGCTCGCCGCGATTACTGACTGAGCCATTTTCATGGTTCCGCGCGGCGTTGAATAGTCGCTGCCGATCAGATAGAAACGCCTGGCGCCGTTCTTGGCAAAATACCCGACCAGCGGTCCGACCATCTGATTCGAGATGACCCCGACCGTGATCATATTGGGGAAACACACATCGCCTGCCGTGCCGGTGGCGGCGACATAAGGGATGTGTGCCTTGAGCGCCGCCTGGTTGCAGGCAAGCCGTGACGGCGTCGGCTCGAACCCGACGATGGCATCCGACCTTGTCCTGCAGCACGAGCCGCGCGCAGACATCGGCCGCGGTCTTGGGGTCGGTACCGTCGTCGGCAGTAATAAACTTGACCGGCTTGCCGGCGAGATCGCCGGCATTGATGGCTTCGACCGCTAGTTCTATCCCGCGCGTGCCCGACTCGGACCAGGCGCTGCCGATGCCGCTGAAAGACGCGATCCAGCCGATCTTGTAGCCGCTGTCCTGCGCGCGGGCACCACCCGATGCCAGCGCGCCGATCAACGCCAGATACAAGATGATTTTCTTCATCGTTTCCTCCCGGTCCTTGCCGTCAGGCAGCCTGCGTTTGCGGCGTCGTACTCGACCACATGGCGTAAAACCCGCGGCTCGCGTCGAGTGCCGATTCTTTGATGGCCGGCCATTTCTCCTTGGGCACCAGCGTCAATATCTGGGCGCCGACCTCACCGTGTTCGGCGTCGGCATAGATATGGACGGTGAAGAACTGCGCGTCCCGTTCGCTGATGCCATAATGCTTCATCAGGCCCTGGCTGATCCGCGTACTGGTTTCCGGGTTCATTGCCTCAAGCGCGCCCGTCACGACTGAGCCGGGCAAGAAATCGTCGGGATCGGGCAGCGTTCGGCTGGCGCGGTCCATTACGGCGCGAGTCGCGCGCATTGGGCTTTGCCGTCACCATGTCCATCCGCGAGACACCGAGCGCTTCGGCGAGACGCAGCAGCAGTTCGACGTGACCGGCGGTGTTGCTGAGGGCGCCGTATTCCTCCTCGATCCGGTTCTCCCAGAAATTCCTCTTGAATTCCGGCCGGAGACCGTTGAGCCGGGCACGTGGCCGGCTATGGGCGCCGCGGTGGAAATGCGTCAAAGCGCAGAAGAACTGTTTGCACCATTCGCCGATCTCTTCCCGGCTGGCCTTACCCTGAAACACGCGCTGCGAGAACGGACTGTCGGCAAGCCATACCCCTTCGCGCTTTTGAGCGTCGCGCAGCTGTGCCATGAAAGCATGTGCTTCGTCGATCGTGGCGACGGGCTCGATAAACTCGGACATCGTCGATTTCCTCTTCCTCGCTTAGATAGCGCCGTCGCGGTGGAGCGCATCCAATTCCTGTCGGCTCAATCCCAGTCGTTCGATCAGCCAGCGCTCATTGTCGGCGCCGAGCGGACGCCCGCTCCACCGCACTGACCCGGGCGTGCGCGACAATTTCGGCACGACATTCTGCATTTTCATTGGCCCGATATCGGCCGACGGGGCATCGACCAGCAGCTCTCGTGCCTGGAAATGCGGATCGCGGAAAACGTCGGCAATGGAATAGATTGGTGCCACCGACGCCCCGGCCTCGGAGAGCACGCGGACGATGTAATCGGCGTCGCGCTGGCCGATCCATTCTTGCATGGTCGCATCGACCTCGTCGATGTTGGCGAGACGTGCTTCGAGGGTGGCGAAATGCGGATGTTTGATCAGATCCTCGCGGCCCATCGCCGCGAACATGCGGTGCGCGATATGGGCGCCGCCCGAGGTCGAGACCGCGACATAGCGGCCGTCGGACGCGCGATAGACATTGCGCGGCGCCGACAGTGGCGCACGGCTGCCTTGCCGCTCGTAGATGAGATTGAGCTTGTCGTAGGCCGAGGCTTGCGGACCGAGCATGCCGAACAGTGCCTCGAAGATCGAAAGGTCGATCACTTGTCCGCGATGATCGGGGTCGTGCTCCCGTGCCCACAGGGCCGCCATCGCCGCAAAGGCGCCGAGATAGCCGGTGCAGCCGTCAGCAAGCGCGAACGACGGCAAAGTCGGCGGCCCATCCGGATGGCCGTTGGCATAAGCGAAGCCGCTCATCGCCTCGATCTGCGTGCCGAACGTCGCGCGGTCGGCGTAAGGCCCGGTCTGGCCCCACCCGGTAACGCGCAGGATGACAAGGCCCGGATTGTCCGCCTGAAGCGTCGCCGGGGCGAGCCCCATCGCCTCGAGCTTGCCCGGCCGGTTGTTCTCGATCAGCACATCGGCGTCGCGCAGGATGCGACGCAGAATCTCCTGCGCGCGCCGATCCTTGAGGTTGAGGGTGATCGCTTCCTTGTTCCGTCCCAAGAGCCGCCACCACACCGACGTTCCGCCCGCGCGCATCGGCGCTGCGCGCGACACGTCGCCGCCGTCAGGCCGTTCCACCTTCAATACGGTCGCGCCGAAATCGGCGAGCATCATTGCGGCGCTCGGTGCCGCCATCATGCTGGCCATGTCCACGACCAGAAGACCCGCGAGCGGGCCGATATTCTTCTCGCTCATGCCGCACCGATCCGTTCGGCCAGCGCCACCAGGCTCTTGGCAAATTCGTAGTGCTGGGCCATCACCAGTTTGCCGCCGCTATTGTCGGCCGCGCGTCCGTCGCGCAGCCGCTCGAAGCGCGCGATGACGTCCGCCGCCCAGGCCAGCTCTTGCGTCGATGGTACGAACACCTCGTTCGCAATCGTGATGTGATCGGGATAGAGCGCGCTCGAGCCATCGAAGCCGGCAGCGCGTGACACCGTCATCGCCTGACGAACCGACATGGCATCGCGCGGATCTGGGACGATCGGCGCATCAACCGCGTTCCAGGCGTGGGCGCGGGCTACGGTCAGCAGATGATGGCGCAGATAATCGAGCTGGCCTTGATCCGTCATCGCGCCGGCACCCGACAGCAGCGCGGTCGAGCCGAGCGCCAGAGTGAAATCGATCGGCGCGACATATAGCGCTGTCACCAGGCGCGTACGCCGCGCGATCTCCGCCAGTTCCAGCAATGTCGCAGGCGTTTCGACTGCAAGCAGAAGCTCCGGCGGCGCAGAGAACGCGGCGGCGATAGCCGTCTCCGCGAGAGCAACGTCTTCGACGCCGTAGGTGTGCGGCAGTGCCACGGTCGTAACCTTGACCGCTGCGACGGCGGCAACGTCGGCCTCGAACCACTTGGTGTTCGGACCGTTGATCCGCACCGCGATTTCGCGCGCGCGGAAGCCGCCGGCAACCACAGCCGCACGCATCGCGGCGCGCGCCCTTGCCTTGTCACCGTCAGTCGCCGGCACCGCGTCCTCGAGATCGAGCATGACGACATCGGCGGGGAGCTCGCGAGCCTTCGCGACCATGCGCTCGACGTTGGCGGGAACGAGCAGCGTGGAGCGACGGATTCTCATTTGCCACGCACCTTCGGTTTATAGGCGCGCAGATGGCGAAGCATGCGTCGTTCCGCCGCATCGGCGTCACGCGCCTGAATTGCCTCGACCACGCGGTGATGCGCCTTCATCAGGGCAGCACGGCCCTCGCGCGGCAACTCTTGCTCGGCGCCGCCGCCCGGATGCGAGATCGCCGCCGCGATCGATTTCATGAACGCCGTCAGCAACGGATTGTGCCCTGCCTGCGCGACGGCGATATGCCAGCGCGCGTTTTCCTCGGCGAGACGTGGCAGATCATCGATCGCCGCCTCGAGGCGCGCGGAAATCTTCGCTATGTCTTCCAGATCCGCCGCCGTGCGACGCTCCGCCGCGAGCCTCGCCGTGGCGGCTTCGAGAATTTCGCGAGTCTCACGGAGCGTCACATCCTCGAGCCGCCGGCCACGAATCAGGAAATGCACCGCCTTGGTGACGCCGTTGTCGTTGACCGGCTGAACCCGCGCGCCGCCGTTGCGGCCCGGGCGGCTGACTACCAATCCCTCGGTCTCGAGAATGCGCAACGCCTCGCGCACGGTGGCGCGGCTGAGCCCCGTTTGTTCGACCAGTGTACGTTCCGGCGCCAGCGACGCGCCAGGCTCGATCGCGCCCGAAAGGATGTGGTCGCGCAACAGATTCGCGAGCGTCTCCGGTCCCTTGGCGATCCTTATCGCGCCAACCGTGACCCGATCCGTCCCGCTGACGCGAGAGATTGCCGACATGGGTTGGTAGCATAGGCGGCAATGCCGCCATCGTCCACAGCAAATATTATAATGGTCAGGCCAAAAGCACTATGCTAGGTTTGAAGATGGCAGAGCACCCATGACCAGCACCCTGCAATCCGGGAAGCCCGATTTCGAGGAAGATTTCGATCCGCTAAGAGAGCACGATCTGGCCGCGACGCACGCGACCATGCGCGCACAATGTCCGGTCGCGCATGTCCGCAACGGCGCTGCCCATTTCTGGGCGCTGACCCGTTACGCCGACGTGACCTCCGCGGGCCGCGATACGGCCGGTTTCGCCAACGGCCTGCGCATGCGATTCAAGAGCCGGCGGCCGCCGCTCGAATCCGATCCGCCAGAGCACACGCATTGGCGCAAACTGCTCAACCCGTTTTTCTTGCCGAAACGGATCGACGAGACGTTTGAACCGGTCTCGCGGAAGCTCGCCATCGCGTTGATCGAGCCGCTGGTTGCGGCCGGTGGCGGCGACGCGGCGCGTGACCTGGCGCGGCCGCTACCGCCGCAAGTGCTGCTCTCATTCCTCGGTCAGTCGGCCGCGGATTGGGAAACGGTCAAGGACTTCTGTGAGCTGGCATATCTCGATCGCTCCGACGATCCTGCCGATCGCGCCAAGTTCGACGCAGCTAATGAGACGCTATGGGAATACAGCCGCGGCGCGGTCGCGGCGCGGATCAAGGCGCGCCTCGACCCCGCCACCGATCTGATCGCCGCGTTGCTCGCAGGCGCGGATGACCTGGAGAACGGCACCGAACTGGTCGCGGGCGTCGTTCGCCTTCTGCTTGCCGCGGGGCACGATTCCACCACCAGCGCCTTGTCGATCTGCCTTCATTATCTGGCGCGTAGTTCCGAGGATCAGGCGCGGCTCCGCGCTGACCCGGCGATGCTGCGCCGGGCTATCGAGGAGATGCTGCGGTTCGAGACCCCGGTCATCGCGATGCCGCGCACCGTCGCGCGCGATACGCAGATCGAAGGCCGGTCGCTCGAGGCCGGCGATCGCGCTATGCTCTACTACGCCGCGGCGAACCGCGACGGCGCCGCCTTTGCCGACGCAGACCGCTGCATTATCGACCGCAGCCCCAATCCGCACCTCGCCTTCGGCATCGGCATTCATTCCTGCGTCGGCGCGCCGTTGGCCCGGCAAGAAATCCGTATCGCGCTCGAAGAACTGCTCGCGCGCACGAGGTCGTTCACGTTCGCGGGACCGGTGGCGCGGGAATTCTGGCACCCATACGGGCTGCGATACCTGCCGCTTTCTATCAAAGCCGCCTAAGCTTAGTGACGGCACGACAGCTGGGGCTGGACGTCGGGCGTGCGGTCCAGCACGACAATCGTCCCATCCGCCCTGGCGCGCCCGATATAAGTTGCCTGCGAGGCGTAATTGTGTGCGATCGCGATCGGACCGGCGGCGCCGTCATAACGGCCTTGAGCGAGTGCGGCGGTCACTGCTTTGGGATCGGGGCCGGCCCGTTTCACCGCTTGGGCCAACAAGCCCAGCGCGTTGGTCGCGTACACGGCCCAATAATCGGGAACGACCTTGTCGCCCAATTCGGCACGGATCGCGTCGATGAAGGCGCGGTTGGCTTGCGTGTCGATCGTCGCGTAGTAAGACGAGGCCACATAGACGCCGTCAACATCCTTGCCAAGCGCACGCACCATCGACTCGAGCAGAAAGTTGTCAGCGAGCGCAATGCCTTTGACGCGCGGGTCATTGGCGAATTGGCGATGAAAAGTGACGATGCCGGTTCCGGTGAGGCTTTGCAGTACCGCGTCCGGCTTCGCTGCTGCAATCTTGCCGAGATCGGCCGAAAAATCCGACATATCCTGCGGGCTGAAGCTCATTCCAACCACCGTGCCGCCATGCGCCTCGATTTCCTTCTTTGCCAACGCCAGTGCGGCGCGCGGCGCCGAATAATCCGCACCGAAGAGGTAGATGCGTTTCAAATTCTGCTTAAGGAGATAGTCGGCGAGCGGCAGCACGAACTGGTTGGGCACCTGTCCGACATAGAACATGTTGGGAAGACAGATATCGCCGGCGCTGCCCGACGCGGCTATATACGGCAGACCCGCCTTCACCGCGGCCTGATTGCACGCCAGGCGTGACGGTGTCGGCTGCGCGCCGATGATCGCCTGTACCCTTTCCTCGATGACGAGACGCGCGCAGACCTGCGCCGAGGTCTTGGGATCGGAGGCGTCATCGGCCGGGACCAGCACGATCTTCCGCCCCGCCAGATCTTCCGCGTTGGCGCGTTCGACTGCAATCTGAATGGCGAGATTGGCGGTGCCGGCTGTTCCTGAAGATGTGCCGCTAAGGCTCATGACCCAGCCGACCTTGTACGGTGCCTCGTCAGCCCGCGCGGCCGCGGGCACGAATGTCGCCGATAGAGCGGCCACGATCAGAAACGCCGCGGTGCGCGCCGTCATGATTCCTCCCGTTCGCTTCCACCACTCATAGGCCCGCCTAGCTCCCTTCGTCCAGCATTATTGTAATAATGGTCAGACCAATTTGGATCGCACGCGAAACACTTTCCTCCAATCCCGCGCAGGCGGTAACGCTGAGGCACCACGTGAGTTTACTTAAGTCACCGCTGTCACGGTGACGAGGAAGAGAGTTCGCGGTGTATAGAGAGCGCCTATGGCGCCAGCTGCGTCTCGAGCTGCGATCTGATGCCCGCGGCGCGGGCAGGCGCCTCGAACACGATCTGACCGAGCTTCATTACCGCGACGCGGTCGGCAAGCGCCAAGGCGAGATCGAGATTCTGCTCCACCATCAGAATGGTTGTGCGGCGTTGCGTCCGTTCCGCCGCCAGCGCCTGGTTTACGCGTTCCAGCATCGCCGGCTGCAGGCCGGCGCTGATCTCATCGAGAATGATGAGCTTCGGTTCGGCCAAAAGCACGCGCGCCAGCACCAGCATCTTCTGCTCGCCGCCCGACAAGGTGCCGGCGCGCTGGCGTCCTCGTTGGCCCAGCACCGGGAAATAGTTCGAGAATTTCGCTCATCCGCTGCGGCGACCAACGGCGCTGCACATTCGCGGCAAGATTCTCCCCGACCGACAGTTCGCCGAAGATGGCCTCTTCCTGCGGTCCGTACCCGATGCCGCGCCGCACGATACGAGCGGTTGGCCAGCTGGTCGCGTCGTCGTCATCGAGTAGCACCGTGCCGCTATGGGCCACATACCCAAGGATCGCCTTGAGCAACGTGGTTTTCCCCATGCCATTGCGGCCCAATACCGCCAGCGCCTCGCCGTCCGCGAGCGACAGCGTCAGGTCGCGGATCACGACCCCGGAGCCGTAGGCCGCACGCAGTTGCGCCACCGCCAGCTTCATGATGCTGGCACCTCCGCGGTGCCGAGATAGGCCTCGCGCACCACGGCGGAAGCGCTGACCTCAGCAAACGTGCCGGTCTCGATCACGCGGCCGTCATGTAGCACCGCAATGCGATCCGAGACCTCGCCGACAAAATCGAAATCGTGCTCGATCAAGACGATCGTGATGCCTTCAGCAACGAGACGTCGCAGGATCGCGCCGACCACGCCCCGCTCCGCCGCCGTCAATCCGGCCGTGGGCTCGTCGAGCAGCAGGAGGGTCGGACGTGCCGCAACCGCCATCGCGATCTCAAGCCCCTGCTTCAACCCGTGGGCGAGCACGGCGCCGGTCGCATCGATATTCGCCTCGAGCCCGGTAGCGACGCAAATATCGGGCACGGCGGGAGGCACGCCGATAGCGGCGGTACGACGCCACCACGACGGCCATCGACCGCGATGTTCCGCGAGCAACAGATGCTCGGCCACGGAGAGGCTGCGGAACAGCCCGGGAATCTGAAACTTCCGGACCAGCCCGTGGCGGACGATGGCGTGAGGCGGCCGGCGGCGGTGTTCGCCGCCGCCGTCGAGGGCGAACGCGATTTCGCCAGCGATCGCGCGCCGTCCGTCGGTCAGCACTTCAATCAGTGTGGATTTGCCCGCGCCGTTGGGGCCGACAATGCTGAGCAGTTGTCCGCGCCTGATCACGAGATCGATGCCGCGCAACACGTTGAGTGAACCGTAGGAAAAGCGCACGTCGTGGAACGTCGCGAGCGTATCGCCGCCAACAGCCGCGGGTGGCTGTGGCGGTTCCGGCACTGAGGTCGCGCGCGCCGCCCATGATGCGCCGGCGCAGCCGATTGCCCCACGGCGCAATGATCCCGTCGGGAACAAAGACGACGACGGCGACGAACAGCGCCCCTAGCGCTAGGTTCCATTGCGCCGGGAAAGACCGGTTCAGCTCCGAGCCGATCAGGCTCAGCGCAACAGCCCCAAGCGCCGGACCGATGATGGTGGCGCGACCGCCGACCGCCACCCAGACCAGCATCTCGGTGGCGAACTCGAAACCGAACAGGGGCGACGACACGATGCCGACGACGGCACCGTAAAGCGCTCCGGCGAACCCGGCAGCGGCGGCGCCGAGGGCGAACACAACGATCTTGATGCGCTCCACATCGTTGCCGAGATAGCGCGCACGCCGCTCATTGTCGCGGATGGCAGCCATGAGCAAGCCGAAATCGCTCCGCACCAGTACCAGGGCGCCACAGACCACCACTACAAAGCACGCCGCAATCACGTAATACCACCCGACCGTGGAGAGGCCGTCATAGGCGAAGCCGAAGAGACCATTCTCGCCGCCGGTAATACCCGGCAACTGCGTGTAGAGGGGTTGGATCGCGGTGCTCAATGCGAGGCCGACTACGCCGATATAAAAGGGGTTGGCGCCGCGCGACGGAAACGAATACCAGGCGACGACGCCGCCGATGATCCCGGCCGCGACCGTGCCGATAACAATCGCCAGTGTGTAAGTGAGGGCGGTACCTCCAGCCTCGAGTACCAGACCGGTCTCCGATACCGTCGTCGTCATCAGCCCGACCGTCAGCGCGCCGACGCCGAACCACACCGAATGGCCGAGATCGGGGATGCCGGTATAGCCCCAAACCAGGTCAAGGCTGATCGCCGCGATGGCGAAGGTGAGGGCCTGGGTCCACAGCTGCGTGCGATATTCGCTGCCGAGCCACGGTACGGCCGCGATCCCGATCGCAAGCACCGCGGCAATAATAAAGAATTCGCGCCGGCCGCGGCTCATGGGCGGCGCCAGGTGAAGCCCGCAGGCCAAATCCGCAGAATCACTACTGCGAGCATGATGACAACGACCCCGGCATAGACGGGGTTGGCATAGACTGTGACCAACGTTTGCGTCACACCAAATAGACTTGCCGCCAGCACCAGACCGCCAAGGTTGCGGCCGGACATCAGCACCGCGAGGAACGCCGGAGCCAGAAACGCAACGCCGTATTGTGGCGAGACACCTTGCGTCGGGCCGAGCAGCGCCCCGGCCGCCCCCGCTATCGCGGCTCCGGCGATGAAGGTCAGCTGCCGCACGCGGACCGTGTCGATGCCGACGCCGCGCGCCAGCATCTCGTTGGTCATTACCATCCGCACCGTCAGACCAAGCCGCGTAAGCCGCATAATCGCGCCAAGTGCGACCACCATCGCCACCGCGACCGCGACCAGGAACAGACGGTAGGCGGGGTAATCGACGCCGAATACGACGATCCCGCCCCTGATCGGCACCGACAAACCGGACGGCTCGCGTCCGAACGCCCAGGACAAAAGCTGGATGAGGATCAGCGATGTACCCCAGGTCGCGAGAATCGTATCGTCAATGGCACGGCCGTAGAGCCGTCGCACCACGGTCATCTCTATAGCCGCACCGATCGCTGCGGTGACCAAGGTCGCGCCGATCACTGCGGGCAGGAAACTCCATCCCAACCCGGCAAGCACGAGCGCCGTGTAGACGCCGACCGCCATTAATCCCGCATGCGCCAAGTTGATGATGTTCATCAGCCCGAGAATGATGCCGAGGCCGACGATCACGAGCAGCAGCGTTGCCGTCGTCACGACGAGATCGAGAACCAAATTCATCTGTGGGACATCCAGTCGTTTGCTTCAAACTTTGTAAACTGGCGACACTTTCGGCACAATTCGCCGCTGGAGGCTTTGCAAAAGCTCCGGCCCGCCTATCGGCCTCGAATGGGCTGCGGGCTCCCCGGGGTTCGGGTGCTAAAGTCTAGGCTATTTTTTCCAACGGAGTGCGGGTCGAGCTAGTTGTCGGCCTGAGCCGAGGTGTCTATCGGTCCTGGCTCAATGCGCACTGGCGCATCTTTCATCGATACAGCTCGGCAAGACAAAATCGTCAGCGCTGCGGATCGCCTCTCTTACGACAGCGCTGCCCGCTCGAGGCCGAGGCTGCGCGACAGCTGCGCCCCTGGAGCCAAAAGATCGGCGAGGGTGTAATCGTCAAGCACGGCGAGAAAAGCCTCAGTCGCCGCGCGCAGCGCGCCGCGCAAGATGCAGCACCGCTCGATCCTGCAGACACCACTTCTTGCAAGGCAGGACATCACCGCGAGCTCCTCCCCAGCGTCACGCACCACGTCGCCAACGCGGATGGCTTCGGGGCGGCGCGCCAACCGGATGCCACCTCCCTTGCCCCGCACGGTTTCGACATAGCCCTGCTGACCGAGCCGGTTTACCACCTTCATCAGATGCGCCTTCGAGATGTCGAAGACGTCAGCGATTTCGGCGATCGTGGCAAGGCTGTCACGCCCGGTGCCGAGATAGATCAAGGTACGCAGCGCATAATCGGTCGACAGGGTCAGGCGCATTGTGGTGCCTTGACGTTAAAAGATTCATATAACATATATCTTTATATTGCCGCTTCGGCAAGGTTTCGCTTCGGGGAGATTATGACTACGACCGGACAACAAGGTGGCGTGCACCGCAATTGGATCATTGCGGATATCGTCGCGCGCACCGGTATCGACGATGCCATGATCAAGCGCCTGGTCCACGGTTTTTATGAGCGCGCGCGTCGCGATCCGATGATTGGTCGTGTGTTCGACGACAACGTCGCGGACTGGGACGGCCATCTTCGGCGAATGTGCGATTTCTGGTCGTCGGTGACGTTGATGACCGGCCGCTATCGCGGCCAGCCGATGGCGAAACATGTGCGCCTGCCGATCGACACACCACATTTCGACCGCTGGCTCGCGATATTCGCCGAAACCGCCCGCGAGTTATGCCCGACGGCGGCGGCTGATCATTTCATCGAACGCGCCCGCCGCATCGCGGACAGTCTCGAACTCGGCATCGCGCTTCACAAGGGCGAGCCCGGCCCAGGCGCATGCGGGCCCAGCCAAGCCGCGGCCATGAGCATCCAAAGCCGGACAACGATATGACCGCCCGACTCCATAGCGGATGCCGATGAAGCTCATACGGGCTGCGCCGCCAGAAGTGAGCTGAACTCCTCTCAACGAATTGCTATGGGCCGCACGCCCCGAATTGCGGGCCACACTCGACGACGTGGGCCCTGCGTTGACGTGGTTAAGCGACATTCCATATACATCTTATCTATCAAAGTGCCGAATGTTAGGTAGGCCGTGATCCCTATGGCCCAAAAGAGGTTAAGGGCGTTTCAGTCCACCACGCTGCGATCAACGTTTCTGGTGAAGAGGATGGTCAACGAAGCTCACATTCACTTGAAGCGGGCCTATGAACCACCGTGTTTGAGCGATGGCGTTCGGATCCTTGTAGACCGGCTGTGGCCGCGCGGCGTGCGCAAAGCGGACGCCGCGATCGATCGATGGCTGAAAGAGATTGCCCCAAGCACCCAACTGCGCCGCTGGTTTGGTCATGAGCCCAACCGCTGGGACGAGTTCCAAAGGCGTTACCGGGCTGAGTTGCTACACCATCAGGACCAGCTTGACGAACTGAAGGCGATTGCGCGGAAGGGCCAGCTCACTCTCATCTATGCGGCACGCGATCAGGCCCACAACGAAGCTGTCGTGATTCGCGATGTTCTGGTGGACTGACGCCGGGATTTAGTGGTGCATCCGCTGCCAAAATCAATACCAGTGTGCCCCTCGGTTTTCGCCTACCATTCAACTCGCGGGTTCAAGGGGAAGGTATGGCCGACAACATGCGAGGGGACACCCATCAAAGAATTCGAAGTCTTGGTCCCGACAGGTAGCTCTAGCGAGGAAACCATCATGTCCAAATTCACAATTCAGCCGCACGGTCGACTTCAGGAGTGGATCGCCCACGAGCTTGGATACTTCACGGCCGAAGGCCTTGACTACGAATTTCGCGAGAGTCCGGTCATGGGTGGTCAGAAGGCGACCGATGTCGCGGGCAAGGTCGTCGACATCATGGCCGGGGCGTTCGAGTCCTATAAGGCGGGCGGTGGCAACAAAGGCGTCAAGTCCGATATCAGCTGTGCCTGCCATTGGGCGGTAAATCAGGCATCATCCGATAGCATCGGCACGATGTGGGGCAAATCCTATGTCGTAACACCCGGCGGCATCATGGTTCCACCGGACTCGTCAATCCAGCGGCCAGAGCAATTGGCCGGCCAGGAGATTGCCGTCGGCTATCACTCGGGAAGCCACTTCACCACGGTGCAAGCGCTCGAGGCGGTGATTGATCCACACGACATCCGGCTGCGCTTTGTCGGCGCTCCATGGGCGCGCGTCGATGTCGGACTGGATCGGGATGTGGCCGCGACCAGCGTCTGGGGAATAACCTACCAAGTGCTCGAGCATCTCGGCTTTCGCAAGATAGCCGATACATCTTTCATGATCGGCTTTATGTTTCCGAGCCATGTCGATCCAAGCGATGTTGAAAAATACATGAATGGTCTTCGCCGCGCCCAAATGGAACTCGATTTCGCCCCGGAGAAGTACAAGCACCTGTATTTGAACGAGATTCCCGACCGCTACCGAAGCAAGGTCGACATTCGCCAATTCTCCCCAGGCGAGCGGATCGTCTTTCTGCCCTATACGGAGGGCATGTTCCGCCGAACCCAGGATTGGATTCGTACGAGGGGGATATTCGATCACGCAGGTACCTTGGCCTATGGGGAGGCGGTGTTGGCTTAACCGGCTCGCAGAGGAGCCGCGTGGCGGCGTCGGTCGACGTCCCGGTTCTGATCGTCGGTGCCGGACCGGTTGGACTGGCACTGGCGATCGAACTCGGGATGCGCGGTGTCTCCGCCATCGTCGTTGAGCAGGGTGATGGTTCTATCATCGACGCCAAGATGTTTGCCACCGGCATCAGGACAGTTGAATTCTGCCGGCGCTGGGGCGTTGCCAATCGCGTGCGTAACTGGGGCTTCCCCGAGGATTTTCCCCTCGACAATGTCTGGGTGACGAGCCTCAACGGCTACGAGCTTGGCCGTATGAGGCGGCCATCGATCGCCGACACGCCTCCTTCCCAAGTGAGCCCGGAGCAGTACGCCCACTGCCCGCAATTCGTCTTCGACGCGATCCTTGTCGACAAGGCGCGCACCCTTCCCTCTATCGACCTGCGCTATCGGCACGAATTGCTAGACTTCGTCGACCGGGGCGCTCTCGTTGAGGCGACAATTCGCAATCATGCAAGCGGACGAACCGAGACCCTGCGAGCCAATTATCTCATTGGCTGCGACGGCTTTGGCAGCGTTGTGCGCAAGCGCCTCGGTATCGCGATGCAGGGCATTCCGTTCATAGCCCGCTCCGTCAACATCATGTTCTCGACGCCCAACCTTGCGGCCTATCACAACAAGGGCAACGCCGGTCGCTACGTGCTGATCGGGCCCGAAGGCAACTGGGCCAGCCTGGTAACCGCGGATGGCCGCCATCGTTGGCGGCTCATGCTCCGCGGGTCGGCGGATTTCGACGTATCCAATGTCGAAGCCAAAGAGGTGGTTCGTCGCGCCATGGGCCGCGATTTTGATTTCGAGATCTTGATGGTTACGTACTGGACCCGGCGGCGCATGGTCGCTGATCGTTACCGCACCGGGCTTGTGTTCATGGCCGGCGACGCTGTAGTCGACTTGGGCTGGAAGCTCGCCGCGGTGTTGGCAGGCTGGGGCGGCCCGCGGTTGCTCGACAGTTATGAAGCGGAACGCCGTCCGATCGGCATTCGGCAGTGCGACGAGGCGATGGCCAATGCGCGCCGGGCGGTCGATGCCACGAGGCATGCGGCGATCGAGGACGATACACTCGAGGCAACGCAGTTGCGCGCCCACTTGGGCGGACGACTTGCCGACGCCAATCGCGCGGCGTGGGATGAGCCCGACGCCACCCATCTCGGCTATCGTTACGATGAGTCTCCAATCATCGCACCGGACGGCACCCCACCGCCTCCGGAGCCCTCGGACCCCTGCCACTACGACCAAACGGCCCGCCCCGGTGCACGGGCTCCCCACGTTTGGCTGCGAGACGGGCGATCCGCTCACGATTTGTTTGGTCTGGGCTTCACCCTCCTTCGGCTCGGCGAGCATCCGCCGGCGGCCGATGCGTTGATCAGTGCCGTTCGGGGACGTGAGGTGCCGCTCACGGATGTGCGGCAGACGGAACCGGAGATCGCGGCTCTCTATGAGCGGCCTTTGGTCCTGGTACGGCCGGACGGTCACGTCGCGTGGCGGGGCGACGCAATGCCGGAAGACCCTGGCTACCTGGCTGACCTCGTTCGCGGCGCCGCCAGCACGGACGCTAAGGCTGGAAGCGGCGATGCATGATGTCGTGATCGTCGGCTATGGGCCGACAGGAATGCTGGCCGCCATTCTGCTTGGTCTGGCCGGTCATCGCGTTGCGGTCGTGGAGCGTCATCGGACCCTCTACAACCTAGCTCGAGTTCGGCATCGTTCACGATGACGTGCTCCGCATGTTTCAGGAGGTCGGCTGCATCGAGCGAGTGCTCCCTGCGACCGCGTTCCTGCCCGTGTATGAGCTCGCTCGGAATGGTCGGGTCCTATTGTCCAGCGAGGTTTCGCCTTTTGCCACCCACGGCTGGCCGGAGTACACCTCAATCTACCAGCCCGCCTTCGAGAGAGAGCTGGATCGGATCGCCAGATCTCTGCCGACCGTCAAGGTGTTCCAAGGCCAAACCGCCACTGCCTTGTGTCAAACGGACGACCATGTCGAAATCACGGTTTCGGGAGAAGCTGGCTCCGATCGGACGGTCGAGGGGCGATATGTCATCGGGGCGGATGGAGGCAACAGTTTCGTACGCCGCGCGCTCGGAGTGTCCTATGAAGATCTGGGGTTCAACCAAGATTGGCTGGTTATAGACGGCAAAGCTAAACGCCCGCGCCTCGGACTTCCAGCGATGCGCCAGTTCTGCGAGCCCGAGCAACCCGGTGTGACGCTGCAGATGGGGCCCGAGCATCGTCGCTGGTCGTTCATGATTTTCTCCGGCGAGTCACCGGAGGGAGCAATGAAGCCGGAGAACGTCTGGCGGCGCCTTGACCGACCGGAAGGGGCAACACCTGAGGAATACGAACTGACGCGAGTTGCGGCGTACAAGTTCCAATCCCTGTTTGCAGAACGGTGGCGCATCGGCCGCGTGTTTCTTGCCGGCGACGCGGCTCATCAAATGCCCCCATTCCTGGCCCAAGGTCTCTGTTCCGGCTTCCGCGATGCGCACAATCTGGCCTGGAAGCTCGACTTGGTGCTCCGCGACATGTCGTCGGACGCCCTGCTCGATACCTACTTTGTCGAGCGCGGACCCAACGCTCGGGCGACGATTGTAGAAAGCATGCGGGTCGGCCGACATGTCAACGAGCGCGATCACGAGAAAGCCCGCTATCGGGACGAAGAACTGATGGCCCTGCAGGCCGAGAAGGAGCGCATCGGCAACAGGAAACACCTCATCGCGTTCAGGGTCCCTGGATTCGAATCAGGTTTCCGCGCGAGCGGCACGCTGGGAGCAGGCGATATCTTCCCCCAAGGACTTGTACGAGGCGCTGCCGAGGGATTGCTTGACGACGTGGCAGGTCGCGGATTTTTGATTCTCGCCCGCACCGCACGTGGGCATTCCTTGGCACTGGCGCCCAAGGAGGCGGAGTTCTGGACGAGACTGGGCGGAAAGACCGTTCGCTTGCTCGCCCCGCCCTCTTCAAGCGGTCCCGAAACGCTGGTCGATACCGGAGGTGTCTATCACCGGCTGATGGACGAATATCGCTGCGATGTCCTTGTCACGCGTCCGGATTATCACCTCTTCGGCGCCTGTCCCTCGCTTACCGACCTGCCTTTGCTGATCGCTAGCCTGCGAAAGCAGCTCGAGGGCCGCACGTCACGAGATTCGAGTTTTGATGGCCATCGCCTTCATCGACTTGACTAATTTAGATCCGGCGCATTCGCGCGGTTTTCGAGAGCTTCGCGCGTCGTTGGAATTGCAGAAACTGTCCAAAATCACCAATGGGGAGAACGGAAAATGCCGAGCAATGATCTGCCTGTCCTCATCGTCGGGGGAGGATTGGTCGGACTCTCAACCGCAATGTTCCTGGCGCAGCATGGCGTTCGCTCGCTGGCAATCGAGCGCCTGCGCAACGTGTCGCCCTTGCCGCGTGCCGCGCATTTTCACATGCGCACGCTTGAACTGTTCCGCGCCTGCGGGATCGAGGAGGAGGTGAAGGCGCAATCTCTGAAAGAGTTCGAACCCGAAGGTGCAGTAGCCGCGTTCGACACGCTAGCCGGAAAACAGATCGCGGCCTTCGTGCCGAGCCTTAATGAAGGCGTCGCTGCGGTCAGCCCGTCACGCCGTCTTTTCATCACGCAGCCAGGTCTCGAGCCTCTTCTGCGCCGCCGTGCAGAACGAGCCAATGCACTGGTCGAGGACGGCAGTGAACTCATGGGCATCGATCAGGATGTTAACGGGGTCACGGCAACCATACGCGATACCGATACGGGCGCCGAACGTCGGCTGCGTGCCAGTTATCTGGTCGGCGCCGACGGCGGCCACAGCGCGGTCCGGGATCTCCTCGAGATCCCGTTCGAGGGCCGTGGTGTCTTCTCCAACAGCATCACAATTTATTTTGAGGCCCATGTCGCGCCGTTGATGGTGGGACGCAATGTCAGCGTCCAGTACATTGTCAACCCGCAACTGAGCGGTTTCTTTCGGCTCGACAAAGACCAGAAAACTGGCTTCCTGTGTGTTAACACGGTGGGTGATACCTCAAAACCGGAAGCCAGCAACGCCGCTGCCGATATCAGTGAGCCGCGTCTGATCCAACTCGTGCGGGCGGGCATCGGCTCACCAGACATCCCGGTCAAGATCACCGGTGTGGCACGATGGCGCTCTGTCTCAGATGTCGCGCGGCACTACCAGCGAGGCCGGGTGTTCCTTGCGGGCGACGCCGCCCATGTTATGCCGCCCAATGGCGGGTTCGGCGGTAACACCGGCATTCACGATGCGCACAATCTCGCCTGGAAGCTGGCCTACGTGCTGAATGGGCTGGCTGGACCCGATCTTCTCGCCACCTACGAGGCGGAGCGCCGGCCTGTAGGCAAATTCACCGTCGAGCAAGCCTATTCGCGCTATGTAACCCGCTCGGCCACCTATCTTGGCGCCAAAGATTATGAGCCCGTGGTCCATGATTTCGACATAGAGGTTGGCTACGTGTATCACTCTCCAGCGATTTTGTCGGAGCCTGGCGAAAACAAACTGCATGAACTGCCGAGCGAATCCTTCGGGCATCCCGGCTCGCGCGCGCCGCATTTATGGATCGAGCGCGACGGACGGCGAATTTCGACGCTCGACCTATTCGGGACGAATTTCACCCTCCTCGCGGCTGCCGAGGGCGAAGCCTGGACAGAAGCAGCGCAGACCATGCGCAATCCGGCTATCGACACTTGCCGCTTCGATCGCGATTTCCAGGATCCCGAGCATCGCTTCCCCGAACTCTACGGGATCACCTCGTCGGGCGCCACCTTGGTTCGACCGGACGGCTTTGTCGCATGGCGCGCCAAAACCCTGTCCGATGGGGCAAACAACACTCTGAGCGAGACCTTTAATAAGTTGTTGTTCAGGTAAAGCTCTGGCGATCCCATTGCTGCTCCCACTCAGCACTTGGCTGAGCCCGGGTTTACGCGCAAGCGTGGATGCGCGCCGGAACTACGGTGCGGTCTACCCATGGGCAGCCCAGGCCGCATTGATTTGCAGATGCGAGTGCAAAGCGTTCCACGATTCCACACGCGATTTCTGGCCTCGCATTCTCAGCTAGAAGGGCAGCCTTCCGACCCTTGCGATATTGCTTCGTAAGGCAGATCCCCAGTGCGCACCACGTCGCCAATTTCGCAATCGAAGAACCCGACAAGATGCGGCTTCGAAGCAATGCGCTCTCTTATGTGGGTCCCGAGATCACGTTCACTTGCTTTGAACTGCTCCCACGTCAGCCCTCCGCGAAATAGCTGGTAGCGGAGCCACACGCGGTATGTGTTGATCACGTCAGTTTCGCAATACTCGGCAATCTCCTTTACCCGTCCGTCGCGATAGTAACTCTCAACCATCGCGCCGCTGATCCCCTCGCCCTTTCCTGGCAATCCCATTACACGACAGATTTCATGCAATGTGCCACGAGCCCGCGAATTGAATGATGCCAGAACATCGCAAAGATCGAGCGCGTCATCCGTGTAACGGTTGAAATACGGTCGTGCAGAGAGTCCCGGTGCAGCCACTTGGTGGACCATCGCCCGATAACGCAAGACAGGAAGATCGAAGCTTGACCCGTTGAACGTGATCAGCTGAGGCTCCAGCTCAGCAATCCTGCCCACAAAGCCCTCGATAAGCTCCTTTTCCGACCGTTCGCCAATGTGCGGGGCGCCCGTCACCCTCACTTGCCAGACGCCATCGTGACGCTCCGCTATCAAGGCGCCTATGCATATGATCGAGTGGAAGATCAGCTTTGGGAATCCATCACCGATGGCTTCGCGAATCTCGTCATCGGATTTGCCTTCAAGGTCATTCGCTGTCGCGAATCCCTTCAGGTCAGGAACTGTTTCAATGTCCCATACGATGACGCTGTCAGGCATTTCTCCTCCTGAGCCAACGGCTCAAGTAACTGCGGGTGATTTTGCAATTTGCCAGGTCATGGTCCAAATAATTGCCCCTCGATTCGCCTGAATGGCCGCAACGCTCAAAAGGGGAGCGAGCCGGTAGTAAAACACATCCCACGGCGGGGGTCGCGACGTCTGAAGCCGGACGTACCGGTGATGTCGTGGCAATGGTTCAAACAACGAATTTTTCACACACTATGAATGGGCGGCAAGGATTGCCCTATTCAGGGCACTCCCTCGCGAGGTCAAATCAAACTAGAGTGCGAAGTGTGTCGCCAGGCCTGTTGCCCAGTTTGCGTGATTTGGAACCGGCCCGCGCGACCATTGCGACGGATACTCGAGAGGTTGACTTGGCTCCGCAATTCGTGGGTTGGCTCGCGAGATAGGGAGCCCGACGAGCAACAGACAGGAACCGGCATCGACGACGAAGCCGCTGATCTTGGTCAAAAAACGAGGGTTTGCATGAATTTGTGTTGGCGTCAGGCTGTACCGAGGAGCACATTGCGCACAAAATCATTTTGCCTCACCGGACTTCTTCCAGTGCCGTCTCACACCGCCGATGAACAGGGGCTCAGATCGTGAGTGCATCTGTTCTTTTTTGGCGCAGGATTGATGTGCATGGACTTCGAGCGATTGGCACTATCGAGTACATCCGATGGAATTACCGCCACATCTTCGATAATATGCCTCGAAGCTGGCGGTTTTCGCATCGAGCACCGCTGGAGTATCGATTCCAACTGGCATGCGCAATCGGTCGACGTCGAGCGTTGGAATGCACAAGGTTATAGCGTTATTCGCCTCGAGCGGGCTGGAACCGCTTGGCGGGTAAATGGCACCCGACGTTCCGATCTCGAAGGAGCCGACGAGCCGGATCTGTCCGCGACACCGTTCTGCAATACTTTCCCGATACTCAAGACGCCTACGGGCGCCGGCGGGAGTTTTTCTCTCGATACAGCGTTTATTGACGCGGCAACGATGACCGTCTCGCGCTCGCGTCAGCGCTATGACCGGCTAGGTGTGGGGCGGTTGCGCTACGTGGACCTTGGTCTGTCGCGCGGCTTTGAAGCCGAGTTGGTGGTGGACCACGATGGGTTTATCATGCAGTACGAGTTCTCTGTTCGAACGCGTAGCGCCTCTCCCGTAGCGATCCATGCATTGCCTCCAGGCTACCCCGTCGATTGGGCTTATGTGCAAATGTTGCCGGCGCTAGCCGAGATTCTGTAGACGACGTGCTTCCGCGATCGTTCTCTAGAATCACTGGGCATCCCATCTAACCTCGCACCAGCGCAGCTATCCGTCACCGGGTTCGTGGCACCCGGATTCGACCACGCCGCCGACAGACTGCCATCATGCTTGGACATCGCTCCGGTCCGTGACCGTGTCGTCAAAGCCCAGGTTTGGCCGCATCTGTGATTCGATTGAATTGACACCAGGCGAACCGATAGTCTCTCGGGCCTAGGAAGCTCCGGGTTGTTGAAGGGATTTCAGATATGCTTCCAATCAGCGCTCTCGGACCGGGCAGGTCGAGCCGAAAGATATTTTATCCGTCCGGCATCGAAGCGGGACGACATTCGACACAGCGTAGCCACGGCTCCGGGCCGTGCCAACCATAATCTGGCCGCAAAAAAGTGAGCCGATGAGTTTAGCGCCGATCGAAAGGTCTTTGAGGGCGAGGCGTGATTTGCAGCAGAAGTAATTCTGTAACTTATTCGTGATCACGGAAGCCGGCTTCGCGTCGGGATCGGGAATTGCAATCCGCAGGAGGTATAAAGTCCGAACGATCACAAGAGTTGCCTCGTGCTGGCGGATGTGGACGGAACGCTAGTGACCCAGGAGAAGATTCTTACCCAACGCGGGCAGGCTGCAGTACGAGCGCTGCGCATCGCGGGCATTCGGTTTGCCATAACGAGCGGTCAGCCGCCACGCGGTATGACAATGCTGATCGCAGCGTTGGCCTTGACACACCCATCGCAGGTTTCAACGGAGGTTTGTTTGCAAAGCCTGATCTCACAATCCTCCAAGAAAAGACATTGCCTGGCGATATCGCCCGGCACGCGATTCACTTTCTGCGCGGTGACGGTCTCGATGCGTGGGTATATTGGGGGAATGATTGGCTGATTACCAAACCCGACGCGGCGCACGTGGCACGCGACACGTCGACGGTCAAGTTCCAGCCGACGGTGGTGGCGGATTTCGATGACCGCCTCGATCGAGCCACGAAAATCGTAGGCGTCAGTGACGATCTCGATCGCGTCAAACGGTGCGCCCCAAGGCACGCGCGGCGCTCGGGAGGCATGCGACAGCGAACCAGTCACAGCCTTACCACCTGGACATTACCAATAGAGACGCAAACAAATGAGTCCTTGTCGATTATCTGTCGGCACACCTGCAGATCCCTTTCGACGAAATCGCTACGATAGGTGATCAAGCCAATGACATACTGATGATCAAGAAGTCTGGCATGAGTATCGCGATGGGAAACGCGCCAGATGAGGTCAAGGCCGCGGCAACCGCGGTGGCTGCTTCCTATAATGAGGAAGGCTTTGCCAAAGCGTTAGGACGCTTCGTACTTGGAGAGGATCGATGACGAAATCAGGTAAAAGGCCGAACTCGACGTGCAGCGTGACCCCGCCGCTCTTGCCAATCGCGTTGCAGAATGGATGGTAGCGATACTTAAGCATCGCGAACACTCCCGCGTATCACTGTCGGGTGGGTCGACGCCCCGGGCACTATACGAACTGTTGGCCTCGGCATCATTCGCCACTCAGATTCCTTGGCGCCGCATTTCATTGTTCTGGGGCGATGAAAAATTCGTCGGGCATGACCAGCCCGAGAGCAACTATCGGATGGTGCGCATTGCAATGCTAAATAAGGTGCCCATCCCCTCAGAAAACGTTTATCCGGTTCCAATTGTCGGCTCTCCCGAAGAGGCGGCACAACAGTATGAACAGCTTCTGAAGAAAGCTTATGACGCTGAGAACTCTCGCGCCCGGGCGTCCTCTTTTTGACATTACGCTCTTAGGGCTCGGAGCGGATGGCCATACAGCGTCTCTCCTGCCGGGACAGCCGATCCTGGCGGAGCGCGACCGGTGGGTTTATGCGGTGACGCAAGGCCGACCGGAAAAGCGCATCAGCTTGACCTATCCCGCGATAAACAGCAGCCGGCACGTCGCCTTTCTCGTCACGGGACACGAGAAGGCGGATATTCTCCGTCGCGTTCAGGCCGGCGAACGCAACCTTCCAGCGGCGCAAGTAAAACCCGAAGGAGAGTTGGTTTGGTTTGCTGATCAAGCGGCGGCAGCCAATCTCCGGGATCAATCGATTGTGTAGACATCGATGCCGACGCCAAGTCGCCGCTTCCCTTCCGGGAACTGCCCAGCTATGCAGGTGGCGACCGTCGGCAAGATCTCGGTGTTCTCCCGTTTTTGCCCATCGAGAAGTGCAGTAGGTGCGATCCATCATGCGCGTCACCGGGAGTTAGAGCGCCCTATCCGCGACATCGTAGCGGAATTGCGCGGTCAGCGCTCTGCCTGCCGCATCGGCACGCTCTACAAGTGAATATCCCATCTCACTGCATCACCTGTCACGCGATTCAGGAGGCGCATCACGCTTCTTGCGAGGTTGGCAACCGTGACAATTTGACGACCCCAATCTCACATCGCTAGCAAGGGCGTCCGCTCCTTTTGGTGCACCGCTCCTTTTGGAGCATTTGCCAAATTTTCCTTTCCTGATCCTGATCCGCGGTATTGTTCTCTTTTTGTTCTGACGTAAAATCGGCGAAAACTGGGACGGTGGTGGATGAGCCGCACAGACGATGCGCCACAGACTGTCGGCGCGGCGCTGGACGAAGGGTGGCACTGGCTCGGCGTGGAGTGCGGTCATTGCGGCGGTCGTGGACACAGGATCGATTTGCGACGTAGGCGGCGCAGCGAGCTCCTGGCCAAAATTGCCGGGTTGGTCCGTTGCACAAGGTGCCCAGCCGACGTCGGTCACGACTATCTTAATTTCAAACTGATCGCGGTATGGATCAGCGAGCGCGAGAAGCACATTGGATTCTCGGGAAAAAAGTCGTCAAGATCGGGATGACCTGATGAATTCTCAATTCATCGCAAAATCACTTTCTACTCGCACCCCAAGTGATCGCCGCGCCAGAGGGGACGACGCCACAGCCCTCACGTCGCCTTGGTGCGCGCCCCCTCCAAGTGCCGGCGACGCCCAAACTATCTGCGGATAGTTACTGATTTACTAAAATGGCTATCCACACGGAGCGAGCAAAATATGCGTTGCCTGGCCGCACCGTTTCCCTCGAACGGGGGGCGTAGACATAAATTCGGGAAGCGAGAAAATGGCCTTTCATAGGAGAGAAAGCGCGTAGTTCGGCATTCGTTGCTTCCAACGCACATTAATGGGGCCTCATGATCTAATTACTAGATCATTAATATGAGTGCGATTAACCTTTTGCTACCTATCAAAGCGACCCAGCCACGCCCACTTCGATGGCTTTCGTACCTTTAACCAACCACTGGGTGAGATGACGATGGGTCCGACGATTTTGGTACCGAAACGCAACGTCCAAAAGACCTTGCCTGTTCTTAAAAGCACAATCCCGCTTCGTCGCCGCCGCTTTCAACTGCTTTTGGCTGCAGGCCTCGCCGTGATCGTACCCGTTTCGTTAAATCCGGCCGGGTCCATCATTACAATAGCCCAGGCTCATGGCGGCGGCAGCGGTCATGGCGGCGGCAGCGGCTTTGGCAGCTTCGGCGGTCATGGAAGTTTTGGAGGCTTTGGCAGCGGTCACGGCAGCTTCGGCGGTCACGGCAGCTTCGGCGGTCATGGCAGCTTCGGAAGCTCTGGCAGCAGTCATGGCGGTAACAGCCATGGCGGCGACAGCCACGGCGGCGACAGCCACGGCGGCGACAGCCACGGCGGCGACAGTCACGGCGGCGACAGTCACGGCGGCGACAGTCACGGCGGCGACAGTCACGGCGGCGACAGCCACGGAAGCCACGGCGGAAGCAACAACAGCCACGGTCTCAATGGCAATAGCCATCAGGGCGATGGCGACAAAGGCGGTGGCACCGGCCACGACGGCAACAAGGGCGGCTCCAGCCACGACGGCGACAAGGGCGGTTCCGGCCACGACGGCGACAAGGGCGGCTCCGGCCACGACGGCAACAAGGGCGGCTCCGGCCACGACGGCAACAAGGGCGGCACCAGCCACGACGGCGACAAGGGCGGCTCCGGCCATGGCGGCGACAAGGGCGGGGCCGGCCACGACGGCAACAAGGGCGGCTCCGGCCACGACGGCAACAAGGGCGGCTCCGGCCACGACGGCAACAAGGGCGGCTCCGGCCACAATGGCAAAGGTGATCACCACGGCCACCATGGAAGCGGCGATCAAGGGGGTGATGGCACTGGCGGAACTGGCGGCACCGGCGGCACTGGCGGGACCGGCGGGACCGGCGGGACCGGCGGAACTGGCGGCACTGGCAGCACCGGCGGGACCGGCAGCACCGGCGGGACCGGCGGAACTGGCACCGGCGGGACCGGCAGCACCGGCGGCAACGGCGGAACTGGCGGCACTGGCAGCACCGGCGGGACCGGCAGCACCGGCGGCACCGGCGGGCACGGCGGCAACACCGGCGGGACCGGCGGAACTGGCACCGGCGGGACCGGCGGAACTGGCGGCACTGGCAGCACCGGCGGGACCGGCGGCAACGGCGGCAACACCGGCGGCAACGGCGGTCCTGCTCATGGTGGCACCGGCAACGGCGGCAACAGCAGCGGCAACGGCGATCCCTCCCATGGCGGCACAGCCGGCAACGGTGGCAGCAACGGATCCGGCATGAACGGCGGTGGCGGCAACGCGGGTACCGGCAACAACGGTGTCAATGGGAGGTTTGGCGAAAATAGGTGGAACACGACGTCTAATCTGCAATAGCAGAGGCTACGTTCATCTCAGTTATGCGACGCGACTGACTTCATCGAAGAGAATCAGCGCATCGCAAATTGTGAAGACGCCTAACGCGGGCCTTTGGATGTCGCAAATTCATGCGGGTTCGCCACCGATGCGACATCCGATCCCGTACCGCCTATTAAGTGACGCGGATCTTACAGCGGGTGCGAGGGTGCTTGGTCTTCCAAGCACCCTTCCCTTTTTGCGATTGTGTCAATCCTCATCCCGATGTTCCGTTATGCCTGCGTGACATCGCCTGATGAAAGAGGTCTGCGTGGTCTGCGGCGCCCATCTAGACAGATGGGTTGGTCAATCCTGGCCTTCTGCTCAAGATCGCTCAGTCTGGCGCATCCGTTCGCTTCTCGGCCGCGACGAAAGGTTGCTCTCTTGCCTGGGCGATCGGCCTTGCCACTTCAAATTCATTCCTCGGGCATTCCCGCGAGACGCAAGAATTCGAAAAATCTCGGATGGGCGCTATTGCTAGAAACAGGATTGGCGCGGACTGCAGCGACCGTCCTGGCAGCTGGGTTGGTCCGGAAATAACCGGCCAACGCCGCACGTGCGTCGTCCATTCGCTCCAGTTGCATCAATGTCACAGTCAACACTAGGTGCGGCCAGGAAAATCCGGGATTGAGCGCGATGCTCCGGCGCAGGGGCTCGACCGCGAGCTCGAAATGACCAAGTTCGTGGTGCAGATTGCCGATGCCGAAATAACCGAGGAAAAGTTGTGGGTCGCGGGGACTGAGCCGGATTGCTTCCTCGAAATGAGGAAGCGCCTGCTTAAATCGCCCGGAAAAGCAGTAGGCCCAACCGAGTTCGCTGTGCGCCAGGGCGAAATTTTGATTGGCGCACAGCACGGTCTCGTATTCGATGATCGCCTCTTCAAAGCGCTGCTGCACCCGGCGCACAAAACCCATAGCGCTATGGCTCAGTGGATCATTTGCGTCGAGCGCTAGCGCGCGCTCAGCCATCGCTTCGGCCTGGACAAGGTCACCAACGCGGTCGACACTCCATAGTGAGGTCACTCTGAGCGCTAGACCTGTGGCGCCGCTACTGAGCGCGGTGACATTGTCGGGATCGAGCCGGAGCGCCTCTTGATAGAAGCGCAGGCTTGCCTCGTTGTTCTCTCGCGCCATCCCGCGATTGATAGCGGCGTGACCGCGGAGCACGAGGTCAAAGGCGTCGGGATTGAGTTTGGCCCGGCTACGCCGTGTCTCGGCCTCGACCAACTGGACGTTGAGGACGCCCGCAAGCTCGATTGTCACGGCCTCTTGTAGCGCAAACAAGTCGACGAGTTCACGGTCGAAGCGGTCCGCCCACAGATGTGCGCCGGTTTCAGTGTCGATGAGCTGAGCATTGAGACGGATGCGTCCGCCGGCCCTGCGAGCGCTGCCTTCGAGCGCGTAGCGCACGCCCAGGTCTCGCCCTATCGCCTTCATATCGGTGGCCTTACTCTTGTAGGTAAACGCGGTATTGCGCGCGATTACGAAAGCGCCCGGCATGCGCGACAATTCAGTGGTGAGATCCTCGGTCAGTCCGTCGACGAAATACTCCTGTTCGCTATCCCCGCTCATGTTCGCGAATGGCAACACGACGATGGAGAGTCGGGGAGGAAGCCGATCCTGCCCCGCTTTGTTCTGCAGCAAGGGCCGCGTGCCTTGCCCTTCCGCGGGCGAGGGGCCTTGCAGAGCATAAACTCTGACGGGCCTGGCGATGTTCTTCAGTTCATGCTCGCCGAGATCTGCGAAAGAAGCGCTGACCTTGTCACGCACCTGACGCCAGGCATCCTCAGAGAGGCACATACCGCCTGCCTCGGAAATCCCCTCGAGGCGTGCAGCGATGTTAACGCCGTCGCCCATAAGGTCGCCATCGGACTCCACCAGAACGTCGCCAAGATGGATGCCGATGCGGAAGCGGATCTGTAGTTCGGCGGCGATACCGTAGGCGCGCTTTTCCATATCTGTCTGTACGGTGACCGCCGCGCGCACGGCATCGACCACACTGGCAAACTCAACTACCATGCCGTCACCCGCCGTCTTGACAATGCGGCCATGATACAAGGTAACGGTGGGATCGAGCAGCTCGCGGCGCAACGCGCGCAGGCGTGCAACCGTACCTTCCTCGTCGGTACCGGTCAGCCGGCTGTAGCCGGCGACGTCGGCTGCCAAAATTGCGGCAAGTCTCCTTGTCTCGGTCATCGATGCCCCTGCAGGCAGACCATAGCATATTCGCGAACGACGATGACGACGTTGGCAATATTGGCGGCGACAGCCTTCAACTCAATTGGTTGACGACTTGCTCCATTCCATTGGTATTCCAAGTGCCCTCAGCTCGCTATGCCCTCAAGGCCGCGACCAGAAATAATTGGCATCCCGCCAGAGCGCCATCCGCGTGACCGGCGACGCATAGAATGGGGCACCGGGATTGGACCACAGGGCACTGATTGCGCCGCCGACTGCGGCCGGCTACGCAGGGTCATGGTCGTCAACAATTGGGTCCGGCTAAGGATTTTCCCGTACTGGTCCCCGGTACGCCTACGTTCGATTTTCCCGAATGCGCCGGAAAATCAGTTTATCGATCGCGGCACTGGCCCCGAAACGCTAGTCGCTTGGCTCTTCGGCATTGGATGATATCTAAAGCGAGCGCTACCATGCACGGCGGCGGGTCGATGACGCACCGGTCCTTATCCAAGTCGCGAGCAGGAACCAGACGCAAAGCTTGGTCCTGCAAAATACAGCTGCAACGAGGTGGCTCCGCGAAATTGAGAGGTCAAGAACTTATACGATGGAGGGTACTGCCATGTTCATTGCCATGAACCGCTTCAAAGTACGCAAAGGTGAAGAAACCGCCTTCGAGACGAGATGGCTGGAGCGCGATAGCCACCTCAGCACTGTTGCGGGTTTTGTCGAATTTCACCTGCTCAAAGGGCCGGAACGCGAAGATCATATCCTTTATGCTTCGCATACCGTGTGGCGGTCACGGGCAGAGTTTGAAGCTTGGACCCGCTCGGAAGCCTTTCGCCGCGCACACCGTGATGCTGGTGAGGGCCGCTCGCTTTCCATATCCCACCCCGAATTTGAAGGATTTGAGGTAGTGCAGGTCGTGACGCTGGAAACCTAAATATGGGGCAACAGGGTGATCTCGAATGACGCGATTACGATTTATGTTTTTGACTCGCTCGGATGTATCCCGGGGCGCTGCGGAATGATCAGGATTGACGCGATCATGAACACAGCAATTACCGCCGAAGCAACGGGCCGGCTAATGTCGAGTCCACCCTGGTCGCGTGGCTTATCGAAGAAATCACCAACCGTCGCGCCGAGAGGGCGGGTCAAAATAAAAGCCGCCCAGAACAGGACGACGCGAGAGACATCGGTGCAGAAATAGCACGCGGCGACAATCACGAGGCAGCCCCCGAACACCAGTGCTCCGCCGACATATCCGAGACCGGAATCCGCCGCCCAATCCCCTAAGGCCGTGCCAAGGGTTTGTGAAAAGGTGATCGTCGCCCAGTAGAAGGCCTCCACCTTGGGTGAATTCACGGTATCAACCGACACCGTGCCTTGCGCCCAGTACCAGAGACCGAGCAGCAGCAAGACACAGAAGAAAAGGAGCACCGACCCGCCGGGGTAGCCGATACCAAGCGATCGGTCCGCGAAGTCGGCCATGGTCGTACCCGCGGTGGTTGAGGCAACGATCGTCGCCCAAAAGAGAAACGGACGGAATTGCTTTGCCGCTATCTGGAAACCGACCAGCACCGCAAGGGCAGATAGGAAAAAGACACTGCCGACTAAATATCCAAAATTTAAGGTCATCGTGACGGTATCACCGCCGGTTTCGCCGAGTGTCGTTGCCGCGATCTTGATGATCCAAAACCCTAGCGTTACTGCCGGTACCTTGCTGGAAACCGTTTGATCGCTCACGCGCCTGGCCTCGCAGAATGAGTTGGCAAAGGGCAAAAAGACCTAGGCGCAGCCAAAGAAAGACGCAAGCTCCCGGTTTCGAACCGACTGTCTCCGGTGCCAAGTTGTGCCGATGGGTCGATGTCGCGCCCTCAATCGCCGCCCCTAGCACTTTTCTGGACACCTGCCAACGGGACGGCGCACGGGCGGCGACGCCTCTCAAATTTTATTGGCAGATCTGCGCACCTTCAACCGCCTGGAGCGACCGGCTAGAGTTCCGGGCATGTCCACCAAAGTTGCCCAGCCAATCCGGCTCGAAGATTACCGGCCACCCGCCTTTCTAATCGACGAAGTACAACTCGATTTTGAGCTCGATCCCCGTGCGACACGGGTTCGAGCAAGACTCGCGATCCGCCGGAACGGCAATCACACCGACCCGCTGCGGCTCAACGGCGAACGGCTCAGGCCCATTGCCATCGCGATCGACGGACGGCCGCTCAGCGCCGCCGAGCACAGCATCGATGGAGAATGGCTAACGGTCCCGGGTGTCCCAAATTCTTTCATGCTTGATACCGAGGTCGAAATCGACCCGAGCTCCAACACGGAATTGAGCGGTCTTTATGTGTCGGGCGGCCGGTTCTGTACGCAATGCGAAGCCGAGGGTTTTCGCCGGATCACGTGGTTTGCCGACCGGCCCGATGTGCTTGCCCGCTACAGAGTGCGCATTGAAGCGCCGCGCTCGTACCGGCATTTGCTCTGCAACGGGAATCCGGTCGAGAGCGGTGACTTGGGGGGAGCACGGCATTTTGCGGTGTGGCGCGATCCGTTTCCCAAACCCTGTTACTTGTTCGCTTTGGTGGCCGGCGAACTCGACCTGCTGGAAGACAAGTTCGTTACTGCCTCTGGCCGAGACGTGACGTTGCGCATTTTCGTCGATACGGGGATGGTGCCGCGCGCCGTCTCCGCGATGGATAGTCTCAGGCGCGCCATGCGCTGGGACGAGGAGAAGTTCGGGCGAGAGTACGATCTCGACCTCTTCATGATTGTCGCGGTGCGCGACTTCAATTTTGGCGCAATGGAAAATAAGGGCCTGAACATCTTCAACTCTTCCGTGCTGCTGGCCGATCCGGCAACCGCGACGGACGCGGACTATGAGCGCATCGAGAGCGTAGTGGCGCATGAATATTTCCACAATTGGACCGGTGACCGGATCACTTGCCGCGATTGGTTTCAGCTGTGCCTCAAGGAAGGGCTAACAGTGTTCCGCGACCGAGCTTTTTCGAGCGATCAGCGCGGCCATGCCGTACAGCGCATCAAGGATGTGAGGTCGCTTCGTGCCCGTCAATTTGCCGAGGATGCTGGTCCTCTCGCGCATCCCGTGCGGCCCTCGAGCTATTTGAAAATCGATAATTTCTACACTGCGACTGTTTATGAAAAAGGCGCTGAGGTGGTCCGGATGCTGACCATCCTGCTCGGCGAAGAGGATTTCCGGGCCGGCATGGATTTGTATTTTGACCGCTGGGATGGTCACGCGACCACCGTCGAAGCCTTCGTCTCCTGCTTTGCCGACGCTTCAGGACGCGACCTCAGGGACTTCTTTCGCTGGTACGAGCAGGCCGGCACGCCGCGCCTTGAGATTGAGGCGCATTACGACCGCGCCGCCCGTGCACTTGATCTGACGCTCCGGCAGGAGACCGCACCGACGCAGGGCCAACCGGTGAAATCGCCGCTGCCAATTCCTGTGGCGCTCGGTCTTTTGGACGAAGATGGCCGCACTGTACGAGATACTGAGGTTATCATGCTTGACGTCGCAGAGCGGCGTCTCCGCATCGATGGCATTGACCGCGTCCCTGTACTCTCAGCTTTGCGCGGCTTTTCGGCCCCGGTGGTTTTGACCAGCAACGCGACGGCCGCGGACTCCTATATCCTGCTGGCCGCCGACCCTGATTTATTCAACCGCTGGGAGGCAGGCCAGACCGTTGCCCGTAACCTCATCCTTGCGCGAGCGCGAGGTGTCGAAAACAAAGCGGGCGAGGAACGATTTGCCGAAGCCATGGGGCGAGCCCTCGAAGATCAGTCCGCAGAGCCGGCTTTCAAGGCGCTTTTGCTGACGCTCCCGTCTGAATCCGATCTTGCCTTGGCCTGGGAAGGCGCCGATCCGGCCGCCATTCACGACTCCCGCAATGCGTTGCGCGGATGCATGGCAAAGCATCTAAGCGGCGTGCTCGGCCGGCTCTATAGCGACCTTCGGGAGGCTGGTCCGTTTTCGGCTGACGCCGACGCAGCCGGACGCAGGGCGTTGCGCAATATGGCACTCGAACTGTTGGCGGCGAACCCCAACGAGCGCAACCGGGAGCGCGCCCTCAGCCACTTCGAAGCCGCTGGTAATATGACCGACAGCATGGCGGCTCTTGGTGCGTTGATGCTCGTGGGCGGCTCGGATTTTGAAGCAGCGCTCTCAACCTTCTACCAGCGCTGGAGAAACGAGCCGCTAGTCATCGACAAGTGGTTTGCACTCCAAGCGCGTGATCCCAGTCACGCCGCGCTAGCGCGAGTCATCGGCCTGACAAGACATCCCGACTTTGATGCTAAGAATCCCAACCGCTTACGAGCGCTGGTACAGACTTTCGCCAGCGCAAATCCTGCCCGGTTTCACGATCGGAATGGTGCAGGTTATCGCTTTCTCGCCGATCAGATCCTAGCGGTTGACGCAATCAATCCGATGACCGCCGCCCGGCTAGTTGAGCCGCTCGGCGGATGGGCCCGGTACGAGGCGCAGCTAGGTAAAATGATGCGAGAGCAATTGGCGCGTATCGCCGCCGCGCCGAGCCTTTCAAAGAACGTTTACGAATTGCTCGCGCGCGCGTTGGGCGAACCGGCGTACCAGGCGCATTCAATCGGTTCGAGGGGGTCACAGAAGCAGAAGAGACGAAACCCCCGCGCTACGACGCACCCGCTGCGGATATCGTCGAAACCGCCGACGCCTTAACCCTGGTGATGAAAATTCTTGGTGGATGTCAAAGTCGAGGGCAACGCTCTGTATCGAGGCACGTATCGATAATATGGACTATCAGCGCCTCGCCCTGCCCTACCCGTATTACCTATTCGCCCTTTGCAGTCTTTCGCTCTACCGCGGAGATTGACTGCGGAATGTCACCGTGATCCCCGCGGCGGTGTGCCTACGATGATTTGAGAAGAGACGCACGTTTCACGACTGCGCCGCAGAGCCATCACTTCGTGATTGACGGCGAATCCCAGTTTCGTGCGCTGTGCCACAATGAGGCCACGAACAAGCGACTAAATTGAGTGGTCGGGTGCGGTGATCGGAGTCATCAATCCAACACTTGCTGAGCACGAGCAGGACAGCGGGTCCCTTAACCTGGATTTCTCAAACGCGGCTAGTTTTTGGTCTGATCGGGCCCGTCGGCGGCTGTTTTTGGAAGTTGGGATGGCTTTGCGCGGGGGTGTTGGAACGCTGTCATTTGCGGTTCGCGTAATACGAGTCGTGTTGTTGTGTCGCTCCCGCGATGCGAGTCGGTCCGAACGCGCGTCAGCGCTCAGAGAAACGGTGTTGGGGGTTTGGCGCCGCGTTCCGTTCAGGCGGAGCTGAAGGCACGCTGGAGATAGAGATAGGCGAGCTCGAACTCGACCTTGTTGGGGCACCCCGAGGCGATGGCGAAGTGGATGCGGCGCACGCTGGTGCGCACCTGTGCGCCGAGCTTCAGGAGCTTGAGGCGAATGGTCTGTACCGCGGCATCGGCAAACTGGGTATGGCGCAGGCCGACACGGCGCAGGGTGTCGACGAGTACGTACGCCATGGCCGAGAACGACAGGCGCAGCTGATTGGCAGCCATCGTCGCGGAAGAGGCGCGATCGGCAAACAGCTCGAATTGCTCGCCGATGCGGTTCTCGGCCTCGCCGCGGGCACAGTAGAGATCCTCGTAGAGAGTGCGCGCATCGAAGCCGGTTCGGGTGGGTTTGAGTGAGGTGACAACGAAGCGCGGATTGGCACCGTCCGGCGTATGCTCGGCCTTGCCGATGACGCGCCGCGCCCGGCTCCAGCTGTCGATCGTGCGATATTTGAAGTCGCGGAACACTCGCGCCGACTTGCCCGAGGTCAGGCACAAGCACTTGGCCTCGGCGAGCTCGACGACGAGGGCCGCCTCCAGCCGGCGATTGCGCGCCAGGCCGAACACGTAATCGACGCGGTTGGTCTCGCACCACCGCATCAGCGGATCGTTGGAGAAGCCGCTGTCGGCGCGCAGGATGATGTGCACCTTCGGCCATTTCTGACGGATCTGCGCGACTATGCGCGCCACCTCTTCGATCGCGCCGTCGCTGCCGGCGACGTTCGCCCGCCGCTGCCGCGCCAGCAGCAAGTGCCGGCCGCAGAAAACATAGAGCGGCAGATAACAGTATTCGTCGTAGTAGCCGTGGAAGAAGCGGCCGTCCTGCCCGCCGTAGAGCGGAATGTCGGTATTGTCGAGATCGAGTACGATCTCACGCGGCGCATGCTCATGCGCCTCGAGAAACAGATCGACCAGCAAGGCATCAACCCGCGCCCCGTCGCAATCGATCTTGTGATACTTCGCCCCATGCCGCTTCGCCGTATGCTCGAGACGATTGAGCGTGCTCTTGCCGGCCAGAGCCTCGCAATCCGACCGCAGCACCGGATGCAGCTTGCCGGCCAGCACCGCAAAGATCGGGTCCTTCCGCAGCTCGTCGTGATCGTTGAGGTCCTCGTAGCCCAGCACCAAGCCGAAGATGCGCTGGCCCACCAACGTCTCGACCCGATGCTCGACATAACGAGCATCACGCCGGTCGGTGAAGCACTGCGCAAACCGTTGCACCAGCTCGATGCCGCGATCGACTTGCCCCAGGAGCAGCGCACCAGCGTTCGAGGTGATGTCGCCGCCATCGAAACCCGCAACCACACGACGCCCCTCGACCGCTTCAAACTCGAACAGCTTCGCAGTACACTCTGTTGGCATCGGGGCGATCCTTGGACCAGAGAGAAATCATTGCAGCACAACGATTCTCTCAAAGTCTCAGCCCCGATGCACTTCTCGTGTTTGAGAAATCGAGGTTAATCGCGGCCCGATTTCGGTCACGGTGACGCCCACGCGATTCCGGTAGTCCGACCCAGAGTTGAACCAACTGATGGAAGCTTTGTGCAATTGCTGTTATGGTGCGAGTGACGGCTTATCGCTCAGGGGCAGAGGTTGGGCCGACTCACCTGATTTCAGCGCGGCGCGATTGGTCGCAGATCAACACAAAATTGCCTCGTTCAACTGAATGGTGCCATCGACGATCGTTCATGCTTTACCATAAGGGCCTTCAGCCTCGCGATAACCAAACAGGTAACAAAAAATGCGTGACTCGCTACTAAGTCGCGTCTTGTGGATCCAATCTAAGCCAGGGCGGTTCGTAGGCGTTGTCTTCTTGATCGCAACAGCGGGCCTGGTTGCTTCGTGTGCGGCACCAAACAGCCTGCCGCCACCAGGGGCAGCACCGACGGCGGAACAAGCGTTAGAGTCGGAAAAGCAAGCGGCTGCACACACCGTTAGCCGCTGTCTCTTTCAGGAGGCCGTTGCTCGGGATAACCACGGATCGAGCCCAAGAGCAATTGCGAAGCGCGTAGTCGAACCTTGCAGACCTCAATTTGAGGCCATGCTTCAGGTTGAGGAAAAGGGATTGAATCAGCCGGAGGCTCTGAGTTTCGACAAAGCAATGCGCCGGCAGGAATTGAATATTGCCACGATGGAGGTCGTTGCGGCGCGTCAGCATTCGTCCAAACAACGCTCGGCGCAAAATGGGGCGCACAGCGGAAGCGTCAAAGCCTCAACTCATGTGGTTCATCATCACCGGCCAGTCAAAGACGCAAATCCGCCTCAAGTGCCTTCGGCGCAAAATCAGGCAGCACCCCAATAAAACAGTAGAAATCGACAGGCGGCGGGCTCGGCCGCCCAGCGACTGAATCGATGTGGGCCGGGAACGGTTGCGCTCCCTCGTCAGCTCATGACCCGATGCCATGGTCGTTTGCATAACACCAACAAAGACAAGGACCCGTCGAAACCTCGCCCCCCCCGGGGCGATGTGCCGATGGTTTCGTTGCGATTCTTCCTCCTCTCCGTTTCGTTCATCCTAGCCCGACCTCTTCTGTTGAGTGTGTGCAGGCGAGGTCGCCTGAAGGTAACGCCGCCCTCGAGACAAGAGCTGGCAGACATTTCGACATCCTCGAATTGCAGATGCCATGGGCGAATAAGCACGTTCCCCACCGTTCGCCGCTATGTCTTGGGTGCGCGCGCTCGCTGTCGCCGGCAACGGCAGCATTGCGATGATTACGTGGGAGCGCGAGACCGGACCCGGCGACACAGACACCGACAAGCCACTAGCCTGAACTTCCCCCTGATTTTTAACGCAAGCCATTGATAAGATTCGGAACTGATCTTGTGTACTGCCTACAGGGTATGGTTAGGAAGGAAGGTTGAGCCCGAGGAGTTGGAAAGCGCGTGTATGTAGAGGAGTAGGCCGGGTGAAGGTGACGACGGGCAGCGAAGTGTCATTGAAACGAATGGTATTGCGTGTGAGAGTAGCAAGATCTTGCAGAAGGGTATGAAAGCTGTGAACGGGCTGGCCATCTGCCGTGCGTTTTGTGGCAGCTTTGGCGCGAGCGCTCGGCGAGACCGCGGCCTTGGCAACGGGTGAAGTACGGTCGAGGGCGGCGCGTGCAAGATCATCGTCCTTGAACAGCATCGGCGCCAGATCACGCTTCATGTGCCACATGACATGGTAGGCGAGCATGCAGAGCAGGACGTGCCCGCGCACGCGCCTGGCCTTACGGTGATGAATGGGGCGCAGCTCCAGGTCATCGGATTTGAGATCCCGGAAGGCACGCTCGACATGGCTGAGGCTCTTGTAGCACAGAACCACCTGCTCCGCGGCCAGGAGATCCTTGGGCATGCTGGTACGGAGGACATAGATCCCATCAAGCGATTGCTCATCATTGATCGCGTCTGTCTTGCGCGTGAAGGTGAAGCCTGTATCGGTAATCGTGGTGGTGAAGTGTTTGGCCATTTTCTTGGTGTTGATAACCGCCCCCACTTTGAGGGCGATTTTGTCCCTGCCGGTCAGCGGTCTGTTCTTCCGTTGGGTTTGCGCCTGGATTTTAAGAAGCGCCTTTTCCGTGGCCGCCAAAAGCTCATTACGTTTCCGCGCGCGCTCGGTTTGAAGATCCGGATTGCGGCAGACGATCAGCCGTTCTCCCGGAAAGTCCTGCGCGGTGATTTCCGCCATGTCACGCTCGTCGAACAACGACAACTGTAAAGGGCCGCCCGCAACGGCCAGTTTGTGAATGGCCGGCGCCCGCAGTGCCGTAATCCAGTCGAAGGCGGCCGGCTTGATATCAGCCTTGAGGCGCGCGCTCGTGATCATGCCGCGATCGCCGACCATAATGACCCGGTCGAGCTTGAAACGCTCCTTGAGCTTGACGATTTGCGCCGTAAGCGTCTTGGGATCGCCGGTGTTGCCCTCGAAGACCTCGATCGCCACCGGACATCCCTGCGGCGTGCACAAGAGCCCGTAGACGATTTGCATCCGGTCGCGCCGGTGGTCGCGGCTATGGCCAAACTGAGCCAACTCGCAGTGCCGTCCTTCGAGATAGCTTGAACTGACGTCATAGAGCACCAGCGTGCCATCCTTCAGGTGGCGCCGCGCCAGAGCCTCTTCGAGACGGTTCTGATGACCGGCTAAAAGATCGAGTGCCTCATAAAGCTCATCCTCATCAACGTCTCCCAGCTCCAGCACCGCCCCCAAAGAATGGGCCGCCGTACGCGCGCTGAGCTGGCGGGCCGTCGCCAGCTTGGGTGCCGGCTCAAGGATGCGCGCAACAATCATCGCCTGGATCAGCTTGCCTAGGCGGTCGGGCCGACGGGGGAGGAGCTCGTCGAGCTTCAATTTGCGCATGGCGCCAAGAACCGCAGCCACATGCCCATGGCCGAGCGACCGCTCGATCGCAAAAGACGGCGCACCCTTGGCCGCTGCCTTCGGCACCAGGGTCTCGCCGGCGAACACCCGCCGCAGCATCTCGATTTGCTCGGCCGGCAGATGCGAGAAATTGGCCAGTGTGCGCGTCTTGACCTTGTCGCCTTCGCGATAGCTTTCGCGCAGCAGCAGGGCCGGCGGTGAGTTGCGATTGGCGATCCGGGCGATGTACATGATTCGTTAAATCACGAGCCCTAAAAATAATCAAGCAGAATATCCACAAATTACATGCCTACATTTGGGCGCAAAATCCCCCTATCCCCTTGAATTCACTCAAAACCGGCTAAAAAGTTCGGACTAGCCGATGCTGGTCCAGAGGTTCGCAACTAAGCCTCAGAACTCGCCACCGAGCCAGCGCATCATACGCATGTCCGCGAGGTCGCGGCTCCCTGGCATGCCGCTGTTCCCGCCTTATGGATGAAGCGAAAATACCCCGTTGGTACGCGAGCATGGGCTCGAGTCCGGGGGAGTCCAGGCCAACGAACCGCGAGCAGCCAGGACTATGTGACGGCGGCGACCGATCGTGGCCGTGTTCGGTGCGGCTGGGATAAATCGGGTGCGTTTCTCTCTGGTGTACTAATCCACGTGAATGTGAACCGCGTACCTGACCTTGTGGTGGCGTAGTCGATCACGTCGCGATTGAGGTCTACAATTGGAGCGATACTCTTTCGACGAGCTCTAACTGGTTTTGGCTCTCGCATACGATGCTGCAACACGGTTTTCGGAGAAGCCAATTGTTACCGCGAAGGGAACGTCGGCGGCGAAGGTGGCGATAAGGCGAGTTGCCTCAAACCACGCCTCGAGGGCACCCCAGGGAACATTTCTGCACATCGTCGGTTTAGCGTGGGTCGCTCGCAACAACCACAGTAAGCCCGATCGACCCTGTCAACTCCTCGGGCTAAAATAGCCAACCTACCGCCCAGCGATCGAAAAATGCCATCCCCCTGATAGTAGCGGCGTCATTACTCAAATTTTGGTTGCGGGAAATCGACGGATAGTTGGATCGTGGTGGGTTAGTTGGTCCGGTCACGAAATTATCACGACCCCGATCTCGCTACTCGTGGCACCGATACGGGTGGCGAGATTGTTAATAACTTTGAGAATAAAAGTGTAAGGGATCAGGTAGGGAACGCCCCGTCGGGGTGCCGTCTTTGGCACAGAGGAGGGGTTGTGGGCCGAACTGTTACCGGTAGCATCGCCAACAGTTTAAATTCGGTAAAGTGGAACCGCTCACCGCACGCGACGTTTTACCGTTGGGTGCGGCTCGATCTCTCGTCTGTTCATTGTGGAATGCCTGTACGCCGAAAGGTAAAGACGGCGGGTCGAACCGATTGGTGTGATCGAGGCAGCGGCATGCAAAGAACCGACGAGGCGCGGAGGCTAGGGTTTTGCCGCCTTGTCCTTAAACATCGGCCACGGTCCGTCTTCTATCCTTTCATCGCAACTTGCGGCGCCATGCTCGTAGCGAGTTGTATCCCTCCGTATTTGGGATGGCAGCCAGATTATCAATCGCAAGATTATCAATCGCAATCTCGGTCTGACCACCACTCGTCAGTGTCTCACAAGAAACGACATAAGAACGAGACAGCAGTGGCAGACACAACGGCCAACAAACCTGACCCGGCGGGCGTGCCGTCAGACATGATTGGCCTCAATCAAGACCAATTGGTTGCGGCACTTGGCCAGCCACAATCAAAACGCGATAACCCGCCCGGCAAAGCTTGGCGATATCAGATAGGATCCTGCTCGGTGGACTTTTTCTTCTACCCGGACGTTCGAACTAGGCAATACCAAATTTTACATACTGAGGTGAATGGGCATGACACAAATCAGCGAAACTCTGACTGTCGAACAAACGCAGGCGGTGCCAACCGATCAATGGGACAAGTCGGCACCAGTCGATAGTCCGATCCGCATTGTGCTTGTCGATGACGATGTCGACTTCCGTGACGCGGCGTCTTTCGCTCTGACCGACCTCGGTTTCGACGTCGTTCCCTTTGCCGATGGGGCGTCCCTCTTTACCTTCTTTGACGACGGGCATACGGCCGACATCGTGGTGCTCGATTGGCGGCTGCCTCAAGGCGCGGGGATCGATTTGCTGCCGAAATTGCGGCGGCGCGGAATTCAATTACCGGTCGTTTTTTTGACTGGAATGGCAACGGCACAGCACGAAAGCGTTGCCCTCGAACGGGGCGCATTGGACTTTGTCGATAAGGACCGCGGCATCGACATTCTGGCGAGGCGCATTCGCCTCATTCTTGAAGCCGGACGCCGCCTGCCCGACCAACCGGCGGAGCAGCACATTGCCTGCGGACCGCTGACCCTTAGACCGAAGGTCAGCCGGGCCTTTTGGAACGATGTCGATGTCCAGCTTACCGTCACCGAATTTCGCATCGTGCAACTGCTCGTGAGCTCGGTTGGCGAATTTGTCTCGTACCGGGCGATTTACGACTGCGTACACTCCGCCGGCTTTTTCGCCGGTTGCGGTGAGGATGGTTTTCGTACGAATGTGCGGTCCTCGATGAAGCGGATCCGCAACAAGTTCAAGGTCTGTGATGCAGACTTCTCCGAAATTGAAAATTTTTCCGCGTTCGGCTACCGGTGGCGGGGATCGCGGAAGGCCCCTCTCTAGTGTCGTCGAATTTTTGCGGCGGCTTTCGCACTCGCTGATCATCAAGCTGTGCGCACTCGTTGGCATCTTCGTCGCGCTGCCCATTGTGCTCTACGGTCAATTCGAGAGTGCGGACCGACAGACCCGCGCCTTGGTGGCGAGTGCGCTCCAAAACCGCAGCTGGCTTATCGCCCAAGCGCTTCAACCGGTGGTTGGGACGTCGGACAATTTTTCCCTACTCAACGACCGGCTCGCCAAGTTTGTGCAAAAGGGCACCGCGCTGCAGCTCATGTTCCAGCCGAAGGATGGCAGCGACGGCAAGTTCTATTTCATCGCCTCGGCACCCCACGCGACGCCTGAGGAGGTTGAATCCCGGCTCGACAGCCTCACCCGTCACGATATTCTGCCGCAACTATCGAAAACCTGCACTTGGGACTCGCCCGTCGAGCTGCGGTACGTCGCCGCCGGCAGCGGCGAGCAGGTGCTGACGTCAGTCATTCCGATTACGACGATGGCCGGCTGTTGGGTCCTGATATCGTCGCACAACACGGCCGAGTATCTCGATACCGCCATTGGGCGTCCTTATTGGCAGACGCGCGAAGTGCGGATGGCGGCGCTTATTTATATGGGCATGGCGGCCCTCGCCATTCTGTTGGCACTCGGTGTGAGACGCAGCATGCGGCATTTTCGCGAGACAGTACGCCAGACGATCGACGGCCAGATCGAGCAAATTTCCTTCTCTCAGCGCAACGTGATCCCCGAACTTGCCAGCGTCGCAGCGGATTTCGACCGGCTGGTGTTCGCGCTTCACGATAGCGCCCAAACGATCCGCGAATTGGCGGAAAACAACGCGCACTCTTTCAAGGGGCCGGTGGCCACGATCCAAGCGGCGCTCGAGACGCTAAAGCGGAATTTGCCTACCGAGGCGGCGAAGGCGCACCGCGCCACCGACATGATCGGATCGGCGCTCGACCGGCTTCGCACATTGATTTCGGCAGCCCAGCGTCTTGACAACAACGCAGCCGATCTCCTCGAGGCTCCGCGGATTCCCGTCAATCTGTCGCTGCAATTGGCGGAACTGCTGCTCGAGTACCGCGCCACTTTAAGCGAGCACGGCATCGTACTCGCGCTTCACATCGATGAAGACGTCATTGTTTCGGCAGCCAAAAACATCGTTCAGGTAGCGATCGAAAATATTGTCGAGAACGCGATCGGTTTTGCGCCACCACAGAGCACGATTACGGTGCGACTCCTGAAGCAGCAAAGCTGCGCTGAATTGTTTGTCGAAGATGAGGGACCGGGCATCGAAACTGCGATGATCGAGCGCGTCTTCGATCGCTATGTGTCACTGCGCGGGCCCGGGACGCCGAGCCCGGTAGTTCGTGCGACCGCCGAACCTCCTCATTCCGGCCTCGGCTTGTGGATTTCCCGTCGCAACATAGAGGCGCTCGGCGGCCAGATTACTGCATCGAACCGCGTGACGGGGGGGCTGACAGTGCTCATCATTCTGCCGCTTGCTGAGGTCGCGGTCTATTGATGGTGGGCGATAGGGACACACTTTGATCACTGGCGGCGATCGGCAACGCCAAACATAGTCAGCTTACATTGCACTAACCTACTCCGGACGATGGACGATCGCACCGCTCTTATCCGATCTGTGCCGCGTGGCACAACAACGATCCACCCTCTTATCCTGTGCGGTGGCGCGGGGACGCGGCTGTGGCCGCTGTCGCGCGTTGCATTCCCGAAGCAGTTTCTGCCACTGACCTCCGAGTACACGCTGTTTCAAGAAACGGCGCTGCGATTGCGTGCCGACACGATTTTCACGGCGCCGATCGTGGCTTGCAACGAGGCACATCGCTTCACGATCGAGGAACAATTGCGTGAGATTGGCGTGAGCCCGCGCCAAATCCTCTTGGAGCCGGTCGCGCGGGATACCGCACCCGCGATCACAGTGGCTGCGCTTTGGCTCGCAGCCGAGGAGCCGGATGCCCTCATGCTCGTGCAACCGTCGGATCACACGATCGGCTCGCTCGATGCCTTCCTTGGCGCCGTTGCCAAGGGCATGGCGGCAGCGGAGGCCGGCCATTTGGTCACGTTTGGCGTCCGGCCGGACAGGCCGGAGCCGGAGTACGGATATATCCGCTCGGGCTCCTCGCTTCCGCCCTTCAAGTACGTCCTCGCCGTCGACGAATTCATTGAAAAGCCCAGCCCCGATCACGCCGAGACCTTTGTTGCCAACCAGGCGTTCTATTGGAACAGCGGCATCTTTCTCTTTCATGTCGGTAGCTATCTTGAGGAGCTAAAGCGGCTCCATCCAAAAATGGTATCGGCGTGCGAGCGCGCCTTGGCCGGGGCCTGCGCCGAGAATGGCGACGCGCTGCGCCTCGAAAGGGCTGCCTTCGGCGAGAACCTAACATTGTCGCTTGACCGCGCGGTTATGGAACATACCGACCGTGCTGCGATGATCCCTGTCGAAATGGAGTGGAGCGACCTAGGGTCGTGGCGCGAGCTGCGCGACCTTGGTCCGGCCGACGAACACGGCAACGTCGTCGCCGGTGATGTCATCCTCTCGAGGGCGCGCAACTGCTATATCAGATCCGACCGAAATCTGGTCGCGGCAATCGGCCTCGAAGACGTTGTCGTCGTGACGACGGACGACGCGGTGTTGGTGGCAAAAGTGGACTGCGCATCCGACGTCGCCGGCATCGTTGAGCACCTCAACCGCCGCAATCGGCCCGAACCAACGCAACATTTGACGGTGTTCAGACCGTGGGGCAGCTACCGCCAAGTGGATGTCGGCGAGCGGTTCCAGGTCAAACGCATCACCGTCAAACCGGGCGCTTCACTCAGCCTGCAGAAACATTTCCATCGCGCCGAGCATTGGATCGTCGTTCGTGGTACGGCCAAGGTCCAGCGAGGCGACCAGTCCATGCTGCTGAACGAAAATGAATCGATCTATATACCGATCGGTCTTGAGCATCGAACTCGAGAACCCGGGCAAGTTGCCGCTTCATCTGATTGAGGTGCAATCGGGCTCTTACTTGGGCGAGGACGATATTGTCCGCCTCTCAGACAATTACGGGCGCGTGTGACAATCTGAGTATCCTCGCACCTCCCCAACTTGTAGCCAGCGCCCATTCTCGTTATCATAGCAATTACAAGATGCAGTTTGGGGCTGCTCTGGAGATAGGCCGTGATCAAAAAAAACTGGCCGGGGGTTGTTGTCGGGTTATCGGTTTTCGCTCTTTCTGTTTCTTCGGTAAACGCGCAAGAGACTTCGACGCAACCTGCTGCGCCCTCGAGCGGAGCTAACGCCGACCAGCAGAACGCCACGCCCAACTATATTGGAACCAACCTGCCGCAGCTGCCGGTACCGCCGACCTTGCCCGATGAGATACCGCGTGGCCAGACCGTAGCGGAACGGCTGCACCCCGACTATGACCCGATGGGCGAGCGGATCGGGAGCTTTATCCTCTATCCGAACCTGACGCTGGGCGAGGCTTTCAACAGCAACATATTGGGGACAAAGACCAACCCCCTATCCGACTTCATCACCGCGATCCAGCCGTCGATGGATCTGAAATCCGACTGGAACAACAATGCCCTTAATTTTCATGCCGACGATAGCCTACAGAAGTACGCCGAACACCCGAATCAAGACTATAACGACTACAGTCTCTCGTCCGATGGACGACTCGACGTTCTGCGCGACACTCAACTCTTTGGCGGCATCGGCTATTCGGTGCGTCATGAGCCGGTTTTTTCGCCCAACAACCCGGGTGTGATCACTCCCGCATTCCAGACCGTCGTCCCCGAGCAATATTCGGATTTGGCAGCCAATGCCGCGATACAAAAGACGTTCAATCGCCTGTCGATAAGGCTCGACGCCAACTACGACAAATTCAATTTTGCGGATGTTACGTCGGTGACCGGCGTGCCGGTGGAAATGCATTTAGAGAACTACGATCAGGAACTGCTTACGTTTAAGACCTCCTACGAGATCGCGCCGCTCCGCCAGATCTATTTGCTCGGCACCTACGATTGGCGCAATTACGAGTTTCCCGTCGATCTTACCGGCGTCAACCGCTCGTCGCAGGGCTATACGGCCGCTGCCGGTGTCAGCTACGACCTCACCGGCGTCACCTTCCTTGATCTTTACGCTGGCTATTTGCAGCAGAACTACATTGCGCCGCTCCCCAGCGCCAGCGGTCCAACGGGGGGCGCCAAATTGACCTGGAATGTGACGCGCCTGACGACGGTCACTGCCACCGCCAACCGGGGCGTTGCCGAGACCATCCTCCCCGGCGCATCGAGTTACCTCGCGACCACCGCACAACTTCGCGTCGACCACGAGCTGCTGCGTAACCTCATTCTGGACGGCTATGTCGGTTACGAGGGGGACCAATTTCAGGGCGTCGCCCGCACCGATAAATATTATTCCGCCGGTTTATCGGCCAAATATTTGATCAACCGCCATTTTTGGGTATCGCTCGGCTACACTTACTTGACGCGCGACTTAACCGATAGCACCGTTGATTTCAATCAGAGCATCGTCCTCTTGAGTTTCAGCGCACATCTCTAGCGCATATTGCTAAGCCCATCGGGCCAGCGACCAACGCTAGTCCCGATTTGGTCACACCCTACCCTCCTCGGTCGCGCGTAAAAAGATAAGGCGCGGAGCGCATTCACCGCTGCGCATCTTGCGCGATCGGAAATGGAGGAAATGAAATGATGCGGAAGATGGGTGTCATTGCGTTGACGATATGTGCCGCTGGTTCTGGCGCCGGGCATAGTGTCTGGGCGCAAAACTTGCCGAACAGTACTCCAGGCATGACGCCTCCGACGCTTGGGGCGCCGCCGGCGCTGCATGGGAATGCTCCTGCCAGCAGCCAACAGCTTGCCGTTGCCGCCCCGCTGCCGGGCAATGCCGCCATCGATACCAACGAATATCGTCTTGGCGCCGGCGACCATGTGCGCATCAACGTCTTCGGACAACCTGATCTCTCCGGTATCTTTACCGTTGACGGCGCCGGTGATTTGTCGTTCCCGCTGATTGGCAGCATTCATGCCGGTGGCATGACGGGCACCGATTTGCGACAGGCCCTCTATTCGCGGCTCAGCCCAAAATACATCAAGCAACCTAGCATCGCCGTCGAGATCCAAACCTATCGTCCTTTCTATATCCTCGGCGAGGTACGTGCGCCGGGCAGTTATCCGTTTGTGTCGGGCATGACGGCACTGCAGGCGATCGCGATTGCCGGCGGCTTCACCTATCGTGCGCGTGAAGGTGAATTCGAAGTGACTCGCAATGGTCCCAACGGCGGCAAGGAGCATATCGACGTTACGCCGGATACGACGATCGACCCCGGCGACATCATTACTGTCAACGAGCGCTATTTTTGATTTTTACCTCATCTTCTCTCCCCTCGCTTCCTAGCGGTTCTCGCGAGCTCATGCACCGTGACCAACTGGTCGCGGTGCCGGGCGTCGACAGCCGCGTCGAGGAGCATCAGGACTTTGTCGCCCTGCTGCGCAAACTTTGGCGGCAGCGCTGGCTGATAATGGCGTTCGTGGTTCTGACCGCCGTCGCCGCCGCGTTGATCGCAACCTCGCTGCCGCGCCACTATGTCGCTAACGCCCGAATCATGGTCGGAATGCCGCAGCCGCGCTATTATCCGTCTGACAGCAGTGGCGCCGTCCAAGAATTGTCGGCCAGCGGCGCCGACCAAGCGCAGAGTGAAAGTTATGTCCTTCAGTCGCGCCAGCTGGCGAAACAGGTGGTCGACAAACTTCACCTCGCCAGCAATCCGGACTTCAACACTGATTTGGCTCCGAGTAGCGGGCCGGTGGACAGGCTGCTATCGCGGCTGCCGGTCGCCATTGCAACCGCTCTTCCAAGCAGAGCATCCAACAATCCGGTGGACCGGACTGAAAACCGAATGATCGATCAATTGCTCAACAATACGATCACGGTTTCGCCGCTCGGCCGTTCGAATGTTATCGACATTGCGGCCGACACCACCAATCCCGACCTATCGGCATTGATCGCGAACGCGCTGGCGGGCTCTTATATCGACCAGAAAAAGTCGAATGAATTCGCACGCTTCAAGCCGGCTTGAAGCATATTTCAAAGACCGCGTCGACAACCTCCGCCAAGCCGTCCTGCAGTCGGACCAAGCGGTCGATAGCTATCGCCGTGAGAACGGTCTCTATCGCGTCGGCAACAACAACCAAGACATGACGGCGCAGACGCTTGGCATGTTGAACTCCCAAGTGGCCGGGGGTGGCCCGGGCGCCGGTGAGGCGGGTACATCGGCAGGCGGTGGGTCCGCAGCGGGCGCCGATTTTTATCGGATGTGCTCGGGTCGCCGTTGATCCAAACGTTGAAAGAGCAACAAGTGGGGGCGGCGCGCCATCTGGCAGAGCTGCGGTCGACTTATGGTCCTGAATATCCCAAGGTGCACGACGCCGAAGCCGAACTTGAAGCGATCGACGGCAAGATATCGGCCGAGATCGGCCGGGCGGCTGCGGGCGCGCGGCGTCGCGCCCGCGCAGCCGAAGCGCACTACGCGGCACTGACGCGGCGATTCGAAAAGACCAAGTCGCAGATGGGCGTCGTCAACCAAAAGACGATCCACCTGATGGCGCTCGAACGCGATGCGGCAATCAACGGCAAACTGCTCGAGGACACGTTGTCGCGGGCAAAACAAGTGATGGGACAGCAGGACATCCGCCAGCCGGATGCCGATTTGATATCGCAAGCGGCACCACCACTATGGCCAACCTATCCGCCGCGGATGTTGATCCTGTTGCTGGGCATGGTGGTGGGCGCCTTGGGCGGCGCGATGGCGGCCCTGTTGCGCGAAGGCGCCGATCTCACTTTCCGCAACGCGGAGCAGATCGAAGCCGCAACCGGGCTCCCGGTCATGAGTTTGATTCCCAATCTCGGCTCTACCAAATCGCCGACCTCCGCCGTATTGCGCGATCCGTTATCGCTGTACGGCGAGTCCCTGCGGCGCCTCTACATCATGCTAGCGATGTCGGAGGCGGCGAGGTCACCCAAAACGGTGTTGTTTTGCTTGGCCGTTCCCGGCGAAGCCAAATCGGTGACGGTCGTGTCCATGTGTCGCTTGCTTGCAAATGCCGGAAAGCGCGTCCTATTGATCGATTGCGATTGGCGTTCGCCCTCGGTCCACAAGCTTCTGCAACGGCCCAACACAGATGGACTCGAGGCCATCCTCGCCGACACCGATGCCGATCCACGGGATGTTATCGGGCGCGATCCGCATTCCGGCCTTGATTTCATCACGGCGGGACGCTGGAGCCCCCATCGTTCGCATATCCTGAACGCGCAGCGCATGGGCGAAATCCTGTCCGCGCTGTCGGAATATTACGATTTGATTATCCTCGATTCGCCCCCGGTGTTGGTTGGAGCCGAGGTGTTGCCGCTTGCCTCCGTGGTCGACAAGATCGTGTTCTTGGTTCGTTGGGGGCATACGCCGCGCAGTGCCGTCATGGACGCGATCAGACAATTGGTTGAAGCGCGCGCCGATTTTGCCGGCCTCGCCTTCTCCCGCGTCGACGCCAAGCGGTATCGTCAATACACTTACGCGCCGCAGCATTTCTCCCATGGCTCGGCAGTGTTCCGACGCATCGGCTCGGCATGAATGCTGCGCCCGACGCGCTGTTGGTGACGCAGCATTACCGGCCCGAATTGATCGGGCCGGCTCCGTTCTGTATCGACATTGCCGAATGGCTGCTCGAGCAGAAATACTTCGTCACGGTGTTGACCGGCCCCCCGCATTACCCGGACCCTGCCGATTTTCCCGATTCGCCAAAGCCTAGCGAGTTTGCCAACGGCGTCCTGGTACGACGCGTGCCGAGCCTCAAGCCGCGGCGGCGTTCGGCCAGATCGCGCATCCTCGCGGAAATGTCGTTTCTGATTTGTGGATTGGTTGCGCTGCTGCGGCGGCGTGTTTCGCGGCAAACCTTGGTCATTTCCTTGGCACCCTCGATTCTAACCGTCGCCCTTGGGGTGTTGTCGCGCCGGCGCGGCGGCCGCCATGTCGCAATCGTTCACGACATACAATCGGGACTAGCTCGCGGATTGGGCATCGTCGGCAACGGCCTACTGCTTCGCCTCATGCGGGCCTGCGAGCGGCTGGTGCTCAACCGCACCGATCTGGTGATCGTTTTAACCGAGGCAATGCAGTCGGAGCTCCGGGCGCTTGGCGTCACGGTTCCGATCGAAGTGGTCTCGATCTGGGTCGATACCGACATGATTGTGCCGAAAGATGATCGGCCGTTGAGTACCGATCGTCGCCGCTTGAAGATTTGCTACAGCGGCAGCTTGGGACTGAAGCAGGGCTTCGGCCAGATCATGACGTTGGCCCAAGAGTTAAAGGTGCGCCGCCCGGACATCGAACTCATTCTGCGCGGCGGCGGCGGCCAGGCACAAGCGCTCGCCGATGAGGTGGTACAGCGCCGCTTGGATAATGTGCGATTTGAAGCTCTGTTACCCCGCGCGCAATTCGTTCGTGGCCTGACCGAGGCCGATATCTATCTGGTGCCGCTGGAGGCGGCGGCGGCGCCGTTCATGTTGCCTTCGAAGATTTTTAACATCATGGCGGCCGCGGTCCCGTTCGTCGCTACCGCGGAGGCCGGCAGTACATTGTGGCGTCTTCAGCAGGAGAGCGGTGCGTTCCTGTGCGTTCGGCCCAACCGCCCAGAAGAATTCACCGCCGCCGTCCTCGGACTGGCCGAGGACGAAGACTTACGCCGTCAAATGGGCCGGCGTGGCCGCAACTATGTCGAACAATTTTGCGCCAAGGAAAAAGTACTGGCGACATTTCTGGATGCGGTCGATCGTCTCAATGCAGCCTAACGACGCGCCCTATCCGCGCCGCCTCCTTATTTTCGAGCCCGATTCGGACGGCCATCAACTGGAATGGCTGTTGCATCTCCTTCGCTTTGCGCAAAAGGACAATCGATGCACGCCCTATTTTGTGGTATCGCCCGCACTGGCCGACGCCCTTCGCGCTGAAGCGGTGTGGCTGGCACACAAAGTTCTGACGTTGCGACCGCGGGAGCTTGCTCTTTGCCGCTCGCGCTTCTTGGCGATCAGCGGATTTGCCCGCTGGTTCGTCATGCGCCGCTATCTCAAACGGACATCGTGCGACGTTGGACTCTTCCTGTTTTTTGATCATTTGACCCTGCCCTTTGGCTTGGGTCTTGGTCTCGCCAAGCGCCGGGCGATCGGCATCCTATTTCGGCCGTCGGTTCACTATGGCTTGCTTGGCTCCTATGCCCCGACGTGGGGCGAGCGGGTACGCGACGCCCGCAAAGCGCTCCTCTACCGACTGACTCTGTTGAACCCTGCCTTGGATGTGGTTCTAACGCTTGACCCCTATTTTCCAGCCTATGCCAGGCAACATTACCGCGGCGGCCACAAGGTGCTCTCGCTCGTTGACCCGGTTAATCCCCATGGCGATGAGGGAGGTCCAACCCCGTCATGGCTCGCGGCCATTCCAAGCGGCCGGACCTTGTTTGTGTTGTTTGGCTACCTGACGGAGCGCAAGGGCGCGCTGACCCTACTGGACGCGCTCGAGGAGCTTCCCTACGAAGATTCGTTGCGGATCGGCATTCTTTTCGCCGGCCGCATCGCACCGGAGATTGCGGCAGAGTTCGACGAGAAATTCCGCCGGCTTTCCGAGGTTCAGCCGCCGCTCTGGCTCGGTTGCGAGAATCGCCGTCTCAGCGAAGATGAAATCGGTCAGTTGCTTGTCCGCGCCGATGTCGTGCTCGCACCTTACCAACGGTTTGTGGGATCAAGCGGTATTCTGCTCTGGGCCGCGCGCGCCGGGAAACCGGTCCTGACCCAGAATTTTGGCCTGATCGGAAGATTGGTTCGAGACCGCCATTTGGGGCTGGTCGCCGACGTCGAATCCGAAACCGGGCTCTTGGCCGCGATCCGCCGCGTCATTCACGACGGGATCGATGCCTTTTTCGATCCGGGCTCCTTGCAAAGTTTTGTCGCTGAACGGCCTCCCCATCGTTTTGCCGGCACAATTTGGCACGCGGCGCTCGATTGTTGACCGAGCCATGCAATCCGGCCGCATCTTGCATTTGAGGCGCGGCGGCAAAAGCAAGTCCACACCTTCATTGGCGAGCCGCTTCAAATAGCGAAAAATTTGACCTCCTCGCCGGCTGGCGCCGGCATGTTGCCCCGGCGCCCTCGTTTGGTCACACCACTCCTAGCGCCAAATCGCGAAACTGTCCGGTGTAGGGCAAATCGGGAGCGTGGTGATGCAGACGCATCTAGCGTCGGAATACGACAACGGTTACGAACCAGTTTTCGACCGAACGCCGCCGCGCAGCCATAGCCAGCGCCCGATATCGCGTCCCATTGTTAGCGGTATCCTAGCCGCGACGGACGGCATTGTTCTGCTCGCCGCCGGCGCCGCCGCTTATGGTTTCGCGCCACCCCAAGGTCAGTTCGCCGGCATCGTTGCCGGATTGGCGACGGTACTCGCCGCTACTCTCGCCATCAATCTTCTCCATCTTCAGCACGCCTACCGGTTCGAGATCGCCGCCTGCCTTCGTTGCAGCGTGCGGCATCTCAACATCACGGGCTTTAACGCATGAGCGAAGTCCTAGAACTCACCATCCTGATGCCCTGCCTCAACGAGGCGGAGACGATTGGGCAGTGTATCAGGAAGGCGCGCGCCTTCTTGATGCGGAGCCGCGTCAGCGGAGAGATTTTGGTCGCTGATAACGGCAGTACGGATGGCTCGCAGCGGCTGGCGGAAGCCAATGGCGCGCGCGTCGTCGACATCCACGAGCCGGGTTATGGTAGCGCCTTGATCGGCGGGATACGGGCCGCGCGCGGAACTTATGTGATCATGGGCGACAGCGACGATAGCTACGACTTCGCCACGCTCGATCCATTCGTCGAGAAACTCCGCCAGGGCTACCAGCTGGTCATGGGCAATCGCTTTCAGGGCGGCATCCGTCCTGGCGCGATGCCGATGCTGCATCGTTACCTTGGCAACCCGGTCCTCTCGGCGCTCGGTAGGATTTTCTTTCATGCCCCGTGCAGTGATTTTCACTGCGGGCTGCGCGGTATCCACCGCGGTGCGATGCTCGCGCTCGACTTGCAGGCGCCGGGGATGGAGTTCGCCAGCGAGATGGTGGTAAAGGCCACGATCAAAAGCCTCAGGATAGCCGAAGTCCCGACGTCCCTATCGCCGGACGGCCGAAGCCGGCCGCCGCATCTGCGCAGCTGGCGCGATGGTTGGCGGCACTTGCGCTTCCTATTGTTGTTTTGCCCTCGATGGCTGTTTCTGTACCCCGGCTTGGCGCTGTTCGTCACAGGACTTCTTGCAATGGTGTGGCTGCTGTCCGGACCACAGCAAGTTGGTGACGTCGTTTTCGACATCAACACTTTGTTCTATGCATCTCTCAGCGTCGTCGTCGGTTATCAGGCGGTGTTATTCTGGGTCTTCGCCAAGATCCATGGCGCGCGCGAGGCCATCGTTCCGCCGGATCCCTGGTTCAACGTGGTATTTGGTATATTCAGGCTGGAAGTGGGCTTGATCGGCGGCGCGTTGCTTTTCGTCATCGGCTTGGCACTCGCTGTTTACTCGCTGGGTTCATGGGGTATCGGACACTTTGGACCCTTGTCGCCGACCGAGGCGATGCGGCTAGTTATTCCCTCCGGCACGGCGATCCTTCTCGGCTCTCAGACCATGTCCAGCGCTTTCTTTATGAGCGTGCTTGAAATCCGGGCGTCGCGTGTGGAGGAGGCCGACCCGCGGCAGCGCTCCGCTGAAGCGGCATGACGCGGGGAGAAGATGTTGTTCCGTGTCACTAGCCTTGTTGTTTTTACGCTCCTCCTCGCGTGCGGCCAGATCTTTTTCAAGCAGGTCGGTCTCGCGATTCGCAATCAGCCGATTCCCATTGCGCTACTGTCGATCGCTCGCCAGCCTGCGCTCTATGCCGCCCTTACCCTTTACGGCCTCTCAACTTTGCTCTGGATTTGGATCCTCTCGCGGGTCCCGCTGATGCAGGCTTATCCGTGGGTCGCTGCGAATGTGGCAATCGTGCCGCTCATCGGATGGTTTGCCTTTGGCGAAAGGGTCACGCCAGCCTTCTGGCTTGGCGTTGCACTCATCATGACCGGAATTCTTCTCACGCAGGCTGGTACCTCAACGTAACAAGCATCGCTTATCCCGTTGACGCCCAAGAACCGAAACGCAACCCTCATGGAAGCATGACAAAAATGGTTCACGACGAGGTACTGAATGCATGTCAACGCTCAATATAATACCGCCGCGCCGGGCTCGTTGGCGGTAAGAATTGCAGGCTATCAGCGCCACAAGATGTTCAGAGCGTTTCTTGCCGTCGGTGTTACTGCATCAGATACGATCCTTGATGTGGGAGCAACGAGTGACAGGTCTTACGAACATTCAAATTATTTGGAGGCGTGGTATCCATATAAATCCAAAATCACGGCGCTTGGCATTGATGAAGGCGCTGCTTTCCTGCGACAGGCTTATCCGGGTATGCGCTACGTTAAGGGCGATGGGCGATCCCTCCCTTTCGCCGATAACTCGTTCGACTACGTCCATTCAAGCGCTGTACTTGAGCACGTCGGAAATGTTTTTCAACAAATGGCCTTCATTGCTGAGGCGCGGCGCGTTGCGCGGAAGGGTGTGTTTTTAACGACACCGAACCGCTGGTATCCGATCGAATTTCACACAGTGCTTCCGGTCGTCCATTGGTTGCCTCGGAAAATATTCCGACGCATTCTCGTCGCGATCGGAAAACAGTATTTCGCCTCCGAGCAGAATCTAAATCTTCTATCAGCACGTCAATTACGGTGTATGGCGAAATATATCGGACTTTGTGACGATTATCGAGTTCGCGGTGTGCGTCTCGCGGGACTCGTGTCAAACGTGCTTTTCATATTAGAGAAGAGAACTGAAACTCGAATGGTGGTTGCCCCGTGAAAGCTCGGTCCAGCTCTCCAGTCCCGCCGAAGCCATTGAAACACTATAAACGCCAGCCCTCGTGCATAATCTGGTCGAGCATGATCGCCGCGAGCCCCCCAACTATTGAGTAGCCGGGTATTCGGCGCCAGACAGCTCGCGGTAACTCCAACGCGCCGCTCCAAGCAGCGTGATTTTCGGCTTGGTTGCCAGATGCCCTAGCGAGGCTGGTCAGCGTTTCCGAGAATTCAAATCACAACAGGCCGCCTTGCCGAGTTTGTAGGTCCAGGTGTGAACGACAGGATGACGATTGAAGTGGTCGATGGCAGCGATAAAACGGTCTCGGAGTTCCTGCTTGGATGCGACGCGAATGTGAACGAGGCACGAAGCGAGTGAGCTTTGACAAGAAACTTTCGGCGAGATTGAGCCGAGAACCGTGCTTCGTTGTGGTGTGCGCCGGGTACGCGGCATCAAGCAGTTTGAGGAACTCGACAAACTCGCGGCTGCGATGGCGATCTGGACCAGGGCGTGGATCTTGCCGCTCAGCAGATCGATCCCGGCGAGCAAGGTGACAGTGCCGTGGCATTTGTACTCGTGATCGCGCGCGAGGGTCGGATGCACGCCACGCACGGCCGGCAAGTCCGGTGCCGTCGTGCGGATCGCCGTCACGCCCGGCTTCTCGCCATAGGAAACACTCGTTACGGTATCGCTCGGCGGCCGCTTCTTCAAAAGCCCGACTTGGCGATAGACCCGCAGCACCTCCGCCATCTTCTCGCCGAACTGGGGATCGCGGCGCTCCCGGCAATGGCGCACCTTATGCGGCTTGACTTCCTCCGCATCGAGGATCTTGCAGACGGTGCCTTGCGCCAGATTACTCAAGCATGTGTGCCCAGCGGCCTGCCCATGCCCACGCGCATGCTCCGCCAAGACCCGCGTCGTCCACACCTAGTGCGGATAGCCGAACTCCTTCGCCTGGCGGCAGGCGAGATCGACCAGCCAAGACCGCGCTTCCACTGTAATCACCGGCTCGCGTCCCGGGTCGCGGACTGTCATCGGGAGCCGCCAGGATGCCGTGCGTCAGCCCCCGCTCGACCGAGCGCTGCACCGTCTGGTGATCGTCAGCCCAACCAAACGCCGAGGTGCCCCCATGACATACTTCCCCGCCACCGGGGCCCTTCCATGATCGGTTCTAAAGATTCGATGTACTAGTTTCCATCTGTGTCGGTATTCCGCCTCCGCTGGACGAGATCGTGGTCGTCAATTTTTCTGCCCAACCGCACAGAGAGACGCAAGACCTGTCGTCACATTAACGGGGGCTTCATGCTCAGGCTGTCGGCACGTACGATCAATACAGGCGAGAGCGTCGCCATTTTTGCCGCGCTGTTGGGGCTTGTCGTGACCCTGCAATTCCTGGGCGGTGCGTATGCCAGCGGCTTTGGGGGGTATCCCGACGAACCGGCCGATCTGGTGACCTCCCTGATGTTCCGGGACTTCATCGCCAGTCTCGACTTCCATCACCCCGTGCAGTTCGTACAACAATATTATTACCATTACCCAAAGGTGGCGATCGGCAAGTGGCCACCTGTGTTCTACGGTATGCTTGGGTTCTGGTTCCTGATCGTCCCCGCGTCGCGCGGCTCAGCCCTCATGTTTGTCGCGATCGTGGCCGCCACGACTGCCAGCGTTATCTATCTCACCGGTAAACAACTGATTGGCCGCTGGGCAGGTGTCTTCGCTGCTGTCCTGTTCGTCGCATCGCCGCTCGTGCAGGAATCGAGCGCGCGCGTGATGACCGAACATCTTGCAACTTTGGGGATGCTGCTGAGCACGCTGTGCTTCGCTCGGTTCGCGAGAACCGGACGGATCGGTGACGGTCTCGTATTCGGAACTTTTGCGGCTGTGTCAATCTTGACGCACGGCGAAGCCTGGGCGCTCGGCTTCGTGCCGGGAGTAACTCTCACGCTTACCCACAGATGGTATCTGCTGCGGCGGCTGGGATTATGGCTCGGGGCGGTCCCAGCGCTGCTTTTTTGTGTCCCGTGGTACGCCCTTACGCTCGGCATGAGCAAAGGCAGTTGGGGTTCCAGTGATTACTCTTATTGGGTTCACGCTGTACCCCTTTTTACCCGGTTTATCTATCTAGACGTTGGACTCCCACTTTTCATCTTCGCATTGCTTGGGGTCTGGGCGACAATTATTTGGGTCAAACCGCGGAGGGAAGTAGCGCCTGAGTGGGCGGCGCTCGCCGCGCTGGTGATCGCCACTTTCATTCTGTATAGCGCCGTCCCAGTACCTGTCGAGAGCCGCTATGTGATGGTCGTGCTGCCTTCACTCGTTCTGTTCTCCGCGGCTGGCGTCAACGGAATTGCGCACCGACTCGGCGCTCGCCTGCCGATTGGAGTTGGCCGCGTCGGGTTGGCCCTCATATTGATTGCAGGCTTCGCTGTCGGAAGCTTCGCCTTTCCGCTTCAGCTGAGGAACGGGGGCTACGGGAAATTGGTCCGTGATGTGATGGCCCGCGTATCATATGTCCCGCAGATTTGGCTGATATCCTCCGGCTCGACTGGCGAAGGGTGCTTGGTCGCGGCGGTCGCTCTTCAAGAGAGGCGCCCTGAAAGCTATGTCCTACGTGCATATACGATTCTAGCGGGCGGGGACTGGATGTGGCATGACACGCGAGATCGGTTCGATACGCCGGCGAAATTGGCTAAGCTCCTCGACGACCTTCACGTTACGATCATCGTGATCGACGATCGTATTCCTCCGGACCTTCGGCTCCCCTATCAAACTCGTTTAAAGAAACTCGTGGCCAGCGAAAGCGAAGAATGGGAACTCATCGGATCCTATCCCCAAACCCAGGGCGGAATTGTATTTCCGAATTCTTTGCACGTTTATGCTCGACGGCCGATCGCCTCTCTTGCTATAGCGGCACCCAAGATGCGGCTCGACCTGCTTGAGTCCTTGATGACCCGCCGGGAATTGCGTTAGGAGCTGCGCTGAGTATCAGCAGGGCCACATTTGACCGAGAGCAGCACGAGCCGTCTCACAGTGTTCGGGCAGCCGGGATCGCACCGGGAAACCGGTCCTGACCTAGAATTTTGGCCTGATCGGAAGATTGGTTCGAGACCGCCATTTGGGGCTGGTCGCCGACGTCGAATCCGAAACCGGGCTCTTGGCCGCGATCCGCCGCGTCATTCACGACGGGATCGATGCCTTTTTCGATCCGGGCTCCTTGCAAAGTTTTGTCGCTGAACGGCCTCCCCATCGTTTTGCCGGCACAATTTGGCACGCGGCGCTCGATTGTTGACCGAGCCATGCAATCCGGCCGCATCTTGCATTTGAGGCGCGGCGGCAAAAGCAAGTCCACACCTTCATTGGCGAGCCGCTTCAAATAGCGAAAAATTTGACCTCCTCGCCGGCTGGCGCCGGCATGTTGCCCCGGCGCCCTCGTTTGGTCACACCACTCCTAGCGCCAAATCGCGAAACTGTCCGGTGTAGGGCAAATCGGGAGCGTGGTGATGCAGACGCATCTAGCGTCGGAATACGACAACGGTTACGAACCAGTTTTCGACCGAACGCCGCCGCGCAGCCATAGCCAGCGCCCGATATCGCGTCCCATTGTTAGCGGTATCCTAGCCGCGACGGACGGCATTGTTCTGCTCGCCGCCGGCGCCGCCGCTTATGGTTTCGCGCCACCCCAAGGTCAGTTCGCCGGCATCGTTGCCGGATTGGCGACGGTACTCGCCGCTACTCTCGCCATCAATCTTCTCCATCTTCAGCACGCCTACCGGTTCGAGATCGCCGCCTGCTTTCGTTGCAGCGTGGGTCGGGTGCTTCTGGCATGGGGCGCTACCGTCGGCGTCGTCGCCGCTTTCGTTCTGCCGGTACCCGGCGCGATGGGCGTACTTGATTCTTGGTTTGGTCGCTGGGCGGCGAGCGGTGTCATTCTGTTGCACTTGTCGCGCGCCGTCTTGCGGTTGTTGGCGCGGCGATGGGAAGCGGCCGGACGGCTGCAGCGCAAATGGGCGCTCGTTGGCACCGGAAAGGTGGCGCATCAGTTCCTCAAGCGGCTTAACGGCGATGCTGAGAGCGAGTTCGAAATCGTTGCCGTGTTCGACGATCTGGAAAATCATGGCCGCGTCTGGAGCATGGGATATCGGATCCAGCCGCTAACTGCGTTGCCGGACCAGATCCGTCAGGGGGGGGTCGATGGCGTGGTCGTCGCCGTGCCGCTTACAGAACAATGGCGCATTGCCGAGATCGTACGTCACTTTCGCGGATTAGCGATCGATGTTCGTCTTTGTCTCGATGAGATCGGCCCTGGTTTGGGCGCAGCCGGGGTCAGCGAGGTTGCCGGCACCACACTCCTCAGCGTCTCTGAACCGCCATTGCGCGACTGGCGATGGATCCTCAAATGCACCGAGGATCGCGTCCTCGCCACGCTGATTCTGATCCTCATTTCGCCGGTATTGTTGCTCATCGCGTCGGTCATCAAGCTCGACAGTCGTGGCCCGGCCTTGTTTCGTCAGAAGCGCTACGGTTTCAACAATGAACTGATCGACGTCTTCAAGTTCCGCACCATGTACCATGACGTCAGTGATGCCGACTGCGAGCAGCAGACGCAGCGCGACGATCCCCGCGTCACGCGAATTGGCTGGTTCCTTCGCCGAACGAGCCTTGACGAGTTGCCTCAGTTTTTGAACGTGCTGCTCGGCGAGATGTCGCTCGTCGGGCCGCGGCCGCATGCGATCGCGACGAAAGCCGATGGCGTCTACTTTGAGGATGCCGTCCGCCACTATGAAAAGCGCCATCGCATTAAGCCCGGTATCACCGGTTGGGCCCAGGTCAATGGCTGGCGCGGCGAAACCAAGACCCTCGAACAAATCCGCCGCCGGGTCGAATTCGACCTCTATTACATTGACAATTGGTCGCTGTGGCTTGACCTGCTCATTCTTTTGCGCACGTTGCGTTGCGGCTTCTTGAGCCGCCAGGCCTACTAGCGGAACGCGGCACGATGCGCTTCTTATGGGTCACCCTTGCCGATCCCGATCCCGGCTATGGCGGTCAGCTGATCTACAGTGGCGGCCTCATTCAAAGCGTTGCCGCGCAGGGCGCGGATATCAATGTTATCGGTCAGAGCCGCCCGGATGCGCACCGGCGGGACGGCATGCGTGAGGGACGCGTGACCTGGCACCTGGCCCAGCCTCTTCCCTATTCTCGTTTGAGGAGTTTGTCATCGACACTGCCAAGCCAGGCATTTCGCGGTGGTTCAGCTGCAATGCGGGCGCGGCTCGCAACGTTGCTTGACCGCGCGTGGGATGTTGTCGTTTTCGATAGCCTGTGCAGCGGCTGGGCGCTCCAAAACGTGCTCACGCATTATGCTCGCGAAAGTCGCCGTCCGCGTTATGTCTACATCTCGCATAATCATGAAGAAGGTGTCCGTCGCCGGCTAATTGCCAATCATCCCGATTGGCTGCGCCGGCAGATGCTGCGGATTGACGGCTATCGCGTGATTCACCTCGATCGAGCGCTGGTCGCCATGGCTGACCTTGTCACGACGATTACGGTGGAGGATCGGGCGCTTTATCTGAAACGCTGGCCGCGCAAACGCTTCGAAGTGCTGACGCCCGGTTACGCTGGTCGCACTCTCGCCCAGCGCCAGCTCAGCGACGACGTGCCGCGTCGTGCTGTTGTTCTTGGCACCTTTGATTGGATTGCCAAGCGATTGAATCTTGAAGAGTTTGTCCGTGTCGCCGATCCAATGTTCGCTGCGGCAGGCACCGAACTGCATATTGTCGGGCGCGCGGAACCGGACTTTCTCGAAGCGATGCAGCGTGGCGCGACCGCAACCCGCTTCGTTGGGCGCGTTGCCTGTGTCGACAAGTATATGGATCAATCGCGTATTGCTATTGTCCCTGAGCGCCACGGCGGTGGCTTCAAATTGAAGGTGCTCGACTACGTCTTCAACCGCTTGCCGATATTTGCCCTCAACGGCTCGGTCGCCGGCGTGCCGCTCAAAGACGGCGAAAGTTTGCAATTGCGTCCGACCTATGAAGATCTCGCGCGGGCCGTGCTCGACGCCATCGATGATTTCGACGGGCTGAACCGCCAACAGCAATCAGCCTATGCTGCGTGCCGGGACAAATTCGACTGGGGAAGCCGCGGCAAGGAGCTTGCCGCGGCAGTCGCGACGCTATGACCCCTGATCGTCCACAGCGGCCTTTGTCCGGCTTGGACTATTTCTTGCTGGTGGTACTGCTGGTTGGCCTTTATCTCGCGTTCGAGATTTGCCTGACACCGCGCATACCCATTCCCTCGCCGCCGGCGGGTTGCGCCGCCTTGTTGCTGTTGTGGCGACGCCGCGACCGAATCGAGCCGCAACACATCGTGGCGCTGTTTCTTGTGCTCATGGTCTATCTGACCTCCGTCCTCTTCGCCTCAAATCTCGGTCTCCTCGGCAAACGCACCACCGGGTTCCTGCAACTAACCTATTCGCTCATCGTAGCCTACAGTTTGTTTCTGACCTTGGTCGCTGCCGATGCCCGCGTGCTGGCGCGGCTGCTGTTTGGATTTTGCACGGCGATTCTGGTGGGCTGTTTGCTCGAGGATTATTTCGGCTTCCGCTCTATCAGCGACGCGGTAAGGCTTCGTATCGACGATTACGGCATCTACGATGCCGACCTTCGCGACATCCTATTGTACGGCCGCATCCGGCCCAAGCTTTTCACTTCGGAACCCTCTTCTCTAACCTTTATCTTCACGTTGTTCTCATTCACTTGGCTCATGGTTAGTCCTTGGCGCGGCAAAATTCTTTGGTACCTGGCGATGATGGGGGTGGGTTTGGTGCTGATGCCGGGCCCGACCTTGCTGTTCATGCCGCTCCTGTTAGTACTCTATCTTTTCTTCGCGCGCTTCCGCTCGGGCTTGGCGAACGATCGGCTCCTTCGATTCGTTAGCGTCATCATGGTGGGCGTTGCTCTAGTGGCTGCGCTCGTCGTCGTTGGCTCTTCGCTTTATGCCAATCGATTGGCACTCATCAATAGCGGCAAGGATGCGAGCTTCTATTTCCGCGAGATTGCGCCCGTTGAGGCCGCGAGCGATGTCGCGCATCGATACCCGGTTTTCGGCATTGGACTTACCGCCGAACCGCTGATCGCCGATCGCCTAGAGGAGCTCTATCAAGCGGCGCCCGCTTATAGTGCCGACCTCGATTTTGGGCTGGACAACTGGCAGACGGTGCACAATCTGACCAACTACTTTTGGCTGCATTGGGTCTATCTTGGTCTCATTTGGGGCAGTTTGGCCATCCTTGCTCTCAGCCTCTGGCTCAGGGCCTTGGGCACGCCAAGCGTGGTCTTCTGCCTTATGGTCTGGTCGGTGATGGGTCAAGCGTCGGGTGACTATGTGGGGCCACGAACCTGGGCGGTGATGGCGATGGCTGCCGCCGGCATGATCCTGCAACGACGCACGACCAGCGCGCCGCAATTGGAGCGCCACTTCAGGATTCTTTCCCTGCCGCGGCGGCCGAGGGCAGTTGAACCTAGCTTTTCTTCTTGAGAACATCCCGGGTTCACCGCAGGGGTACCGGGTGCGCGACAGCCGGCCGCAACAGTCCGTGCCGAACGGGACCAAGAATGGGGCAGATGAAGCCTGGCCTGGCGCAGCTGCCGTTTCTCGTCGACCCCCTTGAAAACAAGCAGACGAGCGGGCGGTACGGCGCCCAACTTGCCGCAATGATCGCGCACTGCAACGCGTGCACCTGACGGCGTATTCTTGAGGACGTTCGCGCGGGCTGCGCCGTTCGGCGATGTCCGCACGCTCGGCTCGACGGCGTCCGATCTTCGCCAAAACGCCCGATCATGCAGTGGCCGGGTGGGGCTGGTGCCGTTTCTCAAACCTTGAGTGCGCGGCGCAACCCGCGCAACAGGGCTGCAGCAGGAGCCATCCTGGTCTGGGGCGTGGCAAATCGGGCATCGCGGCGAAACTCGCCGTCGGCCTTGACGAAGGCGATGTCGATCTGTCCCAGAGCATCGTCCAAGGGACGGTTACAACCGTCGAACATGTCGTAAGGCACGTAGCCTAAATTCGACAGGAAGTTCACGACCTCAACCATTTCGGGCTGGGCCTGACCGAAATTGAAGAGCGATACCTCGAGGACGATCACCTCGATTCGATCGAGAACGCCGGTGGCACCTCGGACGACATCGAGCTCGCTTCCTTGCGTATCAACTTTGAGCAGGATCGGGCCAGCTCGCCCTAATCGGTCGACGAGAGAATTGATGCGCCGCATCGCGATTGTGCGGGTACACAGACCCGGAGGCGGGGTCGAACCGAGGCTCGGAATGACGGTTGCGCCGTGCATCTCCTCGTAGGCCTGGCCGAAGCGAATTGCCACCTGGCCTTCCTCGGCGCCGGCGGCCGCGAGTGCGATGTCTGCCCGGTAATGTCGGGCGATCCAGCGCATCGCGGGCATGAATTCCTCGAGCGGCTCGATCAGCAGATAGTGCGCCTCGGGAAAGACTGTATAGATGTCGAACGTACCGTCGGCCACACCGACATCGACCACGATCCCGGGGTGGAAACCGGTGTTCCGAAGGTGAGCGCAGAATTGTCTTAAATCCTTGCGCTGAGGCCGGATCGAGCGCGCCGTTACGCCGGCGCGACCCGCCCATCGCTTGAGACGGTACTTCATATGCGGGTTCATGGGGGATCCAGATCCTCGGCCATCCCGCGCCCCGGCGGGACTAGGGCAGATCCCGCACCGCGGCCCGATAGGCCGTCGCGGCGGCGGGTGACGAATTGACCACCCAGCGCGGCTGGCCCGCGATCGCTTCGTTGAACCAGACAAGTCCGGCAATCTGAGGGTAGTGGTTTGCCTTGATCGATGCGAATGCAGCTCTGATCCACGCCGCCTTGCTGCCGCCGGTTTCTCCTGAGGCCCACTCCGCTATCAGGATGGGGCGCCTGGTGCGCGCGACGATTTCGGCATAGGGCTTGCGGAAGATTTGATCGAAACTGTGCCAGTCGTTACCGCCGAAATTGTAGCCGTCGATCGCGGCGTAATCGACATAGGCGTCGCCGGGATAGGTGACGGTCACCGATCCCGGCAATGTCCCCATAGATGCCCAATTGACGCACCAGACGAACTTCGCGTTGCTTGCTCCCTCGGCGCGGAAGATGGAGACAATCCGGCGCCACGCTTTGACGAAATCCGCAGCGGAAATGTCGCCGCAATCGCGGTTGTTCCCCACGCTCCATTCCCATCCGGACATATTCATCTCGTGCATGGGGCGGAAGAGGATGGGCTTGCCGAACGCCGCGACTTCGCGCGCATAGCGGTGAAGGAACGCGATCGCGGGCGCGCTCTCGGGTTCCGTGGCCAGCTGGTTCGGACAGGCGCCGGGCGCCGGCGATGACCCCGCGCCATTCCAAAGCTCCGGCTCCCAACTGATCATCGGCAGCGCGCCCCGGGAAGAAACGTCCGTTGCCCAATGAAGGACGCTGCCATTGAAGGAGATAAAGCCCGGCTTGCCCGCCCAAGGCATCGGCACGCTGACGATGTCCATATTGCGTCCGGTCAGCGCTTCGAATTGCGTAATCCGGGATGGGTCGTCGAGGCCACCGCCGAGAGACGCGCCCAGAAGCAAACGCGCTGCGTATGCCGGGGACATCTCGGCGATTGCGCCGCCAGCGAGCGTGATCACAAAGCCCGCGACTAGCAAACGCGCGCGAGAACGCGCCATGCGCGATTGGGGTTTCCCCAAGGTTGCATTGCTCGTCATGGGTCTTCCTTTCCTCAACTCCCGTCAGGATGCTGGGCCATCGCCTGCGGCCGCGCGCCGACGAAGCCCATCATCGGCGTCAGCAACGCGATCAAGCTGCGCCGGCTACGCGGCACGATTGCAAAGGCGGCCATGGCCGCCGCGGCGCCGACGACGCAAAGCACTGCCAAGTGTGCCGCCGGCCGCATCGAGTTCGGCGACCAGACCATCTCTACGAGACGGACGGCGCCGGCAACCAAGGCACCGGCGAAGAGCGACGGACCGATGGTATGCCAGAGATCGCCTGCCGATACCGCCCCGCGGCGCGTCACCAGCCAAAAGGTGACCGGTGTGCGAACCAGAAACGCGCCCGCACCGTAGCAGGCAGCAACGGCCGTTACGCCAAATGGCAGGCCTGCGATGATCAACGCCAAGCACAAGCCCGAATTCGATAACCGATGCAAGCATGAGGTTGCGCGGTCGATTTTGCGTCGCTGGCAACAGGAAGGATGCCGTCGCCAGCGGCAAGGAAGAGGCCGCCAGGGCGAAGAACCCGACCAAGGGTGCGGCTGGGCCCCAGCCTCGGCCGAACACTGTCGCCACCACGACATTTGCGCATGACGCGACGAACAAACCTCCCGGCACGACGATCATCGCCGTCTTTTCGATCATTGCGGTGAAGCCCTGGCGGTAGCGCTCGGGCTCATGCACGATTGGCTCAATGCCGGCATCGCCACCGAATAAAGCGGGACGTTAATATTGTTGAGTGGCGTGATAGCGAGCTTCGAGGCACGCTCGTAGTAACCGAGCGAGTTCGGTCCCCATAGCCAGCCGATAAAAATCTGATCGATGCTTCGGGAGAAGGCGACGGCCATGCCGGCGACGGTGAACGCTGCGCCGTAGCCCAAGAGGTCATGCAAGTCCACCGCGCGTCGGGGCCTGCCCGGACGCCAAGGACAGAGGGTCCATGAGCCAATCAAAACGAGGATCGGACCGACGAGGCGTTGTGCTACCAAGGCCCAGTACCCGCCACCGGCGAGAGCGACGGCGACGGCCGCAACCAAGCCGGCCAAGTCGCCGCCCGTATCGAGCGACGCGGTTGCGACGAAGCGCATCTGCCGGCGCAACAGTGCCCAATGCTGAATTGTCAGACCGCTGAGGAGAAAACCCAAGGCTAAGACGCGGGTTACGTCGACAAGGTCCGGTTCCGCATAGAAACGCGCCAGCACGGGGGCGATGACGAAGAGGGTCGCAGCGATGAGCGCTCCGGCGCCGGTATTGATCCAAAAAAGCGCCGTCACTTGTTCGTGCGAGATATCGTTCTTGCGAATGGTTGCCGCCGACAGGCCCAATTCCTTGATGAGGTCGAAAATCACGTTGATGGCAGCCACCATTGCGATCAGGCCGAACGCGCGCGGCGGCAGCAGTCGCGCCAGGATCACCACGGCGGCAAGTTGGGCGGCAATCTTCAACGATTGCGCCACAACCATGACGACACCGCCACGGACGGCACGCCGCCCGATGTTCGCTGCGAGATGGTCGATGCGGAGATGTCGGTTCTGATTAAGCGTGGTCAAGTGCGGGCCCGCGTGCCGAAGTCCCGCAGTGATCAACGTACCAGCGGTAGGTTTGTGCCAACCCGTCGGCCAGAGAAATCCGCGGGGTCCAGCCCAACGCCCTGATCCGCGAGATATCGACGACTTTGCGCGGCGTACCGTCGGGCCTCGCCGTATCGAAGCGAACCCTGCCGCGGAATCCGACAATATCGCGCACCAGCATGGCTAGATCGGCAATTGAGATTTCGCTGCCGGACCCGATGTTGAGAAATTGCTCGCCGGAATAGTTCTTCAGCACGAAAATGATCGCGTCTGCCGCGTCGTCGACATGAAGGAACTCGCGCAGTGGGTGCCCGGTGCCCCATACTTCGAGGACCGGCGCGGCGTCACCCTTGGCCTGGTGCGCCTTGGCGATCAAGGCGGGAACGACATGACTGGTCCTCAAGTCGAAATCATCTCCCGGCCCGTAGAGATTGGATGGCATTACGGAGACGAAGTCGCTGCCGTGTTGGCGACGGTAGGCTTGGCATAGTTTCAACCCCGCTATCTTTGCTGTGGCGTACCATTGATTGGTCTCTTCGAGCGGACCCGTCAGTAGTGCCTCTTCGGGAATTGGCTGAGGCGCCAGGCGCGGATAGACGCAGGATGATCCGAGAAACACCAACTTTTCGACTTGGTGGCGGTGCGCCGCATCGATCACATTGGTTTGGATCATCAGATTGTCGTAGAGGAAATCGACAGGACTGACGTCATTCGCGTAGATGCCGCCCACGCGTGCGGCCGCAAGTAGAACTATGTCCGGATGACTCTCGATCGAACCATGTCTCGACATCCCTGCGATCACGCAAATCGCAATCCGACCGGCCGACTGTCAACAGCTCGCAGTCCTCTTGGTCGAGACGGCGGACCAACGCGGAGCCGACCAGCCCGCGATGCCCCGCAACCCAAACTTTCTTACCCTGCAGCGCGAAGGAATTGCCCAGGTTCATGATTTCAGCCCCGATCCTGAATGGCGTTGCGGTCCGAATTTACCATCTCGGCGACCAATTGCTCGAAACTGGTCTTATGCCGCCAGCCAAGCTTGGCGCGGGCTTTCGCGGGGTTACCCAACAGCACATCAACCTCGGTCGGGCGGTGGTAGCGAGAGTCGAATCATCACCAGGGTTTTGCCCGTTCGCTCGCAGATGCCCCGCTCGTCCAAACCGGCGCCTTCCCAGGCGATCCGGCGGCCGCAATGTGTAAAAGCGAGTTCGGCAAATTCCCGAACCGAATGGGTCTCGCCCGTGGCGAGCACGAAATCGTCGGGGGTCGGCTGCTGTAGCATTGCCCACATGCCTTCAACATAGTCGCGGGCGTGACCCCAATCACGCTTGGCCTCGAGATTGCCGAGATAAAGCCGATCCTCCAAACCCTGTTCGATCGCCGCCACGGCCCGCGTAATCTTGCGCGACACAAAAGTCTCGCCGCGAAGCGGTGATTTGTGATTGAAGAGAATGCCGTTCGAAGCGTGGAAGCCGTAGGCCTCGCGGTAATTCACCGTGATCCAATAGGCGTAGAGCTTGGCAACTGCATAAGGGCTGCGTGGATAGAACGGTGTTGTCTCCGATTGCGGTATCTCTCTGGCCTTGCCGAAGAGCTCGGACGTCGACGCCTGATAAAAGCGGACGTCATCCATCTTTAGAATGCGCATCGACTCGAGCAGACGCAACGCGCCAATTGCGTCAGTACTTGCTGTATATTCCGGCATCTCGAAGCTGACTTGGACGTGGCTTTGCGCGGCGAGATTGTAGATTTCAGAGGGCCGTATCTCACTGACCAACCGCGTCGTCGCAGAGCTGTCGGTCAGATCGCCATAGTGAAGAAAGAGAGGCAAGCCGGGCTGGTGCCGGTCGCGATAGATACTGTCGATGCGTGCCGTGTTGATGCTTGACGAGCGCCGTTTGATACCGTGAACGACATAGCCGCGGTGGAGCAGAAAGCTCGCGAGGTAAGCGCCGTCCTGTCCGGTAATGCCAGCGATCAATGCAACTTTCTTCGTCATAACTCTCCGCCATCAAAATCGCATTGATCGAACACGATGCAACGGTTTGGGGCCAGTGATTAACCTGTGACTGCCAACCGCGCGTCGATGCGCTCGTCGAGACATTCGTGAATGCTGCGAAAAATCACTTCGCCGATGTGATTTTGATAGAGCCACAGGCTGTTAGCCTGACCACCAAAATTAGGCTCGCCGCCCATATGTCCCCAGGGACGGTAGCCATTGCCAAGTCCGATGGCGAAGAGATTAGAAATTTTGCTGCCGTCGCCAAGCAGCATGCAGCCGTCGCGCGCCACCGCGATTCCACCGCGATCGGCATTGAGCGTCAATCGGCTGCCGTCGACACCGAACACGGGTAGCGTCGCCGCGTGATAGCCAAAGGCAGCAATGATAAGAGTGGCGTCGTCCAGCATCACGCGTAAATCGCTGGCTCTCAGCTCGCTCGAGAGTGGTATCAGCGTCACTCGGCGTTCCCGATCGCAATCAGGCCGGCCGTCGATCCGCCGCCACAACTCCCGGCCATCGCCGCGCAATCCGCCGAAACGGTTCACACCTTTAGTGTTCGGACATATATCGTCATCAGTGACAGTCATGCCATCGGCTTCGGCGGCAGCGCGGGTCGGGTAAAAGATGCGTGGGGGACGGCGCAGCAGAATTTTAATGGCGCTGTCATCAAAGGTGAGTGCCGTCCGGCTCGTCAGAAGCCAAGCCGCCGAGAAAGCACTGTGCGATCCGCCCAAAATGACCACCTTGGGGTGAACGGCTCCCCCCAGCAGGGTTGTCGCGCGGGTCAATCCGGCACGCCCGAAGAGCTGGTCGCTGAAGATGATTTTCTTTGTGTATTGTGGATGGAGTTGGAGTTCCGGCAATAGCTCCAGCGTCAAGATCCGGCGCTGATCTTGGGTTCCGCCGATTGCTATGATCGCGGTCCGCGAAACCAAGATCTCGCGCCCACCGGCTGCATCGATCATTTCGGCGGCGATGCTACCGTCAGGACGGAGCCGCAAACTGCGCACTTCGGTATGTCCGCGAAATTGGCTGCTACCCGAGCGGGCGATGCAGGCTTCTAAGGCGTCGCCCATGTTACGAAAATGCTGTCCTACGATATCTAACGGTGGAAAGCCCTGCCGCATTTCTTCGAGCTGATGGGTGGCCGGATGGGAGCGCAGCGCCCCAAAAATCTCGCGGCCCGAGGGTGTGTGGAGTATTTCCAGATAGACGCCGCCGAGTGAGTTGGAATTGATGATGTAGTTGCCGATTGAACCGCTCAAATGCGGCTGACGATCGACGATCGTGACCCCTTTGGCGAGCCAATCGTCAAGGCGGCCGTTCTGCGCGGCCCACACCAAAGGACCGGTGCCTCCAGGGCCCGCTCCCACGATCAAGGTCGATTGCACGGCGCGACCGATATCAGGTGAGCACGTCCCGGAATACGCCGGCGATTTTTTCGATGACCTGATCGTCGACCGCATCGGAGGTAGGCAAATTGAGCCCGGTCGCCGCCAGCTCGGCGCTGTGGGGACAATCTCTCAAGTATTCGTGATAGATCGGCATCGATGTGAGCGGCGTGAAGAAAGGCCTGAGTTCAAGATCGCGCTCTCGCGCAGTGGCGATGATTGCCGCACGATAGGCCGCCGGCACCTGGACACAGACAAGCCAGGTGATTGGCTCGTCAGTCGCTGCCAGGGGAGGTGGGAACCGCACACTTGAAAACTCGGCAAACCGCTTGCGATACTTCTGCAACAGGACTGTATTGCGGTCCAGCGTCTCCCGAATTGTCGCGAGTTGTTCGAGGCCGATCGCCGCCTCCAAGTTCGTCATGCGGTAATTGAAGCCGATCGCCTCGTGCCAATACCAGCGATCGGGCACCATGCCGTGGCTGCGCAAGCGGCGAATTTTTGTGGCGAGCGCCTCGGAGTTGGTCATGCACATTCCCCCCTCGCCTGTCGTCACCGGTTTGTTGCCGTAGAAAGAGAAACAGGCAACATCGCCGAACTGGCCGACATTCCGGCCATCGTGCCGCGCGCCATGCGCCTCGGCGCAATCTTCGACGATGAAGATACCGCGCCCTTGCGCCAATTCTGAGATCGGCCCCATCGCGGCGGGACGACCATAGAGGTGGACGGGAATAATCGCTTTGGTCCGACTGGTGAGGGCCGGCGCGATGGTCTCGGGCGACATTGTCCAACGAACGGGATCGACATCGACGATGACCGGCATGGCGCCGCAATAGTGCACAGCATTGATGGTCGCGGCGAAGGTCAGATCGGGGACGATGACCTCGTCACCAGGACCGATCCCCAGGGCCAACAACGCCAAGTGTAGCGCCGCGGTACCACTCGTCACCGCGATGCCATGGCGTGTCCCGACGAAGGCCGCGAAGGCTTCCTCGAATTCTTCAATGTGCGGCCCGCGGCTCGATATCCAGGACGAAAGAAGCGTCGACAACACCGCACGAAATTCGCGATGCCCGAGATGCGGTCGCGCGACCTGAACGAATTCGCTGACACGATCGACGTTGACCGCACTCAAGCGGCCTGCCGCGTCGAGGACCGGGCTAACGCACTGTCGCGTCGTTTGGGGCGACACGACCGTGGTCATTGGCCAGCTCATCAGGTCCGCCGGAGCCGTGCCGTTGAGGATCGCGCTGGCGATATCCTCGAGCGATATCCGCCCCAACATGATGTCGTCGTCATCGACAATGAAGCAGTGGCCGGTGCCATTATCCAAACACTTCTCGATCGCCGATAAGAGGCTCTCCGAGCGCTTGCACAGGAATCGAGCGCGGTCGGTCATCAGTGACCCCGTTCCCACCCCTTCGACGGCATCGAGCTCGAGGGAGGTTTCAACAAGGGCCGACCCGTCGGCTGCCGGAGAAACGCTGCGGTACAAGGGATGCACTCCCATGCCGGGTGATTAAGACAAAAGGAAGCCACGGTGATTGAGACAAAAGGAAGCCACGGTGGCGGATGACCCGCCAGTGATCACTTTGTGACCCCGAATTGTTCACCGATACCGCTCTGGCGCTCACATTTTGGTCACGTGATCGACGCCCGCCCCAGGCTATAACGAGTTCGTCTTGGGAGAGCGTTGGCGGCAAGATGATAAAGGTTATGTGGTTGACGCTGGCCGATCCGGAACCGGCCAATAATGGGCAATTTCTTTATTCGGGCGGTTTGATCCGCGCGGTCGCTGCCGCAGACCCTCAGATTGAGCTACACGTGGTGGGGCTGCGTCGGCCAGACCAGATGGCCATGCGCAAGACACCGTTCGAGGCGAACGTCATCTGGCATTTGACGGACGACGCTCCGCGTTCCAGATGGGCATCGCGCCTCAGTCTTTGGCCGCAGCTGGCAATGCGCACCAAGACCAAGGCGATGGAGACGGCGCTGGGGTTACTGCTCCGCGAGCAATGGGACGCAATTGTGTTTGACAGTATTTCGGTCGGTTGGGCACTCCCTGGCATCAAGCGCCATTGGCGGGGCCAAGCGGTGTTGGTCTATCTCGCGCACAACTTCGAAACCGGCATTGCGATGTTGCTTGCCGGTGACGAAGCGAATTTCGTGCGGCGGGCAGCAAAGATCGTCGACGCCTGGAAGGTGCTATGGCTCGAACGGGCGATTTGCCGTCATGCTGCGGTCATCACCGCAAACACCCCCGAAGACGCGCAAAAGTTTCTCAACGCCGGGGCAAAGAACCGAGTCGAATTCGTGCCCGCGGGTTATTCGGGCCACCGGGCTGAAACACGTCGCATCACCGAAGCGACTCCTCGGCGCGCTTTGATTGTTGGCAGCTTTGACTGGGTTGCGAAGCGGCGCGAACTGGAGCGATTTGTTGCGGTCGCCGATGCTCCCTTTGCTGCCGCCGGCATTGAACTCTTCGTGGTCGGCAGCGCCGATCCGGCTTATCTCGCGCAGCTTCAGGTTTCCCTGACTGCGACCCGACTGGTCGGACCGGTCATCGATATTGCGCCCTATTTCGATAGTGCCCGGCTTGCCCTCCTGATCGATTGCTTTGGCGGCTTCAAACTCAAGACCCTTGATTACGTCTTCAATCGGATGCCGATGCTGGGTATTGCGGGAGGGGTACCAGGCGTGCCGCTCGAGCACAATAACGGCATTCTATTGTTTCCGGATCACCGTTCACTGACGGAAGGTGTGCTCCGGACGATCGACAATATCGAGCGACTGAACCAGCTGCAGGAAGAGGCTCGTCGCGCCTCTGAAGGTCGGTTCGATTGGCCGACCATCGGCGCCGACTTATGGACGGCAATCAGCGAATCGATGCCTAAAGCCGGGCAAGACGTGCGTCGATCTTGGCCAGCCTCTTCGACAGCCCGTCGGCCCCGAGAAACAGAAAATTATTGATGTAGACGGGGAAACGCTCCCGCTCCGAAAGCTCGGCCGTTAGCGACGCGACATCTTGAGGCCGCTGCATGGTCTCAATGTCAAAGGTTTCGATCGGCACCAAACGGTTAGGACGCACGTAAAAGCCCTGGTAATCGAAGCGGCCGAGCCATTTCGATACGCGAGCAATCCCGGCTGGCGCCATGCGCTCATCGACCTCAATCAAGAGATTGGGGCGGCATCGGTCGATGGTCTTGACTGCGCCATCGAGCACCGAGTCCTCAAAGCCTTCGACATCGATTTTCATAAAGCCGACATCGCCCCGATAAATTTCGTCGAGCGCCGCGGTCCTCACTTCGATGTCACGGTGAGTCGGCACATCGGCATTCACCGAGGGCGACAGGCTGGCGCAGCCTTGAACGAGAATTCCGTCGATCAGCGGTACCCGTAGGACTGCCTTCCCCGCCTCTCGTGACAGCGCCAAATTTCGGACCGTGATGGAGGCGCCGAATTTGTTCACGAGCGCTTCTGCAAGCACCGGCAGCGGCTCGTAGGCGATGACGTGGCGCGCATAGCGTCTCAGCCAATAGACGTAGCAACCTTCGTGCGCGCCGACATCGATCGCGTCGCGTCGACGATCACACAGGAACTCGACGAGATGCAGTTCGATCTCGCCATATCTGCGGTAATAGATCTCTTCCCGCCAGTTCAGAACCTGCTGCGGACAAAACGGCCGTAGCTGCTGTTTGACCTCGGAGACAAAGGATCGATGCCGGGCGTGGGGAATTGCAACTGTCATTTGAAGAGTCAACGCGTCCCCACGCGTTTCGACAAGTGACTAGTTTGTGGCCTTGTCGCACCGTTTTACTGGTTGCCCTTTATTGGTTGTAGACGTCCTCGTCCTCGCCGGTGCCCCCAGGCTTATCGTCGGCGCCCAGGGTATAGAGATCGTAGTCATGGCCGGGGCGTTCGCTCGGCCGGCGATAATGATAAGGTCTACTCCACGGATCGAGAGGCACGCCTTCGCCCTTGAGATAAGGCCCGTTCCAATTCTTGACGCCGCTTGGCTCCGTCACCAGCGCCTGCAAGCCTTGCTCGGTCGTGGGATATTCGCCGATGTCGAGCTTGTAGAGGTCGAGCACGCCGGAGAGCCGTTCGACGGCTTGCACCGCAACCTTGTGCTTGGCACTGCCGAGCTGTCGCAGTGCCGCGGGCGCAACCAGTCCGATCAAGAGGCCCAGGATCGCGAGCACGACCAGCAACTCCAAGAGGGTGAAGCCGCGCTCGCCGTAACGAGGCTGAGGAAGGCGTTTTAACGAGAGGGAGATCATGGTGGGGCTGCACTATGGCGGTGGCGCCTTCGTCCCGTCAACGACGGCTGCTTCAAAGGAGCCGCAACGTGAAGAGCGCCAGCGCGAGCGCCGCGCCAAACGGCACCGTGCTCGCAAGGTCAAGGCGCCAGCCCCCGAGCCACGCAATCACCGCCCAGGTCAGTCCGATGCCGGCGGCGGCCAGGATCAGTGCATCGAGCGAAAGGAGCCCGAGCCAGGCACCACCCGCCGCCAGCAACTTGGCATCGCCCTCCCCCAACCCATCACGGCCGCGCAGCCGGCGATAGCAATAGGCGATGCCGCGGAACAAGAGATAGCCACAGGCCGCCGCCAGCGCGTGGTCGACGAGCTTGTCGGGCGCTTCCCAACCAACGACCGCGAGACCCGCTAGCAATAGGGGCAATGTCAGAATGTCCGGCAAAATCAGGTGTTCGACATCGATCCAAGCAACGGCCAAGAGCGTCCAGCCCAAGAAGCAATCAAGCCAAAGGCGCACTGGATCGCCGCCATGGGCGATGCTGCATGCAACGGCCACGGCAATAGCGGCAAGCTCGATCGCGGGATAGAACCAGCCGAGCCGCGCTCCGCAATGGCGGCAGCGGCCTCGGGTCTTGGCCCAGCTCAAAATCGGGACGAGATCCGTGACACCGAGCATCGCGCCGCAATGATCGCAGCGCGAGCGGTCGGCGATTATTTCGTCCCCTGCGGGCAGTCGCCTGATGACCACCCCCAGAAAACTGCCAACAAACGGTGCCGCAATAATTGCGAAAAATCCTTGCAACAACTCTGTCGCTGACCTGTAGCAGAGAAATTAACTTGTAGACGAACACTTTATCGGAAGTAGTATTGTCGGCAACTTCAAATCAATTGCATCAGCCGCTTGGTCTCAAAGGAGGGGGTCTTTGGTTGGTAATATCACCGCAGACCCGATGACGGCCTTGGACGAGCTGCTGTTGTCGCGCGGATTCGCCGACGCCAAAACCATGGAACGTGCGCGCCGCGTAGCAGGAGAATCCGGTCAGCGCCTCGATTCCGTTCTGGTTCAGCTCGGCCTCGTCAGCGAGCGCACTATCGCCAATTGTTTTGCCGAATTGTTGCAGATGCCGCTAGCCGATCCAGCACGCTTCCCGCACGAACCAATTTTGCCGGAACGCTTGCGGCCGAAGTTCCTACGCAACGCGCGTGCGCTGCCGGCGGCGGTCGAGAATGGCCATTTGGTGATGGCGATGGTCGACCCTCTTGATGATTTCACGCTGCGCGCCGCATCGGCGGTCACGGGTCTGCCAATAACGGCGCAGGTGGCTCTGCCCATCGATCTCGAAGCGGCGCTCGACCGGCTCTATCCCGAGACCGCGCCCGTGCGGACGAAGGATGGTGACGCCGCAGAGCCGATCGAGGAAGACGCCGAAAGGCTGCGGGACCTGGCGAGCGAGGCGCCGGTCATCAGGCTTGTCAATCAGATCGTGGCGCACGCCGTCGAGACGCAGGCTTCCGACATCCATATCGAGCCTCTGGAAGACAGATTGTGGCTGCGCTACCGCTATGATGGCGTGCTGCATGAAGCCGAAGCGCCGCCCAAAGGCTTGGCCGCGGCGATCGTGTCGCGCATCAAGATCATGTCGCATCTCGACATTGCCGAGCGCCGGCTGCCGCAGGATGGCCGGCTGAAGCTCGCGGTGCGCGGTGTCGATGTGGATTTCCGCATTTCGACTTTGCCCTCGATGCATGGCGAGACGGTGGTACTGCGCGTCCTCGACCGTAGCGCCGTCGAATTCAATTTTGCCAAGCTCGGCCTCGCCGAGACCATCACCCGATCGCTCAGGGGCCTGTTCGACTTGCCGAATGGCATGCTGTTGGTTACCGGGCCGACGGGCAGCGGCAAGACCACGACGCTTTATACCGGGCTGTCGAGCCTCGATGCGGTCGCACGCAAGATCGTAAGCGTCGAAGACCCGATCGAATATCAGCTGGCAGGCGTCAATCAAATCCAAGTGAAGCCGCAGATCGGATTGACCTTTGCTTCCCTGCTGCGCTCGATCATGCGCCACGACCCCGATGTTATCATGGTCGGCGAAATTCGTGATCTCGAGACCGCGCAGATTGCGGTACAGGCGTCGCTGACTGGCCATCTTGTGCTGTCGACGCTCCACACCAACTCCGCGGCCGCAACGGTGACCCGCCTGCGCGACATGGGGCTCGAGGACTATCTCATTACGGCAGTGGTGAAAGGCGTGCTGGCGCAGCGCCTCGTGCGCCGCCTCTGTGTCCATTGCCGCAAGGAAATCGTGGCACCCCAGGATCTGGTCGACCGAGTCGGCCTCGCGCGTCGTACCAATCAGCGTCCAATCATGCTTTATCATCCGGTCGGCTGCCCGCAGTGTCGCCAAACCGGCTATCGGGGTCGCCTCGCCATCGCCGAGCTGTTGTTGCCGAACCCAGAGATCGAACATCTCATTTTCACCGGCGCCGACCACAGCGCCATCGAGCGCGCCGCCGTCAAGGCGGGGATGAAGACCATGTTCGAATCGGGTCTCGATGCGGCGCTCGCCGGAATCACGACCATCGAGGAAGTCACCCGCAGTATTCGCGCGGAGATCTAAGTGCCCCACTTTCGCTTCACCGCGATCGATTCGGGGGGCCAACTGCGCAACGGGCTGATGGAGGCGCCCGATGCGGCGAGTGTGATCGACCGGCTGCATCGCGACGGCAGTATACCTGTCCGCACCAAGCTCGCCGGCCGAAGTGGCGGCGTTGCGGGGGCGCTGTCAACCGATTTATTTCGTCGCCGCGGTCTAAGCCGCGACGACATTACCTTGGTGTTGCGCGAACTGGCGACGATGCTGACGGCGGGCCAGGATGTCGATCGCGCCCTGCGGTTCATCGTCGAGACGGCACCGAGCAAGCGTTTGGAAGGCGTCATGGAGGCTGTGCGCAACAAGGTGCGTAGCGGCAGCCCATTGCATCAGGCACTCGCCGAACCTCCGGCCAATTTTCCGCGCCTTCATATCGGATTGATCCGCGCCGGCGAGGCAGGCGGCACGCTCGGCGACACGCTGGTCCGCCTCGCGGATATGATGGACCGCGAGCGCGGTCTGGTGCGCACGGTCCGATCGGCGCTGATCTATCCGTCCATTCTGACGATCGCAGCGATTGTTTCCGTGCTCCTACTCATCGGTTATGTCCTGCCGCAATTCGAGCCGTTGTTCCGCGAAACCGGTGCGCGGATGCCGGCGCTACCGCGCATGCTGATGCATTTCGGCGATTTTGTCAGTGGCGCATGGCCTTATATGCTGATCACCATCCTCATATTGGCCTTGATGGTGCAGCGACTTCTGCGCGATCGCCGGGTGCGGCTGCCCGTGGATCGCATGCTCCTTCATTCGCCCATCGCAGGCGCCTTGCTCCGCGACAGCGGCGCCGCGCGGTTTTGCCGTATGTTGGGCACACTCGTCGCTAACGGCGTGCCGCTGATCGGTGCGCTCGGCATCATCCAGCACACCATCGGCAATCTTGCCATGAGCGACGCCATTGAGGCCGCGATCGCCAGCGCCAAGAGCGGCGCCGGTCTGGCGCGCGCACTTGAGGCTAAACGGGTGTTCCCCACCCGTGCCACCCATCTGTTACGCCTCGGCGAGGAAAACGCGCAGCTTGCTCAAATGGCGCTCAAGGCCGCCGACATCCATGAAGAGCGCTCGCGGCAAACGGTGCAGCGGTTGGTCGCTTTGTTGGTGCCGGTAATCACCATCCTGATGGGCGGGTTGGTGGCGACGATTGTTGGCTCACTGATCCTGGCGATGCTGAGCCTCAATGATCTTGCCGGCTGAATTCAAGGGAACGCGCAGCGGCGAGGCAGGATTCACCCTGCTCGAATTGGTGGTCGTGTTTGTTATCTTGGGCCTGGTGCTTGCCCTGTTCGTGACGCGGATTAGTGGACCCAGTCCGGGCCTCACACTACGCGCGGCAGCCAACGAACTGGCGGCAGGGTTGCGCGAAGCGCGTTCCGCGGCAATCCTCGGCGACCGCCCGGTCACCATAACGATCGATGCGGTGCATCGTGATTGGCGCGCGGCCGATGGTGCCATTAAGACCTTCCCGCCCGGCACCGCAATCGCGGTCATGTTGGCTGACGGCAAGTTGAACAGCGCCGCCATGGTCGGGATTCGCTTTGATGGCGATGGCAGTTCAAGCGGCGGCCGCGTCGACCTCGCCGCCGGCACGCAACGCATGGCCGTTGCCATCAACTGGCTGACCGGACGCGTAACGGTGGCCAATGCGCGTTGATCGTCGCGGCATGCGCGGGTTCACCCTGCTCGAAGTGCTGATTGCCTTTGCCATCGTCGCCATTTCGCTGGCGGCGATGATGCGAGCGACAGGTTTTGGCATTACTGCGGTCCATCAGTCCAACCGCTATGAGGAAGCGTTGTCGCGGGCACGTTCCCACCTGGCGGGGTTGGCCGCACGCATCGACACGCTGCCGTCGGTGCAGTCCGGTGACGACGGCAGCGGTTTTCGCTGGCGGCTCGTGCGCCGCCCCTTCGAACAACCGCGCGAAGCGACGACCGGCCCACCGCCCCCCCAAACGCCAATGCTTTACGCGGTGGCCGTGACGATATCGTGGACCGAAGGGAACAATGCTCGCTCAGTCACATTGTCAAGCGACCGGCTGGGGTCACTGACACGATGACGGCGCGGCAAGCGGGTTTTACTCTGCTCGAATTGTTGGTGGCGCTCACAGTACTCGGCCTGATTATGGTCGGGGTGGTGCAAGGGATACGCTACGGAATCAAGGGTTGGGACACCGAGGCGCATCAATTGGACACCACCGCCGAGCTCGACGGAACAGACCGAGTCTTTCGCGAACTGGCGCACAGCATCAGTCCAATCAGGAATGGCAACTTTGATGGCCAGCGCACCAGTGTCAGTTTTGTCGGTCGCCTGCCGCTGGCGGTGCCGGCCTCACGCCGCGCGGCTTCGCTCACACTATCCGTCGGCGCCGATCACCGCTTGCTGCTGCGCTGGGCACCTTATCGCCATGCGACCCCGCTCGTCGTATCGCCGGTCGCCGAGGTCGAATTGCTGCGCAATGTCCGTTCCATCGAATTGAGCTACTGGGCGAACCCGCATGACGCAAGTGGCTGGCAATCCACGCTGTCGGGAGCCATGCCCAGCCTTATTCAACTCCACATCGTATTCATGCCGGGCGATCCACGCCATTGGCCCGATTTCATTGCCGCGCCGATGGTTAACGCCGCGGGTGCGCAACTCTAGCCTGGTCAATTAAGATATGCCCCAGCCGAGCGGACTTTCTTCCTATCGCCCGTTGCCATAGATTAGGGATTAAGACGGGTGACAATAAAGTCGGGGATAAAAAGTGATAGGGCCCGCCGGGCGTGAGTTTTGGGATTGGTGGCTGTCGCAGCTGCGGGAACTCGTGCCGGGTACCCGTGGCGATGCGACGAAGCGTAAGGGCGCGGTTCTCGTCGTTGCTCCTAATCGTTCGAGCGAAGGTGGGCTTACATCCGTAACAGCGCGGATCGAGCGGCGCGCCCACACCGAACGTCTTGGCAAGATCGCGCTCGACCGCGATGGTTTGCGCGCCCTAAAGCGGACCGCAACATCGCTCGGCCGCACGTTCCAGACCTTACTCGAAGTGCCGTCCTCACAGGTCCTTGAAAAGAAACTCGTGTTGCCGCTGGCGGCGGAACGCGAGCTTGACCAAGTGTTGACTTTGGCTATGGACCGGGAGACGCCGTTCGCCGCGGACGAGGTCTATTGGGAGGGCAGAGTCGAGGAGCGCGATCGCGCCAGGCGCCTCATAACTGTGCGACTCGCCGTGGTAGCGAAGGCGCAGTTGACCGATCTGGTTTCCTCCCTATCGCAGGCGACTCTGGCCCCGACCGCTCTGATCAGCGGTCGGAACCGCCGAATCATGATCGCACTGGAACATGGTAGCGCCTCACGCCGCAACACCGCGACGATCGCGCTCTCTATGCTGTGCGTAACCCTCGCCATGGCGGCGATCACTGTTCCGTTTGTTCGGCAAAGCATCGCGATTGGTCGAGTCGATGACCAAATCGACAGTCTCAGGCCGGCGGTCGAGGCTGTGGAACGAGTGCGCCAGCGCGTCGCGAACGATCGCCAGCAAGTCGAAGCCTTGGCCGCACAGCGAGCGGCGTTCGGCGATCCGCTGGCGATGCTGGCGGCCGTGACGGCGGCGATCCCCGACGATACCTGGCTCAACTCGCTCGAATATTCGCAAGGCAGGCTCCGAATCAGTGGCCAATCGAAGGCGGCCTCACACCTTATTGGCGATATGTCGAAGGGCACGGTCTTCAAGAACCCGGAATTCTCCGCTCCGGTCACGCGTGCCGAAGACGGCAGAGTCGACATCTTTACCATCTCTGCTGAGATGAGGAACTAGCCATGGCATTGCCGACAGGGTGGCCGGGTCGACTGCTCGCGGTGGCAATCCTGCTGGTGGCGGCGTTGATCATCTGGCTCGGCGTGGTCTCACCGCTGGTAGGCTTCTATCAGGATCGCGCCCAAGAGCTGGCGCAGCGTCGTGCGCTTGCCGACAGGATGACGGTGATTCACGCCTTGCTTCCGCGGCTCAAAGCCGAGGCCGCGAAGCGCGCCGATCCTGCCGGCCCGCCAAGCTTGTTGCTCGACGGGGGCTCTGACGCCCTCGCTGCCGCGGGCTTGCAGGAAAGACTGACCAAGGCGGCAACGGCGACCGGAATTGTGCTGCTCAGCGCCGAAGGCGCGCCGGTGGTGAATGTGGGCGCGGTACGTCGCATCGGGCTCAAGATCAATGTCTCCGGCAAATTCGCCTCCCTGGTCGGTTTCCTTGAGCGAATCGACCAATCAACGCCGCCCCTTCTGGTTGACGAGTTGCAGATTCAAGGCTTGCCCTATCAAGGGGGAGCCCATGCCCTGGTTCGTCTAACGGTGTTTGGCTTTCGTGCGGGAGAAAAGGACAAGTGAAGCGAGCTACGATTGTATTGGGCCTTACCGGCATCGCCTGTGCGCTCGCTGCCGTCATTGCCCTTGAGTTGTTGGGTGGGATTGGCGCAAACGCCGACGCCGCATCGACTACCGCATTGCGCGCTGGCGCTGATGCTCCGATGACACCGACCGCGTCAACACAGGCGACAGCACCCGAAGTCACGGCCAATATTCTGGCACGTCCGTTGTTTACTCCCGGGCGCCGGCCCGATCGGGCCGCCGAATTGGCAAATCCAGAAAAAACTGTAACCGATTTGCCGCGACTCACCGGCATTGTGACAGTGATGGGTAAGAAACTGGCGATTTTCCAGCCGTGGGGAGGCGGTAAACCGATCATCGGGGCTGTCGGAACCGACATCGAGGGACGAAAAATCCAAGCGATTAGCGTCGATGAGATCGTGATAGTCGGTCCCGACGGTGCGGAGCGGATTCGGCCGTTACCTGATCCAGGCTTGAATCATGTGGCGCAACCGGCGCCCGCGCGGGCGCCCTTTAGTGCGGGGCTCGCGCCGCGGCCGAGGCGGCGCATCGGAGTAACCCCGTGATGGACTGGTAGGGTCGAAATGATGTTTTTGCGACTGGCTTTGGTGCTCTTTTTCACTATTGCGGTGGTCGGCTGTCAGCAACAAGTCCGCCAACCCCCTGGGCGGCTACCGACACCCTTGCAAACCGGCGACGGTGCTGCAACGCCACGGGTTAGCGGCCCCGTCATCGCGGAACCGCCGGCGGCTCCTCAAGCCGTCATCTCACGCGGTACCGGACCCGCGCCGGAAACGACGGCTCAGCCGGAGGCGGGTACCGGCCAGATCACGTTGGACTTTGTTGATACTGATGTGCGCGAGATCGCGCGGACGGTGCTCGGCCAGCTCTTGAGGGTGACCTATACGATCGATCCGGCAGTGCACGGCACCAGCACGATTCAGACGGCCGGTCCGGTATCGCGCGAAAAAGCGTTGGAGCTGCTTGGCACGGTGTTATCGCAAAACGGCGCAGTGCTCAACGTCTCGAACGGCATCTATCGCGTGACGAACAGTACGGCGGCGGGCCAGACGCCCAACCTCGTCGGCGGCGACAGGGTCAGTGCCGGCACCGCGATCGTCCAGCTCCATTACGCTTCGGCGGCTGATCTGGCTACGGTGCTGCAGCCGTTCGTGACGCCGGGGGGAAAAATCGTGGCGGATCCGTCCCGCAACGTCCTGGCGATCAGCGGCGATGCGGCGACCCGAAATTCATTGGTGGAGGTAGCGCGTGCCTTTGATACGGACGCGCTCGCGGGCAAATCGTTCGCCTTGTTTCCGGTGAACTCCGACGATCCCGAAAAAGTCGCCGATCAGCTCAACAAGGCGCTGCAGACCGGCGAAAAAGGCGCGCTCGCCAACGTGGTCCAAGTCGTGCCAATGAACCGGGTCAATGCGGTCCTCGTCGTCTCATCGCAGCCCCAATATATCAACGAGGTGCGCCGCATTTTCTCCCTCGTCAATCGCGTCAGCCACGAAACCGTCCGCACCTGGCATGTTTACTATGTGCGCAATGGGCAGAGCGGCGATCTGGAATACGTGTTGCAGCGCGCTTTCACACCGGAGAATGTCACCTCGACCGGAGAGACCGGAACGCGCCAGCTCGGCAGCACCGTGCCCGGACTAACACTCGGGCAAGGTGGCGGGACGGCGGGTGGCGGGGGTACGCCGGGGTTCGGCGGAGGGATGGGCGCCGGGACCATCGGTGGCGGCGGGACCATCGGTGGCGGCGGGATCGGCGGCGGCGGCGGGATCGGTGGGAACTCAATATGGCGGCGGCACTGCTACGTCCCAGGTCGGCTCCAACCCCCTCCAAACCGGTCAGGCGAACGCGGCGGCACCCGCCACCCAGGCGCTTTCGCCTGAGGAAAGAGGTCCGCCCAAAGACACGATCCGCATCATTGCCAATCGTATGAACAATGCGCTCTTAATCTATGCGACGCCGCAGGAATTTAAGATGATCGACGCGATGTTGACAAAGCTCGACATTCTGCCGTTGCAGGTTGAGATCGATGCCGTCATCGCCGAGGTCGATCTCACGGACCAGCTCCAGTACGGTGTCCAGTTCTTTTTCAAGAGCGGCGGTTTGAGCGGCATTCTTAGCCAGAATTCGTCGACATCGACGGGTCTGCCATTGTCTGCGAGTTTTCCCGGCTTTGTGTTGGAAAAGACGGCTGGCGCGGTGCAATACACATTGTCCGCGCTGCAAAGCGTCACCAATGTCCGCATACTATCATCGCCTCAGATCACGGTCCTCGACAACGAGACCGCCACAATTTCGGTCGGCGACCAGGTCCCCTATCTGACGCAGACTGCCTCGATCCTTTCAGGCGCAACGGCGACCGGCGCACCGATCGTCAACAGCATAGCCTACGAGAACACCGGAGTGATTCTCCAAGTGATACCTCGTGTCAATTCCGGCGGCCTTGTCACCCTCGATATCGCCCAGGAAGTAAGTCAACCGGTCACGACAACGACCTCGAGCATCAGCTCCCCGACCTTTGCCGACCGCTCGGTCAAAAGCCGGGTCGTGGTCCATGACGGCCAAACGATCGGCCTCGCCGGCCTGATAAGCGACAATGATTCACGGATCAATGGCGGCGTACCGTTCATCAAAAACATTCCCGTCATTGGGTCAGTCTTCAGTAATCAAGACAATAACCGTGTTCGCACTGAGCTCTTGGTGCTGTTGACACCGCATGTCGACTACGATCAGCGCAGAGTACAAGAGCTGACCGACGATTTGCGCGTCTCTCTCACTGGGCCGGCGCTCGTGCCGCAGCAATTGACGACCCTAAGGCCCACGGGATCGCCCGATCCGAACATGTACTTATTCGGTGGGCACTGACCGCAAAAACACGGGCGAGCCGATCCGGTCCCGCGGCTTCGCTCTGCTGGTCGTCTTATGGGTGCTCGCGCTCGCCGCCCTGATCGGCATGCAAGTAACCGCGCTGGGTCGTCGCGAAACGCAGATCGCCGCCAATCTTCGAACTGCCGCTATTATGGAAGCTGCCGCCGACGGCGCCGTCAACGAGGCGATCTTCCGGTTGATGCGGAAGGAAATCGGCTGGAATGCCGATGGCCGTCCCCATGCCGTCAATGTCGGCCCCGTCCGTGTCGTCGTCGCCGTGACGAACGAAGGAAACAAAACCAATATCAACACCGCAACGGTCGACGTTGTGGCAACGCTCCTGGTATCGCATGGGGTCGAGCCGAACCAGGCGCGTGGGCTGGCAGGCGCCGTCGTCGCATGGCGCGGCGGCGATCAGAGCTCCGGTGCCGTCAATGTTTGGCGAGAGCGGTATCGCGCCGCCGGTCTCGATTACGCGCCGCCCTTTGCGCCATTCGAGAGCCTTGACGAGGTCGGGCTGGTCGTGGGCATGACACCCCAGATCTTTGCGCTGCTGGTCCCGCAAATCACGGTCTACGGGAACGCACGCACAGTCGCGATTGACGCGCAAGCCACGGGTTCCGGTGGCGCATCGTTTGCCAGGCATGCCGTAGTCCTCCCTACCGGCCGCGATGGTTATTCCATTCTAGTTTGGGACCGTGGCCGTGGCTGATATCGGCATGCCAATCGGCGCGACGGCTCCACTGACAGCGTGAACTGCGAGCAAATCTAACGGCGAACTCGGGTATGGTTGTCGGGCGCGGAGACGTCATGCTTGCGGGCCGTTAGCGGCCTGCCCGATTGTTGCCTCAGAGCAACGCGGAAGCGCTGAGCAGCTCATGCCGAGCTCCCGTGTACGGCGGAAATCTTTCCCACGCTGATTTGGCGGACAGGCGACCGGCACGGTCTCACCCACTAGCAGGCCGCTGAAAAACGCGGTTTTTTGGCGGAATTTTTCGATGTTGGATGGTGGGACGCAGGAGGGCGAGCGTGTGCATCGGCGGCGATGCCGGCGAATTTCGCATATTTTTGCTTCGTCTTCATTGCTCCAGACAAACTCATGCCGTTGCGGCGAGCAACTTCGGAATGCGAACCAGATTGTAAGCGGTCGCGGTCAGAACGAAGAACCATTCCACCAGCCGGCGCCCGCAATGACGGGTTTTTCGCAGCCCGCCAACGGTCTTGATCCATCCGAATGGCTCTTCGATGCGCTTGCGGCTGATCGTGCTGAGACGATAGCCGGGATGTCGGGTGGTTCGCCCATCGATCGCCGAGCGGCGGTTGGTGTTGTTCTGCGAGACATGCGGCGTGCAGCCGCGCTCGCGACAGCCGGCGACGAACTCGGCGGTATCATAGTTCTTGTCGCCGCCGACCGTGCTTGCGGGCTTGGCGTTATCCTCGATCATGTCAAGGGCAGTGGCGCGCTCAGCGGTGCCGTTGGCTTCGGTCAAGCGTGCATCGATGATGAGCCCGTTGCGGTTCTCCATCATCAGGTGTCCCATGTGGCACAGTTTGGCCTCCTTGCCGGCACCCTTGCGGAACAGGCGGGCATCCGGGTCCGTGGTCGAGGAATGCGTGTCGTTCTTGCGTTTCTCGCGATGAAAGTCACGTTCCGCATTGCGTCCGCCACCTGCGGCGCTGGACGGGCCCGAGGCTGTGTCGTCATCCTTGGGGACGAAGCTCTTCATCGAAGCCCACGCCTCGATCAGCGTGCCGTCGACCGAGAAATGCTCGCTCGACAGCAGCGTGCGAACTTGCGGTTGGTTCAGCACGCTGGCCAGGAACTTGTACGCGATGTCGCCGCCCAGCAGCCGGTCCCGGTTTTTGCAGAATGTCGTCGGGTCCCACACTGGATCATCGACCGACAAGCCCACGAACCAGCGGAACAGCAAGTTGTAGGTGATCTGCTCCATCAGCTGCCGCTCCGAGCGTACCGTGTAGAACGCCTGCAGCAGCAGTGCCCGCAGCAGTCGTTCCGGCGGAATCGATGGCCGACCGTCTCTGGCGTAAAGTTTGTTGAACGCGCGCGACAGACCTGCCAGCGACACATCGACAACCTGGCGGATTGCCCGCAGCGGGTGATCCGCTGGAATGCGATCCTCCAGCCGCACATAGCTAAAAAGTACCACCGAGTGTTGCTCCTCGCCTCGCATCGTCTTCCCCGCACAAAAGGAACCAATCACATGCAAGGAATCACACTTCGCGTGCCTCGTGAATTGACTTTTTCAGCAGCCTGCTAGTGCTCCAAGTCTGGTGGCTCAATCGTTATTCCCGACAGCGGATCGACCCAGACGAGGTGGTCGACCACAGCTTTCACTCCCGCGATGTTTTCACACATCACCCGCAAAGCCGTGCGCTCGCGTTCGTCCATGATGCTGCCGGTAAGCGCGACGACACCATCCTTTACTGCGAATTTCATCGCGGCGCGCGGCGCCCAGGAGTGGCGGTCGAGCTCCGCCTGGACGCGCTTTCCAATCTCTTCATCGCTAAGCGGGGTTGTCGACTCTTTATCGGCCGTATCGATCAGCGCCCGCAGAAAATCGGCCCGGCTGACGATGCCCACAAGTTTGCCGTTCGCCAGCACCGGCAGGCGTTTTATCTTGTGGCTCTCCATGAGCCCTACTGCCTCCACAAGGGGCGTTTCGGGCGCGATCGATATCACTTGATCCGTCATCACTTCGCCGATCTTGCGAGCGTGGGTTGTCGTGTAATCGGCGGCAGCACGGCCTGGTCCCAAGAGGAGCTCGAGCCAACGCGACCGGTGACGCTGGGTGCCGGTCTCAGCGCGACGCATGAGATCGCCTTCGGTCAGGACGCCGACGAGTTTGCCATTTCCATCGACCACCGGCAGACCACTGACGTGATGGCGCAACAGGGTGCGTGCGGCCTCCAGTACCGTAGAATCCATGGTCACGGTGAGAACATCGCGGGTCATGATTTCCGCAGCCGTCATCGCGGTCTCCTGCCCAGGTTGCGTATGCTGACACTAAGACTCCCCTCGAGAGAGGGGAAGAGCGTCGCTTGCCAAAATAGTGTTGAGCCCCCCGCAATCACCGCATTCGCGAATTTGCCGGTCGCTCAACGACTAATCTTATAGGCGTCTCCGCCTCAATTGCCAGCGTCGCTGACCAAAAGCCGAGGGACATCATCACTCATGGGAAGTCCGCATGGCCCCGAGATTGCAATGCGACTATCACCACTACGACACTAGCGCCAATTGACGATTGGCTGATATAGGCCCTGTTGCAATGCCAACGAACGACACTTCCCGCTGGTCGCTATTGGCGATTGGCCAGTTTCCTGACGAGGTCAAGAGTGATCTCCGCGCCGCGTTCGACACCTTCTTTCTGGATGCGGCGCCGCCAGGCGGCGTCAATGCAGCGCTTGGCGCGCGCGATGTTCTCATGATGTCGTTTGGAAACGAATTGCAGCGTGACGCCATTAACGCCCTGCCCCGATCGGTTAAGGCTATTGCCACTTACTCGGTTGGTTACGAACACATCGATGTCGATGCGGCGCGAGAGCGTGGTCTTCCAGTGTTCAACACACCCGGCGTACTCACTGACGCCGTCGCAGAAATCGGTTTGTTGCTGATCCTGGGTGCAGCACGGCGGGTGACAGAAAGCATCGCCCTAATTCGCGGTCGAAACTGGACTGGCTGGACTCCCGCTCAGCTAATTGGTCTCGAACTCGTCGGCAAGACGCTCGGCATTCTTGGCATGGGACGCATCGGGCGCGGCATTGCGCAACGCGCCCGCGCGTGCGGCATGGCGATCCACTATTTTAATCGCACGCGTTTAGCGCCGGAACTCGAAGCGAGCGCGGTCTACCATGCTGATTTCGGGGACATGGCTAGGGCCTCCGATGTTTTAATGATCGCGGCGCAGTCCAGCCCCGATACGCGGCATTTTCTCAACGCCGAAAGGATCGCGCTCTTGAGGCGCGGCGCCATTGTTTGCAATGTTGCACGCGGCGACCTGATTGACGATGACGCACTGATCGCGGCCCTTGGCGACGGCTGGGTACGTGCCGCCGGGCTCGATGTGTTCGAGAACGAGCCGAAGATCGATGCGCGCTATTACGATCTCCCCAATGTCTTCATGCTGCCGCACATCGGCAGTTCGACGCTCGAAACCCGGCGCCGAATGGCGCAGTCGCTGATTCTGGGTCTCCTAACATGGAAAGCGGGCGGCAAGCCGACGAACCGCGTGGTTTGATGGTGTTCGTGTCATAGCGACATCGCCACATCGGTGGACACATTTCGTGAGCTAGTTCAGGGCCCATGCTTCGAATAGTTCAACCTTAAGTGGGCCACGCTGGCCAATTTCTAAAAATTAACTAAAATACAATCGACTGCTCGCGCCTGAGTTCTTATATCAAATTTCATCAAATTTGAAAAAGACGCGAGAAGGTTAATTGTCAATGGACTACCGCGAGAAATCTTGCTGTTCTGAGAGCGCGCCGTAACTTCATTAAAATGGGTCTGGTGACGGCAACATCGGCCGCCGGTTTGCTTGTTTCACTCACGGCGAAGCCGGTCAAGGCGGAACCGGAATGGCGTCGGTCGGAACGGCGCGGGGCCGACCGCGAATGGCGTGGCTTGGAACGGCGTGGGTCAGAGGGGCGTGGATCGAAACGGCGTTGGTCCGACCGCGAACAGCGGAACGGGGATGTTCGCTGCTTTCTTAAGGGAACCTTGATCCGGGCCGCGGAGGGTTACCGGAGGATCGAAGACCTCGGGGTCGGCGATTTGCTGCCGACGGTCTTCGGTGGCGTTCGCCCAATAGAGTGGATCGGCCGGTACCCGTACAAGAAGAGTGATCCATCGAAGGCATGGGTCAAGGATGTGCTTCCGGTTCGCATCGCTCGATCCTCCCTCGGCCCCGATGTGCCGCAGGCGGATTTGTATGTGACGCAAGCCCACGAAGTGCTGATCGATGGCGTCTTGGTGCCGGCGGCCAACTTGATCAACGGCACCACGATTGCGCTGGACGAGGCGCGCGACCGCGATGAATTGGAGTACTTCCACATCAAGCTCGAGCATCACGACGTGATCGACGCTGAAGGTGCCCCGTGCGAGACCCTCTACGGCGTCGACGAGGGCGCGGTTAATTTTGCCGACTATCTCCGTCGCTACGGACCGGCGCCAGTGAATGAGGTTCGCTGTGCTCCCTCGCTCGGCCCGATCAGCAGTGGTGGGCGGCCCGAGCTAAAGTCGCGTCTGCGCAGCGCGCTTTCTCCCTGGATCGATCGCCGCCACGAGCTTGACGTGCTTCGCGACCGGCTCGAGGAACATGGAGTTCTCGTTAGCCGCGAAGCAACAATCCAATCTTTTTGCGACCGCGCGAACGAATAAGGCATGTGCGAGTTGGGCCGGTCAGAAAGATAGGGCAACCCAAGTTTGGGGGACGTGATCCGCCTAAGACCTACTCATTTGCAGTCTAAAGCTGGAATTTGGCATTCGAAGAGTCTCCGTGCCGGTTGCGGCAGTTTTCCAGTAAGCAATTGATACTTGCATGACCGTCATTGCGCTGATAGCGGATAGTTCAGGGTATTACAACTTAAGCATGTGGGGGTATCGTTGCTGCGCTTGGTTGCCTTGGTCGCCCTCGGGTTAATCCTAATTGTGGCTGGTCTCAGAGAGGCCCATTTCGGTATCCGAGGCGCTTTGGCGCGCCATCCCGTCGTGAGGCTGGCCCGGCAGAAGATCACAGATCTCGAGGTGGCGCTGGACGCCAAACCGCCAACCGCGCCCGCAGGCCTGATCGCAAGTCGAGCGCCGGTAGTGCGAGCGGTCCAAAGTTACATCAACTCCGCCCACGTGACGAAGCACAGGACGGCACCATTCGATAGCACTGGGGGAGATTTGCTTGTCGTTTATGCATCCTCGCACGGGAAGCTCACGTTTACCCCTTCTGATAATTTCAAGAACACCTGGATCCCGCTCGGCCCCCCGACGGACTTTGGCTTTGGCAACGACCTGAGATCCGCGCTTTGGTATGCCAAAAATCCGAAAACCGGACCGAACCACGTTTTTACAATAGATCTGTCCACGCCGTATTCGCTCGTGATCTCGCTGTTCGTCATCCGGGGTTCTGACAGGCTCGATCCGGTCGACCTGGCCTCAGCTATCGGGAGCGACGCGGATGGGCGAACCGCCATCGTGCAGAGTCCGGTCGTCGTGACCGACCGCCCCGACGACCTGTTAATCGGTTTCAGTAAGGCGGCGTGGAACGTGGATTGGCACGCGGGAGATGGCTTCGCATTCCAGCGCGCGGCATCGTCGGACTACCTCGCGGCTGAAACCGGCGTAGCGCCAATGCCTGGCCGCTTTCGTGTGACATTCGAAGTCTCTGAAGAGACTGACTGGCAGTCAGCCTTGGTCGCCGTCAGGCCGGACGCAGCATTCCGACCGGAGTTGGTCACGCTGTCATGGCAGCCGTCTCAGGACAATGTTGGCGTCCAGAACTACATCGTCGAGCGTTGTGCTGGCACCGATTGCATTGATTTCACGCAGACTGGAACGTCGGCCGACACGTCGTTCGTCGATCAGGGAAGTCTTCGGGCGGGTATATACCGCTACCGTGTGCGTGCGGTCGACGCGGCCGGGAACCAAAGCCCAGGTTCAAACGTCGTTGCAATTTCACTGGGCAAGCCAACGTTGCCCCTACAAACCAAAGTTCGAGCCCCCACGAATGTTAGTGTTTCTGGCCTCGCCACGGAGCGCCACCTGAATTTTGCGCCTTAATCCGGAGTTTGCGGACGTGATCCGCTTTGAGCCGAATTTTTTGAAGCACCTGATATAAGCTCTGATCGGTTTTCCAAAAGCGTCAATGTTACTAGCGGCATTGCTATCCATAGGCAGGGGTTGATGTCCGGTAGCCAAAGAGTGTTTTTCGATAATCGCAAGTGTTATCAATCTGTTGCAGCACCGTTCATGCAAACTTGAGCCTGGCGGGCCCAATGCCGCCCCATGTGGACTTCGATGCTCCATCGGAGCAAGCATGCCGAAGGGATCCGGTTCTCTAGCCCCACAAATTCGCGATAGCATGACGTCGGCGACGATGCACCTCGGATATTGTCCGGGCGTAACAGTCGCGTGCGGAGCGCGGCATCACGGGACCAGGGTGTTTCGACCGCCACACGATATGCTCGATCTCGCGAGCGCTTTGGCGATATGACATACGGTCGCTCGGCCGAGCAATTAGATGCAAGGTGCTGAGCCTATCCCAGCGGCTATCGCAATCGCAGCAGCCTTGGCCCGGCGATGTCGGATTTGGTACGACACCATTGCGGTGCCATTTTCCCAATCGCGAAGACTTATCCGCCGAGGCTTGAGATCCAGGCCGCCGCACGCGGCAGGATTTGCTGGTGGGCAAGTCGTCCTACAAGGGCCAACGGGTGTGTCAGCCGCAGCAGGCCGGGCACAATCACGAGGTAGACGGCGGTGGAGAAACCAGCCAAGACAGTGACACGCAGCAGGACGTCCATGTGCGGCAACGCGATGGTCCGCAAAAGCCATCCGGCGGCGGCACACAGGATTGCACCCATCATTTGGCGGCCAGTCGCCTTGATCACTCGCCGAGTGCCAATGCCCGCTGGACGGCCGGCGTAGCTGATTGAGGGCAGAGCAATCATCGCGCTCCCTACGACCATAGCGATGGCCACGCCTTTGGTGCCGAAAGGAAGACCGCCTGCAACCGCGACGACCTGCATAACCGCGGTGACCATGCCCCAGTTCTTCCACCGGTCCGGTCGGCCCAGGGACAGGTGCAGCCATCCTTGTGACCCTTCGATAACCTGAAAGATTCCGCGAAGTGCGAGGATAGACAGCAGCGCACCTGCTTGTGCCCACTTCTGGCCTAGGACGATTACGACGACATCCTGCGCCGTGACTGACAGGATGGCGGCGGCCGGCATCATGTAAAATGCCAGAGTGGATAAGGCGCTTTCGTATTTCTCGCTCAGCATGGTGGGATTGGATTGAAGCTTGCTGAGCGCTGCACTGCCTACGGTATGGACCTGGGACAATGCCGAAAATATCGAATTGTCATAGAGCGTAAATGCATTCTGATAATACCCGACATCCTTTGCCGCGTAGAACAACCCAAGCCCGATCCGGTCAAGCGCCCGGGAGATCGCGTAGATGACAGAAAAGCCAACCACATGGAGACCGAATCGGACCATCGCCCTAACTTCGCTATCGAAGGCAGGACGACCTGGCCGCCATGGGCATGCCAGCCACGCCCCGGCCATCACAACCGCGGCGTTGGCGACCGGGCGGAACACGATGGCCCAGTAGCCGAACCCGCCGAGCGCAAGGAAAATGGCAACCGCCATCCCGGCAAGCGCCCCTACAAACTGGATCTTCGCAATTGTCGTGAACTGGAGGGTCCTGCGCAGCAAGGACAAGTGCTGCCCGGACACCCCGGATATCGCGAATGTCAACGCGGAGAAGATCGCGATCGATTTCAGTCTTGGGTCATGATACGCCCATGCGATCAGCGGATTGCCCGAAGCAATGGCGATGGCGATAGCCGCCCCGATGCCGCTGCTTATCCAGAACAAGGTGCTGACCTGCCCGTGGTTGATCCTGCTTTTCTGCACGGTGACGTCAGCCAAGCCAAAGTCGATGAGCAGCGGGGCAAAGCTCGTTAGTGCCGTTATCATAGCCACGAGCCCGAAATCATCTGGCGTCAGGAGCCGTGCAAGCACCACGGAGGCGACCAACTGTAGGGCCGCGTTGCCGTATCCGCCTACGACGGAAATGATCCCGCCACGCAGCGCACGCTGGCCCGTGTCCCGCGAAATGCCTTGTTCTTGGAAGTAGTATTCGACGTCAGATGCAGTCCGCGGATGTTGCCGGCCCCCAACCGGCGGAAGATCGCTCCCTATCTGCTCCGCGGATTCCGAGCTCATCTTATCGGCAGCCGACTTGGAACGGATCCAATACTTGCTCCCCATGGGCTACCTTTGGTTCGTGCCAGACCCTCAGCGACGGTGATCTCCACTTGCGGACCATTGTGCCGGCATTCTGCCCTTTGCACGCGCCTGCAGGTCCGTAACCGATGTCCTATAAGCAACGACAATGGAATTTCGCTGCAAGCGCTTTGGCGATGCCGAGACGGCGTTGGGGTAATTCCGCGCCCGCCGCCAGTAACCGCTCCTGTTGGTGTGTCACCATCGTCGATACCGCGTTCGTTTTCGTTTAAGCAAAGCATAGAGGATGTATGGACCCTACGTTCTTCCGCTGAAATATGCGTTTATTCGCGTTCCGGAGAGAACCGAGGTTGTGGTTCACGTTCAATTGGGAACAGGGTGCCGGCTCTACACCAATTCCACCGGCACTGTCATCGTTTCATTCGTTATCGCGCCGCACTCGATACTGTGAGGCAAGCGCGGACGGCGTCAGCGTGGGCCTAAGGCAATCGCTCTTGAGGGGCGTTCGGCGGTTATCGTTGCAGGCCAAAGTCCCTCGATGGGCACATGCTCTGCAGTCCAAAAAGATAGTTAATGTAGTATTTCAGCAAAACGCGGATGTCGCGGTATCTGTTATCGTTGATCTACGCGGTGGACCGATCCTCGAAAATTGGCACGCGGCTTTTGCGGAGACTTGTCGGCATGGGTCTATCTGTTGTCGTCGATTTGCTTGATTCACCGATTTTCGGAAAATCGGCCCTTGGTGCTTTCCTCGGGGTCAATGAGGCGTTCCTGCGGAGACTTCCTTCATGGGCGATCGGCCGTGCGCCGTTGCGTCGCTATGGGGAAATACTCCACGCCTTAATCCGTTTGCGCCCCAACCGGACGTCCTATTTCGGCACTTTCTTCATGAGGAATCGACCGCAGCTGGAATTGGCGCAGCACTTGATTCACGGCGAGAATACTACTTCCAAATTTGTCCTCACCGTCCTTGCGTCCAGCATCGGGGCTGAAGTGTATTCGATCACACGGACGCTCCGCTCCCGCTGCCCAGGTGCGACATTCTCAGTCAATGCGGTCGATATATCCAAGGAGGCGATCGAGTTCGCCCGCAAGGGCGTATATCCGTTGGCCGGCTCCAAGTTCACCGGGGAGAATATCTTCGCGCGCCTGACCCCGGATGAGATGGACGAGTTCTTCCACTCCGAGGGCAACATGATGCGCGTCCACGGCTGGATCGGTGAAGACATCGAGTGGCGAGCCGGAGATGCCGCGGATCCGGAGCTTGCGGCACAGCTCGGACCGCAGGACATGGTCTTCGCGAGCAACTTTCTCTGCCATATGTCTCCAGCGGAGGCGGAGAGATGTCTTCGCAGCGTTGTGCGCTTGGTCAAGCCCGGGGGGTATCTGTTCGTCAGCGGCATGGACCTCGATGTGCGAACGAAGGTGGCCCGCGATCTATCGTTGAAACCGGTAACGGAAATGATCGAAGAGATCCATGAGGGGGACACCTCTCTAAGAAAGGATTGGCCGTTCAGGTATTGGGGTCTCGAGCCGTTAAACAGGCGCCGACCCGATTGGCAAATCAGGTACTGTTCCGTTTTTCAAATATCGCGGCCGCAGTTCCCACTTGAAAGGATCGCGGCCTAGTCCTCCTTACCCGGCACGGTAGCGCGATAAAGACGACTTTTGCGCTCTCCTGCGAAGCGACGAATGTCCGTTGCTGCTGCGCGAACGAGTTCATCAAAGGCATGCCTAAATCGCGATTGCCTGACGGAAAGGCTACCGGGCGTAGTGGAGCTCCGGATGGCGGTCAAAATAGAGCCGTGCCATCGCATCGAGCATGCCGAAGAAATCCGGATCGCCATCGCCTGCAAATTCACGATAGCAAGTCATGACGTTGACCACGATGCGCTCCGGATCGAGCCAATCGGCGTAACGGTCGAGCGCGATGTCACGGGCCGCCTCGTCGTAACTCATGCCAGCGTCGAACCGTTTGCGGGCTTCGTCACGGATATAAGTGAAATAGTCGCGCAAGCCGCGAATGCCGTTCTTGTCGGTGACCGGGCCATGACCCGGTACCACGGTCTCCACATCCCAACCAAGAATAAGATCGCACGCCTTAATCCAATTGCCGACCGGACCTGCCCAAACGATCGGATGACCGCCGATAAAGGCGATGTCGCCGGTATAAACGATGCGGTCGGGCGGCACATGCACCAATACATCGCCGCGCGTATGCGCCGGACCGACCTCGATCAATTCGACGTTTTTGTCGCCGACCCTGAGCGAGAGCTTGTCCTTGAAAGTTTCAGTCGGGAGCGTCGCCACGATATTGTCGGTATCGAACCGATGCCACATCACTTCCTGGAAGAATGCGCCTGCCGCGCCGAACCGATCCCAGGCCTTTGCCATGGAACCCTCCTCCGATGGCGACCCGAGCAATTGCATCTCTTGGTAGCAAGCCTCCGACGCTATGATCCGTGCGTCGGGTACGAGCTGATTGCCGTGGGTATGGTCGCCATTGGAATGGGTGTTGACGAGCACCCCGATCTGCGCGGCGGCGGGCTCCGCCTTGCGCATTGCAGCGAGCATCGCTCGCGTCCGCGGCAAATCCATAAGGGTGTCGACCAGCAACGTTTCGCCGGCATCGGCAATCAACCCCGCGTTGCTCAGACCCCAGGAACCGTCGGGCTGCAAATAGGCATAAACACCGTTGCCTAGTTGGTGCAGCCCCTCTTGGAATTTCGCCTGTGCCATGCTGCCTCCCATTGCCTAGCGACACTATGCCGCCCTACGTGGATCGCGGCAAACTCCCTCTCAACACGAGGACCGGATGGAACAGTGGCGCGCTGCGCCGCGGTGTTGCACTGGCGCCGTGGCGCATAGACAATAGCCGCCGACAGGTCCCCGGAGGAAGCATGGCGGCGGGCGATAACATCTTCGACTACATCATTGTCGGTGCGGGCTCGGCGGGTTGCGTGCTTGCGAACCGCTTATCGGCCGATCCCAACATCACTGTTGCCCTGATCGAGGCCGGGCCAACGGATCACGCCATTCCGGTCAAATGGCTGGTCGACGTTCCGGCTGGCGTTTCCGGATTGATCTCCAATCCGCGCTATAACTGGTGTTACGTTTATGAGACCGGCGAAGCGCTCGGCAATCGCGCCATCCCGTGCCCGCGCGGCCGCCTCCTAGGGGGCACCAGTTCCATCAATGGCATGGTCTATGTCCGGGGCAACCCCCTTGATTTCGACCGGTGGGCTGCCGAAGGTGCGGACGGCTGGAACTACGATGCGGTCCTGCCCTATTTCAAGAAGTCGGAGAACTATCAATACGGCGCGTCGGAGTATCACGGGGTCGGGGGCGAACTCAGTGTCCAGGATCAGCGCGACCCAAACCCGGTCGGCGAAATCGCGATGGAAGCCGCGACCGAATTGCAGTATCGCCGGACCAGGGACTTCAACGGCGTCGAGCAAGACGGCTTCGGCTTTTGGCAGGTGACGCAAAAGGATGGTCAGCGCGCGTCGACCGCGCGCGCCTTCCTTGATCCCGTCCGTCCCCGGCGCAACCTCACGATCATCACCAATGCCTTGACCGAACGCATCGACCTGGACGGCAAGCGCGCAGCCGGCATCACGGTGCGTCGGCGCGACGGCGGACCCGCGATTCTCAAGGCGAAGCGCGAAGTCATTATTTCGGGCGGCGCCATCAATTCGCCGCAGATCTTGCTGTTGTCGGGCATCGGCCCGGCGGCTGAGCTCAGAGAGCTTGGCATCACGGTGCACCATGATCTTCCGGGAGTTGGCGAAAATCTGCACGACCATCAGGGTATATTCATGAGCTGGAGCAGTCCCGACGCCAGGCTCTACGGCCTGTCGCCGGGAGCACTGCCATGGATGGTCGCCTCGCCTTACAAATATCTGATCGAACGCAAGGGTGCGTGGACGACCAACACCTGTGAGGCTGGCGGCTTCATTCGCTCGCTTCCGGATCTGCCGCAGCCCGATCTCCAACTTTTGTTCTTCCCCCAATTTATGAACCAGCCGCGGCGGTTCATGCCGCGGGGTCACGGCTTTTCCTGGCACGTTTCGCTGCTGCAGCCGAAGAGCCGGGGCAAGTTGTCGCTCAAAAGCTCGCGCGCCGATGAGGCACCGCGCCTCTATTCGGGGTTTTTGACGCACGACGATGACCTTCAGGGTCTAGTACGCGGCTGCAAGGAAGTCCGCCGTATCGTTGCAGCCCCGGCAATGGAGAAATACCGCACCGCCGAAGTCGATCCCGGACCGACGGTCGGGACCGATGACCAGATCGCGGACTTTGTGCGGGCCAATCTCGGCACGACCTATCATCCCGCCGGAACCTGCAAGATGGGCAAAGACGCAAAGGCCGTCGTCGATCCGCAACTGCGGGTCCACGGGCTCGAGGGGTTGCGGGTATGTGATGCCTCGATCATGCCGCAAGTAACGAGTGGCAATACCAACGCGCCGACCATCATGATTGCCGAGCGCGGCGCCGACCTTATTAAAAGCCAATGGGCGAGTTAGAGATTCCGAAACCAGCAAGCGTCGTTAACAGACTTTCGCAAGAAGCATGAACTTTGCTTGAGGTGCTCAATGACCAAGATTGATTTCGCATTGTGGGACGGCGTCGGCGGTTATGCTCAGAAAGACGAATCGATGGCCGACGTCTATGACGCGCACATCCGCCTCGCCCAGCAATTGGACGAACAGGGTTGGCATTCTTACTTCGTCATTGAGCACCAGAATTCGCCGGTCGGCCGTATTACCGCACCCAGCGTCTACCTGACAGCGGTGGCGCGGGCCACCAAACGCCTGCGCATTGGGGCCATGATGTGGCAGCTACCGTTCTATCACCCGATCCGTCTGGCGCAGGAGGTTGCAATGCTCGATCACCTGTCACGCGGCCGCGTCGAGTTTGGCACCGGCATTGGCGTCCACGAGCATGAATTCATCCGCTGGGGCGTAGATTATTATCAGCGCGCTGCAATTGCCGGAGAAGTGCTGGATATCGTGCGCAAGGCCTGGACGCAGGACGAAGTCACTTTCACCGGAAAATATTTCCATTTCGACGAAGCCCTCCCGCAGCCCAAACCCTACCAGAAGCCGCATCCGCCCATCTGGGCGGCGGTCCACAGCGACGCCGCCGTCGAATTCGCGGCTAAACAGAACCTTCACGTCTCGCAGAACCTCGACACGGACGAAGTCGTCGCTCGTAAGTTTGATCTCTATCGCCACATCTGGCGCGAGAGCGGTCATCAAGGGCCGATGCCGCGCGTGTTCCTGATGCGGCAGGTCCACGTCGCCGAGACCGAAGAAAAAGCCCATGCCCAAGCGCGGCAGTTCCTTGCCTCACGCGAGGGGGGTGCGGTCCCGGTCGGCGGCGGGCCGATCGCCAAGACACGGATCGGCTGGGGCACGCATGCCCGCGGCATGGGGCGTGACAGCGAGCGTGCCGACGACAAGGCGCGCGGCGAAGTGATGCGGCAGGCCGCGACCAGCTATGAGTTCAACATCGAGCAGGGCCTCGCATTGGTCGGCAGCCCCGAGACCATCATCCGGCGGCTTGAAGCCGGCAGCGCGCGCATCGGCTACGACATCTTCTGCGGCAATTTTGCCATCGGCAAAATGCCGGAGCCTATGGTGCAGGAATCAATCCGCCTCTTTGGCGAGAAGGTGGTGCCCGCTTTCAGGACTTGAGCAGCGCGAAGGCATTGTCGCGCTCGACCGCGCGCAGCTCCTTCGCATCGAAAACGCCACAATTCTTCAGGCCCTCGGCATGCTCGAGCGAGGTGCGGAACGGCACGTCGGTACCGAACACGATGCGCGACACCGGCACCAGCTGGCGTAGCCCCGACATGCAGATGGCGTTCGCGGCCTGCGCGGTGTCGTAGGAGAAGCGGCTCGCCACTTCGGCAAACCCATTCGGGAATTGCGCCGCATACTGCGGCATTTTCGCCATGCCTTCGAACCGCTCGGCGAGGAACGGCATGGTGCCACCCGCATGGCTGAAGATCCATTTGATGTTGGGGAAGCGCACCGCGGCCCCGCTGAAGACGATGCGCGCGATCGTGCGCGTCGTGTCGGTGCCGAACTCGATCGCCGCATCGGGCACGCCGGGCAGGATGTTGCGGCAGCATTCGGGCGAGGTGGGATGGACGTAAGCGACTCCCTTGCGGCGGTTCAGTTCCTCGAGCACCGGATCGAAGGTGGGATCGCCGAGCCACTTGTTGCCGTAGCTCGTGATCAGACCAACGCCGTCGGCCTTCAGCGTGTCGAGTCCGTAAGCGATCTCGCGCAACGCACCTTCGACATCGGGGAGCGGCAACGCGGTGAACAGGCCGAAGCGCCGCGGATGGTCGGCACGCAGTCTTGCCGCGTAATCATTGCTGTGGCGCGCGATCTTCCGTGCCGTCTCATTGTTGTTGAACCAAAGGCCGGGCGTGGTGATGGACAGCAGCGCCTTCTCGACGCCGGCGCGGTCCATATCCTCGATACTCCAACCCACGGTCCAGTTTTTGATGGCAGGAATGATGTTCTGGCCTTGCGCCGCGATCCATTCCGGCGGAGCGAAATGCGCATGCACATCGATACGGTGGGGTTCGTTCTGGACATCGCTCATGGCTTACTCCCCTTCGGCTTATCGTCTTCGGTGGCGAACGTGGTCTTGTGCCCCCACGTGGTGTCGTAATCGCGCTTCTTATTCTCAGGCAGGAAGCGTTCCTCGATCTCGCGGATCTTGTCCTGCCCGACCAGCGCGCCGAAATCGACGCGGCCCCATTTGCTGCGCCGGTTGGCGGCGTCCCATTCCTGCAGCGCCGCGGTGCCGCGTTCGCGGAAATCGTTGAGCACTTGCCAGGACGCTTGCAAACCTGCGGTCGCGGCGATCACCGGATAGAGCGCGATCTTCACCCCCAACGCGCCATATTCCTCAACGGTTGGTGCCGCGTCCTTGCCGCCCCAAATCGCCAGAACTGGCCCCGGGATCTCGGCGCAAGCGCGTCTCACGTCGTCGCGCGTCTCGACCGAATTGAGCCACACGAGATCGGCGCCGCCTTCGTTGATATATCGGGCGCAGCGCTCGACGGCCTCCCTGAAATTGCTGCCCTCCGCACCCAAAATGTCGCAGCGGGCACAGATGGCGAAGGCCGGATCGAGTTCGTCGCGCGCCGCAACCGCAGCCTTGATCTTGCCGACCGCTTCGTCGATCGAGATGCAGCGCCTGCCGGCGACGGTTGCCGATTTCTTCGGCGCTTCCTGGTCCTCGATCTGTAACGCTGCGACACCCGCGCGCACGCATTCTTGGACGGCGTAATAGGCATTTACCGCATTGCCGAAGCCGGTGTCGCAATCGATCAGGACAGGTATGTCGGCATGCGCCGCCAAGTGCCGTGCGTGATCGACGAGATCGCGCAGGCCGACGATGCCATTGTCGGGAACGCCATAGAGAAAGGCGGACAGCTGCGAACCGGCGAGAAAGAAGCACTCAAACCCCGCCATTTGGGCAAGCCGCGCATAGAGCGGGCTGAAGCCGCCGGGCATGACAGTGACGCCCGGCCGCTTCAACAATTCCCGGAATCTCAGTCGTTTGGCGTGCGCGGCGTCGGCAAACCCGTTTGCCATGTTTCGCCCTCCCATTTGATCGCATCGATTTCGGCGCCGACGAGCACTGCTAGGCTCGAAAGATAGAGCCACATCAGTAACGCCACCGGCGCGCTCACTGATCCATAGATGACGTTATAGTCGCCGACGCGACTGAGGTAATAGGAATAGGCGACGGAGAACGTCAGCCATAGCGCCGTCGCAAGGCCCGAACCGCGATTGAGCCAGCGTTGCGGATGGCGATTTGGTGCGAGGCTATAGAGCCGCGTCAGGGCCGCCATCATCAGAGCGGCCAGGACCGGCCAGCGCAAATAGTCGATGGCGTGACGCCAGCCCCGGCTCAAGGGCACGATGTAATAGATCAGAAGCGGCGTCAGCGCGACGAGTGCAAAGGTGACTGCGACAAACGAGAGAATTGCCATGACGAGCAGCAGCCCGACGCTTTGCCGATGTAAAAGGCGGCGCCTTTCTTTCTTCCGGTAAATGATATTGAGCGAGGTGACCAGCGAGGCGACCGTCGCGCGTCCGCTGGTTACGGCGAACAACAAGGAGAGAAAGAGTGCCACGCCGGGATTGTGGCGCTGGAACGCAAGGAAACCGTGAACGTCATTGGAAAGGAGTTGCAACACCGCGGCCGGCAAGAGCCCGGACGCCCGTCCGAGATGGCGCTCGATGGTCACCGGATCCGCCAGCAACCCGTAGCACGACAGAATTACGGCGAAACCAGGGAACGCAGTCAGCAGGCTGAAAAACGCAATCGCCGCCGCAGCGCTGGAGACATTGTCGGCGGTGCATCTGGCGCTGAGCCGCCACAGACTCGCCGCGAGATTGCCGCCAAGAAGACGGGACTTCGACGCGATTAAGGCTCGGCAACATGTGCATTTTTCTCGTGCCGGATTATGCGCTTTTGCGCGTCTGGCGGGAAATTAACCGACTTTTCCGCGCCATGCTGTCGCACGGCGCATCAATCTCCTACCCGAATGTGCCGATGAGCACTATGTGATGTGCTTCCAAAACTTCGTTCCCAAGAGACGATGTATCCCAAGGCACTTATCGCGCGGTGCGCGTGCGTCATGTTCTTACTGCCGATTTTCTGCGTTCTTACTGCAGCAGCATCACCGGCCCTGGCACAACCTGCTCAGCAGGTGCCGAGCGGCGCGGTCTGCACCAACACGGAAAAAGTGCAGCTTCTCGCCAAAATCTTAAACACCCGGGACAGTGATGTCCAATGTTTGGGCATCAAGCTGGATGGAAATGCCATTGAGGCGCTCCGAATCGAGACCCACCGTCTCGTCGCCGCGTCCGATGCCACGATTTCGGACCACATCAAAGTCAAAGATTTTTCGGTGGCACAGATCGAGAGCCAACAGGGTGCCGTACTTGACGGGGCGCAAGGCCACAAAGCGGTCATCTTGCAGGGGCGTGCCTCGCCGTCCGGCGGGAATGTCGAGCTGGTCACGAGTTATCTCTATAACGGTCTGACGGGCGAATATCGGAGTTGCCGTGTCACCCTCGACCACAGCGGCGATGCGGCGTGGCACCTTGTTAATCAGTACAATGAGACCGTATCCCGCATCGTCATCAGGACGCGCAGCGTCCCACTCCTCGGCACCATCGGCATTGCCAATCTCGACGGGGCGTGTACGCGGACATGATCCGCTAATCCGCGCGGACCTCATGCTGCTCGCGGTCTCTGACGATCGCGGTAAGCGGCACAAGTTGCAGACCCTTTCCGGACAGGCCAGCGATCCATGCCTTGAGGGCATCGAGAGTCAGGTCGTGAGGATGGCCAACCGCGATGGCAGTGCCGCGCTGCCGTGCGATTGCCTCCAATTGCGACAGTCGGTCGTTCACCGAGGAGACGGTTACATCGTCATCCAAGAGAACATCCCGAGTGACCGTAGGCACGCCCTTGCGCGCCGCATCGCTCAGCGCGCTCGACCCGCCGCTCCGCGAATTGAGGAACACCAAGCCACGGGCCTTCAGCTCGTTGATGACGGCCTCAGTCGATTTGGGGGTCGGTCGACAGACGATTGCCCAAATGGTTGTCGACGCCGACATAGCCGCTGAAGCGGCTTAGGTCCCAACGTAGGCGGCGCAGCAGTTCGTCGTGCGGCGGCTCGCCGCCGCTCGACATTTGCGTAACAAGTTTCGGCCGAAGGATTGGCTCCATCGGCACGTGAACGACGAGCTCATGGCCGGCGCGCCGCGCCGCTTCGGTTTGCTCCGGCAAGTCGCTGGCGTAAGCCAGGAACGACAGGGTAATCGGACCCTTGAGTGCGATTGCGCGTTCGGTGCGATTGCGGTCAAGTCCCAAATCGTCGATCACGATTGCGATCTGAGGCTGGCCCTGAAAAGCTGGCGCCGGCATGGCATTGCGCTGCCAAGTCGGCTTCTCGCCGGTCGCAATCGTGCTCGAAGGCGCCGAGGGTGTGGGCGAGACCGCGACTTTGTTGGTCGGCGGCGGCGGGGTCGTCAACAGCATCGCGAGCTCAGTTGAATCTCGCGGCGAGGTTACGGAAGCCGTCTTCGGCAGCGCCACCGCGGTTGTTGCCAGTGTCGTCGCGACAAGAGGGCGCGATATCATCGGCATTGTCTGCGGTGCTGCGGGCGGCGGCATTACCGCGGCAGTTGACTGCGTCCCTGCGATTTTGGCCTGCGGCGGAACAAGCCTTGTCTCAGATTTCACCGCGGGAGCTGCCTTCGGCGGCGATACGGATGCAGCAGTCGACGCCTCGGCCACTCTAGCCGGGGAGCGGGGCGCAGTGGCTGGCTTGACTGCAGCGAACGGTCGCGAAGTTGCAGGTGCCGCCGTGATTTCGGCTACTTGCGTCTTCGGCCGTTGCGATGCAGGTGCTGTAACCGCAATCGGCGATTTTGGTGCAGGCACGGCCGTCGGCGGCGGCTGGATTGACTTAATATTAGCGACGACCTTAGGCCCGATGGTCTTGATGTCGGCGACGAGCCTGGGCTTGGTGTGGAAGAGCCAATACCCCCCGACACCAAGGACAATGAGTGCTATCGCGGCGGCCGCCGGCGCATAAGTGACGGGAACACGACGAGCTGACCCCATGCGGGTCACGATGACGGGCTGCAACGGAACGAGTTCGGTGGCTTCCGATGACCGTGACCCGGGCTTGGCCATTTCAAGGCTCGGCGGCGTCTCAATCTGATTCTCGCCGGGCATTTTTTTCTCAGGTACCTGGGTACCGGCTTCGGATTGCTCCGCCGCAGTCTGCGCAACTTTGTCGGAGGCCTTCCTTCCCGTCGTGGAAGCGATGGTCCCGGGCGCGTGGCCAAGTACCAGCTTGTCGCCTTCCTCGGAGAGGATGCGCGCGAGCCAGCCCTCGGGATCGCGCTTAGGATCAATCGGGTCGAGCGCCGACGCAGGTGTTTCGACCTGGCCGAATTGGACCTCGTCTTTCGGTTGATCCGGCAACACGTCGACCCTTGGCGAAACCTCAGACGACAGCGCTACTGCTTGCGGTTGCACCTCCGCTGGTTTCGCAGCGACCGCGATTTCCGGTTTGGGCTTGTCCTCGCGTGGCGTGGTGTTGAGCTGCGCATCTTGCCGCGGTATCGGTTCGGGGCGCTTGCTCAACTCACGTTGCGCCCAGTTCGGCAAACGCGACAACGCTTTCGGCACGGGCCGATGCTGGCGGTACTGGTTCAAGAGATTGACGAAGGTTTCTAAATTCTCTTCCATGGTACGTCGCTTGCGGCCCGCCCCTGGATGCCAGCGTGATAAAATGGAAATGTCAAGCGATCTGGGGCAGAATGATGACGAATTGCGAAATGGTCACAAAGCCGTCACAAGAGGTCGGTCCGACATTTCGACCGCAACGTGCGGCAGGATTTCGTTGATAAACTAATGGAATAGAATCGGCCATGTTCTTGCTGATCGATAATTACGACAGTTTTACCTACAATCTCTGGCATTATCTTGGCGAGCTCGGCGCCGAGGTCATTGTTAAACGGAATGACGCCATCACGGTCGCGGAAGTACTGGCGATGAATCCTGAGGGGGTGGTGATTTCGCCGGGACCGAGCATCCCGGAAAAAGCCGGAATTTGTGTCGAATTGATAAGACAGTTGGGACGGATTCCGATACTGGGCGTTTGCCTCGGCCATCAAGCGATTGGGGCTGCTGTCGGCGGTCGCATCGTTCGGGCGCCCGAACCGATGCACGGCAAAGTCGGTCAAATTTTTCATGAACGAACCGGTGTGTTCGCCGGCGTGCCCAGTCCATTCTCCGCAACGCGCTATCACTCGCTGATTGTTGAGCGCTCTTCGCTGCCGCTAAGCTTGCGTGTCACGGCGTCGAGCGAAGATGGCTTGATCATGGGCCTCGTCCATGACGATCGCCCGATCCACGGCGTCCAGTTTCATCCCGAAAGCATTGAATTGCAGCACGGCCACGCCGTGTTGCGCAACTTCCTCACCCTCGCCTCAGGCAAAAGCTTGGCGGCGTAAGTTTCCTCCGCCACGTCGAGCGCGGCGGGGGTCGGCAAAACTTTGCTCGGTCCGCGCAATCGTCCCAGTGGACGAAAGATAAAAAAATAGGAATCCCTTTGTCGGCTATTTGTGGTCGCCGCGAAGGATGCGGGGAGCCGGACGACTGAAACGGTTTTCAGTCTCCAAATCGCGAGTGGAGATAAGCCCCCACCAGAATTGCCGTGCGGGCAATGTCACGGGCCTAGTCAAATGCAGCGGGTGTGCGGGTTGTGGCGAGACCGATTTTGGTCGGTTTCCTCGACCGTCACCTGATATAAAGCGCACATGAGTTTGCAAGATTTCCGTGCGGTACTGGCCAAGGTCGCATCAGGTGACATCCTCAGCGAGGATGAAGCTGCAGATGCGTTCGCCCGCATGATGTCGGGCGACGTTACGCCGGCACAGATGGGGGCGTTCCTGATGGGACTGCGCGTCCGCGGCGAGGCCGTGAGCGAGATTGCCGGGGCGGCCCGCGCCATGCGGGCGCGTGCACTGGCCGTCGAGGCACCACCCGATGCGATCGATACCGTTGGCACCGGCGGGGACAATTCCGGCAGCTTCAATGTTTCGACCGCGACCGCTATCGTGGTAGCGGGGGCCGGCGTGCCTGTAGCAAAGCATGGCAATCGCAACTTCTCGTCGAAGTCGGGCTCTGCCGATATCCTTGCGGCTCTCGGCGTCAACCTCGATTGCGACATGGGTCTGGTGAGGCGCGCTATTCAAGAGGCGCGCATTTGCTTCCTGATGGCACCCCGGCATCATAGTGCGACGCGCCATGTCTCTCCCACACGGGTCGAGCTTGGCACGCGCACCATTTTCAATCTCCTTGGACCCCTTTCCAACCCTGCCGGCGTCAAGCGGCAGCTCGTTGGCGTCTTCGCGCCGGAATGGGTGGAGCCGGTCGCTGAAGTGTTAGGGCGCCTGGGCACTGAGCATGCCTGGGTCGTGCATGGCGACGGGCTTGACGAGATTTCCACGGCCGGCACCACGCATGTCGCTGAATGGAAAGAAGGCAAGATCACCTCGTTCGATCTGACGCCAGAACAGTTCGGTCTCAAAAGGGTGACAAAGGAGCAATTGAGGGGCGCCGACCCGGCTGCCAATGCCATACAGCTCCGCGCATTGCTCGAGGGTCAAACGGGCCCGTTGCGCGATGTGGTAGTGCTCAACGCCGGGGCAGCGCTGGTCATTGCGGGACGCGCAAAAGATGTAAAGGAGGGCATGGCGCTCGCGGTTGACTCGATCGACAGCCGGGAGGCGCGGCTCGCGCTCGATCGGTTGATCGCCGTAACCAATGATCGACCGCTGCCATGAGCGACACCCTTGCCCGCATCAAGGCTTATAAGCGGGAGGAGATCGCCGCTGCCAAGGCGCGGGTGCCACAAAGCGAACTCGAGCGACACGCCGGCGCTCAGGCCCCGTCCCGCGGATTTGTCGGGGCGTTGAAGCGCGCCGTTGCTGAACGTAGATACGGCCTCATCGCCGAAATCAAGCGCGCCTCGCCGAGTGCGGGGCTGATCCGGCAGGATTTTGATGTCGCGGCCTTGGCGCGGGCTTATCACGATGGGGGTGCTGCCTGCCTTTCGGTATTGACCGATGGGCCCGAATTTCGGGGATCGCTCGACGACCTGAAGCTCGCTCGCGAAGCCACTGATCTTCCGGTATTGCGGAAGGATTTCATGCTGGACCCCTATCAAGTTTATGAAGCGCGCGCCTGGGGCGCGGACTGCATCCTCATTATCATCGCCTCATTATCGAATGATGAAGCTCAAAGGCTTGAAAATACAACTTTATCACTTGGCATGGACGCGTTGATCGAGGTTCACAACGAACAAGAGTTACACCGTGCCCTCGAACTCAAATCAGAGATAATCGGCATAAATAACCGCAACTTGAAGAACTTAAGGGTTGATCTTGCGACCACAGAAATCCTGGCCAAGATGGTGCCGACGGACCGGCTCCTGGTCAGCGAAAGCGGTCTTTCGACCAATGCTGACTTGGCCCGCATGGCCCATGTCGGGGCTACGTGTTTTTTGATCGGCGAATCACTCATGCGACAACCGGATGTCGCCGCAGCAACCCGCGCCCTGCTCTCGCCGCCCAACTAACGGCATGAGCAAGCTCTCGCATTTCGATAAGAAGGGTGCCGCGATCATGGTCGATGTCTCGGCCAAGGCTGAAACGGAACGGGTCGCCACCGCAGCTGGTTCCGTCATCATGCAACCGGCAACTCTCAAGCTGATCCAATCGGGCGGCACCCAAAAAGGTGATGTGCTCGCCGTAGCAAGGCTTGCCGGTATTATGGCAGCAAAGCGCACCGCCGATTTGATCCCGCTTTGTCATCCACTGAGCCTGAATTCGGTTTTGGTTGAGTTCGATTCCGACACCGAGCGTCATGCCGTCGACATCACTGCGACAGTCAAAATTAGAGGACAAACCGGCGTCGAGATGGAGGCGCTGACGGCCGTTTCAGTCGCCGCGCTAACGATCTACGACATGTGCAAAGCAGTGGACCGCGGCATTCGCATCGAGAATATCCGCCTAGTCCACAAGTCCGGCGGCAAATCCGGAATCTTTAACGCGCCATGATTACCGTCGCGGAAGCGCGCGGGCGGCTCCTCGCGTCTCTTGCCCCGCTCGGCCCGGAGCAAATCCCAGTCGGCGAGGCATTTGGCCGGGTGCTGGCCGAAAATGTCACGGCACGGCGCACCCAGCCGCCTGCGCCCTTGTCGGCAATGGACGGGTACGCCGTGCGCGCCGCCGACGTCGCGCAAGTCCCGAGGCGCCTCAAGATTGTAGGCGCAGTCCCGGCGGGCAAATCCTATGACGGCAAACTGGGTGCTGGCGAAGCGGTGCGGATCTTCACCGGAGCGCCCTTGCCTGCAGGTGCCGACGCCGTAGTCATTCAGGAGGACACGGACCGCGACGCCGATACGGTCATCGTCAAAGAATTCGAGTCACGTCGGCCGGCATGTCCGCGAGCCGGGTCTCGACTTCCGCGAAGGCGAATTGCGACTCAAGATCGGCCGCGAGATGACGGCTCGCGACGTGGGATTGGCCGCAGCCATGAACCGGCCATGGCTACGGGTCTACCGGCGGGCACGGGTCGCCATTCTGCCGACCGGTGACGAGATCGTTCTCCCCGGCGATCCGGTCGGGCCCAACCAGATCGTGAGCTCCAACAGTTTCGCGCTGACGGCGCTGGTGCAAGCTTGCGGCGGCATCCCCATCGCCTTGCCGATCGCGCCGGACGATCCCCGCGCCCTGCAGGAGGTGGCAGCGAGCGCCACCGGCATTGACCTCCTCGTCACCACAGGCGGCGCTTCGGTCGGCGAGCACGATCTTATCCGCGATGCGCTCGGTGAGACTGGGCTGGTGCTCGATTTCTGGCAGATCGCCATGCGGCCCGGTAAACCCTTAATGGTCGGCAGGTTCCGCGGCACGCCAATGATCGGCCTGCCTGGCAATCCAGTATCGACCATGGTGTGCTCGCTCTTGTTCCTGAAGCCTGCCATCGAAAAATTGTCGGGGATTGAACCGAGGGAGCCGGTGCTGCAGAAGGCGCGCCTGGCCTCGCCACTTAAAGCCAATGACCATCGCCAGGACTATCTGCGCGCGACGCTGATGCGCTCTGCCGACGGCACCCTCGAGGTCCGGCCGTTTAGTAAACAGGACTCGTCGATGATGTCGCTGCTCGCGGCTGCGGATTGCCTGGTCGTGCGCCCGCCCCACGCGCCAGCCGTGATAGCCGGTGATCCTGTCGACGTCATGCTGCTGGCCCGCGATCCGACACCCCTGTGAGCGCGGCACAAAGCGGGGGTGCCATCACCACCGACATTCCGGCTCGGCTCGATCGTTTATCCTGGTCGCGCTTCCATTTGCTCGTGGTGGTTGCGCTCGGTATCACCTGGGTGCTCGACGGGCTCGAGGTGACCATCGTGGGTGCGCTCGGCGGCGTGTTACAGGACCCGGCGACGTTGCACTTGTCGGGCACGCAGATTGGTTCGGTCGGATCGGCCTACGTCATCGGCGCCGTCGTGGGCGCCTTGGTGTTCGGCTGGCTCACAGACCGTATCGGCCGCAAGCGCATGTTCTTCGTTACCCTGGCGATTTATCTCGTCGGCGTGCTGCTCTCGGCCTTCAGCTGGAACTTCGCGAGCTTCGCAATTTTCCGGCTGATCACCGGTCTCGGTATCGGCGGCGAATACTCTGCGATCAACTCGGCGATCGACGAGCTGATGCCGGCGCGGCTCCGCGGCCGGATCGCTCTCATCATCAATGGCAGCTTCTGGATCGGCGCGGCGCTAGGCTCGGGCATCGTCAATATCATTTTGGATACGCGGCTCTTCCCCGTCGATCTCGGTTGGCGTTTGGGTTTCGGCATCGGCGCCGCGCTCGCTGCCTTCATTCTGTTTCTGCGCCGCTGGGTGCCCGAGAGTCCGCGCTGGCTACTGACCCATGGCTATGCGGAGGAGGCCGACCGAAATATCGCCGACATTGAGCGTCGTGCCGGCGCCACCGAACCCCCTCCCGCCGAAGGGCGCTCGACTTTCCATCCGCAAAAGAGCTTCGGTCTCGGCGCGCTCTTCCACACCATGTTCGTCGTCTACCAGCGACGGACGGTTCTGGTCCTGGTGCTGATGGCATCCCAGGCCTTTCTCTACAACGCGATCTTTTTCACGCTCGGCCTCGTGCTCACCAAATTCTATGCCGTGCCGGCAGCATCGATCGGCACTTACATCCTGCCCTTCGCCATCGGCAACTTCTTAGGGCCGCTGCTGCTTGGGCGCTGGTTCGACACGATCGGCCGGCGCTGGATGATCGCCGCGACTTACATACTCGCCGGCGTTTTGTTAGCGGGTACGGCTTGGCTGTTCGCTGAGGGCCTCATGTCAGTTAACCAGCAGGTGACCGCCTGGAGCGTCATTTTTTTCTTCGCCTCTGCAGCGGCCAGCGCCGCCTATCTTTCGGCAGGCGAACTCTTCCCACTCGAGGTTCGCGCGCTGGTCATTGCCGTATTCTATGCAGTCGGCACCGGCGTCGGTGGCGTGATCGGCCCTTATCTCTTTGGGCGCCTGATCGATGTCGGCTCGCGCTGGGTGCTGTTCTACGGCTATCTGTTGGCGGCGGCACTGATGCTGATTGCCGCTGTGGCTGAGCTCGGATTCGGCGTCAACGCCGAGGGCCAGTCGCTCGAATCGATCGCCCAACCACTTTCGGCACGCCATCAAGAGATTGATGCTTGACGGGCAGGGAGAACCAAACTAGTACAACATCTCGGTTGCGGTTTTGTTCTCGTGCGCAAGCGTCCGCCCCTTTTCTTTCAGGCGGATAACCTAGTCCCTTCGGTACCGGAGCTAACATGCTGACTCGCAAACAACACGAGCTGCTGTCCTTCATCAACCAGCGGCTGGCCGACGGCGGGGTGTCGCCCTCCTTCGAGGAGATGAAGCTGGCCCTCGGGCTTCGTTCAAAATCTGGAATTCACCGGTTGATCAGTGGGCTGCAGGAACGCGGTTTCATCCGCCGCCTGCCCCATCGCGCTCGTGCCCTCGAAGTGGTGAAATTACCGGAACAAAGTGCGATCCCCCTAACGCGTGCGCGCAGCGCCGAAACCAAAAGCCGCTTTTCGCCGACGGTAATTCGAGGCGATTTCAAGGCTGCCCTACCGGCGGCCGCCACCAACGGCGGTGGCGAAGTAATTCAGTTGCCGCTCCTCGGCAAGATTGCCGCCGGAACGCCGATCGAGGCCTTGCGGGACAATTCCAATTCGATCGGCGTGCCCTCCTCCATGCTGGGCCCAGGCGAGCATTATTCGCTGTCAGTCGAGGGCGACAGCATGATCGACGCCGGCATTTTCGACGGCGACACTGTCATCCTCCAGCGCACCGATACCGCAGAGAGCGGTGCCATTGTGGTGGCCCTGATCGACAACAGCGAAGTGACGCTGAAACGGCTTCGCCGGCGCGGCGATTCGATCGCACTCGAAGCTGCAAACAAGGCCTATGAGACACGCATCTTTGGCCCAGACCGCGTCAAGGTGCAGGGTAAACTAGTGGGCTTGCTCCGCCAGTATTGACCCACTTCAATTTGGCTTGGTTCGGGCAATGGTGCAATCGTGTGCCCTGTCGTCGATGCCTGACAAATTCGCAAACTTCCGGTGCTTAGTTTTGATGCCGTCTCGGCAACAGCCCAGACCAAATGCGTGCGCAAAAGCCGGGGCAGCTTCTTTGAACAATATTCAAACCCGCGCGCCCTCGCGCTTGAGCAGGAGCAGACGCAAACGCTGTTGGCCGAGCAGCGGCATCGCTGCCAGGTCTCAGAGCGTACGCGCAAAATACCTGTCATCGGGCCGCCGTGATTGGTAGCACATTGACGATCGATCGGCGCCGATCACCTGGCACGCCCGCCGCTGGCTCATCGCATAAGTCCGACACTCCTGGGTGAGACCATTTGCCAAATAAGCCCTCGGCGCCAAAGGTACGGGCTCTATGCCGCTTACATAGCGGCCAGACGCCGTGTGATCATAGGGTCACACTCGCGCCGCCGATGCCTTGTTGCGCCATATCTCCTCGATGACGCGCCCAAGGGTCGTGCGCCACTCTGAAATTTGTACACCGAACGTTGCCGTCAACTTGGCGCAAGCTAGCCGACTATCGGCCGGCCGTCGCGCTGCGGTTGGCCATTCAGCCGTCCTTATCGGCAGAATCGCCGGCATCCGGCAGCCAAGCCGCGCCGCGTGAGCGAAAGTCGCCTCGGCAAAACCGTGCCATGTGGCGTCACTGCTGCCTGCCGCATGAAAAATGCCACCGTAAAACTCGCGCCACCCTGCCGCGATGCGATCGACTACAGCAAGGATGACCGCCGCCAAATCTTCTGCGCTGGTGGGACAGCCATGTTGGTCGGCAACTACCCGCAGTGTATCGGTTTTTTGCGACGCGGCCAGCATGGTGCGCACAAAATTCGTACCTTCCGCTGAATAGAGCCACGAGGTGCGCAAAATCACAGCGCGGCCGCCCGTCGCCAGGATCTTTCTCTCACCGGCCAATTTTGTAGCGCCATAAACGTTTATCGGGTTGGGCTCGTCGGTCTCGACATAGGGTTGGCCCTTGGTTCCGTCAAATACATAGTCCGTCGAAATGTGGATATACGCTATGTTTGCCGCCACACACGCCGCACCTAATCGGGCAGGGCCACTGTCATTCGCTTGCGCCGCTGCCTTTGGTTGCGCTTCGGCCGCATCGACGGCGGTCCACCCGGCAGCGTTAATTACCAGCGCAGGCTGAGCTTCGAGGAAACAAGCATCGATCGTCTCGGGACGACTGAAGTCGAACTGTGGCCGTCCAATCTTTTGCAACCCAAAACCCAGCTCGGCGAAACGCGGTGCCAGCGCGGCGAGTGCGCGCGCCAACTGGCCGTTGCCACCGGTGACGAGAAGCGTTTTCATGCGCTGAACCAATCATTAGCCGCTTCAAAAGTAGGAAGCGATTTGTCTTTGTCCGAGAGTACCGGGTCACTCTCAAGCGGCCACGCGATGTCAAGCGTGCGATCGTTCCAAATCACGCCACGTTCCGACGCGCGATCGTAGTCGTTGGTGACCTTGTACACGATCTCGGTGTCGGACACGAGTGTAAGAAATCCGTGTAGGAACCCTGGAGGCACCCAAAGCTGTTCGCCGCGACCGGCCGTTAGCGTCGCCGCCGTCCATTTGCCATAGCTTGACGCGTTTGGGCGAATATCGACGGCAACATCCCAGATCGCGCCGGAAACAACCCGAACCAGCTTACCCTGCGCGAAGGGCGCGATCTGGCAGTGGAGCCCGCGCAAGGTTCCCTTAGGCCGCGACAGGCTCTCATTGTCCTGGACAAAGGGCCCATCGATGCCGATCGCAGCGTAGCGTTTGTTAGCGTAAATCTCGGCAAAATAACCACGCGCATCTGCAAAACGTTGTGGCACGATCAACAACACATCTGGAATCGACAGCCGTTCGACCTTCAACATACCACCTCGCTACAATGAGGAGCTGCCATCATTGGCGAGCTCGAGCAAAGTGCGACCCAGTTCTGTGTTGGCCATTTTGCCTGCCTGCGTACGCAATTGCCCGGCGTCGATGAAGCCCTTACGGTACGCGACCTCCTCGGGGCAGCCAACCAACATGCCCTGCCGTACTTGGATGGTCTGAACGAAATTCGCGGCCTGAAGGAGGCTTTCTGGTAAGCCGGCGTCGAGCCAGGCGCAGCCGCGTGCAAGACGCTCGACACGCAAACTACCATCATCAAGATAGATGCGATTGAGGTCGGTGATTTCCAACTCGCCGCGCGCCGAGGGCTTGAGGCGATGGGCAAATTCAGTCACGCGTGCATCGTAAAAGTAGAGACCGGTCACCGCCCAATGTGAGCGCGGCGCCTTCGGCTTTTCGGCAATACCCAGCACGCGTCCTTCTGCATCAAACTCGACGACGCCGTAACGCTCGGGATCGCGCACTTGATAGGCGAACACGGTGGCGCCATGACGTCGCGTTTCCGCGTCGCGCAACAGATCTGAAAGGTGGCCACCGAAAATCAGGTTATCGCCCAGCACCAAGGCGCAAGGCTCGCCGGCGACCCATGCCTCGCCGATCAGAAATGCCTGGGCAAGACCCTCGGGTTTTGGTTGCTCGGCGTAAGAAAAACGCACACCCCATTGTTCTCCGCTGCCCAACACGCGGCGATAGAGCGGCAGGTCATCGGGCGTCGAAATCACCAAGAGGTCGCGAACCCCGGCGAGCATCAACAGGCTCAACGGGTAATAGATCATCGGCTTGTCGTAGATCGGCAACAGCTGCTTCGAGAGGCCAAATGTCGCCGGGTAGAGGCGGGATCCGGAGCCGCCCGCAAGAATGATACCCTTGATCATCATTGGGCGAGGCCGAGCCGCTCGCCCGCGTAACGCTTCTCGCAGATTTCCTGCCACCACGAGCGATGCTGCAAATACCATGCGACGGTCTTGCGAATCCCGCGCTCAAAATCGTGCGCGGCCCGCCATTGGAGTTCCGATTCGCTGGCCGAGGGATCGATCTCGTATCGGAAATCATGTCCTGGTCGATCGCTAACGAATTGGATGAATCGCTCGTGCGGGCCGCCGCGATCGGGCGCCAGCTCGTCAAGCACTGCACAGATGGTCCGTACGACGTCAATATTGCGGCGCGGCTGTCGCGCCCCGATGCAATAAGTGCGACCCGGCTTGCCCTGTTCTACGATCCGCGTGAGCGCCTCCGCATGATCCTCGACATAGATCCAATCGCGCTGGTTTGAGCCGTCCCCGTAGACGGGTAAGGGTTTGCCCGCGAGCGCATTGAGCGTCACGAGCGGAATCAATTTCTCCGGAAACTGCCAGGGCCCGTAATTGTTGGTGGTGTTGCTGACGAGCGTCGGGAATCCGTAAGTATGACGCCAGGCGCGCACCAGATGATCGGACGCCGCCTTGCTCGCGGCATAAGGGCTGCGCGGATCATAAGCGGTCGCCTCGTCAAACGGTGGCGAATCAGGCGCCAGCGCACCGAACACTTCGTCGGTTGAGACATGGTGAAACCGGAATTGCGACTTCGCCGATTCACTTAACCGGTTCCAATAACGATGGGCGGCCTCGAGCAATGTGTAGGTACCGACGATATTGCTCTCGATAAATCGGCCGGGACCATCGATGGCCCGATCGACATGCGTCTCCGCAGCAAGGTGCATGACGGCGTCCGGGCGGTACTCAGCAAAGATCTCCGCCATGACGTCGGCGTCGGTAATATCGGCGTGGATCAAGCGATGACTGCTGCTGGTGAGCACTTCTTCGAGCGCCGCCTCCGAAGCCGCGTAGGTCATATTGTCGATGTTAATGACGTGATGGGCTGTCGCCCGAAGCAGGCGTCGAACCACGGCGGAGCCGATGAAACCGCACCCCCCCGTGAGCAAGATTCTCATGCTGACGACATCCCCTTTAGCCTGCGGCGACGATACAATGCGCCCCAAGCGCCATCAAGTCGCGCGGCGGAGCAATGGCATGGCCGGTTGGCAATTCTGGGTCGATCGCCGCGAGCCTTTTTTGCCGATATCGCCGGCTGTCGACCGGATGGCCGACTGATGACGCACAAATCGCCGTTGGAAAACGCGATGGCTATCCGTGGATTCCAAATTCGCTAGCGAAGACCCTGCTATCTGCAATCGAGTGCTTTCCCTTTCCGACTGGAACTGCACAGGAGCTTCCGGCCGCCGGCTGGGATGTCGCGACTGGCCTTGAGCGCATCAACCTGCGAATTCGGTCAGCGGCCGGGCAGCTCTCGCCTGAGCCGAGCTGGCGGCGAATTGATTGGCCCCAAGCGCCCTCGGCGTTGACGGCCAATGGGCGGTGCTCTGTTGCGTGAGCGTTGCCATTCCCATACACGGCGAGCCTACTCGACGGTGACGCTTTTGGCGAGGTTACGGGGCTGGTCGAGATCGGTGCCCTTGCGCACCGCGACATGATAGGCCAAGAGCTGGATCGGGATGGCGTAGAGGATCGGCGCGACAAAGGTATCGCAGTGCGGCACCTCGATGCCGGCCAGGAGCCGGCCTGCGAGCCGGTCGAGGCCGGCGCGCTCGGACATCATCACCACTTTGCCGCCGCGCGCCACCGTCTCTTCAATGTTCGATTTGGTCTTCTCGAACAGCTCGTCCATGGGCGCGAGCACGATGACCGGCACCGCTTCGTCGATCAATGCGATCGGCCCGTGCTTCATCTCTCCGGCGGCATAGCCTTCGGCGTGGATATAAGAAATCTCCTTGAGCTTCAGTGCACCCTCGAGCGCTAAGGGATAGGAGGTGCCACGGCCGAGATAGAGGACGTCGCGCGCCTCGGCAATGGTGACGGCTAGCTCGGCGATCGCCTGGTCGTAATTGAGGAGATCGCCGGCCCGGGCCGGAACCTCGGCCAGCGCCGCCGATAGCGCCGCTTCGCGATCCCGGTCGATGGTGCCGTGCGCCCGCGCCAAGGCAAGGGCAAAACAGGCGAGAACTGTGAGTTGTGTGGTAAACGCCTTGGTCGAGGCGACACCGATCTCGGGTCCCGCATAGGTGCCGAAGACCACATCGCTTTCCCGCGCGATCGTGCTTTCCGGCTGGTTGACCACGCTCACGATGTGCTGGCCCTGGGCCTTGGCATAGCGCAGGCTGGCGAGCGTGTCCGCCGTCTCGCCCGATTGCGAGACCAGGATCGTCAACCCGCCCTTGGCAAGGGCCGCCTCGCGATAGCGGAACTCGGAGGCGACATCGACCTCGACCGAGAGGCGCGCCACCCGCTCGATCCAATATTTGGCGATGAGGCCGGCATGATAGGCGGTGCCGCACCCCAGGATGGTGATCTTCGGCACCGCGGCCAGAACGAACGGCAATGGCGGCAGCACCACGCTTCGCGTCGCCGGATTGACATAGGCATTGAGCGTGTCGCCGATCACCGCAGGCTGCTCGAAAATCTCCTTCTTCATGAAGTGGGGGTGACCGCCCTTGCCGATGAGCGCCCCCGACAGTGCCGTCTCGCGGACCGGCCGCTCGACCCGCTCGTTGGCCGCATCGCGGACAACCACGCCCGCACGGCTCATCTCAACCCAATCGCCTTCCTCAAGATAGAGTATGTTGCGCGTCATCGGTGCTAGCGCCAACGCGTCGGAGCCGAGATACATCTCGCCATCGCCCACGCCGACCGCCAGCGGGCTGTTGCGCCGGGCGCCGATCAGAAGATCTTCCGACCCGGCAAAGAGGATCGCCAGGGCAAAGGCACCCTCGAGCCGCGGCAAGGTCTTGGCAACCGCTTCGACCGGGCTCAGCCCTTCCCCGAGATAGTGCGTGATCAGCCTCACCACCGTCTCGGTATCGGTCGCCGTGTAGAAGCGATGGCCCAGCGCCACCACCTCGTCCTTCAACGCCTGGAAATTCTCGATGATGCCGTTGTGAACCACCGCAACCCGATCGCTCGCAATCGGATGCGCATTGTCCTCCGACGGGATGCCATGGGTCGCCCACCGGGTATGGCCAATCCCGATCCGCCCCTGAACCGGCGACGCCGCCAGCCGTTCCACCAGCCGGTCGAGTTTGCCCTCGGCGCGCCGGCACTCGATCTTGCCCTCGACCAGCGTCGCGATGCCGGCCGAATCGTAGCCCCGATATTCGAGCCGCCGCAGCCCATCAACCAGCAGCGGCGCCACCTCGTGATGGCCGACTACGCCAATGATGCCGCACATCAGACCGCGTCGCCCGCTTTCTTGGCGTCTTGCCGCTTGCGCCACGCCGCCGCGCGGCGCGGCTTTTTCACCTGACGCGCCCGCCCCAGCGCCATCGCATCCGCCGGCACATCCTCGGTGATGGTGCTGCCGGCGGCGATGAAGGCGCCATCCTCGATCCGGATCGGCGCCACCAAGGAGGCATTGGTCCCGACAAACACATCGGCACCAATCTCGGTCCGATGCTTCGTCACACCGTCATAATTGCACACTGCTCCGGCTCCGACATTGGCGAGGCGCTTAGTCGCCGGTGCATCTCGACGGAATGACTTGCCGGCTAGTTCGGGGTCGCGCTCCCCTTGGACGTCTTCCAACATTTTTTCCAACTATCAATACGCTTTGTCCCGCCGCAACACCGTGACAATGGTGGCGAGCAGGATTTTTAAGTCGAACAACAGCGACCATCGATCGATGTATTGAAGGTCGTAATCTACCCGCTGCCGCGCCGCTTCGGCCGAGTCCACCTCGCCGCGGTGACCGTTTATTTGAGCCCAACCGGTGATCCCAGGCTTCACTTTGTGTCGCTCGAAATATTCTGAAACAGCCTCTTGATAAAGGCGATCATCGACACGCATTGCAACCGCATGAGGGCGTGGTCCGACCAGCGACAGGTCGCCCCGAACTACGTTGATTAGTTGTGGCAACTCATCAAGACTGAAGCGACGAAGGAAATTCCCAATTCTCGTTACGCGGGGGTCGTTGCGCACGGTCCGTTGTGCCCCCGACTTGTCACTCATGGACGCGTACATCGTGCGAAATTTCAACACCCTGATGACGTGGTTGTTGTACCCAAAACGATTCTGAATAAAGAAAATCGGTCCGCGACTCTCGAGCTTGATCAGCAGCGCCATGAGAGCCATGGGGACCGCCAGCAGAAGCAGCAATACACAGGCAAGTATCTTGTCTAACGCAGTCTTTGCGACAGCATTCCAGTGTTGGATTGGCCGATTCCCGATTTCGAACATCGGCGTTCCGCCGGTAAAGCTGATCTGGCGCACCGATAGTTCGGCGCTCCTTGCGCTCAGTCGCAGGTCAACCGGTAACGACTTTAGCTTGTCGAATATCACTTTGGCGCGCTGCTCAGCGCCCCATGGAAGGGCAACGATCACTTGGTCAACCAAGGTTTGTCTGACAAATGCGATCAAATCATCGGAAGTGCCCGCGACCGCGAGACCGCCAACAGTGGATGGGATGCGGGTTGAACGGTCGTCGAAAATCGCCACTACCGCAATGTCACTGTCGCTCGCGGCCTGTATTTCGGCGAGAAGCTCCTGGCCGGGAGGCCCGGCACCAAAAATCACTAGTCTTTGGACAAACTTCCCGTCTCGCCGCCAGTGCTTAATTTGCTGAAAGAATAGCACCCGTTCGATAACGAGTAGCCCCGGGGTGGTCAATGTCCATCCCAATATCCACCCAGGCGAATATACGAAATTTATGTTGGCAAAAGAGGCTAGAGCAACCAAAGCCGCGGCAACGACGAACCAAATTATGATCGCAACACCTAACTGCCATTGCAGTCGCGATAGGCGACGAAATTCATAACCACCAGCCCTCTGAAGGCCACTCACGAAAAAAAGGGCGCCCAGCAAAATCGCGATAACATAGGGGCGAATCGAATTTGCATCGCCGGCAAAAAAATGTAGTGCAAGCGCCCCTGCAAGCATCACCGCAAGAAAATCCAGAGCTTTTGCCAAACCCGCAACGGTGCGCCGGGTTAGCAGCGACGAGGATCTGCGAGGCTCCGCAACACGCTCAACACTTTCTGATCGACCAGCGTCTAGTAGACCATATTGAATTGCCATACTGCCCCCTAGCAAACGGACCGACACATTCGAACGGCGCGGCAGTCCACTAAATCTCCGACGAAGCTACCTTTCAAAATCAACTCAGCGCAGATGCGCCGATGAGCCGTTCCGTCGGGGGCTACTGCAACCCTGCCCGGTGCCGTCAAGCCCATACTGTTCGTTGGCAAACACTAAAGTAAGATTAATACCGGAATGACCTAGCATAATGTCTCTGATGTAGTACTTCTCTCGGTTAATGATGGTAAAGAGCAAAATGGTAAATTGGCTCTTACCAGCGTTGTTGGTCGCAGATCTCGATGACAACCGGTGCTTTTGGGGCGAAATTAACAAATCATTGATTGCGGCATAACGGCGTTCCATCCATCATAATTTTGATGGAAAACCGCCGATTTGGGAGTTCAGGTGTTTCCTCCAATCCTATCAGCACGCGTGCTCGTGCATCGGAAAGCGCGCCGCCATGGCTCGGCTCGATGCTGAGCGGGCCCGCCTCCACCATGCCAACCATTCAGCTTCCAAATCTTGATGAGGCGTCGATGAAGCGTACCGCAAGGGCTGAACTGCTGGGCCTCTCCTTCGACGCTGTCACCATCGAAGCCGCGGTAGCTCGGTGCCTCGAGTTTTGCCGCGCCCCGCGCACCTCCCATACGATCATCACCGCCAACGCGTCTCATCTCTGCATGATGCGCCATGATGGCGAACTGGCGTTGGCCTGCCGGGCGGCTGACCTAACCGTTGCAGATGGCATGTCGGTAGTTTGGGGCTTGCGGGCTTCTGGCCAACCGGTACCGGAGCGAGTGGCCGGTGTAGACCTCATGGCGCGCCTTCTGGCGGCCGCGGGAGAGCACCGACTGCGCGTGTATTTCCTCGGCGCTAGGCGCGAGGTGGTTACGGCTCTGGTGGACTGGAGCCGTCTCCAGCACCCCGGCATCGAGATCGCCGGCTTCCGCGACGGCTATTTTCGCGCGGACGACCATCAGGCCATCGTCGAAGAAATCCGTGCGAGCGGTGCCCACATCTTGTTCGTTGGCATGCCCTCCTCCTTCAAGGAGACATGGTGCGAGCGTCATCGGATGCGCCTCGAGGTGCCGGTGATCTTGGGCGTGGGGGGCAGCTTCGATGTATTGGCCGGTTTCATCACGCGGGCCCCTGGCTGGATGCAGTCGATGGGGCTGGAGTGGTGCTGGCGGCTCCTCATGGAGCCCCGAAAACTTTGGAAGCGCTACCTCACCACCAACAGCGCGTTCATCTGGCTCGCTGGCCGTGAGATCGCCGCGCGTCGGCTCGGACGATCACCGGCCGCGCAAAGCCAGACGTGACGCGAGCGGAGGCGCGTGTGTGGTGGGTTTGCGCTTTATTGAACCTTCGAAGGCTGTGCGCTCCATCAGCCGGTGGGTCGCAGTCGTTCGACCTGAAGGATTTCGCCGCGAAATGTGGCGAGCCCCATTTTTGCCAAGGCTAGTCTCGATATGATCATGAACCTTGATTTGCCGGCAGTGGCGCCGGAAGCGGTACGTCGTAACCGATATTACACCGCTAACCCACCGCTCAACTCTATCCGTACGAAGTTGCTGTTCGTGCTTGGCACCCGCCCCGAGGCGATCAAGCTTGCGCCGGTAATCCGGGAGATGAGCGCTAGACCGGAATTCGAGTGCAAAATCTGTGCTACGGGCCAACATCGCGATATCTTGGCGCAATTTCTGGAACTCTTCGAACTCAGACCAGATTGGAATCTGGACGTGATGCGCCCTGACCAGGACCTTCAATACTTGACGGGGGCGGTGTTGTCAGGCATGAGCGGCATCCTCAAAAATTGGCGTCCCGATCGAGTGATTGTGCAGGGCGATACCACTTCGGCGTTTGCTGGGGCGCTAGCTGCGTTTTACCAACAGATTCCGGTCGCGCATGTTGAGGCGGGCTTGCGCACCGGTAACATCTATTCGCCTTGGCCCGAAGAGGCGAACCGCTTGTTGGTTGGCCGCCTCGCTGATCTTCATTTTGCGCCGACGTTACGCGCAAGCGAGGCTCTGCTGCGCGAGGGCGTGCCGAAGGAGAACATTGTCGTAACCGGCAACACCGGAATCGATGCGCTGTTGTGGGTAGCGGGCCGGCTCGACACCTCTCCCAAAATGAGGGCTCTAGCCGAGGTGATACGGAGTCGACGGTCCCCCGGAGTAAACGGACAGCGGCTTATTCTTCTGACCGGGCATCGTCGCGAGAGTTTCGACGGCGGACTTGCTCGGATCGCCAGTGCCATTGGACGGATCGCGATGCGTCCGGATGTTACCATCGTGTTTCCGGTCCATCCGAACCCTAACGTGCGCCAAGCTTTCGCACCGTTGATTGGGCTCAAGAATATCCATTTGATTGAGCCGGTCGATTACCCGGAACTCGTCTATCTATTAAAGCGCTGTCACTTTGTTGTAACCGATTCAGGCGGGATCCAGGAAGAGGCGCCCTCCTTCGGCAAGCCTGTCCTGGTGACGCGCGAGACGACTGAGAGACCGGAGGCGATGGAGTTAGGGTTGGCAAAGCTGGTCGGCACCGACGAACAGCTCTTGTATGAGGCGATGTGCGCCTTGCTCGACGATCCGGCGGTCTATCAAAAAATGGGTCGTGCCGCCAATCCATACGGCGACGGCCACGCGAGTGTGCGAATTGCCCAGCGACTAACTGTGGAAGCGCAATATGCCGACTCTCCTTGACGGCGCGCGCTCTCCCCGGCTCCCAGTTCGTTGAGCAGACTTGCATTGGCTTGACGCTGACCACAATTTCAAGGGGCAAAAATTGGGGCATGCCCTCGACCGCGGCTGGCCATGCCCCCGCTTTCACCAAATCTTCATTGCCAAAGTAGCCATATTAGAGCGGCTCTGCTGCTGCAGAGGCGGCCAAACAATGGGTTTAGTCGATGTGTGGCATCGCAGGGATCATCGGGCGGCTTGACAACCTCAACCTCGCGGCGCTGCAGCGAATGAGCGACGCGATGGTCCACCGCGGCCCAGACGCACACGGAACGTGGGTCTCCTCGCCGGACTCTCGTGGCTGGGGCGCGCTGCTCGCCCACCGCCGCCTTTCTATTCTCGACCTCTCGCCAGCCGGCGCTCAGCCGATGGTGGACCCGGTGAGCGGGCACGTAACGGTCTTCAACGGCGAGATCTACAACTTCCGTGACTTGCGGCGGCGCCTAGAGGCAGAGGGGCAGGAGTTACAGTCCACCGGCGACACGGCTGTGATGCTGCGCGCCCTCGGTCTGCACGGGCCAGAAGCGGTGGGTTGGCTTCGCGGTATGTTCGCCTTCGCCTGCTGGGACTCCAAGGAGCGCCGGCTCCTGCTTGCCAGGGATCCCCTCGGAATTAAGCCTCTGTACCTGGCGCGGTCGTCGGACCCGGACGCGGGCTGGTCGTTGGCCTTCGCATCTGAGCTCCGTGCCCTGCTGGCTTCCGGCTTGCTAGGGGCACCTCACCTAGACCCGCAGGCCGTGGCCAGCAGCGTGTGGAACGGCTTCGTTATCGGCCCCGGAACCGCGGTCAAAGGCGTCGACCTGCTCTGGCCGGGGCGGCTGCTCCAGTTCGACGGCGCGGGCAAAGAGGTTCTCCACCATGACTTCTGGCGCATCTCCGACCGCGCACCCGATCCAATCACGAACGAGGACAGTCTGGCTGCCATCCTGGAGGAGGGGCTGAGGCTGCATCTCGCCAGTGATGTGCCCTTGGCGGTCTTTCTCTCCGGCGGTGTCGACTCGTCAGCTGTCGCCAACCTAGCCCAACTCGCCGCCCAGAGCCCCATCCACACTTTCACACTCGCCTTCGAGGAGCATGAGCTGAACGAGGGTCCCATCGCGAAGCGGATCGCCGCCGCCATTGGGACGCAGCACCATGAAGTGGTGCTGACAGAGCGCCATTTCGTCGAGAATCTGGAGGCGGCGCTGGACAGCCTGGATCAGCCGACCTTCGACGGGCTCAATGCCTACTACATGTCGCGCGCCATTCGCGCCGCTGGGTTCACCGTAGCTTTGTCGGGCACTGGCGGTGACGAGCTCTTCGGAGGTTACACCTCGTACCGCGATCTGCCGGTCCTGCACCGATGGTCGCGGCGGGCCGCGTGGTCGCCGCGCAGTCTGCAGATAGCCGCGGCGAGGTTGGCTACCTGGCCGCTGCGATCCTTGGGCGGAAGAATACCACCTCAGACCCGTTGGGCGAAACTTCCTGAGATGGTTCGCCACGGCGATGATCTGCTGGCGCTGTATCAGCTCGCCTACGCCCTGTTCCTCCCCGGATTCCAACATGAGCTCTTGGGACCAAGCTTTGCCGAAGCGCTGGCCGACGGCCTGCCAGTGGCAATGCGGCGGCGAATCATCGCAGAGACAAAAGGCCGAACACCCCTCTCGGCCATCAGCGTTATGGAGCAGCGGCTTTTCCTCGGCGAGCGACTGCTGCGCGACAACGATGTCGCCAGCATGGCCTCCTCGCTGGAGCAGCGCGTGCCACTGGTGGACCAGGTGCTCTTCGAGAGCGTGGACCGCTTGCCAGACCAGGCCCGCTACCGGCCGCTAGGCCGGAAGACTATGCTGCGCCGCATCGGTCTGCGCGGCCTTGACCCTGCTCTCTTTGAGCGGCCCAAGAGCGGGTTTGTCCTGCCGTTCGATCGTTGGATCCGGCGCGGCCTGAAGGGCGCCATGGACCAGACTCTGCGGGACCCCCAGGCTATCGCTCCAGTTGGGCTCGACCCGATAGCGGTGGAGCGGCTTTGGCGTGCCTTCCTTGATGGGGCGCCCGGCATGTATTGGTCCCGGGTTTGGTCAGTATACGTCTTCATCCGATGGTGCCACCGCAACCGCGTTTTCCGTTGAAGCTGCCTTCGCGCCGAAGTTTTTCCTGCCTATGACCCGAGAGCGCCTTGATATCCTCTGCGTTTCGCAGCTGCCGGCCAGTCCGCCGCGCTTTGGCGCCCAGGCGCGGATCCATGGCCTCATGACTGAGTTAGCGCGACGCCACGATCTGACGGCCGCGATGCTGGTCGACGAAGAGTTTGACGCCGACGAGTTCCGCGCGGCGATGCGGGCCTACTGCCGCGAAGTGGTGATGGTTCCCAACCCCTACGGCGGGCAAGGCCTTGCCAAACGGCTGCTTCAAGTCCGGTCCCTGGCCTCGATCCGGAGCTTCGAGCGGTTACGGGTCACAGTGCCAGCGCTACAGCAGAGCCTTGACCGGATCATGCGCGCCAAGCGATTCGATCTGGTCAATCTGGAGTTTCCGTATCTTGGCCACTATGACCTGCGTCAGGCTCCGACTGGCGAGAAGCTGCCCGCCCTAGTCGTGGACTTGCACGAGATCGCCCATGACTTGGCACGGCAATTTGCCAGCTCCGGAGGTAACGTGGGCCGTCGCCTCTATGCCGGGGCCAACTGGCGTAAGCTGCGGCAGGAGGAGTTAGGGACCTACCGCAACGCCGACGGCGTCTACTTGTGCAGCGCGGCAGATGAACAACGCCTGCTCAATGAGGCGCCGGGTGTCCGCACAGCGGTTATTCCCAACGCCGCAGACGTCGAGTACTACCAGCCGCGCGCCACGGACCCGCCGTCCGACGGGCGAACCGTGGTCTATTTCGGGCTCCTCTCGACAGTCCCTAATATCGATGGCGTGGTTCATTTCGTGCACGATATCTGGCCGCGCGTCGCTGAGGCGTACCCCGAGGCGCGCTGCAAGATAATCGGCAGCGGGCCGCCGCCTTCGCTCCGGGCGCTGGCCGGGCCCCGGATCGAGCTGACCGGCTTCGTGTCGGATCTGCGGCCGCATCTTGCCGCGGCTGCGGCCGTCGTGGTGCCGCTGCGCCTGGGCGGCGGCACCCGCCTCAAGATCGTCGAGGCCATGGCGATGGGCAAGGCCGTGGTCTCGACCAGCCTTGGCGCCGAAGGCATCGAGGCGGTCCCCGGCCGTGATATCCTTGTCGAAGATCAGCCCGCGGCCTTCGCGGATGCGGTACACCGCCTGCTGGCTGAGCCCGGCCTGGCAGAGCGCATCGGCCGGTCGGCGAGGCAACTCGCGGTGCAACGGTATGGTTGGAGCAAAGCGGCCTGGGCGCTAGAGGGTTTCTACCGCCGGATCCTGGAGAAGGCGGCATGAAGGCAGCACTTATCGGGGCCGGACAGATCGCGAAGCAGCACCTTTCCTGCCTGAAGACCTTGCCGGGCGTCGAATTGGCCGCCATTTGCGACCTCTCGCCCGCGGCAGCGGAGGCTGCCGCCGAAAGATACGGCATCCGATCTTGGTTTACCAACCACTTGGTGATGTTGGAGCAGGCTCGACCCGACGTCGTCCACGTCACCACGCCCCCGACCTCTCACTTCGGACCAGCCTTGGACTCGCTCGACGCCGGCGCCCACGTCATCGTCGAGAAGCCCGCTACCCCTGCGTTCGCGGAATTGGAGACGCTGGTCCGGCACGCCCAGCAGGCCGGTCGCCATTTCGTCGAGGACTATAACTACCTCTTCAACTATGCCCCGCAGGAGATTCTTCGACGAATTCGAGTCCGGCGACTTCGGGGCGGTGACACACGTCGAAGTGCTTATCTGCCTGGATATCCTAGGGCCGGGTAGTTTCGCCGACCCCAACTCGGCTCACCCTGCACTCACCCTCGCTGGCGGCGCCATTGCCGACTTCCTGCCCCACTTGGCATCGCTCGCGTACCTTTTCGTTGGTCCGCACCGGAGCGCCCAGACGGTCTGGACCAAGCGCACGTCCTCGGTCCTGCCGTTCGACGAGTTCCGCGCCGTGTTAGACGCCGAGCGTGGGACTGCGGCCCTCGGCTTCAGCTCCAACTCGCAGCCGGACGCTTTTTGGTTGCGGGTCTACGGTGAGCGAATGGTGGCCGCCGCTAACCTGTTCGAGACACGGCTTACATTCGACGGGCCCCGCAACGTGCCCAAGCCGTTGCGCCCGTTCTTCAGCGGCTTGGACGAAGGGAAGACCATCCGGCGCGCGGCACTGGCCACACTGCTGCGCAAATTCAAAGGCCCCGGGGCCTACGAAGGGCTTTGGGAGCTCCTTGCCCTCACCTATCGGGCACTGTCCGACGGGTCTGCGCCGCCGGTCACGGCGAGCAAGGTCCTCGAGGTCAATCGAATGGTCGAGGCCCTCAAACCCAAGGAGCAGCCGCTATGAGGGCGCTAGTCACCGGCGCGAATGGCTTTCTTGGCCAGCATGTAGTCGCTGCATTGCTAGCCCGGGGCATCGAGGTTCGCGCGCTGGTTCGCCCCGCCGCTCGCCTTGACGCGCTTGGGTGGCCCTCCTCGGTGGAGATCTTTAGGGCCGATCTGCGCAGCTCGCGCGATCTGTCACGCGCCTTCGAGGGTGTCGACGTGCTGCTCCACCTCGCGGCGGTGGTCTCGGGCGGAGAGGATGCGCAATTCGCGGGCACCGTCGTCGGCACCGAGCGGCTGCTTGATGCCATGGCCGCCAGCGCCTGCCGACGGCTGGTGCTGTGCAGCAGCTTTTCAGTCTACGACTACAGCTCGACGAGTTGGACCCTCGATGAGGACTCGCCGCTCCACCAGACGCCCGAGGTCTACACCCGCGATGGCTACACGATCGCCAAGTGGTGGCAAGAGCGAGTGACCCGACGCTTTGCCGAGAAGCACGGCTGGGAGCTCACCGTGCTTCGACCAGGTTTCATTTGGGGACGCGATCACGGTTACTTGGCTGCCCTGGGCCAACAATACGGTCGGCATCATCTAGTCATCGGTCCCCGGACCCGCATGCCGATGACCCACGTTGAGAATTGCGCCGACGTCTTTGCGTTGACAGCGGCCGCCCCCCGCGCTCGAGGCAAGACCTTGAATGTGATTGACGGCCCGGGCGAGCACATTTGGACCTACCTCTCCGACTACATGCGCGGCAGCGGCCAGCCGGGCTGGCGCCTACCCGTCCCCTACTGGCTCGCCATTAGCGTGGTGCGGCTGGCCTTCGCCACCGTCTTCAGGCGAGCGACCAAGGTACCTAGCATCCTGATCCCGCGTCGGCTCGAGTCGCGTCTCAAGCCACTGCGCTTCGAGAACCGCAGGTTGCGGGAAACCCTTGGCTGGAACCCGCCGCTTAACTACCAGCAGTGCCTGGAGCGGACCTACGGTGCCGCGGCCCCGACCGCGGCCGAGCGCTCGGGCGCCGGCTCTCTGGCCGTCGCGAACAGCCGTTTCAAACGAAGGAATCTCTTCTCGAAGAGCTCGTAGCTCAGGTAGGCTACGAGCAGCGAAGCCGACGCGCCGAGCACCGCCTGCAGCGCCACCGCGGCCCCGTGAGAGCCGAGCCAACCCGCCAGCTCGATGTCCGTGCGGTTGGTGGTCAGGTAGTACGAAATGAAGTGATGATACACGTACAGACCGTAACTGTAGGTACCAAGGAAGACCATGGAACGGCTGCAGAAAAAGCGTGAGATGGCCGACCGCTCGGACGCGACGAGAGCCCACACCAATAGGCAGGCCAGCAACACCATGATAAGCGCCGCCCGGACCGGCAGGACCAGCTCGAGCCCCTGGTGTGATAGCAAGCGGGTCCAGCCAAAGGTGACGGCCAGCAGCCCCCCGACCACGGTTACCACGAGCGGCAGAGCCCGCGCCAGCCGCTCCAAGCCCTCGGGCTGACGCACCGTTACCGCGAGGAAGGCTCCCAGCGCCAGGCCGTCCAGCCGGAAGGGGGTCAGGGTGTAGGTGGTCCACCAGCTAAGCCCCATCAACGATCCGATCAGTCGGGCCAGCATCGCGCCCAACACGGTACCTAGGCTCACCCTGATCAGCGCACGCGGCCAGCGCGCCAGCAGGAAGACGACCAGCGGCCAGAACAAATAGAAGTGCTCTTCGATAGCAAGCGACCAAAAGTGCTCGAGGTAGGAGAAGGACCACGCTCCTTGCTTGGCGATATAAATGTTGATGGCGTATAGCCACGCCCACGCTTGGCGGTCGACCAGGTAGTCCAGAGTCGGCCCCCGCAGCAGTGGGATCAGCGGCGCCAGAAAGAAAACGAACGCCAACACACCATAGTAAAGCGGGAAGATACGGAGCACGCGCTTCATGTAAAAGTTGCGGAAATAGTGCGGCTTGTTCTGGGTGTCGTAAAGAATGCCGGTGATCAGGAACCCGGACAGGACGAAGAACAGCTCTACCCCGTAAGAACCGTAGCTGGTCACGTTGGAGATCGCGCGTTCGACCGAGTTACTCGGCGGCACATCGGCGATGAAGTGAAGCACCAGGACCATCAGGATGGCCAAGCCACGCACCCCGTCAAGCACCGGGAGGTGTCCTCGGAGATTGGACCGTGGACCAGCGTGCGCCGGGGCCGCGACCTGCCCGACGGGAACCACGCCCGCAAGTCTGAGCTTGTCGACCAAGGCTACACACATTCCCGCGCGGGTGGTCATGGCAACCTAATGGACAGCTGAGGGCTCCGCGCGAGGTGACGCGCCAGAACTCAGCGGGCTCGTTCTGCTCGATCCGGACACCGCCCTTCTCAGCGGAAGGGGTTGCCAGTATCGAGCGATTTCGGCAGCAACAATAACAAACACCACCCACAAAAATTCGAAGCCGCGCATCCACAAGCTTTCAAAATAGTTCCACATGATAAAAAAGAGAACAAGCGAGAGCAGGAGCCGCGCCCGAGCTGGGTTGCGGTCTGCGACCCGTTTAACGGCGTGGAGGGTCGCGATGATAAAGACGTAAAGGACAGCAACGCCGACATACCCCAACTCCAGCGTGGTATCATAATAGCCGTTGTGAGCGTTCGGCATCTGCTTGACCCAGCCTGGCGCCTCGCTGCTGAGCGAGCCAGGCACGAGCCAAAAGGATTGGTATCCCCACCCCAAGAGCGGTCTGCGTCCGATCTCATTTTGCACAAATTCCCATATCACGGTACGGCCGGTTAAAGACGAGTCGTGGTAAATCACGTATGCCATACGCTGCATGAGATCAACGTGAAGTGCCATGGACACTAGCGCATAGCAAAATGGTATCGACAAAAGAATGATCGCCGGAGAAACCCGCGTTATCTTTCGAATTGTCAATGTAAGTTGGGCCAATATCGGAGCAATAATTGCAAGCCCAAACGCGGTTTTGGAATCACTCAAGAAGATGAATACTATGGCAATAGCGCCGACAATGACACCCAACGCGCGCCGCCAACCGCGATGGGCGATTTCATGCAATGACAGCAAAAAGGCGACAGCGGAGCATTCTCCCAGATAATTCTTGCCACCAAAATAACCTTGATGACAAAAATTGCTGGCGGCACAGTTGACCACGTCCACGTCGGAGCCGTCGATTATGAAGAAAGCATTCACGATCAAAGCGAGCGCGAAGCACAAAAACAGGCTGCGCATCATATCCGTTGTTTGAGCCGCCAGCATTGCAGGCGGAATAATGGATATAAGGATCAGTACTTGCTGAACGAACCTAGTTAACGAACTGTCCTGACTGAAAGCCCACAGAACGCTTGCTCCAGCAATCGCAAGATAGGCGAGGAGACAGATGATGTGGGGAGGCCAGACAATTCTACTAAAACGAGAACGGTATTGCACGACCAATAGAATGGAAATCGCCGCCAAAACAGGCCAGAATAATCTATTCTCCAGACGCGCGGCTCCGCTATAGACCGCGGTACGATCAATCGGTGTGAGAAGACCCAATACCGGGGACGCTATTAATGCGAAAACACACGCCAAGATGGGGAGGATTGCAAATCGGTCAATCATTGCTTTGGGCTTTGGGCCGCTCAAAGCCGTTCGCGACGCGGCGCCGGTATGGTAGCTCAAAGCACGGTTCGCCTCCGATATACGGGAATGAATGCTCTGGCTCATCATACGGGCTTGTGCTTTCCCATGGTCACTCGTCAAATCACGGTTGTCTCTTCAAGATATCCACCCTCCCCCTCGTTGACGAGCCCTTAGCACCGCTTTGACGACCTTGTTAACGCATGAATACTCCCTGAGCCTGCAGATTTGGGGGAGAAGATACTCAATCGCAGCGATCTGACAGGATATGGGTGGTGGATCTAAACGCGAAGATCAGCAGCCGTGCGAAGACGACCCATTTCAGCGATCCTCGCTCGACGGAGAAGCGCAGGGGCTCAACCGAACGCTTGTCTATCCTTATTGTCGCGGCCAATGCTTCAACAAGGTGGGCCGGAGAGGCCATCCTTCCTCTCCATATCTTCCGAGGGCTGCTGAAAGCGGGACACGACGCGTGGATGTGCGTCGGCAGCGAGACGAAGCCCGAATTGGACGAACTCTTGGGCCCGGAAGCCAATCGGGTATTTTACGTCGAAGATGCCCAGATGCATTCGGCGTTTCGCTCGATTCAAGCACGCGCCCCGTTATGGATGGGTTCCAACCCACTCTACTACCCCCAGGTGCTCGTCACGCAGTGGCGGCAGCGACGCGTCGTGGTCGAACTCGTCAAAAGGCTCGGGATTGACGTTGTGCATCAACCGACCCCGATTGCCCCCAGGGCGCCAAGCCTCCTCGGGGGCCTTCCTGCGCCGCTTGTCATAGGTCCGATGAACGGCGCGATGGAATATCCGGCTGGCTTTCGCTACCTGCAACCCCGTGGAATTCGCGGAGTGAAGAACCTTGCCCGGAGCTTGGCGAACTCTTTGGCACGCCCACTCGACGCGAAGCGTCAAGCCGAGTGCCTTATTGTAGCCAACCAACGAACCGAGGATGGCCTGCCCTCGGGTGTCCGTGGACGGATCTTTCGAATGGTTGAGAATGGTGTCGTTTCTGAGCTCTGGGCCGGCGGACTTGCCGAGGGGGTTGCTGAGCCCTTCCCCGTTGACAGGGAATTCGAAATTATCTTCATAGGCCGACTTGAACGATGGAAGGGGCCTGAGTGGCTCATCGAGGCTGTGGCCCGCGCGTGCCGGCAGGTGAATTGCAGGCTCAAGATCGTTGGTGATCTCCGGGACGAGAGACTGCGTCTTACAAAACGGGTTTCTCAACTCGGAATCGAGTCGCGCGTGGAGTTCTTTGGGTGGCAGTCCCAAGAACGTTGTGCCGAACTGCTGCAAAAGTCCGATGTATTGGTTCTACCAAGCGTATTTGACGCGGGGGCAACCGTGGTTCTCGAAGCGATGGCTTCTGGAAAGGCGGTCATCGCTGTTAGGTGGGGTGGACCGGCCGACGTGCTGGACGCCAATTGTGGAATATTAATTGAGCCACGCGACCCGGCGAGCCTGGTGGGGGACCTCGAACAGGCCATCGTCAGTCTTGCCAACGATCGAGATCATTGCGCCAGGATGGGTCGCGCGGGACAGGCAAAAGTTCTCGCAGAGCACACTTGGCCTACGAAGATCGAGCGCCTTGTCGAAATCTATCGGGAAGCCATAAACAGACGAGCGATGACTTAATGACGTTCGAGGTGGATGCCTACTGAACTGAGGGTAAGCCATCGGACACGGAACTCTCTAATCTTGATCTAGCACATGGGGATAGCTCAGATAGCTCTGCGCGGCGCACGGCCCAATATTGCCGACGCACCGCGAATTCCTACGGAGTGTCCTTCCACGAAATTCTCCCTGAGGCCGCCTCCAACGCAAGGAGCGGAAGCCACTACGTGCAATCCTGAGGTTTGCCTAGCCGACTGGTTGGACTGCTGGACTCCTGCCTTATCAACCTTATACGGCGCGAGCTGACGCCGCAGAGTTGGGGCCAACGCCGCTCGCACCATGGCGGCGCTGTTTCCTTTTCACTCCGGACTCAGCGTGGCGCCATAAACAGACCCTGAGATAACCCCACTTCAGTGCTGCGTGAACGGCGTCCCCGCGTCGTAGCGCGCCTTTGCCGGTAGCGTGTAGAGCTGCGGCGATCCGGTCGGATTTACCCATGGCCATTTATATCCGCTCCCTGCGCTAAAGAACGCCGGCTCGTGCTTCAGATAAAGCGATTTGGGCAGTACGTGATTACTATTATTCGGGTCCCAGCTTACTGCGTTATTGAGGAAGTCGTAGTTGCCGTGCGCAATCGTCGTCCCGGGCGGAGCCGAGAACGTGAAGTCGGCGTTGGGATCATGCGCGGTCGCGGGATATCTTTGATCATCAGTGTATCCCAGGAGAAAGACGGCCGCGCGTTTCGTAAAGTCAACGCCGTGGTAAATCCATCCGCTCATGTGCTCCGGCGTGCCGAGGACATTGCCAATAAATGAATGCCAATACGTGTAGAAATGTGTAGCGGCCGCGCGAAGCGGGCCATTGCCGCCTGGTTGTGGCAAACCATTGATATCATCAATTGTTGCTTCATCGAATGGGTTCGCGAACCGAGAGCGATATCCCGTCGCCCAATTGCGAAAGTAAGTACTGTAGATGGCATTCCCGTGCGTCGCATCGCTGTCCATGTTGAAGCCCCAATTACCCTCGAACAGCATGTGGTGCCCGCCGACCATATGGGAGTTGTTCAGTCCAATCTCCTGCCACCTATCGGCGCCAAGAATAGGATTCGTGCCGTTGCAGCAGATATAGCCGTCGTCCATGTAGTTGTATGCAGTCACCGAACCCGCCCCCGCGCTCCGCGAGACCATGACTTTATTGCATCTGATCGAAACGCCGTTTTCGAGGAGTATCTCGGACGACCCATGTGACAGGCTTATGTTATAGCCACCGCCACCCGGCTCGCACCACGCGCCATCATGGATATAAAACTCCTCCAACTGGACGCGGAACGAAAAGTCGATCGCGATGCACTCCCCGCTCCAGTTTTTGCATTCCACGCGGTAGGCCCACGAATTCGCAGCCCAGTCGAATCGAAGTTGCCCATCGTCGGCGCCGGAAAGTGTCATGTTCTCGACGCCAGCATTGGTCGTGTGCGGCATACTGTAATAAGACAGCTGGGCGGTGTGGCTGGTTCGATAGGAGATCGTGGCCGGGGAATCGAATGTGACCTTATTCCCTTTTATCCCTAATATTTTATGATGTTCGGAGGTGGGCCGATCGTAACGTGAAAACCACGTACTAGCGCCCGGAAACGGATCGTCGCCATAACCGGGCGGGTTGTGCCTATTCCACACGACACGATAATCTGGGGAGGCCCAAATCTGATCTGTTCTCCCCACGTCTGGCATCCACCGCGACCCGGACAATTCGTCCAACAGAACGATTTGGCCTGCCCTGAATCTTGAGGTGCTCTCGACATTCACCGAGTAAGATCCGGGTGCGACGTCGGCGGTGAGGTTTGTCGAGATTGCATCGTTGTTATAGCGTTCCGGCCCTACGATTATCATCGGAGTGGGGCTGCCGCCACAGGCGGGGGTGCTGCTGGGGCTGAGAGTTCTTGCAGCCGTTTGTCCGCTGGATGAGCGTGCAAGTCGCGTTGCCTGCACAGGGCCCCGCCCCGCGGACGGTTACGCCTCGGTTCAGCAGGATGTAGTGGCCCTCTCCGACCGTGAACACGCCCGTCGAGAGTGACACGACCTCCCCGAGCGGACAGGCCTCAATGGCTTTCTGAATGTTCGCCGTGTCGTCAGCTCCTCCCCCGAGCGGACTGACCTTGGCGCAAACCGTCGGCCGGTTCGGGATGCCACCGACGGAAAGCATGCCGGCCATTTGCCAGTTAACGCTGGCGTCACGATCGGCCGGCAGAATGCCGCCGCCTAGTTTCGTCGGCGATCTAACTCTGATCGCAATATCGCTGTGAGCTGTGGCGGCCAATGCGACCAAGGACGGCACCGCAGTCAACAGTGTAGCGAAAAAAAAATAGGCGGATCTCAAAGTGGCGAACTCCCTGTCCAGATTTGGGTTGGCAGCGCGACTCTGAGCTTAATCTCACAGCCCAACTAGTCTTACTGCGTCACAAACTGAGATGTGTTCTGCGCGAGGTCATGCGGGCGCAACAAGGGCATCTCGACAGAGTCGGCGCTAGCGCGATGACGATGCGACGGCGCAAGGTTGCGATCGAGTTCGGGATATGACGTTCCGGTCTGATTGGGGGCGCCTCGCGGTCGGTAACCGCCGGGAACGGCAGGTTTCGAGAGCCACGAGGCGCCACGCAGTCCCGAGGGGGGAATCGTCTCCCGCTCGGAGATTAGGAATCCGTAAGCGGCGATGCAGAGTGTGGCGTGGTGGTGGAAGCCGCGCCACCCACGACCTTCATAGTGCCCGAGGCCGAGTTCCTGCTTGAGTTCCTGGTAATCGCGCTCGATGCGCCAGCGCAGCTTGGCGAGATCGACCAGGCGCGCGAGGGCAAGGTTCGGCGGCAAGGTCGAGAGCCAATATTTGGTCGGCTCGTCTTCACCCCGGGGCCATTCGATCAGTAGCCATTCATCCCGGCGGCTCTCGGTGAGCTGGTAATCGCGATGTGCAACGCGAACCCGTATCCGGGCGAAGCGTGAGGACAGCCAGTCGCTTGTGCCTTCACGCCATTTGATCATGCGCCACGCCACCGCTGGCAGGCCGAGCGCAAGCGCCTTGACGGAAAGCGGCCGGTGTTTGGCGTCACGACCGATCAGCTTCGGGGGGCGTCCGCGACCCGACCATTTCTTCGGCGGCAGCGGTGCTGTCCCAGGAGCCCAGACCGAGGTGTTCGGCATGATGCCGGCAACATAGCTCAACCCAAGCGCGCCGATGTCCGTGCGCAGCTCGGTGTCACTGCCATAGCCGGCATCCATCAGCACCACGCCGCGCGGAATATCGGCCTCACAAGCGGCGCGGATCTGCGCCAGCGCAATCTCCGGCTTGGTCTCAAACCCAATCTCCTCGGGAACCCCCGCCTCGCCCCGCCGCGCTTTGTCCAAGGCCCAATCTTTCGGCACATACAGCCGATAGGCCACCGGCAAGCTGGTGTCGTGATTGGCGACCGATAGAGAGACGGCGACTTGGCAATTGTCCTGCTTGCCGAGTTGACCGCAGTACTGCCGCGTCACCCCCACCGAGTGCCGGCCTTTCTTCGGAAACCCGGTGTCATCGATGATCCACGCCTCGATCGCGCCGTGCCGCTCCATCTCGGGCAGCACCATCTCGCGCACCTTGGCCAGAACCTTCGCATCCGACCACGGCGCCTGCCCGACAAAATGCAACAGTGATTGATGTTGCGCCGCCGTCCGCTCCGGCGCCGTCACCGCCGCCATCGGCTCAACGCTCTTGCGCTCCACCGGCAGCATCAGCCCCACGCAATAGTCGCGCAGCGGTCCCGCCCGGTCCACGTGCCCGATCACGCCAACAAGCCCCTCGACATACGCGGCAAAGCGCGATTCACTGCGCGCGCTCGTTTGGAAATCCATCTCAGCCCTCATGCCGATCATGAATCTTCCCGCGTATCACGATTCGCAAATTCGCGAATCTTCCCCTTTTTTGTGACTCAGTAAGACTAGAAGGGCTACTCAGTATAGCATGGGCGAGACTCGTTCGTTAACGCGTTAACGCTAGCGTCGGCGGCAACTAAAAACGGCGCACGCCCCAGTCGGCGAAGACCTAGGGCACGTCCGGCAACGGCTTGAGCGTCGGCTGGGCTAGACCCTCGAGCAGCCGACCTCGTGTCACCCCGAACGGGGGCGGAGCTGCCAGCCGATCAGGCGCCCTGATCGGTTTGATCCGGCACTATCGGCGGCTCAAGGCTGCGTGAACGGCGTCCCCGCGACAAAGCGAGCCTTTGCGGGAAGACCGGAGCCGCCACAACTATTGGTCTGGATCTGGCTCGACCCAGTCGGTGTCACCCACGGCCACGCATAAGCGCAGGAAGCGCCCGCGCCAAAGAACGCAGGTTCACCGCTTAGATAGAACGAGTTCGGTAGGGTCTGCGAGTATCCAGAAGTCCAGTCGGCAACCTTGCCGTTAACGTAGTCGTAGTTGCCATGTTTGAAGATGAAGGCACCACTACTTGCAGTCAGGTTGGGGTCACTCTTAGTAGGATTATTGGCATCTGAGTTCCATCCAGGAAGCCAAATAGTATGATTGTTATTAAAAGTACCCGAATAAATCCAACCATTTGCAGTTGTCGTTGTCCCGGCAGTCCCTAACACGTTGCCGACATAGGCGAACCAGTAGTCGTGCATCATGGGGCCAACGGCGCGCAACGGACCGGGCCCGTTCAGCGAACACCCACTCGGTCCACTCGTCCCACAAGCATAAGCAGTTCCGGTAGCGTCATCGACCATCTTGTTAATTGAAGGATCAGTAAAAGGCGTTCTTAACGCGGTGCCCCAATTTCGAAAATAAGTGTGATACACGGCGTTGCCATGCGTATCGTCGTTGTCCAGGTTGTCTCCCCAATTCCCCTCGAAGAGCATATGGTGCGTACCGGCGTAATGACTTCCGTTCACCCCCATATCAACCCAATAATCGCCGATGCCCGAATTACTGTCGTACATCGTGTCATCCACATAATTGTAAGCAACGACCGATCCTGCTCCCGTTCTTCCGACCATTCCCTTGCCGCACTCGCGCGTGATGCTATTCACGACATAAATCTCAGTAGAAGCATAGCTAATACCGATCGGATATTCCCCGCCGTTGTTCACTGAATTACCGCAGTTGTTCACGAACGTCGTGTCCATCTGGCTGCGGACTGAATAATCGAAATTCATTCCGCCTCCTTGCCATCCTACGACCTCGACGTTCTTCGTCCAGCAGTAGGCGCAGAACTGGAAGTTTACTCCTCCATCGGTTGGTCTTTCGATGGTTAAGTTTTCAACCCCAGCATATTGCAGGAACGACATCGGAGATCCGTTCTGGTGTGCCGGGAAGTAGACCTGGGCGTTGTGACTGTTGCTCTGACGGAATGCCACGGTGAGCGGGTCATCGAAGGTCAAAGTGTTTGAGCCGACTGCTGTAATTAGATGTATTTCCTCTGTCACCCTGTCACAAAATGAGTACCAGCACCCTGAGCTCCCTGCGGTGTAAGGATATTGCCCGGAATCAAAATCTCCCCAGCTAGCATTACCTCCAAATTTCGCCCATTGGACCCGACCTGTCGCTGGACCGCCGGATGTGCTCAGCCAGTCTGGAGCCGCCCAGACCTGACCATAAAGGTTAGGTCCGACCGGATCGTTCTGCCATCCCGCTCCCGACGCCTCATCAATGAGTACCCACATACCCACAGAGAAGGTGCTTGTACTGCTGACCTAAATCGTCGTCTGTCCCTGTGATGCATCGGCAGTAAGGGCGACAGCACCACACGAAGTGCTGGCTACATTGCCAATGCCGCATGAGGACCAACCAAAATCGTACAAGTTTACTGCGGCAGAAGGTTGAACCTGAATCGCTGGATTAGAGACGCAAGCTTCTTCAGCTGAGGTGGACGTGCCACAGTTACCGCCAGTCCATGCTAGGGTTCCGTCGTACACTTCGATCACAGTCTGGCAATAGGGCGAACCAGAGTTGTTGCACGTTCCGCTGCCTCTGAGAGTAACGCTATTGCCGACGGTGATGTACTCAGACATCGAAATTTTGAACGTTCCGGCTGCCAGCATTACGACCTCTCCGGAGGGACACGACGCAATGGCGTTGCTGATATTGTTTGCGTCGTCATTGCTAGCTGGTGGAGTGACGCCGCTCGGATTGACCGTCGCGCAAACCGTCGTCCGGTTCGGAATACCGCCAACCGAAAGCAGTCCGGCATTCTTCCAGTTCGCGTAGGCGTCATTATAGGACGGCAGCACGCCGCTGGTGGGATCGGAACCGCTAGAGCTGCTGGAGCCAGAACCGCTCGAGCCAGAGCCGCTGGAACCGGAACCACTGGAACCGGAGCCACTCGAGCCAGAACCGCTCGAGCCAGAGCCGCTGGAACCGGAACCGCTCGAGCCAGAGCCGCTGGAGCCAGAGCCGCTCGAGCCAGAGCCGCTGGAACCGGAACCACTGGAACCGGAGCCACTCGAGCCAGAGCCGCTGGAACCGGAACCGCTGGAACCGGAGCCGCTGGAGCCAGAGCCACTCGAGCCAGAGCCGCTGGAACCAGAGCCGTGAGAGCCATGGCCGCGGGAGCCAGGGCCGTGAGAGCCAGAGCCGCTCGAGCCAGAGCCGCTCGAGCCAGAGCCGCTCGAGCCAGAGCCGCCCGAGCCAGAGCCGCTCGAGCCGCCGCCGGCAGAAGTAGAGGAGGAGGCCGCCAGCGTGGCGTAGAACGACCAGGTGGTGGGCGTACAACGCGCTGGCGAGGTGCTAAACTTGCTAGGCAGGCTGCCAAACCTATCAGCGTAATATGTGCAGTTGCCTGTCGCGTTGGTTTTGACGAAACCAAGACTATTGCTGCTCGGCAGATAAGCCAGCCAGTAGGTGCCGGCACTCAATGAAAGAGGGGTCACGACCTTGGCCGTATTCCAGCCTGCGGCGGGGGTAAAGCTGTTCGTCGAGGCTTTGAGTGTGCCGGGCCCGCCATTAGGGCCGGTCGCGTCGTAAATGCCGAGAATCAGATTTCCGCTCGCAGCAGTAACGTAGAAGGACAGACTCTCAATGGTTGCGGCCTGGGCGAGCGTGGCACCCTGGGCCAACAGAAGGTTGCCGTTTCCATTGTCGGTTGCGGTCAGGACTGCAGTCTCGCCCATCGTCACAGTCTGGGCCGCCGCAGCTAACGACAAGGCACCGCTCAACCAAGTGGCGAGTAGAACGGTTCGCAAGATCATCCCAGTCACTAACGTTGTAGTTCGTCGAACCGGAACCACTCGAGACAACATTTGCGTCACCGAGACCGAAACACAATCAATCGATCGACAGTAATTTAGAAATAATTTTCGCAATTTCATTTAAACCCCCCAAAGGTCTGTCGAACGAAATTGTGTTTGGAACAGGCGTTACCGGCCAACTGTGTTGAAAATTGGGCGAAACTGGGGCGTAATCTAGTCGCAAAATGGAATTTCCTTAAGAAGCGGAAGAAAGGGCGTGAGGCCGTTTGAGGGTCTTAAACCGGACGAGCGCGCGGGAACATTTAAAGCATGTGGCCGGAATATCGCCTGGCGTTGCCATCATCATTTGATCCCGCCTGGCCCCAGGTTCGCGTCGGTCGTCGCGCCGCAACCAATGCCCTCAGGGCTGGGATGATCTCCAGTCGAGTGCCATCCGGCAGCTGTGGCGTGCCGTGCCATCGGGAGCGTCTCAGATCGGACCGCCGCCGTTAGTGACGTCAAGGCATCCTCAATCATCACCAGGATGAGTTGCGGCCGACCCGGCACGACCTTGTCGTCACCGCATCCCACAAGCCGCTTGCGCCAGGCATACAAGCAACTCTCGGCGACGCCGTTTTGGCGTGCCACTTGTGCAACCGTCGCGCCCGGCCCAAACCTGCACTCACCAACCGGCGCTTCTCGTCTTCGTTACAGCGCCGGCGCCGTTCCGTTCCGGTGATGATCTCGACCCACTGCACCAACGGAGCCTCCTTATGGACTCCATTGCAGCCTCCATTAGCTCATCCGTCACGGAAGGCGGCCCACGCCGGAGGGAAACGATTCTAGTGCGTACACCTCAATTAGGGCGCGCAAGAAGTTCGCTGCGGTCCACGTTGTAGCTTTGGCGTCCAGTTCAGTGAAGGCGAACTTGGGGGTTCGTTTGATCGCGGCGAAGAGCAAGGGAGAGCCGGGGTTCAGCGGTCTGCACCTCGGCGATGTCGATGTGAAAATGGCCGAGCGGCTGGTCCCTGAACTTGCGCTTAGCCGATTTGTCGGCTTCGACTTCCGGCAGACGTTAGATGGCTTGCCGTTGCAGACCGCGGCCCAATGACGCGCGGGTCAGTTGCGGGATGAGCCGGGTGGCTGGCGTGCCAAAGACCGGCCCGCTCAGCATTCACTCGGGCCGTCGCGGCCCGCTTTCCCGTGCGCAGGCATGCGTGCTGGTAGGATTGGAGGAAACGCCGGAACTCGAGGTCGTCATATCGAGGCAGGCCCTTGAGCCAGCTTCTGAGATAACCCCATAGCATGGCCACGCTGCCTATTAGCACAGGATGCGCAGGTAGACGATGTATCGCCACCGCCAAGTAGTAGAGGGGGGAAGTGCCCATGAAGTATTGTCCGAACCCGGCTCGAAGCCGCCCGGTCCAGATGCCCTTCTGGCTGGCGCCCTGCGGGCGCAGATGAACGAAGCGGAGGGGCTCGAGATCGACGCTTTCGGCGATCCAGCCGAGCATGCGGGCCCGGTGGCAGTCGATGCCGTCCCACATCACCTGGCGTACGAAGCCGCCGATCTCCTTGAAGCAGGCGACGCGATAGAACTTGGTCATGCCGACCGACATCTCGTCCCCACAGACTTCTGGCACTAGCGCGCCGCTCTGCGGGTGGACGAACCACGGCTTGCCGGAGGTGGTTCCGACGCGTGGGGTACCCTCCATCCGCTGCATCAACAACTCGAAGTATCCGGCCGGCAGATCCAGATCCATGTCCAGCTTGCACAAATAGTCGAAATCCTCCAGGTGCACAGTCTCGAGGCCGACGTAGAACGCCTCAATTACGCCTGGCCCCACCTCCCGGCGACCGCGATCGATGCGCCGCACCACCCGCAGGTAAGGCAGTCGGCGTGTGTACTCCTCAAGGATAGCCGATGTTCCGTCAGTCGATCCGTCGTCCACGACCACCCAAAGCGCTGGCTGCACAGTCTGCGCTGCCACGCTGTCGAGTGTGCGGCGAAGGTACTGGGCCTCGTCCCGGCAAGGCGAGATCAGGAGGTATCGCCGCGAGGGGTTCATGCGGGGGCGCTCATTAGAAGAGGCGGTCGAGGAAGCCGTGTCTGGTTCATTGTGGATAGGCTCGATCGAGGATGTCGCTTGTCGCGCCTAGCGCCGCGCCTTGGCAGTTCGAGCCGGCGCGTTCGACTTCAGAAAGGAAAGTCACATACAGCGCATCAAGCGCTTCGCGATACTTTTCCAATTCAGCTTTCACGTGTGGTTTCAGCCGCTCCACGTCGTTCTCCAGTTGTTTGAATCTGTCGATGAGAACGTCCGAGCTTAGGTTTCGCAACGGAAGGAGGTATTGCGCCAATCCAAAATCGGTCACGAGCGAATCCAGCTTGGCATGATCGGAGAGTGCAATGACCGGCTTGTTCTGGATCAATGCCACTACGAGGTTGTGATACCGCGCCGAGACCACTGCTTCGGTCCCGCCCACTTGACGCAGCAGCTCCTCGACGGTCAAGGCCGGCTCGGCAATCAAAAGTGGCGCGTCGGCAGGTATGTTCCGGCTTTTCAGTACACCGACGAATTCCTCTATCACCGAGGTATCGTACTGAATATCGCCAAGGAGCAGTCGAACACTGTAACCTTGCCCCTGGAGCCACAATACGAAGTCCGCCATCGTATCGAGGTATTCTCGGAATGCCTCCGGCTTTGTTGATGCGTAATCCTTGATTCCGAGTTCCGATGATTCGCCGCTGACCGTCCGCAACACTGGACACCAGAGTGTCATTCGAGAGGCCAAATACGACATCCGGGTAAACGAAATCGCGATCAGTGTTGAAACCAATCTCCTTCAGATAACTCTTCGACGCTTCGTCACGGTAGCTGCGGTGGTGAGCGAGCGCGAGGCTCCTTCTCACGAACCAGCGACTAAGCGGATGGTGGATAGGCCCAGCGCCAACGCTGAGGAAGGCGAGTTTTACGCGACAGAGAGCCGCAAGCGTCGACAGTTTAAATATTTCATAGGGCCAGCCGAGCGGCCCGGTTTGGTCGCAAACGATTCCGGTCCCCGCAACAATGAGCATATCTGCACGGCTGAGCGCGTGCAGGCACTTGATCCAGTGAACCAGTTCGAGGGGAATCCTCTGGAAAGTAATGCGGAATAACCGCGTCAAGTTGCCCCGATGCGAGGTTGAACCGGACCTCGCCACGGCGCTCTGGGGGACCGCACCCGAGGCAAAAGCCGTGATGTCGTGGCGCGTGCGCACATCCTGCGGGTTGGTGCAAAAACAAAGCAACTGCCCATCGGGCCAGCGCCGGAGAATCTGGTCGATGATCGTCTGTAGAGTAGCTTCATTGCCAAGATTGCCGGCGCCGAAGTTTCCGTAGAAGCTGATTCTTCGAGGTTTCATGGTTTATGCGGACCAATGGGACATGTCATGAACTGGCCTGTTCGCGTGCCGCGTCGGTGGACCCGCGCCTGACGCCACCTAGCGCGCAAAAGACCGCGATGGACCCACGTGGACGCCTACCGACCGTGAACGACATCATACATCAGAACATTGAACCGGGCAGTCGTCATGTCGTTAACATGAAACGGGTGTCGGGCTTGCCGCCGCATAACGAGCTAGAGCTCGGTGATTAATTTAGTCGTGATTGATGCGCTGCCGACGGTGGATGACGGAATAGGAAATCTAAGAAAGCCTCTAGGCGTTCTCCCTTAAAGGGCGACCCTTTCGCGTTGCGGGCCGATGTCGTCAGAACTTGGCGCCATTGCCTCTGACGCGATCTGCTCAAGCAGTTTCGCGCGCGCCCGCATCTTCTCGGTCGGCACCAAGCCGAGGGTATCGAACACCGCCAGAATTCGATATAGCCAGTCGTGCCTTTGCGCGGCCTGCCGAACATTGTCGCTTCGAACCGCTCGCAACCGCTCAGGATTGCCATTCAGGTCTGCGAGAAAGCGGCCAATATCGGGAGAATCAAACGGCATGTGGATGACCGCGTCCGGCCAATCGAACTGCCGCTTGAATTCCTCCGTGCGCGGAGGCTCGCCCATCATTACTGTGCCTGCCGCGGCCCCCTCGTAGAACCGGGCGGAGATCTCTTCGCGACCTGCTGTGAACTCGGGTTTGTTCACGTAGCTGCGATTGGCGATGAAGTAGCAGCTGTGTTTGAGCAACGTTGCCAGCATGCGGCGATGTTCGTGCGGGTTGTCGACCCGGAACGTGCGGTGCTTCAGGTCGGCGCCACTGGCTGCCACCGTATCGTAGTAGTAGAAGCTCTGCCGTCGCTCCGCGTCATCGAGCAGCGCCTGATGCGTGACCGGCGAGCGTCGACCCAAATTGCAAACCTCGATCGGGCGCGGGTGATCGCGCGATGCAGGCGCAAAACGCGGTACGTCAACTGCGAGCGGCAGGTAGGTGCAGGGTCGACCGGTGATGCGCGCCACGTTCTTAACGGGATGACTGTGACCAATGAATACGTGGTCAAATTCAGACAAGAGCTCGAGCAGATATTCCGGCAATGAGTCCGACCAGACTTCGCTGATGAAGCATGCCGCCTTGCGGCATCGCTGGCGCCAGTTAGGAATTGTTGCAAGCGAATACAATTCATAGGTGTGATTGAACACCGGAAAAAAGAGTTCGAAGTCACGCTCCAGCATCACTTTCTCGCGCGGGAAAGGCGCGAGCCGATAGGCAAGCCTGGGCGACCCGGATACCAAGCGTGCGAGCTTGTAGGCACGCCGGGAGAACTCCAGGGCGCGCAGGTCGGCGGCGTCGATTCGCTGGGCATCGGTAACGGCTGCGAAAATGTCCTCGAATTCGTAAGCGAGGCAAAAAGCAGCGAGGTCAGCAATCCGGCGCTGCGATAATAGCAATACGTTGCCTTGCACGTATCTGCGCCTCCGACTAGTTCGACTGGAAATCAAGCAACCGCTTAAGATCGTTCCATATATTAGCTATTATTTCATTTAAAGTAATTGCCACCGAGTGACCAAAAGCAAGTCCGATTGGCCGCGTATGATAAAACAGAAACGAGCCGCTCGTACCTTTAATCACACTGTCTTGGGCGGAGAAGCCGATACTTGTGATTGGGCATTTGGGACATCCACAACTCGTCTACCCAGCATACCTGATCTCGTTGCCATACATAAGAAAACTGCGGTGTTCCGGCAGGGATACGTCGCCATCTTCAAACGTGACGTTTGTTGCGAAATCCCGGCTCTCGTCTTTAAGGATCTCCTCCGGGCGACCACTCAACATCAAAGTCCGTGGGATTGTCTATTTGTCGCACGAACGAATACCGTCGATGATTGCGTATCCCGCATGGTCGCGGAACCCCGAGCGCACAGCGTATTAAGAGTCCGTTTCGTGGCCTTCGCGGCCAAAGCACTGGCGGCTGCGTGCCGGGATAGACAGCCTCTACTCAACTCGCCTGGTTTCATCCGTTGCTCAGTGCTTGCCAACAGACGGGTTGTGATAGCCGTAGCCGTAGCCATAGCCATACTGCCGGATCTGCGTTAGATCGACCTTATTGAGGACGATGCCGGCAATGCGATGCGCCTCCGGCCGCAAAACCTTCAAAGCCTCGGAGATGGCGGCGCGCGGCGTTTGGCTCCACTCGACGACCACCAAAACCCTGTCTGCGACACTCGCGAGGACCAGCGCATCGACGACTGGCAACAAAGGCGTTGCATCCATCACGATGTAGTCGAACTGGGTCCGCAGTTCTGCGATGAGATCCTGCATCCGCTGAGACATCAGCAATTCGGCCGGATTTGGCACCATGGATCCGGCGGGAATCACAGAAGCCTGCGTTACTGGGTCTTTGGCGATTACATCCGTGAGTTTAGCTGTACCGCGGAGTAATTCTGACAAGCCCTGCTGGCACTCCGAAGCAAGCGCTTCTGACGTCGACTGTTGGCGCAAGTCGCAGTCGAGCAATATCGTTCTCTTGCCTGCGCTGGCGCTGGAGGCCGCGAGCAACATCGCAGCAGTCGATTTGCCTTCGGAGGGTAGCGCGGACGTAATCAAAATAACTTTTGGCTTAGCACTCGAAAGATCGAGGCTGATCCGCATTGCATGCACCGCGTCGCTGAATGGCGAGAAAGGTTCATCGGCAATTCTGTGCAATAGTCCGTCGTACGAAGGGCCGCGGACTCTCCGTTGCCGCACTAAAGGAATAATGCCCAAGACCGGTCGGCCGAAGGATTGCTCTATTTCCGCGCCAGTCTTGATACCGGGCCGATACTCCAGGAGCAAGGCGAGCAGGAAACCGATGCCAAGACCCAGCACACCGCCAAGCGCATAGAGCTTGCGGCGTGACGTGTCGGGTGACCTCGGAAGCGACGCCGGTGATATGATCCGCGCACCTGCGTCCTGCAGCGTGCGCCGCTGGGAAATGTCGTTATACTGGGAAAGATAGCTCTGATAAAGATTGCGGTCGGCATTAGCCAGGCGTTGGAGCTTTTGCAACTTTTGGTACGCTTCCGAATCATTCCCAGCGGTGAGCTTCTGCAGATCCGCCTCCAACGACTGCTCCTGCCGCACCGCGACATCGTACGCATTCGTGATATTGCCGACGATGTGCTCCACCTCGGTGTTGATCTGCTTGTTGACGCCGGCCAGGTCTGCTTCGAGCGCGATAACCTCGACGTGACGTTCACCCAGTTTTTTTCCCAGCTCTGCCGCGCGCCAACTCAATTGCGCCTGTTTTTGGCGAAGATCTGAGATCGTTGTGGAAGTAACCAACTCTTGTATGCTCTGGAAATCGCCATGAGTGTCGATCACGTGACGCGCCTGCTCGAGACGGGCACGTTTCTGGGCGACCTCGGCGCGGGCGGTCGCGAGCTGAGTAGTGAGCGCGGTGATCTGCTGTTCCCTGATATTGCCGAATTCGGTGTCACGAATGCCCTTTTCTGACTTTAATTTCTCAATTGCGGTCTCGGTTTCCAACACGCGAGATTGCAGATCGTCGACACGGGATTTCAGCCAAGTAGCGACCCGCTGGAGCGCCTCTTGCCGCGCCTCCCGTTGGCTCGCGAAATAGTCGTCGGCGATGGTTGCCGCCAACCGTTGCGCCTCGGCCGGGTCCTGCGCGGTCATAGAAAGGGAAATGATATAGGAGTTTGCCCAGACCAGCAGTCTCTTAACCAATGCATCCGCGGCTTGATCCAGCTTTTCCGCCTTCTCCGCTTCCGTGTCGGCGTGCGTGCTGTCATCTCGGGCTCGGTTCAGGCGCGGAAGACCGAGGCGCTCCGCCAAATCGGCGAGCTGGTTGCGAGGTTGGAACTCAGGGTCATGGTCGAGGCCAAGCTCCTTAGCCACGCGCAATGCGACCGATTTCGATTTGATAATGTTGATCTCGGTGTTCATTGCATCGAGACTCAGGGCATCGACGAAGAGCGAGACCGGCTTCTGAACCGTTGCGTCAAACTGTCCCTGCGGATCGAAGACGAGTATCTCGACCGTGGACGTATAGCGTGATGGGAGGAGCGTTGCCACGCCATAGGTCGCAATGAATGTGCACACCGTTATAGCGGCAATCAGCTTCCAACGGCGGAGCACGCCTCTAAGAAGAGCAACGAGATTCAACGACGAGGAGGGCAAGGCGCCGGTATCCTCGACGTACTCGATCGGCGCCGCGGGAACTAGGTCCTGCACTGACATTAACTCCTCGCCTCGCTCCCCCATCACCTCGATCTCTAGACCGGGATCCGCGGCGGAGGCCCTGATTCCTAAATTACGCCGAAATTTTTAGCAGATTCTTCCTGGCATGACAGCCAACGAAACGTTAACGTAGTGACGATGCGCAGGATGTTCTACAAATGGTTTAGTAGTCGGGTTTCATCGCATCACCCATCACCCCTCCGCTAAGGGGTACCGGTGGGTCTAACCAAGATCACCCCAGTAATGACTGGTGCGCTGGCGGCAGCCACTAGGTTGAGGAATTTCTGCCAGTCGGTTGCCTCAGCATTGGCGACATAAATTATATCGCCCTCCTGCATCGGAAAGCGCTTTGCCAAGAAATAGCTTTCCGGGTCTCGCAGATCGAGGTGGTAAAGAACCGGAGATGTGCTGCTCGATTCGCTGGTGAGAATTGGCGCTCCCAGCGTCCTAACCATGGATGTTGTCTCAAAGCGAAAGAGAAATACCCCGGACGGATCGGCGCGAGTATCTTCCAATCCTCCAGCCTTCGCCATCGCTCGAGCCAAATCCAATCGATCGCCGCCGAAGTTTATTTCACTATTGGTACCAGCGACTCCTCCCCCCGGGATAGCCCCAAACACGAGAAATGTTGCGGGTGCCCGTACCAGGGTGATTACGTCGCCAGGCCAAGCATAGATGTTTTCGCTTGGGTCCGCGACCAGCCTATCGAGCGGCTCTGAAACGGTTACCCCATTTCGGGTCAGGCGCAAGGTCGTCTCGTAAACTGGTGCCTTCGCCCCGCCGGCGATGGCGATCACTTCGAGTAACCTGTCACCGCGGATTGAGAGCGGAATTTGGATGCCGTTGACGATGTCACCCAGCACTGTCACCGTATTAGAGGTACTCTTGGTAATGGTCACAACGGCTTGCGGTTCGATGGCTTTGGTGGAAAGCGCATCCTGTATTTCTCGCTGAACCTCATACGGTGTACGACCGGCGGCACGGATTCGCCCAGCGTAGGGAACACTGATGCTTCCATCCTGTGCGACTACTTGCTCCGGAAGCGTTATGTTCCTTCCACCGCCGGGCGTCCCCGCTTGCACCGCTCCAGGTGCGGTTTCGGTCGTCCCGAATAGTCCGCCGCCTGCGGCTTCCCAGATCGCGACCGAGAGTGAGTTGCCGACGCCAATCTCGGGGCTTGGCGGCCGGCCAAAATCCCGAAACCGGGTTCGCAGGCTCTGCGCAGGACGCGTTGCCAGCGCTTTAACCACGCGATTGTCGACTTCGATAAGGTCGTAAAGTGTCTGCTCGTCCGCGGCCCGCCCTACGACCTGCTTCGTGGTAGGCCCAGCTGTGGGCAAAGACGAACAGCCCCCCAAGCCGATGGCGACTAAAACGACAAGCATGCCTCCGCTCGTCAAGTTGTCAAACATCAATTCCCCCATCATTCAATTTGCGTCCCACTCTTGATTTCTGCGCTATTGTAAACCCAACCAAGTGAAGCGTTGAAGCAGACCAAGAACTTAAGAACGGTTGACGCCCCTGGTGGGGTGCGGCACCGCACTCTAGATCCAAGTGGGCCCCCGACGGTGAACCGCTTTCGCGTTTTCTTGATGAAACCACCCGCATCGTGGACAAGATAGCGCCATTTGACCAATCTGACGCAAGCGGCTCCGGTTGGCGATCATGCTGTCATTACGGTGGCCGCCCACAATTGGACCCACGCAAGAGAAATCCAGCTACGGTGCGCACACGCAAACATATGATCCAGTATAGCGCCGCTGGGCAACGACCCAGGATTTTGGGCAGCTTGTTTTCCTCGCCGGCGTGTCCCAGGGCAAAGAGATTATTGCTGGCTCCGATTGCGCAGCCGGCTCCGAGATTCACCCGCGGCGTCAGGCGATCGGGCGCAACGTTGGTTGATGCGCTCGGCTTTTGTTGCCCCGCATGTACTTGAGAGCACCGCTTCAATGTTACGCAGTCCCGGATCTACACCTCGATAGGCAGCATGCTCGGTCAATTTATCGCGCACCCGGCAATTTCTCGCATCACCACCTATCACAAGATTGAAGCTGCTCTTTGGCCGCTTGAATAAAACCTCCTCGGTTGAAGTGGCAAACAAATGAGTCCGAGTCGCCAAAGGTAGAGAACTCATTTGATCCAACAGCGCCATCAATGCGAAGCCAGCCCGCTGCGACTGCCCATATTCCTTTTTGACGGTTGCGACCCAATAAAAATCTCCGGTAACAATCGGTAGATTTACAAAACTAATCCGTTAACAGCGTTGTCCTCACGCTTCAGGGACGGCATATCAAGCCTCGGCGTCTTCGGTTGCAACCGGAATGCCCGTCCTGCACCGGGGCGAGACACTAGTGCCATTGCAGAATTTTTGAACTGCCTCGCGGGGTCCACTACCGACGAGGTATGGTGGCAATGATCTGCGTCGACCGCCGGCAACCTTAGCTAGAGGCTGCTTCGATAGTCTCGGCGGCTCCCGGTCAAGCTTTGTACAACAACGCAAACTGTACAAATGATTGGTTGCACTTCGCCGATTGCTTCGATGACAGCATTAACAAATGACTACTGGTATACGCTCAAAATCATAGTGATAGTTGAAGGAGAGATTCAGGTTTCCCATAAGTTTAGGCGATTGCGGATTAGGACTCTCGGCGTCGATAAGTATCCCATCCACCGGCCGACCTGCGCAATCGCGACCAGTAAATTGGGGGTCGCCAAGTGAGTCGGTTTGCAAGGGTGGAGGCTCCGCTAGCGAGTTGAATGGCCCGCCAGGAATCCGACTCTGGGCACTGATTTTTGTCATTAGAAAGGAATGGCGCACATGAAGGTTCTCGTTACCGGTCATCTGGGTTATGTCGGCACCGTGATGGTGCCGATCCTCCGTGACGCTGGGCACGAAGTCACCGGATATGACTGTGACCTTTACCGGCGGTGCACTTACGAAGCGGGAGGTGCCATCATCGAAGTTGCCGCCATCGCTAAGGACACCAGAGATGCCATGCTCGCGGATTTGGCCGGCCACGACGCCGTGATCCATCTGGCTGCACTCTCTAATGATCCGCTAAGCAACATTAACCCAGAACTGACATACAGCATCAACCATCGCGCCAGTGTTGGCCTCGCCAAAGCCGCAAAGGAAGCCGGTGTGAGCCGTTTCTTGTTTGCTTCTTCTTGCAGCAACTATGGCCGTTCCGCCGACGGAATGATCGACGAAACCGGTGCACTCAATCCGGTGACGGCCTATGGTCAATCAAAAGTCTGGTCGGAGAGGGATATTTCTCCACTCGCAGACGAGAAGTTTTGCCCCGTGTATCTTCGCCCGGCGACGGCCTATGGGGTATCTCCTCGGATGCGGTTCGATATTGTCCTGAACAATCTGGTTGCCTGGGCGGTGACAAAGGGTCTTATTTATCTTAAGTCGGATGGTACGCCATGGCGCCCCATCGTTCACGTTGAAGATTTCTCACGTGCCTTCTTGGCCGCTCTCGAAGCACCGAGGGACAGAGTTTTCAATCAGGCGTTCAACGTCGGAGTCACGGCCCACAATTATCGGATTCGGGATCTGGCGGAGATCGTCGCTGACGTGGTGCCACACTGCCGCATTGAATATGCGGCGGAAGCCGGTCCCGACACACGCTCATACCGCGTTAATTTTGAGAAGATTGCTCGTGCCTTGCCATCGTTCCAACCGACATGGGATGCCCGTCGGGGCGCAAAGCAGTTATATGATGCCTTTCGTAAGTCCAGTCTAACTCTGGAGGAGTTTGAGGGACCACGCTACCAACGCATCGCTCACGTTGAAAAGTTAATGGCGGACGGCATTCTGAGTAAGGATCTACGTTCGATGGCGTGTGCCTCGTAGATAACTTTCGCGTGGAGGGTCTTCATGCTTATCGAAGGCTCCTGGGCTGCGCAGCTTTGCGATCGCACCATCGGCCACGACGTCTATGCGCTTGCGGCTGAAATTTATCCGATTTGCCGCAGCATTACGGGTGACGGTGTGCGCAAGACGCTGGAGATCATTGGGCGCCATATCGATGTCGGCATAATCGAAGTTCCGACAGGTACTCAGGTATTCGACTGGGCCATTCCGCGTGAGTGGAATATTCGCGATGCCTATATCAAAGATGATCGCGGAGAAAAGATCGTCGACTTTGCTCAATCAAACTTGCATGTGATGAGCTACAGCATCCCTGTGCGAAAGCACGTCTCGCTTGAGGAGCTCAGGGCTCACATCCATACATTGCCAGAACAGCCGGACCTGATTCCCTATCGAACCTCTTACTATTCCGAGAATTGGGCGTTTTGTATGGCACATCGGCAATACGCGAATTTGCGAGACGGCGTCTATGAGGTCGTCATCAACTCAAGTCTTAAGGACGGATTCCTCACTTATGGCGAATATTTACACGAGGGTGAGACTAGCGACGAGTTTCTACTCTCAGCCCACGTTTGTCATCCCTCGCTAGCAAATGACAATTGCTCAGGCCTTGCGCTGCTCGCGCACTTAGCAAAGCGGCTGTCCCAAATTAAAACGCGATACAGTTACCGCTTCATCTTCGCTCCCGGCACCATCGGGTCCATCACGTGGCTCGCCCAGAACGAGGACACGGTAAACCGCATCAAGCACGGATTGGTTCTTTCCATGCTCGGGGATGGCGGGGGTCCAACCTACAAGAAAAGCCGGCGCGGCAATACCAAGGTTGATAGGGCGGCTGCTCACGTCCTTCGGCACTCGGGGCTAACGCCGACAATTCTTGATTTCTCGCCCTATGGCTATGACGAACGTCAATATTGCTCGCCCGCGTTTAACCTTCCGGTCGGGCTCTTACAACGCAGTAAGTTCGGCTCGGTTCCGCAATATCACACATCCGCGGACAATCTTAATTTCATATTGCCAGAATATTTGGCGCAGTCCTACCAGCTTATCGCCCTAATTGTTGACGTGATCGAGAACGACGCGGTTCTGCTCAACATGATGCCTAAGGGCGAACCACAGCTCGGTAAGCGTGGACTTTACGGGGCTATCGGAGGAGATAGGGATGTCGCGGCGAGCAACATGGCTATGCTCTGGGTACTCAATCTATCTGATGGGGCGCACTCGTTGCTCGATATTGCTGAACGGGCAAATCTACCTTTCTCGATAGTTCGGAGGACAGCCGATCTATTGCGCGAGCATGGGCTTCTAACTGAAGTTAGAAACGGCGAATCTGCATCGCAGTAAAGACACCCGTTCAGTGGTACCTCGCAGTTCGCCGCGAGCGCGATTGACGCAACCGCGCTTACACCTTGGCTGTATGACGGCAAAGTGTTCGCTTGGCTAGGTCGAAGTTTACACTCGGGGAGTAGAAGAATCTTTAGAGCTTTTTGAAGCGTCGGGGGATTTCGAGATGTCGCTAAATGTGGTTGCAGAACGAGACTTTACCGACGCTGATCAGGAGCGATTTGCAGCAATCTCAGGCGACCGCAATCCGATCCATATGGACGCCATCGCTGTCCGGCGAACCTTAGTTGGCTTTCCGGTCGTTCACGGTATTCACGTCGTGCTCTGGGGTTTGGACAGCTTGTTCAGATACCTACCAGAGCTGCCACCGGTGGCATCGATCCACGTCAGCTTCGAGAAAATGATTTACGTTGGTGATCGCGTTAAGGCGATTCTTACCCACCACGATACACACCGTTTGCGTGTCGAAGTGATCGTCGAGGACACCAGGGCAGTACGTCTGGAGGTAAGATTGGGCGCTCCGCGCTCGAACGAGGAGATAGACTCGAATGAACCGCTACTTCAGCCAGCCGAGCCGCTAGTCCTGACGTATAAGCAGATGATCAACTGTTATGGGCGGAATTCCGTTCCTTTCTTCCCCCAATGCTGTTAGTCAAATGTTTCCCGCCGCGGCCGATGCGCTGGACGTTCATAGAGTGGCAGCGCTAGCGTGCTCCTCATTCCTCATTGGCATGGTATGTCCTGGCCTCCATTCCATCTACCGCGGATTAATTCTAGCCACCACACCGCTCGCCGAATGTGACAACGACATGTTGCATTTTCGAGCCGCTGACAGTGACGCTCGCTTTCGGCTATTGAAGCTGGCTGTTTCCGGCGGTGGTTGGGTGGGATTCCTCGATGCACACGCTCGGCCTGAGCCAAGAGCTCAGGCAGATCCAGCCAGTATCGCGGCCAGCGTCGCGCCAGGGGAATTTGATCATGTGTCCGCCCTGGTTGTTGGTGGATCGCGGGGACTGGGCGAGCTTATCAGTAAAATTGTCGCTGTTGGGGGCGGTCACGTCACGCTGACTTTCTCAGCTGGCGAGGAGGATGCTCGTCGCGTACAGGCGGAAATCTTGCTCCAAGGTGGACGCTGCGACGTCATCCACTATGACGTCCGCGCGAATGCCAGTGACCAAATATCCCTTTTGCCGTCATGTCCGACGCATGTGTATTTTATGCCAACACCCGTAATTTATCGACGGAGGAGCGCGGTCTTTAGCCAACCACGGTTTCTCGAGTTCTTCACCTTCTACGTGACTGCCTTCTACGACCTCTATAGAGGGCTGAGATCGAAATTTGATAAGGAAATAACTTTTTTTTATCCATCGTCGGTTTATGTCGATTCCCGGCCCGAAGGCATGACCGAATATGCGATGGCGAAGGCCGCAGGTGAGATTCTTTGCACCGACATTCAGTCATCCGAAAACTCGGGCCGAATTCTATTAAGACGTCTGCCGCGGATGCCAACGGATCAGACCGTTTCGCTACTAAAAGTCGAAACCGCCGATCCGATCAGCACGATCCTGCCAATCGTCAGAGAGGTCTCCGCCAATCAAAGAGATAGATAAATCGCGCGTGCCGGATAAACTAACATTCTGTTTTGTTGAATTCTCACCAGCGTCAGCGCGCTGCGGCCGGAAGACATCTCGCCAACGATCGCCGTTACACAGATACTCCGGTGGTACGGCAACCCGTCAAATTGATACCCGAGACGGTCGGCAGTCCGCCCCACCGCGGGAACATTGACGACGGCCTGACCGAGCTCCGGATCAAGAACGTTCAGATCGTCGATCGTGCCTCCGACTTTCCCGAGCTTTCTCCTAACGCACTAATGCCGGCGTAGCGAAGGTCCGGCTTTTCCGGTTCGATCAGGCGCAAATCACTCGCGCGTTGCTCCGTAGGCAGAACTGGTGAATACCGGCCCTATCATTCGGCGACGAAATATGGCGCGGCCTGTGATCGGCGCCAGCGATTGCAGGAGTTGCCAAAGCGACACTCGAAACAATGCCCATCGGTCTCTGAGCTGAGGGTCCAAGCCGGAACTCAGGAGACTAACTGACATTACATTCGATAGCCGAGAGCGCAGTTAACCATTGGGTGCTTCGGCCCCTCCCCCAGCGCAGGCATAATGCATTTGGCATCTCTTGTGGGATGATTTGGGCTTCACTAGCCCTCATAACCGATACGGCGAAGCTTCAATGGTCATTAGAAACCTGACAGTTGCGATGACCGTGGTGTTTGTTCTTGTTATAGCTGGTCTAGCGGGTGTGTATTGGCACCGCGCGTCTCAAAAAATAGTCAGGCAGACGGCAGTTGAAAAAATCTGGAATGCGGTCTCATGTCGAGCCCGCTTTTACCGGGACAAGGCACGTGGCAGAGTTAATGAGCTGTCGTGGTATGAGCTGTGGAGGCTGACGCTCCCACAAAACGGATTCCATTGTGCTGGAGGAAGCAGTCTAGAGGCAGATCTTAATTATAGCTCGCAGGCCAGTGAAAGCGACCTCAGGGCTGGCGAACGCATCTTTCGAGAGCGGTGTGCGGTTTGCCACGGTGCCGACGGAAATGGCGGACCAGTTGGGCCCTCACTCACTCGATCGGAATACAAACACGGGGATAGCGACCTAGCGATCTATCAAGTCCTAAGAGACGGTGTTCCCGGCACGGCGATGCCGCCGGCGCATCTGCGGTTCCGCGAGTTCTTGCAGGTCACCACCCACGTAAAGATGTTGCAAGCTCATGTGTCTGAAATTCACAAATCCGACGTGCCGGTGCTAGCTATTCACGTGGGCAGCAAACAGCTCCAAGACGCCGGTACCGATTTGAATGAATGGCTGACCTATTCCGGCTCGTACAACGGTTGGCGTCACACCTCCCTCGCCGAAATTACCACCGCCAATGTCGCTCAGCTGCGGGTCCGCTGGATCAAGCAATTGGACATCAGGGATCCAAATATCGAAGCCACCCCACTCGTGATCAACGGGGTAATATTCACGGTTGCGGCTCCGGGCGACGTCTTGGCGCTTGATGTAAAAACCGGCGACGTCATTTGGGAATACAAGCGGCCTGTTCCACCCGACTTGCGCGTGGAAGTACCGGTGAACAGAGGTCTTGCGGTTTATGGCAGTACGCTATTTTTGGGTACCCTTGACGGATATTTGGTTGCCATCAACGCGAACGATGGAAGGGTCATCTGGGAGAAGTTGGTGGTGGCCCCATCCGGCGGTTACTCGATTACAGGCGCCCCCCTCATCGCAAACCGTTCCGTTATTGTCGGCGTTGCAGGAGGTGAGTTTAAGATCCGGGGCTTTCTTGCAGCCTATGACGTGTCGACCGGCCAGCAACAGTGGAAGTTTGATACGATTCCAGGCCCAGGCGAGGCCGGACATGAATCCTGGCAGAACGATGCATGGACAACCGGCGGAGGGGCCACGTGGCTTACCGGGAGCTATGATCCATCGACCGACCTCCTTTATTGGGGCGTCGGCAATCCGAGTCCGGCGTTTTCGGGCGACGTACGCCCCGGTGACAATCTGTTCACTGCGAGCGTAATCGCCTTGCACGCACGCACTGGCGCGCTAGCTTGGTACTTCCAGTTTACTCCGCATGATGAGCACGATCGGGATGCCGCGCAGACTCCGGTTCTCGCGGATGTTTTGATCAAAGGTGCGGTCCGGAAGGTCATCTGTTGGCCCAACAGGAACGGATTTAATTACGTCCTCGACCGGATCACAGGCGAGTACTTGGTTGGTGTACCCTTTGTTGAGCTTGATTGGGCAAAGGGGCTCACCTCAACGGGACGACCGATTCTTGCAGACATTGCCAAGGTATCGACGGCTGGACGTCGTACAAAACCCGGCGTGTCTGGCGGTACAAATTGGCAAAACCCCGCCTTCGACCAGAGGCGTGGATCTATATTCGTCCCTGCAATCGAGAGCAGTTCAGTCTTTACGAAGAGTCCTCCGAACAGCGACCTCGACGGAGGGAACGGATTCTTTGTTGGCAGCGGCTGGACCGAAACGGGGCTGGCGACGCACGAAGTTCTCGCGCTTGACGCTACGAGCGGGAAACGAAAGTGGGCATATGTCGCCCATTGGAGTGCCGATTTTGGCAATGGGAATTACAGTGGCTTGCTTTCAACGGAAGGCGGAGTGGTGTTCGGCGCGTCTGGAGGTGTCCTTTTCGCATTGGATGCCGACACTGGGCGAGAAGTTTGGCGCGTTCCGCTCGGCGGGAACACCAGATCCCCGCCTATCTCATTTAAGGTTGACGGACGACAGGTAATTGTTGTGGCTGCCGGCGGATGTCTAATCATGTTCGGGCTATAGACATGCGGATCGTCGAGCTACATCCAAGTGTCCCTCCAAACTGGCGTATTCGTGTCATGTCCTTTGCCAGACTTGGCTGCCATCACCCGGGAATCAAATTTCCTCGCCGGGCCCCGACAAATTGCAACCACTCGATGCTTGGGTGAAATCGCTCATGACAAACGTTGCATTGGACTCTTCGAAAACGGCCAAAACATGGATTGCAAGAGTGTGGAAAGGTTTTCGTTCGGGCCAGCCGACTGTCTATATATGCGCGATATTGGTTGCTACTCTAGTTTCCTATGTATATGGGCTTCGCGCCCATAGCATCTTTGCCTGTCAGGCCGATGGGTACAGCCACAATCGGTATCTCGCCTACTGCAACGGGCAGAATTTTGCAGATTATGAACACGGAGCCTTCGCATTTGATTTAGAACCTTCTGCGGAAACCTTTGCTAGAAACGCAGACGCGCTGTTTCTTGGAAATAGTCGCCTTCAGGTCGCCTTCTCCACGGTCGCGGCAACCGATTGGTTCTCGGCTGTCTCTGCTCGTTATTACCTAATGGGATTTGGCTACCTTGAGAACATGGTCTTTGCTGACGAGCTCCTGCGCAAAATCCGCCCCCGGCCCCGAATCTACGTGATCAATGTTGACGGCTTTTTTGATCGATCTGAAACGTTGCCCGTGCAGGCGATTTTGCACGATCCACAATCCCGGAATCGATACCAGCGAAAGCACTTCTGGCAACTGCTGCACGAGCCGATTTGCCAGACTTTTACCAGTTTTTGCGGATCTCAATATGCCATTTTCCGATCACGTGAAAATGGGTCTTACATGGAGCGGTCAACCAAAGGACGTATCACTCCCGTTTCGTATGATCGGGCCATTAGCCCGGACGTTGTTAACAGTAGTGTGCCGACTGCGATCGATTTCCTGTCACGTCTCAATGTAGGTCACGAATGCATCATACTGACCGTGGTTCCTTCAGCCAGAACAAAGATTGGCAACGCGAATGCCATTGCCATGGGCCTTGGCATGAAATTGGTGACACCTGCACAATTAGAGAATCTCCGGACATTTGACGGATCGCACCTAGATCAGCCAAGCGCAGAAATCTGGTCTAAGGCATTTTTTCAAGCGGCGGGATCCAAGATTTGGTCGTGTCTTAAGGGACAAGATGTTGCGCACCGATGAGAAGTCATCCCGTGAATCCGTGGTCGATCGATCCGCTGCTCCGATGCGAAACACCGCGCACGGTTGTCCGATGTTGAATTGGCTGCCAATCGCGCACGATTTCCGCGAAAAGCTACGCGCGGCCCTGGACAGGGCTGATCCAGCATATTGTCTGGAAGAGCTGGCCCGCCTCGCTTCTTATCGGCTTGGCGTACTGGAAACGACCCAGCTCGATCGTGCACTCGATCGATTGGACTTAAAGGAGGCGCCTGGCTTTTCAGCTGTTCGGCTCGCTGTCCTGGGGTCGGCGACGGTCGAGCATTTGTCGCCCGCGATCCGAGTGGCTGGCCTACGCAGAAAATTGCTTATCGAAATCCATAGTGGCTCATACGGCCAATACCGGCAAGAACTTCTCAATCCCAATTCTCGACTTTATCAATTCGCGCCGCAGGTTGTTCTGTTCTCGCTCTCCGCTCGGGAAGTAATTGCTGACGTTCCACTCACCGCAACGGCCACAGAGGTTAGCGAAACGATCGTCAGATTTGTTGCTGAGTCAAAGTCGTTTTGGATAAGGGCGCGTGAGATCAATAATACCTTGGTCATTCAGCAGACCTTCATCAATGTTACTGAGCCACTATTCGGTAGCTATGACCGTTTAGTTCCCGGAGCGCCGACGCGCATCATTGCGCGACTAAACGATCATCTATGCGAAGCTGCAGCGGAGAACCGCGTGTTGCTTCTTGACGCCGCTCGGGCAGCCGAACGGGATGGAATTTACACGTGGTTCGATCCAGGCCGCTGGTTTCAAGGCAAGTTGGAAATCGCTCCGCAAGCGGCACCCCTCTATGGCGACTTCGTTGGCCGCATCCTCGCTGCCGAGCGCGGGCTATCAAGGAAATGTCTTGTACTCGATCTTGATAACACATTGTGGGGTGGCGTGATTGGCGATGATGGCATTGACGGTATCGTTCTTGGCGAGGGAAGCGCTATCGGCGAAGCACATCTTGCCCTACAGCGCTATGCTAAGCAGCTCAAGGAGCGCGGAGTCATCCTCGCCGTCTGCTCTAAAAACGACGCAGAAATCGCCGGAGCCGTATTTAGCGATCATCCCGAAATGCTCCTTCGTAGAACGGATATTGCCGCCTTTTTTGCCAATTGGAACGACAAGGCCGAAAACCTAAAGGCCATTGCGACCCAGCTAAACATTGGGCTCGATAGTCTGGTTTTTGTCGATGACAATCCAACGGAAAGAGCCCGCATTCGTCAGGCTCTGCCGATGGTCGCCGTACCAGAACTACCCGAAGATGTCACACAATATGTGCGCTGCATTGCCGACGCGGGCTATTTCGAAGCAGTTGCCTTTACATCAGAGGACCGAGATCGCGCGGAGCAATACGCCGCCAATGTCAAACGCAGTGCGCTGCTCGAATCAGCAGGCAGCTTAAACGAATTCCTGCGCGAGCTTAGGATGTCAGTTGTGTTTGGGCCATTCACTGCCGTAGATCACGCCCGCATCGTCCAGTTGATCAACAAGACCAATCAGTTCAATACGACGACGCGTCGATACACCAGCGAAGAAATAGCACACCTAGCTGATTCACCGACCGCATTGACTTTGAAGTTCCGGCTTTTGGATCGAATTGGCGATAACGGTCTCGTAAGCACAATGATACTTCGTCCTGCTTTACACATGGAAGACGTATTCGAAATCGAAAGCTGGGTAATGAGCTGCCGCGTATTCGGCAGACAGCTCGAGAATGAGGCGATGAACATCACCGTCGAAGCCGCTCGTCAGCGCGGTATAAGAGCGCTCGTCGCGAACTACGTTGCCACCTCTCGAAACAACGTGATCAGCGCGCTGTATGCCAACCTCGGTTTTGCTGAGGTTGCTCCAAGGGAACCAAGAAATGGGGCGACGCGCTGGTTCCTCAATCTCGCAGACTACGTCATCCGGGATAGTCACATAGCCCGGGTTGGGAGTGCAGCATGACTGTTGACGAAATCTTGTCTGTCTTCACCCGCGTTCTCCGCGATCTGCTGCTCGATGACTCGATCGTGCTCACGATGGAGACCCGACGTGAGGACGTTCCGGGGTGGGATTTATTCAACTACATCAATTTTATCGTAGCCGTCGAATCAGAATTTGGCGTCAAGTTTAAAGTTGCCGACATTGAGGAGTTTCCGAACGTAGGCGCGATTGCCACTGAGCTAACAAGAATGTTGGCGACTGAAAGCGGTGCCACGCCAGCCTGATTTGGGCAGGTCGAATGGCGACGCTGCCGTCATGGACTACGCTGAACCTCTCCGGCAAGCGGTGCCACTGATTTACTGGTAGCAGAAATTCTAGGGAGCACAACGACCAATGCTGTTCAATTCCGAGGAATTCCTATTCATTTTTCTCCCGGTGACTCTCTTCGGATTTTATTTGTTAGGCTCGTTCTCGCGCGCGTCTGCCATCCGGTGGCTTATTCTTGTGTCGCTCGTGTTTTATGGCTGGTGGCGACCGCTCAACGTACTGATCATCGCGCCTTCCGTGGTCATCAATTTTGTCTTAGCGTCAATGCTGCTGCGGCTCAATCAGCAGGGCGAAGGCTCACGTCGCACCACCAAAGTCGTGCTTTTAGCCGGGATCTTGTTCAATGTAATATTTCTTGGCTTTTTTAAGTATACGGATTTCATTGAGGGCTCGATCAACGATGTATTCGATGCAAATCTAATATTAAGGCACATAATTCTGCCGTTGGGCATCTCTTTCATTACCTTCCAGAAGATAGCGTTCTTGATAGACGTTCAAGCTGGACGGATCAAATCCTTCACATTCCAGGAGTACTGCACCTTTGTCCTTTTCTTTCCTCAGCTAATCGCGGGTCCAATTGTGCATTATCGTGAAATGATGCCACAATTCCACACTGTTTCTTGCAAGTTTAACAGGGAGAACGTGGCTGTCGGTGTTACTTTACTGGTTTTTGGTTTATTCAAGAAGGTGGTCCTCGCTGACAAAATCGCGCCCCTCGTTACACCAATCTATAACCACGCCGCTGCTGGAGGTCACACCTCGCTTCTTATGGCCTGGATGGCAGCAGTCGGGTTCACGCTGCAGATCTATTTTGATTTTTCTGGCTATACCGATATGGCACTTGGGCTGGCTCGATTTTTCGGGATTCGACTGCCGCCGAACTTCAATTCACCTCTTCGCGCTTCGAGCATTATTGACTTTTGGCTGCGCTGGCACATGACTTTGACGCGCTTCCTGACAGCGTACATTTTCAACCCTTTGGTGCTGTGGTTGACCCGCCGTCGATTAGCAAAAGGCCAACCTGGATTCTGGACGGAATCCAACAGTGGGAGCATTTGTATCGCTATTAATGGTCCCTACTCTCTTTACGATGTTTCTTTCCGGGCTTTGGCACGGTGCGGGCTATGGATTTGTCATTTGGGGCCTGATTCACGGCTTTTACCTTACGATAAATCATGCATGGCGCTCAGTTGCTGCCCGGTTGTGGCCAGATCGGCGGAGCTATGACCACGTCATGAAGCCGGTCGGCCTGGTACTAACCTTCGTCTCGGTCACCACGTCGATGGTCTTCTTTCGAGCTCCGACGATGGCGTCCGCTGTTAATATAGTGAAAGGAATTTTTGGACTTAACGGCGTGGGGCTGCCACAGGATATACTTGACAGACTAGGGCCGCTAAGAGCCGTACTGCATAATGTCGGCGTGATTGCGGAACCTTGGTACAGCGACGATTTTGTCAAGGCAGCGGTTTGGATTTTCTTCCTGCTGCTCGTTGCCCTCGCCTGTCCCAACACGCTTCAAATCCTAGGTCGCTATGAACCTGCACTTGGCATTAAATCGCAGCCGACCAACTCCTTTATCGGAAGGTTTAAATTCGTTGAGTGGGGCCCGTCAGTTCCTTGGGCAATAGCAGTGTCAGCGATCGCAGCGATCGCAATTCTCTCTATAGGCGGCCCTAGTGAGTTTTTATATTGGCAGTTTTAGCCAATATTTGGAAATTTGATCAGTCTATTTGCAGATGATTTAGGGGAAATCCGAAGAACAGAATCATCGGCGCGGTCATATAGGGGCTCATTCACCACATTTATTGGGGACTATTCTAATGAGGAGTGGCCCATTTTGGTCTCTTCAGGGTGGTACACGCTGATCAGATGCGCGCACGAATATCGCTTCCCGGCGCATAGAAACTTACAATGCGACAGATAATCGGCTCGATGAAAACGATGGAACAGCAAGATATCATTACCTCCCTCGCAACTGCCGAATCGATCGCTCTCGTCACTGGGGCAACGAGCGCTATCGGCACCGCAATCTCCTACGCACTAGCCGATGTGGGGATTCGCGTACTGGCTTCGGGTCGCAATCGCGACAAACTCAATCACGCTGCTGCTGCACGAGAAGGGATGATAGACACGGTCGCCGCTGACTTGACGAACCCTGACGGAATTGAAACAGTGCGGACGGTCGCGTCGAGATGTGGGCGCCTAGACGTCCTTGTTTTGGGATCGGGAGTCTACGAGAGATCTGGCGACCCCGACATCCTGATGCGTCAGTTCGCAGCTAATGTTCATGGACCATACGCTCTTTTGCAAGCGGTTCTGCCGCTCCTGATCAGCGCGAAGGGTCTCGTTGTTTTCATCAATTCCACTCAGGGACGAGCCGCCTCACCTGGTGTTGGCCAATATGCGGCCACACAGCACGCCATGCGCGCGATCGCAGACAGCACGCGCGCGGAAATAAATTCGCAAGGAGTGCGAGTGACGACGTTGTTCCTTGGCCGTACGGCTTCGGAGCGGCAAGCGGCTATCTTCGCTATGGAAGACCGTCCGTATTTTCCCGAGAGACTCATCCAACCAGAGGACGTTGCAAGCCTCGTTGTTGCGTTAGTAAATTTGCCGCGTACGTCAGAAGTAACTGACGTCAGTGTCAGGCCTCAACTCAAGAGCTACTAGTCTAGCGCAACACGCCATCGCTGACGAGCAAACGACGCTCAGTCCAGTCAACACCATCGACGGTTCAAGAGTTCAAGACCGGGATATTGTGATTGAGCGACGCAGCCCTTCGATGTGACTCTCGTAGATCCGGCGAATGACGGGTACTCGGGTACTGGCGTGATGAAGAAATTAAACCAGAAGACGTCATTTCTCATTTTCTCATCGAAGATCCGGTATTGTTGCTGGTTTGGTCGAAAAATTCGGCCAGCACCGATCCTTATCCGAAATAACGGCGACCGGCAGGGGCCAAGAAATGCGAAATGCCGGATCGTCATGCCGATAGCCAGTCGCCGCTGTGGGTTCGTAAAACGACGAGATGAGATAACGCACCTCAGTCTCATCAGAAAGCGTCTCAAAACCGTGGGCGAAGCCTTTAGGTATGTAAAGCTGACGGCGATTATTGGCAGTTAGTTCAACTCCCAACCACTGTCCGAACGAGGGCGATTCGGGCCGCATGTCGACGATTACGTCCCAAATCGCGCCCTTTGCGCACCCCACCATTTTGACTTCGCTATGGGGCGGCATTTGGAAATGCATCCCACGAAGCGTTCCTCGCGAGGCGGAAAAAGACGTGCTGTGCTGAACGAAATTCGTCTCTAGACCGCGTTCTCCAAACTCCCTCGAACAAAAAGTCCTGGAAAAAAAACCGCGATCGTCCCGGACCGGATCGATATCGATTAACCACGCACCAGGCAACTGAGTCTCTCTAAAAAGCATGATTTGCCCACCCTGACTTGGAGCCTATGCCAAAAGGTTTACCGCAGGTCGATCAACTCAACATTATCAACATTGTTAGCGGTTGCGTATATTAACGCATTGGTAACCAAAAAGTGTGAGGCTTACGCGTATGCTCAATGCGGTTGTTTAGGAATGCACCTCTTTTCGAGCACCGAGAAGGGGACCCAGTGATAATGCTGCGCAGGCGGGACGGCAAGGGTTACGCCCTTTCGATGTCCCAACTAGCCGTCCACGGAGATTTCGATGAGCATCACGCTGCTTGTTAACGAAAGCGATATAATTCAACATCACAAGGCGCCGCGATGCCGCCTTTGTGGAGGCGAGCTAGAACATACGTTTGTTGACCTGGGCATGTCCCCCCCGTGCGAGCGCTATTTGGCCGCAGACCAATTGGATGAGATGGAGCCATTCTTTCCGCTTCACGTCCAAGTCTGTGCCAAATGCTTTCTGGTCCAACTGAGAGAGTATGTCACACCGGAGGACATCTTTACCGAGTACGCATACTTTTCATCGTACTCGACATCGTGGGTTGCTCACGCCCAGACCTATTGTCGGATGATAAGAGACCGGCTCCGTCTGAGCACTGATAGTTTGGTCCTCGAGCTGGCTAGCAACGATGGGTATTTGCTGCAGCACTTCCTGCCCTTCGGAATTCCAGTACTCGGCATCGAGCCCGCGGCAAATGTAGCGAAGGTAGCAATTGAAAAGGGAATTCCTACCCGCGTCGATTTCTTTGGGGTGGCACTGGCGGAAAGGCTAGTTGCCGAGGGTTACGAGGCTGACCTCATCGTCGGCAACAATGTATTAGCTCAAGTACCTGACCTGAATGATTTCGTCGGCGGTATGCAACTCATTCTGAAACCCCAGGGTGTCATTACCCTTGAGTTTCCGCACCTGCAGCGACTGATCGAGGGTAATCAGTTCGACACAATCTATCATGAACATTTTTCGTATTTTTCTCTGGTAGTGATTGAAAAGATGGCATCCAAGCATCGCTTGAAGTTGATCGACGTCGAGGAGCTAAGCACGCATGGTGGCTCGATACGCGTTTATCTCGCGCATGAAGGGTCGGCATGGTGCCAAACAAGTGCAGTCACCGGCATGCTCCGTCGCGAGCATGATCTCGGCTTCCTTGACATAGCAAGCTACTCATCTTTCGAAGAGCAAGTACGTTGTACTAAACGGAAATTACTTGGGTTTCTGATTGATGCCAAAAATAGAGGAAAGATGATATGCGGTTACGGAGCGCCAGGGAAAGGTAATACCTTGCTGAATTATTGTGGAATCGGCACCGACTTGATCGATTTCACTGTTGATCGCAACCCCTACAAGCATGGCCGTTTCACGCCCGGCATGCACATTCCGATTCGCGACGTCAGCGCGTTAAACGCTGCTAAACCGGATTACGTACTGATTCTGCCGTGGAACCTGCGCGATGAAATCATGCAGCAGATGCAATACATAGGCAGTTGGGGCGGCAAGTTCGTCGTGCCAATTCCCGAGATCGAGGTTGTTGATCCGAGGGAGCAGCTACCATGAAAGTGGTCTTGTTTTGCGGAGGATTAGGCACCCGAATTCGGGAATATTCCGAAGCGATTCCAAAGCCAATGATCCCGGTGGGTCATCAGCCCATTCTCTGGCATGTCATGCAGTATTACAGCTATTACGGTCATCGGGATTTCATACTTTGCCTTGGCTACAAGGCCAACGTCGTCAAGGATTTCTTCCTAAACTATCGGCCACAGACGTTCACTGATTGCGTCGTTTCATCGTTCGGATCAAAAGTCGAACTCCTCGGTAAGCAGGAAGAAGACTGGCGGGTTTCCCTCATTGATACCGGGATCTGGCGGAATATTGGGGGACGGCTGTGGGCGGTGCGCGATCACGTAAAGGATGAGGAGGTTTTTCTCGCCAATTACAGTGACGGCTTGAGCAACGTTGACCTCAATAGCATGATTGACCGCTTCAAAAAGAGCGGCAAGCTAGCCTGCTTTCTCGCGGTCAGGCCTCCGATCACGTACCATCTACCCGACATCGACGTGGACGGTGAGGTACGGGCGATGCGGACTTGGGACCGCACCGATTTGTGGGTGAATGGTGGATTCTTTCTGCTTCGGCCTAAGATTTTTGAGTATATGCAAGAAGGCGAAGAACTTGTCGTCGAGCCGTTCCAGCGTCTGATCGAAGCGGGCCAACTCATGGCGCATAAGTACGACGGTTTCTGGCGATCCATGGACACACTGAGAGACCGACAAGTGCTTGAGGAGATGGTTGAACAAGGTAACATGCCTTGGCTCCTCGGAGGCAACGGCCTTACCAAAAGGAAGATGCCGTAGGCGACATGCGCCCACTTCATTTGGCGCGACGAGGGGAACGCATTTCCGTCCTATGCCTTGGTGCGCATTCCGACGACATCGAAATCGGCGCAGGAGGTACCCTCCTGCACTGGGTTGCATGTGGCGTCATCGTAGAAGCGCATTGGTGCGTGCTGAGCGCGGCAGGCGCTCGGAGTGCCGAGGCCGAAGAATCGGCTGCTGACTTTCTAAGAGGAGCAGCGAGCACCAAGGTTGAATTGGCAGCCTTCAAAGATAGCTTTTTCCCTTATTATGGCAGTGAAATAAAAGACTGGTTCATCGGCCTGAAATCCAGGGTTAATCCCGACGTAATTTTCACCCACCAACGGGACGATGCACATCAGGATCATCGCGAGATTTCCCAGCTCACATGGAATGCATTTCGGGATAACGTCATCCTCGAATACGAGATCCCCAAATGGGATGGGGATCTCGGACGTCCCAACTGCTACGTACCACTGGAGGCCGAAGTGCTGGAACGTAAGATCAGCCTTCTGATGGCGCATTTTGGTACCCAGCGATCCAAAGACTGGTTTGACGAAGAGACGTTTCGTAGCCTCGCCCGTTTGCGTGGCATAGAGTGCAGGGCTTCCGAAGGCTATGCGGAAGCATTTACGGCCCGAAAATTGATCGTACCGTAGCTTCGATTTTGATTTGGAATGTTCTTGTGATGGAAATGTCTCGTCCAAGGGGATCCTGGGGCTGAAGCCCAGCACGCCAAGAGAGAAGACCGCGGGTGGCCACGATGAGCCTGCTTGGCTGGCGTTTCGCCCGAACCTGAGCGCTTTTCGACGCTCTCTTACGATGTGGGTAAGAGACAACAACTGAATTGAGAATAAACTACCGGTCGCAGTCAGGCCACATGACCGGCAGCGGGCCACAAAAAGGCCGTTCATCCAAAAATCGCTGCTGAACGCCACCTGGAGCAGCTAGTCGCCCAACCTTCATCTGACCCATCAAGATCTTGCCACTATTATGTAGCACCATCGCTGCCAGCGAAGCCGTGCAACACGCGGAACCGCTGGGAATTGAAGTTGACCGGACGTTCGCCTGAAATGTTTCAATCTCTCCATCATCCGATCCAAACGTTCGAATAAAGAGTTAATTTGATACTGTTCAGCAAGATGTTATTTGCCGTTGTCAATCGGTCTGTTTTATCTTCGATTCGCCAGCATCATCCTTGAAAAATTGGCGCTCGATGAGTTGCGGAGATTCATCATAAGTCTTTCTGCTATGGCGGGTTTGCTTAATTCAACGATTCTCGGAAAATCTCCCCTTCATATTTTCCTGAGACGCAACGAGGCATTCCTGCGGAGAGTTACTTGGCGGGTCATTGGCACGGCGCGACTGCGTCATTATAGGCAAGGACGCCATTTCCTCATCCGCTCGCGCCGCACCTGGACGTTCTATTTCGGCACTTTTTGCGTGGGGAGTCGACCCAACCGGAGCCGGCGTACCGCTTGATTCATCGCGAAAGAGAAAGTTTCCAATTTCAGCATCGCAGGCTCTGCGTGTAGATCGGAGTGTAAGTGTACTCGGTCCTAAAGATGGTTCGTTTGTGTTGCCCGCGCGCAAAATTCTTGGTCGACAACGAGTTCGTCGCGCTAAGGAAGACGTCCAAGGAAAACCAGCGACTTGGCAGCGGCTATAAGAGTGGGCCGCGGCTGCGGCAAGTCTGGCGCGCGAGCTCCTGTGGGTCCCCCCGGCGGAACGCGCCCGGTGGCGCCGAGACCGCGTGGGCCTGAGGCTGCGGCTCTAAAGGTAAGATGCGGTGAGTCAGATGGGCGCCAGTGTGAATCCCCGCCGGCACTGCGTTCATTCGCTTCCTGCAGCGCCAGCGTTCAAGGGAAAGGGATTGCTTGGCTACGCGTTTGGGCCCCTCTTCCAGAAGAATCTCGATGTCTACTACATCGAGAGCGAAGGCGGGCACGACACCTTTATGGTCAGCAAAAGGATCAACCGGACCTACTATATTCTCTCCGGTTCCGGCTATTTTACCATCGACGGCGGCCGGTACGATGTTACCCCGGGTATGCTCGTCGAGGCCCCGGCAAAGGTGGAATTTTCCTACTCGGGCCGAATGCACCTTATTGCGTTTTCGACACCGGCATGGAAGTTCGGATACGACTGGCACACGAGATGGAACGTGGACGCGGTCGGCTCCGGGTTCAACGCGCCGCTGCCAAACGCCTCATGGCGCAGCCGGATCTTGTGGTGGCAAATTCTTGGGAAATCGCCTCTCACCGGCTTTCTAATCGCCAATCAGCAGGCCTGGAAGATGCTACCAGCCGCATTCACCACGCTCGGCCCGGTGCGGCGATATGGCGAGTTCCTGAACCGGCTTTCCCGGACGCACGAGGAATAGGGCCAGGCGTTGCAACACTTTGTTCCTCATTCGCACGGCCCTGGTGCCGGTACGAACGATCGTCGTGCGCAAAGGGGGAGCGCAACCGTGCGAGTGGCGGTTGCAGCACACGCGTGAAAGTGAATTCAGTCGCGTCGGCGGTCCGCAGCGGGCAGGCGGATTTAACGCATGCAATGCAGGCGTTGAATCTTTCGAAGGAGGCGGTGGAAATTGGCGCCGCCGCTACGCGGCTGCGTTTCGGCACGGCCCGTTCGCGCGACAATGACGGTACGGGCGCGGTCGAAAAGGCGGAGCAAACCCAGCCCGTCCGGGTCCATCCCAGCGATTCCGCCACACCGCGTGCGGCACGTGGGCAACGGCGCGCCTCCAATACAGCGTAGAGCAGAAAGGGGTCAGTGCGCGGTGAGTGGCGGCTTCGGCAAGCTCTATGGAGCAGCAGATGGATCTTCGCTATGCGGGATCTGAAAGAGAAGACGATCCGTGGGAGCGCAGCGCGGTTGGGCGCGCAGGTGGCCAGTTTAGTTCTGCGCATGGGCGCGCTTGTGGTGCTAGCGCGGCTCCTCGAACCAAGAGACTTCGGACTGGTCGGCATGGTTACAGCGTTCACAGGCGTGCTAACCCTGTTCCGCGATTTTGGGCTGTCGGCGGCTGCCGTGCAGCGCCCGGACATTACCGGAGAGCAGCAGTCCACCTTGTTCTGGATCAATGTCGCGTTCGGGGCATTGCTGGCGCTGATGACGCTAATGGCAGCACCGGCAATCGCCGCGTTCTATCATGAGCCTCGGCTGCTATGGGTGGCAGCGCTGCTGGGATCGGGCTTCCTGTGCAACGCAGTGGGCATCCAGCACTCGGCACTGTTGCAGCGCCAGATGCGCTTCACCGCGCTTGCCGCGATCAACGTACTGTCACTGCTGGTCGGCACCGCTATCGCCATCGGCGGCGCGGCCATCGGTTTCAGGTACTGGGCACTCGTGGCGATGTCGGTGACGACGCCGCTCATCGCCAGCATCGGTTTCTGGCTCTCGACGCGCTGGTTGCCAGGGATGCCTCGCCGGCGTATCGGTGTCCGTTCATTGATCCGATTCGGCGGCACACTTTCCTTGAACGGTGTTGTCGCCTACGTCGCCTTCAACGCGGATAAGGTGATGATCGGTCGGTTCCTCGGCGTCGATGCCATTGGCATCTACGGACGTGCGAACCAGCTTGTCAGCATCCCATCTGATAGTCTGAATACTGCAGTGGGCGAGGTCGCGTTCTCCGCACTCTCCCGCCTACAGAACGATCCAGTTCGCCTCAGAAGCTACTTCTTGAAGGGTTTCTCCCTGGTCCTTAGCCTGACCCTACCAGTCACGTTCGCCTGCGCGCTGTTTGCCACTGATGTGGTCGCCGTCTTACTGGGACCGAAGTGGGCGGCCTCGGCCGAGATCATTCGGCTGCTGGCACCGACGGTCGCGGTCTTTGCCATTCTCAACCCGCTTGGATGGCTCATTAACTCAATTGGCTTGGTGACACGGGGCCTGAAGATTGCCCTTGTATTCGCACCCCTCATGATCGCGGGCTGCGCGCTCGGACTGACTCATGGGTCAGCAGGGGTGGCGTTTGCCTATTCGACGGTGATGACGTTGTGGGCAATTCCCCATATCGCATGGTGTGTGCGCGGCACTCCGATTTCGTTTGGAGACATCATGAGAGCCGTGAATTGTCCCATGGCCGCTGCGATCGTGGCCGGGGCAACTGCCTTTGCCGTGCGGTTGATGTGTGGCGACCTTCTTCCGCCGCTGCCTAGACTTGCGTTGGAGAGCGGCGTTCTTGCCGTGATGTTCTTTGCTGTGCTGATGTCGGCCGTAGAGTGGAAGACGCTGTATTTGGACCTCCTGTACGCATTGATAAGCGGCGATTACAGGGGCCGGCGAGCGGCTCCGGGCCAAGCCATCGTCGATCACGCCGATGCGGAGGCCGTTCGATAACCGTCGACCACGAGACATGACAGAGGCCGATGCGGCGTTGGCGCCCTCGCCAATCAATCTCGGAGTTTTTCGGTCTTCTTCCAAAGTCATGAAGATGCGATGTCAACACGCGCTTTCGGGACCCTCGGGCTCGATATTTCGCGCTACCTTTGGGGCGAGCGTGCAACCTGCCCCGATGCTCCCTTAAATTATCTCGATGAGCAAACACGTGCTTGGCGGAACTCTGTTGCGAACGCGCTTTGTCGGCCACTGACCACCACTCTGAGACCGGATTGCGCAATCATGAACCCAAACCTTCCCTGCAGAATTCCTGGCGGCCTGTGGCCGTTGCGATCTACCGAAATTGGTTGAGATATATCTAGGCCGTTAAATTTGGAACGCCAGGTTGCCCTCCAGCGGCCAATCCGGCGCGCTCTAACATGGCGCCTTGCCTTAGCCTGGTCATTTGCGGACGCTTTGCTTCACGACAACGTCGGCTGCTCGCCGGCGGCGTATCTCAGGGTGTAGCGTGCCCCAGCTCATCCCTGAAGCTGAAAGACTTTACCCATTTGACGATCAACAGGGTCTGATTCTGCCCCGATCGCTATGGTGTTCTAGCGTGAGCAGGCTTCCGGTGCTACGCCAAACAGCCCAGGCCAAGCATGAATCGAGGTAAGTGGAATGGCCACGGGTTGAAACCACAGGGGCTCGCGATGACTCAACGCAAAATCGCGAATGTGCTAAAGAGCGTCGATGACCGTGACCGTTCGTTTCGCGCCGTCGCCGACAGGTTTCCTCCATATCGGCGGTGCGCGCACTGCCCTATTCAATTGGCTCTACGCCAGGCATACAGGCGGCACCTTCCTGCTTCGCATTGAAGATACGGACCGCGTCCGCTCAACCCGCGAAGCGGTCGAGGCAATCGTCAACGGGCTCAACTGGCTTGGCCTTCATTGGGATGGTGACATAGTGCACCAATCGGAGCAGGTTGATCGTCACGCAGAGGCAGCGCGCCAAATGTTGGCCGACGGCAATGCCTATTACGCCTACGAGACGCCAGCCGAGCTCGAAGCGATGCGCGCAAGGGCGAAGGCAGAAAAACGTACCCTGCGCTACGACGGCGTATGGCGCGACCGCGATCCGCGCGACGCACCTCCTGACGGGGAGCCCGTCATCCGCCTCAAAGCGCCGCGCCAAGGCACCACCACCATCCGCGATCATGTGCAGGGCGAAGTTACGGTCGCCAACGAGCAGCTCGATGATCTCATCATCCTGCGCGCCGACGGCACACCGACCTACAATCTCTCAGTGGTTGTCGATGACCATGACATGGGGATCACGCACGTCATCCGAGGCGACGATCATTTCACCAACGCATTCCGCCAGACCCAGATCTATCGGGCACTCGGCTGGCCGGTGCCCGAGTTCGCCCATGTGCCGCTGATCCATGGGCCTGATGGTTCGAAATTGTCGAAGCGGCATGGCGCACTCGGCGTCGAGACCTATCGCGAGATGGGGTACTTGCCGGAGGCCTTGCGGAATTATCTCCTGCGGCTCGGCTGGAGCCATGGTGACGACGAAATCATCGCGACGGACCAGGCGATCCGGTGGTTCGATCTCGACGGTCTCGGCAGGTCACCGGCGCGGTTCGATTTCGCGAAGTTGGGCAACCTGAACGGTCACTATATTCGTGATTCGGCGGATGAGCGGCTGGTCGAATTAATCGTACCGAGCCTCGGATTAGAGGCAGGCAATCCCTTGATCGAGCGCCTGCGCGCGGCCTTGCCCGATATAAAGTCACGCGCTAAGACACTTGAGGAACTAGCTTATATTGCAAGATTTTATGTAGCAAGCCGTCCACTGTCACTGGATGATAAAGCAGTTAAGGTTCTGGACCAAAGCGGCCGCGATCTACTCGCCGGACTGGTTCAGCCGTTGAGTGCGACCGAATGGAACGACCACGCGCTCGAAGCATTAGTAAGGCGTTATGCCGAAACAAAGAATCAGAAGCTTGGCGCTGTGGCGCAGCCGTTGCGGATCGCGCTGACCGGGTCCACCAATTCACCGCCGCTTTTCGCGGTGATGCGAGTATTGGGCCGCGACGAGACCCTGGGACGCATCCATGACGCCTTAGGCCGAAAGGGAGTTTGATTCGTTCCCACAACCGGCCTAAACTGCCTTTGTTGCAGCGCAACATCCGCCCATCGGGAGGCTAATTTTTTCAGGGAGTGTTGCCATGAGCTTCGCCGAGAACACGAACACCGCCAAGAAATTCGGCAACAAGGCAACGGCGACCTTGACCGACAATGCCACTGGCAAATCGGTCGATTTCCCCGTCATCGACGGTACCGTCGGGCCGCGTGTAGTCGATATCCGCAAACTCTACAATGAAATGGATATGTTCACGTTCGATCCGGGGTACACGTCGACCGGAAGCTGCGAATCGAAGATCACTTATATCGACGGCGATAAGGGCGAACTGCTCTATCGCGGCTATCCGATCGAACAGCTCGCAGAAAAGAGCGATTTTATGGAGGTGGCATATTTGCTGTTGGGCGGCGAATTGCCCACGCCGGAACAGAAAGCGCAGTTTGTCAAGGACATCACCTATCACACGATGGTGCATGAACAGCTGGCGAGCTTCCTCACGGGCTTCCGCCGCGATGCCCATCCGATGGCGGTGATGTGTGGCCTTGTCGGCGCGATGTCGGCCTTCTATCACGACTCGACCGGATATCAGCGATCCGCGCCAGCGCGTCGTCGCGAGCCATCGCTTGATCGCCAAAATGCCGACCATGGCGGCCATGGCCTACAAATATTCGAGCGGTCAGCCATTGGTTTATCCAATGAACAAGCTCGGCTATGCCGAGAATTTTTTGCGCATGACCTTTTCGGTGCCGTGCGAGGAATATGCCAACAATCCGATACTGTCGAAGGCCATGGATAAGATTTTCATTCTCCATGCCGACCATGAGCAGAACGCCTCGACTTCGACAGTGCGGCTCGCGGGCTCGTCCGGCGCCAATCCCTTCGCCTGTATTGCGGCCGGCATTGCCTCGCTGTGGGGGCCTGCGCATGGCGGCGCCAACGAGGCGGTGCTCAAGATGCTAACGGAAATCGGCACCAAAAACCGCATCCCCGAGTTCATCAAGCGCGCCAAGGACAAGAACGACAATTTCCGGCTTTCCGGTTTCGGCCACCGCGTCTACAAAAATTTCGATCCGCGCGCGACCGTGCTGCGCGCCACCTGCCACGAGGTGCTTGATCAACTAGGCGATGCGCGCGACGAGCCGCTGCTTGAGTTGGCGATGGAGCTTGAGCATATCGCGCTTAACGACGAGTATTTCATCGAGCGCAAGCTCTATCCGAATGTCGACTTCTATTCCGGCATCATCCTGAAGGCGATGGGCTTCCCGACCTCGATGTTCACTGTGCTCTTCGCGATCGCACGCACCGTCGGGTGGGTGGCGCAGTGGAACGAGATGATCGAGGACCCCGATCAGAAAATCGGCCGGCCGCGCCAGCTCTATACCGGCGTCAACCCGGCGCGATTACCCCGCTAAGAAGCACTGAGCCGTTCGGCTTCCGCGGTTGCCAACGGCGCCGGCCGCCATGGTCCGAGCATGGTCGCGATCGGCAGTGATGCCGCCGTAAGCGATTGCTGCTATCGCGACCGCGGCGAACAGGGTGTGCAAGCCGAGACCGAACCGGGCCACGATCAGCCACCCTCCCATTCCGGCGATGAGCAGCCGCGCCAGGCCGGCAAAAACCGGCCAAAACACGCGGCCTGCGCCCTGCCCCGAGAAGTAGAGCAACATTCCGAGCCCGACCAAGCCGTAGAATGGCGCGACAGTGCGGAAATACGAGTGTGCCGGTCGCCAGCACCGCCGGCATCGTCGCTGAACAGGCCGAGCCAGGCATGCGGCACGCTCGCCGCGGCGATGCCGATGGTCTCGGTGATTAGTGCGGCCGCGAGAGCGCGCCGCTCCAAGCGATGCGGCGCGCCCGCTCGTAATTCTTGGCACCGATATTGGTGCCAACCATGGTCAAGGCGCCGGTGCCGATGCCGAACAGCAAAGGGATCAAGAGATAATCGAGCCGCGAGGCGATGCCGTAACCGGCGACCGCGTCGGCACCGTAGCGCCCGACCATGCCGGTGACGATGGCGACGGTAAGGTTCATCTGGATCGTGCCAACCGCCGACAGGCCGCCGACGCGCAAAATGTCGCGCAGCAACCGCCAGCAGATACGACGCAGGTCAAATGCGAGACGCAATCGGGCCGCGTGCGCGAGCGCAAATAGCGCGATGAGCGCGGCGGTGGCGAGCAAGTATAATAGATGATGACCGCTGTGCCGGCCCCAGCAACGCCCAGGCGGGGAAGCGGTCCCCAGCCGAATATCAAAGAGGGCGACAGCGGCACGATGATCACCGCACCGACCAGCGTCACCATGGCCGGCACCATGACATTGCCGGAGCCGCGCAGCGCCGCTGCCAAGAGGCTGGTGAGCCAAATCAGGACCGAACCGGCGAACACGATATTGGCATAACCCAGCGCAGCCTCGAGTTCCTCGCCCGATCCGCCCATGACGCGAAACAGGGTTGCACCGCCCCACCATTCGGCAGCGGTAAAGACCAGGCCCAACACCAGGCAACAACGATGGCGTGCAGCACCAATGCGTCCGCATCGCCATTGCGGCCGGCGCCGAGCGCGCGGGCGATGGCGGAGGACACGCCGCCGCCGATGCCGCCGTTCGACATCATCTGCATCAGCATCAGCGCCGGAAACACCAGCGCCACGCCGGCAAGCGCAGCGGTGCCGAGATTGCTCACGAAATAGGTCTCGGCGACGCCGACGCCGGTCTGCACCAGCAGCACCACCACGGTGGGCCCGGCCAGGCTCGAACAGCGTTGGCAGGATCGGCCCGGTAAGGAGGCGCCCTTGTCGCTGGGTCATCGCCGTTCGCCTACGCCGGACAGCCCGCGATGCCCAGACCGGCGGCGAGATCCGCTGACCCGACGATCCGTGAGCGTGTCCACAGCAGCCGTCGAACACCGCAACATGGATCAGCATCAGACAGCGGCACGAGAAATGCCGGGAATGAGAATCCAGGGTAGGCTGGTCATCGCGACGTGCTTGGCGTGGTGAAGATCAGCTTGCATCGGCGAGCCATCGGCCGAGATCGACGCCCAATCCGACGGCGGTGAACAGATCAAGCAATGCCAAGTCCGTTCCACAGCCACAAGACGCCGCGCCAGCCGGCGATACCGCGCGCCGCCAGCCATGCGACAAACGGCGCGGCCGCGCCGATGGCGATGTCGCCATAACCCGGCGATCGGCGCAGACGGTCGCCGGCAGCCGATCCGAGAAGATACAGCAGCACGAACAGCACGCCGGCCACGCGCACGGTGTTGACCGCGATCAGCACCGGCAAGCGGAATCGCGCGAACCGCCGCGCGGAGTTGCGGCAGATAAAGCCGCGAGCAGGAGGCCGCGATCGACCGGGCCGACGACCGCGATGCCGAACGCCGGCACGCCTAATGCCGACCCGTGATCGGGACCGCTACCGCGGCGGCGGCGACGAAAGCGCGAACCAAATGGCGAGCAGCACCACTCGCGCCGATAGCGGGCCGCGCATGCCCGAGAAATCCGGCAGGAACCAGGTGCCCACCAAAGTCGCTGCGCCCGCCGTCAAGGCCATCGCGCCGATCAGATCGAGATTATTCATCGCCCGCCTCCTTTTGAGTGCATATACACCTACCTCGTCAAAAAAACTCAAGCCGCGCGGGCCAGCAATTCGACAGGCGCATCTCCTTCATCTTGGGACCGACCCTGGATTGCGCCCTGCGCCACGGCGGCAATGCCGCCTTCGCGACCGCCCTGCCCTTCGCCGTGATCGAGACGAAGCGCACGCGCCCATCCTTTCGCCTTCGATCTTGATCCACTGCCTTTTTTCGAGCGGCTTCAAGTTGCGCGTCAGCGTCGTGCGCTCGACGCCGATCGAGCTTCGCCATCCGGCCCATCGGCATCGGCCCGCCTCGGATCAAGACCGTCAGGATCGAAAATTGCGTGCCGAGCAGACCCGTCCCGCGAAAATGCCGCGGATAATGTTGCGTCAGGGTCCGCGACGCGCGGCGAATGGCAGCACAAACGCAACCAGTGCAATCTTTGAAGTCGTCCGCGTCACTCATATAGGTGTATATACACTAACAAGCAGCAAGGTCAAGAACCGCTGCGTTAAGGGATGGCACTGGCGTTTGGCGTCCCCCTATATTCCTGATGCGACCATTAGGGAGGGAGTGTCATGACCATAAGGTTTCGCTGTCTAGTGATGGTTGCACTGGCCGCGACAATCCTACCCGTCGGAAATGATGCCCGCGCCGAACAAGGCACATCCTCCTTGCGCAACTCGGTCATGCAATTTTATGCGGCACTCAATGCCATGTTGGCGGGGGACGCCGGGCTAATGGTCAAACGATGGTCACGGCGACCGGACGTGACCTATATCGGCCCCGATGGCAGTTTCTGGCATGGCCGGATAGAGGTTGACGCAGACTTCGCTGCCGCGGCCGTTAAGAAGCTCGGTGGCATGGTCGAGCCCAAGGAGATCACCATCACGGTCGGTCGCGATCTCGCCATCGTCGCCGATATCGAAAATGGTCGCCGCATGGTGAACGGCAAGTTGCAAACCAACTCGCTGCGTGCCGCCAGCTTCTTTCGCCTCGAAGGAGGCCAGTGGAAAATGATCGGTCACCATGTTGACCCCAATCCCGCAACGCCGAAACGAGCCAAGCGAAGCCTCGCCACTGCATGCTTGAGTTGGCGCGAGGCCTATGTGGCAAAACTCTACTATCTTTGAGGCGTGGCAGAAAAATACGCCCGCGCCCTGATCTTTCGGGAGAAATCGCCATGAAGTTCGGCATCGCCTTTCAATTGTCGGTGCCGCGGCCCTGGACCCGCGAAAGCGAGCGGACCGTCTTCATGAACGCGCTCGAGCAGGTGAAACTCGCCGAAGAACTGGGCTTCGAATACGTCTGGGCGATCGAGCATCATTTCCTCGAGGAATATTCGCATTCCTCCTCGCCCGAGATTTTCCTTACCGCCGCGGCGATGCTGACCAAAAAAATCCGCATCGGCCACGCCATCGTCGTCTGCGTACCGGAATATGCGAGCCCGATCCGCATCGCCGAGCGCACCGCGACCATGGATATTTTCTCGGGCGGACGCCTCGAAGTCGGCACCGGCCGCTCCGCGACCTGGACCGAACTCGGCGGCTTCGGCGCCGACCCCGATCTCACCAAGAAGAGCTGGGACGAATATGTCCACGTCATGCCGAAAATGTGGATGCAGGAACGGTTCTCGTATGAGGGCCAGTTCTTCTCGATGCCGCGAGCGCGCGATCCTGCCCAAGCCGTATCAAAAGCCGCATCCGCCGATGTGGGTCGCGGTGTCGAGCGCCGGCACCGAACTCGACGCCGCCGAGCGCGGCATGGGCAGTCTCGGCATTTCCTTCGCGCCGATGTCGGCAGCAGGAACAGGTGCTGAAGCGCTATCGCAAGACGATTCAGAATTGCGATCCGGTCGGTGCCTTCGTCAACAACACGCGTCGCGACGATCAATTTCCTCTATTGCCATGAAGACGACAAGCGTCGCGCAACGAAATCGGCGGCGGTATCACCAGCATGTTCCATGCCGCTGGCGGTGCAGTTCCTGCACAATCCCGAAGCGCTGCCGACGCGGCCAGGCGCGCATGGCGGGCCTGCTGCCGCATTGCGTCACCCTATTCGCGAGCGGCAATCCGCGCGAGGGCATGCGCCATCGGCGATCCGCATCACATCACCCGCGAACTGAAGAAATGGGAAGGCGATGGGCGTCGACTCGTCAATTTCATGCTGAACTGCGTCGAAGTCGTGCCGCAAGAGAAAGTGCTGGCCAGCCTTCGCTTGTTCGCGAAGGAAGTCATGCCGCATTTCCAGAAAACCCCAGTCACTCAGGCGGCGGAGTAGATTACATGCCCATGCATCGCTATGGTTCCTGGCGAGGTCAAAGCGTGGCTCGCCTCCGCGCCCGCCGTCACTACCCTCAAGCCCGAGGCCTGGACCCTAAAGGGCGTGCGCACAATGGAAGCACGCTGCGAGATCGATGACGAGCCGGCCGATCGCGCTGGTGCCGCCCTCCCTACGCCCTGCCATGCCCGCCTATTGTTTCCGTAGTCGTGAGCCGCATTCCCGAAAGCCCGGTCGGTCCGTTCGGCCTCGCCGAACTTCGCGTCGCGGCCCGCGTCGGTCCGCGCCCGACTTTGTTCCTGCTCAAGAGCTTCTGCGACAATGAGGCGGCGCGCAAGGAACTTGCGTCGCGCTGGGGTTATCGTGTCTCGCCGGGCGAAGTCGGACCTGAACGAGACCATTATCGCGCCATCGGCAGCGTGGCGGCCGCCGGCAAGACCGTCATGCAATTCACACTGAGCCACCGCGCGCCACTGCCTGGCACGCGCTTTAACCAATTGCCGACCGTCAATCTCTGCAGGCTCGACGGCAAGGCGATCCTTGCTGGTCTCGCCATCGAAAGCAATTTCAGCGCCAACGACAAAGGCCAGCAGCACGTCACGCTCGACAACGAGGCTCTCGGGGTCGGAAACGCTTGCGGCTCCTTAACCCGACAGCCGCCACTGTCGGTGTGACGGACTGGACCATGGGTGCCATCGAATTCACTGTCGATCCGGCGCAGGCCGCGGAGCAAACGATGGCGTTTGTCGCTTAGCCTTTCATCGGTTCAGCTGGGTGTCACTTGTTGCTTCCTGCTGACAAGTGACACTCGATAAGTGCTAACGTCTGGCATGTTTGAATCCTTCAACCACCATCGCCTCGACGTCGGCGACGTCAAGATCAACTGCATGGTCGGTGGATCGGGACCGCCGGTGTTGCTCTTGCACGGCTATCCGCAATGCCTCGCCATGTGGGCGCGGGCCGCACCTCTCCTCGCTGAGAAATTCACTATCGTGTGCGCCGATCTGCGCGGGTATGGCGATTCGGACAAGCCGCATTGCCTGCCCGATAAATCCAACTACGCGTTTCGCGCCATGGCGGCCGACCAGGTTGCGGTAATGAAAGAGCTCGGCTTTGCCCGCTTTCATGTCGTAGGCCATGATCGGGGCGGCCGCACTGCGCACCGCATGGCACTTGATCATCCCGACGCGGTACGCTCGCTCGCGGCGCTCGATATCGTGCCAACCTACAAGCTATTCATGCAGCCGAAGCGGGAGGTCGCCGGCGCCTACTGGCATTGGTATTTCCTATCGCTGCCGGAACCGTTTCCGGAAAAACTTATTGGCGCAGACCCGGATTATTTTTACGGCACCGCGATGTCCGGCTTTGGCAACTCGCAACTTGAAGATTTCGATCCGGAGATGATGGCGGAATATCGCCGTTGCTGGAACGACCCGAACATGATTCACGGCTCGTGCTCGGACTATCGCGCCGCCGCGACCATCGACCTGGAGCATGACGCCGCCGATCTCAGGCGCAAGGTGGCATGCCCCACGCTCGCTTGTTGGGGCGAAAAAGGGCCGATGGCGCGTTATTACGACATTGCCGCCGAATGGCGCGAGCGCTGCGCCGACATCCGCAGCGGCTTCGCTACCCGGAAGCCATTTCTTCATCGACCAGTTCCCGAGAGAGACCGCCAAGATCTTGCTTGATCACTTGGCGATGGCTTAGCTCGCCAGAGAAGCTCAACTTTAGGCATCCAGACATGGGCAAGGTTTTGCAGAGTTGGGCCTCCAACGATGGCGGAGCCTCAGCAGGCATCCGTGGCGATCATCGGCTAAACCCTAAGATGCTCACCAGTGACGGACGATCGACCCACAATGCTGACCGCCGAGGCCAGCTAGGCAAGCCTCCTGGCGCACGTCTTAAGTCGGTAACCCCCGGATGCCGAAGATTGACAATCGCCAGTTGAGTTATTGACGGGGATGACGATGCCCACCCCTAGAGATTGTCTGGCGGCCCTCGACCCTTCAGACCCGTGAAGCGATCGGAGAAGCGGATGAGCCGCAGATCCGGTCCCTGGCACGCGACCCGACCAACTTCTGAGAAAGTGTACCCTTCTCGCGTCTCTCATTCGATACGTTCGGATGATTTCAAAATTGTCACTGTCCAGCCTTCGCAGATTCCGATAGGGCTGACTGATCAACGCAAGTCCGAGTAGGCGACGACCCTTTAACTCCGGGTGAGGAAGACTTGAGCATAGAGACGGATCACCCCGACCTGACCCACAACCCGCAGCTGAGGTTCGGCCGGACGAGCAAAGAGGAATTGCTTACCGAATTTGTCAGAACATTGGCAGAACGCAGACACAGCGTATGGGCATTCCAGCACTATAAGGAAATCATTCAAAATCTGATGGTAGTGCTCGAAGCGCGACGAGCGATGGAGATTGGTGGCGGACGGTTGCCGCTCTTCAGTAAAGATGAGCTACGGCAAATTGGCGTGTGGTACGCCGTGAACGATATCTCTGAGCGCGAGCTCGCGCTTGCACCCAGCCACGTCGAGAAGTTCTGTTTTGATATCGCTCAACAAATGAGCGGTGATTTCCGGCATCCATTCGGCCAGATTGATTTAATGTTTTCTCACATGGTATTTGAGCACGTTTCGGATTCTTATCAAGCATATAGGAATATATTTGATCTTTTGACACCGGGTGGAGTTTGTATCAATTTTCACCCTGTACTCTATTCGCCGCCTTTTGTCGTCAACGCACTTCTGCCTGAATTCCTGTCTGGGAAGTTCCTTCGGTTTTTCTTTCCACGTCGGAACCCGGATGACACGCCAAAGCATCCCGCCAGGTATGATCATTGTGTGATTAGCAAACGGGAACAGCACGCTCTCCTGGCAATAGGGTATCGGAAAGTGTGGCAAGTGCCCTTTTGGTACCATGCATATTTCCAGAAGATTCCGGGACTTTACCATCTGGATTTGGCCATCACAAAAGTCGCTGACCGCAACAACTGGAATGCCTTAGCGAGCTACTGCTACACGATCGTTCTCAAATAGAAAGCATCGCCCCATCTGGAGTGTTCGTTGATGCTGCGAGTGGCTCGGCGGCAACGTGGTCGTGGCGATTTCTCCGTCATCCATGCCAACACGGTTCGGCCGCCCATCTAGACTCTTCCAATCCAACCTGTTCGCGAAAAAGGTGAAGAAAGCCCGTTGGCGCGACGAGTTGTGTCCGCCACTGTTAGTCAAATCGCTTCACCGAATTCCCACTTTCTGGCGCAAATGGCGTCATTTGGCTCAATCGGTTTTCGCCGACGTGGCCTGTCGCAGGTCCGAAAACCAATGAAAAACATGTCTCGATTCAATGGATCAAGAGGCGCCACGCTGGATCAGCTCGATCTTGTACCCGTCCGGATCTTCGATGAAGGCGATCACGGTCGTGCCGTGCTGTAGAGGACCGGTTTGCGGGGAATCTTAACGCCCTCGCTCCCGAGCTTGTCGCAAAGGGCGTAAGCGTCCTTGACCGCGACCGCCATATGTCCATAGCCGCTGCCAATCGTGTAGGGCTCTTTTTGGTCCCAATTGTAGGTGAGTTCGATCACCGCGGCGTCGTCTTCACCGCCATAACCGACGAAGGCCAGCGTGTATCGGCCCGGCGGCACCTCGCGTTTGCGCAAAAGCTTCATGCCCAGGAGACGCGTGTAGAAGTCGATCGACTTATCGAGATCGAACACGCGGATCATCGTATGCAAGAGCCGCGCATTGCCCGAGCCCGACTGGTTTGCCGTTGCGTCTGCTGTTCCATCCCTGCCTCCTCACATCGTCGCGAGTATCTGTTTCGCGGCGCGCCGGCTCGGCGGCTCATCGCGCCGGCCGAGCATGGCGAGCACCTGATCGTAGGCCGAGATCTGCGCAGCGCGCGCCGCCTTATCGTCAAAGATCCTCATCACTACCGCCGCAAGCCGCGACGGCGTGCCATCGGCTTGCGCACGAACTCAGGCACCGCTGGCGTCCAACAAAAATTGACCAGATTGGCATACTTGACGCGGACCATGCGCCGGACAATCGTCGTAGGTCAACGGATTGAGGCGATAGACGATGACCGCCGGCAGATGCGCCATCGCCAGTTCCAGCGCCACCGTTCCCGAGGCAACGAGCGCAACGTTGCTGGCAGCGAAGGCCAGCGAATTTTTCCGCATCGTCTCGACCGTGACGATCGGGCGCGACCGGCCACTTGACACGCCGCGCGCACCAGTTGCGACGACATGACTCAGTGTCGGCACCACGATACGGAGATCCGGGATTTCGTGCGGCCAGCAGAGCCACGGTTTCGCCGAAGAGCGGCAAGAGTCGGCGGACTTCGCCCCGACGGCTCCCGGGCAAAACGGTCAACACGGCGCGTCTGACGGCAATGCCGTGACTTGCGCCGAAACGCGTGCGCCGTCGCCGCGATCGGCACCGCTTCCAATCACCGGATGGCCGATAAAAGTTTCAGCCAGACCCTCCTTCTCGAAATAAGGCGGCTCGAACGGCAAAAGCACCAGGAATCGGTCGTACCAGCGCGCTATCTCCTTGGCGCGGTGCGGCCGCCATGCCCATACCATGGGCGCCACGACATGCACCAGCTTCACTCTGTCCCCGGCCTCGCGCAGTCGCCGTGCCACGCGCCAGTTGAAGCCGGAACTGTCGATGGTGACGACGATGGCGGGGCGGCGCGCTCTTGATGTCCGCGACGGCTTGCTTGATGCGTGTCAAAATTTGCCAGCGCGTGCGGCAGCACTTCGGCCAAACCCATGACCGCCAGTTGCGACATCGGCACGAGGCTCGACAGGCCCTCTCCGCCATGCGTTCGCCGCCGATGCCAGCAAACGCACGAGGCCCTGCGTTTCGTGGCGCAACGCCGGCCATCAACCTGGCGCCGATCAAATCCCCCGATGGTTCGCCCGCAATCAGATAGACAAGCGGCGATGCGCCGTTGCTCACGGTGCTGTGAGGCCGATGAGGAACAGGCCACGTGCGTCGGCCGCTGCTATGGTAGCTTCGCGCGATCGAGGATCAACGCCGCACCTGCTTCGACCGCAATGCCGCGCAAGGCCGGCCGCCCCGCCTGCTCCACGGTCTCGGGCCCGATGGTCGGCAGATCGGCGCGGCGTTCCTGGCCCGGTTTCGCCAACTTGACCAAGACGCCGCCCGGTCCCTCGAGCGCCAGCGCCTTCAGCGCGCGATCAATGCCGCCGTGCCTTCCGCGGCCTCGACGGCGAGCACCACGCCCTGCTGGACGATCACCGCCTGACCGATGTCAAGCGCCCCGAGCGCGCGCGCCACCGTGAGCGGCGTGAACCATATCCTGCTGCGCCAGCTCATCGGGCGCTATCCGGCCGATCTGCCCCACCGGCGCCGCGCGGACATGGAGAATGCTATCGGCGCCGACGATCCTGAAATCCTTCGCTTTCGAGTTCTTTGACGATGGCGCGAGAAGACCATCGTCGCCGAGCGCGCGCATGCCGACCTTGGCAACAAACTTACGGTGCGCCAATCCGGGCGCAATGCCGTGAGCGATGGCCGCCGCACCGCGCCCGCCAAAACCAATTCCGTCACCCCCTTTTCGCGTAGCATCTTGAGGTTCCGTCGGCCGCCGCGCCGAGCCGGATCCAGCCGTGGGGCGTTCTCTCGCCAGCGCGGGATCGGCGAAACCTTCGAGGCCGAGAATGAAAACAGGACGGCCGGCGGCTCTGGCGGCATCGAGCAATGCGCCGTGGCAGATCGCCCGAACCGGCGACAATGCCGAGTTTATCCACCGTTCGCCGCTTTGGGTTGCACCAGGCCGCGCGACGAATCGGCGCGGATAAAGGCGATGACGTCCTGTACCGGACGCACATCGGGAAAGCGTTCGGCGACCTCGTCGACACGATCCGGCCAGCGTGCCCAGCTCCTCACCAAAGATCATCTGGTACGCCGTGCGCAACGCTTGAATCTCGTCACGGGAAAAGCCGCGGCGTTGCAAGCCCGACAATATTGAGGCCGGTCAAGCGCGCGCGGTCTCCGACGACCATGCCGTAAGGAATGACGTCGCGTTCGACACCGGTCAGTCCGCCGATCATAGCGTTCGCGCCGATCCGGACGAATTGATGCACCGCCGCCTGACCGCCGAGAAAAGCATACTCGCCGATGACGATATGCCCGCCGAGCGCCACATTGTTGGCCATGATGACGTGGTCTCCGATTTGGCAATCATGAGCGACATGGGAACTCGCCATGAAAAAGGCAGCCGTCGCCGACCTTTGTCAGCATGCCGCCACCCTGCGTCCCCGGATTCATCGTGACATATTCGCGCATGACATTGTCGGCTCCGATCTCGAGGCGCGATTCCTCGCCCTTGTACTTGAGATCCTGTGGCTGATGGCCGATCGAGGCGAAAGGGAAGATCCGGGTGCGCGGGCCGACGCGGGTACGGCCGGCCACCACGACGTGCGACAGTAGCTCAACGCCGTCGCCGAGAACAGCGCGTGCCCCGACATGGCAATAGGGGCCGACGCGGACATCGGCGCCGAGTTCCGCGCCGACCTCCACGATGGCGGTCGGATGAATGGCGGACATCGGTAGTCGTCGACAACCATCGCGGTGAAGGTCGCCTCGGCCATGCGGTTGCCGCCGACCATGGCCTCGCCGTCGAATTTCCAGACGCGGCCGCGATGATGCTGGCAGACGACTTTGACGCGTAACAGATCACCCGGCACCACCGGCCTGCGGAACCGGGCCTGCTCGAGGCTCATGAAGTAAACCAGCTTGCCTTCGGCGATAGGGCCGAGCGTATGAACCACCAGCGCCGCCGCGGTCTGCGCCATGGTTTCGATGATGAGTACCCCGGGCATCAGTTTGCGGCTCGGAAAATGGCCGCGGAAATAATCTTCCTGGCCGGTGAGCTGTTTCACGCCGACGGCGCTGACGCCGGGCACGATGTCGGTGATGCGCTCGATCAACAGGAACGGCTCGCGGTGCGGGATCATCTGCTTTGATCCGCTCGAGGCCGATCTCGCGATCTCGCGTGTCCTCGCTCGCCGCCATACTACCTGCCTTTTCTCGTGGCCAACCGCTTCAACACCGCGACCTGCCGATGATGCTGACTTGATCGGCACCGACGGCGAGCCCAACACGGTCTCGCCGGCCGCGACGTCGCTCGCGACACCCGACTTGGGCGCCGATCCGAGCACCGGTGCCGATTTCGAGATGGCCGATCAGGCCGCCCTGCCCGCCGATCATGACAAAATCGCCCAGCCGGGTGCTGCCCGATATGCCGGACTTGCGCCACCAGCACGCAATTGCGGCCGATCTGAACGTTGTGCCCGATCTGGACCAAATTGTCGATCATGGTGCCGGCGCCGATGACGGTATCCGGGCCGGCACCGCGGTCGAGCGTGGTGTTGGCGCCAATTTCCACATCGTCGCCGATGATGACGCGGCCCAGCTGCGGCACTTTGACGAAGCGATCGGGATCGGTCGAAAAACCGAAACCGTCCTGTCCGATACGCACGCCGGGATAGAGCCTGACGCGCGCACCGATAATGGCGTGGCTGATCGAGACCTGGGCGCCCACCCTCGTGTCGTCGCCGAGCGTACATGCAGCACCGACTACGCTGCCGGCACCGATCAGTGCGCGACGACCGATTTTGGCCCGCGCGCCTATCACGGCGAACGGCTCGATCCGACTGCCTTCGCCGATCTCTGCGCTGGCGTCGATGCGAGCGTCGGGCGAAATCCACGGGACCGGCGGCGGCTCTGGATAAAAGGCCTGCGCCGCCAACGCGTAAGCGCGGTAGGGTCGCTCCGTCACCAGCAAGCATAAATTCTCCGGGCGCCCCGCCGACTAAGGATGGGTGCACCAGCACCGCGCCAGCGCTGGCATTGGCGAAAGGCATCGAGATATTTCGCGGTTATCAATGAAGGCGAGCTGTCGCCCGGTCGCAGTCTGAAGCGGGCCGACATCGCGCAAGATGCGCTCCGGCGCGGCGACACCCGCCACCGTCGCGCCAATGCGCAGACGCGATATCCGCTACTGTGAAGGGACCGGCAACCTGGAAAGAAGCGCGGGTCCGCCATGCCCTATTGCTGGGGTTCGAGCTGCGGTTCCAGTTGCAGGGTTGCCGGTTGTTGTGCCTGCTCTTGGGTCCGTGACTTCGAAGCGGATTTGCGTTCGCGTCGTGGCGGGCTCGCCGCCACACCAGCATCGGCTCATTTTCGGCATGCGACCGCGACCGAAGCGAGACTTTTATCAAGCCGCCCCAGTACCTCACTGGTGACATCGGAGGAATCCGGGCTGAACACCACCGCCTGCTTCAGCACCACCAGATTGGCGCCGCGCTCCTTTGCCAGTTCGCCGACAATGTCCAAGGCCGCCTTTTCGACCTTCACCATCGCTTCATTATAGGCCTGCTGCATCGCTTGGCGCTTGTTTTGTACGTTGCGGTTCAGCTCCTGATAACGGAGCTGCAGCGACTTGGCCTTGGCATCGAGAGCCGCTTGCGACAGGGCAGTGTGCTGCCGTTCGAGCTCGGAGCGCATGCGCTGCAGGTCGTCTTCCTGGCGCGCGACCTCTTTGGAATAGGTCTGCATCGCCTGGCCAACTGTCGTTTTGCACACCCTGTCCGGCCTTGGAGGCGTGAAGCACTTGCGGCAAATCCACCACCAGGACCGCCGGCACGAGCGCACTCTTGTCGGCCGCCAAGGCGGGCGCTACCGACAGCGTGGCGCAAAGCCCGACAATTGCGGCGCGCGATGTCGCCCGGGCGAAACTAAGATTGCATGATTAGAACCTCGTTCCGAAGCTGACCCAGACCAATTGACGATGATCGTATGGCTCTTTCTTGACCGCATAGGCGAGATCAATATTGATCGGGCCGAGCGGCGATTTCCATGCGACGCCGAAACCTGGCGAAATACGGATGGCTGCCGAATCGCCGATCGGATGGCCGGGAATTGCGGCTGTACATTGATGCCCCATGCCGAACCGAAATCAACGAAGGTATGGCCCCTTATGCCTAGCTCCTCAGGCAATCCCAAGGGGTAATCGATATTGAGCGTACCGGTATAGTAATTGTTAGCGCCGAGCGAGTTACCGGTCCGAGATATCGTGCGGACCGACGCCGCCGACCTGGAAGCCGCGCAGATTGTCGCCGCCGACAAAGAACCGGTTCTGGATGAGGACGGGCTGGCCGATGCCATAGATATTGCCCCCTTCGCCAGCCAGGCTCAGAACCCAGTCCGATAAGATGGGGTAGTAATAGCCGGCCTTTAGGACGGTGCGGATATACCGGGTGTGAAACCCAACCCAGCGAAGTCGTTGGACAGCGAGGCGAAGAAGCCCGAGGTCGGCGCCAGCCGGTTGTCGCGGCGGTCGTAGAGCAGGGTCTGGCCGACTGCCGACGTCCATTCCTGGCCCTCATCCTCGAGAATGTAGGGCGAGGCGATCGACTGAATGTCATCGATCTTGTCCGACCTCAGTGTATAGCGGAGCGTTTGGCGCAGATCGTCGCTGATCTGGTAACCGGCTCTCAACACCCCGCCATAGGAGAACTGGTTGTACTCCGCAAAGCTTTGAAAGTTGTTGTTCATCGCGAAGAGGTCGAAACCCGCTGCGAGATTGCGACCTAGGAAATAGGGCTCGGTATAACTCAGATCGACTTGCTGCGTCAGAAAGGCGATCAAGGTGTTGAGGCGCAAATCGTTGCCGGTGCCGAGCAGATTGCGCTCGCGGATACCGATATTGGCGAGGGGGCCCTCGGCCGTCGAATAACCAACGCCGACCGAGAATTCGCCGGTGGATTGCTCTTCAACTCGCACGTCCAGCACGGTCTTATCGGGCGCGCTGCCGGGCTTGTTGGTGACATCGACCTTCTTGAAGAAGCCCAGATTTTTGATGCGCTGCTCCGAGCGTTGGAGTTTGGTGCTATTGAAGGCATCTCCTTCGACCAGCCGGAATTCCCGGCGGATCACACGGTCAAGGGTTCGCACATTGCCGCTGATGTCGATGCGCTCGACATAGACGTGTGGGCCTTCCCTGATACTAAACGCGACATCGATCGTGTGCTTCACCGCATCGCGACTAATATGGGGGGTGATGTTTACGAAGGCATAGCCGTGATTGCCAAGGGTATCGGTGATGTTGCTGATCGACTTTTCGACCAGATCCGCGTTGTACCAGTCGCCTTCTTGGGCCGGGATGGCGGCGCGTAGCTCGGCGTGACTCACATCCTTGAACTGGCTTTCGATCGCGATCTTGCCGAAACGATACCGCGGGCCTTCATCGAGAGTGAAGGTAATGAGGAAGCCGTCTTGCGACGGTGTCAATTCGGCAACCGCGGAGACCACACGGAAATCCGCGTAGCCTTCACTGAGATAGAATTTGCGCAGGAGTTCGCGGTCGTACGTGACGCGGTCGGGGTCGTAATTGTCGTCGGTCGAAAGAAAGCGCCACCAGCGCGACTCCTTGGTTTGGATGATGCCGCGCAGCTTGCTAGCGCTGAAACGATAGTTGCCGACGAAATTGATGCTGCGTACCTGGGTGACCGATCCTTCGTTGATCTCGAACACGAGATCGACGCGGTTCTGCGGCAGCCGGATGATCTTGGGATCGACCGTCGCCGCGAACCGGCCGCTGCGCCGGTAGAGTTCGAGGATACGACGGACATCGGCTTGCGCCCTGGTGCGGGTAAAGACTTGCCGCGGCTTCTCTTGGATTTCCTGACTGAGCGTCGAGTCCGAAAGCTTGTGGTTGCCCTCGAACACGACGCGGTTGATAACCGGGTTTTCGACCACTTTGACGACGAGTGCGTCACCCTCGCGGGTCAGACGCACATCGGCGAATAGGCCGGTATTGAACAGCGCCTTCAGCGTGCGGTCGATGCGGTCGGGATCGAACGGGTCGCCTGGCTGCACCGTCATATAGGACTTGACCGTCTCGGGCTCGACCCTTTCTGTCCCTTCGATGCGGATCTCGGAAATCGTTCCGCCCGAAGCGACCTGGGCGCTGCTCGGCGGCAGGGAAATCGTGATGGCCGAGGCACCGACGAGTGCAGCGCACACCGCCACGATAGCCCATCTAAATCGCAATACCACCCCCCGCCGCTTTTGACCGTTGGCGCGCTCGGTTCAGGTCACCAACCCTTTGATGAATGCGACAATATGCAACCGGGCAAAATCATTCCAAGTTGCGAACACCATCAAGGTCAGGACCAGCGCAAGACCCAATCGGAAGCCATACTCTTGCGCCCGTTGGCCTAGCGGTTTTCCCTTTATTGCCTCAGCGACATAAAACAGCAAATGTCCGCCGTCAAGAACAGGGATGGGGAACAGATTGATCAAGTCCGAGATTGACGGAAAGCACGGCCATGAAACCAATCAAGGCAACGACGCCGCCGCTCGCGACCTCGCCCGACATACGGACAATGCCGACGGGACCCGAGAGCTCATCGCCCGAGCGGCGGCCCGACATCATCTGCCACAGCGCCTCGAGCGTACCCGCTGTGATGTTCCAGGTCTGCTCTACGCCGTGCCAGACCGCGGTCGCCGGATCGAGCTCGAACGAGCGCGCCGGCCTTCGCCTGCACGCCGAGCCGGGCGATGCTGTGCTGATTGCCGAAGCGATCGGTATCAGTAACAATTTTCGGCGTCGCCGAGAGATCCACTTCTTTACCGTCTCGCTCGACCACGATCGGGATTGGCGTTCCGGTATTGAGACCGATGATCTGCTGAATCTGCTCGAAGCGGCTGATCCGGGCGCGATCGACAGCTGATGAATTTATCGCCGGGCTTGAGCCCGGCAGAGGCTGCCGCCGAGCCCGGCATGATCTGGCCGACAATCGGCTGCGTGACACTTTGGCCCGCCGTCGCGAACACCAGGGCGAAGGCGACGATGGCAGAAAATGAAATTGGCAGCCGGCCCGGCGACCACGACGGCCGCTCGCTGCGGCAGGCGCTTATGCTTGAAGGAAACGTCACGTTCACTGGGGCTCAACTCGCGCGCGTCGGCGTCCGCCGTCGGGATGATATCGCCTTCGCCGAACATTTTGACATAGCCGCCGAGTGGCAGTGTGCTGATCTTCCAACGCGTGCCGGTACGGTCGGTCCATCCGAAGAGTTCACGACCAAAACCAATAGAGAACACCTCGACCCGGACTTTATTCCAGCGCGCGATCAGGTAATGGCCCAGTTCATGAACAAAGACCAGGATCGTTAAGACGATCAGGAATGGAACGATATAGCCCAGGCCACCGGTCAAAAATCCCATTGTGCTACCTGCTTCCTCCAATTGCCCAGCAAGGATAACGTCTTAACCCGAGCCTCCAATCGACCATAGCAGGAAAATTGTCGGCACTCTTTGGCAAAATTGTGGTCCGACTATTCAATATTCATTTCAGAAATGCCAGTCGCTAACGCCAGCAACAGCCGCCGCCATGGTTGCGGCCAACAGTCCATCGAGTCGGTCGAGCACGCCACCGTGACCCGGAATGAGTGCGCTCGTATCCTTAACCGCGAAGTACCTTTTGGCGCAGGATTCGGCCAGATCGCCGCCCTGGGCCGTCAAACTCAGTCCGATACTGATCAGGGTCAACGGCACAATATGCGCACCTGTCGCGAGCGCCGTCCCCAGGCCAGCCACGGCGCCCCCCGCAAGGCCGCCGAAAAATCCCGGCCCAAGTCTTGTTGGGGCTCAATCGCGGCGCCAGACGCGGCCCGCCGATCAGCTTTGCCGATAAAATAGGCGAAGATATCAGTCGCCCATACCACTCCCAGTAACCAAATGATGGTGACTCGCGCCCGCCTTTTGCCGCGAGCCAAAGAAGGCAGCGCAACTCGCGGCGACCCATAGCGTGCCGACAAGCGGTCCAGCCCCGTTCTCGACGGTGTCGCTCGCCGCGACCGCCCCCCCTACGACCGCGATCGCCAGGCCCAGCGGAAACCGGTCGATGCCGCGGCGCCGCACGGCCAGCGCAACCGTCGACCATGACATTATCGTCGTCGGTCCCCGAACCGCTGCGCCGAGACGAGGCGGCCCCACTCCCAAGCCATCGCCAGCTCCGGCGATGCCTACCACGATCGCGAGCCAAGGCGGGCCGAACCAGACTGCCGCGAGCCAAACCGGAATGAGGACTAGCGGCCGACGCAATCCGCAGGCCAGCCATGTCAGGGAGCGCGGCGGCGCGGCCGCATCCATCAGCGCGATTCGACGGTGGCGCCGTAACGCCGTTCGCGGCCGCAAAAATCGCTGATCGCACGCTCGAGATCGGCCTTGCCGAAATCCGGCCAATAGGTGTCTACGAACACCAGTTCGGCATAGGCGGATTGCCATAAGCAGGAAATTGCTGATGCGCTGTTCGCCGCTGGTGCGGATGATGAGGTCGGGGTCGGGCATGTCGACGGTGAGAAGCTGGCCGGCCACGGCGTTTTCGTCGATCGCGTCGGGCGAAAGATGCCCGGCCGCGACCAGACGCGGCGAGCCGGCGCGCCGCCAAGCGCAATCTCGGCGCGGCCGCCATAGGACAAGGCGATGGTGAGATTCAGCCGATCATTGTCCTGCGTCAGTCGCTCGCCATTCTCGATCAAGGTGATGATTTCGGCGCTGAGCCTTTTGCGGTCGCCGATGATGCGCAGCCGCACGCCGTTCCGATGCAGCTCGGCGATCTCCGCGCGCAGATAGTGGCGCAGCAACCCCATCAGATCGTGCACCTCGCCCGCCGGGCGCTTCCAATTCTCGGACGAAAAGCCATAGAGCGTCAGATAGGAAATACCGAGTTCGATCGCGGCCTCGACGGTCCGCCGCACCGCCTCGGCGCCCGCGAGCGGTGGCCCGCGACGCGCGGCAAGCCGCGCGACTTCGCCCAGCGGCCATTGCCGTCCATGATGATCGCGACGTGCGTCGGCGGTGGCCCCAGCGGTTCGATCCGGTTCATGGGGTCACACCTGCAGGATTTCCTTGTCCTTCTGCGCGAGTGTTGCGTCGATTTTCCTGATCTCGGCGTCGGTCAGCCCCTGCACTTCCCGTTCGAGGCGATGCAATTGATCCTCGGTGATTTGGTGGGCCTTCTCCTTTTTCTTCAGCGCATCGATACCGTCGCGCCGAACGTTGCGGACCGAGACCCGCGCCTCTTCGGCATATTTCGCCGCGACGCGTGTCAGTTCCTTGCGGCGTTCCTCGCTCAACGCCGGGATCGGCACGCGGATGGTCTGCCCATCAACCTGGGGATTAAGGCCGAGCGGCGCCTCGCGGATCGCCTTCTCAGCAGACTTGACGTTGGCCTTGTCCCAGACATTCACGAGAAGCAGACGCGGTTCCGGCGCGCTGATACTGCAGACCTCTTTCAAAGATACCGTGTTGCCATAGGCCTCGACATGAACCGGATCGAGCAAACCAACCGAGGCGCGGCCGGTACGCAGTCCCGCTAATTCCTTGCGCAGCACCTCGTGCGCCGCGTCCATGCGGCGCCTTAGATCAGTGATTGTTGGGTCTTCGCTCAAGTGTCTCACCTCACTCCGTGATGATGGTATAGCGGCCTCGGCCTTGCACGACTTCTGCCAGGCCGCCGTGGTGATGAATTGAAAATACCAGGATGGGGATACGATTCTCTCGAGCCAGCGAGATCGCCGCAGCATCCATGACTTGAAGATCTCGCGACAGGACATCCATATAGGTCAAACGCTCGTGTCGCGTCGGCTTCCGGCTCCTTCATTGGGTCGGCGGAATAGACACCGTCCACCTTGGTGGCCTTCAGGAGCGCGTCGCATTCCATCTCCGAGGCGCGCAACGCCGCGGCAGTATCCGTGGTGAAAAAGGGGTTGCCCGTGCCGGCGGCGAAGATCACGACGCGGCCCTTTTCCATGTGGCGGACCGCACGGCGGCGAATATAAGGTTCGCACACGGATTGCATCGAGATCGCCGACTGCACCCGGGTAGGAACATCGTGACGCTCGAGCGCGCTTTGCATGGCGAGCGAATTAATGACGGTCGCCAGCATGCCCATATAGTCCGCCTGGGCGCGGTCCATGCCGGCGGCGGCACCGGTGAGGCCGCGGAAAATATTGCCGCCGCCGATGACGAGGCAAACCTCAACGCCCAGATCGTGAACGACTTTGGTTTCCCGCGCGATGCCGTCGATGATGGTGGCGTCGAGGCCGAAATGCTGATCACCCGTCAGCGCCTCGCCCGAAAGCTTCAGCAGAATGCGGCGGTACAGGTTCGCGGATTTCGCCATCGGCCCGGCTTGGTGCTGCTTCCCCGGCGGTGCCGCCGCCGGGAGGGGGGATCATATAACAGGTAAGGCGCGCCGCGTCTCGCCCCTATGTCAACTCGGGCGCGGGGATTTACTTCTTAGCCGTCGCCGCCACCTCGGCGGCGAAATCGTTAGGGCCCTTCTCGATACCCTCGCCGAGGGCGAAGCGTGCGAACCCCGTGACCTTGACCGATGCGCCCAGATCCTTGGCGGCCTGCTCCAATACCTTGCTCACGCGCGTCTCGCCGTCGATGACGAAAATCTGTTCGGTCAGCACGGTCTCTTCGTAGAATTTTTTGAGCCTCCCTTCGACCATCTTCTCGATAATGGCGTCGGCCTTACCGGAGGCGCGCGCTTGCTCGCGGAGGACGTCGCGCTCACGGTCGAGCGCCTTCGCATCGACCGAAGGGATATCGAGATAGAGTGGATTGGCGGCGGCGACATGAAGCGCGAGCTTGCGGGCGAATTCGGCAAGCTTGCCCGCGGCGACCGACGACTGCACGGCAACCAGCACGCCGATCTTGCCAAGATGGGGTGCGAGCGCGTTGTGAGTGTACGACACGACCACACCCGGCGACACTTCGAGCCGCGCGGCGCGGCGCAAATTCATGTTCTCGCCGATAGTCGCGATCAGGTTCGTCAGCTCTTCGTCGACGATGCGGCCGGTATTGGGATAAGGCACCGCCTTGAGCGCTTCGAGATGGTAGACCGACAGCGCCAACTCCGAAACCGTGCGGACGAAGTCCTGGAACGTTTCATTACGCGCGACGAAATCGGTCTCGCTGTTGACTTCGACAACGGCGCCGACATTGCCCTTGGTCGCGACGCCAATGAGCCCCTCAGCGGCGACACGGCCCGCCTTTTTGGCGGCCGCAGCCAGACCCTTCTTACGCAGCCAATCGACCGCGCCTTCGAGGTCGCCCGCCGTTTCGCTTAAGGCACGTTTGCAATCCATCATGCCGGCGCCGGTCTTTTCGCGCAGATCCTTTACCAGCGCGGCAGTAATCTCAGCCATGGTTATCTCTCGTTGATTAGCCTTGTGCTTGAGCGTGATCGACCGAAGGCTCGGCGCCCAGTTCGGCCACGGCAAGCGCGGGCTCGACAGGCACCTTCTCCTGCTCTCCAAGATCGACGCCCGAAGCCGCCATCTCCGCCTGCAAGCCATCGAGCACGGCACCCGACACCAACTCGCAATAAAGATGGATGGCGCGCATCGCATCGTCGTTGCCGGGGACCGGATAAACGATGCCGTGCGGCGAGGAATTGCTATCGAGAATGGCGATGACCGGGATCTTGAGTTTGACCGCTTCCTGCACCGCGATCGCTTCCTTATTCGTGTCGATCACGAAGAGAATATCGGGCAGGCCGCCCATCTCTTTGATGCCGCCAAGCGCACGCTCGAGCTTGTCCCGGTCGCGCGTCAGTTCCAAGAGCTCGCGCTTGGTCAGACCCGCGCCTGGTTCGGCGATGCGCTCGTCGAGATCCTTCAGGCGCTTGATCGAATTGGAAATGGTTTTGAAGTTGGTCAACATGCCGCCGAGCCAGCGATGATTGACATAATATTGCCCGCAGCGCTGTGCCGCCTCGGCGACCGCCTCCTGCGCCTGGCGTTTGGTGCCGACGAAGAGCACGCGCCCGCCACCGGCGGCGACGTCACGCACTGCGGCGAGTGCACGGTGCAAAAGCGGCACCGTCTGCTCGAGATCAACAATGTGGATGCCGTTGCGCACGCCGAAGAGATAAGACTGCATCTCCGGGTTCCAGCGGCGGGTGTGATGACCGAAATGCACGCCGGCTTCGAGGAGCTGGCGCATCGAGAACTCAGGTAGAGCCATAATGAAGACGACCTTTCTTTTCCGGTTGGTCCGCCGCGGGGGACGGTCGCCGTAGCGACACCGGAGCGATCGGCCTTCCTGGGCCGGCGCATCCCCGCGTGTGGGTTGTCGAAGCCGCTTAAATAGGGAAGATTGGGGCATAAGGCAAGGGAAAGGGAAGCGTGTGGACAAGCTACAGGTAATTGCCGGGCCCTATAGTTTCGAGGCTCGGTTCGAGAGCGGAGCACCCCTGACGTGTGCCGCCTTCGAAGCGCGAATGCCCTTTGCCAGCAAGTTGGTCCATGTTCGCTGGAGCGGCGAAGGCGTGTGGATCCCGTTGGGCGACCTGCAATTCGGCGTGAGCTACGAGAACCACACCTCTTATCCGGCCCCAGGCCAAATCATTCTTTATCCGGGAGGTATCAGCGAGACTGAGATATTGCTTGCCTATGGCTCAGTGCAGTTCGCCAGCAAGGTGGGGCAGCTCGCCGGCAATCACTTCATCACGCTGACCTCAGGCCTCGACAAATTGCCTGAGCTCGGCCGCCTCTGCCTGTGGCACGGCGCCCAAGATATCCGGTTCGAAGCCGTCTGACGGAGGACCTATGGCCGACTACACGGCGCCACTCGCTGATATGCGCTTCGCGCTCGATACCGCCGCGGGCTTGTCGCAACTGGCGACACTACCGGCCTTTCACCATGTGGCGCCCGACCTCGTCGACGCCGTCATGGCTGGCGCAGCCAAGTTGGCAAGCGAAGTGATAGCACCCATTAACGTCATCGGCGACCGGCAAGGTAGCCAGTTTGAAAACGGCGTGGTGCGCACCGCCCCGGGTTTCAAAGAAGCGTACCAGGCCTATGTCGAGGGTGGCTGGAACGCGGTCGCCTTCGCGGAAGCGATTGGCGGCCAGGGCTTACCGCGTGCGCTCGACATGTGTCTCACCGAGATGTGGACCTCGGGCAGTATGGCTTGGGCCCTCAATCCGCTTCTCACCGCCGGCGCGGTCGAGGCCCTTGAAATGCATGGCAGCCAGGGGTTGAAGCAGCTCTATCTCGGCAAGCTGGTGAGCGGCGAATGGACCGCGTCGATGAACCTGACCGAGCCTCAGGCCGGCTCCGATGTTGGTGCCATCCGCACGCGGGCAACGCGCGAAGGCGATCATTACCGCATCAAAGGCCAGAAGATTTTCATCACCTACGGCGAGCACGATCTGACCCCGAACATCGTTCATATGGTACTGGCGCGATCGCCTGACGGACCACCCGGCACCGCGGGCCTATCACTGTTTTTGATCCCTAAATATCTGGTCAACGCCGACGGCACCCTCGGCGCCAGGAACGATCTCCGGGCCGTGAGCCTCGAGCACAAGCTCGGTATTCATGCCAGCCCGACCTGCGTGATGGCTTACGGTGATAACGACGGCGCGGTCGGCTGGCTCGTCGGTGACGAAAATCGCGGCATGGAGTGCATGTTCACAATGATGAACAACGCACGACTCCAGGTCGGGCTGCAGGGCCTCGCCATTGCCGAGCGCGCCTATCAACACGCCCGCGATTACGCAAGGACCCGAGTCCAGGGTAAGCCGGTCACCGCCACTGGACCGGGTGATCATCCCATCATCCATCATCCCGATGTAAGGCGCATGCTGTTATCGATGCGCGCGCGGATCGAGGCGATGCGCGCGCTTGTCTATTACGCCGCGGCGATGATTGATCGGGGCCGTCATTCCACCGATTCCACGACGCGACAGCGCTGCCACGAACGCGCCGATTTGCTGATCCCGGTGGTGAAGGCATGGTGTACCGACCAGGGCGTCGCGATTGCCTCGCTGGGCGTCCAGATCCATGGCGGCATGGGTTTCATCGAGGAGACTGGTGCCGCCCAATACTACCGCGACGCGCGGATCGCGCCGATTTATGAAGGCACGAATGGGATTCAAGCCAACGATCTTGTCAGCCGCAAGGTTCAGCGCGACGGCGCAGCGGCGGCGGCGCTGATCGCCGAAATGCGTAACGAAGCCAACGCCAATCCGACGCTGACGGCCGCGATCGGTGCGCTCGAGGATGGAACCACTTGGTTGGAAGCCAACGCCAAGGAACGCGCGGTGACCTTGAGCGGTGCCGCGCCTTATCTTGAACTGATGGGCATCGTCGCCGGCGGTTGGCTCTTGAGCCTGGAGGCGAGAGAGGCAAGACACCGACTCGACTCCAGGCAAGGCGACGCTGCATTCTACCGTGCCAAGTGCGTGACCGCGCGCTTTTATGATGAGCATTTCTTGGCCTTAGCGCCCGGTTTGTTACCCGCGATCAAAGGCGGCGAGACCGTGCTGGGTTTCGACCTCGCCCTCCTTTAGCAACGTCGCCGCGGCCGATGATGAAATCTGCGGTATCTGCCGTCATGTCCTGCCGCTGGTGTCGAGTGCGCGGCATGTTCCCGACTTTTCGTTTGAGGGTGGTCCGGGCCGACCAAGGCGCGCTGCGATCGATCAAATCTGGTTGCAGATCGGCTCCCCTGCGAGACGGGGTGCACACTTCTTAGGTTGAAATGCGCCTCGAAGCGGTCGGAGTCGCACGGAGGCGGGCACTAGGTCATTTGGCGTTGACGCATTCGAGCAAAGTCCAATAGCCGAAGAGATTGACTGGTCGCACGGTGGTGACATGCAAGCCGCTCGCGCCCAGAAAATCGTTCAGCGGAAAATCGGCATGAAAGCCGATGTGGCGGGCGAGTGATGCCAGCGCTTTTTCAATGGCGCGCATTGGGCCTTGTGTAGTTGAGAAATGATTGACAACAACGATATGGCCGTCGGCCTTGCACACGCGACGCAGCTCGGCGCCGAAGCGTGCCGTGTCGCCGACCACCGAGGCGACATAGAGGGCAACCACTGCGTCAAAACTGTTGTCGACGAACGTGAGTTGTTCGGCATCGGCTTCGGCGATGGTTTCGACATGCCGCAGCCCGAGCCGAGCAACCCTCTGGCGGGCCTTCGCCAGCATTTCTGGCGAGATGTCAACACCGACGACGCGCGCGTCGTGCCGATAGTGCGGCAACGACAGACCGGTACCTACGCCCACCTCGAGTACGCGCTGACGAGGCCGACCGTTGACGAGCTTTACAGCTGCGCGCCGGCCGGGCTGAAACAAAGCGCCAAAGACGAGATCATAGCTATCGGCATAGCGCCGATAGATCCTCAGCGTGTCGTCAAGTTTCATTCCCCCGCTTTGCCGCGACCCTAGGGTACGGCGTGCGGCGTGCATGGAGGCTAGATCAGGGTGACGCGGTCCGCTTCGAGGCCTTTGCGGCCCTCGACCACATCAACGCGGACACGTTGCCCGGCGCCGAGCGCATTGACGCCGCTGCGTCGCAAGGCGGTGACGTGGATGAATATGTCCTTGCCGCCGCCGTCCGGAGAAATGAAGCCGTAACCCTTGTCGGGTTCGAACCATTTGACCGCGCCTTCGAGCGACTGCGACGGACCGCCCCCAAAACCGGCGCGCTCGCGATCAGGATAGCGATCACCGCCGCGCGGCGGTGGCGCCGCTTGACTTTCATCGACGTTGAGAACGTTTAGGACCAGCGGGCCTTTCGCACCTGGTCCGATCTCGCACACCAACACTGCGCCTTCGCCGACATTGTCATAACCGGCGCGACGTAAGACCGCCATCGGGAGGAAAGCATCCGGGCTACCATCGGTCAATGTAACAAAACCGAAACCTTTGGCGCCATTGAACCACTTGACCCTAGCCTCGACACGGCGCCCACTTTGGGGCTCTTCGTTCCGGAAATATCCGGGACGACGTTCACGATCGTACATGGGACCTCAATGAATACGGCGTATCAAAAACGCAGAATAACGTGAATTTAAGGAAGCCGCTAGCGGTTGTCGTAGGTCATAGAAAAAAAATTGAGATAGCAGGAATGTTATTTCGATAGGCTTGGTCGGGACTCGTCTCCCCTGATTTGCACTGAGGTTCTCCACTGCATCGGGAACTCGCCCGCAGGCAAGGAGCTACAAAGTAAACCCGCCATCGACGACGTGGATGGCGCCGGTGGTGAAGGCAGACTCGATCGCTGGCAAGATGGACGGCGAGTGCGGCGATCTCCTCGGGCGTGCCGAGGCGACCCATCGGTTGGCGATCGACGAAGGCGCGACGCACGGCGTCGCTGCCCCCCTGGGCGGCGATGCGCTGCTCCAGCGACGGACTCGCCACCGTACCAGGGCAAATCGCGTTGCAGCGAATGCCCTGGCGAATGAAATCGATCGCGACTGATTTGGTAAGGCCGATAACGCCGGCTTTGCTGACACCGTAAGCGAAACGGTTGGGCGCCGCTTTGATCGACGACACCGAGGACGACATATTGATGATCGAGCCGCCCCCCGCCGCCAGCATCGCCGGCATGAAAGCCCTGATCATTCGGTACATCGCCTTCAAATTGAGGTCGATGGTGAAATCCCACTCAGCATCATCGCAATCGAGGATGGTGCCGTGATGAACGAAGCCTGCACAATTGAACAGCACGTCAAGCGCATCCAGTTCCTGCGCCAACGCCGCGACAGCTTTCTGGTCGGTAACATCGAGCCGACGCAGCGCGATCGTGTCTGGGAGGTCGGCAAGCTTGGCCTCATCGATGTCGCTCGCGACCACCGACGCACCTTCTGCCGCAAAGGCGAGCGTGGTTGCACGGCCGATCCCTTGGCCCGCGGCCGTCACTAAGGCCTTCTTCGCTTTGAGCCGATTGGCCATCCGATTAATTCTCCGGCTATTGGTTATGGAACTTCCCAGCCTTTGCGCCTCATACCACATCGCACCACCGACACAACCTCGAAGACCTAATTTAGCACAACCGAGGAGCAGCGAGGGTGATGCCACAGTTTGACGAGATCGCCGAGCGCCGCGCCGCAACATGAGGAAGCGGCGAACATAAGCGGGTCACGAGAAAAGGGCACCGGTTTACGCCAATGATCGCGATGGACCGGACCGAGCGCATCTAGCCCCAAATTTTTCGCCTTGCATTGCTGTCCGGCTGGCTTCGCGCTACCAAAGTAGGAGATGATACCGACGCTCGTTCCGCGCTCCAATCCCGAGAACGACCGCGACAATGTGGTTGTGCCGTTGGCGCGCGCGCCGGTGCCGGACGGGCAGCTTCAGATCGAACGCAGTGCTTTGACGAGCCGGATTTTGGAGCGGCATTGGATCGCAGCGTCCATTTTGGCCCATCTCCTAATTATCGCAGCGTTGATCTTGGGGCTCGAGGCGAGGCAGCCGACCCCGCCTGCCGTCCTCAAAATCACGCTGCTCCCCCAGGGGCCAGGCAGTGCCGGTGCTGCGGGTGGCAAGAACGGTGGCGGCGACGCCGAAACGCAACAGACGAAGCAGCCCGAGACCCCGGCGTCCGAGCCCGAACCGGTAGCGCACGCGCCGCCCGAGAAGCCGCCTCCCCTATCGGCCAAGCCGGACGTCGTCGAGCCGGTGCAACCTGTGACCGCCCCGCCGGCGCCCGCGCCAGTCACCACGCCACTGCCGGTCGAGACCACGGCACCACCGCAGCTCGTCATGGAAATACCGCTGCCCAAACCTCGACCAGCTCCGCCGCGGCGACGTGCCCAATCGCATCGCGAAAGGCAGTCATCGGTGGAGACGTCGGTGCCGCGACCGGCGCCACCCAAAGAAGCCAAGACTGAACCCGCACAGGCCGCAACGATGCCGGCGGCGGCGGCCGGCATCGGTGCCGGGCCGGGCAAAGGGGTGGCAGGCGCTGGCAAGGGCGCTATCGGCAGCACGGCAGGGCCGGGCGACGACTATCTTGAAAGGCTCTATCGGCATCTCTTGCGCTACAAAAAATACCCGCCGGAAGCGATCAGCGCGAAACAGCAGGGCTCGGCGGTGGTTGGATTCGTGATTGCGCGTGATGGCACAATCAGCGACGCACGGATCGAAAAAAGTTCGGGCTCCCCGATCCTCGACCAGGCGACACTAACGATGGTGCAGCGTGCCTCACCCGCTCCGGCGCTGCCCGATAGTTTCAAACCAAGCGAAGCGCACGTCAGATTTCCGATCGATTACAAGCTCAGCCTGATTGACCAGATGTTCTGACGCCCCTCCCCCCCCGACGGCTCGCCACAGCGGCTCGGCGGTGGACCCATTAACAGTCTTGGGGTCTGCAAAAAAGAGCATTTGCCGGAAGGTCTCTGTTCTTTGTCTCCGCCTTGGCCCAGCATTCAGAAAACAGTAAGGTTTGCCTCAGTGCATCATCCGCGGCTGCTCAGGGACGCAGCATAGGATTTACACAGTCATTTGCATCGTTTGCACGCCCCAAAAAAAGCAGCATGGAGATTTCGAGCTCGTTCGATCACACAAAACGCTATTAAATGTCGTCATCGTCTTGGCCACTTGCCAACTCATGGCGGTCCGGTAGATTGAACTGTCATTCGATAGAACTATAGAAAGGGTCTGGAGGAACCATGTCCGACACCGTCCGCTACGAACGCCGCGGCGAGATCGCCGTCATCACCGTCGACAATCCGCCGGTCAACGCGCTGAGCGCGTCGGTGCGGGAGGGGCTGGCCGACAGTTTGGCCAAGGCGGCCGCCGATGCCGAAATCAAAGCGATGGTGTTGATTGGCGCTGGGCGGACCTTTATCGCCGGCGCCGACATCCGGGAATTCGGTAAGCCAATGACCGGCCCGGGTCTTCAGACCATCATCAACGGCTTTGAAGATTCGGTGAAGCCGATCGTCGTGGCGATCCACGGCACCGCGCTTGGCGGGGGGTTGGAAGTCGCCCTCGGCTGTCATTACCGCGTCGCGGTCCCGTCGGCGCAGCTTGGTCTGCCCGAAGTGAAGCTCGGCATTCTGCCAGGCGCCGGTGGCACGCAGCGCATGCCGCGCGTCATCGGCGATCAAGTCCGCGCTCGACATGATCACCTCAGGCGATCCGATCCCTGCTGCCAAGGCCAAAGAAGTCGGACTGGTCGACCTAATCGTCGCAGGGCGATCTGCTCGATGGCGCGACCAAATTCGCCGAGACGGTCGCCATCCGTGGCGGCACCAAGGGCCGTCAAATCAGCCAGACGCACCGACAAGCTCGGCGGCGCCGATGCGGCCTATTTCGCCGAAGCGCGCAAAGCGGTCGCCGCCAAGGCACGCGGCCAGATCGCACCGGTGAAGATCGTCGACGCGCTCGAAGCGGCGGCGACACTGCCCTTCGCCGAGGGTATGAAGAAAGAACGCGAGATTGCCGGCGAGTTCATGGGTGGGACGCAATCGAAGGCGCTGCGGCATGTTTTCTTTGCCGAGCGAGAGGCCGCAAAAGTTCCTGATATCCGCGTCCGACACGCCGGTGCGTCCGGTCAAGTCGGTGGCGATCGTCGGCGCCGGTACGATGGGTGGCGGCATCGCCATGAGCTTTGCCAATGTTGGCATCCCGGTGACGCTTATCGATTCAACGGAGGAGTTTCTCGATCGTGGCTTAAAGCGCATCAAGGAGAATTACGCGGTAACGGTATCGCGGGGACGCTTAACTGAAGCCGACATGGCCAAGCGCGTCGGTCTGATCAAAGGCACGATCGGCATCGACAAGATCAAGGACGCCGATCTGATCATCGAAGCGGTGTTCGAGGAGATGGATCTGAAGAAATCCGTCTATCCGCGACATCGACAAATATGCGAAGCCCGGCGCCATTCTCGCCACCAACACGTCGGGGCTCAACATCGACGAGATCGCTTCGGCGACGAAACGGCCACAGGACGTGATCGGGACTGCATTTCTTCTCGCCCGCCAACGTCATGCGCCTGCTCGAGGTCGTCCGTGCCGACAAGACCGCCAAGGACGTCATCGCCACAGCGATGCAGGTCGGCAAACAGCTCCGTAAAGTGCCGGTACTGGCGCGCGTCTATGAGGGCTTCATCGGCAACGCCATGCTGCGCCATTACGGCCGCGAGGCGCATTTCCTTTTGGAGGAAGGGGCGATACCGCAACAAGTCGACAATGCCCTAACCGATTTCGGCTACGCCATGGGCATGTTCGGCAGTGCACGATCTTGCCGGCAATGACGTTGGGTATCGGATGCGTAAGGCCGCGCAGGCGTCGCGGCCCAACGATCGGAGGTATTCCGACATCATTACGATTCTGTGCGACATGGGCCGCCTGGGCCAGAAGACCGGTAAGGGCTGGTATCGCTATGAGACCGGCAGCCGTACGCCGATCCCCGACCCCGAAGTCGAGGCGTTGATTATTGCGGAATCGAAGAAGAAGGGCATTGAACGCCGGCATATCAGCAACGAGGAAATCGTCAAGCGGTGCGTCTACGGTCCCATCAACGAAGGCGCCGTGCTCCTGGAGAAAGGCATCGCGCTCCGGCCGAGCGATATCGACATTGTCTATGTCACGGGTTACGGTTTCCCCTCCTGGCGCGGCGGACCGATGTTTTATGCCGATACGGTGGGTCTCGCCAGCGTGCTGGACGATATCAAGCGCTTCCACGAGCGCGACGGCTTCTACTGGAAGCCGGCGCCGCTATTGGAGCAATTGGTCCGCGAGCGCAAGAGCTTCGCGGATTACCAGGCTGGGAGGTAGCGCATGGAACTGGCCTATACCAATGAGGAACAGGAATTCCGCCAAGAGGTGCGCGCTTTCCTCAAGGACGAAGCTGCCCGCCGATCTGGCGCGCAAGGTGAAGGAAAGCAGGATCACGACGCGCGACGACATGATGCGCTGGCATCAGATTCTTTACGAGAAGGGCTGGATCGCGCCGGCCTGGCCGAAACTATATGGCGGTGGCGACTGGTCGATCATGCAGCGCCATATCTATGACGAGGAAGCCGCCGAAGCGGGCGCGCCGGCGGTGGCGCCGTTCGGGCTCGTCATGTGCGGCCCCGTCATCATGAAATACGGCAATCAGCAGCAGAAGGATTTCTTCCTGCCGCGCATCCTCTCGGGCGAGATCGTGTTCTGCCAGGGCTATTCCGAGCCCGGCGCCGGTTCCGATCTCGCATCGCTCAAGACACGCGCGGTGCCCGAAGGCGACAATTACCGCGTCAACGGTCAGAAGACCTGGACAAGCCATGGCGCGCTGGGCCGACTGGATCTTTTGTCTCGTCCGTACCGACGTCAGTGCGGCCAAGCGGCAGGAAGGCATTTCCTTTTTGCTCATCGACATGAAGTCACCGGGCATCCGCGTGCGACCGATCGTGACCATGGACGGTGGCGCCGAGATCAACGAGACGTTCTTCGACGATGTCGATCGTGCCCCAAGCCAATCGGATCGGCGAAGAGAATAAGGGCTGGACCTACGCCAAGTATCTCCTTGGCAACGAGCGCACCAGCATCGGCCAGGTTGGCGGCTCGAAGCGCGAACTGAAAAAACTCAAGGACATCGCACGAGGCGAACGCATGGACGAGAACCGGCGCTTTCGCGACAAGGTGGCGTTGCTCGAGATCGACTTGATGGGATTGGAGCTTTCCAATCTGCGCATGATTGCCAGCCTCCGCGGCGGGCGAGATCCGGGGGCCGAGGCTTCGATCCTCAAAATCAAAGGCTCGGAGATTCAGCAACGCATCGCGGAATTGGCGTTCGAGGCGCTCGGTCCGCTCGGCGTTGCCGTTCCAGCGCGAGGCGCTCGAGGAAGGTTGGAACGGCGAGATCGTCGGTCCCGACTACGCGCCGCCGGTTGCACCCAAGTATTTCAACATGCGGAAGACCTCGATTTACGGCGGATCCAACGAAATTCAACACAATATTCTCGCCAAGGCAGTATTAGGGTTGTGAAGCTGAGAATTTGTTCGTAGTCGTCACGGGCGGCGCTTAACCGCGGCCCGGGCATGCGACAACGCGGTCACCCGGCTGAACATGGCCGGTGAAGCTGGCGCGCCGATAAAGGCAAAGTGGGAGGACGGTTTGGACTTCGATTATTCCGAGGAGCAGAGGCTGCTCGACGAAACGGTGCGCCGGCTCGTCAAGGATGAGTACGAATTCTTGAAACGCAAGAAAGTATCTGGGGGAGCCGCAAGGCTTCAGCTCGGCATTATGGTCGAAATACGCCGAGCTCGGTCTCCTCGGCCTGCCTTTCGCCGAAGAATATGGCGGCTTCGGCGGCGGCGGCATCGAAACCATGATTGTGATGGAGGGATTGGGTCGTGGCCTCGCCCTCGAGCCGTACCTCGCGACGGTCGTGCTGGGTGGCGGGCTTGTTGCGCTTGCCGGAAATGACGGACAGAAGAGCGCAATTCTGCCCGAAGTCGCGGCCGGCAATCTGAAGCTAGCCTTCGCACAAGGCGAACGCGCATGCACGCTATGACCTTGCCAATATCGAGAGCAGCGCCAGGCCGCAAGGCGATGGCTTTGTCCTCAACGGGCGCAAGAGCGTGGTGTTGCATGGCGGGGCGGCCGATAAGCTAATCGTCAGCCGCGCGTACCGCGGGAAGCCCCAAGGATCAATCGGGCATTTCGCTGTTTCTGGTCGATCGGGACACCAAGGGCGTCGCCGTGCGCGAGTATCCGACCGTCGATGGCCTGCGCGCCGCCGAAGTGACGCTTATCAAATGTCGCGGTTGGCTGCGACGCGCAGCTCGGTCCGCGCGATGGCGCGCTACCCCTCATCGTTCGGGCGGTCGATCGCGCGGTGGTGGCGCTGTGCGCCGAAGCCGTCGGCATCATGGAAACGCTTAACGCTATGACGCTCGAGTACATCAAGACGCGCAAGCAATTCGGCGTCGCCAATCGGTTCGTTCCAGGTGTTGCAGCACCGCATGGTCGACATGACCATCGCCGCCGAACAGGCGAAATCGATGGAGATCCTCGCCGCCATGTCGATCGACAGCGACGACCAACGCGAACGCGAAAGCGCCGTATCGGCAGCGAAGGTTCAGATCGGATTGTCAGGCCGCGCTCGTCGGCCAGCAGGCGATCCAGCTCCATGGCGGCATAGGCATGACCGACGAATACGCCGCCGGCCATTACTTCAAGCGCCTATCTACGCATCGAGCACAGTTTCGGCGACACGGACTATCACCTCGACCGTTTTCCTGTCTTCCAGGATTAGTCATCATCGGCGCCATTTCTGCGGTGCCCGAACAATAGTCGCATTTGGGCCGTGCCTGGCGCTCGGACTCGAGCCGGGCGATGAGAAAGTAAGGTTGCAGCCATTTCAATCAGTGATTGCACAGAGGGCCGTGGGCCCCCATAAACTGCCTTGTCGACTAATCTGGCAAGTGGGGCTGCGACATCGAGACCGACAGCTCCCGTTTGACGCCGACGCCGCCGACAGCCGATAGTATCGGTCCAACTCAAGAGAGATCGTTGACGATGCGCGCCAACTCCGCCGAAGCCCGAGACGTGGCCTTCCAGCTTCACCCCTACACCAACCTCTACAAACACGACACAGAAGGCCCGTTTGTGGTGTCGCGCGGCAAGGGTGTACGCATCTGGGACAATGCCGGCAAGGAATATATCGAGGGCATGGCCGGCCTGTGGTGCGTCGTCCTTGGGCTACGGCGAGCAGCGGCTGATCGAGGCGGCAAGGGCGCAGATGGAGCGGCTGCGCCTACTACCACCTGTTCAATAGCAAAAGCCACGAACCGGCGATCGATCTCGCCGAGCGCCTGATCGCGATGATGCCGGTGCCAATGTCGAAGGTGTTCTTCAACAACTCCGGCTCCGAGGCCAACGACACGGCGATGAAGATCATCTGGTACTACAACAACGCCATCGGCCGGCCGAAGAAGAAGAAGTTCATCTCGCGCAATCAGGGCTATCACGGCGTCACCGTCGCGACCGCCAGCCTGACCGGCCTCGCCGAACAACCACCGCGATTTCGACCTGCCGATCGCCAACATCCTGCACGCCGACTGCCCGCAATCATTATCGCTTCGCCCATGCCGGGCGAGAGCGAGGAACATTTCTCGACCGGCTCGCCGCCAATCTCGAGGCGCAGATCCAGCGCGAAGGCGCCGACACGGTCGCCGCCTTCTTCGCCGAGCCGGTCATGGGCGCGGGCGGCGTCATCGTCCCGCCGCGGACTATTTCGAGAAGATCCAGGCGGTGCTGAAAAAGCATGACGTCATGCTGGTCGCCGACGAGGTGATCTGCGGCTTCGGCCGCACCGGCAACATGTTCGGCAGCGAGACCTTCGGCATGAAGCCCGACATCATGACGGTGGCGAAGGCGCTGTCCTCGGGCTATCTGCCGATTTCGGCGACGATCGTCTCCGAGCAGATCTATCGAGTGCTGAAACAGCAGAGCGAAAAAATCGGCATCTTCGCCCATGGCTTCACTTATTCGGGTCATCCGGTCCCGTGCGCGGTCGCGCTCGAGACGCTGAAGATCTACGAGGAGCGCGATATCCTGTCCCATGTCCGCACAAGTGTCGCCGCGGCTTCCAGGCGGGGCTGCGGCGCTTTGCCGCCCATCCGATCGTCGGCGAGGTCCGCGGCGTCGGGCTGATCGCCGGCATCGAGATTGGTCGCCGACAAGAAGACCAAGCAACGAGCTTCGACCCCAAGCAAGGCGCCGGCGGCTTGCTCGTGGCGCGCTGCCAGGAAAACGGCCTGATCGTGCGGGCTTTGGGCGGCGACGGCATCACCTTCTGCCCGCCGCTGTCATCAACGACGACGGAGATCGACGAGCTCTCTTGCGCCGGTTCGGCAAGGCGCTCGAGGAAACCGCCGAGCGGCTGGCAACGTAACGGCAGGACAGCGATTGCACTGTCGCCTGATGCGCCGCGGAATATGCTTATGCGATCGAGGCTCGTGGAGACCAATGAGACGATGGATTATCAGCAATTTTTCAAGAGCCGGCTGGACGCTTTGCGCGCCGAGGGGCGCTATCGCGTGTTCGCCGATCTCGAGCGGCATGCCGGCGACTTTCCGCGCGCCTTCCACCACAATATCGGCGACGAAATCACGGTCTGGTGCTCGAACGATTATCTCGGCATGGGCCAGCATCCCGACGTGCTGGCCGCGATGCACGAGGCGATCGACCGTGCCGGCGCCGGCGCGGGCGGCACGCGCAACATTTCCGGCACGGTGCATGATCATGTGCTGCTTGGAGCGCGAGCTTGCCGACCTGCACGGCAGCGAAGCGGCGCTGGTCTTCACCTCCGGTTATGTCGCCAACGAGGCGGCGCTGTCGACCATCGCCGGAGCAGATGCCCGGCTGCATCATTTTCTCCGACGCGCTCAACCATGCCTCGATGATCCAGGGCATCCGCCACAGCGGCGCCGAGAAGCACATCTTCCAGCACAACGATCCGGCCGATCTCGACCGGCTGCTGTCACAGCCGCCGATCCGGCGCGGCCGAAACTCGTGTGTTTCGAATCCGTCTATTCGATGGATGGCGATATCGCGCCCATCGCCGAGATTTGCGACGTCGCCGACCGCACGGGGCGATGACCTATCTCGACGAGGTGCATGCCGTCGGCCTCTACGGTCCGCGCGGCGCCGGCATCGCCGAGCGCGACGGCGTCGATGCACCGCATCGACGGTCATCCAAGCCACGCTCGCCAAGGGATTCGGCCTGGTCGGCGGCTATGTTGCCGGCTCCGCAGCGATGGTCGACTTCGTCCGCAGCTTTGCCTCGGGCTTCATCTTCACCAGCGCGCTTGCCGCCCGCGGTCGCGGCCGGCGCCGTCGCCAGTATCCGCCATGTCAAGCAGGCGCACGAGCTGCGCGAGCGCCATCAGGAGCGCGCGGCGCGACTAAAGCGCCGTCTCGCCGAGGCGGGTCTTCCGGTAATGCCGAGCGCGAGCCATATTGTGCCGGTGTTCGTCGGCGATGCGGCCTTTGCAAGGCGGCGTCGGACGATCTGCTCGAGCGCCACCAGATTTATGTGCAGCCGATCAATTATCCGACCGTGCCTCGTGGCACCGAGCGGCTTCGTTTTACGCCGACGCCGCAACATAGCGACGCCGATATCGAGCATTTGGTCGGCGGCATTGAGCGACGTGTTCGCGCGGCTGGCGATCCGCCGCGTGGCGTGATACTAGCGCATGTTCCGAGACCAGACGCTCCTTCCGGCCGAGGCCGTCCGTTTGGCGGCGCTCGGATTATTGGCGGAAGGGCCGCGGCGCTACGGCGATCTGGCGATCGAGATCCGCCACTTCATCGCCCTAGCCGTTGGGCCGTCGCTCGATCTGATGGGCTCGTCGATCGAATTGCTGCGTCACGAGGCCGTGGTGACGGCAGACGGTGATTTGCTGACGTTGACTGCCGGCAGGCGCCGGGAGCCTTAAGAAACTGTTGCAGGCGCCGCTGCGTGCGCCCGACAACGATGCCAGCCGGCTGGTGCTGCTGTTGAAACTACGCTTTCTTCATCATCTCGAGCGTGGCCGAGCAGGCGGCGCAACGCGACGCAGATCGCGGATCGCTCTGCGGCAGAATTGGCGCGGCTCGAGGAATTGCGGCGGCTTCATGCCGAGGCGGCGCCGTCCTTGCGCGACTGGCTCGACCGCGATATCGCGATCTTGACGATGCGAATCGAACAATTCCGTCATAACGGTGAAGGACTGGCGGTCGCGTATAATCGGGTTTCGGACAAGGATGGATTCCATGGATGGCACGGTATCGGGCGAGGGGCGAGGCACGCGGCGAAAAATCGCCGCGGTGCGCTCGAGCGAGGCCACCACAAATCGGCGCCGCTGCATTTCTACCGCACCGCCTCGATGCCCTGCCCTTATGTCGACGGCCGCATCGAGCGCAAGCTCGTCACCGAGCTCGTCGGCCGCGACTGCACCGGCTTCTACAACGAACTATCGCGCGGCGGCTTTCGCCGCAGCCATCATCTCGCCTACCGACCTGCCTGCGCCGGATGCAATGCCTGCGTGCCGGTGCGCATCGTCGCGCTGGACTTCGTCGCTGGCCGATCGTTGCGCCGTGTCGCCGCGCGCAACGCCGATGTCACGGTGCGGATCGCCGAGCCGAAGGCGAGCGTCGAGCAGTTCCGCGTCTTCACCCGCTATCAGCACTCGCGCCACCATGATAGCGAGATGGCGTCGATGACCTATGGCGACTACCGCGCCATGATCGAAGACAGTCCGGTCGCGACGTGCCTGGTCGAACTCCGCGGCCCTGACGGTCGCATCCTGGGCATCTGCCTGGTCGATCTGTTGGATGACGGGCTATCCGCGGTGTACAGCTTCTTCGATCCGAGTGACCATAGGCGCAGTCTCGGTTCACTTTCTTATTCTGGCGCTGATCGAGGAGGCGTTAGCGGCGGCAGACGCCTTACGTCTATCTGGGCTATTGGATCGCCGAGAGTCCGAAGATGGCCTACAAATCGCGGTTCCGCCCGCTCGAGGGATTGAGCTCGCGAGGCTGGGAATTGATCCCGACTTAGGGTCGGATGCAAGACGCGGAAGAGCGTCAACTGTCAGAAACCCGGTTGCCCGCGAACCGCTTTTCGAGAGCTCTATCATCGCCTATGTGAAAGAGGCGGTCGCTAAGCCGCGGCGCGACGGCCCATGCGCTTCAGACACCGATCGATCCAGAGCCGCGTCAGTTTTTGCTGCACGCCATTTTGATCCAAACGCTCGTGCAGCACGGCGAAATCGACGCGGTCGATTGGTTGGTCCTGATTAAAGCAAGAGAACACGACCGTCTCCTCGCCGCTGACCGGATCGCGCTGCAGTTGGAGGCATTGCGCGCAGATTTCTTTCATCATGCATTGCATCGGCGAGTTGATCGAGGCGATGCCGACATGGTCGGGCTTCAGGTAGGTGCGAGTACGCCATGCCTCGCCCGCGCCACCGCAGCCATCATGCCGTCCGAGCCGATGGCAATGATGCGATCGGCGTCGTGAAGGCGAATCGGCGTCTCGCCGAGTTGTCCCGCGGCATAGGCGTGCATCGCCTCGACGATATTGCCGACAAAGGCCTTGTCCTGGCTACGGTCCGGCGCAAAGCCTGGCGCCTCATCGCAGCACCACACGACGATGTCGGCGGCACGTTCGATCTCATCCACCTTGTATCGGTCCCGCACCTTTTTATATCCGGCGAAGTACAGCACCTTCGAGCCGGCCGCACGCAGCGCTTGCCCGATCGAAAACAGTACCGCGTTGCCCAGCCCCCCGCCCACAAGCGCCACCGTCTCATCGGCCGGCGTCTCGGTCGGCGCCCCCGTCGGACCCATCAGAATGACGCGTTCGCCGGGCTCGAGCAGCGCGCAGAGATCGGAGGACCCACCCATTTCAAGGACGATGGTCGAGAGCAGGCCCTTGTCGCGATCGACCCAAGCGCCGGTGAGAGCCAGACCCTCCATGCCCAATGTGGTGCCATCGCCGCGTTGGGCGTTGGCTTCGTAATTCTGCAAGCGATAGAACTGGCCTGGCCGAAATGCGCGTGCAGCCATCGGCGCACGTACCACCACTTCGACGATGTTCGATGTAAGGCGTTCGACGCGATCGACGGTTGCCAGGAACGCACCGCGCATTCGCTCCGCGAGGAGCGAGGGCGCCGGCTCGTGCGGCGACAATTTCGCCATGACGCGGCTCACGATCGGAAAGCCCAATCGGGCGCCGCCCATCGCCTTGACGACGTTGCCGGAAAAGCTCGGGTGAAGATCGCCGAAGAAACTGACGGCGCGACCATCGGGATGGAGACTCATCAACACCCGCACATCCCTTGGCTTCGCCACTCTCTCCGGCGTCACGGCATTGCCATCCTCGTCATAGGCCTGGAAGAAGCGGCCATCGAGAGAGACGTGATTCGGGTCCTCGTGGCCGAGCACCGTGTTAGGCTGCGTTCCCGCCGCCACGAGGATGGCGCGCGCCGGCAAGCGCACGATTGACTTGTCCCTGGTGGTAAAGCTGATAGCCGCGGCGTGGCCGAAGCGATCGACGTCCACGGCTTCGGGCGTCAGACCTTCGGCGAAGCGGATGCCCTCCTCCATCGCCTTAGCAACTTCCTCGTGATTGAGCACATAGCTCGGCGCATCGATCAACCGACGGCGGTATGCGATGGTGACGCCGCCCCATTCCGTCAAAAGTGCAGCGAGACGGGGTTTGCGGTTTTCGCGTCGCGCCATGCCACGCTCTTCGCGGATCGCGCGTGCGTGAGCGATAAACTCGTCGGCTGTCGCAAAATCTTCCTCGCTCCAATCGCTTCGCACCGCGGCCTCACCCCGTTCCGCGACCAGCGTCTCATAGCGCGCGAGGAATTTTTCCACTTGCACCGGGTAATAGGCGAGCGATTCCGTCGCCGTATCGATGGCGGTGAGTCCGCCGCCGATCACCACGATGGGCAGGCGGATCGACAAGTTGGCGACGCTGTCGGTCTTCGCTGCACCCGTCAACTGGAGTGCCATCAGAAAATCCGAGGCTTGTCGCACGCCACGCGCCAACCCGTTCTTCATGGGGATGACGGTCGGCCGACCGGCACCAGCGCAGAATACGATATGATCGAAGCCGAGATCGAATGCCTGTTCGATGCCAAGCGTACCGCCGAAACGGACACCACCAAACATTGAGAATTCAGCGCGTCGCTCAAGAAGCAAGCGGATCAGCTTCAGGAAATTCTTGTCCCACCGTACCGTGATTCCGTACTCGGCGACGCCACCGAAGCCTGCCATCACGCGATCATCGAGATCCTCGACCAGCTCGCCGATGTCCCGGATCGGCTTGAAGCGTTTGCGCTCGCCATAGGCATCGACCCCAGAAATCGCGGCATCGAGCGGTTCAATCTTCAACCCGTCGATAGCGATGATGGTGTGGCCGTCGTTCATCAAGTGATGAGCGAGCGTGAACCCGGCGGGGCCTAGTCCGACGACGAGCACCTTGTAACCGCTCAGCGGCTTTGGCAGCGGCCGGCGCAGGTCAAGCGGGTTCCATCGCGTCAACAGACTGTAAATCTCGAATCCCCACGGCAGTGCCAGTACGTCTTTCAAATTCTGAGTCTCCACCTGGGGAATATCGACCGGTTCCTGTTTCTGGTAGATGCAGGCCTTCATACAGTCGTTGCAGATGCGATGGCCCGTGGCAGCCACCATCGGATTATCCACGACCACCACCGCCAGAGCGCCGATGGCATTGCCACCGGCCTTGATCAGATTCATCTCGGAAATTTTTTCCTCGAGCGGGCAGCCCGCGAGCGTCACGCCAAAGACGCTTTTCTGAAATGCGCCCGTCTTCCGCTCGCGCAAGCCGTGCGAGCAGGAATCCTTTCCCTGATTGTGACACCAAATGCAATAATTTGCCTGATCCAGGGCGCCTTTCAAATCCATCCCCGGATCGGTCAGCGCGAATCCGTCGCGCAAGCGCTGTTGCTGCTGAGGTAGGCGCAGCATGGCGACACCGTTTTCGACAGTGGTTTCGACGGGGACAAGACGTTCCATGTCGAGACGATGCGGCACTTTGAAGAGTACGCCCTTCTTGTACTCTTCCCGCCCGGTAGATGTCAGCGTCGCCCAGGCAGCGTAGCGCGAGGCGAGCTCGAGGTAGGGTGCATTTGCCGCCTCGTCATCCATCCACGCAGCGACATGGCGCGCGAAAGATGCTTCGGTCAGTGGCTCACCAAAGCCTTTTTCTAACTCCTGTGCGATACGCTCGCCATCGATCGCCGCCGCAACTTCGGGCGTGAGGCCTTTCACCGCGCGGCGCTGCACAAAGAGACGCTTTACGGTATAAAGCGGCGCCAGAGCATGGTGCCGGGCCTGAAGCGCCCGTACCTCATCGGCAATGCCGAAAAGATCGGCAATAAAGTCTTCGAGATGCGGCGCCAGATCGATCAGCAATTCCGCCTCGGTCTTGGCACCGAGTCCCTCGGGATCGCGCCGCCCAGTCATCAGCCGATTGAACAACTCGAGATCGCGCCCCTCCAAATGGGCGACGAACGCCGCGTCGAGTCGCTCCAACCCGTCGCGCTGGTACAAATCCTCGAAACTGAGCCCGTGCCTCAATGCGAGGTCGGTCATGTTGCGCACTCTCTCTTGCCCGGCCAAGCGTTCCCAGTCGAGCCGCACTGTCCCTGACATTCGACGTAACGGCGGTTTATGGTGGCGCCCCACCTCTCCGTCAACCCGTTGCGCCATATGGGTATTTGCCGCCGAAAAGTTAATACCGCCGGAGCCAGGAGGCGGCGGCTAACCGCCAGCCACGCCAAAGATCGGGCTGCGCCAGTGCCGGTGCTGACGAATCGAATCGGGCGCGCCGCAATCGCGCCAGATCGGCTGCCGCGAGTACGGCCGGGAGCAATGAGGGAAATGCTGAGGACGGCACTTTGCCGCGGAGCGCCCGCGCCGCCTCAAGATGAACTTGCGCCCTCGCGGCTACGCGTTCGATTTCCTCGATCAGGGAGGGGGGCACCGCATAGCGTGCCGAGCGCGCCAGAAATGGTGCTGCCCTGAGCAGCCCGGCCAGCGCATAGGCGATCGCCGCCTCACGGGCCGCCTCGATTGGCCGTCGGGCTCACGGCGCCCAACGCCTCCAGCACCAAGAGCTGCAGCGGCGCCGAACTCCGCTCAGCATAAGCGTCAAGCGCCTCGAGCGTTGCCGGGGGCTCGGGCGAAAGATCCTCCTCGCGCGCTGCGATCAACCGTTCAAAGTGCCCGCGAGTGAGACCGCATTGCCGAATCGCCTCGGCGAGCGGCGTCAGCACTTCATGCCGAGCGACGGCACCGCCATAAGCTGCGTCGATGCCCTCGCGCCACCATTGCAAGCGCATCTGGCCGAGCACCGGATTCGTGACATGCTCACGAACGCGTGCGATTTCGGAATTGAATGCGTAAAGCGTCTGCACCACCCCGCGCCGCGCCACGGGTACAAAAAGCGACAATAGGTAGCGATCGCGGTCATGGCGCTGCAGCAACGCTGCCCCCGCGCCCTCAAGCGCCGAGGTTTCTACGATTGCTGGCATGGCCTGCTATGTTATGATGAAGTATCAACCTCACAACCGAAATGATTGGGGGAACGATGAAAAATCCTTTGGACTCGCTAACGCAGACGGTTGTGCTCGGATTCGTCCTCACGGTGATCATGGTCCTTGTGATTCACGCTATCGCGGACTGATCGGAACGGGAGGACAGGGACATGCATTTTTCGGAACTCGTGACCTACTCTTGGTGGGCGGTTTGCTTCCGCTGGCTCCACGTGATTGCGGGCATTATGTGGATCGGGCATCTCTGGTATTTCAATTTTACCCAGACCCCGACCATGCCCAAGATCCCCCAAGAATTGCGGCCGGGTGTCGCACGCTACATTCTCCCCGAGGCGTTGTTCTGGTTTCGCTGGGGCGCCATGTTGACCATCATTCTCGGCTTGATTTTGGCTTGGTTACAGCGCGAGGCACTTCAGACGATCGAAATCGGACTTGGCGATCACCTCGCGAAATCTGCGGCCGTCGGTCTCGGCATGTGGCTCGGCGCGATCATGTGGTTCAATGTCTGGTTCATCATTTGGCCGAACCAGAAGAAGAACATGGGTCTGGTACAAGTAACTCCTGAGGAGCGGACTCGAGCTGCACGCATTGCTGGTCTGGCTTCGCGCGTCAACACGATGCTCTCGATCCCGATGCTTTACGGGATGGTCCTGGGCGCCCACTTCTACTAGATAGGATGGGGCCGACGAAGCGTGAAGAAGGCGGCTTCGGCCCGGCTCTTTTTGGCTCTTTTTTGGGGATCGATCAGTTCGGCACGGGCGTTGCACAGATAGTAGTGAATTCCATCCGCGAGGTTGTCATGGCGTTTGAACTTCCCCCTTTGCCGTTTGCCGAGGATGCGCTCGACCCGCATATGTCAGCAAAAACGCTCGAGTTCCACCACGGCAAACACCATGCCGCTTATGTCAAAACTGCAAATGAGTTAATCAAGGATACGCCGTTCGAGAACGCCCCACTCGAAGAGGTGATTCTAAAAACGGCGAAAGATTCAGCCAAGGCGACGCTTTTCAATAATGTGGCGCAAATTTGGAATCACACTTTTTTCTGGAACTGTCTTCGCAAAGGGGGTGGCGGCAAACCGAGCGGCGAAATCGCCAAGCGTATCGACCGGGATCTCGGCGGCTACGACAAATTCGTCGAGGAATTTAAAAAGGCCGCCACGACCCAATTCGGCAGCGGCTGGGCATGGCTGGTGCTCGACAAGGACAAGCTCAAAGTCATCAAAACGGCAAATGCGGTCAATCCGCTGTCACAAGGCCAGATTGGGCTTTTGACCATCGATGTCTGGGAACACGCCTACTATCTCGATTTCCAAAATCGGCGGCCGGATTTTGTCTCCACGTTCCTCAGCCATCTGGTGAATTGGGACTACGTCACGCGAAATCTTGAGGCCGAACACGCCTTGCCGCACTAGACCGGCGGCAACAAGGCCGCCGCCACGCGGCGGCCCTCTGTGAGCAACACGTCATAGGTGCGGCAGGCGGCGCCGGTGTCCATGGCTTCGATGGTAGTGCCGATCTGCCGCAGCTCGAGTCGAAGGGGCGGTGGCACCGGCATTATGCGTCGGCCGCAACCCAAGAGCAGAATCTCGATCGCCTGATCGCCGCCGGCGCGTTGGCGAACCGGAGCAAGGCTGTCGATGGTTACATCCGCCATGACGGCGGCTCGCCATGACAACGTGGACTCGGGAAAGACAATCACCGCGCCGGCATAAGTAACGCCGCTGACGCGAAACCCACTCGGCCCATACGCCTCGATGACCTGGCGACCGGATGGGACGGCAGGGGTTATGTCCATGACATCTTTAGCGGCTTGACCCAGCCGGTTGTCGGGCATTGGGGCGCGGCGCCGGTTTCGCCGCGGCTGGTTCTTCATCCTTGGCTCGGCCGCCGCGCTTTGGACGGATATAGTAGAGCATCGGCGCCGCGATGAAGAGCGAAGAATAGGTGCCGACCACAACGCCCCACAACATCGCAATCGAGAACCCGCGCAAAACTTCACCGCCGAAAATCAACAGCGACAACACCGCAAGCGCGACGGTGCTGACCGTGAGAATGGTACGCGATAATGTCTCGTTGAGGCTGCGGTTGATCAACTCACCGAATTCCATGCTGCGATGGCGGCGCATATTCTCGCGTACTCGATCGTAGATCACGACCGTGTCGTTGATCGAATAGCCGGCGATGGTGAGGATCGCGGCTAGCGTGGTTAGGTTAAATTCGATTTGCAACAGCGCGAACAAGCCGACCGTCGTCAGAGTGTCGTGCAGCGTCGATAGCATCGCGCCGACACCGAAAGGCCATTCGAAACGGAACCAGACGTAGGCGGCAATTGCCAATAGCGCCAACACCGTCGCAATGACGCCAGCGCGAATGAGCTCGTTCCCGACCGTGGGTCCGACGACTTCGGTGCGCCTATAATCGACCGAGTTACCCAGCGCCGCCTTGATCTTGTCGACGCCAGCCATTTGCGCTTTGTCGTCGCCAGGTTGGCGCGGCAAGCGAATCAATATTTCGTTCGCCGAGCCGAAATTCTGCAGCGCCACCTCGCCGAGGCCGAGCTTGTCGAGTGTCGACCGCATGCTGGCGAGGTCGGCCGGACCCTGGAGCGTGCGCGCCTCAATCAAGGTGCCTCCCGCAAAGTCGATGCCGTAGTTCAGCCCCTCTACCAGGAACAGCAGGATCGATCCCAACGTCATCACCAGGGACAACGCAAAGCCGATCCTGTGCCAACCCATGAAATTCAGGTTGGGGATATGGCGAATGACGATCAGTGGGCGCAGCATGGCTTAAATCGGTATTTCCTTGGGTTTGGTACGGCGTAGCCAGGTGACGATCTGAAGTCGTGTCACCAGAATGGCGGAGAACAGCGAGGTCAGGACGCCGATGCTGAGCGTCACGGCGAAACCCTTCACCGGGCCCGACCCCAGGAAAAACATAAGTGCGCCCGCAACCAAGGTGGTGACGTGGCTGTCGAGAATGGTACCAAAGGCGCGCTCAAATCCGGCTTGCAAGGACGAGATCAGCGAGCGGCCGCCACGCACTTCCTCGCGGATACGCTCATAGATCAGCACGTTGGCGTCGACCGCCATGCCCAAAGTCAGCGCGATCCCGGCAATGCCTGGCAAAGTGAGGGTGGCGTCCAGCAAGGTCAGCGTCGCGAACATCAAGCATAAATTGAAGAAGAGGGCGATATTGGCAAAAATTCCGAACAGGCCATAGAACACGAGCATAAAAATCATCGACCAAGATCACCGCAACCATGCTCGCGGTAGTGCCTTCTCTTATGGAATCGGCGCCGAGATCCGGGCCCGACGGTGCGCTGTTCGAGGATAGTGAGGGGCGCCGGCAGCGCGCCCGCGCGCAACAGCAAAGCAAGATCGCTCGCCGACTGAACCGTAAAGCTCCCGGAAATAATGCCCTGGCCGCCGAGGATAGGTTCGCGGATCACCGGCGCGCTTATCACTTTGTTGTCGAGCACAATGGCAAACCGCTTGCCGACGTTTTCGCGCGTCGCGTCGCCGAAGCGGCGGGCGCCCGTCGAATCAAATTTAAAGCTCACCACCGGCTCATTGCCGTTCTGGAAGGTCGGCTGCGCGTCCGTCAGCGTGTCGCCGCTGACCATAATCCGGCGTCTCACCAAGATGTGACCGGCGGGTCCGCCATGGCCGCCATTCGCACGGTCATCCTCCATCGGCAGCAGCACGTCGCCTGGCGGGACCCGGCCCCGCTCGGCATCTTCCGGACTGGCGTTTTCGTCGACCAGCTGGAATGTCATCTTCGCGGTACGGCCCAGCAATTCCTTGATATGCTCGGGATTGCCGACGCCAGGGAGCTGGACCAGGATTCGGTCCTCGCCTTCGCGCTGGATGGTCGGTTCCTTGGTGCCGCTTTCATCGATGCGGCGACGTACGATCTCGATCGATTGGTCGACTGCCGAACGGCGCCGGGCTTCCAGAGCAACGCTGTTGAACTTGATAGAAACATGGCCGTCGGGATCGATGCTGACATCAGTCTCGGGATCGACCTTGGTGGCCATCTCGCGTACGCGATCGGCATTGCGCGGCTCAGTAAGGGCGAAGTGCACCTCGCCGCCGCGCGCCGCAAGACCGGTGTAGCCGATTTGGGCCGCGCGCATCTCCGAGCGCATACTGTCGACGATGTTTTCGAGTCGCTCCTGAACCACGGCCCCCATGTCGACTTCGAGCAACAGGTAGGAGCCGCCACGGAGATCGAGTCCGAGATTAAGCTGGTTATGTGGCAACCAGCCCGGGAGCGAGGACAGGGCCCGTTCGGGAAAAGCGTTCGGCAGTGCCAAGAATACGCCGAGCGCGCAAACGGCAATGATAACCGTCACCAACCATCGTGGAAAATAAAGCATTCTCTCAAATCAACCGCGCTTGCCGCCGGCTTTCTTGTCGCCGGCCTCGTCCGGCTCGTCCTTGCCGTCAGCATCCTTGCCGCTCTTGGCTGCCGCCGGCTCGCTCCGTGTCAATACGCTCGAAATGGTACTGCGTACAACACGCACGCGGACGCCTTCAGCTAGATCGATGAGCACCTCATCATCGCCCGACACTTTGGCCACAGTACCAATCAGCCCGCCACCCGTCACCACGCGGTCGCCGCGACGAATCCCGGCGAGCATTTGCTTTTGTTCCCGGGCCTTTTGCTGCTGTGGCCGGATCAGGAAAAAGTAGAAGACAACAAAAATAAGGGCCAGTGGAGCGATCTGAACCAGCGTACTTGAAGTGCCATCGCCACCGAACAGCGATTGGGCATGGGCCGGCGTGATCAACATCCATTACTCCTAGGGACTTTGGGGATCGTGAACGAGAGCCGCATTCCTAATAGACTTACTCAAAAAGAGCAACCGGCGGGCGCGGGTGGCGCCCCGCAGCATGACACCCATTTTGGCTTCTACCTTTGCTGCTGATTTGGCAACACTTCTTCACACTAAGAAAGCCCTTTCGCGTCAAATCTCACGGGGGAAGGGCCACCAACGCACAATGCGTCGAGATGGGGTGAGGGCGAGAGGAAGGAATTGCGCGAGTGCGAAATCGCACCATTGGGCGACCCTGCCCCATTGTCATCTCGCACTGACGGTTTCGACGTCGTGAGGCCTGGCGCCCGCCCCGGGCAGGATCGGCGCCAGGGCGGGAGCTAGGGACACGAGCGCACGACCGCCGACCTTGAGGCCATTGCTGGCCCAATAGTCATGCAATCCAACCTTGAAGACCTAAAAGCGGCTCCGCAAATCGCAACGCGATGGAGCCGTGACTATTGCTTAGCGCTGATGACCCAGCCCGAACCCGAGGCTCAATGCCTTCTGACGGAGCGCGCCAACCGATCGCTTCATCTGTTTTGAAATCCTGTCAACAGGCGTCCGCTTTTTCGAATGAGCCTTGAGTGCCTTGACATCGTCTTTGCTCCAGGCTCGCGAGCGCCGTTTTGCTGCGATCTTCGCCATTCGTTCTCTCCACAAATCCGTAGAAATCAGCAACAACAACTTTCTTTTACACAGTTAGCACTGATGATTATAGAGGCAAGCAATAACCGATGGCGCGATTTGCCGTCGGAACATGGCGAATGTGCAAAATCCTTCACATGTGTGCGCACAAAATCGCGGTTTCGCCGGTCTTCATCTCGGTAATAGCCAAGAGGGCAGACCAAAATGGCGCAAAATACTGAGCTACCGAGTTGGCATCGCGTGCTGGAGTGTGGCCTGTCGGCCGGTACTGGGTTGCAGTGGACGGTCAGCGGCGGCGTCCCGGCCTCATCACTCATCGTCAACCCTGTAAACGCGCGAACGAATCCGTCGGGCTGAGCTTTATCCAGATCAAGCGATTCGCATATCGGCTTCAACAAAAGCGCCGAATCCGGACAAGACGGCAACCTCCAAGACTTGCTTGACCGCGCCAGCGCCCTGACTCCGCGTCCCGCGTTTATGCTGCACACCGGCGATGTCAGCTATCTGTCGCGCGACACGGAGTGGGATACGGCGCAGCAGCGCGCCAAGGAGACTGGAATCGAGACACATCTTATCCCAGGCGAGCACCACATGCTGGTTGACGTCGGCAAGCCATTCTTTGCCCGCGTCGCGCTACAAGCTTAGCCGGGCGGCTGGTACAGTCTTTCTAGCAGCGGCAATAGGCGGGCGTGGCTGTTGCGGATCGTCCGCAACACTGCCTATGCCAGGCTGGCGGCGAAGCACGGTAACCGCGGCGTCGGCAGTGGAGCGGTTGGATGGGTTCGTTGGGCGCAGGCGCTGCGCTCGCCGCCATTTTAGTTTTGCTGGTCGCCGCCCCTCGCTACGACAGTAGCACCGAGCAGACTGTGCTCGATGGGCATTTGCGCGCGCTGCAATCAGGTCATCTCTACGATGTGGCCTCATCTGATCAGCACACGGTCAAACCTTGGTTTAGCAGCAGGCTTCACTTCGCGCCGCTGGTCAAGGATTTGGCGTCATAAGGCGTGCCGCTGAAGGGCGGGCGCATCGACGTCGTCGATCACCGTCGCGGTGGCCGCTTTAGTCTTTAACCGCGCTAAACCCGTCATCGATGTCTATGTTGTGCATAGCCAGAAGGCGGATGAGACGAGATCGCGCGAAGCGACTCGCAATGGCTACAACATCATCTCCTCGTCGAGCGGAAAGATCGTGTATTGGGCGGTGTCCGACTTGAACCGGCAGGAGCTCAGCGAATTCGTCCGCGATTGGCGGGCCGCGCCTTAGGTAGCATCGTCTCTCCGTTCTCATGTTCCGCCGTGGTGAAAACATCCTCGCTCTAAGCTGCGATCACGATCGCCGAAACTTAACGGGGTCGTTTGCAATACGTCGCGTCGCATGGGAGGCTTCTCAGTCGGGCCTTAAGTCTGACCATGCCGGCAGCGATCGCCATAACCACAGAAAGTCAAGGAAACGGGCGCCATGGCGATGTTCCTCGCATGAATCATGTGCTTGGCGGCCGAGCCCGAATGAATAAAAGAAGCCCCCGGCACCGCCGGGGGCTCAAGTCGGGGTACGCCTTCGGACACAACAAGCACCATGCAATTGCCGTGCCGAATTCGAGCCGGTCGCTACGAAGGAACCCGGGCCAAATGAGTGGCAACATGCCCCGTGAAGAGCCGCACGAGCTAAGCTACGATCATCCGATGTGCAATTTCTATGCTCGATACCGCGAGCCGCGGAATTTGCAGGCGTCCTTCAAATTTCCCGAGTTGCCGAACGATCCACCACGCTATGTCGTGCGCCCGACCGATACCGAGCGCGTTGTCGCGGTCGGCAAAGATGGCGGCCGGCACGCTGTGCCAATGCGATGGGGTCTCGTGCCGTGGTGGGCCAAGGAGGTCAAGACAGGCCTCACGCTGTTCAACTGGCAATCCGAAACAGTGATGAGCAAGAACGCTTTTGTCGAACCGTTCACCCGTGGGCGTCGCTGTCTTGTCCCATGCGACGGCTTTTTCGAGTTCACCGGCGCGAAGGGTGAGAAACAACCCTGGCTGTTTAAGCCAAGGGATAATCGCGTTATGGCATTTGCCGGCTTATGGGAGCGCTGGCGTGGGCCGAAGAGCGCGCCGCTCGCCGAACCGCTCTTGTCCTTCAGCATCGCGACCTGCGCGCCGAACGCGACGGTAGCGCGGCACCATGATCGCATGCCGGTATTATTCACGAACGAGCCTCAGTGGGACGCCTGGCTTAATGCCGATGCGGCACCACAGGAACTACGGCAGATCCTGTGGCCGGCCGCCGACGATCTGCTTGACGCGATCCCGGTGAGCCGTGACCTGCTGCGGGTCAAAGAGCAGCGACCGGAATTGCTCGAGCCGATATCGCTCTGACAGCAAAAGGAGGATGACGTCTTCTGACTGTTGGGAACGGATAGTTCTGGCGAGCATAGCGCCAGCACAGCGGTATCAAGCTCGACGAACGGGTGCCGGCATGGGCGAATGCCGTTGCAGAGTGGCCGGCAATCAAGTGTGGACCTGGAATTTGCGTTGTGGTGGTGCCATGGCCTCCCAGTCGACTAGTGCATCGTGGTGGGCCACCGATATCGCCATGAGCGCTCGGCCACAACTCCTCCTGTGGAGATCCGTCGGCGTGAGACAGAGCGTTGCCCAAAAACTGACCCTCGCGGTGACTCCGGGACTCGCGGTAGCGGTGTCTTGCCCCTGACCTGAGTGCCCACCAGCCCAAGAAGGCCCTGATGTTAAATTGCAATCCGTCTGGAAACGGGAGGTCGTCGGCAGGGCTTTCGGCTCGCGCCAGTAGCACCGCTCACCCCGTGATCGCGCGCAGAACGCGAGTTCTCGGTCGCTCCGCGCATGGCAGTCGTATTCCGCAATGTAAGCCTCGCGGGTGAGAACCTGCGATCAGCAGAGAAAATATCTGAGGGTGAGAGCCGCGATCCAACCGAACGGCGGTCGCACGAGACTCTGTGAGGTTGAATTGGGATTGCTCAAACACGCCCTTCGCGTGACTAAAGTTTTTGAAGCCTTCATGCCCATGATAGGCGCCAATTCCGCTCGCACCGACGCCGCCGAAAGGAAGATCCTCCACGGCATAGTGAAGCATCGTATCGTTGATCGTGACGTTGCCGCTTGTCGTCCGTTCGAGCACGCGGCGACGGGAGTCGCTGTCCTCGCCAAAGAGGTAAAGGGCGAGCGGGCGTGGACGCGCATTCACGAAGGCTATCGCATCATCGATATTGCGGTAGGCAATGACCGGCAGGATGGGTCCGAAAATCTCTTCGTGGAGCACGGTCATCTCAGGTGTGGCGTCAAGCACAAGGATTGGCGGCAGCGTCCGCGCGCGGCCGGCGTCAGCGGCTACCTCCGGACCGATTTCGATGACGCGTGCGCCCTTTTGTCTTGCGTCGGCGATCATGGCCGATAGCCGTCCCTCGTGCCCGGCATTGATGATCGAGCCATAGGCCGCATCCAAAACGCCGGCGGGATAGAGTTGCCGCACCGCTTGTTTGTACGCCTCGGTGAAGGGCTGTATCTCGCCTTCTTGCACGAGGGCATAGTCGGGGGCGATACAAGTCTGGCCTGCGTTGGCGAGCCTCCCGAATGCGATGGATGCGGCGGCCCTCGCAAGCGGGTAGCCCGAATCGACAATTGCGGGCGATTTGCCTCCGAGCTCCAGCGTGACCGGGACCAAATTGTCGCTCGCTGCACGCATGACCGAGCGGCCGACTTTGGTGCTGCCGGTGAAGATCAAATGATCGAAAGGGAGAGCCGCAAATGCGGCGCCGATCTCGGCGTCACCGGAGACGACGGCAACTTGGTCTTCGGGGAACGTCTCACGCAGCATCGCCGTTAACACTTGGTTTGTAGCTGGGGTGAATTCCGACGGCTTGAGCATCGCGCGGTTGCCGGCTGCAATGGCTGTTGCCAATGGCATTACCGCAAGCGAGATAGGATAGTTCCAGGGCGACATGATGCCGATGACGCCATGTTGGCGACGCCAACATCTATCTGTTTATATTGACAGTGTCAACATTGGGAGACCAACACGCTACCGACTGCCCGGTCCAGTCAATTCTCAACTTGCTCTTCCGCGAAACCACGGTTATTGGGGTCAGTCGGCAACTCCGGATCAGGTTGTCAGGATCGGTTGGCGTCGCTTCGTCGGCTTCCTCGTTTAGCCCCTACGGGGCTGAAAGACCCCTCGTTTAGATATTTCGGTCAGGCCGGACATCAACGCACACAACGATCGGGGTGTGGCTTCTTGACCAGGCTGGCATGCGAAGCCCATCATCAAAGAAAAACACTGAATGGGCCAAAGGAGGAAATAATGTCGGAAGCTGTCGCTCGCGTTACCAAAATCACCTCTGCATCGCACGAGAGCTTTCAAGACGCAGTCGAAGTGGGCCTGAAGCGTGCCGCTAAGACGTTGCGCGGAATCACCGGGCTGACCGTGCTTGACCAGAAGGCGAAGGTTGTGGACGGCAAGATCACCGAATACCGCACCACGATGGAGATCACCTTCATCCTCGATTAACGACCGGCGCTGATGCCGGAGCCCCTTCGTGAACTTTGATTTCGCGCGGCATTAGGCGCGGGCAGCAAGTAGTTCGCCTTCGTTTCCAGTGCGCTGGGTGGTAAGCGTCGCAGTAATGACGCCCCATCGTAACCACATCGGCCACTCGACAGAACGCAGTTCATACTTGCGGCCAACGACGCCGCTCCCGCAGCAGTGGACGCAAATGTGCCGTATTAGAGCTTTTGAAAATCGGTGACGACCGTTGGTTGGCCGGCCGGAAGCGTCGCCGTCACCCGAGCGGTTTCGGGCCCGGTCAGTCGCAATGAGATATTGTTTCCGATCGAGGTCACAAATCTGAGGTGATTTCCTCGGATCTGCGCTCGGTATCGATCGCACTGCGGCGCGGTTCCCACGTCCGATCGGGAGCCGTAACAATACGCGACCGTAGCGTGGTGCCTGCCTCCGACCGAAACATGGATTCTTGCGCACTGAAAGATCCGGTTCCCTGCTCCAACGCCTCGGAGCAACCAGGTTCCAGCCCACACGCCGGAAAAGGCCGCTGCCTCAGGCCCAACCGATCCGGCCGGTGCGGAAATCGTGAAATCGGGTTTGGGCGCGTCGCAACTTTCCGCGTAGGCACGATGCCCAGAAAAGCAGAGCAGTGCCGTCACTACAATAAGGGATAGAGATGGGCGAATTTCGATTACGCGGCTCATACTCCCTCCCGAGTAATGACGCGAACCAAGGCAGATTATACCACTTCGCCGAATCCGCAATTCTTCCTACCTGCGTTCGCCGATGGTGAGGGTGCCCGATCGCGGAGCGCTGGCTTCCCTCATAAGTGTGATCGCCGAGAGACGGGACCGCCTGCTGTCCGGGCAATCCCGCAAGAACGGCGCCAAAATTGGGTGCCGCTGACTCCGAGCACCCGGCGGCAGGTTTGGCGCCACATCCCTTCGGACTCTTCCCCTTGGCGGTCGCCAGACCGAGGGCCTATTGTTCTTGTGGGGACTAATCGGTGGGGACACCGTCAAATGTTGACTATTGATGAGGTGCGGGCAATTCCGCTCTTTTCGACGCTCGCGGAGCCTGAACTCGAACGCCTTGCCGCAACATCGGCGGACATTCATTTTGGTACCGGCGAATTTGCCGTCCCCGAAGGGGGCGAGGCCGCTCTCTTCGCTGTCATTTCGGGTAAGATGGAAGTTGTTAAAACAATCGACGGCGTCGAGCGCAGACTTGGCTGGCGCGTCCCAGGCACGATATTTGGCGAAGTGCCGATTGCATTAGGTACGCCGTTTCCCGGTGGCTACAGGGCGTCGGAGCCCTCGCGGGTCATGCGTGTTGACCTTCCGCATTATTACGCAATTGCTGCGGCGTCACCTGAGGTCTCGATGAAGATGGGCGCTCTCGCGCGCGAACGCATCGGGGGACTGCAAGGCATTGCCGCCGAACCGCGCAAGGCGAGAGTTACCATCGTCGGCACCCAGTGGGACACGCATTGCAGCGCGTTGCGTCAATTCTTAGCGCGTAACCAGATCACCTTCGATTGGCTAACGCCAGATGCGGCGGAATTGCCGGCTCGTTGGCAGGGGGCTCTGCCCCCGGAAAGTGACTGCCCGGTCCTGCGCCTGACGGATGAAACGGTTCTCACGAAACCGACGGCGCGCGATCTCGCGCGGCTCTTGGGTCTGCAGATAAATGCACGGTTTGCGGAATACGACACCGTGATCGTCGGCGGCGGACCGGCTGGCCTGGCGGCGGCCGTCTATGGCGCTTCGGAAGGCTTGCGCACTATTGTTGTCGAGCGGGAAGCACCCGGTGGTCAAGCTGGCACCTCCTCACGTATCGAGAACTATCTCGGATTTCCCAGCGGCGTTTCGGGTGACGAGCTGGCAAATCGGGCATTGCAACAGGCACGGCGTCTCGGCTCGGAAATACTGGTTACCCGCGCCATCGAGCGGATTGACCCCGCTACCCGTGACGTCTTCCTGGATGGCGGTGAAGTCTTGCGCGCCCGAACCATCATCTTGGCCACCGGCGTGACTTGGCGTCGCCTCGGCGTGGGGGGGTTCGACCGGCTGATCGGGCGGGGCGTTTACTACGGAGCTTCGCGTAGCGAGGCTAGTTCCACTCATGGCCTCGACATTCATCTGATCGGCTCAGGGAATTCAGCGGGCCAGGCTGCCCTCTTTTTTTCCAGTCATGCACGCACGGTAACGATACTATGCCGAGGCAATGCTCTGGAGACGAGCATGTCTCACTATTTAATCGAGCAAATTCGTCCCAAATCGAACATCGCTATTGAACTACAATCCGAAGTACAGGCCGTCTATGGTGACACTCACCTGACGGAAATCGAGATCATAAATCGTGCCACCAAAGAGGTAAGTCGGCGACAAAGCGGTGGCCTCTTCGTCTTTATCGGTGCCGATGCCGAGACAAGCTGGCTACCCGTCGAAATTGCCCGCGACGACCGAGGATATGTCCTAACCGGTAATGACGTGGTGAAGGCCGGATCCTGGGCAAATGGCCGCGATCCCTATCTCCTCGAAACAAGCGTCCCCGGCATCTATGCTTGCGGCGATGTGCGATTGAGCCCGGTCAAGCGCGTTGCTTCCGCCGTCGGCGAGGGCAGTATGGCGATTGCTTTCGTGCACCAGTACCTACAGCAGTTGGGGGAAGGCGGGCAGGCCTCTCGGGGTAGATCCCAACAGTGATGCAGCATCATCTCGACTGGGCGACATCGGGACACGAGCAACCCAGTCATTGCCGTGGTTATGCGGCGGTATCAGGCGGCCAGCCCGATGAATCCCCCACGCTTGTTGCCCGAGGTTTTGCGCGGTCGGCGTTAAAGCGAATGACTATTGGGAAACAACGCACCTTGATCCTGGAACATTGTCTTTGCACAATAGCGTCGCCGGACGGTCGCAACATCCCGCAAATCGCGCCATAGCATCGGCGTGTCTTTGGTGCGGCATCATAAGATTGAACGTTGATCCGGCACATCGCCGGATCATGCTTTGAAACGGCATACTCCAGGGAGGAATTGATCATGGCGCCTAAGCCGAACTTTTTAGCCGGTTTTGAGTCAATTCAAGGGGATAGGGGGATTTTGCGCCCAAATGTAGGCATGTAATTTATGGATATTCTGCTTGATTATTTTTAGGGCTCGTGATTTAACGAATCATGTACATCGCCCGGATCGCCAATCGCAACTCACCGCCGGCCCTGCTGCTGCGCGAAAGCTATCGCGAAGGCGACAAGGTCAAGACGCGCACACTGGCCAATTTCTCGCATCTGCCGGCCGAGCAAATCGAGATGCTGCGGCGGGTGTTCGCCGGCGAGACCCTGGTGCCGAAGGCAGCGGCCAAGGGTGCGCCGTCTTTTGCGATCGAGCGGTCGCTCGGCCATGGGCATGTGGCTGCGGTTCTTGGCGCCATGCGCAAATTGAAGCTCGACGAGCTCCTCCCCCGTCGGCCCGACCGCCTGGGCAAGCTGATCCAGGCGATGATTGTTGCGCGCATCCTTGAGCCGGCACCCAAGCTGGCGACGGCCCGCCAGCTCAGCGCGCGTACGGCAGCCCATTCTTTGGGGGCGGTGCTGGAGCTGGGAGACGTTGATGAGGATGAGCTTTATGAGGCACTTGATCTTTTAGCCGGTCATCAGAACCGTCTCGAAGAGGCTCTGGCGCGGCGCCACCTGAAGGATGGCACGCTGGTGCTCTATGACGTCAGTTCAAGCTATCTCGAAGGACGGCACTGCGAGTTGGCTCAGTTTGGCCATAGCCGCGACCACCGGCGCGACCGGATGCAAATCGTCTACGGGCTCTTGTGCACGCCGCAGGGATGTCCGGTGGCGATCGAGGTCTTCGAGGGCAACACCGGCGATCCCAAGACGCTTACGGCGCAAATCGTCAAGCTCAAGGAGCGTTTCAATCTGAAACGGGTCATTATGGTCGGCGATCGCGGCATGATCACGAGCGCGCGCCTCAAGGCTGATATCGAGCCGGCCGCCTTCGACTGGATTACGGCGCTGCGAGCGCCGGCCATTCACAAACTGGCCGTTGCGGGCGGCCCTTTACAGTTGTCGTTGTTCGACGAGCGTGACATGGCGGAAATCACCGCGCAGGACTTTCCGGGAGAACGGCTGATCGTCTGCCGCAATCCGGATCTTCAAACCGAGCGCGCGCGGAAACGTAATGAGCTTTTGGCGGCCACGGAAAAGGCGCTTCTTAAAATCCAGGCGCAAACCCAACGGAAGAACAGACCGCTGACCGGCAAGGACAAAATCGCCCTCAAAGTGGGGGCGGTTATCAACACCAAGAAAATGGCCAAACACTTCACCACCACGATTACCGATACAGGCTTCACCTTCACGCGCAAGACAGACGCGATCAATGATGAGCAATCGCTTGATGGGATCTATGTCCTCCGTACCAGCATGCCCAAGGATCTCCTGGCCGCGGAGCAGGTGGTTCTGTGCTACAAGAGCCTCAGCCATGTCGAGCGTGCCTTCCGGGATCTCAAATCCGATGACCTGGAGCTGCGCCCCATTCATCACCGTAAGGCCAGGCGCGTGCGCGGGCACGTCCTGCTCTGCATGCTCGCCTACCATGTCATGTGGCACATGAAGCGTGATCTGGCGCCGATGCTGTTCAAGGACGATGATCTTGCACGCGCCGCCCTCGACCGTACTTCACCCGTTGCCAAGGCCGCGGTCTCGCCGAGCGCTCGCGCCAAAGCTGCCACAAAACGCACGGCAGATGGCCAGCCCGTTCACAGCTTTCATACCCTTCTGCAAGATCTTGCTACTCTCACGCGCAATACCATTCGTTTCAATGACACCTCGCTGCCTGTCATCACCTTCACCCAGCCTACTCCTCTACATACACGCGCTTTCCAACTCCTCGGGCTCAAGCTTCCTTCCTAACCATACCCTGTAGGCAGCACACAAGATCGGTTCCGAAATCTTATCAATGGCTTGCGTTCAAAATCAGGGGGAAGTTCAGCCTAAGGAATATAAGCCCCCACAGGCCTTTCCCGGCGTGATCGGCCGGACCTTCGACGTCTCGAAGCCGGCATGGCCCGCGCCCAATCGCGCCAAAAGAGGGCGCACCCAACGTGCTATTCATCGTTCTCGATGATACCGGGTTCGGCCATCTCGGCTGCTTCGGCAGCCCTATCCATACGCCTCATCTCGATGCGTTGGCCGCGGATGGTTTGCGCTACAACAACATGCATACGGCAGCACTATGTTCGCCATCGCGCTCGTGCATCATAACAGGGCGCAACCATCATTCGAATGGCATGGCCTGCATCACCGAAGGTGCCACCGGCTAACCTGGCAGCGACGGCTACATTACCTTCGAGAATGGATTTCTATCAGAGATGCTTCTGCAGCACGGCTACAACACCTACGCCGTTGGCAAATGGCATCTCACGCCCTCCGAACAGTCGTCCGCCGCCGGACCCTATGACCGCTGGCCCTGTACATCACACAGTATTTCGAGATGTTCGGCCACCGTTCGCTCTATCACGACGGCTGGCGCGTGGTGTGCCCGTGGCCCGCCACGTCGTTCCGTGAGGCCGGTCTGCTGTTTGGCGCGCCGATCGACTACTACAAATTGATCGAACTCGATGCGAAGGGCTGGGAACTCTATAATCTCAGCGAGGATTTCGCAGAAACCAACAATCTTGCCGAAAGAGAACGCGACCGGCTGATCGCAATGATCGGCATGTGGTATGTTGAAGCCGGCAAGTACAAGGTCCTGCGGCGTCACGCGTCTTGCTGAGGAGCGGCCGCAGATCGCAATTGATCTCAAGAAGTACATCTATTACGGCGGTACCCAGGTCGTGCCGTCAAATGCCGATCCACGTCTCGTCAATGTGCCACATTCGGTGTCGGCGCATGCCAACGTGCCAAAGGGTGGCGCAGAAGGGGTGCTCTTTGCCATGGGCGGCGACGACGGCGGTTTCTCGTTCTATATGCAGAACGGAAAAATAATCTATGGCTACAACTACGTTTCCGACCAGATCTTCAGGGTGGAGTCCACCGGCAGAATGCCGGAAGGCGATCATATCTTCGGTTTCGAGTTCACGCCCACCGTCAAACCGGATATCGCCTAGGGCAAAGGCGTACCCGCAAACATCAAGCTTTTCGTCGGTGGCAAAGAGGTCGGGCGCGGCGACCTTCCCGTGACGATTCCACTGAGTTTGGGCCTATCGGCGGGCGTCTCCTTAGGCGCCAATTTGGGGTCCCCGGTCATGCCAGACTATAAGACGCCATTCGCATTAAGACGCCATTCGCATTTACTGGCACCGTCAAGAAGGCTCTCGTCGACATCAGTGGGGAATTAATCGAGGACAAGGGGGCGCAAATGAAAATATATCTCGCCCGCCAGTAACGGTTTGGGAATCGTTCGGACGGACTGTTTCCGGGTGTTTGCTGACCGGATTGCTCGGTCGACATGCGGTGGCGAAACTGGTGCTGCCGGGGAAAATTGGCGCGAGACGGCTTGTGGTTCTCGTGCGATCCGGACGTCGGACCAACACTGCAAGCGCCGACATGTGAAGGCGGAGCACCTGCCGAGCTTATCCGCCGCATCCAGCACGAGCATCGTTGCCGCCACAGGTACCACTTAGGCGACTTGCTCGAGTACCCAGGTTCCGGGCTGCTGTCCAAGGCGAATCCCAATGGGAACCTTGGCTTGTTGCAGGGTGTTTCGGTAGCGTCCTCACTTCGAGGAGGAGAGCTATGCCGCGAGGCGGCGGATGCAAATACACTGAAAAGGAGTCAGCCCAGTCCGACCTCATCACCGAAAGTTATGACGATGTCGCCGACGCCACGGGAAAGAAGCCGAACGGCGCGCCTGGGCTATGGTGCATGGAGACCGCGGTGGAATGAATAAGAGCGGCTCTCCTCATCCCGAGACGGTCATGCTTCGTCGCGCAGGGGTTGACGGTTTGTGCAGATTGCCGACGGCTTCGCATTCGGCGGAAACTCGATGCGTATCGGCACAGAAGGCGGCTGCCCGGCACACTCGCAAGGCGTCCCCACACGGCCATTGGTACCGTAGTAGACCGATGGCTGGCCAGTGCCATCGATTCGACGCAAACGTAGGTCAGTTTACCCTAATGACAAAATGGTATTCGGTGGTAACCCCAAATGACGGGCCATACCCGCCCTATGAGCCCTGGATAAGCTTATGAAGATGGTCCTTGCCGTACCATGATGGAAGAGACACAACCCGGAGCCGCACTCCAAGAAAGTGAACTGCACTTTCGCCTGTTGGTCGATGGCGTCCTCGACTATGCGATCTATATGCTCGATCCCAACGGTATCGTTTCCACATGGAACCGTGGTGCGCAGCGCATCAAAGGCTATAGCCAAAAGGAGATCATCGGCACGCACTTTTCCCAGTTTTACACACCGGAAGACCGGGCGGCGGGACTCCCCGAAAAGGCGCTCGCACAAGCACGCAACGGTACGCCGTTCGAAGCCGAGGGCTGGCGCGTCCGCAAGGACGGTTCTCGCTTTTGGGCAAGCGTAGTGCTCAGCGCCATTCGCGACGAAAACGGAACGCTGCTCGGCTTCGCCAAGGTGACGCGTGATGTTACCGAACGTATGCAATCGCAAGAGCATCTGAAACGCGCCCATGACCGTCTTGCGCAATCGCAAAAGCTCGAAATGCTCGGACAACTGACCGGCGCCATCGCTCATGACTTCAACAATCTGCTTATGGTGATCAGCGCCAATGCCCAGCTGCTGCAGCGACGCCTGGTCGATCCGTTCTCGCTGCGCGCGATCGAAGCCGTGCAACAGGCGGCATCGCGCGGCGAGACGTTAACGCGGCGTCTGTTGACCTTTGCTCGCCGGCAAGACCTCAATCCGATCGTTATCGATTTCACGGAACGCTTTGCTGCCTTGCGCGATGTACTTACCAGCTCGGCGGGCCCAGATATCAATCTGGTATTGGAGACGCCGCCGCAGTTGTGGTCGGTTATGGTCGACGTACCGGAACTTGAGCGGGCGCTGGTTAATCTCGTCGTCAACGCGCGCGACGCGATGCGTGATGGCGGCGTGATCAAGATCGTCGCGGAAAATGTTTGTCTGACACCAGACGACGCACTCGACGATCTGACGGGCGAGTTCGTGTCACTAAGGATTTCCGACACTGGATCAGGGATTGATTCCGAGGTGTTGCCGCGAGTATTCGAACCGTTCTTCACGACCAAAGGCCCGGAGAAGGGCACGGGCCTCGGTTTGTCGCAAGTCTACGGTTTTGCGCGGCAGTCCAACGGCACGGTGCGTATCGTCAGCAGCACCGCGGGTACGACCGTCACCATTCATCTACCGCGAGCCGTCGGTTCCGTTGTAAGCCCGGCCAACCGAGGCCAGGGAGTGGCACAAGGAGGTTCAGATCGGATTTTGGTGGTTGAAGACAACCGCGAAGTTCTGAATGCCACGACCGCCTTTCTCGAGGAACTCGGCTATCACGTCAGCCAGGCGGACAACGCCGATGAGGCTCTGGACTGCTTGGTGAAAGATGCCAACTTTCACCTCGTGCTCAGCGATATTGTGATGGAAGGAACCATAAACGGTTTGGGGCTGGCGCAGCGGATCCGCGCCCAATACCCACACATTGCCGTACTTCTGATGAGCGGTTATGTTCCGGCAACGCAGACCGTCGACAACACGCTGAGGATCTTGCGAAAACCCTGCAGCTTGGCAACATTGTCGTCGGCGATTTAAGACGCGCTCAATCGCGTCCATGCGACGCGCGCCAACTGAGTAAACGATCGCAATGGCAGCTTGTTCTGCGGGAGCCCACCCGAGTTAGAGCCAACCTAGTCTAAATTTAATTTCCCAATTCACATCGGCGCCCCAATGACAATCCGCGTCTACCGCAAAGTCCCCAAGAGCTTTCGTTGAGCACTGTTATTTTTTTTGAGGCACCTCGCCCGAGCGGCAACCCCAAGTTGCAAACTCACCTAACCTTGGCCGCTAAAGCGCTCCTCGTCGAGCGAGCCAAGTCAGTCGCATTATACTCAGTCGCATTATACAGGGTACGTGGAGACGAATGCCGCGAACGAGTCAGAGCAGTCGTAATTCGCTAATGCCCGTGAAAGCTGTGACCGTGGGAGCCGCCACCATGAAAACCACCACCGTGAAAACCGCCGTGGTAAAAGCCATGGCCCGGAAAGAAGCCGAATCCAACTGCAACTGGTACACCAAATCCCCAGCCTCCCCCGTAGTAACCGGGGTAGTAAGGGTAGTAATACGGGTTGTAGGGGTAGTAAGAATCTGGACTGTAGGAGGAGTATTCTCCTGAAGAATCCGGCGCTGGATATGCCTGCCCCTGGTAAGCCTGCGGTGGATAGCCCTGCCCCTGGTAGGCCTGCGGTGGATAGCCCTGCCCCTGGTAGGCCTGCGGTGGATAGCCCTGCCCCTGGTAGGCCTGCGGCGGATAGCCCTGCCCCTGGTAGGCCTCCGCCGCCGGATAGCCCTGCGGCGGGTAGCCCTGCCCCTGGTAACCCGGCGGGTAGCCCTGCCCCTGGTAACCCTGGGGGTAGCCCTGGCCTTGGTAGGCCTGCGCCGGATAGCCCTGCCCCTGGTAGGCCTGCGCCGGGTAGCCCTGCGTCGAATAATCCGTAGCTGGGTAGTTCGGTGCCGCATAGCCCGGAGGTGCGTAGCCCGGTGAACCGTAAGGTTGGGATGAAACCGAGTTCAGTTCTTGACGGTTAAGGTCTTCCGCGGTTTGCGCAAAGGCCGGCGTCGTGATCGCCAGGATTGCGGGCAGTACCGCAAGTTTAGTCGCGCTTCGAACAGACATGGATGTCTCCGTGCCAACACTCTGGGGATAAAATATACACCATCGAAACATTCTATTTGGGGCATGGCCCTCAATTTCGCGTGACCCGGCTTGGCGTCGCCATACCAATCCCGCCAAGACCGTAACGAGCAGAAGAGACATATGGTGCGCGGAACGTCCGATCGAAATAGGTGGGGATCGCCTTTGTTCGTTATCGGCGTAACGCGCCCCCTGGCACCTTCTCGAACGGACGGAGGGTGTACCGCCAATGGCAGTTCTGGACTACCGAGCCTATCGCATCAACATCCCCGAGCGAGCGCTTCCGGGCGGGCACCCCTGGGCGAGCTAGGGCCGTCCTCGCGTGAGCCCTACCCGAAAAACCAGCATCACTTCGGGGTTGGATCATGGCCGGAAAGGTGGTCCCGGGTTCATTTCTCGAACGCCAGCCAAAATGGTTGTCCTCCATCGGGCCGAATATCGAGCCTTCATCGATCGGGGCCGAAAGGGCAGCAGTCCGCCGGCCTTCGCACGCCGTCCGCCGGCTACGGCGCTGTCAGCGTTCGGCGCCCGCAGGCATCGTTGGGCCCCAGGTCCACCGGTCCGCGAACACCACCCGTTGCCGTGCGGCCAGGGCTAGTTCAGAGGTATGGCAACGGCGGCGCGTTTGCGGTCGAAGCGGGACCGCTCGGGCTCGTCAAGCGGCGGCAGAGCGCTGGCGGAGGCGGTGCGCGGCAAGATGGAGGCGACCCTTGGCGCCCATTTTTTTTGAATGTCGGGGTGCACATTGGTCCCCAGGCCCATCGTAGCGCCCCGATCGCTTTCCCGATTGGCTCCGACATCTATTTCGCGCCCGTCCGCTACCAGCCCGAGTCGCTGCAGGGCCAGCAACTGTTCGGCCATGATTTGGCGCAGGTCGTGCAACATCGGCGGGGCCTGGCGCGCGCTCCAGAACGGCATCAGGCTGGCCACCGTGCACGAGCAAACGCTTATCGCACCGGGCCGCGCGCGGGCGGCCGCTGGAGCGACACGGCGCAAGTGGCCGGCACCCGGGTCAGCGGCCCGTCTCGGTCACCAGGAAGGCGCCTTGCGGTCGATGGCTGATGGCTCGCAGCGGGCCTCATCGAAGTCGCCTTCGTCATAGTGCTTTTCCACCAGCCCGACGGCCGGATCCAGGAGGTGGCCTCGTACGATCGCGAGCGTGCGTGGTTTGACCCCGCACAACACGGTAACACGGGACAACACGTCTGGCTGGTGACTCGTCATTGTCTGGCGCCGGCCGCGAGGGAAGCGAATAGCCGCCCGTCGGGGGCAAGAGGCGGACCGGGATGGCAACCGGTGGCAAGGTTGTAGAGCGAAATCGGAATCCGCCGCATTAAGATGGTTTGACGGCTGCGGCATTATAGGGGTCGAATGCTTCTTGGCTCCCGCTCAATGTTGCGATCGACGCTGGCGGATTCCCGTGGTGGGCCTCATTGGCCCTGCTAGTGAGCTTCGACGGACGCGGTACCCAATTTCCGGCCCAGGTAGTTTCTGATTCGCTCCGCAAGACGTGCCCTGTGCCGTCCGTATTGGAGCACCCTTGCCTTCTCGATGGTGACTAAACCGCTCTCCATCATTTCATCGAGAAGCGGCAAGAAACCGTCTATCTTATCTTCCGAGTCGACGATTTCGATTATCAACGGAATCCGTAGCGTCAGCGGAAAATGCGAGAGTTTGTGCAAGTCGCCGGAGGACCCGAAGCCCGCAACGCCCCGCAACACAGTCGCACCGGCTAGATGTTGCTCGCGAGCCTTGGCGATGATGGCGCTGTGGAGCGGCTCGTTGCCATATCGATCATTGACGCTCGTAAAGATGCGAAGCAAGGCGGCATCGTGCGGTACTTCCATGGGTTCCTCCACGATGATCCTAATTGCCGAAGTGCATCAAGATCTATGTGAGACGCATGTCGCGGCTCTAAGTTCCCTTCGTTGGTTGGTTCACAAAGCCGCTGATACCCCGACCGGCGACATAGCGAAGCGCGCGTACTCCCTCCAAAGTGATCAGACCGCTTTCGACCATGTGTTCAAGGAGTGGAAGAAATGCATCGATCTTTTCCGCATGATCGACGATTTCGACGACCATCGGCACCTCTAAACCTGCATCGACATTGAACTCGGTACGGAAATACCGCGATCGCCCGAACCCACCCGGTCCCCGCAATGCGGTCGCCCCAGCCAACTTTTGCTGCCGCGCAAATTCAACAATCGCCTCGTGGAGAGGCCGTCCCTCGTGCGTGTCTTCCTCTCCGATGAAGATGCGGAGCAGAACAGCATCGGCGGGCTCGCTCATGGTCAACCTCCGATCCAGTCAACACGGCTCCCCGAACAGAAACCCCGTTGCGGCGGGGTCTGTTTGACATACCCCTACCGCACCCAACACAAGCTAGGCGTCAGCCTCATTAGGGCCGTATAGGGGGACTCCATCCCCGTCAGTCGGGGATCATAGGGTCGTCATTTGCCCACATCAATCGCGGAAAGGCCCGTCATCGTGCTTCCCTTCACCTTGTCTACCATTGGCGCCGCTCACGGTGCACAGCGCCGATCGAGCCCGGCTCGCAACGTGGCTGTTCTTTGTCATGTCACCTCCACTTCTTCGATTTCTTGTAGTCCGGCTTGCCCGCGTCCGCTGATCGGTTGCGTCACGTCGCCTCACTATTGAGATTGACATTGGGTGTGAGCGATTTACTTTACCAAGGACGGTCGTGACCGTCGGGCGAAGGGGTTCGCCAAATATAACCGCCCTCAGGGCTGATGACTCCTCCGAATTGCCACCATTGGCAGGAGGGTCGATTTTATGTGGGGGCCTCATACACGAGAAAGCGATGAGACGATGGGGCTTGCGCGCCGGCTAAACGATGAGCCGGCATGTCAGGGACACCATCAATGACATTGCGCGATGTACTGCTTCAGATTGCGCAGGTTCTTACCGTTTTGCTTCTGTCGCCGCTCATCCAAGGGATTATCGTCCAGTTCGAGGAGCGCGTTCAGCGCTCCCAGGGTCCTGGGATTCTGCAGCCCTATCGCGATCTGTGGAAACTCTTTCACAAGCAAATCGTGCTTCCTGAGACCGCATCGTGGCTGTTTTGGATAACCCCGGTTGTCGCATTCACATGCATGCTAACGGTGCCGATTTTAATTCCGGTACTGACCAATTTCCCGCTGCCGCAATCGGACATGGGCGACATCCTCGGCGGCGGACTCATCCTTACACTTGGCTCGTTCCTGATCATTCTCGCTGGGCTCGATACGTCGAGCGCCTATGGCGGCATTGGCTCGAGCCGCGCGGTCATGGTGTCGATCCTCGCCGAACCCACGCTCATCCTTGTTTTTGTCGGCATCACGCTGCTCGCGAAATCGATGCTGCCGTTTGTTGTCAATCATCTCTTGGTAGCGAGCTGGCCAACGTACTGGAGTCCCGCGCACCTATTTCTCGTTGCCGCCTTCTTCATCTTGCTGCTGGTCGAAACGGATCGCATGCCGATCCATTCAAGCACCCATATTGAAGTCTACATGATCGAAGAAGGTCGCATTCTCGAATATTCGGGGCCGCTCTACGCCCTGCTTAAGTGGGCGTCGGCGATGAAGCAGTTCATTCTCTACACCATTTTTTGCAATGTTCTCGTCCTGCCCTGGGGACTCTCGATAAAGGGAACTGCGGTTGGCGCGTTGGGCGCTGGTGCGGCACTCATCCTCAAGTTTGTGCTCGTCGCGTGCGTTGTTGTGTTCGTCGAGACGGCGCAATCGCGATTGCGGTTCTATCGTTACCAGGAGCCGCTCGCTGCGTCATTCATGCTCGCCGTGCTTGCCATTGTCAGCGCACAGCTGAGTTGAAGCCATGCTTCTCCAACATCTCGATCCGCTCGCGTCTTCGTTGTTCAGTCTCTTCGCGATCGCGAGCCTGCTGCTTTCGTTCGTGATGCTGGGTTCCCGGTGGCTGGAAAACTATCTTTACGCGTTCGCCGCGGAGTCATGGATGATCGCCGGGCTTTCGGCAGCCGTCGGCTATTACGGCAATTTCACCGAACTCTATTTGATTGCGATTCTGACCGCGCTCTTCCGCGGCATGGTTTTGCCTTACTTGCTGTGGCGAGTTGTGCGGCGGCTTAACGTCAGCCGTGAGATCCATGTAAGCCTGCAGCCCAGCTCGAGCCTTGTCGTTGGCGCGTTGTTCGTCATGTTTGCGCTCGCCGTGTCCTATCGTGTGGCGACGGTATTTCACCTCGAACTCAGCATCGCAGTGTTGGCGCTCACAGTGATGCTCTCGATTAAGCTAATTGGTTTTCTCATGCTCTCCGTCCGATACGAGGCCGTCAGTCAGGTTCTGGGTCTACTCGTGCTTGAGAATGGGATTTTTCTCGGCTCGCAAATTCTCGTACCTGGCATGCCGCTATTGATCGAACTTGTGATCTTGTTCGATCTCCTCATCATCGTCGCGTGCTTCGGCGTCCTCGTCAGCTATCTGCTCACTCGTGTGGGCACTACGAGCACCCTGGAGCTCAAGAGGCTGACCGGATGATCATCGGCGGCTTGATTATCGCCATCATCGCGGCACCGCTCCTCGCTTTGCTCGGCTGTCTCATTTTCAGGCACCCGCGTATCTCTGAGGCGCTGAATTTGATTGCGAGCGTTGTCTCCTTTGGATGTGCCTTACCGCTGGCCTTTCTGATCGATGGCGGCGCACGACTTTTTTGGAACGACTATGTGATCGCGGACCGAACCGCCGCTTGGGTCGTGGTGTGCACGACCATCGTCTATCTGCTCGCCTCGATCTATGCCATTGGCTACATGCGGCTTCTCAAGGAGGACGACCGGCTCTTCGTTTTCTATACGCTCTTTGCGGGATTCGCCCTGACCACGCTTGTCGGTCCCTTCGCCAACAGCGTCGCCATCTACTGGATCGCCATCGAGCTCACGACGCTTGTGAGCACATTCCTCGTGGCATTCGAACGGGCTGCCGAAAGCATGGAAGCAGCATGGAAATACATCATGATCGTGTCCGCGGGCATCAGCCTCGCGCTCCTCGGCACGATCTTGTTTTACTGGGGCGGCACCTTCGTTCTCGGTCCGAGCTACAACATGACGTGGGCCGTGCTGAGCACCGCCGCCCCACATATGAACCCGGTTCTTCTCCTCCTCGCGTTTCTCTTGGTGTTGGTGGGATTCGGTACCAAGGTCGGGCTGGCGCCGATGCACTCCTGGCTGCCAGACGCGCACAGCGAGGCGCCGGCACCGGTGTCGGCGATGCTGTCCGGTGCGCTGTTGAATACGGCAATGCTCGGCATCGCCCGATTTCTCGCCATCACACGCGCCGCCAATCTTGGCTTGTTGCCGCAGATCGTCCTGGTGGCCTTCGGCGTATTGTCGCTCTTCGTCGGCGCTCTTTTCATCGTCCGGCAGGAAGGCATCAAGAGACTGATGGCCTATTCGAGCATCGAGCATATGGGTGTCGTCGCGCTCGGTTTTGGCTTTGGGGGCAGCTTGGGCGTCGCGGGCGCGCTCTATCACATGCTCAATCACTCGCTCAACAAGTCCCTCATGTTCTTTGGCGCCGGCAGCATGATGCGTGCGTATGGCACCAAGGAAATTCTGAAGATCACGGGCGTTGGGCGCTATTTCCCGCAACTCGGCGCGCTGTGGCTCGCCGGGGCGATCGCCATCACGGGCGCTCCACCGTTCGGTCTGTTCATGAGCGAATTCACGATCATGCGGGCGGGGTTGAAACCGTCGTTTTCGTGGGCAGTCTACATCATGCTCATTCTACTGATTCTCGTTTTCATCGGGTTCATGAATCACTTTCGCAACATGTACTATCGCCCGCCCAGAGAGGATGCAGAGCCAGGCGGGACTCTCAACGGCTGGTGCGTCGTCCCCATGTGGCTTGCGCTGGTTCCGCTTCTCATCTTGGGATTGTGGTGGCCGGCAGCCATCTGGAATTACTTGACGGCGATAGCACCATCGCTGTCGCCAGGCCTGCCATGACCGGCGCTGAGATCATCGACATCGATCAGATGCGGCTGGCCGACGCGGTTGCCGGCCTCATCGCCGCCGGCGGACGTATGGAGATGGCCTACGCCTGGTATCCGAGCCCCGAGCGAGCCGAGCTGCGTTACCTCGCGAGCCGGCGCGACCCTCACACCGCGAAGCATAATTTTATCGTGTGGAGATGCTCGCCACGCGGTCCAGTCCAGAGCCTCGCGGGTGTGAGTCCGCTGCTCGGCTGGTACGAGCGCGAAATGGCCGACTTATTCGGCATCAAGTTCACGGGCCAGCCAGAACCGTTCGGTCTCGTTCTACATCCCGGCGCATCACCTACCCTCCCGCCGTTCGATCCGGCATATCCGGCTGACGTCCAGGTTTCGTTCAAACCTGTGCATGAGATCTCGCTCGAAATCGCGAACGAGGACGTACAGCATCTGCCTTTTGGTCCGGTGAGAGCCGACGTCGTCGAGTCGGTGGAACTCATTTTTCTCTATATCGGCGAGCGCATTTTGCACCTGAACCCTCAGTTGTTTTTCAAACATCGCGGCATGGAAAAGCGCTTCGAGGGCCGCTCGCTTGCACACGGTGCGGTGTTGGCTGAGCGGGTTTCGGGTGTCGGGAGCCTTGCCCATGTCCTCGCCTATTGCCAGGCGGTCGAGCAAGCCGCGGATTGCCTGGTGCCTCACCGCGCCCTCATGCTGCGCTCGCTCCTCGCGGAGCTTGAGCGGCTCTACAATCATCTCCACTATCTCGGCCATCTTGCCCATACAACGACGCTCAAGGTCGGCGAGGCCGAAGGCAAACTCCTCGAAGAGCGAGCCAAGCAGATCAATGGTCGTCTCACCGGGAGCCGGTTTCTTCGCGGGATGCTCGTTGCCGGCGGATTGCGGCACGATTTGGCACCGAAACCATGGCTTGGCGACGCGTTGGAAGCGTTGCGCGAAGACGTAGCCGACTACACGCTGAAGCTTGAGCGCACAAACTCCCATCTCGACCGGCTCATCACCACCGGCATATTGACTCGCCAGGTGGCATTCGACGAGGGCGCCACGGGACCGATCGAAAGGGCATCGGGTATCGATCGCGATTTGCGTCGTGACCATCCATATGCTGGCTATGGCGAACTTCCGTTTACCGTTCCGGTAAAGGATACCGGGGACGCCCACGCGCGGGTGCAAGTTCGTATTGCGGAAATCAACACAAGCATCGCCATGATCCAGCGCATCTTGCTGTTGCTGCCAGATGGTCGGGTACGCGCGGAATGTAAACCACCGCCCCTCTCCGAGGGACTTGGCTGGGCGGAGTCGCCGCGCGGCTCCCTCTATTACGCGGTTCATTTCGATCGGGATGGAGCGCTGTCACGCGTCAAAATCAAATCCCCGTCCTTCTCAAATTGGCGGGCTTTCCCCTTCACGGTGCACGACAGCAACATGATGGACTACGCCATCAACGAGGCAAGCTTCGGCCTTACCGTCGCCGGCTGCGATCGGTAGGGGAACGCCATGCCGCTCTGGACCCTCTTCGGTTTAGCCCACGGCAAGGCCACGACGTCGTGGCCCAGCGAAAAATCGGGAGACGGCCAAGAAAGCCTGCTCGGCATGCCAAGGTTTGCGCCGGAGCGATGCGAGACCGGTTGCTCGGAATGCGCTGCAAGTTGTCCTACCGATGCGATCACGGTACGGCAGGACCGGCCCGGGCATGATCGGTTGGTCGTAGACTACGGCCGCTGCGTGGTCTGTCAGCTCTGCGTCGACGCCTGCCCTAACGAAGCGGCGACAAGCTCATTCGATTGGGCGTTCGGTGTGCGTGACCGATCGGGCCTGGTGCTTGATGCGACGCAAGCCACCGACGTCGCGAACAGGACACGGGCCGAGTTGCGCGCGAACTTCCGTCGAAGCCTGCATATTCGCCATGTCGACGCGGGATCGTGCAACGGCTGCGAATCTGAACTGCAAGCGCTCAATAATCCATTTTATAACCTCCACCGATTTCGGCATTTTCTTCACGCCGTCGCCGCGGTTTGCCGATCTGCTGCTTGTTACCGGCCCGGTGACGTACGCAATGCACGAGCCGCTACGCCGCGTCTATGACGCGATGCCGGAGCCGCGCTGGGTCATGGCCTACGGCACCTGCGCCGTATCGGGCGGCATCGCACCGGGCGACTACGCCTGTGGCCACGGTCTTGAGGGGATCCTACCAGTCGACCTCTATCTTCCGGGCTGCCCGCCGAATCCTGCGGCGATTATCGAAGCCCTGCTGATGTTCCTCGACCGCGCGCCGCAACGTGCGCACGGAGGGCGCCTCTCATGACTGAGCTGCTGATCGCCGGTGTCACCGCATGGGTCATCGCCGCGCCGCTCGCGTTCGTAAATATTGGCCAACCGGTCGCGCGCACCCTCCTCGGCATCGGAGGCGTCGCACTGATTGCACTTGCGATCGAGCTTCTGCCCGGCGGTTCGCCCGCCATCCATACCGCGCTTGGTATCGGGCCTACCGGCTCGATGTTCATGCTTTCGCCAGAAGCGTTGTGGCTACTGGGCTTCGGGCTTCCCGGTACGGTACTCGCTTGCTGGCTCGGCTCGCCGATCGCGAGTCGGGCACAGTGGCTCTTTGGCGCCGCTGCCAGCCTGATTGGCGCGCTCGGCGTCTTTGGCATGCAAGACGCGGTGAGTTTCCTTGTAGCCTGGGAGGTCATGAGTTTTGGCGGCGCCGTCATGATATTGGGCGAAGCGCTCTCAGCCGAAACCGGGCGCCCGGTGCTGTTCATGCTCTCGTTGCTCGAAACCGGCGCTGTGGCCTTGATTCTCGCGTTCATACTCCTCGCCAACCAAGCAGACAGCTCGTCCTTCGCCGACTTTGCTGCGGCGGGCGCGGCGATGCCGCTCTCCGAGCAATTATGTGTTGGGTTGCTGTTGTTGATCGGGTTTGGCGCCAAGATCGGTCTGTTGCCATTTTACGAGTGGTTCCCGGGCGCTTACGGGGCCGCAAGCGGCGCCACGGGTGCGATCATGTCTGGGGTAGTCCTGAACGCGGCATTCTTTGCCTTGAGCCGGGGACTTTTGCAGTGGTTACCGATCGCATCCGGATGGTCGGTGTCTATCGCAGGCTTTTTTGTGATTGCGGTTGCGGTTCTGAGCGCGATCCTGACGGCGCTCTACGCGTTCCAGCAAGAGTTGTGGCTCGAATTGTTAAGTCTGTCTTCGGCGGAGAACGGCTCGATCGCCGTGTGCCTGCTCGGAGCGGCCCTGATGTTTCGGCAGGACGGTATGACCGATCTCGCGGGCCTAGCGTGGACCGTTGCGCTCTTGCATCTTGCCGGACACGCGCTTGCTAAAGGAGCGATGTTCCTGTGCGCCGATGCTGTATTTCGTGCGTGCAAGACCTACGCCATCGTGCAAAACGGCCTTCTGCGACGCAGTTCCTGGATTTTCGGCCTTGGTGCGCTGTTCGCCGCGATGAGTTTCGCATCTATGCCGCCGCAGGCTGGCTTTGTCAGCGAATGGTACCTTTTCCAGACTTTCTTCCAAGGCTTTCATCTCATTAATCTCGCAAGCAGGCTGACGGCCGCGCTTGCCGGTGCGGGATTGGCGCTCACCGCCGCGATTGCGTTTGCCACCTTCGTCAAGGTATTCGGGATTGGTCTCCTAGGTCGCGGTAGTCGGGAGACGCCAGCGGTGCCGTTTGGCAATGCTATCGCGGTCGGACTCTTAGGTGCTTTTGTCGTTGCGCTAGCAGTCGGCATGCCCGCGTGGCTCGTTGGTCTGGAGGGAACGAGCATGGCCGCGGCGGCGGTTCAAAAAATGCATGTCGGTTGGCTACTCGTACCCGCAACCGGTGCACCGATCCGTCTCACTGGGACTTTCGCATTCATCTCACCGAGCAAACTCGTTATCGCCATGCCGTTACTTGCCCTCTTGCCTCTTGGTCTCTTGCAAGTGTCAAGAAAACGACGTGTCCGCGCAAGCGCCGTGTGGTACGGCGGGCGTCCGCAGGATGCAGTGCATTCCGCGACCACCGCGCTGACCTTCTCGAATGCACTGCGGACCTTTTACAGTTTCATCTACCGCCCAACCGAAGAGACCGAGCTGGAAACCGCCAGCGAAGGCAACGGCCACCCGTACTTCATTCGACGACTTGTGTTCACGCATGAAGTGGCGCCGATCTTCGGTCCGCGCCTCTTTGCACCGCTTGAACGAGGCGCCGTGTCGATCGCTGTTAGACTGCGGATCATTCAGTCGGGGCATCTCAGCTTTTATCTTTCGCTGATCGGCGCATTACTCATCATCATCCTTTTCATCACGCTGTTATGAGGCGTAAGTTCGCGAACGATAAACGCGGATGTATTTGACAATTGCGATTGGTGGCGTTCTCGGCTCTTGGTCTCGATATGCGATGACCAATCTGATTCAAGCGATTTTTGGACGCACTTTCCGCATGCAACGCTCTCGATCAACAAAGGTCGGGCAGCGTTCGCGCTTGCCGGCACCCGGTCCAATCAGCCGCGCGATATTTTGCCCGCTGCTGGTCTCAGCGGTTCGACGAGATGCGTCTGCTGACGCGGCTCCGGACGAAGGGTATCACAATACCCGGCCGACTCCCGGCACGCGTAGCAGCCCCCCGGCAATCCAGAAGCAGACGAGGCAGGCAGCGGCACCGGCGACTGCGAACTTCAGCAGATGGGGCGCGGTAACCTCGCGCCAAGCGAGCGCGATTGCCACCAGCACCAACGGATGTATGACGTAGATGGCATAGGACCTCCGCGCGAGCGCCGCCCACGTCCGGCCGAGGCGCGAGAAGGCTCGCCCGAACAAATGCACGAGCCCCAGGATAACGCCCCACGCGACCATCGGCTCCCAGAGCGCGTAGAAGGCGGCGGATACGCTCCATCCGCCCAGCGGATTGTCGCGAGATGCGCCCCCGGTCGATGCTTGGAAAACACTCGCCGCCAACACAGCTACCGAAATTGCTGCGATGCGCAGCCAGAGCCGCCGTTGGCGCGGTGGAACCTTGCTCAGCCACTGCCCGCGAGCGCCAAGACAGCCGGCGGCGAACAGCACCACGTAGCTCGCAAAATATCCAAGCTGCAGACCAAAGACTTCCGTGCGACCGGCCAAACGAGCCGCAGCGCGAAGGCAGCGGCGGTGGTGCCGAGGGCGGCGAGCGCTAGCGCCCGGTTGGAGGGAAATGGATGTGGCCGCGCTGGCTCGGGCACGAGGCTGCGCCACGCAACGAACACGCCGGTGAAGATCAGCAACGCGAGCGCGAACCAGAACGGGCCGATCACGAATGCGCCGCGACCCCAGAGCGCAAGCAACGTGGTCATGAACGGCATGCCCTGCGCGGTGCCCGCGAGTGCGAGCGTCATCGGGTTGAGCACGAAGCCGAACGCAAGCATCGGGATGCCGAGCCGCAGCAGCCGCTCCGTCAGATAGCCAAGGCCACCATGCCGCGCGAGCGAGCCAGGCGCGAAATAGCCGGCGAGCAGAAACAGCAGCCCCATGAAGAACGCCTGGTCAACCGCGCAAAGCAGCGTGAGTAGCTTGGTCGTGAGTACGCCAGCGGGGGTAGCCTCGTGGTAATAGCAGCCGCCGGTGGCGCCGTAGGTGATGGCGGTATGGTGGAACACGACCAGCAGCACGACCGCCGCGCGCAAGGCATCGAGGCCGGCGTTCCGCGTCGCCGGCACCGACGTGGCGGATATCGGCGGCCCGCTGGCAGCGGCGCGAATGTTCCACGGCCGAACGGATGTCCGAGACGGTCGGCTCGTCTCTTCCCGTTGGCGAATGCTGGCCATCACCGGCGCCCACCTGCCGGTCGCCTACGCAGCCACCTATCGGGCGCCGCGCGCCATCGTATGGCCTGAGAATTCCCATCCGCGCGAGACAAACTCCACCCGCAGTACCGGAAGTTGGTGAAATCCATATTTAAATTTCTGCAATGAGCCACTTCGGCCCGACGTTCCCAGCTAAGTCATATATGCCGATTTGCCCAGGTTGTGTTAGCAGGAACGAAGAAACCGACGGATCGAGTGGAGAATGTGACGAGTGAACCACGGGTCCTGGGTACGCTCTAGTCGTCGAAGTAGCTCGCCACAACCAGGAATTTCCGCGAAACGAACTTGCCAGGTCAGGTTCGCATCGAAGCCCTTGGTCAGGATCAGCGTACTTCGATCGGCGGTGTCGTGCTCCGACATGCTCAATCCGACACGGCGGAATTGTGTAACCTCCGGGTGGTAGAGCCCTATCGCCGCCAGCATCTCGGGTCGGCGCTGGTGCGCAAAGCAATGGAATCCACCCATTCGAGCGGGGCGCGCTCGCTCATTCTTGGCGTTCGCCCGGGAGATAGTTCGATCAGTGCGTACACACTTCTGTCGATGTACCAAAAACTCGGTTTCCGCGCCTCCGGTCTGTCAGCAGCGGGGAATACCGTGATGCAGCGCGCTGTTCTCTCCTTGCTCGACACCAGCCCATTGCGCCGTAACGCAGATAGGGTTGTTCAGCGTATGGAGGTGGGCACGGGCAAGGATCGCTCAAAACGCATAAAAGAACTCCTGAATGATCAGGTAGACGAAGTTACAATATCTAGAGACGTGAGGTCGGTGTTTAGGAAAGTAAAAAACTGGCAATACAAGAAAACTATAATGTAACTCATATGGGAAGGGATGCATTTTTCTATGATAAATCGGCATGGTGGGCCGGATCGTCGGTGACAGACGTGCTGACAACCTGGAACGAAAACGACAATCCGCATGACACGGTGGCGATATTGATGGACTACGCGCTCGCTTGGCAAAAAGAAGGAAGAGGGGAAGCTTGGCGGCAGCAATATGAGTCCGATAAATTTGCAGTTCCCGAATTTAAAGAAAGCGACAGCGCGGAGCAAGAAATAGAGAGAAAAAAGGCGAAGACCTCAGCTTTTGCTGACGAGATAAACATTCGTTCAAGATTCTTACGACGTATGGACAGCTAGCGGAGGCAGAGGGGTACCGACGAGCTCTACTACCAGAAGGCCGCCTAGTGCCTAATCATTCCCTACATCGTTTTGTCGCAATGGGTTTTGTCGCAGGTATTTGTCTGTACTCGGTTGCATCGCGAGGCAAGCCCTCGCCGGTCCCGGGTTGAAGCAGCCATGAACGGGGAATGAGGTGGCCCCGCCGTCGTTGTTGAACTCATGCGGGCTTTTGCCTGCGTCACAGCTCTAGGAGAGCTAGTATGATTCGCTATTTCGCCGCTGGCATTGCCGCGTTCGCTCTGACAGCGGGTGTGGCCTTCGCCCAGGACAATTATTCGACCACCACGACAACCACGGTAACGCGGTCGGACGTTCCGCCCGGTCCGAACCCTGGTTCAAACGCGGTTTCGGGTGGAATGAGCGGAGCAGCCTTAGGCGCGGCAATCGGATGTGTCGTAACGATTCCGATTGGCTGTGTTCCTGGTGCGGCAGTCGGTGCGGCTGTAGGTGGGGGGACTGGCGCCGTCGTTGGGGCTGCCTCGACACCACCGCCACCGCCCGCCGATTACCCTCCGCCACCGCCTCCGGGCTACTAGGTTAGCTCCCGCCGCCACCGAAGTGCGGTCTTATCGGGGCTAACTCGTCCTAGACGGCTCACCGACTGACCGTCGGTGAGCCGTCTCCCTTTATGCCCAGGCTCAAAACACCACGATGGTACCGCGCCGTTTGAAAATACCCGTAGATGATTGAGGCGAACGATGAGGCCGTTGATCACGGCACTGATGCCGAGGCCGAGATATTCTTGCGGGTCGACGCGGACATGCTGTCAATCACTCAACACAAGGACGTTCGGCTTGACCGAGATTGAACTCCGCTGCGGTGAACAGGGATGGCCTTGAGATTCCGATCCATCGCAACCACTAAAACGGAGATTCACTGCGGAGATCCGCTTGCTTCGCGAAGGCGACGAGGAAGGTGGCACCGCGATCTGGATTGTTGAACGCCGATAAGCGGCCGCCATGGGCTTCTCGCTAGCATCAGCACCAAATTTTGGTTGCAGGTTGTGGATGGTCAAATTCCGGCGAGGCGCGACGCGATCGCCTACTGACGAGCCGCTTTCGAGCCCACGATTTATCACCCTTTGCGCCCCGCGGGGCATTGGTGGCAATGCTTGATGCGGGTTAGAAGCTAGGCGTTAAAGCAACTACGCGGCTCGGGGTGTATCGCCCGCTGCGGTCCGCACGGCAGAGATGGGCCCGTGGCATGGTCACCGATACCCTCGCCCTCTTCGAATGTGACGCGGAGGGGGAACCAATCGTGGGTTCGCCGGCGGTAAAGCCTAGACGGCATGGGGTCGGTGTCAGCCGTCGCGGTGGCGGCCTTGGAATTAAACCTTCGATACAACCGATCTCGAAACAGTCGATATTAACGACATGCTCCGCAGGTAAGAGCGTCATCGACCAAGCTTTATTCCGATCTCATTCACTTCCCGGAACGGGCTACACCTTGGTCCATCCGTGCACCACGCTACACATGCCAAACTCATTCATTGCCGGTGGCGTGACGTCGACAGCCCCGCGTTGAACGCATTCCATCCTGGCAGCTGCCTACACTGTCTATGGTCACACAATTCCGCTCGATCGTTGTAGAAGTACATCATCTGTTTGTTTGATGGTAAATTTGTCCATTGCTCCATGAGTTGCCTATTGACGGAGGGTGCATACGACGGGATCCATGCCTGCAAACGCGCAGGCGCTCCCCGCACCAGGGCGCCGTTGCGGTAATTGCCATGAAGACCGACGCGCGAATCGGCACCGTCAAGGGTGCGTGAGACGCCGCCCAACCACATGCGCGAACATGAAGAGTTGCAGCGGCCACGAACGACTGTTGCTAACCCGTGTTGTCTGATAAGTGCGCCGACGCAATAGCCGGCGTCGGCGTTGCCGCCCTTCGAATGCGTTAGGATGACAGTGCTGATCTGAGTTCGTTGGAGTATTGATTGCAACTCGGAGCATTCGTTGCCAGTGACGTCCCCTGACATCACGACTTCGTTCCCCTGAATCTCAATGTCCATCGCGAAAGCGGCGGCGCTAATCCTGAAAATGGCAATTGCAAATAGGAACAATCTCATCAACTGACGACCGCTGCAAAACCTTCGCTCACGGAAAATGATCCTGGTTTAGCATAGCGCCACGGGCCCGAGGACGAACCTTGGCCTCGGCAGTGAGGTCGTTGTCGAAAATGCGGCACCGGTGCCGAATTTTTGATGGACACCGGCTAGAGCCAGTCGAGCCCGAGCCGGCTGTCTGAGCCTCTGCAAACTTTCCGCACCTTTTTTTGCACCCTTCGACGCGGCTTTCTTTGACGTCCGCGATGTGAACGCGTTAAGGGCGACGGGCAACCAACTACTGGATTTCGCGGAACACCGTCATGAACGTTCCATTCATGTGCCTCCGCCATCTGCCTTCGAATTGTGCAGTAAGCGTCCCTTGGCTGCCAAGTGTAAACAAATGGGCGTAATCTCACCGCGTCCCAACCGTAAGCTGATTCCCTGAAATTGCGGCAGTGTAGTACCACATCCGTCCGCCAATATCGGCTTCGGGTTGTGAGCTGGTGCATGGGCAACCGGCGCGCTATTGCTGTCCCCAACCGCGACATGAAGTTGTGCGAAATGGGTCGGTTTGCGTGTTCCGTATGAGCGCGGGAATCGTCCATATTTCCGACCAGACGCCGGAGGAGTCGCCGGCCAATCCCCATTTGGTCCGCCAGAGGACAAGCGCGTTGCAGGTTCGGGGCTTTTCTTTAACGCCCTCGATGTGGACCCGCTACCGAGATAAGCGTAGCGAAACAGGAACTCATAGGGAGGGAAGTGTGGACGTTTCGTATGGTTGGGAAAAGTTTTATCTGGCAGTGATAGGCATGGCCCAAAGCGCACGGCCATTGCGGCGACGCCTGCGCGACGCATATGTCAACCATCTCATTTACGTGCACGATGAAAACATCCCAGAAGGGTCGCGCCGCGATATGGCCGAATTGCGTCACATGTTAACCCATAGGCCCCCTCGAACTGAACACGAAGGAAATGTCGATGCCTCAACTGATCAGATGAGCGACGATGACGCCGATCGTGCTGCACGTCTGATAATAAAAATATTCGACGAAATATCCGTGGCCAGAGAACCTTAGTGGCCCCTTTCCTGAAATCTGCTAGCTTCGCCCGTCTCACGCGGTCCAGGCCTCGTCCCGCGGTGTCCTGATGCTGTCATCCTGGACGGTGACCATCGTACCCGTCTCGAACAGAGCGCATCAGCCATGAGGGCACAACCTCATCATCGTGCAGACGAAGGCTGACCTACTCGACCGTCGCGCTATCATCATTCCCTTCATGGGCGGCCTGGAATCCGGCCCAGTTGGGTGGCGGGTCGGAAATAAGGTGTCGTGCGGCCGCAAGCCCTTGGGCCGTCAGCGATCCACAGCCGGCTAGTCTTGTATTTTGACCTTCGAGTATCCTCTACGCGTCGACAAGCACACGGCTATCGCGAGATGGGTTCCGATCCCGCAAAACAGCGATGCCACGCTCCTCTAGTTCGTCTCGAATAATGTCAAGCTCCTGGCGGCGATCAATCCAGGGCGAGATGGCGCTGCGTAGACGTGACCGTATTTCGCTCCGGCGGCGCTCGAATCTTAGCAGCGGCGCACACGGAATCTCTTTGGTTATGAGATCTCCGTGCTGACGCAGATATCCGGCGAAATTGACCGCGTTCTCATCGACGTTCATCAGGGTTTCGCAAGGAGCCCCTTCTGCATAGATCACATCGTGACGCGCGAGCTTGATATGGAAGAACTCCAATTCGTCGAGTTCGCGCGCGTCGTGGAGCGTAATCGTCGTACCGTTGATCAGAAGGCTTGCCGAGACCAGGACGCCGCCGATGAGCAGTGCGTGCGCCTTCGTGACATACAGATCGGCACGCGGAACATCGGGACCGAGGGCAGACCTTGCGACCCGGACCGGCAATACGTCTTTGACCCACATCTTGGTTGGATCACTCTTCTTGAACGGGTAACGCCCGATCCATTGAATGGGGCAAACGCCACCGAAAACGGTTGGCAGCAAATCGCCCGCGACCAGATCTTCGATTTTCCTATCCCCGTCTGCAGTCCGGATTGTCGTGCCCTTCAAAAAGCATCTAGCATTGCCTTGGCCGTTGCCGCCTTGACCGTTGCCGCCTTGGCCGTTACCGCCTTGGCCGTTACCGCCTTGGCCGCCTTGGCCATTACCACCTTGGCCGCCTTGGCCATTTCCGCCTTGGCCGCCTTGGCCATTACCATTGCCAGCGGCTGCTGACCTAGGTGATGTCAAACTCGCCAAAACCGCTGACCCCGCTAACGCGCCCACCTTTATGAAATTGCGTCGCGATCTCCGGATTCCGGCAGGGACCTTCTGTAGAGCAGTCATCATTGCACTCACAAAATAGCGTGAAATTTGGCAAATTGTACTCGGCACATTGCCTCGTCGAACAACTCATTCGTTAACGTTGACAGAACGACTGGAAGGCGCAGCAAGTACACTACAAGTTTCGAGTAACCTTTTTTACATGGTTACCTCCAACTACACCCTGGTATTACCAGAACTTTTTCTTTTGCCCTCCAGACCTGCCTAACGTAGTTCCCCCCGCGACGCGCGCAAGATTTGCTCCAATCCGTGCCAGCAGGCGTTGGCTTCACTCGTGAGTACGAAATTCATCGACATTACGCCACGCCGCCGGGATCTGCGCCTAATGCTTACTACTGAACCCGCACTACGGTTTCGCACGCGCTTTCTCCGCGCGCTTGCGACAATAGCTGCGTGTCCGATTGCCCTGATGTGCGACCAGGCGGTCACAACATGAATTCGACGGCGGCCAGCACCAGAGCGGCGATCCACGCGGTTTCCAAGACCATTAGCCCCACTGGCCGCCAACCGACCAGGACCAAATCCTTGAACGACGTTTTCATGCCAAGGGCCGCTATCCCGGTGACGAGACACCAGCTTGAGACAGTGGTAGCCAGACTGGCCAATGCGGGGGGAACAAGACCGACGCTGCCGATGACGACCAGGGCGGCGAACCCGAGGAGGAACATCGGAACGATCTGAGGCTTGCGCAATGCGCCAGCGGGTGTGCTGCGGAAAGTCATCCAGCTGAGGATCGAAACGACCGGGAGGAGCATGGCGACCCGCAACAGCTTTACATAAGTAGCGATGTCGCCCGTCTGCGGCGAGATCATGTATCCGGCGCCGACGACTTGAGCCACGTCGTGGATTGTGCCGCCGAGGAACACACCGGCATGGACGTGATCAAGGTGCAGCGCACCCACCAAGCCCGGATAGAAGATCATCGCCAGGGTCGAGAGGGTGGTCACCGCGACCACGGTCAAGATAGTGTCGCGTTCGATGTCCTTATGGCGCGGCAGAACCGATGCAATCGCCAGCGCCGCCGACGCACCGCAAATGGCGACGGCGCCGCCCGACAGGGCACCGAATAGACGCGTAAGACTGAGCCAGCGGGCAACGAGAATCCCGATCGCGATCGTGGTGACGACGCCGACGATAACGGTCAGGACCGGTATGATCCCGAGGCTAACGATTTGGGCGGCGGTAAACCGCGCCCCGAGCAACGCGACGCCGGTGCGCAGTACCGACCGCGAGGCGAATTCGATGCCCGCAACGCAGCGACCATCTTCATGGAGAAAATGAAAGGCCATACCGATGAGAAGGCCGAACAGCATTACGGGTGCGTTGTACTTCTGCGACAGCCACGTCGCCGCCAGCGCGATCGTCACGGCAACCAGCAATCCTGGATATACCGCATACAACACTGTACCACCCGGAATACGGCTCCATCGCGGGGTCGGCTCGCTCGTTTCGACGTAGCTGATCCCCTCCATACTTTCGAGCGAGATGAGACGCTCGACCTCCAGGCCGGGCTCTTTTTGTGTCAATTTGCTGATCCAATCACGCCGATCGCCCCCCTCGTAGCTATCAGTGACAGCTCGTCGAACCGCTCCCGCCGCGTGATGGCAAGACGCTACGTTCGGTTGATGGAAATGTCTACTTTAGGCTGATCCTGTTGAAAAAATCTGAAGCTCTAGCACATTGTAACGCTATCTCAATGACAGCGAAGTCTTCTATCAAATCGAATTGCCACTCAAGATCCATTGAGCACGACCGATGCTTGCTTGAGCGCAGAAAAACTGGGATTTCGATGCACCGCTTGCCGGGTCGCAAGTGGCGCGCGGCGCGCGGCGGGTTATTCCGCCACGACGGGCACGACCGCTGCGCTATGGTGTGGCAGTCTGCTTTTATCCTCGCGCTAGTGTAGGGATGCGCTAAAACGTGCGCGGCTTAGGGAGACTCTGAAGAAGTTGTCGACGCGACGAGGGTTGTGTGATTCATAGGGATCAGTGTGCGGAAGCATATTGGGTGGCTCGATGAAGCAGGCGACGCTGGCGGCGGTTGGGTTCGAACGGTACGGGAAGACGACACGCCGAGCTGTTTTTCTCGCTGAGATGGATCAGGTGGTGCCATGGTCAGCGCTGTGCGCGCTGGTTGAGCCGGTTTACCCGAAGCCGGGCAATGGTCGGCCGCCGGTGGGCGTCGAGCGAATGCTGCGCATCTATGTTCTGCAGCAGTGGTTCAACCTGTCGGACCCGGCGGTGGAGGAAGCGCTTTACGATTCGCTGGCGATGCGCGGATTTGTCGGCATCGACCTGGGCCGCGAGCCGGTTCCGGACGAGACCACGGTGTGCCGCTTCCGGCATCTCATCGAGCGTCACGACTTGGGCAGCCGCCTGTTCGAGGAGGTGCATCGGCATCTTGAAGCCAAGGGGCTCAAGCTGTCGAAGGGCACGATCGTGGACGCGACCATCATCGCCGCGCCATCCTCGACCAAGAATGCAGAGAAGGCGCGCGATCCCGACATGCACCAGACCAAGAAGGGAAACCAGTGGTATTTCGGCATGAAGGCGCATGTCGGCATCGACAGCCGAAGCAAGATCATCCACGCCGTGGTCGCGACCGCCGCGAATGTCGCCGATAGCGAAATATTGCCGGACCTGATGCACGGCGAGGAGACGCGCGTTTGGGGCGATCAGGCGTACCGCGGCCAGACCGACGTGATCAAGGCGCATGCGCCCAACGCGAAAGACTTCACCAACCGCCGCTACCGCCATCGCGGTATCGTGGACGAGATCGAACGGGCCAAGAACCGCACCAAGTCGAAGGTCCGGTCCAAGGTCGAGCATAGTATCGGCGTCATCAAGCGGGTCTTCGGCTTCGCCAAAGTTCGCTATCGTGGCCTGGACAAGAATGCCAACCGCCTCTTCGTGACCTGCGCGCTGGCCAACCTCTTCCTCGCCCGGCGACACTTGTTGCGGTGGCAAGGCGCGTAGCGCGCCCACAATCCGGCTATGCACCCTGGCCACACAGACAAAGGTAAAGCCACTCGCCGAGCCGCACCGACATCGTTTCAAACCAAAACGGCCGCTCGCGTGGCTTCATTAAGTCGAGCTACTTATTCAGACTTTCCTTAAGCTTGGGCGGAGGTAATGGTGCCGTTCTTTGACGAGGGCGCTTACCACGTTAGTTACTAATCGCGCGCTTGGCGGCCTATGCATCTTCGGATCTCGCTCATGCCGCTGGGCCGAGAATCTGCCGGCGCCGAATGCTGTTAATCGCACTCACCCACTTGGATGCCTGATCACCTTTGCCACAGGCTCAGCCCTCAGAACTAGAACAGTCGCCACCTAACCACCGCTTTGCAGTGTGATGTACTTCAACTGAGTGTCCTGGCTCAGTATTCGCCCCTATCGATTTGCTCCCGCCGCTCTGGCTTGCTTGTTTCCAGCTGCCGTAACTTTAGTGTGTAGTCGCAGCGCTCGATTCGTATTTCAGGACCCTGGTTGTCTTGTGCGTGTGCCACCAAATCATAACTTAAGGTCTCTAGCGAGGTTGCTGCCTAGATCGAAACGCATTTCCCCGGAGTTCTGCCATGGGAAGCAAGAGTACATTCGTAATCTTGAGCCTCCTGCTCGCACTAGGAATCGCCAGTGCCTGCAGCAACACCACGCCAGCCTCTAATCAACAACCGCTGAAAAACACGCCTCCCGCCGTGCAATATTCGCCGGCCACCGCGCTTGACGGGATGTAAGAGGTTTTGGAGCGAATTGGGCAGCGCAGCTGCGCCTTTGGCGACTCGCCAGCCCATTATTCAGTCCGCGCCAAGCCAGCAAATGTTGACGCGGTCTTGGGCTGTCGTGCCGCGAGATCGGCTCATGACGTCAGCGCGATGAGAAGCGTTTGCGCCTCTTCGATCTCGGGAAATTCCTGGGCTGGCGAAAAGCCTCGAGCAAGGCGTGAGCATCCGGGAGCGGCTGGTGAAATGACATAGTCGCGCCAAAACCAGAGCTGCGCCCAGCTCAAGACTGCGCGCCTTCTGATGCTGGGCGATGGCGATTGCCGCGAGGAACGCCTCCCCGGCGGGCGCCTTGTCTGCAGGATCACGCTTGAGCAGGATCTCGACGCGCAAGCGATGCAGGAAAGCGTCGCTCCAACGTTGTCCTGTCTCATCGGCGAGGGCTGACGCTTCGTCGATCCGGGTCATCGCTCCCGCTGAGGCGCCCTCAGCTTCGATCTCGGCAAGCAAACCTTGGATGAATGGCGCTTGAAATCTGTTTCCTTGGCCGATGTGCGCCGCCAACGCCTCGCCTCGCTTTCTTGCATCCGCCGTCGCTCTCGATGAGAGCCGCGGGCCGTCCGGTAGGCATCGGGCCGAAAAATTCCTTGAGCGGCTCAAACAGATGTTTATGGCAAGAATTGCACTATGCTCTCTCATTCGACCACAGCCGGTGACCCTCGCAGCGGTCGAACGGAGTGGCGCGGCGCTTCAACGAACTCCAGAACAGCACCGAAGGCGGCCGCTGAAGAAATCACAACGCGGCTATTCTCATCGATGCTCGCCCGGACGCCTGCGCTCAGCGCGGAGCGCAAGGCATCGAGCGACGGAGCCACGAGGTGGCGGTGAGCGCCGCAATCCTCGCCTCCTCTGGAGCCTCGCCAACCGCGATCGCGACTTGTGCAGGCGGCATCAGATCGAGACGCCTGCCGCCCAACTTGAGGCTCAGATGTCCTTCATGAGGTGCCCGGCTAGCAGCCCGGAAAATCCCCGATATCGCATCGCCGCCTATTGGGTATCCGGAACCGAGATGACGATACGTTGAGTCGAATGGACGCCGTTCGGATGGTGGCACCGGTCCTCCCGCCAAACAAGATCGGGCGTTGGGTACTCGCAGAAATAGACCCGCGGGCATAAGGTACCGCTTCTGCATTCACGCCCACTACCCTGAAACGAGGCTCAACGTCCCCGAAGGGAAGGGCAACTACTCGGGAGAAGCGGATTGGTGGCCCGACCGGCGCATTCTCCTCGGTCAAGCGTTTCGAGCGTCATTGGGCGCACGGCGTTGTATTTTCGTTGATATCGCCGGCGGTCTTTAAATCAGCGACCTCATCTCGTGTCGACCGTTGAGTAAGGGTCGTGGGCTTAATCATCCCGACTGACTCATTGGCTGTTACTTGATGTGAGCGATCGGCTCCGCCTTTCCTCGTGCTGCCTTGACATTCCAAGCTGTGCGATCGGTCGCAATAGTGACGGCAAAACCGGCCCGGCCGCCGCGCTACTCCGCCGCCCAGGTGCAGGCCCAGATCAACCGCGACATTTGCTGAGTCCAGCCTAGTCAGGATATCAAGGTGAAGCGCCGACTCGCCATTTGGGGAAGTGCTTTGCCGCGAGGCATGGCGACCGCAGTCCTACGTCTAATTCGCCCATCTGCTTGGCATGCGGCTGACGCATAGTGGGCAGTCAGCAGGTGAGATTCCTGCGCTTATGGCCTTTATGGCCGCGCATCGAGTTGACTCAGTTCGGGGCGCTCCAATACTGTGAGTTGCGGTTTCTCTTACTCGCATGAGCAATAGTTGGCCGATGCGGCTGTCATTGCGCAAGAGGAAGCCCAAAATGTCCGCGTTCCCCTGGATTGACAACATACGGAGCTCTCTCGCCGCCTTGCAGCCGGGTGACGTAAATACTGCAACGCAACGCTTCTTCTATAATCACTATCAGGCGAACGTACCTACTTTAATTAAGTTGCCGCATTGGCCAGCGTTTGATTGGACCCTAGATGCGCTGCAACGGAAGATCGGGAATCCGCTCGTCGAAGTGCAGGGTGGAAGATTGGCCGATCCACTATATGAGCTCAACGCAGACCATCATAAAGTACAGATGCCGTTTCATAAATTTCTCGAAGAAATGGTATCAGGAATAGGGAATAACTTTTATATGACTGCGGGAAACCGTGCAGTCAACTCGGTAGCATTAGCGCCATTGTGGAGAGATGTGGGGCCACTCCCGTTGTTCCTCCATTCTCGCCCAGATGACGCATTTCTCTGGATCGGCCGCGATACTATTACGCCCTTACACCACGACGAGACAAATAATCTTATGTGTCAGGTGATGGGTTGGAAGCTCGTCCGCTTGTTCGATCCAGACCAACGAGACAGACTCGACCATTCCGTGGGAGTTCACAGTCGATTGGGCTGGGTTACCGAAGCTATGGTGGTGGAGCGCGGGCTCACTGTCCGCGATGTCTGGCTGGGACCTGGATCCGCGCTATTTCTGCCGATCGGTTGGTGGCATTGTGTTAAGTCCATCAATGTCGCGATTACGCTCGTTTACACGAATTTTATTTGGCGCAACTTCTGGAGCAGAGTCACTGGTTAAAATTGTGAATCTCAATTGGTTAGAAAGTGTTGGACGGATAATGGGTTGGTCTAAGTTAAGTCCACACGAAACACAGTATTGCTAAGCGCTGATAACTCTATCGCGGAGAAACCGGCATGTACAATCCACCATACCCGCCCTTTCCGCCCTACCCACCTTTCCCCCCTTTTCCACCATATCCGCCAGTACAGCTGTGTTGTCCCCGCCCTTGTCCGCCGCCTGTTGCCGTGACGGCTTCTACACTCGCGTCGGCGCCGACACCGACTGCCGCACCAACGCCAACGCCAACCGACACCCACACCCATACCAACGCCGACACCCACACCAACGCCGACTCCAGTTCTCGTGAGCCTCACATTGGTTTTCGGAGATCCGTAACTGTATGACCGCGGTTGGGCCTTCGGTGTGCCGCCCATCAATCGCGGCGCCTAGACGCTATAGGTGGGCGCTATTCAATGCGGGCAATGGCGGTTAGACCGATGGCGCACCGTCTACCGCTTGTCTACCTGATCTGTACCTGCCCTCGCACTGGGAGCTCTTTGTTATCGGAGGCTCTGACAAGTACCGGGTGTGCCGGACGCCCAGATGAGTATTTTGATCCCGATTGGTCGATGATTTAACATTGGATGCAACAATTTCAAATCTGTAATGTTTCCGAATATGTCGATGAGGTAATTAAACAGACAATCTCAAGTAATGGCGTCTTTGGAGTTAAATTACACTGGCCACAGCAGAAATCGCTGAAACAGCTTTTGACATATTCGTCAAAAACATGCGTCTCTGAGGAACCGAATTCATCGATTTCTCGACTTTTTGGACAAAGATTTGATGACGTTCAATATGTGTGGCTGCGGCGCAGGAATAAGGTGCTTCAGGCGATCTCCTATTATCGTGCGGTGAGCACCGGTATTTGGCGAACTGACACGAGCAAGCAAAAAAATTTATTAAACATCAGTTCTCACAGTACCTCATTTGATTTTGATCAGATCGATCACTATGTCGACGTATGCCGCACGTTCGATCTCCGATGGGAACAATACTTTCGTAGAGAACGAGTCCACCCCTTGATCGTGATTTATGAGGAGTTTGTTGCCCATTACGAGCGGACGATCTACGACATATTGAGCTACCTCGGGGTCGGTGCTGCTGTGCCGATCTCGGCCCCTACTCTTAGACGCCAAGCGGATGACGCGTCATTCGAATGGGAGAACTCGCTATCGCGCAGTTAAATCCGCCCATGAAGAGTGGGCAGATGTTCTTCTCGCGGTCGCCGACCATTTCGGACTATCAACAGGAGCATGAACCCAGTCGCTCAAGGAAGCATCGTCCTTTTATCGCATCCACATTTGATTCAGAATTTGAAGTATGTGTTGCATGAAAGCATCAAGAATTTTCGGATAATTCTCTGAAAAGACCTTCCATTTAAAGAAAAAAGGTATCGAGTTAAAAGAGGCATTGCATGCTCGCATGTTTGGCGCTAGTCGAATTGCTTGTTCCTCTGACTTGTAGCCTACGAGGTACGGTATGCGCAGCTTGTGGCGGTTAAGCGAAGCATTGTACGCTGCCTCAGACGCCTTGCGCACCGCGGCTGAAAGTGCGCGGGGTGTCGCTCAAGAGCAGTCGCGCGAGCACGGTCACGACGGACATTCGCACGACCGCGAACCAGAGGAGCCGCGACACGAGTTCAGAAGCGATCAACATCGTGAGCACGGGGACGACCATCATCATCGTGAGCACGGGGACGACCATTATCTTTTCGAGCATCGGGAAGGGCCGCCGCACGGTCAGGCGCCCCCGAGCCCTCCTTATCCGCCGTTCCCGCCCTACCCTCCATTCCCACCTTATCCACCCTATATCGTGTTCGGCGGTTGCGGATGTGGTTGCCAGACGAGCGGCCAAGTCGCGACCGGACAGATTATGACCGCTGCGGTCCCTCAGCAGGCGCCGGCCGTTCAGACGGTTGCGGCCCCGACAGCGACCACAGGGGGGCCAGCTCCCGCTGTCACGTTTGCTTCTACCCGAGCCGAACGTGGCCTCAGGCCTGATGGCTTTCCCGATCCTTCCAGCATCACCAGTGTTGATGCGCTGCTCGATCTGGGAGAGTCAGTCGCCGAGCAGGTCCGCCGTCTTGTTTCCCACATCGCACCACCGGAGGGAGATCGGTCATGACCGAGCACGATGCCGGTAAGCTATGGCCGACCTATGCGCTACGCGCTTGGATAGGTGCGCTCCTCGCGCAGAACCGACGAGTGAGCCAGCGGCTGGAGGCTCGCATTGGTTTGCACGAGCGGATGATCACCCATTTGCGACACCAGATCGAACGATCGCACAAGGTGATCGGTTCTCTCGAAGAAGCGCTGGTTTCCGTCGACAATGCACTACGGCGCCATTGGGACGCCGAGATCGTGAAGGCGCAACGCGAGGGTGAAGCAGGGCACGAACGGCATGAGCCGCCCGCAGCTTCGCAATCTGAGCACCCTACAGGAGAAGTGCGCCAGGAGCACGGCCGTCGCCGCGAGCGCTAGAAATCGATTTCATCGAACCTCTTCATCGAGGAGCCGGCATGTATAACCCGCCATACCCGCCCTTTCCGCCCTTTCCGCCCTACCCACCTTTCCCACCTTATCCACCATACCCGCCAGTGCAGGTGTGTTGCCCCTGCCCCTGTCCGCCGACGGTCGCCGTAACCACTCCAACCCCGACGCCAACGCCGACACCCACACCAACGCCGACACCCACCCCCACACCAACGCCAACGCCGACCCCCACACCAACGCCGACACCAACGCCAACGCCGACGCCCACACCTACACCAACCTTGGTGATCGTGACGCTGGTACTCGATTTTTGAGCGCCGCAATTGCATGACCGATCTGCGGGTATTCCTGGCGCGGCTGGCAATGGATTCTGCCGCGCTAGGAGCTTACCTCACCGACCCAGTGGCAGCAGCCGATACAGCTGATCTTGACACGTCGGGACGGCGAGCACTCGCAGGCGGTGCCGGAGCGATTTGGAACGTGCTGCTCGGCCGACCGGTCGGGGATGTCCCGGAGCCGCCGTCTCAGACAAACGAGAAGCCCAAGGGATCGCTGGTAGTGGTGGGAACGGGCATTCGCACCGTCGGGCATCTCACCGTCGAGGCGATCGCCTGGATGCGCATCGCTGAGGCGCTGCTCTACGTAGTCGCCGACCCGATCGCAGAGCAAGTAATCCGAACGCTCAACCCGGATGGTGCAATGTCGTTGCGCGGATATTATGGCGAGGGGGTGGATCGCCGTCATAGCTATGAAGCGATGGTCGAGCACATGCTGAGCTGTGTGCGTGCTGGCCAACGGACGTGCGCCGCGCTATACGGGCACCCCGGTGTGTTTGCGTACCCCGCGCACGAAGCGGTACGTCGGGCGCGCGCAGAGGGCTACACGGCACAAATGCTTGCGGGCATCTCCGCGGAAGACTGCTTGTTCGCTGATCTTGGCGTGGATCCCGCCGTCTCGGGTTGTCAGTCGTTCGAAGCAACCGATTTTCTAGTCAACTCGCGCGCGGTTGATACGTCCGCCCAACTGATCCTGTGGCAGGTTGGGGCACTCGGCGATGCGACGTATCGTCTTGGCGGATACTACTTGCATGGATTTCCGCTGCTGGTAACGCGCCTGACCGAGCTCTACGGCCAAGGGCACGAAGTTATGGTATATGAGGCGCCGCTCTTTCCGGGAGTAGCGCCTACTGTGACGCGGGTCGCGGTCGGTCATTTGACGGCGGCTTATGTAAATGCAACGAGTACCCTCTATGTCCCGCCAGGGCAGACCAAGAAGAGTGATCGCGCGGTAGCAGTCGCCCTCGGGCTACTCGATCGGAGTGAGGGTTTGCAATAGTCAACTCGGTCCGCGCAGACGCCGCTTAACCTCTCAGTGCTTTTTTACGAGCTTCCGCCGAACTGAATAGATACGCAGCAAGATTTAGTGGGGTTTCCGCCTTGCCGGTCTTTGTGCGCCGGCTGTTGCCACTGCTCAGATTGGGCAGTCTATTTAGTGCCCGTCTACCGACTGCATATCCAACGTTGGACCAGCCGAGGGGTAACCCTTCGCGGAGTACCGCGGAATATCGCCTGGATCCGGAGAGGTTGATCGGGCACGCTTGGTAGCGTGAGTGTGACACGATGACCGTGTCCACGAAGGGATAATGGACACGAGGGCTGATGTCGGTCGGCGATTGCGCCATTAGGCGTTGAGCCTATGGATGCCGAAAAGCATACCGTTTCCACGGGCTCAGGCGCGTGAGGGACCGATTCCAGCGCGTGCCTTTACGAGAGAAGGAAAACGGAAAAACACGCTAAGCAGCGCCCCGGCCCCCCGGCCTCGATTACAGACCGATCAATTCCGGTTTCCCAGAAAATAGGTTCCGCGTACGTTCTGCTGCCCACTGTCTTCTGGATCTCGGTAAGCGCTCGGTCTGAAACGTACTGAAGTTTGTGGTCAAGACGAGCGCACTTGGAGGAAGCTCATTCCTTCTAGACGAACAAAAGGACAGTGAAGAGTGGACGGCGAGATTGTGGCGCGGGTGGAGCGTTGCCGGCAGTGGACGCCGCGTGAGAAAGCGGCGCTATTGGCCGAAATTGATGCGGAAGGGGTCGGGTTTCGACGGTTGCCCGGCGGCACGGGATTGCGAAGAGCCTACTGTACAATTGGCGCTCGGCGCGGAAGGCGGCGCACTTAGCGCACGGCGAGGCCCCAACGGCGGGCGCGGAATTTATTCAGCGGGGGGTGGTTGCGGATTGCTCACCCACGGATCCGGCGCGGCGCATGGCGACTAGTGCGGCAAGCACGCGGGGCGCGGGTTTCGGTGTGGCGGAGCGCGCTGGCGTGATGGAGATCGATCTGCCCGACGGGGTTCGGGTGCGCGTCGATGGCAGCGTCGACGAGCAGGCGCTGCGGCGGCTGCTGTCGGCGGTGCGGGGATTGCGATGATTGGCCTGGCGCCGGGCACGAAAGTTTTTCTTGCGTGTCAGCCGATCGATCTGCGCGCCGGGTTTGATGGTCTGGCGGCCAAGGTGCAGCAGATCATTGGCGCCAGTCCGTTCGATGGTCATGCTTTTTGTTTCGCGGCAAGCGCGGTCATTATTTGAAAGGGCTTTATTGGGACGGCAGCGGAATGTGCTTATTTGCGTTCGTGGGGCCGCCGCTGAGCGCCGGGACGATGACGCTGACGCCGGCGCAAACGGCGCTGCTGATCGAGGCGATGGCTTGGCGTCGGACGATCGAACCGCCGGCGCCGCCGCGACCCATGTTGGTGTGACATGACAGGGATTTATGGTTGATTCTGGTTTTGCCACCGCTGTTCGATAATGGTGGTGACACATGTCGTTGGCTTCCGCCGATCTGCCTTCCTATCCCAAAGCGCTGCGGGAATTTGCGCTCGCCTGCCAGAGCGAAAGGCCGTGCCGAAGATGCTGCTGCACATAGGCGGATCGATTTCGTTCGCGCCGGCGCCGGGCAGGAAGCGCATTGGCAGGGCTATGATACGCGGCACATGCTGACCGAGAGTAAGCATCCGGTGAGAACCGCAGACCATCTACTTTCGGCTGGAGGGCTAAGGGGAGATCACGCCGCCTGAAGCCGAGTTGTTGAACCGGGCCGCCAGTTCCACGGCAAAAGTTCGTCGATCCGATGGGCCGGATGCTCGGCGATCCGGGCCAGGACATCTGAGAGCCAGGCCTGCGGATCGACATCATTCATTTTTGCCGTGACGATCGAGCTGTACATCGCCGCCGCACGCTGACCACCGCGATCGGAACCGGCGAATAGCCATGACTTTCTGCCGAGCGCAATCTCGCGGTCATTCTGCCCATATCGGGCAGGAAGTCGTCGTTCAATATCGCTGGCATCCGCTGTACGGACAGAGGGTACGCCGTATTCAGATCGAGCAGCGCGCATCGGGCGAGGTGGTGCACGTGGAGCTGACGCTCGGCGCCGTGACGGTTTTGCCGGCGTGGAAGCTCGACGCGGTCTACTGCGCCGGTCTCAAGGTCGGCGCCCCGCAGGTCTCCCTGGCGGCGCTCTGCGCACTGCGCGAGCTTCTCATCGCCTGCGAATCACGGCTGGTCTCCGCGGACGGCAACATGGTCACGCAGGAGACGCAGGATGGCAGTGCGGTTACCGCTGGCACGAAGGACGGAGCTGATTTGCAGGCGCACGGATCTGAGGGCTCCACGACAGCTCGATCTCGTTCTCGACGACGTGCGCCTTCGGGCCATGACACCGGCGGAGCGCCAAGCCGCTCTGAGAGCGATGGCGCTGCTCCTGCTCGAAGCGAGCGGCGTAGCACCGCGGGAGGTCAGCGATGACAACGACTGACGCTCTCCTTCCGGCAGCGGTTCTGCAACGCAAGGCCATCGTCTATGTCCGGCAGTCGACGCCGCAGCAGGTTCAATTGAACCTAGAGAGCCAGAGACGCCAGTATGAGTTGGTCGAAGTCGCACGTCGACGCGGCTTCACCAATATCGAAGTAATTGACGACGATCTCGGTCGCACCGCGAGTGGCGCCGTCGAGCGACCCGGCTTCGACCGCCTGGTTGCCGCTCTGTGCGCCGGACAGGTTGGCGCCGTTCTCTGCCTCGAGGCCTCGCGACTGGCGCGCAATGGCCGTGACTGGCATCATCTGCTCGAGTTGTGCGGGTTGGTGGAAGCCCGCGTCATTGATCTCGATGGCGTTTACGACCCGTGCCGGCCAAACGACCGCTTATTGCTCGGCATGAAGGGGAGCATCAGCGAATTCGAGTTGGGGATCATCCGATCGCGAATGTACGAGGCAGCACGATCGAAGGCCAAGCGCGGCGAGCTGAAGATTTCGAGCCCGATCGGTTACGCCTGGGACCGACACGTCGGCCTGGGTTTGGATCCGGATCGGCGGCTGCAGGAGGTGATCAGGCTTGTCTTTCAGAAGTTCCGTGAACTCGGGGGCCCCCGCCAGGTATTGTTGTGGATGGCGTCGCAGAACGTCCACTTCCCTACCCGAACGGCCGGGCATTGACTTCGTTCGAATGGCGGCCGATCCGGTACCGTAATGTCATCTCGATCCTGAAGGTTCCCTTCTGTGCTGGCGTCTACGTGTACGGGAAGAGCGAGAAGCGCACCACGATCGTCGACGGTCGTGCGCGCAAGAGCTATGGCCATCGCAAGCCGATGGGCACGTGGGACGTATTCATCAAGGATCATCTCATGGAGGGCTATATCAGCTGGGCGGAGTACGAGCGCAACCAGGTGTTGCTGGCGGGCAACGCCTTCGACAGGGTTGGGGACACGAAGCCCGGACGAGGTGGACGCGCCTTGCTGGCCGGTCTCGTCTGCTGTGGGGCGTTGCGGTCGTCGGCTGAGCGTCTCTACACCGGTCGCTATCCGCGGCCAGTCTACAGATGCGAACGGCGGAACCAGCAGTTGGGGGCTGCCGCGATGTCTGACCGTCGCCGGCAAGCGCATCGACGAGATCATTGCGGCCGAGATGCTGCGCGCCGCAGCGCCGATGGCGATCGAGGCGGCTGAGGAGGCCGAACGCATGCGCAGAGACGAAGATCAGGACCGGCGGCAGATTGCCGACTTGGAGCTGCAGCAGGCCCAGACGACGCGTCGCTCGCCGAGCGCCGCTATGCCGCTTGCGACCCTGACAATCGCCTGATCGCGGCACAGCTGGAAAAGGCGTGGGAGACCGCGCTACAGCGTGTCGAGCAGTGCCGGGAGCGGCTCGATCGAATGCAGGTGTCCGATGCCAGCGATGTGCGTCCGGACTTCACTGGATTGGCCGATGACCCAGCGGCATGGAAGGCGCCGCGAACGACGATGCGGACACGCCAGCGACTGGTGCGGACACTGATCACCGAGATCATGGTCGATTCCACGAGGCCGCGAGAGAGATTGTGCTCGTCATCCACTGGAAGGGCGGCCAACATTCCGAGCTGCGCGTCCGTAAGCCCCGAGCCGGGGAACATGGATGTAGCACACACGAGCAGGCGCTTGCCATCATGCGCACCATGGCGGGCCGATCCCCGATCAGGACATCGCTGCGCTATTGAACCTTATGGACATACCGGCCAAGGCAAGACCTGGACAGCGCATTGCGTCGCCTCGGTCCGCCGCGTCCGCGGCATCGCATGGCTACCGCCCTGCCGAAAAGGATGGCGAATGGCTGACAATGCGCGATGCCGCCGCCAAGCTAGGTGTCAACCATCATCAAGTTCGCAAGCTTATCAAGGCTGGCATCCTCAAGAGCGAGCAGATCATGCCCGATGCGCCACACCAAATTCGCGCGGCCGACCTTGAAAGCGAGCCCGTGACTACCGCGCTCAAGCGGAAAGGTTGCCGTGTCGGGGTGATTTCGGAAAACAGATCTCGAATGTTTCCAGATACTTGAAGAGGGGGTGCAGAATGAATTGGTCATTGCGATGCCGCGCAGATCGCGCGTTCTCTGGCCATTTATCGAGCGCTCAATCTCGAACAGGGCGTCAATCCGCCGGACAGCCTCCACCGCCAGCGGTGAGATCACGCTCCGTCGTCTTGCCTTGCGCCCTGCGGCGCGCATTCTCCGCGATATCCGCCAGGGCAAAGAACGGTCGCCTGGCATGGACCCAACACGCCGCCTCGGTGATCAGCCCCGGCTTCCGGGTCGCTTCATAAAGCTTGGTGTAGCCACTGAAGGCGTCGGCTTGAAGGATCCCGGCATAATTGGCGAGATGCCCCTGGGGATGCTCACTGCTCCGGTCGCGCGAGTAATTAAACATCGCCGCCGGCGGACCCCGCCCGCCAAAGGTCGATCGTCGCGGACATAGACCCAACATCGCCCGGTGTCGGTCTTCCCCTTGGCCAGCACCGGCACCGTCGTGTTGTTACCGTGCAATCGCTTGGCCGCGAAGACGTGCGCCTCAATGCGCTTCGAGAGCGGGCTCAGCACCGCATAGCAAGCTCCGACCTGTTGGCCAGCGTCGACAGGCTGAGATACACCCCTTCCTTGGCGTAGCGTTCGGCCTGGCGGTTTAGCGGTTGATGCTGCCGAACTTCTCGAACAGGATCATCGCCATGAGGCTGGGCCCGGCCCACCTCGCGCGATCACATGAAACGGCGCCGGCGC
>CAWDRN010000009.1:0-342369 GCA_963804725.1 uncultured Alphaproteobacteria bacterium | reverse complement strand
CGGTGAGGAGAGCTCGCAGCGGCTCGATGTGATCCCGGCGCAGTTCCGGGGTGATCGTAACGCACCGTCCCAAATATGCCTGCCGTGCCTGCGGAGCAGGCGGTTGTCCAGGCGCCGGCACCCAAACGATTGATCAAGGGCGGGCTGCCGACTGAAGCGATGGTGGCCGCTGTGCTGGTCGCCAAATATGCGTGGCATTCGCCGTTGTACCGGCAAGCCCAGATGCTGGCCAGCCATGGCATCGACATCAAACGATCGGTCTTGGCGTTTTGGGTCGGCTATGCCGCTACCGAGGTCAACCCGCTCTATCTTCGCCTGCGCGAACTGATCCTGACTTCCAGCAAGATCGCGGTCGACGAGACGATCGCGCCGGTGCTCGATCCCGGCCGCGGCCGCGTCAAGAAAGGCTACTTTTGGGCGATCGCCCGCGACGATCGGCCGTGGGGAGGACCCGATCCACCGGCCATCGCTTTTACTTACGCACCCGGCCGTGGCGCGGTCCATGCGCTGAAGCTGCTCGATCGCTATCGCGGTGTGGTGCAATGCGACGGCTATGCCGCCTACAAAAGCATCGCTGCCACGGCGCCTGACGAGGCCATCACGCTGGCTTTTTGCTGGGCGCATTATCTGGAGCAGGATTTTATCTGGAGTGGTCATCGTTAGGGCAGCTTTTGCCGATGATATCGGGGGGTCGAACTTTGGATAAAACAGTGCCAGTCACAGGGACTGGAGGAAGGCAAGAAGGTCGGGCTTTGGCTTCCATGGTTTGGCGTTTGCGGGTTCTATCCCGGAGTGGCGCCAGAATGTCTCCATGGCGTCGCGCTTCATTTGAAGATTGGTGGTGATGTAGCGGCCGGTTGTGCCGACACTGGCGTGACCAAGATAGTCACGGATCACGGTGACGTCAGTTCCGGATTGCAGGAGGGCCACCGCACAGGCATGGCGGAAGACATGCGGTGTGATCTTCTTTTGAGCGAGGGTCGGGCGCTCCTTCGCCGCTGCCAATGCGTATTTGCGCAAAATGTATGCGATGCCATCGCGGGTCAGGGGCTGGTCATGGTGATTGACAAAGACATGCTGCCGGTCACCGCCCATCGTCATACCGCGAAGCCGGTGCAACGCTTCGGCAGTCTCACGCCACAAGGGTAGCAAGCGTTCTTTTCTTGCCTTACCGCGGAGCCGCACCTGCCGCGGTGGGATAAGTTGCAGGTCGGTCCATTGTACCGCCATTGTCTCCGCGACCCGGGAGCCGCAGTTGTAAAGGAACAAAAGCAGGGTGTAATCGCGCCATCCGCCATAGGTTTGCCGATCCGGCTTGGCGATGATGGCGCGCACCTCGTCAGCCTCGAGGTAGGTCGATGGCCGCTGCCGCGCCTTCTTCGACGGGATCGCCAGGACGCGGGAATACTGCATCGAGCGAGCCAAGTCGTTGCGCACGAGATGCTTTAAGAAACTGCGGATGGCGGCGCGGCGGCAGTTTCGCGTCGCCGACGAGTTTGAGCGGCTGGTCTCGATGTAATCGAGAAAGGCGGCGATGGCATCGACATCAAGGTCATCAAGTCCAAGCGCCGAGACGTCGCGACCGCGCCGTTGCGCGGTAAACTCGAACAGGAGCTTCAGCGCATCCCGGTAGGCACGAATAGTGTGGACGCTTGCGCCTCTCTGGCGTGGCAGATACTCGATGAAGAAGGACTCGACGAACGCAAACAGCTCGCGGTCGGCCGACCTTGTCATCGCGGCGGGCGCGCATTGTGTAGGTGCTGTTCGAACCGTTCGCTGGCCAGTTCCAACAATTGCGGCGTCGCCTTCAAGTAAACCTCCGTCCCGATGATGTTCAGGTGACCGAGGTACGCCGACAGCAACGGCAGTTTGGCGTGGATATCAACGCCCTCCTCCGCCCAGGCCGTAAGCCGATGGACGGCAAAGGCATGCCGGAACTCGTATGGGCGAGCACCGACACGCCCCCTGAGTGGCTTGAGTCCAAGTTGGCGGAGAATGCGGCGGATCGCATGCGATGCCGACTGGACGGTCAGCGGTGAACCATCGAACCGAACAAACAGCGCCTCTGGATCGTGGCGTCGACGCTTGTAAAGGAGCCGTCGCCGTTCAAGGCTATACCGATGCAACTCGGCGACCAGGTCCCGTCGAATGGCGACGATGCGCGAGCGCCCTTTGCTATGTTGGATCTTGATAATGCCGCGGTCGAGGCGGACGTCGGTCATGCGCAGCCGGACGGCCTCGCCAAGCCTCAGTCCCGTGCAATAGAGCACGAGAATGAGCGTGCGCAGCATGGTCGCCCAGATGAACCGGCCTTGGTGGGAACTGGCCAAAGCCAGGATCCGCCGCACATCGTCCTGGCTGAAGATGTAAGGGAGGAATGTCGATTCCTTGACTGGCGCCAGTGCATGTTCCGGCACGTAACTCGTCGGATCGTAGCGGCGGCGGAACAGGCAAAATTGCCGAACGACCCCAAACTCGTTTCCCAAGGTGACCGCCTTGCGTCCGGTGGTCCGCGCACACCATCGTGCAATCGCCTCTTGAAGCTCGACTTCGCCGTTATCTCCCCATCGCCGGGCGACGAAGCGGACAAAGTTGTCGAGGTCGAACTCGCCGCGGCGATAGGGGATCCCCATCGCGCGCTTGAAACGGAGGAACCCTTTCGCGTCCTGGGCCAAACCTTCAGCCGTCACGATCGTCATGTCGGTACCGGCAAGGAGATGTCGCGGAGCGTCTCGGTCGCGATCCTCACGTACGCCGAGATCGATTCCGAATCCCGGTGTCCGAACAAATCAGAAAGGATCCGGGGACGGATCCCGAGGTCGACCTGTCGCGCCGCGTTTGAGAAACGCAGCACATGGCTGCCGAGGTACGGCGCATTCAGGCCTGCCGCCTTCGCATGCTTGATCAGGATATGGCGGACCGGTGACGAGCCGCTCAATGGCGCGAACGGTGTCTTCATCGCGATGAAGACGTGCCGGGTCGGTGTGTTTCGTGGCCGGCCTTCACGAAGATAGATCGCCAGCGCCTGGGCGACCGCCGGCAACAAAGGAAGCGTGAACCTCACGCCGGTCTTTGGACGCGTCGCGCGGATAGTACCCGCAACCCAATCGATGTCGTCGAATTGCAGTCGGATCGCTTCGCCGGCGCCGAGCCCGTAGGTACTCATCATCAGAAGAAGTGCGTAATCGCGACGACCGCGAGCCGTCGACCTGTCCACCGCACGCAAAAGCCGCTGGACGTCTCCCCATGGCAGGGATCGGCGCGGGCGCTCAAACCGCGGCTGTACCGGCGAAATGACCGAATTGGCAAGTGCGATGGACGTCCGTCCCGTCGCCAACAGAAACCGGCTGAATGAGCGAACGCTTCCAGCAAAATCGGCGACTGTCGAACGTGCAAATCGCTCGGCAACGGATACCAGAAAATCGTCGATGTCCGAGAGCGTCATCGTCGACCAGGTCTTGCCGCGATGGGCGAGATGTTCGAGAAACCGGCTAACCTTGGTCAGCCGGATCCGTACCGTCGTCGGTGGGCTGCCGCGATGACGAGTAAGATGGTCGGCGTACTCCTTTAGCAATGGCGAATCAGGTGGAGCCGCTGGCACGGGGTTCAGCCATCGCGGTGGCTGAAGACCCATGACCTGGTAGACGCGGTGGAGCGCGCGTAGTGCCGTCGGCGCTAGCGACGTCTGGTCGCAGTCGAAAGTCCGGTACTGCCCATACCATTCGACGAAACGGCAAGCGCCCTCGTGCGTCAGTTGCGCCCGCTCCTCCAATCCAAGGTGATCGACATAGAAGCGAAACCACTTGATCCATCTGACGTAGTGGGCGGCGCTGGCGTCTTGGATGCACTGGTCGGAACGCCAGATCCGGAACATGTCTTCCACGGTGGGGATTGCTGTCGCTGGCATCGGGGGTGGCGGTTGGCGTGGCATCGGGCGCTCGCTGGGCTGAATGCGCAACCGTATCCAGCCCCCGCGGATCGGTCAGGCCCCACCTCATGTTGGAAATAGCCGGGCGCGCCGCCGATAACGCCGGGTCCTCCGAATCCGAGCGGCGGAGGAATGTTGGCGAGAGCCGTCATCGGAAGCGATCGGCGCAGCCTGCCAAGAACCCCGGCTTGCCCGATCTCCACCGGCAGTCCGGGTACAAGATCGGCGATGGCTACAACCCCGGCCCGAACGGCTTGCACGCGGCGGCGTAACCAGCGGATTGCACCAGGCAGCGTCACCTCCGGGCCGCGGACCAGATCGGCGGCAAATTCCATGCTTTTGGCCGTCAGCGCCACCGCGACGCAGTTGTCGATCGTTTCAAGCAGGCCGGGCAGCCGGGCGGCAAGAAAGTCTGGGAGCAGACTGAATGTCCGATGCCCCTCGGGGCAATACCACCGCGCAACGCGAAGCCCCAGCGGCAGGGCGCGCGAATAACTGCCGTGACGCGCAAACGAGCATCCGCCCTCCGGGTGTAATGGGCAGGCTGCCAACGTGGCCACGCGCCATTCTTGGTTCGCCACGTAGGATTTGGCATTCGACATCGTGCGCAGCAGCATCTGCATCGACCGTCCTACCTTCTCTTCGCGCTCTTGCCTCGTGACGGTCGGTATTATGCGGAGTCCCAGGCGCCGCTGCCATTGGCGTACGCTGCCGAAAACGCCAACTACTCCAGATAAAATCCTGCTCCAGATAATGCGCCTTATGTGGATCTCCGCATAAGGCGCACCGACGACCGCCGCTTCTTCGACCTTGCCAAGAGCGGGAACGCGCCGATCGCCAGCGAAGCGCTCGAACGCATCGCCGCGCTCTATGCCATTGAGAAGACGATCCGCGGGACGAGCCTCGACCAGCGCCGCAGAGTGCGCCAGGACAAGAGCAAGCCGCTGGTCATGGCGCTCAAGAGCTGGTTGCAGCAACAGCTTGCCCGCGTCTCCGCCAAGGCGAAGATCGCCGAGGAGATCCGTTACGGCCTGAACCACTGGGACGGACTGAATCGGTTCCTCGACCACGGCCGTATCGAGCTAGACACCAACATTGTCGAGCGCGGAATCCGTCCCATTGTTTTGAACCGCAAGAATGCACTCTTTGCGGGCCATGACGTTGGTGCGTCATACTGCTCATCTGGCTATGCCCTTATAAAGCAAGAGAGTTTTGGAGAGGATCGTGAGATATCGGACGCCTTGATCGCCGCCGTGCCTCGGCATCGAGCCGTACGGCGTCCGATTTTAGGTCGGCAAGCTGGATGATCCAAGGCGCTCCGGCGCACAGATGTTGGGCTGGAAGCCCACCGCTCGTTATCATGCGGTAGATCGTCGTTCGACTTACCTTCAAAATATCAGCAGCCTCGTCGAGTGTTGCCTCACCACGCTCGGCGCGTTCACCTTCGCGATAGACGGGAAGGCCATGCGCTCTCCGAAGACTGCAAACATGCATACGTGTCCACGTGGCGCCATGTGCTGTCAGCTTTCCAGAGCGGTTCAGGATAGCCGCGATTGCGGTATCCGGTAATTGCCGCGCGAGCACGCGGACCAAATCGACGACACCGGCGTCAACCGTCCATCGGGTGCGGCCGACCTTATTCTTCTTGACCTTCATCTCGGTGTGATCGCCACCCTGCCAATGGACGACGAGCGCCAACGTATCATCGACGACGTCGACAATAATTTCTTTGATGAGCAGCCTGATGATCTTCTTGCGAGTCTCTATTGAGACCGCTGGACTGCTCCACGCCTTAGGGCGTGGGGAAAAATAAAGGAATTGCAAGGAAAGAATTGGGGAAGAGAGAAGAACGCAGGAAAAGAATCACGGGAATATGATTTAATGGCGGGGTGATTGATCGCACGGCCATACGCGCCCGCTACGATGCGGTGTCGCCGCATCTGGACGAGAAGGGATTGCGGCTGTTTGCGGCTGGAGAAGCACGCGTGGCGGGCCGTGGAGGGATAGCGGCGGTATCGGATGTGACGGGAATTGCGCGCAGCACGATTGGGCGTGGGTTAAAGGAATTAGCGAGTGATGATGAGGCGGCGCCCCAGGACCGCATCCGCCGTACCGGGGGCGGACGCAAGAAAGCAACGGTGACACAACCGAGCTTGGTCAAGGCATTGCTGGAACTTATCGAAGCTGCAATCCGTGGCGATCCGGAAGTGGATCTATTGTGGGTCAGCACCAGCCAAAGGCACCTGGCGAAAGCGTTACAGGCCAGAGGCTACAGCATCACGCACAAGACGGTGGGGTGTCTGTTGCGGGATATGGGGTTCAGCCTGCAGGCCAATGCCAAGACCAAAGAAGGCGGCAATCATCCCGACCGCAATGCGCAGTTTGAATACATCAATGCAAAGGTGAAGACGTTCCGTGCCGCGGGTCAGCCGGCGATCTCGGTGGATACCAAGAAAAAAGAGCTGGTTGGGGACTTTAAAAACCAGGGCCGCACGTTACGCAGAAAAGGTAATCCGGAGCCGGTGCGCACACATGACTTCATGATCAAGAGCAAGGGCAAAGTTAATCCCTACGGGATCTATGACATTGCCGCCAATGAAGGCTGGGTCAATGTCGGAATCAGCCATGACACAGCCGCCTTTGCCGTTGAGAGCATTCGCCGCTGGTGGCAGAAAATGGGCAGAAAACGTTATCCCAAAGGGAAACGACTGCTCATCACGGCCGATTGCGGCGGTTCCAACGGATCGCGCGTGCGTTTATGGAAAACCGAGTTGCAAAAGCTTGCCAATAAAACCGGCCTCTCCATCACGGTTGCTCATCATCCGCCCGGCACCAGCAAATGGAACCGCATCGAGCACCGCATGTTCTCCTTCATCAGCATCAATTGGCGTGGCAAACCGCTCATTAGTCATCAGGTCATTATCCAGCTGATTGCCGCCACGAAAACTGAGACCGGTCTTAAAATCCGCTGCGCGATCGATGAACAGTATTACCCAAAGGCCCTCAGCGTCCCCAAAGCTGCCCTCAACGACCTCAACATCACCTTCAATGACTTCCATCCCGATTGGAATTACACCATCAGGCCGCATAAGCTACATTAAAGCGGTTATTATTCCCCGCGCCCTTAGCCAAATCCTTGCCCAAGGTCATCAGCTTGGCGCGATCCTCTGCGCCAAGCGTTGGGACTTGCTTGGCCTGATTGAGGTCGTCGAGCTGCATCTCCAAATCTCGTACCTGTACCAGCTTCTCGTTCCAGCGCCGCTCCAGCTCACCGGCGACCAAGCGATTGTCGGGATCGACGGCGTCGTACTGACGGCGTGCTCGTGCGGCTTCGTATTGGGCCTGTTGAAAGGCGGTCTCAATCTGCTGTCGCTTGTCGTTCCGGAGTTCGTTATCGGTTTGCATAGCGGCGAGGGCCGCCTCGATACCGAGTGGTTGTAGCCGGTCAAGAACCTCCTGGGCGACGACCCGATCGATCCGCATGCCGCCGAATCCAATGCAGCTATACTCTGCCTTAGCGCTGAACGCGCCGCGGCAGAGGTATTGTTGCGTATTGCCGCCCTTGCCACTGTAATGAATATGCAGGCGTCGACCACAACGGGCGCAGCGCAATAGTCCCGGTAGAAGGGCCTCGCCGCGCCTTATCGAACCGCGGCCCAGATAACTCTTTCCATTGGCATTGTCGGCGATCAGATGCTGGTTCCTCTCAAACTCGGCCCAGGTGATATAGCCTTCATGATGATCATGGATCAAAACTTCCCAATCCTTCCAGTTGCGCCGAAGGGTGTCGCGCGTGATGTGTTTGCGACCACCCTTTATGGTCACACGGGTCCCCCGCCGTCCGAAGGCGTACGAACCGGCATAAACCGGATTCGTCAGTATGTGGTGCAGCGTGTCGTAGACAGGTGCTTTCCATTCAATTGGCCGCTTGCCACGACCCTGGACGATCGCAGGGACGACGACATTCTCCTGGCGGAACCAGAGCAGCGTCTGGCGGACCGTCTGCAGCTCCCCGAATTTGCGGAAAACGAGCGCTATGCCACTTTGGACTCTGAGATCGGGATCCTTCTCGATGCGGCCATCGTCGGTCTTTACAAAGCCGACCGCGACGGTCAAATGCAGCTCACCGCGTCGTGCCTTTTGGCGCATCGCCTCGACTGACCGCTGACGCAATACCGACAGTTCCATCTCGCTCATGGTACCCTTCATACCAAGCAACAATCTGTCGTTGGGTGAACGCGGATCATAAACGGCGTCCTCGTCGACGATAAGTGTGCCGACCAGGCCGCAAAACTCCAGCAATGTGTGCCAATCACGGCCGTTCCGCGCCAAGCGTGAGGCTTCCAGCGATACAACCGCGCCGACTCGGCCCTCACAGATGGCCGCCAACAGTTTCTCAAATCCCGGCCTGGCTGTCCCGCCACCGGATTTGCCGAGGTCATCATCGACAACCTGAACCTCGTCCCAGCCGAGCTGTCGCGCATGCTCAACCAAGCCATATTGTCGGCGCTGGCTTTCGAGGTTGTTGAAAACCTGATAAGCCGTCGATTGCCGCACGTACACGAAGGCGGCACGCGCAAGATGCTCTGGTGAGATCTTACTCATTGCCGGCCTTCCCCTGGTTCTCCGGAGACGGGGCCAGGGCTGGATTCTTCGCCGCTTCCAGCAGTAGCGCTTCCAACAGGGCCACCGCTTTTTGACGGTCCAAGCCGGCCAGCTCGGGTCGTCGTGCCGGTGAGGTAAACAGATCCATTTGCGAGTGAAGCAATACCTCCATGTCCAATCCCTCCGGGGAAATCATTCCCCGAAGGACATGCTATGAGTCGGTCCACCAATGCGCGCACCAAAACAAGTTGGTTGACGGGAAGTCGTGGGACCGAGACGATCGCAATGGTGCGTACCGCCGAATCGAACATCCAATCGGGGACTTGAAAGAACCCACCTTGCGGCTGTCGGATCAGAAAGTGGTGGATGCCGTCATGCTCGTGATCGCCCACAACCAATACAGTCTGGCCGACCAGTGGATGAAACGGATAGGTGATAACGGCTTCGAATGTCAGAAACCCGGCACTATGGCCCCGGCTCGGACTGCGGTGCGGCGAATTGGGCATGCGTAGCGTCTCTAGTCGAGACCTGTAAGTTGAACGGCGTCGATCCTCAAGCCTACTTCGCCGACGTGCTCACCAAACTCGTCAATCTTTGGCCGGCCTCGCGGATCGATGAGCTCATGCCCTGGGCCTGGGCGGCTGCCCGCTCAACCAACAAACTCGCGGTCTGACACTAGCGACACAGCAGCTCAAATACGGCGTCAAGCGCTCAACGCCGTGAGCTAAAAACACCGCTATCGGTAAAGCGGCAGGTGCCAAGCGTATTTGCTCACCAGGACGTGCGCAACCAGAGCCTCCGTCGGCAGCCCGGCACGGATCAGACGTTCCGCCGCCGGCGCCTGCATGATCGCCCCGACACAAGCCCGGCAGGCGTATTTGGGACGACGGGTAACGAGAATGCGGAACTGTGCCGGGATGACGTCAAGCCGTTCCGATCTTTCCTCGCCAATCACATGCATCCCGCCATGGCAGCACGGACAGCTCGTCGTCTCGGGCTCGATTACCACCTCGATCCGCGGCAGATGAGCCGGCAGCGACTTGCGCTTGCCGGGTTCCTTCGCTCGCCGCACTTTCCGCTGCTTTTCGGCCACTGCAGCATCGCCCATGGCCGCGATCTCCCGCTCTTCGAGAATCAGCTGCAGCTGGTCAGGGTCGAGCTTCTCCGAGCGCCGGCCAAATTGCGCCCGCCGCAATTGGCGCATGATGCGAAGTGCTCGCTCAAGATTGTCCGCCAATTCGTCGCGCTCAGCCAGCAGCGTCAGGACCAGAGCACGTAGGCTCTCGGCATCTTTGGGAAGCGCTTCGCCTGTCACCATTCCAATGAATCATGCGTCGCTCTTTCTTTCGCGATGTTTTTATCGCGGTGAATCAATTTGTCGGTGCGCCAGGCCAAGCTGGCGCGATCCAGCCGGTGCAAGTCCGGCCCGGGTAAGGCCTTAGCGGGCCGCTTGGTAGTGAGTGTTGCGTGGTCGCCGGCAACGACGGCCACGAAGCGTACACAGCAATCGTGTGGGGTGTGGGATTGAGCCACGTAATTGATAACAACGCAGGGGCCGAGGCCGTCGACATGGCCGAAGGCAACATGTGCGGTACCGCGATGCGAGGTGCTGACGCCCTGCCGGGGTCGAAGGCCACATCACGCACGAAAGGATCGCGTCGGAAACTGGGAGATCCCGCGTTCGACCGGGGGGAAACAACTGCCTCGGTCCGCATCGGGAAGGCGAGGAGCCGTAGCCGATGATGCACGAGCACGGGAAGTCAGCCCCCGGAATAGTAGCTGGGAAGCCGGCGAACAAAGCGGAGCCTTCCGCGGCGGAGCTGGTGGAGCCAAGGACGGGGGCCGAGGGGAATGCGGACCACCAAACCACGTACCGGACACAGGCCCGGGCAAGCGTGTCAAGTGCGCTGGACCGCATACGACAAGCGGCAAGGCAAAGGAAGAGGGAACGGTTCACCGCGCTTCTGCACCATGTCAGCGTCGATCTGCTCCGGCTGGCATTCTTCGCCCTCAAGCGAAATGCCGCGCCCGGCGTGGACGGCGTGACATGGCAGGACTACGAAGTCGATCTTGAGCGCAAGCTCATTGATCTGCACGATCGGGTCCACCGAGGAGCGTACCGGGCATCGCCGTCCCGGCGACGGTACATACCGAAGGCCGATGGACGGCAGCGCCCACTCGCGGTCGCCGCTCTGGAAGATAAGATCGTCCAGAGAGCGGTGCTCGCGGTGCTGACGCCGATCTACGAGGAAGATTTCCTCGGGTTCAGCTATGGGTTCCGACCGAAGCGCAGCCAGCACGACGCGCTGGCGGCGTTGATCGTCGGGATTTCCAGCAGGAAGGTGAACTACATTCTCGATACGGACCTCCGAAGCTTTTTCGATTCGGTCAGCCAGAAATGGCTGGTCCGATTCCTGGAGCATCGGATCGGTGATCATCCGCCTAATCCAGAAGTGGCTGAAGGCGGGCGTCCTTGAAGACGGTGTCCTCACAGTCAGTGAGCAGGGGACCGGCCAAGGCTCGGTGATCTCACCGTTCCTAGCCAATGTCTACTTGCATTACTGCTTTGACCTCTGGGCCGAACGCTGGCGACGGCGTGAGGCCACGGGCGACATGATCATCGTGCGATTCGCTGACGACATCGTCGTTGGGTTTGAGCACGAGACTGATGCCCGGCGCTTCTGGGACGCAATGCGCGAACGGTTGCAGGAGTTCTCGCTGACGCTGCATCCGGAGAAGACCCGACTGCTGGAGTTCGGCCGCCACGCGGCGACCGACCGAAAGCTGCGCGGGCTTGGTAAACCGGAGACCTTCACATTCCTGGGCTTTACTCTCATTTGCGGCAAATCACGCCGGGGCAACTTCCTGGTTCATCGGAAGAGCCGGCGCGACCGCATGACTGCGAAGCTCAAGGAAGTGAAGGACGAACTGCGTCGGCGGATGCACAGCCCGATCCCTGAACAAGGGCGCTGGCTGAGGCAGGTTGTCACCGGCTACTTCGCGTACCACGCAGTGCCGACAAACTTCAGATCGCTGCTGCTATTCCGCGCCCATATCACGAACCTCTGGTTCCGCACGCTCCGGCGGCGCAGCCCGAAGGATTCCACAACCTGGGAGCGGATCGTGAAGCTCACCGATGAGTTCCTCCCGCAACCTCGTATCCTTCATCCCTGGCCGAACGCGCGCTTCGCCGTCACTCACCCGAGGTGGGCGCCGTATGCGGGCAAGCCGCACGTACGGCGTTGTGCGGGGGGCGCCCAGTAATGGGCGTCCCTACCGCGCTCAGCGCTAGCGTGTCGCCATCGGTCGTCCGATCCGCGGCACGTGAACGCGCGTCCAGTCGAGACCTTCGAATAGAGCGCCGAACTGCGCCGGGGACAGACGCATCACCCCCTCTGTAATCGGCGGCCACTTGAAGGCTCCGTTTTCGAGACGTTTCCACACCAGCACCAGGCCGCCGCCGTCCCATACCAGAAGCTTCAGCCGATCGGCTCGGCGGCTCCGAAACACCAGAACCACGCCGGAAAACGGATCCTGCGCTAATGTCTCTTTGGCCAGCGCGGCGATCGAATCCGCCCCCTTTCGGAAGTCTATCGGCCTGGTTGCCACCAACACCCGAACCCCGGGCGGAACCGGAATCACTGTATCGCCTTTGCCGCTCGCAACACGTCGCGTACAAACCGCCAGTCCGCTCCCGGCGCAATACGGATCACCATTCCGGCAATCTCGATGTCAATCCGCACCGGCCGTGATGGTATCGCCAGCGATGCGGCAGCTTCATCGTCCGTCGCGACGATCGGCACAAATCCAACCTCGCCGTCAGCCGAGACCGCAAGTGTCCCTTCGCGTGCAAGCCGTCGCCAAGCATAAACCTGCTGCGGTCGAAGCCCGTACTGCCGGGCAACCGCCGATGCATTGGCGCCCGCCGCCAACGTCTCCCCAACAATCCGAGCTTTGTCCTCAGTCGACCACGTCCGGCGCCCGCCGACGCCGGTGATCACCTCAAGCCGGCGAACGCCAACCACTTCGTTGGTTTCGAACGTAGGATCGAAATTACGCACAAATCGATCTCCCAATTGCTGGGAGATCATCTAACCAGAATCAGCCGCGCGCCAATACGTGCGGACAAAACACCGCTCACGACCATAATGACCCGTTTCAGATTGAAACGCTCCTTGAGCTTGACGATTTGCGCCGTAAGCGTCTTGGGATCGCCGGTGTTGCCCTCGAAGACCTCGATCGCCACCGGACATCCCTGCGGCGTGCACAAGAGCCCGTAGACGATTTGCATCCGGTCGCGCCGGTGGTCGCGGCTATGGCCAAACTGAGCCAACTCGCAGTGCCGTCCTTCGAGATAGCTCGAACTGACGTCATAGAGCACCAGCGTGCCATCCTTCAGGTGGCGCCGCGCCAGAGCCTCTTCGAGACGGTTCTGATGACCGGCTAAAAGATCAAGTGCCTCATAAAGCTCATCCTCATCAACGTCGCTCAGCTCCAGCACCGCCCCCAAAGAATGGGCCGCCGTACGCGCGCTGAGCTGGCGGGCCGTCGCCAGCTTGGGTGCCGGCTCAAGGATGCGCGCAACAATCATCGCCTGGATCAGCTTGCCTAGGCGGTCGGGCCGACGGGGGAGGAGCTCGTCGAGCTTCAATTTGCGCATGGCGCCAAGAACCGCAGCCACATGCCCATGGCCGAGCGACCGCTCGATCGCAAAAGACGGCGCACCCTTGGCCGCTGCCTTCGGCACCAGGGTCTCGCCGGCGAACACCCGCCGCAGCATCTCGATTTGCTCGGCCGGCAGATGCGAGAAATTGGCCAGTGTGCGCGTCTTGACCTTGTCGCCTTCGCGATAGCTTTCGCGCAGCAGCAGGGCCGGCGGTGAGTTGCGATTGGCGATCCGGGCGATGTACATGATTTGTTGAATCACGAGCCCTAAAAATAATCAAGCAGAATATCCATAAATTACATGCCTACATTTGGGCGCAAAATCCCCCTATCCCCTTGAATTGACTCAATACCGGCTAAAAAGTTCGGACTAGAAGTAGTAATCATGTCTTGCTCGCCGGGCGTCGCGGGCGAAACGAAACACGAACTTGAGCTTCATGCTCTGGCTGCCCGCGAGCGCGAGAGCGGAAAACGCACGGTGCTGGCGCTCAGGTGGTGCAATGGATGACCCGTCAATCAGCGGGGCGCCACAATCATGGGCAAGGCGTCGCCCGGCCGCAGCGTCAGGCGACATATCGGCTTCACCACGGCACCCGGTGCCAGCTGCAAGCGTGCCTTTTGCGCCAAAGTCGCGATACAGAGAATCGCTTCGCTGAGGCCGAAGGCGGCGCCCGCGCAAACGCGCGGCCCGATGCTGAACGGCAGATAAGCCCGTCGGTCATGCCGCCCGGCCGCATCGGGCAGGAAGCGTTCCGGCACAAAGGAATTGGGCTGGTCCCAATATTTGCGATGCCGCTGCAGCAGCCATGGCACGACGACTACAAGCGATCCCGCCTCGATCGTCCAACGCCGGATTCTTTCGGCGTGCTTTGCCTGCCTCGCCAACAAGGGCACCGGCGGATAGAGTTGAACCGCCTCGTCGAACACAGCACGGGTGTAGACGAGGCGGGGCAAGTCGGCAAACGTGGGCACGCGACCGCCGAGGACCTGGTCGAGCTCGGCATGAAGGCGTGCCTCGACCTCGGGGGATTGCGACAGGAGATACCAAGTCCAAGCCAGGGAATTGGCGGTAGTCTCGTGGCCAGCCATGAAGATGGTCGCCGCTTCGTTCCGCAGCGCGAGGTCGTCAAGCGGGTCGCCGGTCTCGGGATCTTTGGCGTCGAGCAACAGCGTGATCATCGATGCGTCGCCATTCCTCGCCTGTTCGCGCGCGCTGCGGATGACACGGTCAAGCACGCCATGAATTCGCTGCGCGGCGCGGCGGGTCGCACGCGGCTGATAACGCGGTAGCCAATCTGGCAGGCCGAACAGGTAGACCAAGTCGAGTTGGTTGATCCGGCGTTGATATTCGCTGAATGCGGCGACAATTTCGCTGGTATAGGCCATGCCGAGCCGGCGGCCGAACACGGTGCGGCAAATGATCTCCGCGGTCAGATTGGCCATTGCCGCCAGTACGTCGACCGGCTCCGGCGAAGCGATTTCATGCCAACGCTTCGCCAGTTCCGACGCGGCCTCAGCCATGAGGGGTGCGAATATCGGCAGGTTGGAGGCGTGAACGATCGGCGACACGAGACGGCGCCGCGCCCGCCAGGTCGCGCCGTCGCTGATGAACAATCCATCGCCCAAGAGCGGCTCCAACGCATGGCGCATTTGCGGAACTCTTGCGCTCGAACGCCTCGTGATTCTCGATCAGCGCCTTCACCACGGTATCGGGGCTGTTGCAGACGTAAATGGTGCGCGCAAGCACCGGCATGGTAAACATGTCAAAGCCGAAACACTCGTCGGGCCAAATGCTGAGAAAGTTCTGCCGTGCCTTGCGCATGCCGCTGAAGACCGAAAGCGGTCGCGCCGGACGGTCCGGATAGGGAGGAACAAAACTGGTCATGGCGCGATGACGCGCGTCCCCCTGCGTAATAGCCGGGCTCTCGCCGCCCGCGACTTTCCTTCGCATTAGAGCCTCGGGCGCCGGGCATAGCAAGCCAAGCCGTCGGTCGGGCTACAGCGGGTGCCGCTCGAACCGGGTCGTTAATGCCGGCGCCACGTCGCGATGGCGCCACCACGGCGTCAAGATCGAGGGCCGACGAGCGTGACCCGGCGATGCTGCAGAAACCGCCTTACCGCCGGGTCTGCTTCGAGACCGATCGCACGCTCATAGGCGCGATCGGCGGCATCGCGCTCGCCGGCTAACGCTAGCATCCCCGCCCTCGCCGCCCAATAGGGCTGATACTCCGCCAGACGCGGATCGGCCGCGATGGCGTCGAGCGCCGCCAGCGCCGCGCGTGGTCCATGGAGTTCGCCAACCGCGACCGCGCGGTTGACCGCGACCACTGGCGACTGGGTCAGCCGCAGCAGCGCGTCATAGAGCGCTAGGATGGCCTGCCAGTCAGCGCGGCCGCTGCGGCGCCGCACGGCGTGTGCCGATTGCACGGCCGCTTCGAGCTGGAAGCGCCCGATCGCGCCCATACTGCTGGCGCGCAGCAAGATGACCTCGGCCTCATCGATCAAGGCACCGCTCCAGCGCGACACGTCCTGTTCGTCAAGCGGCACGAATTCGCCTGCATCGTTGCGGCGCGCGTCACGGCGCGCCTCGGCATGCAGCATCAGCGCAAGCAGACCCAATGCTTCGGGTGACTCAGGCTGCAATGAGGCCACCAGGCGGCCAAGCCAGATCGCTTCTTCGGCGAAATCGCGGGTGCGCGCCACAGCGCCGGCAGGATCGGCCCATCCGGTCGTGAATACGGCGTAGATCGCGTCGAGCACGGCATCGAGCCGTTCCGGCAGCTCGTCGCGCTCCGGCAGACGAAAGGGGATGCGAGCCGCGCCTATCTTGCGTTTGGCGCGCACCAGCCTCTGCGCCATCGCGGCGGGTGAAACGAGGAAGGTCGAGGCAATCGCGGCGGCATCGAGTCCCAATACCGCTTGCAGAATGAGCGGTGCGCGGATGGCCTCCTCGATCGCGGGATGGGCGCAGACGAACATAAGCCGCAGGCGATCGTCGGGTATCGCATTGCCGGACTCGCGGCGATCCTCGAGCTCTTCCTGGATGAGCAGCAACGCATCGTTGGCATCCTGCCGGGTGCGATGACGGCGAGTCTGGTCGATTGCCTTGCGCCTTGCCACCGCTAAGAGCCAGGCTTCGGGTGCTTGTGGCACGCCCTGCGCCGGCCATGCCGCCAGCGCCGCGGCGAAAGCCTCGGACAAGGCATCCTCGGCCCCCGCCACATCGCCGGTGCGCGCCGCAAGATAGGCGACGAGCTTGCCGTAGCTTCGGCGCGCGGCCTTTTCGACCGCGCCCTCGCTCCCGCCTGGCGGCACGCTGATCACATCTTGATGATCGGCCGCACTTCCATCACACCATGTTGAGTGCCCGGGCAACGCGCCGCCCAACTGAGGGCCGCATCGAGATCCTTCGCCTCGATAATGTAATAGCCGCCCAATTGCTCTTTGGTCTCGGCGTAGGGGCCGTTCAACACTTTGGTTTTGCCGTTTTCGGCACGCACCGTGGTGGCATGGGCCGAGCGGTCGAGCCGGTCGCCGCCGACCAGCACGCCGGCGTCCTGCATGGCCTTGGTAAAGGCCATGTAGGCGCCGGTCATTTCAGTGACATCCCGATCGCGGATTTGCTGCAAGCCGGCTTCATTTTGATAAATCAAGAGCATGTATTGCATGAACCACTCCTATGGTGCGAGGACGGCACCCCCGGGTGCCGCTACCCTATTGACGTGCCAACCGAGCCAATCTCGACATCGCCCGCGACAAAATGAGCGACGCAATATAGCCGATACCCGCTAGGATGCCGCCCACGACGAAGCAACGCTGGAGGAATGCATGATCACCTTGTATGCAGGCACAAGTCCCAACGTACAGAAGATCTATTTGGCGCTCGAGGAGATGGCGCTTTCCTATCAGGTCGAGCCGGTCGACGTGTTCGCTGGCGCACAGTTCTCGCATTCCTTCAAGGGGCTCAATCCGCTCGCCAAGGTGCCCACGATCACCGACAGCGACGGCCCAGGAGGCAAGCCGATCACCCTGTTCGAATCCGGCGCCATTTTGCTCTACCTCGCCGACAAGACTGGCAAATTCTTGTCGAAGGATGGGGCAATAAGGGCTCACACGATCGAATGGATGATGGTGCAGATGACGGGGATCGGGCCGATGTTCGGCCAATACGTCCACTTCCTGCGGTTTGCTCCGCGGCCTGGGAATGAGTACGCGCTCAATCGCTATCGCACCCAGACCCATCGTTTCCTCGAACCGATCGAGGGCCGCTTGGCTCAATCGGCCTATCTCGGCGGCGACGATTACTCGATCGCCGATATGGCCACCTATCCCTGGGCCCGCGGTATTCCGACGCTCCTTGGCGCCGAGGCAGCGGAGACCTATCCGAAACTCATCGCCTGGGCCGCCAAAATTGGCGAGCGATCGGCGACGAAACGCGTGCTTGCAGCGATCGAGGAACTGCGCACGAAACTAACGGCCTTCGACAAAGCGCCCCCGGAGACGCTGGACCGCGTTTTTGGTCGGGGTGCCCACACCGCGGCGTGAGCGCGACAAGGGGGGCGACAAGGGGGGCGGCGAGGCCGCCCGCCCCCAGCAATCGTCGGCACAAGACAAGGATCGGGTGCGCATGCGTCGCGACCCGATCGCGCGTTTTTGGCCCGGGGTCATGAAGCGCCGATTTCGCTGACCGATCGCGAGAAGAGCGGGCTCGTACCACCACAGCCGCGTCAATCCCCGGTGCTTGCAAGAGGCTTCCATATGTCTATAAATGCGCCATACCCGCCGGCCACGACCGGCGAAAAAATCTCCAACGAGATGTGAATGCCTGATCAGCAGACCGTGCCTTTTCGTGCCGACCATGTCGGCAGCCTGCTGCGTCCGCAATCGCTCTTGGCGGCGCGGGAAGAAGCCAAGGCAGGGCGGATATCAGCGGCGGAACTCAAGGCCGTCGAGGATGACGCCGTTCGCGAAGTCACTCGCATGCAGCAGGAGCTTGGCCTGCGCGGCATTACCGATGGCGAGTTTCGCCGCAGGCTCTTGGCACCTGGATTTCCTCTATCAGTTTGGCGGCGTCACCAAACAGCAGGATTCGCTGAAAATTCGCTTTCATAACGATCAAGGCGATATTGAATTTCAGCCCGCATCGCTGCGCGTCACGGGGAAGCTCACCCTCGACAAGACCATTTTCGCCGAGGAATTCAAGTTCCTTCAATCGTGTGTCGCGACCGGCGTGCCGAAGCTCACGATACCTTCGCCGTCGATGATGACCTATCGCGGCGGCAACGACGTGGTTGATCGTGCCGTCTATCCCGATATCGAGGAGTTCCGCAGTGATCTGACGCAGGTCTATCGCGAGGAGATCGCCGGCCTCGCAGCGCTTGGCTGCAAATATCTTCAGGTCGACGACACCAGCTTTGCTTATCTCAATGATCCCTCGCAGCGGGCCTATGTCGCCGAGCATGGCGGCGACAAGGACAATCAGCATCTCATTAATCTCAATCTGTTCAATGCCGCGGTTCGAGACAAGCCTGCCGGCATGACGATCTGCGTCCACATGTGCCGCGGCAATCATCGCTCCTCCTGGGTGGCGAGCGGCGGCTATGATTATGTCGCCGACGCCGTGTTCAACCGGCTCGATGTCGACGGCTATTTCCTCGAATATGACGACGAGCGCTCGGGCAGCTTCGCGGCGCTGCGCTTCGTACCGAAGGGCAAGAAGCGGGTCGTGCTCGGCCTGTTGTCGTCGAAGCGCAGCGCGCTCGAGACCAAGGATTTCGTGCGCCGGCGCATCGACGAGGCGACGAAATACGTGGCGCTCGATCAGCTCTGCCTGAGCCCGCAATGTGGCTTTGCTTCGACCGAACTCGGCAACGCGCTCACGGTCGAGCAGCAGAACGCGAAACTTCACCTGGTCGTCGAGCTGGCCCAGGAAATCTGGGGACACTTGATCCCCCGGATCTTCTTGGACTAACTGTATTTCAATCATCACTGGAGAGGCGAATGGCCGACAAAAATTTGGAAGAGATGCTGAAGACGCCGAACCCCGTCGAGATGCTGCGCAATTCGCAGCTCGGCGCCTATGTCTATCCGGTGGTGCCGTCGGAATTCACCAACTGGCGCGACGAGCAGGTCGCGTGGCGCAAGACGGCGGTGCTGTTCGACCAGTCCCACCACATGGCGGAGATGATGGTCACCGGGCCGGATGCGTTCAAGTTCATGAACTATCTGACCATCAACAGCTTCGCCAATTTTCCGGTCAACCGCGCCAAGCAATTTGTGCCGTGCTCCTATGACGGCTATGTCATCGGCGACGGCATCCTGTTCAATCTCGCCGACAACCAGCTCAATTTCGTCGGCCGCGCGCCGACCGTCGACTGGATCCAGTTCCACGGCGAGACCGGCAAGTTCAACATCAAGATGGAGCGCGACGACCGCTCGCCGTCGCGTGCCGGGCGGCAAACCGGTGACGCGGCGGCACTACCGCTATCAAATTCAGGGGCCGAACGCGAAGCGAGGTCCTCGACAAGCTCAACGGCGCGCCCATGCCCGATGTCAAGTTCTTCAACCATGGACGTGATCAACATCGCCGGCCGCAAGGTGCGCTGCCTGCGTCACGGCATGGCGGGCGAGCCGGGCCTCGAAGTTTGGGGCCCCTATGCCGAGGGCGACGAAATCCGCACCGCCATTCTCGAAGCCGGCAAGGAATTCGGCATCGTCCCGGTCGGCGCGCGCGCCTACGCCACCAACACGCTGGAATCGGGCTGGATCCCGTCGCCGCTGCCCGCCGTCTATACCGGCGAGAAGCAGAAGGCCGTTCCGCGAATGGTCGAAGCCCGATTCCTACGCGGCCACCGGCTCGATCGCCGGCAGCTTCGTCGGCGAGCAAGATCGAAGACTATTACACGACGCCCTACGAACTGGGCTATGGACCGTTCGTCAAATTCGACCACGACTTCATCGGCCGCGAGGCGCTCGAAAAGATGAAGGACAAGCCGCATCGCCGCAAAGTGACCTTCGCCTGGAACGCCGACGACGTCGCCAAGATCTTTCGCTCGTTCTTCGACCCGGCCGTCGAGAACTACAAGTTCATCGACCTGCCGCTGTCGAATTACGGCTCGGCGATCGTTCGACGCGGTCAAGAAGGGCAGCAAGATCGTCGGCCTCTCCATGTTCAGCGGCATAGAGCTGGAACGAGCGGCAGATGCTGTCGCTCGGCATCGTCGATCCCGACATCAAGCAGGGCGACGAGCTGACGCTGGTATGGGGCGAAGAGAACGGCGGCACCAAGAAGACGCACCGTCGAGCGCCATCAAGCAGATCGAAATCCGCGTCAAGGTCGCGCCGGTGCCCTTCATCGCAGATGCTCGCGAAGGCTATGGCGGAGGCTGGCGCCTGCGCCAGACCGCTTAGAGACTGAACCCAGCCGCCAGGGCACGACGACGCTCAGATTGCGTCGTTTCGCGCCCTGGCGTCGCGGCGGCCCTTGTTTTCGGAGGTTTACATGGCGCGTCTGCCCTATCTCCAGCAATCCGACCTCGCGCCCGAGCATCGGGACCTGCTCGCGCCGCGCGCATCCGACGGCAGCGTCCCCAATCTCTATCGCGTGCTGGCGCATGGCCCGAACGTCATGCGCAAGCTTAACGCGCTGGCGATGCACATTCGCCACGACAGCCGGCTCGATCCGCGTCTGCGGGAATTGGCGATACTGCAGGTCGGCTACACGACGAGACAGCGGTACGAATACTCGCACCATGTCCGACTCGGGCTGCAATTCGGCGTCAGCGAAGACGATATTCGCGCCATCGCTCTCGAGACCGGGGGCCAACAGAGCAAGCTTGATCCGCTGGCAAAACTGGTACTGCGCGCCGCTCGCGAAATAACAGACGACAAGGCGATGTCCCAAGCCACCTTTGCGTCATTGCAACGCGAGCTCGACAATGATCAGCTCCTCGAGCTCATCATCGCCATCGCTCAGTACAATGCGGTGATCCGCATCCTCGGCACCCTGCAGATCGACGTCGAGGACGAGTACCTGCCCTATTTGGAGCGATTCCCGCTGCCGGGCTGATATGGCGCTACAACAGTAGTTGCGCCAAAGCGCCGCCGATCGGACGAAACCGCAGGAGCGGCCCGCGCGCGGATGATCACCCCCGAGCGTTCAGCGCCGCGCCGCCGTCGACGAGAAGAGCCACACCGGTAATGAAGTTCGCCTCGTCCGAAGCGAGGAACAGCGCGGCATTGGCCACATCCCACCCGGTTCCCATTTTGTGCCGAAGTGGCACGCGCGCGTCCCGCTCGGCCGCCACCTCGGCACGGCTGCGGTTGCTCACCCGTGCCCGCGTATCGACGGCCATCGGCGTGTCCATCAGGCCGGGCAGGATGCAGTTGGCGCGCACGCCATATTCCGCGTTCTGGATCGCTAGCTGTTGCGTGTAGGCGATGATGGCCGCCTTGGTCACCTTATAGGTGACGAGCGGATAGTTCAGGATCGCTGCGGTCGACGAAATATTGATGATAGCGCCCGCGCGCTGCTCCCGCATGATCGGCAGCACGTGCTTGCACGCCATGACGGTGCCGCGCAGATTGATCGCCACGATGCGATCGAATGTCTCTTCGGTGATCTCGGTCGGCGCCGCATCACCGCCGGCGATGCTGACACCGACATTGTTGTGCAGGATGTCAATGCGGCCCCAACGCCGGTGCGCCGCGGCAACGGCGGCGGCGAGCGTCGACTTCTTTGGTGACATCCGCCGCGCAAGCGGCGGCGCTGCCGCCATCCTTCGCGATCATTGCAACCGTCTCTTCGGCTGACGCGATATCGCGGTCGACGGCGAAGACCTTGGCACCCTCCTGCGCGAACCGGAGCGCGGTGGCGCGGCCATTACCCATGCCGGTGCCGGGCCCTTGGCCGGCGCCGATCACCACCGCGATTTTGTTCTCGAGCCGCACGGCGCGTTACCGCGGCGCCAGACGCACCGCACCGTCGATGCGGATGCACTCGCCGTTGATATGAACGTTATCGATGATATGCAGCGCGAGCCTGGCATACTCATGCGGATGGCCCATGCGCTTTGGAAACGGGATCGAGGCTTCGAGCGAGGCCTTGGTCTCCGGGCGTCAGATTGCCCGCGAGGGGCGTGAGGAAAATGCCGGGCGCGATGACATTGACGCGGATGCCAAACTGCGCCAACTCGCGCGCTGCCGGCATGGTCAACGCAACGATGCCACCCTTCGACGCGGAATAGGCGGCCTGGCCGACCTGCCCCTCGAACGCCGCAACGGAAGCGGTCGAGATGATCACGCCGCGCTCGTTGTCCTCGAGCGGGTCCATCACGCTCATATCGGCGGCCGCGAGCCGCATCATGTTGAACGAACCGACCAGATTGACGTCGATCACTCGCTTGAACAGGTCGAGCGGCATCGGTCCGTCGCGGCCGACGATGCGGCGGCCCGCCCCGATGCCGGCACAATTGACGAGGATGCGCGCCGGCCCGTGGGCCTCGCGCGCCCGCACGATTGCGTGTTGGCCCTCGTCCGCGTCGGCGACATTGCAAGCGACGGCGAGGCCCGAGATTTCCTTGGCGACAGCGTGGGCCAGCTCCTCATTGCGATCGACGATAGCGACCTTGGCACCGCCCTTCGCAAGATTGCGCGCGGTCTCGGCGCCAAGACCGGAAGCGCCTCCCGTGACGATCGCAGCATTACCCTTGAGTTGCATTCTCTGCTCCCGCAATTCGCGATTGAACGGTGTGATTGATAACGAAAAACTACGTTTCGTCAAAGGGCGCAGAAATCCGCCATTTTTTCAAGATGCGTTGCATCCCCTGTCGCAGCTATCCGACATCCACGACCATGGCCGTGGACCAGCCCCTCAATCGCCTGCGTAGACGCAGCTCGGTGTGCTCGCTGCCAAGGCGCGGTTTGGCACTAGATATCACAAATGAGGTGGTCCTAATGGAATTGAACGCACGCTGCGACCAGCTTAGAGTAACACCTTGGTTTCGAGGGCATGGAGGGTGGCGCATCACCTGACGCGTCGCGTGGTAACCTCCGGTCTTGTGGTGGCACCGCTGGTCGCTCGATCCGCCACAGCGCCTCCACCGCTGGTGCCGATTATCTCGACGTTTCAGCATTGGGACCATCACTGGTATGTCTGGCTGCCCGGCGATCCAACGTACGAGGCTGTGGAGGTGATGGCGGCAGAGCGAGACGCGCAGGCAAAGCCGCTGATCTGGGTCTTTTTTACGGAACGCGCCGCCCCAAAACATCAGGTCCATTATTTCAATGATCCTCAAGTGGCCGCGGCCGCTGGAGCAATGTTTCGCGACATTCATTTTGAAATGACGGGTGCTTTAGGCGAGCCGCGCGGAGTTTCCGTCGTGCTCGCAGACCAGATGCACCGGTCAGTCAATATCGGAATCCAATTCGACCCGCGTGGCGAGTTGGTCACAAGAGGTGCCGGGCTGACGAACCAGAGCGGTCACGCCTCCGATCGATTATTGCTATTGTTCTTTCGCGAGAAGAACGCATTTGCCCACGCCTGGTACGTGACAATCGCTGGCGTCGATGTCGCGAAGGCGCAGCCAGGGCAAAATCAAGGATGCCCTTTCCGGCAGCCTATCGCAGCAACATCTTCGTTAGCGGTTTCCCGTTCCAGGTTCGGAAGGTCGCGTTTGCCGCCGAGCGCAAGCCGGCAACCGACCGGGTTGAGAGGTTCACGCCCGACGCGGCGCCGGGCAACTATGTGGCAATCCTGCCCGATCACACGCATCTCGAACTGGTCGCAGATTCGGATGGCATGCTGCACACCTATCGTCATCGCGCCGGTGATGAGGTCGCTCAATTTTTTGGCGTGCCCGGCAATCATCTCCTTCGGATAGAATTCACCCCGGCGCTCCCGGCGCCGAGTCGCATCGTCGAAGGAGCCGCGTCGACTTTTGTCGTATCGCTTGACAGCTTTCAGAATCTGGTTGTCGGCAGCGCCTGCGCCGTGCGACGCAACTCCGCGATCTTGGTCGATTGGCGCATTGCCCGACCAGACTGGGCGGGCGCGCATCCATTGCAAAGCTTTATCTCGTTAGCACACGGCGTCGTGGATAGTGTTGAGGTGCGGCTAGGTGTTTAGTTAACCTGTGGGATGCGAGGGCGGGCGCGACGATGCCGTCGACTCTCGATTACCCGCGCGCTGAGCCGGCTCAACGGTTCCCTAACCACTGATTCGCCTTTTCGTGCGCAGCGACCGCCGCGCTGATCATTTGCAGCAACTTCGCATCTTGGTCGTCATCGGAAGGGTCGCCGGTTTCCAATTTCCGGAGAACGCTTTGTGCACCTTGACATGCCGTCAGGAATTCTGTGGCGGTCCCTAGGACGACCCTCGGCGAGATATCGTTAGGCGTTCTGTATTTCGTTAGGAGCCGGGTCGCGCCATCGCGTGCCACATCAAGCAATGCACAAACGCGCACGACATCCATCGCATCTTTTCGGATGAGTGCGATCTTGTGCACATTGCCGGCATAGACGATTGGAAAGGGTGTCCATGACAGGCTTTGGCGGTGATTGGCCCGTCCGGTTTGCCACCCAAATTTTGAAGACGAGCGTACGCATCAAGTGCTTGGGGAATGCGCAACCGAAAGCTCTGCGGCTGAAAACTTACGCAGCCGTGTCCAGGTCGCGATTACCCATCCGGTGCTCGACCCTCAGCGTGACGAACTCCGTGATAATCGCTGCGATCAACGCGAGCACCCCGGCGGCCAGCGTTTGCCAGTGATCGAAGAGATCGAGGCGCGTGGTGTAATGCCATGGCCCTCTAGCCATGCTCACTGCCTTCGGCTCAAGCCCCGATCACGTTGCCCTGCTTGCGCGCGAGTTGACGCGCGCGCCACTTGTGACCCATAAGCTATAGAACAAACGGAATCAGCCGCCAGGTGCGGTGCACATAGCGCGCATAAGGATCGCCCAGCGTCGAGAGCAGAGCCGCTTCTTCGATGGCGATGCGGTAGGTTAAGGCTGCGCTAGGCAAAACCAGCATCGCCGCCAAGCTGACCCAGTTGCCCAGCGCGAGGGCAATACCGAGCAGCGACAGCAGTATTCCGCTATAGGCGGGGTGGCGGACGAGACGGTAAGGCCCAGTATCGATGACAGGCTGTGAAGCTTCCGTCGCGACGTCTACCGTGAAATAGCGCCCCAAGGTTGCCACGGCATATCGGCGTAAAGCCGTTCCGGAGAGCACGCAACAAACCCCGGCCCAGAATACCGCCCGAGTCCAGGGGATCACCAGGGTCGGCAGGAAGAGCGGGCCAGCAAAGGCCAAACAGATTGCGATACTAAAGACCAGGACCAGAATAGCAAAATCGCGCCGTTTTGGCGACGCGGCTCTCCGTCGCGTGTTGAGGACGAGCTCCGACGACACCCATGAAACATAGATGACCCTAAAGATCACGACGTAGAATGACCCGCCGGCGCCGAACGCAAGCGAGGACGGAGCGCTCATCTGTTTGTCTCCTGCTGCACGTCGGTCGGGAGCTTCGCCATCTTGACGGTGCTGTCGATCTTGCATGCCTGCAGCAGCTGGCGAGCCGCGCGCGCAGGCGCTCATCGCTGGCGTCGAACGAAAAACCGCGTTCTGTCACCCTCTTATGCGCCGCAGGCACCCGGTCCACCCGCCGTCGCTCGGGCTGGTACTTCGCAAATCTATCCTCGCGACGAGATACTGCTCAATGGCAGAGCGCCGGAAGGCCCGGCAAAATCACCAATGCCACCGGCCACAATGAGGACTTCGGCCGCCGCCGCGAATACCTTCCCGGCTTACCCTGTCGGCGCCTCGGCGTTGGCCGATTTCGCCACCATCACCCGCGGCGACGGCTCGTCGCTGATAAAGCTCCGCCAACAGCTCCCTGCGATTGTCGAGGAGCGCGCGTGCGTTGAGCGAGCCTTTGTCCGTCATCTCATGCTTGTCGATCGAAGGCGGTTCTTCGAGGATCATGCCCCGCACGACACGCGTAGCGCTGCCCGTCGCGGTCTTGGCGAGTTCGGTCAGCAATTCCTGAAGGCGCCGGTGCACCGCCGGATGGCGCAACACGTCAATTTCCGGCGCCGCCTTCGGCAAGTCGGGACAGAGGGCGCGGCACGCCTCGCCATCGGCAAAGAACAAGGCACCCAACTCGTCGCGGTCTGCCCCCGTCATGACCACGTCGCGCACATAGGGCGCGAAATGCAGTACGATTTTGGTCTTCAAGGGACCGACGCTCACCCAAGTGCCGGTGAGAAGCTTGAAGTCCTCGGCGATGCGACCGTCGAACAGGATGCCTTTGGCGGCGTCGTGCTCATCCAGCAAACGTACGGCATCGCCGGTCTTGAGATAGCCTTCCGCGTCGTAAAGCTGGGCGGTGAGTTCGGGTTGGCGCCAATAGCCGGGCGTCATACTGGGGCCCTTCATGCGGGCCTCGAACTTGCGGTCCATCGGCGCCATTTTGAAATCGATACCGGGGGCCGGCACGCCGACCAGGCCAGCGAAACCATCGGGCCAATTGGCGCACAGCATGAACGGCGCGGTCTCGGTCATCCCAAGGCCGGTTACCATCAGAATACGCTCACCAACCGTCGCCAACGCGATCTCATCAAGCGCGTCCCAGATGTATTGCGGTAAGCCGGCGGCGGCATAGAACATCATTTGCACACGCTCGAAGAAACCAGTGCGCAACTCAGGGTCCGCCCGCAGGAAAGGGATCAAGAACTCGTACGCTTTGGGCACATTGAAATAATAATTGGGCTTGATGTCGCGCAAGTTGCGCACCGTGCGCTCGAACTGTCCGGGTACCGGCCGTCCTTCATCGATGTAGTAAGAGCCGCCATTGTAAAGCACGTTCCCAAAATCCGAATGCGCGAATGTGTGATGCCACGGCATCCAGTCCAACATGACCGGCGGGTTTTCGCGCAAGGTCGGAAGCATCTCGATCTGCATCTGCTGATTGGCGGCGAACATGCGTTGCGTATTGATCACGCCCTTGGGCATGCCCGTCGAACCGGAAGTGAACATGATTTTCATCACATCATCGGCCGCTACTTTGGCGGCGGCCTTATCGACCGCCGGCATTGGCGTGGTCGCCAGCAATTCTTCGAACAAAGTGGCGCCCTTACTGGGATTGGCCCGCACCACGATCTCGGCTGCTGCCGGAGCCGCCGATGCGATCGCCTTGGCGAAGGCATCGCCGTCGGCGGCGAAGATCAACCCCGGCGCCACCAGGCGCAACACATGCTTCAACTTTCCGAAATCAGTCGAGATCAGCGAATAAGGTGGCGAGATCGGCGCATAGGGAATGCCAACGTGCATTGCCGCCAGACCGAGGACGGCGTGATCGAGGTCGCCGCTCGACAGAATTGCAATCGGTCGTGCCGCCGACAGGTCGCGCGACAACAATGCCTGGCCAACGCAGCGCACAAGATCGAGCATTTGTCGATAGGTGATCGTGCGCCACTCACCGGCGGCATCGCGCTGGCCAATCAGGACGCGGTCGGGCGCGGTCTCGGCAAAGTGGACGAGGCGGTCGGTAATCTTGACCGGATAAGCCCCCAGCGCCGTGGTCGATCTGAGCCGGACGGTGCCATCGGCATCGCGCGCCCTGCGGATGTCCGAAGGGCCAAGACTGACTTTGCGTATGGGTGTCGCCATCGCCGCTGACCGGAGCCTAAATATTTGACGGGATGATAGAATGCCGCTTCAATTGCCCCGAAGCAAGGCGCGCCGCGACGACCGCGCCGAAGCACCCATTCGGGTTGGCCGGCTTCGCGGGGATTTAAGTCATGCTGACGAAGGCACCGCATCCCGCGGATAAGCAAGGATTGCGAGCCGCACAGCGGCTTCATCCATCCGCCCGGTATGGCCAGACGCAACGCCGGCGCCGAGCCATGCCGCACCGAGGGCGAGCGGCGGTACGAGGCGAGAAAGCGTGGCATGGTCGGGTTGCCTGGTGGCAACGTTCGACAGCCGATCCGGTAGCTGCCTGTGCAAGAAGGTGTCACGTGGCGGTTCGGCGCCTATCCGGATGAACGAAGCGGAGGTCCGCGGATTTGATCCGCGCGTCTGGCTCTTGGCCATTGGAACCTTTGCCACCGGCACTGACACCTTCGTCATGGCCGGCATCTTGCCGGAGTTGGCGCGTTCTTTATCAGTGACCATCGGAGCCGTCGGCGCCGTCATCTCGGTCTACGCCTTTGTCTACGGCATCGGAACGCCGCTTTTGGCCGTCGTGGTCGCGCGCTGGCGCCAGGACCGCGTCGCGCTCGGGGCGCTGGTCGTGTTCGCCGTCGTCAACATTCTCTGCGCGGTGGCGCCGAGCTACTCCTTTCTGCTGGTCATGCGCGCCGCTGCGGCGCTGTGCGCCGCGATCTACGCGCCCGCCGCCTATGTGCTGGCGGCGGTGGCGGCGCGGCCGGAAAAGCGCGGGAGTGCCTTGGCGGCGGTGGCGCTAGGCTCATCGGGATCGACCGTGTTTGGCGTGCCACTCGGCACCTTCGTCGGCAATCATTTCGGCTGGCCGGCGACCTTCATCATGATCACCGCAATCACCGCGCTGGCATTCGTCACCTTGCTGATGCGCGGTCCGCGTAGTGCCGAGACCAGCCCCGCCCTGTCGCTGGCTGAGCGGGTGGCGCCGCTCGCGCGCATTGCGGTCTGGAGGGCGCTCGCACCGGTGTTGCTGATGTTCGCCGGCATCTATGCGGTCTATGCCTATGTCGCGCCACTGCTCGAGACGCGTTTCAACGCCGCTGACATTCCGCTGTTTCTAATCTGCTATGGCGTCGGTGGTCTCGCTGGCAGTCAACTGGGCGGCAAGCTGGTCGATCACTTTGGCGCCCGTGGCCCCTTGATCCTGCTGCTATCGCTCTTCACCCTGCTCTATACCATCGTCCCGATTGCGCTCCACTCCGCAATCGCCACCGGCCTGGTGATGTTTGCCCTCACCCTATGTAGTTGGGCGTGCTTCGCGCCCAACCAGACACGATTGGTTGCTGTCGATCCCGAGCATGCGAACATTATGTTTGCGCTGCTCAACGCGGCGATTTTCTTTGGCGGCGCGATCGGCGCCGCCTTTGGCGGTGTTGTTTTGGGCGCGTTCTCAGTGATGGCGCTGCCCTATGCCGCGGCGATCCTGACAGCCCTTGCCGTGGTGCTGATTTTCGATTCGCCTCGGCGACGCTGACAACCCGGATGGCGCTGCGTCGGGCTCTCGATTCGCGAATCTGGTTGCTGGCCGTCGGAACTTTCGCCGTTGGCACCGACGCCTTCGTGGTCGCGGGCATTCTGCCACTGCTCGCCCTGAGCTTCGGCGTCTCGATCGAGGTCGCCGGTCTTCTCGTCTCGACCTATTCCTTCACCTACGGGCTCGGCACGCCAGTGTTGGCGGCAATGGTTGCGCGCTGGCAGCGTCACCGGGTCGTAATTGTAACGTTGTGCGGCTTCGCCGTCGTCAACATTGGCTGCGCGCTGGCGCCGAGCTTTGGTGTTCTGCTGGGGCTCAAAGTTGCCGCTGGCATTTGCGCCGCGATCTACACACCGACTGCCTATTTGCTGGCAACCTCGCTCAGCACCGTCGAGCGGCGTGGTGCGGCGCTCGCCGCCGTGGCGATCGGACTGTCGGCAGCCTCGGTGCTCGGCATCCCGATCGGCACCTGGGTTGGCTATCGTTACGGCTGGCACGCGACCTTCGCCATGATCGCAGTGATCACGCTGACGGGCGCGGCAGCGCTGGCGCGCGGTCGTCTCAGTGACCCCGCTGGCGGCTTCGCCGCGCTACCGAGCCTCGCGACACGGATAGCGCCCCTCGGCCGTGCCCATATCTGGCTAGCACTCAGTCCCTGTTTTATCCTCTATGTCGCGACGGCGCTGGTCTTTACCTACATAGCGACACTGTTGCGGACACGCTACAGCGCCGACCAACTGCCGCCCTTGTTGGCCGTCTACGGACTGGGCGGGCTCCTCGGCAGCCAATTGGGCGGTCGGCTCGCCGACAGGCTCGGATCGGCAAGGCCAATCAATTTCGGCCTCGGCGGCCTGATTGTGATTTCAGCTCCTGCTGCCTTGGTCGCTGGTCTCGACGGTCGCCACTTGCGTCGCGTTGTTCGGCGCTACTCTATGCAGCTGGTGTTGCTTTGCGCCGTTCCAGGCGCGCATCCTGGCGCTCGAGCCTGACAGCGCCAATGTCACCATCGCGCTGATCAATACCTGTGTCTATATGGGCAATGCCGTCGGCGCCCTCATTGGCGGATTGTTGCTGCGGCTGACGGCGGTGACCAACTTGCCGTTCGCTTCAGCGTTGGTGGCGGCGATGGCACTCGCGGTTCTTCGTTGGCCACTGCCCAAGGTTGCCCGCTAAGGGGTTACACTGTCTTAAACCAATGGGGCCGGGATTGGAGCCGCGTGAGCCAGGTGCGAATGTTGGGATAGGGCTCAAGATCGTATTGCAATAGCGGCGACAATTCGATCGTGCAGCCGAGGACGATATCGCCGAGGCCGAACCTTCCGGTAACATAGTCGCGATTGGCGAGCTGACGGTCGAGGACGCCAAGGAAGCGGGCGAGTTGCCGGTACGCCGCGGCAACTTGCGCTTCGTCTGCCGGTTCATTGCGTCGCTGCTTCTGGACCCGCTCCACCACCAGGGTGGTGAAGTAGGGATCAACATGACAGGCGCAAAAGAACATCCAGCGCAGCGTGTCAGCGCACGCCTTGGCGTCGTCGGGCCATAGCGGGCTGGCTTTCGACTGCGCGAAATAACACATGATCGCGCTTGATTCCCATAGGGCGAAATCACCATCGGTGAGCGTCGGCGCCTTGCCCGTCGGGTTAAGCGCGAGATAGTCGGGGGTGCGATTCTCGCCTTTGAGAAAGTCGAGGTTCTTTAGTTCGAGTGGTATGCCGATTTCCGCCCCGGCGATGCGCACCCGCTTGCCGTTGGGCGAGATAGGAAAAGTGTAAAGGTCCATCCGCCGCTCCCCTTATGCCGCCACTCTGGCGTGCTGCAGCCCGATATTGTTGCCTTCGCTATCGAAGAACATGCCGATATAGCCGGCTGCATCGGAGAGCAGCATCTTTTCGACCCGCACGGTACCGCCGGCCGGAACGACCTTCTTTAAGAATCGCATTCAGATCCTGGCCGCCATCGAGATAGATGACGGGACCCTGGGTGCCGGGCTTGTAGTTCTCGCCCCGTACCAAGGCACCGCAATTGAAGCGGTCCTGCGCCGGAAACAACGCGTACTCGAGCGGTCCAATCGCCATGCGATGGAACTCGATGCCCAGGATCTTGCCGTAGAAGGCGGCCGCGCGGTTCATGTCGGCGACCGGGATTTCCACCCAATTGATCAGATGCTCCATCGCGTCCTCCATGCGTTAGCGTATACTTACCGTAAGCAAAGACTAACGGTACGTCAAGCGATTTCTCGACTGGATTTTGTAGCGCCGATTGGGCGATGCTGGCGCACAGTGAGTGAGGAGGACGAGCATGATCGAGCGTATGGTCGATATCACCTCGCGCAACGGTTTGATTCCGAGCTTTGCCGTGTGTCAGGACGGGCCGGGCCACTGTCCCGGCATCGTGCTCTACATGGACGCACCCGGTATGCGCGAAGAACTCAACAATCTGGCGCGGCGCATCGCCAAACACGGCTATTTTGTCCTGGTGCCCGATCTCTATTACCGGCTCGGCACCCTGCGCTTCGACATGACGCGCCGCGCCGATGGTCGGATGGAGGCGATTTTCGCGGCGATGAACTCGTTGACCAATGCGCTCGTCGTCGAGGATACGGCGGCGTTTATCGGCTGGCTCGATGCCCAGGACAAAGTCTCGCCTGGACCGTTGGGCTCGATCGGCTATTGCATGAGCGGCAAGTTCGTCACGACCGTCGCGGCGCGCTACGGAAACCGCTATGCGGCATCGGCCTCGCTCTACGGCGTCGGTATCGTCACCAAGGGGGAGGATTCGCCGCACAAATTGGTATCCAAGATCAAAGGCGAGATCTATTACGGCTTCGCCGAGGACGATCCCCATGTCGCGCCCGAGACGATCCCGACACTGACCGACGCGCTCAAGACCGCCAAGATACGACACACGCTCGAAATCCTGCCCGGCACCCATCACGGTTACCAATTTCCGGAGCGCGACGTCTACGATACGGACGCGGCCGAAAGCTCCTGGGCCAAGATTTTCGACATGTGGAAACGAAACCTGAAATCGTAACGCGGCGTCTAGGCTTCCCGGGACGCGATTTCGGCATAACGGTCTAGGGTGCTGCGCCAGGCGTCAGGCGAATCGAGCCGCTCGCGGGTCTTTGCCGCCCGGGCGCCGTAATTCTCGAGCCGGCGATGTTCGACTTCCACGCGAGTGGTTTCGGCCCCAACCGCCATGAAACGCACTTCGACTTCAGTGATGAGATCGGGATCGTAGCGCCAATCGGCATCAAGCTGCCATCCCAGCACGATCCGTTCGGGTGGCTCCCAGGCCAGAACACGGCCCCAATCATATTCGCTGCCATCGACGCCGCGTTCGTACCAGCGCCCGCCCAACCGGGGCTCGATCACGACATCTTCCTGCGGCGCTCCTAGCAGGGTATGGGCACGCGGCCACCAGCGCCCCATGCGCTCGGTAAAAAAGGTGAAGGCCCGGTCCGGAGGCGCGGTCACGTGCACTGTCTTGCGTATCGGTGCCGGCGTAATTGTGACGGTCACAGCCGCTGCTCCTTGCGCATTGCCGCTTCGAGCTCGGTCTTGAACGACGCCAGCGAATCCTCCCAGAAGCGATCGAGCCAAGCCCGAATCACCCCCAGGCCGGCAGGATCGATACGATAGACGCGGCGTGTCCCGTCCGCCTGGTCCTTTACCAGGCCGGCTTCCTTCAATACGGCGAGATGCTGGGATACAGCCGGCCGGCTGACCGGCAAGCCCTTTGCGAGCTCGCCGACGGCGCACGGACCCCGCGCCAGGCGCTCAAACACAGCCCGTCGCGTCGGATCCGCCAACGCGGCGAAAGCATGAGACGCGTTAGCCATAACTTACAGATGGCCCGTTCGGGCCATCGTGTCAAGCGGGCGAGGCGGTCCGTTTCTACCCAGGCTCGACTGTCGGGAACCCTCACAAAAAAATAGGTCCTCGCCGCTCGACGTGGAAGGCGCGCCCGATGCACGAGGGGGGCAAGGCACTTCGCCGTGGTCAGCGGACGGAGGCTCCCGGCTTCGGCCATCCTATGGGGTTCGCCAGGTCCTCGGGCAGGCTCGCCGTCTTGTCGGCCTCTCCGCTTGGGTGCGGATCAGCCGCGGGTGCTAGAGCCGGCCTAATTTTCGCCGGCGGTACCGGCGGGCCGGTGATGACATCGAAATCGTTCGACATTGCGCGCTTCTCCCCTTCAGAGAGGCCGTTCGACGAGACGAATTTCGTGGCTCAAACAGACGAAAGCCGCCTCGGATCGGGCGGCTTCAGGTTGCGAACGATGCGCGCGCTTAGGCCGCCAGGCGGAACCGGCGGTACCAAAAGCGCGAAACGGTGACGGAACGCATCGCCATGGCGCAACCATAGCGACGGACCTGCACCAATGCAACACTCTGGGGTCTCGGGATGCGCAGGCATTCCGGATCGGCACCAAGCGAGAAAGACGACGCCTCTTGGATTCGTCCGGCGAAATCGTCGAGCGATCAGCGGCCCCAAAGTTGCTTCGAGGCGAGCCGTGCACCTTCGACCAGGGCGTCGAGCTTCGCCCAGGCGATCGAAGGATGCTTGACGCGTGTGCCGATGCCGCAGTCACTGCCACCGGCGACGTTCTCGCGGCCAACCAGCTTGGCGTAGCGCACCAGGCGCTGCGCCACCAATTCCGGGTGCTCGATAAAGTCCGTGGCATGGCCGATCACGCCCGGGATCAGCACCGTGTCCGGTGGCGGCTTGATGTGCTCGAACACTTGCCATTCATGTTCGTGCGCCGGGTTCGATGCTTCGATCGAATAGCTTTGCGCCGGCACCGAGAAGATCAGATCGGCAATCTCCTTCAACGGGATATCTTCCTGGTGCGGACCGTGGAAACTGCCCCAACACACGTGGAGGCGGACCCGCTCGCGCGGGATACCGGCGAGCGCGTGTTTCAGTGCCTCAATGCGCAACCCGGCATAGCGACGATAGTCGGCGACGGTCATCTCCGGATAAATCGCCCAGCCGTCGGGCAGATCGGGATCGTCGAGCTGCAGTGTCAGACCGGCATCGGTGATCGCTTTGTACTCGACCCGTAGTACATTGGCGATCGCGTCGAGATATTCCTCATCGGTCTTGTAGTAGACATTGCGCAGCGCGTGTTCGAGCGTGCCCGGGGTATTGGCCGGCAGAAACGCGTCCTCGACAGCGACATTTTTGAGCGCCGCCTTGAAATTGTCGATGTCACGCTGCAACTCGGCATGGCCGATATAGGTCAACGGCCCGGTACAAAGCGACACGCTCTTGGGCGGGCCGGCGCTGGCGAAACCGGCATGCCCCTCGGCGAAGTAGGCGCCGAATTTCTTGGCATCGCGCATGGCGATCGAAAGCGGCACCGGCATGCCCGGTTGCCAATCGCGATCCTCGAAGCCGCTAATGCGCTCGAAGCAGTAATGCTGGAAGGTGATCTTGCCAAGCTCGCCGTCATTGACGCTGTCGATGCCGATTTCGGCCTGTCGCCGTACCGTCTCAGCCACTTCCTCGCGCAGGCGGCGCGCAAACGTTGCCTCGTCGACCTCAATCGGCTCCTGCGGCCGCCAGGCGGTCTGATGCACCGCCTTCGACGCGACCATGCGGGCGAGGTCGGGCGCCTTCGGCAAGGTGCCGGCATGGGTGGTCTTGATGCGATCGGTGGAACGAATCATTCTTGTTCTCCCTTAGCGCCGGTCGCTCGGCGGCAAAAAGCGCAACCGCTCCAGCGGAAACGCATCGTCGATATCAGTACGCCGCCACTTCATCTCGACGGGATGCGACGCCTCGTAGAACGCCGCCGCGAGTTGATAGAGGCACCTTTCTTCGGGCGCGAGCTGGTCGAGATCGCCGTGACCGATGCGCTCGAAGTAATCGAACACCGCCGGCATACGCGGCAGCATCGCCAGGTAAAAGGTGCGCACCGTCTCGAGATCGGCTCGCGCGCGGTTGACCTGCCGCGCCTGCTCGTTGGGAAGCGCCCAGACTGCAGCGAAGGGTTCAAGATCGGCAAAGACCGACGGCAACAGTCGTTGGGTCATCTTGCCAGACCCTTCATTGGCTGCGGCGACGGGCGCCCCTCGGCGCTCAAGATCCCGTTTCGCGGACGGTTCCTTGGGACGCGTCGTACTGCCATCAGCCCTTCTCCTGATGTCGCAGCTCCGACCGCGGCATGGTCTCCTGCCAAGTTTGTGGGGGATCCCGCAGCATAGCGTCGGCAACGCGGTAATGATGCAGCATCGCGGCTTCTTGCCGCGACAGGTAGGCATGCTTCATCGCGCCTGAGGACAGCGCCGCATGCTGTGCTTCAAGTGTGTTCAGGTCCTCGCGCAACACCTCGCGGCCGCGGCTCCGGAAAAATTCCTGGCTCAGCCGCTCGCCCATGTTCTTGGGTTTGTAGGCAAACGCTTCTTGCACCATCACCGTGCGGTCGGCGGCGACCGGCCAGAAGGTCAACACCATGTGCCAATATTGGCCCGTCAGCATGACATTGTTCGGGAACAGTTCGACCACGTCGAAGAGCCACTTGTCGGCGCGCGACGGATTGACGCCCGCAACCAGGTCGTCGTGCCGGAAGGTCGCGGCCGGCAGCATCTTGTGACCGTGTTTCCAGGCGAGCGCCTCCGCCGGCGTTTCGTGATGATCGGGATTGGCGGGTGCCGAATAGCGCGTGTGATGCTTCATCAATTGCATGTACGGCCGATGGCGCTGCGGATTGGTCTTGCCGCCCTGATAATCCGGCACCGTGTTGCGGTGGATGTAGAGCGTGTGATAGCCCTCGGTGAAGGAATTGACCCCGAGGTTCCAGTTGCTTTCGATCTCGACCGAATAGCTCGCGATCTTTTCGTGCTGCTGGAAATAGCCGGGATATTGGTCCCACATATCCTCGAGCCACTCGACCAAGGTTTGCTGCGGGGCAAAATTGACGAAGATGAAATCGTTCCAGACCTCGCAGGCAACCGCGATCAACCCGAGCTTCGATTTGTCGAGCGATGGAAATTGATGCTCATCGGTGACGACGATGCACGCGCCTTCGGGTCGAATATGCCCAGCCGTGGAAACCGCAGCGAATCGCCGCCTCGCAGCCGGAGCCTTCGCGGATCAGCTTGTTGCCGCGGTGCCGGCAGATATTGTGGAAAGCGCGCACCTTGCCATCCGTGCCGCGCACGACGACCAACGAGGCGTTGAGCGTCGGCAGTTCCTTGACGAAATAACTGCCAGGTTGCGTCAGCGTCGTTGCCTTGCCGATATAGAGCCACGAGCGGCGAAAGATTTTCTCACGCTCCCCCGCAAACCGTTCGGCGGTGATCTTTTCGTGTAGCGGCACCCACGCCTCGAGACTTCCGGCGTCGCCGCGAAACAGTGTCTCGACATCGTCCATGGCGTCCTCCACCTCCCCGCTGCGCGATGAAATGCTATTATAATTTTTTCCAGGTGGAGCGAAACATGGGGGCGCCAGGCGAGTCAATGCAATGTCGGCCGGCGCTCACGATGAGAGCCATGCGCCTCTCTCATGAATGTCGGTTAGCCGGCGAAGGGATTGGTGGCGCGCGTTCGATCGGCGCCGGGGCGCAACGCTTCCCCGAACCCTTTCTCGAGCGCTAACCAGGCCGCGACTTGAGAACGACCGGCGCAACGGTGGGATTGCGGGTCATCGCGTCCTGTGCGGGCGATGGCAGGCGGCTCATTGGCCCGCGCGGTGCAGCAGCAGCTCGAGTTCATCGAGCAAGGCGGTCTGGCCCTTATTGATCCGCTGGCGTGCTTCCGGCAGCGGCAGCCAGGCGGCGCGATCGGCTTCGGGGAATGATTGCCTGCGCCCCGAACGTGGCGGCCATTCGATTTCGAATTGGTTGCTGACAATCGCGTCGGCAGCGATGTCAGCGGCAATCGCCCACGCCTCGACGACCTTGCCGCCCGCCTGACGGATCGGGGTCAGCGCGACCACCTCGCCACCGGCATCCTGTCCGGTCTCCTCGCGAAACTCGCGCCGCGCTGCCGCGAGAGGGTCTTCGCCGTCGGCGATCTCGCCCTTGGGGATGGTCCAAACACCCTGATCCTTGTTGCGCCAGAATGGCCCGCCAGGATGAACGAGGAGAACCAGAATCTTCCCGGCGACGATCTTGTGCGCCAACAGTCCGGCGCTTCGCTTTGACATTTTCCCACCTGGCCGTCTGAGGGTTGAGCTTTGGTCGATCCGCTGCCGCCGTCAATTTATCGACCGCAAACTCCCGCGGTAAAGATCCGATGATCGGGACGCCAAATCGGGATAGCATGGTCGGCACAAAATGGGACGGGAGGTTGGCATGGCGGACGCCAAGAGGAATTTCAAGCTCAGGAGCAATTTCGAGCCTGGCTCGTTCCGCGAGGCGGTACGGCGTGCGCAATGGAAGGCGCTCGGTATTTCCGATGCCGATATGGAAAAACCCAAGATCGCCGTGGTGAACACCTCCTCCGAGCTGGCGATCTGCTTCGCCCATGTCGACGGTGTGGCCAAGGTAGTAAAGGACGCGGTGCGCGCCGCCGGAGGCCTGCCCTTCGAAATCCGCACGGCTGCACCAAGCGACTTCATCATCGGTCGCGGCGGTCAGGGCGGCGGCGGCGGGTACATCCTTCCGAGCCGCGATCTCATTGTGAACGACATCGAGATCGCGGTCGAAGGTGCGCAGCTCGACGGCATGGTATGCCTCTCTTCCTGCGACAAGACTCCGCCCGCGCATATGATGGCGGCCGGCCGCTTCAACATTCCGACCATTCTCGTGGTCTGCGGCTATCAGCCTTCGGGCGAACTGAACGGTCACCATGTCGATATCGAAGAAGTATTCTTCGGCTCGGTACAAGCCGCGTTCGGCAAGCTCTCGCCCGAGCAATTGCGCCTCATGGCCGACAACGCCATCAAGGGCCCGGGCGTGTGCTCGGGCATGGCGACAGCGAATTCGATGCATGTGGTGTGCGAGGCGCTCGGCATGGCGCTCCCCGGCAGCGCGCCGGTACTCGCCAACAGCGAGAAAATGTTTCAGCAGGCGCGCGCGGCCGGCACGCGCATCGTCGACATGGTGCTCGAAGATCTGAAGCCCCGCTCGGTCATGAGCGCGGGCGCATTTCACAACGCCGTCGCCGCCGTGCTCGCAGTTTCGGGCTCGATCAATTGCATCAAACATCTGCAGGCGATCGCGGTCGAATCGCAGCTCGATATCGATGTCTTCCAGATGTTCAATGATCTCGGCGACAAGATCCCGGTGCTGAGTGCGGTGCGCCCCAACGGTGACGAATCGATCGAAAATTTCGAGGCCGCTGGCGGGTGTCGTGCCTTGATGAAGCAACTGGAGCCGTTGCTCGCCACCACGGCGCTGACGTGCACCGGCAAGACCGTCGCCGATAACCTTGTCGGGGTAACGGTGGCGGATCCCGAGGTGATCCGGCCGTGCGACCGCGCCTTCTCCACCGAAGCGCCGATCAGCATCCTGCGGGGCTCCTTGGCCCCCGAGAGCGCTATCTGCAAGCTCGGTCTGCGTGGGCCCGGACGCATTGCCAAGTTCGACGGACCGGCGATCGTGTTCGACAATGGTCCGGACGCAATCAAGGCAATCGAGCGGGGCGAGGTCAAGGAAGGCCAGGCGCTCGTCGTGCGCGGCATGGGGCCCAAAGGCGGGCCGGGAATGGCGGGGCCGGCGTCGATGGTCGTATTCGCGGTCGATGCGGCGGGCTTGCAGAACAAAATCGCCTTCATCAGTGACGGCCAGCTTTCGGGCCTGTGCAATAAAGGCCTGACGGTGGCGGAGGTCTCTCCCGAATCGGCAGTGGGCGGGCCCTTGGCACTGGTCAGGACCGGCGACCGGATCGTGCTCGATGTCGACCAGCGCGTCCTCGATCTCGTGGTGCCGGAAGCGGAAATGGCGGCGCGCCGCGCCGCCCTCGGGACGCCGAAGCTGCCCCATGCCGGCGGCTGGCTCGGGATCTATCAGCGCAGCGTGCAGCCGATGTCGGCCGGGGCCGTGCTGGTCGAGAAATAGGGGTTAGCGGCGGCGCACCAATGCCAGGTTGAGCGCGAGCGCAATCGCGACGGAAGCCGCCATAACGATGCTCATCGGGCCGGGCGTGCCGTCGGCCAGCCATCCGATCACTGCGCCCGATAGCGCCCCCATGCCGAACTGCAATGCGCCCGGCAGCGCCGAGGCTGCGCCAGCGCGATGCGGGAACAGCGCCAGTGCACCCGAGATGGCATTGGCACTGATCATGCTCAGCATCGACAGAATGATAAAAGACGGAACCGCGATACCGGCAATCCCGCCCAGCCCCAGAGTCCCGGTCACCGCCAACAACAGGGCACCCGCCAGACCGATGAAGAGGCCAATGCGCAGCAGCGTGTCGCTCCCCCGGCGCAGGACGACACGGGCATTGGTGAAACTGCCGGCCATCATGCCGACAATATTGACGCCAAAAAGAAAACCGTAATATTGCGGCGGTACCCCGAAGTGTTCGATATAGACAAAGGGCGAGCCGGCAATAAAACCGAACAAGGCGCAATAATAAAAGCCTAGGCTGAAGACATAAGCGACATATTGGCGGCTTCGCACCAGCTCGGTATAGCCCAAGATCATGGCCATGGGATGAGCCTGGTTGCGGCGCGCGGGCGACAGCGTCTCCGGTAGCATCGCGCTGCAAATCAACGCCAATCCCCCGAACGCCGCCAACACCCAGAAGATCGCACGCCAATCGAACCAGACGATCACCTGTCCGCCGATCAGCGGCGCTGCGATCGGGGCTACGCCCATGACCAGCATGTTGAGGGACAGGATACGGGCGCCCTGGTCGCGGTCAAACAGGTCGCGCACCATGGCCTGCACCATGACCGGCACCGCACAGCCGCCGACAGCCTGGAGGAAGCGCCACAAAATGATCGCTCCGATCGAATCGGCCGAGGCACAGCCGACCGACGCAATGAAATAGAGCACCAGCCCGCCGACCAGCGGGCGCTTGCGGCCGAACCGGTCGCTCAATGGGCCGAGAAACAATTGCCCGGTCCCGAAACCCACAAGGAATGCTGAAAGGGTCAATAGGGTATGCGCTTGATCTGCAGCAAAGCTCTTTTGCAGCATCGGCAGTGCCGGCAGATAAATATCGACCGACAAGGGTGCCATGGCGCTTAGAAAGCCGAAGCCGAGGATCAACCAGAGACCGGCGGCCGGTGCCGCTTCTTCTCGCTTTTGTTGCACTGCCATATCGGCCCAATCCTAGCTTAGCCAGATCGGACCGCAGGAGAGAAAAAACGCAACATCGGACCGCAGGAGAGAAAAAACGCAACACTAGACTGCAGGCGTGCGAGCCCACTCGCCGGGTTTCCGGCGATTATGTCCCTCGGAACGAATAAATCGAGCTAACGCGCCAACTATCGGGCGGAAAGCTCCTCGCTATCGCTGCTACTCTCGTTTGAACTCGGGCACACCCGACGGCGGCACCCGGCTCTCCAATTCCTGGATCATATTCGTTAGCACTTTACGAACGCGCGGGTTCTTTTCCGTTTCAAGCAACATCCGATAACGGTCAGTATCGTGACGCATCTGCTCAGCCTCCCATGTGCAGATGGCCACAGAACGCTTGATGGAGGCAAATTGTTCCCAGTCACAAAAGAAATGTTGGGGGTCAAAACAAAAACCCGCCGGCGCTGCCGCCGGCGGGTCTCGAGTGATGCGTAGTATCGACTAGAAGTGGAAGAGTGCCCCTGCCGATATGCGGTTGTCGATTGCGATTGCACTGCCCGCAAACTCGGCGCTGGCACGATGGACATGATAGTAGATGTACTGGAGGCCGAGATCGACCTTCGGCACCGGGCTCCAGATCAGATTTCCCACGAGACTCCAGTGGCTGGTGTCCATCTGTTCGTTCTCGATGAACACGTTGTTGATGAATTGATTCTGGATGTAGACGCGCGACCCGCCGAAGCCGAACGTCGACCGCAACTGGTCGGTCCAGAAATGCTGGTAGCTGACATAGCCGCCCATCGCCGCTGGAATATAGGACGCACCGGTGAAGTTTGGCACCGCGCAAGTCGGTCCCCGAAGGTTGGGGCTGCCGAAGGTGCAAGTGCTTATGTAAATGCCGGTGTCGCCGTAGTCGCCCATATAGGAGCCGAGACCGTAGCCGCCGAACACGCCCCATTTAATGGCGTCTTTACCCCAGGTGTTGAAATGGCCGGTTAAGTTGACGCCCCATCCTTCCCGGCTGATGCTGGGAATGTTCTGGTCAGGCTGCGCACCATAGAGAAAGGCCGCGGTCCCTGCCTGGTTGCCAGGAGACACAGTGCCAATACCGTCCGCCAAGCCGCCGACAGCCTCAAAGTTGGTCAGCGGGTTACAATTGAGAGTGCAGTTCGAATTGTTATTATGCAGGAGGCCCGCGATTGAGACGTGACCCCAAGGTTGATCCCACCGTGCTTTCAACACAAAGTCCGGAACATGGGTCGAGCCGTTCAGCGTGCCTGTGCTAAAGACGTTGTCTGGTCCGAAACCGGCACCGCCTGGGAAGCTCGCGCCGAGGAGCGAGTTCTCGAAGTTGCCGACGATTGCGCCCGTTGCGCCGTTGCTGGTGAAGGGCGCCTCGACCGAACCGGCGATGGTGATACCGTTAGGTCCTTTCCAGGTGTAGCGGAAGGACGGGTTCAGGCCGCCGACCTGGCCAGCGAGCGCCAAAGGTTCGCCGAAGGTATCGGGGGCCGCATCGGCATCACCGAAGAGCGAGGCGTTAAAGCCGGCCATGAACGGCCCCAAGGTGCCGAAACCGACCACCAGACCGGTGCTATGGAATGCCAAGCCGACCGGACCGAAATCCGAAAACACGTCATTGCCGGCGCCGAAAATCAACACCGTCCCGAGATCGCCATAGGCAGTAGGCGTGCTGGTAATAAAGCCGAGGCTGTAATCTTGGGAACTGAAGTGCAACATACTGGAGTTGGGACCCGCACCGTTGATGCCATTGCAGGTACCGGTCGCTGGGCACTTCGCGTTGCTGATGGGGATGAACAAGGGAATGAGAACGTCGGCCTCGACGCCGGGAAAGGCCGGTGAATCCTGAAGGCTGTTCGAGTCGTAGATCATCCGGGTCCCCACCTGACCGGTGATCAATAGCGCCGTACTGGTGCCCGGCACCTGGAAGAATCCCGGAGGCGCCCCTTGTGCATGGGCGGAGCCGACACCTCCCAGCAGCCCGCCGGCGACGGTCAAAGCACCCAGTGCCGCGCCAAGGCCGATACTACGGAATAGTTTCATTTATGACCCCCAAGTGGGTTCGTTTCCACGGAACGCGATCGCGTTTCCATCCATCCGCATTTCGCCCCACTCCTCGGTAAGAGACAAGGATGAAGGCAGTGCGCAGACTACGATTTCCAATTTCTGTTGCGGAATTGCAACAGTCTGGGGCGTTATCCCGCGCCAAGTTTTCGCGAAGGTTTCTCGTTCAGTTTTGCTGCATTCATTATCATGATCGCGGATCGAAGGAGGCTTTCATGCTGCACTGCACCTGCTCTACCAACAAGGCTGGCGCCAAGTTTGATTTCGACTATTACTTGAAAAAACACATTCCCCTGGCCAACGAAATTCTCGGTGGAGAGTTCGAGGTTGCCAAGGGCCTGCCCGGCCCCAATGGCGAGCCGTCGGCGTATGTGTGCCTCGCCACCATTAAAATATCCTCGCCCGCGGATTTCGCCGCCCGGAACCAGAAGCGGGGCGCCGAATTGGCCGCGGACATCGCCAACTACACCAACATCACCCCGACGATTCAGGTGGCAGAGATGCTCACCTCCTAGCTCGGCCGCGGCAGCCCCTGGCCCAACCCGTCCAGGACAAATTGGGCGGCGAGCGCTGCCAGGATCACTCCCGAAATGCGGCCCACCACATTGGCGCCGGTGACCCCCAAGATCGCCCCTACCTCATTGGTGAAATGCAAGGCGACGTAGGCGAGCGCCAGGACCACGATTAAGGCGCCGATCACGATCGCCGCCTCAATCGTGTCGCCGGCTCGTGCCATCAGCAGCACCACCGAGGTCAGCGCACCCGGCCCGGCCAATAGCGGAAAGGCCAGCGGAAACACCGCAATATCGAGGCGCTGGTTGGCCTCCGCCTGCTCCGGACCTGTCGGATTGCGTATCCCCGAAGGGCGCGCAAACACCATGTCGATCGACAGGAGGAACAGCAACAGCCCGCCCGCCACCCTGAGCGCCGGCAAGGTGATGCCAAGGGCACGCAACAGCGCCTCGCCGACGAAGGCAAACACAATCAGGATCACACCAGCGGTGGCGACGCCGCGCCAGGCGATGGAGTGGCGCAGCGCCCTGGGCAGGCCGTGGGTCATGCCACCTGTCACCACCGCCACGCCGACCGGATCCACCACCACGAAAAAGGTGACGAAGGCGGAGATGAGGTGAAAGCGCATCCAGCGCCGCGGCTAGACCTGCTCTTTCTTGGAGGCGCGGTCGTGGCCGGTTTCGACCTCGCGAAAGCCGTGAACCGAGAGGTCGAACTGATTGCCCTCGGGGTCGCACGCTCGATATTCGGCGTACGGTCGTTCTGCCGGCCGCATTTTCGGCATCTCGACGCCGAAATCCGCGAGCTTCTTCTTGACCGCCTCGAGATCCTCAATCTCGAAGCCGAAATGATTGATGCCGACCGCGGCCTCGCCCTCGAGCCGGTGCGGCAGGATTGCCAGCGTCAGATAGCCGTCGCTCAAGAAGAACGCCATATCATTTGGCGCCTTGTTAATGATCTCCATGTCGAACGTCTCTTGATAGAACTGCGCCATTTTCTTCGGGCTGCGGGTCATGATCGCCAAATGGCGGATGCGGGGCCGTGCCATGTATCTCTCCCGTGATTTGACCAACGAAACAAATCATCGCACCCGTTGAACCCCAAAAGCAATTAGGGTAAGGCGCTTGGCCGGGAACCGCTGGAGATCCGTCATGACCACGCTGAAGGGCGGCTTGATTCAAATGAGCCTCAAGGGAAACACCTCCATGTCGCCGGAGGAAATCCGCAGCAAAATGACCGACGCGCATGTGCCCTTGGTCGAGGCGGCGGGGAAGGCCGGTGTCCAGGTGCTGTGTCTTCAAGAGGTGTTCACGCAGCCCTATTTCTGTCCGAGCCAGGACGTCAAATGGTACGCCGCCGTGGAAAAAATTCCCGAGGGGCCGACCACGCAGTTGATGCGCGAATACGCCAAGAAATATTCGATGGTTGTTGTCGTGCCAATCTACGAAGAGGACATGACCGGGGTCTACTACAACACCGCCGCCGTGATCGATGCGGACGGCAAATATCTGGGCAAGTACCGTAAGACCCACATTCCGCAGGTCGCCGGCTTCTACGAAAAGTTCTTTTTCAAACCGGGCAATTCCGGATGGCCGGTGTTCCAAACCGCCTACTGCAAGCTTGGCGTTTATATCTGCTATGACCGGCACTTTCCCGAAGGCTGGCGCGGCTTGGCCCTGAACGGCGCCGAGTACATCGTCAATCCCTCGGCGACGGTGGCGGGCTTGAGCCAATATCTCTGGGAGCTGGAGCAGCCGGCCGCGGCGGCTGCGAATGGCTGCTATATCGGCGCCATCAACCGTGTCGGCACCGAGGCGCCGTGGAACATCGGACGGTTCTACGGTTCATCTTATTTCGTCAATCCGCGCGGCACCATCATCGCCAAGGCCAGCGAGGACCAGGATGAGCTGCTGATCGCCGATATGGACTGGGACATGGTGCGCGAGGTGCGCAATCTGTGGCAGTTTTTCCGCGATCGGCGCCCCGAAACCTACGGGCCGCTGACGGCCATCTAGGTGGCGTCGATGAGCGTGGCGGCCGTTGCCCAAGGTGCCGCGGACATCGAAATCGGCAGCGCTGAGTATCTGGCGCTTTTCTGCCGTGCGCTACTCGACACCCACAACTCCAATAAACCTGAGATCCTCGACTGGCCGCTGCTTGACGACGGCGCGTGCAGGCAACTCGTCGAACTGCCGATCTGGGACATGGCGGTGCAAAGCGAAGGCCATGCCAGCGTCCGCGTCCTCTCCTATGGCGATCAGGTCGACGATCCACTGTTGAGACACGCGATCGAAATGAACGGCTTCAAGGAGGCGCGTCACAAGCGTGTGTTGAGCAATTTGGCCGCCGCTTACGCAATCCCGCTGGCGGTGGAGCCCAACTATCCCAAGCCCCGTAACGGTGAATGGGCGTTCCTGATCACGGATTGAAGCGAATGCATAGACAGCTTCTTCGCCTTCGGCCTCTTTACCCTCGCCAAGCATTCGCGCTTTTTCCGCCGGCTTTGGTTGAGACTTTCCAGCCCGTGATGCAGGAAGAGGCCCGCCACATCCTGTTCTTCCGCAACTGGACCGCCTGGCATCGAGCACGCCTGCTGTGGTGGCGCAAGCCGATATTCGATGCGCGCCGCGGCGCAGTATGTGCGCGGCTCGTTTACCAGCGCGTCCTGATTGCCCGCGGGGCCGGGGGCAACAATTTCACCGCCAACGGTCATCAAGCGATGGGCATCAATGTCAAGGCGCGCGACGTGCTCGGCCTCTGCATCGCGGAGAACGACCGGCGGATGAGCACCTATGATGCAGGGCTGCCGCGACCCAATCTGGTACCGCGGGTTGCTCAGCTATGCCGGCGCTTAGTTTGATCTCATGCCTGCGCACGCCGCACTCGCAAAACTGATCGCCGAATCGCGGCGGGCCGTCGTCTTCACCGGGGCCGGGATTTCTACCGAATCCGGCATTCCCGACTTTCGCAGCCCCGGCGGCGTCTGGAGCCGGATGAAGCCGATTTATTTCGAGGACTTCCTGGCGAGCGAGGCGATGCGTCGTGAAGCCTGGCGGCGCGTCTTCACCGGCGCCATGGGCTGGACCGGCGCCAGGCCGAATAGCGGGCATTTTGCGGTGGCGCGCTTGGTGGCACAGCACAAAGTCGCCGCGGTCATTACCCAAAATGTCGACAACCTGCATCAGGATTCGGGCGTGCCGGCGGACCGGATCATTGAGCTACACGGCAACGCCAGCTACGCCACTTGTCTCGATTGCGGCACGCGCCACGAGCTGGAAACGCTGAAGCAGAGCTTTGTGGGCCGCGACGAGATTCCAACCTGCCGCGATTGCGGCGGCCTCGTCAAATCCGCCACCATTTCCTTCGGTCAGCCGATGCCGCGCGCCGCCATGGATCGCGCCGAGACCGAGACACTATCTTGCGATCTTTTTATCGTCCTCGGCTCGTCACTCGTGGTCTATCCCGCTGCCGGTTTTCCCTTGCTCGCCAAACGCAATGGCGCACGGCTTGTCATTGTAAATCGCGAGCCGACCGAATTCGACGACATCGCTGATCTCGTCATCAACGACGACATCGGCCCGACCTTGTCTGCCGCGGTGCCGCTCGATTGACGAAGCCGGGCCCATGTGTGCGACCGGTTGTCCAGAAAGTCGCCGTGATACTGAGACCCAACCGCAGCCGGCCATGGCCGCGGTGGCGCCTATATGCGGGCCTTCGCATGGCTGCCAGGATCAATTGGATTTCGTCGATGGATTAATGTGATTGCCCTGCCGAGCAAAGAAACCATGGTCCTGAAGAAGGGGAGGACAAGGTCGATGATGAGGATGATTTTTCCAGCCATTGTGGCGGCTGCGCTGACCATGATGAACGCCGCGCATGCCGATTTTGCGAGCGGCGTTATCAAGATCGGCGTGCTGACCGACCTTTCCGGGCCATACGAGGGCAATGGCGGTCACGGCTCAGTGGCCGGGGCCGAAATCGCCGCCGCAGAGTTCGGCAACAATATCGATGGCGCCAAGATCGAAATCGTCTCGGCCGATCACCAGAATAAGCCCGATATCGGCGCCGCCATCGCGAGCCGCTGGTTCGACGTTGATCATGTCGACACCATTGCCGATTTGATCAATTCGGCGGTCGCTTTTGCGGTGCTGAACGTCGGCAAAGCGCGCGGCAAACTGCTGTTGCTCACGAGCGCCGGCTCGGCCGATTTCACCGGCAAGGGCTGCGCGCCGGATAACCTGGTGCAGTGGGTCTATGACACTTATGCCGCCGGCTCGGCTGCCGGTGAAGCGATGCCTTATCTCGGCAAAACCTGGTTCTTCATCACCGCCGACTATGTGTTCGGCAAGGGGGTGCAGGCCGGCACCACCCGCGCTGTCGAAGCGCGCGGCGGAAAGGTATTGGGCTCCGTGCTGCATCCGATCGGCACGTCGGATTTTTCCTCCTACATTTTGCAAGCTCAAGCCTCGGGCGCGGAGGTGATCGCCTTGGCAAATGGTGGTCAGGACACCATGAACGCGATCAAGGCCGCCCGTGAATTCGGCGTCAAGGCGAAGCTATTTCCCGGTTTCGACCTCACCGAAATCAAGGCGATGGGGCTCGCCAACGCGCAGGGCATACTCTATGTCGCCTATTGGAATCCGAATATGAATGATCGGGCGCGTGCGTTTTTTCGCAAATTCCTGGAAAAGACCGGCAAGCCGGTATCGGATTTCCAGGTCGGCACCTATTCGGCGGTCCGCTCTTATCTTCTCGCCGTGAAAGCGACGCATGCGACCGATCCAAAGACGGTGCTAACGCAGCTGCGGAAGATGAAGATCGACGACGCTTTCACCGACAACGGCCATTTGCGGCCCGATGGCCGCATGATCCATGACGTCTATCTTTTGCAGGTGAACCGTCCGGATCAAGCCCGAGGCCCCTATGATTGGACCAAGGTGGTCGCAACTTTGCCGGGTGATAAGGTATTTCGTCCGATTGACGCACCGGGAGGCTGCCCCGCTTTCGCCCGGAAATAGACGACAGTCGAGCGCGTCCCTCATCTCGCTGACTTGCACTCGTTGCGCTCCTGGTGGCGCTAGAGCCCATTATCGAACGCGATGAAGCGTCTCCGATGCGGGTTCCGGTTCGCGAACGCTGACGTGGCTCGGGTCCCGAATCGCTGGCGCTCTTATCGCCAATTGCCGTCGAACGGTCCCGCCAGGGTTTCGACGCGCCGCAGCGTCGGAAACAGCCGTGCCCACAACAGGGCAATGGCGATCGTCGCAAGACCGCCCAGGAGCGCGGCCGGAACCGCACCGAGCAGACCCGCGGTGATGCCTGATTCGAACTCGCCAAGCTGATTCGACGTGCCGATAAAGAGCGAGTGGACCGCGTTGACGCGCCCCCGCACCTTGTCGGGGGTTGCCAGCTGCACCAGCGATGTCCTGATCACAACGCTGATATTGTCGGCAACGCCGACAAAAAAAAGCGCCGCCACCGAGACAACGATGTTGCGCGATATCGCAAACGCGACGGTCGCGATGCCAAATCCTGTCACCGCCAGAAAGAGTTTCGCGCCGACCGCGCGGCGCAACGGGATCAGCGTCATGATGAACGACATGCTGAGCGCGCCCGCCGCCGGCGCCGCGCGCAGGATACCGAGACCCCAAGGGCCGGTGCCGAGAATGTCGCGGGCAAAAATCGGCATCAGCGCCGTGGCGCCGCCCAACAGCACGGCGAACAGATCGAGCGACACCGCGCCCAACAGCACCGGTCGATGCCAGATAAAGGAGAGACCGGAAAGCACCGAGCGCAACGTCGCGGGCTCGCGCGTTGGGGTCGCGCTCGCGACCCCGAGCGCGGAAATGAGCAGCGCGGCCGCCAGCATGAAACTTGCCGCCACGGCAAATGGCACCGCGATGTGAATGGCATAGAGCAAGCCGCCCAACGCCGGCCCAATGATATAGGCCGACTGATTGGCAGAGGACGCCATGGCGATGGCGCGCTGCAGCACCCCGAGCGGCACCAGGCTTGGCAACAGCGAGGTCATGGTCGGGCGTTCGAAAGCCTGGGCTGATCCGAGCACGACGACGGCGGCAAAGAGGTGCAGGAGCTGGAGCCAGCCGCCGACAACGCCCGACACCAAGAAGGCCAGGGTGCCACATTCAACGAGCTGGCAGGCGACCACGATGCGCCGACGGTCGGCGCGGTCGGCGATATGGCCGACCGGCAGCGTCAACAGCACCATCGGCACAAACTGGGCAAGACCGATGAAACCGAGGACATAGGCGCTGCCGGTCTTTTGATAGACCAGCCAGCCTGTCGCCACGGCGGCCATTTGCGTCGAGAAAGCCGACAGTCCCCTTGCGGTCCAGAATAAGGCGTAGGAACGATAACGAAAGAGGCCCTTTCTTCCGACCGAGGAAACACTCACGCCAGGGTGAACATCGGCACTGCAGGACCGCCCTCCGACTGTTTCCACACCAGGGTCACCGCCTTGCCAATCTTGATGTCGTCGAACGCGCAATCGACGATGTTGGTCAACACTTTCGGCCCTTCCTCGAGCGTCACATAGGCGATGGCGAAGGGTTCAGCGGCGCGCCTCATGACGCTGAAAGAATAAATCGAGCCCTTGCCTGAGGCCGCCTGCCATTCCGTGCGATCGCTGTGGCAGAAGGGACAGATCGTGCGCGGGTAGTAATGTAACTCGCCGCAGGCGCGGCATTTCTTTATCACCAATTGACCCTTGGCGGCGGCCTCCCAAAATGGCTTGGTTTCGGGATTGATCGCGGGCGCCGATATTTTTCGTTCGGCCATTATTCGCGCTCCATGATCAAGGTGGCGCTGCCGTGGCGCGTGCCGAGCGAGCCGCCCGTGCCGTGGGCCAAAGCGACATCGCAATTCTTCACTTGCACCTTCGGATGCGCCTCGCCGCGCAATTGCCGGACCGCCTCGATCACTTTGGTCATGCCGCCGCGATTGCCGGGATGATTGTTGCAGAGGCCGCCGCCATCGGTGTTGAACGGCAGGCTGCCGACGCCGGAAATGAGGTTGCCGTCGGCGACGAATTTACCGCCCTCGCCCTTTTTCGCAGAAACCCAGATCCTCGAGCGTCATGAGCACCGTGATGGTGAAGCTGTCATAGATCGAAGCGTATTTGATGTCGGCCGGTTTGACGCCGGCTTCGGCAAAGGCAATCGGTCCGGAGATACGGGCACCCGTATAGGTCAGGTCCACCTTGCCACCCATCTGGTTCTTGGAGAATTCGCCGGCGCCGAGGATTTTAATCTTGGGCCTTTTGAGGTCCTTGGCAATCTCCGGGGCGACCACGACCACCGCACCGCCGCCATCGGAGATCACGCAGCAATCGAGCCGATGCAACGGATCGGCCACCACCGGCGAACTCAGCACGTCGTGCACGGTCACCACGCCTGGCAGCATGGCGTGCGGATTGTGTTGCGCGTGATGGGACGCCGCGACCTTGATCCAGGCGAGCTGCTCGCTCGTCGTGCCGAACTCATACATGTGGCGCATCGCGCACATCGCATAAAGGTTGAGCACCACGCCGCCATAAGGTGCTTCGAAATTCTGTTCCGGAAACAAATCGGGGCGCGCCGCCATCCCGCGCATCTGACCGGCCTCGGCGCGCGGCCGACCGGCGAGCGTCACCAAGGCGACACGGCATTTGCCGGCGGCGATCGCTTCGGCGGCGTGCGCGACATGGATGACATAGGACGAGCCGCCAGTCTCGGTCGAATCGATATGCTTCGGCTGAATGCCAAGATAGTCGATCATCGACAAACCGCCGAGCCCGGGAGCGTCGCCGGCACAGAAATAGCCATCGACCTCGTGGTGGCTGACGCCGGCGTCGTCGAGCGCGCCTTTCGCTACCTCGGCATGTAGCTGAGGTAGCGATTTGTCGACGGCGTTGCGCGTCGGATGCTCGTAGATGCCGCCGATATAGGCCTTGCCCCTGATGCTCATGGCGTCGACTACCTTACTTTTCCGGCAAATAGCGTGAAATCGTGGTTTCCTTCGCGGTGATGAACTCCAACAGCACCGGCACGCCCTTTTGTGTCTGTTCGATGCCCCGCCGGATCGCGGGAATGATGTCGGCCGGCTGCGTCACACGCTCGCCATAGCCGCCAAAGGCACGCGCCATCGCGGCATAATCGCCGGAAATATCGGTCGAGCGGAATTTTTTGGTCGAGATCGGCATCACCGCCAACTCGATAGCCATGGAGAAATTGTTAAGCAGCACCGACATGATCGGGATCCGCTCGCGCACCGCGGTCTCGAAATCCATGCCGGTGAAACCGATCGCGGCATCGCCCCAGACATTGATGCACAGCTTGTCGGGGCGGACGAGCTTCGCACCCATGGCAAGGCCCAGCCCGTACCCCAACTGCGTTGTCTTGCCCCAACCGATATAGGACAGCGGCACCTTCGATACTCCAGAAGGGCGAGAGCTGGTCGCGCGGACTGCCGGCGTCGTGGGTGATGATGGTGTTGGCGACATCGACCGTGTGCAACAAATCCCAGATCACGCGATAAGGGCGACAGCGGAGCCTCGTTTGACGTGAGCTTGGGCATCCATTCCTTGAGCCAGCCTTGGCGCATCTCAGCGATCTCGCTTGCCACGCGCGAGCGCGTCGCGCGGCGATGTCACCGTCTTGCCCAGTTCCGCCAGCAACGCGTCGAGGGTCAGGCCCGCATCGCCGACCAGCCCAACCGTCGCATAGATGTCCTTGTTGAGATGGTTCGGATCGAGCGTGGCGTGGATGAATTTCTTGTCCTTCCCCTTTGGCATCGGCACGCCGAAGGCCGTCTCGGTGAAGCTGCACCCGATGCCGAAGATCACGTCGGCCGTGTCGAGCCAGTGACGCACCGGCTTTGGTACCGCGACGCCGCCAGAGCCGAGCGCCAGCTTGTGGTCCTCGGGGAAGCTGCTCTTGCCTTCGAGGCTGGTGCAGACCGGGATCGCCAGCAATTCCGCAAGGCGCCGCAATTGTGGCCAGGCCTTGGCCCAATGCACGCCCTGGCCGGCATAGATCACCGGCGATCTGCCTCGGCGAGGAGCTTCGCCGCCGCTCTTACCGCGTTCGGCATCAGGCCCAGACTTGGTGACGATGACGGGCTTGTAGTCGAGTTCGCCATCGATCTCAGCGTTCCACAGATCGGCCGGCACCTCGACGATCGCGGGGCCGCCGCGACCGTTGCGCAGTGCCGAGAAGGCGCGGCGCATGATGTTGGCGACCTCGCCCGGCAGCGTCACCGGCTCGGCGATTTTGGCGATGCCGCGCATCTCGCGCGTGGCGTTGTAATTGGCGCCGATATGGGCCGAGCGGCGCGGATAGCCCCCGGGCACAACCAGGATCGGGATCGATTCGCTGATAGGCCTGGGCGATGCCGCCATAGGCATTTTCGGTACCCGGCCCGTGCTGCATGCAGAAGGCGCCGAGCTTGTCGCCCGAGGTCAGGCGCGAAATGGCGTCCGCCATATGCAGGCCGATGCGCTCCTGGCGCACGATGATCGGACGGATGTCGAGCGCCGCCGCGAATTCGATCAGATGGTTGACCGGATAGGCGGTAAGAATCTCCACCCCTTCGCGCTTCATGATCTCCGCGATCGCTTCACCGACTTTCATGAGCTTGCTCCTTTGGTTCAGGTCGCGGGGCCGCGTTCCATCGAATAAGGCTGCCAGCGCCGCAAGGACCTTTTTCCAGCACCGACGGATTGACGGGGCTGCGCGGCCACATGCCCTGCAACGCCAGCGCGATCTCCTGGCCGACGCGGCGGCGCCGCGCCGGATCGAACCGCGCCGAGGCCGAGGCGACATGCGGCGGTTAGCATGACATTGTCCATCTTGAGGAGCGGATTGTCCGGCTTGGGCGGCTCGATCTCGAGCACGTCGAGACCGGCGCCGGCGATCCAGCCTTGCTGCAAGCGCCTTGATCAGTGCCGCCTCGTCGACGGTCGGGCCGCGCCCGGTGTTGATGAAGATCGCGCCCGGCTTCATCATCTTGAAGTGCCGCTCCGTCAGCATGTGATACGCCGTCGCCGGTCGCCGGCGCGTGCATCGAGACGAAGTCCGATTGCGTCAACACCTCCTCGAGCGTCGCCGGCTGGACGCCATAGGGCGACATCACCAGCTCTTCGATATAAGGGTCGTAGGCCATCAAGCGCAAACCGAAAGGCTTGGCGCGCATCGCCGTGGCGCGCGCCACATGGCCGAAGGCGATGAAGCCGAGCGTGAGGCCCATCAAGCGCGGCTGGTTGAGGCCGGGCCGGCCCTCGCGCCAGCGGCCGTCGCGCACCATGCGGTCCTGCGTCAGCACGCGACGGAACGCGGACAACAGCAACATCATGGCGTGGTCGGCGACTTCCTCGATGAAGGTATCGGGGACGTTGGTGACGGGAATGCCTTTGGCGGTGGCGGCGGCAACATCGATATAATCCGAGCCCACCGTGCCGAGCGCGATGATCTTGGCCTTTTCCAGCCCGTCGATCATGCGCTTGGTGAAGTTGCGGCCCTTGGCATAGACCGCGTCGGCATCATGGGCGTGTGGCGATGAATTCGTTTTCCGATTCGCGCCGTCGATCTCGACGATCTCGGCGTCGAGCGGGACCAGCGCCTCGTTCTCAAAATCGTAATTGCCGGCCACCACGGCAAAGCTTTGCCCCCGGGCGTCACCACCTTGTACTTGGCCATGTCGATGCCTCTCGCACTATTCTTGTCCCAATTCATCCGGGGTTCGGCCGGCCTTGTCAAATGCCGGTGCGGCAATGCTAGTGCGCGACGAAGCCGGGCCGGTGCCAGTCTTCGGTGCTGGCGCCGGCGAGCGCTCGCACCCGGGCCTCGTCCTTGGCGAAATCCGCCGCGGCGCCGGAATAGACGATGTGACCGTCATCCAAAACGTAGGCACGGTCGGCGATCGCCACCGCGGCACGGACATTCTGCTCGACCAGCAGCACCGAGATGCCGCTTTGGCGCGCGGTGGTCACCACGCGGAAGACCTCGTGCACGACCAGCGGCGCCAGGCCCTGCGACGGCTCGTCGAGAATAATCAGCCGCGGATTGAGCAGTAGCGCCCGGGCGATCGCCAGCATTTCCTGCTCGCCGCCTGAGAGCTGTCGGCCCTTGTTGCGCCGGCGTTGCGCCAGCGCCGGGAATAGATCGAACACCCGGGCGATGGTCCACTCGCCCGGCCGTTCGATCGGCACCTTCAGATTCTCCTCGACGGTCAGATTGGGGAAGATGCGCCGCCCCTCAGGCACGTAGCCGACGCCCAACCCGGCGATGCGATAGGGCGGCCAATCCGTCGTGGCCCGGCCGAAAATCCGCACCGCACCCTCGCGTGCCCGGGTCAGCCCGACCAGGCTCCTCAGCGTCGTGGTCTTGCCGGCGCCGTTGCGGCCCAAAAGCGTGACGATCTCGCCTTCGTTCACCTCGAGCCCGACACCGTGCAGGATGTGGCTCTTGCCGTAGTAGGTGTGCAACCCTTCGGCCGCGAGCGCCGCACCGCTCATGCGGCCTGCCCCAGATAGGCGGTCTGTACTGCCTCGTTGGCGGCAATCTCGGCGGGCGTGCCGTCGGCGAGCACCGCACCCTGCGCCAGGACCATGACCCGCTCGGCAAGATGGAACACGACGCGCATGTCGTGCTCGATCAGGATGATCGTAAGCTTCTGATCGCCATGCAGTTTGCGGATAAGCCGCGTGATGTCATAAGTCTCCTGGTCGCCCATGCCGGCGGTCGGCTCGTCGAGCAGCAGCAATTTCGGTTTCAATGCCAGCGCCATCATGATCTCGGTTGCGCGCTGGTCGCCGTGGCTGAGTTCGCCCACGAGGCGGTCCGCCATAGGCGCCAGATTGCTGATCTCAAGCAGGTCGGCGACGCGCGCCTTCACCTCGGACTCCGCCTCACGGCGCAGGAAAGGGCGCAGGCGGTACCCTGACGCGACCTCGATCGCGATCCGCAGATTGTCGCGCACCGACAATTCGGGAAACACCTCGGTTACCTGGAACGTGCGTGCCATGCCCCGCCACACCCGCCGCGCCGGCATGAGGCCGGTAATGTCCTCGCCGTCGAACACGATGCGGCCGCCGGTCGGACGGGAAAACCCAGTGATCATGTTGAAAAACGTGGTCTTGCCGGCACCGTTAGGGCCGATGACGGCACGCAACTCGCCCGGCTCGACCGTCATGGTGACGCCGTTGACGGCAACCAGGCTGCCGAAATGGCGCGACACGTTCTGGACCTCGAGAAGGCTCATGGCGACGCCCGCCGTCGCACCATGCCCAAAAGGCCGCGCGGGAAGAACATCACGACCAGCACGAATAACAGGCCGATGAACGACATCCAGTTCTCGGTCTGGCTGGAGATATAATCCTGCAGCACGACATAGATCGCGGCGCCGATTAGCGGCCCCCAAAAATTGCGCATGCCGCCGAGCACGGCCATGATGACAAAGTCGCCCGACTGGTCCCAGCGCAGGTCGTGCGGATCGGCGAAATTGTTCAAGAGCGCGTAAAGCGTGCCGGCGAGGCTGACGAACACGCAGGAGATCACCCACGAAATCCAGATGTGGCGGTCGATGGGAATGCCGAGAAAGCTCGCGCGGCGCTCGTTCTCTCGGATCGCCAACAGGGTGCGGCCGAAGGGCGAATGCAACAGCGCCGCCATGATCAGTACCGCGACAGCGAACCAGAACAAACTCCAATAAAAGAGCGCACGATCGTCGTTGAGGATGTCGATGCGGGCGAAACCAAGATCGACCGGTAGGCGTCGCCAACCTGAAAGCCCGTCATCGCCACCGGTCACCGCGTTCCAGCGATAGGCGATGAAATAGAACACCTGGCCGAAGGCGATGGTGACCATGGCGAAATAGATGCCACGGAGCCGTACGATCAGCGCGCCCAGGATCATCGCGGCTAGCGTCCCGGCGATGACACCGACCGCCATGCCGGCCAGGGTGCTTGACACGAGATATTTGATGGTAAGGCCGACGCCATAGGCCCCGAGCCCGAAATAAGCGGCATGGCCGAACGACAGCACGCCGGTAAATCCCATCAGGAAATTGACCGACATCGCGGCCAACGCCAACACGACGACGCGCGTGCCGAGCGCGCTATAACCGCCGATCCAATTGAGCCAGAACGGCATGGTCAGCAGCAGCAGCCATACCACCGCGTCAGTAGCGCGTCGGTTGAGCGGCATGTCAGAAGCGGCCTTCTTCACCTAGGAGGCCGCGCGGGCGCACCAATAGCACCAGGCCCATCATCACATAGATGACCGCTTCGCTGGCCGACGGCCAGAACGCGGCGGTGAATCCCGAGGCCACGCCGATCAGCAAGCCGCCCAGCAACGTACCCGGCAGGCTGCCCAGCCCGCCAATGATGATGGCGACGAAGCTCGGCATGATCAATGTCGAGCCGATCGTCGGCTGCAACCCCAACATGCCGCCGGCGAGCACGCCCGCGAGACCGGCGAGAAAAATGCCGAGGCCGAAATTCAGATTGCGCAGAACGCCGACATTGACACCCAGCACGGACACGGTCTCGAGATCGAGCGTGCCGGCGCGGATGCGCATGCCGAGCCTGGTATAGCCGAGCAGCAGGAACAGTGCCGCCACCACGACGATCACCAGCACCACCATGAACAGCCGGTAGCCGGTGAGAAAAAAGAATTCGTTGCTCAGCGGGCTCAACAGCCAGGTCGGCACCGAAAACGGCAAGGTCGACGACCCCCAGATGTAGCGCGTCCCGTCCTCGAGAATGTAGGCGAGGCCAAACGTCAGCAACAAACTGTACAACGGATCGCGGCCGTACAGCCGATTGATCAGCACGCGTTCGACGACGATTCCCAGCAGCGCCGTCGCCAGCGGTGCCAGGATCAAGGCGCCCCAAAAACCGACGAACGGCATCAGGGTGAAGGCGAGATAGGCGCCGATGCCAAGAAAGCCGCCATGCGCGAAATTGATCACGCCCGACAGATTGAGGATCAGCGACAGGCCCAGCGCCATCAGCGCATAGAACGCGCCGATGATCAGCCCGTTGAAGACGTTGAACAGGATTAGCTGGGTCATGTGAAGGATGAGCGCCGTGCGTCCCTCGACGGCTTCCGCCGGGCTTCGCCCGCCGGCGCGCGCCAGGGATGAGGCAAAGATTTTTGTGCCATCAAGGCTTTGTCCTCATCCCAAGCTGGCGCACGGCGCCCCGTCGAGGGACGCAACGACCGTCATGCAGCCTTGTGTTCGATCAGGTCGGCCATTTGAGGTGGCAGCCGGTCTCGGCGACCGGCAACGCCGCCTCATCGCCTTTCACCAGTTGATCCACGACGAAGAGATCCTCCGGGTCCTTTGTTCCTTGGGCGACGGCGTGACCGACATAGAGCGTCGGCATGAGCTGATGATCGCCGGCGCGATAATAGGTCTTGTTCGGCATCAGCGCGATTTCCGGCGGCAGCGCGAAGCCTTCGAGCGCCTTCGCCATCTTCACCGCGTCGAGGGACTTGGTCTCGTTGGCGACCAGCGCGCACGTCCACGCCGATGTATAGCCGAACCAATGCCGGGCGGTTGGCACCTTGCCGTTGTTGCGCTTGCGGATCGCGGCGACGAATGCGGACAGTCCCTTGATGTTCGGCTGGTTCCAATACCACTCGAACACCCACGTGCCGATGCGCGCTTCCGGCGGCAAGCCCTTAAGCACTTCGAGCTCCTGCTGTCCGCCGGCGATGTGAAAACGCTTGTCGAGGCCGAATTGGACAGCCTGCTTCAGCGAATTGACGGCATCCTGCCCCGCCGTCAGGAAGATGATGACGTCGGGATTGGTCGACTGCGCCTTGATCAGATAGGACGAGTAGTCAGTCGCGCCCAGGGGCGCGAGCGAAGCGCCAGTTTCGGTGCCGCCGTGAGCCTTTAGAAAAACCTCGAACCCCTGTTGCAGGGTATGGCCGAAAGCGTAGTCCGGCGTGATGAAGTACCATTTCTTTCCGTATTTGCTGAACAGCGTCTGCGCGACGGAATTGCTTTCCATGCGGGTCGTATTGCAGACCCGGAACACGTTCCAATGACAATCGGTGCCAGTCACGGCGTCGGTGTGACCGCCGGTCACGATGTGAAAGGTCTTCAGTTCGTTCGACACTTCGCCGATCGCCAGCGACATTGCGGAATTGACATTGCCAAGCAAGAAATCGACCTTGTCGCGTTGAATCAGCTTGCGCGCCTTTTGCACGGCAACGCCGGTGTCGTTGCTGGTCGAATCCTCGGACAGCATCAGGACTTTACGGCCGAGAATGCCGCCCTTCGCATTGATCTCGTCGACGGCGAGCTGCGCGCCGATCTGTTCGTTCTTACCCTCCTCCGCGTAGGTACCGGTGAAAGTATCGTCGAGGCCGATCTTCAGCTCGTCGGCGGCGCGTGCCGAAATCACGAAAGGCGCCGCGACTTGCACGACCCCGACCGCTGCTGCGGTTTTGATGACGGCACGGCGATCAAGCATGCCCGATAGAATTTTTTTGGTCATTGAACCTCCCTGTGCTCGGCGCTCGGCCTGGGCCGCGACGGGCGTCCCCCTCCGCCCTCGCGCGCACAACCTAACGGGCGGCGGGCCAACCCGGCAAGACTCAGACGGCGGCTTTGTAATCGGCGATGCCTTTGCCCCCCGCGACCAGGCGTTCGATCAGCGGCGCCGGCCTGAACAGATCGCCGTGCTTTTTCTGGAGTTCCAGCATGCGGTCACGGATTTTCTCCAGGCCAACAAGATCGGCATAGAACATCGGCCCGCCGCGCCACAGCGGCCAGCCATAGCCGTAGACCCAGATCACGTCGATGTCGGACGCCCGGAGTGCCATGTGCTCGTCCAGAATCTTCGCTGCCTCGTTGATCATCGGATAGATCAGGCGTTCGAAAATCTCCTGGTCGGGAATGGCTCGGCGCTCGATGCCTTCGCGGCGCGACGCTTCCTTGATGATCTGCTCCACCTCTGGATCGGGCAGCGGCGCGCGGCTGCCCGGCTCATAGTGATAGAAGCCTTTGCCCGCCTTTTGGCCAAAGCGGCCGCGCTCGGCCAGGCTGTCCCCGATGAAATTCTTGGCGCCGGTTTCCTGGCGCCGCCGCCAGCCAAGCTCGATGCCGCCGCCCATATCGGTCACGGCATAGGGACCCATCGGAAAACCGAAATCGACCAGCACCTTGTCGATCTGCTGCGGCAGCGCGCCTTCGATCAGCAAGCGCTCCGACTGCATACCGCGCGCCCGCATAATTCGATTCCCGACGAAGCCGTCGCAAACGCCGACCAGCGCCGCCACCTTGCTGATCTTGCGCGCGACCACCATCGCGGTCGCGACCACCCAGTCCGCGGTTTTGGCGGCGCGCACGATCTCCAAGAGCCGCATGACGTTGGCGGGTGAAAAGAAATGGAGGCCAATCACCGATTCCGGCCGCGACGTCACCGCGGCGATCTCGTCGATGTTCAGGGCCGAGGTGTTGGTGGCGAGGATCGCCCCCTTCTTGGCGAGCTTGTCGAGCTTTTGGAAAATCTCCTTCTTGAGACCCATGTTCTCGTACACCGCCTCGATGATGAGGTCGGCGCCGGCGACATCCTCGATCTTCACGCTTGGCCGGACCAGCGCCATGCGCTTCTCGATGTCGTCGGTGGTCAGTCCGCCGCGCGCCGCCGTGTTTTCGTAATTGCGACGGATGACGCCGAGGCCGCGATCCAGATTCTTCTGATCCTGCTCGATCAACGTGACGGGGATGCCGGCATTGACGAAGTTCATGGCGATGCCGCCGCCCATGGTGCCGGCGCCGATGACGGCGATGGTCTTGATCTCGACTGGCTTGATGTCGGGCGACAGTCCGGGGATCTTCGCCGCCTCACGCTCGGCAAAGAAGAAATAGCGTTGCGCCTTTGACTGGTCCGAATTGAGCAGCTCCTGGAACAGGCGGCGCTCCTCGGCAATGCCCTGGTCGAACGGCAGGTTCACCGCGGCTTCGAGGCATTTCATGATGTGGTTGGGCGCCATTTGGCCGCGCCAGCGGCGACCATTGGTTCTTGCGGAACTCGTCGAAGGCGCCGGGATTGGCACGTGCCGCAATCATTTTCTCGTCACGGTCGCGTACCAGAGGTGGCTTGGGGCGCGCCGCCGCTTTCTCGGCGAAGGCTACGGCATTCGTGCGCAGGTCGCCGGACGCGATTTCGTCGATCAGACCGGTCTCCCTTGCCTCGTCAGCGCCGATCATGTCGCCCGAAGTGATCATCGCCATTGCCTTCGCGATACCGACGAGGCGGGGCAGACGCTGGGTACCGCCGCGCTCCGGGCAAGAGGCCGAGCTTGACTTCCGGCAGTCCGAACCGCGCCGAGCGGACGGCGATGCGATAGTGGCAGGCGAGCGCCAGCTCCAATCCGCCGCCCAACGCGGTGCCGTGGATGGCGGCAACAACCGGCTTGGCACTGGCCTCGATGCGCCGCGATGATGTCGGTGAGGCCGGGCGGACGCGGCGGCTTGCCGAATTCGCTGATGTCGGCGCCGGCGACGAATGTGCGTCCGGCGCAAATCAGAACGATCGCTCCGTGCGCCGGATCAGCGATCGCCTCCTTTAATCCTCGAGCAATCCCGCGCGCAGCCCGTGGCTCAACGCATTCACGGGCGGATTGTTGGCGGTGATAATGGCGACACCGACCTTCGCGGTCGAGGGTGACGACTTCGTTGATGGGGGCCATGTGCGTTTCCTTTGCTTACTTTGCGCCGCTGCGGTGATTCGACCCGCTCGTGCTCCGAGGTTCAGCAACCGTGGCGGCCCACGAGTGACAGGTCAAGCGGGACCATGAGGCGCAAACGGTAGATATCATGTCGTCCTATAGTCCTAGAAAAAACCTTCGCCGCTCTCGAGCCAGCGATCGGCTTTCGCGTAGTAGGCTTTGGTAATATCCGGGCGCGCGTCCCCCGGCAATTCTTGCGAGACGGTGTAACCGCGCCGCATCATGGTCCAGCACAAGAACCGGTAGTCGGGCCGGTATCTCTTGATCTCGTTCCAGTCGACCGGCAGCTCGTCATTGGGATTTACCGCGGTCATCGTGTCCTTCATGTAAATGCCCATGAAGGATTTCATGCGCCAGCCATGTCTGGTGCGCACGATCAGTGAATGGAATCGTGCATAGTTCATCATATCGACCTCGATACCCTCGAACAGGCTGCGCGAATAGATCGTGCCGGGGCTTTCGCAGATCGCGCGGTCGCCGTTCACGCGGCAGTAGGCAGGCCAGATCATGTGTTTACCGCGCGAGCCGCGATCCTCGAACATGACGCGCGACGCTTCTGCAAATTGCTGGCCGCTACCGAGGAACCAAGTGGTGCAGACCTGGCTTTCCGCGACGTAGCAATCGGCTAACTTTCGCCATTCGCATTGATCGCGCCAAAATCGTTCAAGGCGCACGAGCTCGAAAATTTCCTGGCGATCGACGAAGTCTTTATCCATGGCGGCATCTCCCTTCGCGTTTGCCATGGTTTACCACGCTGTGCTCGACAAACGCGACAAAGCGTGTTCGGTTGGGTAGCGGATCATGAACGGGAGCGCAGGAATGCGGCAGTTTGCAAATCTTGATGAACTAAAAGGCGCGGTCGGGCAGGTGTTAGGGGAAGGCGAATGGTTCACCGTCACGCAAGCGACTATCAACAAATTCGCTGAAGCGACCGGCGACTACCAATATATCCATGTCGATCCCGAGCGGGCCAAGAACGGCCCTTTCGGCACTACGGTGGCGCACGGCTTCTTGACACTGTCACTGCTGCCGACGTTGGGGCGCAGCGTTTATCGCGTGGGTGGCATCGCCACCGGTATCAATTATGGCTCCAACCGCATCCGCTTTATCGAGCCAGTGAAGGTCGACTCCCGGATCCGCTCCAAAGTGAAGCTCGTTTCAGTGGAACCACATCCCCCGGGAGAACGCATCACGACAGAGACCACGATCGAGATCGAAGGTTCGGAAAAACCGGCGCTCGTGGCGGAAATTCTGTCGCTGATGATTTGGGACCAAGGAGCTTGAGAGCAACGCGACCGCGCCGGCGCCCTGCTCTCTGCCGCGGTGGAGCATGAGCGTCGCCGCGGCATGAGCGTCGCGCTGGCCGTGGCCCGGCTTGTCTATTTTGCGGCGTTACTGCAATTGTTCGGGCTTCTTAGTTTCGGCCTATTCTTTGGGACGGTGCCGCAGCGGCGCTGGTCATGGGCACTGATAGCCCTGGTACTGATGGCGATGGCTGGCTGGCTCGCCCTCGAAGCTCACGATATGAGCGGCGAAAGTATCTCCGTCGATACCGTCCGCACCGTACTGCAAGAGACGCGCTTCGGCTCATTGTGGATCGCCCGTGCGGGACTGCTTATTGGCGCTGCCCTAGTGCCGTGGCGCTGGGTCGCAACAATTTTGGTCGGTGCGGCGCTCGCTCTTACCGCGGCCGCCGGCCACGCCGGTGCCACGGGCAATGCCTTTGAAACATCGGCGAACGCCATTCATCTGGTTGCGGTCGGCGCCTGGCTCGGCGGTCTCGTGCCGTTTGCCCAGGCGATCATGCGCCCAGGTCGGCCCGCCGAAGCCGCACGCTATGCCCGGCGCTTCTCCCGGCTGGGCACGATTTGCGTCGCACTCATACTCGCGACCGGGGGCATCAACGCGTGGTATCAGGTCGGCAACATCCGTGCCTTGATCGAGACCGATTACGGCCGCTTGCTCCTCTTCAAGCTCGCGCTTTTCGCGGCAATGATCGGCGTCGCTGCCGTCAATCGCTGGCAGCTGACCCCGCTACTTGAGGGCGGCTTCGCCCATGCACAGGCGCGGTTGCAGCGCAATACCCTGGTCGAGACCGGGCTGGGCCTCGCGATTATTGCCATCGTTGCCGTGCTAGGAACGATGGCACCCGCCTATTATATGATGGCTGGCTGATGATGATGATGGGGCGGTTCCTCCGCATAGCTTTCCTCGGCTGGCTGGTACTGGCGGTCATACCGTCGCGAGCCGCGGCGCCCGCGATTGGTGAGCCGGCGCCGGTGCTCAAGGCCACCAAGCTTGACGGTAAACTGTTCGATCTTGCGGCCGAGCGCGGCAAGGTGGTGATTGTCAATTTCTGGGCGACCTGGTGCCTCCCATGCCGCGCCGAGATGCCGGCGCTCGACAGCTTCTATCGGCTGTTTCGCGAGCGTGGCCTGGTTATGATTGGCATCAGCGTCGATCGTTGGGCCGACCGCGGTAAGGTAGGCGCGTTGATGCAGCAATATTCCTATCCGGCCGCGATGATCAACGAGCTGCAGGCCAACGATTTCCCGCGGCCGCGGGAAATTCCCATTACCTATGTCATCGACCGAGCCGGCATATTGCGCGCCGTTCTGCGGCCCGGGCGCATTGCCGTGACGCCAAAGACTCTGGCCGAGACGGTGCTGCCGCTGCTGCTAAAACATTCGGCGCCCCACCTTCCCGGCGTGTCGGCCGCCGCCGACTAACGGGCGGGACCGAAGAAGTCGCGCTTGCCGATCGTCAAACCATTGTGCCGCAGCAGACCGTAGGCCGTCGTGCAGTGGAAATAGAAATGCGGGATGACGAAGCCGATCAGATAGTCCCGCCCCTTCAAGCTGCCCGTTGCCGCTCCCATCGGGAACGTGACCTCGACGTTCTCGCGACCCTCGAACTGCTCAGGCTTGATCGTCTCGAGAAAGGCGATGGTCTTGGCGATGCGAGCCTTCAATTCCGGGAAGCTCGCTTCGGTGTCGGGGAATACCGGCACCGGCACGTTGGCGACCCGAGCAGCGCCGCCCTTTGCCTGATCGGTCGCGGTCTGGACCTGGCCGAGGAAGTCGTACATATCGGGAAATAACCGCGCTCGCAGCAGCGGCTCAGGTGGAAACTTCTTCTCGGCGGCATAAGCCTCCGCCTTGTCGATGACAAGCGAAAGCGCGTTCAAATGGCGGATAAAGCTCGGCACCGTGGCCTGATAGAGAGTTAATGACATTGGCGATCCCCGATCTAAAGCATCTTGTAGTAACGGACGTAGAGGCATTCCGGCACGCGCTCGGCGATGCCGAAGAACACGTAATCCGATAGCCAGCTGTATTTACCCGCCGGCGCCTCAAAAACAGTGTAGGTGCGGAAATAATATTCCGATGGGTCGATCCAGCCATCACCGGCATTGAGGCGCTTCATGATCTCCGGCGGACCATAGCGATGGCCGGTATTGCGAATATTGATAAAGACGTCGTCATCGGTGCGGAACGTGTAGCGGGCATCAATGGTGCCTTTACCGTCGTGGCGCACCAGCGGCCATTCCGTACCACCCGGGATGACCTTGCCCTTGAGGCCGGGCCCCTCGAAATCGCCACCGAGGACCGGCACCATCATGCGCGTCCCCGTTCCCATATATTCGCCCATGACCAGACCCTTGCCGGTAATGACGCGGGTCTGCATCACATATTCGAATTTCGGCAGCATACCAGCCAATTTTTTCGGCTGGTGGGTATCGTCGAGCTCGAACGCCATTCTCGTCTCCCTTAGGCAGCCGCTTTCTCCAATCCTTCGGCGGCGGCAAGCGGTGGTTTGCCTAGTATCATGTCCGCCGCCTTTTCGGCGATCATCATGGTCGGCGCATTGGTGTTGCCGCCGGGAATCGTCGGCATGATTGAAGCATCGGCGACGCGGAGTCCGGCGATGCCGCGCACGCGCAACTGCGCATCGACCACCGCGTCCTTGCCCGCGCCCATGGCGCAGGTGCCGACCGGATGTTGGGTGACGCCGCAGAATTTGCGCAGCGCTTCCTCGATTTCACCGTCGGTCCTCACCCCCTGACCGGGCACCAGTTCCGGTCCGAGGAAATCGGCGAAAGGTGTGCGCGACATCAGATCGCGCGCAATCTTCACCGCCTCGCGCATGGTCACCAGATCGGCACGCTCCGAAAAAAGATTGAACTGGATCAGTGGCGACGCCACAGGATCGGCCGAGCGCAAGGTTATGTATCCGCGGCTTTGAGGATGAAGCAGCGAGTTGATCCAGTCGATCTTGTCGCCATTCGCTTTGCGCACGCCCGGGAACCAGACCTTGGTGTCAAAACCGATGGCGTTGACGTAGCACTGCATGTCCGGCCGCTCTAGCTCCGGCCTCGTTCGGATAAAGCCGACGGCGAGGAGTGGTACCGCCGACATCATGCCATCGCCGAACACGCGCCACCGCACGACCGCGCGTGCCAGCCTGTCAAAGCGAAAATTGGCGTCATAGCCGGTGGCACCCCACACAGCCGCCGCAGCCACATCGAGGGATGCTCCTGGAGATTGCGGCCGACCCCAGGGAGGTCGAGCACCGGCTTGATACCATGGACCTTGAGCTCGTCCGCGGGCCCTATGCCTGACAACATCAAGAGCCGGGGCGAATTGTAGGTACCGCTCGACAAAATCACTTCTCGCTCGGCGTGGGCGATGGTGGACTGGCCATTCCGGCGATATTCAACACCCGTGGCACGGCCGTTCTCGACACGATGCGCCAAGCCATCGCTTCGGTAGCGACTGTCAGGTTGCGTCGGCCTGAGACCGGCGTCAGATAGGCCGCGGCGCTCGAAGCGCGGTGGCCGCGACACTGGTTGAAGTCCATCGCGCCGAAGCCTTCGGGCTCAGCGCCGTTCAAATCAAGGCTCTCGGGAAACCCCGCCTCTTTGGCACCTTTGATGAAGGCGTGATAGATCGGGTGGTCCGTGGCGCTGGGTACGGTCACCAGCGGCCCCGAGCCCCCGTGGTACTTGCCCTCGCCGCGCCAATCCAACTCCATGCGCTTGTAATAGGGGAGAATATCGGCATAGGCCCAGCCTTCATTGCCGAGCTGGCGCCATTGATCGAAATCGCGCGCATGGCCACGCGCATACATCATGCCATTGATTGATGATGAACCGCCGAGCACTTTGCCGCGCGGCACGCGTCAGGCTGCCGTTGTTCAGCATTCGGATCCGGCTCACTCTCAAATTCCCAATTGAATTCGTGACGCTGCGATGCCGGCACGAAAGCGAGCGGCATTCTCAGGATCATCTTGTTGTCGCGCGCGCCTGCTTCGAGCAGCAGAACCGAGATGGCGGGGTCGCCCGTTAGACGGTTGGCGAGCACGCACCCCGCCGAACCGGCGCCGACAATAATGTAATCGTAACCTGCCATGCCTCCCTCGCGCAGCCTGCAACGTACAAGGAGCGTGCGCGACACTTCAAGTCACAGCCCGACGCCAAGGAACCCATTTTGTGATCGGGGGGAGGATGGCTTGCGATTCTCTCGACTTGCGCTAGTCGCAATGCCGCGGCACCCTTGCCGTCTGCTGCTCGGCGTCACTCGAGCTCAAGGAGCAACAGGGTGAAGCAAAGGAACAACGGCGGAGACGACGGATTGGACGACGGATTGGACGACGGTAGAACCAATAGTCGAGACTCTTTCAAAGCCGGGACATCTTGTCCCCGCTCGCTCCCGTGATACGAGGGCAATGGTATGTTGCGGCATTTCGTGACGAGGTGACGACGGCGCCCCTGGGCCGAAAAATCTGCAACGAACCGGTCGTTCTCTACCGCCGCGGCGATGGCGCGATCGCGGCACTGGAAGATCGCTGCTCGCACCGCCGCTATCCCCTGTCGCGCGGCAAGATCGTCGGCGACCTGTTGCAATGCGGCTACCATGGCGCCTGTTTTGACGCCCATGGGCAATGCGTTGCGATCCCCGGCCAGGAAGCGATTCCAGCGAGCCTTACCCTGCGCGCCTATCCGGTGCTGGAACGCGATGGCGTGATCTTCGTCTGGCCCGGCGATCCCGCCGAAGCCGATCCTAAAGCGTTGCCCGACTGGCACATCAACGAAGCGCCCGATTGGGCGTCCGTCCGCGGTGTCCACCATTTGCCGGCGAATTATCAACTCGTGCTCGACAATCTTTTGGACCTGACCCACGTGCAATTCGTGCACCGGAATCTGGGCGGGCCGGGCGTCGCGGAAAGTCCTCTCGAATTCTCTGTCGACGGCGAGGTCGTCAATACGTTCCGGATGATGCCCGACGTCGAGCTTCCCGGCATTTTCAAGGCACTCGGCAAAACCGGGAAGTTCGACCGCTGGCAACGGCAAATCGTGCGTGCCCCCGCCTATGTTCATTTCGAGGCTGGCGCCGAGCCGGCCGGCAGCAGTGACCCACCAAGGAAACCGCATCATGTCGTGGTTCAAGGCATCACACCCGAAACCGACACCACGACCCATTACTTCTGGACGACGGCCCGCCATTTCGCGACCGACGACGCCGCCATCTCCGCTACCATGCGCGCGATCACGGTCGATGCCTTTGACGAAGATGTCGCGGCACTGGCGGCCCAGCAGCGCAGCATCGATCAGGATCGTACCGACCGGCCGCTCAACGCCTTTGCTTGTGATGCCGCCGGGCTTGCCGTACGCCGCATATTGGCGCGAATGATTAGGGCGGAAGCGACGCGGCAGAAAACCTAATCGCCGACCCGTCGTCCGGACCGATCGTCCGAGACCCCATAAGACGCTCACTTTGACGGTTGAAAGAATGGGGTGACACGGACGGGCGGCGCACCGCCGTCGTCCCACCTTCGAATGCAGCGTCGCACACTATTTCGCGGCCGCTGTGGGAGCGGGCAAACTTGGCGGCGGCGCAAATGTGTCGATCTGCCGCCAGTCGGCATCGCCGGCAAGGCGGATGGCCAGCGCGCGGACTCTGTCATAATCGCCGCCATCCGGCACGTTGCCCTCGGCAAAGGAGCGCACCGCCTCGAGCAGAAGGCGTCGTGTCCTGACGATGGCGACGTCGCTTGAGCCGAGCTGCTCGCGGGTGCGGTCCATGATCGGGCCCATCGCCTCCTGCACAGCGAAATCCTCGAAGGGCAGCGGTCGCGCGATGCCGGTCCAATGGCCAGTCTTCATCAGCGCGCGGTCCTGGCTCCAGCGATTGTGCCAGCCGCCAAGATCGGATGCGAAATCGTCGCGATCGCCGGACGTATCGGCCAGCAGACGCGCGCGCACCGCGTCTGCAATCGGCTTCACCGGATCGTAGATGATGTACCATTGCATGTGAGTCTCATCGTCAATCGGAACGACGATGGTGACGAAACACGCAGTACCGTCCGGCGTTGGGATGAATGAGTAGTAGGGCAACACCACATCGCGGATGCGCACATAGCAGCTGCCATCGGGCATCGGTCGCAGGGCCCCTTCGCGGAAACCGTAGCGGCGCGGCTCGAATTCGATGGTGGCAGACGGCACCTTGCGGCTCAAGACGTGAAGTTCCGCACCTTGCGCGCCCTGCCAGCGTCGCGCCGGGTCCGCCGTCCAACCAACGTGCAGAATGCCAGCATGGACAGTGTCGAGCGTTCCTTCGAAGCCTTGGAGCCAATTGCAGCGCAGCACGGCGCGGCGGATATCGACTTGGCTTTCCGGGAGACCCGCGAATTCAAAGTCGAAGAAGGGCGGTGGCACCGCGCGTGTGCCGAGATAGACCCAGACCAGACCACCAGCCTCGCGCGTCGGATAGTGGTTGATCTTGATCTTCGCGCAGAACGACTCTTGCCGCTCGGGCGGCTCGGATGGCGCCTCCACCAGCCTGCCCGAGACGTCGATCTTCCAGCCATGGAACAGGCAACGCAATGCATTGTCCTCGTTGCGTGCCAGCGACAGCGAGACGCAGCGATGCGGACATTCCTCGTCGAGAAAACCGATACGGCCATCGGTGGCACGGAACGCGACATAGTTCCTGCCGAAGAGTCGCGCGCGTGCGGGCGCGCCGTCGGCCTCGAGCGACGCCGCCCGCACTGCTGGCGTCCAAAACTCACGCAGATAGTTGCCCATCATGGTGTCGGCGCCGGTGCGCGCCAGCAATTCATTTTCCGCCAATGTCAGCATTGCTTCCCCTCATCGCCATCGCATCAACCTAGAGCCCGACAGGCGAGGACGGAAGCGGTTTCCTTCGTAACGGGCAACTATGCCAATTAACTCAGTTGGTTAGACGATAAGGCATGGCCAGCCCATCCCGCGCCACACCGCGCCAAATCGCGTTGCGTTTCCAAGGGTTGGCCCAATTTAACGAACAAATTGCGTTGCTATCGGCGCAACATCGACGGCAATCCGTTGCGCCTGCGTTCATGACACCATCCATGATTGATGCCGGCGATGGTCGCTTCCGCGCCTGGCTCGGCACCCTGCCGCCGCGCCAGGAGTTGGTGGTGCGCATGGCGTTGAAGGCGCGCGCCAAGAACCTCGGCCCCGACTGGACCGCCGCGTCGCGATGCTGATGAGAGTGTGCAAGATCGACAGCAAGAAGGGTCAACTGTGACCGCATTAGCTCGATCAGGAAGGCGTGTCATAGCCCGTCCGTTCAGCCGCGCAAATGTCGTCGCGGGCGCCCGTTGGATGCAAGCGCCAAACGACATCGCTCAACGAGGCTCGGGCGCGCCACCGGCCACGACCCAATCCGACGCGCCAAACCAGCCACGCGGGGAAGTACGCGCGCCGGACGACCACATCTCGGCAAACCAGCGCTCCGATGACGAGTGCGTTCTGGCTAGCGCAGGCTTTCAGGAATTGTCGATTGTGCGAGATTTGTGTACGATATGTGGTTCGGCGTCGTTACCCGAGAGGGGAGTATGAGTTCGCGCAATACACGCTCGCAGTTCTCTATGGCTTATTGTCGCGACCGCATTGCTTTGCTTGACGGGTCGTGGCGCCTTCGCGGAAAGTTGCGACGCGCCTAACCCCGATTTTACGATTTCCGCTCCGCCCGCATCGGTTGGGCCTGTAGCAGCGGGTTTTGCCGGCGTGTGGGCTGGAACTTGGTTGCTCGAAGGCGTTGGAGCTGGCAACCGGATCCTTCAGTGCGCGAGAATCCATGTTTCGATCAAAGACAGCGATAACGCTACCGTCGTTTATTGCTACGGCTCCCGAACGGATGTGGGAACAAAGCCGCAGTGCGATCGATACCCCAATGCGGTGATCCGAGGAAATTACCTCATATTCGTGACCTCGGACGGAGCCAATATCTCATTGCTACTGCAAGGACCTGGAATTGCTCAGGCAACGGGGGCGCTTCCATCCGCTACAACGAGCATCATCACCGATTTTCACAAGCTTTAATACAGCGCGACGGGCGTGATCGCGTCGCCTGACGACGCTGAGGTGTTGTGTAAATCGGGACGCGTCATCAATTGCGAGAGAGCCACTCGATAACATCGGTTGCGCTTCGATCAGGCGGGAACACCGGGTAGAAGACGTGTCTCACCGTCCCATCGTCGATGACCAGCGTGAAACGCTTCAAAAGCGTCATTCCGTTCGTCTCGAAGGTAGGCAGATTCATCGCATGGGTGAGCTTCAGGTGTTCATCCGAGAGAATCGGGAAGGGCAGATGTAAGCGTTCCGCCGCCTCGCGCTGATACGCTGAGTTTTGCGTAGAGAGGCCAAAAAGGTGTTTGACACTTAGCGCCTTCAATTCGGCAAAGTGGTCGCGGAAGGAACAGGTTTGCGGAGTGCAGCCGCGCGCACCGGGTATCAGGTCCCAGCCGGGCGGGTTATTGACGCCGGGCTGGCCAGTGCGCGGATAGACGTATACGACGGTACGGTCACGTAGCGCCGCCACGTCGATTTCGTGACCATCGGTCGCGTGCAGCGGAACGGCGGCCATCCGTGCGCCAAGAAGATGGCGCGTCGCCCCATCATCAACAGGAGCTGGGATCGTCGACCAATCTGGGGCATCGATGGTGCTTTTCGTCGCTGTCATGCGTCGTCTTCGCGATCCCTATCGAAACGCCCTTGCATCGTCGTCGCACCCTAGTTCGGATGCGGTTTTGGTCAACCGTTGTTTTTCGCCAGGATCGTTGTCCCGGAAGGCCGGGTCGACGGCGATGTGACGGCCGAGGCGCGCATCGGCGTGCAGCCGAGGACGTCGCCGGAGGAAAAAAATGATCACGTAAGGCGAGGCCAATCGCGCGCCCGACGCGTGTTAGACCTACACACCAGTATAGTTACACACCGACTATTGCACGCGAAGGCTCGCGTCGCGGTTGACCGACGGCGGGATCGTCTTATGTTGAACATTTTCGGAGCCAAGGTCACTGATTACAGTCACGACCTTGTTCGGCTGCTGCACAATCAGACTCTGCGATGCGCCAACCTGCCTTCGTCCTGACATACACAATTGTCACACCAAAGGTGCTCTTGGTGCTGGCGTCAGCCCGGTGCCTAACGGCTTAGCCACTGACCAGCGCCGTATTGGCATTCGCCGCTTCTCTCTTGTTGGAGGCGCGCCAACTCGGCCTTAAGCGCCGCGATCCTTTGCGCCTTCGCGTCGCTGTCCAATTTTCTTGCTGAGATTTTTTTGCCACTTCCGTCCTCTTTCGGTCCAACCGCTCGCCCTCGCTCCGGCCCATCCTTTGGTGCCGGTCGCAGGGAGACGAGTGTGATCACACTGGGACGTAAGTACAGAAAAGGTGAAGCAAGTGTTGGCGCAGTGTTTTGGACAATATGAGACGTACGACACGTACTGGGACAGTAATAAAGAAGAAGCGGTTTTCCTCGCGACCAGCACCCGCGAGGAACCCTATTCGCGCGAACGGCTCGCCGGTCGCGGCACCTCGGTATTCATCTCGCAATGGTGGCGCAGCACCACCCTCAGTTTGGCTTCGCTGCCAATTCGCTCACCGCCTCTTCGATCAGGTTTTTGGCGTCATGTTCCTCGGCAACGCGGTTGTCTTCCTCGAGCATCGCAGCACTGTCGCGATCGGCGAACTGGATCGCACCCAGATCTTCGAACGCTTTGCGGACCCGCGGTCCCCAAAGGCCGATATCCCTGACAGTCGGCACGATGCGGCTGAACAGCCTGGCGCGGAATTTGGTCGCCGCCAGGGAAGCCTCGTGGACCTCGAGACACTCCCTCACGTCGAGGCCGGCCGCTTCCCATGCGAAGAAAGGCTGTAGCCGATCGCGCATCAGATAACAGGCCTCGACCAGGAACTCCTCGCGTCGGTCTCGTTCGGTCTCACTCAATTGCGGATAATAGTCGCGCAGCGCCAGGCGGCCGAAGGCAACATGCCGCGCTTCGTCTTGCATGACGTAAGCATTGACCTGCGCAGCCAGACGGTTTTGCGCATGATCGCGAATCCCCTGGAAGGCCGCGAGTGCCAGGCCTTCGATCACGACCTGCATTCCGAGATAGGTGAAATCCCATTCACGGCGCTCGATAACGTCGCCAATCAACGACTGCAGCTGCGGGTTGATGGGAAAAACGATATCGAATTTATCGTGCAGGAGACGTGCATAGGCCTCGACGTGGCGGGCCTCATCGACGACTTGCGTCGCCGCATAGAATTTGGCGTCGATGCCTTGCACCTGTTGCACGATCTTGGCCGCACAGATGAGTGCGCCCTGCTCACCATGCATAAATTGCGAAATCTGCAACGCCTGAAGATAACGGCGTAGATCCCGAATTTGGGTGGGCGACAACCGGTTCCAGAGCGCCGAGCCGTAAAGCGAGATCATCTCGTCGGGCAGCGACATCGGGTTTTCGGGATCGAGATCCTGCCCCCAGTCGATGCGGTCCACCGCATTCCATTGCTGCCGCTTGCCCTTTTCATAAAGCGCGAGCAGGTCCGAGCGGCCTTGATCGTATTCCCAGGTAAATTCTGTGCGGACAGGTGCGTCGAGTGTCCAGCCCATCTCGCCGACTGGAAGCACGTAACGAGACTGAGTTGTCATGGCGGCATTCCTCCTGAGCCCTGCCAGCGTGATATCCGTGTCGTCACCGAAGTAAACCGGCTGGCCCGCGATATCGCCAACGTCGGAAAAGTGACATCCCGCCGCGGTATGCTGTCGGACTGCCGGCACGCTTTCATTCTTCGAACAAGCATATCTTGACGCACGGCTGCGGCCTGGGCAATCGCCATCACAACGGTGACCCGTTCCCTCACGAGCAAATGAAGAAAATGCTTTTGAGGAAGGAATTCACTTGGCCCGCAAAGTTGCGCATCCGATCCGACGCCGTACACGGAATTCAACGAAATGCTTTCGATGCTCGTAACATCAGCGCGGCACCGGCCCCAAGGGCGACATCATGTCGGAATCCGGGGCTCCATCATCTCGGTCCATAGGGGCGATTTCATCGGAATCAGCATCGCCAAATTCGGATTACCCGAAGATGTCCCAGCGCAGCCTGGTGGGTCAGATCGCCGCTCCGCGGCTAATGGCGTAGCTTGACGCTAGTGTGTTTGAACCCCGCTCAACCGAGTGATCAGATCGGTTTCACCACCACGAGCAGCACAGCTAGAGCGGCTGCTCCAAGTACGAGCGCCGCATGCACGGGCCGCCTGGAGGCTCGCGCATTTTGCATTCGCCGTCGTAGGCGACCCGAGTTCACACCATGCGCAGCCGATATTAAGGCTACGATCCCCATCTTAGCGATCAACCATGGTGCGGCGAACCAATGGCCCGTCATGGCGAGTGTCAGCCCCAATGCCCATACAAGGAGCATCGCCGGCGTTGTGACGCACGCATCCCAACGCCTCATCACAACAATCGTATGCGGTCCAGACGTCTGCATCGAAGCGAGGAAGAGCGACATCGCGACCACGCCCGATACGAAGACGAGAACCGCAACGACATGCGCCGCCTTCAGCACGGTATAAGAATCCGGAATCAACGCGCACCCAAACGCTTCTGCTGGCGCCTCAGCCACGACAGGTTCAGGAAGCCGGCGAACGGAACGAACGCGACGCCGATCATGCGGACGATGTCCCTGCCTTCCCAATCTCCTGCGTTGACCGTCTGGATTACCGTCCAGATGTAAAAGATGAATGCCAGGCCGTGCACAGGGCCCATAAGCTTCACGGCCGTCACTACGCCGAGCAAATGCTTCAGCGGTACTGCGATGCAGACGAGTACCACCAAAGTAGTCGCTTCCAGCAACGCGGCGATCTCCAACCGGCGAAGCTGACGGCGCTCGTTGTTGGCAGCTATCCGCTCGGGGGGCTGTTCGCCTGCAGCATCGAATGAATCGAGGCGGTTCATGCCACGCTCCGTCGTCTTCGTCACCGGCGCCGCAACACCTCAGGAGCGCCCACTAGGTACTAGAGCGCGACCACGCCGTCGTACACGAAGCATCCAAAGGAGGAGTCGGATACGAACGAGATGATCGGGTTGCCGTATAGATCGTGTGCGAGATCCCACCCGCTGTGGAGGAGGCAAGCGACACCGATGGCCCGATAGTCTGTCAGCCCACGAAAGGCGAGCACGGTCATGACGGCGCAGAAGACAAGTTCCCAAACACCGAATCCGCCGGTATTGATATGCGGCGCCCGCTCCGGCAACGAAGATCGCGCTGAAGCGCTGCCGAGCCGGCTCACGCAAGAGCGAGCAGATCGCAATGAAGATTGCGGCCATGATGATCGGCAGGATCACGCCGGCAGGGTTTATCGGTCTCGGCGTGACTACAGTCACGTCCACTTCTCCTTATCCTTCTTGGGTGTGGGGCCGCCGTCGACCGAATGTCGGGCGATAAGCGCGTCGAATGCCGTTTTTGCCCGGCGGTCGGCATCGCGGTCGCGCAGGAAACGTGCGGAAGCGTGGTGGCTTAAGTAGATGCCGAACAGCTCCCAGACGAACTGGGACACGTCGGTAGTGGGGGTGAAGTGACCGAGCTGCACGGCCCGTTCGACAAGCGCGAGCAGGAGTGCACGCCATCGGCTCTCAAGCGCGACCACGTGGTCGCGGACATCACCCTCCAAATCGTCGAGCTCGAACATAGCCGCCGCGACTGGACAGCCGCCCGGCAGTCCCGCTCTTTTCGACCATCCCAGCCATCGTTCGATGACATCCTGGAGCCGTGGGAGGCCTTCGCCGGTCGCCATGGCGGGAAGGACGACATGCCCCTGTGCGAACGCCGCCGTCCTGTCGAGCAGATCGATCTGCAATGCGGATTTCGAGGCGAAATGAGCGAAGAGCCCGCTTTTGGAAAGCCCGCTAGCCCGAGCGAGCAAGCCAAGCGTCACTCCCTCCAAGCCGTGCACACTGAGTTCACGGAGGCCTATATCGAGAAGCCGGTCACGGGTTTGGGAAGCTTTCATGCCAATTTAATACGACCGGTCGTGCTATTTTGCAAGAGGGCGCGATACTCGGACGCGCGCGGCTAGCCAAAATGGCCCGCATGGGCTGGTATCAAGAAGCGAAGGTCAAAAGCGAAATCCGCGCCAGGCTGGTGATGGCGTAGCGGCGAAGACAATGTATCTCGCACTGCGACCGGCAGAGATGTGCTGCGCTGGTTCAGAGAACGCCCGCGTCCACAAGCTCCTTAAATTGGCAATCGCGGCGCTACCAGAGGAGTGAAAAGGGGTACGGTTTAAGGGGCTACTGTGGGTAGTCACGCGGCTCACCATCAGCGCCGCGTTATCGGCGACGAGATTGCGGCGATCGCCCCGGCGCCGCGTCGGCCATGTCGGAGCGATGATTGCTGGCAAGCAACGCGGTCGCAAAAGCGGGTGCGATCTATGGAATGGCCCCCGCGAACCCGGTAATCTGGAGAATATCGGATCAAGGAGCAACCCTGATGGGAACACGTTTGTACGTCGGGAACCTGTCATTTCGCACCTCGCGGGAAAGTGTCGAAGCTGCATTTGCAGCTATCGGGAACGTGAGGGAGGTCGCGATGCCAACAGACAGGGAGACCGGTCAGCCCCGTGGCTTCGCAATGGTCACCATGGGTACCCCGCAGGAGGCAAACGAGGCTATAGCCCGGCTAAACGGGGTGATGTTGGATGGTCGCCCTTTAAAAGTGAACGAGGCGCAGGAGCGTTTTGAGGGGAGGGGAAGCGCAAGCGGCAAATCGCCCCCGCCGGTCCATTGGCCCGGAGGTGGAGGTGGAGGTGGAGGGGGCGGACGGGGTGGAGGTGGAGGGGGCGGACGGGGTGGAGGTGGAGGGAGGGACCGCTATTGAAACCGAGATTAGCTGGATTCCCCAAGGGCATTGTTACGCTGTTAAGCTTACAAACTCCGTATCGCGTGGGTAAGGAGTGAAGTGGACCCCTGTCCATGCCGAAAATCAAATCCTGAGATTCGTGATAGAGACCGCCGAGAATTCGTCGCCGGATGCCAATTACGGCCATGGCTCAGGGGGCACCAGTTTCGGTTTGTTTGTCACTTTCAGATCCTCAATGTGATCGGCGAATGCGGACCCTCGGCGGCTCCGGCGAAAATCTGGTCTCGATGCTGGTAAAGCCGCAATGATCGGCGGTGATTTTTAGAAATTCGGCGTTCAACAGCTCGACGACCGTGTCCATCATTTGGGCGAAGTTCAGGTCGGCGTGCGCGGCGACGAGCGTTTTGCCGAGTTTGCTCTCGCGCAACCATCGGGCGACGTAGACTTCGATCAGCCGGCCGGCGTCCACGGAGGAATTGCCGACGCTCACCTCCCATTCCCCACGCTGGCAGGCGCAGCGCCAGTTCGGACCCCCTCACCTGGTATCAACGCGGCTTCGGAATATCCGGTAAGATCGGCAGTCGGCTTCGTCGCCTTTACCTTCTTCGCCTTAGGCTCGGCCTTTGCTTTGGATTTGATTTCCGGTGCCTTCGTCTCGGCCTTAGCGAGTTTGGACTTGGATTTCGTAGCGATATTAGACATAGTAGAAACCTCCTGGTTAGCAACTTTAAGTTGCATCCGACTGTTTCTGCTACGTTCTTATAGAACCAAGATGTATCCTCAACCACCAGTGGTAGAAAACACACGCATAGGTAGTATGGGGTAGCCGCTGCCAGGGTAGCCTAGCCGCCGCACGGCCCTGGCAAGGCCCGCAGATGGGCACAGAGTGGGCATTTCGGGGTAGGGTTACCTAGTACCCGGAATCATAAATCGCTGAAACGGCGCCCCTTGAAGGGGCGCTGACGGACTTTTGCCTTAGTCCAGGCGAAGGGCTTTGCGGATCCATTGTAGGTCTGGATGAAGGCATCGATGTGCTCGCGAAGTTGTTTGACCGAAGTGAATGAGGCGCCGGCCAGTGATTGGCCTTCAAGGATTGAGAACCAGATTTCAACTTGATTGAGCCAGGACGCCCGGGTCGGGGTGAAATGGAAGTGGACGTTAGGATGGCGCTTCAGCCAGCGGTCATTCTTAGGCTTATGGGTGCTCAGATTATCGAGGATGACGTGCACTTCCTTGTCGGCGTAGGCGGCTACGAGCTCATTCATGAACTCACGAAATTCGATACGCCGTCGACGGCTCTTGTGGGCCGTTTTGACCTTGCCTGTAGCGACTTCGAAGGCGGCGAACAGCGTCGAAGTACCATTGCGCTTATAGTCATGACTTCGGCCCGTCAGCGCCCGGCCGTTGGGCAGCTTCAGATAGCCTTGAGCGCGCTCCAACGCTTGGATCGACGGCTTCTCGTCTACGCAAACCACCATCGCGTTCTCGGGTGGCGCCAGGTAAAGACCGACCACATCGGCGGCCTTGGCAGCGAACTGCGGATCGGTGCTCTCGCACCAGGATTTGCGCCCCGTAAGATCAATCTTGTGTTGGCGCAAAACGCGCCAGACGCGCTGTTCGTGGACATCGCCCAGATGTTTGGCGATCAGCGGCGCCGTCCAGCGCCCATAGCCTTGGGGGACAGGCTCGTCCAGCACCGCAAGAATGCGCTTGTCGGTTTCCGCCGTGTAGCTCTTGGGCTTGCCCGGCCGCAGGCGGTCTTTCAGCCCCTCAAGCCCTTGATCGGCAAAGCGATTGCGCCAAGTGCTCACGACCGCCTCTTCAACACCGACCGTGCGCGAAATCGAGCGCGTGCTCGCTCCCTCCGCCGCCAGCAATATGATCCGCGCTCGCCGGACATCGCGCTGCGGCGTCCTCATCGCCCGGCACCGAGCCTCAAGAACCGCCCGATCCTCCGGACAAAGCCGTACTTCTCTTGCCTTCGGAATCATTCATGTTTTGAATCATGACTTCAGGCTTTTTGGATAGAGGGTACTAGGTTAGCGGGCGGAGGTAGAGGCCGACAGGCGGGCCGGTTTGGGAACGGGTTTTGGGGTGGGTGTTCCCTGGCTACTTTAGGGCAACTTTTCCCTCGGCTTAGTTAGTGCTCCGGATCCCTAACCTATTGGTATAGTTAACATATTAGCTCTAGCTGCGATAGCTACCGTTAATGTCGATGTAGCGATGGGTTAGATCACAGGTCCACACCGTCGCCTTGCCACGCCCCAGACCGAGATCGATGTCGATTTCTATCTCCCGGCCTTTCATGTGCGCCGTCACCGGCGTCTCGTCATAGCCCTGGACCGGGCCACCCTTTTCGGCGATTCGTACCCCGCCGACGGTGATCACGAGCTTATCACGATCGGCTGCCTCGCCCGATTTGCCGACCGCCATGACGATGCGACCCCAATTGGCGTCGCCAGCGGCAAGTGCGGTCTTAACGAGCGGCGAATTGCCGATGGCGCGACCGACGGCGCGCGCCGACTTCGCCGACGTGGCACCCGCCACATGGATGGTGACGAATTTCTCCGCGCCCTCGCCATCGCGTACGATCTGCTGCGCCAGGTCGACCATTGCCTCGTCGAGGGCGCGACGGAAATCCCTGAGACGCGGATCGTTCTGGCGCGTCACGCGCTTGTGCTTTGCCTGTCCCGTCGCGCACAGGAGCACTGTGTCGCTGGTCGAAGTATCGCCGTCGACCGTAATGGAATTGAACGAGCGCTCATTGCTTAGCGACAATAATTGTTGCAGCACCCTGGCGGGCAGAGCGGCGTCGGTAAAGAGAAAGGCCAGCATCGTCGCCATGTCGGGCGCGATCATGCCGGAGCCCTTGCAAAAGCCGTTGATCGTCACCGAGACGCCGTCGATGGTCGCCGTGCGAGTCGCCAGCTTGGGAAACGTGTCGGTGGTCAGGATCGCTTCAGCGGCCGCTTGCCAGGCATCACTGTCACTGCGGGCCTTTTTGGCCATCGCCGGTAGCGCGCTTGCGATTTTGTCGGCCGCCGGCGGCTCGCCGATCACGCCGGTCGAAGAAATCAACACCTCACTCGGCCGGCATTTCACAATCGTTGCCATGGTAGTGGCGGTGCGCTCGACCACCGCGACCCCGGCTTTCCCGGTAAACGTGTTGGAATTGCCTGAATTGGCGACGATCGCACGCACCTTGCCGCGCTTGACCCCGGCGCGACACCAATCGACCGGCGCGCCACGGGTCTTGGACTGGGTAAACACGCCGGCGACGGTCGTGCCGGGTGCCAAGAGCGCGATCATCAAGTCACGCCGATCCTTATAGCGGATGCCGCTATGGGCACTCGCGAGCGTGACCCCCGCAATCGGAGGGAGCGCCAGAAAGTGCTCGGGAGCGAGCGGCGATAGCGACGCCATGTACGCTGCTATTCCTTCTTTTTGCCGGTACGGGCCGAGGCGTCCGCCGGGGCCGCCCCCTCCGGAACCGGTTTGCCATCGGGACCGATGATCTCGATCTTGGCGTGGCTGCGCAGCTCCTTGACCGTCGCGCCGATCACCTCGCCTTGAATGCGCATTACTAGCTGGCGCTTGACATCGTCAAAGGAGGGCGGCGGTGCCATGCGGCGATCAACGAGTTTGACGACGTGCCAGCCGAACCGCGTCTTGACCGGCGTCTTGGTGAATTGGCCAACTTTCAGGGCAAAGGCGGCGTCAGCGAATTCTGGCACCATCTGGTCCTTGGCAAACCAGCCGAGATCGCCGCCCAATTCCTTGCCGGCGGGATCGATCGATCTTTCCTTGGCGAGCTTGACGAAGTCCGCCCCGTGCTCGAGCTGCGCTATGATTTGCTTCGCCTCGGCTTCGGTCTTGACCAGGATGTGCCGAGCGTCGATCTCTTCGCCCCGCGGTACCGACTTGATGTAGGCGTTATACTCGGCGTGGAGTTTTTGGTCGGTCAAATCCTTGTCCACTAACCGCTCGATATAGAGCTGCCGAATAATTTCAATTTCGGCAGCGGCAAGCCGGCGCTTCACCTCTGGGTCGTTCTGCAGGTGCTCTTTCTCGGCCGCCTCTTCAATGAGCTGAGTGTTGATCAAAGTGTCGACCATCGCCGGTACCAGCTTTTCCATCGGCACTTCTTGGGTCTGCTGCGGCAGGCGGCGGATCAGCGCCATGACTGCGGAGCTGCGGACGTCGTGGCCATTGACGCGCGCTAACACGGGATCGGGCGACCCTGCCTTTTCGGTTTGGTTGGGTTGCGCGTGTGCCGCAAATGGCGTCGCCAAAAGCACGATCAAAGGAACCGCCAACCAGGTGCGGCCGAGCAAAACACGGGCGAACATGAAACTTCCTTTCCGAGAACCGCGCCGCTGGCCGGGACGAATGCCCATGCAGCCGTTGGCGGGCGCCATCTTGCATATCGGCGATTGAAGGACAAGCGCCCCGAGCTCGGCAACCCTGTGAAATCGATCGACGATCCGCGTCCGCGAGCCCCTCACCCTATCGCGCCGGCCCGGGATTGCCCTGCCGACGTGATCGGCGGGGCTAGGACGGCCTCAGGCTTATTTTATCAGCGCGACACCGCGATAGACCGTGCCATAGGTCGGGCCGGCAATTGTCCTGAAGGTTTCATCCGCCACTGGCCCGCTCAGGGTTGTCGCTCCCAGAATGTCGGTGATTTCCACCACCTTATTGGGATCGGCGCCGTTGTCGCCCGATGCGCTGGACGTCGAGGTTGTCGCCCAGAGGGTGACGAAGTTCCCGAACACCACGCCGGTCAGATTGCGCAGACCGACGGTCGTTACGGAGGGATATGGCCCGTCAGGCCCGTTGAGATTGTTGTCGACGATCCCGATCAGGCTCTTCGTCAGGACGTAATCCAGCTGCCAGGTGCCGTTGACCAAGCTCCATTTTTCAAGACCGGCATGACTTACCGTGTCGGTGGCGTTGCCCGAGCCCTCATCGGTCACGTACATGGTAGAAGGATTGGCAAAGAAAACCGCGAAGGGCGTGTAATTGCCGCCGGTCGCCTTCGCCGAATCGGTGGGGAACCCGGGCACCACCGTAATTGTGGTTGCGGCCGCGCTCGCCAAGGTTGGCAGCGTATCAACGGTATAGACCGTATCGATGCCATTGCTGCCACTGCCTTTGGTAAAATAGAGGGCCCCGTCGAACTCCGTGACGCCACGGTAGTTGTCATCCTTGCCTGGCTTGTCGGGCTTGCCTGCGACAAACGTAAACTGCAGCAACGGATCGACTTCGGCCGAGTTGTTGGCCGGAATCACCACACTCGAGGAAGAACCGTTAATCGGATTGACCACTTCCAATCCCGTCGTTTCGGTGACATCGGGATTGGTACCATTGCTCGGGCCGAATGTGTCGGCGTTGCCATTATTGGCATTGCCGACCGCATAATAGAACCCGCCTGGGCTCAAGAGTGCGGAGCGACCGTTATTGCCGCCATAGTCGATGGTTGGCGTGTAGTGGAAGCTCCCACCACCGTCGTAGGAGACGATGGTGCGGTGAAACGCATAGTTGGAGCCAAACGCGAAGGTCACGGGATTGGTAGGGTCCTGGCCGGGAACCGCGTCCGAGTTCGAGACGTCGAGCGCGCCAACCCCGGATCCGGCGTACGCCACGAAAATAACGTGCGGCCCCCGCCAATCTCTCGCGAAATGGAGACCGAGTTCGGATTTGGATGAGAAGCTCGTCACCACCTGATCGGTCGGGACATTGACGGTGCATAGCCGGCGTCCGCTCAATGGGTCGATATCCGTGAGCTGGATCGCAGACGTGACACCAAAACTGGCATCGACCAACTCGTTGTTCCACACCGTCACGTAATTATTGGCGGCAACGGCCATGGTGGTTGCCTTATCGGTATCGGGCAGTTGCGTTGCGCCGACCGTCAATGATGCGACCGCGCCCTGGTGCCGGTCGTAAGTGCTACTGCTGACGACGACCTCACCCGGCAGCAGTGGGCAGAAGCCGCCACCGGCGGCAAAATCGTCGGCCCACGCAACGCGGTTCGATACCGCGAACGCCGACAAACCGCAGGCGGCGAAAACCAACAAATAAGACGTGCGGATGCGCATGATCCCCCCACTCGACGCTCGATGTTTATGGTGGTTGCGATGTCAGGTCGCGAAGGTACCGAGCAAATATTTCGGTGCCGCGACGAATGAGGGAAGGCTCGATGACAATCGATCGGGCAAAGGGCGCCAATCGAGCCAACCAACCGCTGCGAAGACCCTAAAAGCGCTTCGCCTCCCTCCGGCGCCGGAATGCGTCGACAAGGCCTTCCGATGGCGCCAACCGGGCAATGGTTGAGGAAACGTTAACTCGGTGTCCCTCTTTGGCCGTAAGGAGACCAGCACCTGGCTTCGCGGCTGTAAGGACGTTGCTCGAGGAACCGGGTGGCACTACGGGATCAAGCAAGCGAACGCAGTCTAAGACTCGCTCTGTGCTCACGCCAAACCATCGTTTCCGGCGAATTGACAGGGCGGATGGCGCATCTTATCTCTCAGCGAGAGCGCTTCCCGCCAGGGCGGCGTTGCGGTTAAAATGGTGAGTAGGATTTTCCTTATTTTTTCGAGGTTCCCATGATCGGCGGTCTCGCCCGGCGGTTGTTCGGCTCCGCGAACGACCGATATATCAAGAGCCTGGCCGCAACGGTCGACGAGATTAACACCCTCGAGCCCGAGGTCGAAAAGCTCAGCGACGCCGAACTAGCGGTGCGTACGGTCGCGTTTCGCAAGCGGCTGGAAGACGGCGAGACGCTCGACGATGTTTTGCCGGACGCCTTCGCTACCGTGCGGGAAGCGGCGAAGCGGACCCTGGGTCAGCGCCATTTCGACGTCCAGCTGATGGGGGGCATCATCCTCCATCGGGGCATGGTCGCCGAGATGAAGACCGGCGAAGGGAAGACTTTGGTGGCGACCTTGCCAGTCTACCTCAACGCGCTCGCGGGCAAGGGCGTCCATGTCGTCACCGTCAACGATTATCTGGCCAAGCGCGATTCCGAATGGATGGGCCAGATCTACCAGTTCCTCGGCCTCACCGTCGGCTGCATCGTGCATGAAAAGGACGATGACGAGCGCCGCGACGCTTATGTCGCCGACGTCACGTACGGCACCAACAACGAGTTCGGCTTCGATTACCTGCGCGACAACATGAAGTTCCGGCTCGAAGACATGGTGCAGCGGCCGTTCAACTACGCCATTGTCGACGAGGTCGATTCGATCCTGATTGACGAAGCGCGCACGCCGTTGATCATTTCGGGGCCAGCCGAGGACTCCTCTGAGCTTTACCGCCGCGCCGACATCCTGATCCCGAAGCTCGCGCCCGAAGATTATGAAAAGGATGAGAAACAACGTACCGTGGCGCTGACGGAAATCGGCAGTCGAGCGCATCGAGCAGATGCTGTCTGACAGTGGCATGTTGAGCGAGGGTTCGCTTTACGACGTTCACAATGTAGCGCTGGTGCATCACGTCAACCAGGCGCTGCGCGCCCACAAGCTTTTCGCCCGCGATGTCGATTACATCGTCAAGGATGACAAAATCGTCATCATCGACGAATTCACCGGCCGAATGATGGAGGGACGGCGCTACTCCGAGGGGTTGCATCAGGCGCTGGAGGGCAAGGAAGGCGTCACGATTCAGAACGAGAACCAGACGCTCGCATCGATTACTTTCCAGAATTATTTCCGTCTATTTCCGAAGCTGGCCGGCATGACCGGCACCGCCATGACCGAGGCGCAGGAACTGCTCGACATATACAAGCTTGAGGTCATCGAGATTCCAACCAACCTGCCCTGCATTCGCGCCGACGCCGACGATGAGGTGTACCGTACGGCGCGCGAAAAATACGAAGCCGTGGTCAATCTGGTTCAAGAATGCGTGGCGCGAAAACAGCCCGTCTTGGTGGGAACTGTCAGCATTGAAAAGTCCGAGGAACTCTCGGCGCGTTTCAAGAAAGCCAAAATCCCGCATCAGGTATTGAACGCGCGCTATCACGAGCAGGAGGCGCTGATCATTGCGCAGGCCGGCCGGCCCGGCACCGTCACCATCGCCACCAACATGGCGGGGCGCGGCACCGATATCCAGCTGGGCGGCAATCTTGACATGCGCCTGAGGCAGGAGTTGCCGGGGATCGCCGATCCCGGCGAGCGCGAACGCAGGCGAGAGGCAATCCGTGCCGAACTTGCTGCAGCCCACGAAGAGGCGGTGAACGCCGGCGGGCTCTACGTTATCGGCAGCGAGCGGCATGAAAGCCGGCGCATCGATAACCAGCTGCGCGGCCGCTCCGGCCGTCAAGGTGATCCCGGCGCCTCCAAATTCTATGTCTCGCTCGAAGACGATTTGATGCGCATCTTCGGCTCGGAGCGGATGGACGGCATGCTGCAGCGCCTGGGCCTCCAAGAGGGGGAGGCCATTGTCCATGCCTGGATCAACAAGGCCCTCGAAAAGGCCCAGCAAAAGGTCGAAGCGCGCAATTACGAAATTCGTAAGCAACTGCTCAAATACGACGATGTGATGAACGATCAGCGCAAGGTCGTCTATGAACAGCGCAAGGAAGTGATGGCGGCGCCCGAGGTGTTCGGCACGATCACAGACATGCGCGAGGAAGTGGTCGAAGGCCTGGTCGGGCGCGCCATTCGCGATAACGCGCTTGCCGACCAATGGGATACTGCCCTGCTCCATGAGGAATCGGTGCGGATTTTGGGACTCGACCTGCCGTTCGCGGAATGGGCGGCCGAGGAAAGCATCGTCGGAGACGAAGTCCAGGCGCGCATCATCAAGGCGGCCGAGGAAAAGATGGCCGCCAAAGCCGCGCTCTATGGCGACGACTTCATGCGCATGGCGGAAAAGAGCCTGCTGCTGCAGTTCCTCGACCAGAGCTGGAAGGACCATCTGCTGCAGCTCGATCATTTGCGGCAGGGCATTAATTTGCGCGCCTACGCCCAACGCGATCCCCTGAACGAATATAAACGCGAGGCTTTCGTGCTTTTCGGCGAGATGCTGACGCATCTTCGCGAGCGTGTCACGGGCACCCTGTGCCATCTCGAGGTGCGCTTTGAGCAACCGCCCGTCGATGTCGCGCCGCCGCCGATCCCGGAGCCGGTGGCGCCCCGCAGCCTGCGTGAAAGCCGGCGCGAGCCGGCCATGGCCGGCGTGGGCGATGCCGCTGAGGCGGCCGTTGCCGCAGTCGCCGCACCGTTCGCCCGAACGCCGCGCAACGCGCCCTGCCCGTGTGGCTCGGGCAAGAAATACAAGCATTGCCACGGTCGGGTGTGACCCGCCGGAGATGAACGCGATTTAATGTCCGGTTAGGATTAGCGTAAGATCACTGCGGCGAAAATCGCTGGGCTAAGCTCTGCCATAAATAGGCGCGGTTTGTGTGGTTGGTTTTGCTGATTGGATCCCGAGAGGTAATTCCATGGTGCGCCGATTCAGTTCTCCGATAGTATCTGCTCTTGTGGCGGGCTTGACGCTGAGTCTGCTGGCCTTTCCCCTCGATCACGCGGCCGCGCAAGTAGGGCCCCATGAAATCGCGACGCTGCCTAGTCTGGCACCGCTGGTGAAAAAGGTGATGCCGGCCGTGGTCAACGTCTCGGCCGAAGAAAAGGGCGACGTTTCGTCCGACGAGGAATCGGACAACGGCGACAATTCTGCGCCCGACGAGGAGCAGGGCCAGGGCAAGAACCCAGGCCAGCAATTCGGCCAGAACTCGCCGTTCGATCAGCTCCTGCGTAAATTCTTCGAGCAGCAGATGCCGGGCTTCGGCAATCAAACACCGCACAACCTTGAACGCGTCGCGCTCGGCTCAGGTTTCATTGTCGATCCGCAAGGTTATGTCGTCACCAACAACCATGTGGTTCAGGGCGCCGACAAGGTAACCGTGATCTTTCAGGACGATACCCGTCACGTCGCCCAGGTGATCGGCCGTGACAGCAAGACCGATCTCGCTCTTCTCAAAATCAAGACCGACAAGCCCTTGCCCTATGTCACCTGGGGCGACAGCAATGCCGCGCAGGTCGGCGATTGGGTGTTGGCCGTGGGCAATCCCTTTGGACTGGGCGGCACCGTCAGCTCGGGCATTATCTCGGCGCGAGGAAGGGACATCCATTCGGGCCCCTACGATGATTTCCTCCAGCTTGACGCGGCAATCAACCGCGGCAACTCGGGCGGCCCGACCTTCAATCTCGCCGGACAAGTGATCGGCATCAATACCGCGATCTACTCGCCAAACGGCGGTTCCGTCGGCATCGGTTTCGCGATTCCGTCAAGCCAGGCGAGACCCGTGGTCGAGCAATTGCGCGAGCATCATAAGGTGATGCGCGGGTGGCTCGGCGTGCAAATTCAAGAGGTAACCCCGGAAATCGCCAAGAGCCTCGGATTGCCGCATGCCGAAGGCGCGCTGGTCGCCGATGTCACGGTCGATGGGCCGGCCGAGAAGTCCGGCTTTCGCCAAGGCGACGTGATTATGAGCTTCGACGGCCACATCGTGCACCATGTCCGCGATCTGCCCGATCATCGTCGCCGACGCGCGAGTGGGTGAGACTGCGGACGTCAAAATCTGGCGCAAAGATCGGCCGATGACGCTCAATCCGTCCATCGCCGAAATGCCGAATAACCCGCAGCTCACCGCGGCGACGCCGCCGACGGCGCCACCGAAGGAAGATCCGCAACACGCCTCGGCGCTCGGCCTCAAGCTCGCGCCGCTCGATCAGGATTGGCGCTCTCGGCTCCATATCGGCAAGAATGTCAGAGGCGTCGTCGTCACCGCGGTCAGCAATTCCAGCCCGTTCGCGCATGAGGGTCTGCAGCCCGGCGATATCATTCAAACCATCGATCAGGAACCGGTGGCTTCGCCGCGCGAGGCCGCGAAGAAGCTCGAAGCCGCGCGCCAGAGCAAGAGCAAGAGCGTGCTCCTTCTCATCAACCGCAACGGCAGCAACGCTTATGTCGCGGTCTCGATGGACAAGGCCGACGAGGACAAAGGCTGAGTTAGAACCGGGGTCGCGGCGGTCCCAAGGGGGGAACGTTGGTTGGGCGGAATAGGCCATGCGTATTCTGGTGGTCGAGGATGACCGCGAAGTCGGCGCTTATCTGAAGAAGGGACTGACCGAAAGTGGTCATGTCGTGGCCCTGGCGGAAGCCGGACGCGAAGGCCTCGAGCTTGCGGCCACCGAAGCGTTCGATGCCCTGGTGATCGACCGCATGCTCCCCGGGCTTGACGGTCTCTCGATCGTGGCGGCGCTGCGCGCGGCAAAAAATTTGACCCCGATCTTGGTGTTGAGCGCCTTGGGCGACGTCGAGGACCGCGTGGTTGGCCTGCGCGCCGGCTGCGACGACTACCTCCCCAAGCCGTTTGCGCTGTCGGAGTTGCTGGCACGCCTAGACGCCGTGGTGCGGCGCGCCGGCGCCGAGACCAAGCTCAAGGTCGGCGACCTCGAGCTGGATCTGCTGACCCGCAGCGTCACCCGCGCCGGCGTCGACATCGATCTCCTCCCGCGCGAATTCCGTTTGCTCGAATATCTGATGCGCCACGCCGGCCAAGTGGTGACACGCAACATGTTACTGGAAAGGGTTTGGGACCATCATTTCGACCCGCAAACCAACGTCATCGACGTTCATGTCAGTCGGCTGCGGCAAAAGATCGACAAGGGGTTCGCAGCGCCCCTGCTCCACACCATTCGCGGCACCGGCTACAGCCTGCGCGTGGGCCCGATGGAGGACCCGAAGTCCTAGAGTCCCCGGCCGCCGACGGCGAGGAATTTTTCCCGCCGCTGCGCGCGCAACGCCGGCCCGTCGAGCGCCGAGCAGCGGTCGCAATGCCTCCTCGACGCTTCGCCGATAGCGGCGACCGTTTTCGCGGGCGCGCGGTGACCGCCGCCGAGCGGCTCGGCCACCACGACGTCGACCACGCCGAGCTTGGCAAGGTCTTGGGCCGTCAGCTTCGAGCGCGTCGGCCGCTTCCTGCGCCTTCTCGGCCATGCGCCACAAAATAGTGGCGCAGCCCTCGGGCGAGATCACCGAATAGACCGCATGCTCCAGCATCAGGACGCGATTGCCAGCGGCGAGCGCGATGGCGCCGCCGGAGCCGCCTTCGCCGATGATCGTGGCGATCAGCGGCACCTCGATCCTGAGGCAGGTGTCGATGGCGCGGGCGATGGCTTCGGCCTGACCGCGCGCCTCGGCATCGATGCCCGGATAGGCGCCGGCGGTGTCGACGAATGACAGCACCGGAAGATGAAAATGGTCCGCCAGTTCCATCAGCCGGCGCGCCTTGCGATAGCCCTCCGGTCTTGCCATGCCGAAATTGTGTCGCATCCGCGCTTCGGTATCGGCGCCCTTTTCATGGGCGATGACCATTACGGCCAGCTCGCGGAAGCGGCCGATACCGCCGACAATGGCGCGATCCTCGGCGAAGACGCGATCGCCGGCGAGCGGTGTGAATTCGCTGATCAGTCCCGTGATGATATCCATGCCGTGCGGCCGGTCGGGATGTCGCGCGATTTGCACCTTTTGCCATGGCGTGAGCCGGGCATAGACCTGGCGGAGCTGCCGGTCGAGTTTGGTCTCGAGCCGCGACACTTCGTCGGCGATGTTGAGTTCCGCCGAGTTGGAGAGGTGGCGCAGTTCCTCGATTTTGTCCTCGAGCTCGGCGATCGGTTTTTCGAAATCGAGATAGTGGCGCATTCAGCGGCCCGCGATAGCGACCGCTTTTTTCAGCAGGGCTTCGGCTTGGCGGATCGAGGCGGCGTCGATCATGCGCCCGTCCAGCGTTACCGCGCCCTTGCCCTGTCGCTTCGCTTCCGCCAGCGCCGCGACGATGCGGCGCGCGCGCTCGACCTCGCTCATCGTCGGTGTGAAGATTTCGTTGGCCGGCGCAATTTGTGACGGGTGGATCGCCCATTTGCCTTCAATGCCCATCGCCGCCGCGCGACGCGCCGCGGCGCGAAACCCTTCGCTGTCGGCGAAATCGCCGAACGGCCCGTCAATCGGCCGCAGACCATTGGCGCGCGCCGCTACGACGATGCGCGATAGAGCGTAGTGCCAGGGATCGCCCCAGTGGCTTTCGCCCGTGTCCGTCCGCATCGCGTATTCGGGAACCGCGCCGCCGATATGCGGCGTTCGCGCGCGCAGCGAAGCCGCGTAGTCGCCAGAGCCGAAATGAAGCGATTCGGTGCGCTTCGATGCCGCCGCGATGTCATCGATATTTTTCATTCCGAGCGCGCTCTCGATCTGAATCTCGAAGCCGAGCGCTTCTCATAGCCCTTGGCCCGTTCGATCTGCGTCACCAGCATGTCGAGCGCATAGACGTCGGCAGCGGTACCGACCTTCGGGATCATCAGCAGGTCGAGCCTATCCCCCGCCTGCTCTACCACGTCGACGACGTCGCGATACATGTAGCTCGTATCGAGCCCGTTCACGCGCAGCGACAGGGTCTTGCCGCGCCAATTCACGTCGTGCAGCGCCGCGATCGCGTTCTTCCGCGCGATCTCTTTTCGGTCAGGCGCCACCGCATCTTCAAGGTCGAGCATCACGATGTCGGCCGCCGCCGCTTGCCGCCTTGTCGAAAAAGCGCGACTCGCTTGCCGGCACCGACAGCTCGCTGCGATTGAGGCGTGCTTCTCGCTCCGGCACTTCGGTGAAACTCATGGCTTCTTCCTCGCCAGCGGATGGTGAGTCGCCACCAATTTCTGCAAACGGTCGCCCATTACATGCGTATAGATCTGGGTCGTTGCTATATCAGCATGGCCAAGCATTTCCTGGACGTGCGGAGATCGGCGCCCTGGTCCACCAGATGACTGGCAAAAGCGTGCCGCAGCACATGCGGCGACAGGCGCTTTGGATCGAGCCCGGCTTCCAGCGCCAGCTGCTTCAACAATTGAGCGCAGCGCTCACGGGTGAGATGTCCGGTGATCCCTCGTGACGGAAACAGATAGCGCGATTCCGTGCCGGCTTTGAGAAAGCGGCTGCGCCCTCCGAGATAGGCGTCGAGCGCGGCGCGCGCGGGCGGCGAAACAGGCACCAGCCGTTCCTTGTCGCCCTTGCCGCGTATCAGGAGAAAACGCTTGTCGCCACGCGCTGCGGCGAGCGGCAGGCCTACCAACTCCGAAACGCGCAGGCCTGAGCCGTAGAGCAGCTCAAGAAGGCAAACCAGTCGGGCGCCGTCGGCGTCCGGTCTTGGCGCGCGCAGCGCTCAGCAGCGCCGACACCTCCGTCTGACCCAACGCTTTGGGCAGGGGTCGGCCGAGACGCGGCCCATCGAGCTGCGTCGTCGGGTCGTCGTTACGGACACGTTCCAGCACCAGGAAGCGAAAGAACTGCCGCAGGGCTGATAGTTTGCGCGCGACGCTGCGGGGCGCGGTGCCGAGGCGTGCGAGCCGCGCCAGATAGCCACGCAAATCCTCGCTCGCCGCTTCCTCGAAGGCACCTCGTTTGAAGCACCGCGCGGCATCGATGATGTCGTTGCGGTAGGCAGCAACGGTCGCCTGCGCCGCACCCCGCTCCGCCGCCAGCATTTCAAGAAATGGTTCGAGGTGACGCGGCGCTGGCACGGGAGCGATCGGGGCGGGCCCGCGCATCACAACGCCGCCACGACGACATCGCGCGCAATGTGCCCGTGCCTCAAAGTCGAGATCCGGCCACGCGCAATGCCCCCAGCATCCGTTGCAGCAAAATCGGCTCGGTTGTCAGTCCAACGCCGTCTTGCGCCAAGATGAGACTGGCAAGAACCGCCTCGCCTAGACGATGAGCCGTCGTCGCCAGGCCGAGATCGAGCCACAGTGCCGCATTCGGCACCAGTGCCGGCCGGGCCGGTCCCATTTCGCTTGCCAGCTCCGATGTCGGCATCGGGGCGCCATATTCGCTGAGCAGCGCTAGATAGACACCGATCGCGCGCTTTGAGTTCTTGGCGTGAAGCGCCAATGTCGCCAGCGACTCCCCGACAGCCGCCTCATCCGAGCGCATGCCGTCGATGGCATGAGCCACGGTCACCAATGGATCGGCCGCCGGTGCATCGAGGAGTGGAAGCCATGCCGCCACCTCGCGGGTCTGATCCGCGGCGATCAAAGCGCGGGTAAAATAGGGTGCCGCCTCCTTCGTGGCACCGCTCGGCCCGATCGCGAGAATGATCGGCACGGCCAAACGAGCGGCGACAAAGTAGAAATCGTGCCATCGGGCCGCCCTCACAAATTGCAGCAGCGCCTCGACGCGCCGCGCGGGATCGCCGTTCTGCTGCGCGGTGGCGAACAGTTGGGCGCGACCGAGCGGCGTCTCGCCGAGCCGCTCATCGCCCGGCGAAGCTGCCGCGCTTGGGGTCCTCAAGTCCCGCGTTGCCATAGAGCTCCGCCGAGCCGTTGCGGCGGCCAGGCACCCAGCGCGGCGGCGCGCTCGGCGGCAGCAAGACGGTTTGGCGGGGGCTCGCTGCCGCCGGCGAAGGCCGCCGCCGTTGCCGCATCCATGGTCGCAATCACTTCTGCGGGCAACGGCCGCTTGCTCAATGCCCACAAAGTGGCGCGTAATGGCGTTAGCGTGACATGCCGGTCGAGTTTTACGCCGCGCGTGCCAGTTAGCCGCCGCAATCAACGTGTCGAACAGCGGATCGGCCGACGGGTCACGATCATGCAAAATATCGCGCGACAAAGCGGCCTTCTCGGCCGCGCCCGATAAGCAGCTCACAGGCGATATTAGCTTCGTCCCACCAGGCGTTCTCGTGCTGCGTCAGGCCGGTGGCAACGCCTTGACAAGCGTCGGCGATATCGTTGGCGGCGAACGCAAGCTCGATCCGCAGGCGTTCCGCCGCCTCGCCAAGTTTCGCCGCCGGAAAGTTGTCGAGCACGGTCTTGGCGCCGCCGAGCAGCGCCCAGCCGCGTCAGCGCTTGCGCACGCAACAACACAAGGCTCGGCTCGTCGGCCGGATCGGCGCCGCGCTGGATCGCCGCGCCGCTTAGCAACAGCCGCCGCGCCAAGGCGCGCAAGCGCCGGCGAATCGGTGGGGCCGAATTGCCCCAGTAAGGCGCGCATGACGGTGCGCGACGTGCCTTGCCACAGGTCGCGCGGCAACGCGGCTTCGCCCTTGCTCAAGGCGTCGGTCCAGCTCGGATCCAGGGGCCCGAGCGCCGTCGCATCGATGCCCGGCCGGCGTTGAAGCACGGCGCGGCGTCTCGCGATCGGGAACAGGCTGCGGCACAACCAGCCGCAGCGGTGGACCGGGTTGCTGCCCCTCGTCTTGAGCCACGACCGGCGCGGCGACAAGTGCCGAAGCCAAGGCCCAAACCGCTAACGCCGCTCCGAACTTCGCATCGGCTCATTTGGGCATGCGGGATTCGGGGATCACATGTTCGATCTTGCCCGAAGGTGGCGGCACGTCGGTGATCGCGAAATAGGCGACTCCGATGGCGACGGCAATAATCAGGAGGCCGATGGCAGTGAGCAAACACTCTCGCCATTTTCGCTGCGCTGGTCTCGAGTTCTGAGCTTATGCTACGTTGCTATATGGGCAAAGGGGCAGTCTATCGGTACGGCATGAGCGTTTCAACGCGCTGCCGCAGCGATCGAGTATGAGCGATTTGCAGCTGCGTCGCGACCGTTGCCCTGGTTGGGCTGATGGGCGCGGGCAAAACCAGCATCGGCGCGCCGGCTCGCCCATGAACTGGGCCTGCCCTTCGTCGACGCCGACACACGAGATCGAGCAAGCCGCTGGTCAGAGCATCGAGGAGATCTTCGAGCGCCATGGCGAAGCGCATTTTCCGCGACGGCGAACGCCGCGTCATCGCGCGCCTGCTCGACGGCCCGCCCATGTGCTCGCGACCGGCGGTGGCGCCTTTATGGACGCGAGCACACGCGGACTGCTCATGGAAGAGCGCGCCATCACCATCTGGATCAAGGCCGATATCGACATCCTGCTGTCGCGCGTCGCGCGGCGCAATCATCGGCCCTTGTTGAAACATGGCGACAAACGCGCGATTCTGGAAGGCTGATGGCGGAGCGCCACCCGATCTATGCGGAAGCCACCTTCACCATCGATTCAGCAACGACGGCCCGCCCGAGGAAATGGTTACCGGAATCATGGCGCGTCTCAAGGATTATCTCGCCGGTCCATCCCGATGCCGGCAGGCCGAGGCTGACGCTGTGAGCGCGGCCGCGACCCTGCGTGTTGCGCTGGACCGCCACGGCTATGATATCCATATCGGCGCGGGTATGCTGGCGCGCGCCGAGTCGCTGATCGCGCCGGTCATTCGCCAGAAGCGCGCGGTGATCGTCACCGACGCCAATGTCGCGCCGTTACATCTCCCCGCGCTGATCGCGTCGCTCGATGCGGCGAACATCGCGCATCACGAAATTATTTTGCCGCCCGGCGAGCAAACCAAGGATTTCACCCATTTCGCCAAATTGTGCGAGGACATATTGACGCTCGGCATCGAGCGCGGCACCCCGCTGATCGCTCTGGGGGGCGGCGTGGTCGGCGATCTTACCGGCTTTGCCGCCGCAACGTTGCTGCGCGGCATCGATTACGTGCAAGTTCCAACCACCCTGCTGGCACAGGTCGACAGTGCGGTCGGCGGCAAGACCGCGATCGACACGCCGCAAGGCAAGAATCTGGTGGGGGCCTTTCATCAGCCGGTCCTGGTGCTGGCCGATACCGGCACGCTCGCAACCTTGCCAAACCGTGAGCTGCTGGCGGGCTATGCTGAGATCGTCAAGTACGGCGTGATCCGCGACGCTGAATTTTTCGCCTGGCTCGAAACGCATGGCACCGCCTTGCTCTCGGGCGACATCGCCGCGCGCGACCATGCGGTCAGCGCCGCAGCCTCGAGATCAAGGCGCGCAGTGGTCGTAGCCGACGAGCGCGAGAACGGCGAGCGCGAGATCCTGAACTACGGCCACTCCTTCGGTCATGCCCTTGAGGCCGAGACCGGGCTTTGGCGGGTGCTCCTGCATGGCGAGGCTGTGGCGCTGGGCATGTGCCTTGCGCGGCGATCTGGCGGCGCGGCTCGGTCACTGGCCAGCGACGCGGACGCGGCGCGGGTGAAGCGCCTTCTCGCCGGCGCCGGCCTGCGACGTCGCTCTCGGCGCTGCCCCATCGGCGCGCCATCCCGCCACGCCTGCTCGCCCATATGCAGCGCGACAAAAAAGTCAAAAACGGCCGCGTCACGTCTGATCCTGCCGCGCAAGCATCGGCGAAGTGTTCGTCACCGCCGAAGTCGCGCCCGAAACCCTGCTCGATTTTCTGGCTGCTGCCGCCGACGCCGGCCGCCGCGACCCCTTCCTCCTGATATCCCTTTAGAAAGCTTTTCCCATGCCACTCTCGTCTCCCGCCGCCCGCGAGCATATCCACACGCGCAAAGTCCAATGCGAAGGCTTTCGCCGCGCGGACGGGCTGTGGGATATCGAAGGCCATATCACCGACACCAAGACCTATGGTTTCGGCAATCGCGAGCGCGGCCAGGTGCCGCCGGGTGCGCCGATTCACGACATGTCGATCCGCCTCACCGTCGATGACGGGCTGACCATCCACGCGCGTCGAGGCGACGACCGACGCCAGCCCCTATCGCATCTGCCCCAACGTCACGCCGAATTTTCAGCGCCTGGTCGGCCTCCGGATCGGGCCCGGTTTTCGCAAATCGGTGCGCGAACGTCTCGGCGGCACCGAGGGCTGCACCCATCTGGTCGAGCTGTTGGGCCCGGTCGGCACCACCGCGTTCCAGACCGTGATGCCGCTGGCGCAGCGCGATCTCTACAAGCGGAGCGAGGCCGAACCGAGCCGAGGCCGGCAGCCGCGGCCCAGCGCCCGTTGCCGCCGCTGCTCAATAGCTGCTATGCGTTCTCCGACGAGCGTGAGGTAGTGGCGCGCCAATGGCCCGACTTCGCCCGCAAGCCGGAGCCAACGAGTGACGATGCTCGCGCGAGGTCGGCGCGCCCGCGCCCGCCTCGGGCAGCGCCTACATCCTAGAGCGCGCGGGCGACCTCTTCCATTTCGAAACATTCGATGATGTCGCCGACCTGGATGTTTTCGTAATTCTCGAACGCCATGCCGCATTCGAAGCCCTCGCGCACTTCGCGGACCTCATCCTTGAACCGTTTCAGGGTTTTCAGGGTGCCCTCGTGGATCACGATATTGTCGCGCAGCAATCGCACCTTGGCGCCGCGCCGCACCACGCCTTCCGTCACCATGCAGCCCGCGACCTTGCCGACCTTGATGATATTGAAGACCTCGCGGATCGCGGCATTGCCCAGGAACCGCTCGCGCATCATCGGCGACAACAAGCCGCTCATCGCCGCCTTCATGTCGTCGATCACGTTGTAGATGATCGAGTAGTAGCGGATTTCGACGCCGTCGCGCCGGGCCAATTCGCGCGCCTGCGGGTTGGCGCGGACATTGAAGCCGATGATCACGGCGTTCGACGCCTTGGCGAGGATCACGTCGCTTTCGCTGATGCCGCCGACCGCGGCATGGAGCACGCGGGTCGACCACTTCGTCGGTGGCCAGTTTTTCTAGGGATGCCGTGATCGCTTCGAGCGAGCCCTGCACGTCCGATTTAACGACAACCGCCAGCTCTTTCTTGCCGCCCGATGCCGCTTGCGCGAACATCTGCTCGAGCGTGCCGCGGCCGGCGCTGGCCGATTGCTTGTCGCGGCGCATGCGCTGGCGGTAATCGGCGATGTCGCGGGCTCGCGTCTCGTTCTCGGCGACGACGAAATCGTCGCCCGCCAGCGGCACGCCGTTGAGGCCGAGCACCTCGACCGGCATCGCCGGCCCGGCTTGCGTCGATCGTCTGGCCGCGGTCGTCGAGCAGGGCGCGCACCCGGCCCCACTCGCTGCCGGAGACGAAGATGTCGCCGACGCTTGAGTGTGCCGGCCTGGATCAACACCGTCGCGACCGAGCCGCGTCCGCGCTCCAACTTCGCCTCGATCACCGCGCCGCTCGCGCGCCGGTTGGGATTGGCGCTTGCAGATCGAGGATTTCGGCCTGCAGCAGGATTGCCTCCTCGAGCTTGTCGAGTCCGGTCTTTTTCAGGCCGAGACCTCGCACGTCGAGCACGTCGCCGCCCATTTCCTCGACCACCAGCTCGTGCTGCAGCATTTCCTGCCGCACGCGTTCGGGCTTGGCGTCGGGCTTATCCATCTTGTTGATGGCGACGATGATCGGCACTTTCGCCGCCTTGGCGTGGCGGATCGCTTCGACCGTCTGTTCCTTGATGCCGTCATCGGCGGCCACCACCAGCACCACGATGTCGGTGACATTGGCGCCGCGCGCGCGCATCGCGGTGAAGGCCTGATGGCCGGGCGTGTCGATGAAGGTGATGCGTTGGCCGCGTTTGAGACGAACCTGATAGGCGCCGATATGCTGGGTAATGCCACCGGCCTCGCCGCTCGCGACGTCGGTGCCGCGCAGCGCGTCGAGGAGCGAGGTCTTGCCGTGATCGACATGGCCCATGATCGTGACGACAGGCGGGCGCGGCTCCAGAGCCTCGGGCGCATCGGCCTCGCCGCCAAGACCGATTTCGATATCCGCCTCCGAGACGCGCCTGATCTTGTGACCGAACTCGGTGACCAGCAATTCGGCGGTGTCGCCGTCGATGGTCTGGTTGATGGTCGCCATCACGCCCATGCGCATCAGCGACTTGATGACTTCGCTGCTGCGCTCGGCCATGCGGTTGGCGAGTTCCTGCACCGTGATATGCTCCGGCACGATGACGTCGCGCACGCACTTTCGTCGGTTCGGCTCGACGACAGCATCGCGCGCTGTTTTTCGCGCTCGCGCGCGCGCCGCACTGAAGCCAGGCTGCGCGTGCGCTCGTCGTCGTCGGTATTCAGCACACGGGTGACCGTGAGCTTGCTGCTGTCACGGCGGCGGTGCTGCGTATCGCGACGCGGCGCCGGCGTTACACGCTTGGCGCCGGGACCGGGACCGCGGCGTCGCGCGCTTCCTCCTCCGGTTCGGGTTCGACGAGCTTGACCTTCCCGGCGGCGGAGAGCGCAGCGACTTTGGCGGCGGCCGTTTTGCCGGCGCGCTCGGCAACTTCTGCGCGGCGCGAATCTTCTTCGGCCTTGCGTTTTGTCTCGACGGCGCGCCGTTCTTCCTCGGATTTGCGTTTGGTTTCTTCCTCAGCGCGTTTCTTGGCTTCTTCGTCGGCCTTGCGCTTTGCCTCTTCGAGAGCCTTGCGATTGAAGCGCTTCTTCGGCTGCGCGGCGCTTCGATTCGCGATCGCGATTGGCGGTTTCGATCTCGGCCTGGCGCCGCGCCTCCTCGCCCGCTCTGATGGCGCCTTGGAGCGCGCGGGTGCGACGGGCGCCTCTTCCGCCGTCAGCCCGTGGGGCAACACGACGGGCCGGCGCTGAGGTTCGCCGCCGGCCGGCGCGGTTTTCGCCGTGGTATCGCCCGGCATCGGCGGGTCGGCGCGTTCGGGACCCGTGGCGGGTGCTACCACGCGCTTCTTCCTCACCTCGACCGTCACGGTCTTAGTGCGGCCGTGCGGGAAGCTCTGCCGCACCTGACCGGACTTCGATCGGTCGCTTCAGTTCGAGCCTACCGCCGCTGCTGCGGCCAAGGCTCAGCGGGCGCTTTGTATCGGTATCGTTGGTTTCACTCATGCGCGTTCCACAACATCCCACTTGGTGAATCGTTCCCCGAAAACCCTTGAGGCGATCCAATTCCCGCGCCAGTGCCGCAGCGAGGCGACCCTCGCGCAGCGCGACGTGAACCACGCCGTCGCGGCCAAAGGCGGCGCCGAGCTCGACGGCAGTCAGCTCGGCGCGCTCCGGCATAGCGGGCGCCATTGCCCGAAGCTTGCCGCGACCGTCGCGCGCGCCGTCAGCGGCGCCCAGCAACAGGCCAGCGACGCCTGCGGCCAACATCCGCTCTACCTTGACGAAGCCCATCGCCGCTTCGCCGGCGCGTCGCGCCAAGCCGATCAGATCGCGGCACCGCGCGACCAAGAGCGCCTCAACCCGATCAGCTAATGCATCGTCCACGATCACTGGGCGACGGGCGGCGCGTCCGAACAGCCGCTTCGCCACCGCCGTACGCACTATATCGCGCCGTGCCGTCAACCACAAACCACGTCCGGGCAAGCGCTCGGCCACGTCGGGCACGATGGCACCCTCGGGCGACACCACGAAACGAATCAGCCCGGCCTTCGGCCGCACCTCGCCCGTGACGAGACAGCGGCGGGTGGGACCGGTCTCATCCTCGGTCAAATCATGTCGTCGCGGTCGAGCCACACCTTACTCCTTTGCCGGCGCCACGTCTGCCGGTGCGTCTTCGAACCAATGCTCGCGTGCCTCCATGATGATGGCGTTCGCCTGCTCCAGTTCGAGCTTCTCGGAGGTGGTGTCGGCGATCTCGACCAGCTCATCGCCGGCGAGATCGGCGAGATCGTCGAGTGTCTTGACGCCCTTTTCGCCGAGGGCCACCAAGAGTGCCGGGGAAATGCCGTCAAGCGCCGCGATTTCATCGGAGACGCCGAGCTCCTGACGGCGCCGTTCGCGCTCGGCATTCTGCTGCTCGATGAAACTGCGGGCGCGCTGCTGCAGTTCCCCGCTACCGTATCGTCAAAACCCTCGATTCCCGAGAGCTCGTCGAGCGCGACGAAGGCGACTTCCTCGACTGAGGTGAACCCTTCCGTCACCAGCAGATGCGCGATGACATCGTCGACATCGAGGGCGTCGATGAACATTTTTGAGCGTGAGCGGAATTCCTCCTGCCGGCGCTCGCTCTCCTCGTCCTCAGTGAGAATGTCGATGTCCCATCCCGAAAGCTGCGAGGCAAGGCGAACATTTTGGCCGCGCCGGCCGATGGCCAGGCTGAGTTGATCGTTTGGGACCACCACTTCGATGCGGCGCTGCTCCTCATCCATTACTACCTTGGCGACTTCGGCGGGCGCCAGCGCATTGACGACGAAGGTGGCGGGATCGGCAGACCACGGAATGATGTCGATCTTTTCGCCTTGCAGTTCCCCGACCACGGCCTGCACCCGGCTGCCCCGCATGCCGACGCAGGCGCCGACCGGATCGATGCCGCTATCGTTTGAAATCACGGCGATCTTGGCACGGCTGCCGGGATCACGCGCCACCGCGCGAATCTCGATGATGCCATCGTAGATTTCCGGCACTTCCTGCGCGAACAGCTTGGCCATGAATTGCGGATGGGTGCGTGACAGGAAGATCTGCGGTCCGCGGGCTTCTTCCCGCACGTCATAGATGTAGGCGCGGACCCGCTCGCCCTGACGGAAATTCTCGCGCGGGATCAGCTCGTCGCGCCGCAGCATCGCCTCAGCGCGGCCGAGATCGACCACCACATTGCCGAATTCGACGCGCTTGACGAGGCCGTTGACGATGTCGCCGACGCGATCCTTGAACTCGCGGAACTGGCGCTGACGTTCGGCTTCGCGCACCTTCTGTACGATCACATTCTTTGCCGTCTGCGCGGCGATGCGGCCGAAATCGATCGGGGGCAACGGATCGGTGATGAAGTCGCCGACCTGCGCCGTGGGATTGAGCCGCTGTGCCGCGGCAAGCGGCATCTGCGTGGCTTCGTTCTCGACCGGGTCGGCCACCTGCCGGAAGCGCATGAGCTTAATCTCGCCGTTCTTGCGATCGATCTCGGCGCGGATGTCGTATTCCTGGCCGTATTTGGAGCGCCCGGCCTTTTGAATCGCCTGCTCCATCGCCTCCAGCACTTCATCGCGGTCGATGCTCTTGTCGCGCGCCACCGTGTCGGCAACCTGCAGCAACTCGGGCCGCGGATAGCTCATTTGCGTTATTGCCATGACATAACCGTTTCTCTCATGTGTTGTCAGGGACGTCGCTCGGGCGTTTGCGCGCCGCGATCAGCTCATCGGTTAAAACCAGCTTAGCGCGCGTCACACTGCCGAGCGGGAGGTGCAATACGGCGCCCTCAGTCTCAAGCGCGACCGCATCACCGGCCATGCCGGCGAGGCGCCCGCGAAACCGTTTGCGGCCGTCGATTGGCGCGCGCACCTCCAGCTTGGCTTCATGCCCGGTGAAGCGCTCGAAATCACGCCTCTTCACCAGCGGCCTATCGACACCGGGCGATGATACCTCCAAGAGATAGGAAGCAGCGATCGGATCGGCGACATCCAATAGTGCCGAAATGGTGTGGCTTAAGGTTGCGCAATCATCGACCGTCATCGGCTGCTCATCTTCACGCTCGGCCATCACCTGCAATGTCGCGCGACGCCCGGCGCCGGTAAAAGCGATGCGCACAATGCCATAGCCTGCCGCGGCGACGGATGGCGCGATCACCGTCTCGATGGTCGCAATGTCGATATATCTGCCGCCGGACAATCCCGTTTTCGCTCCGCCCTCAGTCCGAAATAAAAAGGTGGGCCTTCTGGCCCACCCTTAATGCTAGGGAATGTTGATTTGAGGCGGAATATAGCGATTTTCCGGCCGGCTGCAAGGGTTACGCCGCCGCCGGCGCGGCCTTTCCCCCCGGCACGCAGTCAGTCCGCGGCACGCTGGTTAACGAGGTCGGATTCGCGCAGATCGAGCTCCCGCTCGATGCGGCGCCGCGCTTCGTCCTTCAGTTTTCCATCGCGGTAGAGATCGTTGATCAGGTCTCGCTCCGCTTGGATCACCTCGAGGCCGATATCGTCGCCAAGCTCAACCAGTTTGCGGTGGCGCTCGTCGCCGTCGCGGCGCTGCTGAATTTGGCGCAGCCGGTCACGATAATAGACGCGCAGCGGATGCACAACCTCGGCGGGCAGCGAGCGTTCGGACGCGAGTTGCTCGAGCCGCGCTAGTGCCCCCTCGATCGCCAGCCGCCAGGCGTGTGCCTCTTCGACCCTCTCCGCGTGATGCTCGCGGTGCCCGGCATTCGCGAGGCCGAGCCAGCGCATCACCCAGGGCAGCATCAATCCCTGCACGACCAGGGTCACCAGAAATCACCGCAAAGGTCAGGATGAGAATAAGGTCGCGATTGGGAAAGGGATGGCCGCTTGCGGTCACGAACGGCACCGCGAGCGCCGCCGCCAGCGAAACGATGCCGCGCACGCCGGTGAACGCGATCGCGAACGGCCATTGCCAGGGCGGCGACGGGTCGCGCCGCCGCACCCGCGCAAACAGCCATCGCGGCAGGTAGGTCGCCGGATACATCCAGACGAACCGAGTGATGATCACTGCACCGCAAACGACGGCCGACGATATCGCGAGATCGGCAACGGAATAGCCCTTCAGACCCGCCGCTATGGTGCGCGCCTGCAACCCAGTGATGAGGAACACCATCCCTTCGATCACGTAGGTAAAGAAATCCCAGAAGAAAATGCCCTGCAGGCGGGTTGCCGCGCTGATCCACCGCAGACCGTTCCAGCTTATGTAGAGTCCGGCCGTCACGGTGGCCAGCACGCCGGAGCCGCCCAAATTTTCCGGCGGCCAGTAGGCGAGGTAGGGCGTCAGGATCGACAGCGCGATCTCGATGCGCGGATCGTGGACCCAGCGCCGGAGCCGCAGCATCGCCCACCCGACGCCGATACCCCATAACAGTTCTCCAACTATGATGGCGACAAAGGTGCCGGTCGCGCGGACCGGGGAGAAGGTACCCATCGTGACGGCGACAATGGCGAAGCGGTAGAGGATCAGGGCGGTTGCGTCGTTCGCGAGCCCTTCGCCCTCGAGAATGACGACGATGCGGCGGGGCAGCCGCAAGCGCCGCATGACCGAGAGTGGGGCAACGGCATCGGGCGGCGACACGATGGCACCAATGATCAGACCGACCGGCCAGGACAAGCCGAGCAGAAGATGTGCCGCGGCCGCAACCGAGGCGGCCGTGAACACCACGCAGCCGACCGCCAACAACGAGATCGGGCGCAGGTTGAAGCGGAATTCCTTCCAGCTCATGGCCACGGCGGCGTCGTAGATAATCGGGGGCAGCACAAGCAGCAGCACGAATTCGGGCGCCAGCACCACGGCCGGCAGGCCGGGAATCAACCCCAGGGCGACACCGGTGAGGACCAGCAAAATTGCGGGTGGCACTTTGAGGCGCGACGCTGCCAGCGCGACGGCCGCGTTGACGCCCAAGAGCAGGACGAGCAGCTGGACCGTCGGTAGCATCGCTCGAATGTGCGACAATCAACGCCTGGGCGGAACCAGGGAATACCCGCAGTCAGTCGGTCCAGACCGGGCGGTAGTCGAAAATCCAGCGGTTGCGACGCATCATTGAGGGCAGCGCCAATGCCACCAGCCGGTCGCGGAGCCAGAGACTGAACGCGCCATCGAGCTTCTTGTCCGCGCCGGCGCGGCGACCATAGGCGATGATATTCTCAACGCGCTCGCGCCGCGTCGCCTCGAATTGGGCGAAGGCCTGTTCCGCTGGCACCACCCCACGCAGCGTCTGCGCTAGACACAGCGCGTCCTCGAGCGCTAGCGACGCGCCCTGCCCAGAATTGGGGCTGACCGCATGCGCAGCGTCACCGATTAGCGCGACCCGGCCGCGATGCCAGGTCGGCAAACGCGCGACGTCGTAGATATTGCCGACATTAACGAACGCGGCGGTGGCACGGATCAGCGCTTCGACCGGCGGTGCCGCGCCGCGATGACGCGCCAAGAGGTCGGCACGCAGTTCCTGGCCGCTTTGCGCTGCCAGTTCCGCGCGCGTAAGCGGCACCGCCCGCGCGGGATTGACCCACCAGCCGGCCCCGGTGGCCGGATCGGCACCCCCGTAGCCGAAGCCGAAAAAGCCGCCGGGGCTGAACATCATGTACATCGTGTGCTGGGCAAAGTCGGGAAAGGCTTCGAGCGCGGTGCGCGGCACGAAACCGCCGATCCCGAGCAGCCCCACGAAATGCGGCTCCGGTGCATCCGGGACGACGTGCCTGCGGGCGCTCGACCATAGCCCGTCCGCCGCGACCAGGAAGTCGCCGTCGGCGCTGGAACCGTCCGCGAAGATGGCGCGGATCGGCCGGTCCGGCTGATCCTCGATCGCAATAAGTTTGCGGCCGAACCACACCCCGATGTTCTGCCGCACCGCCTCGTCATACAACGCCCGATGCAGATCGGCGCGTTTCAAGGTGACGGCGGGCTGGTCGAGTCCAGCACGTTCGCCGACCGCGACCCGTGCCAAAACCTTGCCGCGGCGATTAAGGAATACCATCGCATCGCAAGTTGTGCCGGCGGCGAGGAGCCAGTGGCGGAGGCCCAACTCGCTCGCAACCTGCATCCCGTTCGGTGCGATCTGCAGCGCGCCGCCGATATCGCTCAATTCGGCTCGCGCCTCGTAGATAGTTGCGGCGATGCCGGCGCGCTTCAGAAACAAGGCAAGGGCCGGGCCGGCGATGCCCGCACCGATGATGAGGCAGTGACGAGGCGTTCATTCCGTTCTCCATTGCCGATAATCGTTTCAAGTGACGCGGCACTTTTTTCCCCTTCCCCAGCGGAGGAGGGATTGAAGGCTCACGTCATCCCTACCGATTGCACGGGGCGCCGGCGGCGTTGCCGGTGGCTCGGGAGAGCGACCTGCAAGCCTGCAGGCGGACGTCCGGGGCTGGCGCGCTTGCGCGGGTTGGTTCCGGGTTTGGGCCTTGGCCGGTGTTGCCGCACCGCGCCAAGGCCAATTCATTCTTTCATCACGGCACCTTCCCAATGATTCCGGTCTTCTTGCGCAGTGCATGGAGCTGCCGCCACAGCTGGCGCGCCTGCCACTCGTCCTTCTCGATGCGCGCGATCAGCTCGGCCACGAAGCGGCGCTCGGTTTCGTCGAGCGCAAGCCGGTAATCGCTCTCGATCATGAAAAGCGGATGGACCTGATGGCTTAGGAGCGCGTCGCGCCTATGCTTTTTCCGCGCCGCGATGCCCTGGTCCACATCGACGAGACGCTGTTTCAACATCGCCACCGCCTCGTCCGGCGGCAGTATCGGCAATAGCGACAGGCCAGCCTCGAATTGCGGATATTCCTTCACCGGTCTGCGCAGCAAGTCGCGCATCCAGTCGCGCAGCTCCGTCTCCCCCGCCAGCGTGAGCGCATGGATGGTGCGCTCGGGCCGCCCGGAAACGCGCTCCGTCGCCTTGACCGCGATCATGCCGGCGCGCAGCAACGCGGCGATCACGGTATAGAGCGAGCCGTAGCGCAGCTTGATACTGTCGTGCTTGCCGCGCTCCTTCATGGTCGCGGCCATCTGGTAGGGGTGCATCGGCCGCTCGAACAGCAACGCAAGCACGGCAAGGGCCAAGGGATTGGAGCGTTGCTGCCGTTTGGGCATGGTTGGATCATATCCGCTTACGTATATACGTCAACGTATAACCGCCTTAACGGGCTTGCGGCGAGGCAAGCATCGGCACCGGGCAACGATGGCGGCTGCGAAAGGGACTTGGCCGCGGCACGCGCAAGCGGCGAAAGACGCGGGCCGCGTCGGTCGCGGGCGATGAAGACGCGGTGCTAATAAAGCGCACATTGAGCAGCACCACTCTCGCCCGTCATCAGGCTCCGACACCATGTCCCGATCTCGCCGCGCCTGACACGGCGACTGAGCCACTCTATGATGCGATCATGTTTGTTCACAGATGTCGGGAGACCGCAGTTGCGTAACGATCTCGATCTTGTCTGGCCGAAGGAAGGGCTGCGCCGCATCCCGTACGAAATCTACGTCCGAGAGGATGTCTATGCGCGAGAGCGCGAGCGCATCTTCGAAGGCCCGACCTGGAATTTCCTCTGTCTCGAGATCGAACTGCCGCACCCCGGTGACTACCGCGCCACGTTCGTCGGCGATGTGCCGGTGATCGTCGCGCGCAACCGCGACGGCACCATCCACGCCTTCGAGAATCGCTGCCTCCATCGCGGCGCCATGCTGTGCCTCAAGCCCGGTACCGGCAAAGAAATCTCGTGCGTCTATCACAACTGGACCTACGACCTTACCGGCAAGCTGACTGGCGTCGCGTTCCAGAAAGGCGTCAACGGCAAAGGCGGCATGCCTGCCGAATTCTCGATCGCAGGACGTCATTTGCGCCAATTGCGAATCGCGACCTTCGCCGGGCTGGTGTTCGGTACCTTCGGCGATGACACGCCCGCCCTCGAGACCTATCTCGGCCCCGAAATTGCAACACGCATCCGCCGCGTCATGGCGAAGCCGATCCGTCCCATGGGCAGCGTCAGCCAATATCTGCACAGCAACTGGAAGATCTATGCCGACAATCTGCGCGATTCCTATCACGCCAGTCTGCTGCATCTGTTCTTCACCACCTTCAAGCTGAACCGCCTTTCCATGCAGGGTGGCATCATCGTCAGCGAGAATGGCGGCAACCATGTCTCCTATTCCAAGATGGCGAGCGATCGCGATGACGATTACGACGCCGCCAATCTCCGCGCTAAACGAGAGGATTTTGGTCTCAAAGACCGCACCTTGCTGCAGGGCCGTGACGAATTCGGCGACGGCATCACCTTGCAAATTCTCACCGTGTTTCCGGGCTTTATCATGCACCAGATCCAGAACAGCCTGGCGGTGCGGCAAATCCTGCCGAAGGGCATCGACGAGACCGAGCTCAACTGGACTTATTTCGGTTTCGCCGACGACGACGATGCGATGAAGACGATAAGGCTCAAGCAGACCAATCTGGTCGGACCCGGCGGCTATATCTCGATGGAGGACGGCGCCGTGGTCAATTTCGTCCAGCGCACATTGCCGGGCGGTGTCGGCGGCGCGTCGATCGTCGAGATGGGCGGCAGCGGCACATCGAGCCAGGACACGCGCGTCACCGAGTCGGCGGTGCGCGGCTTTTGGCGTGCCTATCGCGAGCGGATGGGCGTGTGAACCACCCCAGCATGGTGGTCGACAGTCTGCAGGCGCGGTATGTTGCCGCCATCGACAATGACCGGCTCGAGGATTGGCCCGCATTTTTCACCGATCCCTGCCGCTACGAGATCATCTCCGCCGAAAATGTCGAACAAAACATGCCGCTTGGCGTGTTTTTCGCAGACAGCAGGGCCATGCTCACCGATCGCGTCGCGTCGCTGCGTCGCGCCAACATTTATGAGGCGCAGCGCTATCGCCACATCCTGTCGCCGGCACTGGTGTTGTCGGAAACAGAGAACCACATGCGCGCCCAGACGAATTTCCTTGTGGTCCGCATCATGCTCGACGGCGACATGCGCCTGTTCATGAGCGGCCGCTATCTCGACGCGATCGACCTTTCCGGGCCGACCGCCCTGTTCGCTGAAAAGCGGGTGATCTTCGACAATCGTCGCATCGATACGCTGCTGGCGCTGCCGATTTAGCCCTTCTATAAGTCCATCTTGTTCAGGAGCCGATTGTCATGAGCCAGAGCGCCTTGCAAAGCCGTCTCGCGAGCGGCGAATTCATCGTCACCGCCGAAGTCACGCCGCCAGTCTCGACCGATGCCGCCGATTTCATCGCCAAAGCCGCCCCACTCAAAGGCCTCGCAACCGCGGTCAATGTCACTGACGGCGCGGGCGCCAAGGCCCATCTGGCAACGATCGCCGCCGCCTATTTGCTGCAGCAGTCCGGCGTCGAGCCGATCATGCAGATGGCATGTCGCGACAAGAACCGCCTGGCGCTCGAGAGCGACCTGATTGGCGCCGTGGCGCTGGGGCTGCGCAATTTCCTGGTACTGACGGGCGATGATCCCAAAGCGGGCGACCAGCCCGACGCCAAACCGGTGTTCGATTTCAACAGCACCGACCTGCTGCAGATGGCACAGAAGATGCGGCACGAAAAAAAATTGCCGCCGGGCACCGAGATCATGGGCGAGATCGATTTCGTCATCGGCGCCACCGACGTGCCGGTTGATCCGCCCGCGGATTGGCAGCCGAAGTCGCTGATCGCGAAACTCGATGCCGGCGCCGATTTCATCCAGACTCAATTCTGCATGGATGTCGAGGTGGTGAAGCGCTATGGCCGCCGCCTCATCGACCTCGGCATCGCCCCCAAACTCGGGTTCCTGATCGGGCTGTGCCCGATTCCCTCGGCGAGCTCCGCCATCTGGATGAAGGAAAAACTTTTCGGCACCAACATCCCCGACGCCGTCGTGAAGCGCCTCGAACAGGCCGCCGATCCCCGGGCCGAGGGCCGCAAAATCTGTATCGAGTTAATGCAACAGATGGTCGACGTCCCCGGCATCGCCGGGGTGCACATCATGGCCCCGGTCAATCCGTCGAGCATTCCAGGCGTCATCGCCGAATTCGGGCGTCACCAAGAAGAAGCGCGCGCAAGGCGTGACGGGAAGGTGAAGCAGATCGCCAGAACCGAGCCGCGACCGCCTGGGTTTGTCACATAATTGCATCTTTTTTGTCACCTAGCTTTCCCGGACTCACCGCATATTGCGGCTGGTCGGTCAGGCCGAACTACAGGCGGAACTGCGCATGATCGCGGACGATCCGGTTAAACATTATCGCGCCATCTGGATTTCCGACATTCATCTTGGCACGCGCGGCTGCAAGGCCGAGTTCTTGCTCGACTTTCTGCGCGGCGACCGAATTCCGACCAGCTCTACCTTGTCGGCGACATCGTCGATGGCTGGCAGTTGCGCAAGAACTGGTATTGGGCACAGAGCGCACAACGACGTGATCCAGAAAATCCTGCGCAAGGCGCGCAAAGGCACCGAAGTATGCTACGCGCCGGGCAATCACGACGAAATGCTGCGCTCGTTTGAAGAGCTGCGTCTCGGCAACATCCAGATCGCCGATCGTTTCATCCATGACATGAAGGACGGACGACGCCTGCTGGTGCTGCATGGCGACCAGTTCGACAGTATTGTGCGCTATGCCCGATGGCTCGCCCATCTCGGCGACACCGCCTACAATGTGACGCTCGCGGCGAACCATTACGTCAATGTGGCGCGGCGGCGGCTCGGCTATCCCTACTGGTCGCTCTCGGCCTATTTAAAACACCGGGTCAAGAACGCGGTCGAATATATCGACCGTTTCGCCGACGCGGTTGCCGATGAGGCACGCAAAGCAAGGTGTCGACGGCGTGGTGTGCGGCCATATCCATTTCGCCGAGATCAGGGACATCGGGGGTCTGCTCTATTGCAATGACGGGGATTGGGTCGAGAGCTGCACCGCCTTGGTCGAGCACCTCGACGGCCAGCTCGAGATCATCCAATGGCTCCAGCAGCAGCGCGCTCGATCCTCTGCTCGCCTCGCCCTTCGGCTCGCGGCAGACGGTACCCGCTTAGCGTCAAATGCGCATCGCTCTGGTGTCCGACGCTTGGGCGCCGCAGATCAACGGCGTGGTGCGAACGCTCGGGATGCTGATTGCGAACCTCAATGCCAGCGGCCACCCGGTCGAAACGGTAACGCCAGACCGATTTCGCACCATCCCATGCCCGAGCTATCCGGAAATCCGCCTCGCATTGAGGCCGCGCCGCCGGGTCGCGGCGCTGATCGATGCGACATTGCCGCGACGCAATTCATATCGCCACCGAAGGTCCGCTCGGCATGGCGGCGCGCGCGCTGTGCCTTGAGCGCAGCCTCCCCTTCACCACCGCGTTTCATACCACGCTTTCCCGAATACATCGCCGCCCGCTTCGCGGTGCCGATATCGTGGACCTATGCCTGGCTGCGCCGCTTTCACGCGCCATCGCATGGCGTGATGGTGGCGACTGAGACGGTGCGCCGCGATCTCGACGCGCGCGGCTTCGCCCAGCTCAAACATTGGGGCCGCGGCGTTGATGATAAGCTTTTCGATCCGGCGCGACGCGAACAGGAATTTGGCCGGGATTTGGGTCTAACCCGACCGATCTTCCTGTTCGTCGGCCGCATCGCTGTCGAGAAAAATCTGCCGGCTTTCTCGATCTCGACCTGCCTGGCTCGAAGCTGATCGTCGGCGACGGGCCGCAGCTCGACGAGTTCCGCCGCCGCTATCCCGCCGCGCATTTCATCGGCAAGCGCGAGGGCGAGGCGCTGGCGCGGATCTATGCCTCGGCCGATGTGTTCGTGTTCCCGAGCCTGACCGACACGTTCGGCCTGGTGCTGTTCGAGGCGTTGGCCTCGGGCGCTGCCGGTCGCCGCTTATCCGGTCGCTGGTCCCGCTCGACGTTATCGGCGACAGCGGCGCCGGCGTGCTCGACCGCGATCTACGCCAGGCGGCGATGGCGGCGCTCGCCATCCCGCGCGCCCGCGCCCACGAATTGCCAGACCCCGGCGCCTCAGCGGCGCAATTCCTGGCTCGCGCCGTTCCGGTGCGGTCAAGAGGCCCACTCCTAGTCTCCCTCGGCGAGCGCAGCGATTCTGGTGGGGGCAATGCGTCGGCACCCTTCCCGTGTACGGCCCGCCGCCATTGCCGCTAGAGTTTCGCCATGGCTAGGCTGACCATCCGCATTGATTTGCCGCCCGCCGGCCAGATCGGCCCGGGCAAGGCGCGGCTGCTGGAACTGATCGGCGAGACCGGATCGATTTCGGCGGCGGGACGCGCGCTCGACATGTCATATCGCCGCGCCTGGCTTCTGGTCGACGCGATGAACCACATCTTCAAGGAGCCGCTCGTCTCCACCGTGCTCGGGGGCAAGGCCGGCGGCGGCGCGCGCCTGACGCCGTTCGGCCGCGAGGTGTTGAGCATTATCGGCGGCTCGAGGCCAAGGCGACATCGGCTTGCAAGGCGCAGCTCATCGCGCTCGAAGTCTGCGCTCGCCAAGCCTGCCACCTAGTCACAGCGCGTGCCGAACGATCCCGACGCGGCGGAATAGTCTATCGCTCGTGGCGGCCCAATAATCGTTTCGCCGATGTCTCCAGGGTTTAGCGGGATGGATCGGCGGAAAAATTCGCTGCCTTCCACAATATCGAAACCCAACCCCGGGCTTTCCAGGGTATCAGCCGTGCGCCGATCCACCCCATCCTTTCAGCCTGTGGCAAGCCAGCGCTCCTAGCACCGCACAGGCAACGGAGGGGTTTCACTCCGGTCAAACGAGCGTCGTCACCGCTTTTCAAAGTTCTAATAGGCACGTTTAGAAGCGGAAGAGCTATCGCCCGTGGAGGCGCGCAAAGGCGCGCTGGTTGAGATATTCGCCGCCAACCAGCGTCGCGAGCGACAGCGCGACCGAGATGATGACGAGGCGGAACGCCGCCACGTCCCCTTCCGGCACCTGGGTGAGCGTGTAAATGGCGAGCGGCAAGGTCCGGGTTTCGCCGGGAATGTTCGAGACGAAGGTAATGGTGGCGCCGAACTCGCCCAACGAGCGGCCAAAGGACAGCAGCACACCGGTGACGATGCCCGGCAGCATCAGTGGCAAGGTAATTGTCGCGAAGATCCGCCATCGCCCGGCGCCCAGCGTCGCCGCCGCCTGTTCCAAACGCCCATCGACCATCTCCGCCGCAAGCCGGATGGCGCGCTCCATCAGCGGAAAGCCCATGATGCCGGCCGCGAGAGCTGCCCCGGTCCAGCGAAAGGCGAAACTGATGCCCAAAACGGAATAGAGCCAGGCACCGATGGCCCCGTTGCGCCCAAGCAGGATCAACAGAACAGAACCCGGTTACGACCGGCGGCAGGATCAGCGGCAATTGCACAATGCCGCGCACGACGCTCTTGCCGGGAAAATTCAGTCGCGCCAACGCCAGCGCCACCAGAATGGCCAACGGCAGGCTCGCCACCATCGCCGCGCCGGCCACCTTCAGGCTTAACAGACAATATGCCGATTTCTTCGCTGGTCACGGCGGCAGGTTAATTCATACCCTTCACGACGTCATGCCCGGGCCTTATCGCGGACATGGCATGCCATGAGGTGCCGAGCGCCACGACGCGTTGGCGACGCGCGATAAGACTGCCCACTTAAGGGAGCACGATAAAGCCTTGTTTTTCGAATGCCGGCCTCGCGGCAGGCGATTCGAGGAAAGCCAGGAACTTTTTCGCCTCGCCATCCGTGCTCACGGCCGTCAAGGCGATCGGATAGATGATCGGCGGTGGCTATCCTCAGGAAACTTGCCGATGATCGCCACGCCTTTGTCCGCTGCCGCGTCGGTGGCATAGACGATGCCATAAGGCGTCTCGCCGCGATCGACGAAAAGTAGGGCGCCGCGCACATTCTCGGCGCTCGCGATCCTTGTCTTTGACCCTATCCCAAACGCCGAGCTTTTCGAGCGCGGCTTTGCCGTATTTGCCGGCCGGCACCGAGCTGGGATCGGCCATCGCGAGACGGCCATCCTGCAGCAGACCTTTGAGATCGAAACCGGGCTTGACATCGACCTTGGCGGCATGTGCTGCGGTCGGTGCAATCAACACGATCGCATTCCCGAGGAAGTTCTTCCGCGTGCTCTTATCGATCAGACTATGCTTCTCGACGTCGTTCATCCAATCGAGATCCGCCGAAATGAACATGTCGGCATTGGCGCCGCTTTCGATCTGCTTTGCCAGCGCGGACGAGGCCGCATAGGAAGCGACCACCTTGCCGCCGCCGGCTTTCCCATACGCCGCTATGGCATCGTCGAGCGCGTTTTTGAGACTCGCTGCGGCAAATACGATCACGTCCTTCGCGGCTACCGCTTGGAGCGGAACGGCCAGGCTCGCTGCCAACGCGACCGCAAAGACTACACGCCAACGTCCCATTCTCGTCTCCCGCCCTGTGTGAAGGGGTATATGTCACCGAATATGGCGGAAAAGCGGGACGCGAATCAATCGGCCGCAACCATATCGTTGAGGGCAATCCGCAACGGCGAGGCGGTCTCGAACGCCGCCTCCGACCCGAGGCAGACAGCAAGATTGGCCAGCGCGTCGGCGATGCGCGCTGTGGTCGCCACCGCTATCGGCGGCGCCAAGGCTTCCAGCCGGTTTTGCATCACATGTTCGGCCTCAAGCTCGGCGGCTTTGAGCGTCTCGTACAAGGCGGCCAATCGGCTTCATGTTTGGCCTGGCGGCGAAGCGCACGCAGCGGCTCGATGACCGCCCTTCGCCATGACGACGTCGCACTGTCGAGCCTGCCAAAATCGGTTTCGGTCAGCCGTCCCCGGCCGCTCGCCCCGACCCAAAGCGCACACAAGACCAGGTTGACATCGCAGCCATGCCGGTCCTGCAAATCGAGACACGCCATAGCCACGCCCGGCCGGCGATAGGCGTCGAGTGAAAAGTGCCAGAACGCGCCGCCCCCTCGTTCGGGGGAATGATCTGCCTTGGTCATTGTCGTTACCGTCTCTGCTATAATGTCTTAACTAAGGTTGGCCATGGATCTCGACATCGAAGCACTGAAGGCGAAGATCGCCGAGCTAAAAAAAGAGCATCGCGAGCTCGACCAGGAAATCATCAAGATCGAACAGATCGGTTCCGACGGCATTCGCTTGCAGCGGATGAAACGACGCAAACTGGCGCTCAAGGATCAGATCGCCAGGCTGGAAAGCCAACTCCTGCCTGACATTATTGCATAGGCCGAAAGGGTCGGGGGCAAATCGGACGTGTCATCGGACCAGGAAAACCGCCCTCGCTTCGCCGCAGGCGCAGCCAGTGGGCGCGGCAAGATCGGACCTCCCTCCGTGCGGGCGCGGTGCTTTTATGCCCCATGGAGAACGCCGAGGCTTCCCGGCTTCGTTGCCCGCCCTAGGGGCATGCCTGCGCCATCTGACCGATTAGAAGCGACAGCGATGCGCGACCGTCGCGTTGGGCTCCTTCTTGCCGGGGGTTGGCTTCAGCTTCTCAATTGCGGCACCAAGGGATCGATTGGGATGATTTAATATTTTGGCGATTTCATATTCGAAAATTCTTTATTACCGCGTGTGATCCCATCGCCGCGGTAGGCCGGGATTCGGCCGTCCTTTTGCATGTTAAGTTAACAAGGACGCAATAGATGGTTACGCCGCGCGATTGCCTAGTCCATGCGGAATATTGCGAAAAGCTCGCGGCTCAGGGCGGCTTAGAGCGCGAGCGGACGCGTCTTAGAGAAATTGCGGCGAAATGGCGATGGCTCGCTCAGGCCTTCGAAGAGCGGCTTGCCGGCGCGGAGCCGACGCGACCACCGCAAGGCTTTGGTCCGGCCATTACTCCTCGCCCTCGACGGCAGCCGGATGAAGGTGATGATCTTTGAGGTCGACGGCGATGTCCGCGACCGCCTTTTTCACGATCGGGTCGAGGCCAGCGCCCCCTTTCCCGAGATGCGCGACGATGTCGCGACGCATACGCGGGTCCCAATATTTCTTCAAATGATCGGCGGTGTCGGCAACCGCGTCTGCTTCCGGTCGGTGCTGAAAGAATTTGCCGATCTGATTGGCCATGCGCGTCAGTTTTTCAGGCGACATTATGTGCGGCCTCTTGGAGGATGCGGTCGGGCCGCGTGAAGATCTCGAATCCGTCGGCGCGCGCGATGCCGACCAGCGTGATGCCCGCCTGTTGCGCCATGCGAATGGCGAGAGCGGTCGGCGCCGACACGGCCACCATGACAGTGGCGCCCATGATCGCGACTTTCTGTACCAGCTCAATGGAGACGCGGCTCGTCAACAGCACCGCGCCGCCCGATGGTGCCACGCCGCGCCGCGCCACGGCACCTGCGAGCTTGTCGAGCGCATTGTGCCTGCCGACATCCTCGCGCACGGCAACGAGCCCATCGCGCGGTTGCCAGAAAGCGCTGGCATGAATCGCGCGGGCCATGCGGTTGAGCTGCTGTGCCTCGCCGAGCGCATTCATCGCGGCAATGATCTGCGCCGGATAGAGTGTCAGCCCATCCGCAACTTTGGGCAGCACACGCATTGCTTCTTCCAGACTTTCGATGCCACAGAGGCCGCAGCCGCTTGGCCCTGCCATATGCCGGCGGCGCCCGAAGAACACGTCGCGGCTTGGCTCGGCCAAGTCCATGCGCAGTTCGATGCCAAGATCGGTGACCACGACGTCGAAGGCACGAATCTCTTCGGGCGCACGAACGATGCCCTCGGCGAGGCTGAAGCCGACCGCGAAATCCTCGAGGTCGGCGGGCGTCGCCATCATCACCGCATGGGTCATGCGGTCGTAGGTAAAAGCGACCGCCGTCTCCGCCGGCACGACGCGCTCACCGCTGGTGAAGGCCCCGTCGCGGTAAGCGACCCGTTTTAAGGGGGTGGTTGGCGATGGCGTTGCTTCAGCCATGGGTCATGCGCCGTCCGACCGGCGTTCGTTCACCACCCGTGGCCGGGCGTTGTCGCAGGAAAGCGCCTGCATCGGGGACGCGCGGCCCATTTTCATTCCGCCGCCGGTACCGCCTCGACGATGCGCCGGCTGCGCTCTGCCTGCGCATTGTATTTGGTCTGCCATTCCGTGGGCCCGTTCGACGGCCCGACCTGCACCGCCGTCACCTTGTATTCCGGACAGCTGGTAGCCCAGTCCGCATAATCGGTGGTGATGACGTTGGCCTGCGTATCGGGGTGGTGGAACGTCGTGTAAACCACGCCGGGCGCCACGCGCTCCGTCACCTTGGCGCGGAGCGTCGTCTCGCCGGAGCGACTCGCGAGCCGCACCCAATCGCCATCGCGAATGCCGCGCTGTTCGGCGTCGTGCGGATGGATCTCGAGCCGGTCCTCCTCGTGCCATAAGACGTTCTCGGTACGCCGGGTCTGCGCGCCGACATTGTACTGGCTGAGGATGCGTCCCGTCGTCAGCAGCAACGGGAAGCGCGGTCCGGTCTTTTCGTCAGTCGCGACATATTCGGTGACGAGGAACATGCCCTTGCCGCGCACGAAGCCGCCGACATGCATGATCGGCGTTCCCATCGGTGCCTTGTCGTTGACCGGCCATTGCATCGAGCCTTCGCGCTCGAGCCGCGCGAACGAGACACCGGCGAAAGTCGGCGTCAAACGCGCGATCTCATCCATAACCTGGGACGGGTGGTTGTAATTCCACTCGTGTCCCATGGCCCGGGCAATCAACTGGGTGATCTCCCAGTCGGCGTAGCCGTTCTTAGGTCGCATCGCCTTGCGCACCATGCCGATGCGCCGCTCGGCATTGATGAAGGTCCCATCCTTTTCCAGAAAGGTCGAGCCCGGCAGGAAGACATGGGCGTAGACCGCGGTCTCGTTCAGAAACAGATCCTGCACGACGACGCATTCCATCGAGGCCAACCCCGCCGCGACATGATGTGTGTCAGGGTCGGATTGGAGAATGTCCTCGCCCTGGACGTAGAGGCCCTTGAAGGTGCCGTCGAGCGCGGCATCGAGCATGTTGTTGATCCGCAGACCCGGCTCCGGCTCAAGCGGCACCCCCCAATCACGCTCGAAGAGAGCGCGTACTTTCTCATCGGATATGTGGCGATAGCCGGGCAGCTCGTGCGGGAACGAGCCCATGTCGCAGGAGCCCTGCACATTGTTTTGACCGCGCAGCGGATTAACACCGACGCCGCGCCGCCCGAGATTGCCGGTTGCCATGGCCAGATTGGCCATGCCCATGACCGCGGTCGTTCCCTGGCTATGCTCGGTGACGCCGAGCCCATAATAGATCGCGCCGTTGCGCGCGCCGCCATAAAGGCGCGCCGCCCCGCGAATCAGCGCCGCCGGGACGCCGCTATATTTGGCAACGGCCTCGGGGCTGTTTTCCGGGCGCTTGATGAACTCAACCCAATCGGCGAAGCCTTGGCTGTCGCAGCGATCGCGGACGAAATCATCCCGCACCATGCCTTCGCTGACAATGACATGCGCCAGCGCATTCAGAACCGCGACATTGGTGCCGGGTCGAAGCGGCAGATGGTATTGCGCCGCGACGTGCGGCGAGCGCACCAGGTCGGTGCGACGCGGATCGATGACGATCAGTTTCGCGCCCTCACGCAACCGCTTCTTCATGCGCGAGGCGAAGACGGGATGGGCGTCAGTCGGGTTCGCGCCGATTACCATGATGACATCGGCGTCCAGGACCGAGTTGAAATCCTGGGTGCCTGCCGAGGTGCCGAAGGTCTTGCTCAGACCATAGCCGGTCGGCGAATGGCAGACGCGCGCGCACGTGTCGGTATTGTTGTTGCCGAACACGGCGCGCACCAGCTTCTGCATCAGATAGGTCTCTTCGTCGGTGCAGCGCGACGAGGTGATGCCGCCAACCGAATCCTTGCCGTATTTCTGCTGGATGCGTTTGAACTCCGACGCCGTGTAGGCGATCGCTTCTTCCCAAGAGACTTCGCGCCATGGATCCGTGATCTTCGCGCGCACCATCGGTTTCAAGATGCGATCCTGGTGATTGGCATAGCCCCAGGCGAAACGACCCTTGACGCAGGAATGGCCGTGATTGGCCTTGCCGTCTTTCCACGGCACCATGCGCACCACTTCTTCGCCACGCATCTCCACCTTGAAGCTGCAGCCGACGCCGCAGTAGGCGCACGTCGTCACCACCGAATGCTCGGGCTGGCCCATCGCGATCACCGATTTCTCGATCAGCGTCGCGGTTGGGCAGGCCTGGACGCAGGCGCCGCAGGAGACGCATTCCGAATCAAAGAAATCCTCGTCCATGCCAGCGGCGACTTTTGAGGCGAAGCCGCGGCCGTCGACGGTCAGGGCAAAGGTGCCCTGGACTTCCTCGCAGGCGCGCACGCAGCGCGAGCACACGATGCATTTCGCCGGATCGAAGGTGAAGTACGGATTGGAGGCGTCTTTCTCCTGGTCAAGATGGTTCGCGCCCTCATAGCCGTAGCGCACGTCGCGCAGGCCAACCTCGCCGGCAACATCCTGCAATTCGCAATTGCCATTGGCCGCACAGGTCAGGCAGTCGAGCGGATGATCGGAGATATAGAGCTCCATGACGTTGCGGCGCAGCTTGGCGAGGCGTTGATTCTGCGTCGTCACCTCCATGCCGTCCGCCACCGGCGTGGTACACGAAGCGGGCGTGCCCGGCCGCCCCTTGATCTCGACCAGGCACACGCGGCAAGAGCCGAATGATTCGACCATATCGTAGGCGCACAGTTTGGGCACCTTGATGCCGGCGTCGCGCGCGGCGCGCATGATCGAGGTGCCTTCCGGCACCGTTACCGCGAGTCCATCGATGGTGAGCGATACGGTCTGGGCAGACTTCACGGCCGGGGTGCCGTAATCGATTTCGCTGACGAGAGACATGGTACGCTCCTAAGCGGCCTTGCGGATCAGGCCGAAATCTTCGGGGAAATGGGTGAGTGCGCTCATTACCGGGTAGGGTACAAACCCGCCCAAGGCACAGAGCGAGCCCAATTTCATGGTGTCGCAGAGCTCGGTGAGCAGCGCCACATTGGCTTCGCGCCGCTCGCCGTTCACGATCTTGTCGATGGTCTCGACCCCCCGGACGGAACCGATGCGGCAAGGGGTGCATTTGCCGCAGGATTCAACGGCGCAGAATTCCATGGCGAAGCGTGCCATCTGGGCCATGTCGACCGTGTCATCGAAGACCACGACACCGCCGTGCCCGATCAAGCCGTTCTGGGCCGTAAAGGCTTCGATGTCGAAGGGCGTGGCGAAGAGTGGCCGCGGAAAATAAGCGCCGAGCGGGCCGCCGACCTGGACCGCGCGCACGGGCCGTCCCGAGGCGGTGCCGCCGCCGATATCATCGACGATCTCTCCTAAAGTGAGGCCGAAGCCGGTCTCGAACAAACCGCGATATTTGACATTGCCGGCCAGCTGGATCGGCATCGTGCCACGCGATCGGCCCATGCCGAAGGCCGCATAGGCCTCGGCGCCATTGGCCAGAATCCACGGCACTGCGGCGAGCGACACGACATTGTTGATGACCGTCGGTTTGCCGAAGAGGCCGCGATGCGCCGGCAGTGGCGGCTTCGCCCGTACCTGACCGCGCTTGCCTTCAAGACTGTCGAGCATAGCGGTTTCTTCACCGCACACGTAAGAACCCGCGCCTTCGCGGATTTCGAGCTCGAAGTCAAACTTCGAGCCGAGGATGTTGGCGCCGAGGATATTGGCTTTGCGCGCGCGCTCGATGGCGCGAACCAGCACATGGATCGAATGAGGATATTCCGAGCGGATATAGATGAAGCCCTTGGTGGCACCGACCGCCAAGCCGGCGATCGCCATGCCCTCGATCAGCATATAGGGATCGCTCTCCATGATCATACGGTCGGCATAAGTACCCGAATCACCTTCGTCGGCGTTGCAGACCACGTATTTCTGATCGCCCGGCGCAAGTCGGGCCGTGCTCCATTTGATCCCCGTCGGAAAGCCGGCGCCGCCGCGGCCGCGCAAGCCCGACTTGGTGACCCGTTCGACCGTCGCTGCCGCTCCGAGCGACAGCGCCCGCTCCAGGCCGCTCCAGCCGCCATGGGCGCGGTAATCGTCGAGGCTGATGCGTTCGATGACGCCGCATCGCGCGAAAGTCAGACGCGACTGACGCTTCAGAAACGGCAGCTCCTCGGGGACGCCGAGGCGCAGGCGATGCGGTTTGCCATCGAGCATGCCGTTATCGAGCAGATGCTCGATATCGCCCACGGCGACCGGGCCGTAAGCGATGCGGCCTTCGCCCGTCGCCACCTCGATCATCGGCTCGAGCCAGTAAAGACCGCGCGAGCCCGTGTGTATGAATTGGCCGTCAATGCCCCGTTGCTTGAGTTGGACGATCAACGCTTCTTCGACATCGGCGGATCCGAGGGCGAGCGCGCCGGCGTCCCGCGGGATATAGAGCTTGGCCTTGCTCATGCCGCACGCACCTGGTCGATCAGCTTGCCGAGCCTTGCCTGGTCAAGACCGCCATAGACCTTGCCGTCAATCATCGCCGAGGGCGCGCACGCGCAAAGGCCGAGACAATAAACCGGCTCCAGCGTGACGCCACCGTCGGTCGTGGTCTCACCCCAGCCGATGCGGAGCTTGTCTTGTGCGTGTTTATAGAGCGCCGCCGCACCCATCGACTGGCAGGCTTCGGCCCGGCACAGTTTCATCACGTGGCGGCCCGCGGGCTCGCGGCGGAAATCGTGATAGAAGCTGACCACGCCATAGACCTCAGCGCGGCTCAGATTGAGCGCCTGAGCCACCATCGGTACCGCCTCTTGCGGCACATAGCCGAAGGCACGCTGCAACGCGTGCAGGACCGGCATACAGGCGCCGTCCTGCTGGGCGGCATCGGCAATGATCGCCGCGCCGCGGGCGGCGTTCCATTCTTCAAATACAGGCATGAGCCTCCAATCGGCTTATCCGATTATTCGGGCTTTAACTTAGCGGGAAATCCAATGAATTCAATAAAGGCTTATCGTCAGCTGATAGGACTTGCCTATCAAACATCATCGCGGTCAATTTGCTATTTTGCCGGATCGGCGTCGAGTTCTTCCGCCACCTTCAAGGCTTCGGCGACAAAGGCGGCGTTGACCGGCGTCAGGGGCTCACGGTTGGGGATCACCAGGCCGACGGTATGGACCGCGGTCGGCGCGACGATCGGGATAGCCCGGACCGCGCCTGTAAATCCCAGGGTTTCTGCCAAAATCGCCGGCATGACACTGGCCCAACGGCCGGTCCGCACATGCGAGAACAGCAGGATCATCGAATTGGATTCAAGCGTCGGCGTCTGGTCGAGGTTGCCGGCTTCATGCAACAACCGGTCGATGATGCGACGGTTTTGCATGTCCGGGGTCAAGAGACACAAAGGAATGCGGGCCACCTCGGCCCAGCTGACCTGCTCGCGGTTGCCGAGCGGCGAATCTGCCGCGATCATCAGCTGGTACCGTTCCCGGTAAAGCGGCACCGACCGCACCCGGCCAAGCGGCTCGTTGTCGAGATAGGTGATACCGGCGTCGATCTCGAGATTGTCGAGCGCATTTAGCACTTCGATTGACGAATTCGATAAAATCGTGAAGCGCACGTCCGGGTGTTGGGCACGAAATGGCGTGGTCAGCGCCGAAACCATCGCGAGCGCGGTCGGAATCGCCGCAAGGCGGAGATGGCCGACGAGATGGCCTTGCTTTAAGGCCCGTACCTCTTGCCGCATCGCCCGGCTATCGCCGACGATGCGTTTTGCCCATTCGAGGACGCGCTCGCCCTCGGGCGTCAGCCCGCGGTAGCGCGCGCTGCGGTTGACCAGAAGCAGGCCCAAGCCCTCTTCAAGCTGCTTGATCCCGGCCGAGAGCGTCGGCTGGGTCACGCCGCACACCTCGGCGGCGCGGCCGAAATGCCGTTCCCGCGCCAGGGCGAGGAGGAATTCGAGCTTATCGATCACCCGGTAAGCATATTACCAACGCTCTCGGGTGCCCAAGCCTCGCCGATCGCTGCTGCCTATCGTGCCGCCAAGGCGGCGGCAATCTCAGAATTCCTATCCCGCCGCTCAGCGCTCGAACCGGCAAGCAGTCCTCGCCACACTTCCCAACCATCGGGGTCGAGCAACCGAATGGCATGCGGCTGGGTCGACCCCGAATGCTTGAGGCCGCCCACCACTCTAGCGAGCACAAGTTTGGCGTTGTCCGCGTCGATCGCGGTGAAATCCCTGCCATCCACAACGGCCGGCTCGGCCTGTCCTGGTTGCATCGCAATAATCTCGTAGCGCCAAGCCAAATGCGACATTGACATAGTGATTTGCCCCAACACCCTCAGAATTGCTCGGAATTCATCGAACGACTCAGGCTATCTAGTGACAACCCCATGAAACGACAATAGCGGACGACGCCCTATGCTTCCAGTATCTCGCATTGCAAAAGAATAGACTCCCGTTATCCGTTATCATGTTCTTAACCGATACTCGCCGCACCTGCAGAGCGAACCCATTATCGCGTAACGGTTGACGCTCGGTCCGACCGACTGCACTTTGCTGGCATGATCAAATGGTTTGAATCGTTGCTCGATCCCACCGGTGTGACGCCGAGCGAACCGCCGAGCGAAGGACTGCTGCGCTTTTACTGGCACTTTGTCCGCCAGGTACGCTGGACCATCGTCGCGCTGTTCGCGACCGGCCTCATGGTTGCGGTATTGGACATCGCCATTCCGATCTTCATCGGCCGGGTGGTGACGCTGGTTTCGCATTATCGACCACAGCAACTCTTCGCCGAAGCGGGCTCCCAGCTCGCCGCCATGGCACTCGTCCTGTTGGTGGGACGCCCGGTCGCGCATCTCGCCCAAAATCTTGTCACCAATCAGATCATCAATCCCGGCGTCACCAACATGATCCGCTGGCAGAACCACTGGCATGTCGTCAGACAAAGCTGGACGTTCTTTCAGAACGATTTTGCCGGGCGCATTGCCAACCGCGTCATCCAGACCGGACCGGCGCTGCGCGAGAGCATCGTCTCCGGAACCAATGCGGTTTGGTACATCTTGGTTTATGGCACCAGCGCCGTCGGTCTCTTGCTGGCCGCAGATTGGCGCCTTGCCATTCCGATTTGCTGCTGGTTCGTGGGCTATGCGGTGCTGTTGCGGCTGTTGGTGCCCCGGATGCGCGAGCGCTCGCGCGCCCTCTCCGAAGCGCGCTCGACGCTGACCGGCCGGATCGTCGACAGCTACACCAACATCCTCACCGTCAAGCTGTTCGCGCGCCCCCGTGACGAAGATGCCTTCGTGCGCGAGGCGCAGGACAATCATACCGCGCTGTTCCGGCGCCAGACGCGGATCGCGACCGGCTTCACCCTGGTGCTGACCGTGCTCAATGCCGGGTTGGTGGTCGGCACCGGCGCGGCAGCGGTCCTGTTGTTCCGCGCCGGGCACATCGGCTTGGGTATGGTCGCGACCGGACTGCCGATGGCGTGGCAAATTACCAACATGGCAGGCTGGGTCGCGCAAAACGTTACCGGCATATTCGAGAATGTCGGGATCGTGCAGGACGGAATGCGCTCGATCGCGGTTCCCCGCCAGATGCGGGATCCGCCCGATGCCGGCGAGCTGCTCGTCACCGCCGGTGAAATCCGCTTCGAGAAGCTGTGGTTCGACTACGACCGTGAGCGCCGCATCCCGATCTTGCACGATATCGACTTGACGATTGCGCCGGGGGAGCGCGTCGGGCTGGTGGGCGCATCAGGCGCCGGCAAATCGACGCTCGTGAATCTGCTGCTGCATTTCTATCAGCCGGCGAAGGGGCGCATTTTGATCGACGGCCAGGATATTGCCAGTGTGTCTCAGGAGAGTCTGCGCCGTGAAATCGCGGTGGTCACGCAGGACACCTCGCTGCTCCATCGCTCGATCAGCGACAATATCCGCTACGGCCGGCCAGGCGCCACCCAGGCGATGATCGAAGACGCGGCGCGCCGCGCTGAGGCGCATGATTTTATCCTCGAGCTCGAGGATTGGCATGGCCGACGTGGCTACGATGCCCATGTCGGCGAGCGCGGCGTGAAACTTTCAGGTGGGCAACGCCAGCGTATTGCGATCGCGCGTGTCATCTTGAAGGACGCGCCGATTCTCGTCTTGGATGAAGCAACATCGTCACTCGATTCCGAGATCGAGGCGGCCATCCAGAATCATCTCGATGCGCTGATGGAAGCCCGGACGGTGATCGCGATCGCCCATCGTTTCTCGACCATCGCGCGCATGGATCGGCTGATCGTATTGGATCGCGGGATCATCCGCGAAACTGGCACGCATGCCGAATTGTTGGCCAAGGACGGGCTTTATGCGCGGCTGTGGCGCTGCCAGTCCGACGGCTTCCTGACAGCGCCTGACCGCCACCGGACGCCCAGCTTGGTCTAGCGGCGGATGCCGCAATCTGAAACGGCGTTCGACACGGGTTGCCGGACACGTGAGAAGCGAGCCCGGTTTCACCGCGACCTTGCATTCCAAATGCTGGAGCCGATCCGATTGCTCTTGTTCCGGCAGTGATGACTGGTGAGAATTGGCCTGGCGGCGTGCGTTTCGATCGAGGCAAACATGGCCGATGCGTTCGATTTGGTGGTGGCGGGGAGTGGCATTGCCGGCTTGAGCGCGGCGCTGACCGGCGCGCGCTTGGGGCTAAAGACGCTGTGCCTCGCCGGCGACCTGCTCGGCGGCCAATTGCTGAGCATCAACAAAATCGACGGTTATCCCGGCTTTCCCGAAGGCATCGCCGGCTACGACCTCTGTCCGATAACGCAAGAGCAAGCGGTTGCGGCCGGTGCCGAGATCGCGGCCGCATCGCTCGACCGGCTCGACGCGGAACGGGGCCATTGGCGCCTCACGACGACCGAGGGCGATCTTCAGGCGCGCGGTATCGTACTTGCTACCGGCGCCGTGCTTCAGGAACTGGGCGTGCCCGGCGAACAGCGCTTCAAGGGCAAGGGGGTGAGCCATTGCGCCAGCTGCGACGCCCCGCTGTTGCGCGACAAGCCAGTGGTAGTAGTCGGCGGTGGCGATTCCGCCTGCCAGGAGGCCCTCACTCTGGCGGAGGCGGCATCCCGCGTCACCCTTCTCTGTCGCGGTCACGAGCTCAGGGCGCAGCACGTCTATCGCGATACGGTAATGCAAACCGCCAACATCGACATTCGCTTCCACCATATCGTCGAGGAAATCCTAGGTGACAGCGGCGTCACCGCCGTTCGCGCCCGCGACACCGAAAAGAACGAAGCAGCCGAGATCGAAGCGGCGGGCGTCTTCGTCTATGTCGGGTTGCAACCGGCGACCCGTTATCTCGGCGATACCCTCAAGCTCGCGGGTGACGGCCGGATTCCGACCGACATCGCGCTGCGCACCTCCTTGACCGGGGTCACCGCCGCAGGTTCCGTGCGCAGCGGCTGGGCGGGCCGGGCAGCGGCCTCCGCGGGCGACGGCGCGGCGGCGGCGATTGCCATTGCCGGTTATGTGCGCGATGATGATTGGGAATTCTAGGCTCGGCGAAAAGTCAAACCGATGGCTGAAGGACTAACCCTACACGACCCACGTGGCTATCCACCCAAGGTGACGGGCAAGCAACTGGCGCCGCGGCTGGAGTCGCTTGACGGCAAGGTGGTCTATCTCGTTGATTGCCTCTTCGACAATTCCGAAGTCTTCATGGACCAGCTGCAGGCCTGGTTCGGCCAGCATTTGCCGGCGGTCGAGACCCGCAAGATCAAGCCGCGCGAGAGCTGGGTGGACGATCCCGGCATGCGTGCCGTCATTGAAAAGGAGGGCGACGCCGCGATCCTCGGCGTCGGCTTATGAAGCACCTGTAGCCCCACGGTCGTGGGGTTGACCATGGCGCTGGAACAGCAAGGAGTGCCAAGCGTCGCCGTACACACCCACGCGTTTGCCCGGCTCGCGCGCGCCGCCGCGCTCGCCAACGGCATGCCGCGCACGCGCCAAGCCTTCGTGCCGCAGCCGCTTGTCGGCCGCACCGCCGGCGAGCTGCGCGCCTATGTCGAAGGTACCGACCCGATCTCGAAACGCCCCTTCGTCCAAGAAATCGTCGAAGGCATCACCAAGGCGCTCGATGATGAGGATCTGAGCGGGCTGTCGTTCGAACGTTCGACCCCGCGGTTGCTCGCGCCCGACACCGAGGACAATCTCCAACGCCTCTTTGCCGAAAATCATTGGACCGATTATTTGCCAATCATCCTGCCGACCGAAGAGCGCGTGGCGGCGATGCTCAAAGGCACGAGCCATAAGCCCGACGAGGTGGTGGGACGGATGCGGCCCGCCAACTTTCGCGAATATTGGGAGTACACGGTCGAGAAGGTGGCGGTAAACGCGGTGATGGCCGGCGCGCGGCCAGAATATTTCCCCGTGATCCTGGCGCTCGCGGCGAGCAGCGTCAGCGCCCGATCCTCGAGCACGACATCGATGGCGAATATCGCGGTGGTGAACGGCCCGGTGCGCAACGAGATCGGCATGAATTCGGGCATGGGCGTTCTCGGCCCCTACAATCATGCCAACGCCACGATCGGTCGCGCCTACAATCTGCTGTCGCAGAATCTCCAGGGCGGATCGGTGCCGGGCGAGAGCTATATGGGATCAATGGGCAACCCGCTGAACTATTCCGCTTGTTTCGCCGAGGCGGAGGAGCGCAGCCCTTGGGCGCCGTTGCATGTGCAAAAGGGCAAGAAGTCGGGCGACAGCGCCGTGACCATCTTCTTCGGCGGTTGGTACATCGCTTCCGGCTTCGGGCCGCGCGAGACCTGGAAAGAACAGTTTCATCGCGCGCTGGTCACCTTCAACTTTATTCCGCCCTTTCTGGTACTGGACCCGATTTGCGCGCGCTATTTTTCGGGGCTGGGCTTCGATACGAAGGAGAAGCTGATCCAGTGGCTGAGCGAGAATTCGCTGCAGACCGCGCGCGAATATTGGGACGAACAGTGGATCCAGACGTTGCACAAACCGCTGGCGGTAGCCGGGGTCGAGCCCTTCGCTTCGCGTCTCAAAGCCGAACCTGATCAATTGATCCGCATCTTCGAACCGAGCGACATCAACATCATCGTCGCCGGCGGCGAAACCCAGGGCGCCTGGAAAATGATCGGCGGCCGTCTCACCCGCACCATGTCGGTTGATGACTGGCGCTGAGGCTTAGGGTCGAAAGCAGCAAGAGCGCTTACCCCATCGTGACATCTCCTCAATGGCGATCGCGAGCGATCGGCGACACGCATTTGCTTTGCGCCCGCCAGCCGCGACGATGATGCGCCCGCATGCGCGGCGTTCCGCCGCCATTACCGCCATGGACGCGGCCGCCGCAATCTGGAAATAATCGTCGATGACCATGGCCGTGGAACGGATTCCCATTGTTATTATCGGCGCCGGCTTTGGCGGCATCGCCATGGCGATGGCCTTGCGCGGCGCCGGTGACTCCAACTTTGTCATTCTCGAACGCGCGGCGGATGTCGGTGGCGTGTGGCGTGACAATGCCTATCCGGGTGCCGCCTGCGACGTGGTCTCGCGAATCTACTCCTTCTCCCATGATCAGGACTATGAGTGGAGCACGGCCTTCGCGCCGCAGCCGGAAATTCTTGATTACATCCATCGCGTCGTCGACCGTCATGGCATCCGGCCGCATATCCGCTTCAAAAGCGATGTCGCGACCGCACGGTTCGACGAGGAAGCGGCAATCTGGCACATCGAGACCGCGGCCGGGGCGCGCATCGAGACACCAGTGCTGATCTCGGCGGTCGGTCTCTTCAACCGCATCAAGATTCCCGACCTTCCGGGCGGCGACTCATTCGGAGGGGTACAATTCCATTCGGCGCGCTGGCGACACGATTTTGATCTTGCCGGCAAGACCGTCGCCGTCATCGGCAATGGCGCGAGCGCCGTGCAGTTCGTGCCCAAAATCGCACCGATGGTAAAACAGCTCTATCTCTTTCAGCGCACCCCGCAATATGTGCTGCCGAAAAGCATCTTCCCGGGTACCGGCGAATGGGATGCTCGGCTGCAGCGCCGGCGGTGGCTGCGCGGACTGGCACGGCTCAAGATTTTCTTGACCTTCGAGAAATTCGTGTGGCGGCGCAAATGGCGCCCGAAGGCGCGCCTTAAGGGCGAAGCCGGCTTCCGGGCCATGCTCGCCGCCAAGATCGCCGACCCGGCGTTGCGCGCCAAGCTGACGCCGAACTACCCCATCGGGTGCAAGCGACAGCTGGTGTCGAATGAATGGTTCGACACGCTAATCCGCCCCAATGTCGCGGTGATCGACACGCCGATCGCAGCGCTAAACCAAGCCGGCCTGCGCACCAGCGATGGCGCCGAACGCGCTGTCGATGCCATCATCTACGGCACCGGGTTCACGCCGACCGATTATCTCCAGCCGATGCGCATCACCGGTCTTGGCGGCCGCGACCTCAACACTGCCTGGCGCGAAGGGGCCGAGGCCTATCTCGGCATCACCGTCACGGGCTTTCCCAATTTCTTCATGCTCTATGGTCCGAACACCAACGCCATCACCAGCATCATCTACATGCTCGAATGCCAGGCGCATTACATCGCCGGGTGCATTCGGGCGCTACGGGCGCGGCGTGCCGCCTACATGAATGTCCGGGTCGGCAGCCAGGCCCGTTTCATCGCCGAAGTCCAACGCCGCACCCGCGACACTGTGCAGGCCATGACCATCTGCGTTACCTATTTCAAGAACGAGTTCGGCCGCATCACCACCAATTGGCCCGGCTATGCTTTCGAATACCGTTGGCGCACCCGCACGGTGCGGCCGCGCGATTACGATTTTGTCGGGAGAACGCCGTGAACGACAATGTGTCGACTGTCTATGAAGCGATCGCCGACGCCGAAGGCGCGGCGTTGGCATTGGTTCAGGGCGATCGCCGCGTCACATGGGATGAGCTCGAAGATCGCGCCGCAAGATTGGCGGCCTTTTTTCAATCGGCCGGCCTCGGTTCAGGTGCGCGGATCGTCATCGCGCTGTGGAACTCGATCGAATACGTCGAGACTCTGCTGGCGGCATGCAAAGCCCGCATGGTTCCAGTCAATATCAACTATCGCGCCAGTCCGCGCGAGCTGCGGCATTATTTCGAGCGCAGTGATGCCGCCGCCATCGTCTTCCATCAGAGCCTCGGCGCTACTGTCGCCGAGGCGGCCGATGCGCTGAAACCGCCGCGCCTCTTGATCGGCGTCGCCGATCAGTCCGGTGTGGCACTGCCGCCCGGCAGCGCCGATTATGCCGAGACCATCGCCCGGTCCAGCCCGGCAGCGCGCATGCCTCGCGGCGGCGACGATCAGCTCATTATGTTCACCGGCGGCACCACCGGGTTGCCGAAGGCAGTGCTATGGCGGCATCGCGACATTCTGGCGCTCCTCGCGCGCACCACCGGCAACGCGACCGGCTTCCACCAGATCGCCGCAGCGGCGCAGGCTTCTCGTCAGGCCGGCACGGCACCCCATACTTTCATGCTACCGCCGCTGATGCATTCGACCGGCCTCTTCGGCACCATGGGCGCCCTGGCCGGCGGCGGCTCGGTGGTGTTCTCGGCATCGCGCTCGCTTGATCCCGATCGGGTGTGGCACGAGATCAAGCGCGAGCGGGTGGAGAGCCTGACGATCGTCGGCGACGTGTTCTCGCGCCCGCTGACGGACGCCTTGCGCCGGATGGCACCGGCCGATGCTCGCGATGCCGCGTCGAGTCTCAAGATCGTCCGTAGCGTCGGCGTGCGCTGGTCACCCGACGCCAAGGCCGATTTGCTCTCGTTTGGCGACATGGCGTTGCTAGACGTTCTGGCATCGAGTGAAGGGGGTGCCGTTGCCAGTTGGGAAACCAAGAGGATCGACGGCACAATAACCACCAATTACACGCTGATGCCGCACGCCTTTCTCATGGATGAGAACGGCGAACGCATCGCGCCCGGCTCCGGCAAGACCGGCATCGTCGTCTCCGCGGGCATCTTGCCCGATGGCTATATCGGTGAGCGCGCCGATGGCAACACAGGAACGTTCCGCGTCATGGACGGCAGGCGCGTCGTCGTCACCGGCGATTTCGCGCGCGCCGAGCTCGACGGCACGCTGACGCTGATCGGCCGCGGCTCCAGCGTCATCAATACCGGAGGCGAAAAGGTCTTTGCCGACGAGGTCGAGCAGGTGATCGCGCAACATCCCGACGTCGCAGACGTCATTGTCGCCGGCGTACCGGACCCGCGTTGGGGTCATCTCGTCGGCGCGGTGGTGGCGCTGCGCCCCGGCGCACAGACCAGCGAAACCGAGCTTGCCGAATGGGTCGGCGGCGAGTTGGCAGGATACAAAAAGCCGCGTCGGTTTCACCTCGTGCCGGCAATAGAGCGCAAAGCCACCGGCAAGGCGGATCGCCAATGGGCTGCATCGCTGCTCGCGGGACACCCGTAACAAATGAAAAGGGCCGCATTGCTGCGGGCCTTTCCATTGGCACAACCGATCGGGCTTAGAAGTCCATGCCGTCCATTCCGCCCATGCCGCCGGCACCGGGCGGCATCGCGGGCTTCTTTTCCGGCTTTTCGGCGACCATGGCTTCGGTGGTGACGAGCAGGCCGGCGACCGAGGCCGCATCCTGCAAGGCGGTGCGAACCACCTTGGTCGGATCGATGATGCCGGCCTTGACCATATCGACGTAAGTACCGGTCTGGGCGTCGAAGCCGTAATTGACGTTGTTGCTCTCGAGGATCTTGCCGATCACGATCGAGCCGTCGGTGCCGGCATTCTCGGCAATGAGGCGCGCCGGTGCCTGCAGCGCCCGCTTGACGATGTCGATGCCGACCCGCTGGTCGTCGTTCTCCACCTTGAGCTTGGCCAACGCCTTGGTCGCTTGCAGCAAGGCCACGCCGCCGCCCGCGACGATGCCCTCCTCGACCGCGGCGCGGGTCGCGTGCATCGCGTCGTCGACGCGATCCTTGCGCTCCTTCACCTCGACCTCGGTGGCACCGCCAACCCGGATCACCGCGACGCCGCCCGCGAGCTTCGCCAGCCGCTCCTGCAGCTTCTCGCGGTCATAGTCCGAGGTGGTCTCCTCGATCTGCGCCTTGATCTGGGCAATCCGGCCTTCGATGTCCTTCTTCTTGCCGGCCCCATCAATGACCGTCGTGTTCTCCTTCTCAATCCGGACCCGCTTCGCCTTGCCCAGCATGTCCAGCGTCACATTCTCAAGCTTGATGCCGAGATCCTCGCTGATCAGCTGACCCCCGGTCAGAACCGCGATGTCCTCCAGCATCGCCTTGCGGCGATCGCCAAAGCCCGGCGCCTTCACCGCCGCAACCTTGAGCCCGCCCCGCAGCTTGTTGACGACCAGCGTCGCCAACGCCTCGCCTTCAACATCTTCCGCCACGATTAGAAGCGGCTTGCCAGACTGCACCACCGCTTCCAGCACCGGAAGCATCGCCTGCAGGCCCGAGAGTTTCTTCTCGTGCAGCAGGATGTATGGGCCGTCGAGCTCGGCACACCATTTTTTCGGCGTTGGTGATGAAATAGGGCGAGAGATAGCCGCGGTCGAACTGCATGCCCTCGACCGTGTCGATCTCGGTCTCGAGGCTCTTCGCCTCCTCGACCGTGATCACGCCCTCGTTGCCGACCTTCTGCATCGCCTCGGCGATCTTGCTGCCGATATCGCTCTCGCCGTTGGCGGCTATAGTGCCGACCTGGGCGATCTCGTCATTGGTCGAGACCTTTCTGGAACGCTTCTTCACATCCTCGACCACCGCTTCGACGGCGAGGTCGATGCCGCGCTTCAGATCCATCGGGTTGAGACCCGCCGCCACCGACTTCACCCCTTCGCGGACGATGGCTTGCGCCAGCACCGTCGCCGTGGTGGTGCCGTCGCCGGCGAGATCGCTGGTCTTCGATGCCACCTCGCGCAACATCTGCGCGCCCATATTCTCGAACTTGTCGCTGAGCTCGATCTCCTTGGCGACGGTGACCCCGTCCTTGGTGATCCGCGGTGCGCCATAGCTCTTGTCGAGAACGACGTTGCGGCCCTTCGGCCCCAGCGTCACCTTGACCGCATTGGCAAGAATGTCGACCCCGCGGAGCAGCCGCTCGCGGGCATCGCCATGAAATTTGACGTCTTTTGCTGCCATGATTTCCCTCTTAATTCCGCGTCAGGCGGCTTTGCGCTTGGACGGCGCACCCTCGAGCACGCCGAGAATGTCCGACTCCTTCATGATGATCAGCTCTTCATTGTCGAGCTTGATCTCCGAGCCGGACCATTTGCCGAATAGCACCCGGTCACCCGCCTTGACGTCGAGCGGGTGAACCTTCCCGCTCTCGTCGCGCGCTCCGGGGCCTGCCGACACCACCTCACCCTCTTGCGGCTTCTCCTTTGCCGTATCGGGAATGATGATGCCGCCCGCGGTCTTCTCCTCCGATTCAATACGCCGAATCAGGACACGGTCCTGTAAGGGCCTGAACTTCATAAACCAAACCTCCAGCTGGATTGCTACTTCTGGCACGGGAAGGCGGTTACTAGCACTCGCCTTCGCCGAGTGCCAGAAAAATGGGGGCGATCGCTAGCCAAAGTCAAGTGCGACGCGCAAAAAATGGAATTCGCCGGGGCGGCGCTTGGCCAGCTGGCACTAGGTCGCCGTGACTGCTGCTAACCAATTGGAATTAAAGAATTTCTCCTTGCATTGCCCAGCCAACCACTGTCAGTTAGACGCATTGGCATGAAGCGTGAATCGCCTGCGATGGTGCGTTTTTGAGCAAGGGAGGCGACATGAAGCCGGTGGCAGTGCCCAATCTCTCCTATCGACTTACCACGGCGGAGATTCTTTACCACCTGCCCGATCATCCGCATTTGTTGCAAAGCTTCGTTTGGCAGCAGATGGATCTGGCGCCCGATTTTCCTGCCTTGCATCGTTTCCTCAACTTTTGGCGCCGTGGCATCGCCGCCAGGCTACACTCGGTGACCGTAGTACAGACGCCGATTCTGGCCAGCGCCGAGTTGCGGCACGCCTCGATCTCGCTGCAGCTTCACTGACGCAGCGGGGACTTTGGAACATCGCCGGCGCACTAGTCCCTGTTGAGGAACACGGGCAGTTTTGGCGGTGTTAGGGAAGGCATGACGAACCTAAATTGGCCACCGCCGCAGCCAAATCGTCGTCGAAGTTCGGGCCAAGCGTGCCAGCACACTCGGCCTCGCCTGCGCCAGCAACCCCCTTGATGGGAGTATTGGCTTCACATTTAGAGGAAACTGGCGGCACGGATTACGTTACGATACGGCCTCATGGCCGGGGTGGCGCGCATCTCGCCATCATTTGCTGCCGAAACCCGTCGCAGCCGGGCGCTCAACCGTGCAACTAAAAGTTTGAACATCTCTCCGCAACCGTGCGGGAGGGGGATACCGCTGACGTGCATCACGCTCCCCGCCATAGCCGAGTGCAGCGAGCAGGGGTTTGCCTCCCATGACTTACCAATCGCCATCGATCGGGTGATTTCTTGCAACGCGCGGGCGGCGGGATGGGGCGGCAGGGCAGATCGTGGTCGTGCGCGACCCTGGCCAAGATAGGCGAGTTGCACCAAAGCGGCGACTGCCCATGGCGGGTGAAATAATGTAAAACTTCTTCACATGAATTGGACGGGCACCGGCTATGAGCGGCGTGGTTACCACCACGGCAATCTGCGCGAAGCGCTGATCGAGGCGGCGCTCGCGCTTATTACCGAGCTTGGCCCCTCCGGTTTCAGCGTTGCCGAGGCGGCGCGTCGCGCAGGCGTTAGCCCGGCGGCCCCATACCGCCATTTCCGCGACGCTGAAGCGCTGTTGACGGAGATTGCGTTGCGTGGCTTTGAGCGCTTCACCACCGCCCTCGCCCAGTCATGGCACGACGGCAAGCCCGACCCGTTACGCGCCTTCGAGAATGTCACTCGCGCCTATCTCGCCTTCGCGCGCGACGAGCCGGCCTTTTATGCCGCGATGTTTGAGACCCGCATCGACTTCGCTAATCATCCGCCGCTACAGGTGGCGTCCGACCGCGCCTTTGCTATCCTGCGCCAAGCGTCCGAGCGGCTGGCGGCGACGCTGCCGCCGGCGAAGCGGCCGCCGGCGCTGATGATCGCGCTGCATGTGTGGGCGATGGCGCATGGCATCGCCTCTTTGTTCGGCCGCGGCGGTGCCGGGCGCAAATTGCCCATGTCGCCCGAAGAGCTGCTTGAGGCCGGCATTTTATTGTACTTGCAGAGCCTCGGCCTGGCCGGTGGCCGGGAGCCGGAAAAATGAACCGGCCACCCTTGACTCGATCGGGCCTCGGATGTATGTAAATCTAACTTACATTGGTTGGAGGCAGCCATGGTGAGCGCCGCGAATAATCAAGGTTTTGGTTCCTGGAATAATGCCAATTGGAACGCCGGGCCTGGCCAGTTCCGGGGTCCTTGGGGTCACCACTATTGGGGCCCGCTGCCCCCCTGGATGCCGCCGCAGGCAATCAAGGGGCTGCTGATCGCGGTCATGATCTTGGGGTTCGTGTTCTGGTGGCCGATCGGTCTCGCCATCTTGGCTTTCCTGGTCTTCACCAAGCGCGCCTGCGGCTGGGGCCGCTACGGCCACTGGCAAGGCCGCGGTTCGGACGGAGGTCGCGGGCCCTGGGGCAGCGGCTGGCAACATTGGGGCGCACCGCCATCGAGCGGCAACCGCGCTTTCGATGAATACCGGGCGGAGACGCTGCGCCGGCTCGAGGAGGAGCAGAAAGAGTTTGCCGAGTTCCTAGACAGGCTGCGCGTCGCCAAGGACAAGGCCGAATTCGACCAGTTCATGGCGGAACGCCGCAACCGCCCGGCGGAGCCGCCGGCTCCTGAGCAACCGCCTTCGAGTTAGCCGATCGAGTGCCGATTGGGCGATGGAACGGTGCCGCGGCGCAAGCCCCGGCACCGTTTCACTGATTGCCGCCAGCTTGACCTTAAGTGTCGAGGAACGAGCGCAGTTTGCGCGAGCGGCTCGGATGTTTGAGTTTGCGCAGCGCCTTCGCCTCGATTTGACGGATGCGCTCCCGGGTCACCGAGAATTGCTGGCCAACCTCTTCGAGCGTGTGGTCGGTGTTCATGCCGATGCCAAAGCGCATGCGCAACACACGCTCTTCGCGCGGCGTCAGCGACGCCAGCACGCGCGTCGTGGTCTCGCGCAGATTGGCCTGGATCGCGGCATCGACCGGCAGCACCGCGTTCTTATCCTCGATAAAATCGCCGAGATGGGAATCCTCCTCATCGCCGATCGGGGTTTCGAGACTGATCGGCTCCTTGGCGATCTTCAGCACCTTGCGCACTTTTTCGAGCGGCATGGCGAGCTTTTCCGCAAGCTCTTCGGGCGTCGGCTCGCGGCCGATCTCGTGGAGCATCTGGCGTGAGGTGCGCACCAGCTTGTTGATGGTCTCGATCATGTGCACCGGGATGCGGATGGTCCGCGCCTGATCGGCGATCGAGCGGGTGATCGCTTGGCGAATCCACCAGGTCGCGTAAGTCGAGAATTTATAGCCGCGCCGGTATTCGAATTTGTCGACCGCTTTCATCAGGCCGATATTGCCTTCCTGGATCAGGTCGAGGAATTGCAAACCGCGATTGGTGTATTTCTTGGCGATCGAAATGACGAGACGCAGATTGGCCTCGACCATTTCTTTCTTGGCGCGACCGGCCTCGCGCTCGCCGCGTTGCACGGTCGAAACGACGCGGCGGAACTCTGAGGGCGGCAGCCCGGTCTCGGCGAAAATCTTGGCGATCTCGGCGCGCAGCGACTTCACCTCGACGCCATATTTGTTGATGAGTGTGCCCCAGCCTTTGCCGTGGAGGCGCTTCACCCGCGCTCCCCAATCGGGGGCCAGTTCCTGGCCCATGTGATGGTTAAGAAAATCCTGACGTTTGACGCCGCAGGACTCGGCGCGTCGCAACATGCGGCCTTCGGTCGACACCAGTTTGCGGTTCAACTCGTAGAGCTGATTGACCAGAAGTTCGATGCGGGCATTGTTGAGGCGCACCGCCTTCATGGCCTCGACCATTTCGGCGCGCAGTTTGTCGTAGCGCCGCTCGGTCGCCTTCGCCAGCTCCTCACCGCCGGTGAGGGCATCGAGCCGATTTTCCTGCATCTTGTGCAGGCGCTTATAGAGGGCTGCAATCGTGTCGAGCGCTTCGAGCACGCCGGGCTTTAATTCGGCCTCCATTACCGAAAGCGAAATCGAGACATCTTCGGCGTCGGCATCGCCCTCGCCCTCGGCGCGGCTCGTCAGCGCCGTCAGCGACTTCCTCCTCGTCTTCGTCGACCTCCTCGCCCGCCGCCGCCTTTTCGGCACCAGCATTACCGTAGGTTGCGTCGAGATCGATGATGTCGCGCAGAAGCATCTTGTTTTCGTGGAGCGAATTGCGCCACTCGATCAGAGCACGCATGGTCAGCGGACTTTCGCAAATCCCGCCGATCATCATTTCGCGGCCGGCCTCGATCCGCTTGGCAATTGCGATCTCACCTTCGCGCGACAAGAGCTCGACCGAACCCATCTCGCGCAGATACATGCGCACCGGGTCGTCGGTACGACCGATATCGGCCTCGTCGACATTACCAGCGGCGCGGGGCTCCAAATCCTCACTGTCTTCGGCCTCGGTTTCGCTTTCGGCTTCGGCTTCGGCGTCGCCCTCCTCGCTCTCGACGACATTGACGCCGAGCTCGGACAACATGGTCATGGTGTCCTCGATCTGCTCCGAGGACACCTGGTCAGCCGGCAGGACGGCGTTCAGCTCATCATAGGTTATGTAGCCGCGTTCCTTACTCTTCGCGACCATGCGTTTGATCGATTGCGCAACCGCATCGAGGAGAGGCGCTTCCGACTCTTCCCTGGCCTCAGGTGCCTCCACCGTATTCGCCGCCTTCGCCGCCATCGCCATCGCCACTCCTCAAAGATCAGACAAAGATCAGACAAACACTCATAGCCAAATAAACACTCATCCGCGCTGTTTGCGCTCGAACAACGGCCGATGGCGCGTCCAGGTTTCGACGCTTAGGTCGGTCGCGAGATCATGCTCCGCCGCTGCCATATCGCGCGCCTCGCCCCTTAGCTCAATCTGTCGGGCCAATTCGGACCAGGCTTCGCGGACGATTTCGGGATCGGCTTGCGGTTGGGCCGACGCCACATGCTTTAAAACTTGAGGCGATAAAACCCGATCCACGACCGCGCCGAATCCGTTCTCCGTCAAGTGGAACTTCAATGTTCCGCCGTCAAGGTCCGGCATTAGAACGTGAATTCTTAAAATTTCACGCAGCAGGCTGTCAAGTTCGCGGTCCGGGAATCGGATGTTAGCTATGTCTTCGACCGTGCTCGCTCGAGCAAAAACGGATAATTCATCAACAAAGCGAGCCGGACCTCGGCATTGCGGCGCCGCAACAACGCAGGATCGGCGCGGGGCGGCCCTTGGCGCAAAATCGGGGCGGATTTTGTTGCACTGCGGCGACCGCGACCTTGCCAATCCGGGTCGCGCGCCGCGAAACACCGCATAGAGCCGGTCGTTAAGAAAGTCCCGATAATGGTTGCGTACGGCACGGTCGGCGATCTGACGCACCCGCGTCTCGAGCCGGGCCTCGAGCGCCGCACGCCGCTCGGGCGTGTCGGCAGGCTGCGCCGTTTCGAGCTCCCACAATTTTTCCACCAGCGGCACCGCCTGCGCCAGGATTTCGTCCAGCGCATCGCGCCCCATGCGGCGGATCAGCGAGTCGGGGTCATCACCTTCGGGCAGCATGGCGAAACGCAGACTGCGACCGGGCTTGAGCAGCGGCAGCCCCCGATCAAGCGCGCGTTCGGCAGCCCGCCGGCCCGCTGCATCGCCGTCAAAGCAGAGCACCGGCTCCGGCGCCAGCTTCCATACTTCCTCGAGCTGATATTCGGTCAACGCGGTGCCGAGCGGCGCCACCGCGGCTCCAAACCCGGCGCGCTGCAACGCGATGACGTCCATATAGCCCTCGGTGACGATGGCAACGGAATCGCTCGCCGCTGCCCCGCGCGCCGGCCAGCCGTAGAGCACGCGGCCCTTCTGAAAGAGCGGGGTATCGGGCGAGTTCAAATATTTTGGCTGCCCGTCGTCGATCACCCGGCCTCCGAAGCCAATGACTTGGCCCCGTCGGTCGGTGATCGGGAACATGATGCGGTTGCGAAAATAGTCGTAGATGTCGGGCCGCTCCTCGGCTCTCCTGATGAGACCTGCCTCGATCAAGAGCGGCTCGGGAAACTGCGTGGCGAGAGCGTGTTTGAGCGCGTCGTGCGAGTTGGGCGCGAAGCCCAGCCCAAAGCGGCGAATTGTACCGGCATCGACGCCGCGTCCCTCGAGATAGGCGCGTGCCGCCGCACCTTGTGGCCCGGCGAGCTGAGCCGCGAAGAACTTGGCAGCCGCAGTCATTGCACTCGCCAACGTCGCGCGGCGTTGATCGCGTTCGCGCTCTTGCGGCGTCTCGCGTGGCACCTCGAGGCCGGCCAGGCGCGCCAGTTCTTCAACCGCCTCGCGGAAGCCGAGATTCTGCGTCTGCATGGCGAAGCCGATGACGTCGCCATGAGCACCGCAGCCGAAACAGTGGTAGAAACCCTTCTCTTCGACGACATGGAACGAAGGGGTCTTTTCCTTGTGAAACGGGCAGAGACCCGTGTATTCGCGTCCCCTCTTTTGCAGCGCCACCCGACGGCCCACGATCTCCGCTAGGCTGATGTGCGCCCGCAGCTCGTCGAGGAACCTTGAAGGGTAGGCCATTCTCTTTAGTCTAACATCTCCGTCAGCCGACTCCTACCTCGCCACCTCGATCGGTCGCGAATCCGGGCCATGCGGCCGTGGCGCGTCCGGGGGGCAGCAGCTGGCATGACAATGAGGTATTTCTACTGAAGGCTCACCGGCGCACCCAGGGGTCGATAGCGCTTGCCGTCGAACTGCTCCAATTGCAGCTTCTTGAAGGGCGTGTAGTCACTCGGCGAATAGCTGATGGTGATGCCGGGAAGCAGCATCGGCAGCGACAGATCCGACACCTGCGTTGCCTCCTTGATCAGGTTCGCGCGCGTGAGCGTGTCGCCGCAACGTTTCAATACCTCGACGAGGAGCTGCGCCAGGACATAGCCGGTGACGTTTTGCGGATCGGGCGGGTTCAGGTCGTGCCCGTATTGCTTGAGCCAAGCCTGGTAAATCGCCAAGGCCGGCGTGCCCTGCCATTGTGGATCGGTCGGGTCGCGATTGAAGAAGGTCGAGATCACTCCTTTCGACTGCTCGGCGCCCGCGGCACGCAACACCGTCGCCGGCGAATTGGAGACATAGTTGATGAGAATCAACGGGTGCCAGCCGAGATCGGCGGCCTTGTGGATCGCCTGAGCACCCTGGGTCGGGATCGAAGCGATGACCAGCACTCCGGCGCCGGAGGCTTGCAGCGAAATCATTTGTGAGGTGACGCTCGGGTCGGTCGCCTCATAGCTTTGTGCCGCCGCCAGCCGCGTTACCTGAGCACCCAGGCCCTCCTTCAGTCCGATAAGATAGTCGCGGCCAAAATCATCGTTCTGATAGAGGATAGCGATCCTGTCGCTGGGTCGATGCGCCAGGATGTACTTGGCGAAAATCTTCGCCTCGGCGCGATAGCTCGGGATCGCGGGTATGGTCCATGGAAAGTGTTGTGGATCATTCCAACGGCTGGCGCCGCTACCAATGAATAACTGCGGCACTTTCGCGGCGGTCAGATACTTCTGAATCGCGATATTGGGCGGCGTCCCCTGGGTGGCGTAGATGAAAAAGACACGGTCCGCCTCCACGAGCCGCCGCGTCATCTCCATGGTACGCGCGGGATTGTAACCATCATCGAGCTGAATGAAGTTGAGCTTGCGCCCGTTCACGCCCCCCTGGTCATTGACCATCCTAAAATAGTCCCCTTCGGCGAGGCCGACCGCTCCAGTGGCCGAGCCTAGGCCGCTTAAGGGCAGTGAATGGCCGAAGGTGATGTCGCTGTCGGTGACCCCCTGATCGTAGCTCTTTTGCGCGTGCGCAAGAGGGATGGCAGCGACGATGGCGATGGAAAATAGAACTGCCGCGATGCGGATGCGAAGGCTCGGCATCGGAACCTCCCGTGATTGGCGTTATCGTTGGCAAGCCGGCCTCACGCATGGTTCATCAAAACCGCGCGTCGATCAATCCTGCCTCCGGTGCTGAGGCAGTGACCCGGTATTGAGGAGAGACGCTTTTCCGGCAGCATCTTTTTTTGATGCAAATGCCGCTTCCATGTCTTCCGCGTCCTAGAGGGCGGGGATTTCTGCCACGAGAGGCTGACGTTCCAGCCCGAGAAGTTGGTTCATAGCAGCGTTGGTATCCCGGTCATGGAAGACACCCCACTCACTGCAAACCCACTCTCCGATGGGCAAACCTGCGATACCTTTAGGGCGGCTGCGTGCCCTGCACGCCGAACAGGTTGCAGAACTGCCACGCTCGTCGGTCTCGGCATATTGTGCCCCCTCGCTCCTGGCTTGGTCGCAAAGCATCCACCGAAAACGGGACCAGGACGCATAGCCATTCTGGTTGCGTCATTTTCCCACCGTTCACCTCGCCGACCACGATCCATTTGTTCTCCAGCACGAGCCTTCTCGATTGCTTATGCAGATGATGTCGACGGACATTGGTGATCTTCGCATGGATCGCCCATGGCCGGTTCTTGTTGCGCGCGTACCTAAGCAAGGATATGCCGCATGCGGCGAACCGTTATTGGAAGGGCGTGCCTTGGACGCCGAGCTACTTCGCAGCCAGCGCAGGCGCAGCGCCGTTGGCGCTCAAGCGCCACATGGAGGAGCAGCGCGCCTCCACCCCGGCCCCAACGCTGAGGTTTCCAGCGCAGAGCGCACCGATGAGCGACATTGACAGCGGCGACCTGACCGATCGCTGCGCGCCCGCGGCTTGGCGACCCTATATTCGCCTTGCCCGGCTCGACCGGCCGATCGGTACCTGGCTGCTGCTGTTTCCGGGGTGGTGGGCGGTCGCCCTGACTACGGCTCCCGGGCATTGGCCCGATTGGCGGCTGATGGCGCTGTTCGCCGTCGGCGCCGTCGTCATGCGGGGTGCGGGCTGCACGCTCAACGACATGATCGATCGCGAGTTCGACGCCCGCGTCGCGCGTACGCGCACACGCCCGATCGCCAGCGGCGCGGTCTCCTTGACCCAGGCGGCCGCGTTCCTTGCGTTGCAACTGGCGGTTGGCGCCGCCATTCTCCTCAGCCTGAATCCGCTCGCGATTCTTTTGGGCCTCCTCGTGCTGGCATTGATCGCGACATATCCGCTGATGAAGCGTGTCACCTATTGGCCGCAATTCTTTCTTGGGCTTAATTTTAATTGGGGGGCATTGCTGGGTTGGGCTGCCGCCACCGGCAAGCTCTCTGCGCCTGCCCTTCTACTCTATGTCGGCGGCATCGCCTGGACGTTGGGTTACGACACAATCTATGCCCATCAGGACAAGGAGGATGACGCGCTGATCGGCGTCAAATCCTCGGCCCTGGCGCTTGGCGCACGCACACGCCCCTTCCTTGTTTTCACCTACACCATTGCCGCGGTGCTGTGGCTCGCAGCCGGCTGGACGGCGCATGCCGCCTGGCCCTTCTACCTCGGCCTAGCATTGGCCGCCGCGCAGTTGCTGTGGCAGGCAGCTTCAGTCGACATCGATCGGCCCTCGGATTGCCTCGCCAAGTTCAGATCCAATCGTTGGGCGGCGTGGCTCATTCTCTTGGGCATCATTGCCGGCCGCTTGATCGGCACCTGAACCTGAAGACGCCAGCAGACCCGTCTCTAAGTTTGCGATCCCAATCGTCATCGCTGCGGTGGATCGCTGGCGAAGACGCGAACTTTATCCGACCGGCGGACGGTCGCGGCGATGCCCGCCTGCGGATTTGCGATCTGACGTCGCCGGGCAACTAGTAGCGGGATCGCGACCCGTCAATCCTCGCTGTCACAAGCTCGTTCCCTCGCCTTTGAAGGGCCGAGCCAGCAAGGCGGCCACGGCATGGTCGATCGGCGCACCGCGATGGAGGATGGCGTCAACCGCAGCCGTGATCGGCATGTCGATGCCCAACCGGCGGGCGAGGGTTGCAGTGGCGGCCGCCGAATCGACCCCTTCTGCGACGGTGACGCGTTCTGCCAAAACTTCGGCCAAGGTGCGGCCTTGGCCCAGCGCCAGGCCCAACGAATAATTGCGCGACTGGCCGGCGGTGCAGGTCAGCACCAGGTCACCCAATCCGCTTAGCCCCATCAGCGTTTCGGCGCGCCCGCCCTTCGCAACTGCGAGGCGCACCATTTCGGCAAGGCCGCGCGTGATCAGTGCCGCGCGCGCATTATGGCCGAGGCTGCGGCCCTCGACGATGCCGCAGGCGATCGCCATTACATTCTTGACCGCGCCGCCAATCTCGGCGCCGACGACATCGTCACCGAGATAGGGCCGGAACGTCCGGGTGCCCAACGCGTCAACGAGTTGCCGGCCCATCGCTCCGTCTCGCGCCGCCAGCGTGACGGCGGTGGGTAGACCGCGCGCTACTTCAGCCGCAAAAGTCGGACCCGAAAGCACGACCGTGGCAGCCCTCGGCATTTCGCCAGCCACGATTTCGCTCATCAGTGCGCCGGTTTCGGTCTCGATCCCTTTGGTACAGATCACGACCGGCACGCTGGCGGCTGCCAGTGCCCGGCAGGTTGTGCGCAGATGTTGCGCCGGGACGACGAGCAACAGCGTCTCTGCGTTGCGTGCCGCGGCGTCAACATCTGCCTCGGCGCGGATCGCCGGATCAAGACCGACGCCGGGCAAAAACAGTTTGTTCTCGTGGTCGTGGTTGATCGCGCCAACGAGCTGAGGCTCGCGCGCCCAGATAACGATGTCGCGGCCGGTGCGGTGCAGCACCCGCGCCAGGGCGGTTCCCCAAGCCCCGGCGCCGATGATGCCGATGCGCCGCACCCGGTTGCGTCCGCTATTTGCCCAATGCGGCGACCGCGACCTTGCAGACCTCCGAGTCCTGGGTCGGCGTGTTGCCGCCGGAGCAGCCGATCGCGCCGACGACTTGACCATCGACCATCAGGGGAAAGCCGCCGCCAAAAGGCGCCATCTGCGGCAGGCCCAAAATCGCCACCCCGCCTTTGCTGAGACCGCTGCTGAAGACATCGGTCGGGGCCTTGTACATGACTGCCGTCTTCGCCTTGGCCTGAGCAAATTCAACGGTCACCAGAGAGGCACCGTCCATCCGCTCGAACGCCACCAGATGCCCGCCTTCGTCGAGCACTGCCAGGCCCATGTGCGCCTTCCCCTTCTGCGCCGCGTCTTCCGCGGCGGCAAGCAGCTTTTTCGCCTCCGCCAGGGTCATGCCTTTTTTGTCGGCCAATTGCGCCGTGGCCGACAGAGCGAACCCAGTTGCCAAAACGCCCGCGATTGCCAGCGTCAAGAGCTTCATCTGCATCAGTTCCTCCCGTTGGTTGCTAATTCAGGAGCGCCGCACCCGCGGCGCCGATTTGCGCATCCTGTTCCGACGTCACGCCCGATACGCCGATCCCACCGATACATTCGCCGCCGGAGAGCAACGGCAAACCGCCCTCGACCGCCACCGCCCCGGGCAACGACATGACGGCGACCCGGCCCCCGCTGACCGCGTCGCTGAACACTTTGGTCGGGCGCTTGAAGAGGGCTGCGGAACGGCCTTTGGCCTGACAAACATCAACGCTCGCCGGCGGCGCTCCGTCGAGGCGTTGCAACATCACCAGCCGTCCGCTTTCGTCGAGAATCGCTATCGAAACATTCCAATTGTTCTTGCGCGCCTCGGCCTCGGCCGCCGCCATGATCTCTTTGGCGGCGTCGAGCGTAAGCACAGTACGGCTGGAGAGTGTCGGCATGATGACCTCCTAAGCAATTATTGTTGCCCCGCTTATCGGCTAGGATCAAACAGATCCTAGCGGCGCGCTAGGCGATCGCAAAGCACACTCGTGTGAGGGGACATGGCCGACGCCAAGGCATTTCGCTTCGAGGGGACTTTTTTCGAGACACTAGGCATTCGGATCATCGAAGCCACCGCGCAGCGTGTCATTGCAGAGCTGGCGGTGCGGCCCGAGCTGATGACCGTCGGCGGCCGCCTGCACGGTGGTGCAATCATGTCGCTCGCGGATTCGGTGGGCGCCTATGGCGCCTATCTGGCGCTGCCACAGGACGCCGCCGGCACCACCACCATCGAATCGAAAACCAATTTCTTCGCCGGCGCCAGCGCCGGCGTGGTACGTGCCGAAGCGGTGCCGCTTCACGTCGGCGGCCGCACGTCGGTATGGCAAACGCGCATCACCAATGACGCCGGGCGACTTGTATCGCAAACCGTGCAGACACAGTTGGTGCTGACGAAGCAGCCAACTTAGTACATATGCTGGCCGCCATTGACGGACAGCGTCGAGCCGGTAATGAAACCGCTTTCCTCGGCGACCAGGAATAGCACCGTGCGTGCGATCTCTTCGGCTTGACCGAGGCGACCGGTTGGAATCCGCGCCACGATCTTTTCGAGCACGTTGGGCGGCACGGCACGAACCATGTCCGTATCGATGTAACCCGGCGCCACGGCGTTGACGGTGATCCCCTTGCCCGCGCCCTCTTGCGCCAGCGCCTTGGTAAATCCGTGAATGCCGGATTTGGCGGCAGCGTAATTGACTTGTCCGTACTGACCGGCTTGGCCGTTGATGGAGCCGATATTTACGATGCGGCCGAAACTGCGCTCACGCATGCCGTCGATGACTACGCGGCACATGTTGAAACAAGAGGTAAGATTAGTGGCGATCACCGCGCCCCACTGCTCGGGGGTCATGCGATGCAGGACGGCGTCGCGCGTGATACCGGCATTGTTGACCAGCACGTCGACCGGGCCGAGTTCCTCGGCGATGCGTTTGACGCCGGCTTCGCAGGCACCGTAGTCGGAGACGTCGAAGCGATAGCATTTGATGCCGGTTTCACTTGCAAAGTGCCGGGCTGCATCGTCATTGCTGCCATAGACCGAACCGACCTTGAAGCCGGCGTGGTAGAGCGTCTCCGCAATCGCCCGACCGATCCCGCGGGTACCCCCGGTAACCACTGCCACTCGTGCCATCTCGACCTCCCTAATGATGTCAGACGTTAGGGATCAGATGACGCTTCGGCATCGACCCCCCTCATCTGTCATCGGGCGACGCACATGGCAATTCCCATGCCGCCCCCGATACACAATGTAGCGAGCCCGCGTTTGGCGTCGCGTTTCGCCATTTCATGAATCAGCGTCACCAATATGCGCGTGCCCGAGGCGCCGATGGGATGGCCCAACGCGATGGCGCCGCCATTGACGTTGACCTTGGCCGGATCGAGACCGAGCTCGCGATTGACAGCGCAAGCCTGCGCCGCGAACGCCTCGTTGGCCTCGATGAGGTCAAGATCGCTTGCTTTCCAGCCGGCCTTTTCGAGCGCCCGACGCGATGCCGGGATTGGTCCCGTACCCATGAGCGCGGGATCGACACCCGCGGTCGCCCAGGAGACGATACGGGCGAGCGGCGTCAATCCGCGTCTGCTCGCTTCGGCGGCGCTCATCAGTGCCACCGCCGCCGCACCGTCATTGATCCCGGAGGCATTGCCTGCGGTCACGGTGCCGTCCTTGGTGAAGGCGGGACGCAGTTTCGCGAGCACTTCGACTGTTGTTCCTGGGCGCGGATATTCATCCTTGTCGACGACGTCATCGCCTTTGCGCGTCTTGATCGTCACCGGGACGATCTCGTCGGCGAAACGTCCCGCCTCCTGCGCGGCAATTGCGCGCTGTTGCGAGCGGGCCGCGAGCTCGTCCTGGTCATGGCGCGTGATCTGATATTTTTCGGCGACGTTCTCGGCGGTATTGCCCATGTGATAGCCGTTGAAGGCATCCCATAGCCCGTCCTTGATCATGGTGTCGATCATCTGGGCGTCGCCCATCTTGGTGCCGTTGCGCAAGTGGAGGCAATGAGGGCTGCGACTCATGCTTTCCTGGCCTCCGGCAACGACGATTGACGCATCGCCGGTGGCGATCTGCTGCGACCCGAGCGCCACCGAGCGCAGGCCCGAGCCGCACACCTGGTTGACGACATAGGCGGTGGCCGAGACCGGCAAGCCGGCGGCGAGTGCCGCCTGTCGCGCCGGGTTCATACCTTGTCCCGCGGTCAGGATTTGGCCCATCACCACTTCCGCGACCTCGCCCGGTTCGATATGGCCGCGCCGCATTGCTTCGGCGATGGCGATCGTACCGAGCTCATGGGCGGGAAGCGATGACAAGACGCCGTTGAACGAGCCGATGGGCGTGCGCGCCGCCCCGACGATGACAATTTCGCTGGCGTTGCTCATGATGTCCTCTGGGCGATTGGCCGATGAATTTTAGATAGTCCGCATGCGCCGATTTGGAAACCCCGGGCACGGCTTAATGCGCTAACAAGACGGGAATCGGAGCTTCGGACAGAATGTGTCGCGTGGCGCCGCCAAAAATGAGTTGGCGCAGCCGGCTTTGGGTGTAGGCGCCCTTCACCATGAAATCGGCGTTCATGGCTTTGGCTTCCTCGATGTAGATGGCGCCGGCAGCACGGCCAGCAGCGGGGATATGGCGCGCCCGCACGGGAATGTCGTGCGCGGCCAGGGTTTGCGCCACGGCCTCGGCCAATGGACCCGGTACCGTGCCGCCCTCGACCGAGATGACATCGACCTGCTTTGCCTGCTCCAGGAACGGCATCGCGAACGCCACGGCGCGCGCGGTTTCGCTCGAACCATTCCAGGCAACTAAAATTCGTTCGCCCAGCGAGGTCGGCGGTTCGGGCGGCGCCATCAGCACCGGCCGCCCGCTTTCGAACAGCGCGTCTTCGAGCGTCGCCTCGGCGAGCGAATTGAGCCTCGCCGGGCGTTCCAAGAGGATCAGGTCGAAGGCGCGGCCCAAGGTGCCCACCACCAGATTCTGTCGCCCCAATTCTTCGCGCCACTCGGCGCTGGGACGATTGTCGGGGCGGGGCCCGATCGGAATCGCGTTGCGCTCCATGAAACTCTGAAACAGGGCGCGCGCCTCGTCGCGCTTCAGCTCGCTTTCATGTTCGACCGAACGGTCGACCTCGGACGAGATGGTCAGACCCATCTCACCGCCGAACACCAGGGCATATTCTGCCGTCACCGCATTAAGACCGACAATGCGGCTGCCGAAGCGCCGCGCCACCAGCAGCGCGGTCTGGAGCAGCGGCACCGCCTGCCCGTCGCCCACGACGGTTAGCAAGCTTTTCATCACCAGCCTCCCTCGAGGCGCTTTTCTATTGTCGCGCCCGCAGCATTTTTACTCAAGGCCGCGAGATATGCGTCTTAATTTATTGCAATGCCACAAATTTCTGTCCAGTTCGTCCCCGCGCGCCGCCGTCGGGAGGGCCGCCCGAACCCGCCGCGGCGACGCCCGCGCGACACGGACCCGACCGATAAGGGCGACGTCGCCTTCAACGCTGGCGGCTCGATGCTTGATCTTCGAGGATGAGCTGCGCGCCCTTTTCAGCAATCATCATGGCCGGGGCGTTGGTGTTGCCGGAAGTAATCGACGGCATCACCGAGGCATCGATGACGCGCAGCCGGTCGAGCCCGATGACGCGCAGCCGTGCATCGACCACCGCCAGCGGATCGCTGGGCAAGCCCATCTTGGCGGTGCCCACCGGATGAAACACCGTGGTGCCGTCGCGCCGCGCGAACGCCGTCAGCGCCGCATCATCATCAGCAACCGTGGCGCCGGGCGAGATCTCCTGCGGGCGGTATCGCGCGAATGCGGGCTGCGCCAGGATGCGGCGTGTAACCCGCACCGCATCGGCGGCTACACGGCGATCGCGTTCGCTGCCGAGGTAATTGTAGCACTGTGCCGGTGGCATGGTGGGCTCGGCGCTCTTGAGCGACAGCGAACCGCGACTGGTCGGTCGCGCGTCGTAGACGCACACTGTGAGGGCTGGATAAGGGTCGAAGACCCGGTTCATCGGTCCAGCCGTGTAGGAAAAAGGCAGAATGACGAAACAGAGGTTCGGCCATTCCTGACCGGGATCAGACTTTGCCGCTGCACCAAGTGTCGATGCCGTCATGGTTAGCGGCCCGCGGCGGCGCAACGCATAATCGAGCCCCATGAGCGCGCGGCGCCAGGGCGAATGATATTGCCGGTTAAGCGTGTCCAGGCCGTCGAACCGGTATTTGATCCGGATCTGCAAATGATCGTGCAGGTTCTGTCCAACGCCAGCGCGATCGAGCGCAACATCGATATTGTACTGGCGCAGTTGCGCCCCCGGTCCGACGCCCGACAACAATAGGAGGTGCGGCGAGCCGATCGCGCCCGCGGCGAGGATGACCTCGCGACTAGCCGTGGCGGCTTCCATCGTTCCGCCACGGCGATACACAATGCCCGTGGCTCGCCCGTCCGCGAAAGTGACACGCTCGACCAGTACCTCCGTGAACAATTCGAGATTGGGCCGGTGCAGTACCGGCTTCAGGAAAGCGCTGGCGCTGCTCCAGCGCTCGCCGCCCTTCTGGGTGCCATGAAAATCGCCGACGCCGAGCATGTCGCCCGTGTTGAAATCCTTGGTCGGGGGCAGCCCGTATTCGATCGCGGCGTGGCGCGCGACATCGAGCACTTGCCAATGAGCGCGCGGCGGGTCGACGCGCAGCTCGCCCCCGCTGCCATGAAATTCGTTGGCGCCTTCCCCGAAATCTTCATGCGCCTTGAATAGCGGCAAAACGTCGTCCCAGCCCCAACCGGCAAGGCCAAGCTGACGCCAATGATCGTAATCCGACGCGATGCCGCGCCAATAGACCATGCCGTTGATAGCCGAAGACCCGCCGATCACTTTGCCGCGCGGAACATCGATGATGCGATCGTCGAGACCGGGCTCGGGTTCGGTTTTGAAACACCAGTCGGCTCGCGGGTTGCCAATTGCGTAGCGAAAGCCCACCGGAATGCGAAACCAGCGCCAATCGTCCTTGCCGCCAGCCTCGACCAGTAACACGCGGCGACGGGGATCACGCGACAGCCGATTTGCCAGGAGACATCCAGCCGAACCAGCACCCACTACGATAAAGTCGTATTCCGCCATTGATACAGACCTCGCGATCGAATCTTCCACCGCACCATGACAAATCTGTCATGTGCGGTGAAGGCCACCCCGGATGTTTCTTCAACAGAAGTACGGTTTGCGGAGAAGGCTGTGATCACGCATCCAACCGAACCGATCGCTCATCAGAAGCAGGGCCTGGTGGCCTTGCACCCCAAGGTCTATCACTTTCTCGGCGCGATGGCGGTCTTGCTCATTCTCGCCGCCTGGACGTTTTTCGGCCATTTCCAATACAGCTTCGTTCCGGTGGCGGTGACCTTGTTCATCCTATTCGCCATCGGCATCGTCGCCGACATCGCGCATATCTGGCACGACCATCACGATGCGAGCGAGGATCCGGGGGAGCCGATGAAAGCTTCCCTGAATGGCTCGGAAGCGAGGTCCACATACAGCGCGGCACTGTTAGCGGCAAACACGCGGCGGTGACGGCGGCACTGCCAATCGCGGCAGGCGGCATTGGCATGGCGTTGCTGGCGGTGGCTCACCTGATCGCAGTTGGATAGGACCGCTAATCAGGGCGCTTGGTAGTGTCCCGAACGTGTCCCGGTTCATGCATTGATCGGAGCGGCGAAAGCCGCTGAACGGGGTAGCAATACGCGACCGCAGCCGGACGCGCGCTCAGTGACGCTCGACAGGCGGAGATCACCGGCAAATTCAGTACCTCGGCGCCGGCGCGGTTGACGGCGGACAGGTTGCGCCTGAGCATCATCCCTCGGCTGCTCTACTTTGAAGGCAGAGCTCGTGAGTTCGAATCTCGCTCGCGGCCGGATCGAAAGTGGATTTGGCGCCCTCGCGGCGGTGGCGGTTTGGACAGATCTCCCTAAACACGCGGCGACGGCGACGGGGCTGGGGTAAATGTCGCTACCCCGCCTCCTATCGCCCAGAAAAAATGCCGTTGGGATGCGGGAGTTGCTTTTCGTGGGGCAACAGAACCGGTCACCCGACAGCGCCGGCAGGTTTTGCACCAAAAGGATGCCCGGCGAAACTGAGAATGTCGCAAGACCGGTCTTACTGCATCGGATACGGATCCCACCCTACTAGGTCTTAAGCCATCTTTCGTGATAGAAATATCCGTCCCCAAATGCGAATGATCGAAGCCGGAGATAGGCATTAGCGCTGCCGGCGATCTACAGGGGCTGCGTGGAAAGTCGTTGGCCGCAGCCACCAGTCAACGCAGAACAATTGTGACCGCACAATTCGTACAGTGAGGAGGCTTCCTATGAGCACGCAAGTCCGTGTCACGCGTCGCAATGCTCTCATTGGCGCAACGCCGTTGCCGCTACATCGCCCCTCTCTGGTGCACCTTCTGCGGTTGGAGCAGAACAGTTGAAGCCGCAGCCCTTGCCGCCATCGCCCGAATGGGCGCTGGCCTTGCCGCCTGGTCCGGATACGCGCGTCAAACTCACCGAGGAGTACGCCAAGCACATCGCGCGCGATGCATACTTCTGGGCATGGCCACTGGTGAACATCTTCAACCGGCGGCAAGCGTTCAAGGATGTAAAAGAAATCGTCATGGCGGGTCCAGTGCCGACCGCGCCTCTCAACCGTTTGGCCATGCTTACCGATTACATCACACCCGAGGAACGAATCGTCGCATGCCCCAATCAGGACGTGGTTTATGGCGCGGGTGCAATCGCACTTGACGTCACGCCGGTGGTAATTCAGGTCCCGGACTTTGGCACTCGGTTTTGGGTTTACCAGATCGTGGACCTCCGTACTGATGGCGTCGTGCAGCTTGGCAAAATGTACGGCACGACGCCGGGCTTTTACATGGTAGTCGGACCACACTGGCAAGGCGAAGCGCCGAAGGGAATCACAAAGGTGTTCCGTTCCACGACCAACACCGGGTTCGTAGCGCCCCGCGTCTTCCAAGACGATACGCCGGAAGACAAGCGGGCGATCCAGGATGTGCTGCAGCAAATCCTGATGTATCCCGTGGCCGAATATGACGGCAAAACGAAGCGTTTCGATTGGACACGAATCAAGAAGCTGCCTCAGGCCACTCCTGGTGGTGAAGCAGAAACTCGATGGGTCTTTCCGGAGAAATTCTTTGATGAGCTCCCCGCTGTTCTTGCCGATGCACCTCCGATACCGGGCGAGGAAGCGCGCTACGGGCAGATGCGTGCGCTTCTCGAAGCCATTGAAGGCAATCCCGCGCTCAAGCCGGTACTCATCAAAACTGTGGCGGAGGCCGACGACCAGCTGGTCAAGCCCCTGTTTGAGTTTCGTAACTATGGGCAGCAGCTTCCGCACAACTGGACTACAATTTCCAATGAGGCAGCCTTCGGCATCGACTACTACACGCGTACGGCCGCGGCGAAGTCTAACATTCTGGTTAACTCGCCAAACGAGACGAAATATTTCTACCAAGACCTCGATGAAGCGGGTGCGCGGCTCAACGGCGCCAACCGCTACACGGTAACCTTCCCCAATAATCAGATCCCGCCGGTTTACGGCTTCTGGTCGCTGACGCTTTACAACGAGCATCATTTCTTCGCGCCCAACGATCTCAAACGCTATTCGCTCGGCACAAAGAGCAAAACACTGAAAACCAACCCGGACGGCGCGCTCACGATTTATGTGCAGGCCGAAGCGCCTCCCGAAACGCAACTGACTAACTGGCTACCGGCACCAAGGGGTGCCGACTTCTCGCTTTACATTCGTGCCTACTGGCCAAAGACGCCCGTCGTCGATGGCTCGTGGACGCCGCCCGCGGTGCTGAAAGCAAGTTGACGCTCGGTGACTCGGATGAGGCAAGCTATCAAAAAGGCGGACGAAGAGACCCTTTCCGATGCCTATGTCTATTGTTGGGGCGCGCTGGTGGTCCGACAGGAGCACTTGGACCGGCGTGGCGGTGGCTTCGCCTACAACGCGATCAAAATATAATCCGCCGGGATCCGATTTCGTTAACCCGAACCTCGATGTGGCATATTTTGAAGCGTGGTTTGCCGTCGATGATCGAACGCCGGTTCTTCTCGAAATTCCAGAGATCAAGGGCCGGTATTACACGGTTCAGATACTCGATGAATGGGGCGAGGTGATCGCCAACATCAACGAACGAACATTTCCGTCGCAGCCATACGGCAAGTTCGTGCTAGTTAAACCGGCTTCAGAGGCACGATCCCAATTGATGCTGCCCGCTTCGAATTGCACTCGAGCAAAGCCAAAATGCTTGGCCGCGTGGAGATTAAAGGCGACCGCGATGGTGCAATTCGGCTTCAACAGCAGTTCACGGCTACAGTATTGGGCACGCCGCTGATTGCGCCACCTCCCGCGATCGAGATGTTCGACAATAGGGACCTCTAAGGCGCGGAAATCTTCGATGATGTCGATGCCCGCCTGTCGAATGCGCTCGATGTTGCACCCCATGCTGCCGAGATGCAGCAAAAGGTTTGTGCGGTCGCGGCCTACGTGGCGTCTGGTAAAGAGGCGCGTGCCGCAATTGATGCGCAACTGCGCGGGATCATCTCACAGTTCAAGGAAAACGCCCTGACCAAGACCCTGCCCTATGTGAACCATTGGCTTTGCGCAAATGCAGGGGGCAACTACGGAGCCAATTACGAGCTGCGGGCCGCCGCCAACTACGCGGGCATCTGGGCCAACACTCCAAACGAGGTAGTCTACTTTGTCGCGACTCGCGATGCCAACGATCAGGCACTTAACGGCAGCAACAGTTATGTCATGCACTTCGCGACTGACAAGCTACCGAGACTGTTGTGAACGCCTATCGGTCGTTATTTTGGTCGGCGTGCCGGATTTTCACGTCGTGCCGAACTCCTTGAAGAGATACAATTTCAACAACCGCTCGCCACTTCAAAAAGAAACAAACGGGTCATTAAAAATCGCAGTCGGCCGAAGCCGGTTTCCGGTATGCCCGAATCAAACTGGCGGTGAAGTCTTACACTTGCTGGGAAATATGGGAGGGGTTCATCCTCGCTGAGGAAAAGCTCAACCAACGCCGGTAGCAGCCGGCGTCAGCAAGGAGAGACCCCGCCCATGGAGAGAGTACCTGGATCGGTGCGCACCCGCCAATCGCTTTCGGACCTGATTGAAGGTCGGCTGTCGTCTGCAGACGGACGAGCGGAGTTGGTCAAGTTGGCGACGTGTTTGATTGTGGAAGAAGCATTGGAATTGGAAAGTCGAGACGCCTTGGGGCGGGATTATTACGAACACGGCGCGACACCTGGCCAGGGTTACCGCAATGGGGTTCGATCGGGTCGGCTGAAGACGGCGGAGGGTGTGATCGAATATTCAGCGCCGCAGATTGCCGGCCGGGACGATCCGTTTCGGTCGGAGATCCGGGAACATCTAAAGGGCCGCACGCAGGCGCTTGAGGATCTGGCGGTGGAACTTCTGGCACGTGGGCTTTCAGTGCGGGACATCGAAGATGCCTTCAAGGATGAGAGTGGGCGGCTGTTATTGTCGCGGACGGCGGTGTCGGAACTCGGTGAGCGGCTGTGGGCGGATTATCAGGAGTTTGTGAGCCGGGATCTGTCGGAATACGAGATCGCCTATCTATTTGTGGACGGTATTGCGGAACGGATCCGGCCGGGGCAACGCCGCGAGCCGGTGCTGGCGGCATGGGGTTTTTCGGCGACGGGCAAGCGGGTTCTGCTGCATTTGATGGCGGGATCGAAAGAGGACGGCGAGACGGTGACGGCATTCTTTCAGGACATGCGGGCGCGCGGGCTCGGTGACCCCCTGCTGGTCGTGAGCGATGGCGCACCCGGGATCATCAAGGCGATTGAGATTTGCTTCCCGCGATCGGAGCGCCAACGTTGCCTTGCGCATCGGCTGCGCAATCTCGCGGCGAAGGTGCCGGAGGACATCTGGCCGGAGTTCAAGACCCAAGCCATCGCCAGCTACCAAGCACCGTCGCGCGCCATCGCCCGCGAGCTCGCCAAGGGGCTCGTCGCGGACTACCAGGCCACGTTGCCCAGCGCCGTCGCGTGTTTCCAGGATGACTTCGAGGCTTGCATCGCGCATCTGCGTTTGCCGGTGACACATCGTCGAGCAACGCGGACAACGAATCTGTTGGAACGTCTCTTCGTTGAAGAGCGCCGGCGCCTCAAGATCATTCCCAATGCTTTTGGTGAAAAGCCGGTGCTGAAGCTCATGTTCGGCGCCATGATCCGCGCCGCCGAGCGTTGGCGAGCCGTCCGGATCACCGACTTCGAGCGCCGCCAGATGGCCGCCCTCAGGCGCGATCTCGATCACGAATACGAGGCCCGAAATGCCGTCGCAAAACCACCCTCAGCCGAGAATCACTCCGCCAAATTATCCAGCACTAAACGGACTTGACCCAAACTGGCTGCCCTCTGCGGAGGGTAAGCCGTTTTCGCTAACGTTCCGCGCCTACGTGCCACAAGAGGCCGCGCGGAAGTGTGAGTGGACGCCACCGGCTCTGGAAAAGATCAACTAAAACTAAAGCAACGGGCCAATTCGGGGTCGTTTGCCCGAGGCGTCTGTCGCTTGGCCTAACGCGGTTCCACGGTTTGCCAATCGACCGAATGCTAAGGCCCTGCCTGAAGCTTAGCCGTTTAGGGTGTCCCGAAGGTGTCCCGGCGATCGGAATAGGCGTCTATGGACCGGATGGACGATTGGCAAGCAGAACAAGCGCTTATGTCTATGACGTGGACCGCCATGGATTTCTAAGAGCTCTTTTCGGGCTCGATCAGATCGGCGATCCGGGTCTTGAAGGTATTGGCCTTAAAGTCCGGCACCGCGTAGGCCCAGGCGGCAACGCGCTTGTTGAGCTTTGCCGCCTCTTCCGCCGCCTTGCCGGTGCCTGAGGCGACCAGCTTCACCCAGTATTTCTTTTTCGTGGTGGCCTTGCCGCTGTCGTCCTTGGCGACCTCGTCGCGCTCGATCATGTAGACCGTGACGGTGAGGCCATCGTGCGTGGTGAAGACCGCCTGGCTGACGCCTTTGTCGGGAAATGGCACGGCGGTCGCGGGCTCGACGTCGTCGAGGCTGAAATAATCGAGCGCGCGCGCGAGATCGTCGAGCGCGTCGTTGCTCTTGAGCTTCTGACCCTTGGGCACGCCGCCCACGAGCTGCAGCGGCGCGCCCGCTTTCGGCGCGCGAAATCGCCACCGCGGCGCTGTCGGGCGCGATGAAGCGCGCCGAGGCGATGGTCGTCGCCCTTGATCATGGTGATGCGGCGGTCGACCCAATCGAGCGTGCTGTTCGGCAAGGTCAGCGAGCCGTTGGCAAGCCACGACTGCGCCTCGCCGGGCTTCCGGACATAGATGCCGTCATTGCCGCCGCCGAAAATATCGTAGCGCCGCTTGCCGAAGATCATCTCGCCCATCAGCTTGCCGCTGGCGTCGCTCAGGGTGAGGAGCTGGGCATCGCTGCCTTTTTTGCCCGGGTCCTCGACGTCGAGCCGCGAGTAGAGGTCGGGCTTCGCGGTTTTCGGCTCGGCATAGCGCAACGCCGCCGAGGCCGAACAGCGTGGTCTTCATTTTGCCGGCATCGGCGGGATAGTCGTTTTTCTCTTCAACGACCCAGAGCGCCGTTTCGGCGCAACAGCGTCGTCTTGCCGTCACCCTGGATGACGGTGAAGCGCGCGACCTCGCCGAGTCGCTGCGGTCAGATCCGGTCATCACCGGCTGATTGATGCGCGGATCTCTGGCTGCGGATTGCTGCCACCGCCGAGCGACACCAGCAACCGCGACGATCACAGCCACGATGGTGACGCCGAACAATGCCATAAAGACTGGATTGCCGCATGGATCGCGCTCCCCGCTCAGCCGGCCTGCGGCGCGGCGGCGGCGGCGGCTCATGCGCACCAATCCGAGCACGATCGCCACGACACCGACCAAAATCGGGATGGCGGCGATGTCGACGATTTCGATTTCGGTGCGCAATTGATCGATGTCCTGCCGCAACGCGAGCTGCACCTCGCGCAGCTGGCGCCGCACTTTCAGCAACTCGGCTCGGAAATTGTCGAGCGTCTGCGCCTGTTCGAGCGCATTGGGGCTGGCGTCGGCGCCTTGCGCCTGAGCATCGCGGCCGGACAAATTACGGATCTTGTCCTGGGTTTCCTTGAGCTGCTTCTTCGAGACCCTTTTCCGTATCCTGATATCGCTCGTCGGCGGAGCGCTGAATATTCTGCACCAACGTGAAGGGCCGCACCGCAGTGCCGCGCGTGCGCAAACCGATCAAATCGTCGCCGCCCGACAGCGTGTCGATGGCGTTGGTGACCAGAGTCGCCATTGTTAGCGTTGGGGATTGCGACGTGCTGGCCGACGAAATCCTGGATATCGACCCAGAACCGGTCGGCGAGCATGTCGGTATCGGACACCACCACGATGTTGATCGGCTTGACCGCGGACTTGATTTGCACGGGCTTGCTGGCTTGGCGCCGGGCGTGATCCTTGTCGCCGCGACCGCCTTCGGCAGGCCGTCGGGGAAAGCGGTCTTGGCCGGGCCGTGATTCGCGCCGCAAGCGTCAGGTGCTCGCCCGATGCCTTGAACCCGTTGAGCAGGGCGTCGATGTCGGGAAAGCCCACGACTTTGTCGACGCTGACGATCTGGCTTTCCTTGGAGGTGAAAACCAGAGGCGAGAATTTGGTCGTGGCGCCCTTCACCGGCTCCAGCACGCCCGCAGTCGCGAAATTGAGCTGCGTCAGATCGCCGGTGATCGGGCTGTCGCGATTGACATTGTGCTCATCGAGCGCGAGCCAGGCGATATAGTCGGCGGCGTGCGGGCTGGCAGAGGTGCCGATATTGACGCGCCGTGCGTCGGTGCGATCGCCAGCGACCTTGCCCGGCAGCATTTCCACGCCCCAGGCCTTGAACAACGGCTCGAGATCGCTCGCGAGCGGCGCTCGGGTCGATGGCCTGCTGCTGGCTCTTCTGCGCCTGCGCTTCCGAATAAGGATCGACGAACACCAGCACCTTGCCGCCCTTCATCACATACTGATCGATGGAGTAGAGCGTCTTCTGAGACAAGTGCTGCGGGTGAACGATCATCAGCACGTCGATATCGGGCGCGATCTGGTCGGCGTCGGTCTGAACGTCGCGAACATCGTAGAGCTGCTTCATCTGCTCGTAGATCGCGTAGGGCGTCAGCGGCGCGCCCCGCATCGCCGCCTCGAAATCGCCCTCGAGCGGCAAACTCGACAACAGGCCGACTACCGTCTTTTTCGGGAAGGCCAGGCTATAGACCAACTTGGTCAGATCGTATTCGAGGAAGCGTTCGCGGTCTGGCTGGAAGAATTCGATGATCTGCTGGTCATCCGTGGCGTTGGTCGCGGCGAGCCCGAAATAGACCTGATCGCCGCTCTGGGCGAGCGCCACGCCCTGGAGGCCGAAGGCGACGGCGCGGTCCTCGGCCGACGAAAAGGGCTCGGGATTGATTTCCTGGAGCTTGATCTTGCCGTGCGCCAGCGCCGCGTATTGCTGCAGCATCTCGCGCACGCGCTCGGCATAGATGCCGTAAGGCGGAGCCGCCGCGCCGAGCTGCGGCGAGTAGTAAAAGCGCAGCGTGATCGGCTCCTCGATCTTGGCCAGGACCTTTCGCGTGCCTTGCGACAAGGTATAAAGCCCGTTCTCGGTCAGATCGATGCGCGAGCCACGCAGTTGCTGCTCGGCGATCGACATTGACCGCGACAAACAACACGAACGCGGCGGCCAGTGCCCACCACGCGGCGGCTTTGCGGGACAGCGGGAACTGGCCCATCGCCTAATCGGCCTTCTTCAAGTCGACGAGAATCGCATTGGCGAACAGGCAAAACGCCATCACCGAAACGAAAAACACCAAGTCGCGCAGATCGATGACGCCGCGGATAATGGCGTTGAAATGCGTCAGGAAGCTGAAAAAGGCGAGATCGTTCAACAGCCCTTGCGGCGCCCAGCCGTTGAGGAAGCTGAGCACGATCGACGAGCCGCTGACGGTGAAGAAGAAACACACCGCAGCGGTGACGACGAAGGCGATGATCTGGCTCTTGGTCAGAGCGGACAGCGCCCCGCCGATGGCGAGATAGGCACCCGCCATCAGGAAACTGCCGATATAGCTGGCGAGGATCACGCCGTTATCGGGCGAACCCAGAATGTTGACCGTGATCCAGAAGGGAAAGGTCAGGATCAAGCGCGATGCCGGCGAACGCCCAGGCGGCGAGGAATTTGCCAAGCACCGCCTGCGTCATCGAGATCGGCAAGGTGAGGAACAGTTCGATGGTGCCGGTCTTGCGCTCCTCGGCCCAGAGCCGCATCGACAAGGCCGGGATCAGCACCAGGTAGAGCCAGGGATGGAACTGGAAGAACGGCTGCAGATCGGCCTGGCCGCGATCGAAGAAATTGCCAATGAAAAAAGCAAAGGTCCCGGCCATCACCAGGAAGATGACGATGAAGATATAGGCAAGGGGCGTCGCGAAATAGCTCGCAAGCTCGCGCCGGAAAATGATGAACGTGCTGCGCATGTCAGAGAAGATTGAAGCTATGCCGCCTTGGCGGTGATGTCGCGGAACACGTCGTCGAGCCTGCCACGCTCGACGCGCAGCGCCGCCACCGGCCACCCGGCGGTGCGCACGAGATCGGTTACTTCAGCAATGATCGCTCTGCCTTCCTGCGGCACCACCAAGAACGCCCTGCCTTCCCCGTCCTCGATCGGCTCGACCGCGACCACACCGGGCAGGCGCAACAGGGCGGTACGGGCGTCGATTGCCGGGTCGGCAAGCATCAACCGCACCGAATTATGCAGCCGCGACCGCGCCGCGAACTTCCCGGGCGTGTCGTCGATCAACACGCGTCCGTCCGCGATCACGATCGCGCGAGTGCAGACTGCGTCGACCTCCTCGAGAATGTGAGTCGAAATGACGATCGCCTTATCGGGCGCGAGCGCGGTGATGAGATTGCGCACCTCGTGTTTCTGGTTGGGGTCGAGCCCGTCGGTTGGCTCGTCGAGGACCAGCACTTCGGGGTCGTGCAGCAGTGCCTGCGCCAGACCGACGCGGCGCTTGAAACCCTTCGAAAGCGTCTCGATTGGCTGTTCCATGACCGACGCGAGCGTGGTGCGTTCGACCGCCAACGCGATACGGTGCTTCACTTCGGCAGCTCTGAAAGCCGCGAATGCGGGCGACAAAGTCGAGAAAACCCGACGGTGTCATGTCGGGATAAGCGGGCGCGCCTTCCGGCAAATATCCAACATGGCGCTTTGCCGTGATCGGCTGGTCGATCATGTCGATGCCGCATATCGCGGCGGTGCCTCGCGTCGGCGCCAAGAAGCCAGTGATCATCTTCATCGTGGTCGATTTGCCGGCACCGTTCGGGCCGAGGAAACCCAGCACCTCGCCGCGTCCGACCGAGAAGGTGACGTCATTGACCGCGGTCATCGGGCCAAACCGCTTGGTCAGGTGCCGCACCTCGATTTTGGCTTCCATTCGAAACTACCCGTCGCTTGCTTTTGGTCCCGCCCGAAACGGTCAGGATCCTCCCGTCGTCCCGGATTTAGCCGGGCTCGACGCCCGAATCAAGCGAATGAAGCGGCGAGAGCAACTTAATTCGTTGTAATAATGGCACGGGGTTCAGGGTGCGGGGAGCGCCTCGATGGCTGCGTTCAATCTCGACACATGGCACGATTTTTTCTCCGCGCAGGCCGCGGCGGGGGCGGCGCTGGCGGGTCTGGTATTCGTCGCGATCTCCATGAATTTGCAGCGCGTGCTATCGTCCCGCGCCGTATCGGGGCGCGCCGTCGAGGCGCTGCTCCTGCTGCTTTCGTTGCTGATCGTCGGGCTATTGGCGCTGATCCCCGAGCAGAACACCATGGCGCTCGGCATCGAGTTCATGGTCTTCGGCTTGATATTGACGGTGTCACTGATCCGCACCGGCTCCGGTGTCGCTAGTGCCGGCGGCGCCACACGCACCCAGTATGTGGTACGACGCTGTCTCGGGCAACTCGCGTCGCTGCCGCTTATCATCGCCGGCATCAGCGTCATCACTGGCGATGGCGGCGGCCTCTATTGGGTGGCTGTCTCCACGATTGTCGCGATTGTCGCCGGCATGATCGGTGCCTGGGTCCTGTTGGTGGAAATCCTGCGCTAGCGCCAAGGGATGGCGACGATCGCATCCTCAAGACCGGCTCGAGCCGGTAAGCCCTCACGAGCGAGGCCGCATACTCCTGCGGCGACCGGCGAAAAAGGGAGCGGACGACGTAAACTATGGCGTCGAGGTGGCGAGGAGGCGATCGATATCATCGGTAACGGAGCGGTCCAGGGGTTTGACCTGAGACGGGTATACGCCGGCGAGATCGCCATAGGGGCCAATCAGATATTTGTGAAAATTCCAGCGCGGTGCCGCAGCTTCGCCGCCTTCGCTCGCCGCCCATTGATAGAACGGATGCGCGTCGGCACCGCTGACTTTTTCTTTGGCGGCAAGCGGGAAATCGACGGCGTATTTGTCCTGGCAGAATTTTTTGATCTCGGCGTTGCTGCCCGGTTCCTGCTCGCCGAAGTCGTTCGACGGCACCGCGATCACGGTGAGACCCCTGGCCCGGTATTTTTCCCACAGCGACTGCAGTTCGCGATATTGCGGCGTGAAGCCGCACCGCGATGCGGTATTCACCACCAGCAAGAGCTTGCCCCGGAACTGCGCCAAAGGCAGTGGCGCGCCATCGGTGGTGGTGAAAGCGAAGTCGTGTGCCTTGGCGGTGCTCGCTACCATGCCATCCTCCTTGAATCAGCCCTCCGGCAATCCCGCTTTGCGCAGCCCATCCCAATAAGAACCCGGCCAATCGATCGTGGTGCGCACACTCTTTAACGATATGCGCGGATTGGCTTCCCGTAACGCCGCGATCGTGGCTTGCGCTTTCGCGATATCGCCTTTGAGCGCGTAAGCAACCGCCAGGGTGAGATAGGCGGGCCAGCCCTTGAAATGGGCATCGATCGCCGCCTGCTCGGCGGCGGCGGCCTCGTCGTAGCGCTTCAAATTGATCAAGGCGCCGCCGCGCAAATAGAGCCAAAATCCCAGAGTCGGGTCGCGTGGGCTCAAGGCGATGGCCTTGTCGATACCGGCGAGCGCTTCCCGATCATGGCCGGACGCACTCTGCGCCCAGGCCAGGGCGGCATAGCCGTTGGGATTGTTGGGATCGACCTCGATGGCGTGCGCCGCCTCTGTTGCTGCCACGTCAGGCCGGTGCGAAAGCATGGCCAGCATCGACTTGGCGACGTGGGGCTCGGCCTGGTCCGGCGCCAGTGCCAACGCGCGCTCGACGAACGCTTCACCCCGCTTGATCCGGTCGGGCCCCGCACGACCGTAAGCCACGTCCTCGACATCGAGCCAGGCAGAACCAACCAGCGCCCAATAGTTGCTCGGATCGAGCTGAAGCGCCTGGTCGTAGAGCGCGCGCGCCTCGGCGACTTTCTCGCGATCGCTGCCCAAGTCCGACTGATTGGCGGCCGCCAGGGCGCGCAATTGCAGATCGACCGAATCGGGATTGCGCGGGTGCGTCCTGACGGCGTGCTCGCTCTCTGCCCTGGTAACCTCATTGCCTAACGAATTGGCCAGTCGAGCGACGATCTCGTCCTCAAGCTTGAACAGATCGCCACGCGCCTCGTCGAAACGATCGGCCCAGATATGGGCACCGCTCGCGGCATCAATCAATTGGGCATTGACTCGCACCCGGTCGCCGTCACGCTGCACGGAACCTTCCAACACATAACGGACATTGAGTTCCTTGCCGACCGTCCGGGCGTCGATGTCCTTGCCCTTGTAGGAGAAGGACGTGTTGCGCGCGATCACGAACATAGTGCGGACCTGCGCAAGATCGGTGGTCAGATTCTCGGTGATGCCGTCGGCAAAATAGTCTTGGCTCGGATCGCCGGAGAGGTTGGTGAAGGGCAGAATTACGATCGAAAAACGTGGCGGCTCGTGTCGTTTCAACAGCCCTTCGAGCGGCCGCGGCGCGACCGCGTCACTGTCTTTGCCGAAATACCAGTTGCTGGCGCGGCTCGCGATTACGAATAGAATCACAGCGCCCAAAATGATGGCAAGGCGCAGCGGGCCGCGCCGGCGCCATGGGCCGCGCGCGGCGTCGCGGTCAATGGACTTGGTGCGCCGGTCGATGCCGACAAGAGCGGTGTAAGCGCGTACCGGCTGAGCGATATTTTTCAAAGCGCGACTACCGGCATAAGTGAAATGGGCTTCGACCTTGCCCTCAACCTGGTGGACTGCATCCTCCGACAGGCAGATGCCGCCGGGCCCAACCTGGGTCCCAAGGCGCGCCGCGATGTTGACACCGTCGCCGAGCAGATCGCCATCGGCCTGCACCATGACATCGCCGAGGTGGATGCCGATGCGAAATTCGATGCGCTGGTCGGGCGGCTCGGGCGCGTTGTTTTGCGCGACCTGGCTCTGGATGGCAAGCGCCGCGCGAACCGCATCGACGACGCTGGCAAACTCGGCGAGCACGCTGTCGCCCGCGGTATTGACGATGCGGCCGTGATTGGCGGCAATGGACGGATCGACGATGCGCGCGCGGATCGACTGGAGCCGTGCGACCGTGCCCTCCTCGTCGGCACCGACGAGCCGCGAATACCCGGCAACGTCGGCGGCCAGTATTGCCGCTAAGCGGCGGGCCTCGCTCATGACGCCCGTATCCCCTTAAGGGTCGCGCGACGGTGCGCAAGCGCCGGCGGCCACGTCGTCGGCACCAACCGTGCATCGCCCGCGGTATCCGCGCCGAGGATGGACGCAAGCCGGCATGAAGATGCTTCAATCCCGGTCATCTTAGTCGCCTCGCAGGTCTTGCCTGCGCATCGGTGACGAGACGCTACCACAAACAAGGGCGACGAATCGCCTAATTCCCGTTGCGCCAACGGGACGCATCCCTGAGACTGCCGAGCATGCCTTTATTGCCGGCGGCGTTGCTGCTGATCGCGCTCCTGAAGGGCGTCGCCATCGGTGTCGTGATCGCGTTGCCTGTCGGACCCGTCGGCGTCCTGTGCGTCCGCCGCACGGTGTTCGAAGGCCCGGTCTACGGCTTTATCTCAGGTATTGGCGCTGCCACTGCCGACACCATCTTCGGCGTCATCGCCGCCGCCGGTCTCACTTTTCTGCGCGATTGGCTGCTGTCCTATCAGGACTGGTTCGGCGCCGCCGGCGGTATTTTCCTAGTGATCGTCGGGGTACGCACATTGCTGGCGCCGCCAACCGAGCGCGAAACCGTGCCGCTTTCGGGTGAACGCCGGTTGACGGCCTATTTCTCGACCTTTGCGCTTACCATCACCAATCCAATCACCATCCTCGCCTTTGCCGCGATCTTCGCCAAGGTCGGCGTTGCCGAGAGTGCCGGGATGTTCACACTCGGCATGCTGGTGGTGGGCGTGTTCGCGGGCTCGCTGGTGTGGTGGTTCGGCTTGAGTTTCGGCCTTTTCTGGCTGCAGCGTGTCGCCGGTAGTTTCCACCTTGCCTGGCTAAACCGCATCTCCGGCGGCATTCTTGCCGTGTCCGGGGTTGGGCTCTTAGGCGCCGCACTAAAGGCGCTCACCCGCATTTGAGAGCTTGCCACGAGCGCCGCGCCCCCTTATTCCCGACGCATGCGCAGCATCGCCTGGCTCGCAATCCTGGTGTTGGGGCTGATGGCCGTGCCGGTGTGGGGGCAACCGTCGCTCGATACCGTCACCGCCGTCGCCGCCGCAACAAAGGCGAAGACAGGCGAGCAGAAACCAACGGCCAGCCAAACGGTTCCGGCTGGCGATCTCCAAAATCTCCTGGGCACGCTGCAAAACGACAAGCAGCGAGCGCAACTCATCAACCAGCTTCAGGCCCTTATCGCGGCACAGAAAGGCACCGCCCCAGCGCCAAGTGCCGCGACTGCGACCGAGAGCGAGGCACCCGGTTTGGTCGAGGGCGTCGCCGCCAAATTCGGCGAGATCACCAACGAAACGCTCGACATTATCGGCATTGCGCGGGCCGCACCTTCGGCGGTTAGGTGGTTTAAAGCGCAGGCGAACTCGGCAACCGCGCGGACCAAGTGGCTCGACGCGCTGACGCGACTGGCGATTATCTTTGTCGCCGCGACCCTCGCCGCGGTCGCAGCGGGACGTTTGTTGCGGCCTATGCGCGCCCGCATCGTCGCCCGGCACAGCAGACAATTCGGCCGGTGGTTAGTGCAGTTTATGACCATGCTGGTGCTAGCCTGGGTGCCGATCGCGGTGTTCGCCGCCGTGGCAACATTGGTGCTGGCGGCACTCGCGCCGCACTGGCCGGCGCGGCCGATGGCAGCGATCGCGATCGCCGCCATTCTGCGTTCTCAAGCGCTGCTGGCGGCGGCGTGGGTCATCCTCTTGTCACCGGTCTATCTCTATTTTCTCCGCCTCGGCGAAGAAACGCGGACCTATTGCTACATTTGGACGCGCCGCTTTGTGTGCTGGGCGGTCTACGGCTTCTCGACCGCGCAGCTCCTGACGATTCTCCACGTTCCTGTCGCCATCGACGATCTGATCTTGCGACTCACCACCATCGTCTTGGCCGGGCTGGCGATTGTCTTGGTTCTGCAGAACCACGCTGCCGTGAGCGCCGCCCTGCGCAGCGGTCCCGAGGCAACGCGGTCGACCGGCCTCTTCAATTCGGCCCGCTCGGGGCTCGCCGATATCTGGCATATCTTGGCCATCCTCTACATTATCGGCAGTTTTGGCTCTTATCTCGTCGATCTGCATGGCGGCATCGGTTTTGTCCTGCGCGCCACTGTCGCCAGCCTTGCGATCCTGATCGGCGCTGCCTTCGCCACAAGGCTTATTCACATTTTCAACCACCGCGGTTTTGAGCTGACCGGCGAGTGGCGGCGGCGTTTTCCCGGTTTGCCGAGCCGCGCCAATCGCTATTTGCCGGCGCTGGTCTTCGGTATTTCAGCAACCGTTTATGCGGTCGCCGTCGTGCTGCTGCTGCAAGCCTGGGGCGTCGACGTCATGGGCTGGCTCGAACGGCAACCGGTGCGCCAAACCCTCGGCACCCTCATCTCGATTGGGTTCGTCGTCGTCATCGCCGTGATCGTGTGGGAATTGGTCAATGCCGCGGTCGAGCGCGCCTTGGTGGGCGGCAGTCCTATACGTCAAGCCCAAGTGAGCGCCCGGCTGCGCACGCTATTGCCGCTGGCACGCTCGACCATTTTGATCGCGATCATCACGATGGCCGGCATCATCATTCTGTCGCAACTCGGGGTCAATATCGGTCCGCTGTTGGCTGGCGCCGGCATCATCGGCATCGCGGTCGGCCTCGGCTCGCAGCAATTGGTGCGCGACATCATCAACGGCCTCTTCATCCTGATCGAGAACACGGTCGCCATCGGCGACGTTGTCGATATCGGCGGGGGTCATGCAGGCACGGTCGAGGAATTGTCGATCCGCAGCATGCGGCTGCGAGACGGCGCTGGCGCGGTTCATACCGTTCCTTTCAGTTCGGTAACGATGATCGTCAACACCAATCGCGGCGTCGGCAACGCCGGGGTCAGCATCAATCTCGCCCTGGGCGAGGACACTGACCGCGCCGCCCGCGTGCTCGGCGAAGTCGCGTCCGTGATGCGCCAGGAGCCCGAGTTCAAGCCGCACATGCTCAGTGATCTGCAGTATTGGGGTGTCGATAAGGTCGAGGGGCATAGCGTGACTCTGGTCGGCCAAATCGTCTGCACCGACAAAGGCCGTTGGCCGGTACAACGCGAATTTAACCGCCGGGTTATGCGGCGGTTTCAGGCGGAGGGATCTCGTTGGCGCTTCCGGCGCAGGCTGTGTTTGTCCGCGAGCGGGAGACTGTGGCCGAGATCCGCGCCGGCGACCCGTCGCAAGTCACCCCGTTCCGGGCACCGCGCGATCGCGGCTAATCGCGTTCCGAACGGCGTTTAATGCGCCCTAAATTAAAATCGCAACTCAGTGGTGGATTGCGGTCGGCGGTTCTCGCCGCCGCGCTCGGCTAAGATTCGTCACCACGTGCCATCGCCTCGAGGGCGGCGATATCGGCGGCACCTAACAACTTGCGCGCCAGGTCAATGCGCGAAGCCCGCACGCGTCAGTGCCGCCAGGTCCTTTTGTTGGAACGAAGCACGGTCAGCGGGCGGGCGATAGGGGCCGAGCCGTTGGCGCCGCAGGAAGGCGCAAGCCGCCGACAATTCCGATCCTTCGCCGCACTCCCCGAGCACCGAGATTGCGTGGTCGACCTCGGTGCGGCCGACACCCTTCTGCGTCAGCCAGCCGCGAATTTTAAAGCGCGAGGCGCCGGCACGCGACAGGCGCGACGCCTTGGCCTGCGCATAGCCGCCGTCATCGAGCAGCCCGGCACGGACGAAGCGCGCGAGCAGCGCCTCGACCAGCGCGCGGCCCTCAGCTTCCGCCGCATCATCCTCGCCCGCCGCCTTCGCCACGCGGTGCATCAATATGCGCCGCAAATTCTCGGCTCGAGCTCGCATAGCGCGCGAGATAGGCCGCCGCCGCTCGCTCCAGAACCGCCATGGTCAGGGGCCCCGCCCGACGTGACGTCATCGGCTCGATGCTCAGAAGGATGTGCACGCCGGTGGCCGATGGCGCAAAGCAGGCAGTGCCGGCGTTTGCCGCCAAGGACCAACATCGCGACCCGCCTTTCGCTCATGGCACCCATCCTAGCACCTGGCTTGTTCGAGGGTGAGACGCGCCATACAGTCGGCGCTCGATAAGAAAAGACAGGAACGCCTGTGCTGCTGGAAAAATCGGATCTGCTCGCCGCTGTTGCCGCGGCGACGAGACACGACTGCACGTACGCAAGTTCGGCGCCGTCAATTGGCTTGGCCTGTGGACGCTCTATCTGCGCGAGGTGCGACGTTTTCTCAAAGTGTCGATGCAAACTGTGATCGCGCCGGTGGTAACAACGCTGTTATTTCTGGCGATTTTTCTCTTGGCCTTCGCCAGCCAGCGCGGCGCCATTGCCGGTGTGCCGTTCGCGCAATTCCTGGCGCCGGGCCTCATCATGATGGCGATAATTCAAAACGCCTTCGCCAACACGACCTCGTCGCTGATGATCGCCAAGATACAGGGCAGCATCAGCGACTTGCTGATGCCGCCTTTGAGCCCGGCGGAGCTGGTGTGGGGCTTTGCATTGGGCGGCGTAACGCGCGGCCTCTCTGTCGGCTCGCCGTCGGCCGTCGCCATGGTCATCGCGGTGCATGTCAACATCGCCGATTGGCGGCCTGGTGCTGTTCCACGCGGTCGCGGCGTCGCTGCTTCTATCGGTACTTGGCATTCTCGCCGCACTGTGGGCCGAAAAGTACGACCACATTGCCGCCGTGACCAATTTCCTCGTGATGCCGCTGTCGTTTTTGTCAGGCACGTTCTACTCGATCGATCGGTTGCCCGCGAGCTTCCGTTTTGTCGCCGGCTCTCAATCCGTTCTTCTACATGATCGACGGATTCCGCGCCGGCTTCATCGGCTCATGCCGACGGCTCAATTCGCGATCGGCATCGCGATGATGATCGCCATCAATGGCAGTTCTGCTGGCGCTCGCTCATTTCCTCTTCTCGCGCGGCTACAAATTGAAACCTTAGGCTAAGCTTGCCGCGTCGCCCCTGTTGCGGCTCGGGCGGGCAGGCGATAGGCTGGGAACTCGTCCTCCCAAGGATTTACTCCGTGCAGTACGTCAGCACCCGCGATGGCCGGCCCCGGCCCGAACGTCTCGAGTTCGAGGAAGTATTGCTGCGCGGGCTGGCGCCCGATGGCGGACTTTATGTGCCGATCAATGGCCTAGCCTCTCAAAGGCGGAATGGCGGGCGTTGCGCGGCCAGCCCTATGTCGAAAATCGCGGCAAACGCTGGTCGGACGCTTCTTGGGAAGCGCTTCGGCCGCTGCGCGTCTTGACCAGATTCTGGCCGAAACCTACGCGATTTCGATGATGCGCGGGTGGCGCCGCTTACGGGAACTCGCCCCTGGGTTGCATCTTTTAGAGCTGTTCCACGGGCCGACCTTGGCCTTCAAGGATTATGCCCTGCAACTCTTCGGGCGTCTCATGGATGAGGTGCTGGGCGGCGCGGCGGCTCGGGTCACCATTATTGGCGCTACCTCGGGCGACACCGGTGTCAGCCGCGATCGAGGCCATCCGCGACAGCGCCGCGGCCGATATTTTCATGCTCTATCCCGAGGGCCGCATCTCCGAGGTACAGCGCCGTCAAATGACCACGATTGCAGTCCCCAACGTCCATGCCATCGGTATCAAGGGCAGCTTCGACGATTGTCAGGATTTGGTGAAGGCGATGTTCGCCGATGCGTCGTTCCGCGCTCGCCCACAATCTCTCCGCGGTCAATTCGATCAATTGGGCGCGGATCGTGGCACAGACGGTCTATTACGCGGCGGCGGCACTCGCGCTCGGATGCTCCTGACCAAACCGTGAGTTTTACCGTTCCGACCGGCAATTTCGGCAACGTCTATGCCGCCCATGTCGCGCGCCGGATGGGATTGCCGATCGCCGATCTTGTCATCGCGACCAACCGCAACGACATATTGGCCCGTTTCTTCAATGGCGGCGTCATGAGCCTTGCAGCGTGGTCACGCCCTCTTTGTCGCCCAGCATGGACATTCAGAGTGTCGAGTAATTTCGAGCGCCTGTTCTACGATCTCAAGGCCGCGACGCAACGCCGTCGCCGAGGCGATGGCGCGGTTCCGCACCGACGGCACCCTGTCCGTGACCGCCGCGGAATGGCGCGACGCCAGGCGGCTCTTTTCTGCCTATTCCTTCGATGACGACGCCACCCTGGCCGAGATCGCGCGGACCTGGCGCGAGAGCAAGGTCATGCTCGACCCTCACGGCGCGGTCGGCGTCGCGGCGGCGCGCGCCCACCGGGCCAAGGCAGAATGAAGAGGCGCCGATGGTGGCACTGGCAACTGCGCATCCGGCCAAATTTCCTGACGCCATCGAGCGCGCGATCAGGCGTGCGGCCCGAATTGCCACCGCGGCTCGGCGATTTGATGGAACGGCCGGAACGGTCTGCTCAGTCTTCCCTGACAGCGTGGCGGCGGTCGAGGACTATATCCGGGGCCATGCCCGCCCGCTTCGTGAGGTCGCGGCATGAGTGTGCGTCTTTCCAAACTCTCAAACGGTATGCGGGTCATTACCGACACGGTGACCAGCGTCGAGACCGTATCGATCGGCGTCTATGTTGCTATCGGCACGCGGCACGAGCCGAAGGCGATCAACGGCGTGTCTCATATGCTGGAGCACATGGCCTTCAAGGGCACCGTGCGGCGGTCGGCGCTGGCCATCGCTTCCGAGATCGAGGATGTCGGCGGCCATCTCAATGCCTACACATCGCGCGAACACACCGCCTATCACGCCAAGGTGCTTGAAAGAAGATGTGGCGTTGGCGCTCGACCTGCTCGCCGACATCCTGCAGCGCTCGATCTTCGATCCTGCGGAGATGGAGCGTGAGCGCGGTGTTATCCTGCAGGAGATCGGCCAGGCCAACGACACGCCCGACGATATTGTCTTCGACCATTTCCAGGAAACCGCTTTTCCCGGTCAGATGGTCGGGCAACCGGTACTGGGCCGCGCCGACATCATCCGGCGCATGGAACCGCGATACCGTCGCTAACGTACATGCACGACCATTACGCCACATCGCGCATGCTGCTGATCGCGGTCGGCAAGATCGAGTCATGACGAGCTGGTGGGCATGGCCGAGCGGGTCTTTCACCGACATGCCCATGCGCAACGGCGCCACCGAGCGAGCCGGCGCGCTATGTCGGCGGCGATTTCCGCGAAGAGCGCGACCTCGAGCAGGCGCATCTCCTCATTGGCTTTCCCGGGTTCAGCTATGCCGATCCCGATCTACTACGCCGCGTCGCTGGTCTCGACAGCACTCGGCGGCGGCATGTCGTCGCGCCTGTTCCAGGAGATGCGGGAAAAGCGCGGTCTCGTCTATTCGGTCTATTCCTTCGCCAGCCCGTTCAGCGACGGCGGCGTGTTCGGCATTTATGCCGGCACCGGTGCCGACGCGCTGCCGGAATTGATTCCGGTGCTGGCCCACGAAATCCGCCGCCTCGGCGACGGCTTCGACAAGGACGAGTTCGAACGCGCGCGCGCCCAGCTCAAGGCCGGGTCTCCTGATGTCGCTCGAAAGCACCATGACGCGGGTCGAACAGCAGGCCGGACACATGCTGGTCCTACGGCACGCCGTTCGATCTGGCCGAGCTGGTCGCGCAGATCGACGCCGTCGATCAGGACGGTATCAAGCGCGTCGCGCGCCGCATCCTGTCGGGCAAACCGACCATCGCGGCGATGGGGCCGATCGGCGCGCTCGAGCCTTACGCGCGCATCGCGGAACGGCTCGAAGCCTGAGCCGCGGAGCGCGCACGGTGAGTTCGAACCTTCTCCGCCTACCGCGTCTTTTTGCCGGCGCCGAGCCGCCGGCAACGCGTCTCGTCGGCCGTCGCCTCACGCTTCGACCGCCGGTGCGCGAGGATTACGACGAATGGGCGCGACTGCGCGAAGCGTCGCGCACTTTCCTGACGCCGTGGGAGCCGGTGTGGTCGCCGACGCATTGAGCCGATCCGCGTTTCGCCAACGCCTGTTCCATTACGCGCCGAATGGCGCAGTGGCCAGGGTTACAATCTCTTCCTTTATCGCAACACCGACGGCGCTTGCTGGGCGGCATCGGCCTCAGCCAGATCCGCCATGGCGTCGCCGAATTGGGCAGCCTCGGTTATTGGATGGGCGCAGCGTTTCGCCGGACAAGGCTATATGACCGAGGCGCTGGCGCTGATGGTGGGCTTTGCCTTCGGCCGGCTGAAGCTACATCGCGTCGAGGCCGCGTGCCTGCCGCATAACGGCGCCAGCCGCGCTGTGCTGACGAAGAACGGCTTTCGCGAAGAAGGTTATGCCAAGGAATATCTCTGCATCGATGGCCGGTGGCAGGACCACGTGCTCTTCGCCCTGTTGCACGATGAATGGACGGCGCGCCTCGACGACACGATCGCCAAGCGCGCTGAATGACCGGATTGCGCAGGCGATCGGCGCACACGCCGCTCTGGGTTTGGCCAGCTCTTTGCTGTAATGCTGTGGCTTGGGCGCTCGTAATGTGTCGCCACGCGAGCGGCCACTCGCGCCGCATGTTCGTCCTGCCGGCGATCGTGCTGGCTTTGGGTCTCTTCAATATCGCCACCAGCAGCGCCAACCTGACCCTGGTGATTCCGGCGTTCGTGGTGAGTTTGGCAATCGGTGTGGCGATCGGTTGGAACCTGGTGCCGAGCGACGTCGTGCCGCTGCCCGAACAAGGCCGGGTGGTGGTGCCCGGCAGCGTCGCACCGCTCCTCATCGTTATCGCGGTGATCGCCCTGCGCTACGCCATTGGCTACATTTATGGCCGATGGCCGGAGCTGCGCAGCGATCCGGCGCTGGCGCTCGAATTCGGCGCCACCGGAGCGCTCCTCGCCGGCATCGTATGGGGCCGGATGCTGCGCTTCGTGCAGATCTATCGCCGCTCTTCGGTGACCAATGGCGAAGGCCGAACTTGACTCGGCACAACCGCCTTGAGCGGCTGACGGCGCCTCTCGCCCGTAATCACCCGGCGGTTGGTCAGACGAGGGCGTCAGCCCGGTGTTGGCAAATGGTGCAATTTGAGGAACGAGAGCCGATCCCAATAGCCCCGCTGGAACGCGATTTTACCGTTCTTGACCCGGAAAAAGCCGCACCCGCGCAGGCCTAACGGATCGCGCCACTCGAGGATCGCCCAATCGCCATCCGCGAAAATGTTTTCGACAATGCACACCATCGTCGCCTGGGCAAATTCCCGCTCAAACATCGCGCGTATCGCCTCGCGTCCGGTTACCAGCTCCAGCGCGACCTGGTGATTGACGGCGTCATCGTGATAGAACGCCGCCATCTCATCCGCATTGCCGCGGTTGAACGCGGCAACCCAGGCCTTAACCAGTTCCTTGGGCCCCATCCTTGGCGCTCCCCGGAATGCCGCCCGTGTCGGTTCGCGTTATTATACCCGCAGTATGTTTCCCGCACACTGGGACGGCATGAAGTACAGCCGTCGATGGGGGTTGGTCTTGGCGGTTGCTCTCGTGATAGCGCGCGGGAGTCATGCTGCCGGAACGCTGACAGCCGGTGATCTCGCCTGGCTCGGCACGACGCTCAACCTACCCGCCGACAGTCCCGTGATCGCGACCTTGAACGAGGCGCAAAAAACCCGCCTTCACTACTTGATCGCCACGGCCAGAACCGGCGCCGACCGCAAACGGCAGGATGTGGTGAACTTCCTCACCGGCACGGTCGGCGACAATTTCGAGGAAATGCTGGAGCAGGCGGGCCAACTCCCGCCGCCGCCGACCCAGCTCGGCGCCAACCGCCCGCGCTAGCCGCCGGCGGCGACCCGGTCCCAGCCGGGGCCGCCGAAAGCCTCCGACCGGTTATGTTCGCGGCGATCGCAGACGCAGTGAGGGGGGCATCGTCATGTTCTGCCGCATCACTTCCAATGGCGGACCTCGACCACGTGCTCGCCCTGCGCATCGACAATGGTAACCTGCCTCGGCAAGTTATCCGCTTCGAACGACACGCCTTCCGTTGGCCAGCAGGCGGCGTAATAGGTGACCAGATTTCGTGAACACTGCCGTCGGAGGCTGCTCCATCAACTGATATTTCTCCCCATTCTCCTCAAAGAAAATGGTGAAGCCGCTTGTCAGGTAGTAGCAGCTCGCGAGCAAGAAGAGCACGGCGCCGTTATCGCCCTTCGAGAAAGTGCGCGCGAATGCCCGGTACTCGATGGCAAGTCCATGACTGAGCGCGGTCGCCGGCTCCGATCCGGAAAGTGCTGCCGATGCTTGAACTGAGGGTCGAATTGCGGGGTTCCCCATTTGCCTCTCCTTTAAGGGTGGTCAACGGTGCCCGGTGTCCGCGTCCTCCGACACCGATCAGAGCCGTGATCGGGGTGGCTAAGCGTGACGGGCAACTCAATGTCTTCATTGGAACTTAGGCCAGCTTCCCAGCCCGGATGGTGAGGCAGCTCACAGGACGGCAATTTTCCAATCGGCAACCGCGACCGTCCGATTGTGCCATGCCGTCGTCGATTGCGGAGCGGCGGCCGATGGAAGCGGAAAGCCCCGTTCGAAAAGATCGAGGCGGCAGCGGCCGATTGCGGGACGCGCCGCACCGGCCGCGGATTGTGACTATGGCGGCGCAGCCGGTCAGCAACGCGCTCGGAGACCCGGCACAGGAGGCAGGGTCGAGCCCGGAACAAGGCCGGGCCCGATCCCGGCCTCGAAATTGCAACCGAAGGTTTAACCTTGGCCTTGAGATGCTGCTTCAAACGGCGTCAGCGCCGTCAGGCTCAACGCATGGATCTCGGTGGCTAGCTCCTCAGCCAGCACCTCATAGACTGCGCGCTGCCGCGCGACCCGGCTCTGGCCGGTAAATGCGGCCGAAACGATCGTGACCTGAAAATGAGTTCCGCCGCCCGGCCGCGATCCCGAATGACCGGCGTGGCGATGTGAATTCGTCATAGATATCGAGGCGCAACGGGGCAAATGCCTCCGTCAGGCGCTGGCGCAGACGATCGATGGTTGCCATCGGATAGAGCGTGATAAGGGTAGGACGCCTTGTCAATCGCCGCCATGCGATGGCAGGCGCCCGCCTTCCCGCGCTTGTGTTGCTCAGAGCCGCATCCCATACTGGTATTGATGTCTCGTCCAATTCTGAACTCCGACCGATCCGAGCTGGATCGCAGCGCGCCCCCTTGGCGCGGCCTGCGATCATCCGGGCTGTCGCTGCGCCGGAGAGTACCGTGCGCCGCGCTCGCGCGATGATCTGCATAGTTACTATTGGTTCTGCTTAGATCACGTACGCTCCTACAACGCATCGTGGAATTATTACGCCGGTATGAACGAGGCCCAGATCGAGGCGGAGCTGCGCAACGACATGGTTGGGCAGCGGCCGAGCTGGAAGTTCGGTCACCGTGTCGCCTGGCGATTTGGCGATGGCGTGCAGCGATTTTGGCCTGTGCGACTTCGAAGAGGCGGCGCGCTCCAAACCGCGTACCCGGCCGGCAACGCAGCAGGAACTGGCACTCGAAACTTTCGATCTCACGCCGTCCGCTTACCTTGGCTGCGCTCAAAGCCCGTTACAAGCAATTGGTTAAATTGCACCACCCTGACGCTCATGGCGGCGACAAGGCGGCGGAAGAAAGGCTTAAGATCATCAATCGAGCCTATGCCACCTTGAAAGCCAGTTACTTTCCCTCCTGAGGCCCCATGAATTCCGCCAACGACAGTAGCCAGCACCTGGACCATCCTGACATCACCGTGTCGGTGCGCCAGACCTTTGGTCTTGACAGCGACATGCAGGTACCGGCGTTTTCCGCGCCACCGTCCGATCTGGTACCCGAGATCGATGACGCCTACCGCTTCGATCACGACACCACGCTCGCGATCCTGGCCGGCTTTTCCTACAACCGGCGGGTCCTAATCGCCGGCTATCACGGTACCGGAAAATCCACACATATCGAGCAAGTGTCGGCACGGCTCAACTGGCCGTGCATTCGCATCAATCTCGACAGCCACATCAGCCGTATCGACCTGGTTGGCAAGGATGCCATTGTCTTAAGGGACGGTCAGCAGGTGACCGAATATCGCGAGGGCATGCTGCCGTGGGCGCTACAGCATCCGACGGCTCTGTGCTTCGACGAATACGATGCCGGTCGCCCCGACGTGATGTTCGTGATTCAGCGCGTGCTCGAAGTCGACGGTAAGCTGACGCTGCTCGACCAGAACAAAGTGATTCGTCCCCATCCGGCGTTTCGCCTGTTCGCGACCGCCAATACGATCGGTCTTGGCGATACTTCAGGACTCTATCACGGCACACAGCAAATTAATCAGGGCCAGATGGACCGCTGGAATATCGTCGCGACGCTGAACTACCTGCCGCACGACGCCGAAGTTGAAATCGTGCTGGCGAAAACGCCGAACTATGACAATGAAGAAGGCCGCCGCACCATCCATGCCATGGTGGCGCTCGCGGAGTTGACGCGTTCGGGCTTCATCAACGGCGACATCTCCACGGTCATGTCGCCGCGCACCGTGATTACCTGGGCCGAGAACGCGCGCATCTTCAACGATCTCGCCTTCGGTTTCCGTGTCACCTTCCTCAACAAATGCGACGAGATGGAACGCTCGACGGTGGCCGAATATTACCAGCGCTGTTTCGGGACCGAGCTCAGGGAGACCGGCGTGCCGGCCACGTTGGTATAGGTAGCGGTTACCGACCACAGATGGCCGAAGCCGAATCACCCATCGACGTCTTCAAGCGCGCCACCGCTGCGGCGGTGCGGGCAATAGCAGAACGCGACGATATTAGCGTCGTCTATGGCGCCGAGCTGCCCGCTGTCGGCGGCACACGCGTGCGTCTGCCGCTCCCTGGGCGTGATCTGGCAGCCGAAGAGGCAGCACAGCTGCGCGGCGCCGCCGATGCGGCGGCCTTGCGGCTGCGCTATCACGATGATGCGGTGCACGCCAAGCGCCGTCCCCAGACGGATCGGGCGCGGCAGCTGTTCGAATTCATCGAGCAGGCGCGGGTCGAGGCCTTGGGGGCGCAGCGCATGGCGGGCGTCGCCACCAATCTTGCCGCGCATCTCGAAGACCGTTGCCACCGCCAGGGCTTTGCCCATGTCACCGAGCGCGACGCCACGATGCTGCCCGAGGCGGTGCGTTTGCTGGCGCGCGAGGCGCTGACCGGCGCCGGACCGCCACCTTCGGCGCGGCGAATGATCGCGGCGTGGCGACCCTATCTCGAAGGCAAAATCGGCCGCGATTTCCTCGAGCTCGGCAAACATCTCAAAGACCAGGATGGCTACGCCAAGGTCGCTCGGCAGCTGATCCGCGATCTCGACATCGATCTTGGCGATGCCGAGGAAGAATCCGAACCTGACGATTCCGAAGTCGGAAGGCGAGGATTCCGAACAGGGCGACAGCGAAAGCGAAGGCGGCGAAGGCGGCGTCCTCCGGGGCGCAAGGCGCGCTCGAAGCCGGCGTGCCCGACAGCGACGGCGAAGAAGACGCGAGTGCCGGCGAAATCGAGGGCGAGCTGATGCCCGGCACCGGCGAGGACGATCCCGGGCGGCCAGGCCGCCCAGGCCATCAGCCTCGGTCCAATCTCAAGGACGAGGGGCACGCCTATCGGCCCTTCACCACCGAGTGCGACGAGGTCATCGAGGCGGCGGCGCTGTGCGATCCCGACGAATTGACGCGCCTGCGCCTCTTGCTCGATCAGCAGCTCTCGAATCTCCAGACCGTCATCTCACGGCTCGCCAATCGCTTGCAGCGTCGCCTAATGGCCAAGCAGACGCGCGCCTGGGAGTTCGATCTCGAGGAGGGCCTGCTCGATACCGCGCGCCTCTCGCGGGTCGTCACCAATCCGGTCTATCCACTGTCCTACAAGCGCGAAAAGGAAACCAATTTCCGCGACACGGTGGTGACGCTGCTGATCGACAATTCCGGTTCGATGCGCGGCCGACCGATCACCGTGGCGGCGATGAGCGCCGACATTCTGGCGCGCACGCTCGAACGCTGCGGCGTCAAGGTCGAGATTCTGGGCTTCACCACGCGGGCGTGGAAGGGCGGGCAGTCGCGCGAGCGCTGGATCGCCGCCGGCAAGCCGGCCAATCCCGGGCGGCTCAACGATCTACGGCACATCATCTACAAGGCGGCCGATGCGCCCTGGCGTCGCGCCCGCAAGAGTCCTCGGCCTCATGCTGCGCGAGGGCATCCTCAAGGAGAATATCGACGGCGAGGCGTTGCTGTGGGCGCACCAGCCGCCTCATCGGCCGACATGAGCAGCGCCGCATCCTGATGGTGATTTCGGATGGCGCGCCGGTCGACGATTCGACACTGTCGGTCAATCCCGGCAATTATCTCGAAAAGCATCTGCGCGACGTGATCGCCGAGATCGAAGGCGAATTCGCCGGTCGAGCTGATCGCGATCGGCATCGGCCACGATGTCACCCGCTATTACCGCCGCGCCGTCACCATCGTCGATGCCGAGCAGCTCGGCGGCACCATGCTGGAAAAGCTGGCCGAACTGTTCGACGAAGACGATGCGCCGAAGGCCGCGCCGCAACCGCGCCGCGTAGGGCTAAAACGCCGCTCGCATTCTCAGGGACGACCCGCGAAGCCTGGCGCCCAAGCGGATGCTCTTGCCCTGACCCGCACCCGTCAATGAGGGCGTTCAACAGCCTCGCCCGGGCCCTCTCCTCGTTCACCATGCCGCGATCATTGGCTTGACCGTTGCGGGCCTTGTTGCCGCCGCCGGCACACACCCCAGGCCTTCAAGCGTCGTATGCAGCGCCTCATCGATCGGCGTATGCGGCTCCGGACCGATAAGCGCGACCAGCTTGCGATTATCGAGCCGTAACGGCTCGCGCCACAAATAGCGCATCTCCCACAAACCTCGCGCCAGACCCCAAACCGGCCGCGCCGACCAGATCGCGAACCACGGGAAGCGCCGCACGCTCAGGTCGGCGATGCCGGCGGCACGTCCAACCGCGGCGCAGAAATCGGTGCCGCGCGCGAACCAATGGCCGCCGAAATGCACCACTTCGAAAGCACCGAGCCGCTCGTCGATCTCGCAAAGACGCGCCACCGCTTCGGCAAGATCGGGCAAATAGGCAAAACCATGACCGACGTTGCGCGGGCCTGGATAGGTAATCGTCAGAAGTGATTTTCCAGGCCTCGCCATCGCACTCGTGAACCACGAGCTCGGCGATTGCGGCCCCAAATAGTCGCAGGCGCGCACGACCAGCGAGCGTACGCCGTCGCGCGCAGCCTCGTGGAGCATCCCCTCCATGCGGACGCGAATCCGGCCTTTTTCCGTCAGAGGATTCTGCGGCGTCGTCTCGTCGACGAAGGGCCCGGCATCCGGACCGAAATTATAGATATTGCCGGGCAGGATCAGTCGTGCCCCGGTCGCCTTCGCGGCGGCGAGGCTGTTCGCCAGCATCGGAATCCCCCACTCCTCCCAATGGGCATAGTTGGCAGGATGGGCACCGTGAAAGATGAAGTTCGCGTCGCCGGCGGCCTGGAGCACGTCGGCTGCGTTCAAGGCATCGCCTCTCACCCAGCTCAGGCTCGGAACACGCCCGAATAGATCGGCGACCACCTCCGGTCTCCGGGTCAACGCCTTGACCTTCCACCCGCGCCGCAGGACGGCCCGGGTCACCTCGCCGCCGATGCCGCCGGTGGCGCCCAGAACCAGCATCTTGTTGATCATCTCAACCTCCATCTGCCAACTGCGGCACTGTGGCAGCGCCTACGATCCAAATAAATTGCATAAATACCTATCGTTGTTATACAAAAAACCATGAACAAAGCCGCCGAGAATTGGGATTTGACACGTGCCTTCCTGGCTGTGCTCGAAGCCGGCAGCTTCTCCGGCGCCGCCCACAGCCTGGGCCTGACCCAACCCACGGTCGGCCGTCAGGTCGAAGAATTCGAGACCCGGCTTGGCGTGCCGCTGTTCACGCGATCCCGTCATGGCGTCAAGCCGACCCAGGCCGCCCTTGATCTCCTGCCGCATGCTGAAACCATGGCGGCAGCGATGGCGGCCTTAAGGCGCAGCGCTTCGGGCGAGGCCGCACAAGAGCGCGGGACGGTGCGTCTCACGGCAAGCGAGTTCATGGGAGCGGCCATGTTGCCTGCGATGTTGACCCGCTTTCACGAAGTCGCACCCGCACATCGTCCTTGAACTAGTGCTATCCGACCGTCTCGAGGATTTGCTGCTCCACGCGGCCGATATCGCAGTGCGCATGGTCCGGCCCGACGCAAGCGGCCCTGGTGGCACGCCATGTCGGCCCAGTGCCGATTTCGCTCTACGCCCACCGCGATTATATCGTGCGCCACGGCATGCCGACCGGCATGGCACAATTGTCGGCCCACACGATAATCGGTTTTGATGCCGACCCGTGGGGCGCCGACATGCTCGCCGCCCAGTCCAGGCCAGTCAGCCGTGACATGTTCAACCTGCGCACCGATTCCGATTTGGCGCAGCTCGAAGCCTTGCGCGCCGGCTACGGCATCGGCGGCTGCCAGGAAGCATTCGCGCGACGTCATCCCGAGCTTGTGCCCGTAATGCACGGCGACTTCCGTCTCATGCTCGATTGCTGGGTGGTGATGCATGAGAATCTGCGCACCAGCCGCCGCGTCCGCCTGTTGTTCGACCACTTGGTGGCAGAACTGACGGCCTATCTCAAACCCGAAGAAGCACGCGCAACGCGTGTTCCGAGGCAAGCGATCTAACCACACCTCATGCCGGTGGACGAGTCGGCTCGACCACCGGCGTCCGGGTTCAACGACCGTCAGTGCGGCCGGTCGGTATTGTTGACGTGTCGGTCGCCGGCGAGCCATCGCGCCAGTTCCGAATGCGCGTCGGCGCGCCGCATCTTATCGATCGCCGCAGCGTTGGGCGGATCGACGGTAAATTCAAGCTGCATCTTGTCGGGCGTCCGGCAATAGAGCGACAGGCAGTAGCCGTGATCGATCTTGTTGAACGGGATCTTATGCGCGGTGAGGCGACCGACGATCTCGTCGAAGCTCGCCTGCGTCACTTTGAGCGAGATGTGCCAGGCGACGTCGATTTCGGGATGGATGGCCTTGCTCTTTTCCCAGACCTCATCATCGGCATATTGGAAGAACGCCAGCGCCCCGCCGTCGCCGATGCCGAAGAAGGTATGGCAGTAGTCGACCTCGCGTCCCACCGCCCTGTTGAAATTGCGCTCGCACCAGGTCGCAATCAGCGGCAGTCCGATGATGTCCTCGAGGAAGTGCCGGTTGACCTCCTGATCCTGCACCGCATAGGCGTGGTGATGCAGCCGCAATGGCAATTGCGACAGCAACTCGGGTTTTGCATGGGCTTCGGTTTTGTCGGGCATTGGTTCCTCCCGTCGATTGCCGCTTAAAGATGCGCCAACGGCGCCTGCCGTCAAGCTCGCCGATGTCAGGCGACGCCATGCGCCTTGAACCATTGGAGCATGTGTTGCCAGCCATCGGTCGCGGCGGCGGCGCGATAGCTCGGGCGGTAATCCGCGGCAAAACCATGGGGCGCGTCAGGATAGATGAGGAACTGGCAGTCCTTGCCCGCCCTCTTCAGCGCTGCCGCAAACGCCTCGACCTGGCTCTTGGGAATGCCGGTATCGGCCCCGCCGTAGAGGCCGAGCACCGGCACCTTCAACTGCTCGATCAGATCCGGTGGATTCTTGGGATGAAGCGAATTGGTCGGATAACCGAGCGGCCCATACCATGCCACCGCCGCCTTTACCTTGGGATTATGCTCGGCGTAAAGCCAGGTCTGTCGCCCGCCCCAGCAAAACCCGGTGACACCGAGCCGATCCGCGTCGGCCGCACCGGTTGCGGCAGCCCAGGCGATGGTGGCGTCGAGATCGGAGGCGACTTCGGCATCCGGGACCTGCCCCATGATCGCGAGGACGCTGGGCATGTCGGGCGCCTTGGCAACATCGCCTTGACGGGCGTTGAGCGATGCCGCGACCGCGAAGTGGCCGGCGTGGCCGAGGCGCCGGCATACGTCCTTGATCCACTCGTGAACCCCAAAAATTTCGTGGATGACCAGCACGACCGGAAACCGGCCGCCGCTCGCTGGAGAGGCTCGGTACGCCGGTATGTGCCCGTCCGCGACCGGAATTTGCACCTCGCCTGCAACCAGCCCCGCGGCACCGGTCGTGATGGTCTCGGCCGATATCGGCTGTGCTGACAGGGCAAAACCGCTCGCCAAAGTGGTCACGACAAACGCGCGCCGCGACAATTGGGCCGCCGGCGACAAATGCTCCAAAAGATCGCGGTGCTTGTCCATTCGTTGCCTCCCCGGGGCCATTGACCTCGCAACAGCGCTCGGTTTCGCGATCCGCCAGGAACCTCTGAGCGGAGGGACAGAATTGGCCCGAGGCGGGGCCGCTGCAACCTTTTTCGCGCTATCGGTAGTCCGGCACCAGCCGGGACGGGGGGAGCACCACGGTCACGGTGGTGCCCTTCCCCTTGATGCTGTCGATTGCGACCGTGCCGTCATGGAGTTCGACGAGACCGATCGCCCAGGGCAAGCCCAGGCCGGTGCCATGGTGCTTACGGGTCCACGGGCTCGCAACCTGACCGAAGCGCGTAACCGCGGTTTTGATTTCCTGGTCATCCATGCCGATACCGTGGTCAGTCACAGTCAAATGGAGCCCATCGGGCTTGACCCCGCCGCGGACGACCACGCGCCCACCCTGATGGCTGAATTTGATGGCATTGCTGATGAGGTTGATAAGGATTTGTTTAAGCTTAAGGGCATCTCCCCGAACCTTCGGCAGGTCGGTCGGCATTTCGAGATCGATGCCAATGTCGAGCGTGCGGGCGCGCTCGACCACGAGATGCTGGAGATCGCGGATCACTTGCGCAACCTCGATTTCGTCCTCGTCAAGCTCGATATCGCCGGCTTCGAGCTTCGCGACGTCGAGGATATCGCCAATCACGTTAAGGAGGTGCTGACCGCTGGAGCAAATGTCACGGGCATAGCTGGTGTAGCGCGCACTCCCCAATGGGCCCATCATCTCCTCGGCCATGAGCTGGGAAAAGCCGATGATGGCGTTGAGCGGCGTGCGCAGTTCGTGGCTCATATTGGCGAGGAATTCGGTCTTGCTGCGACTGGCAAGCTCGGCTTCCTCTTTGGCGGCCACAAGCGCTCGCTCGGCGGCGGTTCGCTCGGTAATATCGAGCCCCGCCGACACCACAAGCGCGGGCTGACCTTCGCCGTCGTGCAACAAAGCGAGATTATTGAGAAGAACGCGCCGCTGGCCGCTGGGCAGTGAAATCTCTTGTTCCCAAGCGCCGGGGCAGCGTTGCCCATCCATGATTTGGCGATGCCGCTCCATGGTGTCGTGGGTATCGGCGTCAGCACAGAAGGCGCTCGGCAATTTTCCGATCATGTCCGCGGCGGCCGAGCCATAGCGCTGCGCGAGCGAACTGTTGACGAAGCGGAAACGGCCGCCGCGGTCGGTGACGCCGACCATTACCGGCATCGAATCGATGATGCTCAGGAGCATGTCGTGGCTGCGCTGCAACTCGTCGCGGTGGCGCCTTTCGCTCTCCGCCGCTGCCGCCGCGCGTCCTTTGAGCAGCGCCTGCTGACGCTTCAGCGTCAGCAGATTGTGTGCGCGGATGCGAAACTCGCGGTGATCGACAGGGCTGAGAAGGTAGTCACTGACACCGGCCTCGAGCGTGTGAAGATAGTGGTCGCGGTCGTCATGGGTGATGACCACGAGGATCGGCAGATCAGCGGCGGCCGGATGCTGGCGCAGTTGGCGTATGAACTCGGCGCCGCCGAGTTCCGGCAGTCCCGAGTTGGCGATCAGCAGGTCGGGAGGCGATTTGAGCGAAGCATCGAGTGCAGGGACCGGGTGGGCAAAACGGCGCACCTCGATATTGTCGCCCAGCGAACGGGCCAGCCGTTCGAGAGTTTCCAAATGGTCGATACGATCGTCGACGATCGAGACGGTTTGACGTTCCACGCGCGGTTTCGCCTCCGGCGAAGCCCCTCCTAAGAAAGGGAACACCAAGTCATCTCACCAATTCGCCGGCGGCGCAAGGCACCGAAACATAAATTGGCCCAAATTAAGAGTCTGTTAACGATCGACGCCCGTGAGGCCGCGGGCAAAGGCGGCCGCCTCGAATGGACGCAGATCATCGATCCGTTCTCCGATGCCAATATAGGGAACGGGAATTGTATACATTTCGGCAAGCGCTACCATGACGCCGCCCCGCGCGCTGCCATCGAGCTTGGTCATGACAATGCCGGTAATGCCGACGAGGTCGCGAAACGTCTGGATATGTTGCAATGCGGTCTGGCCGATCGTGGCATCGAGCACCAGGAGCACGGCGTGCGGCGCCGTCGGGTCGAGCTTCTTGAGAACACGCTGGATCTTCTGCAGCTCGGCCATGAGATCGGCCTTGTTATGAAGCCGCCCCGCCGTGTCGATCATCAGAATATCGGTGACCTCGCGCTGCGCTTGTTCCAGGGCAGTAAAGGCAAGGCCGGCGGGATCGCTGCCGGAAGCGCCGGTAATCACAGGCGCGCCGGCACGCTCGCCCCAGACCTTGAGCTGCTCCACCGCAGCGGCGCGGAAAGTGTCCCCCGCCACCAGCACGACGCTCTTGCCCTCGTCGCAAAACAGCTTTGCCAGCTTGCCAATGGTGGTGGTTTTGCCGCTGCCATTGGCGCCGACCACGAGAATGACGTTAGGCTTGCGCTGCGGATCAAGCGACAAAGGCCGCTCGACCGGCTCGAGGAAAGGCTCGATGATTTGCGCCAGCGTCCCACGGACCTCCTCGGGTGAAACCTCTTGATTGAATTTGGCATGACGCAACCGCTGCGTCGCCTCCTTGGCCAGGCCCCAGCCAAGATCGGCAGCGATCAGGACCTCTTCGAGCTCGTTGAGCGCCTCATCGTCGAGCCGCCGTTTGGTGAAAATGCCGGCGATCCCGTCGCCCAGCTTGGTCGAGGAGCGCGCCAGACCGGCCTTTAAACGCTCGAACCACGAGCGCTGCTTTTCCTCCGTATCGGTCATACTGGCACGCCGTTGAGGGCCGTGCCGTCGGCTGCGGCGATCCGCATCCGTTCGACATGACCGGGTGCTGATGCCTGGGCGAACTTGACCGGGGCGTGGTGCTCGCTGCGGCCGAACCCGTGACGCTCGATCAGAACCATGGCGACGTTGCCGATGCGGCCGGCGAGCGAGCGCGCCAGGGCCTCGGCACCGGCGTCGCGCAGACGCGCGGCGCGTTCGCGAACGAGATCGCGCGACACTTGCGGCATGCGTGCCGCTGGCGTCCCGGGCCGCGGGCTGAAGGGAAAGACATGGAGATAGTCGAGGCCCGCTTCCTCCACCAGCGACACGGTGTTGGCGAACATGGCCTCACTCTCCGTGGGGAAACCGGCGATGAGATCGGCGCCGAGCGCGGTTCCCGGCCGCAAACGCCGCGCCCGCGTCGCCGCCGCAAGAGCTTGGGCCCGCGAATGGCGCCGTCTCATGCGCTTCAGTATCAAATCGTCGCCCGCCTGCAGCGAAAGATGAAGATGCGGCATCAGGCGCGGCTCATTGGCTAAGAGCGACCACAATTCGTCATCGATTTCCGCCACGTCGAGCGACGATAAGCGCAATCGCATCAAGGCCGGAACCGCCTTCAGCAAATTGGCGCACAAGGTACCAAGACGCGGCCGTTCCGGCAGATCGAGACCATAGGCGGTAATGTCGACCCCGGTCAGCACGAGTTCACGATAACCACGCTCCACCAAGAGCCGGGCCTGCGCGATCGCAGCTGCGAGGGAAACCGAATGGCTGGCGCCGCGGCCGTAGGGAATGATGCAAAACGTGCAACGGTGATCGCAGCCTTGCTGTACCTGGACCAGGGCACGGGCGCGCCCTTCGAAGCCGTCGATCGGCGACGCCACCGTGTCGCGCGGCGCGAAAATGTCGCCGACGGAAACACGATGGGGCAAATCCCGATAACTGATCGCCTTCAGCTTTTCCTCGTTGCCGAGAACGCGATCGACCTCGGGCATGGCCGCGAAGCGCGCGGGATCGATCTGGGCGGCGCAGCCGGTAACGATCAGCTGCGCGCCGGGCCGTTGCCGCCGCAGCTTGCGGATGGTCTGGCGCGCCTGCCGCTCGGCCTCGGCCGTCACCGCGCAGGTGTTGATGATGACGGCATCGTCGAGGCCGGCCGCTTCGGCGTGACGGCGAATCGCCTCCGAATTCAAAGGCGTTGAGGCGGCAACCGAAGGTGACGATGTCGAGAGTCAAGGTGCTAGCGCCACAAGGATGGATCGAGGGTGCCCGTGAAACTCACCGCCACGGGACCGGTCATGACGACGTGATTGTCGGCGCGCCATGCGATGTCGAGCGTGCCACCATCGACCACGATTTCCGCCTGGCGGCTCGTCAACCCGCGTCGTGCCGCGGCAACAAGGGCGGCGCAAGCGCCCGTTCCGCAAGCCTTGGTCAGGCCGGCGCCGCGCTCCCAAACGCGCAGCTGCAGCCGCGAAGCCGACAGAATCTGGGCGACGCCGATATTGGCGCGGTGCGGAAACAGCGCATTGTGTTCCAGCTTCGGTCCTAGCGACGCGATGTCGACGGCGCCAAGATCCGATACGAAGAATGTGACATGCGGATTGCCCATGCTGGTGGCGACAGGGTCGTGCAGCGGCCCGAGCGCCAGCGGCACATGTTCCGTGTCGCACTCCCGGGTCAGCGGAATGTCGTGCCACGCCGTTGCCGGCTCACCCATATCGACGCCCACGCGCTGGCGTCCCGCGACATGCGCGGCGACCAGGCCAACTGCCGTTTCGATGGTCGCCGAAATGCTGTTCTGCTCACGCATCACCAGATCGGCGACGCACCGGGTGGCATTGCCACAGGCCTCAACCGTGCCACCATCGGCATTGTGGATCGCCATGAATAGCTGCGCCCGCGGATCGCGCGGCGGTTCGAGGATAATAAGCTGGTCGCAACCGACCCCGGTGTGACGGTCAGCGATCTTCCTTGCTTGCACCTCGTCGCAATGAAGCGGCTTCTGTCGCGCGTCGAGCACGACGAAATCATTGCCGAGACCATGCATTTTGACGAAGGGAACCGCGGGCATCAGGGCTATATAGGCCGCCCTTATGCCGCTGTCCACGCAACCTCAGATGTTTCCGTAGTCACCGTGCCGGCCGGCGCCCTGCGCGAAGCGCGCGGCACCCGCAATGCCCTCACGTCGCAATGCCGCCAGGCCGCCCTCATATTCCTGGCGCATCGCATCCCGCACCGAGAGGCCGTGCTGGCGATAAGCCGAGGCTCGATCGGCGCGCACACACTCCTGAGGAAAGCGCACGATCTCGTGCGCCAGTTCTTCGGCTGCTCGACGTGCCGTGCCGTCGGGCACAATGCGTTCGCACAGGCCAATGCGATACGCTTCCGCCGCCGTCACTTTTCGGCCGGTGAGAATGATATCCATGGCGCGGCCCATGCCGACGAGACGCGGCAGGCGCACCGTGCCCCCGTCGATCAGCGGCACGCCCCAACGCCGGCAATAGACGCCGAAGAACGCCGACTCTTCCATGACACGCATGTCGCACCACAGCGCCAATTCCATGCCGCCCGCGACGGCGGCGCCGGAAACGGCTGCGATCACCGGCTTCGATAATTCGAGCCGCGACGGGCCGAGCGGGCCCGGCGGCGTGCCGGCATAACCCAAACGCGGATAGCTGAGTTTGTTTAGCCAGATGTCGGCCCCGGAAGCAGCTAGATGTTTCAAATCGCCGCCGGCGCAGAACGCACCGTGGGCACCCCAGAACACGGCAACGTCGGCCTCGCCATCCGCTTCAAAGTCGTTGAAGGCGGCGACCAGTTGACGCCCAGTGTCGGGATCGACCGCGTTGCGAGCCTCCGGCCGGCTGAGAATTATGGTGGTGACACGGTGGGCCTTTTCAACGACCACCGCATTGGTGTGCCGATCCCCATCCATGCCACCCTCCTGCATCTCAGAAAAAGGCCAGTGTGCGAATCTCGATGCTTTCGCGCGGCCGGGCGTTGGGCGGCGATGTCGGATCGGCGAACGAGGTATGCGCCGTCCAGCGCGCGCGACCGTCAGTGAGCGAATCGTAGACTTTGAACACGATTGCCTCGTCGCGCCGCATGCGCGGAAACCAGTACCATTTGTGGCGCGGGCTGTAATTGACCGCGTAGGTCTGGCCGACGCGATTGGGATAGCGCCGCTCGGAAACGATGAAATCCTCAAACGCGATGGTGCGCGCATCGCAAATCCCCAAGGGATCGCTTTCGACCGGCAAGCGGATCGGCCGCCACACCTGGACAATGGCAAAGCGATCGCGCAGCAGGGTCTCTGCCTCATCCGGCAACAGGTCACGCACACGCTGGGGTCCCGACCATTCGGTGTAGTCATTGTGAACGCGCTGCACCGGCTCACGGATTTTGCGCGCTTCGCGATCATCGATATCGCCGGTGCGCAGCGTGTGGTCGAACACCTCGACGCGTTTGGCGCCGCTTGTCGCCTTAATGAGCGCTACCATCTCGGGGTAGTAGACGCGCTTGATTTCATCGGCGTCGAAGAAATCTCGCATCCTGGTCTCGTGGCGGCGAAATTCGAAGCCTTCGCGCTCCAGGAGGAAGCCGACATCATGCTTGCGCCCGTTGTGCATGACGACGCGATGGGATGCCACGCTGTTGCTGGACCGGACCTCGGTCGACCCCGACCCGCCGCTCCAGGTATAGGGCGTCTCCCCGGTATCGCGATAGTAATTGACCTCGGTCTCGATCGTCTCGGGCGCCGCCTCTTGCGCCAGCATGGTATCGGTCATGACGACCTCCTTCATGCCCTAGATGATAGGGTGGCATCGCGGCTGGAACAATGAGCGACACGCATGGGCCGCTGTCGTGAACGCTTGACTCTTAGTCAACTATTCGATTGAATATCAACCATATGGTTGATCATCAGCGTGGCACCGGCGCCGGCAATGACGAAGCGCTTGATCGCGTCTTCGCCGCCTTAAGCGATCCGGTGAGGCGCACGCTGTTGTCGCGGCTCGATGGCGAAGCGCTTCTGGTCAAGGAACTGGCGGCGCCCTTCGACATCTCGCTCCAGGCGGTGTCGAAGCATATCCAGGTCCTGGTCAAAGCCGGGCTGGTCCGTCAGGAGCGATCCGGTCGCGTCTCGCGCTGTCGGCTCGATGCCGGTCCGATGTTCGAGGCCGCGCTGTGGGTCAACCGCTACAGCAAATATTGGCAGGATCAATTCGACACTTTGGCCGTGTGGCTGGGCGCCATGGAACGGCCCAGGCGCAAGCGCAAATCGAGGAGGCAGGCATGACCTATCGTGACACCACCCGGCGTCTGGCGGCGATGCGTGGCGAAATCGCGCGATTGCGCGAGGAGATGCGCAAGACCCAAAACGCCGTCGAGCCGGAACCGGTCGAGAACTACACCTTCGCCACGACCGACGGCACCACCAAGCTGGCCGACTTGTTCGGCGACCAAGATACGCTGTTCGTGATCCACAATATGGGCGCGTCATGCCGCTTCTGTACGCTGTGGGCAGACGGATTCAACGGCGTGCTGTCGCATCTCGAGAGTCGTGCGGCCTTTGTCGTCTCCTCGCCCGACGCACCGGAAAAGCAGCAGAAATTCAAGGACAGCCGGGGCTGGAAATTCGGCATGGTGTCCCATCGCGGCAGCAATTTTGCCCGCGACATGGGTTACATGGACGACAACAATCACCGGCCCGGCGTCTCGGTCTTCAAGAAAGAGAAGGGCTCGATCGTGCGGGTTTCCGACCAGCAACTCGGGCCTTATGACGATTTCTGCTCGGTTTGGCATTTCTTCGACATGTTGCCCGAAGGCGCCGGCGGTTGGGCACCGCAATACAAATACGCAGGAGAACGGGGATGATCGCTCACGCCATCGTCTCACAGGCCGAATGGCTCGACGCCCGTCGGCGCCTCCTCGACGAGGAAAAGGAGTTCACCCGGGCACGCGACCGGCTCAGTGCCGCGCGGCGAGCTCTGCCCTGGGTGCGGATCGACAAGAACTATGTGTTCGACGCCGCGACCGGCAAGCGGACCCTGGCCGATCTGTTCGACGGCCGCTCGCAGCTTATTGTCCAGCATTTCATGTTTGCGCCCGAGTGGACGGAAGGGTGCAAGAGCTGTTCGTTCTGGGCCGACGGCTACAACGGTTTCGTCGTCCATCTGCGGCAGCGCGATACCAATTTCGTCGCAGTATCGCGGGCGCCACTTGAGAAGCTCGAGGCGCAAGCGCGCCGCTTGCGCTGGACATTCCCATGGGTGTCCTCGGGCGAGAGCGACTTCAGTTACGACTTTCACGCCTCGTTCCGGCCGCAACAATTGGCCGGCGAGGCAATCTACAATTATGCGCCGCGTCCCAATGCGATGGCGGACCTTCCCGGCGCCAGCGTGTTTTACCGCGACGCCGATGGCGCGATCTCCCACACTTATTCTTGCTTCGCGCGCGGCCTCGACATGCTGAATGCGGCCTACCACTATCTCGACCTGACGCCCCAGGGACGCGACGAAGCGGGTCTGCCCTATCCACAGGATTGGGTGCGCCTCCACGACCGTTATGAAAACCCATAAGAGGCGGGCATGACTTTCGCTTTCACCGTCAACGCGACGATTCCGGCGAGCCCCAGCGCGGTCTACGATGCCTGGCTCGACGGCAAACAGCACAGTCAAATGACCGGCGGCATCAAAGCCACCGGGTCGACCAGAAATCGGCGGCAAGTTCACCGTCCATGGTGGCTATATCACCGGAACCAATCTCGAATTGACGCCAGGAAAACGCATCGTGCAGTCGTGGCGCACGACGCGATTTACCGACCGGGACGCGGATTCGCAGATCGCCGTGACGCTGACGAAGGTCGCGCGCGGTACCAGGGTTAGGCTGCGTCACAGCAATGTGCCGGAGGGTCACGACGGCTACAAATCCGGCTGGAAGACGCATTATTTCGAGCCGATGAAGCGCTATTTCGCCGAGAAGAAATAACGGTGTCAACGGACACGAAAACTCCCGCAGCTTCCCCATCCGATGTCCCCGCCAGGTCCAAAATGCCCAGCGGGAGCATCGGTCACCTCATCAAGTGCGGGAATCTTCCTGTCCCCTAAGCCCATTTCTACCCTGTCCTCTGACAAACGGTTTTTCCAGCTTGGATGATGACGAGGCACCGCGATAAATGGTCGGCCTGTGAGGACGCTGCGCGGACACGTGAGCGGAAAAGCAACCCCTAAGCTAAGCCAAGGGGAAGGCTGTAGCTGAGACATTGGAGCGCGAGCTTAAGGCATATCAGGAGCTTCTGCCGAAGCTCGCCGCGGATGAAGGGAAATTCGCCGTCATCGTCGGCGATGAACTGATCGGCACCTATGAGACCATGGTGTGTGGGGGATGTCTTCACTCATCGTCTATCCAACCAAAGCGGTATAGAAGGCAGAGAAAGTTTTCGTCTGCTTCGACTGCGCGCCGTGACCGAGGAAGGGTCAAAACCCCATAGATGCTGGAGTTTTGGCGATTCCGAAACGCCGCAAGAGAGATTGCGTTGTGGCGTCTCGAAATCCTGAACCCGAGCTGACCATACATATCGATTTAGCTAGAGTGATGAAATCGGGCTGGAAGACGCATTACTTCGAGTCGATTAAGCGGTATTCTGCTGCGAAGAAATGACGTTTGCAGCTTGGATTGTGATCCGACACTGCGATAAATACGCCGCGTGTTGCCATTACCTAGCCCTCGTCACGTCTTAGTGATCTTCAATCCGGTCGCCGGCCCGCGCCGACAGCGGAAGTTGAAACGCGTGCTAGCGGAACTGCGCCGGCTGGGCTGCACCGTGACGTTGCGAGCGACCGAGGGGCGCGGTGACGCCGAGGCGATCGCGCGGGCTACCGATGCGATCGCCTGCGATCTGGTTGCGGTTGCCGGCGGTGACGGCACCATCAACGAAGTCATCAATGGCCTCGTCGATCGTCAATTGCCGCTCGCCTTGATCCCGCTCGGCACCGCCAATGTCTTGGCCCACGAAATCGGCTCGGGCGGCGATGCCCGCATGGTAGCCCGGGCCATCGCTGAGGGCATTCCCCGTCAAGTTTATCTCGGCGAGGCCAACGGCCGGCGCTTTGCCATGATGGTCGGCGTCGGCATCGACGCGCGCATCGTCGAGGGCATCGATCCCCGTTTGAAACGAATCGCCGGCAAATTTGCCTATGTCGTGAGCGGGGTTCTCGCCGTATTGCGCTACCGCCCGGTCCGCTACCGTATTTCGATCGATGGCGCCCATTTCACCAGCGCTGCGGCCATTATTGCCAAGGGCCGTTTTTACGGGGGCCGCTTCGTGCTCGCGCGCGGCGCGCGCCTCGACATGTCTTCGCTCCATGTCGTGCTCCTGGAAAGGCCGGGACGCTGGAACGTGTTGCGTTATGGCTTGGCCATCGCGCTGCAGCGCATCCACTGTCTCGCTGATGTCCGCATTATCGAGGCGCGGGCCGTAACCATCGACGGACCCGTTGGCGAGCTGGCGCAAGCCGATGGCGATCTCGCCAGCACCTTGCCGCTGGCCATCGGGCTCGCGCGAGAGCCGATCTTGCTGATCGGCGGCTAGCGCAGCGCAGCGCAAGCGCGCTGAATGCGGGCGCAGGCTTCCTCGAGCACTTCGGTTGAGGCCGCGTAAGAAATACGGAAATGGGGGCTCAGACCAAACGCCGCACCCTGCACCACCGCGACCCCTTCGCTCTCGAGCAAATAGGTGATGAAGACGGTGTCGTTCTCAATCACCTTGCCCTCGGGGGTGCGCTTCCCGATCGCGCCTTGGCATGACGGATAGACGTAGAAAGCTCCCTCGGGATTGGGGCAATGGAGGCCACTTGCCTGGTTGATCATCGAAACCACAAGGTCGCGCCGCTCCTTGAAGATGGCATTATGCTTGGGGATGAAGTCCTGGGCCCCGTTCAGCGCCTCGACCGACGCTGCTTGGCTGATCGAGGACGCATTCGAGGTCGACTGCGATTGCAGCATGGTCATCGCGGCAATCAACTCTTTGGGCCCGCCGGCGTAGCCGATACGCCAGCCGGTCATGCAATAGGCCTTCGACACGCCGTTGAGCGTTAGGGTGCGCGGATAGAGCTTCGGCTCGACTTGCGCGATGGTCCAGAATTCGAAATCGTCGTAGAGCACGTGCTCGTACATGTCGTCGGTCAAGATCCAGACCGGAGGATGACGCAGCAGCACGTCCGCAAGGGCGCGTAGTTCCGCCTTCGTATAGGCGGCACCCGAGGGATTGGACGGCGAATTCAGGATGAGCCATTTCGTGCGCGACGTGATCGCCGCCTCGAGACTGGCGGGTGTCAGCTTGAACCCCGACTGCGCCGGACAAGCGATGGGAACCGGCGTCGCTTCCGCCAGTGCCACGATGTCGGGATATGTCACCCAATAGGGCGCCGGAATGATGACCTCGTCGCCGGCATCGAGCGTTGCCAGCAGCGCGTTGAACAGCACCTGTTTGCCGCCGGTCGAGACGATGATCTGATTCGCCGCGTAGTCGAGGCCGTTTTCGCGCTTGAACTTGGCGCTGATCGCCTGCTTTAGCGCCGGCGTGCCGCCGGTGTCGGTATAGCGCGTGTCACCCCGGTCGATCGCAGTCTTCGCCGCCGCACGAATGTTGGCGGGCGTGTCGAAATCCGGCTCGCCGGCCGAGAGACCGATAATGTCCTTACCAGCCGCCTTCAAGGCGCGAGCGCGGTCCGTAGCGGCCAGGGTAGGCGATGGTTGAATGCGCGACAGCCGTTCGGCGAGGAATGACATCGACGTATCCGGAGAAAAAATCGGCGGCAAGATAAGCAGAAATTCGTTGTCGCCGCCATACCCCGCTTATAAGTGGCGGCGGAGATGGTCGCGCGTTCGCAGAAGCGCTAGTGGTTGGTCAACGGTATTGGTGGGCCGACGGGGCCATTGGCCGGCGCCAACGGGCGATCATAGGGCGACACCCCCATCATCGACGTGGCGGGTGGCGGTCGGCGCAGTGGCGTGATGACGATCTCGACGCGGCGGTTGCGCGGCTCGCGCACGCCGTTGGCGGTTTGGATTGCGGGGTTGGTCTTGCCCAACGCACGGACACTGATCTCGCGCGGGTCGATACCGCGGCTGATCATGTAACGGCGCACTGTGTCGGCACGCCGGCGCGACAGCGCCAAATTGTAACGGCCGGTGCCGGCAAGATCGGTGTTGCCGATCACCACGATGTGCGCCGGACCGCCGGACTGCGCCGCTCCGATGGCATCATCCACGACCTGCCGCGCCTGAGCCGTCAGGTTGTACTGGTCGAACCTGAAATAAACGGTGAACTCGTGGGATGGCGGCGGTGGCGGCGGCATGACATAGGCGGCCGGCACGACATAGGCTCGATAGAAATAGGGCGGATAGTAGTACCCGGCATAACCATAGGGCGCATAGCGCCAGCCAAAAAACGGCCATCCGCCATACCAGCCGAACCCAAAGCGCCCGCGGCCGGCAAAACCATGGCCGTGGCCAAAACCGTAGCCCTGGAAACGGCCGTGTCCAGTCTGCGCCTCGGCGGTCGCGGCGACTGCCACCATCGACCCAGCGGCGGCAAACCCTGCCAGCAAGAGCACGCGGGTCTTGAAGCCAATCCGGCCCAACCGTCGCTTAAGCGAAATCATGCGCACCTCCACGCCGCGGCCCTCGCCATTATCCGGCGTTCCCTCGTTCCGAGGCAAGCCGGACCGTCTTTGATAGGCGGCTAAGCCGGGTCGCGTCCCCACAGAATTTTCGTGGCCCGCCGCGCGCCCTCCGCCATCGCCTCAAACTTGGCCCAGCAGATCGATGGATGACCAACGCGCGAGAGGCCACAATCGGTGCCGGCGATGACGTTCTCGCGGCCCACCAATCGCGCATAGCGCACCAGTCGCTCGGCAACCAGATCGGGATGCTCGATGAAGTCGCTATAGTGGCCGATCACACCCGGCACCAAGGTGGCGCCGTCCGGCAGCTTCGCCTCTTCGAACACCCGCCACTCATGGGCGTGGCAGGGGTTGGAGGCTTCGATCGAATAGCTCCCCGCCGGTACGGTGAAGATGAGGTCGATGATCTCCTTTAGCGGAATATCGTCGTAATGGGGGCCGTGGAAGCTGCCCCAACAGACATGAAGCCGTACGAGTTCAGGAGGGATCCCTTTGAGCGCGTGCTTGAGGGCCGCCGCGCGCAGTTCGGCGTAGCGTCGATAGGCCGCTTTATCCATATCGGGAAAAATGTTCCAGCCGTCCGGCAGATCGGGATCGTCAAGATGAAGCACCAAGCCCGCGTCGGTGATCGCCCGGTATTCCTCGTTGAGGCAATCGGCGATCGCGAACACCATTGCCTCCTGATTGGGATAGTAAGCGTTGATCATCCAGTGCTCTGCGGTACCGGGCGTGTTGCTCGGAACGAAGAGTTCGGCGACGTTCTTGCCAGCGGCCGCGGCTTTCAGATTGGCGATGTCGCGCGCCACCTGCTGGTGGCCGGTATAGCGGAGCGGCGCCACGCAATGCGGCAGGCCGCCCGCAATCGTCGGCCGGTGATAGACCGCTTCGAAGTAAGCGGGAAATTTGCGCTCATCGCGCGCGATCATGTTGAGGCGATACTGATAACTCTTTGGATCGGGCGGCCGCATTTCGAGACCGGAGACGCGGTCCATCACGTAATTGGTGAAATTCACTTTGCCGAACTCGCCGTCGTTCACGCTGTCGAGCCCGACGGCAACCTGCTTCTCGACAATGGCACTGACCGCACCCGGCAATTCGGCATCGAGCCGCGCCACATCCGCGATCTTGCCGTCCTGGCGTGTGGTCAGCAGCTCGCGGATCAGCGCGGGCCGCGGCAGCGAGCCGGCATGCGTGGTCATGATCCGATTGGTGCTGCGCATCATTGCCATTGTTGTCCCCGTCCCATCGCCAAAAACGCGGCCATCGCGACCGCCGATTCGTCGCCAGCGCCTTTGCCACTCCCGTGTCGGCGCCGATTTCGATCAGCCATGATGCGGCGGATCGCGCCGGGCGAGAAGCGCGATATCGGCTTGCCAGATATCCTGCATCGGCCGCGGCTTGCGCAGCTGTGCGATTCGACGCGACCATAAATTCAAACCCGAAATGAGCGGTTGACCGGCGGCGGAGACGAGGCTCAACATGAATGACGCTCGCGCTGATCCGACACTGGTCCACTCTGACGCGGCCGAATTTGCCGAGCATTTGACACGGAATTGCCGAGACGGGTGCGCGTTGGCGGCGGCTGCGGCGGTTGAGACTGACAGTGGAGACGGGAATGAAATATATCTGCGACGCGCCGGGAAATCGGACTTGGTTTCGCATCGAGACGGAGATCGAAGCGGTTCAGGAATCGACACTGATGCGCCATGCCGTTGAGCGCTATTTCCGCAAGGAATGGGACAAGGCGGCGCAGACCTTCCAGCCGATCTCGAAGATCGAGATCGAGCAGCAGATCGGCCTGACCGCCCACATACAGAACGAAATGCCAATCTTCCTCACGTTACGCGACGGCGAGGGCAAAGGGCTGGCCACCGCGATGCTGCCGCCGCGCGGGGTCGACCGCGGCGGTGACGGTTTTCGACCCATCATTGTTGGACCCAACAATACCGACCCCTATCCGCTCCATGGCGACGCGATCGCCAAACTGGGAGAGCGTTTTGGCGTAACACTCGACCGTGACCGTTGCTTTCCCTATCGTCGCTCCTGAGATGGACAAACCGCTATGGAAACCCCATGCGGGCTGGCTCGAACAAACCAATATGAGCCGCTTTGCCCGCGCTGCTGAGCGACGCTGGCTGCACAAATTCGGCGATTACGAAACCCTGCATCGCTGGTCTTATGAGGAACCCCGCGAATTCTGGAGCACTTTGTGGGATTTCGCCGACGTCACGGGCGATCCCGGCGATACCGTGGTGGTCGACGACAGGCGCATGCCGGGCGCGAAGTTCTTTCCCAGAGGGAAACTCAACTTCGCTGAGAATCTTCTGCGCCGCCGCGACCACAGCGACGCGATCGTGTTCCGCGGCGAGAACCGGGTGCGTCGCCGCCTCAGCCATCGCCAGCTCTATGACGCCGTGTCGCGCTTCGCCCACGCGTTGTTGGCACATGGCGTTACGCCGGGCGACCGCGTCGCCGGCTATCTCCCCAACATGCCGGAGACGGTGATCGCCTGTCTCGGCACCGCCGCCATCGGCGCCGTCTGGTCTTCCTGTTCACCCGATTTCGGCGTCAAAGGCGTGCTCGACCGGTTCGGCCAGATCGAGCCCAGGGTGCTGATCCTGGCCGACGGCTATTTCTATAACGGCACGTGGTTCGACAATCTCGGCAAGGCGCGGGACATCGCAGCGGCGCTGCCATCACTCGAGCGCGTCATTCTCGTCAGCTATGGCGGCGACAGAATTCATGCCGAAGAACATCGCCCATGCCATCGCCTATGAGGATTTCCTCGCGCCCTTCGCGGCGGAGGAGCTCGCGTTCACGCGATTCGCGTTCGCGCACCCGCTTTATATTCTCTATTCCTCGGGCACGACCGGGGTGCCGAAATGTATCGTTCACAGCGCCGGCGGTGCCATCCTGCAGCATACCAAGGAGCATCTTCTTCATTGCGACATCAAGCCGAATGATCGCGTGTTCTATTTCACCACTTGCGGCTGGATGATGTGGAACTGGCTGATATCGGCGCTGGCCTCGGAGGCCACGCTGATTCTCTATGACGGCTCGCCGTTTTATCCCGGCGCTGAGGCGTTGTTCGATTACGCCGACGAGGAGCGCATCAGCTTTTTCGGCACCTCGGCCAAGTTCCTCGACGCCCTGAACAAGTCCGGCTACGAGCCGGCAAAGCACCATCGGCTCGCCGACCTGCGTGCGCTCGGCTCGACCGGCTCGCCGCTGGCGCCAGAAAGCTTCGACTTCGTCTATGACCAGGTGAAGCGCGACGTCTTTCTGTTCTCGATGTCGGGGGGAACCGATCTGTTGGCTTGCTTTGCCACCGGCAATCCGCTCTGGCCGGTGTGGCGCGGCGAACTCCAATGCGCGGCGCTCGGCATGGCAACCGACATTTTCACCGCCGAAGGGCGGCCGGCCAAGGTCGAGGAAAAGGGCGAACTGGTTTGCACCCACCCTTTTCCTCAATGCCGCTCGGCTTCTGGAACGATCCCGACGGCGAAAAGTGTTTCGCTGCCTATTACGCGCATTTCCCCAATGTCTGGACCCACGGCGACTTCGCCGCCAAGACCCGCCATGGCGGCTTCATCATTTTTGGTCGTTCCGACGCCGTGCTTAACCCGGGCGGGGTGCGCATCGGCACGGCGGAGATCTATCGGCAGGTCGAGCAAATGCCGGAAGTGCTGGAGGCGCTTGCCATCGGCCAGGAATGGCAGGGCGATGTCCGCGTCGTACTGTTCGTGAAGCTGCGCGATGGCCTGACGCTAGGCGCGCCGCTCGAAAAGCGTATCAAACAACAGATCCGCGACAACGCGTCGCCGCGGCACGTGCCAGCAAAAGTGGTGCAGGTCGCGGATATTCCACGCACCAAAAGCGGCAAGATCGTCGAAATCGCAGTGCGCGAGATCGTGCATGGCCGCCCGGTCAAGAACCAGGAAGCGCTCGCCAATCCCGAAGCGCTGGCGCTTTACCGGGACTTGGCGGCGCTGGCGACCTAGGCGCTGGTCAAAACCGAATCAATCCATCGCCCTGGTCATTGCCAGCTGAGCGCGAGCGCGTCCAGGTGGCTGGCTAAGCGGCGGTGCCGCCGACGGTGAGGCCATCCATGCGCAAGGTGGGCTGTCCGACGCCGACCGGCACGCCCTGCCCGTCTTTACCGCAGGTGCCGATCCCGTCATCGAGCTTCAGGTCGGTGCCGATCATGCTGATCTTGGTTAGCGCGTCCGGCCCGTTGCCGATCAGCGTGGCGCCCTTGACCGCGGACCCGACCTTGCCGTCTTCGATAAGATAGGCCTCCGATGCCGAGAACACGAATTTGCCCGAGGTAATATCGACCTGGCCGCCGCCGAAATTGACCGCATAGAGGCCCTTCTTGACCGAGGCAATGATCTCGCCCGGTTCCTTGTCGCCGCTCAACATATAGGTGTTGGTCATGCGCGGCATCGGCGCGAAGGCATAATTCTGGCGCCGGCCGTTGCCGGTTGGCGCCATGCCCATCAGCCGGGCGTTGAGCCGGTCCTGCATGTAGCCTTTCAACACCCCGTCTTCGATCAAAACGTTGCGGCGCGATGGCGTGCCCTCATCGTCGATGGTGAGCGAGCCGCGGCGGTCCGGCAGCGTGCCGTCGTCGACCACGGTGACGCCAGGCGCCGCCACGCGCTGACCGAGCAATCCGGCAAAGGCCGAGGTCTTTTTGCGGTTGAAATCGCCTTCGAGGCCATGGCCAACCGCTTCGTGCAGCATCACGCCCGGCCAGCCCGCCCCCAGGACCACGGTCATCTCGCCCGCCGGTGCCGGCACCGAGGACAGATTCACCAACGCCTGGCGCAGCGCCTCGTCGGCTTGGCTCTGCCACTGTTCAGGGTCGAGATAGTGATCATACATCACCCGGCCGCCGGCGCCGGCCGAGCCAGCTTCCATGCGGCCATTTTCCTCGACCACGATACTGACATTGAGTCGGACCAGCGGCCGAATATCGGCATAGCGCGCGCCATCGGCGCGGACGATTTGCACCGCCTGCCATTGGCCGGAAAGCGAGGCTGAGACTTGCCGGACACGCGGATCCTTGGCGCGCGCATAGGCATCGATCTCGGCGAGCAGACGGGCCTTGGTCGCGAACGGGACCGCCGCCAGCGGATTACTCTCGGTATAGAGCATGTTGTTGGTGCCCAGCGGTTGGGGCAAGGCGATGCTGCCGGTGTGACCTTCCTTGACCGCGCGCACGACGCCAGCGGCGCGGGCGATCGCCGCCTCCGAGAGTTCGCAAGCATGGGCGAAACCGGTGGCTTCCTCTGCGAGCGCGCGCAGCCCAAACCCCTGCGACTGGTCGAATGAGGCGTTCTTAATGCGGCCATCGTCGAAGCCCAGCGATTCGCTCTGCGTATATTCGAGATAAAGCTCGCCGTCGGTCATGCCATGGAGCGCGTCGTTGACGATGCGCTCGACACGCCCCCGGTCCATGCCGGTACGCTCGAAAAACAAGTCGGTCCGTGGTAATGAGATCGGTCATGCTGTCCTTCTTGCCATCAAATGGCTTTCCGCCGTGCAACACCAGGTCAGTGGCGCTATCCTCGGAGTTGATATGGGCATCGGTTTGTGCGTCATAAAGTCGCGCAAGCTCGGTTGGCGTCGTATCGTCGCCAAGGCTATTACCTTGGCGCGACCACCGCCATGGCTAGGACGACTCGGTCGTGTTGGCAAGCTGCCGTTTGGGGAAAGGCTTAAGGTATGAGACGGATTGGCAAGCTCGGAACGCTCCTCGCCGCGTTGGGATGCATCGCCGCGATGCCGGCGTTGGCGGCGGACCAGCTGGAGCTGCCCCGGAATTGGCAAATCGGCATGCAGGCGGCGGCGACGCCGGTGCGCGAGCATATCGACGCGCTCCATAACGAACTGATGGTCATCATTACCCTCATTACGCTGTTCGTGCTCTGCCTCCTCGTTTTCGTGATCGTCCGCTTCAACGCGCGCCGGCATCCGGTGCCATCCCAAACCACGCACAATCCGGTGCTCGAGCTGCTCTGGACCGCGGTGCCGGTGCTGATCCTGCTTGCCATCGCGATCCCGTCCTTCAAGCTGATGTACTACATGGATCGCACGCCGAAGCCGGACATGACGTTGAAGGTCACCGGCCATCAATGGTACTGGACCTACCAATATCCCGATCAGGGCAATCTCTCTTTCGACAGCAACATGCTGCCGGACGCTCAGGCGGCGGCGCAGAATCGGCAGCCACGCATGCTCGTCGGTCGACAATCCGGTGGTGGTGCCGGTCGGCGCGGTCGTTCCGCGTGCTCGTCACCTCGACCGACGTGATCCACAGCTGGTTCATGCCGGCGCTTGGCGTGCAGGAATATGCCGTAATCGGCCGTAGCAATTTCGCCTGGATGCAGATCGACCGGCCGGGCACTTTTTACGGCGAATGCAATCAGATCTGCGGCATCAACCACCCCTTCATGCCGATCGAAATACAGGCGGTGTCGAAGGACGATTTCGCCAAATGGCTGGACGTGGCGAAAAAGAAATTCGCTCATAACGACCAGGCGACGCCGGCCGTTCGCATGGCCGACCGCGCCGCGCCCTAGCGCGGCTTAGCGAGTTACGAGGACAGCATGGCCCACGAAGCGACATCTCCGCTTCACCGCAGCCCCGGCGACCACGCCCACGATGCGGGCGATCACGGCCATGCCGAGCACAAGCCAGGCTTCGTCACGCGCTGGCTGTTCTCGACCAATCACAAGGACATCGGCACGCTCTACCTCATCTTCGCCATCAGCGCGGCGCTGATCGGCGGCGCCTTTTCGATCATCATGCGCATCAATCTGATGCAGCCGGGCGATCCTCTGTTCCACGACGACCATCAGCTCTACAACGTCATCATCACCGCGCACGGCCTGATCATGGTGTTCTTCGTGGTGATGCCGGCGATGATCGGCGGCTTCGGCAATTGGTTCGTGCCGCTGATGATCGGCTCGCCCGACATGGCGTTTCCGCGCATGAACAACATCAGCTTCTGGCTGCTGGTGCCGGCCTTCTTGCTGCTGGTGTGCTCGACCTTCGTCGGCGATCCGGCCGGCGCCGGCGTCGGCTGGACGGTCTATCCGCCGTTATCCGATGCCGACGTACCATCCCGGCCCGTCGGTCGACATGGTGATCTTCTCGCTGCATCTCGCCGGCGCCTCCTCGATCATGGGCGCGATCAATTTCATCACCACCATCTTCAACATGCGCGCGCCGGGCATGACGCTGCACCGCATGCCGCTGTTCGTGTGGTCGATCCTGGTGACGGCCTTCCTGCTGCTGCTGGCGCTGCCGGTGCTGGCCGGCGCCATCACCATGCTGCTGACCGATCGCAATTTCGGCACCCACTTCTTCGATCCCGTCGGGCGGCGGCGATCCGCTGCTGTTCCTGCATCTCTTCTGGTTCTTCGGCCATCCCGAGGTCTACATCATGATCCTGCCGGGCTTCGGCATGATCAGCCAGGTCGTCTCGACCTTCTCGAAGAAGCCGATCTTCGGCTATCTCGGCATGGCCTACGCGATGGTGTCGATCGGCGTCGATCGGCTTCGTGGTGTGGGCGCATCACATGTTCACCACCGGCATTTCGGTGGACACCCGCGCCTATTTCACCGCCGCGACCATGGTCATCGCGGTGCCGACCGGCATCAAGATCTTCTCCTGGATCGCGACCATGTGGGGCGGTTCGATCGAGTTCAAGACGCCGATGCTATGGGCGATGGGCTTCATGTTCCTGTTCACCATCGGCGGCGTCACCGGCGTGGTGCTGGCCAATGCCGGCGTCGATTTCGCGCTGCACAACACCTACTACGTCGTGGCGCATTTCCACTATGTGCTCAGCCTCGGCGCGGTGTTCTCCCTCTTCGCCGGCTTCTACTATTGGATCGGCAAGATGTGCGGCCGCCAATACAACGAGACGCTCGGCAAGATCCATTTCTGGACGACCTTCATCGGCGTCAACCTGACCTTCTTCCCGATGCATTTCCTCGGCCTTGCCGGCATGCCGCGCCGCATCAGCGACTACCCCGATGCCTTCGCCGGCTGGAACTTGGTGGCGTCGATCGGCTCGTTCATCTCGGCAGCCTCGACGCTGCTCTTCATCTACATCGTGTTTCAGACCTTGCTTGCCGGCAAGCGCGTCGGCGCCAACTACTGGGGCCCGGGCGCCACGACGCTCGAATGGACGGTTTCCTCGCCGCCGCCATTTCATTCCTATGACGAGATTCCGGAAATCGAGCCGGCGCCGGCGCATTGAGCAGCACGGTCCCGGCCGCCGGTGAGACACGCGTGAGCGATTTGAGCCTCCGCCCTGCCGGTCTGCCGGCGTCGAGCGCCGGCGCGGCGGTCCAGTGATTTCTGGATTCTGCTGAAGCCACGGGTCATGTCGCTCGTGGTCTTCACCGGCGCGGTCGGCTTGATGCTGGCGCCCGGTCATATCCATCCGGTGCAGGCAGTGATCGCGATGCTGTGCATCGCGGTGGGTTCCGGCGCCTCGGGCGCCATCAATATGTGGTACGAGCGCGATATCGATGCGCTGATGCGGCGGACCAGGAACCGGCCCCTGCCGGCCGGCCGCATGATGCCGGGGGAGGCGCTCGGCTTCGGCATCACGCTGGCGACGGCGGCGGTGCTGATCATGGTCATCGCCCTCAATCTCGTCGCCGCCGCTTTGCTCGCCGCCGCCATCGGCTTCTATGTCTTCGTCTACACCATTGCCCTGAAGCGCCGCACGCCGCAGAACATCGTCATCGGCGGCGCCGCCGGCGCCTTTCCGCCGGTGATCGGCTGGGCCGCGGTGACCGGCGATATCGGCTGGCCGGCGCTGATGATTTTCGCGCTGATCTTCCTCTGGACGCCACCGCATTTCTGGTCGCTGGCGCTCTACCGCGCCGATGACTATGCCAAGGCCGGCGTTCCGATGCTGCCGGTCGTTGCCGGTCCGCGCGTGACGCGTATTCAAATTCTGATCTATACACTGCTGCTGTGGCCGATCTCGCTGGCGCCGACGCTCATCGGCATGGTCCGGCTGGATCTACGGCGCCGCTGCGATTCTGCTCGACCTCGCCTTTACGACGCTCGCGGTGTTGCTGATGATCGAGCGCAGCGACCGCGCCGCGCGCGCCATGTTCGGCTTTTCGCTGCTCTATCTTTTCCTGCTGTTCGCAGTCTTGCTCATCGACCGCGTCCTCGCGTGAGTCATGGCGAAGGGAACGGCGCTGACGATGGATGAACGGCAGAAACGCCAACGGTCGCGCAATCGCGCGCTGCTGATCGTATTGTTGGCCCTGGTCGCGGTGTTTTATGTCCTCGCGATGGTGCGCACCGGGGGTCCCCATTGAAGCCGTTTAGCGTATGGGAATGAGCATGACCGACCACGTCGAGCCACCTGTCCACCACAAACACCCCTACCATCTGGTCGATCCGTCGCCTTGGCCGATCGTCGGCGCTGCGGCCGGCGGCCTCTTGGCGGCCGGCGGCGTGCTGTTTATGCACGGCTACGGCAGCTGGCTGCTGATCCTGGCCGCGCTCTTTGTCTTGGCGATAATGGCGGTGTGGTGGCGGGACGTCATTCGCGAGGCGATCGTCGGCTATCACACCAAGGTGGTGCAGCTCGGCTTGCGCTACGGCATGCTGTTGTTCATCGCATCCGAGGTCATGTTCTTTTTTGCCTTCTTCTGGGCATTTTTTTCCTCGAGCCTGTTCCCGGTCGGCGGCCATTGGCCGCCCAAAGGCATCGTGCCGTTCAATCCCTTCGACCTGCCGTTTCTCAATACCCTCATCCTGTTGTGCTCGGGCACCACGGTAACCTGGGCGCATCACGCGCTCCTCGAGAACGATCGCAAAGGCTTGGTCTACGGTCTCTTGGTGACGGTGCTTCTCGGCATCTCATTCACCCTATGTCAGATCTATGAGTACAGCCACGCCGCATTCGGGTTTCGCGAAGGCATCTTTCCCTCGACGTTTTTCATGGCAACCGGGTTCCACGGCTTCCATGTCATCATCGGCACCACCTTCCTCGCCGTGTGCTTGTTCCGCGCAATCGCCGGTCAATTCAAGCCGGACCAGCATTTCGGCTTCGAGGCGGCGGCCTGGTACTGGCACTTCGTCGACGTGGTGTGGCTGTTCCTCTTCGTCTGTATCTACTGGTGGGGCGGCAGCGGCGCGTCGGCCTACGCCGGCTGATCTCGGCTCGGTCCGCAACGCGGCATGGTTTGAACAGGGACAACGCAGAATGTGCGGCACATTCTTCTATCGGAAGCGCGGCACATCACCTCGATCTGCGGCGCGAGCGATGCGCGGTTGACGTCGGTTTCGCCTCTCTCCGGCCGCTGCCCCCGATGCGGCCAAGGGCACCTTTATGCGGGCGTGTTGACGATCGCGCCACGTTGCAGCAAATGCGGCCTCGATTTCACGGCACTCGATACCGGTGACGGCGCGATCGCCTTTGTCGTCCTCATCCTCGGTGCCGTCGCGGTGACGCTCGCGATCCTCACCGAGATACTGTTCGCCCCGCCCTTCTGGGTTCATGTCGTGCTGTGGGTGCCGTTGGTGGTGGCCGGCGCGATTCTGCTGTTGCGGCCGTTGAAGGCCTGGCTGATCACACAACATTACCGGCGCGTGGCGACGTGAAGGCCCGGCGTAGCCTGCTCTGGCCAAGCGTCTTCTGGCTCTCTGTGTTTCTCGTCCTGGTCGCGCTCGGAACATGGCAAATCCAGCGTCTCCACTGGAAAGAGGGGCTGATCGCCGAACGCCAAGCCACGGTCTCGAGTTCGCCTTCAGCCTTGCCCGACGCCCAGACCGCACTGAACCGGATGGAATTTCATCACGTCAAGTTCACCGGCAAATTTCTTAATCAAGATGAGCTCTATCGCCACGCCATTGCGGCGGATGGCAAGCCAGGCTTCCATGTCGTGACGCCATTCCAACTCGACAACGGCGACATCGTATTCGTCGATCGCGGCTTCGTGCCGGAGGATCGCCGCGATCCCGCGACGCGGGCCGCCGGCGAGATCGCCGGCGCCACGAACGTCACCGGCCTGTTGCGTCTGCCCGAAACCGCTTCATCCTGGTTCACACCGGCGAATCGAGCCGGCGGAAAACCTATGGTTCACGATGGATTTGCCAGCGATGGCAGCCGCCCGCCATCTCGACCCACGTCATGCCAGTTTATGTCGATGCCGACGCCATGCCGGCGCCCGGCGGCTATCCGATCGGCGGGCAGACCACAGCCAACCTGCCAAATGACCACTTGCAATATGCCCTGACCTGGTACGGGCTGGCGGGAGTCTGCTTGATCTACTATCTGCCTGTTCGTCCGCCGCTGGCGCAAGGAGAGAGAAAAGACGTGGGCGCCTATCAGACTCTGCATGACCGCTTCGCCCGGCTGGGCGCGGTGAGCGAGGCGCTGGGCATCCTGCATTGGGATGCCGCCACCAACATGCCGGCGGCGCCGCCGCGGCGCGCGGTGAGCAGCTCGCCACCTTCAAAGTTGATCCTGCATGAAGGACTGACCGATCCGGCATTGTCCGATCTTCTCGATGAGCAGACGGTCAAAACGACCTCGACGCTTGGCAGCGCGCCAACATCGCGGAGATGCGCCGGGAAGTGGCGCACGCAACGGCGGTGCCCGCCGATCTCGTCGCCGCTATTTCCAAGGCCTGTTCCGAGTGCGAGATGCTGTGGCGCAAGGCCCGCCCTGCCAATGATTTTGCGGCGATTTTGCCGCACTTTGAGAGAGTCCTGTCGCTGACGCGCGAAGTCGGCGGCGGCGAAGGCCGCGGCTCTCGACAAATCGCCCTATGACGCGCTGCTCGACTCCTACGAGCCAGGCGCTAGTCACGACAACGATCGACCACCTGTTCGGCGAACTGGCGGCCGTTTTCCCGACATGATCGACCAAGCCCTGTCGTAGCAAGCGTCCCGTCCCGCACCATTGCCGCCGGCCGGACCGTTCGCCATCCCGGCACAACGCACACTCGGCCACGACTTGATGGCCCGGCTCGGCTTTGATTTCGACCATGGTCGGCTCGATGTCAGCGCCCATCCCTTCACCGGCGGCACCTCAAGCGATGTGCGCATGACAACGCGCTACGACGAATTCGGATTTTCGCCAAGCGCTCATGGGCGGTGCTGCACGAGTGCGGACATGGGCTCTATGAACTCGGCCTGCCGGTAAAATGGGCGCGGCAGCCGGTGGGCGACGGCGCGCGGCATGAGCCTCCATGAAAGCCAATCGCTTTTGATCGAGATGCAAGTATGCCGCGGACGCGAATTCATGTCGTTCGCCGCACCCTTGATCCGTGATGCATTCGCTGGAGCGGGCGCGGCCTGGGACGCGGAAAATCTCTATCGCCTCGGTACCCGGGTCGAACGCAGCTTGATCCGCGTCGATGCCGACGAGCTGACCTATCCGGCACATGTCATGCTTCGCTATCGGCTCGAGCGCGCGCTGATCGCTGGGGACATGGCGCTCGCCGACCTGCCGCGAGAATGGCATCAAGGCATGCGCGACCTCGTTGGCGTGGCGCCGCCCACCGACGCTGTCGGTTGTCTGCAGGATATTCATTGGTATGACGGCGCCTGGGGTTATTTCCCGACCTACACGTTGGGCGCGATGAACGCGGCGCAATTGTTCGCGGCAGCGAATGCCGCCGATCCGGCCATTCTTGCCGGCATCGCGGGCGGCGATTTCAGCCCGCTGCTCCTTTGGCTGCGTCGAAACATCCACGAGAAAGCCGCATCGCGCTCGACCGACCAGATCATGACGGACGCGACCGGACGACCAACCGAGACGGCGCCCTATATCGCCCACCTCCGGGCGCGGTATCTGAGCGGATAGCGAGCCGCAGGAATTGTCGCGGCAGGGCCTATCCCTAGCCGATCACCCAAGCCGCCAGTAGCGCTACGCGCGGCTTTTGCCTTAAGGTCGACCCAACCATCGCGGGAGGAGCCTCATGTCTCGAGTCCATCGCGCCGCGCGGCCTCGACGCCGTCCGCTTGCAGCATCTCAAAGCCACCATCGAGGCCGACATCGCATCGGGCCGCTACCACGGCGCCGGCATCGTCGTGGCACGGGACGGCCAGATCGGGCTTCACGAGGCGCTCGGCCGCGTTCGTTCGACCAGCCACAGTCCCGTGCGCAAGGATTCGGTGTTTAGTCTGTTGTCGGTGACCAAGGCCTTCACCAATGTACTGGTGCTGCGCGCGGTCGAGCGTGGCCAGCTGTCTCTGTTCACCAAGGTCTCATCGGTGATCCCGGAGTTTTCCGGTCTGCCGCGCAGCGAAGTCACCGTTGAACACTTGCTGACCCATCGCAGCGGCTTGCCCAGCGTCTACACCCCCCGCCCGGGGATGTACCTTGACCGGCTCGACGAGATTATCGGCGCGATCTCCTCCTCGCTGCAGTGCGTCGACGAGCCCGGAACCCGGGTCAATTATTCGCCGATGGCGGGTCACGCCCTCCTGGGCGAACTGTTGCGACGGACCGATCCGATAAAGCGCTCCTACCGCCAGATCGTTGCGGACGATCTCTTCACGCCGCTCGGGATGAGGGACAGCGCCATCGGCGTGCGCGCCGATCTGAGGTCACGGCACATCCCACCCGAACTGCCGCCGGAATTCCCGGCAAGCCATCCCGGATCGAGCAATCTCGGCACCCATGGCGCCTTCGAGGAGGAAAATTCGGAGATGCCGTGGGTCGGTGGCTTCGCCACGGTCGGCGACCTTCATCGCTTTGCCGAGATGCTGCGTGGCGGCGGCGAACTCGACGGCGCGCGCATCCTCAGCCCGCGCATGATCGACGTGGCGACGCGCAACTTCACCGGCGATCTGCCCAACCTGATGTTCGCGGCGCGCGGCTTGACGCGCGGATGGAAACCATCGCCGGCTTATATCGGGCTCGGGTTTCAGCTTCGCGGCGAGGCACATGAGCCGGCACATTTTCGGGACCCTGACCTCGCTCCGCACCTTCGGCAATCAGGGCGCCGGCAGCACGCTTTATTGGGTCGATCCGGATCTCGGCATGATCTTTATCTGCCTGACCGTGCCGGTGCTCGACGACGGCGATAATGTGGAGCGCTTTCAGCGCCTTTCCGACATCGCGGTCTCGGCCGCGACGTGACCGGCTACGGCAGTTCGTAGCCGATCGCGCTCTCGATCTCGATGGTGCGCTTGACTGCTGGCCGGTTCATCATCCTCGCATAGTGCGCTTCGAGCGCGGGCATGGCGTCGGGCGCCACCTTGAGAAGCGGCCGGAGCCGCCAATAGAGCCGGAAAAGATGAATGTCTGCGATCGAATAGTCACCGAGCGCCCACTCGCGCTTGCCAAGCTTCTTGTCGGCAAGCGCGAACGCGGCGCGCCCGGCTTCGCCACCCAGGCGTCTTGTGGCATTGCAGCGTCGCCGCAGCGAAAGACATCCACGATACGGCCTGCGCCTCCGCTTCAACGCCTCGGGCAACAATCCCGCCTTGAGAAATGTCTTCGCCAGATAGAACAGAATCGCCGCGACTTCGGTCAACGGCCGTCCGTCGATCAACAATGTCGGCACCTTGCCTTCGGGATTGAACGCCAGAAAGGCCGGTTGGAGCTGCTCTTTTTTGGCAAAGGAAACGGGCCGACCTTCGAACCGCGCGCCGATTTCATGGAGCGCGATATGCGGCGCCATGGCACTGGATCCCGGGGCAAAATATAAGGTGAGCGCTGGCGACGCCAAAAAGCTGAACCTTTCGCCGAGATAGAAGCGCCGCACGTCGGCATCGGAGACGATGTCCGAGGGCTTGCCTTCCTTCAGGACGCGGCCTTCATGGAGGATGTAGGCGCGGTCGACAGTGCGGAGCGTCTCGCGGACATTGTGGTCGGTGATGACGACACCGATGCCTCGATCCTTCAGATGCGCGACGAGATCGCGAATGTCGTGAAAGCGCAATCGGATCGATGCCCGCCAACGGCTCGTCCAGCAGGATGAATTTCGGATCGGTCGCAAGCGCCCGCGCAATCTCGACACGGCGGCGTTCTCCCCCCGACAGCGCCAGCGATGGCGCGCGGCGCAAATGCGTGATGGAGAATTCGGCCAGGAGTTCATCGATCTGGGCCTCGCGCGTGGGCGCGACGGCTCGACCACCTCGAGGACGGCGCGGAGATTTTCCTCGACGGTGAGGCCGCGGAAAATCGATGCCTCCTGCGGCAGATAGCCGATGCCAAGGCGCGCCCGCCGGTACATCGGCAAGGCGGTGATGTCCTGCTGGTCCAGAAACACCGAGCCGAAATCCGGCGCGATGAGCCCGGTGACAATGTAGAAGCAGGTGGTCTTGCCGGCGCCGTTGGGACCGAGCAGACCGACCACCTCGCCGCGTTGCACCGAGATATTGACGTCGCGCAGCACCGGGCGACGCTTGAAACTCTTGCCGAGATTGTGAGCGCGACCAAACCGCGATTATGCCAACACCAGTCGCGGACCGACCGCGCGTGCCATCGGCATTTCTTCGGACGTTTCCTCATGGTGCCGTTTTCTCCGATGTTCCTGACTTTTTGTCTTTCCGTGTCGATCCAGGCGTTCGGCGCGCCATTCTTCGCTTTTCGGGCACGATCAACGCCTCAACGCGATCGCGGTCCCTCGACCATGTGATCGTGCGGCGGCTTTCGGCAACAGATAGCCGATGTTGCGATTGACGTCGACAACGCCATAGTCGCCGCGCATTTCGTCCTTGCCGCGAGTGAGCCGGACATGCCCCGGTCAGCGTCACGACTCCCGTTTGCGCGTCATAAACGCCGGTATCGCCGCGCCCGATCTGATCCTGCGACGAGACGAACACATTGCCGCGGCCGTCGATGCGGGAGCATCTGCTTCCTCTGCCCGGCGGATGCGTGGACTACCGTAGCCAGCAAGATATCGGCCGATAGCGTCTTGCCGTCATGGATATCGACCGCGTTGCCGCGCGCCACGCCGAGCTGGCGATTGTCATACCATTCGATCGAGTCGCGGGCGCTCAACTGATCGTGCGGCGTGACGATTTTCATGTGCCGGCCCGTCATCACCAACATCGTCGTGTCGACATTATAGTCGGCGTGGTCGCCATAGCCGGTTTGTGTCGGCGTGACAAAGCGAACATTGCCCATCGCCTCGAGCCGATAGACTTCGGTCGGCCCTTCGTCCATCCCTCCTGCCATTTGTTGGCCTGCTTTGGCGGGCTTGCTCTCGCCCGCAGGCTTGGTCGTCGCGGGCGTCAGCGGCGTTGGCGACGGAGTGGGCGCTGGCGGCTTGGCGGTTTTGCCCGGTCTGTTTGCGACCGGGCGGTAGTAGGCCCGCATCTCATCGGCGTAGACGGTGACGGTGCCGCGCACCGCCTTGACATTGCCGCGCGCGATATAAACGTGATCGGCTTGCCGCCACTCGATGCCGTTATCGGCCGCAATGCTGACGGGCTGTGCCTTGCTGCCGCTGTCGAAGTCCAGCGATGGTGCTTCCGACGACGGCGTTTTGGCGACCACCGGAGCCGCCACCACCGACACCAGCGCCAAACCGAGAACTGTCGCCCACACCCCCAAAATTCGGAAGTTCACTGCGACGCCTTCCGCGCATTGGGCTCGAGGTACAGGTCGGTCTTTCCCGTGAAGATGATCGTCGCGCCGCGGTCGAGCACCCGGAAGCCGGCGGCCTCGACATGGCCGAACGGCCCTTGCCCGCTGACATGCTCCTCGCCCTTCGGCGGTGCTGTGGCCCAGATCGACCCGAGCGCTATCGGTATGGAATTCGTCGCCCCGATCGGCGAACAGCGCGACATTGCCGAACAAGTCGAGCGTCTTGGATTGCGGCTGATAGGTGCCCGTATAGGAGCTGGCCTCGAACCAGCCGCCATTTTGCCGTCGTCAGGTCGGCCTTCGGCCCTTCGAGCCCGACCAGGTCGTTGATATCGTTCGAGAGCTGCTCGGCCGCGTCGGCCGTCACGACGATAGGGCCGGTTCTCGCGATCGATGCCGGTATAAGCGCGCGTTCAGCATGCGCAGATCATGCGCGAGGCGCGGATCGAGCTTCGGAATCAAGCCAAACCGGTCGAGTCGGATGTCGAGTCGCGGCCATATCACCACCAGGACCAGAAGGCCACTGCTATGAGCGGCAGCAGCCGCTTCGCGGCCGCGACGAATCGGCTGTACGTATCCAGCAGCGGCCGGCCGCGCTCTACCGGCAATCCGGCGAAAACTGTCCGGCGATTCGGTCATGCGATTCCGGCGCGCAGACAGTCGTGGATATGCAGATGATGCCGAGCAGGCGGCGCCGTCATCAACCGCGAACAAGCTGGTGATGGACGAGCGCGTTCATCAACCCCAGCGCCTCAAGCGCCAGCGCATGCGGGCGAATGGTTCGGGGATGGGCGCTCATCACCGAATCGACGGGCGCACGGAGGAGTTGGTCGCCCATATGGCGACGCAGATCACCATCGGTAACGATGCCGATCAGCCGGCGACGCGCATCGTCATCACGCCGACGCAGCCGAAGCTCTTTTGGGTCATCACGATAATTGCCTCCGCCATCGCGGCACCAGTCGGCGACCAGCGGCACGGCATCGTCGCGATGCATCAGATCGGCGACCTCGAGCAATTTGCGGTCCGAGCTTGCCGCCGGGATGAAGCGCGTGATAGTCGCGGTGCGAAAAGCCCTTGCGCTCGAGCAGCGCTACCGCCAACGCATCGCCGAGCGCCAGCATCATCGTCGTCGATGAAGTCGGCGACAGGCCCATCGGGCAAGCCTCCGGAACTGCCGGCAGCAGCAGCCTCACATCGGCGGCATTGGCGAGAGAACTGCTAGGGCCACTGGTCATGGCAATGAGCGGAATGCGGAATCGTCTGGTATGGGCGAGAATATCCGCCAGCTCCTCGGTGTCGCCGGAATTGGACAACGCCAGGACGACGTCGCGCGGGACCGATCATCCCGAGATCGCCGTGGCTCGCTTCGGCAGGATGCACAAAAAACGCCGCCGTACCGGTCGAGGCGAAGGTGGCGGCGATCTTGCGGGCAATGTGCCCGCTTTTGCCGATGCCGCTGACGATCACGCGATCCTCGACATTCACGAGGAGGCGGATCGCGGCATTGAAGCTGCCATCCAGCTCATCAATCAACGACTCGAGGCCGGCGATTTCGGTGCGCAGGACGCGGCGCGCGACCTCGATGTCGGCGCTCGTCGTCACTGTCTGCGATTGTCCCGCTTCAGTCACCGGCAGAGCTCCCCTAGGCGCATGATACGCGCCCGCCACGGAAGTGCATCCCCGCAAAACCAAATGAGCCCCCATTTATGGGGCATTAACGACGGATATTCCACAATTAGTGCTCGAAGATATCTTCTTCGGCCCAACCGGCGAGATCGAGACGCGCTCGCGTCGGCAGAAAAGCGAAACAGGCCCGGGCCAATTCCATGCGGCCTTCCCGTGCCAGCATGTCGTCGAGTTTCGCCTTCAAGGCATGCAAAGACAAGACGTCCGAAGCCGCGTAGCGGAGCTGCTCCTGGGTGAGTTCGGCCGCACCCCAATCCGACGATTGATACTCTTTCGCCAACTCAACTCCCGAACAACTCGCGCGCTAGATCCTTGAGCCCGTGCCGATCGGTATAGGTTCGCACCAACCGTGACGCGATCTTGGTGCAATAGACCGGCGCCGCCATAACGCCGAGATACCGGCACATCATGGCGATATCGAAGCGGGCGAAATGGAAAATCTTGAGGATATTCGGGTCGAGCAGCAATGCCTTGAGACGCGGAGCTGCGAATTGGCCTGCGGCGAATTGTACCAGATGCGCGGTATTGTCGCCCGCGGACAATTGGGCGAGGCAAAGGCGATCGCGCTGCGGGTCGAGGCCGAGCGTTTCGGTATCGATGGCGACGCTGGTGCCGAAGGAAACACCTGCCGGCAAATCGCCATGATGGAGCGTGATCACGGGGTTGGCTGTCTTGGAAACGCTCATCTTGTCGGGCTTTATGGTATCCGGACGGCTTATGGTACTGGTGCCCAGAAGAGGACTCGAACCTCCACGACCTTACGGCCACAGGTACCTGAAACCTGCGCGTCTACCAATTCCGCCATCTGGGCTCGGGCTGGCGGCCAGTCATTAGAGAGGGGAGGCGACGATGTCAATGCATGCTCCCGTATCCAGCGCACTCGTTGCCACGGGATGCTCGCATCGCGATGTCCTCTCCTGTATAGATAGAGTGCGATGAAGAATCGACGTGTCACCATAATCGGCGGCGCCGGTTTCGTCGGCCGCGATATCGTCAAGACGCTTGGCGGCGCGGGGAGCCGTGATTGCAGTCGCATCGCCCCACGCGGTGAGCGCCGGGTTTCTTGCGCCCGATGGGCGATGTCGGCCAGATCGCAACCATCGACGCTGACATTGTGGAAGAAGCGCCCGCTGGCGCAGTTAATCGAACGTTGCGACGCCGTCATCTGCGCCGCTGGGACGATGGCGGGCGCGAGTTTCGACCGCGTACATCATCGTGGGCCGGCCTTGCTGGCGCGGCTGGCCACCGCTGCCGGGGTGAGGCGTTTCATCCATATTTCGGCGATTGGCGCTGACGCGCTCTCGTCCTCGGCCTATGCGCGATCAAAAGCCGCAGGCGAGACGGCCGTTCTCGAAGCCTTTCCCGGTGCCACCCTCTTCCGACCGTCCCTGGTGTTCGGGCCGGAAGACAATTTCTTCAACCGTTTCGCGGCTCTGGCACGGGTGGCACCGGCCCTGCCATTGATCGGCGGCGGCGCGACTCGGTTCCAGCCCGTGTTTGTCGGCGATGTCGCACAAGCCATCCTGGCCGCGCTTGATCGGCCTGCGACAGCAGGCAAGGTCTTTGAACTGGGAGGGCCCGAGATTCTAACATTCCGTCAGTTGATGGAATTGCTCGTGAAAGAGATCCGGCGGCCGCGGCTCCTGGTGCCGATGCCAACAACCTTGGCCGCGATCGCCGCCTATGCCGGCGAGTTCCTGCCCGATCCGCCGCTGACGCGCGATCAGGTCAAATTGTTGCAGATCGACAATGTCGTGGCGCCGGGCGTGCCCGGGCTCGAAGCGCTCGACATTGTGCCGACCTCCCTCGCACTGGTGCTGCCGACCTATCTCGAGCGCTTTCGCAAAGGTGGCCGCTTCGGACCCGTGACGCAAAGTCCTTAACGGTGTTTGAGGGGCACCGCAGTCTTGGTTTACGAGCTTTCTAATCGGGTGGGCGCACTCGAAACGGCGCCGGCTCGCCCGCCTTCGGCCCATCGTCTTGCATTAACGGGTTCAGGTTTCTATTCAAGCACGGCGAATCGCGCTTAAATTCCCCACAAGATGCGTTTGCTCTATCACCATTGGCTGTCGCCGACCTGTCGCAAGATCCGTATCGCACTCGCGGAAAAGGGGCTCGAGTTCACAATGAAGCTCGAGCGCGTCTGGGAACGTCGGCCGGAATTCCTCGCTCTCAATCCCGCCGGCGAAGTGCCGGTCCTGATCGAGCCCGAAGGGGCGGTGCTGGCCGATCCCGATGCCATCGCCGAATTCCTCGACGAAGTCTATCGCGACAAGCTCTTGATTGGCCTGAACCCGCTCGACCGCGCCGAGGTACGGCGCCTCGTCGCTTGGTTCGACATCAAGATGAACGCCGAAGTGACTGACAATCTGGTCGGGGAAAAAATGATGAAGCGGTTTTTGGGCTTCGGCGAGCCGAACTCAGCCCGCATTCGCGCCGGAAAGATCAATATCGGTCACCACTTGCAATATATCAGCTGGCTGGTGGAGCGGCGGCGTTGGCTCGCCGGCGAACATTTTTCTCTCGCCGATGTGAGCGCCGCCGCCCATCTCTCGGCGCTCGATTATCTCGGCGACGTGCCATGGGACGAACATGAATCAGCCAAGGAATGGTACGCCCGCGTTAAGTCGCGACCCTCGTTCCGCGGCATCCTGAGCGACCACATACCGGGCGCGCCGCCACCTGGCCATTACGCCGATCTCGATTTCTGATTTGCTCGTTTCAACTAACCTATCGCGATGCAATATATGAGGGCGTCATCGCCTAGCGGCAGCTGAGCCGCGCCACATCAAACCCTTGTAAGACGGGCAGAATAGCTTTCTCCGCCCCCTCGGATTCTGATCCGTTCTTCGCACCGAAATAGAACCGAATCCGCCCACGGTTGAGTGGTTGCGCGACCTCTCTGCCGGGCACGGCCACCACCGGCGCGGCCGCCGCAAGCGGCGCTCCTTCGCCAAGCTCTTCCAACTCTCCAGTGCCGAGCGAAGAGGCTGGCCGAAATTGTGGCGGATCGAGCGTTGCTCACCGGCCAGGACGATGAGCTGGTCGGCCGCCTCGTCGATCGCGTGGCCGTCGCCGATATCGGCAGCATTCCGACGCTCAGCCGACGCAGCGCGCACTCGTCGGACTGGTGGCGCGCCGCGATTTGTTGCGGGTGCCGGCGAATGTCCTGCGCCATGAACGCGAACGCGAAGTGCTGCTGCGTGGCTGCTCCCACGGCAACGCGCCCACTCAATCGCACCCTGGATTGCCGCTTGCCGCGGTAAGGAGTAAGGCTTCCCGCCACAATTTACCGCGGGGAGGGATGCGATGTTCGGCTCATGGCGGAAGCGCGGCACCCAAATGCTGCTCCTGGTCTTCATCGGCGCAGGCCTGTCGGGCTGCGGCTATAACAACGTCCCGCGCCTCGACGAGCAGGCGAAGGCCGCGTGGAGCGAGGTCTTAAACCAGTATAAGCGGCGTGCCGATCTGGTGCCGAACCTGGTCGAAACGGTGAAGGGGTTTGCCGCTCAAGAGAAATCCGTGCTGACCGAAGTGACGCAGGCGCGGGCGTCGGCCTCACAGATGAAAATACCGGACGATATCCTCACCAACCCGCAGGCATTCCAGCAATTCCAGGCCAATCAGGCGCAACTGACCGGCGCGCTCGGCCGTTTGCTGGTGACGGTCGAGAAATACCCCGATCTTAAATCCAACCAGAATTTCCTGTCGCTGCAGTCGCAACTGGAAGGAACCGAGAACCGCATCGCGGTGGCACGGCGCGACTATATTGCAGCGGTGCAGGCCTATAACACCGAGCTGCGCACGATTCCTGGCCGCTGGTGGGCCGCGTTGCTTTACCCCGACGCCAAGGTGAAGGAGACCTTCACCATCGCCGCCGCCGAGCAGGAAACCCCCAAGGTCAAATTTTGACCATGCGGCGTTTGCGGCCAGGCGTACTCGCGCTTGCCGCGTTGTGGGCGGTGTTCGCGGCGCCTTTGCTCGCCGCACCCCAATTCCCGCCCCTGACCGGCCGTGTCGTCGATGACGCCGGATTGTTGTCGGCGGACCAACGCCAGCAGCTCACCGGCTGGCTTGCCCAGTTCGAGACCGCAACCAAGCGGCAGGTCGTGGTCGCCACGGTGAAGAGCCTCCAAGGTTATGCCATCGAGGATTACGGCTATCAGCTCGGCCGCTTCTGGGGCATCGGCGATAAAGACAAGAACACCGGGGCGATCCTGCTCGTGGCGCCGAGCGAGCGAAGGGTCCGTATCGAAGTTGGTTATGGCTTGGAAGGCGAGCTCACCGACGCGATTTGCAGCACCATCATCAATCAGGACATTCTGCCGGCGTTTCGCCAAGGCAAGTATGGCGAAGGCGTCGTCGCCGGCACCGCCGCGGTCCTGCAAGCGCTGGGCTGGAACGGGGCCAGCGCCGCGATTCCGCCGCCATCCCGACCCGTCGAGGCCAAAGGCGCCTGGGGCTTCGTTCCCATACTGTTCTTTCTAGTCATGATTTGGATCGTGTTTTGGCGCCTTTCCCGGCATGGCGGCCGCCCCGGCGGCGGTGCCATGGCCATGCTCGGCTACGGGCTCGGCGCCATGTCGGGCAGCGGCATGCGCTTTGGCGGCGGTGGCGGGATCGGCGGTGGGGGTTTTGGCGGCGGCGGCTTTAGTGGCGGCGGCGGTTCCTTCGGCGGCGGCGGCGCTTCGGGGAGCTGGTGATGCTTGGCTTGTCCGACGCCGAACGTCGCGAAATCGAAACCGCAGTGAGCGCTGCCGAAAGCCGGACAGCGGCGCGCTTTGCCGTCGTCATCGCCCATGCCAGCGACGACTACCCGGCTTATCCGATGTTGTGGGCGGCCCTCATCGCCCTGATCATCGGCGATATCGTCGCTCTCGCCTGGCCCGCGCTCACGACATGGTGGATCGTCGCCTTGCAAGCGGCGCTGTTCGTCGCGGCCGATGTGCTGCTCCACGACAAGCGGCTCAGGTATCGGTTGGTGCCGCTGCGGGTCAAAAAAACGCATGCGCAAAAGCTGGCCCGTCTCGAGTTCGCGGCGCTGGTGCACGATCGCACGCCAGGAGATGTCGGGCTGATGCTGTTTGTCGCCGCAGCCGAGCGCCACGTCGAGATCCTCGCCGATCGCGGGATTGACGAGCGGGTCGATCAGGCGGCGTGGGACAAGATCATCGCCGATTTTGTCGCCGGTTTCCGTGCCGACCGCGTGGCTGAAGCGCTCGTTTCTGCCATCGGCGCGTGTGCCACCATCCTCGAGCGCCATTTTCCGGCAACCCCCGCCGCGCCGCCGCCGGCGCCGTCAAAGATCACGGAACTCTAGGCTTTGACGCCGCAGCAATGGCCGCCCGGGTCCGCCGGCAGGTCTTGGGGGTCATCCGAGTGGCGATGCTTAAGAAATTATGAACTATTGGCTCACTCGTGGGACTTGGCGGCGCGGGTTCGCTAGTTTATAGTGAGCAGTCCAATATTTCCTTGCTATGTCCGGGAATTAGTCGTGTCTCTTAGTGCGAAATTTCAATCATTAGAAGAATACCCTTTTACCAGGCTCAATAAACTGTTGGGACCGGTGACGCCGCGTGCCAACGAAGCGCCGATTTCGATGTCCGTCGGCGAGCCGCAGCACGAGCCGCCGGCGTTCATGGCGCGGGTCATCGCCGAGAACAGCCATCTCTGGAACCGTTATCCGGCGATGGCCGGCACGCCGGTCGTTGCGCGCGGCAGCGGCGCGTTGGCTGTCGGCAGCGCTACCGCCTGCCACGCTGGCATGATCGAGCCCGACCGCCATGTCGTCGGCGCTGTCCGGTACCAAGGAGGGGCTTTACATGGTCGCCTCCCTGGTCGTCCCAGAGAGCAAAGGCGGACCAACCGCCGATCGCGCTAATGCCCAATCCCTATTACCTCGTCTATAGCGGCGGCGCGCATATGGCGGGCGCCGAGACCATGCCGCTCGACGCCACCGCGGCGACCGGCTTTCTGCCCGATCTCGATGCCATCCCCGAGGCCGTGCTTGCGCGCACCGCGCTGTTCTATCTGTGCAGCGCCGGCCAACCCGCAAGGCGCGTGCGCCGATCTCGCTTATTTCCGGAAGCTGATCGGCCTGGCCCGGCGCTACGATTTCGTGCTGGCGGTCGATGAATGCTATTCCGAGATCTACGACCGGGTGCCGCCGGTCGGCGGGCTTGAGGCCTGCGCCGCGATGGGCGGCGATCTCACCAATGTGCTGGTGTTCCACTCGCTGTCGAAGCGCTCGAACGCCGCCGGATTGCGCGTCGGCTTCGTCGCCGGCGATCCCGACCTGCTGGCAAAGTTCGGCGTCGTTGCGCTCCTATGGCGGCGCGCAGGTGCCGCTGCCGCTCCAAGAGGCGGCGACGGCGCTGTGGCAAGAGGAAACGCATGTCGAGGAGAACCGCGCCGCTCTATCGCCGCAAATTCGACGTCTGCGAGGACATTCTCAAAGGCCGCTTCGGCTTCTATCGGCCGCCCGGCGGGTTCTTTCTCTGGCTCGATGTCGGCGACGGCGAAGCCGCGGCGCTGAAACTGTGGCGCGAGGCGGGTGTGCGCTCGCTGCCCGGGCCTTATATCGGGCGCGCCAACGCCGCAGGGGATCAATCCCGGCCAAACGCTATATCCGCCTCGCCATCGTGCATGACGACGACACCGTCGCCGCCGGCATGCGCCGGCTGTTGCAGGTGCTGTAAGGCGTCCTGATGGTCAGCGTCGACCGACGACCATGAGAGGTGCCGCGGCGCGGCTCGCCGAGGCCGGGTCTGGCCGCTCGGCCATCGCCTTTGTCGGTTTCGTCTTTCCTCGTCGGCACCTTTCTGCTGGCGACGATGCTCGCGACCTACAACCACGACGATCCGTCGTGGAACCACGCCATCGACGCGCCGCCGACCAATCTGCTCGGCTGGTTCGGCGCCGCGTCTCGCCGACGTGCTGGTGCAGAGTTTCGGCGCCGCGGCGCTTGCTGTTGCCGATCGTGTCGCTCGACTGGTCGGTGCGGCTGTTGGCCGGGCGCTGGCTGGAGCGGTTTTGGCTGCGGGTTCCTGCTGCCGTGCCGATTCTGTTCTCCGCGGCACTGGCGCTGGCGATCGTGCCGGCGCCCCAGCGCTGGCCGCACGATGTCGGCTTCGGCGGCGTCATCGGCAGCGATCGCGCGCCATTATCTCGATCCGTTCGGCGCCGCGCGCCGGTCTCGGCGATGGCGGCCGCGGCTCTGGCGGGACTCGATCCTGCTCTACGTCATGGGCTTTGTCTCGGACCCGGCGTCGACGACGAGCGAGATCGACGAGACGGTCGTCACGAGACCGCGCCGCGCGCCGACGGTCAAAGGCGGCAAAACCGCGCCGGCAGCTGTTCGCGGGGATCCGTCGGCTGGCTGCGGCGGCCGCGGCGACGAGCCGCCGGCTGACGCGTCAACGGCGCGAGCCGGTCATCGGCGACGCCGAACCGGCGCGCGAGCGCGACGATGCGCGGCGGATCGCCGCTGGCCCGACCGCGCAGCTCGCCGACATCGCGCAGCCGCGAAGCGCGAACAAGCGCCCCGATCCGGCGCGCCAGGCCTCGCTCGATCTCGGCACCGACGACTCGAGCTGCCGCCGCTCGATCTGCTGACGCGAGCCGCCGCCGCAGCGCGCGACCACGACCGTCAGCAACGAGGCGCTGCAGCAGAATGCGCGCCTGCTCGAAAGCGTGCTCGAGGATTTCGGCATTCGCGGCCAGATCGTGAAGGTGCGGCCCGGGCCCGGTGGTGACGCTCTACGAGCTCGAGCCGGCGCCCGGCATCAAGGCGTCGCGCATCATCGGCCTCGCCGACGATATCGCGCGCTCGATGAGCGCGATTTCCGCGCGCGTCGCCGTCATCCCGGGCCGCAACGTCATCGGCATCGAGCTGCCCAACAGCCAAGGCCGAGACGGTCTATCTGCGCGAGCTCCTGGCGTCCGAGGCCTATGAGCGCAGCAACGCGCCGCCTCGCGCTGGTGCTCGGCAAGGACATCGGCGGCGCGCCGGTCATCGCCGATCTTGCGCGCATGCCGCATCTGCTGATCGCCGGCACCACCGGCTCGGGCAAGTCGGTCGGCATCAACACCATGATCCTGTCGATCCTCTATCGCCTGCCGCCCGACAAATGCCGCTTCATCATGATCGACCCGAAGATGCTGGAACTTTCGGTCTATGACGGCATCCCGCATCTCCTGTGCCCGGTCGTGACCGGACCCGCAAAAGGCGGTGGTCGCGCTCAAATGGACCGTGCGCGAGATGGAGGACCGCTATCGCGCCATGTCCAAGCTCGGCGTGCGCAACATCGAGGGCTACAACCAGCGCCTCAGGGAAGCGAAGGCAACGCGGCGAAGTCCTGACGCGCCGACGTCCAGACCGGCTTCGATCCGGAGACCGGCAGCCCGCAGTTCGAGGAACAGCCGCTCGACACCGCGCCGCTGCCGCTGATCGTCGTCGTGGTCGACGAGATGGCCGACCTGATGCTGGTCGCCGGCAAGGACATCGAGGCCGCGGTGCAGCGCCTGGCGCAGATGGCGCGCGCCGCCGGCATCCACATCATGATGGCGACGCAGCGCCCGTCGGTCGACGTCATCACCGGCACCATCAAGGCCAATTTCCCGACCCGCATCAGCTTCCAGGTGACCTCGAAGATCGACAGCCGCACCATCCTCGGCGAAGCGGGCGCCGAACAGCTTCTCGGCCGCGGCGACATGCTCTACATGGCGGGCGGCGGCCGCATCACCCGCGTCCACGGACCCTTCGTCTCCGACGAGGAGGTCGAAGCCGTCGTCCGTTTCCTCAAGGAAACGGGCCGCCGCCGACCTATATCGACGACGTCACCGAGGATGACGAGGCCGAGGATTCGGCGGCGGCGCCGGTCGGCAGCGAAGACGGCCGGCGGTGCCGATCTCTACGACCAGGCGGTGGCGCTGGTCTGCCGCGAGCGCAAGGCCTCGACGAGCTTCGTGCAGCGCCATCTCCAGATCGGCTACAACCGCGCCGCCGCATCATCGAGCGCATGGAGAAGGAAGGCGTGGTTTCGGCACCCAACCATGTCGGCAAGCGCGAGGTTCTGGCGCCCGACGTTCGCTAGGGTTACCGGCGGTGAGCGGCGGCAATCCGACAAACGCGAAACGATGACTGATAATTCCCCTTGGCAATCGGACCGGTTCGGCGCTGCCGCGCGTGGCGATAATCCGATGTTCGTCGCGCCGGTCGCGACCGGCCTCGTGTTTCTCCACGACGCCCAGTTCCTCCCCGGCTGGTGCGTGCTTTTTGCGCGACCCGAGATCGGTCGACTGGAGGATCTCGACCCTGATCGCGCGCGTGATTTTCTCGACGACATGGCTCGGCTCGGCCGCGCCATGAGCGCCGTATGCCGCCCACGCCGCATCAACTACGCGATCTACGGCAATACCGCGCCGGTTTTGCACGCGCACGTCATCCCGCGCTACGATTGGGAACCGCCGGACCGCATCAGCCAACCGGTTTGGACCTATCCTCCGGACCAGTGGCGCGATGTGCGGCTCGACTATTCTGCATCGCAACACGCGCCGCTGCGCGACAAAATCCGGGCAGCGCTGCTGGAGGCTTGATCATGGCGGACCCGCCCTACGCCACCGTCGTGCGCGCCGAAGAGGTTCCGCCGCAGGCCCGCCACACCAATTATCCTCAACCGTTCGCCGCGCATGTCGCGGGACGGCAGAACGTCGTCTTGGCGAGGTGTTCGGCCTCGCTAATTTCGGCGTCAATTTGACCCGGCTCGCGCCCGGTGCGATGTCGGCCCTGCGCCATTCTCATGCGAGACAGGATGAGCTGATCTACATTCTCGAAGGCGAGCCGATATTGATCACCAATGCCGGCGAGACAGCGATGAAGCCGGGAGACTGCGCTGGCTTCAAATGCGGCACCGGCGACGCCCACCACCTCCTCAACCGCGGCAGGAGCGATGTCGTCTATCTCGAAATCGGCGACCGCACGCCCGGCGACACCGTGGTCTATCCGGACGACGATATTGAAGCCGGTCTCCACGACGGCAAGTGGCGCTTTCTGCACAAGGACGGTCGGCCCTACTGAGAGCAGGCCCGAAGCACTATATTTCCCGCGACGCCGTTGGTCGCCGCCGCCTCGGAGGCCTAGTGCACGGGAACGTGGCGGCGTGACACGGATTGGGAACCGCAAACGGATGGCAATGGAAACGCTGGTGCGCCGACGATTGGTGTTGAAGGGCCTGCTGTTAAGCGCGATGGCGATGTACGCCGCGGGTTTGTGCACGCGGCGCCGGCGGTGCGATCGCCCTCAGTGCACAGGACCGTGCCGTCGTCGACCGCGTCGTCGCCTACCTCAACAACATCCACACCATGGAATCGCGTTTCGAGCAGATTGCCGCCGATGGCAGCAACGCGTCGGGTATGATCTATGTGGAACGGCCCGGCAAGCTGCGCCTTCAGTACGACCCGCCAATGCCGGTGATGATCATCGCCGACGGCAGCGGCATCTATTATTGGGACAGTAAGCTGGAACAATTGTCTCAGACGCGCGTCGAGGATACTCCGGCCTGGTTTCTCCTGCGTCCCGACATCAGGGCCAGCGGCGACATCACCATTACGCGGTTCGAACGCCGGCCCGGCATCATCCAATTGACCATGGTCGAGACCCAGCATCCCGAACTCGGCACCGTCACTTTGGCCTTCGCCGACCAGCCGCTTCAACTGCGGCAATGGACCATCATCGACGCACAGGGCCGTCCTGTCACAGTTACCTTGACCGACCCACGCTTCGGCATGCCGATACCGCCGTTGATGTTCGACTGGATCGACCCGCGCATAGCAAAGGGGCGTATTCCGCATTAGCGGTGCATGAATTCCACTTCATTAGCGGAATGGCTCTTGCATTGTGATCGTTGTGCAACAAAGGTCGATCCCATGTCTTCCCGCCCGCTGATTGGCATCCCCTGCTGCACCGCGATCGCCAACAATCGCCCGACCCATTGGGTAGCCGAAAAATATGTCGTGGCCGTCCATGACGCCGCCACGGCCGTACCGATGCTGCTGCCGGCCATTGCCGACCGCTGCAGCGTCGATGACATCGTTTCCCGCATCGATGGTCTGTTCCTAACCGGCAGCCGCTCCAACATCGAGCCGGCACGTTATGGCGGCGCCCCCGACCCGGCCGAACCCGACGAAGACGATCCGCGCGACATGAAGCGCGACGCGCTGACCTTGCCTTTGATCCGCGCCGCGGTCCGTGCCAATGTGCCGATCTTGGCGATCTGCCGCGGCTGCCAGGAGCTCAACGTCGCGCTTGGTGGAACGCTTTGTCCCAAGGTCCACGAGCTTGACGGGCGACTTGATCATCGCTCGCGGCATATTCCCGTCGAGAGCCGTTACGAATATATCGGCCACCCGGTGCGGCTAACCCCCGACGGTGAGCTGGCGCGCCTCGCCGGCAAGCCGGAGCTGGTCGTCAATTCTTTGCATTGGCAAGGGATCGACCGTCTCGGTACGGACCTCGCGGTCGAGGCGGTGGCACCGGACGGTCTGATCGAGGCGGTGCGACATCAGCGCGCCGATTTTATTATCGGAATCCAATGGCACCCAGAATACCGGGTGATGGAAAACCCCTTCTCCCGTGCCCTTTTTGCCGCGTGGGGCGAGGCGTGTCGCCGCTACGCTGCCGGCCGACGAATTCGGCTGAGCAACCCGACCAGCGCAGCCTTCTCGTCAGCGTCGAGATCGCCCGCGATGTGAGCTTCGTGGGCACGCACACGCGCGACCAGCTCGTCCAAGAGATCACGACCGCCATTGCTGATATGGAGCGCATAGGAACGCCGGTCGCGCGGCGAGTCGGCGCGCTTGACCAGGCCTCGCGCCTCGAGCCGGTCGATGATGGCGACAAGGGTCGACCGGTCGATACTCAGCGTTTGGCCGAGGCCCGTCTGGCTTAATCCCGGATTGCGCCCGATTACCACCAGAGCGGCGAATTGGGCCGGCGTGAGCTCGCCGGCGCCGACCGTGCGCGCGAAATCCTGAAACACCGCGAGCTGCGCCTTGCGCAAATGGTATCCGATCAGCTCAGGCAGGAGACCGAGATCGACCAGGTGCTCCGGCTCCGTCACCATAGCGGTTTCGGTTTTGACGTTCTTGTCCGGCATCTTTTTGAAGCAGTTGGCAAAAAATCAGCATGCCGAAGGATGGTTTGGCAGACAAGCAATTGGCGGTACCAATATCGATGGCGCAGGTTGCACTTACCGATGGGTGAGGCATGCGGGTCCGAGGACGGCTGCCATGCGCTTTCGGCAATTGTTCCCCGAGCCCGAGAACCTCCATTTTATCGTGAGAAGCGGTCGGCGGACCCTCCCGCCGTTTGTCCAGCGCCGCCCCGACGTGGCGCAGGACCCGCGCTTCCGGCGCTCGGTCAATCCCCCCTGGCCGGGCGCCTTTTTTTCTAAAGATTGCCAAGAACCAGGCGCCGATCGCCGCCTTCTCGGCTTTCCTGGCTCGTTACTTTCGGCCCCCCGACGGGGCCCCTGGTGCAATCCCAAGGATCTGGAGACTCCCCCCGACGCGCAGAGGGAAGTGCGGGTTTCCTTTGGCGGACACCTCGGAGCGTGCGCGGGCGACCGGCCGCAACCCGATCGGTGTTTCAATCTCGGCGTATCAGGCGCTAGAGTCTGGACAAAGTGCTGATCCGCGCCAGGAGGCGACAATGGAAAGCTCTATCCCAGCCCACACCGCAGAGCGCGAAGCATTCTACCGCGAGCTCGCGCCGAGCAATCTGGCGCCGCTCTGGGAGGTGCTCCACAGTCTGGTCACGCCCGAGCCGGTAACGCCGGTGCAGCCCGTCTTGTGGAAATATCAGGAGGTGCGGCCTTATATCGAGCGCGCCGGCAGACTGATCTCGGCCGCCGAGGCGGAACGCCGCGTGTTGGTGCTCGAGAATCCCGGCCTCAAGGGTCGATCCTCCATCACCCACTCCCTCTTTGCCGGCATGCAGCTGATTCTGCCAGGCGAAATCGCGCGCGCCCATCGCCACGCCGCGTCGGCGCTGCGCTTCATCCTTGAAGGCCACGGCGCCTACACCGCGGTCGATGGCGAGCGCACCTACATGCAGCCGGGCGACTTCATCATCACGCCCTCTTGGACGTTCCACGACCACGGCAACACGACCAGCACCCCGATGGTTTGGCTTGATGGGCTGGACGTTCCCTTAGTCAATCTGCTCGACACCAGCTTTCAAGAACGTACCGCGGCCGAGAGCCAGGAAGAGACGCGCCATCCCGGCGATTCGATGGCGCGCTTTGGCGCCGGGCTGATGCCGGTCGATTGGAAGCCAAAGACCCGCACCTCGCCAGTCTTCACCTATCCCTATGAGCATACCCGCGCGGCGCTCGACACGATGAAACGCCAGCAGGATTGGGACGCCTGCCACGGCCTCAAGCTCAAATTCATCAACCCGGCCACGGGCGAGCACGCCATGCCGACCATCGGCACCTTCATGCAGCTGTTGCCCAAGGAATTTTCGACCGCGCCTTATCGTTCGACCGACAGCACGGTCTATGTCTGCGTCGAAGGACGCGGGCTGACCCATGTCGGTGATCAGTTCTTCACTTGGGGCCCGCGCGATATTTTCGTCGTCCCCAGCTGGTATCGGCATTTCCATCATGCCGATGAGGAATCAGTGCTGTTCAGTTTTTCCGATCGGCCGGTGCAAGAAAAGCTCGATCTCTGGCGCGAGGACCGCGGTAACCACTAATCTTGCCGGCGTAACCCGCTAATCCCCATGCCGTTGCGTCCGGTGTCGGGACGGCCGACGCACAGAAGGGAGAGTCTGCCGCGCCGCCTGTGCGATCTTGGCCCCTTTCACCGGCTCTTGCTCAGTTCAAAGTCCCGTGACCTGCCGCGAGCGATGCACCTGCCTGATACGAGGTGCAGCGCGCGGGCGTCGCAGGCCGGCAACGACCATGCACAGCAAACGCTCGATCATGGCGTCGACAGACAGATCGGCGGGCGGCACTCTGTCGATCACCAGCATGGTCAAGCCGTGGGTAGCGGACCAGACCGAGAGCGCGGTCAGGGCAACGTCCTTAGGGCTATCGGGCGCGACGGTGAAAACCCCGGAGCGGGCTCCGCGCAAGATGACTTCTTCCAGCACCGCCCGAGCCTCTGCCCCGGCCGCTCTGGCGACCGTCGGGCGGGTGGCGGATCCAGCGCCGGATAGCGCCGGACCGAACATCAGCCGGTAGAGTGCCGGGTTTTCGAGCCCGAGGCGGACGTAACTTCGGGCGATTGCGACGAGGGCGTCGGCATCGTTGATGCCAACCATAGCGCGCCGCAAGCCGTCACGCAGTCTCTCGAAGCCCACCGCGGCGGCGGCGGCGAGCAGATCCAGCTTCTCAGGAAAATGATTGTAGGGCGCGTGGTGGCTGACGCCGGCACGGCGCGCCACCTCGCGCAGCGAGAACGCCCAGTCCTGCTCCTCGGTGACCAGTTCGAGCGCGGTATCGATCAGCGCGCGGCGCAGGTCGCCATGATGATAGGGCTGGGGTTTGGCTGGGCGAACTTTTCTTGGCACGGTGGCTCCGGATGTTGACAATGGATACATACTGATGTATTCATTGTCAACATAGAGCGGTGCGGATGTCAATCCACCGCGTCAACGGCAGTCCGGATCACTAACCGAGCGAGGAACCGCGATGACCAAGCAGCAATCGCCGACGAGCTTCCGCGACCGGGTCACGGCGCAGGAATGGGAGCAGCGCGTCGCGCTGGCAGCCGCCTATCGGCTGGTCGCCCATTTCCACTGGGATGATCTCATTTTCACGCATCTCTCCGCCAGGGTCCCGGGCGGCGATGATCATTTCCTCATCAACCCATATGGCATGACCTTCGACGAGATTACGGCCTCAAGCCTGGTCAAGGTCGACCTCGACGGCAACAAGGTCATGACGTCACCGCACGAGATCAATCCGGCCGGATTTACGATTCACAGTGCCATCCATGCTGCGCGCCAGGACGCCAAATGCGTGCTCCACGTCCATAGCGTCAATGGTGCCGCGGTGTCGGCGCAAAAGCACGGCGTGTTGCCGATCTCGCAGCAATCCATCTTCGTGTTGTCGTCACTGGCATATCACGATTACGAAGGCCTCGCGTTGCGCGACGATGAGAAACCGCGGCTGGTGAGGGACCTGGGCAACAAAAATTTCTTCATGCTGCGCAACCATGGCCTGATCACCGTCGCCGACAACGTGCCCGATGCCTTTCTGTTCATGTACACGTTCGAGTCCGCATGCCTGATTCAGGTGCGCGCGCAGGCGGGGGACGGTGAGCTCATTCCCATCGATCCAGGCATCATCGCAACCGCCCAGCAACAGGCGGCAACTGTCACGGCAGCCGCGGGAGGGGCGCTCGCTTGGCCGGCGCTGGTGCGCAAACTCGACCGCATAGACCCCTCGTACCGCACCTGATCGAAGTCGCTTTTCATCGCCATCAAGTCCGCATTTGCGGATCAGCGAGGAGCATGACAATGACAGAGATTTCTAACGCACGCGCCCAGTTTCACGCCATGACCGAAAGTACCCAAAACGACTGGCAAGTGATCGGCGGCGAACTAGAGCGGTTCGCGAAGCAACTTCCCGTCCGCCTTATCGCGCATCTCAGGCTGCTCCGCGGCGACCATGGTGGGTTCCCGGTCGACCGTTTGGAGCATTGCCTGCAGACCGCGACGCGCGCGCATCAGGCGGAACGAGACGAGGAATATGTGGTGTGCGCGCTATTACACGATATCGGCGATACGCTCGGCCCCTACAATCACGCCGACTTGGCGGCCGTCATCGTTGAGCCCTTTGTGTCACAGGCCAACTACTGGATGGTCAAGCACCACGCTATTTTTCAGGGCTATTACTTCTTTCACTTTCTCGGGCTCGATCGCGACGGGCGCGAGAAGTTCCGGGGGCATCCCCACTTCGCGAGGACCGAGGAATTCTGCCGCGTGTTCGACCAGGTCGCCTTCGATCCCAATTTCAGATCGATGCCGCTCGAGGCCTTCGAGCCGATGCTGCAGAAACTGTTCTGTCAGCCTCGCCAATCGATCTATCTCGCCACGGCGGCGGCCTAGTCGACGTCAGCGAACGTCTCGAGTCCGATCCGTTTGCCATTGTCGGCATGCCGCTATGCCCGTCGACGGTACCGAACCCATAGGAAGCAGCCATCGGCAACGGCATTAGTGCGAAACCCTTGCCGCTTCCTCCGCCAGCAATGCTTTCTTGTCGGGCTTGCCGATCGGGGTCAGCGGCAAGGCGTCGCGGAATTCGATTACGCGCGGACGCTCGATCGGCGACACTTTGTCCTTGAGAAAATCGAGCAACTCTGTCTCGGAAATGGTGGCGCCGCCGCGCGGCTGCACCACGGCTTTCACCGTCTGGCCACGATAGGGATCGGGCACACCGATGACGATCGCCTGCGCCACTTTCGGGTGCTGATAGAGCGCTTCCTCGACAAGGCGCGGATAGATCTTGTAGCCGCTGGCGATGATGATGTCCTTGATACGGTCGACGATGAACAGATAGCCGTCCGCATCGAGATAGCCGATATCGCCGGTGTGAAATCGCCCGCCCGCCATCGCCTGCGCGGTCTCGACCTCTTTGTGCCAATAACCCGGCATCACTTGCGGGCCACGCGCGCAAATCTCGCCACGCTCGCCTGACGCCAGCACGGTCGGCGCATCCTCGGTCGAAACGATCTCGATTACCGTGCCTGGCACCGGCAGGCCGGCCGAGCCCGACCGGACCGCGTCGATCGGGTTGATGGTCAGCACCGGACGATGTCTCGGAAAGGCCGTAGCCTTCCATCAGCTTGCACCCGGTCGCCGTCTCGAACTTGGTCTTGACCTCGAGGGGCAGCGAGGCGCCCCCCGAGACGCAGATCTTGATCGACGACAAATCGACACGCTTGGCCTTGGGATGGTTATAGATCGCGGTATAGAGCGTCGGCACGCCGGGCAGGTAGGTCGGGCGCTTGCGCTTGATCAGCGCGAACAGAGCATCGATGGTGAAGCGCGGCATCAGCAGGAGCTCGGCGCCGCAGGCGATGCCAATATTCATGGCGCCGGTCATGGCAAAGACATGAAAGAACGGCAGCACGCACAGGACGCGCTCGATGCCCGCCCGGCATCTGCTGCAGCCAGGCATAGCATTGCTGCGTATTGGCCCATAGATTGCGGTGCGTCAGCATCGCGCCCTTGGGCACGCCGGTGGTGCCGCCGGTATATTGCAGCACGGCGACGTCGTGGTCCGGATCGATCGCGGCCGGCGTCGACCGTGCCGTCATTGGCGATGAGCGCACGGAAATCGAGATGATGCGCATCACGCGGCCAGGCCGCGATGTCGCCGCGCTTCAACAGACGATAAAGCAGGCCCTTCGCCATCGGCAGTAATATCCGCCATGCGCTGCACGACTATGTTCTTGACGGTGGTGCTGCCAAGCAAGCGGCGCCGCCAGCGCATAAAGCTGCTTGACGTCGAGCGTCACCAGCACTTCGGCGCCGGAATCCTCGACGAGATGGCGGATTTCGCGGGCGGCATAGAGCGGGTTGAGATTGACCACGGTGCCGCCGATCATCGCGACCGCGAAATAGCAGATCACATAGGTTGGCGAGTTGGGGAGGAGCAGGGCAACGCGCGTTCCCTTGCCAACGCCGATCGCGGTCAAGCCGGTAGCGGCGCGGCGAACCTGATCGCCCAACTCGCGATAGGAGTAGGAGCGGCCGAGAAAGTCCAGACACGGTTTGTCGGCATGCGCCGAAACCGCATTGAGCAACAACTCAGAGATCGGCCGCCCCGGATAGTCTTGGTGCCAATCGATGCCCGGCGGATAGGATTTGAGCCAAGGCCAGCTCGTCATTCCGCTTCCTGGATCGTCATGTGCCAACTATATGACGCTCTCGGCCAATAGGAATCACTAAAGACAGTTCGATACCGGATTGGGCGCGAGCCGGCGGGTTTGACCGATCAGCTAGCTAAACTACTGATTTCTATCGGCTAATCGATGTTTTCAGACCCGCCTTCTCGGTCGCATGATTCGGCGGATTTTCGTATCAAAACTGCTCTTGCCTTCGCGCTGACCCCCGCGGCCGAACGGGCGGCGCAGCAGCTCTTTCTTTTTGATCAGAAGCCTCGCGATCGCTGAACAGCCCAGCGGTTGACTTTGAGCCAATTTCGCCGAATGCCGGCATCGGCGAACGTGCTTCGCCAAGGCGGTATTAATCGCTTCCTAATCCGCTTTAAGCTCCGGCCATGAATTTGCGTCTTGCCTTCATGGGCACCGCCGATTTCGCCGTGCCGAGCCTCGCCGCGCTGATCGCTGCTGGTCACGACATTGCAGCCGTCTATTCGCAGCCGGCGCGCCCGCGCGGGCGCGGGCATCAAGCCCCTGCCCTCGCCGGTCGCCGCGCTCGCCGTCGAACACGGGATCGTGCTGCGCACGCCGGAGCGGCTCGACGAAACCGCGATTGGCGACTTCGCGGCGCTTAGGCTCGACGGCGCGGTCGTCGCCGCCTACGGGCTGATCCTGCCGCCAGCGGCTGTTCGGCAGCGCCCCGGCTTGGCTGCTTCAATGTCCATGCCTCGCTGTTGCCGCGCTGGCGTGGCGCCGCACCGATCGAACGCGCCATCCTTGCGGGCGATATCGAGACCGGCGTCACGATCATGCGGATGGTAGCGGGGCTCGACACCGGCCCGACCCTGCTCATGCAAAACCGTGCCGATAGGCCCGCGCGCCACTGCGGCGGAATTGCACGATGAACTGAGCCGGCGCGGCGCGCGCCTTGCTGCTCAAGGCGCTCGACGCCAATCCCACGCCACCGTTCCCCGTCCAACCCGAGACCGGCGTGACCTATGCGAAGAAGCTGCGGCGCGAGGAAGGCGCGATCGACTGGCGCAAATCCGCGGCCGAGACTCGACCGGCTGGTGCGCGCGCTCAACCCGCGTCTTCCCACTTGGTTCATGCATGAAGGCGAGCGCATCAAGCTGATCGAGGCCCTGCCGGTCGCCGGCCAGGCGACGCCGGCACCGTGCTCGACGACAGGCCGACGGTCGCTTGCGGCGACGGCGCGCTGCTGCTCTTGCGCTTGCAGCGCGAAGGCCGTGCCGCGCTGAGCGCCGCCGAATTTCTTCGCGGCCATCCGATGCCACCCGGCACGATCCTGCCATGCCCCGCTACAAACTGACCGTCGAGTATGACGGCACCGGCCTGGTCGGCTGGCAGCGCCAAGCCAAGGGCCAGTCGGTGCAGGCGCTGTTGGAACGCGCAGTCACGCTCTATTGCGGCGAGACGATCACGGTGCATGGCGCCGGCCGCACCGACGCCGGCGTTCACGCGCTGGCGATGACCGCGCATCTCGACCTGCCGCGCGCCGATTCGCCCGACAAGATCAGGGGCGCGCTCAATCTTCATATGCGCCCCGCGCGCGTTTCGGTGCTGAGCGCCGAGCCGGTCGGCCGACGATTTCGACGCGCGACGCTCCGCCAAGAGCCGCGCTCTATCGTCTATCGCATCCTCAACCGCCGCGGGCCGCCGATGCTGGACAAGAACCGCGTCTGGCATGTCGCGCCGCCGCTCGATGGCGATGCGCATGGCCGAAGCCGCTCAGCCTGCTTCTCGGCAGGCACGACTTTTCCACCTTTCGCGATTCGCTATGCCAGGCGAAATCGCCGGTGAAGACGCTCGACCGGCTCACGTCGCGCGCGACGGCGATGAAATCCGGGTCACCGCGCAAGCGCGCTCGTTCTTGCATCACCAGGTCCGCAACATGGTCGGCACGTTGAAGCTGGTCGGGCTGCACCAATGGCGGCCGCAACACGTCGCCGAGGCGCTCGCCGCGCGCGACCGCCGCGCCGGCGGTCCGATGGCGCCGGCCACGGGCTCTACCTGGCCGAAGTTATCTACGACGCGCTGTCGTGACGCGCCCGCGATGATTGGCGGCGTCAATGATCAAGACTGATGGCTCTGCCACAGCCGATCGCATCCTCGTGACGACCGAACCCGGAGCACGCGAGCGCCATGGAGCGCGCTAGCTTAGCTAGCGCGCCAAATATTTTAGCGCGTAGTCGACAATCTGAACGCCTGCGATAACGACGCCAATATTGAACAAGGTCGCCAACCCGCCGATGACGATGCCGGCCTTCTCCACCTTCTCGTCGCCTTCGAAAATGCCCAGAGCCAGGATGCAGATGGCGAACGCCATGGGGCCGTTGCCCAGCGGAATCGGCAACGCCAGCACTAGGGCGAAGAGAATGATGACAATGCCAAGCGCGCGCGGCCGGTCGGCGCGCTGAGTCAGGAAGCGGGCGTCGCGTGGCCTGAACCAACGCTCGAACCGCCGCAGCGCCGGCTCGGCATAGGTGACGAAGCGACGGAAGCGTTCGCGGGGAATCGTGCGCCGTCGCAGCCAAGAGGGCAACAGGGGTCGGCGATGACCCTGCAGGATCTGCACGCTCAGAACAATGATGCCGACCACGAACGGCACCGAGAATCCGGGAATCATGGGTCCCGGTATCGCATTGGGCAGCGCCAGTATCAGTAGCAGCAGGCCGAACGCGTGGTTGCCGAGCCCGGTCAGAAGCGCATCGACGGTGATGTATTCGCTGGCGTCCGCTTCCGCGAGGCCGCGCAGCATGTCTGTGGCGCTGGGCCGCGGCAGCACAGCGGGTAGCAACGGTCGTGGGCTGGGTTGGGCGGTCAATAGAGGCTCTGGGTGACGCGGCTCAGCCCGGCGCCAAGAACGAGGTCAATTAAAACCAGCGCCGTCGCTGCCGAGGCGCCGGCACGCGTCGCGACCCGCGCGATGAACCATTCATAGGCCAACACGAGCAGCAAAACGACGAGCGACAGAATGCTGGCAGCGTCATCGGGCAGAATTTGAAGGACGCTGATCAGTGCGACGATTAGAAACACACCGGTCTCCAGAATCTGCGACCAGTTATAGGCGGTGACGTAATCGTAGCCGCCGCCACCGATGCCCAGGACGCGGCAAAACAGCAGTACCGCCAGCGGATAGGCCGCCCAGCCGACGACATAGCCTATGCTTTCCACCAAAAGGATATGGGCAACGCCGGACGACGCCCAATCGTGGGGCGTCACCCGCAACGCCAGCAGCGCGACAAAGCCGGGAAAGCAGATGATCGCCGCCCAAAACGAACGCGCGGTGCCGTCGGGTCCGCGATCGAACCAGGCCATCGCCGTGGTGTCGAGTCGTGCCAAGCGCCAGGCGCCGTAAAGGCCGCACGATACTTCGCGCAGACTGGGAATCGCAGTCATGACGACGGGAAAAAGCCCTCGAGCACCAGCCGATAGATTTCGGTAAGATGCCGCAGATCGAGAACCGGCATGCTTTCATTGACCTTATGCATGGTCTGCCCGACCATGCCGAATTCCGCCACCGGACAGTGGCGATGGATAAAGCGCGCATCGGAGGTTCCACCCGCCGTACTCAATTCCGGTATTCGGTTGGTGACCCGCCGGATCGCCTTGGTCAATAGGTCGCTGACCTCGCCGCGCGGTACGAGAAACGATTCGCCGCTGACCTGAACCATCAGTTCGTAACGGTCCTGGGCCACCCGATCGAGCTTTTGCCGCAGCCAGGTTTCGAGGGAGCCGCTCGACCATTGGTCGTTGTAACGGACGTTCAAAACCGCGCGCGCCCGGCCTGGGATCACGTTGGTCGCGGGATTGCCGATATCGATCGTGGAAATCTCAAGCGTCGACGGTTGGAAATGCGCGCTGCCGCGATCAATCGGTTCAGCCAGCAGTGCCGCCAGCATCGCCACCAGACGATGTGCGGCATTGTCGGCGAGATGGGGATAGGCCGTGTGACCTTGGGTACCACGGACCGTGATCGCGGCGTTGAGGCTGCCGCGGCGACCGATCTTGATCATGTCGCCCAGTGCGGCGACGTTGGTCGGTTCGCCGACGAGACAAGCATCGAGCCTTTCGCCGCGCGCCGCCAACCAGTCGAGCACCTTCTTGGTACCGTTGATCGACACGCCTTCCTCGTCGCCGGTGAGCAGTAGGCTGATCGAGCCATCGAAATTCTTGCCGCGCGTCGCGAGAAACTGTGCCGCCGCCGCCACAAAACAGGCGATTGCGGACTTCATGTCGGAAGCGCCCCGGCCATAGAGCATGCCGTCGCGCACGCTCGGGGTGAAGGGATCGCTTGCCCAGGCGTCGCGCGGACCCGGCGGTACGACGTCGGTGTGGCCGGCGAAGCAGAGGTTCCGCCCGCCGGTGCCAAAGCGGGCATAGAGATTGAGGACCGGATCGGTGCCCGGTTCGGCAAATTCCTTCAACTCGCAGTGAAATCCCATCGGCTCGAGCACCGAGGCGAGATGCGGCAGCGCACCGGCATCGTGCGGCGTAACGCTCGGCGCCCGAATTAGCGCCTCGGTCAGTGCCAATGGATCAATCGTTGTGGCCACGTTGGTAATCGTCGCGCAGCAAATCGTTGATCGAGGTCTTGCGCCGTGTCTGCTCGTCGACGCGCTTGACGATAACGCAGCAGGACAAGGATGGACCCGGCGCGCCACCCGGCAGAGGCCGGCCCGGCAGGCTGCCCGGCACCACCACGGAATAGCCCGGCACGCGGCCCAGAATAGATCTCGCCGCTCGCGCGATCGATGATTTTGGTCGATGCGCCGATGAAGCAACCCATCGCCAGCACCGCGCCCTGCTCAACGATCACGCCTTCCGCGATTTCGCTGCGCGCGCCGATGAAGCAATCGTCCTCGACGATTACCGGGCTCGCCTGCACCGGCTCCAACACGCCGCCGATCCCGACCCCGCCAGAAATATGGCAATTTTTGCCGATCTGGGCGCAGGATCCCACCGTCGACCAGGTGTCGATCATGGTGCCGCGATCGACATAGGCCCCGACATTGATGAAGCTCGGCATCAGCACCACGCCGGGTGCCACGTAGGCCGAGCGTCGCACCACGCAATTGGGCACGGCCCGGAAGCCAGCGGCGCTAAAACGCGCACGATCCCAACCGTCGAATTTGGCCGGAACCTTGTCGAACCAGGCGGCCTCGCCCGGGCCGCCGCTGATGACGGCGGCGTCCGTGAGGCGGAACGACAGGAGCACCGCTTTTTTTAGCCACTCATTGACACGCCAAGTACCGCCGCCGCTCTTTTCTGCGACCCGGAATCGGCCGGCATCGAGGCCATCGAGCGCCGCCTCAATGGCGTCGCGAGCTTCATCCTTCCTTTCCGACGTGGCGTTGTCCCGGCTTTCCCAGCCCGCGTCGATGATGGCGGCGAGTTTCTCTTGGTCCATGACCGGTTCGTGGTAGCTGAACAGGGCGGGCACCATGAGGCAGGGTCGGGGTCTTCGTCAACCGATAGGCACCAGCGGGCCCGCAGGAACGCTTCTGTTCCCTATGCGTTCGAAAGTAGAGCCGATCTGAGGCCGCGAATAGGATAGGGGCCCCCATCCATCAGAAATTGTGGGATGGCCCTATCTCCGCGGCGTTGTTTCGACGGCCCCGAGCCAGTCTGCGAGATCGTCGATCACATAATGAACATAAGGCTGGTCGGCGCCCAGACGCGCCCAATCGAGCGGACTCTTGAGCCAGGCCGTGGTCATGCCGAGGGCGGCAGCAGGTTCGAGGTTACGAGCCATATCTTCGATGAAAAGTGCGGTTTTGGGCGAAAATCCATGCCGTTCAGTCAGCGATTTCATAGGCGTTTGGATCGGGCTTGGGCGGTACCCGCTGGCGACGATGTCGTGAATCGCCTCGATCTCCCCGCGGAGACCGATCCGGTCCATCACGCGCTCGGCATGCCGCGCGGTGGCGTTGGTAAAGACGAGTTTGCGGCCGGGTAGCCGGTTGATCGCCGCCACCAGGACCGGATCGGCGGGAATGCCGGACAGATCGATCTCGTGAACATAGGCGAGAAACCGTGCCGGCTCGACGTCATGATCAAGCATCAGGCCGCGCAGCGTGGTGCCATGGCGATGGAAGAATTCCCGACGCATGCGATGCGCCTCGTCATAATTGATGTCGAGCTCGGCCATCATGAACGCGGCCATTCGCTCCTCAACTTGACCGAAGAGATTGCAAGCAAGCGGGTAAAGCGTGTTGTCGAGATCGAAAATCCAGGTCTCGATTTCGTCAAGCGCGTGGCCGCCCGGGCCGTTTGGCGCGTTAGTCACTATCGTCATCGCCCCTCTTTGGCGAATTGCCGGTCGGCGCGCAAACACAAAACGGCGACACTATATGATCCTACTATGACGATCGCCTCACACGAAGCGCCCACACCTTACGAGCAAAGCCAGATTAGCCAAATCCGGGCGTGGCGCCACCAGCCGCCTGGCGTGATCGAGCGGGCAAGCGCCGTCGCCTTGTCTCCGGTCGCCCGCCTCGTGTCGAAGCTGGTGCCGTCCGCCGCGATCGAGGCCCTGTTGCGGGCATCGGATTGGATGGCCGCGAAGACGATTCCGACCTCGCCAGCGTTCGATGATCTCGATCTTCAGCAACTCGACACCGAGGCACGCGCAATCCGCAACTGGGCGATCGCCTATGCCGGCAGCGAAGGGGCCGTCGCGGGCGCGGTCGGCCTTGTCTCGCTACCCGTCGACCTGCCCGCCATCATCACTTTGTCGCTGCGCACCATCCGCCGCATTGGGACGACCTACGGATATGCCGCCACCAGCGAGCAGGAAAAGCAGTTCATCTACGCTGTGTTGTCCATCGCCAGCGCCAATTCGGCGCAGCAAAAGCGCGATGCACTCGACACTTTGCGAGGTTTGGAGACGCAGATGCTCGTCCATAACTGGGCGGCGATCGGCGAGCGCGCGGCGCGGCGCGGCGTTGGCGCCGAGAGCATCTTGTTGTTGGCACGCGACGTCGCAGAACAGCTTGGCTTCAACCTGACCAAGCGTAAAGCACTGGCGGCACTGCCGCTGGTCGGCGCCGCCATGGGTGCCACCGTCAATGGCTGGTATATGCGCGATATCGCTGCGGCGGCCCAGCGCACCTACCAGCAGCGCTGGCTCCAGGATCGCGGCTTGTACCGAGATCAGTGATTGTGCAGTGCAGCGATCAGACCGCCAGTGGGCTCCCGAAAGAGGCCGGTGAAATTTCAAAAAAGTGACATGAATTCAACGGACTGCGACATTCAACCGCTATCCAGTATTGCATGCCTGCTGAGCGCATAAGGGCGTTTTGCGAGTGCACAATTATCCCCATTTCTCCTCCGTATCGTGCGGTCATGGCGGTTTCGTTTGGCTGCCGGCCGAGCTTCGGAGGTTCCCATGTCACTTCGCATTGTCGCTATGACCGCTTTCTTGGCGGCGGCTGTTGCCGTCACGGCCATTTACACCTCGTTCGCGGCGTCGTCGGCCGCGGCGGACGCGAGCAACGTCGCCATCGCGCATACTATTCCCAACTACATGCTGCGCTGGGAGAATCCGTTGCTGCCCCCGGCTCCGGTAGTACCCGTCCTCGGCAAATGAGGCGGTTGCGGTTCACAGCAAGGCCGCCAATTGCCGTCACCTCCGAGGAGGCCCCGATGAAGAGACAAGATTTTCTAGGACCAAGGACCATAACGATTGCCGCTGGGATCCCGCCAATGGGCACCATTTTCACGGCGGTTCCTCCAGTGGTTTCTCGGCCCGCAATCGACCTACCGCAGGGTTTGCCCTGGGCACCAAACGTGGCCCCTGCGGTCCAGCCTGAAACGCTCAAAACCCATCTCACGCCCAAAGCACCGCACTGCGGCTCTTCAGCCTAATCGAGACGTCGTTTCCCCCTCCCTCTTGGCGTTCCCGGACGGTAAGCTTCTCCAAGCGAAGGGAGAAGCGCATGACGGTGATTGACGTTCACACCCACATGCTGGGTCGCGCTTGGTTCGAGATGTTGCGACGACATGGCGGGCCACATTACGAAATCCGCCCATCCCTCGATGTTCCGGAAGCGGTCTATTGCGACGGCGCGCCGTTCTTGACGCCGCAGCCTGCGCATTTCGACTACGGGCTGCGTGTGAAGGAAATGAGCGCCGCTCACGTCGATCTCGCTATCGTCTCGCTGACTGCACCGTCCTGTTATTGGGGCGGCCGCGATATCAGCCTGCGCTGTGCCGGCGTCGTGAACGATGAGATGGCGGCGGCGCAGAGCGCCTATTCCGATCGCATCCGTTGGTTCGCGACGCTGCCCTGGGAATATCCAGACGTGGCGGTCGACGAATTGGCGCGCGCCTGTGATCGCGGTGCGGTTGGCGTCATGGTCATGGCCAACATCAATGGCCGTTCGCTGACCGAACCCCATTTTGCCGCGATCTGGCAAGCCATCGACGCGCGCGGCCTGCCGGTCTTGTTGCATCCGACCTCGCCCCCCGCCACGGCCGCGCTTGACATCGCCGACTACGGAATGGTCGCGGCCGTGGGCTTCATGATGGACACCACTTTGGCGATTTCGCGCATGATCTTTGACGGATTTTTCGATCGCTACGCGAAGCTCAGCCTGATTGCCTCGCATGCCGGCGCGACCTTGCCTTATCTCGCCGGACGGCTCGATTTCTGCTGGCAGAAAATGCGAGCGGCGCGCCAGCACATCGACCGTCCACCGAGCGAATATCTGCGCCACATCTTTTACGACGCCGTATGCTACCGCCCCGAAGCGTTGGCGATGGCGATCGAAGTCGGCGGCGCCGACCATGTCCTCTACGGCTCCGACTATCCGCACAATATCGGTGATATGGTCGGGTGCCTGGCCCGCGTCGACGCCTTGACAGCGCCGCAGCGCGACGCCATCCGCGCCGGCAACGCACAGCGCATTTTCAAGATCTAGCGATGGACGACCTCTCTCTGCTCGACGATCTGGTCTCGCGCGCAAAAGCCGCGGGTGCGGACCAAGCCGATGCCTTGCTGTCGGAAGGCGCATCGATCAGCCACACTCAGCGGCTAGGACGCACCGAAAAATTGGAACGGGCCGAGCATTTCGATCTCGGTCTGCGAGTGCTGGTCGGCAAGCGCCAAGCGATCGTATCGGCGAGCGAGCGCAATCCCAGCGAGTTTCCAGAGTTGGTGACGCGCGCCATCGCGATGGCGCGGGCGGTGCCGGAAGATCCCTATGTCGGTCTCGCTGCCGCCGATCAACTCGCACGAAACTGGCCTGATCTCGATCTCGTCGACTTGGTCGAACCGGCACCGACGACTTTGATCGAGCGCGCCAAGCTTGCTGAAGACGCGGCACGAGCCGTACCGGGTGTGACCAATTCCGAAGGCGCCGAGGCCAGCTGGAGCCGCGGCCGCGTTGCCCTGGTCGCGTCCAATGGCTTTACCGGCACATTCGAGGCCAGCGGGCACAGTATCAGTGTCGCGGTGCTGGCCGGCGAAGGCACCATGATGGAACACGATTACGATTATTCCTCGGCGGTTTACGCCGCCGATCTCGAGGATGCGGCCGCGATCGGTCGCAGCGCCGGTGAGCGCGCGGTCAAACGCCTCAAAGCGCGCAAAGTCGCGACCGGAAAATATCCGGTGCTTTACGATCGCCGCGTCGCCGGGGGTCTGTTGCGCCACCTGATCGGGGCGATTTCGGGCCCGTCTGTGGCGCGCGGCACCAGTTTTCTCAAAGAAAAGCTCGGGCAAAGCATCTTCTCCGCCGGCATCAACATCGTCGATGATCCGCATGTTCGCCGCGGTCATCGCTCGAAGCCCTTCGATGCCGAAGGCGTCGCCAATCAACGCCGCGAGATCGTCGCCGGTGGCGTGCTTCAAACCTGGCTTCTCGATCTCGGTTCGGCCCGGCAGTTGGGTTCGACGACGACTGGCCATGCCAGCCGCGGCGCCGGCTCGCCACCCGGTCCCGCGCCGACCAATTTTTGGCTCGAGCGAGGCGTGGTCACGCAGCGGGAACTGATCGGCGACGTGTCCGAGGGGCTCTACGTCACCGAACTGATGGGCATGGGCGTCAATGGCGTGACCGGCGACTACAGCCGTGGCGCCTCCGGCTTCTGGATCCGGGATGGCGCCATTGCTTACCCGGTCCATGAGATCACGATCGCCGGCAACCTCAAAGATATGTTCCTGGCGCTGACGCCGGCGAGTGACCTCGAATTCAAGAACGGCATCGATGCCCCGACGGTGCGCGTCGACGGCATGATGGTGGCGGGGCGCTGACGGCTAAAGCCGATTAGCAACAGTGACGCCGCCATCGATGACGATGGTGGTGCCAGTGATGAATTTTCCGGCATCGGACGCCAGCATCACGGCCGCACCGGCGATATCGTTCGGATCACCGATCCGACCCAGCGGGCTTTGCTTCAGGGTCGCAGCCAGAATCTCGGGATTGTCCCACAGCGCCTTGGCGAAATCCGTCTTGATCAAGCCCGGCGCAATGCCGTTGACGCGAATGCCCTCGCGGCCCCAGGAAACGGCGAGATTGCGCACGAGTTGCATATCGGCCGCCTTGGTGATTGCGTAGGCACCAAGTGCGACATTGCCGGTAATGCCGGCGATGCTTGAGATGACGATGATGACACCCGCTTTGCGCTCCGCCATTGCCGGCCGCACCAGCGCGGCAAGATTGAGATTGCAGCGCACATTCACTGACATCATCCGGTCGAAGATTTCGTCGGGCGTGTTTTCGATCGGGCCGTAATAGGGATTTATCGCAGCATTGCACACGAGAATGTCGACAGCGCCGAACTTTTGCTGCGTCTGCTCGATCAATTGCCGACGTTGATCGGCATCGCCGATATGACAAGGGATGGCTTCCGCCTTCCCGCCGGCGGCTCGGATCGCCGTCGCAACGGCAATGCACGGTTCAAGCTTGCGGCTCGAGATCACGACATTGGCCCCGGCCTCGGCCATCCCTTCCGCAATCGCTCGACCGATGCCCTTCGATGACCCGGTGATTACCGCGGTCTTGCCGGTGAGATCGAAAATCTTCATGGCGCTTCCTCCTCATCCGCACGTTAGCCGAGCTATCGGCCCCGCGCCATCGCGCTTGACTGGTGGCGATGGCAGGAGTACCCATCGAGATCGTGGTGATTTGAGCCGACCGGCTTGCGGCCACGTAAAAAATCCCGCTAAAAGGTCGGTGGCTGTTGTAGCCCTGGCCCCGCGGGACTGGGGTATTTTTATGCCCCGCGATTCGGTCGGCCTGGCTTTCGGCAGGAGCGGTGCATGACCGACGCGTTCGACCCCGTGACTCAGAGTCTTCGTCCGCAGACCTTGCTGTCGCGTGGCGGTACCTTGCGCAGCCCCTTCGGCGAGACCAGCGAAGCCATCTTCATGACTTCGGGTTATGTCTACAAACGCGCCGAGGATGCCGAGCAAGCATTCGCCAAGCCGGGCTCGGCCTACGTCTATTCGCGCTACGCCAATCCGACCGTGACGATGTTCGAGGAGCGGTTGCGCTTGATCGAGGGCGCCGAAGCTTGCCGGGGCCTGGCCAGCGGGATGGCGGCGGTATTCGCGGCCTTGGCCTGCTATGTCAGGGCTGGCGACCGTGTAGTGGCGTCTCGCGCCTTGTTTGGCTCATGCGACTATATCGTGAAGCAGATCCTGCCCGGTTACGGGGTGGAGACAGAGCTGGTCGACGGCCGCGATCTCGCGGCCTGGGAAGTGGCGCTATCGCGGCCGGTCAAGGCCGTGTTCGTGGAAAGCATTTCCAACCCCGCGCTCGAGCTCATCGACGTCGAAGCAGTGGCGAAGCTCACGCATCGCGCCGGCGGGTTGTTGTTCGTCGATAATGTGTTCGCGACGCCGCTTTTGATGAAGCCCTTGGCGCTCGGCGCCGACGTCGTGATCTATTCGGCGACCAAGCATATCGATGGCCAAGGCCGCAGCCTCGGCGGCGCAATTCTCGGTCCAGCAAAATGGGTGGCCGATCACCTGGCGAATTTCCTGCGCCATACCGGGCCGTCGCTCAGCCCGTTCAATGCTTGGGTTTTGCTCAAGGGGATGGAGACGCTCGACCTGAGGGTCGAGCGGATGAGTCGCAATGCGGCGCAAGTGGCGGCCTTTCTCGAGAGCCACCCCAAAATCGAGCGCGTCCTTTACCCTGGGCTTGCGAGCCATCCGCAGCGGACGCTGGCGGCGCGGCTCATGGCGAGCGGCGGCACGCTGCTCGCCTTCTCGGTCCGCGGCGGCAAATCCGCGGCGTTCCGCTGCCTCAACGCCTTGAGACTGATTCTCATCAGCAACAATCTCGGCGACGCTCGCTCGCTCGTGACCCATCCGGCGACGACGACGCATTTCCGCCTCAAGCCGGAGGAACGGGCAGTGCTCGGGATCGACGACGGATTGATTCGGCTGTCGATCGGCCTCGAGGACGCGGCCGACCTGTGCGACGATCTCGATCGCGCTCTGAGCGCGGTCTAGTGTCCAGCAAGGGTTGTAGGGTCGTATTTATCCGCGTTACTGTTCCCCCAACGACATGACTCGTACTGGGAGGAATAGATGCGCGGCTTGATGATGGATCGCCCGCTACTGATCTCGAGCCTTATTCAATATGCGGCCGAGTATCACGGCGATACCGAGATCGTAACCCGAACGGTCGAAGGGCCGATCCACCGCTACACCTATGCTGACGCTGATGCGCGCGCCAAGCAACTGGCGAAGGCCCTGCACCGGCTCGGCATTGGCATGAGCGACCGCGTCGCCACCATCGGCTGGAACACCTACCGGCATTTCGAACTCTATTACGGCATTTCCGGCATTGGCGCGGTGATGCACACGCTCAACCCGCGCCTGTTCGCCGATCAGCTGCGCTACATGGTCAACCATGCCGAGGACAAGCTCGTCTTCCTCGATCTGACCTTCGTACCGCTCGCGGAGAAGATGGCAGCGCTGTGGCCGACGGTGAAGCATTACATCGTGCTTACCGACCGCGCGCACATGCCGCAGACCGCGTTGCCGAATGTGTTGTGCTACGAGGAACTGACTCGCCGCCGAAGGAGCCGGCGCTCGACTTGGCCGATATTCGACGAGAACACCGCATCCTCGCTTTGCTATACCTCCGGCACCACCGGCAATCCCAAGGGCTCGCTGTACACGTCATCGCTCGACCGTGCTGCACAGCATGGCGGCATGCACGGCAAACGCGATCGGCCTTTCCGTCGAGGATTGCGTATTGCCGATCGTCCCAATGTTCCATGTCAACGCCTGGGGCACGCCTTATAGCGCGGCCTTCGCCGGCGCCAAGCAGGTCCTGCCAGGCGCCAAGCTCGACGGCGCCAGCATATGCGAGCTGATCGAAAACGAGGGCGTGACCGTCGGTCTCGGCGTGCCCACCGTATGGCTTGGATGCCTGCAATATCTTGAGCAGACCGGCAAAAAGCTCGCCACCATGAAACGAGTATTGTCGGGGGGCTCGGCCGTCCCGATTTCCATGATCAAGACGTTTGCCGAGAAATACGGTGTCGATTTCCTGCAAGGCTGGGGCATGACCGAGATGAGCCCGCTTGGCACTGTCAGCCGGCTCAAACACCAGCATCGCTCGCTCGACAAGGACAGCCAACACGGGGTGCGCGCCCGTCAGGGCATTCCGATCTGCCTGGTCGACTGCAAGGTGGTCGGCTTCGACGGCAAGGTCGCGCCGCATGACGGCGAGACACGCGGCGAAATTCTATGTGCGCGGCCCCTGGATCGTCGCGGGCTATTATAAGGATGAGGCCGCCACCAAGGCAGCGCTCGACAGCGAGGGCTGGTTCAAGACCGGCGACGTCGTGGTGATCGATCCCGAGGGTTACGTGCAGATCGTCGACCGCAGCAAGGACGTCATCAAATCCGGCGGCGAATGGATCAGCTCGATTGATGTCGAGAATGCCGTGATGGCGCATCCCGATGTCGCCGAGGCAGCCGTGATCGGCCTGCCGCATCCCAAATGGGACGAGCGGCCGCTGCTGATCGTCGTCAAGAAGCCGGGCCGCGAGCCACAAGGCGCCGAGCTCTTGAACTTCCTCTCCGACAAGCTGGCGAAGTGGCAGCTTCCGGACGAAGTCGTGTTCGTGCCGGAAATTCCCCATGGCGGCACCGGCAAGATTCTGAAGACGCGTCTGCGCGAAATGTTCCGGGAACATCGGCTGCCGACGGCTTGACATGTTGCCGACTGCGTTTCCCATTCCGCAGGCGGCATAGCGACCGTACCTTGCGGTCGGTTTGATTGTGTACCTCCTCGGCCTGCCGCCTGATTGGCTCGCACCTCAGAGCCAGCGCCATTGGCCAATGACGCGGCCCCGGATATAGGCCTCGTCGATAGTGCGTTCGTTTGGTTCGTATTTGGGATTGTCGGACGTGATTGTAACGCGGGCCGGGTCGCCATGCGCCAGCATCGCCACCCTTCGGACGACCAGCCCCAGCCCGTCCCAGACGACAAACATCCCTGGCGGGCTCGGCCTCGGTCGCCGGCATCGACCAGGATACGCTCGCCGGGCTGCAGGGTCGGTTCCATGCTGTCTCCCGTTACGGCGATGATCCGCAGATCGCTCGCGGGCGCACTCGAATAGGCGCGGATGATCGCGGCTGGAATCTGCCAAGTGTCGATAACGGTTTCAGTCTCGCCGATGAGGGAAGCGCTGGCGCGGCTCGAACGTCGAGTTCCTCGATGCGGATGACGCGGGCGTCCTCTCTCGGCCGCGCTTTTGGCGCCAACGAGGTGGCTGCCGCTGGCATCGACGCCGGCGAGCGCAAAGAGTTCAGCCGGGTCGGCGCCCGCTTTGGCGAAGATCGGTACCAGCCTTTGCGTCAGGTCGAGCGGCAATAGCGGTTTGCGGTAACGGTCTTCGTAATGCTGGTAGGAGCTGCCATGCTCCATACCCAGCGCCTCAGCCACCTCGCGGATCGAAAGACCGAGCTCGGCGCCTGATTTCCTTGAGTCGGCGCGATACCGCCGAAACGTCTCCCGCCATAAAGTTCCAGTTTATCCTTTACCCGGGGATCCCGCCATACGCTTTATACGTCATCCCTGTCAGGGCCGCCGGTCTCAAGCGCCGGATCCAGCGAAGGCATGCCATGGCCGGAAGGATGCCATGGCCCCTCCCCTCAGGATCCTTCGGTTTCAGGCTGAAACAAGAACGGCGTCGCTGCCCCAAAGAATGGCCGAGGCAGCGGTTGGCCGGATTTGGTGCTACCTTTTGACCGCGCCGCCGCCAACAGAGAGAGAAAGCGGCAGCGGCGAGGACAGGGGGCAAACTCAAGTGCGGCGATTGCCGATCATAAGCCTTTTTTTGTTGGCGGGTTGCGCCGCGCCCGCGACCGTAGCGCCGCCCTCTGCGTCACGAGGGGCGGTGACGGCCATCGAACTCGAATATGTCAACAAATTCTTGGCTCCGGCCACGGCTTACGGCCTCCTGCCACGCTGTCCACAGCCGACCACCGTGGCTTGCAGCGATCCTGCCATCGTGGCGGAGTTGAGCGACACGCAGAAGAACCTCCACAACACGATTATAGCACTGCGCAATTTCGCCGACGCATCGCCCCAAGCCGATGCAACGGTGCTGATCGCCAGAGCACGCACGGAACTAAGTGCGGGGGAGGCGCTCATACCGGCGAAAAGCCTCGCGCCCTAGCGTCGATGAGGGCTTGGTTTGGGATTATCTAACGTGAGAGGTGTAACCCATAGTGATACTAGCGCCATTTCTCGCTCGCGGGTTGCGTCGCCGTCACCTCAGCCTTGAGCCAACTTCGTTATCGCGCGGCCGTGATCGTGCGCCCCGGATCAACTTTTTTGCGCCTCAAGGGATGAGTTCCTCCATCCCGCCATACCACGTTGGAGGAGATCGAAATTGCTTGCGACCCGACAATATATTTTCACGTCCGTCGCGAAGAGCGGTCGCTCAGTGGCTGGATTGTGGGCCATCGGCACCGCGATCGCGGTGACGATTGTCATGGCGGCGGTGCTTTTGTTGCCGGTTGAGCTGTAATCATAAGGTAGCCGGTTGATGCCGATCGAAGCAGTCGCAACCGAGGCATTTGGAGCGAAGGCATGACTGGCGTGGCGTCGTCCTAATCACCTTGGCGACGAGCCTCTGGTCGCCGGCACTCGCCCGAAACGACCACGGCCAATCGGAATCCCAAAAACGCCATCATTGTGTGGATTTCATGGACTGCACGACCCCTTCGGCGAAGGAGCATTAGAAATAGGTTATCAGCTGGTGGCGCGGGAGATCCCCCTTCGGGGCATATGAGGTGAGGAGGACGCGTTTATCCTTGCGGTTTGGTTTCGGCATACTGGCCAAGCGAACTAGCCGTTGCGGCAGGAAGCGGCCTCAACGAGCACTGATTTTCGCCTTGGCGATGGTGACGCTGCTCGTCGACCAAGCGCTGGCGCAGTCGGCGACAAGCGGTGCGAACCTAACCCCCGACGCGCCGGCCGCCTTTGTTATTTCGCCAAGTGCGACGGATATGATCTCCATTCCGGCGCCAGGCACGCCCTCTTTCTCCGCCGACACGTCACGTACCGGTGCGGCGCCTGCCAGTGACCCTCGGGGAACGAGCGGCGCTGCCTCGGGAAGTGCAACCAACAGCAATAGTCCGCTCAACCCCGACTGCGCGATCGCAGGCTCCGATGACCCCGCTGATTTGAGCTTCGATACCGTCGGCTGCGGCCAATAACGTCACTGCGAAGGATCCTTTGTCGTTGGCTCGCGATCTCAGCGCGCAGGTCGCGGGTTGCGGGGACGATTAAGCACGGCACGCTGTTCCGGTGTCAGCGATTGGTAAAGCGCCTCAAGCGCCGGCCGCGTGGCATGCAAAGCATCCAATCGAGCTGTAAGCATTTTCTCGATCCGGTCACGGCGCTGCAGGGCCGTCTCGTCCCGGGATGGTGAGACTAGGTTGTCAAGGCAGACCTGGCGCAGCTTGGTCGCGTTGTCGAGCATCGCCTGATGATATTTGTCCCAGAGCTGTTCTTGCTGCGTCGTCAGTTCAAGGAGCGCGCCGATATAAGCAAGGAACCCAGCTTCACGCGCGAAACGTTGCTTGCACATTTGCGTCGGGTCGATCCGCCGAAAGCCCCAGCCACGATTGCCACGATCCCAGCCTCTAGCCGTCGGCGATTGATCGTCTCCGGCGGGTCCCGCCGCCATATTCGGTGGCGCGACTGGATTGGCGGGCTGACCAAACGCTACGGCCGCCGCCATCATGGATACGCCAATTGTAACCCCTAAGGCAGGAAGCCACCGTCCCCATATCATGTTGTTCTCCCTTCGTACGTTTCACGCAGGCACAGACGCACCCATCCCCGGGGTGCTCCCACAGATGGTCTTAGGAGGGTTTGCACCCGAAATATCCCTGCCCAAGGGAAATGTGATGAAACGAGAGCCCGATCACGGGTGAGGGGGCGGAGTTGCGCCCGCCGTTTGATCGCGGGCGGGCCTACCCCTGAGCCCAGCCTGACTGTCTTATACCCCGCCAGTGATCTATCCCGATCCCGACCGGTCCCGCATGTGGAGCACAGGGGCGGAGGGGCTTAGGTCAACTCGGCGAATGAGATCGAACGCGACGACCGCGGACGCCCTATCCGACACTTCAACGTCGCCTCGTATTTCGATCTCGGCAAAGCGAGCGGGCTTTTGCCGCCGTGTCGGCATGGCTGGCTCATCTATCGCTCACCGCGACCATGCGTGCCCGGCGAAGGCGTCGAAGTAGGGATTAAGCGCCGCGACCTCGTAAGTTAGAACACCCGCAAGCACGGCGGGATCTTCCCGCATGAGGTCCGCCGCCTCCGATGAAGTCTTCGTTTCCAATAGTGCCATGCCGCCGAAACCGGCTCGGGTTGGACCGCCGAAAATGAGGGCGCCGTTATCGTAGAGTTCGCGCATGCGAATCAGATGCGGCAGCATGACGGCACGATCCTGCCGGTTGGCAGGCTGGCCTGCGATCCAGTTGGGGCCGGGGCGGAAAATCACCAGCGATCGCAATGCCTATCACTCACAAATTCACGCTATCAACCTGGGTCGCCCATGGCCGGCCCCCTATGTGTCATATCGACACGCCGATTTTTGCAAACCCGCGGATCTTCCCATCCCCGTAACAAACACCTGCCCGGCGCCCTTACTCGGCGCTGACGAGCGCCGTCTGGGGAACCTCCTCGTGGCGTGCGCTTTGGTATTGCAGCCAATAGAGCCGCAACACGACCATCGAAGCCAAGGCGGCCACCACGATCGGCAGCGCGAACAGGAAAAAGATGTGCTCCGTCGTCACCTGCCGTGCAATCAGCAAGCCGCCGAGCAGCGGCCCGATCACCGAACCGATGCGGCCGATGAAGAAAGCGCTGCCGACGCCGAAACCGCGGATTTCCGTTGGATAGATGTTCCCGGCCCCAGCGATGTTGCCGAAATTGAGGCCGAGCAAGCAAAAGCCCGCCGCCGCAACCATGGCCATTACCCCGGTCTCGCTGAGCCCCGGAAGACCGATGCTAGCAACGATCGGTATGGCGCACAGATAGAGAATAGTCACCGGGATGAATCCGTAACGGTCGAAGGGCCGCATAATCACCCAGGCGCCCAACGTGCCCCCGAAGCTGAACAAGGTCGTCGCATAGACCGCGCGCTCCAGCGGAATACCGTTACCGGTGAGGATCGTCGGCATCCAGCTATTGATGAAATAAAAGCTCATCGTCGTGATGGCGAAGCACAGCCAAAGGAATGGCGTCAGCATCGCAAGCCGGCCTTCAAACAGAGGACGAAGCGAAAAGCGGCCGCGATTGGCCTCGCCGCCGATAATGAAGCGAACATCAGGCGCAAAGCTGCGGCCTAACCCCATGCGGCCGAGCGTCCGTAACAGCTCTTCCCGGCGCGCCGGTCGCAGCGTCAGAAACTTCACCGATTTGGGCAGCGCGAATACCAAGAGCACGGTCAGGACCAACGGCATCAGGCCACCGATCCAAAAAAGGATTTGCCAGCCGTGGGTGGGCACAAGCCATGACGCAAACGGACCGGGCACACCGCCGCCGAGTGTGCTCCCCGAGAACATGACGATAACCAACGTCGCGCGCATGCGCCGGGGTGCGAACTCGTTGACAAGCGCCACCGTCATCGGCAGGGCTCCGGACATGCCGAGACCGGCGAGAAAGCGCAGGACAATCAGCTGCCCCAGTGAGGTCGACAGCACGGAGACGACCGTGAAGATGCCGAAGACTAAGGTTCCGGCGATAATTGACAGCCGGCGACCGTAACGGTCCGCGAGGAAGCCGAAGAACAGCGGACCAAAGAAGCCTGCGGACAGGCCGGCGCTAAACAAAGGGCCGAGCTGCGCGCGATTGAGATGCCATTCCTTGACTAGGGCTGGGGCTATATAGGCCGCCGCATTGATGTCGAAGCCATCGGCGAACTGGACCAGGAAACACCAAAAAATAATCCAGATATGAAAGCGGTTGAACTTCTGTCCATCAATCAGCCGGCTGAGATCAATTGTTGATGCCGCCATTGTCAAATCTCCCGCGCCTTGCCATATCGCTGCGCGTCTGAAAGATCGCCGCCTTTTTCGGTCATGCGACCATAGCGTCACCGGCGACGCGCCCGCAAGTTTGGCACAACAGGTTTGCGCAAAGCAGCAAATAGGTCCGCGCAGCGACAAATCCCTTGCGCAGCGGCAGCGAAGTCTTATGACACGGGGGGGGGTGGTGCTGCGAGGGACATTGAAGGTTGGGAAACGATTCGATGGATGTGCATATTGGCCAGCCGGTCCGGCGCCAAGAGGACTCGCGCCTGCTGACGGGCAAGGGCCGCTTCGCCGACGATATCAAGTTCGATCGCCTTGCCCACGCCATCTTTGTGCGCTCGCCACATGCCCATGCGCGCCTGCGCGATATCGACACCGCCGCGGCCAAGGCGACGCCGGGCGTGCTATTGGTGCTGACCGGGGCCGATGCGTTGGCGGCGGGATTGAAGCCGATTCCCCATGCGCCCGGAGGCGAAGGCGGTGGCGCCGATATTGCACTGGTTGACCATCCGGGATTCAGGCGGGTCAAGGTGCCCCACTTCCCGATGGTGACCGACAAGGCCCGCGCCGTGGGCGAGATCGTCGCCATGGTGGTCGGTGAAACCGTCGCGGCGGCGAAAGACGGCGCAGATTTGGTCGCAGCCGACTTTGATTCCCTGCCCGCTGTGGTTCATGCGCTCGACGCGGTTCGCGACGATGCGCCTCGCCTCTGGGATGAACATCCTTCCAATCTGTGTATTGACGCCGAGATCGGCGACCGCGCCGCGACCGATGCCGCGTTCGCCAAGGCGGCTCATGTCAGCCGGGTAGCAACCTGGGTACAACGTCTGACGGGTGCCCACATGGAGCCGCGCGCTGCGATCGGCGACTACGATGTCAGTTCCGACACGACGACGCTCTACGCTGCCGGCGGGCTGGGCGTCGTCCGCATCAAGGAGGACCTCGCCGCCATTCTCGGCGTCGATCCCGCGACGGTACGCGTCGTCGCCCACGACGTCGGCGGCAGTTTCGGCACCCGCAACGCGCTCAATCCGGAATTCGCGCTCATCGCCTGGGCAGCTCGTCTGCTCCAAAGACCCGTAAGACATACGGCGGAGCGGCAGGAATCCTTCGTCACGGACTACCAGGCGCGCGACCTTTGGGTCGAGGTGGAGCTGGCGCTGGATCGAGACGGCAATTTCCTTGCCGTGCGTTCCTCCAATCTCAGCAATGTGGGCGCACATACTGCTTCGTTTGTCCCCTTGAACAAGGGCGCGCAAATGATGACCAGCGTCTATCGTGTGCCAACGGCCTTTGTCAGGGCGCGCGCGGTGATGAGCAACACGCCGCCGACAATTCCGTTTCGCAGTGCCGGCCGGCCCGAGGCGATCTTTGCCATCGAGCGTGTGATCGAAATCGCGGCGCGCGAGCACGGATTCGATCCTGTCGAATTGCGCCGGCGCAATCTGGTTCCGCCCGATGCATTTCCATACGCAAACAATCTCGGCATCACCTATGACAGCGGCGACTACCCAAAAGTGCTCGAAAGCGCGCTGGCGCTCGCCGATTGGAACGGCTTTGCCGAACGGCATGCGGCCGCGCGGCAACGCGGCAAGTATCGCGGCATCGGGGTCGGCTGCTACGTCGAGACCACCAGCGGCATGCCACGCGAACGCGCCGAACTAACCGTGCTAGCCGACGGTCATGTCGATCTAATACTAGGCACGATGGCGAGCGGCCAGGGGCATGAGACGGCGTTTCCCCAACTCGTTGCCGCCTGGCTTGGCCTGCCCATCGAGGCGGTTCGCCTCCGCGCCCATGACACCGCGTTTGTCAAAGCGGGCGGCGGTTCACACTCCGGTCGCTCGATGCGCATCGCCTCGATTGTGATCCGCCAAGCGACGTTCGATGTCATCGCCAGGGCCAAGGAAATCGCAGCACATCTCCTCGAAGTCGCCAGCGTCGATCTCGACTATGCTGACACCGCTTTCATGGTTAAAGGCACGGACCGTCGCATCGGCCTTTTCGATGTCGCGGTCGCAGCAATCGAACGCAACGATTTGCCGGAACATTTGCGCGGTCCTCTTGGGGCAATCTCTGACCAGCTGGTGCGCGTTGGCGCGTTCCCCTTCGGCACCCATGTTTGCGAGGTCGAGGTCGATCCCGAAACCGGAGCCGTGGTGCTGGTGCGCTATGCCGCCGTCGACGACGTCGGCAAGGCGATCAATCCTCTGATCCTCCATGGCCAGACCCATGGCGGCATCGCCATGGGCGTCGGTCAGGCGCTTCTTGAACAGGCCTATTACGATCGTAGCAGCGGCCAGATGCTCGCGGGCTCGCTCATGGATTACGCGCTTCCGCGCGCCGACGACTTGCCGGAATTCTGCACCGAACTCAGCGAAGTGCCGGCGACCAGCCATCCGCTTGGTGTAAGACCGGGCGGCGAAGGGGGAACGACGCCGGCCCCGGCGGCGGTCATCAATGCGATTTGCAACGCACTTGCTGAATTCGGCGTAAACCATATCGAAACACCGGCAACGCCGGAGCGCGTCTGGCGCGCCATCCACCGGAGGTGATAGGGAAGCGAAAATCCTGCACGGTCACAAAACGCGCGCTGCCACGTTGCGCGAACGTCCGGCCAAGACCATCGTGTCGCGGACGCAATGGCCAGTCCCAAGATCCGGTTTGCCGTCAAGGCTCGTTGAGAGCACGCCGATTTCTTCGCTGAGCGGCGCTAACGCCACCTGCGCAGCCCCTTTCCTGGAACTATTCGGCCTTGGCGAGATAGTACCGTCCCTGATCGTCCCGCTTGAGCCCACGGGTCCGGAAAGCATCGAGTTCGCGCACGATGTCCCGGCCATCATCGCTGCCGCGCGCCACCATCAACTCCTCGAAACGCTTGGGCCCGTCGCGCAGCGCCGCTTCGAGCGAAGGGAACTGCTTGCCCGCGAAACTCGGCGGGGTTGGAATTTGCAACTCCCACCGCGCGGCGATCGCCATCGGCCAGGTGAGATCGTAACCAGCCTTGGCCCCCGTCGGCGAACCTTGGAGCGACGGGTCAAGCGGGCTGACGCGCACACCCGTGACTAGGATCAGATCCTTGTCCGCCTGGAATCGCGAGCACAGCGCCCATTCAATTTCTGCGTCCGAAAAAACATCGATATCGGCATCTACCACGAACAGGTTTTTCACTGAAACCGCACCGAGCACGACATGGATGGCCGCCCGCGCCTCGCCAGCAAAACGTTGTCGCAGCGCGACCCGCGCGCTTAACGCGCCACCCGTCGACACCGGCACATAGACCGAGACCGGCTCCCGAACAACGCCGCGCAGTGCCGTCCAAACGCTGAGCTCGGTGCGCAAGGCTTCGAGATTGGCGGTGTCGGTCATGTCCATATGCCTGCCGCTGATGGTCGCGGTCTGAAACAGCGCGTCGTGGCGATGGGTGATGGCAGTGACATGGAACACCGGATTCTGCTTAACCACGCCGTAATAGCCGAGATATTCGCCGTAAGGGCCTTCCGCTTCGGCATAGCCTCGCTCATCGAGATAGCCCTCGATGACAAATTCGGCATCGGCCGGAACGCGGATGTCGTTGGTCACGCATTTAACGACCGGCACCGGCGCGGCGCGCAACGACGACACCAGGCCGAGCTCGTCCACGGGCACACGCATGGTCGCCGAGACGAAGTCGATCGGATGACAGCCGACCACAAAGCTGACAGGAAGCCTCTCCTTTCGCGCGGCCGCCGCTTGATAGATGAGGCGCAGATCGGAGGGGGCGTTCAGGTCGATGCCGGCTTCGTGCGGGCCGCGCAGCATCATCCGCCGCACCCCGGAATTGGTCTTGCCGGTCGCGGGATCGATGCAGAAGTCGACCGATGCGGAGATATAGGGTCCCCCGTCCGCCGCGTGCTGAACATGGACGGGCAGCCGCGTCAAGTCGGCCTCGGTCCCTGTCAGTACCACCTCTTGCACCGGGGCCTGGGTAGACGTCAGTTCGATGATCTCCGGTTCGTTCTTGAGCCGGGCCATCAACTCGAATGCGAGCTTAGGCGGCTCGATGCCAAAGGCCCGCGCCAAGCGCGTGCGGCTGCCGACGACATTGCCGACGAGCTCCGCACCCTCTTTTGCCGCCGACTTGAACCATACTGTCCTGCGATTGCCATGAAGAATCGCGGCGATGTCCGAAAGCGCGACCGGGTCGGGACAAAGCTGAAGCTCCTCAGGACCGAGTGAGGCGACGAAGTTGCGCAGCCGAAACTGCTCGGTATCGACATTCGACGGTCGACAATTCGCATTCATTTGGCGGAAGCCTCCCTTGCCGGCAGGTGCGATGCGAGACATCGGCGAGCCTGCAACGTCATCGCAGATCGTTCGAGCGCGCGACTGTCGTCACCGATTTGTCGGGAACGCAGCCGGACATCGCCGCACTGGAGCCGGGATTTGCTACCGGTCGCTGACGAAGTCAATCACCGGCCGCGGGTCACAGCCGATTTTCGCGATACTCTGATGCCTATCAGCGTTACTGCGCTGCCCATAGGCCCACGCGGTCACGCTCCTCTAACTCGTTTAGGAGGATATGTCCAGCGGGCCGGCGTCACGCGTATTTTTTGCCGAATGCCGACCAACTCTTCTCAAAGAGACCAGCGCGCAGACTAGCGGCGCGGCGGCTAACCTTTGCGCGCCGCCGGTCTACCGCCGTCCTCGCCGTCTGCGGTTGGCTGATGCGAATGACGGTAAATCCGCGCTTTCGCCTCAGCAGCGTCAGCGAAACCCGAGGTGCATGGTCGGAACTTGATTGCAAGCGCGCATGGCGCGCGCATGGGCAAGCGCCGACTCATGCAAGAATACCAACATGACATAGGAGCTGATCGCCATCAGCAGTATCGTCGCTCCCAGCGTCTCGTTAATCGGCATGCCGATGCCGGGTGCCGCGAGCATGAGCAGGTACACGATCAGCGAGCGACGTCGCGACATATATTCCATCAAAATGTGATGGATATGGTTGCGATCGCCGGCGAATGGCGATCGGCCGCTCAGTAGTCGCCGTCCCATCAGGCGGACGCAATCAACCACTGGTAACCAATAGCTAGCCGTCTCTTTCTCCGGCGACCTCGCCATGCATGGCCACCAGGGCGATCGTGACAACTCCCGCGACGAGGCCGAGGACAACACCAGCACGAGACGAGGTAAGCGCCAGACCCAACGCGGCGCCAGCGGCAACCAACCCGACGATCAACATGCCCAATCCGACGCGCTGCGGCCGCCTTATTGCCAGGTTCAATCCCCACGCCGTCCCTAACGGGATAGCGGAATATAGGAACGAGCGCGGTAGGGACGCCCATTACTGGGCGCCCCCCGCACAACGCCGTACGTGCGGCTTGCCCGCATACGGCGCCCACCTCGGGTGAGTGACGGCGAAGCGCGCGTTCGGCCAGGGATGAAGGATACGAGGTTGCGGGAGGAACTCATCGGTGAGCTTCACGATCCGCTCCCAGGTTGTGGAATCCTTCTGGCTGCGCCGCCGGAGCGTGCGGAACCAGAGGTTCGTGATATGGGCGCGGAATAGCAGCAGCGATCTGAAGTTTGTCGGCACTGCGTGGTACGCGAAGTAGCCGGTGACAACCTGCCTCAGCCAGCGCCCTTGTTCAGGGATCGGGCTGTGCATCCGCCGACGCAGTTCGTCCTTCACTTCCTTGAGCTTCGCAGTCATGCGGTCGCGCCGGCTCTTCCGATGAACCAGGAAGTTGCCCCGGCGTGATTTGCCGCAAATGAGAGTAAAGCCCAGGAATGTGAAGGTCTCCGGTTTACTAAGCCCGCGCAGCTTTCGGTCGGTCGCCGCGTGGCGGCCGAACTCCAGCAGTCGGGTCTTCTCCGGATGCAGCGTCAGCGAGAACTCCTGCAACCGTTCGCGCATTGCGTCCCAGAAGCGCCGGGCATCAGTCTCGTGCTCAAACCCAACGACGATGTCGTCAGCGAATCGCACGATGATCATGTCGCCCGTGGCCTCACGCCGTCGCCAGCGTTCGGCCCAGAGGTCAAAGCAGTAATGCAAGTAGACATTGGCTAGGAACGGTGAGATCACCGAGCCTTGGCCGGTCCCCTGCTCACTGACTGTGAGGACACCGTCTTCAAGGACGCCCGCCTTCAGCCACTTCTGGATTAGGCGGATGATCACCGATCCGATGCTCCAGGAATCGGACCAGCCATTTCTGGCTGACCGAATCGAAAAAGCTTCGGAGGTCCGTATCGAGAATGTAGTTCACCTTCCTGCTGGAAATCCCGACGATCAACGCCGCCAGCGCGTCGTGCTGGCTGCGCTTCGGTCGGAACCCATAGCTGAACCCGAGGAAATCTTCCTCGTAGATCGGCGTCAGCACCGCGAGCACCGCTCTCTGGACGATCTTATCTTCCAGAGCGGCGACCGCGAGTGGGCGCTGCCGTCCATCGGCCTTCGGTATGTACCGTCGCCGGGACGGCGATGCCCGGTACGCTCCTCGGTGGACCCGATCGTGCAGATCAATGAGCTTGCGCTCAAGATCGACTTCGTAGTCCTGCCATGTCACGCCGTCCACGCCGGGCGCGGCATTTCGCTTGAGGGCGAAGAATGCCAGCCGGAGCAGATCGACGCTGACATGGTGCAGAAGCGCGGTGAACCGTTCCCTCTTCCTTTGCCTTGCCGCTTGTCGTATGCGGTCCAGCGCACTTGACACGCTTGCCCGGGCCTGTGTCCGGTACGTGGTTTGGTGGTCCGCATTCCCCTCGGCCCCCGTCCTTGGCTCCACCAGCTCCGCCGCGGAAGGCTCCGCTTTGTTCGCCGGCTTCCCAGCTACTATTCCGGGGGCTGACTTCCCGTGCTCGTGCATCATCGGCTACGGCTCCTCGCCTTCCCGATGCGGACCGAGGCAGTTGTTTCCCCCCGGTCGAACGCGGGATCTCCCAGTTTCCGACGCGATCCTTTCGTGCGTGATGTGGCCTTCGACCCCGGCAGGGCGTCAGCACCTCGCATCGCGGTACCGCACATGTTGCCTTCGGCCATGTCGACGGCCTCGGCCCCTGCGTTGTTATCAATTACGTGGCTCAATCCCACACCCCACACGATTGCTGTGTACGCTTCGTGGCCGTCGTTGCCGGCGACCACGCAACACTCACTACCAAGCGGCCCGCTAAGGCCTTACCCGGGCCGGACTTGCACCGGCTGGATCGCGCCAGCTTGGCCTGGCGCACCGGCATTATGATTCCGATTGGCAAAGAAGCCGCCCGCACTCCCAAGATTTGTAATTTCATAGAAGTAGAGATGACCCCCGATGACTCGCAGCACGTCCACCATGACGCTTAGCAGAACAACCACGAGAATGAGCAGAACGAGACGACGGCGATCTTCATGAGCAAGATCTCACAGTCGCCAGAAAAACCGCGGCGCCCGGCAGAAGCGACAGTACGCTGCGCCAGGTCTCCGCAGGCGTCAAACTTAGAGGAAGCCAAGGGCGCGCCATCCCGACGGCATCATAGGCTGCACTAACCGGTTCTCGGCCAGGAAGTTTGTCCCACCATTCGGGTGGCAAAGGAATCAGCTGCAATATCGGAAGCAACACACCAAGCAGCTAAAAATTGCCGTCGGCCATCCCGATCCCGGAGGCGCACCCAAAAAGAAGGCGCGCAATCCAGGAAGGCTGACCAATTGCAACAGCGCGTCCGACCACAATCCCTAAGTCGTGCCACCGCCAAGAATCAATGCCAAAACCACGACACCGTTCACCAACCAGCTGGTACGGATGCCTAACGGTCGAACCAGCAAAAGAGCGGGTAATCAATGGCTGGTCACCATCGCGGCCTCGTCAACACCTCAGGCGGTACCAACGATTATCGAACTCTTCGCCCCGAATTGAAAGAAGCACGATTGCCGGAGCGGTTGCATGCCTCAATTATTTCAACAACATGACGCGACCGGTGGCGAGGTCATAGTAGCTAGCCACAATCTTGAGGGCATTCTTCTTGACTAGCTCATTGAGAACCGTCGATGCCCCTGCGAGCACTCTTGCTTGGATCCCGGCATTGGCTTTGATCGTATCGGCGAGCCGGCCACCAGACTGGTCAACCGCCGGCAGAATATAGCGATAGAGCGCACTGATCTGCCCTGGTACTGCTTTGACGCCGATTGCGGCCGAGACGGCTCCGCAATTCGCGTGCCCCATAACCATGATCACCTTGGTGCCCAAAACCGCTGCGCCAAATTCTAGGCTCGCGATCACATCAGTGCTTGCCACGTTTCCAGCGACCCGGGTAACGAACAAGTGGCCGATGCTCTGGTCAAATATCAGTTCGGGCGGGACGCGCGAATCAGCGCAAGACAAAACGGCGGCGAATGGTACCTGCCCTTCAGCGGTATTTTGCCGTAGTTCGACAAGGTTTTCGTCGAACGATGTCAGCTTCTTGTCGACATAGCGCCCATTACCATCCATCAGCTCTTTTAGCGCCGCCTCTGGGCTCAAATCCGTTTCGGACATCGCTCGGCGCGGAAGCGCAACGCCGAGGCTGGCGGTGGCGAGGAATGTGGAAGCCGAACCGATAAGACCCGTTCGCAAGAAACCTCGGCGCGACACCGAATTAGGGGCATGCGCAAGATGCTTCGTGGTGGCCGTTTCTCCGGCGGCAGCGCAGGTGCATTCGGTTGCTTTGGGATTATTCAGATGAACGGAATCGCCCATGGTCTTGCCCTCCTCCACAACTGGGAATGTCTCAATTCATCTCATATCCGGGCTGCCACCTCAATTCACCGTCACTTCACATCGGTGCGAATGCGTCGGTTATCCGAGCTCGCGAGCGCAGCCAGCGCTCCTCTCTGACGTCAGGCTGGAACACCAGGCTGGTGCCTTCATCACGCTACTCTGCTGGCAGGAAGTAGGCCAATACTAGAGGAACAGTCGAGGCGATCACATCCGACGTGCCGCCCCGAAACGCGCATCGGCTGGCCCGAACTGACCGGCGGCGCTGCCTCCGCTTTGCGTCGGAATTGGGCCAAGCGGCAAGGGTTGACGGCATGGGAGGGGACGGGATGCGTTTGCTGTTGATTTTGCCCACCGTTGATCCAATCTCGTCGGCATGGCGCCACTCGATCAGCAACGCGGAACGGACCGCGACAGCAATTATGCCGAGTTATTTCACCCCGCCGTCGCGGCCTGGTTTGCGGGCCAGTTCGCTGTGCCGACGCCTGCCCAAGTGCAAGCCTGGCCGGCAATCAACGCCGGTCGCCACGTACTGATCGCGGCGCCGACCGGCTCGGGCAAGACCCTCGCAGCGTTCCTTGCCGGGATCGACGCGCTGGTCCGGGAGGGCCTGGAAAAGGGGCTCACCGATGAAACCCGCATCGTCTATGTCTCCCCGCTAAAGGCGCTCTCCACCGACATACAGCGCAACCTCGAAGCGCCCCTCGTCGGCATCCGCGAACAACTCAAAGCCCGCGGCTTGCCCGATATCGAAATCCGCACCTGGGTCCGCACCGGCGATACCTCGCCGGGCGAGCGGCAGAAGATGCGCAAACGGCCGCCGCACATCGTGGTGACGACGCCGGAATCGCTCTATATCCTGCTTGGCTCGCGATCGGGTCGCGCCATGCTCGCGACCACCAGACGTCTCATCGTGGATGAGATACACGCGGTCGCACCGACCAAGCGCGGCGCACATCTTGCCCTATCGCTGGAGCGGCTCGCAGCACTCTGCGGCGACCAGCTGCAACGCATCGGCCTGTCGGCAACACAGAATCCGATCGAGACCGTGGCGCACCTTCTGGTAGGCGCGGCGCCCGACGGACGCCCCGCGGCAGAAGTCGAGATCGTTGATTCCGGCCATCAGCGCAGCCGCGACCTCGCGATTGAGGTTCCGCCCGCGCCCCTCGAGGGCGTCATGTCCGGCGAGACCTGGCTTCAGGTCTATGAGCAAATCACCAACCTGATCGCCGGTCACCGCACCACCCTGGTATTTGTCAATACGCGCCGCATGGCCGAGCGCGTCGCCCGCCAATTGTCCGACCGGCTGGGCGAAACCGCGGTCACGGCGCATCATGGCAGCATGGCCAAGGAGCACCGGCGCGATGCCGAGCAGCGCCTGAAGAGTGGCCAGCTCCAGGCCCTGGTCGCGACAGCGTCTCTGGAGCTCGGTATCGATATCGGCGAAGTCGATTTGGTGGTGCAGCTCGGTTCGCCACGCTCCATTGCCAGTTTCCTCCAGCGGGTCGGACGATCGGGCCATGCCGTCGGCGGTTTGCCCAAAGGCCGGCTCTTCCCGTTGTCGCGCGACGATCTGGTCGAATGCACAGCACTGCTCGACAGCGTGCGGCGCGGCGAACTCGACCGGCTTACCCTGCCCGACCAGCCGCAGGATGTGCTGGCTCAACAGATCGTCGCCGAATGCGCCGCGCAGGACTGGCCCGAGCAGGCGCTGTTCGACCGCATCCGTCGCGCCTGGCATTACCGCAATCTCGGCCGCGACCAATTCGGCGCGGTGCTGCGCATGTTGGCCGATGGGTTCAGTACGCATCGCGGTCGGCGCGGCGCCCTAATCCACTACGACGGTGTCAATCACGTCATCCGCGGCCGGCGCGGCGCGCGGATGACGGCGCTGACTTCTGGCGGCACTATTCCGGACACCGCCGACTATCAAGTGCTGCTCGAGCCCGAGAACCAGATCATCGGCACCGTAAACGAGGATTTTGCGGTCGAGAGTCTGGCGGGCGACGTATTTCAGCTCGGCAACAACGCCTATCGCATCATGCGGGTGGAGCGCAGCGTCGTACGTGTGGAGGACGCGCACGGCCAACCGCCGACGATTCCGTTCTGGCTCGGCGAGGCACCGGCACGCAGCGACGAACTGTCGTTCTCGGTATCGCGGCTGCGCGAGGAATTGGCGGTGCAACTCCGCGACGATCTTGCCGGTGAGGCGACGCAGGTCCGGGTGATGAAAGAGCTCGGCCTCAGCGAGGCTGCGGCGCGGCAACTCGTCGAGTATCTCGCATCCGCATTGGCCGCGCTCGACGCCATGCCGACTCAGGACCGCATCGTACTCGAGCGCTTCTTCGACGAGGCGGGCGGCCAGCAGCTGGTGGTGCACTCACCGTTCGGCGGGCGGCTCAATCGCGCCTTGGGCCTCGCCTTGCGCAAGCGGTTCTGCCGCAAATTCAATTTCGAGCTACAGGCTGCGGCAACCGAGGACAATATCGTCCTGTCGCTGACAAGCGCCCACAGTTTCGAACTGGCGGAGGTGGCACACTACCTCCATTCTGCCAGCGTGCGGCAAGTGCTTGTGCAGGCACTGCTCGACGCCCCCATGTTCAACACGCGGTGGCGCTGGGTCGCGGGCATCGCGCTTGCGCTGCCACGCTTCCAAGGCGGCAGGAAAGTTCCGCCGCAATTCGCGCGCATGCAGGCCGAGGATCTTATCGGCGCAGTGTTTCCAGATCAGATCGCCTGCGGCGAGAACCTCGTCGGCGAACGTGAGGTGCCCGATCATCCCTTGGTCAACCAGACGATCTGGGACTGTCTCCACGAGGCGATGGACGTTACCGGGCTGGAAAAGTTGCTGTCGCGCATCGAGGGGGGCGAGGTCGAGGTCGTCGCCCGCGACCTTACACAGCCATCGCCCCTGGCCCTCGAAGTCCTGTCGGCACGCCCATACGCTTTCCTCGACGACGCGCCGCTCGAAGAGCGGCGCACCCAGGCGGTCATGGCACGGCGTTGGATGTCGCCCGAGGATGCATCGCAGCTTGGCCGGCTTGACCTCGAAGCGATCGCACGCGTGCGCAGCGAGGCATGGCCGGACCCGACCAACGAAGACGAGTTGCACGACGCGCTGCAATGGCTGGGCTTCCTTACCGCCGATGAAGCGGCAAACCCGCCGGAATGGGGTGTGTGGTTGAAGAAGCTTGCCGCCGCCCGGCGAGCCGTGAAGCTTACACTCGAGGGCGCGACGCTTTGGGTCGCCGCCGAGCGCGAGTCGGAATACGGCAATTGGCCAGATGATGAGGCACCAGTCGAAATTCTGCGCGGTCGGCTCGAAGGTTTGGGCCCGGTGACCGAAGCTGCCCTAGCCGCGTCCTTGGGATTGACAGCGAGCAAGGTTGCGCCCGCGTTGCTGGCGCTTCAGGCGGAAGGCTTCGCAATGCGTGGCCGTTTTACGCCCGGCACCAACATCGACGAATGGTGCGACCGCCGGCTGCTCGCGCGCATCCATCACTATACCATCCGGCGCTTGCGCGCCGAGATCGAACCGGTGGCGGCCAAGGATTTTCTCCGCTTCCTGTTCGCGTGGCAGCGCGTCACCAAGGAGGCGCGCCTCGAAGGGCCGGATTCTGTGGCCGTTGCTTCGGCGTTTCTCGAAGGCTACGAGGCCGCCGCCGCCGCGTGGGAAACCGAAATCCTGCCGGCACGGATCGCTGAATACGATCATTGCTGGCTCGACGATCAATGCCTCGGCGGACACCTCGTCTGGGCGCGGCTCACGCCGGCACAGGGCGCGGCCACGCGCGAGCGCAATCCCGCGCCGGTACGCAGCACGCCCATTACCTTGATGGCGCGGCGCCACGCGTCGCACTGGACCGTGATTTCCGGCCGCAACCAGCCCGCCGCGGTGAGTGGCAGAGCCCAGACCGTGCTCAACAGCCTGCGTCAACACGGCGCCCTGTTCTTCGACGAGCTGGTGAAGATTTCCGGCTTGCTTAGCCCGCAGGTCGAAGAAGCGCTCGGCGAGCTGGTGGCGCTCGGCCACGTAACCTCGGACGGCTTTGGCGGCTTGCGCGCGTTATTGGTGCCGTCCGATCGTCGCCCCTCGGTTGTCGGTGCACGGCGACGCCGACGCCTCTCGCCGTTCGGCATGCAAGGCGCCGGGCGCTGGGCGCTCACGAGACATGCACCCGAGGCGCCTGACAAGATGACCATGGACGCCGCCGTCGAGCATGTCGCGCGTACCCTGCTGCGCCGCTACGGTGTCGTTTTTTGGAAACTGCTGGCGCGTGAAGCGGAGTGGCTGCCCCCATGGCGCGACGTGCTTCGCGTTTTGCGTCGACTCGAGGCGCGCGGCGAGATACGCGGCGGCCGCTTCGTCGCAGGCTTCGCCGGCGAGCAATACGCGCTCCCCGAAGCGATAGGGTTACTGCGCGATGTGCGGCGCCAGGCGCCGTCGGGTGAATGGATCTCGCTTTCAGGCGCCGATCCGCTGAACCTCGTCGGCGTGCTCACGCCGGGACCGCGCCTTCCGGCTTTAACCGGCAACCGACTCATTTATCGTGACGGGCTGCCGGTCGCATGGCTCGCCGGCGGCAAGATCCAGTTTCTGGACTCAGTCGATGTCACGACCGAATGGGAGGTCCGGAAAATCCTGATGCGCTCGCCGACATCGACACTTCTGGCAGACCTCGCCTGACCGACCCGCCGGCAATTTCCGTATCGCGCCTCGTTAACCGCCGCCGAACCCGCAGCGGGCGCGGCATTGGTTTCTCTGCCCTGTTCGTGGCCGCGCTCCGACCGCGGCCAGCGCAAAGCTTTCGGCCGGCATGGCAGAAGGATCCGGCGTAGGATAAAAGGTGGCGTGCACCGTGCGGAAATGCTCGGAGCCGAAATTGAAAGACGCGATCGAAGATCTCTTGCTCGCGGCGCCGTCGCTGCGGCGGCTCACCTGGCGGTTGGGCCGCAGGCTCTATTGCGCCGCGCGCGGCGAGCCCTGGCCAAACGCCATCGCGACGAATGGCGAGGCAAATCTTCAGCGCTGCGTCGTGCCGGCGCTTCCGCCCACCGTGACGCCCGTGGTCTGCGACACGGCGCCTAGGTCGGGGACTGGAGCCTCTCGCTGCTCAACGCCTTGCACGCGGCAGGCCGCGACGACGCCCGCGTCTTCGCGTTCGAGCCGGTCCCGACGGCGCGGATACGGTTCGATGCTGCGCTCGCCGCGCATCCGCTCGCTCGCCTGGTCAAGACGCAAGCCTGCGCGGTCTCGGACTCATGCGGCAAGGCGAAAATCGCCATCATGGGCGAGCTGGGAGGCGTGAACACCCTCTCCGCCGATACGACCGCCCCGCCGGGCGGCTGGATCGAGGTGGAGACGACCGACCTCGCCTCCTGGCGCGCGATAAAGGGCTTGGAGTGCATCCACCTCGTCAAAGTCGATGCCGAAGGGCATGACCTGTTCGTCCTGCGCGGGGCGCTGCCGCTCCTGCGCGAAGAACGCGTCGACGTGCTGCAGTTCGAATACAACCACCGCTGGGTGTTTGCTCGCGCCTTCCTGAAGGACGTTTTCGATCTCGCAGCGCAGCTCCCTTACGCCGTAGGGCGGATCACGCCTGTGGGCGTCGAGCTCTTGCCGGAATGGCATCCTGAACTTGAGCGATTCTTCGAGGCGAACTACTGCTTGATCCGACGCTCAGCGCTCGATTGGTTTTCCTGCCGGCGCGGATGCTTCGATGCCACCAACGTATATGTTTGAAAGGCTCGGCTGACAAACATTTCCCGGGCGCAACTTACCAATCCTGTTCGCAACGATGGAAATCTAGACTGAACTTCCCCCTGATTTTGAACGCAAGCCATTGATAAGATTCGGAACCGATCTTGTGTGCTGCCTACAGGGTATGGTTAGGAAGGAAGCTTGAGCCCGAGGAGTTGGAAAGCGCGTGTATGTAGAGGAGTAGGCTGGGTGAAGGTGACGACGGGCAGCGAAGTGTCATTGAAACGAATGGTATTGCGCGTGAGAGTAGCAAGATCTTGCAGAAGGGTATGAAAGCTGTGAACGGGCTGGCCATCTGCCGTGCGTTTTGTTGGCGCGAGCGCTCGGCGAGACCGCGGCCTTGGCAACGGGTGAAGTACGGTCGAGGGCGGCGCGTGCAAGATCATCGTCCTTGAACAGCATCGGCGCCAGATCACGCTTCATGTGCCACATGACATGGTAGGCGAGCATGCAGAGCAGGACGTGCCCGCGCACGCGCCTGGCCTTACGGTGATGAATGGGGCGCAGCTCCAGGTCATCGGATTTGAGATCCCGGAAGGCACGCTCGACATGGCTGAGGCTCTTGTAGCACAGAACCACCTGCTCCGCGGCCAGGAGATCCTTGGGCATGCTGGTACGGAGGACATAGATCCCATCAAGCGATTGCTCATCATTGATCGCGTCTGTCTTGCGCGTGAAGGTGAAGCCTGTATCGGTAATCGTGGTGGTGAAGTGTTTGGCCATTTTCTTGGTGTTGATAACCGCCCCCACTTTGAGGGCGATTTTGTCCTTGCCGGTCAGCGGTCTGTTCTTCCGTTGGGTTTGCGCCTGGATTTTAAGAAGCGCCTTTTCCGTGGCCGCCAAAAGCTCATTACGTTTCCGCGCGCGCTCGGTTTGAAGATCCGGATTGCGGCAGACGATCAGCCGTTCTCCCGGAAAGTCCTGCGCGGTGATTTCCGCCATGTCACGCTCGTCGAACAACGACAACTGTAAAGGGCCGCCCGCAACGGCCAGTTTGTGAATGGCCGGCGCTCGCAGCGCCGTAATCCAGTCGAAGGCGGCCGGCTCGATATCAGCCTTGAGGCGCGCGCTCGTGATCATGCCGCGATCGCCGACCATAATGACCCGGTCGAGCTTGAAACGCTCCTTGAGCTTGACGATTTGCGCCGTAAGCGTCTTGGGATCGCCGGTGTTGCCCTCGAAGACCTCGATCGCCACCGGACATCCCTGCGGCGTGCACAAGAGCCCGTAGACGATTTGCATCCGGTCGCGCCGGTGGTCGCGGCTATGGCCAAACTGAGCCAACTCGCAGTGCCGTCCTTCGAGATAGCTTGAACTGACGTCATAGAGCACCAGCGTGCCATCCTTCAGGTGCCGCCGCGCCAGAGCCTCTTCGAGACGGTTCTGATGACCGGCTAAAAGATCGAGTGCCTCATAAAGCTCATCCTCATCAACGTCTCCCAGCTCCAGCACCGCCCCCAAAGAATGGGCCGCCGTACGCGCGCTGAGCTGGCGGGCCGTCGCCAGCTTGGGTGCCGGCTCAAGGATGCGCGCAACAATCATCGCCTGGATCAGCTTGCCTAGGCGGTCGGGCCGACGGGGGAGGAGCTCGTCGAGCTTCAATTTGCGCATGGCGCCAAGAACCGCAGCCACATGCCCATGGCCGAGCGACCGCTCGATCGCAAAAGACGGCGCACCCTTGGCCGCTGCCTTCGGCACCAGGGTCTCGCCGGCGAACACCCGCCGCAGCATCTCGATTTGCTCGGCCGGCAGATGCGAGAAATTGGCCAGTGTGCGCGTCTTGACCTTGTCGCCTTCGCGATAGCTTTCGCGCAGCAGCAGGGCCGGCGGTGAGTTGCGATTGGCGATCCGGGCGATGTACATGATTCGTTAAATCACGAGCCCTAAAAATAATCAAGCAGAATATCCATAAATTACATGCCTACATTTGGGCGCAAAATCCCCCTATCCCCTTGAATTGACTCAATACCGGCCAAAAAAGTTCGGTCTAGAGCAGCGCTTCTTCGGAAGGCTGTGAAAACTGATTTGGGACTTGGCGGCCTGTGCGCGTCCGTTCAAGGGAGAAGAACGCGTGATCGCGCGGCGAGCCATCGAGAACCTGGCCCCATAGCGCGTCGCTCAATGCCTGCGAAAAGACTAAACCATAAGAACTCTGGGATCAGACATCTAGGCCGACGCGGTATAGGGTTCCAACCCGCGCATCCCAATCAGTTGCTCTAGCTTCGTGCCATCGGCCACGCGGCGAAACAGCCCAGGCGCCATCCACGGGGCACGGCCATCGAGATTGTGGGCACCTTTGCCGGTGCGAAAGTCTTCAATTGAAATCGTTCTCGTTTCGAGGGAAATGCGCGTAAGCCCAGTCTCATTACCAACGCCGGCATGGGCGTGGGCGCCGGAAAAGGCAATAACCGTCCCCGGGTCAATTACGACCGGGACACCGAGCGCTGGTGGGACTTCCTCAATTGGATGAGGGATCGCATCGTCGGAGGTGATCGAATCGCGGCCACCCGTTTTACGAAGTTCGATCACCTTGGCGAGGTCGAAAGCAGCGCTGCTATTGCGAACGGCACGAGACCAGAGCGTAGGGTAGAGCGCCATCGTTCTGCCGGCCGAGATCGGATAGATCGGGGTCCACCAATTCGTTTGCGCATAAAGATTGGTTCCCCAAGTGTCGCGATGAAATGCAATGGTGGCAGTGCTGGGCGCGCGCCGAATGATCTGACCGGGAGGCTGGTGCGGCTGGAATCGCAGGCGCAAGCGATCGCGCGCGATCGCCATGGGGTCGAGCCCGACGGCTTGGAAAACGGACTGCCACAGCCGCCTGACTTCCGCGAGCCGTCCGAACTCACGGGCGCAGACGCTGAAAGCCTCGACTTGGGCCTCATGGGAGAGGTGTTCATGTATCCGCGGCGGCGCATCTGGAAAGAAGGTGTCCTCCAAAAACGCCCTCGTAAAGGAGACCAATTCGGTCAGCGCGGGGATCCCGTCGAAACGAAGAATATCCCCGGCATAGATGCGCTCGTGAAACGCCTCCGAGCTGGGGAGCGGAAATGGTAGGGCGGTGTACATGCCTCATACGGTGCCGTTTTGGCGAATCTGAACGTTCGTTTGCCGCAACCAGTGGCAAAGCGGATAACCCAAAGCATATCTAGAGCAACCGACTGGGTGATCGCAACATGGCTGGTGACCGCATCGCACGATGCCTTATCCTGCGGCCACCGGACGATCTGAGTTGGGCCCGTCAGGGGCGTTGCTGCCTGCCTGACCCCGCAAGCGACGCAGCGATGGCGCCTTCCATTTAATACCGGACCGCCTGCTCTTTATCTTGCCAATTGGGATCAACGCGAAAGGCCTGTTCGCGGAGCTCCGGGCAGTTATTAATCAGCATGTAGGCTTTGCACGGCCCCCAGCGAAAACGCAGGTCCCATTGTGGCGGTCGGTCGCGGTATAGTTCAACGCACGATCCGCAGCGCGAGCATTCCAACATCGCAAGAGGTGCAAAATCATCTTCAACGTTCAAGGCGCCATGCTCTCCCCATGCTTGCCTCCTTGGCCCAATCAATGAACTCGACGGGATGGAGGAGTAACGCAGACAACGCCTGCGTCAAGTGACCAGATCGAGGTCACTCCATCGGGCAGGCAGCGTCTCTTCGGTATAGCGCCATGGCATCGGTTGCTGGAACAGTGTTAACGTTAACGTAACAAAAGTACTAGCAAACGCGGCGCCATCCGATGCGTTGGCGTCCGTGGCTCTTTTTTTGACCCAGCCGAAGTCGGCGGGCAATTCCCCCGCGACGATTTCGAAGGGCGTCGAAATGACCTGAACCTTCGCCGCGCCCCTGAAAGCTGTGATGTCGCTCGGGTAATCGGTTGCGGCTCGCCGGGTTTGGATCCCCGCCGATCCTGCCCCATGCATTGAGTGCCCGCGCCGTGCGGATTGCGGGCCTCAAACTGGGATTCGCTACAGTGCGAGTTCCTTTGTTGACGTTTCTCGGCAGGACAGTCTAGTTTTTTGCGTCTCTACTAAAGCAACCGCCTCGATCGGCGGCAAACTCCCAAACAGAGGCAAGAGAGAGGAAATACGCAATGAGGCGCAGCTTGAGGCTATTGACCGCGACGGCACTGCTCGGCGGCATGATGGGCGCAGCGACCGCGGGTCCCGCCGACGCCGCCGACAAGAAGCCGGTCACGATCGCGTTGTTCGTGGCGATCCAGGCAAATCCCGTGGAGCAAGCCATCATCAACAATTTCAACCAGGTGGCGAAGGAAGACGGGGCGGCGAAGTTCGTTGTGTTTGATTCCAATACCAGCGTCCAGAAGGAAATCGCCAATTGCAAGGACGCGATGGCGTCGAAGAAGTTTGACGGTTTCGCGCTCAAGCCCGTCGCCGGTGCGCCACTGATCAACTGCGCCAAGGAGGCGCTTGCGGCGGGCATCCCGGTGATCGCGTTCGGCGTGCCGCTGGGCCCCAGTTCCGACGAATATAAGCGGCAGGTTCCCGGACTGGCCGCCTCTGTCATCGAGCTTTCGAACTACAACGGCATGGCAGTCGCCGCCCTGGCCGAGCAGGCCTGCAAGGCGAAACACGCCAACCCGTGCAAGGTCATCTACACTTATGGTCCCCTGGCGTTCGATTACGCCGCAATCACGCGAAAATACTTCGAGAATTTGGCGGCTACCAAGTACACCGACATTAAGATTGTCGCTGAGGGCAGCGGCAACTTCGACCCGAATACCACCCGAACCTTAGTCAAGAGCCTGGTACAGGCCCATCCCGACGTCGACGTTATCGTCAATGATGGCGATCTCGGAGCGATCGGAGCGATCCAGGGGCTCAAAGACCTTGGCAAGCAACCCGGCAAGGACGTTCTGGTAACCGGCGGCGCGTTCAGCAAGATCGGCAAGGGCCTGATCTTGTCGGGCGAGCTGTTCGGCACGACTTGTTTGTTGCCGACGACCGAGGCTCAGACCGCCGCGAAGTACGCCATTATGGCAGCGCGCCACGAAACCATCGACAAGCCAGACGTGGAGGTATGTGAGGTGTTTGCGCCGACCGGCAACGAGCCGCTTACCGCGGCAAATATCGGAAAGATGGAGCCGCAATTTTAGAGCCCATTTGGGGAATCGTGACTAGCGACATGAATGCCGGGAGCGACCTCAACTGGGTTGCTCCCGGTTCCGCCCTCGGCATCGAGGTTTGCGACATCAGTAAGCGCTACGGCGGGGCACAGGCACTTGATCATGTCTCGGTGAACATCGCGCCGGGCGAGATCCACGCGCTGGTAGGCGAGAATGGTGCCGGCAAGTCTACTCTCGGCAAGATCATCGCCGGCGCCGTTATTGCCGATCGTGGCGAGATTCGCGTGAATGATCGTCTCGTCGCGTTCCGCTCACCGCGCGACGCCATCCATCATGGCATCGCACTGATTCATCAAGAGCTGGCCTTGGTGCCAGCCTTGTCGGTGATCGACAACGTCTTTCTCGGTGTCGAATTGGGTAGGAACGGCATCGTAGATCGCGCCGCACAGCTCAGGCGCTTTCAGGAATTGGCGGCTCGCATTGACTTTGCCCAGCCGCCATTCGCGCGAGTCGGGAGGCTGCGTGTGGCCGAACAGCAGAAAGTCGAGATCCTGCGGGCGCTGGTACGGCATGCCCGGCTCATCGTCATGGATGAGCCGACAGCTGCGCTGACGCGGATCGAGGCTGACCGTCTTCTGCAGATCACACGGGATTTGCGCCGCGATGGCGTAACGGTCATCTATGTCTCGCATGTTCTTGCTGACGTCCTCGCGCTGTGCGACACCGTGACCGTTCTGAAAGATGGCCGCCTCGTCAAGACCGTGCCGGCGTACCGCGGATACGGTCGACGGTCTCGTCACCGCCATGCTCGGCCGTTCGATGGAGCTGGTGTTCCCGCCACGGCATACGCCGCTTCCCACCGCACCGGTTGTACTGTCGGTGCGCGGTCTGTCGCGGCCCCCCGCGTTTAGCGATATCTCTTTCGAGATTCGTGCCGGGGAGATTGTCGGGCTGGCTGGGTTGGTGGGCAGCGGCCGCACCGAGATCGCGCGCGCCATCTTTGGCGCCGATCCGGCCGCCGGCGCTATCATGGTCGCCGGCAAGCCGTTGCGCGGCCATGATCCGCGAACGGGTATTCGCCACGGCCTGGCAATGCTGCCGGAGAGCCGCAAAGATCAAGGGTTGGTGATGGTGCGCCCGGTGCGCGAAAACGCCAGCTTCGCCCACCTCGACCAAATCTGCCGATATGGCGTGATCGACGCGGCGCGGGAGCGGCGGAGGGTCGGCGATGTGCTGGCCAGCGTCGATGCCCGGGCGCCTAACCTGACAATGGCAGTGTCCGGACTTTCCGGGGGCAACCAGCAAAAGGTGGCAATCGCCAAATGGCTCCTGAAAACGCCGATAGTGTTGCTGGCGGACGAGCCAACGCGCGGCATCGATGTTGGCGCCAAACGCGCGATTTACGAACTGCTTCAAGGACTAGCCCGCCAGGGCCTTGGTGTGCTGCTGATCTCGAGCGAGATCGAAGAGGTGCTCGGTCTTGCACATCGCATTCTCGTCATCCGCAACGGTCGTGTGGTTAGCGAACTGGCGGCCGAAGATGCAAATGAGGCCGCCGTGATGCGTTCCGCATTCGGCGAAACCGGTGTTCAGGAAAGATCCGCTTGAGCGCGAGCAAGACCGACACCTCGACAGCAACCAGGCTTCCCGGCGCGCGCATCGCCGAGATGATGCGCGAGTATGCCATTGTCATTTCCTTTTTCATCCTTCTGCTCATCTTGACGGCAACGGCGCAGCATTTCGTCACTTGGGTCAATTTCCTCAACACGCTCGAATCCGGTTCGATCTACGGCATCGTCGCCATCGCCTTTACCATCCTGCTTATTGTCGCCGAATTCGATCTGTGCTCGGGCGCAACTTACGTCTTGGCCGGCATTGTCGCAGCCAAGCTTCAGCCGATTATTCGGCAACGGTGCGGCCTTGGCGCTGGGAGTAGCGGCCGGCCTGCTAATCGGCATTTTCAACGGCCTCGCTGTAACCTATCTGCGTGTCAACTCTTTCATTGCGACCCTGGCATCGAGTTTCATGGTGGTCGGTATCGGCACCGAGATCACCAATGGGTTTCAGCTCTATATCGCCGACCCGAGCTTCAGCGAGTTGGGCAACGGCAAGTTACTCGGCTTCGACTATTTCATCTGGATCTTCGTCGGCTTCGCAGTGGTCTGCGGGTTCATTCTATGGCGTACTAAACTTGGACGTTGGCTCTATGCCGCCGGTGGCAACCCGGAAGCGGCGCGTCTTTCAGGCATCAATGTTCGAGCGTTGCGAATCGGGGCCTTCGCTTTTAGCGGCTTTGCCGCCGGCGTCGCCGGGGTGGTCCTAATCTCGCGGACCGGTACGGCGATCGCTGGCGACGGCCTAGCCGACGTGCTTTTCCCGGCAATTGCCGCCGTGGTCGTTGGCGGCACTAGCATCCAGGGCGGGCGTGGCGCGGTATGGCGCACCGTGCTCGGCATCTTTTTCCTCGAATTCATCCGCAACGGTTTCAACCTGCTCGAGGTCAATCCCTACTATCAGGCCATTATCCAAGGCGCGATCATATTGACCGCGGTCGCAGCGGACGCACTGTCGCGACGACCGAGCTGACTCAGAAGCTGGAGCGAAAGGTATCGATTCCCTTAAAGCGACGAATCTCGCTGGGTTGATCAAGTCCGCAAGTCGTTGGGACACGATGCGTGACGTCACGTCTTCTCTGCTTCAATAGGCTGGCATTTGGCGCCGAACTCCTAGCAATCCGCTCTGTACCCGCTTTGACCGGATGCGCCCTCGAAAATGCGGACGACGTGAGAAGCATCGATTGGTGCTGTGCACAATGGCGTGATGAGGTAATCGTGGGATGCAGCTTGAGCTCGCGTGTTCATGTCATTAGTGCGATCTAACCCCGATTTGAGCCGACCCGGTTTGAGCCGCGCCGCGCCACTTCGCGCGATCGGCTTCAGCCTGATCTTCAACGCGCTCTGCCCCTATCTCCTGTTTCGTTTCCTTGAGCCGCGTTTTCCGGCGGGAAGCGTCCTGCCACTGCTCTATACGACGATCTTTCCCATCGCCGGATTTTTGTTCGGTGTCCTGCGCAAAGGCATGGTCGACGCTATAGCCCTGATCGCGCTGGCCGGCATCGCGATCCATCTCACGGTTACAATATTGTCGCCCGATGTCGGGACTGCGTTGGTGCTGCGTTCGTTTCAAGGCACAATCATCGGATTGTGCTTTCTGACATCGGCGGCCATCGGCCGGCCGGTTATTCTTTACATTGCCCGTCAATTCGTCGTTGCAAGCGGGCCAGAACGAGGCGCGCTGTTCGACTTGGCCGTCGCGCACGACCGCGCGCGCGCATTTACGGTGGTGACGGTAATTTGGGGAATCACGCTCGTTATAATGAGCGGTGTGCATATCGCGCTCGCGATCCGGCTGACGCACGACGAATTCCTGCTGGCGTCGCCGATCCTCGGCCTCGTGACGGATTTGGCGGTCCTGACCTGGAGTATCCGCTACACGTTTCGACGCATGTCCATTTATATGCGCACACCAGTCTGAGCTTTATGCACCGACGCGAGACGGCCTGTTAACATCTTCCCCCGGCTGGAGCCGGGGGCTATTTGAAGCGCGCTGTAGGCACACCCGTCGCCGACTCGTCGAGCGAGGCCGGAAGCGGCAAGTCTCCGGATCGTATCTGGATTTCGGGAGCGGGTGCGTACTCAGTCGCACACGTTGGCTGGGCCACCAGTGCTCGGCCTACCGGCCTACCACACCAACTCCCCTTTATATCCCGCCGTCGAACAGCTCACGCTCGCCGCCTGCAGTGAGGGCAACGACTATCCGAAGGGGAGGTGGCATGCGATTAGCCTGACCCGAACCATGCCCGTATTTCCCTAAAAGCATTCTTGTCTGGTCTTGCGGCAGCGGCGCTGCTTTCAATGGCGGCACACCCCCACGATCAACAGCAATCGTCTCACGCCTGCAGCATTCCAACTGCCACGGTTAAACTCATCCAGTCCGAACTCGCCACAGTCGTAACGCTTCCCGATGGCAATGGCGGCATTTTTCAGCCGAACTGATGTAGTCGGCCGTTGTGGAGCGTAAGGGCATCTGGTGTTCGGTCATAGTAACCGGCGACGCATGGCCGGGCAGCCGCGCCACAGCCATCGCCAAGGCCGAGACTGAAGTACCTTGTGCTCAGCGGGGGTTAACTCTACTGACGAGCGTCTTATCCCGGTTAGCCGGCTCTGGAACGGGTACGCCGATAGCTTCGTGAGCTAAGCCCCACATATCCGAAAGCCGTTCTGAACATCTATGGCATTGATACATGGATAAAATAAACGCCGCGGCCAAAAGCCATGTCACCGGGTGCTGGCGCCGATTCGCCAGTAGATCATTCCAAGCGCGCCTCACTTCGGCGAATGGGCCTTCAGCTCCGCCTTTCACGATCTTTGCTATGATCTTCTCAAACACTTTCGATCACGATGGCGCCGATGCGCGCGTGCAGTCAAATCCCGCGACACGTCCTTCGCGCGACAGTCACCAAGGTCGAACTGCTCACGGAAGAAAAGTCTACGCGCGTGGTAGAGATCGTGGAGCTGTAGACGGTGCTGCGCCCCAGTGAGCGCGGGCCGCGGCGGTGTCAATGGCTGGACGGCCTCAGAGGCGGAGGCCAAATAGGGTCGGACTACCACAACCCATGCTCGGCGGTACGGTACAGCACGCGCTTACGCTCAACAGCAATAGGAAAGCCAGCGCTTTGATCATGAATAGTCCCCCTGTCAGATAGGCCGGCGCCGTCACTTCCTCTCACGCCACGTCATCTGCCGCCAGTCGAAATCGCCGCCGCGCAGGCCGCCGAAGATCGCAGAGAACCCCACAGGCTAAGGCTAAGCAGCGAATTCTAGCGGCGCGAGGCGGGACAACCCGACAATTTGGCCGCCGTGGGAGTGATTTGCGGCGGAATTTCGTTGCGGTGCGCCTCGATTAGACGGAAAAAACGCTTCAATGAACCGAGGAATTTGGGGAGTGTCGGTTTAATCAACTGACGATTTTGGGGACCAATGAACCGACGACAAATTTGGAGATTTGCCGCTGCGGCCACAATCGCGGCAACTGTCATTCTTTCAAGCGGCGATGCACTGCCTGCCGAAACGAATGCTCGCCCGCGGCGTTGCAATCGCAATTTGATGGCAGATGGACATTGACCTTGCAGTGTCCAAAGGCCCCTGACGGCGCCAGAGGCTACACACATATATCTGGCGTAAGTGTTAAAGACGGAATGCTCGACGGAGATTACATTGTACCAGGGCGAAATACTGGTCACTTTCACCTTCGCGGTCCAATCAGACCGGACGGGTCGGGCTATCTTCACATGTCGGGAGAAACAGGCCAAGGTGAATACAATTTGAAACGCGCCAGCCCAGGCTCACCAATTAATTTTGATCTCGACGTTAAATTCACAGCCTCACAAGGCAAGGGCGCCGCGTTCAACAACGCCCATGCGACGCGACGTTCTCAAGAAGAAGAGCCGGCGACGTGGATCAGACTATCCCCGGCCCTCGTTGAGTGAAATCGGTCGTCTCGTCCGACTGAATGTTCGGCATCGATAGGAGCCCCAGGTCTCGAGGGCGCCGAACGCGAGAGAGCCGCTCGAGGCACGCTGGCTCGAGCTCCCGCAAGGTAACCTCGTCATTTCGCGTAAAAATTGGCCTCGTCAGTAGAATTTGTGGGCGACATCAGGTTCCGGTAGTCTGCCAAGTGTATGGTACAAGGCGATTTCTGTGACGCGGAAGGTGCGAAATCCAAAGGATTTTCGCATAGTCAGTTTGGCCTTGTTGTTGAGACCCTCGACCACGCCGCTGGAGAGCTGTTTCTTGGCACGGAAGTAGTTCAGGAGTAGCGCACGGTGCGAGCGTAGCGTCCTGGCAACCTTCTTCATCGGCTCGATGCGGGAGCGCATGACCTGGGCGCACCAATCGTCGAGAAACTTGCCGGCCCATTGCGGAGATTGGTAATCCCACAGTTGCTGGAAATCTTCCTTGAGCAGATAGGCTCGCGCCGTCTGCAGGTTGTAGCGCAACAGATCGCGCAGCCGAAAGCGTTGATGCTCGGTCAGGTTGGCCTTGCGCTTCAGGACGCACCAGCGGGTCTTCTTCAGGACCGGCTCGTAGCCGTCGCGCGCCAGCCGGCGTGCCTCGGCGGCGCGCACCTGGTCCAGTGCAGCGTTCATCTTGGCGACAATGTGAAAGCGATCGAGGATGTGGATCGCCTGGCTACACCGCTCGCGGATGACCGTCAGGTACGGCTGCCACATGTCCGAGCAGACAAACTCGATGTTTCCCGCCAACTCTTCGCCGATCAGAGTGAAGAACTCTCCGAAGCTTTCCATCGTCCGCTCGCGGCCAATCCATAGCAGGCGAGTACACTGCTGCTCGATCTGATAGACCAAGGTCAGGTATTTATGACCGCGGGCATACTGGATCTCATCGACACCGATCGCCGCAATCGGACCCAACTGTCGGTGTTCGAGTCCCCACTGCACGACATATTCGACCGACTGACAGACCTTCTCCCAGGTGCTGCGGAACGACCGGGCCGTCTCCTGCCAGGACAGCTTTCGCGCCCAGTGCGCCAGGAATAGCATGTACGCCGTGGTCAGTTGGTGCTTGCCCACGCCCCAGGGGACCGCTTCGACCCGTACCCCGCAGGTTCGGCAATCCACGCGCCGCATATGATACAGCAACACTACCATGCAGCCCCAAAGCGGCACGAACTCGAACCGACGGGGGCTGAGGCGATCGTAGGCAGTTGCCGGTCTGCCGCAGCCCGAGCACACCGGCCGCGAGCCACGGCGTGGACGGACGGAGATCTCGATGGTTTGAGTTTCGTGGCAAAGCCGCGCTTTCTCATACACGAAGCCCGGGTAGCGCTGATAATGGTTCAGCACGGAGATCAGCCGCATGACAGCAGAACCCAAGAAAGAGGCCAATAAGGGTGAGAGCTTAGCCGGACAACTGCCTGCCGCCGATCCCTTGCAGGCCTACTGTCCCGATCTCGATGAGTGGCCTCGCAGCTGGTCATATGAAGCGCGAGACATTCTGCCCGGCCGACAGATGGTGGAATACTTCAAGCCGTTTCTCCGCGATTTGCTGGCGCGCAACCTATCGCACAAGACTTTGCGCCAACACCGTGACAATGTCTGGGTGCTCGGCGGCGAGATCATCAGCCAGCTGCACATGGACAAAACCCTCCGCGGGCGGCCGATCGATCAGGTTATCCTCAACCTCATCGGCGACGATGGTGGACCACTGCTCTCTCATCATCAGTTGGAAGCTGAGCAACGCTTGTTTGATGCGACTTGTCGTAAGCTCTTTCACTTCCTGACCGCGCACCAGCCCAAGCCCGGCGCTCTTCAGGAGCAACAAACCGAATGCGTCATTGATGGCACCAATGCCAAACTCTTGGCCATGCGTGTCGCAGTCAAGGACCGTAGCCGCACAGCGATGCGCCGAAGGCGAAGGCCTTGACGGCGATCCGCATGGCCGAGACACAATCAAAGGCACCAACCGGCGCGGCGCTACAATCACTCATTCCTCACCCACAGTTTCCGCTAAGGAGCCAAAAATTGAGGCCAGTCCGGACCAAAAAATCGCTCACCAGTTCCATCAAGTTTCCACTTATCCCGACACCGGCTCAGTCGAACAGGAACACACCCTTGCCACCTTTTTGCTCGTCAACCCCGCGATACGCCTCTGCGCCCTGTTCGAGGCGCCAGCGGTTGGTGAAGATATCATCGGCCGCGATATTGCGATCGGCTATGAAGCGGGCGCACTCGCCCTGGCCGACATTTGAAAAGGTCCAAGAGCCGAATACCGTGATTTGCCGTCGCATGATGGCGCCGACCTCGACCGCGGGTTCGCCGCCGACCCCAACGAATGCGACCGAACCCCAAGCGCGTACTGACTTCACGGCCGCCGCGCGCGCATTTCCGGCACCCGATGCCTCGAGCGCATAGTCGGCACCGTTGCCATGGGTCAGCGCCGGGATCGCGGTAAGAGGATCCTCGCCGCCCGCGTTGACGATGTGCACCGCTCCGAGCGATTGCGCGAGGGTGAGACGTTCAGCGCTGATATCGATAGCGATGACGGTGGCGCCCATCGCGGCGGCAAGCTGAGTCGCTGCCAGCCCCACCGGGCCCTGGCCAAACACCGCGACAGTGTCGCCACCGCTGACGCCAAGGCGGCGCAGTGCCGCAAAGGACGTGCCCGTACCGCATGAAATCGCCGCACCCGCTGCAAATGACAGCGTGTCTGGCAACGGCACCAGGGTTCCTGCGGGAACCTTCAGATACTTGGCGTGGCCGCCATGCGCGCCTATACCGTAGACGATAGGCTGTTGTCGATCGCACATTTGTGCCCAGCCGGTACGGCAATGCGAGCAGACACCACAGCCCCAATAGTGGTGAACCATTACCCGATCGCCAATCTTGGCCTGACGTTCGGCGACGCCGGGCCCCACAGCGACAACCACGCCGCAAGGTTCGTGGCCTGCGATGATCGGTCCGGTCGCTGTGACGCCCAGCAGGCGCATGCCCTTGGGTCCCCGATACATATGAAGATCACTGCCACAGATGCCGGAAGCCTTCATCTCCAGCACGACCTCGCCTGCCTCCGGAGTAGGATCTTCCACCTCGACGTATTCGACCGTGCGGTCGCCACCGAATATCAAGCCCTTCATACGACCTCCCTGGTTTATAGTGCCCGGCTGATGATCAGAGCACGGTCGCGGCCGCGATCGCCTCCACTGGGGAAAGACAAGAAATGCCGGTCCGCACGACAGAGAGTCCAATTTCTTTTCTGATCCATCGTCTGTCGCGCTCGTGGCTGCGGGCCTCGATGGCCTATTACCTCAGCGCGTACGGGCTGGGCGTGCCGCATGTGCAGATCCTCAATACGATCGGCAGCCGCGGCGCTTTGGTGTCGAAGGACATTGTCGATTTTACCGTGATGAACAAGGCCCTGATCAGCCGCTCGCTGAGCGAGCTGATGACGCGCGGCTATACGGCAAGTGTCGTCGATCCCAAAGATGCGCGCCGACGAGTGTGGAAATTGACGCCGAAGGGCGAGGCCTTCGTCGTGGCGTTTCGCCCGGTCCGGCTCGACCGCCAGAACAAGCTGATCCAGACATTGAGCCGCGAGGAAAAAGCGATGCTGGTTGACATTCTGGAACGGCTTTACGCCTCTTCCGAGCGTATGCGTATCGAGGAGAGCAAGATGCTTGCGGCAACGCGACGAGCGAAGCGCAATGCCGCTGCGCGCAATCGGCCACTCAGCAAGAGCACCCGTGACGCCCGCGGCCCCCGCGCGGCGGCTTAAGCGCATCATTCCTGCTCCTTTTCCTGGAGCGCCTGGAGCGTCGCCACATATTCGGTGAGTCGCAGCTTGGCATCGGGCTTGATGCCATAGGCAGCCCCCTCCTCGTGCAGCGCCAACACGCTCGGCGCCGTCCACACCGGGATGCCAAGCCGTTCCGCTTCCTCGATAAAAAGTTCAGTATCCTTGGTGCCGATCGATTTCTTGCCCCGGGAGCGGAATAACTGGAGAAGCCGCGACGGAAAGGCATCCATGGTCGCCATATTGCGCCCGGTGCTGAGGTTGATGAAATCGTTGACGAGCTGCGGATCGAGCCCCGCCGCAATCGCCATCACCATGCCCTCGAACGCAACCACCTTGCCGGCGGAAGACAAGAGATTGTTTACCAGCTTGGCGACCTGCGCTTGACCGGGCCGCTCACCGATCACGAAGGTATGCGGCGCGAAGCTGCGGATCGCCGGCAGCGCCCGCTCGATATCGACGGCAGCGCCGGAGAGTACCGTCGACAGCCTGCCGGCGCGTGCCGCCTGCGGCCCGCCGCTGATAGGCGCATCGATCAAGCCGATATTCGCCGCCGTCACTTGCTTTTCCACCGCCGCCATGGTGGCCGTGCCAATGGTAGAGCTTTCGATATAGAGCTTCACCGCCTGGCCGCCCGCGACCTCGCCGGCTACATCGCGGCTGACCGCCGGCGACGGCAGACACGCGAAGACGATCTGGGCCGCGTCGGCCACGGCTTGCGGTCCCGATACGATGCTGGCGCCCGTCTCCTTCAAGGCCGCAACGGCCGCCGGGTTCACATCGAACACGGTAAGCGGAAAGCCCGCCTTCAGAAGGCAATGCGCCATGCCGCCACCCATGGCGCCAACACCAATAAAGCCGACACGGTCCGTCATCGACGATTTCCCTCGGTCAACCAGTGAAGCGCGGCTCGACGAGACCCGGCTGCGGCAATCTGGCCGCGAATAGACAGCCGGCATGGGGCTGGGCCGCGAGCTCGTCTCCGCCCAGCCCGTGCCGCATCGACGTGATGAACAAGGTCTTGAGATCGGCACCGCCGAACATGGTGCTGGTGGGACGTTTGGTTGGCAGGAAGATGGCGCCGACCACGCGCCCCGACGGATCGACCCGCACGACCTTGCCTGCGGTGATCGCTGCCACCCAAAGATGGCCATCGGCATCGATGGTGCAGCCGTCGGGTCGCCCCTCGTCACGGTTGAATTCGAATTTGGGTACGCCGATTCGAGATGTTGCCGCTCGCCAAGTCGAAATCGTAAGCGTCTATGCATCCGGCGCCGGTATCGGTGTGATAGAGGATCCGGTCGTCCGGGCTGAAGGCGATGCCGTTTGAGCAAATGAACCCGCTTGCCATTTTGTGCAGGCTGAGATCCGGATCGAGCCGGAAAAGCGACCCGACGGGCTCTTTGAGCTTGCGATCCATGGTCCCGATCCAAAATCGACCCTGGCGATCGCAAATGCCATCGTTGAACCGTTCGCTGGCGAAATCGACGCCCGGCGTTTCGATGATGCACTCTTCTTTTGCCGCCATGTCCAAGAGCGCAAGCCGATTGCGATAGGCCATGACCAGGCCGCCGTCACGCCGCAAAGCATAACTGCCGGGATAATGCGGCAAATCATAGGTCTCGGCTCTTTCGGTCTCCGGATCGAGGCAGAACAATTTCTTTTGGTCGGCATCGACCCAATAGAGCCAACCTTGCTGTGGATCCCAGAGCGGCCCTTCGCCCAGTACCGCCCTGGGCTCGGGATAGACCTTAAGTTCGGGCATCATCCCGGATCTCCCTTCAGGCGGAAACGCGGCAGTGGATAGCCGTCGGGATGCGTGCCGTAGATCATCTCGACTTCGGCATTGAGCGCGAGCGCTGACGCTTGCGCGGCGTCAATGTTGCCGATGAAGATCGGCCCCTCCGCCAGGCGCACAGCGACGCAGACTGTGGGCGGCGGATAGGCAGGCAAATATTGGCGGTGGAACACGGTCCAGGACAGAACGCGTCCTTCCCCCGAAACGGGCTCCCAGCTTGCCTCCGTCGACAGGCAATGAGGGCAGCACGCACCCGGCGGGAAGCGGAAGCGGCCGCATTCAGCGCAGCGCTGCAATCGCAACGCCCCGGCAGCAACGCTTTCCCACATCGGCGCGTCATAAGGGGAATAGTGTCGGGCTGCGCTTGTCATTGTGGCTTGCCATAAATCAGCGAGAACACTTTGCCGCCGACATCGGAGACATATTGGATATGGTCGGCGCGGCGGTATTGCGGACCTGGCGCCTCGCCACGCAAGCGCCGCACGGCTTCGAGCTGATGCGACCAGCCTTGCATATAGCTTTCGGAAAGATGACCGCCGTGAGAATTGACCGGAAGCTTACCGCGTGGCCCAATGCCGGTCTCCTCAATGAAGCGCCCGGCCTCACCATAGCCGCAAAAGCCGAAGCCCTCGAGCGCGAACGGGACATGACAGGAAAAGCTGTCATAAATGAGCACCCCATCGATGTCCTTAGGCCCAATTCCTGCCATGTCGTAGACCGCCTGCGCCGCGCGCTTCTGCGCCGGGCGATAGAAATCGATGAGCCGCGGCTTGAGACTGGTCGCTTCTTCGTTCATGTCGGCGCGACCGATCGCCTCGATCGGCACTGCGCGGCGCGAGATTCTGCGCGCGCGCTCTTGCTCTGCGACGATTATCGCGACGCCGCCGTCATTGATCAGGCAGTAATCGTAAAGACGGAGCGGCTCTGCGATATAGTTGGCAGCAAGGTAATCCTCGAGCGTGATCGGCTGCTTCATGATCGCCAGCGGATTGGCCGAAGCCCAGGCACGCTGCGCGACCGCGACCTGACCGAGATCGCGTTCGCTTGCGTCATAAAGAGCCATATAACGGCGCTGCATGAGCGCATACAACGCGCCCTGCGACGTCAAGCCCCAGGGCGCGAAATACACATATGACAGCATCATACCGCCGCCCATTGCCTCAGGTCCGCCATATTGCACGCCGGCCGAACGCTGGTCGTTGCCGTAGACGAGCGCCACGACCTCGGCGAGCCCGGCTTTGATAGCCATCGTCGCCTGAACGACCGCGTCGACTGCGCCGCCGGTGCCGCCCCATCGCGGCGAAATGCCGAACAGTTCGCCGGCGCGTTCATACGCCATATTGCCGACGATCAAGCCGTCAATATCGTCGCGCCGAATGCCGGCATCGACGATTGCGCGCTTCAGTGCGACCGCGGCGTAACCATAGGAATCGAACGGCTTCTCGCCACGGCGCACCCGCGCATAATCTTCAGGCCAGTCGGTCTGCCCGATCCCGATCATGGCAGCGACGCGGCGCAAACTCATTTGAATACGTCTGCCGCCTTCAGTCGGGCATATTCCTCCTCGGGAAGGCCGAGCATCTCCCGGAACACCAGATCGTTATGCTCGCCGAGAAGCGGCGCCGCCCGCAGCGGACGGCCGGGCGTCTTCGACAGTTTATAGGGCACGCCGTTATAGACGGTCGGCCCCATTTCGGGGTGATCAAGGGTGACAAGATGACCGCGCGCGGCGAGCTGTGGGTCGTCCTCGACCAAATCCTTGGCAGTCTGGACCAATCCCGCCGGCACGCCGCGTGCCTGCAGCACATTCATGAGTTCGCGCGCATCGAATAATCGCGTCCACGACGAGACCGCGACGTTCAGATCGCCTTCGTGCTTCTTGCGTTGGTCCAGAGTGGCGAAGCGCTCATCGCGGGCCCATGGCTGATCGGCGGCAAAGACGCAAAGCGCACGCCACTGCTCCTGGTGCGAGATCGAGAGCGCCAGCCATTCTCCCCCGGCGGCCGGAAATGCGCCGTAGGGTGCCGCTCCGGGGTGGGAATTACCTACGGGCTTGGGATTCTCGTGGTTGAGGCTGTAGGCCAAAATATGAGGGCCGAGGAGCGTCACCGTCGATTCAAGCTGCGACACTTCGATGTATTGGCCGCGCCCGGTCTTCTCGCGGTGGATAAGCGCCGCCAAAATGGCAACCAGGGCATGACCCGGATTGACGGAATGGTCGGGAAAGTTGGTTCCCGGACCGACCACGGTTCCGTCCTCATAGGCGATCAACCCATAAATGCCGGCCAAAACATTCAAGGTGTGGCCCACACCGCCATAATTTGCTTGTGGCCCTCCGGTGCCTTGGAGCGGCATTGAGACGTAGATGATGTCCGGACGCAGCTCGGCCGCATCCTGATAGCCGAGACCCGCGCGCTCCAGCACACCAGCGCGGAAATTATTGACCATGATGTCGCACGTCGGAATCAGCCGCTTCGCGAGCGCAACCGCTTCCTTGGTCTTGAGATTGAGCGTCACACCCAGCTTCGAGGAGTTTCGGTTGCTGAAATATGCGCTGCGGTTGATCCCCTTCTCCTTGCCGGCATAGGGCGCCATGGTGCGCGGGAAATCGTAATGCGTCGACGTCTCGACCTTGATCACCTCGGCGCCGTGATCGGCAAGCGCTTTGGTCGCAAAAGGACCCGCACCCCCCAGACTGAAATCGAGAACGCGGATGCCGGCCATCGGCAACTTCTGGGGTTGCGCAGTCATCCCACTTTCTCCGTCATCGCGTGATCGGCATTCGCGGTGGCGACCCGGCCAGGCGGGCGGCGCGGCGTCTCGGAGAGGCGCACCGGCGGCCCGGGCCAGACAGCGACGCGATCGCCCCAATTCTGCTCCGTGAACCAGTGCAGGAATTTAAGCTGCGCGTTGGCAAAGAGATCGCCGACCTGGCTCATCGGGGCCGAGAGAATGCGTCGCTGCTGCGTCAGATCGTAGACTTGGTTTTTTGTCCGCGTTTGGGTGAAACGGGTGATGACCGAAGCTGCAATCTTCTGTGCCTCGGGATTCCTGCGCCATTCCGGTTCTGCCCATTTGGGATCGCGCAGCGCGTCGGCGCCCGGGGTGCCGGTCTCGTTTAGCAGCGCTACGAGATTGTGCCAGGAGGACGAGATCATCGACAGGCTGGCCATCAGGAAGATCTCGCCGTCGCTGCACGGGAACACACCGGCGCCCGGCTCGACGCGGCCCCTGGTGCGGCCGCGCACGGTCCCTTCGGCGGTATAGAACTGGACGGCATTTTCGAGCGTGTGGGCGACGCATTCCTGAATCGAGACGTCGACGCGCTGGCCCTCGCCGGTCCGCGCCGTATGCCAATACGCGATCAGGGTCCCGGCGGCAGCATGGAGGCCAGCGATATAGCAGGTCTGTTCGCCGAACAATTTGAGGGGAGCGCGATCGGGCAGGCCGGTGAGGTGCATGAGGCCGCCGATCGCCTGGCTAATCAGATCGTCTGCCTGCCAATGGGCGCAGGGCCCGGTCCCGCCAAACGGCGTAATTGAGGTCCACACCAGTTTTGGCTGCCCCGCGAAACTGTCATAGCCGATACCGAGGCGCTCCAATGCGCCCGGGGCCCAACTCTCGACGACGATATCGCTGGCGGCGACCAGTTTGCGAAACGTTGCCTGATCGGCGCTGCGATCGAGATCGAGTGTCACCGACAGTTTGTTCACATTCATGAAGGCGTTAAACAAACTCTCACCGGTCTCGGCATCGAGCGGTGGCATGCGCCGCATCGAATCACCCGTGCGCGGTTCGACGCGGATCACTTCGGCGCCGAGGTCGCAAAGAATCTTGGTCGCGTAGACACAGCTCTCATCGGTCAGGTCGAGTACGCGAATTCCGTCGAGCGCACCCGGGGTCAAAGGTTTGCGTTGCATGTCATCCTGCCAGTTCATACCAGAAATCGGACCACTCACCCTTAGGTTCGTCCTTGAACACGGCACGGCAGCGGCGGCCGATTAGTTCAAGCGGATTGACGATATCGGCACTCCCTTGGAGCCGACCGGCCGCTGCACTGTCCGCGCCATCGAGCTGCACGAAAACGACCAGAAAGGGCGGCGCTAAATTCTTGCCGCCGGGTGCGATCCGCGTCAGTGTCCGGATGACGCCGCCAGGCCCAACCGGCACCAATTCGCTTGAGGTCGTGAAGCGCTCCTCGACGAAATGGCGCGGCGGAAAGAGCACGCGGCCCTGAGTGCGGAGGCCGACCAGGCGCTGATTCCGAAGCGCGGCAAAGAAAGGCGCGAGCAGCGGGTCGGCGCGATAAGATTGCTGTAGTGACCAGAGCCCGTCGACGAAGATGAATTCCTCGTCGGGTTTTTTGGCGGTCTCGGTCACGCTTCGAGCACCGCGATATCATGAAGCTGGAACAATCCGCCGATCGCCGCCGCGACCGCGCGACGCGGTGTCTTCGCTAACTGCCGTGCGCCGGCTTCGCCGCGCAATTGCAGCACACATTCGATGATGCGGATCAGGCCGGTAGCACTAATCGGCGTGCCGCAGGTGGCACCGCCCGAAGCATTGACCGGCAGGACAAACTCACGCCGAAAATGCCCGTCGCCGATCATGCGCGCGGCATTGCGCCCGCGGGTTAGCCCAAGACCTTCGATGCTCAAGAGCTCGATGATGCCAAAGGAAGCGTAGACCTCGGCAAGATCGAGATGGGCGGAAGGATTATCGATGCCTGCCATGCGGTAGGCGCGCCGGGCCGCCGTCGCCAGATCGGCCGCATCGAAATAGCTCTCATCGATACCGGGCGCCATACGCGCGCCCGAGTGCCCGTGATTGGCGAAGCTGCCGAACCCGGTCGCCGCGACCGCGCGATGCGCCCCGCGGACATCGGGCGGTCCCACCACCACAGCGGCAGCGCCGCTGCTGCGCGGTGATGCCTCAAGACGTTTGATGGGCCAGGACAACACCGGCGAGGCCAGTACCTCGTCAATCGTCACCGCCGCACGGAGCTGCGCGAACTCATTATCGACGCCGTTTGCTCGGTTCTTGACGATGACGTGAGCCATGTCGCGTTCGTCGAGCTGGTTCCTTGCCATGTAGGCGGCGGCCTGAAACGCATGGGCCGTGATCGCGCTTTGCGGATAATGGCGCGGCGCGAACGGATCGGCGAGCGCAGTGATGGCACCAATCAGATCCGGCGCCTCATCGGCCAGATCGGCTGCGACCACGAGAACGCGCTTTGCCCTTTTGGCCGCGACATAGGAGCAGGCGAGGCGAAAGGCGACCAGACCGGAGGAAGCAAGCGTATGGACCCGACCGAGAAAGCGATGACTACCGGGCAATCCGGTTAGCGCCCAGAAATGCGGCTCGTCGATGCCAAGCGTCGTGGTAGGCGCCATCGCAAGGACAAGGCCGTCGACATCGCCGCCCGCCAATTCGGCGTCGGCGAGCGCGCCCTGCGCGACGCGCCCGAGAAGGTCGGCGTAGGTATATTGAGGAAGCCGCGTGCGCATCGGCAGTTGCGCTACGCCGAGGATCTGCGCGATCGCTTCACCCCTCATTCGCGCTCCGTTTCCAGCAGGATCACCGTTACCGCCTGCCCGATGGGCCCCGCGAGATCGATGGCCCCGCCGACCGCACCACCCGATGCGTGCGCAAGCCGCTCTGCAACCGCGATGATGCGCAGGAGGCCGGTGGCTGGACCGAAGTGGGAGACGGCACCTCCACCCGAGACATTGAAGCGCGGATCATCGGCTGCCCAACCTTGGCGCTGCAGCAGGTCGGCGACCGCGAGCACTTCGGCGAAAGGCGTCGGCGCACCGATTTCCAACGCCGCCAAGGGCGGGATCGTGATCCCTGTCGCCGCGATCCAGAGAGCGGGATCTAACCGGTCCGGAGGCGGGCAATAGGGCTCGAATGACCGGCCAAAATCTCGGAGCGCAACAGGGCCTTCAGACGCCGTGAGAACCACCGCCGCGGCACCGTCGGCCCAGTGCGGCCGCAACCAGCGTAGTGTCTGGTGGCTCGCCTCCCGCTTCGCCCGTGCCGCCATGGCGTCACGATAGGCGCACATCCGGCCCGGGTCGAGGCGGCCATCGGCGACGAGCCGCTGTGCTTGCAGCGCCGCCAACGCCGTGGCATCGGCGCCGAGCGGACGGGTATAGAACGGATCGGCCTCGACGATCCGACTGTCGCGTGCGGCGCGTTTCGACCCCTCTCCCCAGCCCGCAAGCAACACTGTTTGCGCGGCACCGGATTCGATCTGCGTCGCCGCCGCAGCGAAGGCATGGCCGGCGCTCGAGGGCACAGTCATCAGCTCGCGGTGATAACTCCCGGCGATGCCGGATCGCGTCGCGACCATCGCGCCGTCAACGAGATCACTGGCGCAGGTCACCACCATGTCCATGTCGTCGAGCGCGAGCTCAGCCTTGGCCAATGCCCCACGCACTGCCGCGCTGACCACATCCGCGATTCCCTCGCCGGGGGCGAGTGCACTGCGACCGCTCCATCCGGCGAGCATGACGCATGGCGTCACGATACCACCTCGAACCAGAAATCGGTGATCGCGCCGCGACGTTCTTGAGCGAAGCGAGCTATCAAACGAGTACCGACCGCGACGGCGCCGACCGAATAGCCAGGTTTGAGAAACGCCAACAGCGCCGTGTCGGCACCATCGAGCCGCACCAGCGCCAGGCAGGTTTCCGTCGCGACGTCGGCGCCGCGCCACTCCCAGGGGGCATAGGCTTCAAGCACCGCCCTGGGACCCAGTGCCACCCATTCACCCATGCCGCCCAAATCCTTGGGCGGCACGATGACGCGCGGCGGATCGCCGGTTCGCCACCCGAGCAGCCGCGCTTCGTCACGAATTGATTTCAGGAAATGGCTGCCGAGCCTTCCCGCCGAATGACGAAAGGCCGCCTCGACTTCGATGGTGCGAACGGCGTCGAAAGGCGGCATGAATCGAACTGCGCCTCAGTGCACGATGGTGCGCAGGAAGATGCGCGGCTCCTTCGGATCGGAATTGACTGGATTGCGGTGAATTGTGGCAACCTGGTCCCACATCACGACATCCCCGACTTGCCACTGATGGTAATAGTAGAACGGTTGCTGAATCGCGTGATTCTGAATTTCATACATCAGCGCGATCCCGTCCTCATTCTCCATGCCTTCAAAGCCGACCTGATGCTGGGGTGAGATCAACAGCAGCTTCCGTCCGGTGACGGGATGCGTATAGACGGTCGGGTGATGTGCCTCGCCACCCTGGCCCGGCCGGAATACCGACACCAGTTTCTCTACTTTGCGCTTGAGCTCTGGCGGCGCCCCGTCATAGGCGGCGCGCATGTCCGCGAACTCGGTGCCGCCCTTAATCGTCGGCACCTGCAGCGCGTGAAGGATCGTCAGCCGCGGCAAATGCGGCTTGTAGGACTTATCGAAGTGCCATTTGGAGGCTCGGGTCACGCCATAGTCGTCGATATTACCGTCGGTATCGCGATTGGTGACATAAGAGACTTCCGGCACTTCGGCATGGCGATACTGTTTGAAGAGGTGGGGCTCGACGTACCCTAGCTGATGACCGAGACGCGCCAGTTCCTGCGCCGACAGATTCTGATCGCGGAAGACAATCACCGCATATTCCGCAACCGCGCCCTTGACCCATTCAATCGTCGCCGAATCCCTGTCGCGCGCAAGGTCGATGCCGCGAATTTCGGTGCCGAGCGGCGTACCCAACGGGTGAACCGACGGCTTCACGGTCATGGTTTCCATCCCCACTCTCCTTTTCGCCGCAGCCTTTTGTTGATATGTGAACAATCCTCCAAATGGCGTTTGCGTGCAACAGAAATGTCCCTGACGCGATTGGGGCAAACGGTTTACATGTCAACGGACCTGGGCTAGGAATGGCGCGAATTACCGCCCCCGAGGCGCGCAACAGTAGAGGCGCATGGGAGGTGCCTATGACAATAACACGGCGGCAGAGTTTGAAACTGGCACTGGGCGGTGCGGCCCTGTGTGCGATCGGCGCGCCACGCGTCTTGGCGCAGACTCCGGGCATAATTTTACGCGCCAATATGAACGACACGCTGCGCTTCGACCCGCATATGCTTGCGAGCTATCCCACCCGCAACGCCTCCTATCTCACCTTCGACACCTTGTTCGCGATCGACAGCGAAGGCAATTATCGCCCGCAGATGGTCGAGAAATATCAAATCGCGCCTGACCATAAAAAATTCAGCTTCAAGCTGCGCTCCGGCCTGGCTTGGCATGACGGGCGGCCGGTGCGCGCCGCGGATTGCGTCGCGTCGATCCGACGCTGGATGAAGCGCGACGGCATCGGCCAGATGATCAATGCGGTGCTGGTATCGCTCACCGCCGATAGCGAGGATAGCTTTACTCTCACTTTGAAGGAGCCATCCGGCATCATCCTCCAGGCGTTCGGCAAGTCGAGTTCGATCGTGCCCTTCATGATGCCCGAACCCGACGCGATGAAGGATGATCTCGGCGCCGATTATCGCCCGCTCGGCTCGGGTCCCTTCATATTCAACAAGGCCGAGTATCGGCCCGGCAACCGCACCGTCTACGACAAGAATCCTCACTACGTCCCGCGCGACGAACCCGCCGATTTCCTTGCGGGTGGCAAGAAAGTGTTCGTCGATCGGGTCGAATGGGTGACGTTTCCTAATGCCAATAGTGCCATCGCATCGCTGCAAGCGGGCGAGATCGACTATATGGAATGGGTCGATTACGACAACGTCGACACGCTCGAAAGCGACAGCAATATCCGCATCGTCAATGTCGACCCGATCGGCAAACAGGGCTACCTGCGGATGAACCACGCGGTCCCGCCATTCAGTGATCCCCAAATGCGCCGCGCTATGCTCTACGCCACCAACCAGGAAACGTATTTGCGCGCCATTACCGGCAATCACGCCCAGTTTTATCAGTCCTGCAGCGCCTTTTTCTTCTGTGGAATGCCACTTGCGACCGATGTCGGCACTGTGGCCTTTGATCTCGCCAAGGCCAAGGCACTCGTTGAGAATGGGCACTATGACGGGAAGCCCATCAAGGTTTTCCAGGCCACCGACATTCCCATCAACAAGGTGGGGAGCCTGGTTATGACCCAACAGGCAGAGAAGGCCGGCTTCAAGGTTGAGCCAATGCCGCTCGATCTCGCCACGCTGCTGCAACGCCGGCGTGCCAAGAATGCGTGGAATTTGCAATGGGGTTACATCGAAAGCTTCGATGGCGGATCGCCCTTAAGCAATCCCTATTTTCGCGCTAATTGCGACAATGCCATGCCAGGCTGGCCGTGCGACAGCAAACTTGAAGAACTCCGTGCGGGGTTCGCGCGTGCCACCGACCCGAAGGAGCAGAAAGCGCTCGTCGCGCAACTCCAACAGCGCGCCTATGAGATCCTGCCCTATATCCCGACCGGCCAGTACCGCATCCCGAGCGCGGTGCGCCGCAACATTAAGGACGTGCTCATCTCTGGCCTCCCGGTATTCTGGAATCTGAAAAAGACGTGATGCTTGCCTATGCCGCCAAACGCATTGTCGGCGTCGTTCCGGTCATGGTGGTGGTGGCGCTGTTCGTTTTTCTGTTGTTGCATCTGGGCTCCGGTGATCCCGCGGTCCTAATCGCCGGCGATTTCGCCGGTCCTGACCAAATCGCGCACGTCCGCATGCTGCTCGGCCTCGATCAGACACTGCCCGAGCAGTTCGCGCATTGGGTCGGTAATATCCTTCATGGCAATCTCGGCGCCTCCGTTTTTTCCGGGGTCAGCGTAGTCCGTCTGATCGGCGAGCGGATTTGGCCAACCCTCTTGCTCGCCGTCGGCACCTTGATCTGCTCCTGCGGAGTTGCGATTCCGCTGGGCGTATTCGCGGCCTGGCGCGCGGGCACCGCCATTGATAGGGGGGTCATGGTGTTCGCCGTCATCGCCTTTTCCCTGCCCGCCTTCCTCGTGGGATATGCGCTGATGATTTTATTCGGCGTCCACTGGCGCCTCCTGCCGGTGCAGGGTTATGTGCCGCTCTCGGCCGGCGTCGGACCATTCCTCGCGCATCTCGTCCTGCCAATCGTCACGCTCAGCCTGGTCTATGTCGCGCTGCTGGCCCGTGTCACCCGCGCCGCGATGATTGAAGTGCTGGCGCAGGACTATATCCGCACCGCTAAGGCCAAGGGGTTGACGACGGCGACCGTGCTCATTGTGCATGCGCTCAAGAACGCCTCGGTGCCGGTTGCAACGGTAATCGGCACCGGTATCGCGCTGCTGATCGGCGGCGCTGCGGTCACGGAAACCGTCTTCGCCATCCCCGGCCTTGGCCGGCTCATGGTGGAAGCCATCGCTCGTCGCGACTATCCCGTGATCCAGGGACTGATTCTGGTATTCGCCGCTGTTTACGTTGTACTCAACCTTGTGATCGATCTGGTCTACACCGTGCTCGACCCGCGGATACGTTATTGATGAGCCGGGCCATAGCAGCAGCGTCGGAATCGCGCGAGTGGCGTGCACCGTTGCGACAGGCGGCCCGTTTTGGGAGGGGCATCGGCCTTTCGCCCGGTGCGGCGCTCGTCGTCCTGGCAGTCATCGCGTTGAGCGCACTCTTGGCCCCGGTGCTGAGCGGCCACGATCCGCAGGAACTCGATCCGGTCTCTCGGCTCATGCCACCGGATGCCGACCACTGGTTCGGGACGGACGGGCTTGGCCGCGACGTCTTCGCACGCACGCTTTATGGCGGGCGCGTGTCGCTTCTGGTTGCGTGCGGCGTCGCCGTCGCGACCACCTTCTTCGGCCTCTTGATCGGGATGATCACTGGATTCGTGCGCATTGCCGACAGCATCATCATGCGCGTCATGGACGGGCTGATGGCGATCCCCGGCATTTTGCTTGCAGCGGCATTGCTCGCGGTGAGCCGGCCAGGACTCGTCACCGTCATTGTCGCGATTTCGGTGCCTGAAATACCGCGCATGGTCCGGCTGGTTCGCTCGATGGTGCTCTCGCTGCGCGAGCAGACCTATATCGAGGCCGCAATCCTCAGCGGCGCACGGCTACCGCGCCTGCTGTTGCGCCACGTCCTGCCCAATATCTTGCCGCCGACCGTGGTACAGGCGACCTTCAGTTTCGCCGTGGCGATCTTGATCGAATTGTATTTGAGTTTGCTGGGTGCCGGCATTCCGCCAGCCGTGCCAAGCTGGGGCAACATCATTACCGATGCCTCAAACACGGTGCGCATCGCCTTCTGGGCAATAGCCTGGCCGGGTCTGTTCGTCGGAGTGACGGTGCTGTCCGTCAATATCCTCGGCGATCGGCTGCGCGACCATCTCGATCCGCGTTTTGTCGGAACGCGGCACCGCTAAGCCATGATCTCCATAACTTCATCATCAATCGCCGAACCGAGATCCCGGGCAATGGTTACACCGCTGCTGCAGGTAGACAATCTCGCGGTAGAATTCATTGTTCCCCGGGGCAGCGTGCGCGCCGTCAACGACTTGAGCTTTTCCGTTAGGGCCGGAGAGACACTCGGCATTGTCGGTGAGAGCGGCTGCGGCAAGTCGGTCACCGCACTCTCGCTGCTGCGCCTTATTCCATCGCCGGGTCGTGTCGCCGCAGGCCGCATTCTCCTCGATGGCCGCGACTTGCTGATGCTGAGCGAAGCGCAGATGCAGCAAATTCGCGGCAACCGCGTCGCCATGGTCTTTCAAGAACCGATGACTTCACTCAACCCGGTGCTGACGATCGGACGCCAAATCTCGGAGACGCTTGTCCGGCACGAAGGGTTGTCGCGCCGTGCGGCGCGGCGCCGCGCCGTGGAGCTCCTTGACCTTGTCCGTATCGTCGAACCGCAGCGCCGGTTGCTGCAATATCCTCACGAACTTTCCGGCGGCATGCGTCAGCGGGTCGTGATCGCGATGGCGCTATCCTGCTCGCCGAAGCTTCTCGTGGCCGACGAGCCCACCACGGCGCTCGACGTATCGGTTCAGGCACAAATTCTCAATCTGCTCACCGAGCTCAAGCGCGCGACGGGAATGGGCCTGATCCTCATCACCCACGATCTGGGCGTGGTCGCCGAGACCTGCGAACGCGTCATGGTGATGTATGCCGGAACCAAGGTCGAGGAAACGGCAACAGCAGAACTGTTCCGGCGGCCACTCCATCCCTATACCAGCGCGCTTATGCGCGCCATGCCACGCCTCGCGCGGCGACACGAAAGTGCCGCCAAGCCTCGGCGTCTCGACGAGATTCCCGGCATGGTGCCGTCACTTTCCACCATCGCCGAGGGTTGCCGTTTCGCCGAACGCTGCAAGCATGCGGTGGCCCTCTGTCGGAGCACCGAACAGGTCGTTCGCGAAATCTCGCCCGACCATTTCGCGGCGTGTTGGCAGGCCGAACGGATCTTGGCAGGAGGCCATGGCTGAGGCGCTGCTCGAGGTCGATGATCTCGTCAAACACTATCGGCTGCGTGGCGGCAAGGTAACCGTTCGTGCTCTCGACGGGATTTCGCTCCACATCAGACCGGGTGAGACGTTGGGCCTGGTTGGCGAAAGCGGCTCGGGCAAATCGACCGCAGCACGCTGCATAGTCCGGCTGATCGAACCCGATTCCGGCAAAATCCGAATCGACGGCCTCGAGATCACCCACGGCTCAAAGGCGGAGCTGCGTCGCGCGCGACGCCGGCTGCAGATGGTGTTCCAGGATCCTTACGCCTCGCTCAATCCGCGCTTTACGGCCGAAGAGATCGTCGCCGAGCCTTTGATCAATTATCGCGCGGCGACCCGCGCGGAACGGCGCGACAAGGTCGCGTCCCTATTCGGGAGCGTCGGTCTAAATGCCGACGATCTGGGCAAATATCCCTTTCAATTCTCTGGTGGCCAACGGCAGCGGCTCGGCATCGCCCGCGCCCTGGCGCTCGACCCGGCGCTGGTTATCTGCGATGAACCGGTCTCGGCGCTCGACGTCTCGATCCAGGCGCAGATCATCAATCTAATGATGGACCTCCAGGAGGAGCGCGGTCTTGGCTATTTGTTTGTTGCCCACGATCTGGCGGTGGTGGAACAGGTCAGTCACCGCGTTGCGGTGATGTATCTCGGCAAAATCATCGAAGAGGCGGCGACCGAACGTCTGTTCGCGTCGCCACAGCATCCCTATACCGAGGCGCTGCTTGCATCCGTTCCCCACAGCGATCTCGATCAGCCGCGCCAGACGCGCCCGCTTGCCGGCGAGCTGCCGAGCGCGATCAATCCCCCGAGCGGTTGCGCCTTTCATCCGCGTTGCCCATTAGCCGACGCGTATTGCCGGGTCGAGGCACCGGCCTTGCGCCCGATCGCGCCGGGCCACCATGTCGCTTGCCATCGGCGCGGATAAGTTAGGCGGCGCGTGTGGCGCGCCAATCCTCACGGATCATGGCCGCGCCCTTTTCGCCGATCATGATCGTCGGCGCCTGCGTATTGCCCGTGGTCAGCGTCGGCATGACCGATGCGTCGATCACGCGCAATCCGCCGAGACCGCGCACGCGCAGGCGGGAATCGACGACTGCCTCTTGGTCCTCGCCCATCCGGCAGGTGCCGACGGGGTGATAGACGCTGCCGCCGGTCTCGCGTGCATATTGCAACAGCGCTTCATCGGAAATGCGCTCGGAACCGGGAGCGATCTCGACGACACAGTAGCGCGCAATCGCCGGCTGTTGAAAAATCCGCCGCGCGATGCGAAGGCCCGCCACGAGAGTTTGCCGGTCGGTCGCCGCCGTGAGGTAATTCGGCCGGATAATGGGCGGTGCCAATGGGTCGGGCGATCGCGCCATCACGCTGCCGCGGCTGTCGGGCCGACCGGGACACACGGTCAACGACACGCCCGGCTCGCGATCCATCACGCCTATGCGCTCAAAGCTGCCCGGGACAAACAGCAATTGCAGATCGGGGCTGGCGAGCGCCTCGCGGCTGCGCGCAAAGACCGAGACTTGTGTGATCCCGAAGGTCAGTGCGCCGCTGCCGATCGTCGCCCATTTTGCCATCTCCCAAGCAAGCTTCACCCCGCGGCTGTACTCATTGACCGATTCCATCCCGGCGATGCGGCATGAAACCCGCGCCTGGTAATGGTCGATCAATCCGGCGCCGACTCCTTTCAAGTCGTGGAGGGTGCGAACACCAATCGCCTGCAAATAGGCGGCGGGTCCGATCCCGGAAATCTGGAGCAGCTGCGGCGAATTGATGCTTCCGCCTGAAAGAATGACTTCGCGTTTGGCACGCACTTCGGTCTCGGTCCCGTTGGCGCGAAATGCGACTCCGACGCAACGTTTTCCTTCGAAGAGAAGCCGCGTCGCGTGGGTATGGGTCAAGATGCGCACATTGGACCGTCTTGCCGCAGGACGCAGAAAGGTCCGTGCCGTCGATTGACGCACGCGAGTCCGGTTCATTTGCGAATAGCCGACACCTTCCTGACTCTCGCCGTTAATGTCAGGGGTGAGGCGGAAGCCAGCTTGCACGGCGGCCTCAACAAAGGTGCGGACGATCGGCAACACGGTGCGATAATTCTCGACCGGGATCGGACCCGCCTTCCCGCGAAAATTCCGGTCGCCCTGCTGCCGCCGCTCGATCGACTTGAAATGGGGCAGTACCTCTTCGTAAGACCAACCACGGCAGCCAAGCTGCGCCCAACCATCGAAGTCCGCGGGATTGCCGCGGACGAAATTCATGCCGTTGATGGAACCGCTGCCGCCCAGTACCTTGCCACGCGGCCACGGAATGCTGCGATGTGCCGTGCCCGGTTCGGGTTCCGCGACATAGTTCCAATTGAAGCGCGGATCATGCATCAGCTTGATGACGGCTGCCGGCACCTGGATGATCGGATGCCAGTCGGAGCCGCCAGCCTCCAGTACAACGACGCTTGCGCCATCCTCGCTGAGCCGGCTGGCAACGACGCAGCCAGCCGACCCGGCGCCGACGACAATGTAGTCCGCCTCTATCATCGCTTTGCTCGAAGCACGGGCCCGCTTCGAGCGCGGGCTTGTCGGCCCATCAAGCTCATCATTCAAGAAAGCAGATCAGCGAGATTGGGAAGGGCCTCAAGTCCTTCAATTCTGAGGGCGATCCGCTCGGCTTGCTCCGGCGCCATCGGCACGCGGGCATAACCACTGTTCTCTATGAATTTAGCCCTGAGCGACCCATCGCTCATCGGATGGTCCGGATGTCCGAGTGGCGCCGCGATGCTTTTGGTGAAGGCACGGCCATCGCGCAGATGAAGCGACAGGATCCCGCGCGTCGCCTCCTGCGTCGTCCAGCTCTCTTCGACGCGGTGATCGATGCGGTCGGCAAGCGCCCAGAGGGACTCATCCTTCAGTCGGTCAGGCCGATAGGCATCAAGTCCCACTTTGCCGTCGCGTAGCGCCACTGCGAGCGTGTAGGGAATGCTGAATTTGGCGTCGATTGCGGTCTGCGGCCGGCGCTTGCGCTCGCTTGGCTCGGACAGCGAGCGGAAAAACGGGCTCACCACGGTCTCGGCCCGATCGATGGTTTCCGCGCCAAAATGGTGCTCGGTTCTAAGCGCGAGAGCCGCCTCGACATAGGCATGCGTCCCGCGACAGGACGGCCATGGCTTGAAGCTGACCTCAACGCCGCGAAAGTCGCGGCCGAGCCCTTCGAAAGCCGTTGAGTTATAACCGTCAGCATAGAGTCCGAAAAAACCGTATTTGCCTTCGAACGGCCGATCGAAGGCGCGCACCCCGGCCTTGGCAAGTGACGCAGCGACGACGCCGGCCTTGGCGGCGAAGGCCTCGCGGACAGCACGCATATGCGAAGCAGCGTAGCTCATAGCCTCGCCGCTGAACGAGCCCTGGAACATCACGAGCGCGAAGGCGTGAATTAGCTCTTCCGGCGATAGGCCTAAAAGTCTCCCCGCCGCTGCCGTGGCGCCGAAGGCGCCGCACATAAAGCGCGTACCCATGCCCGGCCGCTCGTGCCCCTCGATGGCCAGTCCCAAACGGCAGGCGAGATCGGCGCCGGCGGCGATCGCCAGCATGAGATCCGAGCCGGTGACACCCGCACGGCTTTCGGCGAGTGCCAAGGCCGCCGGCACGACCGCAGCATTGGGATGAACCAGCGCCGGATCGAACGTGTCTTCGTAATCGAGAGCATGCGCCATAGCGCCATTGGCAAAGGCCGCCATCGCGGGCATCGCCTTGAAGCCAAATCCGATTACTGTCGCGCCGCGTGGGTTTGACGCTTCGCGAGCGATCTCGGCAAACGCCTGGGCTCGCTCACCAAGCGCACTCGCCGCAAGGGTCACGCCGATCGCATCGAGCAAGCTCTGTTTGGCTACAGCCAAAGCTTTTGCCGGCGGCCACGTGACCGTTACGATATGGTGCGCAATGTCACTGCTGAGATCCGTCATCGCTGTACGCTAGCACCAATTCACGAGGCTCGGGGAGAAAGACCTTCACGCGGCGCACCGTGATCGTGAAGGTTCCTTTGCACCGGCGACGTCGGCGGCGCCGCTCAAGACAACCGCCAGCTACCGCCTCAGCGTCCGCGACATGGCCGTGCAGCGGACGGGTGGGTGCCGGGATCAAAGCACCCGGCAATGCGCAGATCCCAGATCCAAGGCGCCGCGCCTAAGTTGACCAAGGTCGCCGACTGAGACGACCCGAATCCAGGGCTAATCGATGGTCCAAATAATGGGGAGGCATAAGCACAGATCAGGTCGCCATCTTGGCCCTTTAACCCTCCAACTCTGCTGCACTGGTCAATACCGCGCGCCAGGGTTTTCTGGGCTAGAGGATGGTTGCCGCCATCCTGGATTGTGCCGCAAATGTGAAACTCCACCCTCTTGACGTGGCTTCGAATCATTCCAAAGTTGTTTGCCACGGAAATGAGCGAAATCGCGTTTCATCTTACGGAGCGAGGATGGGAAACGGGTGAGCCGCCGCCCGATCGGGTCGAAACCTGGCTGCGGTTGAGTTATCACCAATCCAGGGTGCCTCAGTTGTATATCGAGTGGTCTTGCCTGTGGGCCCATCCGGCGGTGAGACGCACAGACCGGGATGCGCTCCGCGCGAAATTCAATGGTCTAATGGGGACTGCCGGAAGCTTCGTTAGTCGCATCGTGACGATCGGCGATCCACTCTAACGCGCGAAAACGCGCAATATGACGTTGGCCAATCGGTAAATTGTCTTCTTTCCTTTGTTGAGGTTGTGCCGTTGGCGTCATCGGCTCCGCAACAGCGTCCTCCTCCGCTACCTGATCGACTAGGCCGCAATTATGCTCGCGCCAGGCGGCCCTCGTTGGACCTGTTGGTCGCAAAACACCCTGGAAAGGCTCGACCGCGAATTGATTCAGAAATTACCGAACGCGAGACCACGGTGCACCACCACCGCGGTCAAGCTTTTATGTTCGCTGCTGCTTGCCTTGAACTACGGTGTCGGCGACTGGACGGAATACCGACGTGGTGGCGTGAGGGCCTTGGTAAGTTTCTCCCTGTCCGCCCAACCACAGTTACCGCACGCACCGTCTAACTGGCGGCCTGCAATTGGTGCCCCTGGTCGTGGACGTTCGGATGGAAAAAGTCATTGGTCCCAAGCCGGGCCTTGATCACCTCACCGGTCTTGCCATCGTGTTTCTTGAAGCCGTAAGTGAAGGCCTTGATCGTGTCGGTGACAGGCGCGTAATCAGCGATAATCAACGTTACTTTTTGCACCGCGGGTGTGGAGACCCGAGAGCCATGACGAGCCACATCATTGTTACCCGGCACGACGGCTGGGCCGAGCTGCGCATCGACCGCGAGGACAAGCGCAATGCGATGAACCGCGCCGCACGCGATGGTCTGATGCGCGCTTTCGAGCAGTTGCGGGGCGAAGCCAAAGCCATCGTCCTGACGGGTACAGGCGGCGCGGCCCAGGCCGAGGGCAGCGCTCGCTTTGCAGCCGGGATCTGATAATTAAATGAATATTCGTAGGTATTCCAATGCGGTAGCATTTTCGCTTCCTTGTCTACCCATCAATATACCCATCGTCGTGCATCAACCCTCATGTGGACGGCCCCTGCTTGCAAGACGTTTTGCGGGTTGCAACGATCAGGTCGCTTGCTTCCATGTGGTCGGCCTGTTTGTACGCACTTATGCGTATCGAATGCGCGGGTCTGCCATGCAACTGTCATCTGAGGAAAATTTCCGCTCAGGGCGATAACATTCCAACGTATCTGATCAAGCTCCTCGACCATGGGGCAATGTCCGTGCCGCCGACTGGTTTAGTTGCCGACGCGATCCGTCGCGCCAAGGCGATGGATGTTGTGAGGATTGGCGCTGGCCACGACTTTTGGGAAGGCGAGCGTCTGGCTTTTCGACACATACGTGGGGGTCTGCCCCTGTCGTCGTAATGAGCCGGAACTTTCGCAGCTTGTCCCTTATCGTTCTGAGGGGGATCACTTGGTGTCATTGGCGATGGGTGGCTCTCACGACATAAAGGAAATCCGCTGGCACGGTCGGCAGCCCGTGGAACGGGCCAGGCGGGAGATCTCAGTGAGGAGCCGGGGTGGCCCGCAAGCGACGGCTGGAATACCGCGGCCGCCGCGCGCTACTTAAGCGAATTTTTTGCTTTTATATTGAGGCGGGTCTGGAACGCCGCGTGCGCCAACCAATCATAATCCTCCGCTAACTCAAGCCATGCCTGCCTAATTATAAGGTCGTTATTGGGGCTTGATCGGCCGCCTTTCGGGGTTCTCGCGCCTGCGCTTTACAAAAGAAAGCCGCCGCACCGAAGCGAACTCCAGCGCGGCGGTAAGTTACGGACGGTCCAGTGCGGGGGGACGCACCGGAGCGTCAATTTGATTTGGCGATGGGCGCCATCCATTACCATTGCACCAAAGTCCAATTCCCCATTGCCACGGGAGAGGCAAACGGTAGGGCGACAGGCCTACAGGTGGCCGTGAAATCAACGTGACGTTTTCCGACAGCAATCCGAGGGCCAGATACCACCGCGGCGGGAGACGCCGATTTGCTTATGGCCGGTGACGGACGACGACCAAAAAAGTGTTCGCTGCCGCGCCTGTACGGACGTTGAACGGAACGCACCGAAAAGAAAGCCCCCAGCAAAAACCAGGGGCTAGTTGGGAGACCATGGAGGAACGCTTGCAACGGCATGCAATGGGCGTGCCGTGTAGCGATGGCCGATTCGGCTTCCGCCCCAGTGCGTGGGGAGATGGTGGGCAATAGCTAAGAAAAGACTAACCGACCGGGATAAATAACACGTTCTATTGCGTTGCAACAAAGAAAGGACCCGGATAAACAGGAGTTCTGCTGCGTTGCAACAAGGAAGGGGCATCGCAAAGAATGACCTGGGGTCGGGTAATCATCAAAGTCCGCACGCCAGTGTACCCCACACCGCCGCCGATAGTCGTCAAGCACCCATACCTCAACGATTGTCGGCGCCATATCACGCAAGGGAATCATGACAAGGCTCGAGATGGTGACGACGCTGTTTATCGGCTCTTTCATAATGCTGGCGACGATTGCGCTGGCGCTCATGCTGGTAGCTGGTAAATGAAACGCTCGATACGGGAGAGCTGCCCGTAACGGTGGGCGTCATGCCTGGACATGCGTAGCGTGTTGAGACGAGCACCCCTCGCAACCGAGGATGCTCGCCCCTCTGTCGGCGCAAATTCTGCGTTGGGAGAAACATAACAATGCCGAACATCCGCTTCGAACTCGACAAAAAGGCTGAATTCGACAGATTTTGGGCAGAATGGGTTAGCCAGTTGCCAAAAGAGCAAGGGGTAATCGTGAGAGCGAGGGGAATAGTCTGGAAAATGATACCTGCCTCCTATGTGGATTTGAATAACCCGCAAAAGGAAGCTGTAGAGGTCGAATCTAATCTTGTGGATTTCTTGATAGCGCGTGGATTTTCGTTTGCGATAGTTTGAGTTATAATTAGAGGCGCACAAAAAATGCCCCGCCGTATTGGGCCGGCGCGGCAGGGGGTCAGAAGGCCACGATTGCCCGCTTCCGATCGTGGTCAAATTACATATGACCCGCTGAGCGGGCCGTCTTTAAAGAAGTTCGAGCCATAGAAGCTTGGCCTGCCGCGGCGGTTACGCCCCGCTCGTCTACCTGGTTCGATCCGCTACGAATAACGGGACGCGTCCCTTTTGCTCGCTTTTAGTTTGCCGAGTTCCGCGATGAGCCTCGCGCTGGAAACTATCGCCCATTTGCTGCGCAGAATAGCTTCCAGACAACGGATGATGTTTTCCTGCCTGTGCTTGGTCAAATCTGAAGCTTGCAGTTGAGCACCGGCTCCTCGCGGCCCACGTACGAGCAAGACGTCCCGATCCCATAACTGCCATGATTGGCAGCGGTCCGAGCAGGCGTCGAACAGAATTTCGGCGATCTCTACCGCTCGTTCATCATCCTCGGCTTGGAAGTCGGACGAACCGACGACGTGATCGTCTAAGAAGAAAAGCTGGTACGTGCGCATTGCACCCCGCGAAGCAGTCTGCCTCGCGACTGCGATCAAGGGCTGTTTTTCGCCCTATCCAATAGCATAGCGCTCACGGCCCGTAGTCAGCTGTTACCTTTTTGTGTGCGATGCAGAACGGGCGAGGGCCCGCTTTGATGATAACCCGAGGGCCAATGGCTGGGCGCCCGGCGGATTGTCTTAACGAAGCGTTACTTGCACCTCTATGCCACGATGCAATACTCCGAACATGGTCGTCTATCGTGTCGTCGAGCGCGGGCCCGACAAGTTTGTCGTTGAGGCTTTCAGCGATGATCACGGCTCATGGCGGTTCGTGGAGGAATTTCCCACGCTAGAAGGGGCTACTGCGCGCATGGCCAGATTAGAGCAAATCTTGCGCACATCGCAGGGAGAACAGGGATGATCATCCGATGAAGCAAAAATGGCCGCCGATAACGGGATTCCGACACGGCGGCCGAAAAATCATTGCCTGCAATCTCCCGCCGTGCCCGTCCCCTTTGTGATTTGACGCAGAGATGTAGCGGCGCAACGATTGCAATATATTATTCAGCTTTGGGGTCAGGACGTTTGGGCTGCGGCCAATGAGCTACGACTCAAAAAGCCGCCGCGCCAAAAAGCGAACTCCAGGCGCGGCGGTAAGTTTACGTCCCGCTTGGGGGTCAAACGGGGCATGTGATTCATCTGGCGATTGGCAGCTTATGTTGCGAGTCCTTGTTCCCGTCATGTTCCGATGGCTTAATGGTTAAATGTCTCGCGGGAAACCGCCCCAGGTCGGCACGCTCGGCAGCACCATTGCGGAGGGCCTGCACCTTACGATCGTCTGCGACGCGATAAACTGCCACAACCGTAAGACCGTTGACCTGGAAGCGTTACGCCGTGAGCTCGGCGAGGACTATCGCATCTCCGATCTCGTGGCGCGGGCCAAATGCAGCAAGTGTAGGGCGAAGTGGCCGAAGCTATCGGGCAGCGTCGGGCCGATGCATACGGGCGGAGTGCGCTAAAGCGGGAGAATACTTATGATTATTGGGGAAGGTGGTCGCGGAAGGGTGCGGAAGGCGGCGAAGAAGGCAGGCGCGGATCAAGAATCTCGGACAGGGGGTTTGGCGGTGCCAGCACCGCTGGGGGGCCGGCGCGTGTTGGACCTTGGCGCACTGTGCCGGCAGCGACCTCACGCCCTCGCCGTCTCAATGGCTGCCAAGCTTTGCCGAATTTATGGCGCCGAGACGGTGCGGCCGTTGCCGGCAAGTGGCGAGCCCTTCTCTACCCTGCCGCCGCTGCAGCCGAACGGTCGCTCGGCACTCGATATCTTTTTGAATGCCGGCAAAGATTGCGGTTCGGCATCAGGGCCTTTCGATGCCGCGATCGGCGATACCGCGGCGCTGACGCAGCATGCCGCAGCAGTGCCGATCAAGATCCGCATTTCGGTCTTCGGCCGCGGCGACGACCCGCCTATGACGGAACTAGGCCTCCTCGCTCTCTCCGGCCTGCTCAGTATCATCGGCGAGGCCCCCCCAGCACCGCCGGCGCGGCTCGCCGGACACCAAGCTGCCTACGCGGCCGGCCTCGCGGCCTGCACGGGGCTACTCGCCGCTGTGCTCGCCGACCGCGAAGAGGTCGTCGATGTTTCGCTGCTTGATGTAACGGCTTGGCTGAACTGGAAAGTCGCTGCGGAATCAATGGCAACCGGCAGCGCGCCAGCACGGGGCGACGCGGCGGCACACTGGTTTACCGTGCCGGCGAAGGATGGACATGTCGCTCTCGTTTACCAGGACAAAGACTGGCCACGGCTCCGTGACCTGATCGGCGACCCCCGGCTCAAGGACCAGCGCTTTGTCAGCGACCAAGCACGCAGCGCCAACCGCGCCGCGCTGTTGGAAATCATCGGGCCCTGGTTTGCGACGCGGACGCGCGCCGAGATCACGCGTGTGGCTCAGGACCGGCGGGTACCGATCGGCCCTGTGACGCAGCCAACCGAGTTGCTGACCGATCCGCAGTACCGGGCCCGCCGCTTCCTTGCGGCCAACGGCGCGCCGGCCCTTCCGCTCTGCTGGGACGGCCGGCGCCTTGACGGCGAGAGCGCCGATGCCGTCTGACCTGCCGCTTCCTCTGGCCGGGGTCCGGGTCATCGATCTCGGTTGGATCACCGCCGGGGCATCCTCCTCCACTATCCTGCTCGATCTCGGGGCGGATGTCATAAAGGTCGAGGGGCCAGGGGCCCTCGACCCATTCCGGACTTGGGAGGGCGCTGACCCAAGAAGTGACTGGTGGAACCACTCGCGCCACTTCGTGTTCACCAATCGCGGCAAACAATCCCTGTGTCTCGATTTGAAGGATCCACGTGGACGCCGGGTGCTGCTGCGGCTGCTGGAATCCGCAGATGTGCTCGTCGAGAATTTCCGCCGCGGCGTCATGGCCTCCCTCGATCTCGATCTGGCCATGCTGCGGCGGTGCTTCCCGCGCCTGGTCATTGCCAGCATTTCAAGCCAGGGCGAGACCGGGCCCGACCGCGAAATGGTCTCATACGGCTCAACGTTGGAGGCAATGTCCGGTTTGGCGGCATTGACAGGCGCGGGGGAGGCGCCGGTCATCAGCGGTCGCCACCTGAACTACCCGGACCAGGTTGTCTGCCTCTTCGCTTCGGGCGCCATCATTGCGGCCCTCGTGGAGCGTGACCGCAGCGGCGAAGGTGCGCATCTCGACCTGTCACAACGCGAGCTAACGAGCTTCCTTTTGGGTGAGGAACTCATAGCCGCTGCCGCCGGTGCGCCCTCGCCGCGGCACAATAATACTGACCCTGCGGAGCCAGGGGAGCGACTCATCGCCGAAGACGACGGCTGGCGCGTCAAATGGCCGGAAGGCACCGCACCCGTGCGGGATGGCGCATCCCTATGCGCCGCTGAGGAATTTCGCCGCGGTACCGCCGTGCTGCGCACGCCAGACGGTAGCCCGGCAAAGGGCATTCCCTTTCGCTTGGCGACGCGCCCGCTCTCGTTAGGAGACACCTGCCACAAGCTTGGCGCGGACAATCGCGCTGTACTGGCGAGCGTTGGCTTCAGCCACAGTGAGATCGATGCACTTGAAGAGGCAGGCGTAGTCGCCACCGCACCGCGCCCGAACCCAGGGTAGCTGGTGCAGCGCGGCTTGTTGTCACCCCAAGCACGACAGAACCGCGCAGCCGATACTTTAACGCGACCACGATGCGATGGCCGCCGCACGGGGTGCGAGCGGCCGAAGACAAATCCCCATCCGTTCAAAATTGCTTCGCCAACGCTGCTCCGCGCTAGGTGCGCCTCGCGTTAGCGCCCCAAATTCAACCCAAGTACGCTACTTGGCCGAGCCGACCGTCGTGCTCTCATGCACCCGCGGCAGATAGACGACCTCAAGTCCATGTTTGCCGGGGAGATAGCTAATGCCCTTCTTCATCGCGTAGACATCGACATACTGCCAAAGCGTAATGGTCGACAGGTCGTTCTGCTCGATCGCCATCATCTTGCGGATCAGCGGCGCCTGCTTTGCGGGCTCGAACACCGCATCGGCCTCTGCCAAAAGCTTGTTGAGTTCGTCGTTGTGATAGATCGCACGAGGACCAGTATAGTAGAGCTCTACGCCCTCGAGCGGAGTGAGCAGGTTCGCCACCGGAATCCCGGCGACGCCGACATATTCGGCTTTCGGGTCTCTGCCGATGCGACCCAGCATCTGCAGCAGCTCGATGAGCTCGATACCTTTGACGTTGCTGGCAACGTTGAGGTTCTGCTTCAGATAGAGCGCCACCGCCGTGGCGGTCTCTTCGGTGCCGTAATAGACGCCGGTAGAATAATAGAGCGGCATGGTGAAGCCGTTAGGATAACCGGCCTCGATCTCGAGCTGCTTGGCCTTGGCGGGATCGTATTTATAGTCCTTGAGATTCGGGTCGTAGCCGATCTCGTCCGGGCTGAGGCGTGGATAATCGGTCGGCACCCCGTGCAATAAGCCTTTCACGATCGCGTCCTTATCGATGGCATGGGCCATCGCCTGGCGAATGCGCAGGTCGTGCCACGGCGAGTGCGTGTTCGCGAATTGCATTTGGATCGACTGGGTTGGATGCACGGGCAACTTCACCTCATTGTATCCGGCCGCTTTGAGCTCGTTGTAAGCCGAGTAGGGCGTCGCCATTATCAGATCGACCTGGCCGGCCCGCAGCGTGGCGACGCGCGTATTGTCATCACTGATGAAGACGAAATGCGCGCGGCTGATTTGAGGCTTTCCACCCCAATAGCCATCCCAGGCCGCCAGGTCGAGATACTGCGCTGGCTTGTAATCGACGATCCTGTATGGCCCGGTGCCGACCGGATGCTTGGCGAATTCTGCCTCGCCGACGCGGTCGAAATACTTTTTGGAGCCGATGATCAGCGCATGCACCGGCAGGAACTCGGAATCGGGCGACTTGAATACGAATTTGACGGTATAGGGATCGATCGCGACTACTTTGTCGACGAAGCGCGCGAAGATCCCGTACCACCAGGTTTTTTTTAGCAGCCGGTTCTCGCTCCATAGTACGTCATCAGCGGTAAATGGGTCGCCCGATTGGAACCTGACCCCGTGGCGCAGATGGAAGGTGATGGCCTTGCCGCCGTCCTCGATGTCCCATGAAGTTGCCAGGCCCGGGATCATGTTGCCATTAGCGTCGGTCTCGTTGAGCGTGTCGTAGACGTTAATGAGAGTTGCCAACCCCTGTGGTGGATTGGTGGAAACCGTCATGTCGAGGACGTCCGGGTCGGCATTCATTCCGACCCGCAGTGGCGGCTCATTCTGCGACCATGCCGGGCTCAGGCTTAAGCTGAGCATGGCGGCGAGCATTCCGGCCAATATTGGCTTGGCGACCATTTTTTCCTCCCTAGGACCAACGCTGCGCGGCTGCTAAGCGCAGCGTTGCGTTTTTCTTTACTGGACCCTCAGAAGCAAAACCGGATATGGCGGCGTTTCCTCCTGTCGTACCCGATTAAATTCTTCTTATTGCTCTATGCAAGGTCCTGATTTGACGCCGTCAGTAAGGGCTACCTGCCCGCCACCAGTGTGGGTAAACGCCGACCGCAAAAGGCGAGGGACTGCAGGTTCTTGGCCGCCTATCGAGAAAGCCACAGGGGGAACGCTCTAGATCCTCCCTGGAAAATTGACCCTCAGGGCATCCACAAATTTCTGCGCGAGTTTGACGAAGCCTGCAGGAAATGGATGCAGTTCGTTGGCCCAGTCCGCCGTGACAAGGGTGCCCTGCGTATCGACCATGAAGAAATTGTTGGCGGGCGTGACGAGCTTCAGCAACAGCGTCCGAAATTGAACCAGAGCGTCGTGAACAATCGCCGTTCCCGTCGCCACATCTGTCCATCCGGAAAAGACCAGTGACGGTTGCAGCCAAGGACCGGCGCAGATCGGATGCGCACCGTTCGGGATCGGGAAATCATAACAGTGACCGAAGATAGGGACGCCTGGCGCGAACTGGTCCCGAAACGCGAACAAATCATCAAACCGCGCCTCGACCGACGCCAGCACCATCTGGTAACGCGCCATGTCGAGGCCGGTTCCTCCCGCCTTGGCGTAATCCAAGTAAATGCAGAACTGGTCGCCGACGATATCGTCACCCCCGCCGGAAAACAGAATCGCGTCCGGCTTGCCGCTCGCCATCCAATTCGATGGGTCCTGGAGTTGTTGGATCATTCGCTGCTGTTTGGGCAGCGACATTTCGTCCGTCGTCGCATCGCCGTAATGCGAGACATTGGCGATCATCGGATTGAGGTTTCCCATCGTCTGAAGCTGGGCGATGATGTCGGTGTCGTTAAGTGACACGCCGTTCCCGTTCAACGGATAGTCGAACCAGGAATCGCCATGCGCCAGCATGACAAGCGGCTGTGCCGGTGGCGGGCCGCCGACAGACATAGCCTTCATGTGTCCTGCCTTGAGGTGCGCGATCCGCGCTTGATGCTGCTTGATGCGGGCAGTGATGTCGGCATCAATGCTGGCTTGCAATTGCTGACGCGCTTCGATCGCATCGGTCATCGATGTCCTCCCCCGATAAGGCGGCGCGGCATGGCCGATCTGCGCCGTCTCTTGTCATTCCCCAGCCCCGAGATACTGCACCAACAAGCCCTCCCACCAAGCATCGCGCATTTCCTCCCCCATGGCGACATCGATCTTGGTTCGGAATGGCGAGCCCTTCGGAAGCGCGATGGCGTAGTTGTCGCGGACAAACAGCCTGTCAAGTACCTGGACGTCGTCGATGTACCCTTTGTGCACATTCCACTCGAGGATCGGGCGGTCATAGACGAACGCGTCAAGCTTCCCGGCCTTTAGCGCGTCAAGGCCAGCAGAAACGTTCGGGTATGTGCGAACGTCGATGCGCTCGCTCCTCAGAAAATCGAACGCGTTGGTGGAAGGGACGCTGCCGGTTCGGATCGCGGCGAGGTCGGAGGAGGTTCTGACGACCGCGGCGAAACGTCTGGCGGCCAAATGCGACGTGATTCCGGCGGTGAAGCTGGCGACAGCGATGATCGACGTGATCATCCACAACATGCCGAGCAAGCGGCCCAACAAGGTGGCCGGCGCCTTGTCCGGGGCGGCGGCTTGTGTCATCGCGGAGGCCGACCACCAAAGACCGGTGCCAAATCCTTGGGCACCGTTCGCATAGTGTTCAGTTACGCGTCGCTCGATGAGCCAGATCGCGGAGCCGACGATGATCGCGGCGGCTATGAACACGCCGATCGCTTCAAGAAAGCGGAAAGTGAAGACGCTGCGCAGAATGAAGATCCATTCGATCTCCTTGTTGGCGGGAACCGCTATGCTGAGGCCCGATCCGAAGTACGGTTGCGTGAAATCAACTGTCTTCTCTCGCTCCGGCGTCACGGAAATCGCGGCCATCGCCGCGTCGGCGCCACCGCTGGCGACCGCGGCGAGCATTTCTGGCACTGTCTGGTATTCGCGGTAGGTGGTGCTAAAGCCGAGTTTTTGCCCGACCCAATTCCACAATTCGATGCTGATGCCAGTCCAAGTGCCGTCCTGCGAGCGCATCGCGAAAGGGGGCGCCTCCTTGGTGGCGACAATGATCGCCTTGTGCGGCTGAGCGGCCGATTGCGCCGCCGCCGAGCCAATCGCGGCGGGCAATAGGCTGAGCACGAAACAAAGAACGAGCGCGCATAGGAAGCGCGGATGCGCAAGCCGGTGTGCCGCGCACCCGTTTCGACGCTGGCAAAATCTCGCCACGGCATGGGCACAGCGGCCGATCTCAATGCGCACCAGGGCGATGGTGCCAATGAGCTCGGGATGCGGCGAACCGCGATCGCCGACTAAGGGTCGATTGGAACACTCGCGGCCGACCGTGATGCGATCGCCGGAAACGACGAAGGGCACAGTTCTCTCAATGCGAATTCGCTTGGTGTGCGCAATGTCAATTCGTGAATTACCCATGCTGCCCTCACCAACCGACGCCATTGGGGAGCTCGTCTTGCCTTCTGTCTCTGCCACGCGAAAGCGACTGCGGCGTAAAGGCGCGACGCTCCTTGTTGCACCGGCTGCGCCAATCAGTCGATACGGAGCGCCTGAGATGAAGGCTTCCTCCCGGCAAGCGGTCGCCCGCGCGAACTGCGGACATTTTAGTCATTTAAAATGCGTGCACCGCGATCATAACTTCGTTGCCCCAAGGTGCCAGCCGTTTCCTGTCGGAACGGGCGTGGGGACGTGCGCGCGGCCTTATGCGTCGAAAGTGCGATATACCAAAAGCCGCGACACTTGGCATATTGGCCGATGGTCTCACCCGCTGACAGCCGGCTTCGGTCTTACGTCGGAATGATAAGGTCAGGCGTCCGTATCGGTACAAGATCGCGCCACGAACAGACGAAGCGCCTTGTCAGAAGTGGTATGAGGGGCCGCGGCGGAAGCGGTTTGCGGTCCGGGTCCTCAAATCATTTCTCATCGGAGATGATCAACATTCAGCGCCGCCGCTATCGACCAGGTCTCGGCAGAATTTTCCGCCCACCAAAATGACGAAGCAGCGTTAGGCTGGTCGTTGGGGTGCCAGGTTTTCAGCTTCGGCGGCGACACCAGCGGCCGGCCACCCCCTCAAATCCCGCCAGAACGGCTTCGCCTTTCGCAAGCGTCGCACATTACGTTGAAGCTTTGCCTCTTCTTCAGCCATCCCACGAATATGCCAACCCAGCACCAGACCGGCATCTTGGCTCAGCTCGCCAGCACCTTCCCCGGCCGAATGCGCAACGTGCTTGATCAACCGCTGCGCGATGCGAATGTCGTTGATATGACCGAGTTCCTCCTGCAGCGGCTTCACCCTCTTAATGAGAGTTCTTGACTTCACGAGCATCAAATGCGTCGCCGCCGACTTCGATCATGTACCGAAGTTTCTTGAGTGCGATCCGAAATTCGTGACGCTCCTCCTGCGTCAACTTGGCAAAGCCCTTGCTCCGCCTGCGGACCTGCCGCCAACGACGCTCGATCAGAGCCGGCGCCACCACGGCCACCGGAGCGAACAGAGGAGCGGCACTCTCAGACGCCGGTTGGTCACGCCAGCCGCGCGAGGCGAACCATCGGGCCAGCTTTAACAGCGTCTCCGTATACCGGCGTGAACTCGATGGCGGATTTGGCTATCTCGCAAGCCGCGCGACGCTGCCGTTTGGCCGCCGCGACGAGTTTTTTCAGATCAGCATTCCCCGGAACGATGGACTGAATCGGGGTGATCAGATCCGCCATCATCACATCCCAATCGCGTGCTGGCCCCAGGCTGCCGGCCATCCACTTCAAGTCAGCTTGCACCGAGCGGTAGTGCTCGGCCGGTAGCATCGCCTTGACGGTCGAAAGCACGGAGCGAAGTCGTCGCAGCGCGACGCGCATTCGATGAAAAGCCGAAGGCTCCCCTGCCAGAGCAGCACGCTCGTTGCACAGCAATTCCCCCAGGCACTCGTCTGCGGCTTTTTGCAAGAGCACTTCCACGGTCATGGGCTGTTCGCGCACATAGGGCTTTGCCGTCATGTGCTCTAGGTTTGCCCCAGAAAGCCGGTAGCCGCGGTCGACTTGTCCGTCCAGTTCCAGCCGAAGCGGGACCACGTCAAGCAGTCTAAGAGCTAAGTCATAAAGAGCCGCAGGATCGCCGCACTTGAGCGCAAGTTCCACTTCCAACAGCGGTTCTCCGACCTCGCCATCCACAGCGGAAATCTCCCCTTCCCTGATTATGGCGGCGATCTCAACGTTGGGATCGGCGCTCACCCTGAAAATAGTCGGCGTCACCTGGGATTTGAAAAGCGGGCGCAGATCATTGTCGGCAACCACGTGCAGCAAAGGGCCAGTTTCGGGTGCGGTGACATCCGGTTGATCAGCGGCGATGGCATCCTGCCAATGGTCCCGCTGAAACCCCCATCCGCTAACCGGGCCGATTGCCCTCAGCACCTGGACGCGATTCGCGCCTTGGTGCTGAACACATATACACAAGCCCTCCTGAAACAGTAGGAAATCGGGCGAATCGTAGTAAGTGCTGACAATTGGCGACGTATCGGTCGCCAACGTGCCGAGCTCCTCAAGGGCTCGCTTTAGTGCGGGTACTTGGCTCGGCGATGCCGCGAGCGCGATGCGTGCTTCGCCCACGAAAACCTCATCACTGTCTTTGTTAGCTCACTTATGACAGTTTCATGTCGACAAGCAAGCGGTGTCACGTTGTACGACTGCGGGCGAGCCTTTTAGGGGAACCCCTTCACCACTTATAGGGCCATGCTTCAATCGATGCTCCTTCCTCTGGTTGCAAAACTGGGATCGGGCTGGGGATAACTATGGGATAATCGGGGATTACTGCCGGAGCCCGGCGCCGCCACAATCAATCTTGCTGGTTTAAGAATCCGGAAATCCACGCTCGCGCACATCGCTCGTTCGCCACCCAGGGATACTGCGGCGCCATTGCCGCCCTCGGACACGAAGCGCTAGATTTCGATGTGATCCTGCGCGGCCGCGAACGGATGGCCATGGTCGACATATCCGAGGCGAAGCAAGTTGACTGTGCCGATGCGCGGTTGGCCAGCCGGTACCGAACGCGCATGGGAACCGGCTTCCTTGGCTCATTGGCATTGCACGGCATGGTGCTGATCTTCGTCGCATTGTCATGGGAGGCCCAGGCGCCGCCACACGGCATTAAAGTGGTCGCGGTCAATCTGGTTCGACTGAGCGATCAAACGACGTCCCCGCCATCGCCGCAAACGGCACCGGTCCCACAGGACAAAGCGATGAGCGTGCCTCTATCTGAACCAGCGCAGGTTGTGTTGGCCCCGATCGTTGAGCCGCAGCCTCGACCGGTCACGCCGATCCAACCGTCTGGGCCCCAATCGGAGGCGTCACAGAAACCGAAGCAGAAAACAAACAGCCCGAGCACGACAGTAACGTCGGCTTCGCGCCCAACGACCACGACCGCGCGTGCACACCGGCTCTCTCCCAACGAGCAGTTGGCGGCTCGCCTCAAATTGCTGGCCGGCTTGCACCAGACCGTGCGGCCAAGGTCCAACGCGCGCCAACAGGATGGCACTGGAATATCCAATATGATCGCGGCCAGTGCCGATACGGTACCCGGCCGTTATGCCACCTACGCGGTGAGGGACCTCATCCGGGCTCAGGTGGAACGGCGGTGGAATCTCGATCGCACGCAGCTAGGCGCGCGCGATTGGATCGTTGCGATCCGCATCACGTTCTCGCCCGACGGCACGGTCCGCCGGGCAAACATCGTTGGTAATGAGCGCCTTCGTTCGGATAGCGCCTACCACGATTTTGCCCTAAGCGCGCGGAATGCGGTGCTGTTGTCGTCGCCCCTGACCTTGCCCCCCGGAACCTACGGTTTCACCACCGACGTCGTCGTCGACTTCGCTTCAAGACAGGTCTTACAGTGATCGGCAACTGTGAGTTACGCCCACTCGATTACGGCAGCGAGCGCGCGACACGAAATCCCACATAGTTGGAATAGTCGTTATCCCCTCCAGAGGCTTTGTTCCTGCTACGTGTGGCCGATCGAATGTAGATCGGCACGTTGCTCCACGACCCGCCGCGGATGACGCGGTCAGCGCAATCACCGTTTAGCCAGGGCCGAGCATCCGCTGGTGCTCCGACGTAGCTGTCGTTCCAGCAATCGCTTGTCCACTGCCAGACGTTACCCAGCATATCGTAAAGACCGAACGGGTTGGGTCCGAAGCTGGCCACGGGTGCGAGGAGCTGACCATCCCATTTGCTGCCGCAACCGTTGCAGTTGGCGTTGCCGGTACCCACACTATCGCCCCACCAGCGTGACGTGGATGTGCCCGCACGGGCGGCATATTCCCATTCGGCTTCGCTCGGCAGTCGATAGGGGCCGCCTCGCGACTGGCGGGCCGATGCGAGGTCGCGCACCCTTTCATTCAACCAACGGACATAGGTCTGCGCGTCGTTCCAGCTTAAGCATGTCGCCGGCCACCGCGGCTCTTCCACCGGACCGGGCGGGTACACCATTCCGCGTCCTGGCGACTGCCAAGTTAGGCCGAGAATGGGATCGCAAGGCTTCGGTTGATATTCGGTCTGCTCCAAGAACATCCGAAACTGTGCCGTTGTCACATCATATTTGCCGATCGCGAAGGCGCGAACCCGGACGATGTGCTGAGGACCTTCAGAATCGAAGCGGCCACGTTCCGATCTCTGGCTCCCCATCATGAATTTGCCTGCGGGGACGGCGACCATCACCGGACATTGCGAACATTCTTGGAATTCACGATCCAACGGCCCGGCGATACTTGCCACGTGCGGAACGAACAATGCCGGGACAAGGAGCGGAATAAGAAGGATCAGGCAACGCAACGACCGCATCGACATCACGCAAAAATAGAAACGCCCTCCTCTCAGACTACCCAAGGGACTCTTCAATTCAAAAATCTGTTCGCTGGTGTTTCGTCCCACCCCTGCTGCCAACCAGCTACGGACCATCCGGTTCTCCCCACCCGGGCCCCCGTATTAGCGGAGCATCGGCGATTCTGCCTGAAATGCAGGACCGCTTAACATAACGGAACGGAGAAGCGGTCATCGGCGTTGCCGGGATCGTTGTAATCGACGGAGGCTCGGTGTCAGCTTGCGGAACGCGGGCGGTGGTGCGGCCAGCACTGGTGAAATCTGCAACGATTTGCCTGGATTGTATGCAAGAACGCGGTGGGTGCCCGAAATACACTCACCCCGTGGCCGGTATCGATCGCCCCGGTTTTTCTAACAGCCTGATTCATCAGCGTAATCGCGAACAGCGCCGTTCTGGCACCCGAATTGCTGGGCCTGTTACCAGGGGATTGCACAAAGGACGAAGGATGTTGATGGGAAAAGACCAAATCCTAGCGGTTGCCGCCGAGCCCTACCCTTTCGAGCTGCACCCCCGACACTGCGCGCTTTTGATCATCGATATGCAGCGCGACTTTCTCGAACCAGGTGGCTTCGGCGAAATGCTTGGCAACGATGTCGGCCAATTGCGCCGCACGATCGAGCCCAATCGGCGCCTGCTCGGGGCGTGGCGCGAGGCCGGACTGCCCATCATCCACACCAGGGAAGGTCATCGTCCAGACCTCACGGATCTCCCTGAGGCAAAGCGGGTTCGCGGCCATGGCGCCAAGACAATCGGCGATCCCGGACCGATGGGGCGGATCCTGGTGCGTGGGGAGGCAGGGCACGACATCATTCCGGAACTCTATCCAGAGGCCGGAGAAACCATCGTCGATAAGCCGGGAAAAGGTGCATTCTTCGCCACTGATCTCCAAGCCATCTTGCAGCATCGTGGCGTGACTCAGCTCGTCGTGACTGGCGTCACCACCGAAGTCTGCGTCAACACGACGGTGCGCGAAGCTAACGACCGCGGCTATGACTGTCTCGTGCTCGAGGATTGCGTGGGTTCGTATTTTCCCGACTTCCAAGAGATGGGCCTGCGCATGATCAAGGCGCAAGGCGGCATCTTTGGGTGGGTAGGCAAATCAGCCGACGTGATCGGCGCAGTGAGAAAATCCAAGAGCGGATTGGCGGGCGGCAACCAATAAGGGGGCAGGTATGACTATGTCGAATAGCGTCGTCGGATTCAAACCCAAGCTCTGGGCTGCTGGCGACCTCAATGCGTTCTTCGGTTTCGGCACCAACATCCTCGTCAACGTCCTGGTGCTATCGGGCTTGTTGCGCTTCGTCCTCAAGATGCCAGACCAGCTTGTATTCGGCCGTATCCTGCCCGCGACTGGTCTGATGTTGTTCCTGTCGACCATGTACTACGCCTGGCTGGCATACCGTCTGGCAAAGAAAGAGGGAAGAAGCAATGTCTGCGCTTTGCCGTCTGGCATCAGCGTGCCGCACATGTTCGTCGTCACCTTCGTCATCATGCTCCCGATCCTTGGCAAGACGCACGATCCGATCCAGGCTTGGGAAGCCGGCCTGACCTGGGTATTCGTTCAGAGTTTCGTGCTGATGGCGGGTGGCTTCATCGCCCCCTGGGTGCGCAAGATCACGCCCCGGGCTGCCCTTCTGGGATCGCTCGCCGGTATCTCAATCACCTTCATCTCGATGAGTCCGGCAGCGCAGATCTTTTCCACGCCCGTAATCGGCGTCATCTGCTTTGCCGTCATTCTTGCCAACTGGTTCGGCGGCGTGAAGTATTTCGGCGGCGTGCCTGGCGGTTTGGTGGCAATCGTTGCCGGCAGCGTCATCGCCTGGGGATCGAACCTCTTCGGCATGAATTTCGGCGGTCTGAGTTTGAATAATCTTGCCGGCTCAGTGGCCAATTTCGGGTTTTCCTTTCCGATCCCCGAGGTCAGTCACGTTTTTCACGGCTTCCAGTTTCTTGGCATCATTTTGGTAACGGCAATCCCGTTCGGCATCTACGATCTCGTCGAGGCAATGGACAATGTCGAGAGTGCCCATGCTGCGGGCAACTCTTTCCCGACTACGCGCGTGCTCACTGCGGACGGCGTCGTCAGCCTGATCGGTTGTCTGATGGGTAATCCCTTCATCAACGCGGTTTATATCGGCCATCCGGGGTGGAAGGCGATGGGTGGCCGCATAGGTTATTCGGCGCTCACCGGCATCATGATTCTGATTTTGTCGTGGTTCGGCATCATCGCGGTGATGATGGCTGCAATCCCTGTGGTCGCGATCTTGCCCATCCTTCTCTATATCGGGATGCTGATCGGCTCGCAGGCATTTCAGGAATCGCCCAAAGCGCATGCACCTGCGATCATCCTCGCGTTCCTCCCGCAGATTGCCGCCTGGGGAAAGGGTCAGATCGACAATGCCCTCGGCGCCGCAGGCACCAGCGCCCATGCCATCGGCATGGATCATCTCATGCAAAACGGCGTCAATTATCACGGGCTGGACATACTGGGCGGTGGAGCAACGCTAGCCGGCATAATCCTCGGCGCCATTACCGTCTTCATCATCGATCGTCAGCTCGAAAAAGCGGCGGCCTTCGCGCTTGCTGGTGCCATTCTGACCTTTTTTGGCTTCATCCACAGTGAGGCAATCGGTGTTGGCCAATCGGTGACGGTTGCGGTCGCCTATCTCGGTGTCGCCGCCGTATTGATGGTGTGTGCGCGGTATGCTGAGTTCCTGCCGCATCATCATCACCACGACGCCGTTAGTCCCGAACTTGCTGCGGGACGCGAGCCCGCCGAGTAGCGCGATGTCCTTTTGCTCTGTCGGAAGCCCGGATCGCGCCGCGTTGCTTCAGGGATGAGCCATGCCGCCGCGTCCGACCTTTTCCGTTCGTGCGGGCGAATCGACATCCTTCTTGTCGACGTGGCCGAAGCAGAGGTCAAGGGCGTCTCGGGGTCAACGCCAAGGACACGCGCTGCCGGTGTTCCGTTTGAACCTTCGGCAACCGAACCCTTAATCGGCGGACTCAATGGTCGCGCTTGAACAGCCGACACTAAGTGTGTCGATCCGAGCGCAACCGCTCATCGCCGCCACCCATCTCCAATCTCTCGTGGGGCTGCGAAGCGGAAATGCCCATCAGCGCCACCAAGCGGTCCTGCACGAAGCCGTACCATTTGGCGTCATCCACGAGTTGTGGCAGGAGGGTCTCCATGTGCATCAGCCCCATAACAAACACCATGACGGCACATGCCAAGAATTGAGGATCGACACTCTGGTCGAGTTTACCCTCTTGCTGCATGGCCGTCACACCAGCGCGGATTTGCTCGATATTGCGGTCCAGGGCCGATCTCAACACTTGGCGCACTCTCGCGTGTTTGACGGAAGCGTAGTGGATCTCGACGGCGAGTTGCCGAAGTAGTTTGAGTCTTTGCGTCGTATAGGTCGCGACGACGCGCGGCAGCAACGTCGCGTTCGATTCGCCCTCGGCGGCAGGTACCGCAACCGATTGAACCACTCGCTGAACCACTTTGAAGAACAGGTCTGACTTACTTTCGAAGTGCTTGTAGATCGCTCCGGCCGTGATCTCGCTCGCCGCGGCCACCATCGGCATCGTCACACCGTCGAAGCCGTATTCGGCGAACAGCCGTTCCGCTGACGTCAGGATACGCTCACGGGTAGGGACGGGCCGCACGGATTCGTGGGCACGCTTTCGCCAGGCCGCAGAAGGCCTGGAAGCTAGTCGCTTGGACATTGAAGAGCCATACACAATCGGGCTCGACGAGTAAATGACCATTCACTAAATCGAGTAAATGATCATTTACCTAGCTCGGAGGAAGCCATGAAGCGAACCTATGTCGTGACGGGCGCAGCATCGGGCATCGGTGCGGCGACCAAGCGTTATGTCCAGGAACGCGGTGGCCGGGTCATCACTTGCGATCTCCGTGACGCGGACGTGATCGCCGATCTGACGAGCCCTGTGGGACGCGCGGCCTTAGTCGACGGCGTGACACGTCTGTCGGAAGGTCATATCGACGCGATCGTCGCAAATGCTGGCGGCGGGCCCACCCGAAACGAGCCCCTCCCTCTACTTTTTCGGGGCCGTGGCCAAACTCGAGGGCTTGCGCCCGCTTCTTGACAACAGTCCCGCGCCGCGTGCGGTGGCGGTTTCTTCAGTCGCCGCGCTGCGGCCTCCAATGGCCACACTTGTCGAAGCTTGTCTCAATATGGACGAAGCTGCGGCAACTGCCGCCGCGCGTGACCGGATCGCTGCGGGAAAGCACATGCCGGTAGATGCGAATTCGCCGCCAGCGGAGGTCGAGGTGGCTCTCAGTGTGTACAGCTCAGCCAAGCGCGCCTTGCAGCTCTGGTGCCGACGAGCCGCCCCCACATCGGCATGGGCCGGGGCCGCCATTCCGCTCAATGTGATTGCTCTTGGTTTTTTCGACACGCCGGCAGCCACGTATGTCCTATCGGATCCCGATGCCCGCACGGCGATGTCACGGCTCGCGCCGTTGCGCGGTGCTTCACCGGCAGGATTGCGCCGTCGGTAATGACTGGAGATTTCATCTCTCCAGTGTGAAAGCCACCTTGTATAAGCCCGGATGAACCTCGGCCTAGCCTCCTGTCGAAACGGCCGCCAGGCGCGCATGATGGCGGGGCGTGCTGCCCATCACGCGCTTGAAGGCAGTGCTGAACGCGCTTTCCGATTCATACCCGAGTGAGCGGGCAATCGCACCGACGGGTTCGCCGCGCGCCAGGCTGCGTCCGGCGAGCAGCATTCGCCAGCGGGTGAGATATTCGATTGGTCCGTCGCCGACCAATTGCCGAAATCGCGCGGCGAAGCCGGATCGCGACATGCCGACTTCGACGGCCAGCGCCGCCACCGTCCAGCGCCGCGCCGGCTCTCGATGGATCGCCGTGATCGCCGCCCCCACCTGATTGTCGGAAAGTGCGAACAGCCAGCCGACGCCCTTGCCCTCGTCGAGGTGGAGGCGGAGCGCCTGGACGAAGATCATGTAGACGAGTTGCTGAACGATCAAAAAGCTCCCCGGCTTGGGATCGGTCAGTTCCTGTCGCATCCGATCGAAAGCCCAGCGTAAAGTCTCGCGATCGGCCTCGCTCTGCAGATAGACGACTGGCGGCAGTAGGCCGAGCAGCATCTCCGCCTGCGGCCCGGCAAGCTGGAAATGGCCGCCAAGCACTGTGACCCCGCCCCTGTCGTTCAGCCTGACCAGCGTGCCGTCGCGGGCGCCGATAAAATGGCGCAGCCAATCATCGGGCGGCAGGGCCAGATCGCTTGCGACTCGGAACGGCAAGCCGTGTGGCAAGAGGAAGCAGTCGCCCTGCTTGAGAAGCACCGGCTCGTCAGTATCCTCAACCGCGAGCCAGCACGTGCCAGAGGTCACGGCGTAGCATTTGATCCCGTCATACGCGCCGAAGCGGATCGACCAATCGCCGCCTGCCCCGAAGCCGCCCACGCGATAGTTTGTCGGCTCCAGGAACGAGATGATATCGGACAGCGGATCCATCCCTGGACGATCTCCAACAAAGTATGGACGATAGCGCATAGATCGTCTGGGCGCAAATACCCACATCTCGTTTGAGAGTCATGCGGCCTGCCAAGATCTTCCCGGCAAGAGTTTAACCCGGAGAAATGCGATGCAAGAGACTGCGGTGTACGTTGTCGTAGAAGTTGTCGCCGTTCAAGATGCAGAGGGGCTGAGGGCCTATGCCGAGCGCGCGAGTGAGCTGATTGGCCCTTTAGGTGGAGCGGTGGTCGCACGAGGCGGTAGTCCGGTAGACGGGGAGGCCGGCTTTGCTCCTCTCGTGATTGAACGTTGGCCCTCCGAAGGCGCTTTCCGCGCCTGGCTGGACAGTGAACCCTACCAGCCTCTTCGCAACATCCGGCTCGCGAGCGCCACAATGAGGGTGGCAATTGTTCCGATCAGCGCCGGTCTGGACGTCTAACTTTTAAGCATCGTTGGGCGGAGTTCTGTTCGAGCGTGCCAATCGGCAGTCACTGACGCTACGTGCCTCAAAAATCCATCCGCTGGATGGCCATGTGAGCCATGACCGAGCGAGGGGAGCCCTCATGAAGCGCGTTCAGTATCTCCACTATGGCGCCCCGGAGGAACTGCGGCTGGACGAGGTGACGCCACCCGACGCGGGGCACGGCCAAATTCGCGTTCAGGTCAGGGCTGCAGCAGCCAACCCGATGGACTGGAAAATTCGCCGGGGCGAGATGTAGGCGCTTTCCGGGTTCCGGTTTCCGCGCGGCCTGGGCCATGATTTCGCTGGCGTGGTCCAAGCCGTCGGGCCAGGGGTGGAACGGCTCGAGGTGGGCGATGAAGTCTTCGGCGTCACCTCCATCCGTCAAGCGGGCGCATTCGCCGAATACGTCGTTGCAGATGAAAAGAACGTTGGGGTCAAGCCGCCATCCATCTCGTTCGAGCAGGCGGCCGCCTTGACCTTGGTGAGCGTGACGGCCTGGAACACGCTGGTGGCGAAGGCCAGGCTGAGAGCTGGCCAGTCGGTCTTTATCACCGGGTGTTTGGGCGGGGTTGGACGTTCGGCGGTGCAGATTGCGCCCATGCGCGGCGCAAACGTCGTCGGCAGTTGCAGCGCGTCCGACGCGAGGAGGCGCTGGCGCTGGGCGTGGGCGAGGTGGTCGATTATCGCGCCTTTGACATCGCTTCGTATCAACGTCGCTTCGACGTCGTCTTCGATACCGCAGGCGCGCTGTCGCTGAGCCAATGCGGCGCGATGCTGAAACGCCGCGGCATGTCGCTGCACATCGTCCCCACGTCCGCCAAGCTAATTGGCTGCCTGCTCCCGTCGCGACATCACTCGGTGTTCGGCAATCCGACCCCGCAATGCATTGCCGGCATCGCTGATGCCCTCGAGCGGGGCCAGCTCGTCCCGGCGATCGGCCGCATCGTACCGCTGTCCGAGGCGATCTCGGCCGTCGACGTGACATGGAAGGAACGGGCAAAGCCAATGCAACCAACGAAGATTTTGCGCGAACCAATCGTGGTCGCGTTCGGCTGAAGCAATAATACGACAGATGAGGTCTGCAAACAGCCTCAGTCGGCGCGGTTCGCGTCGTCGAGGGCGTATCGAGATAGTTCCCGAATCGCATTGAGATGCTTCAGCGCCATGATGCGGGAGAGATACCAGGAAACCGCCTCCCGCACCGATAGGAGGCGTCCCCGGTAAAGTTTGCCGATTTCCACAATCGCGCCGTTCAGCAGGATGCGTTCAACATCAAGCATGTAAGTTTCCTCTCGACGATTCTAGCGATCGATTGGCGCCTGAGACCGATTGGTGTATCGGATCGGCCGAAACCCTGAACCTGTAAGAAATCCCGAAGATGTTGCCTAGCAACACGATGCACTAGACGTCGGGCAAAGCATCACGTCAATTTTGGTTAAGCGATATTCGGGTTGGATGCAGTTAAAAAAATGATTTGGTCTGGTTTGTACCGCGGTGCTACCAAATCAAGGAATTGGCGATTCCGTCCGCCTTTGGAGTGCTTCCGGTAAGCCTTCTTCGATCGCTTTACCGATATCCGCCTTTATCCGGTGGGATTCCCATGGGCCTGAGATTGGCATCGATCTCCCGCTTGGCCCGCTGCACGGCCGGTAGAAGCTACCAGAGCGTTGCGGGAGAATTTGTGGGACGAAAATTCGAATTTTCGTCAGTACCTGTTTTCGCTTATGAATTATCGACGTTTGGCCCCCACCCCATCCGCCATAACTTTTCGTCAAGACGGACAGATAGGTCGCCAAAACGTACCGAAGACATAGGTTACAACCGCGCCGAACGGGTTGTCTGCCTGGATGACACGGATATCTCTCGAGTTGAAAGGAACCATCTTGGCCAAACCCAACTCGCCGTTCTTCAAGGCAAGCAAAACGCCAGAGGTCATCATCTCAACTTCGTCCCCAGCTCCTCCCGCGAAGCGGGTTCGTTCTTCGGCCAATTGCTGCTTGCGCCCGTTCCGGCCGTTTCGGCTAATGTACCGGGAGCATCGAAGCGGACGTTCCATTCGAGCCAGGTTTCCGGAACATCACGCCCCCATTTTCGAGGCCAAATCCAAGGTGTCTTCGGCAACGACGTCGAAGTCTCCCGGTTTGGCAGTGTCGGCCTGGCGAAGACCTCCGTTTCCGTATTCGTCGGGCCTGTGGATGAAGCCCGTTCGCAGCCCGAACTCGCCTGCGGCTCTTAGATCCATCAAGTGGGCCGCACACATCATCACTTCACCGGGCTTTAGGCCGATAAGGCTGACTGACGTGAGATAAGCTTCGCGATCGGGCTTGTAATGCCGCGCCAATTCCGCGCCCAAGATCAAATCCCATGGCAACCCCGAATATTTCGCCATGTCGTTCAGCAGCGCCACATTGCCGTTCGAGCACGGCGCGATCGTGTATTTCTTCTTAAGTCGTGTGAGGCCAGGAACAGAGTCGGTCCAGGGCTTCAGGCGGTGCCATACACGATTCCAATGATCTTTCTCTTCTTCAGATAAGCCTTCAATCTTGAACTCCTGTAGCAAATCGTCGAGCAGCATTCGGTGCAAGTCGTCCAGCTTCGTCCACGACAGGTCGCCCTTGCGCACTCGGTCCATTATCGGCACGTATCCCGCGCGCCAGCGGTCCGCGAAACGTGCCCAATCGATATTGATTCCCTTCCCCTTGCCCCATGCGTTTCCCTCTTCAATGATCGAGCCGCGCCAATCCACCACCGTTCCGAACACGTCAAAGATAAGTGCCTTGACGTCCATGTCGTTCCATTTCTCATTGGTCATCTTCGAGGACCTCGTCTCTTCGAAATGAGTCTCTATCACTGGCTCCACCAAACTGATATGGCCGTGGATATCTGCCACGCGCCCACGCCGGTTGTTCAGCCGAACCTGGTCGTCTCTCCGAAGCGGACTTGGTTGCAAGAGAGGCCGGTGACGCACATGGGTGGATTTGCGTCGGTCCGCTCTCCGACGGCGAGGCCAAAACCGGACGTTCGTCTGGTGGCTCGATCTGGCCGAAAGCGGTCGGCCCGCTTCTCGGCTTAGGAATGGAAGAAGCGGGCATTCGTCGAGGCCGGAGGCTCGGCAGGAACGACCCTAAGGCGACTCTCGCCGCCCGATGCCGGGCGACGCCGCAAGGGTCAACTGTGCTCACAGCCACTCACGCTTGCAGTCATTCCTCGTAGCCGCGCATCACCCGTCATCTATCGGCTCTAGTCAGCGATTGCTCCATAGGCGATGGCGCGCAGATCGAGTTCGGGCAGATCGAAGCTCGACATCGACTGCGTCATGAACACTCCGACAACCTGTTCAACCGGGTCGACCCAGTAATGCGTCTTCGCCGCGCCGGCCCAGCCGAATTCGCCGACCGAGCCGGGCGCGCCGGTCTGTGCCACGTCGAGCGCGACACGCGAGCCGAGGCCGAAGCCGTAGCCCGGCAGCGGCACGCCGTCGAGCGTGAGCGGTAGTAGCGAGAGCGGCAAATGGTTGGCGTGCATCAACTCGAGCGTCTTGCGGCTTAGTATGCGCACGCCCTCAAGTTCCCCACCATTCGCCTGCATTTGTGCGAACCGGAAGTAGTCGCGTGCGGTGCCGAATAAGCCGTGCCCGCCACGTTGGAACGTTGCATGCATATCGACCGGATAGGTCTGCGTCACGTCGAGACGGTCGTTGAGGCCGCTGAGCCATTGCGCGAACGAGTTCTTGAACGTCTGACCCGGCGCAACGAGGTCCGGCCGGCCATACATTGCTGCCAACCGGTTACGTTTGCCTTCAGAGACCGCAAACGCCGTGTCAACCATACCAAGTGGTTCGAGAACGCGCTCGCGGAGGAAATCGGCAAGAGTTTGCCCCGAAATCACCTCGATCACGCGCGCGGCGACGTCGATGCCGACGCTGTAGTTCCACCGCGAGCCCGGCTCGAACGCGAGCGGATATCGCGCAAGATCGTCGATTGCCTCGGCGAGCGGAACCTTCGGATTTATCAATTTGCTGTCGGCGTACATGCGGCCGACCGGCGTATCCTCAAGAAAGTGATAGGACAGACCGCTGGTGTGCGTCATCACATCGCGTACCACCACCGGCCGCTTCGGATCGGCGAGCGTCCCGTCGGCCCGCAGGACCTTGAGGCCGGCGAAGGACGGTACATAGCGCGCGACCGGGTCGATGAGGCGGAATTGCCCCTCCTCGAACAAGGTCATCAACGCTGTGCAGATGATGGGCTTCGTCATAGAATAGAGGCGGAAGATCGTATCTTCCGTCATCGGCAGGCCTGCTTCCCTGTCACGGAACCCATACTGGCCCTTGTGCACGACGATGCCGCGGCGGGCGACGATCGTGCTGACGCCCGCATAGATGCCGCGGTCCACATAGGCCCGCATCGCCAGGCCGATGCGCTCCAGCCGCGCCGGGCTCATTCCGACCGATTCCGCGCTACCACTGGTCATGCCTGCGTTCCCTCACTTTTGGCACCCAAGATTTGCCGGGACACGCCACACTATTCCGGAGGTGCTTTTTTGCAACAACCCATGCTTCGGCGAGGCCCCTGTGCGCCGCTGCAGTTAGTGCGGACCTTTGCTGTAGACGGTGCATGCGGGAAACACCTCTCTGTCCACATCAAGGCGAAGGTCAGCTTCCCACCCTTCCTCGTCGATAACGAAATGATGCAGGATTTCCGCTTCCGGGCATGGGTATGGGTCGTTTGAGTTTTCGCACATGGGCTCCGAGCGGCCGGCACCGGCAGGAGTCGACGTTAAGCGGTCGTTGCCGATGGCGCTGAGGAGCTCTGTTCCTGCCAGTGCTTCGGCCACGAATCAACCCAGATATGTAGGGGGCATGAGGACGGCAACGAGAGAGCGCCCAGAGCCCGTGAGGGTTCCGGTCTCCCCGCGCGCCACCAGTCCCTTCTCGCAGTTCGCGGAGCCTGGCATTCAAGACACTTGGCTTCGTGTCCACCGCCGCCTGAGGGGCGCGAAACGTCAATGGCGTTCCGGCAATCGACAGCTCCCACAAGACCCGAAGCGTCATCCGACGCCCTAGCAGGTCGAGAAGCACCATGATCGGGCGTCCTGTGCGGGATCCGCGCGTTCTCTCGGCTGCCGGCAATTTGTTCATGCTACGCTTTTCAGAGCGAATGGCAGGAGCTACGTTACGAATGCCATAGCAGGAGGCGTCGATGACCGCGAGGATTTCCCCTGCCACCGGGCCTTACCCGCAGAGCATTCAGCAGCGCCTCGACAAGATCATGCCGCCGGGTCTGTCACCGCTCATCTTGTTTACGACCCTTGCAAGGGATGCCCGACTGTTCGAGCGGTTCATGGCGGGCACTCTTCTCGACGCCGGAAATTTGGACCTCCGCAGCCGTGAGATCGTCATTGATCGCGTCACGGCTCTGGCGGGCTCGGAATATGAGTGGGGCGTTTATGTCGCTCTGTTCGCAGAACGGGCAAAGCTGAACGCCGATCAAATTGCATCAACCGCCGTCGGCGGGGCGAACGACCCATGCTCGAACGAGCGGGAGCGCGCGCTGATCTCCGCGTGCGACCAGTTGCATGGAACATGCGACCTAGACCACGGAGCCTGGACACAACTCAAAGCGTATTTCAGCGATGAAGCGATTCTGGAAATCGTGATGTTGTGCGGTCTGTATCGGCTGGTTGCTTATCTGACGAATGCGCTACGCCTTCCGCTGGAGCCGTTTGCTCGCCGGTTCCCGAATGGGAGTACCGGCGCAACGTAGGCCAATCCGAGACCTATCGCAAAACCCCTACAATTTTTGGCCCAAAGTCGAGGCGCAGATTTCTTGAAGTTTACAGCGCGCAACTTCCGGGTTGATTTGGCCAGTTAGCAGAGTCGTGGGGGAATGACCGCTGTTTGCGCACAGCTGGCGCATCAGACAGAGCTCCCCGACATGGGCCGGGGAGTCCGTTTGGTCCTAAACTTCAGTGTGCTCGGAGAGTGCGAGTGCATCTTCTATGTCGACGCCAACATAGCGAACGGTGCTCTCAATTGCACGTGGTTGTTTTCGCTAACGGCAGCGCCGGCTAGCGAAGCCGCGGCCCCGGGTCCATCCCGAGATACACCCGGCCTCCGATGGGGTACCACTCCGGCGCGACCGTCGCCGTCTGGCCGACGACATGCAGGTCGCGCCAGCACTCGGCGAGGCGACTCTCGCGCTTGAATGACGTGCTGCCGCCGTGGCGGTATACCAGATCCATTGCTTTGCGTGCGCTGTCGGCGGCGTAGGTTGACGCCAACCGGCATCGCGCCCGTTGCTCGAGCGTGGTCTCCTTCCCCAACGCGACCGTGTTCCACAATTCCGTGATCGTGGCGCTGCGATAGATTCGGCCGGCGTTCAGGATCGCATCGGCTCGTCCGACCGCGTCCTGCAACTGTGGGTTCTCGCATAGGAGGCCAGTGCGCCCGCGCGGCGTCTTGTCAGCCGCCAGCGTGATGAGCGCATCGATGCCCGCCCGGGCAATGCCGGTGATCACCGAGCTGTGGTGTGGCCCGACCCAGCACACACTCGGCAAGGCGTAGGTCAGCCCAGGCCAACGCGACCACTGATTGTCGAGCGGCATCCCGGCATGGATCATCGTCCGCCGCTCCGGCAGGAAGACATCCTTCACCACCCAGTCGAAGCTGCCAGTGCCGCGCAATCCCGTCACGTCCCAACTTCCGGGCACGATCTCCACTTGCTCGCGCGGAAACACCGCGCGCCAGTAGAGCGAGCCGCCATCGGGAGAACGGCGCGGCTTGCCGTCATCGACGATCTGGAAACTTCCTAACATCCAGGTGGCCTCCTGGCAGCCGGTGCCAAAGCTCCAGCGCCCGTCGATTCGATAGCCGCCTTCGACCGGAACTGCGTGCCCTCCCCCTTGCACTGCCGTGCCGGCGATGACGGTTGCGCGACCAGGCGGATAGATCTCGTGCACGCCGTCATCGGGCAATCCGAGCGTCAAGAGTTGGCCGATGCTGTTGTTGCAGACGTTCCAGCCGACCGAGCCGGCCCCTTCGGACAACAATTCAACGACACGCAGATAAGTCAACGGGTCCGCCTGCAGGCCGCCCAACGAGCGAGGGATCACCATCCGATAGAAGCCGGTGGCGTGCAGTTGCGCCACCAATGCCGCCGGCAGGCGCTGCTCGCGTTCGATCTCCTCCTGGTAGCCGCGGAGCACCGGCCGAAGACCAGCGGCTGCCTGCACCAGGGGTTGCGCGTTGACGTCCGCCGGTAGCCTGGTGTCTTCCGTCATCGCGTCCATCGGTCGCCTCCTACGCAGCGCGAGACTAAACTGCACGTTTTGGCATCGAGCGTCACGCTCCCGTCCCCAGGTGCCAAGTGTAGGAAGCCTCCGGTCCCGGTGTCTCCCTCCGTGATCTTCGGAGATCCTTCCTGCTTCTCTGCGATAGTAAAACAATCGGTGCCACGGCACAGACGCTTCCAATAATCCACACATCAACACGCTGGGCGACCCGGCGAAGCAACAGATCATCACTGTCCCGGACGCGGCCAGCATTCCTGGAACTTCCCCGCCACAGATGACTCCCTCAGGTAGATCGCTCCGCCGGCCATCATTAGACGTCGCTTGCGGGAACTGCGGCGCGACAGCCTCGGCGAGGTCCTCCGTTTGGTTACCGTTCGTTCCGAGTATCCTTTCGTGGAGTTTACGGTTTTGGCAAGCAACTACGGGTCGCATTGTGCCGCACAGTCCTCGCCCCCTGTCGCGCGCGACCTGTCCGGTCGCGGTGCGCGTGCGCGCGGATTATACTAACGGGCCTGTCGATGACCGCTGGCGACCCGCAGTCGACATTTGAACACTACCGCCGCACTTGGGCGAACGTCTGCATTCGAGTGACGGCGAGACGGCCTGCGACGACAACCGTGGGCGCGCTGCAGCCGGCTCCACCCGGTGCTAAACGTCCGCTTTGGCGGATCGGCCGATTGGCCGTTTCATTCACTGACATGGGTCGTCTGCTGACAAGCCGCTTCCATATCGCGCCAAATTCTGATTCAGGATCACTATGGGCCGATATGACCTGGCCGGGGGGCACCGACGTCGCTAGATCGACCGTGGCTCGCAAGATGGGGATCGCGCGCTCCGGGATCCTCGCCTATTTTGCGGCAGCCATCCTCCTTGAATGGAGAGAGCCGGAACCAACGCTACTTCGGCGCGCCGCAAGCCGTCGGGAAGCCTCGCCGTCGCCTCATGTGGGTTCTGTGCCACCAGGACCTGGCGGCCAATCGTCAAAGACGGCCCGAAAAGAGGTACCCTGGCCACTCAATGGTCCCAAATTCGCGGTAAAAGCCAACCATGGGGTTGCTCACCTTCGGAGCTCTTATCACTGTGGTGTCTTGGATTGCGGCCTGGTCCTCCATCGGATGGGCCGCAGAATACGCGTTTTTCCCACTCTGGCTCGGCTATATCTTCCTTGTGAATGGGCTAAGTCAGCTCGTCTTTGGAAGGTCGCTCCAAAAATCGATGGGGAGATCATTCATCTGGCTCTTTATATTTTCAATACCGATGTGGTGGTTTTTCGAGCTGATGAATTCAATCGTACACAATTGGCATTACGTGTTTGCCTACCCGGTTACGGCTCTGCACTACGATATTCAGGCGTCGATTGATTTTTCAACGGTTATACCAGCCGTACTATCGACTGCCATATTCCTCTATTTGGCAATAGCGGCGTATCAGGCGCCCTTCGAGAGAGGTCCGTTCCGCGCCAACGGAGTCTTTGCTCTGGAATTCGCCGCCGGCTGCATTTGCTTTGCCTTGCTAATGCTGTTCCCGAGCGAGTCCTTTCCGCTTGTTTGGATCGCGCCCTTGCTCCTCCTCGATGCCATTGCAGGGGTGATGCACGTGCCGAACGTGATCTTGGTGTTGGTGGCGCGCGGAAATCTTTTGCCAATTGCGGTCGTTGCCGCGGCGACCTTGATAACGGGCTTCTTTTGGGAATGCTGGAACTTTTATGCTTCACCGAAATGGGTTTACACAATCCCCTACGTTGGCTTTTGGAAAGTGTTTGAAATGCCAATCTTGGGATACTTGGGATATCCTTTTTTCGGGTTGATCATCTTTAGCTACACGGCGATCTGCCTATGGGTAATGCGCAAGCAGGATCTATTTCATGATTTCTTCTCGCGCGCATAACGAGATTTATTTCAAGGACTGAAACCAGCCGACCAAGGGCCGCGGATTATCGGTTATGCGTTGTGCGAGCCCGGGCTACGGTCACCCTTTCAAGGATGGGGCGTGTCGGAATTCGTGTCGAAGGAAGTAATTGCGCTCACAATGCGCCGTCGTGCTTCAGCAATGTCCGGCACACAGCCTGTCAGCGCTCGGCTATCGAGCCAACCGCCCCCTCCAATGCGACCTCATATATCTCCCGGTCTTCATGTTGCTGCGTCGGCGGCTATGTGATCACCGAGGATGACGCCCCCAAAACGGCCTTTGCAAGCAGAGGCGGTCGGGAAGGACAAGACGCAGCGCGGGCAAGTCAGGAGTTCAGGGCGCGATCGGCGCGCACTGATTTACCTAACAGTCGATCAGATACCCCGTGACGACGAAGTCTGACGCAGCATTCTGAAAACTTCCGTTAGTTGAGATGAATACAGCGGCCGAGCTACCGCATCCGAGTAGCCCAGGAATGTCCGATCGAATGCGAACCCCTGGGTCAGCCGGTGAATTTCGCATGCCACGACCGCGGAGAGCCGCTGACCCTCTAAGATGATTGCTATCGTTGCGGCATCCGCGCGGCGCCCCAATACCTTCTGCCGTGCGCGCACCCACCGAACTGGGTTATGAGCTCAAATGACTGCACAATTTTTAGTTCGCCGGGTATTAGACAGCGCTCGGATTAGCTCGGCGCAATCCTGGGAAAACCATTCGATCTCTCGGTCGGTAGCGCTCGATCCGGTCACTCGGCATCGATTGGCGCCGGTGCTGCGCGGCAATTGATTCAAGCGGTTATTGCAAGTCTTGGGCTTGGTCCCGGATGCGCGCGCGGCTCCCAATCGTGAAGCCCGCGGCAGTAGCGCCAACCTGGCCGGGAACGGTATCTCTTATGCCGTTCCTCCTGTTTTTTCCACCGGTAGCCCGCCTTCGCGCCACGTCTTGAAGCCGCCGTCGAGCGCCGCAGCACGCACGAAGCCGAGCTGCCGCAGAGTCGCAGCCGCCAACGTCGAAATCTTTCCAAACTCGCAGTAAACCAAGATCCGGAGCGTTGGGTCCGCGAGTTCCTCATTGACACGCAATTCTAATTGTCCGCGTGGCAAGTGCCGTGCGCCCGGAATGTGTGCAGCGTCGAATGCGTTCCTTTCGCGCACGTCGAGCACGACAAAATCGTTAGGTCTGGCCTCAAGCCGCGTTCGCAACTCGCTTAGCGACATAAAAGGAATCACCGCCGCCGCTTCGGATATAAGCTGCGTCACCGTCTTGCCGCCGCTCATGTTGGTGCGCAGCGCCTCAGTCAGGTGATCCGGCGCGTTCAGGCTCAAATGCCGCATCATATCGACGAACTCGGCGCGATCACGCTTTTGCAGGCGCGGATTATTAGCGATCTCGTCACCTATGGTCGTGTGGCTGCGGCCTTTGTAGTCGTGCGCCGGGTACACTCTCAGCGAAGGATCGAGGTTCAACAGCTTGTCGAAGAGGCTGTCGTAAAGCTGGTCCGGATCGCCGCTCGGCAAATCGGTGCGACCCGTGGCACCGATCAAAAGCGTGTCACCGGTGAAGACGCGGTCTTCGACCAGGAGGCACATCGAATCCCTCGTATGTCCCGGGGTATGCATCGCCTGAAGCCGCAGCTGGCCGGCCACGATTAACTCGCCGTCGTCGAGCCGCAGCCCCACGAACGGCGCCGGGCTTTCATGATGCATCACCACGGGCACGTGCAGTGACTCACCGATCTGCTTCGCCGCCGAGAAGTGGTCGGCATGCGTGTGCGTGTCGATCACATAGCGAATACGCAAACCCGCTTGCGACGCCATCGCCAAATAGCGGTCGAGTTGACGGATTTCCGGATCGATCAGTACTGCCGCGCGGGTATCGGCGCAGCCAACCAGATAGGACTGACAGCCACCCACCGTCACTTGTTCAAAAAGCAATTGCGATCCCCCTCAATACCCGTGCAGATTGTGACTGACGCGATTGAAACTGTCGAGGGCGATGCTGTTGGTTCGCGCCCAGGCGCGCTTCCGTTGGGCAGATTGCAAAAGAAGCACCGTGGCGAATGGACGATCGCCGGTGCATGATTCCTTCGTCGGCTCGACAGGACTTCCAACTGTGCGGAACTGCGTAAGCGGTCGACTGCAGGGAGGGCCACTCGGTGGCCTCGGCGTTGCCTTCTCGAATGTGCGAGGGATAGGGGAAAAGCGGGCGGGCGAATATTTTCAAAACGCAAGAAAGGAGGCACGGCGATCGCATCGCATCACGTCATCCATCGCGGACTGATTTGGTGACTAGGCGAAGGTTGTTCGTCGTTGCCACGGCATGACCAATCGCTCGATTAAGGCCAGCGAACCATAAAAGAACCAGCCGACGATGGCCGCGACAACCAGCCCGGCCATGGACTGCTTTAGCGACAGGACTTGCCAGGAATTCCAGATCAGATGGCCGAGCCCGTTATCGGCGACCAGGAACTCGACCGCGATCGTGCCCAACAGCCCGAGCCCGACCGATAGACGCAACCCGTCCATCAGCGCCGGCGTGATCGCGGGGAGCGTCACCATCAAGTAGAGGTGGCGGGGCCGCGCGTTGAAATTGCGCGCGACGTCGCGATAGATCGGCTCGACATTCATCGCCGCGCCCATGCTCGTGATGAGCATGGTAAAGAATGGTCCCAACGCGATCATCAGAATGTTCGAGGTGTCGTTGAGGCCGACCAGAATCAGGACCAACGGAAACAGCGCGATGCGCGGCACGTTGTAGAACAGCGCGAATATCGGGTTGAGCACGATGCCGACCCACTTGAAGAGCCCCATAGTCAAGCCAATGAACACCCCGGGGATTGTGCCGACGGCCATGCCGATGAGGAAGCGTTCGACCGTCGCCCACGTGTCGCCGGCGAGATCGGCGTTGCGGAACAGATCGACAATGGTCGCGACGACGACCGTGGGCGCTGGCAGGATGCGCACGTCGATCCAGTGAAGCCGAGCCGCGATTTCCCACGCCACCAGCAACACGATCGGGCTGCTGATCGAGACCAAACGCTCCAAGGGCGCCCGAGCGGCCACCCCTCGCCGCGACGACGCGCGCGCCCGATTGCTCGATGCCCGATCGGCCGGTGCGAGTCGCGGCTCAGTCATGACCCGCCTCGGGGGCGGCGTCCGCCGACAGCACCTCTTCGCGCAGCGCATCCCACACCCGTGCCCGGGCCACGATGAAGTCGGGATTGTTCCGTAGCTCCAGGGCGTTGCGCGGCCGCGGCAGCGAAATCTCGAAGACGGCCTTGATCCGGGCGGGCCGATGAGTCATCACCGCGACGCGATCGCCGAGCACGACCGCCTCGTCGAGACTGTGAGTGATGAAGATCACGGTTTTGGACGAGCCCTCCCAAAGCCGCAACAGATCCTCCTGGACCAACATCTTGGTCTGCTCGTCGAGGCTCGCGAGCGGCTCGTCCATCAGCAGGATCGCCGGATCGTTGGCGAAGGCGCGGGCCAGATTGACGCGTTGCCGCATGCCGCCGGAAAGCTGGCGAGGGTAGGCGCGCGCGAAATGCTCGAGGCCCAGCTTTGTCAAATAACCGAGCGCGATCTTTTCCCGCTCGCGCCGCACGACGCCGCGCACTGTCAACCCGAAGGCGGCGTTGTCGAGCGCGGTCAGCCAGGGAAACACGCCCTGCTCCTGAAACACCATCGATTGAAGCGGCCGCCCGTCATGTTGAATATCGAATTCCACCAGTCCGGCGGTGGGCTGCTCGAGGCCACCGAGGATGCGAAGCAGCGTGGTCTTGCCACAGCCGCTGGGGCCGACAATGCAGAGGAATTCGCCTTGCCGGACGGTAAGATCGACCGCAGCCAACGCCTCGACGCGCTGGCCGCCTTCGAAGGTCTTGCCCAGGCCGCGAATCAGGATGCCGCGGGACTTGGAAGGTGGTTCATGCCGCCGCTTGGATGCCGCTTCGCGGCTGCGATGTTCGATCACCATGATTGTCACGCCCAAAGCGAGGATTGAAGCGCCAAAAGAATCGAATTGTCGAGCCGGACCATCTGCGCCAATAATCTCGTCAAAGGTATTGGAACGGTATGTTCAAGAATTTTGGTTCACTCGCCGCGACTGAGCGCGCCGGCAGGTTTGTCAACGAAGGCAAGCTTAAAATGCTCGAGGAAAGCGGCCGCTGGCCCTATGCGGTGGCGCGGGACGCGTTTTACCGGCTCGTCCCGTCGTTCCTCGAGGGGGCGCGGCAATGAATTGGCGTTTCCGCCTCGGCATTGCATTCGCCGCTATCTGGCTGTTCGCAATCGGCGGTCATCGCGCTCTTGCCGCCGACGACGCGGCGAAGACGGTCGTGCGGTTTTCGCTCAACCCGGTCGTTATCGGCAATCTCCCGATCTTCATCGCCATCGATAAGGGCTATTTCGCCGAAGAGAATATCGATCTGAAGGTGATGAAATACGGCGGCTCGTCGGTGACTCAAATGCCGCTAGCAGCCCGCGGCGATCTCGACATCACGATCATGGTAGCCGGCCCCGCCCTCTTCAATCAAAAGACCGAGGGGTTCGATCTGAAGCTTCTCGCCTCGATTCAACAGACCCATGCGGGCTGGGCCGACGGCGAATGGGTCATGGTGCGCAAGGATTTGTGGGATTCTGGCGCGCTGCGAAAAATCGCTGATCTCAAGGGGCGCCAGGTCGATGGCGGACCGGATGGTTCGCCGATCAGCTTCGTGTTGAACCTAGCTCTGGCCAAAGCCGGTCTCACCCGAGCCGATGTGGTCTACACTAAGAAGATTGGCACTCCACCCGAATGGATTGCAGCACTGCGCAATCACGCCGTCGACGCACTCGCGGCCGCCGAGCCGGTTGCCACGGTACTGGAGACTGAGGACCTCGGCAAAAAGCTGGTCTCGGATCAGGACGTGGCGCCGTGGCTGCAGATCAGCTTCCTGATCGCCTCGGAAAAATACGTTCGTGAGCACCACGCGGCCGTCTCAGCTTTCCTCAAAGCCTATCTGAAGGCGGCGAAGGACATCGACGCCACGGGTGGAAAGTGGACGCCTGAAATGTTGCATGAACTAGCGACGTGGACCCAAATATCGGAGGCCGACCTCCGACGCATCTCGGGGCCGCCCTACTTCGGGCAACTCGGTGCGATCAGCAAAGTCTCGCTGACGCGGCAGCAGGATTATCTCGTCGCGCTCGGGCAAGTGAAACATAAGATCGACATCAACTCCCTGATCGATGGCGCGCCGTTGATGTCGGCGCGGAGGGAGATGGATATTCACTAACTTCGGATCCGATTCACCATGCTTGCGTCATTGACATCGCCCGTCTTTTACTTGGGCGCCGTAACCAGCGGCTGGCCGACCCCGAGCGACGGCTATCTGGCCGAGGAAGCCGACCGTTCGATGAAGACGGCGCTCGATCAGTTTCGGCTGGCCGACGAGGTGGGTTATGATTGGGTCGGCCTTACCGAACATCATTTCGGGCCGTTTTCGCTGACGCCGAATCCGACGGTGTTCGCCGGCGCCATGACCCAAGTGGTAAAGCGGGCCAAGATCGCCCTGCTTGGCTCGCTGATTCCGATGCTCAATCCGGTGCGCGTCGCCGAAGAAGTCGCAATGCTCGATACCATGAGCAACGGTCGCATCGTCGCGGGGATGCTGCGCGGTACGCCGAACGAAAACGTCACCTACAACATGAATCCGTCGGAATCGCGGGCTCGCTTCGAGGAAGCACTCCAATTGATTCGCGAAGCTTGGACGCAGAGCCAGCCGTTCGGGTGGCAAGGTCGCTATTTTTCATTCCGCACGATCGCGGTTTGGCCGCGCCCGGTACAACAGCCGCACCCGCCGATCTACATGTCGGGATCGAGCCCGGAGTCAGCCGTGTTCGCGGCGCGGCAACGCGTCAGCTTGGCGCTTGCGGTCACGACCCTTCCGCTAGCCACTGAGGCGACTAAGCGCTATCGCGAGGAAGCGGCGCGCGTCGGCTGGAACCCGCAGCCGGCCGACATTCTCTACCGGCTCGGCTTTCACGTCGCGGATAGCGACGAACAGGCCGCCGCTGATTTCGAGGCGAGCCATGCACGCCGCCAGCGCGGCAGCCCTGTCTTGGCCAATCAGGCACTAGAGGCAGTTATCGCCGGGACTGGCTATTATGGCGCGGACCATGCCAACCAGCGGGCACGCAACCGTCGCACGCCAACGCTCGCGGATCGCGTCGATCTGGGCCAGGTCATGATCGGCAGTCCGGCGACGGTCGTTGCTCAAGCGAACCGTATCCGCCGCCAGCTTGGTGCGGGCATTTTCGATCTGATACCCGCGTTCGAACTCGGTGACCGCACGCTTCACTCGGTTGAGCTCTATGCCCGCAAAGTGCTTCCTCAATTGCGCGACTAGGCGAACCCAGCAATCGCCGATCCCATTGTTCGCGGCGCGATCACGATTTGAGCGTCACTATTCTCCGATACACGGATTGCTTGCGTTTTAAGGCTTGCGCGGCGCGTCGCCACCGTGCCTAGTCAGAAGGTGTCATCGCCTTATTTTTATCTCGACATCGTCTTGGGGGGTGTGAGGCATGGTAGAGAGGCAGCTGGTCCCGGTTGACCTCGCGCTTCAGGGCGGCGGGTCTCACGGCGCCTTCACCTGGGGCGTGCTCGACAGGTTGCTGGAGGAGCCGTGGCTTCAGATCGTGGCGATTTCCGGCACGTCGGCGGGGGCGATGAATGCCGCGGTGCTCGCGCATGGATGGGCGCGCGGCGGCGCTGGAGGAGCGCGCGATGCGCTCGATGCCTATTGGCAGCGCGTGGCGCAGGCCGCCGCATTCAGCCCGATCCAGCGCTCGCCGATCGATCGGCTGATGGGTCGCTGGACGCTGGATAGCTCGCCTGTCTACATCGCAATGGAGATGATGGCGCGGGTGTTCTCCCCTTATGATCTCAATCCGTTCCGGCTCAATCCCCTGCGCAGGATCTTGTCGGAGTGCATCGATTTCGATCATCTCGCCGACTCGCCCATCAAGCTTTTTGTTACGGCGACCAACGTGCACACCGGCCGTGGCCGCATCTTCCGCAACCGAGAAATCACCGCGGATGTTCTCCTCGCCTCGGCCTGCCTGCCGACACTGTTTCATGCGATCGAGATCGACGGCGAGTCGTACTGGGACGGGGGCTATGCCGGCAATCCCACCATTACGCCGCTGGTGCGCGAAAGCGATGCGCATGACACGATTCTGGTGCAGATCAATCCGCGCGAGCGGCCGGACACGCCGCGCACAGCGAGTGAGATTCTAAATCGTGTCAACGAGATTTCCTTCAATTCCCCGTTGATGAAGGAAGTGCGCATGATTGCCCTGCTGCGCCAAGTGGCCGATCCCGGGCACGGCGAGGGCGCGCGTTGGGCGGCGATGCGCACGCACCGGATCATGACTGACCGGCTGGCAGAATTCGGCGCATCGTCGAAACTCAATGCTGAGCTCGACTTCCTCACGATGCTAAAGGCCGAGGGCCGCCGCTGTACGGAGGAGTTTCTCGCCGCCCACGCGGACGATCTCGGCTCCAGGTCGACCGCCGATATCGACGTGCTGCTGGACGAATGCTGAGCCATGAACCTGCTTGGTCTTGTCGGCATTCTGGCGGGGCTCGGCCTTTTGATATGGCTCGCCTTCCGCGGCTGGAGCGTGCTTCTGCTGGCGCCCCTGGCCGCCATGGTGGCGGCCCTTTTTGGCGGCGAGCCGCTGCTTGCCCACTGGACCCAGACCTTCATGCACAGCGCGGCGACATTCCTCGCCCAGTTCTTCCCGATTTTCCTGCTCGGTGCCTTGTTCGGCAAGCTTATGGAGGACAGCGGCTCCGTCATTGCCATCGCTGAGTTCATGATAAAGCGGCTCGGCCCCGAGCGTGCCATTCTCGCCGTCGCACTGGCCGGCGCCATCGTCACCTACGGCGGCGTCAGCCTTTTCGTGGCCTTTTTCGTACTGGCGCCGATGGCGCAGAATCTGTTCCGGACTGCCAATATTCCCCGGCGCCTGATGCCGGCCGCGATCGTGCTCGGGACCTCCACCTTCACCATGTCGGCCTTGCCGGGCACGCCTTCCATCCAGAACGCGATCCCGATGCCCTTTTTCGGCACCACAGCCTTCGCCGCACCCGGCCTAGGCGTGGTGGCATCGGTCATAATGCTCAGCTTCGGTCTGTGGTGGCTCGGCCGCGTGGCGGAGGCTGCAAGGCGGCGCGGGGAAGGCTTCGGCGATAGCACACCCGCCTCGCCCGCGCAGGTTGCCGATTACGAAAATCTGCGCGAGCGGGCCACCATGGCCCACGAATTCGATCCGGCAGAAATTGTCCATGGAGAGACCGCCGGCAAGCCGCCGCCTGCGATGCTCGCCGCCCTGCCGCTCGCGGTCGTGATCTGTGTCAATCTCGCCATGTCGCTGTTCATCCTGCCCACCCTGGACACCAGCTTTCTTGCCGAACCACGCTGGGGCGAAACCTCACTGTCCGCGGTGGGCGGCGTGTGGTCGGTCGTGACAGCCCTTGCCTGCGGCATTGTAGCGGTTCTCGCGGTCAACGGTCGCCGGATCCCCGAACTCCGCACGACCATCGACGCAGGCGCCAATGCCTCGGTTCTGCCGGTGGTCAGCGTGGCAAGCCTGGTCGGCTTCGGGGCGGTGGTGGCGGCGATGCCCGCTTTTGCCGCCGTGCGTGATGCTGTGCTCGGCATCGGCGGCGGGCCGCTAGTTTCGCTCGCGGTGGCAACCAATGTGCTCGCCGCACTGACCGGCTCGGCATCGGGCGGACTGACGATCGCGCTCGATGCGCTGGGCGCTACCTATATGACACGCGCGGCCGCAATCGGGCTTGACCCGGGGGTGCTCCATCGCGTTGCGGTGATCGCGTCAGGGACGCTTGACACCCTGCCGCACAACGGCGCTGTCGTCACGCTGCTTGCCATCTGTGGCTTGACGCATCGAGCGAGCTATCTCGATATCGTTTTCGCCGGCATAGTCGGGCCGGTCATCTCACTCGCCGCCATCATCGTGCTCGCCTCTTTCTTTGGGTCTTTCTGATCACCCAGTCACCCGCGTCGAACGCTCAAGGCGTGTGCGGCTCGGTCGTCGTTCATCGAACGGCCGTCATGGGCAAGGCGCCTGCAAACCGCCGGGCGACGGACGCAGGATTGCGCAAGGTCGATGTCCCGTTGCCCCGTTGATCGGCCTGAATGGGCCGATGGCATGGCGCGGGCGGCGTCGTGGCCCCTGTGCGCCTCCAAGTCACCGAGCAGACAATGCGTAGCTGCGCCGCGTAGGATCAGAGACCACGCCCCCAGTCCTACCGCGTGTGGTGAAGAGGCCCGGTTTTGGCACAACTCAAAAAATGGTGCGCATCAATCCCAATCTCAGCATTGCGCCGGTTCGCAGTTAAGCGGCTGCAGTCTCCCGCTCGTTCCCCCTAGTTTGCTCACGCCGCGACGCCTGCCGCGATGCGGTCGAGCGAGGCGGCGGCGTCATCCGGCAGATCAAGCTCGCCAACCGCGAGATTTTCACGCAAATGTGAGACGGATGACGTGCCGGGGATCAGCAGGATGTTGGGCGCGCGGTGCAGCAGCCACGCAAGCGCAACCTGCATCGGCGTCGCGCGGATGCGCACGGCAACGCTGGTCAAGGTCGATGATTGCAACGGCGTGAAACCCCCGAAGGGAAAGAATGGCACATAGGCGATAGCGGCGCGGGCCAGGTCATCGATCAAGGCGTCGTCGGCACGATGCGCCACATTGTACATGTTCTGCACGCAGACGATCCTAACGATCCGTCGCGCCTCCGCGATCTGCGCGGCCGTCACGTTGGAGAGCCCGACCTGGCGCACGAGGCCTTTGCGCTGCAGCTCGGCAAGCGCCTCGACTTGTGCCGCGATTGATCCTTCGCTCGGGTTGTGGATGTCGCCCATGACACGCAGGTTTACGACCTGCAGCGCGTCAAGCCCGAGGTTGCGCAGGTTGTCGTGCACCGCCTGCGTCAACTCGCCCGGCGAGAGGGCGGGCAGCCAGGAGGCATCGGTGCCTCGCCGCGCGCCGATCTTGGTGACGATCACCAAGGTCGTCCGGATAGGGATGCAGCGCCTCGCGGATCAGCTGGTTGGTGACATGCGGGCCGTAGAAATCACTGGTGTCGATATGGTTCACCCCGGATGCGACCGCCTCGCGCAGTACGGCGCAGGCCGCCGCGGGGTCCTTTGGTGGGCCGAACACGCCGGGCCCCGCCAGCTGCATGGCGCCATAGCCTAGCCGCTTCACGGTTCGATCACCGAGAGCGAAAGTGCCGAACTTGAGGATATTGAGCATGTCGACCTCCTTAATTAATTTGATGTGGGCGACGCTCCTGTCACATACAGCGCTGTCGATCCGTGCGAAAATGAGCTATAATCGGCACGGGTTGTACGGAACTGCGCACAGTGATAACGGATTTGGCCGACCTTAATGCCTTCGTCGCAGTGGCGCGTGCCGGGGGCTTTCGCGACGGCGCAAGGGCCCGCGGCGGCAGCGCGTCTGGGTTGAGCGAGGCTGTCCGCCGGCTAGAAGCGCGGCTCGGTGTCCGGCTGCTTAACCGCACGACGCGCAGCGTCGTACCCACCGAAGCGGGAAACCGTTTGCTCGAGCGACTTGGACCGGCGCTGAACGAAGTCGAGGTGGCGATCGACGCGGTGAACGATTTTCGCGACCGGCCGGCAGGCACCCTCAAACTCAATGTCCCCGTAAGTGCGGCGCGGCTCGTCCTGCCGGGAATCGTGCCGCCGTTCCTCGCCGCCTATCCCGACATCAGGCTCGAAGTGGTCGCGGAGGAAAGTTTCGTCGACGTGATCGCGGTTGGGTGCGATGCTGGCATCCGCTACGAGGAACGGCTGGAGCAGGACATGATCGCTGTGCCAATCGGTCCCCGCATGCAACGCTTCGCTGTCGCGGCCGCCCTCGCCTACCTCGACCGCCGTGGCCGGCCGACGCATCCACGCGAGCTTCTCGACCATGCCTGTCTGACTGGCCGCTTTGCGAGCGGCGCCATGGCGCCCTGGGAGTTCGAGCGCGATGGCGAGGTCGTGAAGGTCGATCCGGCCGGACCGCTCCTCGTGAGCATCGGCGGCGCGAGCGACCTTTCGGTCGACGCGGCGATCGCCGGCCTGGGCGTCGTCTGCCTGTTTGAGGAATGGCTCCGTCCGTATTTCGACCGCGGCGTGCTCGTCCCCATCCTCGAACCATGGTGGCCGCGCTTCTCCGGCCCCTTCCTCTACTACCCCGGGCGGCGCCTTGTGCCCGCGCCGCTACGCGCGTTCATCGATTTTATCAAGGCAACGCCAAGCGACGCGGGCGTACCGATTGAGAGACCGGCGACGGTTGGAGCCGATTCCCTTCAGCGGGACCGGGGACAAGTCCGCGCCGCGCTCGAGCGGGGCAAGCGCCGACGGGCTGGCCAGTCGAAGGCCAAAGGAAAAGCGCGCGACGTCGCGCACCGGAAGCGCGCCAAGGATAAAACCTCAGCTTAAGCGCTCTCTTGCCTTGCCAGGAGCCAGCATGATCGCGTTGCGCGATCGCGACCGTACTGGTCGAACGCTGGCTACCCGGCGGTGACCCCTCTATCGCGGCCGACAGGTCAAGCTTTCACGACAACTGGTTATCGCGTTCGTATTCCTCCTGAATGCGGCGAGCGTCCTGCCACGGGTGATCGATCGGAATGTCGATCGAGGCACTACGCAAGTCGAAGTCGAGCGCTGGGTCCTGCCCAGGGAGCGGCCGCCCGGCTTCGTTATCCTCAATGAGACGCAGCAGCAGGCGGCGGAATTGAACAACGGCTACATCGCTGGTGCCGAGATTCTCCTGCGAGCGGTCGACAATCGGTCCCATGCTTTCTTGCAGCGCCAAATCCTGGATCGCGGCGCCCGAGATGCCGGAGAAATTCAGGTTCATTCCGGCCCGCGATTGCAGATGGCGGTTCGCAAGGTTGTAACGCGTCGCGTAGGTCGGCGCCTCAGTTCGGTGCCCCCAATTCCTCCAGATGGCATCGCGATCGAGTGGGCGACAAGGGTCGAAGTGAATATAGAAGGTGAAGCAACTGACATCGTCGATCGGATGCCATCCCTTGAACAATTGTGATTCGTGTGGGCCGGAGGGAATGAAGGAATAAAACGGCGCGACGGTCTCGTAGGTCCGGACGAATTTGCGACGGGGATCCGACGAATTCCTGATTGCGGCGGTACGCATCCCATAGGGGCTCGGCTCGCACACGATCCGCGGCATGGAATCCGCCATCAGCGACCGCATGGTATGCCATCCAGTGCCCTGCCAGCTCTCATTCTCCGCGACGTCGAAGTCGCGGTGCAGAAAATTGGGGTGCGCGGGATCGAAATCGCCTTCGACGCCTTGAAGGTAATTGCACTGCTGGTACATTTTTACTGGCAGGAGATGGGCAGGCGGAAGGTCGAGCCACGAAAAGCGCGGGAAAGGAGGCTTCTGCTCGGACGGCCCCATATAGATCCAGACGATGCCGCCGGCTTCGCATGCGGGATAGGCGATGGCACGAACTTTATCCTTTAAAGGGGTATCAGGCGGTTCCGCTGGCATGTCTTCGATCTCGCCGGTCAAACAGATCTTCCAGCCGTGATAGAGGCAACGCAGTCCCGATCCTTCGTTGCGGGCATAGGCCAGCGACGCGCGGCGATGCGGGCAGAACTCGCCAACGATGCCGACGCCGCCCGACGCGGTGCGAAAGGCAACCAAGGTCTCGCCCAGAAGACGAAGACGCACCGGCGCAGCGCCGGGAATTTCCTCCGACATGGCCGCCGGCATCCAATATCGGCGGATCAGTTTACCCATCGGGGTGTCGGCGCCGACCCGCGTCAAAACGGTGTAATCTTGACTTGCCATTCCCCAACTCCCAAGGCGTGGACTCCACTTTTGCCAAGCGGGCAACGAACTCAGGGAAAATAACTGCGAAACACAATAACTTGATCCGCATAGTGACTCGAGCGCAAGGGTCGTGCCTGCCCGTTCAACTCATCATCCCTCGAAACGAAAGGCATGCCATGCTGCAATACAGTTATCGCCGGAACAGCCCCGCGGTGCGGCAGACGCGGAAGCACGGGGACCAGGGTTGGATGGATTATTGGCCGATCGTCAGCCGTTCGCCGATCCGGTGGCCCGACGGAGCGCGTGTCGCGCTATGGATTTGTCCTTGCACATTGCATTTCGAATTCATCCCGCCCGCCGATGCGTGGGTTGATTCGTGGGCGAGGACACCAGCGCCGGATGTGCTCGGTTACGGACGCCAGGAATATGGCAATCGCGTCGGCCTATGGCGGCTATTCGAGGTTCTCGATGCGCACAAGGCGCGCTGTACGATGGTGGTCAACGCTGCCGCGCTTGAACGCTACCCCGCCATCGGCCGGGCGATCGCCAAGCGCGGCTGGGACATTCTCGGCCATGGCATCGTCAATACGCGCTTCGTCTTCGGCCTCAGCGAAGATGCCGAGCGGGCTTACTATCGCGAAATGCGCGACAGAGTCGAGGCGCAGACCGGCATCCGGATGGCGGGAACCGGCGGGCCGGGACCACAGGCGGCGACGGAAGCGACGATCGATATCCTCGCGGAGCTTGGCTTTCGCTATCACGGAGACTGGTTCTGCGACGATCAGCCGGTTCCATTGCGCGTTCGCTCGGGACGATTGGTCGCCCTGCCCTACGCCTCGGAAATCAACGACACCGGATTTCTCGGCACTGCCTTCGAGGCGGACGATTTTGTCGAAGCGACCAAGCGTCAGTTCGACCAGCTCTATGCCGAAGGGGCCGAGAACGGGCGCATTCTGTGCATCACGCTCCACCCGCATATCTTCGGCCAGCCGCAGCGCATCCGGTATCTTGATGAACTCCTGTCCTATCTGCGTTCATTTCCGGAGGTGTGGCACGCCACAGGCGCCGAAATCGCCGACTATTACTATGCAAACTACTATGACCAAGCAGCAGAGCACCTCGGCTTTAAGAAAGCAGGACACTGATGGAACCGAACCCTGCGGACCATTCCTACTACGCGCCAACGCCCATCGGCGACCGAACTCTCTTGCAATGGCCCAACGGCGCGCGGCTCGCGATCGCGATCGTCGTTAGCATCGAATTTTACGAGCTGCAGCCGTCGCCCGGCGCATTCATTCCGCCCAACCTTCCAGGCGGTTTCGGTCGCGGTCCGTATCCCGATTTTCGCAACTATACACACCGGGAATACGGCCCCCGCGTCGGTCTGTTTCGGCTGACCGACCTGCTACAGTACAAACAAGTCAAAGCTACAGCGGCGATTGACGCCCGTACCGCGATCGAGCGGCCGTTCATCGTCCATCACTGTATGGAGCGCGGCTGGGAGATCGCCGCCCATGGCCGAGCGGTGACCGACGTGGTGTCGAGTCAGATGACCGAGGCGGAGGAGCGGGACTATATCGCGGCCTCGATCACCGCTGTGCGGAACGCAACGGGAAGTCCTCCGCGTGGCTGGCACGGCGCGGAATACGGCGAATCCCATCGCACGGTCCAGCTTCTCGCCGAAAGCGGCATCGACTATGTGCTCGATTGGCCGAATGACGAGCAACCGTATCTCATGCATGCTGGCGACCGAAGGCTCGTTGCACTGCCCATGGCTGTCGATTTAGACGATGTCATTGCTCACTGGCAGCACAAGCTGACAATGCAGCGGTGGCGGCAGGCGGTCATCGACGCCGTCGATCAGCTTTGTAGCGATGGCGAGCGGAATGGCCGCGTCCTCCTGCTGAATATTCATCCCTGGCTGATGGGACAGGCGTTTCGAACGACGTATTTCGCCGAGGTGCTCGATCATATTCGCGGCAGGCCCGGCATTTGGCTCGCAACCGCCGGCGAGATCGCTTCGGCCTATTTGGCGCAGTTGTGAGGGCGGCGCGGCGCAAAATTGACTCGGCCGCAGAAAAGAACGGCAGTCTCGGAAGCTTCGAGGGCACCGATAAACGATTTTGGCGGAATCCGGCTGCACCTTGCGGAACAGATCCTGTCAAAGTTACAGGCACGCGCACGTGATATCTCATTTTTTCCGATCACGATCCGTGAAAGAGTTCTTCTAAAGCACGATGCAACTGCTGTGCTGATCTAAGTAGGCTCGGCGCGATTGACATTAGAAACGAGACTGAGGGCGTGCACTCATCAATCGGCTTCCGCAAGGCGTTGCACAATCAATGTCCGCTTTGCTTCGAAAGCGAGTGAATTGTTGCGCGGCCGCGAACTGTCGTGATGTGTAGAGTTCGAGGTGTGGCGCGGTGGCGGTAGGGCGAACATATCTGTTGCCGCCTCTTTCGTCTGGTGGTGCCTCACTGGTTCGCCCGTGGCTCCGTTTCCACACTTCGCTCGTCGAACCGGACAAGCGGAGCTGCCGCATCCGGCTCTCGGACAAGACCTCACGCCTTCACCCACGCCGCGTCGTCCCCAAGCCGGGTCAGGCGGACGAGCCCGAAGTGCCCGTAAAGGTGCGAGAGTGGATAGGTCCCGCCCTTGCGTCGCCTGACCTTGTGTTTGAAGCGCAACCACCGACGCAACCGCACAGCGGTGTAGTTGTCGAGCGCCCGGTACGCCGTGCTGACGGTGCCTACTTGGAAGTAGTTCGCCCAGCCGCGAGCGGTTCAACTCGCCCACCAGCTCTGTGGTCTCTTGCCATGTCCCCGATCGGTCGGTGAGTGCGTGGACTTTCTCGACCACGCGCTTGATGCTCTTCTTTGATGGCCGGTATCCCAGGTATGCCTGGCCGGTTTTCGCCGACTGCATCCGCCCGAACGAGTAGCCCAGGAAGTCAAAATCTCCTTCCGGGACCCTGCAGATTCGTGTCTTCTCCTCGTTGACCGTGAGCTTCAGTTTGCCCATGACATCGCGCAGGCGTTGCAGGGCCTCTTCAGCCTTGCCCTTCCTGCACAGAATCACGAGGTCATCGGCATAGGTCACGATGCGACTGGCGAGGCTTCGCTCCAGCCCGAGCTTCTTCCATCCCAACACGAACCGGCGCATGTAAAGATTCGCCAGCAGCGGTGAGAGGGGTGAACCCTGCGGAATGCCGCGCCGCGTGTCCTTGGCTTCGGTCGTGCGTGTCTTCCTTCCTCGATCGTCGGTTTCTTCAACGGGGCACTCCAGCCACATCTTGATCAGATGCAGCACGCGCCGATCAACAATCCGGCGCGCCACCGACTTTAAGAGGTCGGCGTGCGGAATGCTCCCGAAGTAGTCCGCGAGGTCGGCGTCAACGACTTCCGGGTGGCCTCGGAACAGCAGCCCATCCACCTCGACCACCGCTTGCTGGGCATTTCTCCCAGCACGGTAGGCGTATTGCTCTGGTGGAAGGTCGGCTTCGAAGATCGGGGCGAGCACCAGCATCGCTGCTGTCATGCACACCCGATCGCGTAGGGTCGAGATGCCCAGCGGCCGAAGTTTGCCGTTGGCCTTCAGGATGAACACTCTTCTGATCGGATCCGGTCGGTAAGTCTCCTGCCTGAGCGCAAGCGCCAGTTCGCCGAGCCACCGCTGCACCCCGTACGCCTCGATGTCCTTGAAGTCCTGTCCGTCCACCCCCGGTGCGCCCTTGTTAGAGCGGCACTGAGCGTAGGCATGCGCGAGGATGTCCTCGCGGCTGATCTTGTCGTACAGGGCGTAGAAGCGATACCCAGCTTCTGCCTTCGCTTTCGCGTGTAACGCCGTCTGCAGTTTCTGAACACTCTTCGGAGTTGATGGGTTGCCCAATCTCCAGGTCCCTCACTACTTGCTGCGTTCGTCTTGAACTGAGGCCCTTCCCTCCACCGGCGTTACCCGGCTTCACCGGT
>CAWDRN010000008.1:0-647338 GCA_963804725.1 uncultured Alphaproteobacteria bacterium | reverse complement strand
GATGCCGAAGTCGATCGTTCTGCGATCACGCTTCGTCCCGCTCCGCGATGGCGGCGTCGCGCTCGGCAACCATCGCAGCAAGCTGTGCTTGCAATACCGCGATGTCGACGGGAACCTGATCTGCGCTCACGCGGAAGATCGAGATCAAATTCGCGCGCGGTTGGGCGAAAAATCTAAGCCTGATTCAATTGGTCACAGGCTTCACGATACAGCTTCCGGGCGCGGTATATCCCGGGCGTGGAGGCGCGACCAATCGAGCCCGTCGACGAGCGCGGCGACCTGCGAAGCTGAAAGTCGCATTACGCCATCGCTGATGGGAGGCCAGCGAAACCCATTTCGCTCGAGCCGCTTGTAACTCAACTCGGAATGCAGGCCTTTCCGCTGCTTCGACGCAGCTTGTCCGCGTCACCCATGCCTTCCACCCTTTCGCCGGTCGCCAGCTAATTTGCGTTGGCGAACGCTATAACCGATCCGGCAAGCGGCTGCTGCTACGTGTCGACGACAAGAGCGTTTGCTCTGTCTTACCTCAATGGACCGACTTGGTTCTGCTGGATCCTGAAGTCGTTCTCGGGCAAGGACGCTCACTCTTTCGCCTCGCGGACCTGCTGGAGCTCGCCGCTCTGGTGACGCGTCTGTCTGAGGAGGGGAAGGCTTCCACCATGTGTAATGGTAATTCTGCCGCATATGTAAAGGGATTGATGCCGCAAGAGCGCATGGAAAAGCCATGAGAGAGGCATCAATTGAGGTTTCCTTCGGCAGGCGCCGTCCCCTTTTCTTGGCAAGAAGGCTTTTTTGCGGTATAAATATCAATACAATTCGCTGTCGGTTTCCTGGAGTCGACGTGCCAGCAAACAATGATCCCAAGCGCGCGAAGACCGACGTGCTGCGCGAAGAGGGCACCTTGAATCCAGCCCCCGAGAAGGTGCGCGACCCCAAGTTTCAGGAAGGCGACTTCTTCGATCCGCGCGATGCCGTCCAGGTCAAGTACGAGATGCTGCGCCGTGTGTCCGTCGAGAAAGCGTCGGTGACCGACGCATCCGACGAATACGGCGTCTCGCGCCCGACCTATTACCAGGCCCGCGCCGGCTTCGAGGAAGCGGGCATCGCCGGGCTGGTGCCAAAGAAGCGCGGCCCGCGCGGTCCGCACAAGATCCAGGCCGAGGTATTGGCGTTTCTTAGGACACGGCTCGTTCCAGGCGAACCGGTCCGGGCACGCGCGCTGGCGAGATTAATCCGGGAGGAGTTCGGCCTCGACGTGCATCCGCGGACGATCGAGCGCGCCGTCAGTGGAAAAAAAACTCTGCGATGATGCCACAGACCACTGAGAAGCTTTCGACAGTGGCATCTGCCGCCGTCGCCCACTACGAGACCCTCCGCATGGCGATGCTCGGCGAGCCACTGTCCCTGGAGGCCCGCAGCGGGTTGATAGTCTTTCTGCGTCGAGGGATGTGGGGCTGGGCGCGCACTCTGCCTGTCGGAAGTTTCCGGCAGGAGCCGCTTCCGGTGCAGCGCTCGAATCCGGCAGAGCCCTGCGCGGCTCGCGCCATCATCTACGTGCTCGCGGCAATGACAATGAAGATCAATGACGGAGAACCGCATGAACAAGTCTCTCAAGGTCCAACGCCGTCACCTTGAGCGTGGCGCGTACCTCTACGTCCGGCAGTCGTCGATGCGACAGGTCATCGAGAACGTCGAGAGCACAAAGCGGCAATACGCTCTTCGCGGCCGCGCCATCGCACTCGGCTGGCGCGACGACCAGATCATCGTCATCGACAGCGATCAAGGCGAGTCCGGTGCGTCGGCGTCTTGGCGCGGCGGCTTTCAACGCCTGGTGACCGATGTCGGCATGGGGCACGCGGGCATCGTCATGGGCCTCGAGGTGTCCCGCCTGGCGCGCAACAATGCCGACTGGCATCGCTTGCTGGAGATCTGCGCCCTCGCCGACACGCTGATCCTCGACGAGGACGGCGTGTACGATCCCGCCAGCTTCAACGACAGGCTTTTGTTGGGTTTGAAAGGAACGATGTCCGAGGCCGAATTGCATCTCATCAAAGCCCGGTTGCGCGGCGGGATCCTGAACAAGGTGCGGCGCGGCGAGTATCGCTGCGTGCTTCCAACTGGCTTTGTCTACGATGCAGCCGGCAATGTGGCGCTCGATCCCGACTCGCAAATCAGGGACACGATCGCCTACTTCTTCGAGACGTTTTCGCGGGCGGCGTCTGCTGGCCAGACGGTCAAGGTGTTCCGGAAGGAGAACCTTCTCTTCCCCTCCCGACTTCGCAATAGCGCGGTGACGATATTCCGGCCGCTGACCGCATCGACGGCGACCCGCACCTTGAACAACCCGCGTTATGCGGGCGCCTACGCCTATGGCCGACGGCACTATCGGCGAGCCGCCGATGGCAAGAAGATACTGCGAAACCGCGAACGCGATGACTGGCTCGCCTGCCTTCCGAACGCTCATCCCGGCTACATCACCTGGGAGCAATTCCAGGAAAATCTCAAGACGCTCAAAGCCAATGGTCGCTCATACGAACTGGCGCGCTCGTCGCCACCACGAGAGGGGACGGCCCTGCTGCAAGGGCGCGCGGTGTGTGGGCGATGCGGCCGACATTTTCGTGTCCACTATGCCGCGCGGCGCGGCAGGCTGGACATCTGGTATGTCTGCGACCGCGCGCGCAGCAGTCTTGGTGAATTGCACTGCCAATCGATTGCGGGCATGCCTATTGACCAAGCGATCGGCGAGTTGGTCGCCGAGAAGATGAGGCCCGCCGCCGTCGAGTTGGCCCTCGAGATACGACGAGAGATCGAAGCTCGGTACGAGGAGGCCGATCGGCTGCGCTGTCGCGCCATCGAACGCGCTCAGATCGAAGCGGATCTCGCGCAGCGGCGATATATGCTGGTAGATCCGAATAACCGTCTCGTTGCGGATACCCTTGAAGGCGAGTGGAACCATAAGCTACGTGCATTGGCCAAGACCCAGGAGGAAAGGGAGCATGCCCGGCGGGAGGACCAAATTGTCCTCGACGACGCGATCCGCGATCGCCTGGTCGCCATGACGACGGACTTTAAAACGCTGTGGCGTGATCCGAGCCTGCCGAACCGCGAGCGCAAACGATTGCTTGCCTACCTCATAGAGGATGTCACGCTCATCAGACTTCCGGCTGAAGAAACGACCAGGATCCATGTTCGCTTCAAGGGCGGCAAGACCGAGACCCTGACGACACAAAATCCCAAGGCTTCTGCGCAGCAGGTCAAGACCCATCCAAAGGTGGTCGAGCTCGTCGATACCCTCCTCGACGATCATACCTACCCCGAGATCGCCGATATCCTGAATGATCGAGGAATCCGCCCGGGCGGTTCAGCACGTCGGGGACACGCCAACGCCCGGTTCACCGCGTTGCGCGTTGCTTATCTTGCCCACCGATACGGGCTCCGATCCCGCTACGACCGGTTGCGAGACCGCGGAATGTTGACGGCAAAGGAGGCAGCAGCGCGTCTTGGAATCTGCGAAGGCACCCTGGTCCGGTGGGCGGAGCACGAACTCGTCGCGAAGCATGCCCACAACGCTCACGCCTACTTGTACGAAGCGCCCGGGTCAAACCCTCCGGTCAAGCATTCGAGTCGATGGGACCTGCTCATCGACCGCACCGCGGCAACCCGAACGGCCATGGAATCAAAGTCATCAGCTCCAATTGAAGGAGACGCAGTATGAAGCCAGGTAGTTCCAGAAAAGTACGAGCCCGGACCCGTCCCACGCCAAAATTTTCAAACGATCAGCGCGCTTCGAGCGGAAGATGATGATTACTCCGGAGAACGGATCGAGTTGGAGCTGTTCGCTCACAAGGGCGGCAAGACTGTCGGCTCCCCGCCGAAAGTCCACCGGCTTCGTCGCAACCAGCACCCGCACGCCGGCTGGAACCGCAATCATGTCGCTGCCTTCACGGCGCGCAACACGGTCGTCAGCGTCGCGCCGTCAATCCCCCGCGCGACCCGCACCGTGGCCGCCCCAATCACGATCTCGATTATCGCGGCGCTGCCGCCGCGGATCGGCGTATTCGAGCTCCGTGCTGCCGGCTCCACCAGTACCGGTGCAAATGCTACAGCAGCGCTCGCATCGGCCCCATCGTCGGCGGCCCGCCGCGCCAGGCGACGCCAACAAAACAACTGTTGGGGCGTTAAGCCATGCCGCCGTGCCACAGCCGAAACCTGTGCGCCGCCCTCACAGCTCTCAGCCACGATCCGTGCCTTCTGCTCCGCGGTCCACTGGCGGCGGCGTCCAGACCCGGTAAATACTTCCAACCGACGCACCGGTTCCGGCGGCTCCGGCTTAGATATGTGCAAAAGCTCAGTGTCCGACACGTGTCCAACCCACTCGTTTCAGCGGCTCACAGATTCGCTCATCAGCTCGCGGCGGTGAAGGTGGGGTAAAAACACCGCTTACTTATGGTCGGCGATCGCGGCATGATCACGAGCGCGCGCCTCAAGGCTGATATCGAGCCGGCCGCCTTCGACTGGATTACGGCGCTGCGAGCGCCGGCCATTCACAAACTGGCCGTTGCGGGCGGCCCTTTACAGTTGTCGTTGTTCGACGAGCGTGACATGGCGGAAATCACCGCGCAGGACTTTCCGGGAGAACGGCTGATCGTCTGCCGCAATCCGGATCTTCAAACCGAGCGCGCGCGGAAACGTAATGAGCTTTTGGCGGCCACGGAAAAGGCGCTTCTTAAAATCCAGGCGCAAACCCAACGGAAGAACAGACCGCTGACCGGCAGGGACAAAATCGCCCTCAAAGTGGGGGCGGTTATCAACACCAAGAAAATGGCCAAACACTTCACCACCACGATTACCGATACAGGCTTCACCTTCACGCGCAAGACAGACGCAATCAATGATGAGCAATCGCTTGATGGGATCTATGTCCTCCGTACCAGCATGCCCAAGGATCTCCTGGCCGCGGAGCAGGTGGTTCTGTGCTACAAGAGCCTCAGCCATGTCGAGCGTGCCTTCCGGGATCTCAAATCCGATGACCTGGAGCTGCGCCCCATTCATCACCGTAAGGCCAGGCGCGTGCGCGGGCACGTCCTGCTCTGCATGCTCGCCTACCATGTCATGTGGCACATGAAGCGTGATCTGGCGCCGATGCTGTTCAAGGACGATGATCTTGCACGCGCCGCCCTCGACCGTACTTCACCCGTTGCCAAGGCCGCGGTCTCGCCGAGCGCTCGCGCCAAAGCTGCCACAAAACGCACGGCAGATGGCCAGCCCGTTCACAGCTTTCATACCCTTCTGCAAGATCTTGCTACTCTCACGCGCAATACCATACGTTTCAATGACACCTCGCTGCCTGTCATCACCTTCACCCAGCCTACTCCTCTACATACACGCGCTTTCCAACTCCTCGGGCTCAAGCTTCCTTCCTAACCATACCCTGTAGGCAGTACACAAGATCAGTTCCAAATCTTATCAATGGCTTGCGTTCAAAATCAGGGGGAAGTTCAGTCTAGTTCTTCTGCCCTTTTAGGAACTTTGCCTCGTTGATCTCTCCAACCTTTGATATGGCGTCATTTTTCGCTTTAACACGCGAGCAGCTTTGACCGGTGGTCAAGACCTTACCCTTGGCAGGAACGCTCGCGCTATCGGTGCCGATGATCAGAGTTTCGGAGCTGCGCTTCAATTGGTCATTGCCCATCACTTCTTTGGACATAGCCATTGTGAACTGTGTCTGGAACGATGGATTCGATCCGGAACGGACGGCCGTATTGCACGGCGTCAGATAGATGGTTGAGCGGCCTTTGAGTGCCGGGCGAATAGTAGAGATCACGTCGCTGATCTCATATGCTTTGCTGTGATCGTCGTTGGAGATAAAGCTGCTGCCGGGGCTACAGTGGCCAATGATCACGATGAGTGGCCGGTTTCCGAAAATACCAAGCGTAGCGTCGTTAGGAAATCCGGTAAATCGCAGCGAAGCCGGCGCTCGCAGCGCAGGTCTTCCCGCCACAGGTGTGCCTGCGTTTCGAATCGGCGGCGCCATGCCGATTAGCTAATGAGTTGGCGCATCATACCAGCCAACGAAGTCGGCGCAAATCTGGTCATGCGCTCTGCCGCGCTGCGCTTAAAGCTCCGCCAACGATCTTGACTTGCGCCCGAGTGAGCGAAGCAGAGGCCCTGATCGCGTCAGTGTCCAAACTGCGTTGGGGCTCGCTCATTTCGGGTTGCGCGCGGCTGGCCGGTGGGTGCGGCGGGTAAAGCAATCGCTTGCACGTCAGCAATTGTCGATCCCGACTGGCCATGTAATTCGAGTATGGTTTTGACGGCCCTTTTTGACGTTGCTACGCCGCGCCGGTGCGAGCCCTAGCCAAATGTCGACTATCCGGCGACCCCGAGCAACCGGTGTTTGGTGTTGTCGTCGGCGTCCAACGCGGTGCTGGCGCCCCGCCACACGATGCGGCCGCGGTCCAGCACGATCGCATCGCGAGCGAATGACAGAGCGAGATCGACACGCTGTTCGACGATGATAATGGAGAGGACGCTCTCGTCGCGGATGCGCGCCAGCGCCTCCGATAACGCCTCGACGACAATCGGCGCCAAACCCTCGGTCGGTTCGTCAAGGAGCAGGAGTTTGGGCGCGCCGACCAGTGCGCGACCGACCGCCAACATCTGTTGCTCGCCGCCGGAGAGGCGATTGCCGGAATTGCGGCGCCGCTCCTTGAGCGCCGGGAAAAGGTCATAGACCGCAGCGAGCGTCCAGCCGCCGCCCCGTTGTGCCACCAGCAGATTCTCTTCGACCGACAGCGAGGGAAAGATCTCGCGCTCCTGCGGCACATAGCCAAGACCGAGCCGGTTGCGGCGATGGGTCGCCACGCTTTCGATGGCTCGATCGCCGAAGCGAATAACGCCGCGGTGCCGATTGGTGAAGCCCATCAAGGTCGCCAGCAACGTCGTCTTGCCGACGCCGTTGCGGCCGAGCACCGCGAGCGTGCCGCCGATCGGCAGATCGAATGACAGTCCGTCGAGTACCACGGTAGCGCCATAACCCGCCACCAGATCCTCAACCTTGAGCGCCGATGTCACAGCGCACTCCGCCCTAGATAGACGGCCCGCACCTCCGGATCCGCGGCGATCGCTTGAGGCGTGCCGATGGTGAGCACGCGACCTTGCACCAGCACTGCAATCTCGCGGGCGAACCGGAATACTACGTCCATGTCGTGTTCGATCATCAGGATCGAAATCTCGGCCGGGAGCTTGTCGAGTGCGGCATGGATCGCGTGCGCCTCGGCCGCAGGCACGCCGGCGGCCGGCTCATCGAGCAAGAGCACCCGCGGCTTCAACACCAAGGCGATGGCGATCTCGAGAAGCCGCTGCTGGCCGTAGGGCAATTCGGCAACCCTATGCTCGGCAAGGTCGGCGATCCCGAAGGCGTCGAGCTGCGCTTCTCCTTCGGATCGGCAGCGCCGCCATTGCGGGGTATAACGCAGAAAGCGCCAAGCGAAGTTCTCACGCTCGGCAACCGCGACGGCGAGGTTGTCGCGCAGGCTGGTCTCGAGCAGCAGCGTATTGATCTGATGCGTGCGCACCAAGCCGCGCCGCACACGCGCCTCGGGCTTAAGGCCGGTTATTTCTTCGCCGCTGAGCAGGATCGTCCCGGCATCGGCCCGCAACATGCCGGTCAGAAGATTGACGAAGCTGGTCTTGCCAGCGCCGTTCGGCCCGATCAGGCCAAGCCGCGCCCCCGGCTGGAGATCGAGGTCGATCGATTGCGCCACGGTCAAAGCGCCAAAACTCTTGCACAGGCCGCGAACCGATAGCGCGGTGTCGTTCGCGGTCACTTGCGCGCGGTCCCGAGCCACAGCCGTGCGGTGGTGTTGCGCAGCCAATCGGCGACGCCCATCAGCCCGCCTTCGAGGAACAGCACCATTGCCACCAGCAGGCCGCCGATCAGGAACATCCAGCGGAACGGATCGAACTCCGCGGCGAGGTCCTGCACGACGACGTAAAAGGCGGCGCCGACAAAGGCGCCGTAGAGCCGTCGCGTGCCGCCGAGGATCAGCATGACCAACGCCGTGCCGGAGACCAGCAGATCGAGCGAGTCGAGGCCGACGAACTGGTTGGTTTGCACCTTGAGGCTGCCGGCGGTGCCGGCCATCGCCCCGGCCAGCGTGTAGATCGCGACCAGCCGCCACCAGACCGGCGTGCCGATGGCTCGCATGCGACGCGGGCTTTGGCGGATGCCGTCGAGCGAGCGGCCGAAGGGCGAACGCACGATGCGCCACGCGGCGACGAACCATATGAACAGCACGCCAAGCGCATAGAGATAACTGGTCTGGCCCCAGAGATCGAACGGGAAGATGCCGAAGAGGGGCGCAATCCGCACGCCTTGCAAACCATTGTCGCCGCCGGTCAGGTCGCCCGCCTGCTCCGCGAACGCGCCAATCATCGAAGCGATCGCAAGCGTCAACATCATCAGGGTAACGCCCTCGGTGTGTAAAATCAGCGCGCCAGTGGCCAGCGCAAGCAACGCCGCGATGGCGGTGCCGAACAGCAAACCCAAGATCGGATCGGGCGTCACATGGATCGACAGCAAGCCGGCGGCATAGGCGCCGACACCGAAAAAAGCCGCCTGACCGAACGTGACAATGCCCGCGTAGCCGAGCGCCAAATCGATCGACAGCGTGAACAGGATCATTTCAAGCGCGGCGGTACCGAGGGTCAAATAGGCGCCGGCGACGAAATAAGTGGCCAGCGCGATGCCCCAGGGCAGCACATGCCACGCCCAGCCGAAACGTCCGGCGCCAAGGCGCAATTGCGCCAGCGTCGGCGCCGACAGCTCGGGGCGGGCAGTCATGGTGCTGATCTCGCCGGCAGCAGACCATGCGGCCGCCATAGCAACAACACCAGCACCAGCACATAGACAATATAGGCCGCGGCGCCCGGAAGCAGGAAGGTCCCGACCGTACTGACAATGCCGATCGCCAACGCGGCGAGGAAGGAACCCTTGAAATTGCCGATGCCGCCCACCGCCACCACCACCAGGAAAATCACCAGGTAACGCAGCGCATAATAGGGCTCGATCGGCAACATGTCGGCCCCCAGTACCCCGCCGAAGCCGGCGAGCGCGCAGCCGGCCGCAAAGGTTCCGGTGAAGAGCAGATTGACGTCCATGCCGACCGCCCGGGCCATGCGCGGATTGTCGACCGCCGCCCGAAGTCTCGCGCCATAGAGCGTGCCATCGATCAGCCGCCACAGAAAGAGGGCCATTATCGCGCCGACACCGATCAGGAACAGACGGTAAGTCGGATAGTCGGTAAACCCGAGATCGGTAAGGCCGCTCAGAAATTGCGGCGTCGGCAGCGGCTTGACGTTGCTGCCGAAGATCGAGGTCAAGGCCGCGATCGTGACAAAGGTCAGGCCGAAGGTCATGAGCGCCTGAGCCAGTTCGCCCCGCCGATAGAGTGGGCGATACAGTGTCAATTCGGCGAGCGCGCCCAAGACGCCGACCGCGACGGCGGCGCTGAAGGCGGCCGCGAAGAACGGCATGCCGGCCCGGATCATGGTCGCGGCGAGATAGCCCCCGATCATGGCAAAGGCGCCGTGCGCCAAATTGACGACGCGCATCAGCCCCATCGTCACGGTCAGTCCGACCGAGATGATGAAGAGGATCATTCCATAGGCCGTACCGTCGAGCAGAACAGTGAGATACGCCATCCCGAGCTCGTTAAAGGGGGGTTCTAGTCTCGAGCGGCGCTTCCCCGCCGATCGTCGCGACGCGGCGGCGCGACCGTTACATCGTTGCCGCTCTCACTTGCGGCAGATACACGACCTCGAGGCCATGAATGCCTGGCGTATAGGTCAGGGTCTTTTTCATGGCGTAAACGTCGACATACTGCCACAGGGTGATGGTCGGGAGGTCTTGCTGCTCAATTTCCATCATCTTGCGGATGAGCGGCGCCTGCTTCGCCGTGTCGAGGGTGGCTTCGGCTTCCTCGAAGAGGGCGTCAAGGTCGCTGTTGTGATAGAGCGAGAATGGAGACTTACCGTAAAAGGCAAGCGACACGCCTTCGAGCGGCGTCGGCAGGTTTGCGACTGGCAAGCCGGCTACGGCGACATATTCGGCGTGAGGATCGCGGGCGCTGCGGCCGATCAATTGCAGCAATTGGATCAGCTGGATACCCTGCACCTTGCTGTTGATGTTGAGGTTCTGCTTGAGATAGAGCGCCACCGCTTCCGCGGTCTCTTGGGTGCCGAAATAGACGCCCGAGGAATAATAAAGCGGCATGTTGAAACCGTTGGGGTACCCCGCGTCCGCCGCGAGCCGACGCGCCTTGGCGGGATCATATTTGTAGTCCATCAGGTTCGGATCGTAGCCGACTTCGTCCGGCATCAACCGCGGATAGTCGGTCGGCACGCCGTGCAACAAACCCTTCACGATCGCGTCCTTGTCGATGGCATAAGCCATCGCTTGGCGCGTACGGACATCGTGCCAAGGTGTGTGGGTGTTGGTGAATTGAAACTGCACCGATTGTGTCGGGTGAACCGGCAGCTTCACCTCGTTGAAGCCTGCGGCCTTCAATTGGTCGTAGGCGGAATAGGGTGTTGCCATGATCATGTCGACTTCACCGGCCTGCAGCTTGGCCACCCGGGTATTGTCGTCGCCGACGAAAACGAAATGCGCGCGCTTGATTTGCGGCGCCTTGCCCCAATAACCGTCGAAGGCCTCGAGATCGAGCGACTGCGCCGGTTTGTAATCGACGATCTTGTAGGGTCCGGTGCCTACCGGATGCTTGGCGAATTCCGCTTCGCCGACACGCTCGTAATAGCCCTTGGACGCCACGATCATGGCGGGAACCTCGAGATAGAGCGCGTCGACCTGCTTAAAGTAAACCTGCACCGTGTAAGGGTCGGGTGCCGCCATGTGATCGACGAACCGCACGAAGCCGGCATAGAACGGCGCCTTTTTCAATTGCCGCTGGTGGCTCCACAGCACGTCAGCCGAGGTAAACAAATCGCCCGACTGGAATTTGACGCCGTGGCGCAGATGCAGCGTCAGCACCTTGCCGTCCGGCGATGACTCGTAAGTCTCGACCAGCCCGGGGATCTTCTTGCCCGCGGCGTCGAAGCTCCACAACCCTTCATAGACATTGGTCAGGGTCGCCAAACCCTGTGGCGGGTTGGTCGACTGCGTCATGTCGAGCACGTCGGGGTCCGCATTGATCGCGATGCGCAGCCCCTCATCGGTCGCACCGGCCGCGGCTGGGACCACGGCAAAGAAGGCCGCTACGATGACGGCAATGGTTTCCCCCAAGCCGATTTTCATGGTGAGAGCTCCTCCCTGACGGCGTTCCGGGTGACGACCCTGTGCCGCGCGCCGGCGCTCGTTCTGAGTTTATGAACGAGGCTAACATTCAATTTGTGCGATTGTCTATCGTCGAACCGCCAGGCCAGCGGCCAATTCCGCCGCGGCTCTGGTGGCGTGCAAAAGGCCGAAACTCAAGAAAAAGGGTTTGGACGGCCGCGTCTCGACAAGCGGTTTGGGGTAATGTTATTAGGTGCGAAGAAGGCTCGCGGGACGCGCCCGGCTTCCCTTAGGGTCCGTTGAATTGGGGCGGAGCGGGAGGCGTGACGTCGTGGTCGGGTGCCGATCATGACCGTGTTGCGCGTTCTCCTCGGCCCCGCTGGTCGACTAAGGAGTGCGCGCTTGGCTACCGTCGTCATGCAAACCCAAACACAGGCTGCGCGGCCGCTCGCGCTGCATTGGCGAAGGGTACGGCGACTGCCTTGGCTGCCGATTATCCTGCTGGCGCCGGTGGTGATTTGCGGCATTTGTGGCTCGCTGCTTTTTCCGCACGATCCGACCGCCATCGATCTGTTGGCGCCGCGCAAGCCGCCGGCCTGGATGGATGGCGGCAGCTGGCACTATGTTCTCGGTACCGATCAGTTCGGCCGCGATCTCTTGAGCCGGCTAATGGAAGGCTCTCGGGTCGCGCTCATCGTCGCGATTTCGAGCGTGTTTCTCGCGGCGTTCATCGGGGTTACCGCCGGCATGGTCGCGGGCTATTACGGCGGGGTCATCGACAATGTCATCATGCGTATCGCCGATGTCGTGTTCGCGATCCCCGCCATCCTGCTCATCATCCTGATAGGCGGCGCCGTGGGCGGCGGCTTTCTCACCGTGCTGTCGAGCATCGTCATCGTGTCTTGGGTGCTTTACGCCCGTGTCGTGCGCGGCGAAACGCTGGTGTTGCGCGAGCGCGGCTTCGTTGCATTGGCCAAGGTGGCCAATTGCAGCGACACGCGCATCCTCTTGCGCCATATCCTGCCTAATCTCATGCCGACCTGCATTGTTTTGATGACTCTGCAAGCAGGCTTCGCTCTCTTGATCGAGGCGGCGATCACCTTCATTGGCCTCGGCATTCAACCGCCTGCGACGACCTGGGGCCTGCTGATCTCGGAAGGTCGGCCTTACATGACCACCGCCTGGTGGATTCCGACCTTCGCCGGCCTCGCCATCACCATTACCGTGCTTGGTACCAACCTCCTGGGCGATTGGCTACAGGAGAGATTTGATCCAAGACGGCGGCAAAGGTAGCAGAAATGGGGCGCTATTTTTTCAGCCGCCTGCGTCTCGCCGTCATCACCATTCTGGGCGTCTCCCTGATCGTGTTCGTCACGTCGCGCATGTCAGGCGACGTGACTCTGCTGCTGCTGCCGCAGGATGCGAGCCAGTCCGAAATCGCCGCGATGCAGCACCAGCTCGGCCTCGACGCACCCTACTACGTGCAATATTACAAATTCCTCGCGAACGTGGCGCACGGCGATTTCGGTGACTCGCTGCGCTATCGCGAGCCCGCCCTAAGCCTGATCATGAGCCGGCTGCCGGCGACGCTGGAGTTGGCTTTCTCCGCCTTCATTTTGTCGACCGTCGTCGGGTTGTTGCTTGGCATTCTCTCGGCGCGCATGCGCTCGTCCTGGCTCGATTATTTTTCGCGGATTTTTTCCATCACGGCGCAATCGATGCCGAGTTTCTGGGTCGGCATCATGCTGATCCTGCTGTTTGCGGTAGAGTTGCATTGGCTGCCGACCAGCGGCGCGCAAGGCATTCAGTATCTCATCCTCCCGGTGGTGACGCTGGCGCTGGTACCGATTGCATCGACCCTGCGCATTACCCGCTCCGCGATGCTCGAAACCCTCGACGCTGACTACGTCAAGTTTCTGCGCGTCAAAGGGTTGCACGAGCGATTCATCGTCTGGAAGCACGCGCTGCGCAACGCGCTGGTGCCGGTCATCGCCATCAGCGGCTTGACGCTCGGCTTCCTCATCGGCGGCACGGTTATCGTCGAGTCGGTGTTCGCGTGGCCCGGCCTGGGTAATCTGATGGTGGAGTTGATCTTCACGCGAGATTATCCCGTGATTCAGGCGGGCGTCTCGGTAACCTCGATTTTCCTGATTCTCTTGAATCTGTTGGTCGATCTGCTGTTCGGGGTGATCGATCCACGGGTGCGTTTTGGATAGGTGGATTCTTCTCGATTATGAGCAACGGTAACATTCTGCTGCAGGTCAAGGACCTGAAGACCTACATTCATGGCCGCGACGGGCTGCGCATTACCAAAGCGGTCGACGGCGTCAGCTTCGCCCTGAAGCGCGGCGAGACGCTGGGGATCATCGGCGAGTCCGGCTCCGGCAAGACTATGACCGCACTCTCCATCATGAGGATCCTGCCGTCGGCGGCGCAGGTGGTCGGCGGCGAGATCCTGTTCAACGGCGAAAACCTCCTGGCCAAGAGCGCGGCCCAGATGCGCCGGCTCCGCGGCGAAAAAATGTCGATGATTCTCCAGGACCCGATGGTCTCGCTCGATCCGCTGTTCACCGTCGGCAGCCAGTTGGCCGAGCCGCTCAAGACGCACCTGGGACTCGGCGGCGTGGCGCTCAAGAACCGTATGACGGAGTTGATGTCGGCGGTGAGCATTCCCTCGCCGCAACAGCGCTTGAAGCAATATCCGCATCAGATGTCGGGCGGGATGCTGCAACGCATCGTCGGTGCCATTGCGATTTCCTGCGACCCGCAATTGCTCATCGCCGACGAACCGACCACCGCGCTCGATCCAACCGTTCAGGCCCAGTTTCTCGATCTCTTGGAGACGCTGCGCGACAGCAAGCATCTTTCCGTGATCGTGGTGACGCATGATTTCGGGGTGGCGGCGCGGCTCTGCGACCGGGTCATGGTCATGTATGCGGGCCGCATCGTCGAAGTGGGCCCGATCCGTGAGATTTTCGATCATCCCCGCCATCCCTACACCAAGGCGTTGTTGGCTTCGATCCCCGACGCGACCGAATTCGGCACGCGCCGCCTCAAGAGCATCGAGGGCCAGCCGCCCGACCTCGCCGCATTGCCGCCGGGCTGCCCGTTCGCGCCGCGCTGTCCGAGCGTGGTCCCGCGTTGCCAGCGCGATTATCCGCCGGAATTCCGTGTCGCGACCGAACACGCGGCCAGTTGTTGGCAGGTATCCGGATCATGACCGAGTACCTGCTCGAGGTTGACAACCTGCAGAAATATTTTCCCGTCGGCCGTGGCGGCGGCTTCGGCGCCAGCCACCGGCCGCTGGTGAAGGCGGTTGACGGCGTCAGTTTCAAATTGGCGGAAGGCACCAGCCTCGGCCTGGTCGGTGAATTGGGGTGCGGCAAAACCACCACGGCGCGGCTGCTGCTGCGGCTTTATGACGTCACCAGCGGCCGCATCCTCTTCGCCGGCGAGGAGGTCCAGAACGCCAAAGGCAAACCATTGCGCGCCTATCGCAACCAGGTACAAGCGGTGTTCCAGGACCCTTATTCCTCCCTCAATCCGCGCATGCGCGTGCGCGGCATAGTCGCCGAGCCTTTGCTGGCACAGGGCAAGATGGGCCGTGCGGAGATCCGTCAATGGGTCGACGAGTTGCTCGCCGTGGTTGGTCTTGATGCCAATGCCGGCAATCGCTTTCCGCACGAGTTCAGCGGTGGCCAGCGGCAGCGCATCGCGATTGCCCGCGGCCTCGCCTTGCGGCCCCGCCTCGTGATCCTCGATGAGCCGGTGTCGGCACTCGACGTTTCCATTCGCGCACAAATTCTAAACCTGCTTCAGGAGCTGCAGGATAAGTTCAACCTCTCCTATCTGCTCATCGCGCACGATCTCGATGTCGTGGCGCATATGTGCGATGTTATCGCTGTGATGTATCTCGGCAAGATCGTCGAAATGGGCAGCGCCAACGCCGTCAGCCGCTCGCCGGTGCATCCCTACACCCAGGCGCTGTTTTCGGCGCGGCTTCCCGCCCGGCCGGACGGACGGGCGGCCCGCATCAAGCTGACAGGCGAGATTCCCTCGCCGCTTGATCCGCCGCGAGGCTGTCATTTTCACACACGTTGTCCGCACGTCATGGCCCGATGCAAAGGCGTCGAACCGGCACTGGTGCCGTTGACCGGCGAGCGCGTCGCCGCCTGCCACCTTTTGGCGGCGGGCTGACGCCGTGGCCGAGCTCTCGCCCCTGAGGTTGAGCATGGCCCAACTGGCGAGCCTGCGCGACCAGATGGCCGCGGCAATTGCCGCTGGTCTCGGCAAGCCCGATCAGGAAGTTCGAGCGCTGCCGGCCTATTTGCGGCGGCCGGCGGCAGGCTTGTCGGGCCGCGTCGTGACGCTCGATATCGGCGGCACGCATATGCGCGCGGCTGACGTCGAACTCGGCGCCGGCACGGCGCGGCTGGTGAGCGCGATCCGCGAAAATGATTTGATGCATGAGGCAACCAGACACGACTTTAGTCGCGATGAGTTTTTTACCGCTCAAGCCGAACTCATCACCGCGGTGTCGGCGGAGCACGACCTCAATATCGGCTATTGCTTCTCTTATCCCGCGACCATCACCCCCGGCCGCGAGGCGGTGCTGATCGAGTGGACCAAAGGGATCCGCATTGCCGGCGTCGAAGGACAAGCGGTGGGCGCGCTACTCGGCGACGCGCTGCGGCGCCTGGGCAGGAGGACGCGCGCCATTCCGGTGCTTAACGACACGGTGGCGAGCCTCTTGGCCGGCGCCACACGGGCACCGGAGTTCGACCACACCATCGGCGTCATTGTTGGCACCGGAACCAACATGGCAGGATTTTTTCCGCTACGCGCCATCACCAAGCTCGGCGCGGTTGCCGGCTGGCAGGCCGACGAGATGATGGCGGTCAATCTCGAATTGGGCGACTTCAACCCGCGCGATATTCTGACTCCCTGGGACGAGGCGCTTAACGCGTCGCTACGCCACGCGCAGCCCAACCACCAGCGCTTCGAGAAGGCGGTGAGCGGCGTCTATCTGCCGCTGCTGCTGCGCGAAGTCGCGGGCGCCCCTGCCTGTGCCAAAGCCGGCTTTAATCCCGACGATCCGAACGTCGATGCCGGCACCGTCGTGACACTTCGCGACCATCCGGAGCTGGGACCTGCGGCGACCCTGGTGATCGACCGCTCCGCCGATATGATCGCCGCCGGCTTGGCTGCCCTCATCAAGGCGTCGCGAGAACCGTCGCGCACCGGCATCCTGGTCGAAGGCTCGCTGTTCCACAAGACGCCAGGCTATCCCGAGCGGGTGGCGACGCGTCTGCGCGAATTGGCGCCGCATACAGAAGCGGTTTTCATTGCCAATGACGAGGGGGATGTGCCCGCCAATATGCTTGGCGCCGCCAGCGCCGCGCTCACGCCATAACACGGCTGCCGCCACGGGCCGCGCCAAGGTCCGGGTGCGGCGCCAATCGCATTTGTGCCGCGCCAGCCCGTGGTCGCCGGAGCGGTCATTTTTGCTACCGCAGCACGGTCCGTTTCAACACATAGTCGCGCGTCAGAGCTATCGCCTTTTTGGCGTTGGGGCCGTTCGCGTCGTCGCGGAAGAAACTGTGCTTGGCGCCGGGCAGCAGCTCGAGCACAATCTCACCACCGGCCTGCCGGTAAGCAGCGACGAATTTCTTGGTCATCGCCTGCGGCACCCATTCGTCGGCATCACCTTGGAAGATCAGGGCCGGCGGCGATTTCGACCTTCTCGCCGCGTTGCAGCATTAGGGGCGGGCTGCCGTCGCTCATGGCCGCCTCGTCACCCCAAAAGGCATGGTGCGCTGTAATGAAGTTCTGCGCTCCCGCCTCTTTGGCGAGGCGATAGCGCAACAGCGGATCGAGCACGCCCCAGCCCGAAATCACAAAGGCAAGGCGCGCGTCAGGCGATCTTGGCCGCATCCCCGCCAGGAGAATGAGATGGCCGCCGCTCGAAGTGCCGAAACCGCCAAGCCAGTCGGGCCGGCCGCCATAGTCGGCAGCATGCTTCCTGGTCCAACGGATGCCGAGATCGATGTCGGCCAGGGTGTCGGGATAGCGCCGCGCAGGCGGCATGCGGAAGTCCAGCGACACGACCAGAATGCCGGCCTCCGCCAGCACCGAGGCGATCGCGACATTCTGAGTGCGATCGCCGCTGGTCCAGGCGCCGCCGTGGAGGTCGACCACGATCGGAAATGGGCCGGTCCCCGACGGGCGATAAAGCCGGGCGAGCAGCGTCACGTCCTGGTCTTGATAATAGGGAGCGTCTTCGACAATGGTGGCGGCCATGCAACCTCCTCATTAGACGAGAGCGGGCGATCAGCCTAGAATAACAGGATAATTCCGGAGGAAGCATTATGTCGATTGCCGAAGACAATGAAGTGCTGACCCGAGTTGGGCCGGGGACGCCGATGGGTCGGTTGATGCGGGAATATTGGATTCCGGCGGCGAAGTCGTCGGAACTGAAGGCGGATGGGGACCCGGTTCGCCTCAAGCTTCTGGGCGAGCAGCTGATTGCGTTCCGCGATTCGGCGGGCCGTGTCGGGATTATGGATCATCGCTGCCCGCATCGCTGCGCCAGCCTGTTCTACGGTCGCAACGAGGAGAACGGCATTCGCTGCATCTACCACGGCTGGAAATACGATGTTGACGGCAATTGCCTCGACCAGCCCAACTTGCCGCCGCATCAGGTGTTCAAGGACAAGGTCAAGGCCAAGGCCTATAAGGCGGCCGAGCGCAACGGCTTGATCTGGGTCTATATGGGCAGCAAGCAACCGGTGCCGGCGCTGCCGGCGCTCGAGGCAAATCTCTTGCCCGAGACCGAGGTGCGGATCGATTTCGTGCAGCGCCAATCCAATTGGCTGGCCGGCGTCGAAGGGGAGCTCGATACCTCGCATATCGGCTTCCTGCATTTCGGCTCGGTGACGACTGGCGACATGGCGGCGACCCTGCAGCGCTTCGCGCTTGCCAACCGCGCGCCCGAATATGTCTCGCAGGAAACCGAGTATGGCGCCGTCTATGCCGCTTATCGGCCGGCCGATGAAGGCAATATCTATTGGCGTTTCGGCCAGTTCGCCTTTCCGTGTTGGACCATGCCGCCCATCAATGCCTTCGAAGACAATGTCCTCAATCGCGCCTACGTGCCGATGGATGACACCCACACCATGATCGTCGATCTGATCTGGAAGGGTGCATTCAAGCGGTTGCAGGCGGCGACGCAGGTCCCCGGCGGTCGCACGCGCGACTATCGTTTCCTGCCCAACACCACCGATTGGCTCGGGCGTTTCCGCCTCGCCGGCAACAACAGCAACGACCATCTCATCGACCGCGAGGTGCAGCGCACACAGAGTTTCTCCGGCATCGAGGGCATCCAGCCGCAGGATCAGGCGGTGCAAGAAAGCATGGGCGACATTGTCGACCGCTCGTTCGAGAATCTGGCGGCGAGCGACATCATGATCGCACGCGTGCGCCGGCTGTTGCTGCGCGCGGCGCGCGGCATGTCCGAGGGCAAGGTGCCCCCGGGTGCCGCCGATCCGCTATGCCTTGCCAGTGTGCGCGGCGGGCATTTCGTGGCGAATGAGGGCATCCCCTGGCTGCAGGCGCTCGCTGACCAGCGCGCGACCGCGCCGGCAATGCCGCTGATGGCGGCGGAGTAGGCTATTCCAAGACTTCATCGAGGGTGACGCCGAATATCGCGCGGCGCTCGATCCAGCCCTTGACGCCTTGCGCCTCGATGCGACACCAGGCGCCGCGGCAGGCGAGAAGCCGGCCGACCACGCCCGCCTCAGCGCGCGCCACCGGCTTTGCCGTCTCGCTCGGCTCGGCATGGAGCGTGCGCTCCATGCCGGTGACGATGACGGTGCGATTGCCGACGAGCATGCGCTCGTGCACCCAGCCGACGCTGCCCTGCCAATCGAGGATTTTGCGCCAGACATCGAAGCGGTCGATGACCTCGACCGGCATGCCCTTGCGGGTCAGCACCCAGCGGATCGGATACTGATCGCCCGGCCCGGCGCGCAGATTGACTTTGTCCCAACGCAGCGATTCGAAGCGGGGCTGGGCTGGCCCGCCTTTGTCGTCGGCTCGTGCCGTCGTTATTGCCGTCGCGAACACCGCCACAGCCAGAAAGGTCGCTCCCCACCGCACGGGCCGATGCTCTAGCGTCGCGTCGCTGCTTGGTCAAGGATGGCCGCGCGAATCGCGAGCGGACTTGCCATCGCGTCGGTTCTAGGCGATGACCGTCTGGCTGTCGGCCAAGAGGAAGGAACCTTTGTGCGACGACCTTTGGTGATGGTGACGCGCAAGCTCCCCGACGCGATCGAAACGCGGATGATGGAGCTGTTCGACACCAAGCTCAGCAGCGACGATGTGCCGCTTGACCAAGCGGCACTCAAAGCCGCCGTCGCCGAGGCCGAGGTGCTGGTGCCGACGGTGACCGACCGGATTGATGCCGATGTCATCACCGCCGCCGGGCCACGGCTCAAGCTGATCGCAAATTTCGGTACCGGCGTCGATCATATCGACTTGGCGGCGGCGAGAGCCAAAGGGATCACGGTAACCAACACGCCGGGCGTTCTCACCGAGGACACTGCCGACATGACCATGGCGCTGATCCTGGCGACGGCGCGCCGGCTGTGCGAAGGCGAGCGCATAGTGCGACAACATCAATGGACTGGCTGGGCGCCGACCTTGATGCTGGGCCATCGCCTTTGGGGCAGGCGGCTGGGCATCGTGGGCATGGGCCGCATCGGCCAAGCGCTGGCGCGACGCGCCAGAGGGTTCGGTCTCGCCATCCACTACCACAATCGCCGGCGCGTGCCGGACGAGGTGGCGCAGGAATTGGAGGCGACCTATTGGGAGAGTCTCGATCAGATGCTCGCGCGTATGGACATCGTCTCGGTGAACTGTCCGCATACGCCGGCGACCTACCATCTCCTGTCGGCGCGGCGCCTTAAGTTGTTGCGGCCATCGGCGATCATCGTGAACACCGCGCGCGGCGGCGTCATCGATGAAGAGATGTTGGCACAAATGTTGCGGAATTGCGACATCGCGGGCGCCGGACTTGACGTCTACGAACACGAGCCCGATATGAACCCGTCTTTGTTGACCCTGGATAATGTGGTCTTGCTACCGCATATGAGCTCCGCCACCATCGAAGGACGCATCGACATGGGAGAAAAGGTGATCATCAACATCAAGACCTTCACCGACGGCCATCGTCCGCCGGACCGCGTCCTCGAGAGCATGCTCTGAGCAGATGGCCGAGACCAAATACCTCAAGTTTAGCGGGCGCATGGTCATTGTCGGCTTCGGCTCGATCGGGCAGGGCGTGCTGCCGCTGTTCCTGCGCCATATCGACCTTGCGGCCTCGCAAATCACTATCGTCACCGCCGAGAAGCGCGGTCATGACGAGGCGCGGGCGCTTGGCGTCACTTTTCTGGTGACGCCGTTGACGCGTGACAACTATCGAAGCGTGCTCACTCCCTTGCTCGGCAAGGGCGACGTTCTGGTGAATGTCTCGGTCGATGTCTCGAGTTTGGCGCTGATCGAATTCTGCTTCGCCCAAGGCGCCCTCTACATTGATACCTGCATCGAGCCGTGGCCCGGCGGCTATACCGATCCATCCTTGTCGCCATCGGCGCGTTCCAACTATGCGCTGCGCGAAAGCGCGCTCGAACTGCGCAAGAAGTATCCCGACGCGCCGACGGCGATTTTAACGCATGGCGCGAACCCGGGCTTGGTATCGCACTTCGTGAAGCAGGCATTGCTCAACGTCGCGCACGACATCGGCGTCACGGCCGATGTCACGGCGAACCGCGCTGGCTGGGCGGCGCTGGCGTCGCGCCTCGGCATCAAAGTCATTCACATTGCCGAACGTGACACGCAAGTTTCGACGCAAGCGAAGCGGGTGGGCGAGTTTGTCAACACCTGGTCGATCGACGGCTTTTTCAGCGAAGGGTCGCAGCCTGCTGAACTGGGCTGGGGCAGCCACGAAAAGCACTTTCCCGCGGATGGCGCGCGGCATGAATTCGGCAGTCGTGCCGCCATCTATCTCAACCGGCCCGGTGCCAGCACGCGCGTTCGCAGCTGGACGCCGCTCGAGGGACCTTATCTCGGTTATCTCATCACCCACGGGGAATCGATATCAATTGCCGACTATTTTACGGTCGGCGCGGGTGCCGATGTCTCCTATCGCCCGACCGTGCATTACGCCTATCACCCTTGCGACGGCGCGGTACTGTCGCTGCACGAACTGGCAGGCAAGAACTGGAACCTGCAAGATGACAAGCGGTTGATCATGGACGATATCGCCCCGGGCGGTATTGACGAACTCGGCGTATTGCTCATGGGCAACCCCAGGGGCGTCTATTGGTACGGCTCGCGCCTGACGGTGGACGAGGCGCGCAGGCTTGCGCCGTACAACAACGCCACCAGTCTGCAAGTGACCGCGCCGGTGCTGGCCGGCGTGATCTGGGCCTTGCAGAATCCGCGCCATGGCATCATCGAGCCGGACGAGATGGATTTCCGCCCGGTCCTCGACATCTGCCTCCCTTATCTCGGCGAGATGGCCGGCGTGTGGGGCAACTGGACGCCGCTTGAAGATCGGGGTCGCCTCTTTCCCGAGGACCTCGATCGCTCCGATCCTTGGCAATTCAAAAATATCAGGGTGGTTTAGGCCCAGCGCCGTTAAATCGCCATCAATCGGGCAGCCACCACACCGCGCCATCGGTGAGGCGCAGCCTAATGGCGCGCAGCGTTTTGCCGCGACACGGGCCGAGGATACAAAAACCGCTTTCGATGCGGAACTGCGCGCCATGCGTGGTGCAGTGAAAATAGGCGCCCTCGCTATCGAGAAAGCGATCGGGCAAAAAATTCAACGGCGTACCTTGATGGGGGCAGGCATTGTCGTAGCCGTAAAGCTTCTCGCCACGGCGATAGACGAAGACGTCGTGCCGATCGATGCCGCCGCCGAAAACGAAGCCACGCGCGGTCTCATCCGGTATCTCGTCAACGCGGCAAAGGAAGATCGCGTCCTTGTTGTTTGATTGAGCCATTGGCGCAGCTAATGGCGAACAGCATTGCACCAAGACCAAGACCGCGTCATAGATGCCCCCCGTCAGGAATGGAGTGTGCGGCATGCCCGCCGATGGTGATTTTCAATCCTATTGCCTAAGCCCGGCGAAGCCCAGGTACAGGCCGCCGCCAGGTGCGGTCGACGCCCACTGTCATGTCTTTGGCCCTGCCGCCAAATTTCCGTTCGCACCGGAGCGAAAATACACGCCTTACGATGCGCCCAAAGAACGGCTGTTTGCCTTGCGCGATTTTCTCGGCTTCGAGCGCAACGTAATCGTGCAAGCAACCTGTCACGGGACCGACAACGCCGCAACGATTGATGCGCTCCATGCGGCCAACGGCAAAGCGCGCGGGATCGCCGTGGTCAAGCCGACGATCGATGACGCGGAGTTGCGCGAAATGAATGAAGTGGGCGTGCGCGGCGTGCGCTTCAATTTCCTGCCGCGCCTCGTCGATGCCGTCGATCCGCAGGCCCATCTCGCGCTGGCGCGCCGTGTCGCGGCGTTGGGCTGGCATGTCGTGGTCTATTTCGAGGCACCGAGCCTTGCTAAGATGGTGCCGTTCCTCGCGGCGTTACCGACCATTGCAGTGCTTGATCACATGTCGCTGCCGGACGCGCAAAAGGGAGTTGATCATGCCGATTTTCAGGCCTATATGAAGGTGTTGGCGGATCACCCCAACCTTTGGGTAAAGGTGACCGGGCCGGAGCGCATCTCGCGGCAAGGGCCGCCCTACGAGGATTTCGTGCCGTTGGCGAAGACATTGGTAGAAAGGTTCACGGACCGCGTGTTGTGGGGCACTGACTGGCCGCATCCGAACATGACGACGCACATGCCGGATGACGGTGTCTTAGTCGACATGATTCCGCGCATCGCTACCCTGGCGGCGCAACAGCAGGCTCTCTTGGTAGACAATCCGATGCGGCTCTATTGGGAGAATTGATTTTGACTGAGGGCAAAGCGGTAAAGAACGATTCAAAGCAGGAAGCCTACGAGGATATACCCGGCACCTACGTCTTCGATGCCAAACGGTCTCGCCAGGGTTATCACCTCAATATGTTCTGCATGTCGATGATGGGTGACGCCAATCGCCATGCATTCAAGGTTGATGAGGCGAAATATCTCGACCAGTTTCCGATGACGCCCGAACAAAAGAAGGCGGTGCTGGAACGAAACTGGGACAAGATGTTGGAACTGGGCGGCAACATCTATTACACCTCGAAACTCGCGGCGACGGACGGACTGACGTTTCAGAACATCGCGGCGATCATGACCGGTTCGACTCAGGAGGATTATGCCAAGATGATGTTGGCGGGCGGCCGGAAACCTGCGGGCAATCGCAGCAAAGCGGAATGGAAGAACAAGAAAAATGGCTAAAATCATCGCCGGCGTAACGACGTCGCATGTGCCGGCCATCGGCGCCGCAATCGATCGCCACCACACTCAGGATACCTATTGGAAACCGCTGTTCGACGGCTACGAGCCGTCGAAGCAATGGATGCGGGAGACCAAACCCGACGTCGTGATCCTGGTCTATAACGACCATGCGTCGGCGTTCTCACTCGAAGTGATTCCAACTTTCGCCCTGGGCTGCGCCGAGCGGTTCCCGATTGCCGACGAAGGGTGGGGACCGCGGCCGGTTCCCGAAGTGATCGGCCATCCCGATCTCGCCTGGCATATCGCGCAATCGACCATTCTCGACGAATTCGACATCACCATCGTCAACAAGATGGCAGTCGATCATGGGCTGACGGTACCGCTGTCGCTGTTGTGCGGCGAGCCCCAGGAATGGCCGTTCAAGGTCGTCCCGCTATGCGTCAATGTGATTCAATATCCGCCACCCACAGGCCATCGCTGCCACATGCTCGGCAAAGCGCTGCGCAAGGCCGTCGAAAGCTTCGATGAAGATCTGCGCGTCGTGGTGTTCGGCACCGGCGGCATGTCCCACCAATTGCAGAGCGCGCGCGCCGGTTTCATCAATCAGGAATTCGACAAACGGTTCCTCGACGCGATGGCGCCGCATCCCGAGGAGCTGGTTAAGATCGGCCCATTGGAATACCTGCGCGAGGCTGGCTCTGAAGGTATCGAACTGGTGATGTGGCTTGTCATGCGCGGCGCGCTCGACGACGACGCCAAGGAAGTCTATCGCTTCTATCGTGTGCCGGCATCGAATACGGCGTGCGGTCATATGATTCTCGAGAATCCGCGAGCCTAGTCGCGGCATTGGAGGCGGCATGAAAATCGCGCTGGCGGGGCAGGGGGCGTTCGGGATCCGGCATCTCGAGGCCTTGGCCAGGATCCCGGATGTCGAGGTGATTTCGCTGACTGGCGGTCGACCCGCCGGCACCGAGGAAGTTGCCAAGAAATGGAGAATTCCGCATTGGACCACCAACCTCGCCGAGAGCCTCAAACAGCCGGGCATTGACGCCGTGATCCTGGCGAGCCCGACCCAGATTCATGCGCAACAGGCGGAAATGTGCATGCGTGCTGGCAAACATGTGCTGATTGAGATTCCGATGGCCGACACCCTCGCCGATTCCGAACGTATCGTCCGGGTGCAAAAGGAAACCGGCGTGGTTGCAATGGCGGGCCATGTGCGCCGCTTCAACCCGAGCCATCAGTGGGTTCACAAACGAATTAAATCGGGTGAGCTCAAGATCCAGCAGATGGACGTACAGACCTATTTCTTCCGCCGCACCAACATGAATGCGCAGGGCCAGCCGCGCAGCTGGACTGACCATCTGCTGTGGCACCATGCCTGTCACACCGTCGATTTGTTTCAATATCAGACTGGGGAGCTGCCGACGGTCGCGCATGCGGTCGAGGGACTGATACATCCTGAGTTGAAGATCGCCTTGGATATGAGCATCCAGCTCAAAATGCCGTCGGGTGCAATCCTGACGCTGTCGCTGTCCTTTAACAACAATGGCCCCCTCGGCTCCTTCTTCCGCTACATTTGCGACAACGGCACATATAAGGCGGTCTATGACGATCTGGTCGATGGCTATGACAAGCCGATCGACGTATCGAAGGTCGATGTTTCAACCAATGGCATCGAACTCGAGGATCGCGAATTCTTTGCCGCAATCAAGGAAAAGCGTGAACCCAACGCCAGCGTCAAACAGGTGCTTGATTGCATGCGCACGCTCGACAAGCTCGAGCGCGATCTCGTCCGTGGCTAACGCGCAATGCCGCCCGGGTATAATTTCTCGCGCGATATCAGCTGCTCGGCAATGATGACGAGGTCGTCGCCGCGCACGGCGCGGAAGAAGCAGCTTCGCCGTCCGGTATGACACGCGACGCCAGTCTGATCGACTAAGAGCAGGATCGCATCGCCGTCGCAATCGAGGCGCAACTCGACGAGCTGTTGCGTTTGCCCCGACGTCTCGCCTTTGCGCCAGAGTCTCTGACGCGCGCGCGACCAATAGGTGACGCGGCCGGTGGCGAGGGTCTCGGCGACCGCGTCGCGATTCATCCAGGCGAGCGTCAGAACTTCGCCAGAGTCATGTTGCTGCGCGATTGCTGGGATCAGCCCGCGGGCATCGAATTTCACTTCCGCCAGCAAGGCGGCTAAACCGTCTGCCATGATAAGCTCCGGTCCCCCTTGCAACCATCATAGGGCGATTGTCGAAGCCGCTCAAATCAGCTCACCGGCGACGGCGCGCCCGCCGAGAAGCAAGTCGGACGTTGCCGGCTCGCGAAGGAAGGCATCCGTTTCTGCGCAACGGAAATCGATCCCCCAACCAAGGCGTCGCCCGGATGCGGGTGATATGACGGATGCTCTTGCCGCATCTAGGATTGGCAAACCGCCATTATCCCGGCCGCGATGGTTTGCCGCCTGCAATTCTGAATGAGGCGTTGCCGCGGCGCCGGGTACATCGCATGATTGGTTCGACGATGAGGGACTGACTGGCAGCCGGGTCGAGCGCCTGGCTGTGGGGAATGGCGGAAGCCCGAGCAGGTGCCGGCGACGATCCAAGTGATTGAGCCGCAAGGAGGAGGAAGGCCATGATGTCCGAAGCCAACCGGCAGAAAGCCGCTTCCGATTTGCTCGCGGCAGAGAAAGCGCGCGAACCCATGGTGCAACTTCATAAGACCTGGCCGGATATCACCCTCGATGATGCTTACGCTATCCAGGACATTCTCATCAGACGCAAAGTTGCGAAAGGCGCCAAGGTCATTGGCTATAAGATCGGGCTGACCTCGAAGGCAATGCAGGCCTCGTCGCAAATCGACGAGCCAGACTACGGCCACCTCCTCGATATCATGATAATTCCTGATGGCGCCAAGATTCGGCACGACGACTATTGCGTACCACGTGTCGAGATCGAGCTGGTGTTCGTTTTGAACAAGGAGCTAATCGGTCCCGGGGTCGGGTTGATGGATGTGATGCGCGCCACCGAGTATGTCGTGCCCGCGATGGAGATTGTTGATGCGCGCGTCCAGAATCCGCGCAAGATATTCGACACGGTCGCCGATAATGGCGCCGCGGCCGGACTGGTGATCGGCGGTCGGCCGCTCAAGCCTTTCGACGTCGATCTCCGCTGGGTCGGCGGTGCGCTCTATCGCAATGCCGATATCGAAGAGACCGGCTTGGCACTCGGGGTCATGGGTCATCCGGCGATGGGCATCGCCTGGCTTGCCAACCGCTTTGGTCATCATGGCGTTTCGCTGCCGCCCGGACAGATCATGCTGGCAGGGTCGTTCATCCGTCCGATCTGGGCCCACAAAGGCGACACGGTGCATGCCGATTTTGGCCCGCTCGGCGGAACTCGCGGTGCAATTCGTCTAGGAGTGTGCGCAATGGAACTGCAACACAACGAATTCAAGACTGCGCTCGCCGCCGGCAAGCTGCAGATCGGCATCTGGAGCAGCCTGTGCAGCAACATTGGCGCGGAGATTTTATCGGATAGCGGCTTCGACTGGATTCTCCTCGATACCGAGCATTCGCCCAACGAAGTGCCGGACTTGCTGCGGCAACTGCAAGCGGTCCAGCGCGGTAGCGCGACACCGATCGTGCGTCCGGCGTGGAACGACATGGTGCTTATCAAGCGGGTGCTGGATCTTGGGCCGCAGACTGTGCTGGTACCCTATGTCCAAACCCGGGACGAGGCCGTGGCCGCGGTCGCCGCCACACGCTATCCGCCCAAGGGCGTCCGCGGCGTTGCCGGGGGCGCCCGTGCCAGCCGTTATGGCCGCATGACTGACTATCTCAAAAGGGCCGATGCGGAGATTTGCCTTTTGGTACAGGTCGAAACGCGCGCTTCGCTGGAACGGCTCGAGGAGATCGCTTCGGTCGAGGGCGTCAACGGCGTGTTCATTGGGCCGTCCGATCTTTCGGCCTCCTTTGGCGTGATCGGCCAGCCGGGCCATCCCGCCGTCCAGGAGGCGATCCGCGGTGCCGCCGCGATGATCCGGAAATGCGGCAAGGCGCCCGGCATCCTCACCACCAACGAGGACGAGGCGCGGCGCTACATCGAATGGGGCTATCTCTTCGTCGCGGTGGGCGTCGATACCGGCTTGTTGGTGCGCAGCGCCGATGCTCTAGCGAGGCGGTTCAAAGGCTGAACTGTTTCATCCAGCCAAGGCCATCAACCGTGCGGCCGTGCGGCTGATATTCCGCGCCGACAAAACCGGACCAACCGAGCCGGTCGATCTCGCCTAGGATCCAGGGAAAATTCAGTTCGCCGTGATCGGGCTCCGCCCGGTCCGGCACGGCTGCGAACTGGACATGGCCGATCTTCGGCATGAGTCGTTGGAAGCGGCGCATCACGTCGCCCTCCATGATTTGAAGGTGATAGAAGTCGAACATTAATTTCAGCCAAGGCGAAGCGACGAAATCGATAATCGCGAGCCCCTGCTCGGAGCGCGATAGGAGATAGGTCGGGCGGTCGACCCGGTTGATCGGCTCAATCAGCAACGTCACTCCAAGCGGCGCCGCCAGCGTTGCGGCCCGTGCCAGATTGCGACGCATCGTGGCCAGCCCTTCTGCCTCGCTGAAGTCGCTGATCGCGCCGGCCATGACATGGATGTGGCGCACACCGAGTGCCGCGCCATAGTCGAGTGCTTGCGCCATGATGGCGTCGAAATTCCGTTCCTCGCCCGGCACGCCAGCCAAACCCATCCCGCCTTTTTCGGCATTACCTGCCGCGGTATTGATGCCGATCAGCGGTATACCGGCATCGGCTATGCGCCGGCGCAATTCGGCGACCGGATATTCGTACGGCGCCCAGCATTCGACCGCTTCGAATCCGGAACGCGCCGCGGCCGCGAAGCGGTCAAGGAATTCGTATTCACGAAACAGGATGCCAATATTGGCAGAAAGACGCGGCATCTATTTGATCACCACGGTATTGGCCGGGGTTGCGATGCCATAGTCGAGATTGATTGGCGCTGCCACAAGTAAAAACTCATAGGCGCCGTCCCTGGCGCAATCATCTGCCAGCGGCTTCAAGACGAACTGTTCGCCGAGCGGCAGGCCCAGCAAAGGCAGCGCGCGGTGGTGCAGCGCATCGGCATCGGTCAGATTCCACGGCCAAGGCTCGGCCGCCGGCGTATCGGTGCCGATCGCCGCGACGCGACTGTTCCAGAGCCATTCAACCAGGGCGCGGCTTGGCTCGATGCCGACCGATTTGAGCTTATCCATCGGCGCCATGGCTTTTTTCTCGGTATCCGTCGACGCCTCGTAAGCCTCCATCCAGCCGGTGCGCACTAAGAGCACCGAGCCCGGTTGCAAGGTTACTTTTTGCGCGGCCAGGGCGGCTTGCAAATCGGCGAGGGTGACGGTGTCGCGGGTGAGTGGTTGGATCGGCCGGCCTTGTTCGGCGCGATACTTCACCGCGTCGACCAGCACTCCGCGCCCGACAAATTTGTCGGCCCAGCTGCTGATCATCAGCCGCCCCTTGCGTGTTCTGATCTCCTCGGCGCTGACCCCGCCATAAAATTTGCGGTATTTGACATGGCCAACATGGGCGAGTCCGTCCCATTGGCTGCCTTCCTGAGTGTTGTAGGCATTGAGCAGATCGTCATGCGCTGTCGGACTCAGATTGACGATGTCGTGGACGAAAGGCGGGCGGCCGAACAAAGGCGGTTTGGCGTAGCCGATGCGTGCGTCGAGACGGAATACTTTACCCCGTTTCACCAGCCTGGCTGCCGCGACGATGTTTTCGGGCGTCAGGAAATTGAGGCAACCGAGCTCGTCATTGTCGCCAAAAACGCCCCAAGCCGATTCAGGCGGCGCATCCTCTTTCACCGGCAACTGATCGAATGTCGGCAGCTTAGCGAAATCGATTTTTGACATCTCCGACCCTCTTTTTGAATTTGGCACGATTGGCTGCCTGGTCGCCTTCATAGCATCGATCGGTCCAGCACAGAATGCCGTCCCGCTTTGATCCTCGCCCATTGCCCAGAACGCCCGAGCCGCAGGCAAGCGCGATAAGGAGCGGGGAGTCCTATCGTTGCGGCGGCTGGTTCCGGTCAATCCAGCGGTCAAACGCGAGCAGGAAATTGCCGAGAAACTCCTTGGTCGACTGGTTGGTCAATTCGTCCTTGTCGTCAACCAGATTTGCAGCACTGCCGATATAGGCCTCGGCTTGAGTCATGGTCGGCATGTTGAGAAAGACCAGCGATTGGCGCAGATGATGGTTCGCACCGAAGCCCCCGATCGCGCCGGGCGAAACGCTGATCACCGCTGCCGGCTTGCCATCCCAGGCGTTATGATCATAGGGGCGCGAGGCAAGGTCGATCGTGTTCTTGAGAAAGCCCGGCACCGAGCGGTTATATTCCGGCGTCATGAACAGGATTGATCGGCCTTTTTGATGGGTTCCTTGAGCGCCACCCATTCGGCGGGTGGGTTGGCATCGAGGTCTTGATTGTAAGAAGTGAGATGACCGATTTCGACGATCGACAATTTCAGTGCCGGCGGCGCGATTGGCCCCAGTGCCAGCGCCACTTTCCGGGTGAAGGATTCCTTGCGCAGACTGCCAACGAAAACGGCAATGTCTTTCGGATTGGCCATAGGATGCACTCTCCAGACCGTCAATCATAAGGTATCAATAAATAGAGCCGAATTGTCCCATCAACGAGACCACGTGACCGCTATGGTTGACCCGATCCCCTATTCCGACGCCACGCTGCGCAGCATTCTCGCGGGCGCCCGCACCATCGCCATGGTCGGCGCCTCAGCCAATTGGAACCGGCCGAGCCATCTGGTGATGAAATATCTCCAGCTCAAAGGCTATCGCGTCATTCCCGTCAATCCGGGCCTTGCCGGGCAGGTGCTGAACGGCGAAGAGGTCTTTGGTTCTCTGAGGGATATTCGGGAACCGGTCGATGTTGTCGACATTTTTCGCAATCCTGCCCAAGTTCCGCCGATAGTCGAAGACGCAATCGCCATCCATGCCAAGGTGGTGTGGATGCAGCTCGGTATTCGCAACGCCGCGGCGGCAGTGCGCGCCGAAGCAGCCGGTCTCGAGGTGGTGCAGGACCGCTGCATGAAAATCGAATATGGCCGGCTGGGCGGAGAGCTGTCGTGGAGCGGTGTCGACAGCGGCATCATTTCCAGCGCCCCTGTCGAGGCGCCAAGACTGGTCGCACGGCGCGGGCGGGGACGCACCGTTTCGGGCGGCAATCTTACCTATGGTTTCGAGACCAGAGCGATTCATGCGGGCGCCTCCCCCGATCCGACGACGCGATCGCGAACCACGCCGATCTATCAGACTGCTTCCTACGTCTTCGATGATGCCGCACACGCCGCTTCGCTCTTCAATCTCCATGATTTCGGTTATCTCTATTCGCGCATCGGCAATCCGACCGTGTCAGTCCTGGAAGAGCGGCTCGCCAATCTTGAAGGCGGACGCGCCGCCATTGCCGCGGCCTCCGGCCAAGCTGCGCAGTTTCTCGCCTTCTTCACGCTCTTGGAACCTGGCGATGAGTTCATCGCCTCGCGGAGTCTCTATGGCGGCTCGCTGACGCAATTCGGCTTGTCGTTCAGGCGGCTCGGCTGGACCTGTCATTTCGTCGATCCCATCGAGCCCGACAATTTCCGCAAGGCACTGACGCCCAAATGCAAGGCGGTCTTCATCGAAAGCCTCGCCAATCCGGGTGGCGTGGTGGTCGATCTGGAGGCGGTCGCGAAAATCACCCGCGAGGCAGGCCTCCCCTTGATCGTCGACAACACACTCGCCACGCCTTATCTGTGCCGGCCGATCGAATGGGGCGCCGACCTGGTGACCCATTCCACCACCAAATTCCTCGACGGCCATGGCAATTCATTGGGTGGCGCGGTGATCGAAAGCGGCCGCTTCGATTGGAGCGTCGGCAACAAATTCCCGTCGCTGACGGAGCCGGAACCGGCCTACCACGGTTTTCGCTTCTACGAGAATTTCGGCGACTTCGCGTTCACGATGAAGGCGCGTGCGGTGGCGCTGCGCGATTTCGGTCCCGCATTGGCACCGCTCAACGCCTTTCTCACCATCACGGGTATCGAAACCTTGCCGTTGCGAATGGAGCGGCATGTCGCCAATGCCCAAGCCGTTGCCGAATTTCTCGCACACCATCCGCGCGTCGCCTGGGTGTCCTACGCCGGCCTAAAGTCGAGCCCGTTTCACGCCCTTGCGCAAAAGTACATGCCGAAGGGTGCCGGCGCCGTCTTTACCTTCGGCGTCAGAGGCGGCTATGCGGCGGGGGTGAAACTGGTCGAATCAGTGCACCTCTTCTCGCACCTTGCCAATATCGGTGACACGCGCAGCCTGATCCTGCATCCGGCGTCGACCACCCATCGCCAACTGTCGGACGAGCAGCGCGAAGCCGCCGGTGCCGGACCCGAAGTGATCCGCGTATCGATCGGGCTCGAGTTCGGTCGCGGACATCATCCGCGATCTCGATCAGGGATTGAGCGCCTAATTACTCGACGATTTTACGTGCCCGCAGATCCGCAATCGTCTGCGCGTCATAACCGAGCCCATGCAGTACATCGTCGGTGTGCTGGCCTTTCTCGGGTGGCACCGAGGCGAGGCGCCATGGCGTGCGCGACATGACGATCGGTTGCGCCAGATATTCGGTCTTGCCTTTTTTCGGATGTTCGAGCGTCGCCATCATGTGCAAATGCTTGACCTGCGGATCGGCAAACACTTCCGCAATATTGTAGATCGGTCCGGCTGGTACGCCGGCCTTGTTTAACAGTTCGACCCATTCGGCCGAAGTCTTGGTCTTGGTGACTTCCTCGATCGCGGCGTTGAGCCTGTCGCGATTCTTGAAGCGCGTGCGACTGTCGGCGAATTGCGGATCGGTAAAGAGGCTCGGCACACCAATCGCATCGCAAAACCGGCGGTAGATTTCCTGACCGGCGGTCGCGATGTTGATGTGTCCGTCCTTAGTTGCGAACACGCCGGTCGGCGCACCGGAGGGGTGGTTGTTGCCCGCCTGGCCGGGTACCTGGCGATCCATCAGCCAGCGCGCCGCTTGGAAATCGAGCATGAAAATCTGCGCCGCCAGCAGCGACGACTGAACCCACTGACCTTGGCCGGAGCGCTCGCGCTCCAAGAGCGCCAGCAAAATGCCCTGCGCGGCGAAAATGCCGGCGCACAGATCGGCGATCGCGATGCCGGCGCGTACCGGGCCTTGGCCGGGCAGACCGGTCACCGACATCAGACCCCCCATCCCTTGTGCAATCTGATCGAAGCCAGGCCGGTCGCGATAGGGCCCGTCTTGGCCAAAGCCAGAAATGCTCGCATAGATGAGGCGCGGATTGATGGCGCGCAGCGTCTCATAGTCGATACCAAGCCGACGCTTCACATCGGGCCGATAGTTTTCGACGATGACATCGGTCTCGCGCACCAACCGTTTGAGGATCGCCACCCCTTCCTCGCGCTTGAGGTCGAGAGCGATCGCGCGCTTGTTACGGTGCAGGTTCTGGAAATCCGACGAATTGCGCATGCCGCCCTGCAGACCATCTTCGCCGGTGGCCTCGACCTTGATGGCGTCGGCGCCCCAATCGGCAAGCTGGCGGACACAGGTCGGTCCCGACCGTGCCCGGGTGAGATCGACCACCTTATAGGGTGACAAGGGGAGATCGGTATTGGACATGCTGGTTCCGTCTCTGACAGCGTCATATTCGGCCGGGCAGCGGAAACGACGTTTCCCGCGGTGCCCACGAACTTTTCTCGATGGGCCGCCTGAGGTGCGGCCCAGAACGGAAGCGAGGCCTTAACCGCGCGGCAGCTCTTTCCAATCGGCGTCGGCTGGAATCGTCTCGGCGAAGGCGCGGACCGTGCCCCACTCGATGGCGGTATTGAATTCCGGACCCTTCTCACCTTCGACGCTCTTCTTGGCCGCAATCATCAACGCCCGACGCGCCCGGACGACCGGAATGTCGCTCGACGCGAGGAACTCCTTGCTGCGGTCGGCAATGGCGCCTTGCGCCACGGCGACGGCATAGTCCTCATGTCGCAGCACCTTGAAGCCCGACCAGCGGCCGGCCTTCACCATCTCGCGGTCTTGGCCGTAGCGCTTTTCCGCACCGCCCAGCAAAGCGGTCATGTCGGTGATCCTGGTCTGATTTGGCCAGTTGCTGTCGGTCAGCGGTCGAACGAGATTGTAGCGTACGTCCCATTGGATCGAGGTCTCGTCATCGACTGGGACGGAGATCGTCAGTAGCTGCATACCCTCGCGTCCGCCGCCCTGCGGTATGTAAGAATACCAGGGCAGCACGAACTCGCGGACGCGGACATAATGCTGACCGTCGGGCATATTGCGCACCGCCGCCTCACGGAAACCATAGGGTTGTTCTTCGAACTCGAAGCGCGGCGCCAGGTCGAGCGTGGCGTTGTCGATGTTGCTCTTGCCGAACTGCTTGGGGTCCTTGGTCGCCCAATCCTGATGCAGGATGCCAACATGAGCGCTGTCGAGCTGACCCTCAAGGCCGTTGAGCCAGTTGGAATTGATCTTGCCGAGGCCGAAACGGATATGGCTTTGCGGCAACTCGGTCCAGTTGTATTTCGGGAACGGCGCCGGCTCACCTTTGCCGAGCCAGACCCAAAGGATGCCCGCCGCCTCCTTCGTCGGATAGTGCGCGACCTTGACGCGGGACGCGAAGGCTTCACGGCGCTCCGGCGGCTCCGCCGGGACATCCACCACCTTGCCGGAAACATCGATCTTCCAGCCATGGAAGATACAGGTTAGCGCGCAATCGGCGTTCCGCGCCAAGACCAGTGATACGCCGCGATGCGGGCAACCCTCATCGAAAAACCCAACCCGCCCATCATGAGCGCGAAACGCGACGAAATTCTCGCCCAGGATGCGGATGCGCTCGGGGTCGCCGCCAGCTTCGAGTCCAGCTGCCGGCATCACCGGCACCCAGAACTGACGCATCAACGTGCCCATCGGCGTACCCGGTCCGACACGGCACAGAAGTTCGTTCTCCTCTTTCAGCATGGCCTGCTCCCGATCTCCGATCTCGCCCGATCGCCTACGATAAGCCTATGATTGGGTTGAAGGGAATGGGGTTAAGCGCATGGCTTGGCCCCCAAGAATGTGGGAGATGGGCATGATCCTGGTAACGGGCGGTTTGGGGTTTATCGGCAGTCATACCGTGGCGAGCCTGTTGTCCGCCGGGCACGAGGTGGTGGCGACCCGGTTCCGGGTCGGCCGGATTCCGTCATTTTTGGCCGGCAAGAAATTTGCGGTCGAGACCGTCGATGTGACGGGACCGCATGCCGTGATCGAGGCGGCGCTGAAGCACAGGGTTACCAGCATTGTCCATCTGGTCGTGACCCCACTCGGCCAATTGTCGCCGGCGGAGGATTATCGGATGAATATGTCCGGGCTTATCAATGTGTTGGAAGCTGGACGCATCGCCGGGGTCAAACGCATCTCGATCGCCAGCTCCTCCTCAATCTATGGTGGCGTGTCCGAGGGCCCATTCCGCGAGGATGTGAACTTGCGAATGCGCGGCGCCCACCCGACGGAGGCGTTCAAAAAAGCGTTTGAGGTTCTTGGCCGGCATTATGGCGACCGCACCGGCATCGAGATCGCTTGCCTGCGCATCGGCAATGTCTGGGGACCGCTCTACCATTCGATGAACAATCTGCCGAGCCGGCTGGCGCATGCCGCGGTGAAGGGCCAGCCGGCGCCGTTGCCGCGACCCCGCGGTGGCGCCGATTTCGCCGCCGATGCCCTGGACGCCATCTACGTCAAGGATTGTGCTGAAGGCATTCGCCTCGTCCATACCGCGGCCAAGCTCGATCATAGCGTCTACAATATCGGCTCCGGACGAGCGACCACCGGTGCCGATTTCGCCGCCGCGACCGAGCGGGCTGTTGCCGGCACGGTGGTGACGCTGAAGGATGGGCACGGCCCCGATCATCGCGGCGGGAATCCGGCGCTTGATCTGAGCCGCATCGCGGTATTGGGCTATCGGCCGGCGCTCACGGTCGACCAGGCGATGGCCGATTATGTCGCCTGGCTACGCGCCGGCAATCCGTTCTGAAAGCTATGCGTAATTTGACCGCGACGCAGCGCCGACTTGTATACTAGAAGCCAGCGACAGACCAGAACGGGGAGCGCAACCACATGTACAACGGCAAGAAGGTTCTCGACATTCACGGCCATTACTCGGCGCCGGTGAACGGCAGCGCGGCGCTTGGCCTGCTGCTTGCCAGCAATACGCCGCTTACCGACGATCCGCGCAAAGACCTGCCGCGCTTCGGCTTGGGCGAACAAGCTTGGGCGGCCGCGTTGAAGCGCCATGTCGATATGATGGACGATCACAATATCGACGCGCAGCTTATTGGCCCGCGCCCGTTCTTGATGCTGGGTTGGATGCAGAAGCACCTACTTGATAGCTGGTGCCGGTTTATCAACCGCATGATCGCCCGGCAGGTCGCCGCCCACCCGACGCGGTTCGGCGGCGCCGCGGTGCTGCCGCAGAACCCCAAGGCCGAAGATCTCAGCCATTGTCTGCCCGAGCTTGAGTATTGTCATCGCGAGTTGGGCTTCACCGGTGTTTATCTCACCCCGGATCCTGCCGGCGATCGCAGTTCGCCCGGCATGGATGACAAATACTGGGATCCGGTCTACGCCTACTGCGAGAAACACAACCTGCCGATCATCGTCCACGGCACTAATTGCACTGATCCCCGCCTCAAAACGATCCCTCAGAACTACCAGATCGGGTTTGTCTGGGAGCAGTACCTCGCTACACAGCTGCTGTCCCACGGCGATGTGTTCAAGCGCTTTCCTGGCCTTAAGGTCGTGGTGTGCCATTGCGGCGGCGCGCTCGACCGCTTTATCAAGACCGACCATCACTTGGCGCAGAAGGACCTGAGCAAGAATCTGTTCTTCGACACGTGCGCACTTGATATCGACTATCTTGAGGCGGCGATCAAACAACGCACGCCCAGTCGCATTTTGTTCGGCACCGAGACGCCCGGTTCCGGCGGCGCCATCCGACCCGAAACCGGCAAGCAGAGCGACGATCTGGTGCCGATTATCAGCGCAATGAAATTCCTTTCGGAAGAACAGAAGGTCGACATCTTCCACAACAACTGCCGGCATGTCGCGCCGGGCTTTGCCAAGCTCGCCGGGTAACTGCTCACGCTAGCGCCTCCCGACCCCCACGAGCACCAGCGCCGGGCGGCCGACAGCGCCGCCTCCGTCTGGGTGGCGGCGTCGGCCGGCGCTGGCAAGACCAAGGTTCTAACCGATCGCGTGCTGGCGCTGCTTCTTAAGGGTAACGCGCCGGAACGGATTCTTTGCCTCACCTTCACCAAGGCGGCGGCGGCCGAAATGGCCATCCGTCTGAGTCAACGCCTCGGCGAATGGGCAATCGCCGACGATGTCCGGCTCATACTGGAACTCGAGCAACTCATTGGCTCGAAACCAAAACCGGCGTTGTTGGGCGAGGCGCGACGACTGTTCGCGCGGCTCCTCGACACGCCGGGTGGCATGCGCATCGATACGATCCATGCGTTTTGCCAATCGGTGCTGCGGCGCTTTCCGATCGAGGCCGGTGTCGCGCCGCATTTCACGGTGCTGGACGAACGCAGTGCGGCCGAAGTGCTGCAACAGGCGCGGGCCGAGATTCTTGCCATGCCCGAGTTGGCGGCGCCTTTGGGTGAAATCGCGGGACACAGCGGTGAGGGCGGCTTCGATCAACTGATCGGCGAGATCGTACACCAACGAGCGAAGCTCGAGGGCCTTCTGGCCGAAGGTGCTGATGCGCTGCTCGCGCGGCTGCGAGATCTGATCGGCGTCGCCACTGGCGATACGCCCGAAGGTATCATCGCAGAGGCAAGCCGCGATTTCGATGACGGCATGGTATTGGCGGCAGCGCGTTCTCTCATGGACAGCCTCAAGCTGAGCGACCGGAAGCGTGGCGAAACCATCGTTCGCTGGCTCGAAGCGCCGGCCGCACGTGCCGCCCAATTTGACGCTTACGCGGCCTGCTATCTTGACTCGGCAGGACGAGCCGCGGAAAATCATTTACACCAAAGATTTTCTGCGTGACGAACCGCAAGAGGCAGTGGCCCTCGACGCGGAAGGTGCCCGGGTAATGGCGGCGGTGACGCGCTGCCGCGCGGCCACGCTTTACGTGGCGACAGCGGCATTAGTGCGCGTGGCGGATGCCTTGCTGCAAAGCTATCGCCGGCTGAAGCGGCAACGCGCGCAGCTCGACTACGACGATTTGATTCTGATCACGCGCGACCTGCTGCGCCGGCAGGGTGTCGCGCCGTGGGTTTTGTTCAAACTCGATGGCGGTCTCGATCACATCCTGATCGACGAGGCGCAGGATACCAATCCCGAGCAATGGCAGGTCATCGCCCAGCTTGCCGAGGAGTTTTTCACCGGTGAGGGTGCGCGGGCGCTGGATCGCACCATCTTCGCTGTCGGCGATGTGAAACAATCGATTTTCAGCTTCCAGGGCGCGGATCGTGCCGAATTCGACCGCATGCGTGCGCATTTTGCGGCGAAGGTCAGGTCCGCGCAGAAGACATTGCAACAAATCGATCTCGTTATTTCCTTCCGCTCGGTGCCGGCTGTGCTAGAAGCGGTCGACGCGATCTTTGCGCGTGGGGCGGCCGCCGAGGGTGTGGTGCCGCAGGGCACCCGCCTCGAGCATCGGTCGCATCGCGTCGGCATGGCAGGTCTCGTCGAATTGTGGCCGCCCGTCGATCCCGAGGAAGAAGATGCCGAGTCGGCGTGGGACCTGCCGACGGAGCGGCGCGCAGTGAATCCGCCGCCAACTCGGCTCGCCCGTGCGCTGGCTATCCGGATCAAGGCTTGGTTGGACGGTCGTGAGGTGCTTGAGGCGCGAGGCCGCGCCGTGTCGGCGGGCGACATTCTGGTGCTGGTGCGACGGCGCAACGCCTTCGTGCTGGAATTAATCCGCGCACTGAAGGAACTCGGAGTGCCGGTGGCGGGCGCCGACCGCATGCGCTTGGGCGAACAACTCGTGGTCGAAGATTTGATCGCCCTTGGCCAATTTCTGCTCTTGCCCGAGGACGAGCTAGACTCTGGCGACGGTATTGAAGTCGCCGATCTTCGATTGGCATGACGATCTCTTGTACGAACTGGCGTGGCCGCGCGCGCGGCGTTCGCTCTGGGCCGAGCTGCGACGGCGGGCGAATGAGCGGACTGAATTCGCACGTGCCGCCGGCGAATTGTCAGCGTTGCTGGCACAGGCCGACTTCGTCCCGCCATACGAGCTTTTTGCCCAAGTACTTGGTGCTCGAGGCGGGCGACGAGCCATACTTCGGCGGCTTGGGCCCGACGCCGCCGATCCGCTCGACGAATTCCTCGCGGCCGCGCTTGCCTATCAGCGGATTCACGCCCCCTCGCTCCAGGGTTTTCTCGCCTGGCTCAGCGCTGGCGATGCGGAGATCAAGCGCGATCTCGATCAGCGCGGCCGGGATGAAGTGCGGATTATGACCGTGCATGGCGCCAAGGGATTGCAAGCCCCAATCGTGATTCTCCCCGACACGCTGCAACCACCGGCCCAGCTGTCCAAAATACTGTGGACCGCCGGAGGGTTGCCGCTGCGGAGCGGCCAGGATGGCCGCGCGCCCGCGCTCGATTCGGCTAAGGGGGCGGCAGAAAGCCGGCGCGACGAGGAATATCGCCGCCTGCTCTATGTCGCGCTGACCCGCGCCGAAGATCGGCTCTATGTCTGCGGCTACAACACCAAGCGGCCAGCGCCGCCGGGAAATTGGTATGAGTTAATCAAAGCCGGTCTTGCAGCTTGCCCCCACACGAGGCCATTCGACTTCCGCGCCGACGGCCCTGACGGTTGGGGGGGCGTCGGGCTACGGCTCCAATCCGCGCAGCAAGCCGCAGCGGCGGAGACAAGACCGAGCGAACGCCGATCGCCACCCGAAATTGCAGAGCCCCGATGGCTAAGGCAAATGCCGATGCCCGAGCCTGCGCCGCCACGGCCGTTGGCACCATCCCGCTCGACTTTGCCGGAGCCGCCAGCGCGTTCGCCTTTGGCCGAGGAAGGGACCGACCGCCTCCGCCGTGGCCGCCTCGTCCATCGCCTGTTGCAAACGCTGCCGGAGATGCCCCCCGCGGCGCGGGCAGCGGCCGGGCGCCGCTATCTGGGGTTCAGCGTCCATGGACTGTCAGTTGCGGAACAGGAATCGATCCTGGTTGAGACGCTCGCGGTGTTGGAACGGCCGGATTTTGCCGCGGTATTCGGACCCCAGTCGCGCGCCGAGGTTCCGATCGTGGCAGTGATGGATGAGCACGCGATTACCGGGCAAATCGACCGCATCGTCGTCCTAAAGGATCGATTGCTGATCGTCGATTACAAGACGTTGCGGCCCGCACCCGCGGATCCCGGCTCCGTTCCGCCCGCCTATCTGCGCCAATTGGCGGTCTACCGTGGCGCGCTCGCCGCGGTCTATCCGCGACACGCCATCGAGGCCGCGATTCTGTGGACTGACGGCCCCATTTTGATGCCAATCCCGTCGGCGCTCCTCGACTTGTCAAGGGTGGCCGGCGCATCCCTCCATAGCCCTGGTGCGGGCGCCATCGCTTGACGCCTCTTCAGCCACTCACCTAATGTTTGGGCCTGAGAAAAAAAGGGAGCCACCATGAGCGCCAACACGACCAAAATCAGCGATCAGTCCTTTAGCGAGGACGTCCTCAAAGCACCTGGGCCGGTACTGGTGGACTTCTGGGCAGAATGGTGCGGCCCTTGCAAAATGATCGCCCCGTTCCTCGATGACATCGCGGGCGAGATGAAGGGTAAGGTTACGGTCGCCAAGCTCAATATCGACGAGAACCCGCAGACTCCTATGAAATACGGCGTACGCGGCATCCCAACGCTGATTATGTTCAAAAATGGTCAAGTGGCGGGCATCAAGATCGGCGCCCTGCCCAAGAGCAAACTGATGGAGTGGGTTCAGTCGGTCATGTAAAGGCTGAAGCCGCCTATTTTTTTCCTCAGCCCATTGGGTTGACAACTGATGCTAGAATTAGGCGCGGAGCGCATTATCTGAATCAACTTTCGGTCGGAGGCGCCGCGGCTGCCTCGTTGGGGCAATTTCGGTCTAGAACGCGAGACAGATTTTGCCGAAATGTTTGCCCTGGCTAAGCATGCGCAGCGCGTCGGCGGTTTCAGCGAAGCTGAAAGCGCGTTGGTCGATGGCTGGTTTGAGCCGGTGCGTGTCGATGGCACGGACCATGTCCTCGAACATCTCGCGACTGCCACAAGTCGCCGCCGCCAGCCGGATTGCCTGGGTCACGACACGACCCAACTCCAGTTTCGCGGTGCCGCCCCCAACCACGCCGATGAGCGCCACGGTGCCGCTGGCTCGTGTGGCGCGGATCGCTTGGTCGAGAGTGGCCGCGCCGGCGACATCAATCACCAGATCGGCCCCGCGGCCGACATGCTCGCGTACAAGACGCGCCCATTCAGGATGGGCGCGGTAATTGATGGCGATTTCGGCGCCTAGCGCCCGGGCGCGCGCGAGCTTGTCGTCGCTCGACGATGTAATAACCACGGTAGCGCCGGCGAGCTTGGCGAATTGCAGTGCGAACAGCGAAACGCCACCGGTGCCCTGGGTGACGACGACGTTGCCGGGTTTGGTGCCGTTGCCGATGACGGCGTTCCAAGCGGTGACCGCGGCGCAGGGCAGCGTTGCGGCCTCGACTGCCGTCCAATCGCGGGGCGCCTTTACCAGGCTGGCTTCCGAAAAGACGCCCAACTCGCGCATGACGCCGTCGACATCGCCGCCTAAGGTGCCGCCGCGGTAGGTTTCCCGGAGCGGTCCGCTGATCCAGCCTTGCATAAATATGGGACAGACCAAATCGCCAACCCGACACCGCGTGACGCCAGTACCGGTTGCGATTACCCGTCCGGCGCCGTCCGACAACGGAATGAATGGCAGACTGCCCATGCGGCCATAGCCATGTTCCGCCATGACCAAGTCGCGATAATTGAGCGACGCCGCCTCGAAGCGGATGAGTGCTTCACCCGGTCCAGGCGGGCCGGGATCGGGTCGCGTTCCGGGGATAATATGGTCGATGCCCCAAGCCTCGCGCATTTCCATCACTTGCATTCCCTGAGCCTCCCGACCCATCTACTTCCGTCAACGGGGTTGCTGGTCGCCGGCGACATTCCCTACATTATGGAGCAGGAGGTCAGTCATGTGGATGCTGCGCAAGAAGCGGGAGATGCCGATGCCGGATAAGGCTCTGCCCGGACGCTCTAGTCAAATGCCGGTCGGCAATCGACATTTCATCAACCACCACATCCTCAAGCCGCCGTTCCCGACCGGGCTCGAAACGGCGATTTTTGGCATGGGCTGCTTTTGGGGTGCCGAGCGTCTGTTTTGGGAGACCCCCGGTGTGTACACGACGGCGGTTGGCTACGCTGGCGGCTTCACACCCAACCCGACCTATGAGGAAGTTTGCTCCGGCATGACTGGTCATGCCGAGGCCGTGCTGGTGGTGTTCGATCCGAAGGTCGTCAGCTACGACGCACTGCTGAAGATATTTTGGGAGAGCCACGACCCGACCCAAGGGATGCGCCAGGGCAATGATATCGGCACCCAATACCGCTCCGCGATCTACGCCACCACGCCCGAGCAGAAAGCGAACGCGGAGGCCTCTCTTAAATCCTATGCTAAGGCGCTTGCCGATGACGGCTTTCGCGAGGCCATTACCACGGAAATTGCCGAGGCGCCGCCATTCTACTACGCCGAAGACTATCACCAGCAATACCTAGGCAAGAACCCCAACGGCTATTGCGGTCTTGCCGGCACCGGCGTGAGCTGCGCGCTGACGCAGGGAGCGGCGGTGGCGGAGTGAAAGATCACCTGATCTGAGGGGAGAGCCCGGCGCTCTCTCCTTGTTTCCTGACGCTAACGTCCCCTGAATTGTGGCTTGCGCTTTTCTAGAAAGGCGTTGCGTCCCTCCTTGTAATCCTCACTGTCGAAGCACGCGGCCACCATGGCATCGAGGCGCTTGGTGTCGATCGCGCCATCGGCACGGCCAAGCTCTGTGGCGGCGCCGCGGATCGCGGCGATGGTGAGGGGCGCGTTTTCGGCGATCATCGCGCAATAGGAGCGAGTGTAGTCTTCGAGCTCCGCATCGGGCAGTACGCGATTGATGAGGCGCATGCCGAGCGCTTCGGCCGCGTTGAATTGGCGTGCGGTGAGGAAAATCTCCTTCGCATAGGCAGGCCCTACCAGGTCGACCAATTTCTTCACACCGGGCCAAGCGTAGCCGAGACCGAGTTTGGCCGCCGGGATCGAAAAGCGTGCGCTTTCACCGGCGAGGCGCAAATCGCACATGTTAGCGAAGGCGAGGCCGCCGCCGAGACAATAGCCTTGGATCATCGCGATCGTCGGCTTCTTGCAATGCTCAACCGAGCTGAAAGCGCGGGCCGAAGTTTCGTTGTAGCCGGCGGCATCCCGGTTGGTGGCACGCCGTTTCTCGAACTCGGATATATCCGCCCCCGAGATAAAAGCCTTGGCTTCGCTCGTGCCCCTGAGAACGATGACGCGAATGTCGGGATGCTGCTCGAATTGCTCGATGACGACGGGAATACCTTCCCACATATCGACCGACAGCGCGTTACGGCGCGCCGGATTATTGAAGGTCAGCCAGCCGATTGCGCCGTCTTTTTCGGCGATCAATCTTTCCGTCGGCGATTTAATCATCAGAACAGCTCCTGGATTTTAAGAAACAATGCTTTCTTGACGAAGAGCGGCGATTTCCTTAGCCGTGTAGCCAACCTCGGCCAAGATCGCGTCGGTATGCTCGCCATGTTCCGGGGTGGCGGTGCGCAGCTGCCACGGCGTGCGACTCAAACTCACCGCTTGTCCGACGACTTCCATAGGGCCGCGCCGTTTCGATACCACACGCCGCGCCATCCCCAAATGCTTGACCTGCGGATCGGCAAATACCTCGTCCATCTTATAGATGGGCCCCGACGGCACCCCGGCCTCGTTGAGGAGCTCGATCAAATCCGCCGATGTCTTCGTCAGCGTGATATGCTCGATCAAACTGTTGAGCGCATCGCGATTCTTGAGGCGGTCGGAGGCTTTGAGAAATCGCGGATCGGTGGCGAGCTGCGGCGCATCCAAGGCTTCGCATAAGCGCAAATAAATCGCCTGGCCGGCACTGGCAATGTTGATGGCGCCGTCTTTGGTCTTGAAAACACCGGTCGGAATGCCAGTCGGGTGATTGTTGCCGGCTTGAGGCGGAACCTCCTTGCCGATCAGCCAGCGCGCCGCCTGAAAATCGAGCATCGCGGTCTGTGCCGCTAGGAGCGATGATTGCACCCATTGACCCTCGCCCGATTCTTCACGCTCCAAGAGCGCGATCAGTACGCCCATCGCGGCGAAGATGCCGGCGGTCAGATCGGCGATCGGAATGCCGGCACGCACCGGACCTTGCCCCGGCAACCCGGTGATCCACATCAAACCGCCCATGCCCTGCGCGATCTGATCGAAGCCCGGTCGGTCGCGATAGGGACCGGTTTCGCCGAAACCCGAAATACTGGCATAGACCAGCCGCGGATTGACCGCTTTCATGGTCTCGTAATCGATCCCCAAACGATATTTCACATCGGGTCGATAATTCTCCACCAGCACATCCGCGCCTGTGGTCAAACGCTTTAGGATTTCGATTCCGCGGGGCGATTTCAGATTGATGGCGATGCTGCGCTTGTTGCGATGCAAATTTTGAAAATCGGGCGATTCGCGCCCGCCGCCCAAGCCATCGTCACCGGCCACGGACTCGACCTTGATGACGTCGGCTCCCCAATCCGCCAGTTGGCGGGCACATGTCGGCCCGGCACGCACACGAGTCAGGTCCACAACTTTGAAGCGAGAAAGAGGAAGCTTGCTCATGATGCTCTCGGGATGACGACGACGCCAAAGCATACACGACCGAGGGGTCGAGAGCGCAACATTCTGCACTCGACCGGTCTCGGCCGCAGCGTTTAGAATCCTACCCCGGGAGAAGGAAACGCGTTTAATGACGATCCAGCATATTCTAACGGGCCATGGCGCGTGGCCCTATCTCCTGACATTTGCCTGGACCTTCGTCGAGGGCGAATCCTTTGTCTTGTTTGCCGGCTTCGCGGCGGCGCAGGGATTGCTGAACCCCGTCCTCTTGCTTCTCGCCGCTTGGCTTGGCAGCTTCGGCGGTGATCAGTGCTATTTCTGGATCGGCCGGACAGTGGGCGTACAACTGCTGGCGCGACGCCCGCGCTGGCGCGCTCGAGTTGACCGGGTGTTGGGGATCCTTCGGCGCTACGATATCGGTTTTATCCTGACCTTTCGCTTCATTTACGGCGTGCGCAATTTTTCTTCCTTCGCCGTCGGCGTCAGCGGGGTCGGCTGGTTGCGTTTCCTGATCTTGAACCTTATCGCAGCGTTCATATGGGCGGTTACCTTTGTCAGTGCCGGTTATCTTTCCGGCCGTGCGATGCACCGCGCACTAGGCCATTACGCGCAACAATTCAGTGTGGCGATGCTCGCCGGATTAGCAGTGATCCTCGTGGCTGCCTATCTCTACCAGCGACTGCGCCGGCGCCGTGCCGAAAAAATGGCGTCGGTCGCGCCGCCGGACGTGCCTAAACTCGACGCATGACGTGCGATTCGCATCAAATCTTGATCGACAAGCCCCATTGGTTTAAGGCTAGACAATTGCGGTTGAGACGAGCGGAGAGGGAGGCATGCGTAGTGCTACGGCGGCGCTTGCGCTGTTGGTATGTTGTGGCGGGTCGCTTGCCGATGCGGCGTCCTCGGGCTGTTATCGTCGGTCGGAGGCGGTCGCCGATCAGGCCCTGAAATACACAACCGAAGTGATGGTCATGAGCGATACTTGTCGCAACCCGACCTATGATCGATTTGCCCAGCGCAATCGTGCCCAACTGGTCGAGTTCCAGGACTCGATGAAAGCGCATTTTGGTCGTACGGGCCGCAATGCACAGGCGAAACTCGATGCTTTCATGACGCATCTGGCTAACGAGTTGGCACTGCGCACCGGCATTCAAAACATCGGCCAAGTTTGTGCGGTCGCCGTCCAGTTTCTCGCCACCGCCGACACAATGTCCGGTGAGGGTTTTCGCCACTATGCCGAGAACCAAGTCAAGGAACACGGTGCCGAATATCGCTTCTGCAGGGAATAGCTTCGCGCGCCGGTGACTGGCATCGTCGATGCCGACGCAGCAGCGGCGCTTGTCTCAGTCGTCCTCATCGATCTCACGCTTGCAGGTGACAATGCGATCGTTGTCGGGCTTGCCGTAGCCGGCTTGCCCGCCGCGCTTCGCCGCCGCGCCATGTGGCTCGGCATCGGGGCGGCGACGCTGTTGCGAACCGGCTTGTCGGCGGTCGCCTTGCAACTCCTCGCCGTGGTCGGCCTGACGCTGGCCGGTGGCCTGCTCTTGCTTTGGGTGGTGTGGAAGCTCTATCGCGAATGGCGCACCCGCGCCGACGCGACGTCGGTCGCCCGTGCTTCAGATGTGACGTTGCCGAAGGCGGTGTTTCGCTTGGTGGTTGCCGATACCTCGATGTCGCTCGATAACGTGCTCGCCGTCGCGGGCGCCGCGCGCCAGCATTTTTGGGTGCTGGTCGCGGGCCTGGTCTTGTCGGTGGCGTTAATGGGGCTGGCGTCGAGCGTGCTGATCCGGCTGATGGCGCGGTTCCGCTGGATCGCGATGGTCGGGCTGCTCATCATCGCTGCGGTGGCAGGACGCATGATCTTTGAGGGAAGTGCCGAGGTATGGACACACCTCGCGTTACGACTGGCCGATCAGCGCCAGCCACTCTTTTTCGGTCAGCGTTTTGACACCGAGCGCCTCGGCCTTCGCGACCTTTGAACCGGCATCGGCGCCGATCACTACGAAATCGGTTTTCTTCGAGACGCTGCCGGCAACATTGGCGCCCAGTGCTTCGGCGCGCGCTTTAGCCTCGCCGCGCGACATCGCCGTCAACGAGCCAGTGAACACCACGGTCTTGCCGGCGATCGCCGACGCGATCGGCGCCGCCAAGGCATAATCCTCGACCGATATTTCGCGCCCCAGGTCATCGAGGATCTTCTGGTTATGCGTCTCGGCGAAAAAGCCGACAATGTCCGTCGCCGTGTCTTCGCCGATGCCGTTGATGTTGTTCAGTTCCGCCCAGGCCTCGCCGTCATGGTCTTGCGCCGCGGTCATGGCATCGCGCCAAGGTTTGAGGCCGCGATAATGGCGCGCCAGCAGCCGTGCCGTGACTTGACCGACCTGCGGAATGCCGAGGGCAAAGATGAAGCGGTCGAGGGCGATGCGGCGACGTACTTCGATGGCACGCCGCAAATTCTCTGCACTCAGCTGTCCCCATCCCTCGCGCTGCGCAATCGCGTTGAAGTCCAGCCGGAATATGTCGGCCGGCGTGCCAATCAGCTTTTCTTCCCAGAATGCGGTGATGTGCTTGTCTCCCAGACCTTCGATGTCGAAGGCATCGCGCTGGACGAAATGTTTGAGGCGCTCGACCGCCTGGGCGGCGCAGATGAGACCGCCGGTGCAGCGGGTCGCTGCCTCGCCTCGCTCACGTACCGCGATGCTGTGACAGATCGGACACCGGTCGGGAAAACGATAAGGCTTGCTGCCTTTCGGCCGTCGATCCCGAACCACTGCAACGATTTGCGGGATCACGTCGCCGGCGCGCTGCACCACCACGGTATCGCCGACGCGCACATCGAGCCGATTGATTTCGTCCTCATTGTGGAGCGTGGCGCGCTTGACCACGACGCCGCCGATAGTGATCGGTTCGAGATCAGCAACGGGCGTCAATTTGCCGCTGCGGCCGACCTGAATGATGATGTCGTTCAATACGGTCTGGCCCTGCTCGGCGGGAAACTTATGAGCGATCGCCCAGCGCGGAGCGCGCGCCGCAAACCCGAGGCGCTCCTGCAGCTTCAGATCGTTGATCTTGTAGACCACGCCATCGATGTCGTAGGCCAGCTTGGCGCGCTCCGCAGCGATCCAGCGATGGAAGGCCAGTAACTCGTCGACACCATGGCACAATTTCGATAGCGGATTGACGGCAAAGCCCCAGGCACGGAATTTTTCCAGCGCCTGCCAATGGGTGGTAGCAAATTCGGCGCTGATTTCGCCCCAAGCGTAGGCGAAGAAATGCAGCGGGCGCGACGCGGTAATTGCGGGATCAAGCTGGCGCACCGAGCCCGCGGCCGAGTTGCGCGGATTGGCAAAGACCGGCTCGCCGGCTTTTTCGCGCGCGGCATTGAGCGCGAAGAATCCCTCCCGGTCGAGATATATCTCTCCGCGCACTTCGAGAATGTCGGGCCAGCCGGTGTGCTGGAGCGTCTTGGGGATCTCGCGAATCGTCGCCACGTTGGCGGTGATATCCTCGCCGGTCTCGCCGTCGCCGCGCGTCGCGCCTTGCACGAGTTGTCCCCCTTGGTAACGCAGGCTGGTTGAAAGCCCATCGATCTTGGGCTCGGCTGCAAGCGCGATGCCGTCAAGATCGATACGCAAGAAATTCTTCAGTCGCTGGAAGAAGGCGCGCACGCCGTCGTCGTCGAACGCGTTGTCCAGCGAAAGCATCGGCTTGGCGTGGATGACCTTTGCGAAGGTTTGAGACGGCGCCGCGCCGACGCGACGGTTGGGGCTGTCGGGCCGGATCAGCGCCGGAAACCGAGCCTCGATCTCGTTGTTGCGGATGCGCAGCACATCGTATTCGGCGTCGGAAATCTTCGGTGCGTCTTGCTGGTGATAGAGCTTGTCGTGATAGGCAATGGTCTCGGCGAGGCGCTTGAGTTCGGCTTTGGCCTCCGCCTCCGTCAATGCCGCGACCGCCCGCGGCTCGGCTGCAATCTTGCTTTCGGATTTGGCGCGGCTCATGCGCGTAACGATGTCATGAGCGATGCCGCGGCCGCACGCGCTGCCGCCGTCACGGCAGAGCCGGAGAGCATCCGCGCGATCTCCTCGCGACGCTCGTCCTCAGTGAGCCGGTGTGCGGTAGTGATGGTGGCGTTGCCGCGGCGCGATTTTTCGACCCGCCAATGGTCCTGTCCCAGCGCTGCCACCTGCGGCGAATGTGTCACCACCAGGATCTGGCGGTCTGCCGCGAGGCGGCGCAGCCGATCGCCGACCGACGCCGCCGTGGCACCGCCAATGCCGCTGTCGACCTCATCGAACACCAGGGTCGAGGCCGGCATGGCCTGCGACAGCACCAGCCTGATCGCCAGCATGAAGCGGGCGAGCTCGCCGCCCGACAGAATTTTGGCGAGCGGTCCGAGCGGCGCGCCCCGATTGGTGGCCACCTCGAAGCGCACACGGTCGGCGCCGTGCTCGCCCCAATCATTTTCTGGGTGCGCCGTCAGCATGGTGGCAAAACGCGCCGCTTCGAGCTTAAGCGGCGGCAGTTCGCGCATCACCGCTTTATCGAGGGCCTGCGCTGCAGCGCGACGCTTCTTTGAAACCGCATCGGCGGCGGCTCGAAAAGCAGAACGCGCTACGGCCTCCGAGCGCTGCAATTTTGCAACCGTCTCGCCACCATCTTCGATCAACGCCAGCTTCGCGCTAACATCGGCGCCGAGATCGGCAAGCGCGTCAACCGCGACCCCGTGCTTACGCGCGAGGCCGCGCAATGCAAAAAGCCGCCCTTCGACGGCTTCGAGGCTATCGACATCGCGACCAAGATCGCGCGCGGCGACGGCAACCTGCGTCGTTGCCTCCGCCGCTTCGATTGCGGCGCGTTCGAGCGCCTCGAGCGCGAGGTCGAGCCGCGTCCCCGCCTTGTCTCGGATTTTTGCCAAATGTCGCGCGGCGCTGTGGAGCGCCGCTTCGCCGCCATCGCCCGTTAGTATACCCAGCGCGGCATCAAGCGCTTCAGCAATGCGTTCGCGATTGCTCATCAGCTGCCGCCGCTGTGCGAGCTCGGTTTCCTCACCGGGTTTGGGATCGAGCGCCACGATCTCGTTCTGGACATGACGCAACCATGCTTCGTCGGCGCGCGCCTTCGCTTGCGCAGCTTCCGCGGCTTCGTGTTCGGCCGCGACCGCACGCCATTGACGCCACGCCACGCCGAGTTCAGTCAACGCGTCAGGATAGTTGCCGAAGGCATCGAGCGTATCACGGTGCGTGCCGGGATCGAGTAAGCCATGACGGTCGAATTGGCCGTGGACCTCTACCAGCGTGTGGCCGATGTGGCTCATGAGTTCAATGCTGATCGGCTGATCGTCGATAAAAGCCCGGCTGCGACCGTCGGCGCCAATAGTGCGACGCAGCACCAGGCGATCGCTGCTTCTGTCAAACCCCGCTTCATCGAGAATGCGGCGTACCGGATGATCGCGGTCGAGTGCGAATTCGGCTGTTGCTGCAGCCTGTGCGGCGCCGGCGCGCACCATACCGCTTTCGGCACGAAGGCCAAGCGCCAAGCCCAGAGCGTCGAGGAGAATCGATTTGCCGGCGCCGGTTTCACCCGACAGTACACAGAGGCCCCGTCCGAAATTGAGGTCCAGCCGGTCGATCAGAACCAGGTCGCGTATGGCGAGGCTGAGCAACATGCCCGAATGATAAAGGGGGCCTTCGTCCTAAGCCAGAAGAGCAAAAATCAGAAAATGTCGGTTACGTCGCCGAACCAGCCGGAACTCGCGGTCGCCGTGGACTTGCCGGTCACCAGGGAGTAGGCACGCTGATACCATTTGCTGCCGGGATAATTGTAACCCAACACAGCGGCGGTTTTTTGTGCTTCCTGGTGCAGGCCCAAGGCCGTATAGCATTCCGTCAGACGCTCCAAAGCTTCGGGGACGTGCGTCGTGGTCTGATAGATGTCGACCACCCGACGGTAGCGGTTGATCGCGGCAAGATAATAACGCTGGTTTTCATAGAACCGACCGATCTCCATTTCCTTCCCCGCCAGGTGGTCGGTTGCCAGCTGCATCTTGAGCGCGGCGTCACGGCCGTAGCGCGAATCGGGAAAGCGCTTTACCACTTCGCCCAGCGCGGCCAACGCCTGTTGGGTCACCCCTTGATCGCGACCGACATCGGCGATCTGCACGTAATAGTCGAGCGCCTTCAGATAGTAGGCATAGGCGACGTCGCGGTTGCCGGGATGGAGTTGGATGAAGCGGTCCGCGGCAACGATCGATTGGTCGTATTTATTGTCCTGGTAGAGCGCATAAGCGCCCATGAGCTGTGCCTTGGTTGCCCAAACCGAATAGGGGTGCTGGCGATCGACTTCCTCGAATTGCTGGGCCGCTTTTTCCCAGTTCCCTGCCGCGACCGAATTCATGGCATTGTTGTAGAGCCTGTCGACCGGCTGTTCGACATAGGTGTCTTTCTTTGCCCCACCGCAGCCGCTCAGCATGAGCGCAGCGGCGACGGCCATCGCGCCGCAAAAAACAGAGTGCTTCATGGGTCGATCCGCGCTCATACCGGTTCCGGAGCCGCTGTTATAACAGAAAGTCGGCGGTGCGGAAAATTGCCAGGATCAGGCGCTGGCGCGCAACTCATCCTGCCAATCGCGACCGCAATCATCGGTGCTTTGCATCGGCACGATCCGGAAGGCGGAGCGCTCGGCGAACAACGCCTCGAGCAATTGCCGATTTATGGCGTGGCCCGAGCGCAATCCTGTAAAAGTGCCAATGATCGGTGCTCCGGCGAGATAGAGGTCGCCGACGGCATCAAGCACTTTGTGTCGCACGAATTCGTCGGGAAACCGCAGTCCGTCGCGGTTGAGCACCCGGCCGTCGCCGATGACGATGGCATTGTCCATGCCGCCGCCACGCGCCAACCCTGCCGCGCGCAACGCATCGATCTCCTCGAGAAAGCCGAAAGTACGGGCGGGCGCGATCTCGCTCCTGAAACTCTCGGGATCGAACGTCCAGCGCATGGTCTGGCGCCGGATTGCGCTGACCGCGAAGTCGATGGTTAGGTTGATGGTCAGGTCGTCACCCGGCGACAGCGTCGCCGATTTCTCACTGTCGCCGACTCTTACCGGCTTCAGCACTTCGATGGCGCGACGCGGCGCGTGCTGCGTCACCATCCCGGCGCACTCCAACAGGAAAATGAAAGGTGCGGCGCTGCCGTCCATCACCGGTGCTTCCGGTCCATCCAGTTCAATGACGGCATTGTCGATCTCGAGCCCGGCGAGAGCCGCCATCACATGCTCGATGGTAGCAACCGACAGCCCGTCGCCATCATCCACGGTCGTGCACAGCGCGGATTCACGCACGTACCGCCAGTTGGCGGGTAGCACTGCGCTATTCCTGTCGCTGCGGCGAAACACGATACCGGCATCGGCCGCAGCGGGATGAAAGGTCAACGTTACCGGTTGGCCGCTGTGAAGGGCGGTACCACGGCAGCAGATCGAATTTTTCAGAGTTTTTTGCGGGACGAACCCGGTGAGCAACATTGGTCCCCGGACCCTCTCTTGGTTTTGTTCACGGCCACGCTAGAAAGTTTTGGGGATCGGAACAAATCAAACTTTGTAACAAATTGTGTCCGATTTTATTCATGTATAACAATGGGTTACAAAAGATTGGACGGCTCGGGAAATTGCGTTTCCCGAGCCGTCGCGAAACGAGGTGCCCGGCGTCAGCCTAGTTGGCCTGACGACGCAGGAACGCGGGGATGTCGAGCAGCTCCTCCTCCTTGGCGGGGAGAATGCGGTCGGTTTGGTCGACCGAACCGAGACGCGGCGGTGTAGCCCGTTGCGGAGCTGGAGTTGGCTGGTTCCATGCCGAAAGCTCGGGCTCGGCCGGGCTGCGCTGGCGCCCGACGCTCCTGACGCGCTCGAACAGGCTTTGCGGCCGCTGGGTCCGCGGGCGCTGCGGCTGGCGGACGCTGTTTGCCATCGCCGCTACGGCCGCAGGATCGGCCGTGACCGCCGGCTGGGCGATATAGGCTGGCCGGCCGCCTGGCACTTCGGAGGGAGGTGGCGCGACGAAGGCCTCCCGCTTGGCCGCTTCGCGTTCGATCGATGCGGAGCGCGCCGACTCCGGGTCCGGCGTCAACGCGACAGCGGCAACAGAAGCCGGTTCTTGCGCAGGGCCGACCGGCCGCGACGTCGGTTCATTCTCGGTGACCAATTGGATCACCGGCCGCCGCGAGGTCACCGCGACCGCGTCGATTCCGGTCGCCACGACCGAGATGCGCATCTTGCCCGTCAGCGTCTCGTCGAGGGTCGAGCCGACAATGATGTTGGCTTCGGGATCGACCTCCTCGCGGATGCGGTTGGCGGCCTCATCGAACTCGAACAGCGTCATGTCGAGGCCGCCCGTGACGTTGATGAGAATACCCCGGGCGCCCTTCATCGAGACATCGTCCAGGAGCGGATTGGAGATCGCGGCCTCGGCGGCATCGACGGCGCGGCGATCGCCTTCGGCCTCGCCTGTGCCCATCATCGCCTTGCCCATCTCACTCATCACCGCGCGGACGTCGGCAAAGTCGAGATTGATCAGGCCGGGCATGACCATCAGATCGGTTACACCGCGAACGCCGGAGTACAAGACGTCGTCGGCCATCTTGAAGGCGTCGACGAAAGTGGTGCGCTCGTTGGCGACGCGGAACAGATTCTGATTGGGAATGATGATCAATGTGTCGACGAAACCCTGCAGTTCCTGAATGCCCTGTTCGGCGATTTTCATTCGCTTCGAGCCTTCAAACTGGAACGGCTTGGTGACAACGCCGACGGTCAGGATGCCGGCCTCGCGGGTGGCGCGCGCGATCACGGGGGCGGCGCCGGTGCCGGTGCCACCGCCCATGCCGGCAGTGATAAACACCATGTTGGCGCCTTCGATCGCGGTCATGATTTCGTCGAGCGCTTCCTCGGCGGCGCTGCGGCCGACCTCGGGGCGAGAGCCGGCGCCCAGCCCCCGCGTGGTCTGAACCCCGAGCTGAATCCGATGTTCCGCCAGCGATTGCTGCATCGCTTGGGCATCGGTGTTGCAGACGACGAAATCACACCCGACCAAATTCGATCGGATCATGTTGTTGACGGCATTGCCTCCGGCGCCGCCGACGCCAATCACGGTGATACGAGGCTTCAATTCGTTTTCTTCCTGGGGAACGGTGAGACTGATGGTCATGCTACCCTCCGATGCAATTCAAATGTTCTCCCTGAGCCACCGCCACAGACCAAAGCCGCGCCAATCCAGCAGTCCAATGGAGCCGCGAATTGGATGGGGCGTTTCGGCCCGCTCGGAAAAAGCAAAATGCACAAGGCCCGCCGAGGTGGCGAAGGCAGGGCCGCTGGTCGCCGGCGCCAGGCCCGCGACCCGCAACGGCGTGCCGAGGCGCACCTGCTTGTCGAGGATGATGGCGGCGAGTTCGCGGACGCCGGCCAACTGGCAGGCGCCGCCGGTCAGAACCACCCGCCGGCCCGACAATTTGTCGAAGCCGCTCTGGTCGAGCCGGTCCCGAACCATGTCGAAGGTCTCTTCGAGCCGCGGCGCGATAATCCCTACCAGATAGGATTTGGGCACATGGTTCGATTGGGTGTCGTCCTCCTCGCCGATTTGCGGCACCGCAATCATCTCGCGCTCGTCGGTCGAGGAAGTGATGCAGCAGCCATGCAGCGTCTTCATGCGTTCTGCATGCGTGAGTGGGGTGGACAAGCCACGCACGATGTCGTTGGTGACATGATTGCCGCCGATCGGAATGCTGTCCGCGAAGACGAGGTTGCTGTCATAGAAGACACTGATCGTGGTCGTGCCGCCGCCCATGTCGATCAGCGTTACGCCGATTTTGGTTTCGTCCTCGACCAGCGCGGCCAGGCCGGCGGCGTAGGGGCTGGCAACGAAGGCCTCGACATCGAGGTGGCACCGGCCGAGACAGGTGTTGATATTGCGCAGCACGGCGGAATTGGCTGCTACCGCGTGCATGTTGACGGCCAGTTTCACCCCCGACATGCCGCGCGGATCGCGGATGCCGCGGCTGCCGTCGATGGAAAAGCCGACGGGGATCGCGTGGATCACCTCGCGGCCCGGCGCTTCCTTGGCGTGATGACCGAGATTGAGAACCCGCTTCAGGTCGCTGTCCTCGACCGGTCGGCCATTGAGATTAATCTCGCTTTGGACGATGCGCGAGGCATGGAAACCACCGGAGAGGTTGACCACAACGCTCTGCAGCAATTCGCCCGCCATCTCTTCAGCGGCGTGGATAGCGGTGATGACCGCCTGCGACGTCGCTTCGAGATCGACGATCACGCCGTTGCGCACGCCGCGCGACAGTTGATGGCCGGTACCGATGATTTTTGGCCCACCGGCGTCGGGACGCGCAATAAAGCAGCACACTTTCGAGGTGCCGATATCGACGATGCCGACCATCGAGCGGCGCGCAAGCCCGTGCGTCATACAGGATTCTCCCGATGGCCGACCTTGGTTGGTTTGGGTGCCAGGTCGGACGGCAAGCGCAGATAGACGCGGTCCGGCAAGCGCAGATCGACGAGTTCGACGCGGCGCTCGAGTACCCGGTGGCTCTTTTCGATGGTCGCGAGGCGATGCCAGGCGCCCGCGGCATCCTGCTCCGGCAATGCGACAAAGACGCCATTTTTGAACTCGACATTCCAGCGTCGCCCGCCGATGCGCACCGCGGCGGCGACCTGTTCGGCGAGTTTCGGCTCGCTGGTCATCATTTTGATGACTGCCGCGGCATTGGCCGGCGCGTCGTCGCCGACCAACACCGGCAGGCGTGCGTAGGCGCTGAGGTTGCGCTCGGCGATTGGTCGGCCGTCATGATCGATCAAGATGAGGCCGCCGGCGCGTTGCCAAAACGCCAGGGGCCTCTGCTCGGTCATCGCGACGAAGAGGGTGTCGGGGAGGCGGCGATAGACCGAGGCTGAGCTCACCCATGGCACATGCTCGAGCCGCACCTTCGCCGCCGCCGGATCGATGGCGAAGATCGGCGTGCCGCGTCGCACGCCCAGCGCATTCAAGACGTCCTCGGCGCCGGCGCGTTCGCGCCCCTCGACCTCCACGGCATTGACGCGAAAGCCGATCTCGCCGCTGAGCACGAGCAAACGCTGCTCGAGCGCCGGCACTGTCGTGGGTATGCCGTGACGCGCGATTGCCGCGCCGGCCGCTGCGACTATTGCCAGGATGAAGGCGAAGGAGAGGCGGCGAATCACGAGTCGCATGACGCGTTCTCCACCATCCAACCGACCAGCCCCGCGAAATCGATGCCGGCATGGCGCGCGATGTCCGGCACGAGCGAGGTCGGCGTCATACCGGGCTGAGTGTTGAGCTCCAGCAGCACCATGCGTCCTGGCTCGCCGCCGGTATCGTCGTAGCGCAGGTCGGAACGGGTGACGCCACGGCAATGAAGCGCGCGATGTGCGGAAAGACCGATATTGAGGGCCTCGTCATAGGCCGTCGGATGGATCGGCGCCGGCATCAAATGATCGCTTCCGCCGGGCGCATATTTCGCGTCGTAATCGTACATCTCGGCGTTTTTGGGCCGGATCTCCAGCACCCCGAGCGCGCGCTCGCCCATCACCGCGACCGTGATCTCGCGCCCGGGAATATAGGTTTCGACGAGCGCGGCATCGCCGAATTGCCAGTGCTGTGCTTCGTCAATCCACCGATTGTCGCCCACGCGCACGATGCGCACGCCGACGCTGGAACCTTCATCGATCGGCTTGACCACAAAGGGGCGCGACAGCACGTCGCCGCCGGCCAACTCGCTTCGCGGCACGACCCGGCTTTGGGCGAGCGGCAAGCCGGCGGCCGCGAACACCGCCTTTGCCGAGGGCTTGTGCATCGCGAGCGCCGAGGCGATGACGCCCGAATGGGTGTAGGGGATGCGCAGGAATTCGAGCACGCCCTGGATGGTGCCGTCTTCGCCGCCCTTGCCGTGGAGCGCGTTAAAGACCACATCGGGTCGCGGGTCGAGAGCGGCGGCGAGCGCCGTCAGATCGCGCGTCACGTCGATCTCGGTTACATCATGACCGAGGGCGCGCAGCGCCTTCGCGCATTCGCGGCCGCTCACCAGCGAGACCGCCCGCTCGACCGACCAGCCGCCTTTGAGGACGGCGACCCGACTCACGTGACACCTTCGAGCGTCGTCAGCGCGCGGCCGACGCGACGGATTTCCCAATCGAGCGTGATGCCGAACCGGGCGTGAACGCGCCGCCGCACCTCTTCGCCGAGCCCTTCGAGATCGGCCGCGGTAGCGTTGCCGGTATTGATCAGAAAATTGGCATGTTTCTCAGAAACCTGGGCGCCACCGCGCAACAAGCCACGGCAGCCGGCGCGATCGATCAGCTCCCAGGCCTGGTGACCGGTCGGATTGGCAAAGGTGGAGCCGCCGGTGCGGGCACGGATCGGTTGCGAGGCGGCGCGTGCCGCCTCGATCTCGGCCATGCGCGTGCCGATCTCGGTTGGGTCGCCGGCCCGGCCGTGCAGGCGGGCGCCGACGAAAATCCAATTCTCCGGCAGCGCGCAATGACGATAGGAGAGGCCAAGTTCGGCGCCCGTCAGGCGGTGCAGCGCTCCGGCGGGATCGATCGCCTGCACCTCGATCACCACATCCTTGAACTCGCTACCATAGGCGCCGGCATTCATGCGCAGGCCACCGCCAATGGTGCCGGGAACGCCGTACAGAAATTCGAGACCGCCGATGCCGGCCTGTTGCGCCGAGAGCGCGACATTGCGATCGAGCGCGCCGGCGCCCGCGACAATATCCTGGCCCTCGACCGCGATATCGGCGAAGCCACGGCCCAATCGCACTGCGACGCCGGCGATGCCACCGTCCCGGATCAGGAGATTGGAAGCCACCCCGATCACCGTCACGGCAAGGTCGCTCGGTTTAGCGGCGATGAAGGCGGCGAGATCGTGCGGATCGGCGGGACGAAACAGCACCTCAGCCGGGCCGCCGACGCGGAACCATGTCAGCGACGCCAGCGACACATTCTCGCCGATGCGGCCCCGGACCGATGGCAAACGCTCGATGAGTCGCGCGCTCTCTTTGCCGCGCCGTCATCATGCCGCTGCCCCTGCATGCGGCGCGCCGAGGCCAAGGCATCGAGCTCGGCCGGCAGCGCCTGCGCCCAGTTGGTGATCGAGCCGGCGCCGAGACAGACGACAAAATCGCCCGGCTCGGCCAGGTCGCAGCATCGTGGTTGCGAGATCCTTCGGGCGCATCGAGCGGATCGGCATGGCGGTGGCCGTGAGCGCGCAGGCCCGCGACCAGGGCGTCGCGGTTGGCACCTTCGATCGGCGCCTCGCCGGCCGGGATAGACGTCGGCGACCGAGCACCATATCGGCGTCGTTGAAGCAGGTGCAGAACTCGCTCGAACAGGTTGGCGACAGCCGCGTGTAGCGATGCGGCTGCACCACGGCGATCACTCGCCCGGCGGTGGCGCTGCGCGCCGCCGCAGCACCGCGGCGATCTCGACCGGGTGGTGGCCGTAATCGTCGATCACGGTCACGCCGCTCGCCTCGCCGACCTTGGTGAAGCGCCGCTTGACGCCGCCGAACCCGGCCAGTGCTTTGCGACCACCGTCATCGCCGAGCCGCAGCTCCTCGGCGACGGCGATGGCGGCCAGCGAATTCTGGACGTTGTGCTGCGCCGAACATCGGGAGATGGACGCCGGTGATGCGTTCGGCTCGTGCCTCGTCCGCGCTCGGCGATCACCACATCATAGCGCGCGCCATCGCGGCCGAGTTCGACATTGACGGCGCGGAAGTCGGCCTGGGGCGACAGGCCGTAAGTGACGATGCGGCGCTCGGACAACTTCGCGATCATCGCCTGCACCACCGGATGGTCGATGCAGAGCGCGGCGAAACCGTAGAACGGAATGTTGGCGACGAAACTCTCGAAGGCCTCGCTGCAGCGCTGTCGAAATCGCCGTAGTGATCGAGATGCTCGGGATCGATGTTGGTGACCACCGCGATCGTCGCCGGCAGCTTGAGGAAGGTGCCGTCGCTCTCGTCGGCCTCGACGACGATCCAGTCGCCCTCGCCTAATCGCGCGTTGGTGCCATAGGCGTTGATGATGCCGCCGTTGATCACCGTCGGGTCGAGCCCGGCCGCGTCGAGCAGGGCGCCGACCATGGACGTGGTGGTGGTCTTGCCATGGGTGCCGGCAACGGCGATCGACCATTTGAGGCGCATCAGCTCGCCGAGCATCTCGGCGCGGCGCACCACCGGGATCATGCGCGCGCGCGCCGCCACGATTTCCGGATTGTCGGGCTTGACCGCCGAGGACACGACGACGGCTTGCGCCGCAGCGAGATTCTCGGCGGCATGGCCGATCTCGACGCGGATGCCGAGGCTCCTCAGGCGACGCACATTGGCGCTATCGGCGATGTCGCTGCCCTGCACGCGATAGCCCAGATTGTGCAAGATCTCGGCGATGCCGCTCATGCCGATGCCGCCGATGCCGACGAAGTGAAAGGTGCCGATATCGAGAGGCAGAGCTTTCACGCCGCCCTCCGCTCGATCGGTGCGTGATTGCCATTGGCGCCGCCAGCCAACTGATCGACGAGATTGCCGAGGTCACGTGCCGCCTCCGGCCGCCCCAGCGCTGCCGCGGCGACCGCGGCCGCGGTCAGGCGCGAAGCATCGGCCATCAAACCGGCAAGGCGGGCGGCCAGCGCTTCGGCGGTGAAGTCGCCTTCCGCCATCACCCAGGCGGCGCCGTCAGTGGCGAGGGCACGTGCATTGAGGGTCTGGTGATCCTCCGCCGCGGCGGCGAACGGCACCAAGACGCCGGGACGGCCGACGGTCGCGATCTCGGCGACGGTCGACGCACCGGCGCGCGAGATCACCAGATGGGCGCTCGCTAAGCGCACCGGCACATCGTCGAAAAAGCCGGCGCACTCCGCTGCGATTCCGGCCTCGAGATAGGTCTGGCGCACCGCCTCTAAATCTTCGGGCCGGGCTTGCTCCGCCACCTCGAGACGGCTGCGCAGCGCCGGATCGAGCAACGCCAGCGCGTGCGGAACGACGGCGCTCAAGATGCGGGCGCCCTGGCTCCCGCCCAGCACCAGTACCTTGAACGGCGCATCGCTGTTCACGGCGGGATAGCCAACCCCGCGCATCATGGCGATCGCAGGTCGCACCGGATTGCCCGTGACCACGACCTTGACAAGAAGGCCCTTGGCGATGCCGCTGGTGTGCGCGAAGGACGTGGCGACACACCCCACCCGCCGTGCCAGCAGGCGATTGGCCCGCCCCAATAAGGCGTTCTGCTCATGGATCAACGTCGGCACCTCAAGCCGCGATGCCGCGATCATGGTCGGGACCGAGGGATAACCGCCGAATCCGACTACGCAGGCGGGACCGAGGCGTTTCAGGAGCCGCTGCGCCCCCAACGTTCCCAGGGCCATTTCGGCGACCGCCACGATCTTGCCTTTCAATCCCGCTTCGATCTTGCCGGCGCGGATGCGGTGCAATTCGACCCCGATTTTGTCGCCGAAAGCCTGGCCGCGCCGATCGGTAATGAGGGCGACACGATAGCCGAGAGTCACGAGCTCTCGTGCCAGCGCTTGCGCGGGGAACAGGTGCCCCCCGGTGCCGCCGGCGGCGAGCGCAATCAGCTTCTGTCCGCTCATGTGTCGACCCCGTAGCGCCGACGCGTCAAAGCCAGCGTCATGCCCATGGTCAGGCCCAGCGCGACCAGCGAGGAACCGCCATAAGAAATGAAGGGCAGGGTCATCCCCTTGGTCGGCATCAGCTCCAACGAAGAGGCCATGTTGATCACCGCCTGAAGCCCGAATTGGACGAACAAGCCGGTGGCGGCGAGCACCACGAAAAGATTGTTCTCCTGCAGCAGCCGCGAAAAGCCGCGCAGCACGATAAAGGCGAACAGCGCGACGATGAGGAGGCAGACCAGCAATCCCAACTCCTCGCCGGCGACCGCGAACACGAAATCGGCGTGGGCATCGGGCAGGTACTGTTTCATCGTGCCCTCGCCCGGCCCGCGCCCCCAGAGGCCGCCGTTCATGAACGCATCCATGGCGCGATCAATCTGGTAGGAATTCGACGTGGTTGGGTCGAGAAAGCGGTCGACGCGACTGGCGACATGGGGCAGGGCGAAGTAAGCACCGACGAACCCGCCGCCCGCCGCCATGACAAAGGCGACGATCCAGAACAGGTTCAGCCCGGCGAGAAAGAACTGGATGAAGAACACGGCGATCACCACCACCGCCATGCCGAGATCGGGCTGTTTGATCAGCAACGCGACGATACCGAACAATCCCAAAATCGCGATCCAGTGGCCGGGAAATTTCGGTGTCAGCTTGTGCTGCGCAAAGAGCCAGGCCGCGAGCACGGCGAAGCAAGGCTTGACGAATTCCGAGGGTTGCAAGGAGATCAAAGGCAAGGCGATCCAGCGCCGCGCCCCCTTGATCTCGGTGCCGCCGACCAGCGTAAAAGCGAGCCCGACCAAGAAAACCGCGAACACGATCAGCGCCAAACGGCGGAGGTCGCGCGGACTCAGCAGGGAAACGCCCAACATCACCGCCAGCGCGACCGGCAGTTCAACCAGGTAGTGGTGCACAAAATATTGCGGGCTCGACGCATGGATTCGAATCGCGACTGCCGGCGACGAGGCCATGATCATCAGAGCGCCAAGGCCGATCAGCGCGAACAGCGCGACCAAGGTCCAACGATCGACCGTCCACCACCATTGTGCCATCGCACTTTGGTCGGTGCGCGCGAATTTCATGACCGCGCCCCCGGCAACGCCTGAACTAGGGCGCGGAACGCCTCACCGCGCGCTTCGAAATCGGTGAACTGGTCGAACGAGGCGCAAGCCGGCGACAGCAGCACGACCGCGGTGCCGCCAACTTCCTTGGCGGCGGCAAAAGCGCCGGCTACGGCGCGATCGAGCGAGCCTGCAATCTCGTGCGGCGCCTCGCGGCCAAGGGTTGCGGCGAACGCTGGCGCCGCCTCGCCGATCAGAAAAGTGCGGCAGATGCGCGGAAAGAAATCCCTAAGTTCGGCGATGCCACCGGCCTTCGGCACCCCACCGGCGATCCAATAGAGCTGCTCTTGGTCGTAGGCGGCGAGGGCCTTGCCAGCGGCCTCGGCATTGGTTGCCTTCGAATCGTTGATAAAGCGGATGCCGTCGACCGTCGCGACCGGCTCCTGGCGATGCGGCAAGCCTGGAAAGCCGGCGATGCCGGCGACGATATCGGCGCGCGCCAAGCCCAAAGCCCGTGTCGCGGCATAGGCCGCGACTGCATTCTGCCAATTGTGCCGGCCTCGAAGCCGTCGCACCTCACGTAGATCCATCACTTTATCGGCGCTTCGCCCCGTATCATCGATCAACTGTCCGTCTTCGACGAACACGCCTCCCGCGACAGCGCTGATAACCGAGATTCGGGTCAACCGCCAAGCACTCTCGCACGACACCGCGTCGGCCACGGCACGAGACGGCTCATCATCGACGCCGACCACCGCTGTCGACACCCCACTCGCCGCCGCGAAGATGCGGCGCTTGGCGGCGATATAGCCCGCCATGCCGCCATGGCGGTCGAGGTGATCGGGCGTCAAGTTGAGCCACACTGCGACGTCAAAGTGTGTCTCCCTAATCAGCTCTAGCTGGTAAGAGGAGAGCTCGAGCACGTAGCAGCCGTCGGCGCCGAGCGGGCCCAAGGCCAGGGCCGCCATGCCGAGATTCCCGCCGACCTGCACATGGCGCCCGGCCGTCATCAAAATGTGACCGATCAGCGCGGTGGTGGTCGATTTGCCGTTGGTGCCGGTGACGCCGACATAGCGTGCCGCGGGCATCGCGCGTGCCAAGAGCTCGATATCGCCGATGATCGGGGTGCCGGCCGCCTTGGCCGCTGCGGCGACGGGGTTGGGTTCCGGCCAGGTATGAGGAATGCCGGGCGACAGCACCAATGTCCTGATCTCTTCGAACCGGGTCCGGGTCAGATCCACGACCGGAATACCGCGGGCACGCGCCGCGTCACGGCGGCTCGGCGCATCGTCCCAGGCCAGCACCTCGGCGCCGCCGGCCATCAGGGCCTGTGCCGCGACCAGGCCGGACCGAGCCAGACCCATCACTGCCACCGTTTCGCCCTTGAAGCTCCCGACCGCAATCATCGCAATTTGAGTGTCGACAAGCCGCCAATCGCCAGAATCGAGGCGATGATCCAGAAGCGGATGACAATGGTCGGCTCCTGCCAGCCCTTTTTCTCGAAATGATGATGCAGAGGCGCCATCATGAAGACACGGCGTCCGGTCAGCTTGAAGCTTGCCACCTGCACGATAACCGACACGGTCTCCAAGACGAACAGGCCGCCGACAATCACCAGCACCAGCTCATGTTTGGTGACGAGACTGATGGCACCGAGCGCGCCGCCGATCGCAAGCGAGCCAGTGTCGCCCATGAACACCATCGCGGGCGGTGCGTTGAACCACAGAAAACCCAAGCCCGCACCGACCAGGGCGGCGCAAAAAATGCCAAGTTCTCCAGCGCCTGGAACGTGATGGATCTGCAAATAGTTGGAAAAGATCAAGTTGCCGACCAGGTAGGCGATCAGCGCGAAGACGCCGGCCGCGATCATCGAGGGCACAATCGCAAGACCATCGAGCCCGTCGGTCAGATTGACCGCGTTGGAAAAGCCCGCCACCACGATCATGCCGAACGGCACGAAGAACCAGCCCAGATCGATCATGAAGTTTTTGGCGAAGGGCACGGCGAGCATGCCGGAGAGCGGCTCAGGTGCCGCCAGCATCACAGCCACAGCCGCGATGCCGCCGATCAGCAGTTGCAGGAGGAGCTTCATGCGGCTCGACAAGCCGCGCGATGAGCGCTTGGTCAGCTTCTCATAATCGTCGATGAAGCCGATGCCGCCGCACGCCATGGTCACCAATAGAACGATCCAGACATAGACGTTGGCGAGATCGACCCACAACAAGGTTGATACGATCAGTGCCAGCAAGATCAGAAATCCGCCCATGGTCGGAGTGCCGCGCTTGCGGGCGAGATGATCTTCCGGTCCATCGCTGCGGATCGGCTGCCCCTCGGACTGAGTGGCTTTGAGCCAGGCGATGATCCGGGGACCCGCCCAGAAGCTGATGACGAGGGCCGTCACCAACGCGCCGCCGGATCGGAAAGTCAGATACCGGAACAGGTTGAAGGGCGTAAAGAATTCGGAAAAACGCGGCAAAATCGCATAAAACATCGGCTCAACTCTTCGCCACGAAAGCAGGCACGGCGGTGAGCCGCGTCACGATTTGATTCATGCCGACGCCGTGCGAGCCCTTGACCGCAACGATGTCGCCCGCACGCAACAACGGCACGATGCGTTCCGCCATCGCCGCTGCCGTAGCGTCGTGGCCGCCGCGCATCGTCTCAGGCAAGGCGCGATCGAGGGCCATCATTTGATCGCCGACGGTGAAGACCAGGTCGATCGCTGCCGTTCGCAACGGCTCCGCCAGCGCCGCGTGGAACTCGGCGGAGCGATCACCCAGCTCCAGCATGTCGCCGAGAATGGCGATGCGCCGCCCGGCTGGGCTGGGCTGGCTGGCAGCGAGTACCGCGATGGCGGCGCGCACGGAGGCCGGGCTGGCATTGTAGCTTTCGTCAATGAGTTCGGCCCGCCCTCCTCTTACGGCGATGCGGTGGCGGCGGCCACGGCCGGCCATCGGTTTCATGTGTGCGAAGGCCGATGCGGCGGCGACGATGTCGCCGCCAAGCGCGTAGACCGCACCCAAAACGCCGAGCGAGTTCATCACCCAATGCCGGCCCGGCAAAGCAATGCAATAGTCGATGGTCTCGCCTTCGATCGCGACGGTGACGGCACTGGCGGTCGCTTCGAGATCGCAATCAACCAGACGAATCGTTGCGTCGCGATGGGCGCCGAAGCCCAAAATGCGGGCCAGACCGACGGTGCGCGCCACTCTTTCAAGTCGGTCGAACCATTCATTGTCGCGGTTCAATACGGCAATGCCTTGCGGTTCCATGCCGAAGAATATCTCCGATTTGGCATCGGCGATGGCCGCGACCGACGGGAAAAAGCCGAGATGCACGGGCTCGATGGTGGTGACCAGCGCGACCGCTGGCCGCACCAGGCGTGACAGGGCCCCGATCTCGCCCGGATGGTTCATGCCGAGCTCAAACACCCCAAAACGCAAGTCTTTCGGCATGCGCGTCAGGGATAGCGGCACGCCCCATTGATTGTTCAGGCTAGCGGCCGAGGCATGGGTCGCACCGAGCGGCTCGAGTGACTGCCGCAACGCATCCTTGGTGCCGGTCTTTCCAACGCTCCCGGTAATGGCTACGACCTCGGCGCTGCTGCGTTTGCGCGCTGCAGCGCCCAAATCGTCCAGCGCGGCCATGGTGTCATGGACAATGAGGAGAGGCAGCTCATTGTCACTGCCGGGAGGGCGGCGATGCACCATGGCCGCGCTAGCTCCACGAGAGGTGGCTTCGGCCAAGAAATCGTGGCCATCAAAGCGCGGGCCAGCCAAGGCGATAAAGAGATCGCCGCGCTCGATGTTGCGGCTGTCGATTGACACACCCGATGCCCGCCAGGGCCGTGTGCTTTGTCCGCGCGTTGCGGCTTCGGCTTCGGCGGAGGTCCAGAGCGGCGTCATGCGGCGCTGCCCAATTTGGCGAGCGCGGCGCGCACGACGTCGCTGTCGGAGAACGGCAGGGTCTTGGCACCGACAATTTGCCCGGTCTCATGTCCTTTCCCTGCCACTAACAGGGCGTCGCCGGCGCGGAGCATCGCCAGGCCGCGCCGCACCGCCTCAGCACGGTCGCCGATTTCGATGCCACCAGGGCACGCTTCGAGCAGCGCGCGGCGAATGAGGGCCGCATTCTCGCTGCGTGGATTGTCGTCGGTGACGATGACGATATCGGCCAGACGCTTGGCGATGGCACCCATTTGCGGGCGTTTGCCGGCGTCGCGATCGCCACCCGCGCCGAACGCCACGACGATGCGGCCCGTGACATGGCTGCGCAGCGCGCTGAGGGCGGTTCCGAGCGCGTCGGGAGTATGCGCGTAGTCGACCAGAATCGGCGCGCCCGAGGGATGCGTGCCGACCTGTTCCATCCTGCCCGGCACGCCCGCCAGCGCTGGCAGGAGCGCGACCGCTGGCCCGAGCTCGGCGCCGGTGGCGAGCACGAGACCGAGTGCCGCCAGCACGTTCATCGCTTGGAATTTACCAAGCAGCGGCAAAGCGACGTCGCGAGATTGACCGAAGAGGATAAGCGACAATTCCTGACCCATGGCGTGGGGCCGCGCGGCCACGAGGCGCAGATCGGCACGCTGATTGCGGCCATAGCCAATCACCCGCTGCCCGCGTCGTGCGCAATCCGGCGCCAGCCCGCTAGCGGTTTCGTCGTCGAGATTGAGAACCGCGGCCCCGTCCTTGGGCAGGAGATCGGTGAATAGCCGTGTCTTGGCCGCACGATAGTCCGCCATATCACGGTGATAGTCGAGATGGTCACGGGACAGGTTGGTGAACGCGGCGGCCTTTGGTCGCAGCCCGTCGAGCCGAAACTGGTCGAGCCCGTGGCTTGAGGCTTCGATGGCGACATGGTCGATGCCGCTCTGCGCCAAGGCGTTGAGCTCGGAGTGGAGTGTCACCGGATCGGGCGTGGTGAGCGAACCGGAGCGCGAGAAGCCCGGGGCGACGATGCCGATCGTGCCGAGAACTCGCGGCGGGCCGGCCGAGTCCCTGCCAGAGCTGGCGGGTAAAGACGGCGACCGAGGTCTTGCCGTTTGTACCGGTGACGGCCACGACGTTTTCCGGCTGCGGGCGATAAAAACGGGCCGCGATACGCGCGATGCGGCGGCGCGGATTGACATCGCCCACGACCGTGACGGGCGGCTCGCGCCGCGTCAGGGCCTCATAGTTTTTGGGATCGGCGGTGAGAATGGCAACGGCGCCCTTTGCCACCGCGTCGTCGATGAAGCGGCGGCCATCCGTGCGGGTCCCGGGGAGGGCGGCAAACAGGAATCCCGGCTCGACGCGCCGTGAATCCAAACTCAGGCCGCGAATCTCCGGGTCGCCGGACGGCGCCATCGTCGCGGTGCCATCTTCGCCATTCATCAGCTCACTCAGCCGCAAGTTTCCGCCCCTCGGGGACGGGCGTTTCGATCATTAAAGCGCGACGGATATCGGGTAAATCTTCGTCGATCGGATGAATACCCACCAGCGGTGCCATGCGCTCGATGATGTGGCCGACGCCCGGCGCCGCCACCCAGCCTGCGGTGGCATAGCCATAGGAAGCATGTGTGCCATGCGGCTGGTCGATGCTGATGATAATGACGTATTTCGGATCGTTGATCGGGAAAACGCCGACGAACGAGGATAGGAGCTGCTTGCGCGCATAGCCCGCATTTTGTACCTCTTCGGCGGTGCCGGTCTTGCCGCCAACGAGGTAGCCGGGCGCGGCCGCGAACTTGCCGGTGCCGCTGGTAACTACCAGCCGCAACAGCCGGCGCATCTTGTCCGAGATCGCGGGGGTGAGCACGCGCTCGCCCTGTGGTTCGCTCTGCGATGCAATCAGGGTCGGGTGATAAAGCAGGCCGCCGTTGACCACGGCGCTGACTGCCGTCGCCATCTGCAGCAGCGAAACCGAGATGCCGTGGCCGAACGCGACGGTCATTAGATTGATCTCGTGCCACGGCGATGGAATGTGCGGCGCCGCAACTTCAGGCAGCTCGAAATGCGGCGTATTCAAGAGCCCGAGCTTGCCGAGAAAATCCTCCTGGCGCGGCACCCCGGCCGAGACCGCTTCCTTGGCGGAGCCGATGTTGGAAGAATATTGAAACACTTCGGCAACCGACAGCCAGCGCCGCTGGGGGTGATCGTCGTGAATGGTGAAGCGGCCAATCTTGATCGGCTTGGTGGCGTCGAACTTGGTGTCCATGGTGGCAAGGCCACTCGAGAGCAGCATCGCCGTGTTAAAGATCTTGAACACCGAACCCATTTCATAAACGCCGAAAGTGGCGTGATTATAAAGCTGATCGGTGCTCGCCGCGGTGAGGTTGTTTGGGTCGAAATCGGGCAATGAGGCCAAGGCCATGACCTCGCCGTTGCGCACGTTCATGACGAGACCGAACCCGCGTTTGGCACCGAAGAGGGCCATTTGCCGCAAAATCTCGTTGCGCAAAATGAATTGAATGCGCGCGTCGACCGAAAGCCGCACCGGCATCGGATCGGTCTTGAGCCGCTTGTTGAGACCGGCTTCGATGCCGGCCATGCCCTTGTCGTCGCTGTCGACGAAGCCGACCACATGGGCGAAGAGATTGCCCTTGGGATAGACGCGGCGATCCTCATTGAGGAATTGCAGCGCATGTTCGCCCAGCGCGTTGACTTCGATCTGCTGACGCGGGGTCAGATTGTGCCTGATCCAGACGAAGCTGAGATTAGGCCGGTTAAAGCTGTCGAGTAGCTTGGCGGCGGAAAGTTCGGGGAAAACCTCGGCGAGCTCGGCAGCGACCCTTTGCTTGTCCGCGATCTGTTTCGGATTGGCATAGAGCGACGGCATGACCAGGGTCGTCGCCAAGAGCACGCCATGGCGGTCGACAATGTCGGCGCGACCGGGCGGCGCATGCTCGATCGCATGGTTGCGCGCGGTACCCTTGTCCGAGGATCGCAGCTCCATCACGTCGATAAGCTGGGCACCAATGGTGAAAAAAGCGACGATGAACAGCGCGCCGGTGACGAGCAACCTGGTGTGGCAGATCTCGAGTGCCGTGCGGCCGGGTCCGCCGATTGGTGCCGGGGCGCACAGCACCGGCTTGAAGTGCCGGGGCCGGCAGGGATTGTCGTCGGCTCTGCCCGTTTCACTCATTGCCGTGCCTTGAGCGAGATTTCGGCGAGCTCAGAGCTCCCCGGCGCCGCCGGTGGGGTGGTAGGACTTGGGGCCGCGACGTCATTGCGCAATGGCGGCTGATCGAGCGATCCGAGGAGGTAGGTGCGAATTGGCTCGAGCTGCAGCACATGTTGGCTCAGCGCGTCGAGCCGATCCGGCTGCGTCAAGGTCGCCCATTCGACGTTGATCGTGCGGATTTGCTCGCGGTCATCGGCGATCGTTCGATTGACCTCCGCGAGACGCTGATCGAGCCGCCCGACTTCGCTCTTGACCTGGAACATGGCATAGCCGCTCAGCGCCACCAGCATCACCCAGATCAAGGTGCTGACGCGGATCATGCCGCGTTTTCCCGGGCCGGCGCCGCCGTCCGCTCGGCGGCACGCAATCGCGCGGAGCGCGCCCGCGGATTGCGCGCGATCTCGTCCGCGCCGGGCCGCAGCGGCCGCCGAGTGAGGAGGCGGAGGCTCGGCAGTGGCTGCGACACGGCGGGACGATGGCGCGACACCGCGGGAGGCAGGCTGTGCGCGCCGAAAAAATTCTTAACGCAACGGTCTTCGAGCGAATGAAATGCGATCACCACGAGGCGTCCCCCCGGCACCAGCAAGCGTTCGCCCGCCAGCAGTCCGCGCTCCAGCTCGCCAAGTTCGTCGTTCACTTCCATGCGCAGCGCCTGGAACGTCCGGGTGGCGGGGTCGGGCCCCGAACCATGATAGGGCACGGTCTTGCGCACGATGGCCGCCAACTCTGCGGTGCGGCGAAGCGGGCGAGCGGCGACAATGGCACGCGCGACCCGGCGGGCATGCCGCTCTTCGCCATAGCGCTGAATGAGCTCGGCCAATCGGCGTTCGGGCAGCGTGTTCACCAGCTCTTCGGCGCTGGTCCCATCGCCGCCCATGCGCATATCCAAGGGACCGTCGAAGCGGAAGGAAAATCCACGTTCCGACTGGTCGATCTGCATCGAGGAGACGCCGAGATCGAGGGCGATGCCATCGACGGCGCAGATGCCGTGTCCCGCCAACAGTTGTGGCATCGCGCCGAAGCGATCTCTGACCAGGATCAGGCGGTCGGGGTAGCGCCGCGCCAACGCTGCGCCGGCAGCGATCGCTTGCGGATCACGGTCGATGCCGATGACACGACACGCCGCCGCGGCCAGGAGCGCTGCGGATAAACCGCCACCGCCGAACGTTCCGTCGACATAGGTGGCGCCGTCGCGCGGCGCCAGCAGCGTCACGGTGGCGGCCAAAAGAACGGTTTGGTGGCCGGTCATGACATCAGCCCCGGAACACGCGCCAAGGGCGGGACGGTCAGATTGCGCTCCCGCATTCGCGCCTGTTGCTGGCCGAGATGGTCGGCGTAGCGCGCGGGCTCCCAGATTTCGAACTTCGCCCCGGCGCCGACAAAGATCGCGTTTTCGCCGAGGCCGGCGCGATCGATCAAAGGCTCCGGGAGAATAATGCGGCCCTCGCTGTCCGGCACGATTTGGCTGACCTGGCTGAAGAGCGACTGAAGTGCATCGCGATCTTCGTCATATTCCGGCAGTTGCGCGAGACGTGCGGCATAGTCCTCCAGCCAGTCCATGCCGCTCCCTTCAATGGCGGGATGCTTCGGATGAGGGTACAGCACCACGTTCTCGGAGCCCTTTCCTGCCAATATTTGGCGAAATGGTGCCGGCACCGACACGCGTCCCTTGCGGTCGATCTTATTGGTGAAGGTTGATACGAATAGTGCCACCGCTCGCTTTCGGCACCTGACCCCGCACCGGCTCGCCCGTCGCAACCCGCCGCTGCCGCGCCCGCATCTCGACCGCTGCGCGGCGCCTCGGCGATTGTGACTGTCTGGGATATCATGGGATTTAATGGGACGTCAAACTGATTCAAGGTAAAACAGGTAACTTGACTGCGAAAACCAAGGTAATTGGTCAAGAGCTCAAGAACAAATCGTGAATTGATTGAGAAATTGCCAGATGGCCTGTAAGCCGGGTTCTGTCCCCGCCTAGTAGCGGGGGATGGCCATTCCTCTGGGACGCTTGTTGCCAAGCGCCTCGCGCGACCGACCCGGATGGCGATGCGGAAACGCATCCGGCCTCACCTCGCGGCAGGCCGGCCATCCCTACTTGGTCTTGCTCCCGGTGGGGTTTACCCTGCCGTCGCCGTTGCCGGCGGCGCGGTGCGCTCTTACCGCACCATTTCACCCTTGCCGCGCCGCCCGAAGGCGTCGTTGGGCGGTGTGTTTCTGTGGCACTGTCCCTGGGGTCGCCCCCGCCGGCCGTTAGCCGGCACCGTGTCTCCGTGGAGCCCGGACTTTCCTCGCCCCGCGCCTCTGCGCGCAGAGCGCGGCCATCCGGCCATCTGGCGCCGCAATATAAGGGTCAGCGCCGCCTCGATGTCAAACCGCCGCCGCCACTAGCGCGATCCGCCGGCGCGTTTCATCGTCGGCGACGCCGTCGCATTTCTGGGGCCGGAAGTGACGCTGAAAGGCAATCAGCACCTGCACCGTGCGCTCGTCCCGCGTCTGCGTGCGCGCGAGGTCATAGCCGAACGCGGCGAGGGCGACCTGAATCTCAGCGACACTCTCGGGCGGGTTTTCTGGCGCCGCCGAAAAATCGGGCCAGATACCGATGCCGGCCTGCGCCAGACACGCCCAGGGAAACCGCTCACCCGGATCCTGTTTGCGATGCGGCGCCACATCGGAATGGCCGAGCACGAATTGCGGGGGAACGCGCCAGCGCGACGTTATGTCATGACATAGTTCGACAACGGCGCGGATCTGGTCAGCAGGGAACGCCCGGTAGCCAAACTCGTGTCCGGGGTTGACGATCTCGATGCCGATAGAATGGGCGTTGATATCGCGCCGGTCCAACCATCCTGACTCGCCCGCGTGCCAAGCGCGGCGCTCTTCCGGCACCAATTGCCAAATCTTGCCGTCTTCCTCGACGACATAATGTGCGCTGACCCGCGCTGCCGGATCGCAGAGGCGGTCGAGCGCCGCCGCCGCGCTGATCATGCCGGTGTAATGCAGTATCAGCATGTCCGGCGGACCGAATCGCCGCCGATCATGATTGGGTGATGGCCGTGGAAGCCAGGAAAGCGGCATGATGCGTAGAAATCGTGAGCGGCGGAGTGCAAGCCTGACGTATACTGTCGTCGTTGGCAATCGCGACGAAACACGGAGGACGAACCGATGCCAAACCGCGTGGTTCATTTTGAGATTATCTCGCCCGAGGCGGAGCGACTTCAGAGGTTTTTTGCCGACGTGTTCGATTGGATAGTCGACACGAGCAATCCAATGAATTACGGCATGGTCAACACCGGCGCCAAGGATTATGGCATCCAGGGCGGCATTGGTGCGCCCGGCCCGTTTGGCGCTGGCCATATCACCTTCTATGTCGAGGTCGACGATGTCGACGCTGCGCTCGCGAAGGCGGTCGAAGCGGGCGGCGCGATCGCGATGCCGAAGACCAATATCGGCGGCGCGCCGGGTCAGGAAACCATTTTGGCACAATTCACCGATCCGCTCGGCAACCGCTACGGGCTGAGCCAACGCCATGCCCAGCCGTTGCCGGCGACGGCGAGACCGGCGCGCAAGGCTGCGCCCAAGGCCAAGGCCAAACCCAAGGCCAAACCCAAGGCAAAGCCTAAGGCGACGGCGAAGGCGAAGCCGGCGAAGAAGGCTGCAAGGCGGCGCTAGCGGCGGGCGAGGTGAGCCCGGCGGGCTCATTTAGGATCGCATCCGCTGGCATTTGGGCTCAGGCGGCGTCGCGTATATCGCTGAACCGCGAGGCGGGCGCGGCTCCGACCCGGGCCGCGCGCCGTCGCCGCATCGATCACAGGTTCGATTCGATAGTGTCGGCCAAGCCGAAATCAATCCTGCAAAACAGCGCGGCGATCGCTGTTGTCGCCGGGCGACAAGACTTCAGCCACGGCCTCCGGAGCTTGATCCTGGGCCTGGTCGAATCCCGTCTTTCGCTAGCTGTAAGCCCCCCGCCAATTCCGGCCTGACCGGCGATTCTTGTGCCTCCTGCGCGCCACCACCAGCAAAAAGATGCCGAGCACGCCGGCGGAGAAGAACACCGGCAGCGCCAGAACGGTGGTGACAACCGGCTGCGAGAGAACCGGGAGATGGTCGCCCGCCCAATTCTGCGCAGATTGATACCCCGCCGGGCCCAGGCTCAGCCACAGCTGGTCGCCAGAGAGCAGGGCCAGAAACCCGCTATCGTACCAATTGAGCAGGTCACGCAGGAATGCGATCGCGGCAATCAGCGACAGTAGAAAACCGATCGCGCGAAAGATGATCATCCGCCACTCTCAAGGGTCGAGTTTAGGCTGCGGCTGGGATCGGGATCAACGGTCGATCGCGCGGCACCAAGGTTATCCATCTCCCATTTTAAGCGCCGCCAGAAAAGCCGATTGTGGGATCTCGACCTGGCCGAATTGGCGCATGCGTTTCTTGCCCTCTTTTTGTTTCTCCAAGAGCTTCCGCTTGCGCGTAACGTCGCCGCCATAACATTTCGCCAGGACATCCTTGCGCAGCGCCTTCACGGTTTCGCGGGCGATGATCTTGCCGCCGATGGCCGCCTGGATCGCAACTTGGAACAATTGGCGGGGAATCAAATCTTTGAGGCGTTCGCAGAGTGCGCGACCGCGCTTCTCGGCAGCATGGCGGTGGACGATGATGGCCAGCGCATCGACCGGCTCGCCGTTGACCAGTACATTGAGGAGAACGAGGTCGCCTTCGCTGTAGCCGTCGAGCTGGTAATCGAAACTGGCGTAGCCGCGGCTTACCGATTTGAGCCGATCGTAAAAGTCGAATACCACTTCGTTCAGCGGCAGCCGATAGATCACCATCGCACGGTTGCCGACATAGGTTAGGTCCTGCTGCACGCCGCGCCGTTCCTCGCACAGTTTGAGGATGTCGCCGAGATGCGCGTCGGGTACCAGGATGGTGGCCTTGATCCACGGCTCCTCGATATGGTCGATGCGCACGGGATCTGGCATATCGACGGGGTTGTGCAAATTCATTACCGCGCCGTTGGTGAGACGCACGCGGTAGACGACGCTCGGCGCCGTCGAGATCAGATCAAGATCGAACTCGCGCTCGAGTCGCTCCTGAATAATCTCGAGATGGAGCAGTCCGAGAAATCCGCAGCGGAAGCCGAAGCCCAGCGCTGCCGAGGTTTCCGGCTCATAGTCAAAGCTGGCATCATTGAGGCGCAGCTTGCCCAGCGAATTGCGCAGATGTTCGTATTGTGCCGCATCCGTCGGGAAGAGCCCGCAGAACACAACCGGTTGCAGGGGCTTGAATCCCGGCAAGGGTTCGGCGGCGGGGCGACGATCCTCTGTGATCGTGTCCCCGACCTTGCAATCGGCGACGGTTTTGATACCCGCAGTAATGAAGCCGATCTCGCCCGGTCGCAGCTCATTTAGCATTTGTTGTTTCGGCGTAAAGACCCCGACGCGCTCGACCTGGTGGCTGGCGCTGGTCGCCATCAGCCGAATCTTTTGGCCCGGACGGAGCACGCCGTCGCGCACCCGCACCAGGATCACCACGCCGAGATAAACGTCGTACCAGCTGTCGACCAGCAACGCCTTGAGGGGCGCCGCTTCGTCCCCCTTAGGCGGTGGCAGGCGCGTCACCAGCGCCTCGAGCACCGCTTCGATATTGTGACCAGTCTTCGCCGAGATTTCGATCGCGTCCGAGGCGTCGAGCCCGATCACATCCTCGATTTGCTCTTTGACGCGCTGTGGCTCGGCGGCGGGCAGATCGATTTTGTTCAGCACTGGCACGATCTCGTGCCCGGCCTCGATCGCTTGATAGACATTGGCGAGGGTCTGGGCCTCGACCCCCTGGCTAGCGTCGACGACGAGCAGCGAACCCTCGCAAGCAGCGAGCGAACGGCTGACCTCGTAGGCAAAATCGACATGGCCGGGCGTGTCCATCAGGTTGAGTTCGTAGGTGTCCCCGTCTTTGGCCTGATAAGGCAGACGCACGGTCTGCGCCTTGATGGTGATGCCGCGCTCGCGTTCGATCTCCATGCTGTCAAGTACTTGGTCCTTCATTTCGCGCTCGGGCAGTCCGCCGCAAAATTGGATTAACCGGTCGGCCAGGGTCGATTTGCCGTGGTCGATATGCGCGATGATCGCGAAATTGCGAATGTGCCTAAGATCGGTCATGGGGGCGTTGGGCGGAACATAGGGTGCGTTGGCGCGGGGCGCAATCGCGGTCCCCTCCGATGGAGCGTAGTATGCGACGCCATGGCCGGTGATGACAGGGTATCGGCGGTTGCTGAGGGCGAGATCAGCGGCTTTCTCCATCGCCCCGAGCGGGCCGACGAACGAGGGCTGGTGCTCACCCATGGCGCCGGCGGCAACTGCCGGGCTCCGTTATTGAGTGCGACGGCGGCCGCCTTCTGCGCGGCCGGTGTCACCGTGCTGCGCTGCGATTTGGCCTTTCGCCAAAGGCGTCCGACCGGTCCGCCCCATGGCGCGGCGGCGGCCGCAGACCGCGCCACTCTCGGCGCCGGCGTCGACTATTTGCGCCGCCTCGTTGCCGGACCCATCTATCTCGGCGGCCATTCCTATGGCGGGCGCCAGGCGTCGATGCTTCTAGCCGAGACGCCAGCCATCGCCGCCGGCTTATTGTTACTATCCTATCCGCTGCATCCGCCGGCCAAACCCGACCAGATGCGAACTGCGCATTTCTCCAACCTACGCCGTCCCGCGATCTTCGTGCACGGCGACGCCGATCCATTCGGCGCCATTGGCGAATTGGAACAGGCCATCGCCGCGATACCGGCACCGACATGGCTGATCCCGATTGCCGGTGCGGGCCACGATCTGCGACGGGGCCGGATCGATTTTGTCCCCATCATCGCGGCGCTGGCGGCGATGTGATCGATCGCGGCCGCCTGATGAATGACGGACGGCGACACTCCCCGGCACAGTCTCCCGCGCCGGGGAGTTGTCGCATCAGTGAAATTAGAACGACAGGATGAAATCCACCCCAAAAGTCTCTTGCGTATTCCTGCTCGCAACTCCCACCTGGTTGAGGCCGAACGCGGGAGGTCCCGAAAGCACACCGTCAAAGCGGAATTCCGGACGGATGACGAAGCCCTTGAAGGGAGCGGGCAGCGACGGCTTGTAATTGAAACCGATAGTGAACTCGCTATAGGTCGTCGGCACGCCCGGGCCGAAAGTCCGGCAGGTATTGAGACCCGATTCGCAGTTGACGAAGTCGAGATTGCTGCCGGGAAAGGCGAGGACGAAGAAGCCGTTGGCGTCACGGAAGATTTCGGCACGGCCGGCGAATGAAATCTGATCGGTCCATTGATAGATCAAATAGCCGGCGGCGCCACCCGCCGTTGGCGAATAAGGACGGCCGGCGGGGCTGAGGAACGGCCCGCCATCATGGACGATATTGAGCTCGCCGACAGCGGTCAGCTTGGGATTGATCTTCCAAGTCGCGACCAGGTCGCCATATACACGCTCGGTGCTGTTGCAACTATAGACTGCGCCCGGCACGCCGCATGAATCCTCCGGGCCAATATTGGTGGTGGCGAGAATCGTAAGCGCATTGGAAATGTTGAAGCCGATGCCGCCTTCGAACGCAATCGCAGCATTGTTGTCGCCGCCGGGAAAACCGATCCCGGTGTTCACGCCGGTGATTACGCCGGTGTAAAGGTCGATCAACGGGCTGACATGAGTCACCAGCATCGCGCCGGTGTCCTTCAGTGGCAGGCCGAAATTGAAAATGTAGGAGTGAGAGTAAAAATAATTAGTGCGCGGATCGATGGTTTCCGAGCCGAGCAGCGTCGGGAACTGTCCGATTTTGAGCTCTTCGCCGCCTGCCGTCAGAAACGGCCCGTGTATAGTGACATCGGCCTCCACCAGGTCATATTGGACGAGTTGCGACGTCCAGCGATCGGCCTCACCGAGGAAATGGGTGTAACGCGCGTCGGTGCCCTGCATGCCCCAGAAGCGGAAGCCCCAATCGAACCCGCCTGACGTATCGACCGGACGCTCAAAGATCAGCGACCCTTGATTGTACAAGAACTGGTTCGATTTGTCGTCGAACAGCCTGCCGAAATTGAGGCCGCTCGAAGGATTGTCGAAATTGCCGGTGACGCCGCCTTCCATATAGCCTGAAAGATTGACAGCGTCCCACCATGATTTCGGTGCGGCGGGTGCGGCCGGTGCTGCGGGCGCCGCGGGTGTGGATGGCGGATTGTTTTGGGCATGCGTCGGCAACACGCCGACGGCATAGATTGCCATGACCGCGCCGACCAATAGCGGCAGCGACCGTGCAATGACATGACGCATGTGAAAACTCCCCAGATAAAACACGCGAACTTGCTGGCCGATTCGCACGGCATGGGCAGCAAGTCGACAGCCACCAGGGAAAAGCCGAAGTGGCCGCCGCTTGCCGCGAATTGTGCAATTCCTTTGCCAATGCCTATGGCAAAATTGCCACAGCCGCGAAAAATCGCGGAATGACTCTCTCGACATAGGCAGGCACGGCACGAAAAGCCGAATGCGTTTCCGGCAAGATCCGGTCCTCGAAGGACGCTGCGGCGTATCGAAGGTAGATTGGCGCCCTGTAAAAAATCTATGCGATTTTCGCCGTATGCTTGCGCCTTCGCCGCGCGGTTGGCGCTGATATCCGTCGCCATGGCACTGACGGCTTCGCTGTACTATTGATCGGCCGCCCGCATTCGTAGGAGGCTGTCCGCGCCAATCTTGTCCAGATCGCCCCGACCATCGCTGCCTGCCAGGAACAAATTCTACTGCAGCGATTTCTTCTTCAACATGGAACTCCGGTCGCGTGACTTCACGCGAACCCAGACCGTGCGCCCGTCGCGCACCAGTTCGATCGGGATTTCCGTACCGGCGCTGCCCGACTTCCACAATTTGCGATAAAAATCGGCAAGATTGCTAACCGCCTCGTCGCGCACCGCCCAGACGATATCGCCGACGCGCATGCCGGCTTGCATTGCCGGCCCCTGCGGCAATACACCAGCGATAACGACCCGTCCTTCGCTCTCGCCGTTGTAGGCGCCGATCCAGGGCCGCGGCGGATGATTAGGCCGCCCGTAAGTCAATAGTTCGTCGAGGATCGGCGTCAAGAGATCGATAGGCACGATCATGTTGATGTCACGGGGCGAGCCACCGGGCACTGACTGCTGGACGTGAAGCGAGCCGACGCCGACGAGCTTGCCGGCATGATCGATGGCCGCGGCGCCGCCCCAGAACGGGTGCAACGGCGCGGTAAACAGCGCCTCGTCGAGCAGGTATTCCCAGCTGCCTGGAAATTCCTGGCGCGCGATTAAATGTGCGCTCACCGAATGGCGTCGCGCGCCGGCAGCCACCACGAGCGGCGCTCCGTTCTCAAGGACGGAGGATTCGCCGATGGCGATTGCCGGCGACCCAAGCCGGCCCAATGCCTGGACCAAGCCGAAGCCGGTCTCTTGATCGTAGGCGGCAACCGTGCCCGGCGTCGCGCGGCCGTCGGCCGTCGTGATCCAAACCGTCTCAGCCTCGGTTATGAGGTAGCCGATGGTAACGATAAGGCCGCTATCGCGGAGGATGACGCCGCTGCCGCTGCGCTGCGTGCCGAGCGTGTGCGCGGTGAACGCATCGTCCGGGATGGTCGCTTGGATGCCGACCACCGAGCTCAGCGCATGGTCGAGATCGAACGCGAATTCGCTAGGCTTCGGTTGCACCGCTTCTGGAATTTCCCAATCGACATCTTCTTCAGCCATTACGCGTTCCTTTCCGCCATTATCTTGCTCGGAAAACGCCCCTCTGTCCATTCAACGGGCGTGGCGGCATGGCAATTCCCGGATCGCCCCTTGTCTCGCAAGCGGTACCCTCGATGCGTTACAATGACACCCAGCCGGCAACCTGGAAGGTTCGTCATGAAACGCCTGCCAAGCATCGTGGGCGCGATTATCGTTGTGGCAATTCTGGCGGTCGTCCTTGTCGCGCTCGTCATGCCGGCCGATGCCATTAAGGGGCGGATTCTAGCGGAACTAGGCGACGTCACTGGGCACGAATTAGCCATCAAAGGTCCGCTCTCATTGCGTTTTTTCCCGACTCTCAAACTCGCGGCGAGTGACGTCACGATCATCGCCGCCCCTTGGGCACAATCGTCGGCGACGATAAGGGTCAAAGAGCTTGATATCGCAGTCAAATTGCTGCCGCTCCTATCGCGGCGGATCGAGATCAAGCGGCTGGTGATGGTGGCGCCGGTGATGGTTTTGGAAGTCGGCACGCCGAGCCCGCCCATCCTGCGGTCGAGCCAATCCGGCGCTCCGGGGCGAGGAGCGGCGCCCGCGGCGGTGACGGCCCCGCACCCGGCAACGACGGTCCCCGCGGCGTTGTCGCGCCTAGGCGCCGGGTATGTGTCAATCGAGAATGGCGATATTGTCGTCGTCGATCACCAGAACGATCGGCGCTACGAGCTGCAACGCATCGCCGCCACGCTCTCGGCGCCGTACCCCGGTGCCTCCGTCGCTGCGGAAGGCGACGCGATGTGGCGTGGCCAAAGGATTGCCTTCTCGATGATACTCGATCACGGCGGTGCGCTATTGCATCCCCGGGGCATGAGCCATGTGGTCGCCGCAGTGCAATCGGCACCGCTCACCGTCAAATTCGCCGGTGACACCACCAGCGGCGAGCCCGGCGGGTTTGGCGCTTTGGTGTTCGACGGCAAGGTCGACCTCACCATACCGTCGGTGCGCGATCTGGCGACATTGTCAGGACTCGATGTCGTTCTGCCGAAGCGCGGCTTCGGCGCACTCGCGGTGAGCGGTGCCGTTCAAGCGGTCGCGAGTGCGGCCAAATTCTCCAATGCCACTTTTTCGCTCGACACCAACCGGGCCACCGGCACCCTCACGCTCGCCGTCGGCAGCGGCGAACCCATGGTTACCAGCGCGCTGCGGGTCGACCGGTTGGATCTCAATCCCTATCTTGGTCCGTCAGTGCCGGGTTGGAGCACCGAGACATTCGATCCCCGTCTGCTACGCCAGTTCAACGCCGAACTCACCGTCGATGCGTCGAGCGTCAGATATCGCAAGGTGCAAGCCGGCAGGGCGGCCGCCAAGCTCCGTCTCGACGATGGCAAGCTGACACTCGATATCGGGAATGTCGCGCTCTATCGCGGCAGCGCCGTGGCCACCATCAAACTCGATGGCACCGCGGACATCGCCGTGGCGACAGTCGACGGTTCCGTCTCCGATGTCGATATCGGTCCACTGCTCCGCGCCGCGGGCGGCGACAGTTCGATTGCCGGGTCGGCAAGCTTCAGGCTATCGGGAAGCGCGCGCGGCAACAGCCAACGGGACATGATTTCGACCCTGTCCGGCACGTCATCGTTTCACCTCGCACATGGCTCGCTCGGCGGCATCGATCTCGCCGCGATGGTGACGAACACCGCCGCCGCGTTTGCCGGCGGCACCGGCGCTACCGCGATCGAACGCGCCAGCGGCAGCAACAAGATTCACAGCGGCATCATGAGCAGCAGCGATCTCGTGGTCACGATCGGCACCATCGAGGCACACGGAGCCGGCACCGTCAATCTGCCGGAACGGACGCTCAGCTATCGCGTGGAACCGAAAATCATCGCGGGAATTGTCACCGTGCCGGTAATCGTAAGCGGCCGGTGGGATCATCTCAGTTTCCGGCCCGACATCGCCGGCATAGCCAAAGGCATCGTCTCCGCGCCGGTCAAAGCGATTGGTGGGGCGGCCACCGGTCTCGGCAAAGTCGGACACGGTATCGGCGGCGCATTGAAAAGCCTCATCGGGAACTAAGAGATTGGCAGTGAATGTTCCGGTGTCAGCGTGCTCGAGCGCGTGCTTGGGTCGGCAAGCGACCATCTCCAACTTCAGCGTCGACGAGGGCTGCGAGCCATGACCCGCTATCGCGGAACGGCCTCAATCAAAACGACATCGAACCCATGCCATCCCGTCGTGTTGATCCGTTAGTACTGGCTGACGCGGTGTTGCGGGGCGAGCGCGCGGCTCTCGCACGCGCCATCACCTTGGTGGAATCGACCCGTGCCGATGATCGCGATGCCGCGGAATGCCTGCTGGGGCGGTTGCTGCCCCGCGCCGGCGGCGGCACGCGCCTTGGCATTTCCGGAGCGCCCGGTGTCGGCAAATCGACTTTTATCGAGGCGTTCGGATTGATGCTGATCGCCGCCGGACACCGCCTCGCGGTGCTGGCGGTCGATCCGTCGTCGAAGCACGCAGGTGGCTCGATCCTCGGCGACAAGACGCGCATGCCAAAGCTATCGCAATCCGCGGCCGCCTTCATTCGACCGTCGCCGGCGGGCGGCAGTCTTGGCGGTGTCGCTCGCCGCACGGGCGAAGCGATCCTGGTCGCGGAGGCAGCCGGGTTCGACATTGTCATTGTCGAAACGGTCGGCGTCGGTCAGTCCGAAACCACGGTCGCCGACATGGTCGATCTGTTCTTGCTATTGATCGCGCCTGGCGGCGGCGACGAACTGCAAGGCATCAAGAGGGGCATCGTCGAGCTCGCCGATCTGGTCGTCGTCACAAAAGACGATGGCGATCTGGCGCCAGCGGCGCGTCGCGCCGTGGCGGATTACCGCCATGCGCTGCGGCTCTTTGCCCCGGGCGAGACCGGCGATTGGGTCGAAGCCGTGTCGATTTCTGCACTGGCAGGCAAGGGCCTCGACCAGGTTTGGCAGATCGCGGTGCACCGCCTCGATGCGGCGCGCGCCAATGGCCATTTCATGGCGCGCCGCGCCGGCCAGGCCCAGGCAGCGCTGTGGCGGGAAATCGGCGACGGGTTGATCGAGCGGTTTCGTGCCGACAAAAGCGCGGCACGCGCTTTGCGCGCTCTTGAGGCCAAGGTCGCTGCGGGAAAACTGACGCCTGCGGCCGCGGCGCGCCAGGCGCTCAATGCCTTTGCCAGCGAATAGCGGGGCTTCTGTGCGCGCCCGGTGGCGTGGTCCCTAGCGTCGACGCGCGCCCAGCGACGCCGGGTGTCCCTCCGGCAACCGACGAAGGAACAATGCCCTCTCACCGAAATGGCCCTTTCGTCCAGCGGAATTGCGTCAGGATGCCGCTTTCGAAACGGCACCGGGCGGCGACTTCATTGGCTAGGAACCCGCCACTCGCCGGAATGTCGGGGCGCACACCTTGGACATCGACGATCATGAGCCCGAGACCACCACTTCGCGTGTTGGCGACGTCGACATGCTGGATCTTGATGTCGATTTTGGCGCCCGGATACGACAGCCGCATATAGTCGGCGCAGCTGTCGCCCAGTCCGGTATTGCGAATGATGGCGGGCCGCGCGTTTTCCAATGTGGTGCAACCGGCGAGCGTCAGCGCCCCGATCAGAAGCATGGCCCGTGTCATCGCCCAACCATGCCTTTTGGCTCGGGGGAAGACAGAAGGCCTCGGCGTTATCACAACTTTTCCTAGATTTGCTTCGGGTTTTGATTGCATCCGCCTCATTGGAACCCTTCTTCTTTTAGGATCATAACGGCAAGGTCGGCGTGCGGCAGCAATTGCCCCCATCGCCACACCATCAGTCTCAGGGTACTGGCATTGGCCTCTGTTGCCCGATTACCGCCCCTCGACTTGACGGCGTCGGGCCGCTGCCTTAGAAACCCGCCTTTCCAAAAGGGATCGGGTTATGTCAAGGCGATGCAGTATCACGGGCAAAGGCGCACTGGTTGGTCATTCGGTCAGCCACGCCAATAACAAGACGAAGCGGCGGTTCCTGCCAAACCTTCAGACCGTGTCGCTGCTATCGGACGTGTTGCGCGGACCGGTGCGATTGCGCCTTTCCACCAACGCCATCCGCACGATCGAGCATAATGGCGGCATTGACGCCTTTCTCATCGACACGCCGGATCGCCTGCTCACTATTGCGGCGAGGCGATTAAAGCGCCGAATTCTCGCCGCCAAGAAGAAAGCGGCGTAGCGAAACGGTAGCAGGCCGCGGGGGACGGGGTCGGCTCAAAAACCTGCTTGGGATGCCTTGGCCTTGCCGCGACATAACGCTGGCAAGCGTCCGCTATTGCTCCGCCTGCATCTTTTCCGCCAGTTGCGGAAGGGCGCGGAGATCATAGCCTTTATGGGTGGCCTCGGCGACGATCGCCAGCGGGCTGGCATTGTCGAAGAGTACCTGCGAAAGGCCCCATAGCAGATAGCAACGCGTGCCGCTGCGGCAATGCGCGAGGATGGGCTTGGGCGCTCGCTGCACCGCATGGTAGAATTCGGTGACATCGGCCTTGGCAATCGTGGCGCTCGTCACTGGCTGATAGAGATATTGCAGGCCCTGGCGTTCGGCCTCGGCCTTGACCTCGGCGGCCCCAGGCTGACCAGGCTCCTCCTGGTCGGGACGGTTATTGATGATCGTCGAGAACCCCTGTTTCACGAGCGCCGGCACCTCTTCGGGCGTGATTTGGCCTGCGACGCTTAACTGATCGTTGATGCGGACCGGTCCCTGCATGGCGATCTCCTCTGCGGCGGAATGGCGGTTCTAGCATTGGCGACATGATGCCGCCAGCGGTGCATTTTTCCGAATACTGCGACAACATGCCGTCCGACCATTTGTTCCCAGCGACTGCGAAAAAAGAAAAAACGTGTTCTGGACATCACATTCGGGAGTTTAATGCCACTGCCAATGGTTGACAGGAAAGGGTTGCTCGCTAACGAGCGCCCATTGAACTCTAGCGGCGATGAGATGAGGTGTGAGCCGTGGCCATGGCAAAGCGCGAAGACGATTCACCGCATCCGATCGATGTCTATGTCGGTGGGCGTATGCGGCTGCGCCGCATTCAGCTCGGACTGAGCCAAGGTGCGCTGGCTAGTAAGATTGGTGTCTCCTTTCAGGCGGTGCAAAAATACGAGTCGGGCGATATTCGCATTTCGGCGAGCCGACTCTACGATGTCGCGCAGGCCCTCGCCGTGTCGCCGGGTTTTTTCTTCGAAGGCTACCCTGACGGTCTCGTCGCCGCCAACCTCGCGCACGATTTCCAAACGGGCGCCGAGGGCGAGGTCAGTGAAACCTTCGACCGGCGCGAAGTGATGTCCTTGATCCGCGGCTTCTACGGCATCAAGGACAAACAGATCCAGGGCGATATCTTGCGGCTTATTTCCAAACTTGGTCACCGCGAGCTCGAGGCCGAGCAACCTCGCTAGCGCGCCCCTGGCGTGGCTTGGCGGCGCGATGTAGAACCACGCGCCATGCCGCCTAAAATCAATCCGCTTCGCCTCAATCCGCTACAATTGCGCACGCTAACGCTACTGCAAGCGTTGGCACAACTGCCCGAGCATGGACAACCGGGCGCCGAGCCCGGCACGATACGTGTCGCCAACATGCCGCAACCGCATGGCGATCACTTCCATCTCGGCGATGCCGCCGTGGCAGCACGCGATGCGACCGGTTTGTTTAATCCTGCGGTGTGGACGGCCCTGGAGCGTAAGGGCCTGATCCGTTCCGCCGCCTTTCCCCTCGAGGCGCTGCTGACGGTGGAAGGGCTGCGCTACGATACCGGTCTCGGCGATTCATTGCTGCACCACCTCAATCATTGAGAGCGAATGCCGGCCCCGGCTCTCGCCAAACGTTTGTCACGCCGGACCCACCCATCGAACTTGGCGTGCTCACGCTGTCGGGGCCGCCGCGCCCGTTGCTTTGATGCCGCACTAGTGCGGCGGCAAATCACAATCTTGTGCCCACGCTTGAGACATGTCCCACAACGCCAATCGGCGTTGCTTCCACCCCGACCGGCGACGTGTTTCGCTGCCAATTACAAAATTCTGCTCGGGACCCAGTCCTTGCTCGCGATCGACCGACGGCGCCGGAGCGTATGGTCCCGATCGCTCTATCCTGACTGACGCTATCTTTCCCCCAAGCCCTGCAGGCCGTTGGTCCCGGGGCTGGCGTTCAAAAATCGCTCAATCAGTGGCGGCAGCTACCGAGCCGATGCTCAATCGCACAAACGTTCCTCTGAAAGCGAAAGTGAAATCCTTGATGGATGGAGTCTTGGGCAGAACAAATTTGCACAGTCGGACCACTGCGCTATCATGGCGCAAGACCAAATGAATGAGTAACCATGACTCGATGGCTAACGATCCTGGTCGTGCTCTGCGCGATCGCTATTGTGACACGCGCTGTGGCAGGGACCGAAACGGTACCACCGGTCGGCCAGATTGAAGCGGCGCTCGCGCCGGTGGCGCTTTATCCCGATGCGCTGCTGGCGCCGCTATTGATGGCAGCCACCTATCCCGACGAAGTCGGGGAAGCGGGTGCTTGGCTCTCCGAAGCGCACAATCAGAAGCTTAGAGGCGATGCGCTGGCGGCAGCGCTTGAGCCGCGGCCCTGGGATCCCAGCGTCAAGGCGCTGGTGCCGTTCCCCGTCATCCTCGACATGATGGCGGAGCGTCGCGACTGGATGAAAGAGCTCGGCAGGATGGTTGTCGCCGCTCCCGCGAGCATCGCCGCCGCGGTCCAGAAGCTGCGCCATCAGGCGATCGCCGCCGGCAAGCTTAAATCCTCGCCACGCCTCACGGTGCGTGACGCGGGCAGCGCGGTCACCATCGCCCCTGCCGATCCGGCCGTGCTGTACATCCCGGTTTACAATCCGGCTTTGGTCTTCGGAGCTTGGGCTTATCCCGAATTTCCCCCGATGTTCATTGAGCCGCCGCCTGGCTTTGACGTTAGCGGCGCCGATATCCAAACTGGCGTCGGCTTTAGTGTTGGTTACGGTGTGCTGGCGCCGTTGTGGGGTTGGGCACGTCCCGACTGGTCGAATGGCACTATCGAAGTGGACACGGCCGCCTATAACCGCATCAACCGATATGGCCCCCACGTTGCCGCGAGCATCTGGCATCATGAACCGCACGCGACCGGCTATTTCCATATCACGCAGGCGCAAATCACGCCGTCGACCCCGACAGGCGACCATGACCAGGCGGCCGCAAAAACCAGGACGACCGCCAATATCAAGACCAAGACAGCCGCCAAGACCAAGCTAACTGGGAAAACCGCGGCACGGCACGCGGCTCGCCACGCCAAGGGTAAGGACAATCGCAAGGCGAGGACCGCGCATGCTTCCGATCATCGCGCCAAAATACGGCTCGCCTCGGACGGCGGCCGCGTCCATCACCGCCACTGATCCAAGCTAATTGGGTCGGTCCCAATCCGGCGACCAGCCGGCGATGTCGACGATGCGGCCATCGCTGCCGAGCGCGTCGATAGCGACGCGATCCTCCGGTGACAGGGCAAAATCGAAGATGGCGAGATTGGCCTTCATATGGGCTAGGCTGCCGGCCTTCGGAATCGCCGCGACATTGTCCTGATCGAGCAGCCAACGCAAGGCCACCTGCGCAGCCGACTTGCCGTATTTTCGGCCGATCGTTTGCAAGGTCTGATCGCTCGGGACCCGGCCGCGCGCAACCGGCGAATAGGCAGTCAGGAATAGCCCGTGCTTTTTGACGGCGCGCAAGACGGCGCGCTGTGCCAGAAATGGATGGTACTCGACCTGGTCGCAGATGATGTCGGCATGAGCGACTGCCTAGTCGAGCAGTTTCGTGGTGAAATTGCTGACGCCGATGAAACGCGTCGTGCCGGATTGGCGCAGCTTGGTCATGGCCTCAAGGGTCTCGGCCAGCGGCACCATGCGACTCGGCCAGTGGATCAACAGCAGATCGATGTGGTCGAGGCCAAGCTTTCTCAGGCTCTCCTCGGCACTGAGTGCGACCGCCTTGGCGGTCAGGTGGTCGCGCGACAATTTGGTGGTGATCCACAGTTCATCGCGGGCCAGGCCGGACAGCCTCATGCCGGCGCCGACCTCGGTCTCGTTGCCCTAAAGCTGGGCGGTATCGATATGGCGATAGCCAACAGCGATCGCCTCCGCCACCGCACGGCTACAGTCGTCGCCACTCAAGGGCCAGGTGCCGAACCCCAAGGCCGGCACGCGGGCGCGCTTAACGTCAATGAATTTCAACCGGCCGCCTTTCCGTCTAGATTTGGTCTCCATCATATCGGGGAGGGCAGATTGGTCCAAGCGCCGCAACTTGAGTTCGTATTCGAAGCGCGGGTGGAAGTGGCGCCACCCGTCGAGATGGGCGAGACGCCGCGCGGCCGTCAGCGCATGGTGCCGATCCGCGGCGGCATTATCGACGGGCCACGCTTGCGCGGCGAGGTATTGGCGGGTGGGGCCGATTGGCAAATCCTTCGCCCCGACGGTGCGACCGAACTCGAGGCCCATTACGTCATTCGTGCCGAGGACGGGACGCAGATCGCAGTGATTAATCGCGGCCTGCGCCATGCGCCGCCCGACGTCAATGCGAAGCTTCTGGCGGGCGAAAAGATCGATCCGGCGCAGGTTTACTTCCGTGCGACGCCAAGCTTTGCCAGCGCCTCGCCGGCGCACGACTGGCTCAACCGCAGCGTCTTCGTGTGTACCGGCGAGCGCCTGCCTAATGCGGTAGCGCTCAAATTCTTCAGAGTGCCCTAGTACCCACTATCCAAAGAAGCTGAAGTCGTGATTCAACACGATGAATGATTCTCAAGGCGAGAGAGGTCCGGCTGAGGCCGGAGGAGCGCGCGGTGCTTGAAGCCCGATGCCGCGCGGCGACAACGCCGCAGCGTGATGTACGGCGGGCGCGGATCATATTGTTGGCGGCGGAAGGGGCGAGCACGCGGTCGATTTCGCGGATGGTTAGGGTCGAAGAGGCGGTCGTCAGCACGTGGCGGAACCGCTTTGCAGATGAAGGCTTGGAAGGGCTCAAGGACCGCAAGCGGTCGGGGAAGCCCAAGATCTATGCGGCGGAGACTGACGGGCGCATCCTCGCGGTGTTGGACGAGCCGGTGCCCAAAGGTTATGCCCGCTGGACTGCACCGCTGATCGCCGAGCACCTCGGCGATGTGCATGAGCAGCACATCTGGCGCGTGTTGCGGAAGCACAAGATCGATCTCGCCGGGCGCAAATCCTGGTGCGAGAGCAATGATCCAGCGTTCGTGGCCAAGGCCGCGGACGTGGTCGGCCTCTATATGGCGCCGCCCGAGAACGCGATTGTCATTTGCGTTGATGAGAAGCCCTCGATCCAAGCGCTGGAGCGCGCCCAAGGTTACCTGAAGCTGCCCGGTGGCCGAACGCTGACCGGCCGGAGCCATGACTACAAGCGCAATGGCACCTCGACGCTCTTTGCGGCCTTCGAGGTCGCCACCGGCAAGGTCACAGCAGCCCACAAGACGCGCCGGCGCCGCGTTGAATTCCTCAGCTTCATGAACGACCTCGTGGCGGTCTATCCGAATAAGACGCTCCACGTCGTCCTCGACAATCTGAGCACGCACAAGCCCAAAACCGATCGCTGGCTCAAGTCCCATCCCAACGTTCGCTTCCACTTCACGCCGACCCGCGCCTCCTGGCTCAATCAGGTCGAAATCTGGTTCTCGATCCTCGAGGGTCAGTCGCTCGCCGGCGCGTCCTTCACCTCGGTGAAGCAGCTCAGAGAACACATCGATGCCTTCATCGAAAACTACAACCAATCCGCAAAGCCTTTCGTTTGGACCAAAACCAAAGTCGTGCAGCGCCCCTTCAAGGGTCGCCGTCTCAGCGACTTATGATTTCCGGGTACTAGATACCGAGATAGTAGGTTTTCACCAGCGCACTGTTCTTCAGCTCGTCAGCCGTTTGGCCCACGAACGCAATCCGACCGTGGACCAGGACATAGCCGCGATCGGCGATCCGTACCGCTTGATGAAAATTCTGTTCCGCCATCAGCACCGAAAGCCGATAACGCATTTTCAATGCGGCGATCGTGTCGATTAGGCGGCTCACCAGAATAGGTGCGAGGCCAACCGACGGCTCGTCGATCAGCAGGATGCGCGGCGCCGACATCAGCGCGCGGGCCAATGACAGCATTTGCTGTTCGCCGCCGCTCATGCTGCCCGCGAGCTGGCGGCGGCGCTGTTTCAGCGCCGGAAAAACATCGAAACATTCGGCAAGCCGTTCGTGGCGCTGCGCTCGTGCCGCGCCGCGATAGGCGCCGAGCAACAGATTTTCCTCGACGGTAAGCTTTGGGAACAGGCGACGGCCTTCCGGCACCAGCGCCAGTCCCAGATCGGCGATCGCCTCGGTACGCTGGCCTGCCAGCGCGGTGCGGACCCCGTCCTCTTCGAGGAAGATGGTTCCCGAGCGCGCCGGCACCAGCCCCATGATGGCGTTGATCAGCGTACTCTTGCCGTTCCCGCTGGTGCCGAGCAGTGCAACCGTCTCGCCGGGTTCGAGCGACAGCGACACATGGTCGAGCGCGCGCACCGCGCCATACCCGGCGCTAAGCCCGTCAACGATCAGCCTAGGCGCCGAGGTAGGCACGCTCAACCACCTGGTCGCGCACAATCTCCGCAGGCACGCCGTCGGCGATCTTGCGGCCCGCATCGAGCACGATGATGCGCTGCGAGAAGCGCATCACCGCGCGCATAATATGCTCGATCATCATGATCGTGATGCCGCCGTCGTTAAGGGCCAGCAGCACTCCCATCATTTCGTCCACTTCGCTGTGCGATAATCCCGCCATGACTTCGTCGGCAATGACCAGGCGGGGCCGCGCCGCCAGCGCCCGCGCCAATTCCAGTTTGCGCAACTCGATCTGTGTGAGATCCCGGGGCAGGGATAGAGCTTTGGCGCCGAGGCCGAACTGGCTCAAAAGCGCGTGTGCATCCGTTGCGGCATATGCCGCAAAGTCGCGTGAAATCGCCAGATTCTCTTCGAGCGTCATACTGCGAAACGGACGCGGCAGTTGAAAGCTGCGGGCTATGCCAAGCCGGGCACGACGGTGGGCCGGGAGGGCCGTTATGTCTTTGCCTGCAAACAGCACACGCCCCGAATCGGGCCGCAGCAAGCCGGCAATACAATTGACCAGCGTCGATTTGCCGGCACCGTTCGGCCCGATGACGCCGAGCCGTTCGCCGTCGGCAATATCGAGCGACACTTCATTGAGCGCAACAAAGCCACCAAATCGTTTGCTCAAATTCGTGACGCGGAGCAGGGGCGTGGTCATCGGAATAGCCGTCGTGCCAGGCCGACGATGCCTTCAGGCGCGAAGATGACGAAGCCGATCAACAACAGGCCTACGATCAACAAATTCAGCACCGAGGAAATCGTGACGGTTGCGATTTGCTGCGCGCTGCCGAGCACCAGTGCGCCTATCACCGGTCCTGCCCAGCTCGTGGCTCCGCCGATCATCGGCATGGCGATGGCGTTGACGGCGATGGCCAGGCTGAAGGTCGAGCTCGGCTCGAGGTGGCTGACAAAGTAGGGAAAGGGCGCGCCGGCCACGCCCATTAGCGCGCCGCTCAGCGTCGCCGCCATCAGCTTGAGACGCAGCGTCGGAACGCCGGCGCTTTCGGCGGCCTGCTCATCGTCGCGAATCGCGGCGAGCCCACGGCCGAACCGCGAATGTTCAACGCTGCGTGCCACCACCACTGATCCTACCGCCAGCACCAACATGGTGAAGAAGAGGAGCCGCGGATAGTTGCTGAAGCCGATGGCGTGATGCGGATGCAAAACGTAGATGCCGCGCGTGCCACCCGCATAGTCCCAATTGTCCACGATGGTTTCGACAACGACCGCCAGCGCCAGCGTTGCAATGGCAAAGTAGATATCTTTGATCCGCAGCGCGAGATAGCCGGCGGCGAGGCCGATGACGCCCGCAGCAACGCCGCCGCCGAGAATCATCACGGGCAGCGGCGCACCGAGTGCCAGACACAGAATCGCGGCGGTATAGGCACCGACCGCGTAAAACCCTGCTGATCCGAAATTCACATAGCCCGCATAGCCGCCCAGGATGTTCCATGCAGTGGCGAGCACGACATATTGGAGCACGATGTAACCAGCGTAGAAATAGTAATCATTGGCGATGGCGACAGTCCCGGCATAGCCCGCGATGAGCAATGCCACGGCGCCAATGCCAAAGAATATTGCACGGCGCTGCAAGTCAGCGCCCTAAGAGGCCGGTGGGCCGCACGACCAACGCAATCAGCAGGGCCCCAAACGCTATCGCCGGCGACCAGGAGGGACCATAGAGGGTTGCCGTCAAGCTCTCGACGATGCCGAGCGCCAATGCTGCCAGCAGCGTGCCGGTCAGGCTGCCGAGACCACCCAGCACCACAATCGCAAAGATGCGGCCGATATAGTCGCGGCCCATCGACGGATCGACCGGGGCGATGGTGATCAAGAGCGCGCCCGCGATGCTCGCGGTCGCAATCGCAATGCCGAAGGCGATTTCCTTGACCCGCACCGGGTCGGCCGCCATCAGCCGGAGCGCGACCGGGTCTTGCGACACCGCTTTGATGGCGCGGCCGAAGAACGTGTGGTCGAACGTCCATTGCAGGACTGCGAATAGCGCGAGCGAAACTAGGAATGGCAAGACCATGCGCAGCGGCACCGCGACCGGCCCGGCGGTGATCATAGTTTCGAGATAAGGGAGGTTGACGGCGCGATAATCGGCGCCGAACAGCAGGAGCAGAACCACTTCGGCGAGAAACAGCACGCCGAAGAAAAAGGCCAGGCCGCGCAACCCGACATCGCCGCGTCGCTCGAAGCTGACATGATAGACCCGATAAAGCGCGGCACCGGCGATGAAGAAAATCGGCGCGAACAAGATGCCCGCCAGCATCGGATCGAGCTGCCAGGCGTCGCTGGCGAACCACGCGGCGAAAGCACCGAGCATTATAAAGCCGGGATGCGCAATATTGACGATGTCCAGGTAGCCAAAGGCGATCGATAGACCGATGGTCACGGCAGCATAGAAACCGCCGAGCAGAACCCCGGTGACGGCCGCATTCGCCAACAGATCGAGCACGTGCTGCCCCCCAACAATCGGCCGCTTATAGCCTCGGTCGTTTCGAGTGGATAGACCTCAATGCGTCCAATCGCCGGGGAATATGCGCGTGAATGTGATGCGACGAATGAGCCATGATTTGAGCGCGGTATTGTTGGCGACGAGATAACAGTCGCGCGCCAAACGCCACACCGCGACGTCCTTGGGGCTGTTGCCGACATAGTCGAAGGCGCCGAAGCGGGCTGCGAGACCTTGGGCCTTGCTTGATCCGGCAAAGTTCGTCTTGCCGTCACTGGCAAGAAACTCGTCGAACAGGTCCAGATGCCGCGCAACCTCGGCGACGACGCGACGGTCCGAACCCGAGGCCAGTACCAGGCGCCTGCCAGCCGCGCGCCGCTCGCGGAGCCAGGCAATCAGCGCCCGATTATACCGCCACGACACCCGATCGTATGGCACGCGCCGCGCCAGCTCATCCTTGAGGCGCGCGCGTCCTTTCCGGGTCCAGTAGGGAATTGCGGGCGCGAGCCAGGGCCTCGTCAGCACCAGCCGCCAACCCTGCCGGAGGGTGCTGTCGCCCTTGGAAAGCGTTCCGTCCAGATCGACACAGAGCACCGGCTCTCGGATTCCGCCTTCGGCCATGCGCCGAAGATGTTTCAGCTCTCGGCACGCCGCAAGAAATTTTGATTGACCGAAGGCATGGTCCGATCGCGTCGTGCCCTCGACGCTTTCGACCGCGCATCCTAGACTAGGATGCCGACCGAAAACGGGAGGTCCGGGTGAAAGCCAATCAAATGTTCGACATGGCGGGCCAGGTCGGTATCGTCACCGGCGGCGCGTCTGGCATCGGCCTCGCCATGGCGGAAGTGATCGCGGAGCATGGCTGCGCCGTCACCATGATGGACCTCAGCGGGGCGGCGCTGGCCCGCGAGGTGGCGCGGATGAGCGCTCACGGCTGGTCGGTCGAGGGCGTGGTCGTCGACGTCACCCAGTTTGACCAGCTCGAAGCGGCAGTCGACGACGTCGCGAAGAAATACGGACGGCTCGATGTCTGCTTTGCCAACGCCGGCCTCGGTGGCGGTGCCGGGATATTCACACCCGCCGGCGGCATCGAGGCAATGTCGCTCGAAGCCTATCACCGCGTCATCGCCGTCAATCAGAACGGTGCCTTCGCCACCGCGAAATTCGCGGCGCGGCACATGATCCCGCACCGATATGGCCGCATCATTCTGACGGCATCGGTAGCCGGGCTCTTTGCCGAAGGCACGTCTTATTCCTACGGCATGTCGAAGGCGGCGATCGCGCATCTGGTGGCGCCGCTCGCGCGCCAGCTCGGTCCGCACAATGTGCTGGTCAACGCGATCGCGCCGGGACCCTTCATCACCAATATCGGGGGTGGCTATCTTCACGAAAATCCCGAAGCGATCGAGCGGTTTGCGCGAACAGTGCCGCTCAACCGCATGGCCAAGCCGGAGGAGATGAAGGGCTTGGCACTGCTGCTTGCGTCACCGGCTTCGAGCTTCATCACGGGCAGCGTGATCACGATCGATGGCGGAAGCTCCCAAATGCGCTTGTTCTAAAGGGGTGCCGACGATGGATGTCAATGAGATGTTCGACCTCACCGGTCAAGTCGCACTGATCACCGGCGCGGCAAGCGGGATCGGTTTGGCCTGCGCGGAAATTCTCGCCGACAACGGTGCCAAGGTGATGCTCACCAGCCGCCATGCTCAGACTCTCGATCCCCAGGTCGCCCGGCTGCGGCAAGTCGGACGCGATGTCGAAGGTCTCGTCGCCGACGTCACCGATCGCGCGGGGCTCGAGCAAGCATTCGATGCCACGGTGACAAGGTGGGGCAAGCTCGATATCGCCGTCGCCAATGCTGGCATCAGCGGTGGCTTCGGCATCGTCCAGCCCGACGGCATGATCGAGAATCTGCCACTGCAGAAGTATCTCGAGGTCGTCGACATCAATCAGCATGGCGTCGTCCACACCGTACAGCTGGCCTCGCAGCGCATGATCGCCAACAAATATGGCCGTATCATCATCGTGTCGTCGATTGCCGGATTGGCGTCGGAACTGACCTCCTACGCCTATTCCATGTCGAAGGCGGCGATCCAGCATTTGGGGCGGATGGCCGCGCGGCAGTTGGCCCAGCATAATATCATGGTCAATGTCATCGCGCCGGGTCCGGTCTATACCCATATCGGCGACGGTGCGCTCGACCGCTTTCCCGAAGCGGCTAAGCGTTTCGCCAGCATCATTCCCCAAAATCGGTTAGGCCAGACCGACGAGCTCAAAGGCATTGTACTGCTCCTCGCCGCGCCGGCCGCCAGTTTCATCAATGGCACGGTGATTCCCGTCGATGGCGGCGCCCTCACCATGCGGGTCCCGCGCCATCCGCAGTAACGAGAGACCAACTATGGAAATTGCATTCGGGGCGGTCGATCATCTCGACCAACAGAACCGGCCGCATCACGACACCTACGACGATCGCTTGAAACTGATTCAGCTCTACGACGCGGCGGGCTTCTACGCCTATCACCTGACCGAGCATCATTTCACGCCGCTCGGCCTGGCGCCGTCGCCCAATCTATTGCTCGCTGCAGCGTCGCGCCTGACGACGCGGCTGCGCCTTGCCACGCTGGTCTACGTCATGACGACCTATCATCCGCTGCGGCTGGCGGAGGAGATCTGCATGCTCGACCAGCTCAGCCACGGCCGGCTCGAAATCGGCATCGGACGCGGTATTTCACCTTTCGAAATCGGCTATTTCGGCGTCGACCATCTCGAAAGCCGGGCCATCAACCGCGAAGCCTGGGCCGTCGTCGAACAGGCTTTGACCAAAGAGATCGTGAATTTCGACGGCAAATATTTTCAATGCCACGATGTACCCGTCATCATGAAACCACTGCAACAACCGCACCCGCCTCTGTGGCAGGCGCCCGGGACGGCCGAAGGCGTCGCGCTTTGTGCCAAAGGTAACATCTCCTGCGCCTTCAACCGCCCCGCCAACATCACCAAACCGATGACCGACCTTTACAAAAGGATCTGGACCGAGACCCATGGCAACAGCAGCAAGCATATGCCGAAGCTTGCAGTGGGCGCGCATCTCTATCTCGACGACAACGAAGCGCGGGCGAAAGAGCGCGCCCAGTGTGGTTACGATGGCTGGTATCGCAGCTTCGTCCATCTTTGGCGCAAATTCGTGCCGATGGTGCCGATGCAGGACGTGTCGGGAGCCGGCCGGCAGCGCCTGATCATCGCCGGCACGCCGGCGCAAGTGCGCGCCGAAATCGAGAAGCTGGTCAGCGATTGCGGCGCCAACTACTTCCTGGCGCGCTTTGCCTATGGCGATCTAACGTTTGAGGAAAGCGCAGCATCGCTTGGTCGGTTTGTCAACGACGTCATGCCGCATTTCGCGACCGAAGCGTCGCGCGCGGCGGGTTAACGCGTCTCGGCTGCAACCTTGTCCGCAAGCGCAATGTTGGCGACATGGACGTCGAGCATCGTCTTGAGGTCGGCGTGAAGTTTGTCGTCGCGCACCTTCGGTAGCATTCCGCGGAGCTTCTTTACTACCCAGCCTTGGCCGCGATTGAGAAACGCGATGCGCCCGCTCATCGCCGCAATCGCCATTGCCTTGCCATAGAAGGCGCCTGTCGTCGCGGTCGGCTCGGCTCCCAGGCGTTGAATATGGCCCAGCAGCATCGCGCACCAGCGAGCTTCGTCGCGCTGGACCGCCGTCATTAAGTAGGCGACAGCGCCGCTCCCCGCTTCGCGTGCAGTTTCGAGCGTGACGCGCGAGCCGGCCCGCTCGGCTTCGAGCAGCTCGTTGAGAAACGCCGCCAGCTCCGCCGGCGTCGCATAACCCATGTAGGCATCGCCGGCCTCATCCATGGCACAGGCGGGCGAACTGAATTGAGGCTTGTCTTCGATCATGCGAGACACCACGCAAAGCTGAGTGCGACAGGGATTGGACCTGCCACCCCTACCATGTCAAGGCAGGTTGTCGGGTCGCCGGGAATTTGCCCAGACTTCTTGGCACCTGGGAAAGCCAGGGATTTCGAACTTTCGCCTTTTTGCCACGGTTTGAGCTGCTCCTTCGGCCTGCTCCGATCTTGTAGCCCTGTGGGCGCCAGCACCATTCAGCTACCGACCGAGTCAAGAAATGGGGAAGCCCAAAGATGGGCCTGCGCGAGGCAGCGGCCGCCGGAACCCGGGCGACAATTCGTGTCGTGAGTGAGGTCAGTGAATTTTCACCTTGCTTGCTATCGCTTCTGCGCCATCGCGGCAAAATATTCAGGCTGAAAATTTAGGGAGCAAGATTGGGCTAGCGATCACGATGAATATGCGACCGTGCTCAACGCTTGCGAGCGATCAATTCTACCAGTGCAATGTGGCCATTCGAAATATTTGCCATCATGTTCCTTACCTTTTCCGGCGTGCTCTTGCCCATCAGAACATGCCGGCCGAGTGGTGGGTGCTGCCGGCCGCCGCCGTCTTGGCTTTCAGCTCCGCGAAGAAGGCAAGGGCAAAGTCGCGCCTGTTCCGCTCTGTGATGACGGTGAACCCTGCCTTATCGAGTGCCTTCTTCTACTGCGCCGGTTCTACCACGGCACTCAAGTCAGCAGTTGTTGCCCACGGAACGGGATAGGTCGCCGCCCGCCGACATGAAATTCGTCAACGCCAGCAAGATCATCAACTGTTACGGTAGCTGCGGCCTGACCAAGCGAGACAAGGCCAGCGTGTATCGCCTCGATAAGACCGCCGTGCCCGTAGTGTTTCGACACGTCGGTATGCACTGTCATCGTTCCCGTCCGTAAAAGAGGATATTAATCCACAGCGTTGTCTGCCAATTTCTTCAAAGCCTGGCGGGAGCTGGACGGATTTCGCCAGGATCAAGTCCGACCAATCCATCGCACATCGCGCCCGGTACCAAGGTCGACATCACGCTTGGCAATTGGTGCGGATGTCTCTCGGATTAGCGATGGGCACAAATAGTCTTTGGCGGCGTTTGACTCATTGTACGAGACGCTGAGCTTGTGGCTTCGACTTCGACGCGGAGGGTTAACCATGAAGATCGTCGTCATCGGCGGCACCGGCCTAATCGGCTCGAAGACCGTCGCCATTCTGCGCAAGGGCGGCCATGAGGTCATCGCCGGCTCACCCGAAAGCGGCATCAACAGCATCACCGGCGAGGGGCTCAAAGACGCTATGGCCGGCGCGCAGGTGGTGATTGACCTCGCCAATTCGCCCTCATTTGAAGACAAAGCGGTGCTAGAATTCTTCGAGACCTCTGGCCGTAATCTTCTCGCGGCGGAGGCCGCAGCGCGCGTCGGGCACCATGTCGCGCTCTCCATCGTTGGGATCGACCGGACCGACAATGGCTACTTCCGTGCCAAGGTTGCCCAAGAGAAACTGATCGTGACCTCCGGCATCCCCTACACCATCATCCGCGCAACGCAGTTCCTGGAGTTCCTCCGCGGCATCGCCGATTCAGGTACGGATGGAAAGATAGTCAGGCTTCCGCGCTGCCTCTTCCAGCCCATCGCGGCCGACGATGTCGCTCCTATCGTCGCCGAGGTGGCGCTCGCGGCGCCGCGAGGCGGCATCGTCGAGATCGCCGGCCCGGAGCGGGCGCCGTTCAATGAAATCGTCGCCCGTTATCTGAAAGCGGTCGGCGACCAACGCGAGGTGGTGGGTGATCCCGAGGTCCCATACTGGGGCGGCCGCGTTGAGGAGCGCTCGCTCGTGCCGATGGGCGAGGCACGCCACGGCCGCATCAGTTTGGGCGAATGGCTTCGCCAGTCACAGGCAGGGACCTGATCCCGCGTCCGCCAACCAAAGGATGCCTCCACGAAGCGGATCTTCTGCTTGTGGCCGCCTCTATCGTTTCAAAGCGCCCGCGCCGATGCGCCGCAGGCGAAGATCGCAGGAGTCGCCCGATCTCACATCGTCAACGCGCATTGACACATCCAACTGCTTGGCGAGGCAAAACAGCTTACGTGCCAGGCGACCATGAAGGGTGATGTGGGGGCCCTCACACAATTCAATCGGCGACCGATCCACTTGTGACCCGCCTGGGTATGATCAAAAGCGCGGTTGCCGTGGAGCGATGCCCCGACCCGTGAGCGGCAGCTCGCTCGAGGCATCGAGAAGCGGCCCGGTCAGAGGAAGGTCTGGAACAACCCGGAGGTACGACGAAAGGCCCAAAACCGGGGAAGGCCTTCCCCGGGGTCGATCAATCTCCCGACGCGGGGTTCTGATTGATCACATTCTGGTTGATCACCAAGAGATCGTTGGCGTTGTCGTCGACCACCGCCAACCGGGCGGTGTCGCGGTCGACCAACGTGCTGCCAATGCCGAACGCCTCTCCGGTTCCAGCATCAACGTTGAACTGACCGACGAATTTGCCGCTTTTTGTCAATTCGACGATTTCGCTCGGGTGGTTCGGGTCTTTCATTTACCCACATTTAGTGGATGATTTTAGGGAGCTACACTAATAGTTGCGTCACAGGAATCGACTGTGATTCCTTGTCTGGCACCGATTCGCAAGGGGAGCGGTGCCAATGGACGAGGGAACTGAGGCGTGGTTTGATCGTGAGCTTGGTGGTTGCCGTCTTGCCGACGGGCGCCTGAACAAACGGCTGCGCAAGCTGGTGGCGCAGATCGGGAGCGCCATGGGCCAAAGCATTCCGCTGGTGTGCCAAGACTGGGCCAACACCAAGGCGGCCTATCGCTTTTTCGCCAACGACCGGATCAGCGAGGCGGACATTCTGGCCGGTCACTTTCAGTCGACGCGTGACCGCACCATCGGCAGTGACGGTCTGGTTCTTGTGCTCCATGACACGACCGAGTTCACCTATCGAAGAGAAGACGTCGCCGCGATTGGGATCACCAAGAGCATTAATAGCGGTCGTGACCTGATCGGTCGTCCTCGCGCGCACACGGTTTGCGGCATTTTGATGCATTCCAGCCTGGCGGTGACGACGGAAGGGACGCCCCTGGGATTGGCGGCAGTAAAGTTCTGGACCCGCAAGAAATTCAAGGGGACGGCGGCGCTTAAGAAGAAGATCAATCCGACGCGGGTGCCGATCGAGAAGAAAGAGAGCATCCGATGGCTGGAGAATGTGCAGCAGTCCACGGCGCTGTTGGGTGATCCGGGCCGATGCATTCATATTGGTGATCGCGAGAGCGACATCTACGAGCTGTTCTGCACCGCCCAGGAAGCCGGAACGCATTTTCTGATCAGGACGTGCGTCGACCGTTTGGCGGGAGACGGAGATCATACGATTGCCGATGACATGGACGAGGTTGCCGTCAAAGGGCTGCATCGCATCGAAGTTCGAGACAACAAGGGCGATCCCGACGAAGCCGTTCTCGAGATCAGGTATCGCAAGCTTCGCGTCTTGCCGCCGATCGGAAAACAGAAACGCTATCCCGCGCTGACCTTAACGGTGATCCATGCCGAGGAGCGCGGGACACCGAAGAACAGAAAGAAGATCAAGTGGAAGCTGATCAGCGATCTGCCTGTTGCGTCCCGCGCGGACGCCATTGAGAAGCTGGAATGGTATGCCTTGAGGTGGAAAATCGAGGTGTTCCACAAGATCCTCAAATCCGGCTGCAAAGCCGAAGAATTGAAGCTCCGGACCGCTCAGCGTCTGACCAATCTGATCGCGATCTTCTGCATCCTGAGTTGGCGAGTCTTCTGGATGACGATGCTTAACCGCTCAGCTCCCGACGCGCTGCCGACTCTCGCCTTGACCGAGACTGAAATCGCCGTGCTCGATCGGCTGGTCACCGACACGCCTCAAGCGCGACGCAACCTGCTTTCAACTTATCTGACCAAAATCGCCAGGCTCGGTGGTTATCTCGCCCGTGCTAACGATCCTCCACCGGGTAACACAGTCATGTGGCGTGGGTTATCTCGTCTGACCGACATCGTCCTCGGTGCAATGCTTGGAGCAGAAATTGTGGGTAAACGAAAGGGTTCGGGTCCGCTTACACAGAACACTGACATCTGTGTCACTCTGTGACTCTGAATTCATTGAGACAATGCATCAGTTTGGTTACTTGGATGTCCCGCCGTCACTGTTTCGTGCGAGCGGCGAAGGCCTTCCGAGGTCTGCGTTGTCATCATGTGGCGTGGCGCAGTGACGATACAGTACACAGGCGTCCCGGGCGTAAAAGGGCGGTTCGCCTGGCAGGAAGGCCGTCACGGACCTGAACTCGTCGATGTTGCCAATCGCCCGTGCCCCTGCAGTCTGCCACAGCTCGAGTCGGAACGGCGCCGGCCCGATAGCGTCACTGCCTAGCCTCTGTGTCAAACGATCCCACCGCCGGATGGCGCCACGATGATTCGAAAGGCGCTCGAGCCGCGCCGAGGAATCTCGCAATGATGCTGATGGCTTTTAAAACTCTTCGTCTCATTAGAGTTGTTAAATTTTCCACGTGTTTTCCTGCTTATCGATATGGGCACTTCGCAAGTGGAGAGAGACATGCAGGATGACGGTGAAAGCGTTCTTTCTCGCCGTCATGCGCTTCGGAAGTTTAGCTTGATAGTTGGCGGCGCAGCACTTGCCACGGCATCCGCACGCTTCAATCCCGCCTCAGCTGATTCCCCGGCCAAGATGGCTCAAAAGGATGTCGTTTATCAGCCGACACCACACCAGGGACAGGCGTGCGCGAGCTGCAACAACTTTGAGTCGCCGGCGGCTTGCAAGGTTGTCGAGGGCCGGATCAATGCAGCTGGCTGGTGCCAGCTGTATGTGAAGAAGACTTAGGACCGGGAACGACCGCAAATCCAGGAAGGGAGTCGACTAAACAACAGGTATTAGAGGTGTGGGGATGCGCACTTATGTCAGGACCCGCGCCGCCGCCAAGCTTGGAACTAAGGCGGCACTCTTTCTGTTGATCGCCGTCATTGGAATTCTTGGCCAAGTTAGAAACGCCTATGCGCTTCCAAGTTTCGCCCGCCAAACCGGGCAGCAATGCGCGGCATGTCATAACGGTTTTCCTGAGCTGACGCCGTACGGCCGGCTGTTCAAGCTCAATGGCTATACTTTTGGCGGCGGGACATCGCCTTACCCGCCGTTAGCCGGAATGGCGATCTTCGATTTCACCCATACCCAGGGCAATGTCCAAGGACGAACCCCCCATTTTGCCGACAACAACAATCCGTCATTCAATACTGCCAGTCTATTTTACGGAGGAGCGGTTCTTCCACGCCTTACGCCCAATCTTGGCGCCTTTCTCCAGGTTACATACGACGGCGTTGGGCGAGATTTCCATTGGGACAACACCGACATTCGCTACGCGAGGACAGCTCAGTTTGTTCGACGCTGAAACAATTCTCGGTGTCAGTCTCAACAACAATCCTACTGTAACTGATCCGTGGAACACGACGCCTGCGTGGGCCTATCCCTTCCAAACATCAGGCCTCGCGCCGACACCGGCTGCAGCAACGATGATCGAAAGCGAATTCACCCAAATCGTTGCCGGTGCGACTGCTTACGCCTACTGGAACCGACTCGTCTATCTGGAGTTTGGCGGTTACAGCACTTTGTCGCCGAAAACCCAGCAGGCCTTCGGAGAAAGTGATGTCTTCACCAACCCAGTGATCGATGGGGTTGCTCCCTATTGGCGACTGGCCTTGAATCAGGAGTGGGGTCGCAATTCGTTCGAGGTCGGAACTTTCGGGATGACCGCGGCGATCACCCCGATGCGGATTTTCGGCTTTGGCCGGGACAATGTGACCGATGTCGGCTTTGACAGCCAATATCAGTTCCTCGCCGACCGTGACAGTTTTTCACTTCAGGCCAGCATTATTCTGGAGAATCAGAGCCTAGCCGCAAGCTCGAATCCTGCGATCGGTGCCGCTGCCAATTCCCATAACGCGTTGCGCAGCATGCATATCAAGGGAACGTACTACTACGATCAAACCTACGGCGTGACCTTGGGGGCTTTCCACGTTGCGGGCACGCCGGACGCAATTCTTTTTGCCAATCCTCTCAACAACAGCCCAAATTCAACCGGGATCATCGGCGAACTCGACTACATCCCGTTCAATCACGGCGGCCCGCCATTTTGGCCGTGGCTCAATATGAAGCTGGGGCTGCAGTACATCTACTATCCCGAATTCAATGGTGAGACCGGGTCAGCAGCAACCGCCAACAACACCCTTTATGCCTTCGCTTGGCTGGATTTTTGAGGGCGATTGGGGGCCCCACAGATGAACGATAGTCGCTCACTGCCGCAGATCGCGCGGCAGGTGGGAAAAATTATCTGTGTGGAGCTTGGTGCGGCCTTGATTCTAGCGGCATGCAACGGCACCGAGCCCGCGGCGACGGTGACAAATGCGAGTGCGCCGGTAACACAAGCACAAGTCGACGGCACCGTGCATGTCTGCACCTCGTGTCACGGCTTTGCGGGTCGAAGCGTCTCGCCGAACTTTCCCATCCTTGCCGGCCAGCAGGCGGGGTACATTGAAGCCCAGCTCAAAGCCTTTCGCGACCATCAGCGCGCTGACCGCAATGCGCGGACCTATATGTGGGGGATGGCGGCGCACTCGTCCGACGCTATGTTCCACGAGATCGCCCTCTATTTTTCCAGTCAGAAACCGGGCGTCAGCGCTCCCGACACACAGGCCGCAATAGCGGCCGGCGAAAAGATCTTTCGCAAGGGCCTTCCAGCCAAGAAGATTCCTCCTTGCCAGTCTTGCCACGGCGTCCACGGCCAGGGGGTGGGACCAATCCCGCGTCTCGCTGGCCAGCACCCGGAATACATCGCGAAACAGCTGGAATATTTCGCCTCGAACGAGCGCCAGAATGCTGTCATGCGTTCCGATGCCAAGGATCTTAGCCCGGCCGAAATCGAGGCGGTCAGCGCTTATGCTGCCGCCCAATAGGCTCTTAAACCAACTTTTGTGAGACGGCTGTAGCGGCAACGCGTGATCGAGGCGATTGCTTGATGCTCAACTTGAGACGAATCCATGGCCCCGCACGTCGGCCGAACGCCCGAAAATCATCTAACGTACTGGAATCTCTAACGCCTTTTGGACGAATTGAGTGAAGGTGCGTGCTTTGCCGGTCACCGCTGGCCCGGCTGGGTACACGGCCCATAGATCGATCAGGGGCAATTGCCAGTCCTGCAGCACAACCTTTACGGCCCCATCGGCGATTTCGGGTGCGAACATCCATTCAGAGACAATCGCGATGCCGAAGTCGGCCAGGACAGCCGCGCGCACTCCTTCAGCAGCGCTGACGCGAAGTCGTCCGTTCAGTGCAACCGCAACCTCGGCGCCCTCGCGCCGAAAGGTCCAATCTGCACCGCCACCTTTCTGCGCGTAGATCACCGCTTCGTGCGTAGTCAAGTCGCTGGGCACAGTGGGGTCCCCAGCTCGGGCGAAATAGGCTGGCGATCCGAGAACGGCCTGCCGTCCGCTCGCGATGCGCCGAGCTGTCAAGCTGGAGTCGGCAAGCGGCCCCATCCGCAAAGCGACGTCGATTCCCTCACGTACGAGGTCGATATTCCGATCGTCTAAAATTACCTCCATCTCGAGTTCCAGATGCTGTGCCAGAAATTCCGGTAGGCGCGGGATCAGGTGAATCCGGGCAAATGTCACGGCCGCAGAGATGCGTAGCCTGCCTGCGAGACCGCGACCCGCACCACGCGCGGCGAGCTCCGCCTCTTCCGCTTCTTCGACCGATCGCCGCGCCCGCTCATAGTAGTTCAGTCCGGCTTCGGTCGCGGTGAGGCCGCGCGTCGTGCGCACCAACAATTTGACTCCGAGCCGTTCCTCAAGTTGCGCCACTAACTTTGATACTGCCGGTTGTCCGACGTTGAGGCGGCGGGCCGCTGCGGAGAATGACCCCGTGTCGACGACAATTACGAACGCCTCCATAGCCGTCATTCGATCCACATTGATCCTCCATTTGGGGTGTTATTTCTTGATGGAATAAATCCTATTCAAACGGTGCGTCTACCCGGCGGCCGCGCGTCCTTTAATCTCTCCCCCGCCAGCGAGAGCCGGACGCCGATTTCAATGCCGATTTCAAAAGAGGACGAAGCCATGAGTCATTTTGACGCTTATCGCGATAGTTTTCCTAATGCTCGTTTGACCCGTTCGAACAACGGCGTACTGGAAGTAGCGCTCCACACCAATGGCGATACATTGATCTTCAACGGATACACTCACGAGCAGTTTGTCGACCTGTTTCACGCGATTGCCGCCGATCCGGATAACCGTGTGGTCATCATGACCGGCAGCGGGCAAGCATTTATGGAGACGATAAACTCTGATGGCTTCGACTTCTTCAGCCCCAGAGGCTACGACAAGATCTATCGTGAGGGCAGAAAAGTCCTCATGAACATTCTTGATATCGAGGTGCCGTTGATCGCCGCGGTGAACGGCCCGGTGCGACTCCATTCCGAGTACGTCCTGCTGGCAGATATTGTGCTAGCAGCTCCTTCGACCGTCTTTCAAGATAAGCCGCACTTCGAATTTGGCATCGTGCCCGGCGATGGTGTTCATTTGCTGTGGCAGGAGGTGATCGGCTCGGTTAGGGGCCGCTACTTCATCCTCACGCGCCAGGAGCTAGATGCACAGACGGCCAAGGAATGGGGCGCCGTCAATGAAATCGTCCCTGCCGACAAGCTGCTTGCCCGTGCCCACGAGATTGCTGAAGGGCTCGCCAGGTTGCCGCCACTCACGACGAGATACACACGTATCGCGTTAACCCAGAAGCTGCGACGCGTGATCGATGAGGGCGTCGGTTATGGACTGGCATTGGAAGGCATCAGCGCAGCGGATGTCGCACGAGGGAGCCAAAAATGAGCGAACGCGTGGAAGGAGCGTCTGCCGACGCTGCGAGCGGTAGGGCACGCATCCAACGTGTCTGGGTGAATCTGACCGTCAATGGCCAAAAGCGTAAGATCGAGGTTGAGCCTCGCACGACATTGCTAGACGTGTTACGCGAAACTTTGGCGCTGACCGGGACGAAAAAGGCGTGCGATCGCGGCGAATGTGGTGCATGCACCGTGCACATCGATGGTCGCCGCATCTTGTCCTGCATGACCCTGGCGGCGATGCAGGAACGCAAGACGGTTGCGACGATCGAAGGGCTGGAGCAGGATGGTGTGCTCCACTCAATTCAATCCGCGTTCATCGAGCGCGACGGCCTCCAATGCGGTTTCTGCACGTCGGGCCAGATCATGTCCGCCGTCGCTATGATTAAGGAGGTTGAAGCTGGTTGGCCAAGCGCCGCTACGGCGAATCTTCAGCACTCTTTCACGCTGGCTGATCTGTCGTATGCGGAAATTCGAGAGCGCATGAGCGGCAATCTTTGTCGTTGCGGCTGCTATCCGAACATCGTCGACGCCATCGCAGAAACGGCGGCGGGGAGCTGACAAATGCATCCGTTTATCCTGTCGAGAGTTGATCAAGTGTCCCAAGCCATCGCGGGTCATGCTCTTGACCCCGAACTCGCCTTCATCGCTGGTGGCACTGATCTCATAGGGCTGATGAAGGACCGAGCGGTGCTTCCCGAACGTCTCTTGGACATCAATGGCTTGCCCGATATGGCCCGCATTGAAGCCCTACCCGAAGGGGGCCTGCGCATCGGCGCATTGGCCCGGATGAGCGATGTAGCAGCCGATATGGAGGTGCGGCGCCGATTCCCCATTATTGCCGAGGCACTGGTGTTCTCGGCATCCGGCCAGCTGCGCAATATGGCGTCGATCGGCGGCAACATCATGCAACGCACGCGCTGTGCCTATTTCCGCGACGAGGCGGATTGCCGCTGCAACAAGCGGCGTCCGGGTTCGGGGTGTGCGGCCCTGCGGGGTCTCAATCGCAATCACGCAATTTTCGGATGGTCGGAGTATTGTGTTGCCACCCATCCTTCCGATCTTGCGATAGCGTTTGCGGCCCTGGATGCGATTGTGATTGTGCAAGGGAAAACGGGCGAACGGCACATTCCGTTTGCTGATTTCCATCGCGTCCCCGCCAGCACGCCAGAGCGCGACAATGTCCTCGAGCGTGGCGATTTGATTGTTGCTGTCGAAGTGCCGGCGAGGCCGGAGGGTCGCGCGTCTCATTACCTAAAGGTTCGTGATCGACAGTCCTACGAATTCGCCCTGGTATCGGCGGCGGCGGCAGTGGCGACCGACGGCAAGCGCATTCAATCCGTCAGGCTCGCTCTGGGCGGAGTGGCGCACAAGCCGTGGCGACTCACGGCAGCAGAAACCGGTTTGTCCGGTGTATCGGCGGACGATAGCGAAGCGATGAGGTCGGCGATCGCCATGTCGTTCACTGATGCCCGCCCGCTTGCTCACAATGCCTTCAAAGTCGAGCTGGCGCAGCGCGTCGCCCTGCGTTCATTGCAAACAGCGGCAGCACGCACATGAGCGCGGTCGGACAATCGATCTCGCGCGTTGACGGCCGGGTCAAGGTGTCCGGTGGTGCGCGCTACACCGCGGATATATCCGTCAAAGCCACCGCGCACGCCACGATCGTCTATAGCACGATCGCAAATGGCCGGACGGTGTCGATCGGAACTGCCGCCGCAGCAAAGGCACCCGGCGTGCTGGGCGTACTCACGCACAAGAACACGCCGCGAATGAGATCCATGCCTTGGAGTCACCTGCGTCCACAGGGACAAACATATTTGCCGCTCCAGGATGAGAGGATTCACTACGGAGGTCAGCCAGTCGCGTTGGTTGTCGCTGATACTCTCGACCAGGCAACCTACGCTGGCACGCTCATCAAAATCGCCTATGAAACGCAACCGCATGCAGTCTTTGACTTGCGCACCGCCAAAGAGGATGCCGTCGAGCCTGATCAGCGCATGTGGCCGCTCTCGTCGTCGGTCGGGGATGCCGACAAGGCGATTGCCCAGGCGGCAATCAAGGTCGAGCAGACTTACACGATGCCCGATCGGCATCACAATCCGATGGAGCCGCACGCCACCCTAGCGGTCTGGGACAGCGACGGTACGTTGACGATATACGATTCGACGCAGATGGTCGTCGGCACAAAGAAGCTGGTCGCGTTCGTGCTCAACATTCCGGAAGAGAAAATTAATGTGGTGTGCGAGTATCTGGGTGGCGGGTTTGGCGGCAAGTCGTGGTCCTGGCCACACACGTTGCTGGCCGCGCTGGCTGCGAAGCTGGTGAATTGGCCGGTCCGGTTGTCGCTTAGCCGGGCGCAGATGTATTCAATGGTCGGTCACCAAGCGGCGACAGTTCAGACGATTGCTCTGGGCGCCAATCGTGACGGCAGTCTAACCGGCATCCGCCACGACAGCGTCAACCCGACATCAAAGTTCGATGACTATGTCGAATATGCTGCTATGGCCAGCCGCCACCTGTGGCGCGCCGACGGCGGGATCGCCACGAGCCACCGAGTGGTGCGCGTGAACCGCAACACGCCCGTCGTATTGCGAGCGCCCATGGAGGCGCAGGGTCATTTCGCTCTCGAGTGCGCTATGGACGAGCTCGCGTATGTGACCGGTGTCGATCCGATTGAACTGCGGCTACGCAACGACACCGACACCGATCCATACAGCGGGCGGCAATTCTCCACGCGCGCTCTTCGCGAATGTTTAAGGAAAGGAGCGGCACGCTTCGGCTGGGACAAGCGCACGCCGGAGCCTCGGTCAATGCGCGACGGACGCGATCTCATTGGGCAGGGCGTGGCAGCGGCGATCTATACGCATTGGCGATGGCCGGGAAAGGCAAGGGTGACGTTAATGTGTGATGGCTCAGCGCTTGTCGAGGCGGCCGCGCATGACATCGGCACCGGAACTTACACGGTGATGACGCAGGTCGCCGCCGACGCGCTCGGCGTGGCACCGAGCAGGGTGACCGTGCATCTCGGCGACACGCGGCTGCCGGAGTCGCACCCGGCTATCGGATCAGCGACCGTGGCCAACGCAACTGCTGCTGTTATGCTGGCCGCTCGGATCGCACGCGAGAAGGCGATCGAACTGGCGCTCACTGGTCCTGCGGCACCATTGGCCGGCGCGTCGCCCAAGAGTGTGATCGTCGAGGATGGCAGGCTTTCGGTTGCGAACACGAATTTGAACATAACCTACGCCGAACTGCTTGCCCGCAACGGCCTCCCCAACCTTATTGGGGATGGCACCTACGACCCGGTCGAGGAGGCGAACGGTCCCAGGGCAATCTTCAGTTTTTCCGCCGTTTTCGCTGAAGTGCGGGTCGACCCGGATCTGGGGATCGTGCGCCTGAACCGCTTCGTTGGCGCCTATGACGCCGGCCGGATCATCAATCCGAAGACAGCGCGCAGCCAAGCGATCGGCGGGGTCATCTGGGGCGTAGGCCAGGCCTTGTTAGAGCAATCGGAGATTGATCCAGCTTCGGGGCAATTCATCAATCGGAATTACTCCGGCTATCTCGTTCCCACCAGTGCAGATATACCGGAGCTCGATGTCATGTTCGTTGGGGACTTCGATGAAGAAGCGAGCCCTCTTGGCGCCAAGGGGCTCGGCGAGCTGACAGCCGTGTCGGTATCGCCAGCCATCGCGAACGCGGTCTATCATGCGACTGGCAAGCGTATTCGCGACCTGCCGATTGCCGTTGAGAAGCTGCTGTGAGAGACACAAGCGCGATGCGCCGATGAAAGCAGCAATCAAGATAACGAGGAGAAGAACATGACTCAATCGGAGAAGTTGGACGTTCTCGTGCTTGGCAGCGGGACTGGGGGCAAATTGATGGCTTGGCACATGGCGCAATCGGGACGACGGACCGCCGTCGTCGAGAGACGTTGGATTGGCGGCTCATGTCCGAATATTGCCTGTATGCCCAGCAAGAACGAGATTTCAAGCGCGAAGATCGCGCAGCTCGCGCGCGACGGCAGGGACCATGGCACCGTGACGGATTCCGTCACCGTCGATATGGCAACCGTCCGTCAGCGCAAACGTGAAATGGTGGAACGTCAGATTGCGAAGCACCTCCAAATCTACAAGTCGACCGGTGCCGAGTTGATCATGGGCAGCGGCCATTTTGTTGCGCCGAAGACCCTTGAGGTGAAATTGAACGATGGCGGAGCGCGCGTACTCTCGGCCGACAAGGTGTTCCTCAATGTCGGAACGCACGCGGCAATTCCAAATGTGCCTGGCTTGGAGCTGGCTCAGCCACTGACGCATATCGAGGCATTAGAGCTCGATTATGTGCCACGACATCTAATCGTACTTGGAGCGGGCTATTCGGGTCTTGAATTGGCCCAGGCTTATCGCCGCTTTGGTAGCCCTGTGACCGTCATCGAGGCTGGCCCGCAAATTCTGGCTCGCGAGGATATCGACGTCTCGCGGGAGATGCAGCGCCTTCTCAGCAGTGAAGGTATTCGAGTTCTTGGTCAGGCGGAGTTGCTCCGCGTGAGCGGCCGATCGGGAGACAAGGTTGCGCTCAGCGTGCGGATTCCTTCGGGCGAGCAACACATTGACGGCAGCGACCTCTTGGTCGCCGTGGGGCGCACTCCCAATACCACCGGGATAGGACTGAAGGAGACCGGAGTTGAACAGGACGCGCGCGGGTACATTCGTGTCAATGGCAGACTAGAGACAAGCGCGCCAGACGTTTGGGCTATGGGTGAATGCGCCGGCAGTCCACAATTCACGCATATATCCGAAGACGATTTTCGAATCATCCGCGACAATCTCGCAGGAGGAAATCGAACGACCCAAGATCGGCTGATTCCCTATTGCATGTTCAGCGATCCCCCATTGGCTCGTGTTGGACTGAGCGAGACCGAAGCGGAACGTCAAGGGGTTCTTGCCCGCGTTGCGACGCTGCCAATGGATAGTGTCCTTGGGGCACAAGCGACTGATCAACGGCAAGGCTTTATGAAAGCTCTGATTGGCGACAACGACGATCGCATCCTCGGCTTTACGATGATTGGTGCGGCCGCCGGTGAAGTCATGGCTGTGGTCCAAATGGCAATGTTAGCGGGCCTTCCCTATTCCAACCTTGCCAATGCGGACTTTGCTCACCCAACCATGGCTGAGGGGCTGAGCTCATTGTTTTCGGGCGTGCCGCCACGCGGAGTACAGATCAAATCGCGAGCCGCATAGCGGGCACATCACAGCCGCAACTCCTACCATGTCAAGGAAGGGGTACCATCAAAGTAATTGTTTTTATTGGCATTGAACTATCCAGAAATATCAGTATCCGCCGCGACATACCCCGAACAGCGCGCCATTAGCGCGCGACAGGTCCCGGAAGTCCTGGTGAAGCTGAGTGCGTCGCCCCACTATGTTGGCGGGCCGATCGATCGAGGCGCGCCGTGCCATAGCGAGGATAATGTTTATGTCTTGCGCGATCTGCTGAGCTATTCCGATGCCGAGATCGAAAGATTGGCGGCGGAATAGGTCAGCTGACTCGCACGTTGCCCTGGGTGCCATGCTTGAGCGATTGTCAATTGAGCCGACGCTTTTCTCGATTGACGATACCGCCCCGTGCTCAATGATGGCCACCCACCAAGGCCGCGCGGTCCGGGCGCAACGAGAATCCCACGCGATGCAACGAATGTGATGTGCCTGATCATGACGCAAGAACGTCCCCAACATGGCGCGCTGTCGCGGTTTACGGTGCTGGAATTGACTGTGGCGCGCGCCGGACCGACCTGTGGTCGCCAATTGGCCGACTGGGGCGCCAACGTCATCAAGATCGAGCCGCCATCCGCGGGTAATGAGACCTCGCTCGCGAGCGCGCTGGGCCAGCGTCACGCTAGCGATTTCCAGAATCTTCATCGCAATCGCCGCGGCCTGACGCTCAATCTCAAACGCCCGGGCGGTATCGCCACGTTGCTCCGCATGGCCGAACGAGCGGACGTGCTGATCGAAAATTTCCGCCCTGACGTGAAGCACCGCCTGGGTTTCGATTATGAGATCCTGGCGCAACGCAATCCGCGGCTCGTTTATGCCAGCATCTCCGGCTTCGGCCAGGACGGCCCTTATGGCTCGCGGCCCGGCGTCGATCAGATCGCGCAAGGCATGGGCGGTCTGATGGCGATCACCGGCGAGCCGGAAGGGCGGCCAACCCGCGTCGGCATCGCGATCTCGGATGTTGCCGCGGGCATGGCGTTGTCCTTCGGCATTCTCGCAGCGTTGCTGGAGCGCGAGGTGTCTGGCAAGGGACAATGGGTCCGTACCTCGCTGCTCCAAACGCAAATCTATCTCCTGGATTTCCAAGCGGCGCGCTGGTTGCAAGAAGGCGAAATCGCTGCGCCGACCGGCAACGATCATCCGACCATTCGGCCGCAAGGCCTGTTCAAGGCTGCCGACGGCTATTTCAACATAGCCACGGTGCCGTCGATGTGGGGGATATTATGCAAGGTGCTTGGCCTCGATCAGTATGAGCGGCATCCCGATTTCGCCACGCGCGAGGCCCGGATGACGAACAGCGCGCGGCTGACGGAACTGATCGAGAATGTGACCGCGCGCGACAAGGTCGATGCCTGGGTGGAGAAGCTGAACGCCGCCGGAATTCCGAGCGGCCCGGTCTATCGCATGAACGAGGTTTTCGCTGATCCGCAAGTACAGCATCTCGGGATCGCGCAGCCGGTCTCGTCGCGAACGCTGGGCGAACTGCATCAGGTACGCCAGCCGCTCGATTTCAGCCGCACTCCATCCGAACTGTGGACCGCCGCGCCGGAACTCGGCGAGCATACCAGCGAAGTGCTGTTGGAATTTGGTTTCAGTGCGTCGGAAATTGACCGGCTGAGGCAGGAGGAGGCGATCTGATGACCGGTTTGCGCCCGCTTATCGCCGAGAAGAAGATTACGGTCGCGCCCTTCGTATTCGATGGTTTGTCGGCGCTGATGGCGACCGAAGCCGGTTTCGAAGCGCTTTATCTCAGCGGCGGCAGCCTCGGCTATATGAAAGCCGTCACCGAAGCCAATCTCACCGTCACCGAGATGGCGGCCGTGGGTGTCGATATCGCCTCGGTCTGCAAGACGCCGCTGATCCTGGACGGCGCCGCCGGCTGGGGCGATCCGATGCATCTGCGACGCACCATCGCGCTAGCCGAGCGCGCCGGTTTTGGCGCCATCGAAATCGAGGACCAGGTACTACCGAAGCGCGCGCACCATCATATCGGCGTCGAGCATCTGATCCCCGCCGAACTGATGGCGGCGAAGATCGGGGAGGCGGTCGCGGCGCGGACTTCGCTCGACTTCGTCATTATCGGCCGCAGCAATGCCGCCCGGCACAACATGGACGAAGCGCTACGGCGCGCGGAGGCCTATCGGAAGGCCGGCGCCGACATGATCCTGTCATTTCCAACCTCACCGGAGCAGATGCGAAATCCTCGGCGAGCGGTTGGGTCCGCCCCTGGTCTACATGATCGGGCCCGGCATGGGGACCGCCGGTCTCGGCGTTTCGTCCGCGGAAATGGCGTCTCTCGGCTTCCGCCTCATCATCGACGCCGTCAATCCGCTGATCGCGCTCCGCGAAGCATTGTTCCGTAGTTATGCCAGCATCGCGCGCGGCGCCGCCGATCCGACCATCCGGAATTGGCGAAGCCACTACGAAGCGATCATGAAAACGGTCGGACTGGACACGCTACTCGAGATCGAGCGTAGGACCGTCGAAAAATGATTCGGCCGGAATCGCCGGCTGCCAAGGGAGTGAACCATGCCGGACAAGATCACCGTCGGTTTCATCGGCCTCGGTACCATGGGGTCGGGCATTACGCGCAATTTGCTGAAGGCCGGTTACCCGCTCGTGGTCCACGACGTGCGCAAGGCCGCCGCCGATCCGTATCTGGCGGATGGTGCGGTCTGGGCCGATGCGCCCGAGGGCGTGGCGCGCAAAGCCGACGTCGTCTTCACCTCGCTGCCGGGTCCACCCGAGGTCGAGGGCGTCGTGTTCGGCGCCAAGGGCTTGCTTGCCGGCGTCCGGCCAGGGTCGGTCTATTTCGACCTCTCGACCAATTCGCTCGCGGTGGTGAAGCGCGTTCACGCCGCCTTCGCCGAGCGGCAGGCCCATATGCTCGACGCCCCGGTGAGCGGCGGCCCCGCGGGCGCCGCCAGTGGCAAACTCGCTTTGTGGATCAGCGGCGACGAGGCGATCTTCAAGAAGCACAAGGAGGTGCTTGCCGCCATCGGTGATCAGGCCCGTTATATCGGACCGATCGGTTCAGGTACCATCGCGAAGCTGGTCCATAATTGCGCCGGTTACGCCATCAACACCGCGATGGCCGAAGTCATGACGCTCGGTGTCAAGGCGGGGCTTGAGCCGCTGGAGTTGTGGCGGGCGATCCGGCAAGGCGCAATCGGCCGGCGCCGAGCCTTCGATTTGCTGGCCGGCAATTTTCTCGTCGGCAAATACGATCCGCCGAATTTCATGCTCAAGCTGGCGCATAAGGATGTCGGCCTCGCCACCGCCCTGGGTCGCGAACTGGGCGTACCCATGCGACTGTGCAATCTGACGCTGGAAGAGATGACCGAGGCGCTCGGGCGTGGCTGGGGCGAGCGCGATTCCCGTATCGCCATGACGCTTGAAACGGAACGCGCCGGAATCGAAATCAAGGTCGACCCCGAGCGGATCAAGCGAGTGCTGGATACCGAATAACGGCGGCGGCGCGTTCAAGGAGGACACCATGACGGAAACTGTGCCGGAATACGAAGTCTTCGCCATCCGCTACGCCACGCGGCCGGCGCGCAGCCGCGACAATTTCATCGGCGGCGATCCGCACGACGCGCCGATGCCGCTCGATTATTTCGTCTGGGCGGTGAAAAGCCCGGAGCGTGTCGTCGTCGTCGACCTCGGCTTCACCGCGGAGACGGCGCAACGGCTGAAGCGCGAGTTTCTGCGCTGCCCGATCAACTCGTTGAAGCTGGTTGGTATCGATCCGGATGCTGTCAAGACCGTGATCGTCACCCATCTCCATTACGATCATGTCGGCAATTGGCACAAATTGCCCCATGCGGAGTTCCATCTCCAGGAATCGGAAATCCACTATGCCGTCGGACGCTATATGCGCCATCCGTTTCTCCATCATGCCTACAATCTCGATGACATTTTCGGCGTGATCAAACTCAATTACGCGGCGCGGGTGCGGTTCCATAACGGTTCGGCCGAGGTCGCGCCCGGGATCACCATCCGTCCCGTCGGCGGCCATACGCCCGGCATGCAGTTCGTTCGCGTCCATACCCGGCGCGGCTGGGTCGTGCTGGCGTCCGATGTCACGCATTTCTACGCCAACATGGAGCGCGGCCGGCCGTTTCCGGCGATCGTCAGCCTGCCGGACATGATCGCGGCCTATGACGCGCTCCTCGAAGCGGCGCCGACCCGCGACCACATCGTGCCCGGACACGATCCGATGGTCATGCAGCTCTATCCCGCGCCAAGCAAGGAATTGGAAGGCATTGCGGTCCGTCTCGACGTGCCGCCTGCGAAATGACGGCTCAACCCGAACGAAGGATGGTGCGATGAACAAGGAACTTTACGAGCGCGGCGATCGGATTCGGCGCGAGGTGCTGGGCTCGGATTATGTCGACCGCTCGAACCGGTCGGCGCCGGACGATTTCGGCCGGGCGCTATCCGAATATTCGACCGAGAATTGCTGGGGTCAGGCCTGGGCCAACGAGGATTTGCCGCGCAAGACCCGCAGCCTGATCAATGTGGCGCTGCTGGCGGCGCTCAATCGCAATGCCGAGTTGCGCACCCATCTCCGCGGCGCCCTCAACAACGGAGCCACCAAGCAGGAACTGAGCGCGGTGGTGCTGCATCTCGCGGCCTATTGCGGCATGCCCGTCGCGGTCGATGCGATGCGGGCGGTGCGCGAAGTGCTCAACGATCAGGCGGCGTCCGCCAAGAGCTGACATCGCAGGTAGGGAAAGTCTCCCGCCTGCGGCCCACGCGGCTCAGTCGCCGTCAGCCATCATGGAGATGGCAGGCGACGGCATGCGCGGGCCCCTTGCTTTGCAGCTTCGGCTCCTCGACGCGACAGCGTGCGAAGGCCATCGCACACCGGGTATGAAAGCGGCACCCCGGCGGCGGCGAGGCGGCGCTGGGAATGTCGCCGCCCAGCACGATCCGCTGGCGTCGTTGCTTCGGATCGGGAACCGGCGCCGATGCGAGCAGCGCCTGGGTGTAGGGATGGAGCGGGCGCCGGAAGATTTCGGGGGTCGGCCCGATCTCAGCGATCCGCCCGAGATACATCACCGCGACGCGATGGCTGATATGGCGCACGATGCCGAGATCGTGCGAAATGAAGAGGTAGCTGAGCCGCAATTCATCTTGCAGATCGACCAACAGGTTGACGATCTGCGCCTGGACGGAGACATCGAGCGCCGAGACCGGTTCGTCGGCGATGATCAGTTCAGGCGACAGGGCCAGCGCGCGCGCGATGCCGAGTCGCTGCCGCTGGCCGCCGGAAAATTCGTGGGGATAGCGCACCGTTTGCTCGGGACGGAGACCGACGCGGCCGAACAGGCTCGCGACGCGCTCCCGCCGCTCGGCGCGGCTATAAAGCCCATAGTTGACGAAGGGCTCCGCGACGATCGTGCCGGCCCTCATTTTTGGATTGAGCGAGGAATAGGGATCCTGGAAGACCACCTGCATATGCCGGCGGTAGTCGTGGAGCGCGGCCGACGCCAAGGTCGCGATATCCGTGCCGTTGACCCGCACGGTGCCGGCGCTGGGCTCGATCAGGCGCACGATGGTCTTGCCCGTGGTGGATTTGCCGCAACCGCTTTCGCCGACCAGGCCCAGCGTCTCGCCACGACGCAGATCGAACGAGACGCCGTCAACGGCGCGAATCACGGCGCCGGTCCGCCCGAACGAACCGCCGCGCAACGGAAAATGCTTCGTCAGGCCTTCGACCTGAAGCACGAGATCGTCGTCAGGCATCGAAATCGGCCCTGGTCCGGTCGGTGTGCCAGCACGCCGCCCAGCGTCCCGGCGCATGCTCCTTGAGCGGCGGGTCCGCGCGGCGGCATTGTTCGGTCGCGAAGGCGCAGCGCGCGGCGAACCGGCAGCCGGACGGCAAATCGTCGAGGGCCGGCACCATGCCGGGAATTTCGGTCAAATGCCGGCGCCCGGCCGGTACTTCGGTGGGCGCGACCCGCGGCATCGAGCGTAGCAGCCCCGCGGAGTAGGGATGGAACGGTTGTTCGAACAGCGCTTTGACATCCGCTTGCTCGACGATCCGTCCGGCGTACATGACGACCACGCGCCGCGCCGTCTCCGCGATGATGCCGAGATCATGGGTAATAAAGACGATCGCGGTGCCGGTGCGCTCCTGCAGCTCGATCATCAATTCGATGATTTGCGCTTGAATGGTGACGTCGAGGGCGGTGGTCGGTTCGTCGGCGAGCAGCACCTTGGGGCCGCAGGCAAGGGCCATAGCGATCATGGCGCGCTGGCGCATGCCGCCCGAGAGCTGATGCGGATATTCCAGAAGGCGCCGCGACACATCGGAGATGCGGACCAGCCGCAGCATTTCGCCGGCCTGCTCGAACGCTGCCCGCCGCGATAGGCGCCGATGAATCATCAAGGGCTCGGCGATCTGCTGGCCGATGGTCAACACCGGATTGAGCGACGTCATCGGCTCCTGAAAAATCATCGAGATTTCGTTGCCGCGGATGGATCGCATCTCGCGCTCGGTCAGCGCGACCAGGTCGCGGCCGCCGAAATGGATGTGACCGCCGACGATACGGCCTGCCGGCTGCGGAACCAGGCCCAGGATCGACAAGGCGGTGACGCTCTTCCCACAGCCCGAACTCGCCGACGACGCCGAGGGTTTCGCGGTCGTTGATGTAGTAGGAGACGCGATCCACCGCGCGAACCACGCCCTCGGGCGTAAAAAAGCTAGTTTCCAGGTTGTCGACGCGAAGAATTGCGTCGCGGCCGGCGCCGATTTCGGTCTTTGCCGTGGCCAGGCGCGCGATGACATTGTCGGCCATCAGGCTTTTCTCATGCTGCGGGGGTCATAGAGATCGCGCAGCCCGTCGCCGACAATGTTGATCGACAGCACCAGGATGGCCAGGAACATGCCGGGGAAGAACACGGTCCAGAACGCCACCTGAACGTAGAGTCGACTTTCCGCGATGATGTTACCCCAGCTCGGAACCTCGGGCGGGGTGCCGACGCCGAGGAAGCTCAGCGTCGCCTCGCCCAGAATTGCCGATGCGCAGATGAAGGTCGCTTGAACCGTCAGGGGCGCGACCATGTTCGGCAAAATGTGGTGAAGCAGCACGCGGGGCGTTTTCGTGCCGATCGAGATCGCCGCCTCGACATAAGGCTTTTCGCGGATGCCCAGGACCAGCGCGCGCACCAGTCGCACCGTGCGTGGCACCTCGGTGACGGTAAGCGCCAGGATCACCAGTCCGATATTCGGCCGCATCAAGGTCATCATGGCGATTGCCAGGAGCACCCCCGGAATCGCCATCAGCCCGTCCATGATGCGCATGACGATGGCATCGAGCCAGCGGATGAAGCCGCTGAGCATGCCTATCATGACGCCGAGCGCAATGCTGAATGCCGCAACGGCGACGCCGACCAATAGGGAAATACGCCCGCCATAAAGCGTCCGGCTATAGATGTCGCGGCCATAGGCGTCGGTGCCGAAGACATGTAGCAGCGAGGGCGGCTGCAACCGCGCGATGACATTTAGTCTGACGGGCTCATAGCTCGTCAGCAACGGCGCGGCGATCGATATGAAAACGAAAATCGCGAGCATGATACCGCCAGCGACCATGGTGGGCTGACGGCGGACCAGGCGCGCGACCCAACGCCGTCCCGCCCTGGCGGGACCGCGTTCGCCGGGCAGCTTGACCGCGATCGGTCTGCCAAATCCCACCTTGGGGTCGAGGTCCTCGTCCGTCACGCGGCTCATGATCTCCCCGCGATCAATATTTGATCCGCGGATCGAGCAGCGTGTAGCTGAGATCGATGAGCAAATTCAGCACCACGAAGACGAACGCGGCGACCAGCACCACGCCTTGCACGACGGGATAGTCGCGCTGCAGCACCGCTTCGATGGTGAGCCGTCCGATCCCCGGGATGGCGAAGACGCTTTCCGTTACGACCACGCCGCCGATCAGCGTCGCAAAGCCGACGCCGATGGTCGTGACGATCGGCACCGCCGCGTTCTTAAGCGCGTGCCGCACCAGCAGCGATACGGTCGTCACACCCTTGGCGCGCGCCGTACGGATATAGTCCTCGCTCAGGATTTCGAGCATGGTGCCGCGCGTCATGCGAGTCAGCAGCGCCGAGAACACCAGCGCGAGCGCGACGCTCGGCAACAGGATGTGACCCAGGAACGGCCAGACGCCGTTCGCGATCGCGCTATAGCCTTGGACCGGCAGCAGGCGCACCTTCAGCGAAAAACTGTAGATCAGCAAATAGCCGACCAGGAAGATCGGGCAGGAAAAGCCCGCTACCGCGAACACCATGATAACCCGGTCGAGCCAGCGCCCAGCGTTCCAGGCGGCGATAATTCCCAATGGGATCGCCAGGGCGATCGCCAGGATCAGGGTCAAAAGCGCGATCGACGCGGTCGGCTCGACCGACTGCATGATCAGGCCGAAAACCGGGCGGTCATTGTAGACCGAGGTGCCGAGATCGCCGCGCAACACTTGCCCCAGCCAGAGGAAAAAGCGCACCGGGATCGGCTGGTCGAGGCCCATCTGGTGGCGCAGCGCCGCGATGTCCTGGGGCCGCGCCTGGTCGCCGGCCAGGATCGCGGCGGGGTCGCCCGGGCTGAGATTGATCAGGAGAAAGACCACCACCGCCACCACCAGCAGGACGGGGATCGTCGCCAGAATCCGTCGTGCCAGATAGGCCCACATTCAGCGATTCCCGCTGCGGCAATGCATGACTACTTCTTCGATATGTTCCAGAACACGTTGCCGCCCGCATTCAGCACGCCCTCGATATTCGACCGGACCGCCACGGGTTGGCGGTACTGGCCGATCAGGATGAAGGGCAGCGTGTACCAGCCGCGCTCGTTGATCGCCGCGATCAGTTCCCGCTGCTTGACCGCGTCTGTCTCGCGCGCCCAATCGTCGATTATCTTCAGCAGCACTGGGTCGCACGGCCAGCCCTGAATGCCCTTGTCGCAGCCGGGATAGAAAAAGAAGCTGCTGAAGGGATCGAATGCGCCGGGCGGCGACGCGCCGATCACGATGTTCCAACCGCCATCGGCCGGCGGAATTTTCTTCTGCCAGCGGACCATGATCGAGGCCCAGTCCGAGACTTCCTCGTCAACCGCGAGGCCGGCATCCCGCAGGTCCTGGATCAAAACCTGCGTCCACGCCTTATAGAGCGTGCGGTCGGTCGATTGCAGCACGACGATCGGCTGGCCCTTGTAGCCCGCTTGGGCGAACAGTGCCTTGGCCTTGGCGACATCCTTGTGGCGATAGGGCTCGGAGCCGGCCTCGCTGCCGTTCGCGGAGCCGCAGATAAAATAGGCGCCGCAAAACTTCATGTAGAGCGAGTGATCGCCGACAGCGGCACCCATGAACTCTTCCTGATCGACCAGATAAGCGAGCGCCTCGCGGGCGCGGCGGTCATTGAACGGCGGCTGCAGAAAATTCGGCCGGATGAAGCCGGGATTGCCGAGATTGATAAAGACCAGCTTAATGTCGGGATTGGCCTTTATGATCGGGAAAAAATCAAACGGCACCTCGTCGAGATAATCGATCTCGCCGACCGTCAGTGCCGACAGCGCCGAATTCGGATCGGGCAGATAGGAAAATTCGATGCGTTCTACCTTGGCGACATGGCCGCCGGCCATGCCGTCCGGCGGCTCGTCGCGCGGTACGTAATTCGGATTGCGGACATAGACGAATTTGCTGCCGGGGTGCCATTCGTCGGTCTTGAACATGAAGGGGCCGGAGCCGTCGACTTCGGAGACGGCCCGCGTCACCGGCGTTTTGGCCAGCCGTTCCGGCATCATGAACGCGGGAAACGTGTCCTTGCCGAGCGTCTGGAGCACCAAGCCGTAGGGCTCCTTCAGTTTCAGCGTGAAGGTGCGGTCGTCGACGATATCGAGCGACGCGGCGAATTTTGTGAGCTGCAATCCCATCGCGTCATGTTGCATCCAGCGCTTGAGCGAGGCGACGCAATCGATCGACCGGACGGGGCTGCCGTCATGCCACTTCTCCGGGCGCAGCGTGAAGGTGTAGGTCAGCTTGTCGGGGCTGATCCGATAGCTCTCGACCATCTCCGGCTTGGGCTGATGGTGCGAGTCCATGGCGAACAGGGTCTCATAGACGATGAGGCCGTGAAGCGCGGTCATGCGGGACGTGGTGATGACCGGATCGAGAATCTTGAGATCGGCCTGCACGCCGACGCGGAGCGTCATCCTGTCGGAGCCGGTCGCGGCTTGCGCCGCGCCCGCATGGACCAGGGCCGCAAGCATAACATAAGCGAACCGGAATCCCGTTCTTAGCGTCACGCCTTCCTCCCGTTTGCTGGCGGCGATTGTTCGCCTTGGTCTAATTTTTGGTTACGTTCCAAAACACATTCGCGCCGGCCTCGATCACGCCACCGATATTCTTTCGCACCGCGACCGGCTGGCGGTATTGCCCGATCGGGACGTAGGGCAAGCTGATATAGGCCTGCCGCTGGATCGCCTCGATCAGCGCGCGCTTCCTCGCCGCGTCGGACTCGCGCGACCACTGGTCGGTCAGTTTCAGGATGATCGGATCGCAAGGCCACCCGGCGATCGCCTTGTCGCAAGCCGGCGCGAAATAGACGCTCGAAATCGGATCCGTGCCGCTGGCCGGTCCGGCGGTGATATAGATATTCCAGCCGCCTTGCGACGGTGGCCCTTTGCGCTCGCGCCGCGACGAGATCGCGCTCCATTCCATCGCCTGCGGATCGACATTGACGCCGGCGTCACGCAGATTTTGAATCAGCACCAAGGTCCAGGCGCTGTATAGCGGCCGGTCGGTGGGCTGGAGCACCACGATCGGCTGGCCGTTATAGCCGGCTGCGCCGAACAATTCCTTGGCCTTGGCGATATCCGCATGCTGATACGGTTCGGCGCCGGCCTCGGTCGCATTCGCGGTGCCACAAATGAAAAAAGCGCCGCAATGTTTCAGGTAGAGATCGGGGTCCCCGACCGCAGCCTTCATGAACTCTTCCTGGTCGACCAGATAGAGCAGCGCGCGCCGGGCGCGAGGATCGTCGAAAGGCGGTTGCAGCGAATTGGGGCGGATGATCCCGGGATTGCCGGCGGTGGTATAGACGAGCCTGATGTCGGGGTTCTTCTTCAGGCCGGGAATGAAATCGAACGGCACCTCGTCGAGATAGTCGATTTCGCCGACCGTGATGGCCGAGAGAGCGGTATTTGCGTCGGGGATGTAATCCCATTCCATCCGATCGATCTTCACCACCTTGCCGCCGGCGGTGCCGGAAGGCGGTTCCTGGCGCGGGACGTAGTCGGGATTGCGGACGAACACGATCTTGCTGCCGGGCCGCCACTCATCCGTCTTGAAGATGAAGGGGCCGGAGCCGATCGGCTCCTTGATCTGCTGGCCTTTCGGCGTTCGCGCCAGTCGCTCGGGCATCATGTAAGGAGTGCCGGTGCGCTTCGCGAGCGAATCGAGAACCAGCCCATAAGGCTGTTTTAACACCAGGCGGAAACGGTGCTCATCGATTCCCTCGAGGACACCGGTGAATTGCGCGAGCTTCGCGCCCATGGCGTCGAGCGTCATCCAGCGCCGTAGCGAGGCGACGCAATCCGCTGCCCGGACCGCGGTGCCGTCATGCCATTTCAATCCCGGCCGCAGGGTGAACTCGTAGGTCAGCTTGTCGTCGCTGATCGTGTAACCCCCGACCATTTGCGGCCGCGGCTTGCCGCCGGCGTCGTAATCGAACAGCGTGTCGAAGACCTGTTCGGCGTACATGCCGGTGACGCGCGCTGTCGTGACATAGGGATCGAGAATTCGCAGGTCGGCCTGGATGCCGACCTTGAGCACCTTGTCCGCGGCGGCGTGAGAATGCGATGCCGTCCCGAATAAAGCCAGCGCCGCGACGGCCCCAACCACACGCGCAAGACACCGAGGGCGCTTCATCCCATACTCCCGCAAACTCCCCCGCGCGCGACCCGTCGCGCCGCCCCTTGCCGTTCGATGGACGAAGCGGCCAGTCTACGTCTTCACGCCCTGACCCGCGAGCCGTTCGCCGCGGCTGAACCGTTCGAGCCCGGCGCTGGCGGCGTTCGTCTTGCCGCGAATCTTACCGATGGTTTCCTCGCCGAATTTAAATGCCCGTGCCCAATCCACGACGACCGGGATTTGGTCGAGTGCGCGCTTGCTCTCTTCCAGCGCGATGGCGTCGAATTGTGATATGTGCGCCGCCAGTTCCTCGGCGACGGTCAGCAGCTCGGCGCGCGGCACCACTTGATTGACCATGCCCCATTTTTCGGCGGTGACACCGTCGATGCGCTTGGTGGTCAGGATCATCCAGGCCGCCCGCTTGCGCGGCAGGGCGAATTGCGTGGTCGGGCCAGCCAGGCCGGGATAGGTCGCGAAGCTCATTTCCGGCATGCCGATCTGGGCTTCCTCGGCGGCGATGGCGAGGTCGCAGACATTGATCAGCGTCGCGCCGCCCCCCAACGCGATCCCGTTGACGGCAGCGATGAAGATCGCGGGATGCTCGCGGATCGCGAGATTGACCGCCGACCAGGTGGTGCGCGGATCGCCGACCAATCCGGCCTCGCGATGGGCGTGCGCCTCCTTCAAATCGATGCCGCTGCAGAAACTGCTCTCCGATCCCGTCAGCACCGCGACCTTGAAGCGGCCGCGGATGAGGTCGAGTGCCGCGAGCATGGCGACGCGCGCCGCCTCGTTCATCGCGTTGCGCTTGTCATGGCGGTTGATGCGGATGACGGCGTGGGTGTCGCGTTCGTCGACGATGACGAGGTCGGTGCCGCTCATGATTCAGCCCTCCCGGCCGGCACGAATTTTGGCAAAGTGATGTCGTCGGTGACCGGCTCGAACACGACCTTCACCCGCATGCCGATTTCGAGCGTCCGGCCGCCCAGGTCGACGATGTTGGAGATCAGGGTCGGACCCTCGTCGAGATCGACCTGGATCACGGGATAGGGAAGCTCGTTGGCGAAGCCGGCGAAATAACGTTGATGCATTACCACGAAAGACGCGATGCGGCCGAGGCCCGACAGATCGATCCAAGTCCAATTATTGTCGCGCGTCACGGGCGAAACCGGGCTCGGCGGCAGCCAGGTCTTGCCCGAGACGTTGCAGCGCTGCGCGATCAATCGGCGCTCCTTGCAAGCCGCCCAGAACGGTTTGCTCCACACGTCGATGGGGGGAAGAGGTTTCGCATAAGCCATCGTTCTGAGCCTATTTCCGGAAGATGATCGAAGCGGAGATATTGGTGGCGACAATGTACTGGATGAGGTCGGCGTCCGGGATCTGGCGGGGGCCGCACTCACCGCGCAATTGGCGCACCGCCTCGGCGATCAGTCCCCAGCCCTGCATGTAGCTGTCGGACAGATGGCCGCCATTGGTGTTGGTGGGCCAGCGCCCGCGTCCCAGCTCCAGCGCGCCGTCACGGACAAAGGCGCCGGCCTCACCCTGTTCGCAGAAGCCCATCCCTTCCAGCGAAAACAGCACCGTCGGTGAGAAATTGTCATAGATCATCAGTCCGTCGATATCGTTGCGGTCGACGCCGGCGCGATCGTAGATCTGGCTCGCGACCTTGCGCAGCGAATTGTACCAAAAGTTCGACGGCGGCACCGACGCCTCGGAGAAATCGTCCTGACGCGCATAGCCGGAGACATAGACCGGCTTTTTGCGCATGTTCTTGGCGCGCTCCGGCGTCGTCATGATCCATGCCACGCCGCCATCGTTGATCAGGCAGTAATCGAACAGCCGCAGCGGATCGCAGATGAATCGGGAATTCTGATGATCCGCGATGGTGATCGGCTTGCGCATCACCGCGGCGGGATTGAGCACGGCGTAATTGCGGAATGCGACAGCGACATGGGCGAGGTCCTGAGAGGTGGTGCCGAAACGCTGCATGTGGCGGCGGAACATCATCGCATGCGACGCGCCCGGCGAGGTGAAGCCCCACGGAGCCCACAGGCCCGCGCCACCGCCATAAGCCATCTGCGCCGAGCGGCCGTTATTGCCATAAACCAGCGCGACCACCGTGGCGGCCCGGCTCGCCAGTGCCTGCGCCGCCAGCATCAGTGACACGGCGGAGAAGCGCCCGGCCATGTCGGTCTGGAGGCAGAATTGCGGATTGAGGCCCGCGATCTCGGCGAAGCGCTCGTAGCCGGCACGATTGGTGATAAGGCCGTCGATCTCCTCGTATTCGATGCCGGCATCCTCGACGGCCAGACGCAACGCGTCCGCAGCCAAACCGTAATTATCGGATTCGGGAAAATTACCGTAGGGCGTGGTGCCAACCCCGGCGAAGCATACTTTGTCTCTCATCGGCCAGTCGGCCATGGTCATCCTCCGGTCCGCGGCTCCAGGACAATGCCGCAGCAGGCGCATGGGTCAATCGAGAAAACCTGTCCGTCGATTGATGAAGGCTCAACCATGATCGGCGGCCTTCAGGTCTCGCAACTCCGCCAGATTTCCTCGGTATGTTCCCCGAGCCGGGGCGCACCACGCGATGCGAAGCGGGTCGGGACGATGTTGAAAGGCGAAACCCTTGGCGGTGTGGCCATCGCGATCCTGTGCCAGGGGCCCGGATCGGCGTTTCAGACGATCGAACACGTCCGTCGCCGACGCGACCAGCGTCGCCGAAACGCCGTTCGCGGTCAGCGCGCTCATGGCATCGTCCGGCAGCCGCTGCCCGATATACGCTAACAGCGCGCGGCCCCTGCGGCTTCGGCGGCGGCGGGTATCTCTAAAAACCGCGTCACCACCGATTCCTTGGCGCTGTTGAGGAACGCAAATAGCGCCTTGGCATCCTCCGGTCCTCGCTAACAGGGCCGGACCGGGAGCCGCCGAATCGGATCGCCGCCGGGCGGCTCGAACTTCACGATCCGCGCGCCAAGATCGCTGGCGTCTTGGCCACCATGCTCAGAGCCAGACGCGGCGGCAAACGAACGGGAGTTCTCGCAGGCTTCGACGATGGTATAGCCGGCTAACGGGCAATTCATCTCGTTCTCGGTCACTGGCGAACCGTTGCCAATTCGACTTGGTCCCGCTGTTTGGCACGAATGGTTTTCTTGATCGTCTCGACGCGCGCCACGTCGATCCGCGCCTCCTCCAGCAGCCAGTTGCGGAAGCGCTGGAACGCTTTGACCCGCGCGGCCGCGTCCGAATAGAGCAGATAAAACGAATCGATGTCGGGGACGACGAAGTGGAACGGCATCACCAGCCGGCCGGTGGCAAGATCCTCGGCGACGAGCTGCAATTGACCCATGGCGATGCCCATGCCCTCGATCGCGGCTTGAAACGCCAGGCTTGAACTCTCGAAATGCATGCCATGATTGTCGGCGATGTCTTGAACGCCCATGGCGTCGAGCCATTTCCGCCAATTGTCGGGCCGCGCCGTGGAATGGAGCAACGTATATCGCGAGAGATCGGCGACTTTGCGCAGCGGCGGCCCATCCAGCAACAGCGTCGGATTGCACACCGGAACAAGATCGGCGCCGAATAGACGATGGCTGACGATGCCGGTCCATTGACCCTGGCCGAACCGGATCGCGGCATCGAAATCGTCGACCCGGAGATCCACCGGCTTGATCGACGTGGTCAACTGAATATCGAGACCCGGCTGCGCGGTATGAAAACTGATCAGGCGCGGCAGCAGCCAGCGCAGGGAGAACGTCATGGTGCAGGACAGGCGCAAGCCGCGATTGTCGCGCACCGCCGCGATCCGCGCGGTGGCTGCATGGGTCCGCGCGAACACATCGGTCAGGGCCTCGAGATAAGTGGCGCCGGCCGCGGTCAGCGTCACCTCGCGATTGGCGCGCTTGAACAGGGCCGTCCCAACAAATTCTTCCAAGAGCTTGATCTGCCGGCTGACCGCGCCGGTCGTGACGTTCAACTCGCGTGCCGCCAGCGTGAAACTCAAATTCCGGCCCGCGGCTTCAAAGGCACGAAGCGCCTTGAGAGGTGGAAGACGCCAAGCCATCGAACCGCCCTCATGTGAGTTGAGTTCAATCATAGGGTCGGCTCTGATCGCTGGGCAAGCGATCATGACCACGCCGCTTCAACGAGCCACCACGCTGCCGAAGAACGCGATTGAATTCGGCGACATGACCCCGCTCTTTCGTGTTCCGACAGCCGGGCCAGCCCATCGCCGACAATTTCCGCGTCGCCGCGCTGTGGAGCGCCGCGGGAACCTAACCGACCGGCGTGGAACCCACCCTATTCCGGCAGGCAGAGCCGGGTCAGATCGCGCATCGAACCGAGTGCTTGCACGTTCATCGCGACGTCAGCGAGTTCCGCCGTCCGTGCCCTGCCCAAGACCGGTTCGGCCAGGCGCTGGAACTTGTTTCGCAATCGTTTGCCCTGCTCGGCCAGATTGGCCATCGGCTTGTCCGCGTCGTGGCTGGAGGAATAGCGCCGGCCGTCCTTGGTGAGAACGTCCATTTCGGCGTAGGCCCGCTGCATGTCGGGAACGAACTCGATCTCGACCCGTTTTCGCAGGGCGACCAGGACCGGATCGACCACGCGATCGTCGCTGAAGGTCTCGAGCGCTGCCGTATCGACATCGGCGAACGCCGACGCAATGACTTGGCGCAAAGAGAATTTGGCTTCGAGACCCGATCGCGGTTCGACGATGTTGCAAATATCGTTCGCGCTTGACTGGACGCGCAGCCTGACGGTCTCGATCTCTCGCGGACCGACATCATGGTCGCGATGGAGCTTCAACGCGCACTCGATCGGCGCATGCGTGATATAGCAGGCCGCGTGATATTTGAAGAGATTATGAAAGAGGTACCAGCCCCCGGGCGGCGGCGCGACGCTAGTCTTGGCGGGGTTGTAGTCCGGGCTGTGCGTGGCGGCGAAACCCTGGTCGCATTCGAGCGCGCGCGGATTGCTAGTATAGCCGCGCGCCGCCAACGTCGCGGCGATCAGCCCGTTCTGGGCCGCCTTGCCGGCGTGAAGCGGCTTGCACATGGTGCCGAACATGGCCCGGATGCCGGCGGTCTGACAGGCGGCGATGCCGAACGCCATCGCCGTGGCGTCGGGCCCAAGCCGCATCAGATTGGCGCATGCGCCAACCGAGCCGAAACTGCCGATCGTGCCGGTGGAATGGAAACCGCGCTGGTAGTGTGCCTGGCCGACAAAGGCGCCAGCGCCGCCGCTGGCCTCGAAACCGGCGACCAACGCTGCGACGAACTCGCGTCCGGAGGCGTCGCGGGCCTCGGCGAGCGCCAGCATCCCAGGCACGATGGTGACGGCGCAATGTGCCGAAGCGACGAAATTGGTGTCGTCGTAATCGAGCGCGTGAGAGGTCGCGCCATTCACCAGCGCAGCCTGCTGCGTGCCGGTTTTCATGGTGTGGCCGATGATGGTGGCGACCGGCTTGCCGCCCTGTTCCGCCGCCTCGTCACGCAGAATTGCCGCCAGCTCCTCCCGCGAGCCCGCAAGCGTGACCGCCAGCCAGTCGAGCAGGGTCTGACGCGCGATCTCGGCGATGTCGGGCGGCAGCTGCTCGTAGCGGATCGCGGCGACATGCCTCGCGATGCGGCCGGTAACCCACGCGATCGTCGCGTCGCCACACCCTGGTTGCTCCATTGCCGTACTTGCCATGACGCCATTCTTTCCGCCGATCAGGTCAAAACCTGGTCGGCTCTCAATCGGGCTATCGTGTTGTCATCCATGCCGCCGAGTTCGCGGCAAATCTCGTCCGTGTGCTGGCCCAGCAGCGGTGCCGGGGCGCGCGGGCCTACCGGCCCCGAGGCGAAGGCGAAAGGCGGTCCATTGTAGATCGTCCGGCCCATCTCAGGATGATCGAGATAGCGCCAATGGTGCCGCCACCGCAGTTGCGGATCGCGCTCGATGAGATCGGCAGCGTTCTGCACCACGCCTGCGGGCACGCCGCGCTGCTGCAGCGCGGTCATCAATTCTTCCGCGGTCCGGTTCCGCGTGGCGCGCGCCAGCGCCTCGTCGATTGCGTCCTGATCCGCCGCGCGGCCGGGCGCGTGCCGCCACTTCTCGGCACCGAGCTCCGGCGCGCCGAGACCATCCGTCAGCGCCAGCCATTGAGCGTCGGTCGCGACGCTGATTGCGATCCAGCGATCGTCGCCGCAGCACGGATAGGCGCCGCGCGGCGCGTATCCCGCCAAGCGATTGCCGGTCGGTCCGACGATCCGATCGTTGACCGAACAATCCATCAAGGCCGGCGCCATCAGGGACAGCATCGGTTCGGTCTGTGCCAGATCGATCTTCTGGCCCTCGCCGGTGCGGCGGCGGTGGCGCAGCGCCGCGAGGATGGCGAAGCAGGCGTGGCCGGGATTAGGAACGTGATCGGGGTAGTTGGTCCCCGTTCCCGCCGGCGGCTTGCCCGGAAACGTCGTGAGATATTGCAGACCGGTGATCGCACTGATCGTGATGCCGTAGCCGACGGTCTTGCTTTCGGGGCCGTCGCCCCCATGCATTGACATGGCGACGTAGACGATGTCGGGCTTGATCGCGCGCACCGCCTCATAGCCGAGACCGAGCCGCTCCATCGCGCCGGGCGCGAAATTATTGGCGACAATATCGCTTTGCCGCACCAGGGTTCGGATCAGATCGAGACCTTCCTCGGTCTTGAGATTCACCGTCACGCTGCGTTTGCTGGAATTGCGGTCGGCGAAATAGCCGCTGCGATTGATGCCGCGAACATTGTCCTTGTAGGGCGCTGCGAGCCGCAACGAGTTCGAGATAGGTCGCGCTTTCGATTTTGAGGACGTCGGCACCCATATCCGCCAACATCTTGGTGGTATAGGCGCCGGCGCCGATCCAACTGAAATCCGTGACCCGGACGCCGTCGAGCGGTAGTGGCATCACACGATCCCCTGGCGCCGCAGCGCTTCGAGTGCAGGCGCGGCAATGCCGGTCTCGCCGAGCACCTCGGCGTTATGTTCGCCGAGACGAGGGGCCGGCCGGCGGAGCCGCCACGGCGTTTGCGATAGCTGGTAAGGCGCGCCCGGCATGGTGATGTCACGGCCGAGATGGCTGTCGCGATAGCTTACGAAAAACCCGCGATGCTTCAGTTGGCGGCTCCTGACCACGTCGCCCGGATCGGAGATCGGCGCCATGGCGATGCGCCGCACGCGTGCCGCGTCGTAGAGTTCGAGCTTGGTGCGCGCAAGCGCGAACGGGCCGAAGATCGCGGCGAACCGAGCCTTGGCCTCGGCGGTTTCGAGAAAGGCGAGATCGGTCCATTTCGGCGCGTCGAATTCGATCGCGTCCGCGACCCCCGCATCGGCCAGCCAGGCGACGAAATTGGCCCAAAGCTTGGTTTCACCGATACCCGCCGCGAGCATATAGACGAGGCCGTCCCGGCACGGGTAAAGCCCCTCGCCGGCACGGCGCGCCAGTCCGGCATTGCGCTTGCGGACGATTCCGATCAGATCGTAGGTCTGTGCCGCGTTCTCGAGGCCCATCGCGACGCTTTCCTGGATCGAGATGTCGATATAGTCGCCTTCGCCGGTGGCCTCCGCGCGATAGACCGCCAGGAGCGAGGCGATGGCGGCGAACAGGCTCGCGGCACCCAGCGCCTGCTGGCCGTAGGCGACCACCGGCGAGGTATCCGGATAGCCCGCCAAATACAGCAGGCCGCCCATCGCCATCAGCGTCAGATCGTCGGCCTCATATTGGGCATAGGGTCCGGTCTGGCCGAAGGGCGTGACGCTGCTATAGACCAGGCTCGGCCGCGCGCGCCGCAATTCATCTGGTCCCAGGCCGCGTGCCGTCATGGTCCCCGGCTTTTCGGTCTCGATCAGGAGATCGGCGGTGGCCGCGAGCCGGCGCAGGATGTCCTGGCCGTGAGGCCGATCCAGATTCAGCGTGACGCCGCGCTTGTTGCTGTTCTGATGCAGAAACGGCAGGCTCGTTTCCGGTCCAGCCCGGTCGTCGGCATAGGGACCGCAATGGCGCAATGCGGTCCCGCCCGGGGGCTCGACCAGAATGACGTCGGCGCCGAGGTCGGCGAACAGCTTGCCACAATAATTGCCGGCTGGACCCGACAGGTCGAGCACCCGGATACCGTGGAGCGCGTCCTCGGTCACAGCGATTTCGGCTGGCCGTTGCGCAACAGATCGCGCGCGATGGTCCAGCCGATGAATCTCGCTGGCGCCCTCGACGATGCGCAACACCCGGACGTTGCGATACATGTATTCGAGCGGCAACTCCTTGCTTATGCCCATGCCGCCGAAGAGCTGGATGGCACGGTCGACGATCCGCGTCGCCATCTCGGTGGCTTGCACCTTCACGGTCGCCGCGCCGCGGCGGATGGCGGTGCGCTTGTCGTCGCCCTCCCCCCGAGCCGCGTCGAGTTGCCAGGCGAGGCGATAGGTCAACAGTTTGACCATCTCCAATTCCTGGAAACTGTCCGCGATCCACCACTGGATCGTTTGCCGGTCGGCAAGCAGCGCGCCGAAAGTTGAGCGGATTTTCGCCTGCTCGATCATCATGTCGATGCAGCGCGTCGCGAAGCCGATGCACCAGCCCGCGATTTCCATGCGCCGGATGCCGAGCCGGTTCTGCAACGGCGCGAACGCCTGGCCGGTCTCGCCGAGTACTTGCTCGTCGCCCAATTCGACATTGTCGAAATAAACGGCATAGGGATGGAACTGGGCGGCGATGATGGCGTATTCGCTCGGGATACTGACGCCCGGTGTATCGCGGTCGACGAGGAACGCGGTCATGCCGCCGCGCGTGCCCTTGCCGGCATCGGTCACCGCGATGACGATCATGAAATCGGCCGAGCGCGCGTTGCTGATCCACATCTTTTGGCCGTTCAGAATCCATTTGCCGTTGCGGCGCTCCGCACGAGTCTTGATCGCGGCGGCGTCGGAGCCGGCACCGGCCTCGGACAGGGCAAGGCAGGATTTCTTTTCGCCGCGGCTATAGGGCAGCAGATACCGCTCGATCTGCGAGCCGGTGCAGCTTTCGGCCAGGAAGTGCAGATTGGGACTGTCGGGGGGCAGGGTGAAGGGCACGATGCTGTAGCGGAGCTGTTGCATCACCACGCCCTTGACCAGCGCGCCCATGCCCTGGCCACCGAATTCCTCCGGCACGTCGATGCCCCACAGTCCCAGCGCGCGGGAGCGCGCGCCGAGCCGTGCCTCGATCTCCGGCGGCAGAATCGGATCGTGACCCATCCCGCGCGCCGCCTCCCTCTCGATCACCAGCCGCTCCAGCGGGATCAGTTCGTCCGCCACGAAGCGGGCGACCACGTCCCCGATCATTCGAACATCTTCCGGAAGACTGAAATCCATGCGGGCCTGCGACAGGGTTCGATTTTGACAGCCTATCGGCGGAGCGGCGATTGGGGTCAACCGATTTTAGCGGCGGCTGGGTTGAGTTGCCGTCAACCGAGCCGGGGAATTTCAGAAGGCGGCAGTCGTGATAGTTTCACCGCAAACGGGAGGATCGAATGGCCGCACCCATGATCGCACCGCTGCTGGATACCTGCTTCACGCTCGGCGAAGGCCCGGTCTGGGACGAAGTCGAGCAGGCGCTCTTTTTCACCGACATCCCGGCCCGGACAATTCATCGCTACGATTGGCGCTCGCGGGAATTGCGGTCGTGGAAATTGCCCGAACAATGTGGCGGCCTCGGGTTGCGGCGGGACGGCAAGGGCGCGGTGGTGGCACAGCGGTTCACCGTCGAGCTGCTCGATTTCGCCACCGGCAAAGTTTCTCTGCTGTCCGTCATCGCGGAAGAGCAGGCGCGGCCCCACTATCGTTTCAACGACGCTAAGGTCGGCCCGGACGGACGCTTTTGGCTCGGCAGCCTGGACGATCGCCGGGGTGGCATCCGCAAGCTGGCAGGCGTGCTGTACCGGATCGAGGCGGACGGCTCGTATCAGGGCATGGTCGAAGGGATCGGACTGACCAACGGCCTCGCCTGGAGCCCGGACGGCTGGATCATGTACCATGCCGACTTCACCCTCAAAGCGGTGCGGGCCTACGATTACGACCTCGACAGCGGCGACATCGCCAACGAGCGCGTATTCTGCCAACTCGACGATACCACTGGCTGGCCGGATGGCGCCGCCGTCGACATCGAAGGCTATTACTGGAGCGCCGGCTTCAGCGCCGGCCGTCTCAATCGCATTGGTCCCGACGGCAAGATCGAACGCTACATCGACTTGCCGGTGCGGTTCCCGACCATGCCCTGTTTCTGCGGTCCCGATCTGAAGACACTGGCGGTCACGTCGCTAATCCATCCGATGGAGCAGAATCCGGACGCGGGCAAGATTCTGGCGTTCCGCGTGGACGTTCCGGGGACGTTGGGGACACGGTTCCGGGGATAGGACCCGGCGAACCGCCTGCTAACTCTTGAAGCGGTCCTCGGCAAACGCATACGCGGCCATCAGTCGGGCGTGTCGCGCCTCGACGGCGGGACGGGTCTCGGGGTGGGTCGGGATGAAGAACTGACCGGCCCGTACTCCCTCGAGCATGCGGCGCACGACTTCTTCCGGCTTCATCCCCGCCGCGATGTCGGGAGGTGTCTCGGCATAGCGGTTCGGGCCGCCGATGCTTCCCCGGCTGCGCGCGGAATTGACATAGAAATCCGTGCTGACCGCCCCCGCGATCAACACGGAGACCCCGATGCCGGTTCCCTTCAAGTCGTGCTCCAGCGCCTCGGAAAAGGCGATGACCGCGAACTTGGTCGCAGAATAGGCCCCGCTCTCGCGGTCGCCGACCACTAGGCCGGAGATCGAAGCCGTGTTGATCACATGGCCATCCTGGCCATGTGCGCGGATAAGCGGCAAGAAGCTCCGCACCACGCGGATCACACCGTAGAGATTGACCCCAACAATCCATTCCCAGGCCGCGTCGGGCGCCACGTCCATCCGAAGACCGCGGAGGAATACCGCTGCATTATTCATCACCAAATGCACGCGACCGAATGTGTGCTCAACCTGTAGCGCCGCGGCTTCCACCGACTCCGTCTCGGATACATCCGTTGTCACGCCGATCGCTCGCGCGCCTAAGGCACGAATCTCATTGACGACGGCAGCTAATTCCGGGGCCCGAATATCGAGCAGGGCCACCGACATTCCCAGCTGCGCGAAGGCCTTGGCCGAGGCGCGCCCTATCCCAGAGGCGGCGCCCGTGACCACTGCCGTTCTGTTTTCAAAAGTTTCCATGCTATCCCCTTTGACCGGTCCAGTGTTCGATCTTCCGGTGATCCATGAGACTACTCGGCCGCCATGCGCGGGGGTTCCGTGAGGCACACCGGGGGTTGGGTATCATGTAGCAGCGCCTGTCACTTGAGATAGCGCTGGATGCCGGTGTCCTTGCCGTCGAGGCCGATGCGCCGAAGGAAGCCGCTTCCGCCGGTGTACCACGAGCAGACCCATCGTCGCGATCCCAGCGGCGTGGTTGTGGAGAAAGGTCTTCGAGTGCTTACGGCGGAGGATGGTTCCGCGCCTTTATGCAAATTATATAAGTTATTGCAATGACTTGGCCAAATATCGCTTAAGGCTACCCACCCTGGTACCCACCACGAAAACCCGAGCGGTTAGGCAAAACCGGAACTAAACAACCCCCTGTTAACAGTTAGCAACGAATTGTTTATATGTTAGCGGGTGGGTCGGGTGGGGAGTTAACGGGCTGGTTTCCCACGGTGATTTTCTGGGTGGGAGCCGACTAACGACGCCCCTTAGTCCGTTTGGCCCCGCGCATGCATCGGCGCATGGATTTCCACCCTGCGCGCCGCACTTAGGACAGGGTATGCCGGACGGCTCTAAGACGGGCTTTGCCTTCAGGATAGGCGTAAGATCGGACTTTGGTTTTGCGGAGTTAGGATTCCGGCAAAAGCCGTAATGACGCTCCCCGCACAGTCGGCATTGCGGCGCTGCCATGGTACCCCCGTAGGCTTTAACTGTTAGAGTTTAGCACAGTTTGTTAAAGTTTTACATGAGGTATTTTCTGACGAACAGTCGGGCGGGAGTGCGGCAGTTAGTGAACGGCAAAAAGCCTGAGATATATCCGCAGGCTTGTGTCAAAAAGCACACCGATTTGTGTCGCAAAAAGGCCATACCAGGCGCCCATCGACGCGTACACGAGTCTTTGTGCTCGAGACGTCCAAGTAAGATTAGGCCATCAGGCGACGAAATTTGAGCCACTCGCGTCGAAGCGACGCAATGGCAACGGGCCAGCACGAATCTTAACCATTGAGCTGTCGTGTCTTAGTTACATGGTAACTATATTTTGGTATGATGGAGCCCGTGGATAAGACAATCATATCGCCGATGCAGTGCCGACTAGGACGCACAGCGATTGGCTGGGGTGTTCGCGATTTGGCGAGCAAAGCCAAAATGTCGCCAAATACGGTTTTCCGCTTCGAGAGCGACAAGCCAACGTTGCCGGCGACGGTTGAGAAGTTGAAGAGCGTGATGGAAAAGGCTGGCGTGGTTTTCAAAGCCAACGGCGATGGCCCCGGGGTTCATCTGAGGCGCAAATGAGCAATACCTTCGTAGCAGTGTATCGCGACAAGGCAGGCGCCAAGCACGAGGTGCCGCACGATAACCTTGATGACGCTATGGCCTTCCTTCGGGCTCACCTCGAGCGCATCCGCGACGCTGTGTCCGGTGAAGTACACGAGTACGAACCAAGGCATCTTCACCCACAGACGTTGGCCGAGTGCCACGAAGTCAAGCTCGTCGCCTCCTTTGCGGTGGCACCGGCATGAGGCAACTACACGAAGCCCTTACGGCATTGTTGGCCGAACAGGACTGCGAGGATGCCCAACGGGAGGCGGCTCGTCTGCTGCGTTGGTGGCCCGATTACGTAATCAGGTGGTTCTCAAGCAGAGAGAATGGAAAGTGAGTGAGCATAGAAGTGGCGTAGCCCACCCTGTCGTGTGTGCCGTAGCTGCGCTGATCGGTTTGGCGATTGCCGTCAGTGTCGCTGCCGGCCTTGCGCATGGCGCTGAGGCCTACTCAATTGGCCCACAAATCTCGTGCGGGCAATGGACGCAGGACAAGCAATCGAACCCAGCCGCATATTTCCAAGAGGTTGAGTGGGTTCTGGGATACATCACCGGAGTGAACTCTGGCATCGCGGATTACGATTTGGGCCTTCATTCAGCGCCTGAGCGCTGAGGCTGGCATCGTGATCGACTTCGACCGCAATGGATTGCGCGAGCTTCTCGAAGAATACCGGTCGACATGACTCCCGCCGAGATCATGCTGAACCTTGCCATTGCCGCGAAATGCGGACGGGACCCGGGCCTATGGGCGAAGTACATCATATTTAGCTGTGGCGATGCGCTCACGGCGCGAGATCTGCGAGATGGCGACGCTGGGTTGGGAAAGCCGTACTTGGTAGAGGTTGTGAAGCGACATTGTGAGGGAGCGGACGAGGCTGTTGTCGATGCGCTCAAGCGTGGCGCCGAAGTTGGAGACGCGGAAGCGAAAGACCTATTGGACGGCAGCGACTTTGTTGGGCTGCAACTCTCAAATTTCACGGTGCAGTAGGGACGCCATGGACACGGTAACTGAACTGAACAAGACGGTTCCCGACCTAAGAGACAGAATTGACCGCATCGAAGCCTCGATAGGCGAGGTAGGGCGGAGATTGCTACGTCGGCCACATTTTGTGCGGGCCGTTGGTGAGTAGGCCAAAGGTCGACCCAGGGGGGTGGAATTCGGCGCCAAACATGACATCAACCGCATCAAGGGCATGTGCGACGGACTCGATCACCCCGAGAAGATGCACGAAGATACGCGCCGGGATTTGGTTCATCTCGGGACGTCCGTTGGCTATTACGTTGGGGAGGACGGCAAAGGGGCCAGCCTTCAGGGTGCACTTGGATTTGCGGTCGATGAAAACGGCAAGGGGACCAGCCTCTTCGACGCGATGCTTGCCCTGCCGTCATCTATCGGCGAGGCGCACAGGAAGAACGTCATAGTGGCGCGGGTCAAATTCGATCTGATCGAGGCGCGGGCAACACATAACACCGAAGACGATTTGCGGATGTTTGCCGGCACGAGCACTTTTTCGTTGTCACCAGTGGTCGATAACCTTTCAATCTTGTGGAAGCGCGTTGATCTGATCAACAGCGAGTTTGGCATGTGCGGAGTTTCGACCATCTTTTGAGTGATCGACCGGTGAGGACTTACGAATGGTACGGCATGGTAGACTAACCCTGGGCGCGTACTGGCTCCTCAGCCTTATAGCGTCGATCTTAAGAGTGCTGCCTGAGCCTCAGCAATACGACAGGCCCGCTAGCCGCCGCTCGCCGCAGAGGGCCATAGACGAGACCCTGTGTAGCGGGACGCTTTGATGCAGATCCTCGACACCATTGAGCCAACGACACTCCCAGCTAGGCCCGGGAGGTCGCGGTATAGCTCGGCTCAGCGCCTCCGGACTTCGTGGAAAACCTCGCGAACCGATTTCTTTTCCGGCATGTCGACATCACTGATGCGGGTGGAGCTCTTTACATAGCGGCCGCACTTCCAGTCTATTTCACCGCGCTCGCCGCTCAGATATCGGGGGACATCTGCGCCAGTTGCCTCGGCGCGGATTGTGCCCATGCTGCCGCTCGACACCAAGCGCGGGATTGATAACTGTCACCGGCAAGACGCTCGCCACGCGCTACCTCTATTGCTCGCTATGCTCTATGGCCTGGAATCGCGTGCGCGCCTTGTGTGACGTGCGGCGATTAGCGCTCGCTCACATTGGCAGGGAATTGAAGGCGACGCGGGCATCGTGAAGGCGGAAGCGCGCAATTCTTGCCAAACTTATTCAAAGCTCATCTACCAGAAACAAGATAACGGACCCATCGCTCCTTGAACAAGGATGCACCAGTTCCGGGTCCGGTTGAGCGGACCGGACGCATCCGTATCTCATCCGCTCATCGGCGGGCTACATCATCTACACTTCCGAAATTTAGGTTTCGGTACACACAACGCACCGTTGTCGCGTCCGATTTCAACGGGCCGGGCGCATCGTATCCCATGCAGTTGTCGGCGGGTTGCACCACAATATATCCGAATCCAAATTTTCGGTACACACAGCCATCACGGGTGCCAGCGGCCATGAAAGTCCAGCAGCGCGCTTTTTGACGCTGTCTGCCGCGTTATCCGGCCAAGCCGCATGTCTGGAGCGGCTTGGCCTTAAACAGCCTTCGAAAACCTCTCGGCCGAGATCAGGCAAGGTCGAAGCGATCGACGTTCATGACCTTGGTCCACGCCGCCACGAAGTCGGCCACGAACTTCGCTTCTGCGTCGTCGGCTCCGTAGACTTCGGCAAGGGCGCGCAGCTCGGAGTTCGAACCGAAGACGAGGTCGACACGGGTGCCTGTCCACGTCAGTTTGCCACTCTTGCGGTCGTGACCCTCGAACAGATTTTCATCCGAGGTCGCTTTCCATTCCGTGCTCATGTCCAAGAGGTTCACGAAAAAGTCGTTGGTCAGCGACTCTGGCCGTTTTGTGAAGACGCCGTGCCGCGATTGGCCGTGGTTTGCGCCCAAGACACGCAAACCGCCCACGAGAACCGTCATTTCCGGCGCGGTCAGCGTCAGGAGTTGCGCCTTGTCGATCAGGAGCTCCTCCGCTGGTATGCTGAACCTAGCCTTGAGGTAGTTGCGGAACCCGTCCGCGACCGGTTCGAGATAGGCGAAGGACTCGACATCGGTTTGCTCCTGCGACGCGTCCGTGCGGCCGGGCGCGAAGGGAACGGTGATGTCGTGCCCAGCCTTTTTCGCGGCCTGCTCGACGGCGGCCGAGCCGCCGAGAACAATCAGATCGGCGAGCGACACTTTCTTGCCGCCACTGGCCGCCCCGTTGTACGCCTTCTGGATGCCCACAAGGGTTTCGAGAACCTTTGCCAATTGGGCAGGCTGGTTAACCTCCCAATCCTTCTGCGGCTCGAGACGGATGCGCGCCCCATTCGCACCGCCGCGCTTGTCGGAGCCGCGGAAGGTTGCCGCCGAGGCCCATGCCACCCCGACGAGCTCGGAAATGGAAAGTCCCGAAGCAAGGATCTTGGCCTTCAAATCTGCGATGTCATTGGCGAGGATGAGCTTGTGATCGACCGCGGGGACGGGATCCTGCCAGATCAGTTCTTCGGCCGGCACCTCGGGACCTAGATAGCGCGCTCGCGGGCCCATATCACGGTGGGTGAGTTTGAACCAAGCGCGGGCAAACGCATCCGCGAATTCATCCGGATGCTCTAAGAAGCGTCGGGAAATCTTCTCGTACCCCGGATCCATCCGCAAAGCGAGGTCCGTGACCAGCATGGTCGGTGTAAGAAGCTTCGATGGGTCGAAGGCATCCGGAATCGTGGCGGCGGCGCCCTTCGCCCTGAATTGATTGGCCCCAGCCGGGCTCTTCTCGAACTCCCATTCATATTTGAAGAGGTTCTCGAAAAAGCTGCTGCTCCACTTCGTCGGCGTCGTGCTCCAAGTGACTTCCGGGCCGCCGGTGATCGCGTCTTTTCCTTTCCCGGTGCCATAGCGGCTCTTCCAGCCGAAGCCCATCTCCTCAATGGGCGCAGCTTCCGGCTCGGGACCCACCAGCGCGGCATCGCCGGCGCCATGGGTCTTGCCAAAACTGTGTCCGCCGGCGATGAGCGCAACCGTCTCCTCGTCGTTCATCGCCATGCGCTTGAAGGTCTCGCGAATGTCAACGGCGGCGGCAACCGGATCCGGCTTGAAGTTCGGCCCATTCGGATTCACGTAGATGAGGCCCATATTCACGGCAGCCAGCGGATTCTCGAGATCGCGGACGCCGCTGTAGCGCTCGTCGCTATGAGGATCAGGGAACCAAGCTTTCTCCTTGCCCCAGTAGACGATCTCGTCGGGCTCCCACACATCAGGGCGCCCGCCGCCGAAGCCAAATGTCTTGAAGCCCATGGTTTCGAGCGCGACATTGCCGGCAACGACCAAGAGGTCGGCCCAGGAGATTTTCGAGCCGTATTTCTGCTTGATCGGCCACAACAGCCGGCGCGCCTTATCGAGGTTCGCATTGTCCGGCCAGGAGCCGAGGGGTGCGAAGCGCTGCTGGCCGGCGCCGGCGCCGCCGCGACCGTCGCCGATGCGGTACGTGCCCGCGGCGTGCCACGCCATGCGAATCATGAGCCCGCCGTAGTGGCCGAAATCCGCCGGCCACCAGTCTTGGCTGTCCGTCATTAGCGCGGCGAGATCTTTCTTCACAGCCTTGAAGTCGAGCTTCTTGAACTCTGCGGCGTAGTTGAAGGCCTTGCCCATGGGATCGGACTGGGGCGAGTTCTGGCGTAGGATTCTGAGGTTGAGCTGGTTCGGCCACCAGTCGCTGTTTGATATCATGCCGACGTTTGTCGTCCCGTGCACGACCGGGCACTTCCCGGCTTTCTCGTCAGTCCTCACGTCCATACCTCTCTCCCATCGTGTTCCAGTGCTCTTCAAATTGTTCATATGGAACCATTTGGATCAACGGGCGGCGCGCGCCTTTTGCAAGCGGCCGGCATGTGACGTCCCTGCCTTGGCAAGCGTCTCGAACCAGTCGGCGATTTCGTCGAAGCCTTCTTGGCGGGCGGTGCGGGCCATGCCCGGATACATGTCGGTGTATTCGTGGGTCTCGCTGGCGATCGCGGCCTTAAGGTTGTCGCCGGTCGGGCCGATCGGCTTGCCCGCGGCGGGATCGCCCACCTGCGTGACATATTCGAGATGGCCGTGCGCATGCCCGGCCTCGGCCTCCGCGATAGAACGGAACACCGCTGCCACGTCGTTGTAGCCCTCGATGTCGGCATTCCGAGCGAAAGAAAGATAGCGGCGGTTCGCATGGCTCTCCCACGCAAACGCGTCCTTGAGATTCTGCTCGGTCGCGGTTCCTCTGAGAGAAGGCATGTCCCTTCCTCATCTCGGTCGGAAAAGCCAGTGACGGCCAGTAACGGCGACGACTATGCGCCCACCCGAGCCGGGAGTCAAAAAGTCTAGAAGACTTCTAGTCTGTGGCCGGAGCTGGGTCCCGATCGACGCGGGTGATGACGTCAATGCGGCGGATTGCGGCGACAAGCCTTCCGCCCGATCCTACGATTTCCGCCGCGAGCGCCCCTCCCTCAATAGCTGCTAAGGGCACGACCATTCGGGGTGAGCTGTGCCGGCATCAATAAATCAAACGGACTTGCCGCCCGTCGATCTTCGACGCGACCATGACCGAAGAGGCGTGCGCCTTCGATTTCTCGGATTTCGTCGATGGGTATTCACCAATCTGGCCGTGAGAACCAAACGCGGACAATCCTGGTCCTGTTTTCAGGCTATGAAGGAATGCGGAGATTGTGCTACCCAACGCACCGCTAATCGAGCCATCCCGACACGGCGCCTTGGTTTCGCGTCGCGGTGATGGGTAGACAAAGTGGATGGACTTTCGAAACGATTTCGTTAAGTGGTTGGAAAAGTGGATAAACCTTAGATTGGGGCGCGGACCTTATACCGCGCTTCAGTGGCAGATGGGTGCGTAGCTCAGCGGGAGAGCACTACCTTGACATGGTAGGGGTCACAGGTTCAATCCCTGTCGCACCCACCATCGTGCGGCCTCGATTTATAAAGGGTTTTCCGGACGTCGGCAACTTTATCAACATTTTATCCACACCCTCAGTGGCGCGCAATTGGCGCGCAAGCTCGCGCATTATCTCGCGATGCAGGGCCTCGATCGCCCGGATCGCATCTCGGCAATAATCCGGCTCATAGGGCGCATAGACGAGATCGACACGCGATGCGCTTTGCGGCCGATGACCGAGCATGACGCTGATCTGGTCGCCGGTAACCTTTTTACTGCGCAGATAGCAGCTGACGGTATGGCGGATCGAATAGGGATTGACATCGGCTGTCCCTACCGCAAACGTGATCCGTCTGGCGATGCGAGTCAGGCGATAGTCCGTCCGATGAAGAATCTTGGCAGACTGACAAGATCTCATTTGTACACGATCGGGATACTATGACTATTAACTGACTGGTTAATGGAGATGTTTTATTGGATCTACGATTATCCGAGTTGGTCAATCGGATTGCTGTTCGCCGCCGTGTTTATCGGAATCACTTGGGGCGGCATTTTTCTGACGCGCGCCACAGTTCATTCCTGGATCCATCGGGATACGCACGCCAACGAAGTAGTGGGCCTTGCCCTGTCGAGTTTCTTTGTGCTTTTCGGTCTCCTGCTCGGCCTGGTCGCAGTCGCCACCTACCAGAATTATTCCAATGTCGGCGATAATGTCGATAAGGAGGCCTCAAGCGTCGCGGCGCTTTATCGCGATTTCGGCGGCTACCCCCAGCCGGTGCGCCATCAATTGCAAGATCGCCTGCGCGAATATACCCGTTACACAATCGAGGACGGCTGGCCGCAGCAACGCAAGGGCATTGTGCCTGCGGGCGGAAGCGACCGCATCCTGTCGCTCTGGCAAACTATGGCAGCCTTCGAGCCAGGCAAAAAAACCGAAGAAATCATTCATGCGGAGGCCCTCCGTGAATTCAATCGCCTGGTCGAATTTCGCCGGTCGCGGCTCGCTAACGTCCCTCTAGGCTTGCCCTCGGTGTTATGGTGGGTGGTGGCTTTTGGCGCTCTAATGAACATCATGTTAATTTGGCTGCAGGACATGGAGATTCATGTGCACCTAATCCTTGGCGGCATCCTTGCAGCTATTCTCGGCTCCGTGATTTTCCTGATTGCCGAGCTGGACAATCCATTTCGAGGCGAGGTGAGCGTCGGCCCGGACTCATTCCAGCTCGTCTACGAAACTCTGATGAAACGGGACTGACAAACTTCCCAAGGAAGGGCTTACAAAAGAAAATTTCTGGCGGCCACATCTCAAGCTTGCTTTCGTCAAAACTTGTCCCTGTAGTCCGCAAATATTCAATCACGCAGCGGTGGAGCGAGATAGTACTCGTGATGTAGGCCGCCAAGGATCGGAAGGGCTGTAGGGCGCAACAAGCTCGATGCCATTGATCTTCTCTTGACGGTCGAGGGTGTCGGCCCTTCTCCTGGAAAAGGGAACAGGGAGGGGCCAGTGCTTCGGTGGGTTGGGTGGGGGATCGCGGCCGGTTTCAGGGCGCGGGCGTCCCTGGTGGCGGAGAACATTTGCCTGCGACAGCAGCTGCTGGTGCTGCGGCGTCGGCAGCCGCGGCCTCGCATTCGTGACGTAGATCGGCGGTTCTGGGTGCTGGCGTGCCGAAGGTTCACCGGCTGGCGAAGGTCGTTGCTGATCGTCGAACCGGTGACGGTCTTGAGGTGGCACCGTCGGGGCTGGCGGGCTTATTGGCGATGGCGCTCAAGACGGGGAAGCAAGGCGGGGCGCCCTCCCATAATGCCAGAGTTACGCGATCTCATTCGACGCATGGCGACCGAGAATCAGTTGTGGGGTCAACGGCGGATCCAAGCCGAGCTGGCAAGGCTTGGCTTCCGGGTCTCGGCCCGAAGCATTGCAAAGTATATGCGTCGTCCGTGGGATGGGGAGCCGTCTCCGGGTTGGCGCGCGTTCCTCAAGCGACACGCATCGACGATTTGGGCTTGCGACTTCCTTTGCGTGCAGACGATCTTCTTTCAAACAGTTTACGTGTTCTTCGTCGTCGATCACGCCAGCCGGGCAGTTCTCCGCGTCGAGACAACGCGGCATCCGACGGCGGCGTGGGCAAGCCGACAGATCGTCGAATGCTGCGGCTGGGATCGGGAGCCACCACGCTTTCTCATCCACGATCGTGACGGGCGCTCACATGGGGTGGTTCCTTGTCAAGCGTCATCTTATGGTGCCATTGCGATATTTTCCTTAGCTGGCAGATCCGAGGCTCGGGCCCGTTCTCAACATGCGATCCATGACCGCATCAACTCACATTCGGTTTGCGTCAGGCAAAGGCCTGGAAAGGAGGACGGATGTAACCCGAAACCTCTCAAAGCGATCCAGAGGGTTCGACACCCTCCCGGTAAAGGCGCAGCCCGCCAACCGGAAGCGAGCCTTGCATGGGCAGTGGCAACGCTGTTCGTGAAGCGTAGGCAGCGGATGCTGAAGCCCTGTGCTAAGCCTCGAGATTGAGAACCCGCTGGGGCCTTCGGTGTATCGGAGCCGGGGCAGCATCGGCAAGGCCGCTACAGGCGAGGGCTCGTCGGCCCGGCCGGGGTCGTGGAGCAGGGCAAAGGCATGGGATGGAACGCCAGGCAACCTGAGAGATCCCGCTCGCGTCCACGAACGGATAACGCCGGCACACGGGACACCGGCTGATCAATCGTCCCAGGCCTGATGAGTGACCTCCGCACGCATCGGGAGCGCCACGGCGAACACGAACGATGCGAGGCGTACGTGGAACCTGAGACCGAAACCATAAGGAAACAGGCACACGCAGGCGGGAAGTCGTAGCGTCTTCATAGTACCAGTGACGTCGGGGAACCGGGCTCGCCGGGACCCGAAAGAGGGAAGGGAGACGTCACGAAGAGAGAACCGTTGGAATGAAACAAGGGAGGGGACCCTGGACCCTGCAAACCTGTCCACGAACCGACAACGGATAGCCGACTTGGCGAGAACGAAACGCGGGGCGGCGCTTTACTCGCTGCACCACGTCATTGACTTGGATTAGATGCTGGAGGCCTACCGGCTCACTCGCAAGGATGGCGCTCCCGGCATCGACGGTGTCACAGCGGCAGACTATGAGGTGAACCTCGAGGCCAATTTCTTGAACCTCCTGGAACGCATCAAGTCTGGCCGCTACCAGGCGCCACCGGTCCGGCGGGCGTACGTTCCGAAGGCGGATGGATCGCAACGGATGCTCGGCATTCCATCCTTCGAAGACAAGGTGGCGCAACGCGCCGTGACGATGGTGTTGGAGGCAATATACGAACAGGACTTCTTAGCCTGCTCGTATGGCTTCCGACCAGGCCGCTCGGCTCACCAGGCACTCAATAGCCTGCGGCACGCGATCTGGTCCAAGCACCTCTACTGGGTACTCGAGATCGACATACGCAAGTATTTTGACTCGATTCCACACACCCACCTTCGGGCGTTCCTCGACCAACGAGTCACAGATGGCGTCATTCGACGGATGATCGACAAATGGCTGAAAGCAGGAGCTGTCGAAGATGGCCTCCTGCACCGCACGACTGAGGGCACTCCGCAAGGAGGTGTAGTCTCGCCGTGCCTCTCGAACATTTTCTTGCACCATGTGCTCGATGAATGGTTCGAGACGCAAGTGAGGCCGCGCCTTGCGGGGAACTGCACACTTGTCCGGTTCGCTGACGATGCGGTCATGGCGTTCGACAATATTGCCGATGCCAAACGCGTCCTGGCGGTCTTGGGCAAGCGTCTTGCGCGGTTTGGGCTCACGCTCCATCCCGACAAGACACGCCTCGTGGACTTCCGCCCGAGGCGGGCAGAGGGCGCGCGCCACCCGGACACGGGTGGAACCTCGTTTGACTTCCTTGGCCTAACCCATGTTTGGGGGAGGTCACGGCAAGGCAGAAACGTGGTTCGGCAAATTACGGCCAAGGGCCGGTTTGCTCGGGCAGTGGCCGCGGTGAACGACTGGTGTCGGAAAAACCGGCACCGATCCATCCGCGACCAGCATCGCCATCTGTCCACAACGATGCGGGGCCACTACGCCTACTACGGTGTTGGTGGCAACGGTCGACGATTGCGGTGGTTCGCCCACAAGGTGGTGCGGCTTTGGCAGAAGTGGCTGTCTCGGCGAGATCGACAGCGCGTGGTCCGGTGGGCCCGCCTGAACGAAATCCTGAAACACCATCCGCTGCCTCCAGTCAGGATTGCTCATCCATATGCCGCTGTGGGCGAAGCTCTCTCGTGAAGAACCGGATGCGGGAATCTCGCTCGTCCGGGACTGTGAGGGCTGGGGCCGGTGACGTCCCCACCTACTCGGCCGGGCAATATCGCCCGTACCAAGCTTCCTCATTCTTGGGGACACACATGACGCACGCGCTCGGTCACCAGCGTTCCGCGTTCACGCGTCAGCCGCCGCTCATCCTCCTCCGTTGGGCTCGGCGGGCGCACCATCGCACAAATCCGCCGTTCCCCGCGTGCCCAGGCCATCAGCGTGCGCAGTAGCATCTCAGCATCGATCCGATCCGTCTTGGCGCGGCGGTGACGCCGGTTCACCGTAATCGAGGCGGCATCAACTACGTGATTGTCCACACCGTTGGCTTCCAGCAACCGATGCACCCAGAACCCATCAACCCCAGCCTCATAGATTGAGATGGTCTTCACCGGCCTGTCGCAGCGTCGCTCCGCCTCGGCCCTCAGACGTGACAACAGGTTCAACAGCGCTGCGCTATCGCCGGCCACAATTCGATACTTGCCGATTTTGTCGCTGTCCGGGACATTCACCGCAAGCAACCAGCTTGATCGGCTCAATTCCAACGCCGCGAACAACGCGGTATCGTATTCCAGGACGGCGGCCGTCGGGTGCGGGGTGCGGGCGGTGCGAAGCATCGATCGTCTCCATTCTGATGTGTCAGCAACCTCAGGCTATCACCTCCCGGTCGCCGTCCACCCGCATAGAATCTGTTAGGCCATCTTGCTTCCACCACCCGCAGACACCTAAGACCCGCCGGTTATTGCCGGTTGGTCAATCCCTCATCACAGCGCCACGACATGGGCGGCTTCGTAACTTCCACCATGGGCCAATATTGCCCAGGCGATACGCGCCAACTTGTTGGCTAGCGCCACGACGACCTTGTTCTTGTGCGCGCGAGCCAACAGTATCTTCACCCATCGGCCGAGCGGCGTATCGCGTTCGGCCAGATACGGCAGCACCGCACGCGCGCCATGGATCAGGTTCTTGCGCAGATATCGGTTGCCGCGCTTGCTGATGCCGAGCAGCCGGGGTTTGCCGCCGGTCGTCGCCTGGCGAGGCACCAGGCCCAGCCAGGCGGCCATGTCGCGGCCGCGCCTGAAGGCGCTGCCGTCGCCGACAGCGGCGACCAGCGCGGTCGCGTTGAGTGCGCCGATGCCGGGCACGCTCGCGAGGCGCCGGGCGGCCTCATCCGCGCGCGCCAGAGCCATGAACTCGGCGTCAAACGCGCCGATCCGATCATCCAGTGTCTGCCATTCCTGACGCATATCGCTGACCACTTGCCGGAGGCGGGGGCTCAGACCCGATGTCGCGTCGCTAAGGATCTCAGGGAGTTCCTTCTCTAGCTTCCGGCGTCCCTGGGCCACCGTGATTCCGCGCTCCAGCAACAGCGACCGCAGCTGATTGATGAGCGCCGTGCGCTCGGTGACCAGACGTTCCCGCGCTCGATGCAATGATTGAAGATCCAACTGCTCTTCGCTCTTCACCGGCACAAACCGCATCGTCGGGCGCAGCGCCGCTTCGGCAATCGCTTCCGCATCCCGATCGTCATTCTTCTGCGCCTTGACGTAAGGACGCACGTATTCCGGCGACATCAACCGAACCTCGTGTCCCCGCGCCGCCAGTTCACGGCCAAGATGATGCGCGCCACAGCACGCTTCCATCGCCACAACACAACCTGGCCACTTCTCCGCAAATTCAGCCACCGACGATCGCCTCAGACGACGGCGCAAAACCACCCGACCACCGCCATCCAATCCGACGACACTGCAAACATTCTTGCCCAGATCAATGCCAAGTATCACGATATCCATCGGTCCCGCTCCTTTGTCCTCTGGTAAAGGTCAGCAATCCTACAAGGATTGCTGAAAGAGGGGCGGGCCATTCCATAAGTAAACCTCGCCTCTCAGCGCTACATGCCCATCCAGCCTGTGTTGTTGCCTTGCCAATAAATGCGGCGCGGGGCGGGCTCGGGAGTTGACGGACCTAGTACTCGGAATCAAAGCTTTGTGACACGTCGGCCTTTGAAGCGGCGTTGATAGACCCGTTTCTTTTTCCATGCGAAGGGCTTTGCGTCCTGGTTGTACGCGGCGATGAAGGCATCGATGTGCTCCTGCAATTGCTTGATGGTGGTGAAGGAAGCCCCGCTCAGCGACTGGCCTTGCAGAATGGAAAACCATGTCTCGACCTGATTGAGCCATGATGAGCGCGTCGGGGTGAAATGGAAATGCACGTTGGGATGCTTCTTGAGCCAGCGCTCGTTCTTCTTGTGGGTGTTGAGGTTGTCGAGAACCACGTGAAGCGCGCGGTCTGGAAAGGCGGCAACAACGCTGTTCAGGAAGCCGATGAACTCGATGCGCCTGCGCCGCTTTGAATGTGCGGCGATGACCTTTCCAGTGGCAACTTCCAGCGCCGCGAACAGGGTCGTCGTGCCGTGGCGGGTGTAATCGTGGCTTTGACCTATCAAGGCTCGTCCGTTGGGCAGCTTCAGATAGCCTTGCGCCCGTTCCAACGCTTGAATCGAGGGCTTCTCGTCAACGCAAAGGACAATGGCCGTCGCCGGCGGATCGACATAGAGGCCGACCACGTCGGCGGCCTTGGCGGCAAAATCCGGATCGTTGCTCTCGCACCAGGACTTCCGTGCCGCCAGGTCGATTCGGTAGCGACGCAGGCAGCGCCAGACATACTGAACATCGACATCCCCCAATGCCTTGGCCAGCAGCGGCCCTGTCCACCGCGCAAATCCCGCCGGCGGCGGCTGGTCCAGAAGTCCCAGAATCCGCTTGTCCGTCGCTTGCGTATAAAGCGGCTTCTTGCCAGGGCGCGGCTTGTCTGCAAGCCCATCAAGACCGTGGTCGGCGTAGCGATGCCGCCAACGGCTAACAATCCGCGGCTGGACGCCCACCTCCTTGGCAATCGCCCGCGTACTCACACCGCCAGCCGCCAAAAGCACAATCCGCGCTCGCTTCAGATCGCGCTGCATCGTGCGCGGCGAACGGCATCGTGCCTCCAGCACCTTGCGATCGCCACGCCAAAGTCGAACTTCTCTTGCTTCGGGAATCATCCCGATCTTGAATCACGACTTACCCTTCTTGAAAAGGGGGTACTAGCGCCAGATATGGGACCATATCAAGAGCTGCGCGCCTGCACTCGTGAGGAGAGCGGCCAGCACAAATCGCGTGATAGTTTGAGAAAGCCAGCGAAGTCCCACTGTTGTCCCGATTACGGCCCCCGCAAGCGCTGCGAGGGCATAAAGCCAAGTAGCCGGGGAAGGAGTTTGCGCTACCGCAAGCGCTCCGGACAGCCCTACGATGGAATTTGCCAGGATGAATGGAGCCGAAAGGGCCGCTGTTTGTCGCGGCGACGCCCAACCTAGCGCAATCAGAAGCGGCGCAAGAAAGACGCCGCCGCCGACGCCCGTAAGCCCGGAGACAAAGCCGACCCCCGATCCCACGGTAAGACCGCCCCATAGCGGCATTTGCCTATCGCCTTCGACGTTGCCGCTCCGGCGAAGGGCCAGCACCGTAGCGGCGGAAATAAGAACCAGTCCTGTGAGCACGTCGTAATAACCCCTATCCAGGACGGTGAGACCGCCGATCAACGCTGTCGGCGCCGATGCCAAGAGCAAAGGCCGAAGTTTTGGCCAGTCGATATGGTTGCCGCGATTGAAAAGCCAAGTTGAATACGTTGCGGCAACGATGTTCAACAATAGGGCCGTGGGCCGCATCTCATTGGGAGGGAATGCGCCGAACGCCATGATGGCGAGAAACGCCGTCCCACCAGCCTGCCCAACAGTCGCATAGAGAAATGATGCGAGTGCAAAGAAGAAGAAGGCGAGCGCGCTCACTTAAGCTTCTGGCCGTCCCTCGATTTCGCCTTCGCGACCTTTGCAGTGTAGGAACCGCTCATGCGAGTTCGTCGTGCTGGCGTGCCAGATGGTTTGGGCGAGCTGCTAAGCCTTTCCCAAGCCGAGCCGTCCGAACAGTCTTGGAACGATTTGGGCATTGGTAGTCCTACCGGGCGACCGTTGCGACTGGTAGGCGCGCGCTTGCCGATCCGCGCGAACTGCGTGGGCTAGCTCGTCGTCCCCACGCCCAGCGAAAATCCAAAGCAATGCGAGAGTTTCAGGGAGTGTCTGGTATCGATGGCCCGTAGCAACGACCTTGACCATGCAGCGCCTCCCGCAAGCCAATTAGCGGAGCCTATCGCATATCTGCGTTTTCTGCGATCTGTGTATTGGAATACAGCGGTGATATTCTGAACCTCATGACGCTTCGATCTTTCCATCGGTTCGGCCGTGGCGAACATCTCAACGAGCACAAAAAAAGGCGACGGATGGCCGTCAAGGCGAAAGGTACGCTGCGGATCGACGTAACCCTTCGCGGCGAGATGCGTGACGATTACGCGACCATTCGCCGTTATCTCCAAGGATTTTACCGGATCCCCGCTGCACGCATTTCGCATGCCGAGATTATCAAGCTGGCACTGAGCCGCGCCGCCAAGGCCATAATTCAAGATGGTTCCGGTCGGCGGGAGGGGAGCGGCGTGAGCCGTGCCCCTGTGCGCTATCGGGCCATCCACCCAGTGCGGCCGTCCACATAGATCCGACGTGGACCCGGTTCGTGTGGCTTGTAGGTCACCCGGCGCGGTCCCTGCATTGCCACCGCGACATACCTCAGCGCATCAGAGCCATTCGATGCCTCATCGTGCAAAGGATTGCGCGAGAACTGTCCGGTGTTGGGATCGACATCGTACCGGTAATGCCTCAGCGCCTGCACGCCATCGGCGCAGCGCTCTTTGTCGAACCACATGACAGGAAACAGTGTGCGGATTGCATTGATGCCATCGGCCACGCTGAGTTTGGGCACGATACGGATGCGCCAACCTGCGCTCCGTGCGATCTCTTCGATACTGCGTCCGGTCCCCAAGCTCTTCGCTTGAGCATCGTGCGGGAGCCACAGCGTCCGGTAGGTGTAGCCTCGCTGGTGCAGCTCGTGCAGGTAATCGGTGAAAGGTCGCTGACTGTCCCCGATGTAATCCATGCATCGGATGTCACCGGCAATGTGCTGTACGAGCCACATCGCGGTCGCGTCACTCCAGCCCAGGTCCACGTACACGTCGACGGGTTTGGTCGGATCGTACACGACCGAGGTGATGCGCCCGTCCTCCTGCGCGTCGCGCAGCTCCTTCGCGTAGATCGCACCGTCGAGCGGTAGCGGCATTCACCCAGCCATACGTGCGCATGGGCATCAGCATTGACCGCTTTGAGGTGCTCCATCTCCGCGCGCAGCACCGACGGAAACCAGGGATTGTCGTGATAGTTGATCTTGACGACGACCGCGTTCGGCGGTGGATGAACGACAAAGCGCTGGTAGGTTTCGTCAGTTTCAAGCTCGGGATTGAAGGTCACGATGATTGAAGGTCACGGATGATCTCCGAGCCTTCCTCGCGAACGGTCGGAATCAGCACCTCCCACGAAGTATGGGAGACCGTTTGCGCTTCCTCGACCCAGACTTTGTCGATGCGCTGGAGGGAGCGGATGCGGCTGATGTTGTGGCGCAGGCCCTCGAAGATGAACTCAGAACCGTTGGCAGCACGGATGGAATTTTGCAGCACCTAAAATTTGCCGCTCAGACCAAGAGCATCGATGTGGTCGCTCAAGAGCTTATGCACACTGTCTCGTATCGAAGTCTGGAACTCGCGGCAGCAGAGAATGCGCTGCGGGCATGCGGCGGCTTCGGAGAGGAGCCACAGAGCAACGCCGCACGATTTTCCGGCACCGCGCCCGCCAAACAGAATTTTGTAGCGCGCGGATTGCCGGAGACAGCGAAGTTTTCCTGGCAGAGCAGCGTCAGCGATCTTCTGCTGGCTCATTGGTCGCGGTCGAAAGAGAGGTGCAGCCTATCATCGTCGTCGCGACCCTCGCTGTTGATCGACGTCTTCGCTCCAACGGTCGTTGTTTGAATGGTCACTGTGGTCGCATCACCGCATCGACGAATGAGATGAGTGAGAGCGGCGTGCCACTTTCCCCATCCATGTTCCACGCCGCGCTTGCACCGGCATTGGGGATTGCCTTGTCGATGATCGCAATCGCGGCCTTGAGACGGAGCGCCGTTGGTTCGTTCTCGTCCTGTATGACCTTGGCACAATATTCGACGGCTAACGGGCTCCAATGGCGCATGCGAGTGATGGCGCGGTCGACATCACGCGAACGCCTGCGCGCGGCGTTGCCAGTCTGCCAAGGCTTGAGGTTGGCGAGTTGTGATGGCTGTCCGTTGGGCATCTCGCGTGAACTCGTGAGAATTAAATATCACGCCGTGAGGTACCACAGCAATCGCCGGCCCGCCTGTGGACCGGGCGCAGCGAGCGCGCGCGGGCAGTGGATCTGCTCGCCCCGGTCTATGGCTGGTTCACCACCGAACTCTTCAACACGGCGCTGCCGAAGTGGACAGCCAACCGGCCCGCCGCAAGTGGTCCGCTCCGAGAAATCGACCCGCCGGTAATGCCGCCATCAATGACTAGTTCGGCGCCGGTTATGTAACTCGCCGCATCCGAGGCAAGAAACAGCACCCCATTGGCGATGTCCTGCGACTGGCCCGCGCGGCCAAGCGGTGCACCGAGACGCGCCATCTCCTCGATGTCGATCGGTGCATTCCGACCGCCGCTCACCACGTCGGGCCGAATCTTGTTCCAAATCGGCGTGTCGATTATCCCGGGTTGCACCGAATTGACCCGGATACCGTCGCCTTTCGAGGCGCATTCCATTGCAATCGATTTGGCGAACAGCCGGACCCCACCCTTGGTAGCGCAATATCCTGCTTTGTTGGGCTCCGCCTCACTAGTCGAAGCGCGCACCTGCCATCTGGAATTGGGTGCTGGCCAGCAAGTGATAACGAAAGCCGGGTGCGCGCGCCGATTACCACGGCCTCCTGGTCGATTTGCACCAGAACGCATGGCTTGCCCCCTTGCCTCGATCCCTGCGGTCGGCGAATTTGGGCGGAACGGCGGGAGAAAGACAATGCTGCGGATTCTCGGACGGACCACGTCGTCGAACGTGCAGAAAGTGCTGTGGACCGCCGCGACGCTGGACGTGCCCTTTACGCGCGAGGATATCGGCGGCAAACATGGCCACAACCGCGAGCCCGATTATCTCGCCCTCAATCCCAACGGGCTGGTGCCGACCGTGTTCGACGGCGAGCTGGTGATGTGGGAATCGAATTCGATCTGCCGCTATCTCTGTAACAAATACGGGCCGCACGCGGCCTACCCGGTCGAGCCCGGGCAGCGCGTGCTGGTCGAGCGCTGGATGGATTGGCAATTGTCGGTGATGGCGCCGGCGCTGGCGCCGCTCTATTTTCTGCTTTACCGCCTGCCTGCGGAGCAGCGCACGCCTGACGAGATCGCGCGGCGCGCGGCGGGCACCGCGCCGCCGTTCGCGATCCTGGAGGCGCGGTTGAAGGACCGGGCCTATCTCGAAGGCGACGCGCCGACGCTTGCGGATATCGGTAACGCCATCTGGGCGCATCGCTGGTTCGCGATGGGGCAGGGCAATCGCCATGGCGCCGTCGGGGCCTGGTACCGCCGCCTCGCCGACAACGACGCGTTCCGCCGCAACGTCATTGAGGTGGCTTTGGAGTGACAGAATTGACGTGCCTCAGGACCCAACTCGCTCCCAGGTCTTTCGCAAAATCGGGATCGGATGGACCGCAAACTCCTGAAGAAGCATACCTTCTCGCCTGAGCGGTCGGTCACAGACGACAGCGCCGCAGGCAATGTCAGAGCAAATTTTCGGGCCGTGTCTGGCTGTGTTAGCTTCAGGCCATGAGCGACCCGTTCCGATATTTCAACAGCTCGCCAGAAGTGATCCGTCTGGTCGTGATGATGTACGTGAAATACCCGCTGTCGCTGCGCAACGTCGAGGATCTTCTGGCCGAGCGCGGGATCGACATCAGCCATGAGACGGTCCGGTTTTGGTGGAACCGGTTTGGCCCGATATTTGCCGCCGAGATCCGAAAGAAGCGGGTTGCGCACATGCGCCGCTATCACCAGTGGCGTTGGCATTTGGATGAGGTGTTCGTGAAGGTCAACGGCAAGCTCTGCTATCTTTGTCGCGCCGTCGATCATGAAGGCGAGGTTTTGGAAACGGTCGTCACTGCGAGGCGGAACAAGGCTGCGGCGCTGAAGTTTCTCAAGCGGATCATGAATAGGTACGGCGGACCGCGGAAGATCGTCACCGACGGCTTTGCTCTTATTGCGCGGCGATGAAAGAGATCGGCAATGCCGACCGCCACGAGGTCGGTCGTCGGCTCAACAATCGCACGGAGAATTCGCATCAGCCGTTTCGACGACGAGAACGGGCCATGCAGCGGTTTCGAAGCATGAAGACGCTGCAAAAAATTCAGCTCAGTTCATGCTGAGGTCCACAACCACTTCAATCAGGAGCGCCATCTCGTCGCTCGCCAAGCTTACAAACAAAGACGAGCCGGTGCGTTGGCCGCGTGGCGCGCCCTTGCGGCCTAATGGCCGCTAGGGTCTGGGCGCGCTGCGCCGTACGCAGACGACCGTGTGCCACGAACGCACTGACGAAAGGAGGTGCGATGCTGTGCAGGATATGAGGGAAGGCCCCTCGGAGCCGGCTGTCAGGAGCAGGCTCCAAACCACCGCAAGCTGCGACGGTTAAGAGCCGTGGTGGTGAACGTTGCGGAAAAGGCGGGACATGATCCCGTCAGGTATGGCTCAGAGAGACGAGCGTGAGCAAACCGCTGATGACGTGTCGAAAGCGTATAGACGATGTCGAAACCGGGGGGAAGTCGTTAACCCGGGACGAGTTTGGGAGGTGTCCTGATTGCGGCCCAGATGGCATCCGGCATGAAGGCGGCGTGACTCTGAACCGGGCTCTTGTGCGGAACGTGGGAACCTGTTGCCCCGATGCGAAGGGAGCAATCCGAGCGGGCGGCCCCCGCGAGGATCGGAGTACCGATGCGGGGCACAGGGGCGGAGCAGCCCGTAGTAGTGACGAAGGCTCTGTAACGGAGCTGGAGCGAAGGGGCTGCGTTGTTCAGCTCTGGCCTAGGGTCAACCGGCGACGGGAGGAGCCCTGTGGATAGAGCAAAGCCGTTCGACATTCCGAAACGGGAAGTATGGGAAGCATACAAGAGGGTAAGAGCCAACCAAGGTGCGGCTGGCGTAGACGGACAGTCGATCGCAGACTTCGAGGCTGATCTCTCGAACAACCTCTACAAGCTCTGGAATTGGCTGGCGTCCGGCAGCTACTTTCCGCCGCCGGTGCGACGGGTGGACATACCGAAGGACGATGGACGAACGGGGCCACTGGGGATACCGACGCGTTGCTCATAATGCACCTCTTACAGTTTGAGTTGGGGTTGTTGGCGTGATGCGGCTTGAGTTGGCCACCCAATGGCGAAGACGTTGGTCAGTGGCGTCGTCGATGGTGATTTCATAGGGACTATTCCATTTTCGTTGCTGAGGAAAGAGGATGCCGCGTTCTATCCAGTAGTAGATGACGCCGGGAGTAACACCGTATCGCTTGGCGGTGTCGCGGACAGTCAGGACACCGGCAGGGAGCTTGGGTCCTGGGACGCGGTGCGTCCACCTTATCCAGCGGATCATTTCTGCGGTAAGCGCTTTACCGGTGGAGCTTTTGCGCCCTTCGGCGGTCAACAGCACGGCGATTTCGTTGTCGCGATGGTCAAGCGCGAGTGTTCGGACACGGTCGATGAACGGCGCTGGATAGCGAATGGCCTCTGCGCGGTTTTTCGGCAAGGCGACCCTGATGGTTTCGGTTTCACCGCCTTGCCAGCGAATGTGCAGGTTGACGATTTTATCCTCAGGACCTTTGGACACGGTGATGTCGCGAACCAGCAGGCGCAGGATCCTTTTTCGATCTTTGGATGTTGTTGAAGGTGCAGCCCACAGTGTAGGGAAGTCTTTAACGAGAGCCAGGATTTGGCTCCGTTGCTCGGCAGTGACCACGCGCAGGCTTTGTTTTTCGAAGACGCTTAGCTCGATTTTAAGATCGCCTAAACGCTGCAACGCCTCATTCCAACGTTGCTCCAGGGTCGCAGCGATCAGCCGGTTGCTCGGATCGACGGCTTCATAGCGGCGCTCGGCGAGCTCCGCGTTATACCGCGCCCGCTCGATCCGCATCCGCCACTGGGCGCCAATTGCACGGTCTCGCTCCTCCAACGCGGTGAGAGCCATCAAGGCCAACTCGATCCTCATCGGGGTGATCGCGCCGGCTAGCCGCGCAGAGAAGGCGCTGTCGATCGGACCGGCGGGAAGGTTGAGGTTACAGCTCTTCTTCAACCCGTCCCGGCGCCTGGAGCCGCACTGGTACATCGGGTAAATGCCTCTGCTTCCGGTATATCTCACGCTCACCCGGTGGCCACAGGTCCCGCAGATAAGCATGCCCTGCAGCAGACATAGGCCCTCTCTCGCGGGGCCTGGTAACACATTGGCATTGGTTCGGTTGGCGCTGAGACGCGCGCCATTCGCGGTGAACTGGTCCCAGTCGATATAGGCTTGGTGATTATCGCGGATCATCACGCGCCACCCCTCTTGCGGTGTACGACGCGATTTGACGGCAATTTCGCCGGCGGGCCCGATCTCTTTGCAAGACTGATAGCGTCCGAAGACGTAGCTGCCGGCATAGGAGGGATTGAGCAGGATGCTGGTCACGCGGGAATGGATCAGCGGCCCCCATATGAGCTTTCCATCCCAAGCTCCGCCGTAGGAGCGCCGTGGAAAACGCAGACCCAACTCGTGGAAGCGCCGAACAACGCCGAACGCCGATCCCATCTGCTGGAATAGGGAGAAGATCATACGAACCGCGCCCTGTACCTCCCGGTCGGGATCGAGCACGATCTTATCGCCTTCAAAGACAAATCCGACAGGCAAGGGAAAGTGCAACTCGCCCTTGCTTGCCTTATTCAGCTTACCGCCATGGAGGCGCGCGCGGATGATATGTAGTTCCGCTTGGGCGAAGGCGCCCTTCATGCCGAGGACCAGAGAGTCGTTGAACTCGGCCGGGTTGTAGCAACCGTCCTCGTCGACCACGAGGGTGTTGGTGATGGCGCACAGCTCCAGAAGACGATGCCAGTCCTGGTTCGAGCGCGCCAGCCGCGAGGCCTCCAAGGAGAAAATGGCGCCGACCTGGCCCAAGGCCACATCGCTCACCAGGATTTTGAAGTCGCCACGGTTGCCGGCGCCGGATCCGGACTGGCCCAGATCGCCGTCCAGAACCCGGATTTGATCCTGGCCCCAGCCGTAGGCCTTGGCCTTGTTGATCAGATTGTACTGACGTTCGGTGCTCTCTTGATGGAACCGGACTTGGGCCAGTGTCGATTGGCGAATGTAAATGCAGGCTTGCCGCGCCAGGTGTTGTTGGCTGATCTTCGATGTCAGCATGGTCATCGGCCATCTCCTCCAAAATCGGTGGCGGAGCGGCGTCGAGATAACACGTGACCATGTCTGCAAGAATAGAGCCCACCTGCATCAAGTCGAACGGGATGGGTGCAGGCTCCATAGCGACCTATCCAAGATCCTCGCGTCGCCGCAATAGCTCGGTGTTGATGGCGCAGATCTCGTCGAGCGCCGTTCGTAGCGTGTGCCAATTGTCGATGAACGCGGCGGCACGCGGATAATCTGCGTTGCGCACGTAATCTCGGTGGGGTCGGCCGCCGGGCTGGCTGACCGAGAGATAATATTTGGGCCCGTGGCCGGGGCCGTCGGCGCAGTGACAGTTGGGCCGGCCGCACCGCTTGAAGGCCGCACGCAACGTCCCGCGCATGATCTGCGCAAGCGGAGGCAAGTTTTGGACAAGCTGACGACGACGTTTGCGAAGGGCCGCGGCAGACAGGTTTTTGCGAATCATCGGAATGCCCTAAGAGGCTGTCCGAGAGAATCAGACATCGAGTCATCGCGATAGGGAGCTGTTGATGCGGGCGGTGCGCAAGCATACGAACTGCCCGTGGGTTCTGCTTTACCTCGAGAGATGGTTGAGGGCGCCCGTTCAGATGGCGGATGGCAGCCTCGTCGACAGGGAAAGAGGAACACCGCAAGGCGGGGTGGTAAGTCCCCTCTTGGCGAATCTCTTTCTTCATTACGCGTTCGACGCGTGGATGCGGCGGAACCACCCGGCCGTCCCGTTCGAGCGCTATGCTGATGATGCGATCTGCCACTGCCGCAGTGAAGAACAAGCGAGGACGTTGCGCGCTTCGCTTGAGAGACGGTTCGTGGAATGCGGACTGACGCTTCATCCCGAGAAGACGAAGATCGTCTATTGCAAGGATGATGACCGGCGCGGAGACTACCCCGACCAGAAGTTCGACTTTCTCGGCTACACGTTCCGGCCGAGGTTGTCGCGACGGTGGCGGGGCGGGGTCGGCGTCTTGTTCAGCCCTGCGGCCAGCGACAAAGCTCTCAAGACGATACGGCAGACAGTCCGCAGCTGGTCGCTTCATGAGCGCAGCGACAAGTCGCTGGACGACCTGGCCCGGATGTTCAACAGACACATCCGGGGTTGGATCAACTACTACGGCCGGTACTACAAGTCGGCCCTCTACCCGACCCTGCGACACATCGACCTGGTTCTGGCTCGGTGGGCGCATCGGAAGTTCAAGTCCTTGCGACGGCACCAACGGCGTTCACGGCAATGGCTCGACCGCATCGCGCGACGACAGCCACGTCTGTTCGCCCATTGGGGCCTGCTTCAGGGGCGCGGCTGGACACTGGGAGCCGGATGAGGCGAGAGCCTCACGTCCGGTTCTGCGAGCGCGCGGCGGTGCGATTCCGCCGCGCGACTCACCGGCCGTTACTCTGACAACGCCTGTGCGAATAGCGACATTGACAGCACCGTACTGATGGCTCCCCGTCAATCATAGGCAGGAAGAGTTAATCGGTCGCGTAGCAGACCGCCCATCGCCCAATTTGCGACGAACGGCACCGTCATCAAGCGCGTGACTTGGTTGCGTAGGTGGATGCCGAACCGGGTCTTCGGCGCGAACGACCCAGCGAACCTCTTTGCAGCACGCTGCTTGCCGGCAACGAAGGGCCGGAACAGGTTTTCGTAATTTCCGAACGCCTTCCCATAATCACCCGCAGCCCGTTTGAGTTCCCCAGCGAGAATATAAGCTGCCGCCATGGCGAGCGCGGAGCCTTGTCCCGCCAGCAGTGAGGGGCAGAAGCAGGCATCGCCGATCAACGCCACCCGACCTCGCGACCAGCTATCCATGTGGATCTGGCTGACGGAATCGAAATAGAGATCGGCGCACCGATCGAGCGATTTGAGAATGCTAGGACATTCCCAGCCATCTTGTCCGAACGCCGCGCGTAGAATGTCCTTTTGCGCTTCGGGATCATGCGGTGCCGCCGTCCGTCCAAAATCTCGAGAAAACACGAAGAAAAACACCGTGCGGTCGCCGCGCAGAGAATAGCGTGACACTTGTCGACCGGGTGCGGCAAAGCTGACGTAAGCGCGCGGGTCTCGGTACGGATAGGCATCGACGCTAAAGGAGGCCACGTCGTAGCCCAGATAATTCTCATAGCGATCCTCTGGTCCGAAGACCAATGCGCGGACCGGTGAATGAAGCCCGCCCGCACCGATCACCAGATCGAAGCGCTCGGGTGCCGCGTGGGCAAAGGTGACGCGTAGCCCATCAACGTCCTCGTCAATTGCCGCGACGGAATCGCCGTAGATGGTCCGGACGCTTCCGCCGAGCGCTTCATAGATGATTTTGGATAGATCGCTGCGGAGGATGCTCAAGTAGCGGTCGCCGAGTACCGATTCAAACGCCCGCCAATTGAGGCCCCCGACACGCTTGCCACGCTCATTCACAAGCTGGGCTTCCTCAATTTTATAGCCTTTTTGCCTCAGCGCGGGCAGGATGCCCATCTTCTCCGCAATGTCGAAGCCCAGGCCCCAGAAATCGATGATGTATCCGCCCTGGCGCAATACTGGCGCGCGCTCGACAAGCGTTGGCTCGAAGCCGTATCGGTGCAGCCAATAGGCCAGGGTGGGTCCGGCGATTCCCGCGCCGCTGATGAGAATCCGGCGGTTTTTCACGGTTTCGATCATAGTACGTGTTCGATCAGGAAAGAACAAATCATCGCGGTCCGCGGAGAACTATCCACGATTTCTGGTGAAGCACGAGGTAAATAGAAGCACAACCGCGCAACAAGGAGCCCCTCACTCGCGAAAAAACCTTGTCATGCTGCGCCCACGGTTCCAAAACCATGCGGGCTCGCAAGCTTTCCTCTTTTTATCGCCACTCCATCCCATGACCGATTTCGGCCCGATCATCCGCCCGCGTTCCATCGGCCTGTTCACCCTGAGCCTGCTCGCGGTGCTGATGGGCATTGTCACCGGCCTCGGCGCGGTCGGGTTCCGCACGTTGATCGCGGTGATCCACAATCTGATGTTTCTCGGCGAACTGTCGTTCTATTACGATGCCAACGTGTTCACCCCGCCGAGCCCGTGGGGCGCGGCGATCATCCTGGTGCCGGTGATCGGCGGCTTGGTGGTGACGTTGCTCGTCACCAAGTTCGCGCCGGAGGCCAAGGGCCATGGCGTGCCCGAGGTGATGGACGCGATCTTCTATCGCCAGGGCATCATCCGACCGCAGGTCGCGCTGGTGAAGTCGCTGGCGTCGGCTTCGTCGATCGGCACTGGCGGCTCGGTCGGACGCGAGGGGCCGATCATCCAGATCGGCGCGTCGATCGGCTCCACTCTCGGACAGTTGATCGCCATGTCGCCGTGGCAGCGCATCACCCTGGTGGCGGCCGGCGCCGGCGCGGGCATCGCCGCCACCTTCAATACGCCGATCGGCGGCGTGATGTTCGCAATCGAACTGATGCTGCCCGAAGTCAGTGCGCGCACCTTCCTGCCGGTGGCGCTGTCGACCGGCACCGCGACCTTCATCGGGCGGCTGTTCCTCGGCTCGCAGCCCGCGTTTTTCGTGCCGCCGACGCCGACGCTCGGGACCCATGCTGGCTCGGCGGTAAGCCTGCTGCTGTTCGCGATCTTGGGCGGCTTGTGCGGCCTCGCCGCCACAGGCTTCATCCGCGGCCTCCATCTCGCGGAGGATCTGTTCGACAAGATGGCCAACCCGTATCTCCGCCACACCATCGGCATGCTTGGCATCGGCGTGCTGATCTATGCGCTGTTCCGTTTCTACGGCCATTACTTTGTCGAGGGCGTCGGCTACGCCACCATCCAGGCGGTACTGTTGAAACGCATTGATACGGTCGGCTTGTTGGCGCTGCTGTTCGTTGCGAAGCTGGTCGCGACCTCGACCACGCTCGGCTCCGGCGCGTCGGGCGGGATCTTCTCGCCGTCGCTGTTCATGGGTGCGACCTTGGGGGGTGCCTTCGGCGCGCTGGTTCAGCTCATTCATCCGATGCCCGAGGCCAGCATCCCGACGCTGGCGATCGTCGGCATGTGCGCCATGGTCGGCGGCGGTACCGGCGCCGCGATGACGGCGGTGACGATGCTGTTCGAGATGACGCGCGACTATGAGATCGTGATGCCGATGATCCTCGCGGTAGCGGTCGCGGTCGGTGTGCGCCGCATGCTGTCGCGCGAGAACATCTACACCATCAAGCTGGTGGCGCGCCGGCATTTCATCCCGAAGGCACTGCACGCCAACATGTTCCTGGTGCGGCCCGCCAGCGAGGTGATGGACAAGGACATTCTCGTGCTCGACGCGGAGACGCGCTTCGATGATTTCCTGAAGCGGCCCGAGCATACCGGCGGCCTCGCCCATGTCGTGGTGACGGACAAGAACCGCATCATCGGCGTGCTGCGCGTCAACACGGCGCTGCGGCGTGGCCTCGAGGACCGCTATACCGGCGTCAATCTCGGCCAGATCGCGCAACGAAATTTCACCGTCGCCCGCGCCGACGACATCGCCTACGACGTGATCGGCCGCATGTGGCGCAAGAGCGCGGCGATGGCGGTGGTGGTGAAGAGCGACCGGCGCATTCCGGAGGCCGCCGACGTGCTCGGCGTCATCTCCAAGGAACATGTCGCCGATTCCGTGGCTGAAAGCATCATTCCCTACGGCGTCTGAGCCGACGCGCATCTAGCGATTCCATGGGTTCTTATCGGTTGATGCAGGTCAAGGCTGTGACCCCTCGATGCCCAACTTCGCTCGCTCAATGACAGCAAGTGGCGCTTGTTCGATCCCTTGGCCCTTAGCAGTCGAGGGCCCCACTCCGGTCCCCAGCTCAGCCCCCGGGCGGAACCAACTGTCCGCGGAGCTCGCCCGTTGAATACCTCCGCGTCGATATATTCACATAGAGGGCAGCCGATTTGTATGCCTGGGCCTCGGATGGCGTCAGGGTCGCGCTGCCGGTGATAGGACTGACAACTCGGCGGCCGCTATGCGCAATCCTGATCTCAACGGGACCATTGTCCCCTACCATGGCTGGACCGCACAGTTGAACCGTTGATACCTCGCTAGATAGTCCTCTAAAGGTGATCGACCAGGTGAGCACGCGCGTGTCCGGGTCGTAGCTCATTTGGGCAAACGCGCTGCCAAAGCTCTGTACGGGCGGCACTTCTTCCAAGCCCGACAGATTGACCGTGAAATATCGTGGCATGGCCAACACTTGGCACGAAACGGCTGCGCAGCCGACCGTGTAGACAATTAGCGTCACGTGGCGCAACAGAAAGGCGAGCATCGTCACCTCCTCGCCATTTCTAATCCGCAGATTTTACCCTTGGTGACGATCGATCGCCAAGTCCACGCAGTGGCCGAAGAATCTGTTATAGGACCTAGATCAGAATGCCGTTCCCGAGCATGTCGACCGCGTGGCGCAGATAGGGGGTCGGCGATCTTCGCGAACTGGTCCTCGGCGAAATGAAAGCCCCGAATGAAGCTGGTCGCTGCCAACCCGCACAGGCCGCCGAGCGTCAGCGACGGCGGGACTAAAAGTGCTGGCTGCGAACCGAGGAATAGCCGCCCAATAAACGTCGCGGTACTGGTCGAGAGCGCCACTGGCAAGAAGGTCCGGGCGCTGACCTCCGGCAACATAAGCTCGATCGCAAACATGCCCCCGATCGGCGTGTTGAAGGTGGCAGCGATGCGACCAGCGCAATGCGTTGCCATGGCGACATCTCGATGAGGTGGCCAGGGTCGAGCCAATCGACGCACCGATCTGATTGATCGGCCCTTCGCGGCCGACCGAACCGCCGGTGCCGATAGACGATGATTTTGGCTGGGCCGCTGCGTCCAACAATCTAAGGCCGAGGCGTCCTGTTGCGGGCTTTGGTTTTTCCGTCGACGATGATGGCAAAGCGCGCGCATCAAGAAAACTGCAGCATCGGCACGAAGCGGACCTCGATGCCACACCGCTAGAATATCTGTTTTCAGCCACCTATAGCCGCTTCGTGCTACGCGGGTCGTTTCCGCCGCATGTCGCCGCAGCCGCAAACCGTCGAGGTAGAGAAGCAGCACCCGAATCCAGTCCTCGAACGGCGGTTCGATGTAGTTTTCGGCGAGCGCGGTCAGCGCAGCGCGGGAATGGACGACGTAGTGGAGATCGGCGAGGTGGATACGCTGTCTTAGTGCTCTTGCGCGCGCTCGCGGCTTTCTTGCCCCTTGAAGCACAGAAGCGCTTCCATCATGGCCGAAGGATCAAGCCACCCGCGCTCGATTGCGCCCATCAGCATCGCGTACTCGCCGCTCACCTGATAGGCATAGTTCGGCGCGCCGAAGCGATCTTTGCGCAAACGGTGTGCGTCTCATCATCGTTTGCCCGACAGCAAGTCCTTATGCAAACTCAAGTTGGAATCATCGGTGTCGGACCGGCCGACCTGTTCCTCGCCCATTTGCTGTATCGCGCCGGCATCGACAGCGTCATCCTCGAGAACCGCGCCCGTGATAAAATCGAAGGCACGATCCGCGCCGGCGTGCTCGAGCAGTGGGTGGTTGACCTTATGATCGAGCTTGGCCAAGGCGAGCGGCTCCAGCGCGAAGGTCATTTCCATGACGGCGTCACCTTCCAGTTTTGGAGGCCGCGCCACCATATCGCGATGAACGAGATGACCGAGCTTGTCGTCGACGCTGTTGCGGTCGTCGCCCAACTCGCGAGGTTGCCGGATGCGGCGCGCCGCCTGGCTGCCGATCGCAGGTATTTGCCGCCCGATGTACCGGTCGTGAAACACGTAGCAGCCATCCATGGTGACATTGTCTGCGCCGAATCCGCATCGTCCTAATCAATCACTGCGTGGCCGCGCAAAGCGTGTTGATGGATCGTGAGGGCCGTCCCATGCCGGCTTGGCACGGCTGCCGGCCACTCACCGATTGCGAGATCTTCCTCCTGAACGAGAACGTGGTTGCCTCCTTCGACGGCCGGTATTTCGGGCCGATCAGCAGAATTGCGGTGTTCGGGAGGCTACGGCCGCTATGGACCTGGTGATGCTCCTCACGGTCTGCGGGATCGGTTCGGGCACCCGCTTGCCCCGAAGCATGAGCGTCGCGTCGGTGCGGTAACGCTCGCGGCAGCGAACCCGATCGACCGATGGGAGCCTCTGATCGCCGAAGCCTCCTGGCGCTTTGGCATTCCCGCCGAGTGGATTCGCGCGGTGATGCGGGCAGAGAGCGCCGGACGGACGACGCTCGACGAACGCCCCATCACCTCGTCCGCTGGTGCGATGGGGCTCATGCAAGTCATGCGCGACACCTACGAAAACTTGCGCCAGGCATTGGGGTGGAGGCAATCCCTACGATCCACACGACAACATCATCGCGGGCACGGCATTCCTCGAGGCCATGTACAACCGCTTCGGCTGTCCCGGACTTTTCGCCGCGTACAATGTCGGCCCGGAGCGCTATGACGCCGGCTCCAACGTGGCACGCCATTACCAGCGGAGACGCTTGCCTATCTGCGCGCGATCAGTTCCGACGTTGCCCAAAGCGTGGTGACGATGGGCGCGGCAACCGGTTCCGGCGGCTCCGGAAACACGCGTGTCACGTGTTCCCGGGCATCGAGTGAGCCCAAATTCCAGTCGGGAAGTTTGCTGTTTTCGTGTTCGGCAACCGGACTCTTGCCGCTCTCGAACCGTCGAATCAGGCCGATAAAAGTGCCACTCAGGATGCCGATCAGCACTCGAGTTTCGTAATGCTGGGTCGCGAATCACACCCTTCTGCGGCACCAAACATCGGCACTTTGTTCGTGCCGTTGTCGCGTCGCGCCGAATAGCGTCGAAGGAAGAGATCGTACGTGCTCGGGCGAGGAGCGCCGCCAAAGGTCAAAGCCGCGGCATAGCAAGATAAAAGACGCCCTCCTGATGTCGGGCATGTGTTTGTCTGCACATCTTTTTCCTTGGAGGGTCGCGTCTACGAGCGAAGTGACGACCCTCCGAACTGCGACGCAACCGATTGTTCCGACACGATCTCGATCCCTCCGGCTTGCGTCATGGCGGCTCGGGATTTTTCGTGACGGTGACCGCGCCAAAGCGAGCCAACGTCCATGGCCAATCGTGACGACGAATTCGAGCCTCGGCTTGGCAAGATCGGAACTCGGGATACCGGTCTGTGCAGGTCGCCATTTACGCGACATAAATCGAGACGTTGCCCGCGCTGGCCGTCGGCACGGTTCGCGCCGCATCTTTAAGGGCAGTCACATCGGTCGCGTCGTCGGCAGCGTGCCGGCATCGCGAGATCGCTATACCGCGTTGCGCACCCGCCGCGTCATCATCAAGACGCGGCTGATCAAGCTGGCGGGGCAGGGCCTGAAAGGTGCCCGCGCGCTTCTCCGCTATCTCCAGCGCGACGGCGCGACGTGGGCTAGAATTAGGTAAAGTCTGTCATCGGCTTAGGCTGACCAGTTTGACCAAGCACGGCCACCTTTCGGCAGCCAGAGGCTCACCAATATCGAAATAATAGTACTGACGGGACTGCGGAACGAACCGCCTTGCAGATACCGGCGAACGGCGATCTTAATCGTACTACGCCGGGCCGGGCCGGGTCGTGGACGAGCGGTTCCTCCAATTTTGCCGACCGGACGGAGCGCGCGAAGCGCGCACCTTTCATGCTTCCGCTCGACAAAATTGGCTCCAAAAACTTGCCGACGAACCGATCGCCTGCGGCGATCCACACCCTTCCCACTCCGGCATGACGCGCAAGTCCCGTCTTCGGAAACAGAAGGCGAGGACGAGATGATCGCGCGTTAGGACCATATCCAGGAGCTGCCGGGCTGCCATCTGCGCTGGCGTGAACGGGCCGAAACCGAGGCCGAACTGACGAAGGCAATCGCCCTGTCAACGGACACGCCCGGCAAATAGAACTCGACAGCGCCTTCGATGAGGCATTCGAGGCTGAGATTCACCACGCCGATGCTCTCGAATAACGCGATGGGATCCTGTCGGAAGCGGCGTCTTTCGGGCTTCGCTTCCGACATTTTCCACGCCGAATTGGCATGCGCGCTGGCGTTCAGACGACCCGAACTCGCGGACAGTCGGGCGTAGATGATCATAGGAGAGACGATCGGGAGCGGGAGAGCCACGTAAGGCAAGATGAAAACAGTGGCGCCATCTCCGGTGGATGGCACGCAAGTATTTGTCTGCACATCTATTTTGGCGCCCGGCATGGCGCCATGGATCGACACATGGCGCCACTCGCCCGCAAGTCGCTGATTTTGCTGAGGCGCGATGGCGCCGATTTTCTCGTGACGTTGGGGCCGCCATGTTTGCTCACGGGGCGCATGCTCACCGGTCCCAAGGTGACGCCATGACGCAGGACGACGACTTCGAACCCAGGCTCGGCAAGATCCGCTCGCGGGGCAGCAAGCGGGGTCAGCGTTATCTGCATCAGGTGCTGCGCGCCGTGGCGCTGGCCGGCGGCACTCGGCGCAGTGATGGATCGCGGCGACGTGCGACGTTCAACGGCAGCCGCATCGGTCGCGGCGCCGGTGTCGGGCGTGTGCTCGCGTCGCGCGATCGCTACGCCGCCTATCGGCAGCGCCGGGTCATCATCAAATCCCGCATCGTCAAACTGGCCGGCAACGGCATGAAGGGAGCGCAGGCGCATCTTCGCTATATCCAGCGCGATGGCGTCACGCGGGATGGGCAGCCCGGCGAGCTTTATTCGGCCGACCAGGACCAGGCGGACGGAAAGGCGTTCCTCGAGGGCAGCGACGGCGACCGCCACCAGTTCCGGTTCACCGTCTCCGCCGAAGACGGCGTCGAGTACGACGACCTCAAACCCTTCATCCACCGTCTGATGCAGCAGATGGAGGAAGACCTAGGCACGAAGCTCGATTGGATGGCGGTAGATCACTACAACACCGGCCACCCGCACAGCCATGTCATCGTCCCTACCGAAGGCATGCGCGAGCGTGCGGCGGAGATCGTGCGCCTCGACCTTGGCCCGCGATCCGATTACGAGATTGAGGACCGGTTGCGCGACGAGGTGAACCAGGAGCGCTTCACCAGCATCGACCGGAACCTGTTACGCGAGCAGGATGGCGAGGGTCTCGTCTGGGCGACGGATGAGGATGCGTTCCGGCAGAGCCTGCGCGCCGGCCGCTTGCAGAAGCTGAAGCGGCTCGGATTGGCCGACGAGGCAGCGCCGGGCCAATGGCGGCTCGCGCGCGAATTAGAACCGACGCCGCGGCGCATGGGCGAGCGCGGCCACATCATCAAGGCGATGCACCGCGACCTGGCCGAGAAGGGGATCATCGCGCCCGATCATGTGCGCCATATATCGCACATGCGGTCAATCAAAAAATCGAGCTCGCGCAAGGCTCGAAAGTGCCCAATTTTACGTGCAATTTTGGCTTTCGCGACAGAAACTAGTCTAGGAGGATGCGGCTTTGCGCGAACTGGTAGTGCACCTGAACATGAAAGATTGTCGCGCGATCCTCGACTTTGGCTGCGGCACCGGCCGCCTTGCGAGCGAACGGTTCAAGAGCGTCTTATTACCGCAAGCGACCTATCTCGGCTTGGATGTCAGCGGTACTATCGGCGTGCTGGCCAGGGCCCGTCTGGAACGACGGAGCGGCAGAGCTATGGTTCGACAATGCGACGGCGATCCCCGTGTCCCGCTGGCGGACGGGAGTTTCGATGGTTCATCTGCACGTGCGTGCTGGACCTGCTCTTGGACAATGATATTCGCGCCGTCGTCGGCGAGGCCCATCGCGCCTTAGCGCCCGAGGGACTACTTGGCATTGCCAGCCTAACGAAGGGGTACACTCGGGAGTTCTCAGCTCGCTATCGGCGACATGCGAGGACCTACACACGATACCGCCGTGGCTCGTCGGCGGCTGCAGCCCGATCGTCATCGAGCGCTTCCTGACAGAGTCCACATGGGTCATTGAGTAAGCGAACGTCGTTTCGCGCTTCGGCGTCCCGTCGAAAGTAGTAGTGGCATAGCCGGTATCAGCGCCGCAATGTTCCACCGTGTAAAGGTGGGGCGCGATTAGAGGGCCCAGCCGAACACGCGCCGCAGCGCCGCGGTGGCATTCGACTCAAAATATTGACCGTGGCTAACGACGATGCGCTCTGGCCTCCACGAGAGAATTTTCTCATAAACAGTTCTGACTCGCTGCCTGCTTGGCCACAGCGCGAAGCGCAAATCGATCGGCATTCCGCCGCAGGGCGCATATATCCGGGAGAGTCGCGCGATGAGACGGTACGGTTGTCTCATCCTGTTCAGCTCGAAGTTCATGATAGTGTCGGCGAGAATGAGTGTTTTCGTTTCCCTGTGAAAGAAAACGACCTCATCCAAAACTGCCCCGGGGATGATCGTTTGATCGATCTCATCCTGCCACTCCGGCGGCGCACTCGCTTCGAGGTCCCTATCGAAACGCACATCGACGCCTTGTGAAAGCGCACGCTCGCGAACGCCTGGAGACGCCCACGTGACGGCCTCCGGAAATTTCCGCGCCCATTCCCCAACGTGGACGTAATGTCCTCGATTGGGCGAAACAAGGTGGCGGACCCCTCCCAGGGAGCACAGGTGCGCTGCAAGCGCATCATCGAGGGCAACCGGGGAATGGAGGAAAAGGTCGCCGCTCGCGAGTTGTACAACGGTCATCCGCGTCCTGAACGGCCACGGCATTTTCATCTGTAGCAGCGACACATACTCAAATGGGCCATCGACGATACCAATGTTCCGCGCCAACGGTTTGTACTGGTTCAGGGGTTCGTAGTGGGACGCCGCTCATCCTGGTAGTCTACAGAATGGCGGCCCTTAGGAAAAACTATGCTGGTCGCGCAGCGAGCAACCGATCCTAAGCGCCGCCGGACAGCCACCGGATTATTCGGCAGTTCCAATGGGCTAGTGTTTCGCCGCACAAAAATTTGCTTGGCGCAAAATGTCGAATGTCTGCGTCGGGGCCAACCGAGACGACGCCCGGGTCGAGGTGGATGTCCGCTTCCGCTGCTCGACGACCAAAAAGCAGTCCAGCCGCTTCCGGCCAGTTATGGCAGCAAGGCGCCCATGCGGCCGTTCTGGCAATGCCTCTGTTGCTTGAAAGCAGACATCGGAGCAACAGCGACATCGGTCTTGGTTGTGCCGGTACCGGAAACTTGCTGGCGAATTAGGTGCCACGATACGTCACGCGCAAGTGGCCCCAGCGATTCACCAGACCATTGTAATCGCCAACAAAATTAATGATGCGCTCAGGGCGCGACAAGTTACCGCGCCATTCTGGCCAACCTTACAGCGGTTTAATTTGAGTTTGCTGACCGTGAGATGAGTGGATGGGAACGGTAGTCCCTGGGGAGAGAGGACGCAGCCATGGCGCTCGGGGCAGGGATGTTGACGATGCCGACGGCCGAGACCGAGCGACAATCGACAAAATCGATACTGGGGGCACCTGTGCGTCGACGCCCCGCTGCGGCGGCGCGGCGACGCAATCGGAGGTTCGGCATCGCGCTGGCTTGTATTGCCGTCCTGGTATTCGCGACCGCAGTCGCGGTCGCGATCCTGGTCAATTATTTGGAAAGGCATCATGCGCTTCCCAAGTTCTAACGTGGCGCGACCCCGACATGCCATAACCCGTCGGCACGCAATCGGCGTGGTCGGGGCAGGGCTCGGCCTGGCTCTGCTCACCGGCTGCAACGACGATGCAAAATGGCATGCCATGAATGTGACCGGCAGTTCGCCCGCCCTATCCTTCACCATGACCCGAGCGTCGGATGGCAAGGAGGTCACTGAGGCCGACTATCGGGACAAAATCGTTTTGCTTTATTTCGGCTACACCTATTGTCCCGACATCTGCCCTACCACGCTAAGCAATATCGATCATATCCTGACACGCCTGGGCCACGCGGCAGCACAAATTCAGGTACTGTTCGTGACTGTCGATCCCAATCGGGACACGACGAAGCAGCTCAAGGCTTATGCGGCGGTTTTCGGACCGCGGGTCGAGGGGCTGCGCGGCGCGCCCGACCAGCTCGCAGCACTAGCCCGGCGCTATCGCGTGGTTTATTCGGTGACGCCCGCGACCAAGGATCACATTTACGAGGTGACGCACAGTTCCGCGATCTATGCCTTCGACGGCGCCGGTGCGGCGCGGTTACTGATCCCCTCGCTGGCGACCACGCAGCCAGACATCGCGGGCTCGGTTGCCGATTTGAAGCGCCTCGTCGAGGAGAAGAACCCGCCGGGCTTATGGCAACGGATCATGAATCTGGTGTGATTGCGGGCGTCATTTGTCGGAAGCGCCACGCACCGGGAAAGGCGCGACGAGTGTGCCTCCATCGGCGAATCGGAGCGTGATCAGCACAGAATTGCCCTGCTTCACCGCCGCCGTCGGCTCCATGCACATCAAATGATAGCCGCCGGGCGCAAAGGTCAGCTTGCCATGGGCCGGAATCGCGATCCTATCCATCATCACCATCTTTTCGACACCATTCTTGCTCATGCTCTTATGCAGCATCAGCGTGCCACATGCAGCCGAAGCCGCGCCGATCAGCCCACGGGCCAGTGCGCTGTCGTTGGTCAAGATGAAATAGCCCGCCGCCGGGCGCGACGGCACGGTGAAGTGCATCCACGGATGGCTCAAGGTCACGCCATTCTCGGCCGCCCGTGCGGCGTCGCCCATCGTCAGCGCGCTGATCAGTGCGCAGACGATAAGAAGCGCGGCGCCGCCCGCCCTAGCGCCCGGTCCAGCGTTTCGCCAATGCCGCAAGCGCAACCGCGTCATCGTCGGTCTCCTTTATCGTGTCCTCATGGAGCCTGAGCGCGTTTACCGCCAGGATGACACCTATCACGCTCATCATGGCCGGCGGAATCCAGATCACGATGCCGCCGATATGCTGATCGTTTAGCGCGGTGATATCCGGATAGAGCCGGCCGCACAGATCGTAATAGGGATAGAGGTCGCGCTGAGCGAAAGTGATTGCGGCACCCAGCACGATCTGCGGAAACATCACCGCTATCGCCAGCGCCGCCCGCGTGCCGAAGGATACCCACGCCGGCGGTTTCGGCCGAGGGTCAAGTACCAACACCCAGAACAACATCCCGTCCAGCACCATGCTCCAATTCATCACGGCATAAAGCTGGGCGTTGATCATGGCGCGAAAATGCACCGCCGGAACGAGCCAGAAATAGAACAGGCCGACGAACAGCACCGCCGCCACCACCGGCTGCTGCAACGCGCGCATCATGGCATGGACAGGCCTGCTGGCGATTACGCGCTGCAGCCACACCGGCATACCGCGCTCGATCGCGCCGCCGGCACAGCCCAGCGCGATCAGGAACGGCCCGAGGTGATGCATCGTTACATGCTGGATGCGATTGAGGAAAAACATGTGCTGCGACCAGTATTCGAACCGGGTTTGAAGCACGGCGTAAATCAACGTGAGCCCGACCACGAAGATAGCGCGCCGCCACGCGGGCGGCCGTTCTCCGGCCGGCGTCAGCGTCAGGCCACGGACGAACCAAAACACGATCAAGACGGTGGCAAGATATTCGGGCGGCGAGAAATCCCACGGCGCCCACACCGGCAACAGCGCCGGATGATCGGCTGACAGCCAATAAAGCAGCGCACCCAGGGTCAGAATCGCGGCATAGACGGCGACTTCGGTCCGGCGACCGACCAGACCGGAAGCGATATCTCCCGGCGAAATCACTACCATGACAATCCCCTAGGCTGGGCCATGCGCTTTTGTCAAAGCGCGAAGTGGCGCGGTCGGCCCGGCGCTCGGCCCCATCGCCGCGGCGGCGCTCCTCGGCGCCGCACTTGCGATCCTCCATAATGTATGCGTGGCCCAAGCACCACGCGGCTGCGTCCCGCCGTGTGGCCTCGCCTCGCTGGCCGGCCGGGGGATTTACTCAAGCGGACTTACGAGTGCTACGAACAACGGTTGAACACGATCGGAGCCACTACGCTTGCTCTAAAGGCCAGACCTCTACGACGCCGTGTGCAACAGCGCAGGGAGACTGCGAAACCATGTTTATCGCGTCGGAAAGGTCGGCAGCCTCAATCACGACAAAGCCGGCGACGGGTAAAGGTGACGACATGAATGGACCACTCACTGTCTGAACCCCCGCAGCATCAGGATTGCTTACCTGCACGGGCCCGCCGGCGACACCCATCAGAACCCCGCGCTTCCGCAACTCTTCGTCGTGTGCATGAGCGGCATTGCGAACCTCTGGGGGGTGCGCTCATATCCCGCGAGATCGCCGTATCCGATCGTCACGAACTTCGGCATGGCCTCATCTTCTCCTCTGTAAAGTGGTTCGACCGCTATTCGTGTAGCTAGTCGCTCCCTCGTCGGGAGCCGTCACCATTCACGGCCGCCTACGGGAGTTTGGCGAGATCGGCTGAACGTTCAACCACTGGGTCGGAAGCTGATACCCGGTCGTGCGGACGCGAATGTCCGGTCCGGCGTGCCGATTGCCCAAAGCCGACCGTCTCCTCCCGGCCAAACGCAGTCATACCGGACAGGCGCTTTTTTGCGTCTTCATTTAGCGTAAAGCGCGCAAGAGCGTAGAGCGCGGTTTGCGAGTCGTGTACGCCCTCCTACGCCCAGATCGCCCTCCGGCCGGTAGGGCGTAGATAAACCTGTTTGGGCGTAAATAAAGCCGATTTCTCTTTTCGGCTATTTGTTGGATTTCTGTCTCAAGGCCCGGACGCCGTCTCGCGCTCCGGCGGAGACAGCGATCATGACACCTACCAAGCTCCTCGTCGGCCAGATTCTGATCGTTTTCGCGATCGTCATCGCGGGCGTCTGGTTTGCGACCGAATGGTGCGCGGCTGAGTTGGGGTTCCAGCCGCAGCTCAGCTTACCCTGGTTCGTGCTGCTCGAGCCTCCCTGGCGGGCGCGGCAGAACCGGCTGGTCACCACTTACGGCTCCTCGCGCTTGGCGACCAGTCGTGAAACCGAGGCGGCGGGCCTGTTCCGCAGCGCCGGCGTCTTCCTCGGCCGGCTTGATGGGAAGTATCTGCACCATGACGGGCCGGAGCATGTCATGGCCTTCGCGCCGATCGGCTCGGGCAAGGGCGTCGGCCTAGTCGTCCCGACCTTGCCGTCGTGGACCGGCTCGGCAGTAATATATTCCCTTATTTTTCAGATTCTTATCGTCTAAGTGCTTGTTCGAAAAAGGGGCCTCACCCGCTTCAACAACTGACGATGAGGTTGACCCAAAATGCTCGAAGACACACTTGCGACAAGGCTCGTTTCGTACGAAGAGCTGAGGTCCCGCTACGGCATTACATTCACGCGTCAGCACCTCGCGCGCCTATGCGCAGAGGGAAAATTTCCGCCGCCCCGGCGTTATGGCGCAAATAGGATTGGCTGGCTTCATCACGAGTTGATCGAGATGATCACCTCGTTGCCTGTCGTGAAGCGCGATTTGAAGGCGACGACCGAGGACTCTCGCGCCGATTCCAAGACGTCGGAGCCCGACGCCTTCGTCTAATCCGAATCGAAAGCGGGGCCCCCAGCCACGGAGTGCCGCTCCAAGTTTTGACCAACGGCAACAGCGCTCGGGACCTTAACGAAAACATCGCCCGCGCGCGCAAGCAGCGGAGCGAGGCAATGATGGCATTTGGTGCAGCTATCGAGATTTAAGCGAGCTCACCCCAGTTTTCCTTTGGGTCCGGCGAGCCCGTATTATCTTAGCCCCGCCTCGCACGGGCTTTTTCTCATGGCCCCTAACGGGGTTTGATCGATGTCACGTCGCACGCGCGCGTCGAACCAAATCTTAATCTCCCCCACTCGTTTTTTCCTGCTCGCCGCTTCGAGAATCATTTCCTCAATCGCAATTATTGATGTCTTCGCGAGCATTTGCGGCGACCAACTGATATCCGCTCCTTGTCCAAGAGCGTATGAACGAGAATCAAGGTTGTGCGCTTGTTTCCGTCCGCGAAGCCATGATTGCCCACCATTGATTCGACGAGGGCGGCGGCTTTTTCCTGGATGGTTCGATAATAACCATTGTAGGGCCTCACTACTGCCGACTCGACGAGACCGGGGTTCGGAACGCCAGGACGCCCAGCCCCTATGCTAAGCGCTCTCTCGTGGGCACTTAGCGCATCAGCCAGGGAACGCGGTAATTACGTTTAGCGATTGGCGAGACGCTTTAGGGCTCGACCATAAAGCGTAACGGCTTCGTCCATTGTCGCTCGTGACAAGCACGCGCACTGATCCGTCAGTGGAAATTTCCCGACTCTCGCGACCGCTGGAAGATACATGTTTCCCGAGCACCTTCTCCTTGGAAGATGGATTATTTCGAGAATTACGCCGTACCGAAGCCTCCTTTTTGAAGGATACCTATGTAATTGCAGCGCTGACCATAATCTACCATTAACGCGAGCCCGCCTCACCGGCAGGTTTTTTGCGCCACATGCGATCGTCTGTTAGCCCATCCGTTAGCCCAAGCCACTTGATCGATGCTTCATCGGCCCATTCTTATAACCAAGTCATTGATCTAATTGTCAATATCTAGACCGGCACGGCCCATGGCAAAGGATTGTGCCTCCCAGGGCTCCCTGAAAACCGGGCCGTCGCTGTCGGACGGCACGGCGGGTTGAGCGGGGTCGAACTCATTCATTCCGGCAACAGGTAAGGTTCGAAAGCTTCAATGGACACAGTGAGCGCCGGATCGGCAACGTCGCCCCACAGCTCGCGGCCGCTGAACACCACCGTGTAGAGCCATTGCGGCTCCTCGCCGGCGCCTATCGCCGCAGTATCGGGAAAGACATGGCAACCGCGCACTGCCTCGACGTTGCCGCACCGGTTGCGAGCGTAGCGAGGTAAGCGCGTGTGCGTTGTTGGATTGACGTTAGCCGTACGGACACGATCACCGACTTTGAACCGCGCCGGCAGCCGCGCCGGCCGCGAATAATCGCCGCGCTTCAGATATGCGACATCGGCGGGCGACATCACCCTCGTGGCAAAGGGAGCGGGACGCAGCACGCGCCGCGCCGCGATCTCGTCGGCGCCCACCAAGCCCGCGTGCTCGACACTTTTCTCGAGCCCCATCAGCCATTTCTCATAATAGGACGCGGCAAGGTATGTCAGCGGCGGCAAAGACTCGATCATCGCGCGTCCGGCATCGATGGTCCACAGCCGGGCAAACCCCATCGCGCGATAAAGCGCTATGACGCGACCTTCCCACGGGTGATGGAAGACGGGCTCATTTGCTTCCGGCTCGACCCTGCCGAAACCGTGCATGCCGCCCATGTCGTGGATCGAATTCATGGTCTCCGCGGCACGCCTGTGCCGATCATGCTATCGCGCGTGACCAATTCGGCGAGGCGCTCCTCGCCCCAGTCTTCGGTGCCGGCGGGACGCATCGGCAGCACGATGAAACGCGTCTCTGCAGTCGAATCCCAGACGCGGATCCCCGTCTCGGGCGGCAGGGTGACGCCGAACTCCGCGAGTACGGCCCGCGGCTCGATTACAGCGCGGCTGCGATAGGGGGCGGACTTGTACCAGACGGGCGGTAAGCCCAAGACTTCCCACGGGTAGCACGAGCACAGCGTGCAGACGATCATATTGTGCGTCTTCGGCGAGTTCTCGACCGCGATCAGATCGCTCCCGACTGGGCTGATGAGGCCGAGCGAATTGGCTGCTGCAGACGCGTCCTCGAGGAGCCGTTTCTTGAACCCCGCATCGGTCCAGGCACGCGCGACGATCCGCGCGCCGTAGCGCGGGCCGATGCGCCTCTCATATGATTCCACAAGCAGGTCGAGCACTGCCGGTTCGACGTAGCCTTTTTCGGTGAGGATCGTCTCGAGAGCACGCACCCGGGCCGCAATCGGCGACAATTCCGAGCCGTGATCGTGATAGTCGTCGGAGGTCATGGTATCAGCTTCTACGCTGCGCATGGTTTTGGCAAGCGGATGGCGGAAGAGAGTGGGGGTCGAACCCACCAAGGGCCGGCTTACGGCCCCTCCCGGATTTGAAGTCCGGCCGCCCCACCGGGGACGCTTCTCTTCCATGCCAGGAAGACCAGGGCTTATTGCATCAGACACTGGGAACAATGCGACAAGCTACCGCGTCCTCGACCTAATCTGGACCAACAATTTCGCGCGCTTGTGTGAGCGCTATTCCGTTTTGGGCAGGCTGAAATCGCCTTGGAATGGCCGCATCACCGACGCAGTGTTCATGTCGGTCTTGTTCGCGCCCCTTCGGCAACATTGCGGCAGCATCTCGGATCTGCGCCCGCGCAGCTGAGGCCTGGCCGAGCGCTGCTGCTTCGCACCGTTGAGACCGATGATGGGTGGCCGCGTTAGCTGAGCTAGCGCAACGACGCCAGTTTGCGCACATCGGCGCGGCGCAGGTCGCCGCGGCGCAGGGTGATGCCGCGTCGATCAAAATACTCCAAGAGCTCAATCGCATTCTTGCGTCCGGTGGCGAGCCGATCGCGCAACTGCGTAACCTCGAATTGACCGTCCGGCGTGGATCGGACGAGATCGCCGACGATCGCAGCGACCTCGGCCACCGCCGAGCGCAGATAAAAATGATCGGGCGCCACTTCCTCCGCGAAGCCGAGATGCACGGCGACCTTAATTGCCTTGCGGGTGTCGCTTTTGTCAGCGCGGACCATCCCGGCAATGACGTCGAGACGCGGCGGTGCGAAGCGCGCATCGCCGCCCAATAGCGGGCGGACCTTTTGCCACAACGCGTCTTGGTCCTGCGTTAAGCGCGAGGCGTGATCGGGCAAGTGCACCGAGCCGCCTGCTACGGCCACAAAACGCTGCGCCGAAAGTTCGTCGCAGACCGCAGAGAACAGCGCGTCCGGCAGGCGCGGCTCGACGGCGCGGCGCAACATTTCGATGGTGGCGCCCGCGGCGTCGGGATTGGCGGCGTGAAAATCCGTGAGCGCCGCATGCAGCGACACCTTCACCGTAGACCAGCTACGTCGCGAAAATGCATACGTCGTGCCGCGTGCTTTGACCCGCGTCAGGTCCGTCTCGGCGGCGAAGCCGGTGGACAGAGCCCGGTCACGGACAAAGGCATCGAGGTCGAGATAGAGTGGCGGCAGATTGAGAAGGCGGGCTATCGCCGCGCCGGCGTCTGCCGACTCCATGGCGTCGAGCTGCGCCAAACGCTGTGGTGAGCGACGCCGGCGCGTGGGCGCGCGCAAATCGACGAAGCGGCCGCCGCCAAGCGTGCGCTGGGCCGACGTATCGCGCAACACGAAATGGTCGCCCGTCGCGGCCGCAATCGGTTGGTCAAGTACGAGCTGTACCCAAACTTCGCCTCTCGGCCGTTGGCTCCCGGTGTCGAGCGGTACGACGTGTGCGCCGACCTCGATGGCAGCATGATGCAGCCGCACCGGAAGCCAGGGCGGCATGGTTTCGCTCTCCGGTCTCAACAATCTGAGCCTCGCATCGATCCGCCCGGTTGGTGCATGAAGTGACGGATCGATTGCCATCTCGCCCCTCTTGATCGCATCCTTGGCAATGCCGCTGCCGGTGAGATTAAGCGCGCAACGCTGGCCCTTGGCACTACGCGTGGTCGGACGGTTCTGCGCATGGATGGAGCGCACCCTCGCTGCAAGGCCGGAGGGACTTAGCACAATCTGATCGCCCAGAGACACCGCACCCGACAGTACGGTGCCGGTGACCACCGTGCCGACGCCGCGCAAGGTGAAGCAACGATCTATCGCAAGGCGAAATCGCGATGGTGAATTGGATCCGGTTGTACCGCGCGCCGCCGCAGAGAGCCGTGAGCGCAGTTCGTCGGTGCCTTGTCCGGAGACGATGGAGGTCTCAATGATGTCGGCGCCGGCCAAGCCGGTCGCGGCGAGCAACTTGACGATGTCCGCTTTGACTGCGGTGCGGCGCGCGGCGCCCACCAGGTCGCATTTGGTCAGCGCCACCAATCCGCGGGAAGCACCCAAAAGGTCGACGATGGCAAGATGCTCGATGGTTTGCGGCATCACTCCGTCGTCGGCGGCCACCGCCAACAGCACAAAATCTATTCCGGTCGCGCCTGCGAGCATGTTGCGGATGAAACGCTCGTGGCCCGGGACGTCGACAAAGCCGACCACCGTGCCATCATCGGTCGGTAGGTAAGCAAAACCCAGATCGATGGAGATGCCTCGGCGCTTTTCCTCGGCAAGTCGATCGGGATCGATCCCCGTCAGCGCGCGCACCAGCGCGCTTTTACCGTGATCGACATGGCCGGCGGTGCCAACGATCATCGCACAGGTCCGAGCGTCGGGAGATTGCCGATGAATGCCGCCTCGTCGTCGAGGCAGCGCAGATCGAACAGCAGCGTTTGCCGCTCGATGCGTCCGACAACAGGAATTGGCAAGGACCGCAGCCGTTTGGACAGCTGATCGAGCCCTTTGCCGCGGATCGCCAGCGCAAAACTCGCAATGGTCTCGACTGGCAGGGCGCCCGATCCGATTTGGCTTTTGCACGGCGCCACATCGACAGTGAAGGCGCCACCCAAAGCATGGCGCACAGCGGGGAGGATGCGGTGAGCGACCGCTTCAATGTCGGCCGCCCGCCGGCTTAGATATTTGAGCGTTGGCAAATATTGCCCGAGGCGTTCCGGGTCACGATAGAGTTGCAGGGTCGCGTCGATTGCGGCCAGACGGATCTTGTCGACACGAAGGGCGCGTTTCAGCGGGTTGCGGTTTATTGGCGCGATCGCATCGCGACGACCGACGATGAAACCAGCCTGCGGTCCGCCCAGCAGCTTGTCGCCGGAAAAAGTGACGAGATCGGCTCCGTTTCTCACCGCCTCGGCGACGGTCGGCTCATGCGCCAGACCCCAGCGCGCAAGGTCGATCAACGTACCCGAACCAAGATCGTGTGCCAGCAACGTCGCGTGCTCGTGGGCCAGCGCCGCAAGCCGGGGTGCCGTGACTTCGGCGCTGAAACCCTCGACGCGGTAGTTCGAGGTGTGGACCTTGAGCACGAGGCCCGTGCCGGCACCAAGGGCGGCGGCATAGTCCTTGAGGTGCGTGCGGTTGGTGGTGCCGACTTCAATAAGCCGCGCACCCGCGCGCGCCATGATGTCGGGCAGGCGGAATGAGCCGCCGATCTCAATCAGTTCACCGCGCGACACGATCACCTCGCGGTCCCGCGCAAAGGTGTTGAGTACAAGCAGCACAGCCGCCGCGTTGTTGTTGACAATGGTTGCTTCTTCGGCGCCGGTGAGTTCGCATAAGAGCCCGCGCAGATGGTCATCTCGCTCGCCGCGCCGGCCGCCGCCAAGATCGAATTCAACCGCCACCGTGTGGCGCATCGCTTGCGTTGCGGCTTCAACGGCCGCCTCAGCCAATATCGCGCGACCAAGATTGGTATGCAGCACCGTTCCGGTAAGATTAAATACCGGCCGCAGCGATGAAATGTCCTCGTGCTCAAGGAGCCGCCGCGCCGCGTTGCCAACGGCATCCGCGTCGGGCACCTCCCGCGTCGGGCTGGCACGATGTTGCGCGAGCATTGCTCGCACGGCCTCGACGGTGCGGGCGCGACCGTATATCTCGGCGGTGCGCCTTCCGCTATCGGCACGCAGCACGGCATCGACGGAAGGCAGGCCCCGCAACGAATTCAGTTTGCTTTGGCGATGATTTCTCATCGGCAACAAGGTACAATCGATGTCAAATGAAGACCATCCGGTTGACCGATCTGGCGCATGGCGGCGGTTGCGGTTGCAAGTTGGCGCCATCGGTGCTGAACAGCATCTTGATGAATATGCCGGCGGTCGCGCCGTTCGCGAATTTGTTGGTCGGTACCGAGACCGCCGATGATGCTGCAGTCTACCGACTTAACGACCGACAAGCGGTAGTCGCGACCACGGACTTCTTCCTGCCGATCGTCGATGACCCATTCGAGTTCGGACGCATCGCCGCCGCCAACGCGTTGTCCGATGTCTATGCCATGGGTGGCACACCGATTCTGGCGCTGGCTATCCTCGGCATGCCGGTCGACAAGCTGCCGCCTGAAATGGCGCAACAGATTCTCGCCGGCGGCGTCGCGATCGCCACCGTCGCGAACATCCCCATCGCTGGCGGTCACTCCATCGATGCGCCGGAGCCGATCTATGGCCTTGCCGCGATCGGTCTGGTCGATCCCGCACGGGTATTGCGCAACTCGACTGCTCGTGTTGGCGACACGCTGATTCTTAGCAAGCGGCTCGGCATCGGCATTTACAGTGCGGCGCTGAAGCGCGGCGAACTGGACGAAATCTGCTACGAGGAAATGCTTGTGTCGACGACGCAGCTCAATGCGGTCGGCGCGGAGCTGCCTGATCTAGCCGGAGTCCATGCCGTGACTGACGTCACAGGTTTTGCGCTATTGGGTCACGCGCTCGAAATGTGCCGCGGCGCCAGCCTTTCCCTATCTATCGAATTTGCTCGCCTGCCCCTGTTCGAGGGTGCCGTGAAGCTGGCGCAGTCGGGGATCAGCACCGGTGCCGCGAAGCGCAACTGGGCTAGCTACGGCGCCGAGGTGACGCTCCCGGCCGATATCGCGCCTTGGCAGCGCGATCTTTTGTGCGATCCGCAGACCAGCGGTGGATTACTCATTGCTTGCTCACCTCGGGCCACGCCTGAGGTTTTGAAATTGCTCTCCGCGCGCGGTTTCGCCCACGCCTGCTCGATTGGCCAGTTCGCGACCGGATCTGCAGGCATCACAGTAAATTGAGGATCTAAAACGCTTGGCTTAGGCCCGGTGGTAGGGATGCCCGGCGAGAATGGTCTGCGCGCGGTAGATCTGTTCAAGCAGCATGCCGCGTGCCAGGAGATGCGGCCAGGTCATAGCGCCAAGCGACATAACGTAATTGGCCTTGGCGCGGACATTCTCGGCGAGCCCGTCGGCGCCGCCGATCAGGAAGATTACTTCCGACACGCTGCTGTCGCGCCATTTGCCAAGGCGCTGGGCAAATTCCTCACTGGAAATCTCGGTACCTTTGCCGTCAACCGCAACCACGATTGCCCCTTTGGGAACCGCCTGCAACAGTAAATTGCCCTCGCGCTGAATGCGCTCGGCGGCGGTGGGCGAGGGGCGTTTCTCCTCGACCTCGCGGATGGTGAGCGGCCAGGTGATACGCTCAGAATAGAGATGCTGCAGGTCCGCTAGCGGACCCGCCCCCTTCTTGCCGACGGCGATGATGGTCAGATGCAACGCCATGATTTATTCGGACCCATCGAATGCCGCACCCCACATTTTTTCGAGATTATACCGCGCGCGAATCTCGGGACGAAAGAGATGCACAATGACGTCGCCGGCATCGATCAGCACCCAATCGCCGGTTTTCAGGCCCTCGACCGGTACGCGCTTCTGTCCGCGGTGGGCGAGCGCTTCCATCACGCGGTCCGCGAGCGCCGTCACCTGACGGGCCGAGCGGCCTGAAGCGATGAGCAAATCGTCGGCAATGCTGGACTTGCCGCGAAGGTCTATGCGCGCGATGTCCTCGGCCTTGCCATCTTCAAGAGCCGCCTGCAGCAAGGCAAGGAGCGGGCTCGGTTTGGCGCGCTTTGCCGTCGACTTAGCGGCCGAAATTTTTTTCGCGGATGGCACTAGCGGAATGCGGATCAAGCTTGATGGTGAGGAAGGTCCAGGCCGGCGGTGCCAACTCGGCGAGGCGTCGCGCCGCACCGGGTGGGACGCGATAGCGGGCGAAGGCGTGCGCGGCGAGATCGCTCAAAGCGGCGAGAGAATAGGTCGGACGGTCCAATACGGCAATGGGCAGGCGGCGGAAAACCTCGCGCCAGCGATGCCAGCGACGGACCTGTTTCAGATTATCGGCGCCCATCAGCCAGACAAAACGGGTTCGTGGAAAATATCGGCAGATCGTCGTCACCGTGTCGACGGTGTAGCGGGTACCTAGCCTCGCTTCGAGATCGAGCACCCGGATGTGCGGCGACTTCGCAGTTGCACGCGCTGCTGCGAGGCGGGTCGCGAACGGCGCCATGCCAACGTCCGGCTTCAACGGATTTTGCGGTGACACCAGCCACCAGACTTCATCGAGATGAAGCCGCTTTATCGCTTCAAGACTGATGTGGCGATGCCCCCCATGGGCAGGATTGAACGAGCCACCGAGCAGCCCGACGCGTCGCGGCGCAAGAAAACCCAGGCGCACGCTCAGGGGCGCACCTGACCGTTGCCTCGCACGACGTATTTGTAACTCGTGAGTTGTTCTGCTCCGACCGGGCCACGTGGCGGCAGCCGCCCGGTGCCGATACCGATCTCGGTGCCCATGCCGAACTCTCCGCCATCGGCGAACTGGGTCGACGCGTTCCGCAACACGATGGCGCTGTCTACACGCCTCAGGAAGGTTTCGGCCACTTGGTCATTCTCGGTAACGATCGCATCCGTGTGGTGTGAGCCATAGTGATTGATGTGGGCGACCGCGGCCTCGAGCCCGTCCACGACTCGCACCGCGAGGATCGCGTCGAGAAATTCGGTGAACCAATCCTGCTCGGTGGCGATGCGGGCGCCGGGATCCAGTGCGCGCACCGCCTCGTCGCCACGAATTTCACAGCCCGCCCCGTGCAATTCGGCGAGGATGGCGGGCAGTTGGCGCTCGGCGATCGACCGGTCGATCAGCAGCGTCTCGGCCGCGCCGCACACGCCTGTACGACGCATTTTGGCGTTAAGCACGATCTCCTTTGCTTCGTTCGGGTCCGCGTCGGTGTGGATATAAACATGGCAGTTGCCTTCAAGATGCGCGATCACTGGTACCGATGCTTCGCGCTGGACTCGCTCGATCAGGCCCTTGCCGCCACGCGGAACGACGACGTCGATGACACCGTTCAGGCGCAGCATGATCCCGACCGCTTCGCGGTCGCGGCTCGGAACTAGCTGTACCGCGTCTTCGGGCAGGCCGGCCTCGCGGATGCCGCGCCGCAGGCACGCCGCGATAGCACGCGACGAATGAAAGCTCTCTGAGCCGCCGCGCAGGATCACGGCATTGCCACTGCGCAGACAGAGGCCGCCGGCATCGGCCGTCACATTGGGCCGGGATTCATAGATTATACCGATGACCCCGATCGGGATGCGGACACGAGCAATGTCGAGGCCGTTCGGTCGCGTCCAGCGGGCGAGGTGCGTGCCCACGGGGTCGGGGAGGGCGGCAACCTCCTCGAGCCCCTTGGCCATGGCTTCGCTGCGCTGGTCGTTCAGCAGCAACCGATCGCGCATCGCGCTGGATAGCGTGCCGGCTTCGGCCAGGTCGCGTTGATTGGCCGCGAGGATGGTGGCCCTATCGTCGCGGATCGCGATGGCGGCGCGCTGCAGCGCCGCGGACTTGCGCGCCGGATCGGCAAGCGCCAACAGCGCCGCTGCGTGACGCGCACGAACGCCAATCGCGCGCATCTCGGCTTCCAAATTCGTCGTCGTTTCGACTACGCTCATGACACGACCAGCTCGTCGCGATGGATCATTTCGTCGCGGCCACGGTAGCCGAGAATTGTCTCGATTTCACCGCTCTTGTGGCCGGCGATCGCCCGTGCATCGTCGGCCGAGTAGGCGCTGAGCCCGCGTCCGATCTCGGCGCCCGCACGATTGCGCACCACCACCGGATCGCCGCGCTCGAACATCCCGTCGACCGCGACCACGCCCGCGGGCAACAAGCTCGTGCCCCGTCGCAATGCCGCCGCGGCGCCATCATCGACGGTAAAGCAACCCGCGGGGTTGAGCATGCCGGCAATCCAGCGCTTGCGCGCGGTCCGAGGCTCGGACGAGGGTAGAAACCAGGTGCAGCGCGCCCCCTCCTCGATTTGGCGAAGCGGACAGAGCGACTCCCCCTTGGCGATCACCATACGGCAGCCGGCGGCAAGGGCGATCCGCGCGGCAACTAATTTTGTCACCATGCCGCCGGAGGAATAGCCGGGCAGCGCCTTGCCCGCCATCGCTTCGATTTCCGCGGTGACCTCGCGCACCTCGGGAACGTGGCGCGCGGTCGGGTCGCTATGCGGATCGCCGGTATAAAGACCGTCGATGTCGGAGAGCAGCACCAGTGTGTCTGCGCTGATCATCTGCGCCACGCGCGCCGCGAGCCGGTCGTTGTCGCCGAAGCGAATTTCCGAGGTTGCCACGGTGTCATTTTCGTTGATCACGGGCACGGCGCCGAATCCCAAAAGCGCGTCGAGAGTGGCCCGTGCATTCAAATGGCGGCGGCGCTCCTCGGTATCTTCGGGTGTCAGCAGAATTTGGGCTACCGAGACGCCATGCTTCCCCAGCGCCTGCTGAAAAGCATGGGCAAGCCGGATTTGTCCGGCGGCGGCGGCGGCCTGCTTTTCTTCGAGCTTGAGAATTCTGTCCACCAGACCCAACTGTCGCCGCCCAGCGGCGATCGCGCCCGACGATACGATCAATACTTCTTGGTCGCGCCGGCGGCAGCGCACGACGTCTTCGGCGAGCGCGTCTAGCCAAGCATGCTTGATCTCGCCATTCTCCTCCACTAGCAGCGCGGAGCCAATCTTGACAATGAGTCGCCGGGCTAACTTGAGCGCCGCGGTCATGACGCGGCCTCCGTTTCGGCGCGTGCCATCCGTGCGCCGCGTACCTGAGCAAACAGACGCGACATGGCTTGGGCTACCCCCTCGCCGGTGGCGCCCGAGAGGACTAGTACTTCGCCTTTGCTTGCACGCTTTAGCGCCGACCGCTTTTTGGTGACCTCGGCCGCGGGCAAGGCGTCGATCTTGTTGAGGCCGATGATTTCGGGCTTCTCGCCAAGACCATGGCCGTAGCGTTCGAGCTCAATCCGTACTGCGCGCCAGTCCGCCACAACCTTGTCGTTGGTCGCGTCGACGAGGTGGAAGATTGCCGCACACCTCTCAAGGTGGCCAAGGAAACGATGGCCCAGGCCAGCACCCTCGCTCGCACCCTCGATCAGCCCCGGCAAATCGGCGAGCACGAACTCGTCGCCATGGATACCCACCACGCCGAGTTGCGGATTCAGCGTGGTGAAGGGATAGTCCGCTATCTTGGGCCGTGCGCGAGAGACCGCAGCGAGCAACGTCGACTTCCCGGCATTGGGCAGACCCACCAATCCCACATCGGCTATCAGCTTCAGGCGCAACCAGATGGTTCGCTCCTCGCCAGGCCAACCCTTGTCGGCGCGGCGCGGCGCCTGGTTGGTCGCGCTCTTATAATGCGCGTTGCCGAAGCCGCCATCGCCGCCTTTGAGCAACACGCGCCGCTCGCCGGCCCGCTTCAGGTCGAGAAGCAGTGTTTCATTGTCCTCGTCGAGCACCTCCGTTCCCGGAGGTACGCGCAACACCAGAGGCGCGCCGTCCGCGCCGGTGCGATTCTTGCCGGCGCCGCCGCGTCCATTCTGCGCTTTGAAATGCTGATGATAGCGATAGTCGATCAGCGTGTTGAGATTGTCCACGGCCTCGACCACGATATCGCCGCCACGCCCCCCGTCACCGCCATCGGGCCCGCCGAACTCGATGAATTTTTCGCGCCGAAACGACAGCGAGCCGGGTCCACCATCCCCGGACTTCGCATAGACCTTGGCTCGATCCAGAAATCTCATGTTGGCTCAGCGCGAGGATAGTGACGGTGCGAACCAAAGAATCAGAGCGCCGCGCGCGCCCCAGACGCCAGCAAGCAGATGCTCGGCGCCGGCGAGGTCACAGTTTGGCAGGCGTCGAGCCCGTCGCGCCGCGGCGCCGGCGGGTCAGGATTCGGACTGGGACCGGGGCATCACCGAGACGAAGGTGCGCCCTCCGCTCGAGGTGCGGAACTCGACCGCACCAGCCGTCGTCGCGAACAGGGTGTGGTCGCGTCCTATGCCGACGTTGTGGCCGGCGTGGAATTTGGTACCGCGCTGCCGCACCAAAATGTTGCCCGAAACAACGATTTCGCCGCCGAACTTTTTCACGCCGAGACGGCGGCCCTTGGAATCGCGCCCGTTGCGCGAGGAGCCGCCCGCCTTTTTATGCGCCATGGTGAAACTCCGTTACGAACCGATCCGGATATCGGTCACGCGTAGCACCGTCTGAGGCTGCCGGTGACCCCGCTTGCGGCGATAATTATGCCGGCGCCGCTTCTTGAAAATAAGGACCTTGTCGGCAAGGCGATGCTCAACAATTTCCGCTGTCACGGCCGCGTCATTCAGCGCCGAGCCAATCCTTGCATCGCCGCCCTCGCCGGCCATGAGCACCTCGCCAAGGGTAATGGCAGAGCCGACATCGCCCTCAAGCTTCTCGACTGTGATAACGTCGTCTTTGGCGACGCGATATTGTTTTCCGCCGGTGCGGATGACAGCAAACATGAACGCACACATTCTGGAGGCGGAGCCGGCCCGATGCCCTCCGCAGGCGGCGCACTATAGCGGCGAAGCTAAGCAAGTCAATAAGTTAGGCTCCGATCACGAACCGCTTGGCGGCAATTCCTGAAAGCGGTATTTTCCGCGCCCCTCACCCATAAATCGGCCGAATTGTACCGCGGAGAGGTGCCAGAGTGGTCGATCGGGGCGGTCTCGAAAACCGTTGTGCCTGCAAGGGTACCGTGGGTTCGAATCCCACCCTCTCCGCCAATAATCCCTTGATTTTGCGCTGTTTTCTGGCGCGGTAACTCAAGGGATTGAACCTAGAACGCTCCATTCGACGGAACACTGGCGGAACAATAGCCGCGACGGATTCGAAATTGGTCGTCATACACGAAATGATCGACGCCTCCGATCCCCGCCTTCGTGTCTGGTTGACCACGCTGCCGCAGCGCCAGGAGTTGTTGTGTGCATGGCGTTGAACGGTCGCGCCAAGAACCTCGGCCCGGACTGGGACCGCCGCATCACGGCGCTGATGAAAGAATGCACTATCGACAACACCGCCAAGATAGCGAAGCTCCTGATCGAGGTGCACCGCCAAGGTGATTGAGGCGTGGGCCGCGAGTGATGGGGAACGCTGATGATGCGGAAAATGACGCCGTTGGTCCTAGCTGAAGTGGTCGCGATATTGGCTGGGCGATAGCCGCGTGGTTCTGGTTCAGGTCGGCCAGGGTGGTCGTGCCAGACGTTGTCGACCGACTTGCCGCGCAAACACAGATGTTCAGCGCGTTCGCCCAATCGCTGCGCGACGCCGCCGACTACAACCGGACCGCCGCCGCATTCTCCGGCGTAAGCGCGTTCTTCTACATGCTGGCTATGGTTGGACGATTGTCGCAGCGATATGGCAACCGTCAGCCATGACAGACGCCCATGTGGTTTAACGAGCCAGGACAGTGCACTGGTTCTGGGACTGCCTCTACCAGAGGCAAACGCTGGTCGCTGGGCTGCTCGCGGTGGCCGCAGCGGTTGGCGGGTTGGCCGTCACTATCCGGATCGAGCGAAAGAGAGTTGAGCGCGAACTGGCTGCTGTCGCCGAAATTAATTTCGGTGAGCATCATCGCGCGGAACATCGATGAAACCAAAACCTAAGATTGTTTTGAAGTGATGGCGGTAAACGACGTGCAGCGGCCGGTGGAAGTGCAACAGCTTGCGATCCGCGTGGCCATTCCAAAGCTTGTTTTTCTGATCGAGGCGGAACCGGAGGGACCGAAGTGGCGTCGCCTTCGCCCGCCACATCGCCTCGAACCAGAACAGGGCATCACTGCGACGGTCGACATTTTTAAGATTTGCACCACGCTGGTTGAGCGAGAAATCAAAGGTGCGGACGTGAGCTTGCTCGGGGTATGCCGGATAGCCGAGGCGCGGAATTTGTGAGTTCGATTTGGCCGACGACGGTTAAGGATTTGATCGAACATGCCAAGAGCTAAGCGCCCGCCCCAAGTCGGCACCGTCGGCAGCACGATCGCCGCCGGTCTGCACATGACAATCCAGGTCCAACCCATTGCCCTTCTGCAGCACTATCGCGATCGACGGGTTAAGTCAGGGCTGCGACTCTTCTGACTTCTTGGACTCTTCTGACTTCTTGCGCCTCTTGACGACGGCCTTTTCGACGGCCTGCCTAGCGAGCTTTTTTAGCAGCTCGGGCTCTTCGAGCCACCTCCTAGCGGCCAGCTTTGCGAGCGGGTCGATCGCTTCAGGCTTGCTGATGCGTAGCATGCCGAACCATCTCTCAGCAGCCTGCTTCGCTACCTCTGGAATGTTCAGAAGCTCCTTAACCAGGGATTGCGTCGCCATTGCTCGAATGATGGAAAGCTCCCGGTCCAAGTATTCGCTAATTTCTTTCGATAGCGGCTTTTCGGTCATTTCAATTGCCTCAGGGGGAGGCTCTTCGTCGTCGAGATGCTCTTCGTCGCCATCCTGATCGTCGTCGCGATGCTCCCGATCGTCGTCGAGATACCCTTCGTCATAAAGAAACTCGATTTCAGAAACGATGGCGTTGACAAACCAATCATCATTTAGTTTGAGGACCGGATAGAGGTCCGGCCGCAACCGAGATCGGGGAACGCCGGTCAGGCTTTCGATCTCCGGCACCCGCTTCGCCGGAACTCGGTCCCATTTTGCGATCGCCTGATGGGACATCCCGAGGGCGCGGCTAAGTGCGCGAATGCCACCCGCCGCCTCAATAGCCTCACGCAGCCCTTCGCTCATCCCGCTTCGCATGAAGCTCTCTCAATCCCCGACGGTTGACACTGTGTTTTGTCAACCACAACGGTTGACCTTGTTACGTTGTGTCAACCAAAACGGTTGCCAATATGTGCCGTAACGAATGTATTGTCTATATATATAAACTACGAGGTTGCCATTTTCGGTTTGACGCCCGGCAATGGCAGCATTAGGATTACTCTCGCAGCCCGCAGTCTCTAGTGGGCTGTTGAGTTTGCACGTAGGGAGGAACTGCTGAAGCGCGCTCAGGACGCCTAAAAACAGACGCCGGCCGAAGTCACGCGGCCGGCGTCTGCGACAAGCCAATCGGCACTGGTGTGCGTACCGGACTGGGTGTCTGCACAACCCCACCCTTCGCACATCCGAAGTGCCGGTGCAACCACCTGTCCCGATCCTCCATCGGGACCGGCAACGGAGGAGTGTGTTCGAATGGGCAATACCGCGTGTGCGGCGCATCTGGGAGGCGGCGGCACGAAGCGACGCCGGCTCACGAAATTGGAGCGCTTTTTGTTGTATCGCCGCAGCAATGGCATCTGCGCGATATGCGGCAAACCCATGACGTCGGCCGAGTGCGAAATGGACCATGTGGTTCCGTTCCGTTTTACGCGTCGCACCGTCATGTCGGAAATGCAGGCCACGCACGGCGTTTGCAATCGGTCAAAGGGAGGGAAAATATAATGGTGTTTCGGACGTTCACGCCGACTGATGAGCGACCTCAGATTGGCGAAGCGGTCGCCGTGGTTGTCAGTAATATCAAGACAGGAAGACCTACGACATCGCTGGTGTTTCCGCCGCGCTTTGGCAAGTCAGACATCATTCGTGCAGCAGCATTGGAGCTAGAGGCGGTTTTCGGCGCGGTCAGTGTGGTTTTTGTGCCATGGGTGTTCCTGCGCGATCAGATACTCGACGATAGAAGAGTCAAAAAGACGGTCGACCGCTTGGCGATCCGCAGGCCGTTTGAATACGACGAGCTTGGGACCGCGACGTTTTTCGGAAATTTTTACAGACAGCGTCCTTTGCGCACACTGTGGGCAATGACGATCCATGCAGGACGGCAACGCGAAAACATACTCGCGTTAAAAGATGCAGCCGGCATGCTGCAGCGCGAGGGACGGATGCTTGTAGCCTTTATCGATGAGTCGCATATGGTTTCGACCGACGCATCCGGCTGGACGGACCTGGCGAGGGAACTGCAAGCCACCAGTGTGCATATCGTATTGCTCACTGGCAGTCCGTATCGTTCAGACGATATTGCTCCGTTCGGTTTCGGCGTCACCGAGTTAAGCAGGTCGCCGGTCCAGTATTGTGTGCCGACGTTTGACGCCAATGGCCAGCCTGTTACGCGGACTTATGCGTGCGACAAGATCGGGTACGCACTCAAGGCCGATCTCGAGGTATCCCGCGAGACAGCCTGGCAAACCGGGGCCCTAACGCCGATTCAAGCGCGCTGGGTTGATTTTACCGCTGACGCAGTGGATGTCAGTGGGATCAATGATATCGGTGAGGCGCGGAAGGCGCTGACAATAGGAGTAAGAGACCCGGACGTCATCCGGAAATTCGCAGAGATTCTTTGTGATGATGTCACTATGCGGCGCAAGACGATGGCAGACAGTGCGGCGATTGTCTATGTGGGCAACGACCGTGCTGACGAGACTATGGATGCGACACACACGAAGCAGGTTGCACAGATTGTGTGTGAGGAGTGGATGAAACGCTTCGGACGTCCCCCTAAAATCGTGATCGCGATGCTGAAGGACAGTGAGGCGGGCTCCAGGGCTGAGGCCAATAAAATAAAACAGTTCGTGGCTGGCGATGGCGATATTCTCATTGTTAAACAGATGGGCGGTGTGGGTCTGGACTCGGAGAGACTGAAGACCGGATGTGGTGCGCCGGCAAAACCGGCAAGGAGTAGGTGATTCAGCGCTGGCTACGAATTGCTACGCCACATGACGATGCTGGGAATGGTACATTGATTCTACCGAAGGATGCTATTACGACGGAACTATATAAAAACGTCGTGGCTGATCAGGGCGGTGACTACTCTGTACTGGTCAACAGGCAGTTGATCAGCGAATAAGAGCGCGAGCCGGGCGATCTACCGGAGCCGGTCATTATCGCTGACCCGACAGCGGCGGGCAGTACGGATAATCTTCTCACGTCGATTGACGCTGTTACTGATGACGTAGTCAGTAGGCTTTTGCGGCAGCGTCCGGAGCTGGCGAAGGTATATACACGCCCGGTGCTGGCTGCGCATATTGCTTCCGGTCAGTTCAAGGTCATGCCAGATGATGATGACGATGATGATGATCTTGATTCACCCGGAACCGGTTTTACCGGCAGTGATATTCCCGGGGTTATTGACAACCTGTTTGGCAGCATTCGCAATTTAACCCGCAGCATCGCTAACCGGTACTACGCCTATCCGGATCAGCGGACTGAGTGGATAGAATGCGTCAAGGGTCTCTATAGCGCGGCGAAGAAGTATGCCCGAATAGAAGGCAATATCAGGCTTTGTCGCGACGTACCGAGCCTTGAACTCGCACGCAACTATCTGCAGGCGATTGCTGCAGCCGAAACCCAAACTATGACTGAGCGGCCATGAAGCTGTGCAAGGATTGCCGGCACGCAATCGAGCCGGCCAGCGGCGACGAAGCTGATTGGATTTGCTCGCACCCGTCATCGCTGTTCCAGCGTCAGAGCCGGGTGACGGGCGAGATGCAGTCAGATCAGCTTAAATGCTCACTTGTGCGCAACATCGGCGAGTGTGGCAGCGCTGGCAAGTATTGGGCGGCGAGGGACATCGCGCCGGTCGGGTTCGTGTGATGACCATCGTTAACAGCGACCTCTATATCGCCCTTCTTAAAGCAGGCGTCGGACACGAGCAGGCCAAGCTCGCCGCGGCCGCCGTCGTCAATCGTCAGCGCAGTGAAAAGGCCGAGGAACGTAGAACCCTTATATGGACAATTGCGGTGTTCGGCGGCGTATTCCTAGCTGGCATCGCCTTCGGCTATTTTACGGCCCCGTTCTCAATCGGGTGCACATGAGTGACGATTCCGACCGGGCAGCACGCCTCAAACGCCTTCGCGAAGAAACCGAGATGTTGAGAGCGGAAGCGAATTGGCTATGGGCCAAGCAACACAAGCGAATGGTCGAGCGCTGGTGGTTGCCCCCGGCAATGATTGTGAGCGCGGTCATCGCCGGCATGGCGATCGTGGCGCTCGGGATCGTGATCGTGAAACTCACTCGCAAACACCCGCCCCAGGTCGGCACCGTCGGCAGCACTATCGCCGACGGGCTCCATATGTCCATCGTTTGCGACGCCATGAGTTGCCATCACAGGGCAACCGTTGATCTTGAAGCGCTGCGCCGCGAACGACTATCACATCTCCGATTTCGTCGCGCGCAGCCGCTGCAGCAAATGCGGCGCCGAGTGGCCGCAACTCTCGGTTCGAGTTGGGCCGATTCACACAGGTGGTTTGCGCGGACAGAAAAATTGAGATCGAACGAAGCACTCCGGGGAGGCCTCTACGATTTGTTGCGCGAAGGCGCGGCGGTGTGTCGTCTCGAGAAACTCTATGATGAAGCACGCCAACGCATGCCTACGACGGTGGACGCAGCGTTGCCTTTACCGAACAGGGGGAGGCGATTCTCAGTTGCTGATCCTGTGAACCGACCAGTGACGAGGTAACGTTCACACTTCCTTTCTGAGAAGAGCAGCCATTTCTGAGAAGAGCAGCCATTACTGCCGGCCTGGGCTCCCACCTGGGCCGGTTTTACGTTTGGGTCTTTGAACTCCGCGATATCATGGATCGACACTCCTTCGAAACGAGGAGAACAGCACCATGCCGCAAGACGATACCGAGCACCGCCTTGGCTCGCAGGATGACCTCGAGGACCCGCGGAATTTCAAATTGGCCGAAGCGAAGATGCGTGTCGCGCTGGACCGAGTTCGAGCACGGCACCGCCACCGCGGCCGATTATGAGACGCTGAAACCATGGGAAGCGCTGGCGGGGTATCTCATTGAAGTATTGGTCGCACACCTCGAGCGCACTCAGCAGCCGATACCCGATTGGCTGCTTCACAGTTGAAGCATCATCATGACCAAGAACCTCCGCCCGCCCATGTTCCGTGCGCCATGGCTACCGAGCTCAGCTCAACGCCTGGCGGCCTGGCGCAAAGAACAGCGTCGCCTCAATCCCGACCCGCCTGCTCGCGCAGCCGGCCGTTACGATAAGGACTGGAAGGAATTGCGTGCCCAGGTGTTGGCAGAGGAGCCGATGTGTCGGGAATGTGCCCGTCACGGTATTGAACGCCAGGCCGTCACTGTCGACCACATCGTCCCCTGCGCGACGCCCCCGAGCGCCGCCTCGACCCCACCAACCTGCAGCCGTTGTGCTGGCCGTGCCATCATCGCAAGACCAACCGCCAGGATGGCGGCTTTGGCCGCCCTAGGATGCCGGAGTCACGATGACGGTCATTAAACTGAATACGCTATGGTCGGTCACGTCGGTGGGGCTTGCGGCTGTTCGTTATCCCTTATCCGTCAGGATTTTGTAGCCGTAGCGGCGATATTTTTGGCGTGAATGGCCAATAGTGGTGCGACGGTTATGAGCAAAACTGGCGGGTTCATTGCCTGCGCCTGCAAGATAAGGTTATGCGGAATCACCCTAATGATGCCTTCAGTCCGGTCGCCGCAGCTGGCGATTATGCACCTCACAAAACCGCCCTCAAGAGCTAGGGGTCGGCCAATTTGACGATAGAGCCAAAAGGAAGGCGATCACAGCCAGCCCTCCTAGTACGGTCCGGACTGCGTGAAGCTTGTTCCACTTGACGAGAAGAGCGCGGGTGGAAGGCCCTGCATCGCGTAATTCCGTCGCCATTAATATCTTGTTCGTCGGCAGGATTCCGAAGATCGTCCACGGCCAATTCGCAATCATCAGCGCCGCCCCGGCGCCAAAGGCCAGCCTACCGGTGAGCCACCATGAGAGAACGCCAAGGAGAAACCCCACGATCGCAAGCGTGGCCTGCATTGAATACCCACGCTTGTAGGCAGGTTTCCATTGAGCGAGCAGCGAACTGTCATCTAAAGAAAGCCGAGCAGGCTGTTCAGCAATGTTGATGTAGAACGCGGCGCTGCTGAAGAGAGTTGCACTGATAAGAGCGAGGAGACCGACGAGCATCGACAACCCTCAAAGTATTAGTTGCGCTCCCAAACTGGCCTACCACCCAAGAACTATAGGAGCCGGGAAACGGCGATTCTAAAGCTCACCGACTGGTCTTCCTCTTTCGGGGCTTCCGCTTACCGCCCTTTGGCTTCTTGGCAGTCTCCGGCTCTACCTGAAGCGCCTTACGCATGATGCGGTCCCGCATCCATGCGCATTTCTTCCTCGGGCTTCGGCTTGGCTATCATCGGTACACATCCTCTCGGTGCCCAATATCGAGAATCACGATGTAAATGGGCGCACCGAACAGATGATTCTGTAGTCATCTTCCCACACTCTGTAAACCGGGTACTCTCGGTCGGACACGTCAATCAGCCGCTTTCTGTCATTGGGGAAGGGATTGGCAGCCAGCTTTTCGATCCGCCGTTTGATCCGACCGCGAAGTTTGGTCGGGACCGTTTTCTCCAAGTATCTGAGCGCTGCTTCACTGAACGCAAATCCGCAAAGCGAAGCCATTGGCGATTAAGTCGTGAGGCGCGCCAATCGTGTCCGAAGTGCCTTTTCTTCAACAAGACTCTCAGGTTCTGCGTCGGTCTCGCTAAGAAGAAGATATGCGATTGCGGCATCGACCGCATCCGCATCGGCGTCGCCTAGCGCATGAGCGATGATCGCTTCAGGTCGGCAAAGACCTGATCAAGGCCATGGGCGAAGTGCTCGAACACACAACGGGCGCCAATAACGCGCGGCGCGTCTATATCGCGCCCGTCCAGGTGCCAGCGACGGTCGATGTCGCCGCCATCCGTCACGGGCTGGCGCTCACGCAGGCCGAATTCGCGGCCCGTTTCGGCTTCAGCGAGGGGAATGTGCGGAATTGGGAACAAGGACACCGGGAACCCGACGGTGTCGCGCGTGTGTATCTAAAGATTATCGAGAACCATCCGAAGGTGGTTGACGAAGCACTGGTCACTCTTCGCGTTAAGTATCTGCCGAACGACACAGGCTTAAGCGTCCATTCTCGTCGTTACTCGAACTCAAAGGCCCCAAGGTCGCCTGGGATCACAGCCCCTCGCGCCAAGAAAAGGGAGAGAGCTGGCGCCCATGGGTAGGCCCGAACATGGGCCATGATCGACGCCAGCCGCCCCAAGTCAGCACCATTAGCAGCACCATCGCCGACGGTTTCAAAATGTGAATAAGCCCCGCGCGATCGGCTGCCGCAACAGCGCCGATATCGATCTGCTGGCACTGGGGGACCAACTGGGCGCCGACTATCGCATCGCCGATTTCGTGGCGCGCAGCCGGCGCAGCAAATGCGGTGCCAAGTGGCCGCAGCTTTCCGTCCGGGTGGCGCCGATACACACCGGAGGAAAGCTATAAGAACAGAGCTGCCCTCCGTGCCTGGGCTAAGCGCTCAATCTATTGGCGCCAATAACTCGGGTCCGGGCTCTTTGGCCCGCAGCAGATTGCGGCTGACCCGGCGTGCATCCAATAGCTCGTCATCTGCCGGCACAAGCATCCTCCGCAATCTCTCCAGATCCGCTTTGGGGTCGAGCCATGCATCCCATTCCTCATCGCGGGTGAATAAGACCGGCATGCGATTGTGGATTGGCGCCACGGTTGCGTTCGGCGCGCAAGTCGCGATGCTGAAGCACAAGAGCGGGTCGGTGATCGGCAAATTCTTCGGCCCGCGCCATTGCTCCCATAGACCGGCGAACGCCATCACGCGATCATCCTTGGGCTTGAACATCCAGGGCTGCTTCTCGCCCTTGGGGCCGGTGAATTCAAAGAAGCCGTCGCATGGGACGAGGCAGCGGTGGCCGCGCTGCCAAGGCTCCGTGAACGCCGGCTTTTCCGTAAACTCCTCGCTGCGATAGTTGAACGTTGTCAGGCCGGTCTTGATATCCTTCGCCCACCACGGCACCAGGCCCCAGCGCATCGCGATGGCATGACGGCCGCCATCCTTGCCGACGGCGACCACGCGTTCGGGATCGGTGGGACGCACGACATAACGCGGCGGATCGTTCGGCTGTTCGGGAAACTTGAAGGCCGCCTGCAGATTTCGCGGCTCGCGATATCGAGCGTAGAAGTTACACATCGTGTCTTCCAACCTTAGAGCTAGTGCCGAAGATGACGCCATTGGTTCGAACTCAAATTGTGATCGTCTCACTCAAATAGATTTTTTGCTCTGGCGATCGTTTGAGCTTGGCTTGCCGTTCCTGATACTTAAGGACGCTGTTCCCTATCCGCCGCATCTCGCGTTCCCACTCCGCCGGCTTCGGCTTGGCTTGGTTTTTGTGCCGGATAACCCCAGCAACCTTGAAGCTTCCGATCAAGACGAGCGCCGCCACGAATAGCAAGACCAGTACCCAGAGTGTGGGGTTTGGCGCCAAGTCAACCGGGTTCATCTCGTGACCTACCTTACGCGCTCTCGGCGGGATGAGATTGTACCGGTGAGCCCGGCCACTTGCTTCTCTAAATCTAGGCCGTGCACTCATAATTCGAGCTGCTTCCGCGTTTAGCACGAACGCGTCACCCGCGGGCACCAGTGTCCGCTGTTAGGGGTTGACCAGACCAAGCGTGGAACGATCGCGACTACCTTTGACCCAAAGCGGCCACTTGCAATTTAAAGACCAATTAGTCTATATATCAGCAATGAGCCACGAAACCCCAGTGCAGTTGCCCCGTGGCCGCCCGCGAAGTTTCGACACGGAAGCCGCTGTCGAACGCGCGATGGGTGTGTTCTGGTCGCACGGCTATCACGCCACCGCGCTACCAGACCTTCTTCGTGCGACGAAGCTCTCGCGTGGCAGCCTTTACGCCGCTTTCGGTGACAAGCACTCGCTCTTCTTGCGTGCGCTTGATCGCTACGTTGCCAATGCCCTGATACGGATGGATATCGAACTCGACCCCCGCAGAGATCCGGTCGACGGCCTGCGGGCCTACCTTGCCGGCTACGTTGACCGCACGAGCGGCGCTAATGGTCGGCGCGGATGCCTGCTGGTGGCCACAGCCATGGAACTGGCTGGCCATGATGCTGAAGTTGATAGTCGCATCGGGAGCTTTTTCAAAGCCATGGAGGCTAGGGTGGCTGATTCACTTTCCCGTGCGAAGGCGGCGGGCAAGTTGGCCGATGGTGTTGAGCCTTCAAGTGCCGCCCGAATTCTCGTCTGTTTCGTCGAGGGGCTGCGAGTGGTCGGTAAAACGGCACCGACACGGATCACGTCGCAAGCCACCGTTGACGCTCTTCTCGCCCGCTTCATTCGGTAGACAAGCCATGGACGCCTCCGCTGTTAGCGCGTCTATATCTGGACCGCATGGTCTTGAAAGGAAGGATGCCATGTCTGCCATCCAGATCGTCTGCGCGGTGGCCGTCCCCTTGCTCTGGGGTTATCAGTTCGTGGCCATCAAAGTGGGCGTTATGGAGTTTCCGCCTCTCTTCTTCCTCGCACTGCGCTTCCTGGCCATCGCGCTGTTGCTTATTCCGTTCGTCAAAAGGCCCACACGTCAGACAGTTCGACCCTATCGCAGCTATTTCGGTTTTCCTTGGTGGACTAAACTTCGGGCTCTTCTATGTTGGCCTTGGGCTCGGCTCGGGAAGCATGTCGGCCGTCGCATATCAACTCGCCACGCCCTTCACCGTCCTGTTAGCTTGGCCATTGCTCGCGGAGAGGCCGTCTCTAACTACGTCCGCCGGAGTGGTGCTTGCATTCGTCGGCGTGGTCGTGTTGGCAGCAGGGCCTGGCCTGTCGGCAAACGCGCTTCCACTGCTGCTTGTGGTCGGGGCAGCCTTCGCGTTCGCGGTGTCCAACGTCTTGACGAAGCGCTACGGCCCTTTTGACCCTTTGATGTTGATGGGGTGGTCGTCGCTGCTCACGGTGCCGCAGGTCATGTTGATGTCGTTGCTCCTTGAACATGGACAACTGGCGAGCCTTATCACGGCGGAGGAACGTGGTTGGCTGGCACTCGCCTACACAATTTTCATCGGAGGAATTGTTGGGTTTGGCCTTTGGTTCTGGCTGATCGCCCGTTGCTCGATGGGCCGCGTCGCACCATTCGGCCTGCTGCTTCCGGTGTTCGCCTTGATTTCGAGCGTGTTGTTTCTTGGCGACCGTATGACCCCAAAGTTGATTGTCGGTGGGCTCCTCGCGATCTCCGGCGTCGCCATTACACAAGTAAGATCGACCGCTCGACCAATTTGAACTTAGAAGTCGCGTCGTGGCGACTTCCGAGTTTGGCACCGAGCTGCCGACCTGGGATGGCAGCTTTCACGGAGAGTTTGGAGGGATTGGGACCACTTGAGGACATTCGGATTCCGGCGTTTTTGAACTGCGGTCATTCCCCAACCGATGCCCTGGACAGCCTGTTTCGCCAGGACGATGATTGCGCGGCGGGGGATGCAGGATGCCATCATGGACCTCGGAGCTTGGCTGCGGCGCCTTGGCCTCGATCAATATGAGACGGCGTTTCGGGAGAACGAAATCGACGCAACGGTCCTGCCGAGCCTGACGGCGGAGGACCTGAAGGATTTGGGCGTCGGCATTGTCGGGCATCGCCGCAAGCTGCTCGACGCCATCGCGGCACTGCGCGCTGACACTGAGACGACAGCGCCCTCCGCCGCGGCACCTTCGGGAGCAAACGGACCTTCTCATGCCGAGCGCCGCCAGGTCACGGTCATGTTTTCCGACCTGGTCGGTTCGACGGCGCTGTCGGCGCGGATGGACCCCGAAGACCTCCGCGAGGTCATCGGGGCCTATCAGAAATGCGTCACAGAGACGGTGCGACCTTTCGGCGGTTTCGTGGCCAAATACCTGGGCGACGGTGTGCTCATTTATTTCGGCTATCCGCAGGCGCATGAGGACGACGCCGAGCGGGCAGTCCGGGCCGGATTGGCTTCGATTGACGCCGTCGGTCGCCTCGACCTCGGATCCGCCCGGCTCCAAGCACGTGTCGGGATCGCGACCGGGTTGGTGGTCGTCGGCGATCTCCTCGGCGAGGGCTCGGCGCAGGAACAATCGGTGGTCGGCGAGACGCCCAATCTCGCGGCGCGGCTGCAAGCGCTCGCTGCGCCAGCTGGTCTAGTAATCGCCGCCAGCACACGGCAACAGATCGGCGAACTGTTCGAGCTGGAGACCCTTGGCCTGCAGCAACTTGCCGGCTTCGCCGAGCCGCAACGCCCTTGGCAAGTCTTAGGTGAAAGCGGCGAGGTTAGCCGGTTCGAGGCCCTGCACTCCGGGAGGACGCCGCTGGTCGGCCGCGACGAGGAAGTCGAGCTGCTCCTGCGTCGCTGGGAGCAGGCTAAGACGGGCGAAGGGCGGGTGGTGCTGGTATCCGGTGAGCCCGGTATCGGCAAGTCACGGCTCACCGCCGCACTTTCCGAGCACATCCGATCCGAGCCCCATACGCGCTTGCGCTATTTCTGCTTGCCGCACTACCAGGACAGCGCGCTTTATCCATTCATCGTCCAGCTCGAACGCGCGGCCAGATTCGCCCGCGACGACACGGTCGAGGCCAAGCTCCGCAAACTTGGGACGCTGCTCGCGCCGGGCACGCCGGATGACGACGATATCACGCTGTTGCGCGAGCTGCTGTCATTGCCGAGTTCTGCCGCGGACCTCAACCTCAGCGCGCAGCGCAGACGGGAAAAGCTCTTCGAGGCGCTGCTGAGCCGGCTCCAATCCGAAGCGCGGCGCCGACCAGTACTGATGGTATTCGAGGACGCCCACTGGATCGATCCAACCTCGCGCGAGCTGCTGGATCTGACGGTCGACCGGGTGCGACGGTTGCCGGTGCTGCTGGCGATCACCTTTCGTCCTGAGTTCCAGCCGCCCTGGGTGGGTCGCTCCCACGTCACGAGCTTGGCGCTCAATCGGCTCGGCGAACGCGATGGCGCGGCGTTGGCGCTAAGCCTCACCGGCAATGCTGTGCTCAGCGCCGATATTGTTGCGCAGATCGTCGGGCGCTCTGACGGCGTGCCGCTGTTTGTCGAGGAGCTAACCAAGGCGGTGCTGGAAAGCGCCGGGCAGAAAGACCGGATTGCCGCGGTGCTGACCACGACATCGCTTGCCGCGCGATCGGTGCCGGCGACATTGCACGCGTCATTGTTGGCACGCTTGGACCGGCTCGGGCCGGAGCCCAAGGAGATCGCCCAAATCGGTGCGGTGCTCGGCCGCGAGTTTGCCTATGAAGTGATCGAGCCGGTGGCGCAGCGCGATGAGATACAGCTGCAAGCCGCGTTGGCTCAGCTGAGCGACGCGGGATTGCTCTTTTGCCGCGGCGCCCCTCCGCACTCCTCCTACCTATTCAAGCATGCGCTGGTGCAGGACGCCGCCTATGGCACGCTGCTGCGCGGAAGGCGGCAAGAGCTCCACGCCCGGGTGGCGACGATGCTTGAGCAGAATTTCGCCGATCGTGTCGAGCGCCAACCCGAACTGCTCGCGCATCATCTGACTGCCGCCGGCGATACTAAGCGGGCAATCGACGAATGGCTGAAGGCCGGCAAGCATGCCGCGGCGCGCTCAGCCCATCTTGAAGCGATTCGCCATTTCGAGCGCGGTCTTGCAACATTGGCGGCATTGTCCGAAGGTCCGGCGCGGGACCGACGGGAGATCGAACTGCAATTGGCCCGGGGCCTGTCGATGTTCACCGCCGAGGGGTTCCAGGCTGCCGAGGCAGCCCAGGCCTATACGCGCGCCTCGGAGCTTGCCGGGCAACGGGGCGACGCGCACCAACTCTTTATGGCAACTTATGGTCTTTGGCAATCGGCGAACGGCGCCAGCAGAATCGCCGAATGCCGCCGATTGTCAAATCAGCTGCAACAGCTGACCGCTCACAACGCGGACGACGAATTGCGTCTTCAGGCGCACCACAGCGCATGGGCGACTTGCTTGTTCGCGGGCGAGCCGACGGCTGCGCGCGAGCACTGTGAGGCGGGGCGACGGCTCTACGATCCCGAGCGGCACCGCCTCCACCACCAGCTCTATGGCGGGCACGACCCGGGGATGTGTGCCCGCTATTTTGATGCTCAGGTCCATTGGCTGCTTGGGTATCCCGATAAGAGCTTGGCGTTCGGCAGCGAAGCCTTGGCTATGGCCCAGCGTATCGCTCACCCATTCAGCCTCGCGCTAGCCTTGCAGTACGACTCGATGGTCCACCTGGAGCGCGGCGAGCCCGAATTGGCCCTGCGACGTCTCGAGGCGGCCGAAACGCTCGCCGCCGAGCAACGCCTTGGTTTCGTGGTCGAGCCACGGCTCCTGCGCGGCGCCGTGCTGGCGGCGCAGGGAGCGTTCGAGGGGGCTGTCGCTTGTTTGCGTGAAGGCCTTGCCGGGCCCGGCGCGACGCGGGTGCAATGTTACGGTCTGGCCAAGTTGGCCGAAGCACTGACCCGCCAGGGTGAGCATGGCGCGGCTCTTGCCGCGGCGAGAGAAGGGCTGAGCACCGCGGAGAAGACGGGCCACCGGCAGTGGGAGGCGGAACTTCATCGCCTCGAAGGCGTCGCGTTGTCCGGTCTCAACAAGCTGGACGAGGGCCAATACGCCGTCGAACAAGCGATGCGTATCGCGCGAAGCCAGCAGGCGAAGGCCTATGAGTTGCGCGCCGCGATGAGCATGGCGCGGCTGTGGCGCGATCGGGGCAAACGGCAGCAGGCCCGCCGTCTTCTCACCCCGATCTATGGCTGGTTCACCGAAGGCCTCGACACGCTGGACCTCAAGCAGGCCAGGGCCTTGCTCGGCGAGTTGGCGTAAATGACGGCGCTTATCGTCGCAGGCAAGCCGCCATGGATCGTCAGTCCTGGCACTACGCGTCTATGACGGAGCTAAAGCGTGACGTCAGTTGTTGAGCCTAAAGCGGCTGTGGCCGTAATGCCGACATCGTAGAACCGACGATTCTGACCCTTACCGGAACTGGGCGTGGCCTGGCCAGATTGACACTCCGTTCCGATGCGCGAGAGAGTACTTAGGGGCGGTTTCGGCACCCTTAGCTTTCGACCATGCAACGGGGCCGTCGGCGACCAATGAAATAGTCACTTCCTTCAGCGATAGTACGCAATGGCCGCTACCCAGGAGTGGTGCCAATGGAAGGTCCCGTAAGATATGCCCGCAGCGGCGATGTGCATATCGCTTACCGGGTTTTCGGCAATGGTCCCCGTGACATCGTGCTGATCCCGGGAACGATCTCGCATGTCGAATTACTATGGGAACTACCGAGCAACGAACATCTCCTGAAGCGCCTTACTGCATTCGCGCGGGTCATCGTCTTTGATAAACGCGGCCAAGGACTTTCAGATAGGGTCGCCGATCAGACGCTCGAGGAACGCGCTGGCGACGTTCGCGCCGTGATGGATGCAGCTGGGTCAAAGCGCGCTACTATCTATGGCTGGTCCGAAGGCGGCCCGATGTGCCTGATGTTTGCGGCGACCTACCCCGAGCGGACGGCGAGCTTGGTGCTTTACGGCACCTTCGCGGCGACCAAGCAAATGTTCCCGTCGATGACGCGCGAAGAGTTTGCGCAGTTTCTCGACAATCATGTGGTTGCTCATTGGGGGGAAGGCGTCCTTGTGCGGATGAACGCTCCTAGTCGGCGCGACGACCCGTTCTTTCTGCAATGGTTTTCACGGATTGAGCGCGCCGCGGCCAGTCCCGGCTCTATCCGAGCCCTGTTCATGGCCAATTTCGACATCGACGCTCGCCATCTGCTTGCAACCATCCAGGCGCCGGCGTTGATTCTGCACCGCGCTGCCGACCAACTGACACCAGTCGTTCATGGCCGCTATCTCGCAGAACACATTGCGGGCGCCAAATATGTAGAGATTTCAGGCGAGGACCATCTCGTGCTGGATGACGAAACCCAGGACGTCATAGCCGACGAGATCGAAGAATTCATTACCGGCGAACGTCGCCATCTTGAACCGGACCGGGTGCTCGCGACGATTTTGTTCACCGACATTGTCGGCTCGACCGAGCGTGCCGCGGAGCTCGGCGACGCGCGCTGGCGTGAGACGCTTGCCAATTACTATGCGGTTCTGCGAAAGGAAATAACTACCTTCCGGGGCCATGAGGTGAACACCGTCGGTGATGGATTGCTTGCCACGTTTGATGGGCCGGCACGAGCGATCCGGTGCGCGCGTTCGGTGCGGGACAGGCTTCACACCCTGAACCTCAAGGTGCGTAGTGGTCTCCACACCGGGGAGTGCGAGTTGATCGGCAAAGACATCGGCGGCATCGCAGTGCATATCGCAGCGCGCATCGCAGCCGCCGCAGGGCCGGATGAAGTTATCGTCTCAAGCACCGTCAAGGACCTGGCCGCTGGCTCGGGTCTTACATTTGCCGATCGCGGATTACATTCGCTAAAGGGCGTCCCGAGCGAGTGGCGGTTATTCGCGGTTCAATGAGGGATCGACTAATGGGCTATCCGTTCTTTTGTAGGCCCTTTTCGGCCTAAACCGAACTTTTTAGCCGGTTTTGAGTCAATTCAAGGGGATAGGGGGATTTGTGCCCAATTGTAGGCATGTAATTTGTGGATATTCTGCTTGATTATTTTTAGGGCTCGTGATTCAACGAATCATGTACATCGCCCGGATCGCCAATCGCAACTCACCGCCGGCCCTGCTGCTGCGCGAAAGCTATCGCGAAGGCGACAAGGTCAAGACGCGCACACTGGCCAATTTCTCGCATCTGCCGGCCGAGCAAATCGAGATGCTGCGGCGGGTGTTCGCCGGCGAGACCCTGGTGCCGAAGGCAGCGGCCAAGGGTGCGCCGTCTTTTGCGATCGAGCGGTCGCTCGGCCACGGGCATGTGGCTGCGGTTCTTGGCGCCATGCGCAAATTGAAGCTCGACGAGCTCCTCCCCCGTCGGCCCGACCGCCTAGGCAAGCTGATCCAGGCGATGATTGTTGCGCGCATCCTTGAGCCGGCACCCAAGCTGGCGACGGCCCGCCAGCTCAGCGCGCGTACGGCAGCCCATTCTTTGGGGGCGGTGCTGGAGCTGAGCGACGTTGATGAGGATGAGCTTTATGAGGCACTTGATCTTTTAGCCGGTCATCAGAACCGTCTCGAAGAGGCTCTGGCGCGGCGCCACCTGAAGGATGGCACGCTGGTGTTTTATGACGTCAGTTCGAGCTATCTCGAAGGACGGCACTGCGAGTTGGCTCAGTTTGGCCATAGCCGCGACCACCGGCGCGACCGGATGCAAATCGTCTACGGGCTCTTGTGCACGCCGCAGGGATGTCCGGTGGCGATCGAGGTCTTCGAGGGCAACACCGGCGATCCCAAGACGCTTACGGCGCAAATCGTCAAGCTCAAGGAGCGTTTCAATCTGAAACGGGTCATTATGGTCGGCGATCGCGGCATGATCACGAGCGCGCGCCTCAAGGCTGATATCAAGCCGGCCGCCTTCGACTGGATTACGGCACTGCGGGCGCCGGCCATTCACAAACTGGCCGTTGCGGGCGGCCCTTTACAGTTGTCGTTGTTCGACGAGCGTGACATGGCGGAAATCACCGCGCAGGACTTTCCGGGAGAACGGCTGATCGTCTGCCGCAATCCGGATCTTCAAACCGAGCGCGCGCGGAAACGTAATGAGCTTTTGGCGGCCACGGAAAAGGCGCTTCTTAAAATCCAGGCGCAAACCCAACGGAAGAACAGACCGCTGACCGGCAAGGACAAAATCGCCCTCAAAGTGGGGGCGGTTATCAACACCAAGAAAATGGCCAAACACTTCACCACCACGATTACCGATACAGGCTTCACCTTCACGCGCAAGACAGACGCGATCAATGATGAGCAATCGCTTGATGGGATCTATGTCCTCCGTACCAGCATGCCCAAGGATCTCCTGGCCGCGGAGCAGGTGGTTCTGTGCTACAAGAGCCTCAGCCATGTCGAGCGTGCCTTCCGGGATCTCAAATCCGATGACCTGGAGCTGCGCCCCATTCATCACCGTAAGGCCAGGCGCGTGCGCGGGCACGTCTTGCTCTGCATGCTCGCCTACCATGTCATGTGGCACATGAAGCGTGATCTGGCGCCGATGCTGTTCAAGGACGATGATCTTGCACGCGCCGCCCTCGACCGTACTTCACCCGTTGCCAAGGCCGCGGTCTCGCCGAGCGCTCGCGCCAAAGCTGCCACAAAACGCACGGCAGATGGCCAGCCCGTTCACAGCTTTCATACCCTTCTGCAAGATCTTGCTACTCTCACACGCAATACCATACGTTTCAATGACACCTCGCTGCCTGTCATCACCTTCACCCAGCCTACTCCTCTACATACACGCGCTTTCCAACTCCTCGGGCTCAAGCTTCCTTCCTAACCATACCCTGTAGGCAGCACACAAGATCGGTTCCGAATCTTATCAATGGCTTGCGTTCAAAATCAGGGGGAAGTTCAGCCTAAACGAGCGTGCGGTAGCGGGGCGTTCACAAGAGTTCCGGTATGGCACCAACACGAAGTGCCGCAGCACCAGCTGCGCGGTCGGTATTTGAGCGTTAGCGGACGCAATGCGGACCGCGGTAAATTGCCGCTGTCGATCCAATTCAATGCGGCGCGACAATCAAGGTGAGAGCGTCTCATCCAGTTTGTCGCGCTACAGACATTCTAGTGGACCGAATCTAACACTTGGTGCCCGCGCCTGACGGCGGCGATGATTTTGTTGGGATCGGCGGTCCAGACGAAGGGCTTTGGCATGCGATTGGTTTCTTCGATGAAGCGGCTGATGGCGGTCTGCAGTTCGCCGACCGAGTGGAAGACGCCGCGCTTCAAGCGCTGCTTGGAAAGCTTGGCGAAATAACCCTCCACCGAATTGAGCCAGGAGCAGGAAGTGGGTGTGAAGTGGAAGGTGAAGCGCTTGTGGCGGGTGAGCCAGGCCAGGACCGCCGGGTGCTTGTGGGTGGCGTAGTTGTCGAGCACGACGTGGATGGACTTACGCTTTGGCACTTCGGCCTGGATGACATTCAAGAACCGAATGAACTCCTCATGGCGATGGCGCCGCATACAGCGGCCGATGACCTTGCCCTCGAGCACGTCGAGGGCAGCAAAGAGCGTTGTGGTGCCGTGGCGTTTGTAATCGTGGGTCATGGTTCCGGCGCGTCCCTTCTTCATCGGCAGGCCGGGCTGGGTACGATCCAGCGCCTGGATCTGGCTCTTCTCGTCGATCGAGAGCACGATGGCGTGCTCGGGCGGATTGACGTAGAGCCCGACAACGTCACGCAGCTTTCGCACGAAGTTCGGGTCGTTCGACAGCTTGAACTGCCTGATCTTGTGAGGCTGAAGGCCATGGGCGCGCCAGATACGGCGGACTGCGCTCGCGCTGATGCCGCAAGTCTTGGCCATCATCGGGCCGGTCCAATGGGTGGCTTCGCCCGGTGGGTCCTGTTGGGTCAGCGCCACGACACGCGCGGCCACCTCCGGCCCAAGCGGCGCCACGCGCGAAGGCCGCGTCTTGTCGCGCAGCAAGCCCTCGACACCGTCCGTCATGAACCGTTCCTGCCAGCGCCACACACAGGTCTTGGACTTTCCCGTCCGACGCATGATCGCGTTCGTGCCAAGACCCTCCGCCGTCAAAACGACGATCTCGGCTCGCCAAGCATGCTTCTGCGGCGCGTTACGGTTCTGCAAAATCGCCCTCAGCTTCTTGCGCTCAGAAGGCTTCACCGTGATCGATATTCCCGTTCGCATGCGCCAGACTCGGCATGCCCGACCTCACCTGGGAATCCCAATTCCGGATTCAAATGTCAGATGCCATCCACTAGCAATAGAGGCGAAACTGCGAATCGTGCGGTGAATACCATGCGTTCGGCTGCGCTCACAACGGCGCCTGCTGCATTCAATTGGAGAAACCCGCGATCGAAACGCCAACCGTCTGTAGGACGAGGACGATGTTGAGCGAGAGCACGGCGACCGTGCCGATGATCGCCCCAGTATGGGTCAATCCGCCGTTGGCAAATTGACCCATAATATCGGGCCGACGGGTAAACATGAGCAACGCCACCATCGGAATCGGAAGAGCGAGGCTCAGCACTACCTGGCTGATGACAAGCGCATTCGTTGCATTGGCACCGAGGCCAACGACAACAAAGGCCGGCAGCATCGTCACGAGCCTGCGCACCCAGATCGGGATCGAGAAACCGACAAAGCCTTGCATGATTATTTGGCCGGCCATTGTACCGACTGCGGAACTCGAGATCCCCGAAGCGAGAAGAGAGACCAGGAACACGCCAGCCGCTGCTCCGCCCAGCAACGGCGTCAAGGTGTGATATGCGGTCTCGATCTCGGCGACGTCGCTATGCCCGGAATGGAAGGCACCCGACGCCATCATGACCATCGCCATGTTAATCAGCCCGGCAATCGCGAGCGCGATGCAGACCTCATGATTGGAAATGCGGACAATCGTCCGTTTTTCGCTTTCCCGGCGCGTCGGAATCCTGGCTTGCGTGAGACCGGAGTGCAAATAAATCACGTGCGGCATGACCGTCGCCCCGATGATGCCCGCCGCGAGCAGGAGCGCCTCAGCATCGGTAATTTGTGGCACAACAGTGCGAAATGCGGCCGAACCCCAGTCGACCGGCGCGATGAACATCTCGATGCCATAGCAAAGCCCGATCGTAGCGACCAAGCCGCCGATGATTAGCTCAAGGGGGCGAAACCCGAACCGCTCTATCGTCAAGATTCCGTAGACGATCACGCCCGTCACGGCCATCCCCGCCAATAGCGGGATATCGAAGAGCAACGAAAGTCCGATGGCGCCGCCAAGAAACTCGGCTAGATCGGTCGCCATGGCGGCGCCCTCGCTGACGACCCACATGGTCCAGACGACCGGCCCTGGAAACTGCTCGCGACACATCTGGGCGAGATTTCGGCCAGTCACAATGCCCAATTTGGCGGACAGGGCTTGGAACAACATGGCGACGAGGTTGGCGAGAAGCACGACCCAAAGCAGCCCGTAACCGTACTTCGCGCCTGCCTGAATGTTGGTCGCGAAATTGCCTGGGTCCATATAGGCGATCGAAGCGATCACGGCTGGACCGGCAAACGCCAAATAGCCGCGCCAGCCTCGGCGCTGCCCGGCGAGCACATCCTTCGCCGCCCTAACGGTCCATTCTGTTAGTGTCACACTTTCAGCCGCTGCTAAAGGAATTCGTCTACGGCTTCAAATTAGTCATTGTGCTCTCGTCCGCGAAGGTTGGACTTCCGACCACTATCTCTGCGGACCGGCTCGTGCCCGACGCTCGCTAGGCGCCGCACCGTCGCCCGCGCCGACGACATCGCGTATGACGTGATCCGCCGCACGTGGCGGCGCAACGCCGCGATGGCGGTGGTTGTCAAGAGCGAGCGCATTCCGAATGCGGGCGACGTCATCGGCGTCATCTCCAGGGAACATGTCGCCGATTTCGGTCGCGGCCAGCGCAGTAGTTCCGACGCGGCGTCGCAAGTTCCGCGTTTGAGGGTTCAGCGGATACCGGCCAGCAACATTGAATCGACAACTTTGACCTGGAGCGGTCGTCAGAGCCGAGGTGAAGCCTCGCCGACGGCGTCGGTCGCAAACCAGGCGAAGCCCTTCCGAAGTGGTGTTGACCATCACTTATCCAAGGAGAAATAAGATGCTGTGAGCAACCAACCCTTGCTCTTGGACGCTGGAGAAATCTCTGGGAAATGTTGAAGACGTCCGTGAGGGACGTCGGCGGCTTGGTCTTTCGATCGCAAGTATCGAGTAGTTGCGCTGCCACCGACGTTCCTACCTGACAAAGTCGTTTCAAGCGCTAAAGACGAACCGGGTCCCTGTGTAGGATCGCAGCAGCTTAGCCGGCATCTCAGATTTGGCCATCTCGTAGAACGGCTCACCCGTGCAGTGAAGTGGGATCACATAGTCGAGGTTGATCTCCTTCAGCGACGCCACTGTCTCTCGCACATAATCCTCCTTGTAGGGTGCGAGATGAAAGCCGCCAATCACGGCGTGAACTTTGTTGATGCCCGACGCCGCCTGCGCTTGCTTTATCGCATTGATGACGCCTCGATGACTGCACGAGGTTAGCACGACCAGGCCCCGGCCTGTCAGATTGAATGCTGTGGCGATCTCGTGCCGGAACTGATCCGGGACAACAGCTTTCGTCCGTTCGTCCTCCGGCAGTTTGTCGGCATAGCAGCCGATGCCGTGATCGACACCGATCTTCATCGCGCTGGGCGATAGCAGCTTCTCGAAGCTGTTGAGGCCAATCTGGCCGGTGGTAAAGCCGTGATCGGCGACGAGCGAGGGCCCTTGGGCGTAGGTGACGGTGAGCTTCGCTTCTTCCAGCGCTGTACGATCAATGACGCCGAAATTGCCCTTCGCCGGCGCCGCCGTCCATTCGCGCGAGCAAAAGCAATCTTCGCCGCCGACGTAGAGCGGAAGGCCAGCTTTCAGCTTCCCTTTGTGCTGGCGCAGGAAGCCTGCCATGCCGCCGAAGTGGTCGTAATGACCATGGCTGAGCACGAGCGCATCGAGCGCGCCTGGTTCGATGCCGAGAAGGTCGGTGTTGTTGAGCAGAGCTTCCGGCGTGAAACCGAAATCGATGAGAAGCCGGCGTGCCTCGCCGCCGCGTCGCGATTCGACGTGCATCGAGAGGCCGAACTCGCTTATCAGCGTCCTGCCCGGAGGTTTGTCGTCGCCGATGCCCCAGCCGAAGTGCTGTATCTCGACGCCGTCCACTCTCCGGCTCGGCGCAACGGCGAACTGGTAGCTGTCCGTCACCACTCGAACCGCCAATTCATCAACTTCGGGGACCGCTCCCGAGATCGGCGCCGCCCGCACCGGCTTTGTGGCGCCGAGCAACGACGCAATAATCGCGCTGAACACGGCGGCACCGCCGCCGCAGAGGACACGACGCCGATCTACCGGAAGTCCTTCGTGATCATGGCTGTGAGACATGCCGTTTCCTTTCGTGGCATCGTTTTTGCTGGCGAAAGACAACGTGCGTTCGTTTCGAAGGAAAGTATGGCGGAACGCCGTTGTGCGGCAAGTCCGTTCGGCCACGGCGTGGTTCAATGTCCTCATGAGGAAGGGCTATGGACAGTTCTGACCGACCGCGAAGGCGTCCGAGATACTTTGCAGACCCCAAAAAAAAAGTGCTTTTTCAGCAGCATCGATCAAACTCAACTATCGCTTTACCGCCGCGTTAGGTCGGGACAATCTCTGACAGCCGACGTTCGGTGAAGCGTGGAGTATGACCAATTCGTGCCAAAATCCAGGCCTATCATGCTTTGTACCGTAATCAACCGCGCTGAACTTTCTATGAGCTGCGATCAAGACAGCGTATCGAGCAGCGCCTTGGCCTCTCTGAAGTCCGGCATATCGAACCCTTCGGTGAACCAGTCGCAGATCGGCGTAAGAAACTCGCGCCCTTTGCCACCTTTGCCCTGACGCTGCCACAAACTGGCGAGCCCGATTGCTGCGCGTAACTCAAACGCCTTAGCGCCTTGTGCGCGCGCGAGCTCCAAGGAATGTCTTAGATCTTGCTCGATCACGTCGTCCGATTGGCTCGACGCCTGCATGAGTTTCGCCCGAATCTGGAACAGCCGAGGCGGGTAAAAAGAATCACGGATCTCCGATGCGATGTGAAACGCGTCATCCAGCCTATCCAAGGCATCGGCGTATCGCCCGAGAGCAAAGTAGGCCTCGGCGATTGCCGCGTAGGTGCGTGGCAGGAATAGCCGTGCACCAGAGCGCTCCAGGAACGCCACGCCCTGCTCTGCCAGCGCCACACCTTCCACCGCGATCTCGGATGATGCCAATGCCCAGCCGCGATACACAAGCCCGATCGCCCGCGGGAGGGGGAGCCCGTATTGCTCGGCCAGCTGCAGGAGTTCCGCGGTGTTCGCGATCACGCCCGCAACATCGTGGCAAATTAACTGCGATTCGACGATGAACCAAAGCCCGTGGACGAGGGATGGCTCGTGTTTCAGCCTGCGAGCAAGCGCCAACGCTCGTTCGGCCATGCCACTCGCCCGCGTCGGGTAACCGAGCGTCGAATAGATTTGCGCCCCAATAGCCAATCCACAGACCGCCGGATCGTGTCCGAGGTAGAGGAACCGGTGGTGGGCGTGCCGCTCTTCGTCATAGAGCGCCAATCCTGCGTCGATATGTTCGACAGCTTCGGCCAACGCTCCTCTTCGTCCCCAGCAACGCACGGGCCACGCCGTGTGATGCGCCTGGAGGAGCACGTCGGGGCTGTTTAGTTCACGAGCAATTCTAAATAGATCGTCCGAAACCTTTTCCGCAGCATCGAGGCGGCCGCTGGCGTAATGGAACAGCCAAAGGTTCGCGATGGACGGCGCAAGTTCTTCTGAGCTCTCGAGCCGGCGTCCTACTTCGGAAGCGTGTTCGACGACTTCGCCGACTTCAGCCGCCGCCCAACCGTGCAAGCTCATAAGGGCGGGAGCGAGCTGCGACAGAATCGAAAGCTCCGTGCTCCAACGCTCGCTCGTTTGCGATTGGGCTTCGAGGAGAGACAAGGCACGACGGAAATGAACCACCGCTTCGCGATTGTTGGCACGACGGACGGACTGCTCTCCAGCTTTCCGCCAGTAAACAATCGCATCGGCGGGGCGCTCCGCACTTTGCATGTGTCGGGCGATGATCTCAGGTGCGACGCTCGCCAGGTCGCTCATTGTCAGCAATGCATCGGCAACACGTGCATGCAAATCTTGTCTAGCGCCCCTGAGCAGCGTGGAATAGGCGGCATCCTGCACCAGCGCATGCTTGAACAGATAGTTCGCCTGCGGCGGCACGCCTTGCCGGGACAGCAAACCTGCCTGAACGAGACGGTCGAGCGCCGATCCCAGCTCCTCATCGGGCTTGCGCGCCACCGATGCCAGCAGCGCATGCGAGAACTCCCGCCCGATCGCCGACCCGATCTGCGCCACCTCCTTGGCGGGGCCGAGCCGGTCGAGCCGCGCCATCAGCGAGGCGTTCAAGCTTGCCGGAACCGCTAAGGCCGAAGACGGAGCCGCCGCAACCGTGCGCCGGGCCGCGCCCTCGCTCTCGGCTTCCAGCACCGCCTTCGTCATCTCCTCCACGAACAGGGGAATGCCATCGGTGCGCTCGACGATCTCCGTCATCACATCCGCCGGTAACTCCTTGTTCCCGACCAGGTGTGCGATGATGGCGGCCGCTTCACGCTCCCCAAGCCGGTTGAGCGTCAGGCTCGTCACATGCGACTGTCCCGCCCACGGCGCGTTGAACTCGGGACGAAACGTTACGATGAGCAGCGCCGGAAGAGCTTTAATCCGGTCCACGGTCCGGCCGAGCACCTCCAGGCTTGTCGGATCGATCCAATGCACATCCTCGAAGATCATCAGCACTGGTCGCTGGCGTGCCAATCCCGCGAGTTGCGATGTCAGCGCTTCCAGCGTTCTTCGCCTGCGCTGTTCCGGGGTCAAGGCGAGCGCGGGATGGCGTCCATCATTCGGGAGCGACAGCATCTCGGCGAAGAGTGCACCATCCTCAGGTGAGGTCGAGGTCTGAGCGAGCACCGCATCGAGCTTGTCGAGCTTGTCTTGCGGTTCGTCCTCGTGCGCCAGACCGGCGGCGCGCTCCAGCTGGCCGATGAAGGGGTGGAAGGCGCTATCCGTGTGCTGCGGTGAGCAGAAATAGCGCAAGCGCGTGTGCGGTTCGGGGGCGAGGCGCTCCAGAAGCGCAGCCGTGAGCCGCGATTTGCCGATGCCACCCTCGCCCAAAAGCAGCACCATCTGGCCTTGGCCCGCCTTTGCCCTGGACCATCGCCGCAGCAGCAACTCGGATTCTTCTTCTCGCCCAACGAGGGCAGTCAGGCCGGTCGTGTGCAGGGCGTCAAAGCGGCTCTCCACCGAACTCGCCCGCAGCACAGACCAGGCCCGCGCCGGCCCGGCGATGCCCTTGAGGTCCCTGGGCCCGAGGTCCCTGAGTTCGAAGAGATTGCCGAGCAGCCGTCGCGTACTGTCGGCGATGACCACGGCATTCGGGTCGGCGAGAGCTTGTAGGCGCGCCGCCATGTTCGGCGTCTCGCCGACGATGCCACGCTCCTGGGCCTCACCCGAGCCGATGAGGTCGCCGACCACGACAAGCCCGGTCGCGATGCCGACGCGCACCTGCAAGGGGACGCAGGCGGCGGTCGTCAGCTTCGGCACGTCGTCGACCAGGGCAAGCCCGGCTTGGACGGCGCGCTCCGCGTCATGCTCGTGGGCCTGGGGATAGCCGAAATAGGCCAGCACGCCGTCGCCCATGTACTTGGCGACGAACCCACCGGCCTTCGTGATGAGATCGGCGCAGCAGTGGTGGTATGCAGCGACGATCTCTCGCATGTCTTCCGGATCGAGCTTTCCTGAAAGCGCCGTGGAGCCCACAAGATCGCAAAACATCACCGTCAACTGACGGCGCTCGGCGTCCTTGGCGGGCTTCTCACTCGGAGCCAGCGATTTGTCGGCCGTCCCCGGCGCGCGCGACAGTTCCGCGATTGCCGCCAGCATCTTGCGCCGATGGCCGAGCGAAACGCCGAGCTCCTTGAGATCCTGGTCGCTCAGGTGCGAAACCACCGAAATGTCGATGTCGTTCTCGCGGAATGCCGCCTCATACTGTTCGAGGTCCAGGCTCCGCAACCAACCTTCGAGGTCCATTGATGGCGCCCCAATTCCGCCCCGGGCGCATGATCGTCAAGGCGCAGCGTCGTGTCCAGCGCGTGTCGTTGGAATGTCTCAGATGGGTCAGACCGAGACGACGCCCGAGTCGAGATGATCGTCCGCTTCCGAGCTTTGACGGCCGAAAGCCCGCCCAGCCGCTTATTCAAATACCGTAGAATTGTTGTGCTACCTTACGGTATCATGCTACCGCCGCCTCAAAGGGAGGCATCGCCCATGCCGTCCGTCACCATGAAACTGCCGTGCAGTTTCGCCCAGCAAATCGGCGCGCCGGCGCGCTGGTATCCATCCGAGCCGATCTGCCAAGAGTTCGGCCGATTGGCGGGCGTGGGTAACCCCGTGGAAACCGACCGTGCCGCGGGCAATGCTGCTCTTGGGCTGCGCCATCGGCAGCCGGCCGCGCGACGTGCTCTTCGTCTCCGTCGCCAATGCCGGCTTTCGCGACTGGCAACAACGGTCTGCATCGACGCGCGCTCGCCGTGCACCGCCGCGCCCGCCATGCCTACAAAGACCGGCTCGAAGGCCTGGGCATCCATGTCATTCACGCCGGCGATGAGGGGGTGGCACGACAGCGGCTTCCGCTTCGATCTGCTGACGCCGGCATTGTTCAGCGGCGGCATCCACTATCCATCACCGGGCCCGCCGCCACGCGTAGAGGCGCCACCGCCCTCAGCGGAACCGACACGGCCACCATCACGCCCCGCCAAACCGACCTATGTCACGCGCTAAACACCAGCTCTCGCCACGGTTGATGCGCGCCTTCGACCGCCTGGCCAAGGACCCCAACCGGCCGCGACCGCCTTACCTTCCGCGCAGCGTCCGCCTCGGCATGGATTACGCAATGCGGGTCGCCGGCGTCGACCCCAAGACCGACGAAGAGGCCGACACTACCGCCTCGCTGTGCCTGGAGCTGGGCACCGCCATCAAGGCCGATATCGCACGCGGCGATCGCCCGCGACCTGCACCGCTCACGATGCCGTTCAAGCGAAAGGGCATGACTACGTTCGCGCCTTTGACATCCTCGACATGATTTGCGATGTCTCCGACGAACGCACCCGCAATGGCCACGCCGTGCCGGCATTGCCGGAGACGACCATGGCGCTCCTGCAGAAGGCGGCTCGCGCGGAGAAGGTCGACGAGGCGGAACTAGCCGATGTCCTCAAGGCGGCGGAAGAGCTCATCGACCGCCTCGACATCTTCGGCCACCTTCATGAGCGCGTTCGGCCGGCGCCGTAAGGCACCCGCGTGCCGTCGGGCAAGATGGTGTCGAATAGCTCGTGCGGACTGCTGGGTTCTCTCGGCGCCTGCAACAGCGGCACGCCCAGCGTCGCCCGTGCCGATGGCGTGAATCCCATTTGGCCCTGAAGCCGCGTCATCAACAGCACGCAACGGTCCATGATCTGGACATAGCGCGACACCGTCATCGCTGCACCGCTCGCTGACAATAGCGGCGTCGCTCCCGCTACCTCATCAAGCTTCTGTAGCGCTATCGCGGCACGCTCGTGGCGCTCGGCTAGCTCGACGTAATTGACCAGCAGCTGACGATCGATCCGCCGCAATAAGCCTGCCGGCGAATTGGCCAGAAATCTCCCGCCACAACTGCCGCTGCCGCTTGGTCAGCCACGAGGGCGGCCGCACTTCGTTGAGCAATCCAGGCGCCTCCGGCTCTATCCTAGCGTCATGGCGATGGCGCCGGAACGTGCCTTCCAGTCGATGCAGATGGGTGGGCTTAGGTGGGCGGCCTCCGGGCATGCGTCATTCTACGACGCGAACTAGTAATTGGCGACGACCCGGCAATCGATGACGAATGTCTTGAGTGGATGGTTCCCGCGTTGCAAGGAATTTGTGAAGGCCGGCGAACTGGTCGGTGCAGTCCTCTTGCGTGCGGTAACACGCATGACTAAAAGTCGTTTTTTCGCATTAGGCGTGGGTATGGGGGATGGGCGCGTCGCGCGTGACAAAGGTCCGCGGTAGCCCAACGGTCCGCCGGCGGAGGCTGTTGGCGGTCGTTCAACGGTCAGCCGCACCTCTTGTTGTGGGACGAACAGGCACCATAGCCCGGATGCGATGGTCGCTGACGTTACTGGCCGCGATAGCTATGGTCGGCACCGCGGTGCATGCGGCAGAGATAAATTGGCAGGAAGCGGTAGCAAACCTCGCCTACGAGCGTTCGCAAGCCGAGATGTGCGTGCGATTGCTCAAGAAATTCGGCGACAAAGCGACGATCGAACGCGACTCGGTCAAATATGACGCAGCGAAGGCCGAATATGACGGCATTATCGGCGGTCTGATCACTGGCGTGGCCCAGCGGGACCAGCCGGAGAGTCTAAGCGATCTCCAGGAGCGGATGCAGCGCGGCTTCGAGAAGCGGGAAGCCTTCTGCAAAAGCGTGCAGCCCCTTGTCTCGGCCAGCAATGGCCAAAAGGGCGTCATTGATGAGATCGTCGCGGGCGCGCTGGGGCCGGTGATCGATGCCGTTAAGGCAATTTGGCTCAAGCGAATGGATGAGAACGCGCTCACCCGAGCGACGATCCAGACCCAATTGGAGGTGACTAAATGGCTGCCATTCGATTTGGTTGCGCCCTCGTCCTGAGCCTGCTGCTCGCAACAAAGGCAGCATCGTCGGCGGAACAGGCACCATCGACTCAGCCACAATTGTATGACCGGCCCGTGCTGGTCGTCGATCCTGGGATGCACGTGGCGACAATCAGGGAAGCGTCCGCCGACGCCGATGCCCGTTGGGTTGTAACCGGCTCGGATGACAAGACGGTACGGATCTGGTCGCTCACCGACGGCACTCTGGAACGGACGATACCGGTGCCGGCCGGTCCGGGCAACATCGGCAAGGTGTTTGCGGTGGCCATGACCCCAGACGGAACGCTAATCGCGGTTGGCGGGTGGACGCGATCCAATCGCCAGGAGCAAATCTACCTGTTCGATCGAGCGACAGGCGCGTTGGTCCATCGCATTGAGGGCCTGCCTAGCAGAGTTAGGCACCTGTCGTTCTCTAAGGATGGCCGGCGTCTCGCCGCAACGCTTCAGTCAGGAGGTATGCGGATCTTCGGCAGCAGCCGCGAATGGAAGGAACTCGCACGCGATGAGGGCTACGGCGATGATAGCTATGGTGCCGACTTCGCGCCAGACGGGCGGCTTGCGACGACTTCCATCGACGGCAAAATAAGGCTGTACGCCAGCGAAATTTCCGGCGATGCGCACCCCATCGCATCGATCATAGCCCCTCTCGGCCATTACCCCTTTGGAATTGCGTTCAACGCCGACGGAAGCCGTCTGGCGATCGGCTATATCGAATTCCTCGGTCTCGATATCCTCGATGGGCGTTCGCTCGCCCAGCTGCGAAGCCCTGACCTCAAAGATATCGACGGCGATTTATTCGGGCCCACTGCCGACGGCGATTTAATTGCAGTCGCCTGGTCGCGAGACGGCGGGACGCTGTTAGCGGCCGGTGCGTACCGAAAAGCGAATAATGACAACAGCGGTTATCGCCACATGGTGCTTTCCTGGAACGCTGCCGATTTGACTGCAAGCACACGCAGGAAGGTGGCTGCTAGCACTCAGACTGTGATGAGTTTGGTCCCTTTGCCTGGCGGCGATGTGGTGGTTGCATCAGGGGACCCGTGGTTGGCGAGGCTGCAGCCAAACGGAACACCGCGCTGGGTGCACGCCTCACCGATGGCCGATTTCCGCGGTCAGTTCCGCACCTTCTCCGTCTCCAGCGATGGAACCGAGGTCGCCTTTGGCTTTGCTTCATCGGGAAAAGAACCGGCGGGCTTCGATCTTACGAACGGAACAATCCGCCTCAATCCACCGACCGCCTGGCACCTCGCTGCACCCCGTCAAGATGGCCTGACCGTCGCTGACTGGTTATACACGACTTATCCAACTGTGAATGGCAAACCGCTCCCGTTGAACCCGCACGAGCAGTCCCTCAGCCTAGCGATCCACCCATCCGGTGACCGTTTTGTTCTGGGCGCCGACTGGTCGATGTATGCGTACGATGCCAAAGGGCAGGCGTTATGGAAGCACCCCGAGCCCGGTAACGTCTGGGCGGTGAACGTCAGCGGCGACGGCCGGCTGGTGATCGCTGCCTACGCCGACGGCACCATTCGCTGGCACCGAATGAGCGACGGCCAGGAATTGCTGGCCTTCATGCCGTTGGCCGACCGCAAGAACTGGGTGGCCTGGACGCCCGAGGGCTTTTACGGAGCGTCTGCTGGGGTGCATGGCGCCCTGCGTTGGCACGTCAACCATGGTTGGGATGCGCCCGCTGACAGCATGCCGGTCGAGGATATCCCGGGATCGTATCGGCCGGATATTCTGCCGCTCGTGCTGCAAGAGATGGAGACGCCACGGGCGCTCGGGCTTGCGGAAATGGCCGAGCACAACAGGCAAGTGGCCTTGCGGACGAACAGCCACGTGCCACCTGGTGCCCAACTCTACCTTCTTGCGATCGGCATCAGCGCATACAACGACGACTACGCAAAGAACCTGCGCTTACACTACGCCGACCGAGACGCTGGCGACTTCGCCAGCGCGATCGTCAATACCCAAGGAAGCCTCTACACCCGCGTAAATCCTCAGGTGTTGGAGAACAAGGATGCCAACAAGGCTGGCATCATGCGCGCCCTGGCGACCATAGAAGCAGGCATGGAGCGAGGAACCGGCAACGATTTTGCCGTCGTGCACTTCTCAGGCCACGGCGCCCTGGTCGACGGCAAGCTTTATTTGCTCCCGCAGGACGTCGATGCACGCGACGCGGTCGGCATTAAAGCGAGCGCACTCCGCGTTGATGAACTGCGGGACGAATTGCTGAATCTGGCCGCTCACGGCCGGGTGCTGGTGCTGCTGGATGCGTGCCACTCCGGCGCAACTACGATGGATGGCAAAGCGTTGGTTATGGACGCCGCGGCCCTCCGGACAGAGCTTGCCGCGGCAAACATCACCGTGTTGACGTCGTCCAGCGCCGGTCAATCGTCTTTGGAAGATGACCGTTGGCAGCACGGTGCATTTACCAGGGTGTTGCTCGATGCGCTCAGCGACCCTGCCGCCGACACTGACCACAACGGACTGATCGACACTAACGGCTTAGCCCACTTCGTTTTCCAACACGTTCCTGAGCTGACTGACGGGAAGCAGACCCCTGGTATGGAGGTTCGTTTCGAGGCGACCGTCTTCGCCAGCAGCCATTAAGCGGCAGCCAAGTGGGCCTTTTTTGACAGCAGATCTCCAGCTCATCGGCTGCTTTCGATGGGGCTCTCGCCGCCACGCTCCGATCTCAATGACGGGTTTCGGCCATCACTTCTCGTGTGTCTCCAAACAAGCGAAGACTTAAATTTAGCCATCCATCGCACACGTTCGCCGGCCGGGGCGGCCCCAAAAAAGGCCGCAACGAGTTTTGGCCGCATAGAAATTTAATTGGCCGGTCCAGTCTCGAGAGCGAGTCGAGAATCTCGCAAAGGCCCCCCCATCAAAGATAAAAGCCTTCCGGCAGACCATGCCAGCCTGGTTACAGATCAGTTGGACGCGATTGACGTAGCCATCGCCGATGATCACCAGAATGGCCATCGCGCGGTACCGGGTCGGCGCTGGGGGGGAGGGATGACAGCCGGACGGCTCTCACATACCTCTGGAAGCAAAGGCTAGCCAACGGTCGCCACGGTAGCGCGAAGAAGCCATGACGAATTCCGCCAAGAGGTGCTCGCGCCATTCACCAAAAGCCGGCGACATTCATAGGCAGCGGCACCTACATTCCCGCCATGAACGTTCTGGTTTGGTTTGATGTCCGGGCGGCAACCGCCCCGTCCCTCCTCCTGCCCCACCGGCCCTCAGCCCCATGGCCCCTCAGCCCCATGGCCCCTCAGCCCGTCCCTCACGAGGAGGACATCCTACGAGCGCCGCCACTTGCCGCCCTGAGATTTTGTATATACATCACCGTACGGTGCGCATCACCTATGACCCGGACAAACGTTCAGAGACGCTTAAGGAGCGCGACCTCGATTTTGAGGACGCGGCCACCGTGTTCGCCAGTGATCACGTCACCCGGTTGGATAACCGCCAGGACTATGGCGAGGATCGTGCGAACACGGCAGGCAAGCTCAAGAGTTCGCATGGTGGTGATCACGTGGACGCCGCGCGGCGATGAGGTGCGCGTCATTTCGATGAGGTATTGTCATGAGCGCGAAGCACGCGAGTGGGAAGCAACCATGGGTCGATCCGGATGACGCAGCCGAGCTGACCCGCGAGTGGTTCGAGCGCGCTGCGATTTACCGTGGCGGCGCGCTGATCCGGCCAGGCAAGCCGATTGCTGATCCTGAGCGCATCATCCGGCTCGGCCGGCCGCGCAAAGAGACGCCGAAACAGGCCATTTCGTTGCGGCTCGATCCCGATGTTTTAGCGGGTTTCCGCGCTATGGGTTCCGGCTGGCAAACGCTGATGAACTCGGTATTGAGAGCCTATCTGAGCCAGGGCAAAGGCAGGGGCAAACGGGCGCGACGCACTGGGTTGGAAGTGAGAGCGGTGCAGCTGGTGCAGCCGGTGCGGCCGGTGCGGAAGCGCCGGTGATCAACCTCGATGAGCTCTGCAACATGATCGAAGAATACGAAGCCATCCTTGCCTATCACCGCACGCGAGACGAAGAGACCGTCCCGGATGCGGTTGTTGGCCGGTTGATCGCAGGGGACAATCCGATCCGCGTGTGGCGAGAGCACCGTGTCTTGTCGCTGCGCACACTTGTGGAGCAAGCCGGCATTACGCCATCGCTGCTCAGCGATATGGAAACGGGCAAGAGCGAAGGACGCCCCAGCGTGGTCCGCAACTTGGCTGCCGCGCTCAATGTCGATTTGGATGATTTGATCGTTCCGCCGGTTTGAGCCGCGAGCCAATGACCATGCTGAATTTACAGAACGCGGTCGATCTCCACGACGCGCAAGAACGCCTCGCGGCAGCACGACCGCGACCGGCCTTTGCTTGATCTCCCGCGCGCCGTTCGCGGGAGAAGGGATTTGGCGAGCGGCAAACTTGAAGGAGCAGACAAATGAGCGCTCACAGATTCACGGTCACAGTCGCGTGCTCCGTGGCTTTCTTCTCGCTTGCGGCGTTCGCGCCGACCACACGCGCGCAGAATTTGCTCTATTGCAAGGCCGATGCGCACAGACTTTGCCACGGAATTCAACCGAACTATGAGAGGATAGCGAAATGCCTCAAGGCGCACCAAAACGAGGTCAGCATTGGCTGTGCAAAGGAGTTGAAGAAGGTCAAGGTCCCTCCGCGGTTGTGGTGGTGGCAGCAACCGGTTACGAACGATCTCTTTGCGCCAGGCCAACCGACGTGAGGAAAAACAACGGCAAACTTGAAGGAGCAGACAAATGAGCGCTCACAGATTCGCAGTCGCAGTCGCGTACTCCGTGGCTCTCTTCTCGCTTGCGGCGGCCGCGCCGACCGCGCACGCGCAGAATTTGCCCTATTGCAAGGCCGATGCGCAAAGGCTTTGCCACGGAATTCACCCGGGCGGTGGGCGGGTGGCGAAATGCCTCAAGGCACACGAAAACGAAGTCACCGTCGGCTGTGCGAAGGAATTGCAGAAGCTCAAGGCCGAGACGGGCAGGTGAAGACGCTTCCCTCCGCGGTTGTGGGGGATCGTTCGCCTGTTGCGGGAGCGGCGTGACGCGGTCCCAGATACGCTACTGGGACAACGTCTTCCGCCTTTCTGAACTCGGGGCTTGGCATGAACATGTCGATGCATGCCTGCCCGATCCGAAGCGCCAGCGCCGCCGAGGCGCGGCATGATCGACGCCAGCGACAAGCGCCTGTTGGCATGGCTGGCGGAATTGCCTCTGCGCCAGGAGCTGGTGCTGCGCATGGCGTTGAACGCCCGCGCCAAGAACCTGGGCCCGGACTGGGACTGCCGCGTCACGGCGCTGATGAAAGCGTGCAAGATCAACACGACCGCGAAGATGGCGAAACTCCTCACCGAGGTGCGCCGCCAGGGCAAGGTGATCGAGGCGTGGGCTGCGGGCGATGGGAACCATCACCCGAATTGGGGAGACCGCAGATGACGCGCTTGATAGCAGCCATTGGTTTTGTTTTGGCTTTGCTGCTCCCTAGTTCTGAAGAGGCCAGGGCGGAGGGGGGTACCATTCAAAGCATGTACGAAAACTGCACAGATACAGAAGGCAAAATGGCCCTCTGCGATGGCTACATTTCGGGCGTCGGTGACATGATGGATGCAAACGGCAAACTGCATGCACCAGGTTTCAGTATGTGCGGAAGTCCAAGCTACGGCGCAATGATACAAGCCTTTAAGAACTGGGCCCCACAGCACCCAGAATTATGGTCAAAGCCTCAGCTATTCGGGGTTGCTGCAGCGTTGATGGTGACTTGGCCTTGTCTTCCGACAAGTCCGAAGTGAGAGCCGGCCTACACCCGAAAAAGGTACGCCGGCAGGGGAAGGTGATCGAGGCCTGGCTGGAGGGCAATGGGGAACGCTGAAGATGCGGAAAATGATGACGTTGGTCCTTGTTGAAGTGGTCCCGATATTGGCCGCGGCGATGGCCGCGTGGTTCTGGTTCCGGTCGGCCAGGGTGGTCATACCCGACCATCGTCGACCAACTCGCTGCGCAAACACAGATGTTCAACGCGTTCGCCCAGCCGCTGCGCGACGCCGCCGACTACAGCCGGACCGCCGCCGCATTCTCCGGCGTAAGCGCGTTCTTCTACATGCTGGCGATGGCTGGGCGATTGTCGCAGCGGTACGGCAACCGTCAGCCGTGACAGACGCCCATGTGGTTTAACGGCCCAGGGCAATGCACCGGGTTCTGGGACGGCCTCTACCAGTGGCAAACGCTGGCCGCCGGGGTGCTCGCGTTGGCTGCAGCGATTGGCGGGTTGGCCATCACTATCTGGATCGAGCGAAAGAGAATTAAGCGCGAACTGGCTGCCGTCATCAAGTTAATTTCGGTCAGCATCAACGTGCGGAAGATCGATGAAACCGAAACCTACGATTATTTTGAGGTGATGGCGGTAAACGACGGGCAGCGGTCCGTGGAAGTGCAACAGCTTGCGATCCGCGTGGCCGTTCCAAAGCTTGCGTTTCTGATCGAGGCAGAGCCGGTGGGACCGGATCGGCGTCGCCTTCGCCCGCCGCATCGTCTCGAACCAGAACAGAAAATCACTGCGACGGTCGACATTTTTAAGATCTGCACCGCGCTAGTTGAGCGGGAGATCAAGGGCGAGATGAGCTTGCTCGGGATATGCCTGGACAGTCGAGGCGCCGAGTTTAGGAGCGCGATTTGGGCGACGAGGGTTGAGGATTTGATCGAGCATGCCAAGAGCTAAGCATCCGCCCAGGTCGGCACCATCAGCAGTACCATCGTCGATGGACTCCACACGACGATCTGTTGCGACTCTGTGGGCTGCCACCACAGAGCAACCGTGGATCTTGAGGCGCTGCGCCGTGAGCTCGGGCGCGATTATCGCATCTCCGACTTCGTCGCGCGCAGCCGATGCAGCAAATGCGGCGCCAAGGCCCAAGCTCTCGGTCCGGGTCGGGCCGATCCATACCGGCGGGATGACGCGATAGCGATTAGGGCTTAGTGGCTGAGGCAGTTCCAAATTCGACCGGCCGCATAGCAGCCCCCCGCGAATGTCAGGGATGCTTTCCAAGTCTGGGCCAGTAGCACCTGCCGCGGCATTATTGGCGGGCCGGGCCAATGCCGCATTGCTTGGGGGTGCGATGGGCACATACCGCCTTTTATTCTTCAACGATGGCAACCTCTGCGGTCGGTTCGATTTCCAAGCTGACGATGATCATCAGGCGGCGGAAACCGCTGAGATACTGTTCAATGCCTGCTCCGACCGCGCCCTATCTTGGGGGATATTTAACGGTACGATATTCGTCTCGAGCGGACCTGTGAAGATCAGGGCACGACTGCAGGCTTCAGATTTGGCGGAGCATAGGAAGGAAATCATCATCCAGTGCGAGGAGACCATTCTGAACAGTAAGTGGTCAGTTGGATCCAGCAAGCGTCTCCTCGCCGACCTCGACAAACTAAAGGCGAGCAGTGGCCGCGCTCGTCCTGTTGACAAGATTAGCGGTCGAAGTAGCGACGGAGCATCCGCTCGAAGCGCTCCTTGCGGTTAGGGTAGGCCCGACGATACCGGCGCGATGCGCTGATGCGGGAAGTGAGCCAAGACGCATTGCTTCTCCTATTGCCTGTCACGGGATACCGATGCGGTCGGTTGAGAGGGTCCTTCCACCCTGTTTGACAAGCCAACGGGGCCACCGCCCCAGGTCGGCGCGGTCGGGCAGCACCATCGCCGCCAGCCTGCACATGACAATCTATTGCGATGTTGGGGAGTGCCATCACAGCCACACTCTCGACCTCGAGGCATTGGCTGCCCAGTTCGGGCGCGATTATCGCATCTCCGACTTCGTCGCGCGCAGTCGATGCAGCAAATGCGGCGCCAAGGCCCAAGCTCTCGGTCCGGGTCGGGCCGATCCATACGGGCGGAATGCGGTAATCCAAAGAGGCGCTGACCCTGACGGCACCGATTCGCGGCGCGCAGTCTTCCACGCGGCTCGCAACGCTGATCCTCACCCAGCGCGGCTGAACACCTGCACCACGACGCCGTCCGTCACTGGTTTCGCGTCGCGATGATAGAGATCCTTTACCGTGATGCCGGTAAGCTGCGCTAGTTCCGCTTTCCAAGCTGCACGGTTATTGATCAATTCGGCGTCGGCCTCGTCCACCCCGTCAAACTCGATGGCAAGATCCAGATCGGAATCTGGCTTCGCGTCACCGCGCGCGTAGCTCCCGAACAAATAAAGCGCCTTAATCGTAGGCTTGCTTGCCGCCCAAGTCACAAGAGCATGGCGTGGGATTTCACGCATGCGTATCAGCGCGGGCGCCCTGGTTTGGTTGGGCGTGACGCCGGTGGGTGCACACTAGCGCTCGCCCAAGAGCTCCATTAACAGGCTGGATAGGGGTAATACCCGCAGGGCGGCCGATAATAGGGCGCAGGGTAGGCGTTATAAGCTGAGACTGTAGCCGCGCCTACAGCAGCTCCTGCGGCGGCAGCGCCGTAGGGATAAGCGCCGCGATAAGCGGTGCCTCCATACGCAGCGCCGCCATAGGCGACGCCCCCGCGATAGGCGGTGCCGCCATAGGCAGTACCTCCACGCGCACCAGTACCCGACCACGTTCCGCCACCCCCAGAGGCGGTGCCACCTCGGGCACCGGTGGCCGACCAAGATCCTCTGCCACCCGAGGCGCTGCCGCCATACCGGCCGCTCGCCGACCATGATCCGCCACCGCCCGAGGCGCTGCCACGGTAGCCGCTTGCCGACCACGCGAACGCGTCGACCGCGACGGAGATTGCCAAAGTACTCACCAGACCAGCCAAAATCAGCTTGTTCATTGCGCAGCTCCTTTAGGTTTTGCGGGTGGGGGCTCAGGCGCTTTCAACTCCACCTGCTTTGCTCCTGCTGGTGGGTGGAACACGAAATCAGCGGCGGTTGCTGCGGCCGATAAATTCCAGTCGGAAAAGGTCGCGATGAAAGTCGGCTGGCCCCGGATCGACCGGTAGGTGATGAACAGCCGCTGAGGCAGCGATTGCTCGTTTTTCGTCAGCCAGATTTCAAGCTCAAGACCGGGCGGTTGAAACAGCGTCAAGTGACGGCTGGGAACGCCATCGATGGTCACGTCGTTGACCACCCTGGCATCAGTGACTCCGGCCAGGATCGCCTTGCTCGGGTCCGCGTGCAGGAAATCCGCGAGGGGAAAATCGAGGCCCATGCGCTTCGCCGCCTCTTTGAGCATCCCCTCGATGGTATCCGGCACCGGAATGCTGAAGTATGCCTTCTTCGCCGGGCTATACAGCACCAGCGTCTTGCCATCATAGAAGAGCTGGCTCACGCCATCGTCACCGTCGACGTCGGCGCGCAGCCCATCGGGCCGGCGAACCACGACCTTGAGCGCATGCCCGATGTGGAGAAACCTGCCGTCGGCGCCGACATAGACGCGCAACGTCCTCGCCTGAAACGAGAATTGCTTGGCGAGCAGGGTCTGGCCCATTTGCATCATGGCCGCGCGCGCCTCCGGGGCGATCACCGACTTTTCCCGCTTGGCGCCGAAGGCGGGGACGATCACGCCGGCACAAATCAACCCCGCAGCGAGCAATCCTGCGATCCTAGAAACCCGAACATTGATCATGATTGGTCTCCGTAGCGGTGAAGGGACTGACCCGTTGGCGATCACCTTTTGACCTTGCGCGCGGCCGATCTGGGAACGGCACCTCCACGGCTTGCGCGAACTCACCGCTCTCGAAGACCAGCACTGCACTATCCCGGCTGCCGGACAGGCGCCTTGAGCGCCCGCGCTACGCCGGCCGGATCACCGGCGATTGCCCGCAGATAGGCGCGGGCTGCCTGGTCCGGCTGCTTGGCGCCCTGCTCCCAGTCGCGCAAGGTACCGAGCGGGATCCGATGGCGGGCGGCAAACTCCTCCTGCGTCAGACCGAGCGCGCGGCGAATGATCCTAAGGCGTGGCGTCGGCGTCATGCGGTCCATGTCGGCGTCGGAGAGCGGGGGCACCTCCGGATCGGCTGCTGATGCCGCGTGCCGCTGCTTCTCGGTCATGGCGTCTAGACGGCTCCAATCATGTTTGGTTTTCATGGCGGTATCTCCGTGTCTAGCGCCAACATGGCGCTAGCGATCAGGCGGTCGCGGTGGTTTGGTTGGTTGTCCCGGCGGCATTCCACCAATCGCCCTTGGTGCCCCACCTGTCCCGAGTCCCGGTTTGACACGACGGTCGTTGCAGTCGTGATGGGGGTGGTGGCGGAGGTGCCGGGAGCCGGCTGTAGATTGGCAACGAAGCTCTGGAAGAAACGACCCAAGGCGAAGGCGTCGCCGTTGGCGCTGGCGGCATGCACCTCCTGGGCGGCGATGCGGGCGACATGGCCCAAGCGAATGGTGGCGACCCGACCTGCACCCCGGCCCACGCGCATCAGCGTCTCTCCCGATTTCTATTGCACAAGCTTAGCGCGGCGCGAGGCTGGGCGCACCCCTCTCGAGCCATGGCCCGTCCGCACCATGCCCCAACCTGTGCCAGCGCCTGTCGCCTCCGGTCCCGATCGTTTCCTGCGCCAGCACGGCGAGATCGAGGCGCCGGCCATCAATGACCAGGAATTCCGGCCGGCCTGGCGGCGAGTGTCGCGATTGGATCAGTTGTTACGCGATCATGTCATCAGCGGGCGGGAGTGGCGCTGCGCCCAAGGCTTCCGATCGACCTATGAGCAGGCCTATCGCGGCACCTTATCCGGGCAGGACTGGAATGCGGTCTATGTCGACCAGCATTGCCGCCAGCGCTCACAACGCGAGCCGACGGAGTCCGCGCTCGATGCCGCCGGCAGGTTGATGACGATCCGTAGCACCTTGGGACCCTGCGTGTTCGCGATGCTGGTTCTGATTGTCGTCGACGACAATTCGTGGACCACGATCGCCAAACACTTTGGCGTCTGCCCCAAGACCATCAAAAGCTGGTCGGTCACGGCGCTCGAAGCCTTGGCGGCACTATGAGCCGAGCGGATGCGGCCCCGTCATCGCGCCCACGGCCGGCAATGTCCCATAATCAATATTGGACGGCAAAGCTGGTGAGGGTCCCGGCAATAGCACGTGCCAAGCCTGCGCCGAAACGCGGCCGTCCGCGCCGTGACGATATGCCGAACGCCGCCCAGGCACGCCTGTCACCGATGCAACTCTTGGCGATCCGCTGTGGCCGGATGGCGCTCATCGCGCAGATCGGCGCCTTTGCCCCCGACAATGCAGCGCGCTTGGTCGGCATCGCGATTGTCGAACTTTTCAGCGATTTTGTTCGCGTCACTCCGGCAGCTGATCCGATCCTCGGCCTGGTCAACGGCCGCCTCGCCAAGGCCGAACTCGAATTGATCGAGCGGCGCGGCTATCGTAACATTTCCAGCACCCTCTGAATCGCACTATGTGCCGGCGCTAGTCGCAGCTCGCGAACTCAAGCGGCTGCTCGGCCGCGAACGCAGGACCGTCAAGACATGGGCGGCCGAGGCGGTGAAATTGCTGGCGCGGGTCTAGACTTTCGCGATTGATGAAGGAGGTCTCGGAATCAGCGGATAGAATAGATACGTCACTGCGCTGAACCCAGCGTGTGGGTGCGGTGGGAACGTCGGAGCCGACATCCGAAAGTAATCCACTGAAAGAAAAGGATCGATGGCGACGTGCAGCTTAGGGTCGCGTAAGCCGAAGCCACTGAAAACCGCGCCGTTGCCGTATGCCTGAAATGGGAAAACGTCATTGAGTGTTCGTTCGCGGGTCATACTATTTGCCTTTGCCGTTAAGGTCCGAGCGGGTCCAGTCGCGTGACCGGCACTGAGTCGTTTTCGAATGCCGGCGAACGTTGAGGTCACGTACATGTCGACCTTCCCATTCCGGGCGAAGTATCAGGATCTCATTGCAAAGGGCGCCGTTATGCCCCAATCATTTAAGAACTCGAGTCGCCCATCCCTGTTCCCGCAGGTAGTCGTCTAGCGTCCAAAAGGAGTTCTTGAGTAGGTCGGCTGCCGTTGTAAGGCCCAACATGTATTCCATGGGAAACGGCGGACGCCCCGCCTTCTCAAAGGCCCGGCGCATCACAAAGAACTCCTTGAAGAACAGGCGCATTACGAACTTTGGATAGGTCGTATATCGGAACTTCTCGCCCCCGCGCAGCCGTGAGAGCGCGGCGACGATCTCGTCACCCGAATACAGACCGGTGACCAGATTGAGGTGCTTGCCTATATGCTCCGGCAGACGCTCGATGACGGCCGCGACAGCCCTCCCAATGTCACGAGTGGCGATGTAAGGAAGCTTGGCGTCACCATCGGTCAACCCTTGGATCTTTCCTTTGCGCACGGGGAACCATTCCGAACCAATGTTATCGAGGAATGAGCCGGACGAACATTGACCATTCGGAGACGCTGCCCTCGAGCGTAGGCCTCAATCTCGAGTTTCGAGTCCGCGTGCGGAAGACCGGTGGGCTGGTCGCCAAAATTGATCTGCGTGGATAACACGAGCGTCGTCTCGACCTGCTTGCAGGCGTCGATAATATTTTTGCCCTGCTTGACCTCCGCTGCCACATCGGCCGTTCGAACTCCGGCTTTCCATGGTTGCGTAACACCGTAGACCATGTCGGTCCCCGAAAACGCTTTGACGAGTGAGGGCAAGCTTAGGAGATCGCCTTGCACGAGTTCGACGCCCTGTTGCGCCAGATTGCTGGCCCGGCTCGGATCGCGGACCAGTGCGCGCACATTATGGCGACCCAACTGCAAGAGCGCGTCTATGACCGCACCGCCTTACTTTCCAGTAGCGCCGCAGACAACGACCAACGGTTTATTCAATTCTTCCATCATGCCCTCCACTTGCAATCTTTCGAACACCCACAAAAAATCGGCACTAACCTGCCATCGGGATACGCGGTCGGCGGTCGCGACCTGACAGCTGATTACCGAATGGCTGTCGCTACGGGGACGCCAAAGATTTGCAAAATTTGGGGCCAACGCCCCCCTGCCAATTGCTGGCGCAACGTCATGCGATTTGAAACGGCGATCGAAGTCCGCTGCGAATGTGCCGGGCTATGCGCGTAGAGCGTGTTGCTTCAAGAACTGAACGACCTTTGTCGTGGTGACGCTGGGATAGCGCGCGTTGACCGGGTTATCGATGCGGGCGCGGCCGGACATCATCGCCCAGGCGTATTGGGCCCCCAGCGTCGGCCACGCCATGGCGCGCCCCGCGGTCTGCTCGGATTTGATCCAGGCTTCGAGATCTTCAATCGATCCCTTGCGCCGAAGCGTGAACGGCCTGTTGTGGATCTCCGAGAGGGTGGCGCACAGCTGCTCAATCGTAATGACGTCGCCAACGACGCCGAAGCGACCGGCGATTGCCACCGTCTCGAGCGCGGCCAGCGCAGTGAAGCTAGCCGTGTCAAATGTGGTCGTGACATCGAGTGCTGTCCGGGCGTCACCGAAATACCCGACCGTCGCCTTGTCGAGGTCAATCAGCTGGAAGAAGGGCGCGAACACGACTTCCATGAAGCCGCCGTTCAAGACATTGGTCAGCTCGAGCGACAGCTTGGCGATTTCACGGTCTGCCGTGCGGCGGATATCGAGATTTGGATGACTGCCGCCGGCCAGCTTGAACAGGTCGACCGAGAAGTCCGAGGAGATGAAACGCCTGACGCCGTTGTCTGCGGCGGCCTTGGCCAGTGCGACCTGTCCATCGATGATGATGTCAGGCCCGCCTTGCAACGCGGAGACGACGGTGACAACGCCGCGCGTTGCCCGACCAACACTTGCCTTGTCCGACACATCGCCCAGGACGATCTCAACGCCGCGCGCAGTCAATGCTGCAACCTTGTCGGCTTTCTTGGCATCCGAAGGCTTTGCCTCGCGTAGCAAAAGGCGCACCGACCCGCCTGCATCGAGAATGCGATGTGCGATTTGAGCGCCAACGAAAAAAGCTTGAGATAAATTCCAAGATTCTTTGGCAACTATGCCGCCGAGCAGACCGTTTATCCGGTCGACCATTTTTCGCCGCTGGCCGGGCAGAAGCTTTTTTGAAAACGGCAGCCATAAGCGCCACCGCGGATGCTGCTCGGTATGCCGCGCCGTGGTATGCGCGACAAAGACCAGCCCTTCGGCATCGAGCCGAGCGACGGCCTCGGCAAACGACATCAAGCCATCATCATGTTCGGGCTCGATGCCCCAGACACCGACGACATTGCCGTCCCAGCGCAACGAGCGGCCGCCTTTGCCGTTGCCATCGGGCGGCGAGAGTTTTGATCCGAACTCGGTGAGCTTGCCAGTCGGCAGCTGATCTTTCGCCGGAGCGATCGTTTCCTTGCAAAGCTTCTCGAAATCACAAAGTTCGAACTCTTCGACGATCAGCGAGTAGGCGTGAAGGCTATCAAACCGAGTAAATGGGAAACTCATTCACACCTCCCTCGCGATAGCCGTTGCCATTAGGTTGCTGGAAAGAGATTCATGGCGGTGGTGTTTCTCCAGTGCGGTTGATCGCTTTTCGGACGATGTCCTGGAGCCAATTCCGCTGCGCTTCGGAAAGTCGGCGCCGCGAAGCGCAACTGGTAAGGAAGTCGCTTTCCCGGTCCATCAGGTGGTGGCGGCCATGCACCACCAGGTTAAGCACCCACACTGCGTGACGATTCTCGACGTTCAGCGGCATACCGACGGGCTGCCACAACGCTTGCGCGAGCGTGCCATTGCCATTAACTGGCTGTTGCCGCTGCTTTAGCCGATCGACTTCGATTTGGAGCTGGTCGCGCTCGGTCTTGAATGTTTTTGCGGCCTCAAGCAACTTGACGAACTTACCGCGCTGCTCGAAGGCCGTGGCGACATCGTGTCCGTCCAGGCCTTCGGCTTCCAGCAACTTTTTTGCCCGCCGCGCGGCCGCTTCAATTTTGCCGACCTTATCGCTGGTCAATATGACGCGAAGCCAATGCTCGATGGTGTCGTGGCGCACCGATACCCCCTGCGCTCAGAAGACGCTCCTGCGTTTGAGATACGGTTCCGCGGCCGGGTCGCACGTGACAAACGGGACCTCATCATTGAGATCATCATCGACAGTCGCCGGCAGGTGAGATCCTGATTTTCCCGCTGGTGGTGCCCCTGGCGGTGCGAGTTCCGGCGGCCGAGGTTGCCAGGCAGCGATGCGGAATATGGGCTCGTAGATCGTGCCCCACGAGGCCTCGGACTTTTGCATGTCGATGCATTCGACGAGCGGTACCAGTCCCTGCGCGCGTTCAGGGGCGATCTCGAATTGAGTGTAGATGTCGCTAATCGCGGCGCAGACCCCGCCGGCATTGGTCGTCCACTCGCGCAGGCCGATGTCGGGGTCGAGAAAAAACAGGCGAAGACATAGGCTGCGCTTGTAGCCTTTGCCCGGTTTCGGGCCGGGCTTGCCCAATACCGCGTCCCAATGATGATCGGGCGGGTAGCCCGCTTCGATCAGGCTCCAACCGCTTTTGATGTGCTCGAAGTCAGCAAGCGCGACGAAAGGGATGTTGTCACGATCGCGATCGCTCCAGGTGCCGCCGGCCGGATCCATCGAGTGATATCGGATAAAGGCGATGAAATCGGCAGAAACAGTGCGACGGTTGAAACCAAGGCCCATAATGAAGTCCTCCATTAGAAAAAACCGGCACCCGAATTTGAGTGCCGGCGAAGTGAATGCGATTAGACCTGGGATTGCTTGTTGTGGAATTCGCTATCGATCAGCGCTTGTGTCGCCACCAACTGGAGGTGGATCAGCCCCGCATAGCACTCGATCGCACATTCTCGCTCGCGCTTCTTGTCGGGATCGGATTCCCACGCCGTGAGTTGCGCACCGGCTACTGTGGTATTATTTGATTGGTGCATTTCATGATCTCCATTGTGAAAGGCAGCGCTATCGCCGGTTCGGAGAGCCGACACTCTCCGAGCCGGTTTTGTATTTTTCCGGAAGCTGTCCGACCGGATCTTCTCATTGGCATTGGTGGTCTCGCCCGACTGGCGGCGTTTTACGCGGGTGGCCTTGGCGCGGCGGGGCGGGTGGCGCGACGGGCGCGCGAGCGAGCACCCGAATCCACCACTTTATGAGAGCGGCGCCCTGGGGGCCTTGCTTGCGCGGCCAGCTCGATCGCGATGGCAGCCCGCAACTGCGCATGCTGATCGTCGGGAAGCTGCAGCCGCGCCCTCATGATCCCATCGGGGATCAACTTCAAGGCGCCAAGGGTCTGGGCGGACAATTCCCCCGCGGCGATTTGGTCATAGACGTGGGCCGGAGTGCAGCGCTGCGCGACGGCCACCTCCTTAACCCGCCAGGGTGAGCCGGGCGCCGGAACTCTAAATGCAGCGTCCATTGAATATCCCTACCACCTTTATGGCAGCCTAAATCGTCTCGATCAGACTAGGAGGAACCATTGCGTGACGGGTAAAGGACCGCTAAGGTCCTAGTATGCTTTCAATGGTGATGGTCAATTTCAATGGACACCTGGACACGATGGCCACATGCCAGGATCGATTCGGCAGAATCGATTGTGACAGAGACGCTGAATGCGGAGGGGCGGGTTGAGAGTTCGGAAAGTGCGCCGGGACTGCTACTGCACCCGGTCCGATTAGAGGGCGTCACCTATTCTCTTGCTCCGCATGAAGCCATGTGGCGCACCTTCAGCCAAGTCGTGCGACCAGACACGCCGCGGGTGCGCCTCTCCCGGGATCCGCCGCTGTCGGTGAGAGAACATACCAATGCCCCCCTGCTGCAAGAGTTCGTACGCCGTTACGGCTTGCCGTTTTTTTCGAGACCTGTGATTGAACCGTTCACAGATGGGATGGTTCGGTTGGTCGCCGAGCTTCGTGATTTGGCGCTTTACTGGGATCAACCAGAACAATCAGGTGACTTATCGCGGCGTATCCCTGAAGCCGCAGTGCCGTCCTCTGCCCGGCACGCGTGGCACTCGGCAAACGGCTGGCTCGCAATGGAGCAGCCGGACTCTTTGATCCGCTTAATGACGGAGACGGCGCTACGGCATATCCAGCAAGAAATGCCCATGCGGCGCTGCCAAGCCTGCAATTTTTGGATCGCCGCTACGCGATCGGATCGGATGTTTTGCGACGGCGCCTGCCGCCAAGCAAACGCCGTTGGCAGAAAGATCCGTGGACGGCGCAAAATTCTAGAGAAAAAAATTCTAGAGGAAGAATGAAACATGGCGAGCACACATCGAGAAGGCAGTCGGTGGCGCGTCAAGTGGCGCGTTTGGGCCGGCGATAAACACAAGCAGCGCAGCAAAATTTTCGCCTCCCGCCGCGAAGCACAGAGCCATGCCGACGAAATGGAACGGCTCTACGAGCAACGCGGCGTGGTGGCCCCGACGGAACAGACGACGGAAGAATTCTTCGCGCGCTTCCTGGCCTGGCGTGCGCCAGAACTGCAGAAAAGCACGCTCGCAGGCTACCGGCGCAACCTCGACTATCTGCTACCCCATGTCGGCAAAATACTATTGCGGCGGCTTTCGACGGAGGCATTGGACGAGGCGTATGCGGCCCTGCGTCAGTCGGGCGGCGAAAGAGGCCGTCCACTCCATCCGCGCACTGTGCTGCATATCCACCGTGCACTGCATGTCACACTTGCACAGGCCGTAAAATGGCGCCTGCGCATTGACAACCCCGCGACCCTGGCAACGCCACCCAAGGTCCCCAAAACGCCGGCGGTCGCACCCACCATTGCACAGGTTCAACGGCTGATCGAGGCGGCGGGCGACCGCGAGCCGTGGCCGCAATTCTTGGTGCTGGCGGTCTTCACAGGCTTGAGACGCGGCGAGTTGCTCGGTTTGCCGTGGCGTAACGTCGATCTCAATGATGGGTGGCTGGAGGTCGCGCAGGTCTGCGAGCAAGCCGGGCGTCAGTGGGGGCTCCGCGCCGTACCGAAGACTAAGACTTCACAGCGCCGAATCGCGCTTTCATCCGATGTCTGTGCGATGCTGCGCCTCTGGCGCACCCGTCTGATGGAACAGGCGCTACAGCTTGGCCTTGGCTGGCGGGAGGATGCTCTGGTCTTTCCAAAACTCGCGGCGGACAGCGTGACGTCGCCCTATGCACCCGATGTGATCTCTGGATTCGCCGCCAGCTTGAAACGGCGCGCTGGTTTGCCGGAGAATGTCCAGGCATTACACGGCCTGCGGCATCGCCATGCCTCCTCGTTGATGCACCTGCCTTTGAAGCTGGTTTCCGACAGGCTCGGCCACTCCAGCGTTCCTACCAGCACGGCGATGAGGCTGATGCCCGCATGGTTGGAGATGCGGCAGGGGATAAATTTGGCACGCTGGTGCAACTGACGGAGCGGCCGCGAGGCGCAAAGACTACGGAACACGGGCGGAACAAAAATTTGCCACCACGGGTTTAACGGAATTGAGCCGGAGTTTTGCGGTTGAAAATAAACATAATACTTTCAGTGCGTTATATTGAAAACACGCCGCCCGGTTGAATGCGAAATATAGGCCAAGTAAACTCGAAAACCGTTCTGCCTGCAAGGGTACAGTGGGTTCGAATCCCACCCTCTCCGCCGAGAACTTAGTATAATTGGCTGTAGTTAAAAGAATAACTTCTTTTAGAAGCTTGACACAAACACCGCATTGCAGATGGTCGCGGGCGGCCGATGCCACAAATCGGCGCTACGTGGCCGCAACTCTCGGGACTGGTCGGGTCAATCCATAGCGGGAGGGATGCGATATCTCCATGTCACTGCCACCCGGAATAGGACAGTTGCGGACCGTCTACCGCTTTCGCGCGGAGCGGCATTATGACAAGCAGCCGGAGGCAATCTGGCCGCTTGTCGCCGATACCGCCCGCATGAACGAGCTGGTGGGCTCCGCGCCGTACCGCTTCGAGGAGAAGCTCGACGCGCGAGGGCGCGTCCATCGGTATGCGAAGGGAAGACTTGGGCCGATGCCATCGCGCTGGGAGGAAAGCGTCGGCGAATGGCAGGACAACCGCCGCATCATTCAATTGCGCCATTTCGTCAGCGGACCGTTCCGCCGGTTCTACATCACCGCCGAGATCACACCTGAGAGCACCGGCAGCCGTCTCGAGTTTACAGCGGAGATCGAATGTGCGGGACTGCTCGGCCTAGCGGCCCACTATTCCGGCATGATCGGCATCGAAGGCCGCAAACGCATTGCCGCGATCGACCGGTTAGTGCGTGACGCCGAAGTGCCGGGCCGAATGCTTGGCGAAAGTAATGAAAACAAGATCGCCGGGAGTGCACGTCGTCGCTTCGATGAACTGATCACCGTCTTGGCCCGCGATCCGGCGAGCCATGGACTGACGCCGCGCCTCGTAGATTTTCTCAATCGCTCACCCGACGTTGCGCTGCGCGGCATCAGGCCGCTCGCGTTGGCGAAGCAATGGCGCAGTGGCGACGACGAGACCATTGAGCTTTTCCTCGCGGCGCAAGCCCGGGGCATCATGGTCATAGGCTGGGATTTGCTGTGCCCACGGTGTCGCGGCGCCAAGGTGCGTGTGGCGCGCCTCGACGAGCTGCCGACCGGCGCGCATTGCTCGTCTTGCAACATCGACTATGGGCGCAACTTCACCCGCAATGTCGAGCTGACGTTTCATCCGGCGCCGTGGCTGCGGCAATTGCCCGAGGGTGAATTTTGCATGCTGGGGCAGGGCACCACGCCGCACGTCAAGCTGCAAGCCGACGTTACATCGGACGCGTCGGCACGGTTTGAAATGGCGTTGTCGTCCGGCCCATATCGGTTCCGCACCGTCGAGTTGGATGGCGGCGAGGCGGAAGTGGAGATTGGCGCCGACGGCGCCATCCCGGAAATCGTCGCGCACGACGGCGGAACTTTATTGTGCGGGCCGCGCACGCCGGGCGTGGTGTCGATCCGCAATGACAACGACCGGCCTTTGTGCTTTGTCATCGAGGACCGACGCTGGGCGGCGGACGCGCTAACCGGCGAACGCGTCATTGCCATGCCGGCCTTCCGACGGCTGTGTCCCGAGCAGCTTCTTCGTCCGGGTGACGACGCTGAGATCGGCAATGTCGCGATCATGTTCACCGATTTGCAAGGCTCGACCCAGCTGTACGACCGGCTCGGCGACGCCTCGGCCTATCATCTGGTGCGCGATCATTTCGCTTTTTTGGCTGCGCGCGTGCAGCGTCATGGGGGCGCCATCGTCAAGACGGTGGGCGATGCGGTGATGGGCGCGTTTCACGATCCCGCAGGCGCCATCAGGGCGGCACTTGCGATCCAGGACGAAGTCGCCGGCTTCAACCGCGGGCATCCCGGTTCGGAGATCGTATTGAAACTCGGCCTTCATCAAGGGGCGTGCATCGCCGTCACCGCAGGCGGCGTGCTCGACTATTTCGGCGCCACGGTGAACATCGCATCGCGCCTCGAGCATCAATGCCGGGGGGGCGAAATCATTCTCTCGGGCGCGATGCTCACCGAAAGCGCTGCGCGCGATGCGCTGACGGGACGGCCGACGCACGCTGACAGCGTCAGCCTGCGCGGAATCAGCGCGCCGGTAGCTATGCTTCGCGTCAGTCCGCTGGCAACAGTGCCAGTGACGGGACTTCCCACGCCTTCGCCGGGGTAGCTGGTCGTTTTCGATCGACCGTGAGCAATAGAGGTTTATAGGTTTGATGAAATGGGATGTTCGATCCTCGGTGGCCTCTCGTCAGGCAGGCGCTGTCCGGCGGTGATGCACGGTTCTGCGTGGTGGCGCACCATTCGGAAACCAATCGTCTCCATCGGAAAAGTTCGAGGGTCTCACGCTCTGCCGAAGTGTAGCTTGATGTGTCTCTAACCTCGGCGCGTCGATCCTTCCACGACAGAGACACCCCTGCAAAAATGGCGGAAAGTGTTACTCATGTTTCCGGTATGCGGTGTCACCAGTGTGTTGGGCCGCTCAAGGTTTTCCGCCATATTCCCAGAGAATTGCCGTCATTCTAGATTCCGCGGCTTCGGCGCTTCGTTACCAGTGAGAGTGCATCTGATAGTTTTCTTCCGGGCGATGGGAAACGATGGCCGACCATAGGAAGCTCGCAGCCGGGCTTATCGTGTTCGTCGCGATCATCGCGGTTGCCGCGCTGCTGATCGCGCGGTTCGTCGTTCCCGGCCTGTCGAGTGCACGCACCGGGCCTGCACCCGGCGAAGTCGCGGTCGCAACTTGGTTATTGCATGAGAGCGTGCCGGTCGCTGACAAAGCTCGGACCAATCCTTTGCACGGTCCCGCCGATCTCGCCGCGGGCGCGGCCTCATTCAAGGAAAGGTGCGCGATCTGCCACGGCTTCGATGGGGGCGGCCGTACCAGCATCGGCGAGGGCGAGTTCCCGCACGCGCCGGCGCTGCGTGGGATTAACATCCAGGCGATGAGCGATGGCGAGATGTTCTATCACATCCGCAACGGCGTTCGTAACACTGGCATGCCTGCCTGGTCGATGCCGGACCATCAGATCTGGCAGCTCGTGCTCTATCTGCGCCACCTGCCGACGACCGCGTCGCTCATCCCGTCAGCGGCTGCGAAGCCAAGCCCGATGCAACAAGGCGCGCACTATGTCGGCTCCGCGCAATGCCGCTCGTGCCATGCGGAAATCTATGCGCACTGGAAGACAACGCGCATGGCCAACGTCGTGCGCGACCCGAGGGAGCATCCCGATGCGGTCATCCCCGATATGTCCAAGCCCGACCCGCTCGTCACCTTCTCGGCGAAGGACATCGCCTTCGTATACGGCAGCAAGTGGAAGCAGCGTTACTTCACGAGGCGCGGCGACGACTATTTTGCTGAACCGGCGCAATGGGATGTGACGCACCATGTATGGCGCAAATATCAGGTGCCGAACGGTGCCGACTGGTGGGCAACGCTTTATCCACCCGATAATATGCAGCGTCCCACCGGGCCGCTTTGCGACGGCTGCCACTCCGTCAATTACGACATCAAGACCAAGACAGTAACGGAGTGGAATGTCGGCTGCGAGGCGTGTCACGGGCCCGGCAGCCTTCATATCGCGCATCCGTTGCGCGACAACATCGTCAACCCCGCTCGGCTCGACTACGTCGCTGCAAACGATGTATGCGTTCGCTGTCACTCGCAGGGACGGCCACTGATCAATCCCATCGCCGGCCGCTACTACGATTGGCCCGTGGGCTTCCATGTTGGCTTGCCGCTGCGCGACTTCTGGAAACTCGAGGGTCACAAGCTGGGCGAAACTAGCTTCACGCATTTTCCCGACGGCACCGCGCATAAAAACCGGATGCAGGGCAACGACTTCGTGCAGAGCTTGATGTACACCCGCGGTGTCACTTGCTTCACCTGCCACGATCCGCATGGATCGAACAACGACGCCATGCTACGCCAGCCGGCAAGCGATCTCTGCCTCACCTGCCATGGCCCAAATTCACCCAACGGACCGCATGCTGCTACCATCGAAGCCCACACGCACCATCCCTCCAATAGTCCGGCCAGCCAATGCCCCGCGTGCCACATGCCGAAAGTCGCAGAGACACTGGGTGATGTGAAAGTGCGCAGCCACACTTTCCACTTCGTCTATCCGGCTACAACCGACAGCTTGAAAATCCCGAACGCCTGCAATTTGTGTCACGCCGACAAGAGCCCTTCCTGGGCGAGCGACGTGATCCTGCATTGGCATGACCGTTCGCCTTGGCGCGCGGCGGACTGACAGAGACAGCCACGTCCGGCATCGGCGGCCGGTTCGGCGTTTTTGGCGCACCGCTCGCGAAATCCGTTGATATGCAACGTTCGCGCATTGACCTCGCCTCCAGGCCGACTGTCTGCTAAGAATGCCTTGAAGTGACCCGCGCCGAGGCGGTTCAAGATTGCCTCGCCATGATCGAATGAGCCGAGTCGCAGGTGCACAGGAAAAATACTTGTAAATTGGGGTCGGCCATTGGACGCGGCTTTGACCAGACCACACCGCAGGATGAGACCGTCTCTTCGCCGCCGAACGCAGGTGCATCCCGCCTTAGACGGTCCTGTCGCCGAGCGTCACAAACGTCTCCCACGAAATGCCCAGCGGGTCGCTTATCCTCGACTTCTCGGACTTTGCGTAGCAGCAAACAATCTTGCCCTCTATGAGTGTCGGGCGATTTGAGCGGTCGAGACGGTCGTAGATCTCGGCAAGTTCCGCACCATCCTCGGCTTGAAATCCCGAGATGATGGATCCCAGTCGGACCTCGTCCGCAGGAGATCGCGAAGTTCACGCGTGCATTGTCTAGGATCCCCTTGGAATAGTCCGGCTTTCGCGCCACCGTCCGGCGGCGAACGGCGTCGATTAAAACTTGATGGACGCATCGAGTTCCGCAACGACTATATGAACTTGAAGGCGCATCATGCTGTGCTCCGCATTGTATGGGCGTTGGCATCATGCTTTACCGGCTGGCAGAGCAGGCGTCAGTTGGCCTTGGCCTACCCCCACAACAGTTCTCAGTCAGATACGCGCCGAGTTCGTATATTGCCCTAAAGTTGACGGCGGAGAAAAGTTGCCGACGGCGCTGGGTCACGACCTCAGCATCCGCCAACTGCTGCAATGGAACGTGAATGTCAGCGAAGAGGGCACGATTTTGAGCCGACCCGTGATCACCCCCGCTGGCAAGCCATCGGGAATACGTTGCACGAGCAAACGAAACGCTTCCAATCTGGTCTCGTAGCCGAGGGCGCCCAGCGCTGCAATCGCCTCATTTGCTCTCAACGTCTGCCACCTTTTTCATATTTCGACATTAGTCGAATTAGCGTTCCCTGGCCGGACGCTGGCAACCTACCGTGGCGAATCTTGGGGCGCGCTTTCAAAAAGAGCGTCATCGTGTGTGAGCTACTTCACACGCAGAACACAGGGCGTGCCCCAAAATCACCGCAACCGCAAATCGCGGGATTCGAAGGGAGAGGGCACGCCATGGCCACAGTGCGGAAGGTCTGGAACTTGCTGACCGGCTCTTTGAGAGCGCCTGTACTTTCGGCACTCTGGCATCGGGTGCTACAGCGGGTACCGAACCAGATCCTCGCGCCGTGATCTCCTATTGTAACCCGGGCACCGATCAATTCCACCGCCACTCAGTTAAAAATAAACCTCCCTGTGCGCCGTGGTAAGGGTCAACGGCCAGAGCCGTTCCCGCCTTCCAGATCAAAATCGGCGGTACCGGTGCGAGGGCGTCAGGATCCGTCGGCAGCAACCGCGTCCGCTTGAATCCTTCTCCTATGGGTGTGCCAGACTTCTAAGACGGCTTCGCTTTGAGGATCTGTCGGCAAAGTAGCGGCGCGCGGATTGAGGTCGAGCGAGCTGGCCCCGATATATCCAGTGCGTGACGCGATCTGAGGCGGTCTCACCGGATGCGCGGTTTCCGCCGGCGCGCGTGATCGAGAAAAGAAAGGGAGCGCGTAGAGCTGCACGAACGCGTTCCCGGGATCATAGGATGGAACACCGCGCGACTAATGAGGCCGGCCCCTCTCTGGTTGAGGGACTTCTTCCCTGGCTACTTCGCTAGGTCATGGGGACGGGCATTGTCGCCGTGGCCTCCCGGCTGCTTGGTCGCTCCTGAGGTGTTCGCAATCGATTCAACGCCGACGTGTAACTTGTAGGGAGCCTTACTGGTCTAAATCCGGGGACTGGGTATCGTGTCATTCATGATGTGAAAGAAACTCCCGGATAGCCTCCGCGATTTCGTCGCAGTGCGTTTCGAGCGCAAAATGTCCGGTATCAAGCAAGCGCACGTCTGCCTCGGGCATGTCACGTTTGAAGGCTTGCGCCCCGGCCGGAACAAAGAACGGGTCGTTTTTGCCCCACACGGCGAGAAATCGTGGCCTGTATTGGCGGAAGTATGCTTGGATTTCGGGATAGAGCGCGACATTGCTCTTATAGTCGCGAAAGAGATCGAGCTGAATTTCGTCTGCGCCCGGGCGTGCCAAATAGAAGTTGTCAAGCGAATATCCGTCCGGTGAGACCAGAGTCGCATCGGTGGTGCCGTGCGTATACTGCCAGATTGTTGTTTCCGGCGTGAGGAAAGCGCGCAGCGCTTTCCGGTTCGCTTCCGAGGCTTCGTTCCAATAGGACCGGATCGGATTCCAGCCTTCGCTCAAGCCCTCTTCATAGGCGTTTCCGTTTTGAGAAACAATGGCGGCAATACGCTGCGGATGCCTCATCGCCAATCTGAACCCGGTCGGCGCACCATAGTCGAATACATACATGGCGAACCGGTTCAGTCCGACGGCTTCTGTAAATCGGTCAATCACCCGCGCAATATTGTCGAACGTGTATTTGAACTTGTCGCGGGTTGGCATGTCCGACTGACCGAATCCGGGCAAATCGGGTGCGACGACATGAAACAGTCCCGAGAGCTGCGGGATTAAGTTACGGAACATATGACTTGCGCTCGGAAATCCATGAAGCAACAGGAGCTTCGGTGCATCGGGCTTGCCCGCCTCACGATAGAATACCTTCAGCCCGTCGACGTCACGATTGCGGTAATGGATCATGGTCATGAAGACAACACCCCTTATAACAATATAGTAACTTGCAATAGCCGCGCCCTGCTAGGATGGCTAGAAACGTTTGAGCGCTCCGGCTGGATCCTGCAGGACTATATTCGTTTGATTTTTGAAATCGGTTACAGGCTTGTGGTTCACGCCAAAAATTTATTCCGGCGCGGAGGGGCAGGGGCTCTACGCAACCGGGCGCCCACAGCTATGACTCTTGAGAATGAAAAGCCGGGATCACCTGACTGCCGGGCAAATGGGATGTACTCGCGCTGCATCGTAAGCGGGGAGTGAAGACCACAGTTGGAAATGCACCAAATTCGATACTTCTTGGCAGTAAGCGAGACGCTGAATTTGACCAGGGCGGCGGAGCGGTGCAACGTAGCACAGCCATCCCTCACCCGCGCTATTAAGAGTCTCGAAACGGAACTCGGCGGCGAGTTGATCCGGCGTGAGCGCGCACTGTCGCATCTGACTGAACTCGGTCAACGCATGCTCCCGATGCTACGTCAGTGTTACGAAACCGCGCTTACAGCGAAGACCGTGGCCGCGTCGATCAGGAAGGGCGAGGCTACCCAACTCTCGCTGGCGGTCTCCCACACGGTTGCGCTCAGCCGATTCATCCCAGCGCTCGTGGAGCTTTTGCGCGCCTATCCGGGACTGCAGCTGAAGGTGCGTCGAGGATCGAGCGGTGAGGTCGCCGAATATCTGAAATCGGGTACATCGGAGCTAGCTATCGCCGGCCCCCTCGGTGAGGCTTGGGCCCGGCTCGATGCCTATCCGCTCTTCGAGGAACCTTTTGATCTTGCCGTCGGCGAGGCTCACGCACTGGCAAGTCGTGGGAACGTTGAGTTCCAGGATTTGGCTTCGGAGACTCTACTGCTCGACATTGGGTGCGAGATGATCGAGGAACTCAGAGCCCGTCTAAAGGCGAATGGCATCCTCGACATAGTCGCCCATCAGGTGACGACGCAAGCCGACCTGTTGGTTTTGCTGGGTGCAAATTTAGGAATCGCAATCATGCCGGTCGGAGCAATCGAAGGGAATGGGCTCCGCCGAATAGCCCTGAGACATCTTGATCTCGGCCGCACAGTATCCGTGTACGCGGTCGCGGGCCGGCACCGCGAGATTGGTAGTTCCACATTGCTCAATCTGTTGCGAGCAGCCGACTGGGCTTCGACACCGTGACGAGGCAACACAGGAAGCACCATTGATGACGGAAACCAGGCTAACCGAGATTATTGAGGATTCCTTCACTCGCGCCCGCAACCTTGAGGCTCCATTGGCCGACCGCCTACTGGCCTTCGCCAACGATCTTCGGCGTCTCGTCCCGCACTTCGCCGATGCTGTCGATGTACTGGTCGCCCGCCTTGCGGGGAACGACGCGGGAGCCGCGGCGCCTAAAGTAGGTCAGCCGATGCCCAAGTTTCTGCTGCCGAACGAGCAGGGACGACTGATCCACCTTAATGATTTGCTTGGTGAGGGACCGGTGGCCATTGCATTTCATCGCGGACACTGGTGCCCCTACTGTCGAATCAACGTGGACGCCCTGGCTCGCGTCGAGCAGGCCGTCGCAGCCGAACGCCGCCATATTGTCGCCGTCGTGCCCGATCGGCAACGCTTCGCTGCGTGGCTCAAATCAGATGCCAAGGCGACGTTTCCAGTGCTGACGGATATGGACAATGGCTATGCGATGTCTCTTGGCCTCGCAATTTACGTCGGAGACGAACTGAAGCACATGATGGTCAATTCCGGATGGGATCCATCAGTGTCACAGGGAACCGAACAGTGGACCCTACCCATTCCAGCGACGTTCATCATAGGCACGGATGGGATCATCCGCGCGCGTTTTGTCGACCCGGATTATCGCTTGCGTATGGCCATCGAAGACATGGTGGCGGCGCTGCGGTCCGCGATATAGTGCAGGCGGCGTATAGCCGCCGTCGCGCGCGACGCACGAGAGTTGCGCTCCGGATTGTCATTCTCGTGGCCGCGACGGCTGACGATGTGCAGATCAGGAGCACCCGCGATCGCGGCCGCCGAGATCATAGCCGCAAACTATCGATTCGGTAGGCAAGAGGCATTTCCGGTTGTGCCGTCAGCGCCGTAGCCTTGCGGCATGAACGGAGAAAAACACGACGCACCGAGGGCGATTGCCTTTCGCCCTGGCACGTTTGCGTCGGCCTTCGACTTCACAGTTCGCCCTCAGCGGTCGACGCGAACAGTGGCGCAACTTGAGAATTGGATAAGACGCTCTGAAAAGTGGGCATGCTTGATGGTCGCAGCTCAAGCTGGACAAAATCGAGCCTACGCACAATTGCTCGTAGAATTAGACGCCTGGTTGAGGCGGTATTATGCGCGGAGGCTTCCCCGCCCTGCTGCCGAGGATGCGAGGCAAGAAGCCCTTCTTGCGATCCACGTCAAACGGCACACGTACGTTCCTACCCGATCGTTCGGAGCTTGGGTCGCTGCGATTGCACGCCATAAATGGATCGACTGCGTTCGCGACGCTTCCCGATCCGCAACCCAGTTGTTGTTCAATGCAATACCGATGGAGGATCGTTGGGACGCCGCGATAAGCGCCTTTCTCTTGGACGATCTGCTCCGCTGGTTATCGCCGTCTCAAGCCACCGTGATTCGACTCGTAAAACTGGAGGGCCTCAGTATCGAGGACGCCGCTCACGCGACCGGCCAGTCCACTGCGCTGGTCAAGGTCAACATCCACCGAGGCCTGAGAAGGTTAGCGTCGCTGGCCACCTGTGATGCCACCACGGCGCCAAGCTCCGTGAACTCTTCACGTCCTCGTTGCAAACATTCGCAACCGAGGGCGGGCGCTTTTTCGACCGAATAAAGCGAGCAACTTCGATGAATGCAACCGCATCCAAAGCGAGAGCTACCGTAGTGTTGGTCCACGGCGCTTGGGCGGACGGCTCCAGCTGGGCCCATGTCATCAGGCCACTCCAGTCCGCCGGACTAAAGACCATTGCGGCCCCAATGCCGTTAACATCGATGGCGGACGACGTGGCTGCTCTGGATCGCGCACTGGAACGGACTGATGGTCCGTTAATCCTGGTGGCCCACGCCTATGCCGGAGCCGTCGTTGCCGCGAGTGCCAACGAAAGAATTCGATCGCTGGTCTTCATCACTGCTTTAACGCCAGATGAAGGTGAGACCGTTGCAGAAGTATTCTACCGCGATAAGTCCAATCCTGAGGCACCGCGGTTAGCACCCGATCGGCACGGGTTTGTCTGGATCCCCGAGGAACGATTTGGCGCGGCCTTTTGCCAGAACGCTTCGCAAGAGCAGACCGCGCTCCTGGCGGCAACGCAACGTCCCATTGCGATCCAATGCATTCAGCAAAAGGCACTCGCGCCGTCATGGAAGAAGAAACCAGCTTGGTATCTTGTTGCTCAAGAAGATCGGATGATCAATCCAGCGACACAGCTCTTTTTAGCACAGCGGATGAGTGCCAAAATCCGGGCAGAACGAATCGATCATATGCCGTTGGTTACAGCGCCGGGAGTGGTTGTTGAACTGATTCTCGAGGCTGTAACCGCATCGGCGAATCCACCGATTACTTAGGAGCATCGCAAGCGGGCGCCCGGTGACGCTCGAATGCAACGAAAGGGGTTTATTGTGAAGGAAGCACGCAAACGGGTCGCTGCGGGCCCTGCTGGCAGCCCTCGGCGTACACTTGCAAATGACACCGCGATTCGAGCGACACCGGCGTGATCGAGGAAGGCGGTTTTTATCCGGAGTTCGATACTATGACCACACTCCCTTTGATTGTTTTCGACGTCAACGAAACTCTTCTTGATCTTCAGACGATGGAACCGACCTTCGAACGAATCTTTGGCGAGACGGGCGCGATGCGTCTTTGGTTCGCCAATCTCATTATGTACTCAGCGGCGTTGACCTTGGTGGACTGCTACGTTCCGTTCACCGACATCGGCTCGGCTGTGATGACGATGCTGGCGAGGACGCGCGGTATCGAAATTGATGACGCGGACAGAAAGGAGCTGACAGAAAGGTTTTCAGCGATGCCGCCGCATCGGGAGGTGCCAGCGGCACTGCGCAAATTGCGTGAGGCTGGTTTCCGGCTATTTACCCTCACTGATAATCTGCTTGAAGTCCAAACTCATCAGCTTGAGCGTGGCGGCATCATTAATCTATTCGAGCAACGGTTCAGCGCGGATGGCGTTAAGTACCACAAGCCGTCACGCCAGGCGTACGCATACGTCGAAAGGAAATTGGGGGTGGACCCTTCACGGCTCTGCCTCATCGCATGCCACACATGGGATACGCTTGGCGCCGTGGCGGCTGGTTGGGAAGCTGCGCTTGTCAAGCGGGCAGGCAACGACATTTTGGCGGTAGGCCCTCAGCCACAGATCGTCGGTGATGATCTGAATGATGTCGCCGTTCAGCTCATCGCCCGCCACAAGGCGCTGGGTTAATCGGTTACTTGACGCTGCTCCTGCCCATGGACAACTCGAGAGACCGACACGCGCGTCGCGTCTCGTTTGATGAACAATTCCCGACGGGATGAGAGCGAACGCCCTCGTCTTCGGCGGCAACCAAGAGAAGATGCAACCAAGCGGCACTTCAAAGGCCACATTCTGTCTCACGAATATTTCGACAGCGAAGCCAGTTGCGAGTTGGGAGCATCCCAGTAGGCTGGCCTGGTCGCCTATAGGATCCGAAAGCGCATGAGAAGGCGAAACCAGTGAAGCGCCGAGCGAATACTCTCGCCAGTCGTGGCACGAAGAATCGGCTAGGCCATTTACTCATAAATTCAGGTCCGATGCCCGCTTCAATCCAAAAAGCGACCGAATTGTCGCGCCGCGGCGAAACGACGGCGATGTGCCGCAAACTGACACATGTGAAGCTCTGCACGCAAAGTAGGCTCGCAGAAAATAGACCAGACTGGAGCTGCCCAATCTCAGGGGTTACCAAATATATCGCGCCCGTGGGGTGCCATCGCAAGTCTGCGTGCCCGGGCCGAGCTCGCCGCCGAACCCTCACAACGCCCAGCCTTTTTCGCCATGCGGTCATCGTGATCCCGATCGAGCTGGGCGGCTATGCCAAGATCTTCGCGGCCGCGCCTCCGGCGAAGCTGCTGCTCGCGGTGCCGCGAGCAACCTCGACCGGCGCCTACGGCGCCTATGCGACCCTGGCGCTAGGATCCGCGTTCGACCGATTGCAAAAACGGTGTCCACTTTTGGAGGACACCTTAGTCTTCGACCCGATACAGGCGCCATCGCTTCGGCACGCCTTTGAGTTGGTGAACGCCGCGATCCTTGAAGCGGATTCCAGACTGCGACATCAGATCCTTGACCGCGCTCGAAACTAGGACTTCGCCGGCACGCGCTTTCGCGGCCACGCGCGCGCCGATGTGAAACGCGAGACCGAAAACGTCAGCTCCGCTCACTTCATATTCGCCCGCGTGCAGCCCTACCCTGATCTCTAGGCCCAGCGTGCGCACTGCCTCCCGGATTGCGGTCGCGCAACGGACCCCGGCAGCCGGCGCGCCGAACGTCGCGAGCAGTCCGTCCCCCGTCGTCACGACTTCTTTTCCGCGCAAAGTCTTTAGCTCTCTACGGACGGCGGCGTAATAGTGATTCATCACCTGTGTCCAACGTGAATCGCCGAGCCGCGCGGCTTTTTCGGTGGACCGGACGATATCGACAAACAGGATCGTGGCGAGCGCTTTTTCGAGCTCGGCGCCACTATCGTCAGGTCGGCGCCGGATCACAATATTTCCGGCCAGCGGTTCATAGCGATGGTTGCGTCGCCGCGCGATTGCGGTTTTTGCATAGTCTTTGGCACGCTGCACCGTGCCGCAACGAACTGTTTTCGCCCGCGGTGGAAGCGTCCAGTAAATCTTTCGGCCATCTCCCACGCCATGGACCTCGACGGCACCCCACTTCAGGAACACCGTCGAGCCAACCCGGCGAACCCACCATGCCTTTGACGTGTATCCGGAAACGTTCGACTGATGGACTCCGATGCGAAGGAACTTGGGCATGTGCGAGCAACCGATTGAAAGACCGTTTGGGCCTACCAAAGATAGAACGTAATCAGACACTCCTGCGGTGGCAACATTACACCGAAGCGGCCAGTCTCATGGCGGCAATACAGTAGGCGATGGTGGCAAAAGCGACCCTTTCGGCAGATTCGCGATGTCATCTTTGCCCATCCCACCATGGCGCAGGGGTGGGTCTGCTTTTCGCCAGTGTTCCGGCGCGTTCGGTTACCTACGCCGCCGGTGTTGAATCTCGTTTTCTTGGGCGCGTGCGCGGATCCGCAGCTTCGCCTATACCGCACTGAACACAGAACGAGAGCCGCCACCCGCGGGACATAGTGAAGTTTCTCACCGAGTATTTCGCAATGTGTGGCCGCATCCGGCGTCCATTTCTCCGGTCCGGTCGTTCAGCGCCGGCAGACTTCCACACCCGGTGCTAGATTGTTCCCATGAAGTTGATCATACGAGAAATGGTTGCCGCTGATCGGAGGATCTGGGTCAAAATGCGCAACGCGCTTTGGCCTGCTGAAATGCGGCAAGCCCATGCCAGAGCGATCCGGTCACTTCTGGCGAACGGCAATGCCTGGGGTTTTGTCGCCGAAACACGCGACGGCGCTGCGGTTGGGTTCGCAGAAGTCGCGATTCGAGCATACGCCAATGGTTGCGACTCGCAGCCTGTTCCCTTTCTTGAAGGTATTTGGGTCGAAACACCATACAGGCGCAAGGGAGTCGGCAGCGGGCTGATCGAGCATATTGAGCGTTTTCTGGCCGCGCGCGGCTTTCGAGAACTTGGGTCCGATACGGAAATCGATAATCGCTCGTCGCAAGCGGCTCATTTGTCGTGGGGATTCGCCGAAACCGAAAGGGTTGTCTACTTCCGAAAGCGCCTCGGCGGACCGATGCAGCACATGACCGGTGGCAGGCCATCGGCGGAGGGTCATAGCGGTCGCATCGGTTCCACCAATAGAACTCGACCACGACACGCCGGCGACTAGGGTTTAACACCGCAGCAAATTGCCGCCGCAGAATTTGGGGGAAATGTTCTCTTGGTTTCGCATCACCAACGAGTTGCCAAGAGGCGTCTTTAGGTCCACCGGGGAGGGCCGGCACTCTCGCCGAAGGCGCCGACGTGGCAGAAAACCGTAGGTCGGGACCCGAAGCTGGTCTTGCGGGATTTTCCGGATGCCGCATCAGATTTTGATGCGGGCCACGATCTGCATTATTGGGGACAGGGAGCACAACGGCTGCGCGCGTTGCCATGTTGGCGCCCGTCAGAACACGGTGCGGGCAAGCCCGGCGCCCACCAGTGCGGCGCCGATACCGAACACGTTGGAGAGGACGACATAAAGCAGGCCTTTCCCTGCTTCGCCACCCTCCGCAAGGAGCAAGGTTTCCATCGCGTAGGTGGAAAAGGTGGTGAAGCCGCCGAGCACACCGGTGAGGATGCCGACGCGTAGATAAGCCTCGATCGTCGCGCGCTCTAAAGTCAGCACAAAGAGGAAACCCATCAGGAAGCTGCCGATCACATTGATTGCGAGGGTGGCGTAAGGAAAGTCGCGACCGTAAGCGCTTTGAACCCAAACGGTCATTGTGTAACGCGCCCAACAGCCAATGATGCCGCCGATGGCGACGGCGAGGTAAACGCGCATTGGACCTACGCTCGCGCCGAGTCGCAACAGCGACGCGACAGCATGGCAGTTTGCTGTTGCCTTTGCGAACCGCACATAAAATTGCTCCTGCGCGCCCAGCAGCGATCGGGAGGAATCTTCAACCCTGAGGGCGGTTTAACGCCGAATCCGATCGGCTAATTGGTTGAAAATCGACGGAACAGGCAAGTTAAAGACGCGCCTATCCATGTCAATAGAACGGCGCCGCTTTACATCGCGGCGCGGTTTGGTAGCGTGGCGGCAAAATCTGAATGGGAGTTCGCGATGCCGGACGATGCATTTAAGCCCGTATTTGACAAGTCGCGGCTGCCGAGCCGCCACACCACGGTGGGGCCGGAGCGGGCGCCGCATCGTTCTTTCCTCTATGCAATGGGCCTAACCGCGGAGCAGATCGCGCAACCGCTCGTCGGCGTCGTCAGTACGTGGAACGAGGCTGCGCCTTGCAACATCGCGCTCGGACGACAGGCGCAGGCCGCGAAGCGCGGGGTTGCCGAGGCCGGCGGCACGCCGCGGGAATTTACGACAATTACCGTGACCGATGGCATCGCCATGGGCCATGACGGCATGAAATCATCGCTAGTGTCACGCGAAGTGATCGCAGATTCCGTCGAGCTTACTATCCGCGGCCATTGCTACGATGCCTTGGTCGGTCTTGCCGGATGCGACAAGTCGCTGCCGGGCATCATGATGGCAATGTTGCGGCTCAATGTACCAGCGGTGTTTCTCTATGGTGGCTCAATCCTCCCGGGGCGCTTTCACGGCAAAGACGTTACCGTGGCGGACGTGTTCGAGGCGGTCGGAAAACACAACGCGGGGCTCATGAGCGACGAGGAGCTGCACGAGCTCGAATGCGTGGCTTGCCCCTCCGCCGGGTCGTGCGGCGGCCAATTCACCGCGAACACCATGGCCTGTGTCTCGGAGGCGTTGGGTTTGGCGTTACCGGGCTCGGCCGGAACGCCCGCGCCATTCGAAGCGCGCGATTCTTACGCCGAAGCCTCGGGCAAGGCGGTCATGAACCTGCTGGCAAGGCATATTCGGCCGCGCGATATCGTCACGCGGAGGGCGCTCGAGAATGCAGCGACGGTGGTGGCCGCGTCGGGAGGCTCGACCAATGCCGCTCTGCACCTCCCGGCCATCGCCCATGAGGCAGGCATCGATTTCGACCTCCATGCCGTCGGCGAGATCTTCAGGCGTACGCCCTATATTGGCGATTTCAAGCCAGGAGGCCGCTACGTAATGAAGGACCTTTACGATATCGGCGGCGTGCCGGTGCTGATGAAGGCGCTGCTCGATGGCGGCTATCTCCACGGAGACTGCCTCACCGTCACTGGTAAGACCATGGCGGAAAACCTTGCCAAGGCGAGGGTGCCCAAGAACCAGGATGTTGTGCTTCCGGTCTCAGCGGCGATTTCGCCAACCGGCGGCGTCGTTGTGCTGAAGGGCAATCTCGCGCCACAAGGCGCCGTCGTGAAGGTCGCGGGCATGCAGGGCGAACAGCTCCAGTTCCGCGGTCCCGCACGTTGTTTCGACCGCGAGGAGGATTGTTTCGCCGCAGTCGAGAAGCGGCAATATCAGGAAGGCGACGTACTTGTCATCCGTTATGAAGGACCGCGCGGCGGCCCGGGCATGCGCGAGATGTTATCTACCACCGCGGCGCTCTACGGCCAAGGCACCGGCGGCAAGGTCGCGTTGATCACCGACGGGCGTTTTTCGGGAGCAACCCGGGGTTTCTGCGTCGGTCATGTCGGACCAGAGGCGGCAGTGGGTGGTCCGATCGGCTTGCTGCGCGACCGCGATATCATCACACTCGACGCTGAGGCCTTGACGCTCACGGTGGAGCTTAGCGACGCCGAACTTGAGGCACGACGCAAAGCATGGAAGTCGCGTCCAACGAATTTTGGCTCGGGCGCACTTTGGCGTTATGCCAACAACGTTGGCGACGCGGAGAAGGGCGCGGTGACCCATCCCGGTGCCAAGGCCGAACGCTCTGTCTACGCGGATAGCTGAATCGACAGCCGCTCAAACCGCTGTGCGAAAGAGGCATCGATCAATCGGTTGGCGGATCGGGCGCGCCAAGAACGGGTCGGCTTCAGACTGCGGCGGCGGCACGGACTAGCAACGCCCGCACGGTCAATGGCGGCTGCAGAGTATTGATCTGCTCGCGGTTGTCGGGATCGGATCTCGCGCTGGGCTCGGTCCGCGATCCAAAGTGCCAGGGAGCGACACCAACCGAGAGAGGCGACCCAATCCGCCCGTCTCGGCCGAGACCTCGCCCACTATGGCGGGCCAGCACACATCGTGCATGCCCAGCATGACACTATCAGCGGAACCGGCAACGCCGGTTTCTAGTCGCGATCGACATAGGCGATGAACGTTGCTTGCATGCTCTGTCTGCCGTCGCCCGTCGCATGGGTGTGGCGAGATGGACAAGAATTGATGTTAGGAAACATCTTGACCCATTCCTGGTTAATAACCGCGCGCGCCTCCGTCGGATCGGGTGCCCAGAAATCCATCTTGACGACATCGTCCGGCGTGGCGCCCGCCTCTGCGAGCATGGCGCGAACGTGGGAGAAAATATGAACACACTGCTCGGCGATACTGTCGGGCATTTTGCCGCTGTCGGGATCGCGCCCGACGATGACGCTCGACACCATCATAGGGCCGAGACGCGTTGCCGCCGGAATAGGATTGCCGTGCCTGAAGCCGGCGATGTGGATGCTCCGCCGTTTAGCCACGGCTATTTCTTCAAGTTTGCCGGCAGGCGTTCGTCGTTGCCAAGCGCGACACGGCGCACCGCATCAGTGTCGGTCGGCTGATGGCCCACGCCGGCCCGAGGCGCCGGTGCCTCCACCACACGATTGCCGAGCCGGCCAAGGCCGGTAACTTCGACCTCGATCAGATCGCCTATTGCCATCGGCCTCGAGTTGGCGGGCGTCCCGGTCATCACCACATCGCCCGGTAATAGGGTAATGTGCCTAGCGATGTCGGCGATGATGTAGTCGATACCGAACAGCATCTCCGTGACGGCACCTTCTTGCACCAACTCACCATTGCGATAAGTGCGCAGCGTCTGCTTGCGAATATCGATGCCGGAAACGATGCCAGGTCCCACTGGGCAGAAACCGTCGCAGCCTTTGACACGCAGCATCGAGCCCGAATCCGTATCCCGCATGTCCTGAAGGCCGACATCGTTGGCTGGGGCGAACCCGGCGAGATGCTCCCAAACCTTGTCGATCATGACGTTGCGCGTGACCTCGCCGATGATCGCCGCAATCTCGCCCTCGTAATTCAGATACTGGTACCCCACGGGGCGTACCAGCTCGCCGTTGTGCGCGTTGATCGCCGTCACCGGCTTCTGAAAATAGGTAGGCGTGGCCGGTGGCTTGTTGGCACCCGTGAACTCGTAGAGGCGTGACAGGTAATTGAGGTGAATGCAGATGATTTTGGTGGGCTGGCACGGCGGCAGATAGGTGACCTCGCGCTCCGGAATGAGGCGCCCGTCGTCGAGCCGCAATTCACCGTTGTCGTAGGTGGCCCAGTACGCGGTGCCGCGGTGAATAACGTAACGGCGTTCCGTTCGCGGACCGTCGAGGACGCTCATGTGTTCCTCCCAGCGAGTTGTTTGTCGAGGGAGATCATGCTCCTATAGTAAAGGTCAAACAACAACTGGCGTTGCGACGTACCCGGGAGGAAGGACGCGGTGCTCGAATTGAAGGGTATTGCTGGCATCGTCCTACGGAGCGAGGACGCGGCCCCGTCGCGTGAACGATCGAAGGGGAGAGGCGGCGTTGCCGAGCCAGTGATCAACGGTCTCACGAACGGCATTGCCTGTGGACCAACCAATCGGGCGCCGTCCGCCTTAAAATTCGAATCAAGTTGGCCCCTGTTCGTTCAGGGTTTCGGGCACGCTCTACTGCTGCCCGCGGGCGAGGGCTTCGATATCCGGCGAACCGTTCGCCACGATTTCACGTCACTCGTGTGAGGGCACCATGGATTTTGTGACCAACCATTTCAAGGCCGGGCTGAAATCGGGCAATCGGCAGATCGGACTCTGGCTGGCTCTGATGAGTAGCTATAGCGCTGAATTGTCTGCCTGTGCCGGCTTCGATTGGGTTCTGATTGACGCCGAACATGCCCCCAACACACTCGAAAGCATCCTCCACCAGTTGCAGGCGATTGCTGCCTACGGGATTACGCCGGTAGTGCGTCCGGTCAATGGCGATTCTGACACGCTTAAGCTGTTGCTCGACATGGGGGTGCAGACTTTTCTCATTCCAAATGTCGAAAGCGCCGACCGAGCGAGAGCGCTTGCCGGCGCGGTGCGCTATCCGCCGCGCGGCTATCGCGGGGTGGGTCACGTGCTGGGTCGCGCTTCGCGCTGGGGCCGGGTCGGCGATTATCTGAAGCGGGCCGACGACGAAGTCTGCCTCCTGGTGCAGATCGAAAGCCGCAAGGGTATGGACAATCTCGAGGCGATTGCGGCGGTCGAGGGCGTCGACGGGCTGTTCGTTGGGCCGGCCGATCTCTCGGCTTCGCTCGGACATCTCGGCGATATGGCACACCCCGACGCCGCGGCGGCAATTGACCGCACGTTCGATCGCATTATCGCCACGGGGAAGCCGGTCGGGACCGTCACTGGCGGTTCCGCCAATACCAAAAGACTGTTCGCGCGTGGTTGCAGTTTCGTCGCAGCCGGCGTCGATGCGCTGCTGCTCGCCAGTGCGGTCGACCGGCTGGCGAAAGAGTTACGCGAATAGACGGGGGGAAACGATGTTGGGAATCACCGAACTCGGCTATCTGCGTCTTGGCGTCAGCAATCTCAACCGCTGGAAGGAATACGCGACCGAAATCGTCGGGCTCGAATGGTGCGATGAGGGCGAGCCGCGCCGCGCTTACCTGCGCATGGATTCCTGGCACCACCGCTTCATCCTCGAAGAAGACGGTAGCGATGACCTCAACGCATTGGGCTTGCGTGTCGCCGGGGTCGAAGAATTTGCCGAGATGGATCGCCGACTCTCCGCTGCCGGGGTGCGCCACGAGATCGGTTCGCGTGCGATGGCCGCCGACCGCCATGTGCTCGACATCATGTTGCTGGAAGACCCAAGCGGCAATCCGATCGAGATATTTCACGGTCCACACGTTCAGTACGGCAAGCCGTTTCATCCCGGCCGCCGGATGTATAGCGGCTTTGCCACTGGTACCGCAGGCATGGGCCATTGCTTGTTACGCAACAATGGCTTCGACGCCACCTACAAATTCTACTCCATGCTCGGCATGCGCGGCTCGATCCAATATCGCACGGTACGGCCCGACGGTTCGACCGGGGAGTTCCTATTTTTTCAGTGCAACGATCGGCAGCACACGTTCGGCTTCGGCGTCGGCGTCGAGAAGCGCATCAACCATGTGATGGTCGAAGCTAAGAGTTTCGACGATCTCGCGTTCACATACAATCTGGTCAAGACCAAGCAAATTCCAATCGGCATCGATCTCGGCCGCCACGCCAATGACCATCTCTATTCGTTCTACTTCGCCAATCCGTCGGGCTGGATGCTAGAATACGCCTGGGGATCGCGACCAGCATTGGCTCAATCGGAATACTACGATGCCGACGTCTATGGGCATGAACATCAGGAAACCGTTATCGACCAGCAATGGCATGTGCGCGAGACGGCCCGCAAGGCGGTCCAGTAAGCTTTCGCCATGATGAAATTCGGTGTTGGCCAGCCGGTGCTACGCTTCGAGGATGTCCGCTTGCTGCGTGGCCAGGGCAAGTTCCTCGACGACATCAATCTGCCGAATCAGCTTTACACGGTATTTCTACGGTCGCCGCATGCCCATGCCCGCATCCGCCACATAGACACGCGTGCCGCGGCCGACGCACCTGGCGTCGTGGCCGTCTATACCGGCGCCGACTACGACGCCGACAAGCTCGGCAGCCCGAGGGCGACGATGCCACGCAAGAAAGCCGACGGCTCGCCCATGTTCGCGCCGCAACGTCCAGTGCTGGTCACCGATCGCGCTCGTTATGTCGGCGACGGAGTAGCGATGGTGGTGGCGACAAGCCTGAATTGGGCGAAAGACGCCGCCGAGATGATCGAGGTAAATTACGAACCGCTGCCGGCCGTCACCTCTGTCGTCGAGGCGTCCTTGCCGAATGCGCCGCGGGTCTGGGAGCAGAATCCGGATAACGTCTCTCACCTTGTCGAGCGCGGCAACTGGGCGCAGGCCGACGCCGCATTCACCCGCGCCGCGCATGTCGTGAAGCGCCGCTACGCCATTACCCGCGTTCAGGCGCAATACATGGAGCCGCGCGTGCTGATCGGTAGCTACGATGCGGGGCAGGATCGCTACACGCTTCGCGCCAATGTCAATTACCCGCATCGCGTGCGCAACATGCTCGCGAACCAGGTCTTCAGGGTGCCGGAGAGCAAAATACGCGTTGTCACCTATGATGTCGGCGGTGGTTTCGGCAGCAAGGGGTGGCACTATGTCGAGGACCGGTTGGTGCTATGGGTGTCGCGCAAACTCGGGCGCCCGGTGAAATGGCTCTGCGAGCGCTCCGAAGTGCTGCTTGCCGACGAGCATGCGCGGGATAATTTTGGCGAAATTGAACTGGCGTTCGATGCGGACTTCAAAATCATCGGCCTGCGGCTCAACATGCTGGCCAACATCGGCGCCTATATCGCATCGGACCGGCAGCTGCTGACGCCCTTCGGCATGATTGGCACCGTGGTCGGCGTCTATCGTATCCCCGCAGCCTACGTCGCCATCAGGGCGATGCTGAGCAACACTAGTCCGACGGCGCCCTATCGCGGCGCCGGCAGGCCTGAGGCAAGCTATTTGATTGAACGCGCACTCGAGGATGCCGCCACCGATCTGGGCGTCGACGCCATCGAGTTGCGCCACCGCAACACCATTCCGTCCGATGCCATGCCTTTTCAATCGCCACTTGGTCCCCATTACGATTGTGGTGATTTCGCGAAGAATTTGGACATGGCACTCGATGCCGTCGACCACGCTGGCTTTGCCATGCGCGCGGCACGGTCCAAGGCGCACGGGAAACTGCGCGGTATCGGCGTTGCCAATGTCGTCGAGCAGGCCGCCGGTCCGGTACCGGAATATGCCGAGATCCGTTTCAATCCCAGCGGCACAATACTGTTGTTCCTCGGCACCAAGTCGCATGGGCAGGGTCATGACACAGCGTTCAAACAGATCCTGCACCAACGGCTAGGTGTCGATCCGGCGGATGTGCAATATATCGACGGCGACACCGACGCCGTGGCTTTCGGCATGGGGTCGAACGGCTCACGGTCGATGGTGACCGGCGGCTCGGCCCTGGTGCGTGCCAGCGATAAGATCATTGCGAAGGGGCGCAAGCTGGCCGCACATCTCCTTGAAGCGGCCGAGGCCGATATCAACTTTGCCGACGACCAATTCGTCGTGGCCGGCACCGACCGCGCGATCGCGCTGAAGGAAGTCGCGAAAGCCGCGTTTCAGCCCGCCCGCTTGCCGCCCGGAATGGAGCCGGGATTGTTCGAGAATGCAACCTACCAGCCGTCGCACGACACCTATCCCAATTCCTGTCACATCGCGGAGGTCGAAATTGACACCGAGACCGGTGTCGTCGAGCTCGTCGACTATCTCGTCGTCGACGATGTCGGCACGGTCATCAATCCGATGATGTTGAAAGGCCAGATCCATGGCGGTGTCGCTCAGGGCGCGGGGCAAATACTTACCGAGCAAGTAGTCTACGAACCAGGGAGCGGACAGCTTCTGTCGGGCAGCTTCATGGACTACGCCATGCCGCGTGCCGATGTGATGTGCAATATCGAGGTTCTGAGCAAACCGGTTCCGACTGCGACTAACCCGCTCGGCGTCAAGGGCGCCGGCGAGGCCGGTTGCGTCGGCGCCCTCCCGGCCGTGATGATCGCGGTCATGAACGCACTAAAGCCGCTTGGCGTGCATACGCTCGACATGCCGGCAACCAGCGAGCGTGTCTGGCGCGCGATCCAAGAGGCGCATTCCAAATAAGCTGTCACCCGCTCCTGTCACTCGGACAGGGACGGCGCTCTCATGCTCCCCCTTGGGGGAGTATCGGCGACGAAGTCCCACAATTTCACCGGCCCTCGGTCCGCAGCGGGTCGTCCAATCCGGGCAGCGAACGGATCTCCGACCCGATGCGCCGCGACAAAGTCGATCGTCGGCGCCAATATGCGATACGACCCGATTATTCGTTGTGCTCGCCGAGCTTCGGGACGGCACCCAATTCGCGTCGCTCGCCGTCGAAGATCGCGGCTGGCGCCGGATAGGAGATCGCCCCGGCTTCCGTCTTCACGGTGACCCGCCGCAGATGGGGGTGACGCAACATGTCGGCGAGCGTGTTGATTTCCGCGAAGGCGATGTCCGCCTCGACCAGTCGCGCGATCAGCGTATCGCGATCGAGCAACACGAACCTGTCTGCGACCAGGCCATCCGTCGCGGCACGATGCTCGACGCGCGCTACTCCGTTCGCGAAGCGCGGATCGCCGAGCGCCTCGGGCCGCTGCAGAACGTGCTCGCAGAGGGCACGCCATTCGCGCTCACTTTGGATCGAGATCAAGATCGGCTTGCCGTCTTTCGACAGAAATGCTCCGTATGGCGCGATTGAGGGGTGCGACAAGCCAACACGCCGGGGCGGCCTGCCGGCATCCGTGTGGATCAGCGGTACGCTCAGCCAATCCGCCATTACATCGAACAACGAGACCTGTATATTGGCCCCTTGGCCGGTGCGCCCGCGAGCGATCAGGGCTTCGAGAATGGCCGCATGCGCCGTGGCACCGGTCGAGATATCCGCAACAGAGAAACCGACGCGGGCCGGCGCCTCCGGACCGCCGGTAATTGAGACGAGGCCGGTTTCCGCTTGGATCAGCGCGTCATAGGCTTTGCGGCCGGCAAGCGGCCCGTTATCGCCGTAGCCGCTGATCGAGCAGCAGATGAGGCTCGGATAGTCGCGCCGCAACGCCGTGGGGTCGAACCCGAGCCGCGCCAACGCGCCCGGTTTCAGGTTTTGCACCAGAATGTCGGCCTCCGCGATCAGTGCCCGCAATCGCGCGCAGTCGTGTTCCGCGGCGAGATCAAGCACCAGCGATTCCTTGCCGCGATTGAGCCAGACGAAATAGCTGGAGAGGCCCTTGGCAGCATCGTCATAGCCGCGCGCAAAATCGCCGCCCGGCCGTTCGATCTTAATGACGCGCGCGCCACCGTCGGCCAACCGCGCGGTGCAAAACGGCGCGGCCACCGCTTGTTCCACCGCGATCACAAGGATCCCTTCGAGCGGTCTGATCATTGTCAATAAGAGCGCGGCAGTCCCAGCACGTGTTCGGCGATATAGGACAAGATGAGATTGGTCGAAATCGGCGCCACCTGATAAAGCCGTGTCTCGCGGAACTTCCGCTCGATATCATATTCTTCGGCAAAGCCAAAGCCACCGTGCGTCTGCACGCACGCCTCTGCCGCGGCCCAGGAAGCATCCGCCGCTAAGAGCTTTGCCATGTTCGCTTCGGCGCCGCAATCGGCGCCCGCCTCGAATAGCCGTGCCGCCTCGGCCACCATCAGCTCCGCCGCGCGCATCTGCGCATAGGCGCGAGCGATCGGGAATTGAACGCCCTGATTCTGGCCGATGGGCCGGTCGAAGACGATGCGGTCCGCGGCATAAGCAACCGCTTTGTCGATGAACCATTTGGCATCGCCGACGCATTCCGCCCCGATCAGGACACGCTCGGCGTTCATGCCGGCAAGGATATAGCGAAAACCCTTACCCTCCTCGCCCAGCAGATTCTCTACCGGAATGCGCAAATCCTCGAAGAAAACTTCAGTGGTGGAATGGTTCATCATGGTTCGGATCGGGCGAATGGAAAGGCCGTGGCCCATAGCCCCCCGCATCTCGACAATGAACACGGATAGGCCGTCAGTACGTTTCGCCACTCGATCCTTGGATGTCGTGCGCGCCAGAAGCAGCATCAGATCCGAATGCTCCGCGCGTGAGGTCCAGATCTTCTGGCCGTTGATGATGTAATGGTCGCTGTCTCGTCGCGCATTGGTCTTGAGCGAAGTCGTATCGGTGCCGCTGGTCGGTTCCGTTACACCAAAAGCCTGCAGCCGCAGTTCGCCAGCCGCGATTTTCGGCAAGTATTTCTTTTTCTGCTCGGGGCTGCCATGCCGCAACAGCGTCCCCATGATGTACATCTGAGCATGGCAGGCAGCGCCGTTGCACCCGGCATGCTGGATCGTCTCCATGATTGCGACTGCACCAGACAGCGGCAGTCCTGCGCCGCCATACTCTTCCGGAATCAGCGCAGCGAGATAGCCTGCCTCGGTAAGGTCTCGGACGAAATCGCTCGGGTAGGACCGGTCGCGGTCGAGCGCGCGCCAATATTCGCCAGGAAACGCGGCGCACAATTTGCGCACGCCTTCGCGGATTTCGGCATAGGACGATTCCATCCTTGCTACCATTGGTACTCTCTCATTATCTGATCGCTGTCATGTCTTGCGATCATCGTAGCGCATCCTGCTAAAGTTGGCGAAACGCGGCTTGGAGCATCACCGGCAGATGAACGGTACACATCGCTTTCCGCTGCAAGAGCGGGTTATTTACGGCAAGCCAGCCGCCGAGGCGGTCGTCGGCGAAGTCCGGGCGCTCGAGATCGAGCGCGTCTACGTCATGAGTACGCGCTCTTTAGGCGGTGAAGGCCGGCTAGCGTCAGAGATCGCTGACGCGCTCCATCCGCGCTGCAGCGGCGTCTATGCCGGCATCACTGCCCATTCCCCTCGCGAGTGTGTGATTGAAGGCGCCGCGCGCGCCCGCGCCGCGGCCGCGCAGCTTCTGATCGCGGTCGGCGGCGGCTCGGTTATTGACGCTACAAAGGCGATGCTCTTGTGTCTGTGGCTCGGTCTAACGAAGACCGAAGAGATGGAGCCCTATCGACGTGGCGGGGCCAAGGCCGCCCACCGCGACCCGAGCAGGCGACCGGCAGGCGCGGAGGAGGCGATCCGCATGCTCGCAGTGCCAACTACATTTTCTGCCGCCGAATTCACATCGGCCGCCGGCATAACCAACGCCAGCCGGGGCACGAAGGAAGGATTCGAGCATCCGCTGCTGATACCGCAGACCGTGGTGCTTGATCCCGCGGCGACCTTGGCGACACCGCTCGAACTTCTTTTGTCAACGGGCGTGAAGGCGCTAGACCATGCTGTCGAACGCTTGTGCACGCCCGAGACCAATCCCTATTCGGACGCAACCGCCGGCGAGGCGATTCGGCTGCTTGCCCGGGCTTTGCCCTCGATCAAGACGCGGCCAGACGAGCTCCCGGCGCGAACTCGACGGCCAGCTCGGCATGTGGCTGTCGATCACCGGTGGGGTGGATGGTATCGGGATCGGCGCCAGTCACGCCATCGGCCACATTCTGGGCGGGCGCATGCACGTCCCGCACGGAATCACCTCCTGTGTCACCTTGCCGGCGGTCTTACGCTGGAACGCTAGCGTGAACGCGCCGCGGCAACGAACCATCAGTGCCCTAATGGGCGCGCCCGAGCGCGTCGCCAGCGATTTGATTCGCGAGATCATCGAAGATCTCGGGTTGCCGACCAGGCTGCGTGATATCGGCATTCGCCGGGAAGATTTGGCGGCCATTGCCGAACATACGATGCGGGACCCGGCGGTGCCCGCCAATCCGCGCAGGATTTCCGGCCCTCAGGACATCGCTGAAATACTCGATATCGCCTGGTGACGTGCGAGCGCATCGCGGTCGTCGGGATGGGCGATGGCGATCATCCGTTTAATACGTTCCCTGAGCGGCTGACCGCGCAGATCGGCGACGCCATGTTCGGTGACAACGATTCCGGTGTCGGCGCGTGACGTGCTTACAGGACCCGAAAGCTGAGCGACAATTTTGCCTTTACCACCGGCGCGTGACCTCAAGGCGGTAATCGCGAGGCCACCGCGCGAGCGCTGGGCACCGCGAATAAAATCGACGGCACCTCCGACGGCACCGATATAACGACCATCGGCCAGCTCGGCATTGACCTGTCCGGTCAGATCGACCTCGATCGCCGAGTTGAGCGCCACGAACCTGTTGAGCCGACCCAGCACCTCGCTGTCATGCGTATAGAGCGCAGACCGCATCTGGATTTGGCGATTATGGTGGGCGAACGCAAATAGTTTGCGCGTCCCGAGCAGCATGCCGGCGATGGTCACGCCATCGTCAATGCCTTTGCATGAATTGTCGATAACGCCCGATTGCAGCAAATCGACGGTGGGATCGAAAAGCGAGCCGGAATGTAGACCCAACCGGCGATGGCCGGATAACGCCGCCAGAATTGCCGCCGGCAAGGTGCCGATCCCAATTTGCAGCGTCGCACCATCGTCGATCAGCCCCGCGGCCCTTGCGGCGATGGCACGGTCCACCCCATCGCTCGCGCGGGACGGGATTTCAAGCGGTGGCCGCGAGCTCTGCACCAGCACGTCGATGTCGACTGCGCTGATGGTACGCTCGCCGGCGATCCACGGGACCTGGTCATTGACCTCGGCAATCACGACGCGGGCTCTATCGATCAACGGAACGACGTAATCGTGGCTCAGGCCAAGGCTGTGATTCCCCGCTTCGTCGGCAGGCGAAAGCTGTAACAGCAGCACGTCACATCGATCGCGCAAGAGGCTCGGGAGCTGGAAGTAATGACACGGCAGGATGTCTAGATTTCCGCCAAGACGCCGGTTCGATCCGCCGCCATGATACGAGACAAACTCGACCGCGTCGGTGAATCGCGGATCGGGCGTATCTGAATAGCACAGGCCGGTAAAGACCTTGAACCGACCGACGGCCCGGCGCTGAGCCATGAGCAATTCGGTCAGCGACCGTGGCTCGCCACATCCCTGTCCCCATACCACCATGTCGTTCGGCCGCACGAATTCGCAAAAATCCAGCAAGCCACGCTCGATTGTCGTTGCCATGACTGCTAGACTATCCGCCAAGTTCGTCTAATAATCTAGCAAAATCAATTGGTTAAGCTAGGTGGTCGGCGTCATACTCGCCTCGCGTTTCCTCATGTTTTCAAGGCTTGGGGTTCGCCGGAGGGTTGCGGTGCCTTCCGCGCGCCATGGGAAGCGAAGAGCGGAGGGATCCAAGTTCGCTAGGCCAGCCCGTCCCCCAAGCGTTACCCGTGCTGCGGCGAATGCTGACAGGAAGCCGGATCGCATCCGGGAACTTGCCCAAACGAAAAGGCCCAGCCGGAGCGGGGCCTCGAGGTCACTTATGATAATGAAGGTGGCGCTCTGGGGCCAGCCCGACACCGGTCACAACGACCGTTCGATCTGCCCAGCCGCGTTCCGTTCAACGCCAGGGGCGACGAATGTGGGTGACGCCATGCCTTCGCCTTGGTCCGGCACCTGAGCGGTCCGTACGTTCGGCTTCGGTGTCTGAGTGATCATTCCCTGTCCGCCCAATATCGGGGCCTGCGGCCCAGACCCCGACGTCGACGGCATTGGTACACGAAGGGCAAGGCCTTCCTGAAACATTTGGGCGAAGGCCGGTGACGAAGTAACCAGCGGACCGCCGACCAACATGGTCAAAGCCGCCGCTGTCAGAATTCGATTTAAGCGCATAACGGATCTCCTGCGCCTCCGAAGTCTGCGATGCTTGAGTGCGCGCTATCCGGAGGTCTGTTCGAGATCAAAATGGTTAGTGATGTTTTCTGTTGAATGATCGGGATGTTATCTTTTGTTAATCGTCCGCTATGCGCCCCGCTGAACCGAAGCCGCTGGAGATGTAGGGATTGTCTGTCTTCATGTTCGACGTCAGCGATAAGCGCCCCCCTGGCGTGGCCCGCCCGGCTCCCGCCGCGCCAAGATCGAGGCATGGGGCTGACGATGAGTCCACCGCTAGGGTTGCGGTGATATGCTCCTGGGACTTCTGCTCTCGCGGCAGGCAATTATCCAGTCGAGGTGCGTGCGACAGCGCTCGCCGAAATCGATCTGGCATCTGTTTACTGGGGCGTATCAAAAACAGGGGTCTAGTCTCTACGCCGTCTTGGATCCAGTTTCATCTGTCGCCCGACAAACGGTCCGGCTCGGGGTTTCCATCCTCATCCGTTCAGAAAAAGGAGCGAACCTATGAATGAAGCGGCCATTCGTTCATTTCGTGTGGATTTCGCGGAAGCCGAACTCACCGAATTGCGCAAACGCATAAACGCAACCCGGTGGCCTGACCGGGAAACGGTCACAGATCAATCGCAAGGTCCCAGCTCGCGACGTTGCAGAAACTCGCGCGCTATTGGATGACAGATTACGACTGGCGCAAGGTCGAGGCGAGACTGAATACCCTGGCGAATTTCACTACTGAGATCGATGGGGTTGATATCCACTTCATTCACGTTCGTTCGAAACATGAAAACGCGTTGCCGCTCATCGTCACGCACGGCTGGCGCGGCTCGATTATCGAGCAGCTGAAAATTATCGATCCGCTCGCCAATCCAACGGTCCATGGTGCGAGCGCATCGGACGCCTTCCATCTGGTAATTCCGTCGATACCCGGTTATGGGTTTTCAGGGAAGCCCACCACTACCGGTTGGGATCCTGCCCGAATTGCACGTGCCTGGGTCGTGTTGATGAAGCGCCTGGGAATACACCAAGTTCGTTGCACAACGCGGCGATTGGGGCGCGACTATTACGGACGTGATGGCTACACAAGGACATCCGGAACTGCTCGGCATTCATTCCAACATGCCGGGCGTGTTTTCACCCGACATTGACAAGGCTGCTTTTACTGGAGCTCCGGCGCCGTCCGGTCTCTCGGCGGACGAGAAACGCGCATACGAGCAGCTGGCCCTCGAATATGCGAAGGGCATCGGCTACGGCTACCAGATGGGCCTGCGTCCCCAGGCGATTTACGGGATTGCGGATCCTCCCGTCGGGTTACTTCCTCGATCACGACGCCAAGAGTTTGGCGCTCATCTCACGCGCCTTTGACGGGCAGCCCGAAGGGCTGACACGGGATGATGTTCTCGACAACGTCACGCTCACCTGGTTGACAAACACGGCGATTTCCGGGGCGCGCCTTTACTGGGAAGCGCTTGAGAACAAGGTCTCTTTCTTTGGGGTCAAAGGCGTGGCGATCCCGGCTGCGGTGAGCGTCTTTCCTGACGAGCTCTATCAAGCTCTGAAGAATTGGACAGAACGCACGTATCCCAAACTGATTTACTACAACAAGCTCGACAAGGGCGGACACTTTGCAGCCTGGGAACAGCCGAAACTATTTTCAGAAGAGGTTCGCGCCGGCTTCAGGACATTGCGCTCCTAATGGGCAGATTCTCCAGGTAGACTATTCGCAGATCGCAGGGAGGGGGTGGTGGACTTCAGACTGACCCCGGAACAAGAAGGCATCGTATCCGCCGTCACGGGCATTTGCGCGGCGTTTGGCGATGAGTATTGGCTCAAATGCGACCGTCAGCACCGCTATCCCGAAGAATTTTGGGCAGCGCTGGCGGGAAATGGATGGCTCGGCGTCTGCATCCCGCAAGTCTATGGTGGATCGGGGCTCGGTGTCGTGGAAGCGTCACTGATGATGCAGGCAGTCGCCGAATCGGGCGCCGGTATCAGCGGTTGCTCGGCCATCCACCTCAATATCTTTGGCCTCAATCCAGTGGTCATCTTCGGCACCGACGAGCAAATGCGGCGCATGCTGCCGCCGGTGGCGCGCGGCGAACAGAAATCGTGCTTTGCGGTAACTGAACCCGATACCGGCCTCAATACCACCCGGCTCAAGACGCGGGCACGGCGCGACGGCGATCATTACGTGGTCGACGGTGAGAAAGTCTGGATCACTGGTGCGCAGGAGGCGGACAAGATGCTTTTGCTTGCGCGCACCACACCGCTTGACAAGCTCGATAAGCCCAGCGCCGGGCTCAGTCTGTTCTACACCGACATCAACCGCGATTGCGTCGAGATTCGCGAGATCGAGAAGATGGGCCGCCACGCCGGTAAATTTCGAACCAAATATTCTTTGACGGTCTCCGCGTCCCAGTCGCCGATCGCATCGGCGAAGAGGGTAAAGGTTTCGAGTACATTCTTCATGGCATGAACCCCGAGCGAATCTTGATCGCGGCGGAGTGCGTGGGTCTAGGCCGCGCCGCTCTGGGTAAGGCGACGGCTTATGCCAAGATGCGCACCGTGTTCGATCGGCCGATCGGCATGAACCAAGGCATTCAGCATCCACTTGCGGAATGCTGGATGAACCTCGAAGCCGCCAACCTGACGATGCTACGGGCGGCCTGGCGCTATGACGAGGGAATGCCGTGCGGCGCCGACGCCAATGCGGCGAAGTATTTGGCAGCCGAGGCCTGCTACAAAGCGTGCGAAACCGCGATGCTAACCCTTGGCGGCTTCGGCTATGCGGAGGAATATCACGTTGAGCGGTACATGCGCGAAGCGATGATCCCGCGAATCGCGCCGATCAGCCCGCAACTGATCCTCTGCTATATCGCCGAACGCGTGCTCGGCTTGCCCAAATCCTATTGAGCCGTCTCGATCGGCACGATCGCTTCCGGAGCGCGCCTCTGCCCAATGACTGCCTCGTTGTGTCGCCAGGGAAGACTGTCAGCTGGATGACAGGATCATGCACCGGTGAAATGGCCCGGTCGGCGCGCGGCGACCGCGCGCACGCCCTCGGCGAAGTCAGCTGTTTTGCGCAGCGCCGACTGAATCGCGAGTTCGCCATCCATTTGCTCTTTGACCTTCGCGGCCAGCTCCGCGCGCAATGTTGCACGGGTTGCTTGCACGGCGAGAGGAGCATTTTCGGCGATCTCCCGTGCGAGGCTCAGTCCCGCTTTCGGCAACTGTTCGGGCGCCACCAACTCGTCGACCAAACCCCATGCGAGCGCTTCTGCTCCCTTAATCCGACGACCGGTTAGGCACATTAGCGCCGCCCGCTGCGGGCCGATGAGACGGGGCAGCGTCTGGGTTATGGCAAAGCCGGGATGGAAGCCGAGCTTGACGAAATTAGCAACGAAGCGGGCCTCGGGCGTCGCGATCCGGAAATCGGCGACCAGCGCTAGGCCGAGCCCGGCGCCGACCGCGGCACCCTGAATCGCGGCTACAATCGGCTTCTTTGCCGAGAATAAGCGCGCCGCCTCGGCGTAGAGTGCATCGACGCCGTCGACGACGCCCGGCGGCGCGGCCAGGTCCGCGCCCGCGGAGAAATGCTTGCCCCGAGACGCGAGTACGCTGACGCGCAACTCGCGTTCGCCGTCGATATCGGCAAGCGCGTTGGCAAGGTGGCGCATCAGTCCGACGTTGACATGATTGTGAGGCGGCCGATCGATCTCGAGCAGCGCAACATGGCCGTCCCGGCGCAGCGACACCTCGCCGTAGCGGTTTTCACTCATCGTTTTGTTCCCAGCAGATTGCGCGCGATTACCCACTTATGCACTTCAGTCGGCCCGTCATAGATGCGCATCGTGCGCAAACGGTTGGCCATCAATTGCAGCGGCATTTCCTTGGTCATGCCCATTGCGCCGTACATTTGCATGGCGTGGTCGACGACCTCCCACGCCATCTCGACGGCAAAGGATTTTATCATCGAGATTTCGACGCGCGCCTCTTGGCGCTTGTCTAGTTTGGCGGCGCAGTCGTAGGTCATGAGACGGGCCGCATGGATTTTAGTGGCGGCGTCGGCAACCCACCATTGGATTGCCTGGCGCTCGCTCAATCGCGCACCAAACGTAACGCGCTGCGGCGCGTACTCGCACATCATGTCGAGCGCGCGCTGCGCGAGCCCGATCGACCAGGCCGCCATTTCCACCCGCCGGGTGCCGAACCGCAATTGCATTGGCGCGAAACCCGCGCCCTCCTTGCCGAGAAGCTTCCAGCCCTCGATGCGGCAATCTTCGAACACCACCTCGTAAGTGGTCATGCCACCGACCATCGGGATGCGGCGCAGTACGGTGAAACCCGTAGTGCCCTTGTCGACCAGAAAAGCCGAGATTGAGGCACGCTCGGACCTGCCGGTGCGCGCCATGACAATGGTAAAGTCGGCATCGGCAGCACGGCTGATCCAGATCTTGCGGCCGTTCAGCACCCAGTCGTCGCCGTCGCGTTCGGCACGGGTAATGAGGGCACCGGGGTCGGATCCGGCGCCTGGCTCGGAGACCGCGATCGCGGACACGCTCTCGCCGCGGACATAGGGCTCGAGATAGGCCTGGCGCTGGCGATCGTTCACCGTCGCCATGAGCATGCGCAGGTTGGGCGAGTCTGGGGGCAGCGTGTACGGGGTAATGGTGCGCCCCAGCTCCTCGTTCACGCCGACCAGGGCCACAGACGGCAAATCCATGCCGCCGATATCCTGGGGCGCGTCTAGTCCCCATAGTCCAAGCCTTTTGGAGACTTCGTCGAGGCGAACGTGATCCGCGGCATCGACCGCTAGACCGCGCCCCTCATGTTCGCGCGCAAGCACCTTCGGCTCGAGCGGCATCAGCTCGTCGCGCACGAATTTGTGCACAAGCTCCTTGAGCATGCTGTGTTCTTCAGCGAGATCGAATTCCATAACGCTATTCCTTTTGGATGAGGATCTTGCGCTCGCGCAGCGCTGCGATCTCGTCATCGAGAAAGCCAACCTCGCGTAGGATTTCCTCATTGTGCTGACCCAAGGTTGGCGCCAGGCGGCGCACCGAAGCCGGAGAGGCGGTAAACTTGGTCGTTGGGCGCGTATAGCGAACCGTGCCTGCGCTCGGATGCTCGGCGGTTTGAAACAATTTGGTCGCCACGAGCTGCGGATGACTGCGCAAATCATCGAGGCCATAAACCGGCGTCGCCGGAATATCGAGCTCGTGGCACAGCTTCATCCACTCCGCGGTGGTGCGCGTCCGCGTGATCGTCGCCAGGAGCGCATAGACTTCCTTGCTGCGGACAGTGCGCTGCTCCCGGTCGGTGATCAGCGGCAAAGCCGCCAGGTCTTTGCGCCCAACCGCATCGAAAAATGAGATCCAGCGGTCGGCGGTGTAAGGCAGGATCCCGATGTATCCGTCCTTGGTCGGCGACGGGCTCCGCCCGCCAGCAAGGATGCGGACATAGCCGGCCGGTCCCGGCGGATCGAACGTCATACCCCCCATATGCTCAGCGAGCACGAAGGAAGCCATCGTCTCCAGCATCGGTACTTCGACATACTGACCAACGCCGGTGCGCTCGCGATGCAGAAGCGCTGCCAGTACCGCGTTGACCAGGACCAGCCCGGTGGTTTTGTCGGCAACCAAGGTTGGAACGAAGTCGGGCGAGTCCTTGCCAAGACCAGTGATCGCGACCAGACCGCTGGCCGCTTGGATTACGTCATCAAAAGCCGGCTTGCCGGCATCCGGCCCGCTCTGATCAAAGCCAGTGGCAACGCAGTAGACGATGTTGGGCCGCAACGCTTTCACTGCATCGTAGCCGAACCCTAAGCGCTCAATCGCCTCGACACGCATATTGTGCACGAGCACATCGCAACCCGGCACGATACGACGCAATATTGCCACTCCTTCCGACTGACGCAGGTCGATACATATCGCGCGCTTGTTGCGATTGAGGCCGAGAAATACCGAGGCCATGCCAGGGTGGCGCGTGACACTGCCTGTGCGCATCAGATCTCCGGCGGGGCTTTCCACCTTGATGACATCGGCGCCATAGTCACCTAGCGTCTGAGTTGCGAGCGGACCCAATACGACGGCCGTCATGTCGAGCACGCGAATTCCGGAAAGGGGGCCTCCGGTCTCCTGTATTGCGCCTTTGGCTGACTCCTGGGTGCTATCCATATTTCCTCCCGCTACTCTCATATTCTGCGCGGCATCGGGAGTCGAGCTTGCCGGTCTCGATGCCCCGTGCCAGCATCGCCGCAAAAGCCGGTACGCGAAAAGCGCGATCGGCTGCGAACACGCGGCAGGGGACACCATGAGAGCTGAGAATTGTTCGCCGATCGAGGTCCTGAATCCGTCAACAGTCGGAAACCCCTAACCGTCGGAAAATAGCCATGGACGCGCAACAACGCAGCGACGAACAGCGTCGTGCCACCAATCCACTCTTCAACGATCGCAAGCTTAAGTTAGGCACGTTCTGCACCAATCTTTCGGGCGGCTGCACCATGTCCGAGGCGGATGGCATGCTCGATTGCGAATGGCCGAGCACCACCAGGCTGGCCCGGCTCGCCGACGAGATGCAGTTCGAGGCGCTGGTGCCGGTCGGTCGCTGGAAGGGTCTGGGCGGCAAGACCGATTTCAACGGCCGTGGCTTCGAATGCTACACCTGGGCGGCAGGCATCGGCGCACTGACCAAGTATCCCGCGGTATTTGCTACCTCGCACGTACCCACGGTGCATCCGATCATGGCGGCGAAGCAGGGGATGACCATCGACCATATCAGCGGCGGCCGCTTCACCCTAAATGTTGTTACCGGGTGGTTCGCGCCCGAGCTCGAGATGTTCGGTGCGGCGTTCCTCGACCACGATCGCCGATACGCGATGGCGGCGGAATGGATCACCATCATCAAGAAACTGTGGACTGAAGATCAGGAATTCGATTATGTCGGCGCCTACTACCAGATCAAGAAAGGTATTATGCGGCCGAAGGCGGTGCAGAAGCCGCATCCGGTCATCATGTGCGCAGGCGCCTCGCCGGCTGGTCGCGAATTCACCGCCAAATACGCCGATGTCGGCTTCACGGCGCTCGAGGCACACGATCTCGACAGCATGCGTGCGCGCGTCGACGCGCATCGCAAACACGCCTGGGACGAGCACGGCCGCGATATAAAGGTTTGGACCAACGCATACATCTTTCAGGGCGCGACCGAGAAAGAAGCCCGCGACTACTACCGCTATTGCATTTTCGAGAAGGGGGACTGGGAAGCGGTCGATAATCTAGTGTCGATCATGGGAATCACCTCACAATCGTTCGCGCCTAACGCACTGGCCAGATTGAAGGAACATTTCATGGCCGGCTGGAACGGCTATCCGCTGATTGGCACTAAGGAACAAGTCGTCGACGGGCTGATCACCCTTTCGAGGGCCGGATTTGACGGCACGCTGCTGTCCTGGCCACGCTATATTGAGGGCATGGAGGAGTTCCAGCGCGAGACCTACCCCCTGGTCAAGCAGGCTGGTTTGCGCGATTAGTCCTCCTAAGGGAGGTCAAAATCGGGCATGGTCCCAACATGGGCGGTCCTGGCCTTTTCGCTGGGTTATGTTGGGCTTCTGTTTGCGGTCGCCTATTACGGTGATCAGCGCGCACGTCGCCGCGACCGGCGGCCGACATCGAGGCCGCTCGTCTATTCGCTATCGCTGGCGGTTTATTGCACGTCCTGGACCTACTACGGCAGCGTCGGCCTATCCGCCACCAGCGGCTATAACTTCCTGCCGGTCTATATCGGCCCGATCCTGTTGTTCCTGGTATGCTGGCCGCTGTTGCGCCGGATCGTGCTGTTGTCGAAGCGGCACAACATTACCTCGATCGCCGATTTCATCGCGGCACGCCACGGCAAGAGCCAATGGCTGGCCGCGGCCGTGACTGTTGTCGCCGTGATTGGGATCATGCCCTACACGGCACTGCAGCTTAAAGCAGTGTCAGCGAGCTTTGCGACGCTGACGGAGCACGCACACGGCCCGCTGTCCGTGCTCGTAAACCGGCCCGGCGCTGCGGCGTGGACGGAGCTCGGCGTGTCGCTGCTGCTGGCGACATTCGCGATTCTCTTCGGCACGCGCCGCATCGAGGCGACCGAGCATCACGATGGCTTGATTCTCGCGATCGCGTTCGAGTTGATCGTCAAGCTGCTTGCTTTCCTATTTGTGGGTGCCTTCGTCACTTGGGGCATGTTCGGCGGCTTCGGCGACCTGGCGGCGCATGTCGAAGCCTCACCGGGGCTGCGCCATCTGTTCTGGTCGGGCGCCGATGGCCCGCTCTGGATCACGATCACCGGCTTGGCTTTCAGCGCAGCCCTCTGTCTACCGCGCCAGTTTCATGTCACCATTGTTGAGAATGCCGGCGAGGGCGATTTGCGGCGCGCCGCTTGGTTGTTCCCGCTCTATCTCGTCGCCATCAACATCTTCGTCGTGCCGGTCGCGATCGCTGGCCTGTCGGCTTTTCCCAGTGGCAACGTCAATGGCGACCTCTATGTCATCGCCCTGCCGATGGCGGCAAAGCAGGAGTGGATCGCGTTGCTCGCCTTCATTGGCGGCTTCTCCGCGGCAACAGGCATGGTGATCATGAGTTGCGTCGCGCTATCGACCATGGTCAGCAACGCCCTGGTGATGCCCATCGTCCTTCACGGCCGCCACCTTGGCCTCACCGAGCGCGAAAACATGGGTGCCGTGATCCTTGCGGTCCGCCGCGCCGCGATCGTCGGGGTGATGCTGCTCGGTTACGGCTATTGCCGCATGGCAGGTGACGGCCCTGGACTCGCCGAGATCGGCCTGCTCAGTTTCGCCGTCATAGCGCAGTTCGCGCCGGCGCTCTTGGGCGGCTTGATCTGGCGCAACGGCAACGCCAAAGGCGCCATCGTTGGCGTCGTCGTTGGCTTCCTTCTTTGGGCCTATTGCCTAATGCTGCCCGGGCTGGCGCAGTCGGGATGGGATTTTCGCGATCTGGTGGCGCACGGGCCGTTTGGTATCGCATTCCTGCGTCCGGAGGCGCTGTTCGGTCTGCATTTCGATCCGCTGACCAACGGGACGCTGTGGAGTCTTGCCGCCAACATTGCCTGCTATGTCGGCGTCTCGCGCCTGTTTTCAATCCGGGTCATCGAGCGGATTCAGGCGAGCGCCTTCGTCGATCTCGATCCCGGCCAGGGACCGTTCGAGCCGCGAGCCTGGCGCGGCCCGATCAGCGTCGGCGAGCTCGTGGGCCTGGTGTCGCGCTATCTTGGAGGCGAACGCGCCCAACGCGCGTTCGCCGCCATCGCAGCACGGCGCGGCATCGACGCCGACGATGATGCGCAAGCGGATTTCCAGCTCGTTCGTGACGCCGAGCGAATGCTCGCCAGCGCCATCGGCGCGCCGTCGGCTCGGCTGGTGCTGGCCCTGGCACTGGAGCGGCGCAATCTCAGTCTCGATGCGGCCATGGACCTGTTGGACGACGCCAGCGAGGCCATCCAATACAATCGCGAGATGCTGCAGGAAACGCTGGAGACGGTTCGCCAGGGCATCAGCGTGTTCGATCGCTCACTGCGTCTTGTTTGCTGGAACCGCCATTTCCGCGATCTTCTGGAATTACCCGCCGAGTTGGTCCGCGTCAGCGTACCGCTCCAGGAGATCATTCAGTTCTTCGTTGCGCGCGGCGAATTCGGCGCCGGCGATCCCGACGAAATCGTGGCGCGGCAGTTGGACCGCTTCATCGGCGCGGGAGAAACCGTGTTCGAGAACCGCCGGCCGGACGGTCGCGTCATCGAGATTCGCACCAATCCCATGATCGGCGGAGGTTATGTCACTACCTCCTCGGATATCAGCGAACACGTGCAATTCGTAGCCGAGCTGGCCGCCGCCAACGAGTTGCTGGAGCGCCGGGTGCGCGAGCGCACCGAGGAATTGAGCGCCGCCAAGGCGCTGGCGGAAGAAGCCAATCTGGGCAAGACCAGGTTTCTCGCTGCGGCAAGCCACGATCTGCTCCAGCCGCTCAACGCTGCGCGTCTCTATGTGGCGAGCCTGCTCGATCACGAGGCGCGTCCGGAGGGCGGTGTCCTCTCGGGCGAGCTCGTTCGCAAGATCGACAGTTCGCTCGGCGCCGTCGAGGACCTGCTAGGCGCGCTGCTCGATATTTCTCGGCTCGATGCCGGCGTGCTGACGCCGGAGCGACGTGACATGCCGCTCGACGAATTATTCCGCGCCCTCAAAGTAGAATTCACGCCGGTGGCGGAACGCAAGAGCCTCGAATTAACGGTCGTGCCGACCGGGGTTGCGGTAGAAAGCGACCGACGCTTGCTGCGACGCATCCTGCAGAACCTGTTGTCGAATGCGATCCGCTACACCAGCTCCGGCAGGATACTGATGGGCGTACGGCGCGCCGGCGAATATGTCGTTATCCAGGTCGCTGATACGGGCGTCGGTATCCCGGCCGACAAGCGCAGTCTCGTGTTCCAAGAGTTTCAGCGCTTCGCGGCGCCGGGCGCGGAGCAGGGCATGGGGCTCGGCCTGTCGATTGTCGAACGGATCGGCCGCTTGCTGGATCACCCCGTCAGTTTCCTGTCACAGCCTGGGCGCGGCACGATCTTCAGCGTTCGCGTGCCCCGCAGCCGGACGATACTCGCCGAAAGGCCGCCGGCGGTGACAATGTTGCGCGTCGTGTCAGGATTGGAAGGTTTGCCGGTGCTCTGCATCGACAATGATCCCGATGTCCGCGACGGCATGAAGGCCCTGCTCGAAAACTGGGGCTGCCGCCCGATCCTCGCAGCGTCGCTGGCTGACGCATTGGCGGCCGTGACGCGCGAGCGCGCGCCGCCGGTCCTGATGTTGGTCGACTACCATCTCGACGATGTCGTCGACGGGCTGGGCTGCATCGGCCGGTTGCGCGAGCATGCCGTTCCCGGAGCACCGGCGATCCTGATCACTGCTGATCGTTCCGAGAAGATTCGAGCTCAGGCGCTGGAGCGCGGAGTTTCGATTCTGAACAAGCCGGTGAAGCCAGCGGCGCTGCGCGCGTTGGCGACACGCCTGATCGCGCCCCGCGCTGCGGCGGAATAGTTAGGATTGCAGTGTGGGCTCCGGCAACGCCGCGATTTCGCGCGCCAGAATAACGGCCTGGGTACGATTTTCCACCTCGAGCTTTTCAAGGATCGCCGAGACATGCGCCTTGGCAGTCGCCTCCGATACCGATAGCGCGTGCGCAATCTTTTTGTTGGGATAGCCTTCGCTCAGCATCATTAGAACGCGTACTTGCTGCGGCGTCAGGCGGGACAGGCGCGCCGCCAGCGCGTCACGCGGCGAGCTCACGTTCCCGCCGTCGGCTCCAACCGGGAACCAGACTTCGCCCGCCACTATCGCCGCGAGCGCGGCGCGTATGCCGTCGACGCCAGTCGATTTTGCGATATAGCCGACCGCGCCGAGCTCGAGGGCGCGCCGGACGACGCTTTTTTCCTCCTCGGCGGAAATGATCGCGACCGGCACCGCAGCGAACGCCGCGCGCATGAACAACAGGCCTGACAGCCCCTTCATTCCCGGCATTTTGAGATCGAGCAGGACCAGGTCGGTTTCCGGCATGGCCTCTAGCCGGGCGCGCAGCGTATCGAACGAGTGCGCCTCCGCGATTTCGGCGCCCGGAAAGGCTTGTGCGACAGTCAGCCGCAGCGCGTCACGAAACAACGGATGGTCGTCTGCGATGACAAAGTGCAGGGCCGGCATTCGCTCCTCCTTTCCGGCCGCCGACGGGTATTATGCGGCCTTTAGACGAAAGTATAATAGCTGTCGCGTGGCGCCTGGCGTTACCCTTGATTTTCTCGCTGTTTTCCGGCCGCGAGCCCGAGCCGTCGTGATAATGGGAGCGTTAACGCTCCGGCAAGAAAGGGAGGATTTATGAACGCGCAAAAATTTGTCAGGCCGTCCCGTCGCATGCTGCTTCAAACCGGCGGCGCGCTCGCGGCGTCGGCCGCGATGCCGCGCCTTGTCTTCGCCGATGATCAACCGCCGATCGGCACTTGGCCAGCGGGCTCGCAAGGCACTTCGGTCACCATCGGAATCGCGGTGCCGCTTACGGGGACATACGCCGCTGCGGGCGCGGACGAGCTGAAAGGCTGGCAGCTGGCGGTCGAGCACCTCAACAGCGGCGACGAGTTAATCCGTGCGATCTCGCCCAAGACCAAGAAAGGCGTGCTGGGCAAGGAAGTGAAAATCGCCTATGCCGATTCGGCCGCAAAGCCGAACCAGGCCGTTCAGGCCCAAGGCAAGTTCATCAGCGATGACAAGGTCGTGCTGATTACCGGCTCGACCTCGAGCGCAGTTGCGGTCGCGACGAACCACTTCGCGCAGCGCGAACACGTCCTCTATTTCACCGGCATCTCCGGCTCAAACGACACCACCGGCAAGGATTGCGTGCGCTACGGTTTCCGACAGAACTTCTACGGCCAGACTGCTGCCGCTGCGATCGGCCCAGTGTTGATCAAGAATTTCGGCAAGAACCGCAAGGCGGCGTACATGACCCCCGACTATACGTACGGTCATACCGTCACCAAGGCGGTGAACGACTATCTGACCAAGGAAGGCGGCTGGACCATGGTGACTAACCAGGTCTCGCCGTTGGGCGCGCCCGATTACAGCAACTACGTCACGAATATCGGTAACACCGACGCCGAATTCCTGATCAACGTGAACTGGGGTCATGACGCGGTGCTGTCAACGCAGCAAGCCAAGCAGTTCGGCCTGTTGAACAAGATGAAGCTGGTGATCCCTTACCAGATTCCTTTCCTAGCGAAGGAGCTGGGTCCGGAGATCACCCAGGGTGTTTTCGCCGCCACGGATTTCTGGTGGACGCTCGAGGACAAGTATCCGCTTGCCAAAATGTTCGTGGAAAAGTTCCAGGCCAAGTACGGCTATCGGCCAGAATGGGGCGCCGAAAATTCGTATGCGTCGGTCGGGCTGTGGGCCGATGGCGTCGAGCGCGCCGGCACCTTCTATCCGCCAGCGGTTATCAAAGCGCTCGAAGCCGGCAACCACAACGACTCGATAGTAGGCAACGTCTATTTCCGCGCCGCCGATCATCAACTGGTGCGGCCGGTCATCATCGTCCGCGGCAAGGCGCCGAAGGACATGAAAAACCCAGAGGATTTCTGGGAAGTGCTCGAAGTCGTGCCGGGCGCGGGCCTGATGCAGGCGCCCGACGCCTTCGGTTGCAAACTCGGCGATTATACCTGATCGTCCAGTAATCTGGCGGACGGGCGGCCGGTTTCGGCCGCCTGTCTTGTCGAGCGGGAGCGCCGGACCGCATGATCTCGTGGTCTAATTTCGCATCGCAATTTTTCAACGGCCTGGCGTCGGGGGCCTTGCTCGCGCTCATCAGCTCGGGTCTCACCATCATTTACGGCACGCTCGGCGTCTTGAACTTGGCGCACGGCGCGATGTTCATGCTCGGCGGCTATGCTGGCTATGTCGCATTCCAGGCGACGGGCTCGTTTCTTGTCGCGGTGGTGGTCGGCGCGGCCTTCCTCGTAGTGTTTGGCGTCATCCTCGAACTCGCGATTGTCCGCCGCTTCTACAGCCGCCCGCCAGAGGATCAGCTCCTCGTCACGTTCGGCATCGGTATGGTGCTCGTCGAACTGGTGCGGTGGGGCTTCGGCAGTTTGTCGTTAACCGTGCCGCCGCCGAGCTGGGCGGGAGGCGTGACTCCACTTGGCTTCATGATCTATCCGACCTACCGGCTCGTGGTTCTCGCCATCGCCGCGGTCGCGTTGGCGGTGCTCTATGTCGTACTGTACCGCACGCGGCTCGGCATGATCGTTCGCGCCGGCATCGAGGACTCGACCATGGTCGGCATGCTTGGCATCAATGTCGACCGCGTGTTCATGCTGGTGTTCGGCATCGGCGCGATGGCGGCCGGCTTCGCCGGAATCGTCAACGCGCCGGTCGCGTCGTTGACGCCGGACATGGGCGACGCGATCCTGGTGCAGACCTTCGTCGTGGTCGTGATCGGGGGCGTCGGTTCGTTTCCCGGCGCCATCTTGGGCGGGTTGATCGCAGGCGAAATCCTCAGCGTCACATCGATGTTCAATCCGGCTTACTCTGAGGTCATGCTGTTCGCAGCGATGACCCTTGTGCTGTTGCTGCGGCCGCAGGGCCTGTTGGGCCTGCCGAGCCGCGAATAGACGGCTTCTTCTATGCTCCGCCACCGCCGCTTTGTGATCGAGGGCTTGACTGCGCTCGGCCTGGTCGTCGCGCGGGTCGCACTCCCTTATCTCCACGTCTCGCCCGTTACCGCGGACATGATCCTGGTCTGGGGATTGTTCGGCGTCGGCTTCGATATCCTGTTCGGCTATACCGGGCTCTTGTCCTTCGGCCAAGCGGCGTTCTACGGCACTGGAGGGTTCGTCGCCGCGTATCTGCTGATCAACAATATGATCTCGAGCGTCGTATTGGCGCTGATCATCGGAGCGATCGTAGCGTCCGTGGTCGGGATCGCGGTCGGCGTAGTGGCGCTGCGGCGCACCGGCATCTACTTCGCAATGATTACCGTCGCCATCGCGGAGATGTTTTTCTTCGTCGAGAACAATCCGCTTTCCGATTATACGGGCGGCGAGAATGGCTTGCCCGGCGTGCCGACACCTAGCATCAGCATTGGCAGCCTCCATTACCAGTTCGGCACCGACTGGTCGCTCTTCAGCTTCATCGCCGGCTGCTATCTTGTTGGCATCGTCATCGGTTTGCGCATTGTACGCTCGCCGTTCGGCGCGGTCTTGAGTGCGATCCGCGACAATCCGCTTCGGGCACGGGCGCTCGGTCACGCGGTTGGGCTCTATAAGCTCGCAGCCTTCGTGATCGCGTCTGCCTATGCGGGATTCGCCGGCGGTCTGCTTGGCGTCGTCCAGGGCTTCATGCCGCCGGAGGCGTTCGACTTCGACACGTCAGGTCAATTGGTGATTTAAACCGCGATCGGCGGCAGTGGCACGCTGTTCGGGCCGATGGTCGGCGCGGCGGTGTGGCTGTTCCTGCGTGATTTCCTGCAATCGGCCTTCGGCCTTGGCGCGACATGGAAGCTGGTGCTTGGCTTGGTGTTCGTGGCGCTGGTGATGTTCTTGCGCCGCGGGCTGATAGGCGGCGCGGCGTTTGTGATGCGCCGTCTTGCACTGCGCTCTGTTCCACCGGCACCGGAGCAAGGACCCGCGGTGACACCGGCGATCGCCAGTGTCGGCGTAACCCGCCGCCGCCACGAAACACCGTTCACCGGTCCGGCGATCGAAGCGCGCGGCCTGACCAAGGTGTTCGGCGGCATCGTCGCCAACCGCGACATCAACTTCGCGGTGGAGCAGGGCGAACTGCACGGCATCATCGGTCCCAACGGCGCCGGCAAGAGTACATTTTTTAAGATGCTGACCTGCGAGCTTAAGCCGACCGCCGGCCGTATCGCTTTCCACGGCCGCGACATCACGCGCATGAACGTTGCCGATGTCTGCCAGCTCGGGCTCACCAAGAGCTACCAGGTCAACCAACTGTTCTCGCGGCTGACGTTGCGGGAGAACGTCGTCATTGCGGCGCTGGCAGAGCGGCGCGGCACCTTCTCGTTCGATCTGCTGCGACGTATCGACCGGGTGCCAGGCTTGAACGATCAGGTCGAAGGCACGCTGCAACTTGTCGGCCTTGCCGCCCGCGCCGACCTGCCGGTGGCGGAGTTGGCCTACGGCGAGAAGCGGCGGCTGGAGATCGGGCTGGCGTTGGCGTCGTCGCCGTCACTGCTGCTGCTCGACGAGCCGCTCGCCGGCCTCAGTCCGAGCGAGCGCGGTGAGACCGTGCAGCTTCTAAAAAACATTCGCCGCGGCCGCACCCTCGTGGTGGTCGAGCATGACATGGACGCGATGTTCGGCATGGCCGAGCGCATTACCGTGCTGCACGAAGGCGCGCTGCTGGCCGCGGGCACGCCCGCCGAGATCCAGCGCAACAGCCTGGTGCAGGAAGCCTATCTTGGCGGGGTCGCCGCCGAATGAGCGCGCTCCTCGAGGTCGACAAGCTCAATTCGTATTACGGCGACAGCCACATTCTGTTCGACGTGTCGCTCCATGTCGACAGCAGCGAGGTGGTGGCGCTCTTGGGCCGCAACGGTGCCGGGAAAAGCACGACGCTCAAGAGCCTGATCGGCGTCGTACCGCCGCGCTCGGGCACCGTGCGGCTCGACGGGGTCGCCGTCCAGGGCATGCACCCTCACGCGATCGCAGCGCTCGGCCTGCAACTGGTGCCCGAAGAGCGTCGCATATTTGGCAGCCTCAACGTGGAGGAAAATCTGATCCTCGCAGGCCTCACCGCGAAATCGCGCTGGCCATTGGAGCGGGTTTGGGCGATTTTCCCGCGCCTCAAGGAGCGTCGGCGCAGCCGCGGTACCGATCTTTCGGGCGGCGAGCAGCAGATGCTCGCGATCGCCCGTGCGCTGGTCCGTGATCCGAAGATCATCCTGCTGGACGAGCCGTTCGAGGGCCTCGCGCCGATCATCGTACGCGATCTGCTCTCGACTTGCCGCGCCCTGGCCGAGGCGGGCCAGACCATTCTGGTGGTGGAACAGAACATCTCAGCGGCGATGACCCTCGCCGACCGGATCTACATCCTCAATAACGGCCACATGATCGAGGAATTGAGCGCGGAATCCGTTCGCGGCCAGCCGGAACTGCTGCACCGGCATCTTGGGGTCTAGCGGCCGATCGCCGCGTTATTCCCCCGCCGGGGGCATCATGGTGACCGAGAACATGATGTTGGGCAAAAGCTCGCGAATTGCCGTGCGCAAGCTGGCCTCGTCTGCTGCCTCGGCCAAGGCTAGCGCCTGGCGCGGCGAGCGGCGGAAAATGGTGGCGCTGGCGCGCCCCGATTTTTTGGAGGCTACGATCGCGAACGACGCAGCGGGATCCACCCGTTTCAGCAATTTCTTGAGCGCCGCCCGACCCGGCTCCTTGTCGAGATCGTGGACCGGCAGATCGGAGGGAGCGTCGCTTTCGGGCGGCAGCTCGGCATTCACCGCCTCGACGCGCGCGTGGCGCGACAGGCGCTGGAACACGGCTCGCCCTTCCTCGGTATCGATGCGGAACTGCAGCTCCCAGCTTTCGCCACGCGCCGCCAGTTCCGAGATCAGCGCGAATAGATCATCGCAATCGACGTCGTGCGAACAGGTGATGAAGGCAAGCTGGCCTTCATGCTCGATCACGCGGTCGTCGTTCTCGGCGAAGCCGAGCTGGTCAAGCGCGTTGTTGAGGGCGCGCTCCGACGCAATCAACAAGGTCGAAACGTGAAGTTTGGCGCTTTCCGCTTTTTCGTCAGCCGGTTCCATAGGCAATCATCTAGCGACTAATCACGGGTCTATCAACACACCCGGGTTTAGCAGCCCCTTAGGGTCGAGCGCGCGTTTCGCCTCGCGCAGGGCGGCGGCGAACAAGGGCGGACGTTGCCGGTCGTACCAGGGCCGGTGGTCACGCCCCACGGCGTGATGGTGCGTGATGGTGCCGCCGGCAGCGATGAGCGCGTCCGAGGCCGCCTGCTTGATCGCGCACCATTGCTCTGCGAGCGCGCCGTGACGTCCGAGTGCGCTGAACGTGAAATAGGGCGCCGGCCCGTCGGGATAGACATGGGTGAAGCGGCAGGTTACCTGGCCCGGGTGGTCTGTAACTTCGCGGATGGCGCGCAGCGTAGCTGCCTTGACCGCGTCGTGAAAATTCTCGAAGCGCTCCCACGTGATCGCGGTCTCGAAGGTATCGCCGATGATGCCCCGGGCGACCATCTTCTCGCGTGCGAACGGCATACGGATAAAGGCGTTGCGCCAAACCCCGGCCGCGCCTTCCTGGGTCGCGTTCGCCCCGGTCGCGGCTTCGGGCTTACCGCCGAAACCGGCGCAGAGCTCGAGCGCGCGCTTCTGCCACGGCCCGACCTCGTGGTCGGCGGATTCGAATGCCAATACCATTACCGCGAAGCTGCCGTCTCCGGCACCGGTGTTGCGCGCCTCGAGCGGGTCGAGGATGCGACAATTGGACGGATAGAGGCCGGCCTGGCTGATGGCTCTTAGTGCACGTGCCGCGGCAAATAGGTCGGGAAAACGCACGGCGCCGCCGGCACGAAAGCGCGGTCGGTCCTGCAGCCGCATCCACGCCTCGGTGATGACGCCGAGAATGCCCTCGGAGCCGATGAACATCCTGTCGGGACTGGGCCCTGCGCCGCTGCCGGGTAAGCGCCGCGTCTCGATCCGCCCTGACGGTGTGACCAAGCTGAGGTTTTCGACGAAATCGTCGATGTGGGTGTAGAGGCTGGCGAAATGCCCGCCGCTGCGCGTCGCGATCCAGCCACCGAGCGTCGAATATTCGAAGCTCTGCGGGAAGTGGCGCAGGGTCAGGCCGTACGGCTTCAATTGCGCCTCAAGTGCTGGGCCGTAGGTGCCAGCCTCGATCAACGCCGCGCGCGATGTTCTGTCGACTTCGACGACCCGGTTGAGGTTGCGAAGGTCGATCGTGATTGCGGCATTGTATTTGCCTTCGACGCGCGGTTCGACGCCGCCGACCACGCTGGAGCCGCCGCCGAAGGGAATCACCGCCGCATCGATGCTGCCGGCCCAATCGAGCAACGCAACGATGTCGTCTGCGTTCCGCGGATACGCGACGACGTCGGGCGCATTGGCGTAGTCACCTGCAAGGCCACGCACATAGTCGAGAAATGATTTGCCGTACGTGTGTTGCGCTCGATCGAAACGCTCGCTGGAGCAGAGCGGCGCTAGCGAATGCGGCGGTGCCACGCGCGGCGCCCGCAGAACGACATGCTCCAGTGGCGGCGGACGGTGTTGCTCGAAGGCGGCGCCCGCGAACAGTTCGGCATAGCGCCCGACGGCGAATGCCTCTTCCTCTGGCGTGAGCGTTTCGCCGACGCGGCCCCAACCGAAGTGTTTGAGACGTGCTTCAGCCATCACCGCCTCGCTAGCCAATCGAGCAGCACACGGTTGAACTCTTGGGCGCCCTCGTATTGCACCCAATGACCGACGCCCGGCACGATATGGAACCGCGCGTCGGCCTGGATCGAGCGCAGCAATTTCTCTCGCTGGCCCAAGTAAGGATACGCGGTGATATCAAACTCGCCCCAAATGCCGCCAATGGAAGCCTTGACCAAGGGCAGGGCTCGCGCCAGCCGGTCGCCTGGCGCGAACGGCACCGATTTGAAGCGTCCGACTGCGACGTGACGGATCTGCATCCATAGCGCGTCGTCGTCGATGTTCGCCGGATCGTGGATCATGAAGCGACCGAGATTGTCGCGCTGCAGCGCCGCGATTTCCGCACCGCTCATGCCCGTCACGACGCGGCGCAGGTCGCTGGCGCGGCCGCGCGGCAGGCCGAGCCCCCCGGCGCCGACAATGGTCAGCGACCGCAACCGCTGGGCGAGCTCGGTAGCGACGCGACCGGCAATCTGGCTTCCGAAGGAAAAGCCGACGAGATGAAACCGTTCGTCGGGGGCCAGCACCTTGACCAGGCCGCCACAGACGATGTCGGAGACCTCGTCGAGATTGTCGGTCGGTGGCGGCATCGCGGAATCGCCGAGCCCGGGCAGATCGGGAATGACCGCGCGATAGCCGGCGCCGGTCAGCGGCTCGATGTTGCGCATCCAATGCTGCCATGAGCCGTAGCCTCCATGAAACAGCACCACCGGCACGCCATTGCCCCATTCGCGCCACACCATCGTGCCGTCACCGCATGGCGTAGCGCGCCGCCGCGCCGTGCTGTCGAGCGCGGCGATGGTTTCGGGCACAACGTCAAGGCCGCGGATAGTATCCATTGTCATCCATCATTTGGCGAAACGGGCCGGTGCGCCGAGGTGTCTCACCCGATGGGGGCAAGGCGGCGGGCAGGGAAAAGGGGGATGTCGCTTCCATGGCGCACCGCTAAGCCGTGCCTCAGTTTTGAGGGGTTGGCAAGGTCGAACAGCGGCAAAAGGGCTCGGCCGACCGGCACTCCAAGGGTGGCTGGCGCACCGTCGCACGCATCACCATCGTTCCTTTGATGCTCGCAATCCCACTGACTCCGGTTACAACATCCATATGAACGTTGACGCGATGTTGTGCTCCTTGTGCTGGTCGACCGCGATGTTGAAAACCCCTTGAGTATCCAGGATAGGAGCGCCGCTCCAGGTCAACCTGACCACCGGCGGACATGCCGCAGGAACCCGGACCCAACGTGTCAATTTATCGCGGCTTCGGGCTCATAAATATCTCTGGGCTGATTGTGATTGGCCTTGAATAGGGCTGAAAGAGCACGCTCACCTGTGGCCAAGATAGAATGGCCTTCGACTCTCCGCTATGAGCCGAATTCGATATGGCCGCGCCGGTTCGTGTAGATCGACCGTCATTCGCGACGTCATCAAATTCGTTGCCGCGCGCTCAAGCGAGTTATCACGCTATTCACTCGCAAAAAATGCGATGAGCCGCATGTTTTTCCTATTCCCGCGTCCCGCCCGCTGATGAGGAGGTAAGCAACCGACCCCTGAGCGTATGGCGGTTACGGTTTTATTGACCAAGCCTTTGCGTTTCAGCGTCGCTTCATCGTTGGGTCGAGCGCCACACGCATCGATTCGCCGAGCGCGTTGAAGGCGACCGCGGTAAGCAAAATCGCCATGCCCGGCGCGTACATCTGCTCGGGTGCGATCTCGATATAGTTGTAGGCCCGTGCCAGCATGCCGCCCCAGCTCGCCGCCGGCGGTTGCACGCCCAGTGACAGGAAGCTCAGCGCCGCTTCGGCGAGCAGCGCTACCGCCAGCGCCAACGTCACCTGAACAATCACCGGTTGGATCGCATTGGGCAGGATATGCCGCCAGATGATGTAGGGTGTCGAGGCGCCGAAGCCCCGTGATGCATCGACATAGAGCGCACCTTTCACCACCAGCGTTTGCGCTCGCACCAACCTCGCCAGGAACGGCGCAAACACGAAGCCGACCGCGAGCATGGCGTTGGTGAGACCGATGCCGAGCGCCCCCGTTACCGCGATCGCCAGCACGATCGGCGGAAACGACAGCAGCGCATCGATGAAGCGGCTCGATATTTCGTCGAACCAACCGCCGACGAAGCCGATCAGGAGGCCGGCCGGGACACCCAGCAGCACGGCGACGAACACCGCGAGGAACGAGGCGTAGAGGGAATTCGGGGCGCCATAAATCAGGCGGCTCAGCACGTCACGGCCGAGATCGTCGGTGCCAAGCCAGTGTTGTGCGCTTGGCGGCGCTAGTAGCAGTGACACGTTCTGGTCGTTGGGCGGGTAGGGCGCAATTACCGGCGCCAGGATCGAGATCAGCACGAGCGACACGAGAAAGCCGAGGCTGAGCACGGCTCGAACGTCGGAGCGTATCCAGCGCAGGAAGCGCGCGGCGCGACCGCGGCGCGGGGCGACGACAATGGCGGGCTGTTGCGCGATCGTTGTCATGCCGCCGCCACCCGCGGATCCAGCATCGCGGTGATAATGTCGACCAGAAGATTGACCGAGATCACGATCAGCACCAGTACCAGCACCACGCCTTGCACCACCGGGAAATCTTTGTTGATGGCGGAATAGCTGACTAGGCTGCCGACGCCCGGGATCGCGAACACCGCCTCGATCACCACGGCGCCGGAGAACAGGCGGTTGACCTGCAAGCCCACCAGTGTCAACAGCGTCGAGCTGACGTTGCGCAGCCCGTGCTTCCACAAGATCGCCCCGCTCGACAGACCCTTGGCGCGCAGCGTGCGCATATATTGTTGATTTCAGGACTTCAAGCAGATCGCTGCGAACCTGCCGTGCCAGCGTCGCCACCACGCTGACTGCCAGCGCGATCGCCGGCATGGTCGCATGACTGAGGGCGCTGACCGGATCGGTGAAGAAATAGGCGGAGCCTGTGGTCGGGAACCAGTGGCGATAGAGCGAGAACTGCAGCGCCAGGATCATTGCAAGCCAAAAGCTCGGCAGCGCAACGCCGAGCGAAGCGGTCGAAGTCACAAAACCGTCAAGTTTGGAACCGCTGCGCGTTGCCGCAAGAACGCCGAGCGGAATGCCGATTGCCGATGCAACGATCAGCGCATAGATCGCGACGAAGAGGGTGTTCGGCAGTCGGTCCCCGATGAGCTGCGTCACGGGTTCGCTCGAGAACAGCGACAGGCCGAGATTGCCGTGGAGCGCGTGCCACAGCCAAATGCCGTATTGCACGATCAGCGGCTGGTCGAAGCCGTATTCGTGGCGAATCTCGGCGATGCGCTGCGCCGACGCGTAATCGCCCGCCAGCGCCAGCGCCGGATCGCCCGGTACCAATTGCAGCAGCCCAAACACCACGAACGTAGCGAACACAAGGATCGGCAGGAATTGGAGAAGCCGGCGTCCCAGCAAACGCCACAGCTTATTCATGGCATAACCGCCAATCAGTTCCTCCTGTCCTAACGGGGAGTGATCTCAGCGAATAAAGGGCAATCGATCGCATCACGCCGCCAGCCAGACCTCCTGGAATTTGGGCGTGCCAATGATGCCAGCCTCGAAATTGCGCAGCTTTGGTGACATCACGCTCACACCCGGTGCGATATACTGCACAACCTGCAGCGCCTGCTCGATCACGAAGCGTTGGAGCTTGGCGAACGCCGCCTTGCGCGTCGCCTGATCCTGCGCGGATTCGGTCGCATCCATAAGCGGCCGGAAGCCTGGCAGCTCGATCTTGCCGGCATTGCGGAGCGCGTCCTTCGCGAACTGTACTTCGTAGGACTGGCTCGGATCCGGATAGCCGCCGCTCGGGCTTATGAGGATTTCGCCATTCTTCTCAAGCATAAAATTCTGCATCGCCTGTTGCGGCGTGGTCGGCGTCAGCTTAAGGTGGATACTGCTTTTGGCGAACTGCGAGATCAGTAATTCCTGGCGCTGCATTGCGACTTGGTCGGCCCAGCCGAAGGTCGGCAGTTCGATGCCGTTGGCGAAACCCGCTTGCTTCAAGAGCGCGCGCGCCTTGTCAGGATCGTGGCTGTAGTAGTTGAAGGTGCTGAGATCGGTGGCCCAATGCTCCTTCGGCAGGATGCTAGAGGACGGCTCGCCGAGGCCGGCGTTCAGCACTTTGTTGAGCTCGTCGCGGTCGAGCGCATAGTTGAGCGCCTGCCGGATGCGCGCATCGTTGAGAGGCGCACGCGCATAATTCATGAACATGCCGTAGAACACGAGGGACGGCCCGGTCTGAACCACCAACTTCGAGTCGCGGTCGGCAATCAGCTTCTGCGGCACCTGCAGGTCGATCGCGAGATCGGTCTCACCGGTCATGGTGGTGCGCACTGCGGTGTTGAGCTCGTTGATGATGCTGATCTTGATGCCGTCGAGATAGGGCAGCCCCGACTTCCAATATTTGTCGTTTCTGACCAGCGTGAAGCTGGCATTGTCCTGCCACTCGACGAATTTAAACGGGCCGGTGCCGACCGCGACACGGTCGACGTTGGGGCCCTTGGTCTTGATCGCGGTGGGCGACAGCATCAGACCGACGCGCGTCGTCAGAATGGCCGGCAAGCCAGCGTTTGGACGCGACAGGTGCAACGTTACCTGGTTTTTGCCGCTGACCTCGATCGTGGCAACAACGTTGAGGTCCGACTTCACGTTTGAACGGGGATCGGCGCGGTAGCGCTCCAAGTTGAATTTGACCGCCGCGGCGTTGAACGGCGTGCCGTCGTGAAACTCGACGCCGTCGACGAGATCGAGGACCAGCGTCTTCGGGTCCGTGAAGCGCCATGCCTTGGCCAGGCCCGGCTTCAGCACCAGCGTGTTCGGGTCGAAATCTACCAGTCCGTCGTAGACGGCGTAGAGTACGTTGAGGTCGGGCAGATTGCGACCCGTCATCGGGTCGATTGCGGCGGGATTGTAAGGCTGCGCCATGCGTAAGGTGCCACCCCGCCGCGGCTCTTCGGCTGCACGCGCCAACGACGGCAGAAACGCGACGCCACTCGCCGCGGCAACGCCCTTGAGAAGCATGCGGCGGCTGGGACCCGACCCGATCATCTTCATCTCCCTAACAGATTTTTCATTTTCCTACCAACGGGCGGCACCGCGTACGCCGAACAATAGGACGCCGCTAATTCGGAGTCTTGGCAAAATGACAAGCCACGAAGCGTCCCGGCGCCAGTTCGCGCCACTCGGGGTCGAGTTGCGAGCACAGCGGCTGCGCAATCGGGCAGCGAGTATGAAAGCGGCAGCCTGTGGGCGGATCCAGCGGGCTCGGCACCTCGCCTTGAAGCACGATGCGCTCGCGGTTGCGCAGATGCGCGGGTACGGGCTCCGGCTCTGCCGACAGTAGCGCCGTGGTATAGGGGTGGAGCGGCGCGTTCATGAGCGCAGTCGCCGGCCCGAGCTCGACGAGCTTACCGAAATACATTACCGCGACGCGGTCGCCAATATGCGCGACGACGCGCAGATCGTGTGTGATGAAGACATAGGTCAGGTGAAAATCCCGCTGCAGATCGGCAAACAGGTTCAGCATTTCGGCCTGGATCGAGACGTCGAGTGCCGCCACTACCTCGTCGCAGACGATAAGCCGGGGCTCCAGTACCAGGGCGCGGGCGATGTTAGCGCGCTGTTTCTGGCCGCCGGAGATTTCGTGCGGATAGCGTGCCGCCATTTCGGACCCGAGCGCTACATGGTCAAGCGCTTCGAGCGCTTTGCGTTCGCGCTCGCGTCGCGTGCCAACGCGCGCGACGTCAAGCGGCTCGCGCACGCTTTGCAGGATCGTCATGCGCGGGTCGAGCGCGGCATTCGGATCCTGGAAAATGATCTGGTAGCCGCGGCGGTGGCGGCGCAGCGCCTTGGCCGTGAGCGCAAACGGATCCTCGCCGAAATGGCGGATGCTGCCCGCAGTTGGGCGGATGAGGCAGACAAGCGCCCGTCCCACCGTGGTTTTGCCCGAGCCGCTTTCGCCGATGATGCCGAAGGTCTCGCCCTGGCTTACGGTGAAGCTGATATTGTCGACGGCTTGGATCACTTGCCCGCGGCGTCGGCCGGGAAACGCGATCTCCAGATTCTCGACTGTCAGTATCGGTGCCTCGGATCGGGCCACGCTCATCCGCCCGCTCCCGCCAGCACCAACTCTGCCGCGCGCACACAGCGCACATGCCGATTGTCCACGGCACGCAGCCTCTGTGGCTCCTGGCAAACAGCGGCGGCATAGGTGCACCGGGGGCCGAAGCGGCAACCCGAGGGCATGTCGCGCGGTGACGGCACGCGGCCCGGGATCGATGACAGGCGCGATTTCGGCGCACGCTGCCCGGGCAGGGACGCGAGCAAGCCGGCGGTGTAAGGATGGAGCGGCCGAGTGAGCATCGCCTCGACGGCCGCGTCCTCGACCACCTCACCGGCATACATGGTCAGCGTACGCTCACAGCTTTCGGCGATAAGGGCGAGATTGTGGGTAATGAACAACAGCGCCGTGCCGGTGCGTCGACCCAGCTCCAGGAGCAGCTCCATGATCTGCGCCTGGATGGTGACGTCGAGCGCGGTGGTCGGTTCGTCGGCGATCAAGAGCTTCGGCTCGCACACCAGCGCCATTGCGATCATCACGCGCTGGCGCATGCCGCCAGAGAGGTTCATCGGATAGAGCGTGGCGCAGGAGGCGGGGGCAGGGATTTGTACCGAAGCCAGCGCCTCGACCGCGCGCTCCCTTGCCTCGCGCGGCGAGACCTGAAAATGGGTCCGCACCGTCTCGGCGATCTGGTCGCCGACAGTGAAGACTGGGTCGAGCGCCGACATTGGCTCCTGAAACACCATGCCGATCTGGCGCCCCCGCACCCGGCGCATGCCGCTCTCGCCGAACCCCGCGATGTCGGAGCCGTCGAACACGATGCTGCCAGTGCGCAGACAGCCGCGCCTGGGCAGCAGGCTCATGATCGACAGGGCCGTCAGCGACTTGCCGCAACCGGATTTGCCGACGATACCGACGGTCTCGCCACGCCTCACCTGGAAGGCGACATTGTTCAGCATCTGCACCCAGCCGGCGTCGTCTCGAAACGATACGCACAAATCGCGCACGTCCAGTAACGCGCCGGTGGTTGCGTTGTTGTGATCAGATGGTTTCGCGGTTGCGACGCTCATGCGCGTGGTTTTGCCTCCTGTACCGGTTCGGGGCAAGGGTTATCCCCTCTGCCGCTCGCGGGCGGCGCCGGGACCTGGCGGGCAGCACCGGCAAAGTGAGGGTATGGCATGCTCCGCCGTCGCCTCGTTATGGCTCCGCCGCGTCAATCGCTGATTGAGGCCCGGCTCTGGTCCGCGTTCAGCGGCCGGCCCGGCGCGGCGAGGGGTTCCGGCGGCAGCCTTTCGCTTTTTTTTTCACGCGGCCACTCGTTGTCGAGGGCGATGACGGACAACATGCGAAAGCGATGTGTGCCGAACCATATATCAGGGGCTGCGCTCGCGAATCACCCGCACTTTGAATAGTCGCAGTTGGTACATTGGTCACAACCCTCGCTGTGAATGATCGCCGGCTCGCCGCATTTAGGGCAGATCGGCATGCTCGGAGGACGGCGATCGATGCCGGCACCGCCGGCAGGCTCGGGCAAGTTCACCACAGCGCGCGCCAGTTCCGGCCCGTCGAGGCGGCCCCGCGCCGGCATAAAACCGATATCGATCATGTGGCGCTCAATGATCCCGCCGATTGCCGCGAGCAGCGACGGGACATAGCGGCCCTCCATCCAAGCGCCGCCGCGTGGATCGAAAACCGCCTTCAATTCCTCAACCACAAACGATACATCGCCGCCGCGCCGGAATACCGCCGAGATCATGCGCGTCAGCGCCACGGTCCAGGCGAAATGCTCCATGTTCTTGGAGTTGATGAAAATCTCGAAGGGCCGCCGGCGGTTGTTCTGCACGATGTCGTTGATCGTGATGTAGAGCGCGTGCGCGCTCTCCGGCCAGTTGATCTTATAGGTCTGACCGGGCAGCGCCTCGGGCCGGTCCAATGGCCGCGTCATGTGGACGATGCCGCCCGCCTCATAAATATCGGCCGGCTTGATCGCGTCGGGAGGCGGCGCCAGCGGCAGCTCCGGCTGTTTGCCTTCCTTCTTTTCCGGCTTCACCGACAGGACCGCGCCGGTGACCTCGTTGGGACGATAGGTGGTGCACCCCTTGCAGCCGAGTTCGTAGGCACGGAGATACACATCCTTGAAGCGCTCGAACGGGAAATCAACAGGGATGTTGATGGTCTTCGAGATTGAGCTGTCGACATAGCGTTGCACCGCCGCCTGCATGACGAGATGATCGGCGGGCGCCAGCGACTGCGCGTCGACGAAATAATCGGGAAGCGGCGCGCTTTCGCCTTTGAGTTGGCGGAACAGGCGATAGGCGTGGTCGGTAACCTCTTCCTCGCGCCGCGTGCCGTCAGGCATCAGCACGCTGCGACTGTATTTGAAGCTGAACACCGGCTCGAGCCCCGACGAGACATTGTCGGCGAAAATCGAAATCGTGCCGGTTGGCGCCACCGAGGTAAGGAGCGCGTTGCGAATGCCATGCGTGGCAATGGCGTCGCGAACGTCCTGCTCCAGCTCCATGACGCTTTCACCGGCGAGATAGGCGTCGCGATCGAACAGAGGAAATGCGGCTTTCTCCCGAGCCAGTTCCGCCGAGGCGAGATAAGCGGCGCGGCGGATGGCGCGCATCCAGGTTTCTGTCAGGCTCACCGCCTCGGCCGAGCCGTAGCGCACGCCGCACTCGATCAGTGCGTTGGCAAGGCCGGTGACGCCCAACCCAATGCGGCGTTTGACCTTGGCCTCGCGAAGCTGCTCTTCGAGTGGGAAGCGCGAGACGTCGATGGTGTTGTCAAGAAGCCGCACCGCATCGGGCACCAGCCGCGCCAGGTCATCGACGTCGAGCCGGGCCTGAGGGGTGAACGGGTCCTTGACCAGCGCCGCGAGATTGATGGAACCCAGCAGACACGCGCCGTAGGGCGGCAACGGCTGTTCGCCACATGGGTTGGTGGCGCTGATAGTCTCGCAATAATGGAGATTATTCCGCTTGTTGATGCGGTCGATGAAGATCACGCCCGGCTCGGCATAGGCGTAAGTCGCACGCATGATCTTGTCCCAAAGCTCGCGCGCGGACACGACCCTGAAGGTGGTGCCGTTGAAGCGCAGCTCCCAAGGCGCGTCCTCTTTCACCGCCAGCATGAACGCGTCGGTCACCAGCACCGAGAGATTGAACATGCGCAGGCGGCCGGGCTCGCGCTTGGCGTCGATGAAGGCCTCGATGTCCGGATGGTCGCAGCGCAGTGTCGCCATCATCGCCCCGCGGCGGTAGCCAGCGCTCATGATGGTGCGACACATGGCGTCCCACACTTCCATGAAGCTCAATGGACCCGATGCGTCGGCACCCACGCCTTTGACCGGGGCACCCTTGGGGCGCAGGGTCGAGAAATCGTAGCCGATGCCGCCACCTTGCTGCATCGTGAGAGCGGCCTCGCGCAAATGGCTGAAGATCGAGGACATGTCGTCGCCGATGACACCCATGACGAAGCAATTGAACAAAGTAACATTGCGGCCGCTGCCGGCGCCTGCGACCACCCGGCCCGCGGGCAGGAATTTGAAATCCTCCATGATTCGGCAAAAGCGTTTGGCCCAACGAGCTTTGTCGGCTTCAGGTTGCGCCAGCGCCTCGGCGATCCGACGCCAGCTGTCCTCAATGGTCTTGTCCACAGCGGTGCCGTCGGGCGCCTTGAGCCGATATTTCATGTCCCATATTTGTTGGGAAATCGCGGCAACATTGGGCATTGGCAATACTCCCGCTAGGCGAGCGGCCCATTGCTAAAGGATTGATAAATATAGAAATTCATTTTCATCTCGGCACCCAGTCTAGATAATGTTCTTGGTATGTTCCAGAGTAATTTTCGGCAATTTTTGGTCCGCAAAAACGAACTTTCGATGACAACTCGGGTGATTAACCATCCTCATTTGCTCACGAATTCGAATTGATCCACCAACTTATCCACAGATTATCAGAGACAAGCCGCGCGACCGGCAAGTGATGCCAGCATTCGCTACATCTTTGAATGATCGGTCAACGCCAATTCGGCGACCCGCCCCCGCGTCGGTTAGTGGCGACCGGCTTTCGCGTGTTGCCCCGCCACCAACTTGGCGCTGGCGATTACATGGTCATTGGTGCGGCGCGCAACGGCTGGTATGACCATGGTCACGGGGGGCTGTTGCTGTTGCCGACGCGACCAGGCGCGCGGTAGCGGCTTCGATCCGGGCGCGGAGTTCGTCGGTAACGCGGCGCCGGTCAATCTCGCCGACAATGGGCGGCAGAATTTCGACAACGACCAGTCCGGGTCGCTTGAGGAAATGCCGCCGGCCCCAGAACAGTCCGGAGTTGAGCGCCACCGGGACCAGCGGAATCTTGAGATCGCGCACTAGCGCGCCGACACCGGGGTGATAGGGTGCGTTCGCGCCCACCGGGGTCCGCGTGCCTTCGGGAAAAATCAGGATCGAACGGCCGCGCGCCACCGCGGCGCGCGCCTTGACCAGCATGCGGCGCATCGCGGCGGCGCCCACATCGCGGTCGATGCCGATCATGCCGGCCTTGCGCAAGTACCAGCCGTAAAATGGGATCACCAGCAATTCGCGTTTCACGATAATGGCGGGGTCATCAAATAAGGCAGCAGCAGCCATCGTATCCCAGGCCGACTGATGCTTGATCGCTATGATCGCCGGCCCCTCCGGCAGATGCTTGCGGCCACGTACCTCATAACGGAGGCCAACGGTCCAACCGGCGAGCCACAACGCCCATCCTGCCCAATAGTGTCCGAAATAAGCGCTCGGTCGGCGCGGCGCCAACAACAGCGGCAATGCCAGGATGCAGGCGATCGCCGTGCCGAGATAGAACAAGGCATTGAAAAGAATTGATCGCAGCACGATCATGGCGCCGATCCGACGAGTTCGAGTTCGCGCCAATGCGAAGACATATTTCATATATTCAGCAAGGATGAGCAGTGCGCTATGAAGGTTGATGCCCCCGCCTTTCGGAAATACGGGATTTGGCACGATGCGCACGTCCGGCATCGCGCGGGAAAATTCGAGCAAACTGCGCGGCATATGATAGCTGGCCGTGACCAGGCGAAGTGAACGGAAATTCTCGGCGTGCATCCATGCCGCGGTCTCCGCGGCGTTGCCATGCGTGTTATCGGCCTCGTGGCCCAGTTCGATGCAACAGGCCAGCCATTGGAGCGGCTGTTTCGATGCGCGCAGAAGTGCCTTCACGTCGGTGCTATGATAGACGCCGGACACGAAGAGCTTCTTGGCCTTGCCTTGGGCCAGTAGATCGAGCCCGTTCTCCACCCGCTGGCTACCACCGGTCAGGACGATGATGGCATCGGTGGCGGTGGAATCGACCTCCGCCTCGCGTGGCATCAGGGTAAGGAACCATACCAAGCCGCAGGCCCAGGCGATTACCGCGACGCCAATCGCGATTTTCCACCAGTCCCGATACGGGCTCATGGCATCCGCGCCAATGCGCCGTGGACGGTGGCAAGCGCAGTGACGTAGGAAATGGCCGCGGCGGCGATTGGAACAAGTACCAACAAGGACCATTGCCACGGGAGCAGAACGATCGCGGGGACGAGGCGCAAGCCCGGGCCCAATATGGCGGCGGCAGAGGCGGCATGGCCCAGCAGCGCCAGTGTCGCCGCCGCCAGGATCAAACCGATCAGTCCGCCCCGCAGCCCCAGCCCCAGCGCCTGCCGCGCGAATTGCCCCGCAATATAGGAATTGCGTGCGCCGAGGACGTGCAAAATTTCAATGACATTCTGATGCACAGCGAGACCGGCGCGCGTGGCGAAGATCGTCGTCAACACGGCCGCTATGCCGATCAGCACCAAAATCACAGCGGTCATAAATTCGATCGACAAGCCCAGGTCGAAAAGCCGGTCGAAGCGAAGTCGTGCGTCGTCGAGGAGGGCGCCCGGCGCGGCAGTTGCGAGTTTACCGCGGAGCGCCGCGAGGTCGGGCCGGTGCGCCGGGTCCATACGCACATCGATCAGGCGCGGTAACGCCAATTGCGCGATTGACTGGCCGGCGCCAAGCCAAGGCTCAACCAGCTTTGCCACCTCGGCGCGCGGGATGAGTATGACGCTAGCGACGCCGGGCGTTGCCCGCAATAGCTCCATCACCGGGGCGACGGCGGCGTCGCCCGCTTCCCCGGTGGCGACCGGCGGTAGTTCGACCGTCATCACGCCGCTGACACCCCGGCTCCAGTCGCCCAAAGCCGCGTCAAGCAGTAGCGCCCCTGCCAATGCCAGCCCGGCGAGGTACGCCATCAGCGCCACGATCCAGGGCAGGAAACGCACGGAGCCGTCGCGCGCGAAGGGGATATCGAACCCTCGGCTCATGACCGAGGCGTCGGTGATTCGACCGACGGTTCGGGCCTAATCAGCGTGATCTTGCCGCCGTCGAGATGAAGGCGCGGCCGCCCCATGCGTGTTGCCAGGTAATGGTTGTGCGTCGCAACGATCACGGTAGTGCCAAGCCGGTTCATCTCTTCAAGCAGACGCAAGAGGCGCATGGCCATCGCGTCATCAACATTGCCGGTCGGCTCGTCGGCAAGAATCAGATTCGGCCGGGCAATCACCGCGCGCGCGATGGCGACGCGCTGCTGCTGGCCGCCGGACAGGGTCGGCGGTCGCGCCTCGATGCGATCAGCCAGTCCGATCCAGGTCAGAAGATCGGTCACGGTTTCCTTGATCTTGACTTCGCTCTCGCCGGCGAGTTGCAGCGGCAGGGCGACATTATCGAACGTCGATAGATGGTTGATCAGACGAAAATCTTGGAAGATGACGCCGATGTGCTGGCGCAATGGGGGCAGCGCGCGCCGCGGCAGGCTTGATACTTGTTTATCGAACAGCCAAACCACGCCGCGCGATGGCCGCTCGGACAAGTAGATCAGCTTTAACACGCTCGATTTGCCGGCGCCGCTGGAGCCGGTTAGGAAATGGAACGAGCTGACGTCGAGCCGGAAGCTGATATCACGCAACACCTCCGGGCCGGCGCCGTAACGCATGCCGACATTTTCGAACCGAATCATCGGTGCGAACCATGACATGGCGCCGAGTGCGGCGTAAAGCAGCCCCCGGCAAACGGCACTTTCCTTATGCTGCTGCTTCTACTAACGTCGCGAGCGTTACCCAATCGAAGGCAGACCGCTTCATGGCTGGATTCTTTCGTGTGATCGCCGTCCTGGCCGCTTTTGTCGTCAGCTTGAATGGAGGCATTGTGAGCGCAGCTGATCTCGAAAATACTCTGTACATGGATGTGCCGGCAGGACGCGTGACGATCGAGTTGCGACCCGATTTGGCACCCCGCACGGTGGCCCGCATCAAAGAGCTGGCGCGCCAGCATTTTTATGACGGCATCGTCTTCCACCGCGTCATCGACGGTTTCATGGCCCAGACCGGCGATCCGACAGGAACCGGGATGGGTGGCTCGGGCAAGAAGCTAGAGGCCGAGTTCACCGATACGCCGTTTGTGCGTGGCACCGTCGGCATGGCGCGCGCTCAGGATCCCAACAGCGCCGACAGTCAGTTTTTTATTTGCTTTGAGCCCGCGTCATTTCTCGATGGAAAGTATACGGTGTTTGGTCAGGTGACGGCCGGCATGGAATATATTGATGCCCTCAAAAAGGGTGACCAGGCTGACAACGGCAAGGTCACCAACCCGGACAAGATCATTCGCATGCAGGTAGCCGCGGACGTCGATCGAAAGTGACGCCGCGGCTCGACGGATTGGTTGCGAAGGACCTGGGCTCGCATACCCGCAAGGTTCCTGTCGATTTCACCGGTGGCGACTTCGACGATGGCGATGCGATGAAACGCAGGCTGGTGCGCGATATCGTCTGCACCATCCGTCGACCGGGCGACAACCCGGTTCCAAACTCGCAGCGCCGCGCCAGAGAATTCGAGCGCGCTGATCTTCTGAAGCAGCACGCTGGCGTCGGATGCAGAAAGCGATGGAAGCGTTTCGCCTTTATGCCGATCGGCGGATGGTCGCGATTCTGGCGATGGGATTTTCAAGCGGGCTGCCGCTTGCCCTCACGGGCGCCACCCTGTCGATCTGGCTCAGGCAAGATGGCATTTCGCTGACCGCGATCGGTCTCTTCGCGTCGGTCGGTTTGGCCTACAATCTCAAATTCCTGTGGGCGCCGGTGATGGACAGAGTGCCGGTGCCGGGATTGAGCGTGTGGTTGGGCCGACGGCGCGGCTGGGCCGTCACCATCCAGGTTTTTCTCGCGCTCTCGATCCTGGCGCTGGCGCGAACCGACCCGGCAGTCGACGCCCGAAGCACCGCCGTCATCGGCATTTTGGTGGCATTTTTCTCGGCGAGCCAGGACATCGTTATCGACGCCTTTCGCGTCGAGCTTTTGACCGACCACGAGCAGGGCGCGGGCGCCGCCGCAACGCAGATCGGCTATCGCATCGGCATGCTCGCCTCCGGCGCGGGCGCGCTCTATCTCGCCAGCGCTTTCGACTGGCATGTCGCCTACACGGTCATGGCGTGTCTGGTTGGTATCGGTATGGTGGCGGTGTTGCTCACCCGCGAGTCTGTGACACCTCGCCCCGAGCGCGAGAAATGGTTCCGTGCCGCCGTGGTCGAGCCCTTCGCGGATTTTATGACGCGACAAGATTGGCCGGTGATCCTGCTCCTTGTCGTGCTCTACAAAACCGGCGACGCAGTCGCCGGGTGGATGTCCGGACCGTTTTACATTTCGATCGGCTTCAGTACGGTTGAGATTGCGAGCATCAGCAAGGTGTTCGGGCTGATCGCCAGCATGGCCGGTGTGGTCCTCGGCGGATGGCTCGTGCTGCGCGTCGGCATTATGCGCGCGTTGCTAATCGGCGGTATAGTGCAGGCGCTGTCGAATTTTGCCTACATCGTGCAGCTGGGAGTTGGCCACAACGTCGCGATGCTCGCCGTCACCATCGCGACGGAGAACGTCACCGGCGGCGTCGGCTCGGCGGCGTTTGTCGCCTACCTGTCGCGGCTCTGCAATCCTGCCTTCACCGCAACACAGTACGCGTTGCTGTCTGCGCTCGCAGCGGTGTCACGCACATTCATCGCCTCGGGTGGCGGCTGGTTTGCCGATCGCCTGGGGTGGGCGCCGTTCTTCACGGCCACGGTGGTGCTCTGCGTTCCGGGCTTGTTGCTGTTGCTGTACTTGATGCGACGCGACGCCCTGCCTAACCGATCCGCAGCAATTTTGCCCGGTGGCGGTTGAGCCAGTGGCGCTGACCGTCTACGCCGGGCGCTAGCCGCTCCACCAGTTTCCAAAAACGCGGTCCGTGATTCATCTCCGAGAGGTGCGCCACCTCGTGCGCGACGACATATTCCAGCACCGAGTTCGGCGCCATGATCAAGCGCCAGGAGAAAGCGAGATTGCCATTGGCCGAGCAACTACCCCAACGTGTCGTGGTGTCGCGTACGGTGATGCGGCCAACCTTACGGCCGATACGCGAGGCGAGCTCGGCAGCTCGGCGCTGAAACTCACGCCGTGCCAGATCCTTGAGGAAGTCGATCAGCCAGCGACCGAGTTGCTCCGGCGCCGCCGCCACGAACACCTCGCCATCCTCGATCCAAACGCGATGGCGATCGGGCGCTTGATCGACGCGGCGAATGCGGTGGGGCCTGTCGAGGATCGGTACCGTCTCGCCATCGGCGAGCACGGTGCGCGGCGGCAGCGCGGTGATGCGCTTGTCCAGCCAAGTACGGTTCTCCTCGATGAATGCCATGGCACGCTGCGCCGAGGTGCGGCGAGGCAGCACCAGTTCAACCGCTTCCGACTGCGCATCGATGCGCAGTGCCAAGCGTCGCGCGCGCGGCGACATGCGAACGCGCACCGGTATTTCGCCAGCGCGCAACGTTATCTGTCGCGGCAGGCTCATGAGGAACGGTGATGTCGCGGGCATGGCGCCACTCTAAGCTCGTATCGCGTCGCGCGGCAAGATGGGTGTGCTTAGAGATGTTTTTTTAGGGCGCGCGTCAAATCATCGGCGGTGATCGTGGAATCGAAATGGCCGAGATAACGTCCATCGCGCGCGATGAGATAGATGGCCGAGGAATGATCCATCGTGTATTGCTCGCCGGCGCCCTGGGCCTTGCGGTAATAGACGCGATAGGCGCTCGCTACCGTAGCGATCTGCGCGGCCGAGCCGGTCAACGCCACAAAGCGTGGGTCGAAACTTTCCATATATTGCTTTATCTGCGTAGGCGTGTCGCGCGCGGGATCGATGGTAATGAAGATCGGCGCGATTTCGGCAGCGCTAGCCCCGAGTTTGGCGAGGGCATCGCTCATCATCGTCAGCGTCGTTGGGCAGACATCGGGACAAAAAGTGTAGCCGAAATAGACCAGCATCAGCTTACCGCGAAAATCCGTGTCGCGCCGGTTGACGCCGTTCGCATCGACCAGCCTAAACGGCCCGCCGATTGAGAATGGCGCCTGCACAGGCTCGTCGGACGGCGCGACGAATTGTCGATAGGTAAAACCGCCGATGATGATGACAAGCGCGGCGATGAAAGCAATCAGCCCGTTGCGCGTTGACCTAGTCAAACCACCTCATCCTGTCGCGCAGCGCCACGGCGGGCCCGACCACCAGCATTGCCGGCGCTCCGATAGCGGCTCGCTCGGCATCCGCCGCGGCGCGGGCGAGCGTGGTTACGATCACACGTTGATCCGACGTTGTCGCCTTGGCGACGATGGCCGCTGGCTCGTCGGCGCTACGCCCGGCGGCAATCAACCGGTCCGCTATTTCCCGCAAATGACCCAGCGCCATATAAACCACAATGGTTGGCGCCGCGCGCGCCAGCGCATCCCAATCGACGCGTTGGGGCAGCGCGCCGCCACTCTTGTGACCAGAAACGAAGGCGAAGCTTTGATTGAGGTCGCGATGCGTCGCCGCAATGCCGGCATAGGCGAGACCGCCGATCGCGGCCGTGATGCCGGGCACGACCCGAAACGGCACGCCGGCTTCCTTCAGCGCTATCGCTTCCTCGCCGCCACGGCCGAAAACGAAAGGATCGCCTCCCTTTAAACGAAGCACACGCTTCCCAGTGCGTGCCAACCGAATGAGGCGTAGTGAAATATCCTCCTGCTGCGCCGACGGGCGACCACCCCGCTTGCCAGCATAGTCGAGCGTCGCCTCTCGACCTTTCAGCTCCAGCACCCGACGATCGACCAGTGCGTCATAGACGATGACGTCGGCTCGTTGCAACGCGTAGTGGGCGAGAAGGGTCAGCAAACCGGGATCGCCCGGTCCGGCGCCGACGAGCCAGACCGAGCCCGGCGCGAAGTCGGGAAAATCGACGGATGACGGCTCGAGCCTTGACATGACTGAACAGACGGTAGTCTCACCGCCTGTGCTCGTCTATCATCATGGCAGACGATGGAGCGTGCAGCGTGACTCGCAATAGGCGTGGCCAGATGATTGGCGTGGTGATGGCGGCCTTGACCCTGGCCGCGCCAGTCCACATCGCCGCCGCACAGGACCTCAACAATCTGCTGATTCTGCCGCGCGCGGCAGAGCGTGACGATTTCGATTCGGTGCTGGACCTGTTGCAGCGCGGCGATTTCGTCGACACCGAAGGTGAGAATCGCCGCGCCGCGCTGAGCTTTGCCGCCGCCAATGGCGATATGAAAATCGCCGATCTGTTGCTCGGTCATCTAGCGGTGGTGGACCATCGTGACAAGTTCGGCGACACGGCGTTGCACTGGGCGGCGATCAACGGCCACGCCGAAATGGTCAAACGTTTGCTTGCCGCCGGCGCGTCGATTGATGTGCAGAACAGCGAGGGCATTACGCCGCTGATGTTGGCGATCACCAATAACCGCGGCGAGGTCGTGCGCGTTTTGGTCGAGGCTGGCGCCAACGTCCATCTCCAGGACTTTACCGGCCACGATGCCGTGTCCTGGGCGAGTGACAAGCCGATGATTCTTCGGATCGTGCAGGCGGCGCATTGATATGACGACGATGGATGACATTCTCGCTCGCGGCGGGCAGGCCGGCGCCTTGTTGACGAGGCGAAACGAGACGGTCGCTGTTTCGGAATCGTCGACCGGGGGGCTGATCTCAGCGGCCCTGCTATCGGTGCCGGGAGCTTCCGCTTATTTCATCGGCGGCGGTGTAATCTACACGCGGCAAGCGCGCAGTGCGTTCTTGCAGATCAGCGACGACGCCATGCGCGGCATGCGCGGCGCCAGCGAGCCTTATGCGCTGCTATCGGCGCGCACCGCACGCCATCACTGTGGCGCCGCCTGGGGCATCGGCGAGACCGGAGCGACCGGTCCCACTGGCAACCGCTATGGCGATGCTGCCGGACACTCTTGCATCGCGGTGGTCGGTCCGCACGATCGCGTCATCACCATCGAAACCGGCAGGGCCGACCGGCTGGCGAACATGTACGGCTTCACCATGGCCGCGCTCGACCTGCTCATCGAACAACTCAAGTAATGGTGCATTGATAAATCGCGTCTCCCGGGATTGCCGTCCACCCGTGAGCGAGCGACGGCACCGCCCTCGCTCGCTCCGGACAGGCCCGTCGCGCGGGCGACGACGCGACGCAGTTAAGCGGCCGGTGCTGCGTCGGTGAAGCCCGCGACCGATTGCAGACGGCCATCATTGGCGCGTACGGCAAAGTCGGTGCCGCGGAAATAGAGTGGCGCCCCGGGTGCACCGCCGGCCGCCCAGGTGAAGCGCACGTAGCTATTGTGGGCTTCGATGCCGCTCACCAGGCCAAACCGATAGCCGGCGAACTTTTCCTGCACGCCCGCGATCATCGCATCGATCTGGTCGTGGCCGATGCCCCGACGATGCGCATCGATATAAACACCTTCGTCGGTCCAGGTCTTGGCGATCAGGTCGCGCCGTTTATCGGGGTCGCGCTCGTTCCACGCGCCAATATAGTTGGCTACCACTTCATTGACGCTGCTCATAGCAATCCTCCTCGGTTAGGGTCAGATCGCTATGGTCGCGAATGAATGGCAGAAAAGCGATTACGTCACAGGTAAGGATAAACCGTTTCTCTCGACGGCGCGCGCTGTGGCCGCGTCGGCTGGAAAGAACAATTCGAGCGCCAGTTCCGACACTGTCACATCGACCGGTGTGCCGAAGATGGTGGTGGTGCTGAAGAACGATAACAGGCCCAACGAAGTTCGGACCTTGAGGGGAATGGCAACGGCCTGCTCAGCCATCATGTCTTGCGCCTCGGGCGGCGCCGGATAAGACAACAGCTCGCGCCGCAGCGCGATCAGCTCCGGAAAGGCGGTCATGTCGATCTGCTGCTTGAGCCGGGTCAAAATGTGGCCCCGCCATTCGCCAAGATTGGCAATGCGCGGTGCCATGCCCTGGGGATGAAGGGTCAAGCGCAACCCGTTGACCGGCGGCCGCAACAATTCCTCGGCGCAGCCCTCGTAGAGTTCGGGTAGTGCCGAATTGCTGGCGACGACGCGCCACCGCCGGTCGACGGCAAATGCCGGGTAGGGTTTCTGTCGCTCGAGCACAAGGTCGATGGCAGCGCGCACCGCAGCCAGCGCTGGATCCTGCAACGTTCGCTCGCCGAAGGATGGCGCGAAGCCGGCCGCGACCAGAAGCACATTGCGCTCGCGCATCGGCACCTCGAGCCGCTCTGCCAGGTGGAGCACCATGTCGCGGCTCGGCTGGGCGCGGCCGGTTTCGAGAAAGCTCAAATGCCGCGTTGATATCCGCGCCTCGCAGGCCAGATCGAGTTGGCTCAGGCGCCGGCGCTGTCGCCATTCACGCAGCAAGCCGCCGACGGGACGGGCGATTTGATTTATTGCGCCATAGTAGCGCGGGTGCGAAAGCCCTCAAATTACCTCAGAAGTAATGGAACCACTTCAGACTTGCTTCAGATTAACCGCCGAGGTGCGGCCTTGCTGGCCACGTTCAATGTCATAACTCAGCTTCTGGCCTTCGCGCAGGCCTCCCATACCCGACCGCTCAACCGCGGAGATGTGAACGAATACATCTTTGGTGCCATCTTCCGGCTGAATAAAGCCGTAGCCCTTTTGGCTACTAAACCATTTTACGGTACCAATCGCCATGTTGGCCTCCAATACAGTGTTTCAGCGCATTCGTCGCGCCATCGATCGGTCTCGTTTGAGGTCGGAAAGGGGGCCCGGCGCCGGCTGAGCCGGGCGAGGGCTGGTCTTCGAACCGCGAACTGTCGACGCACCAGAATGGTCCGGACGCCCGAAATTGGCAAGCCGGCTGAGCGGGCCCTGACTAAGATACTTGTCGCTTGAAATTGCTTGCATAATATTTCCGCGGCCGGGCAGCCTCGAAAGGGAGCTTGGCCGGAGATTGAAGGGCCTCTACCCCGCCATGACCCCATTGAAGCAGAACAGGAAGATGGCTGATACGGTCGCTCTACGCCGCGCCATTTCGGCGCTGGCCCTGGTCTCGGTTGTGCTGATCGTCTGTGGTTGCGACAATGGCGAAGGGAGGTGGTCTTGGGCCGATGGGGGATCTTCAGGCGCAGGCCCATCCGCGGCGCATGGCGTCACCGTCGCCGCGCCGCGCGTCGGCGACGACATTCAGGTCGCGATGGCGGCACCTGCCGTGACTGATGCGGACAGTGGCTTGGACCAAAAGGTAGGTGCAAGCGCCGGCATGAAACACCTTGCCCAGGGCAGCAATCAGCATCCAGCTGATCGGCAACGCAGCCACAGTCCGGCACCCCCCATCAAAGAGCGCCGCCCGCTCGTGGTGATTCGCTTCGACCGGCCGGACGTGCCGTACGAGCCGGCGCTCTACACCGCCCTCAGCCGCGCTTTGGAACGGAGGCCAATGGCCATTTTTGATCTGGTCGCCGTGTCGCCCAGCTCCGGCAGCGAGGCCGAGACCGCGAAAGGCGCGGACCAGGCCCAGCGCGATGCCGAACGCGTCATGCGCACGTTGGCGAAAATGGGACTGCCCGCGGATCGCGTGACACTCTCGGCAATGTTTAGTACCGGTATCCGCGATAACGAAGTGCGGATCTTTGTCCACTGAAACATGGCGCGCTCGATACCGTGACCACTGCCGCTGGCTATACCAAGAACTTTCCCGTCACCTGGGACGAATTGCATCGCCATGCTCGCGCCTTGGCGTGGCGGCTCGTCGAACTGGGTCCGTGGCAGAGCATCGTCGCCGTGACGCGCGGCGGCTTGGTGCCAGCGGCGATCGTCGCACGGGAGCTCGATCTGCGGCTGATCGACACCGTTTGCATCGCCAGCTATGACGATCGCTCGCAAGGCAAGCTCACAATTCTGAAACCGGTGCCAGGGGACGGTACGGGCGTGCTAATTATCGATGATCTGGTCGATACTGGCTTTACTGCCAAAGCGGTGCGCGAAATGTTGCCCAAGGCCCATTTCGCCACCATCTATGCCAAGCCTGCCGGCCGCCCGATGGTCGACACCTTCGTTACCGAAGTGAGCCAGGACACCTGGATTCTGTTTCCTTGGGACATCGAGCCGCAATTCGCCCCGCCGATCGCCAGCGTCCATCGCCGCTGAACTTGTTTCGTTGCGGGGCGTTGGCCGCGATCGCGCTGCCATGGAGCGTTGCCATCGCGCAGGCGCCCATGCCGGAGGCCGCGAGCGGCAACACGCTTCACCATCCGACTTTCGCTCCGCACGAAATGGTGGTTGCTGCCGAGCCGCTTGCGGCCAAGGTCGGCCGCGACATCCTGCGGAGCGGCGGCGATGCGGTCGATGCAGCGATCGCGGCGGCGCTGGTGTTGAATCTGGTGGAACCACAATCCTCGGGTGTCGGTGGCGGCGGCTTCCTCGTCTACTACGCCGCGAAATCGCGCGCGCTGACCACGATCGACGGGCGGGAGACCGCGCCTGCGGCCGCGAAGCCTGATCGCTTCCTCAATCCCGACGGCACGCCAATGCAATTCTTTACCGCGGTGGTTGGGGGACGGTCGATCGGCACGCCCGGCTATTTGCGCATGCTGGAAAAAGCGCATGATAAATTCGGCAGGCTGTCATGGGCCAACCTGTTCGCGCCGGCAATCAAGCTCGCCACCGATGGATTTGCCGTGTCGGATCGCCTGCATAGGCTGCTGGTCGGGGATAAATTCCTGCGGCAATCCTCTGCCAAGTCTTATTTCTATCATACGGACGGCACTCCGCTGGCCGCCGGCGAGACAATAAAGAATCCGCAGCTCGCCCGCGTCTTCACCGAAGTCGGGATGCGCGGTGCCGACGCCTTCTATCATGGCATGATCGCGCAGGATATCGTTCGGGCGATTCGCGCCGCCTCGCCAGCGGGCGACCTTGCAATCGAGGATCTGGTCCATTATCGCGCCAGAGAACGCAAACCAGTGTGTGGTTCCTATCGTGTCTGGCGAGTGTGCGGTGTGGGGCCGCCGAGTTCCGGCGGCATCACATTGCTGCAAATTTTGGGAATGCTGCAGCGATTTCCGCCGAGCGAGCTCGATTTGGATGCGCCCGACGCCGTTCACCTCTTCGCCGAGGCGGGCAAGCTCGCTTTTGCCGACCGCGATCGCTACCTCGCCGACACTGATTTCGTGCCCGCCCCGGTTTTGGGTCTGCTCGATCCGGCCTATCTCGCGGCGCGGGCCAAGCTAATTAATAGGGTGCGCGACGGCGGTCTGCCGGCGCTGCCAGGCAACCCGCCCGAGCAGCGGGCGGAACGCGGTGATGACGCTTCGCCGGAATTGCCCTCGACCACCAATCTCGCCGTCCTTGATCGCGACGGCAATGCCGTTTCGATGACGGTTTCGATCGAGAATCAGTTTGGATCGCGGGTGATGGTTGACGGTTTCCTCCTCAACAATGAGCTGACCGATTTCTCCTTTCTGCCGCGACGTGACGACCGCCCAGTCGCCAACAGCGTTGAACCGGGCAAGCGGCCGCGCAGCTCGATGTCACCGACCATTGTGTTCGACAGGCGCGGGGTGAAGTTGGTGGTCGGTTCGGCCGGCGGCCCCGCGATCATCGAGGATGTCGCCAAGACGATAATCGCGGCGCTTGATGAGCGTCTCGATTTGCAGCGGGCGATGGACCTGCCAAACATTGGCGATCGCAACACGGGCACCCTGGAAATCGAGGCTGGCCCAGCGGCCGCAGCGCTAAGAGCCGCGCTTGAAGCGCGTGGCCACCATAGTGTCGTCGGACCGCACCCGAGTGGCATTACCGCGATCGAACGGACCGGCAAAGGTCTTGAAGGTGCCGCCGATTCGCGGCGCGACGGCGCCGGCGCCGGCGACTAGGCGACGACCGTGGGTGACGATCCGCGTTCGCGCCCGGTGGTCTTGCTTCTGCCGGGGCACCACCGGCGTGCCGCCCAGGGCCATCCCTGGATCTATTCCAACGAGATTACGATGAACAGCGCCGCGAAGGCGCTCGCGCCCGGCACGCTCGTCACTATCATGACGGCCACTGGCGAAGCGCTCGGGGTCGCCATGTTCAACCCGCACCCACTCATCAGCGCCCGGTTTCTTGATCGCGACGCCGGGCGCGTCATCGATCAGGGTTTTTTTGCGGCCCGGCTCATGGCGGCATTGCATGTGCGCGAACAACTCTATAGCGGGCCGTTCTATCGGCTCATTCATGCCGAGGCCGACGGTCTGCCAGGTCTCGTCGTCGATCGCTTCGACGATGTCCTGGTCGCGGAAATCAACACGGCGGGCATCGACCGGCTCGAAGCCGAGTTGTTGGCGGCGTGCACGCAAGTCTTGCGGCCGCGTGCCATCGTGCTGCGCAACGACAGCGAAGCACGGGCCGTCGAAGGGCTGACTGCGAGCCAGCGCGTCATCGGCGAACTTGCCGTCCCGATCGCCGTCGACGAAAACGGTGCCCACTTTCTCGCCGATCCGATCGGCGGTCAAAAGACCGGCTGGTTCTACGACCAACGCGAAAACCGCAGCCGGGTGGCGGCGATGTCGGCAGGAGCCCGCGTTCTCGATCTCTATTGTTTCACCGGCGGCTTTGGCGTCAACGCGGCGCGTGCCGGCGCGCGCGAAGTAATCGGCGTCGACCGGTCCGAACCGGCGCTCAAATTTGCGCGCAGCGCCGCCGATGACAATCGCGTCTCGTCGATCTGCCGTTTTGAGCGGGCGGAAGTGTTTGAAAAACTGGAAGGTCTCGCCACCGCCCGGGAACGCTTTGATATTGTCGTCGCCGATCCGCCGGCCTTCGTCAAAGCTCGCAAGGATTTGGGCGCCGGCTTGCGCGGCTATCGCAAGCTAACCCGTCTCGCCGCAAGTCTGGTGGCATCCGGCGGTATCCTCTTCGTTGCCTCGTGCTCGCACAATGTCGCGGTCGCGGATTTTGCGGAAGCAGTGCGGCGCGGCTTGCAAGATGCCGATCGCTTTGGCCGTATCCTGTTGCGTTCGGGCGCGGCGCCCGACCATCCGCTGCACCCGGCCTTGCCAGAAAGCGCCTATCTCAAAGCCGAGCTCTTGGCGCTCGATTGACCCCGGCCGAAAGACCTCAGGCTGGTTAGGCCGGCAGGCTCAGTTGAAACAGCGTGCCATCGGCGCCGCTACGGCCAAGGATGATGTCGCCGCCATGTGCCCGCAGAATCTCGCGCGCGATGGCGAGGCCCAGACCCATTCCGCCCGGCCGCGCGGAGCCTGCGAAGGGCCGAAACAGATTGTCGCGCGCCTTGGGTGCGAGGCCGGGACCATCGTCCGCGACGTCGATCATCACGCGCCGTTCGCCGTTATGGGCAGAGATGGTAACGCAATTGGCACCGGCCTCAACCGCATTGCGCGAAAGATTCAGAAGCACTCGGAAAAGTTGGTCGCGATCGGCGCGCACGGCTAGGTCGGGCGGCACGTTGTCGATCAGCCGATGCGCTTCGCCCTCGGTTCCGTTCTCGACCACCGGCGCCAACTCCTTGACCAACGGCTGCAACGGAAAGTCCTTAATATTGAGCCGCGCTGCGCCTTCGCGGGTGTAACCGAGCGTGCCAACACACAGCGCAACGGCACGATCGATGGCGGTAATCAGGCTGGGCATTACCCGCTTGACCTCCGGCACATCAATTCCGGCAAGCCCATCCGACATCAGACGTACCGTGCTGAGGATATTTTTCAGATCGTGGCTGATCTTGGTAACGGTCGTGCCGAGCGCCACGAGCCGCTCGTTCTGGCGTAACGCGCCCAGCACCGTGCGCTGCATCCGCGCCAGTTCGTGCTGGGCCAAGCCGATCTCGTCGGGTGCGCCCATTGGCACAAGAATCGCAGCGTCCTCCGGATTATCACGAAACGCCATCATGCTCTGGGTCAGACGCCGCATGCGCCGTACGACCAGCCATTGCAGACTGAAATAAAGCAGTACCGATGCGATGAGCGAGGTGATCATAGAGACCGTCAAGACGCGCTCTGCGATCTTGAGAATAGCCGCGCGAACGGGCGCCTCATCTAGCAGGGCCTCGACGACCACGCCCCTCTCCTTTGGGGAGACGTCGAGCACTCGCAATACCCGATTGCCGCTGTCGGTCAAGGTCTTGGCAGCATCGGCGACGAGCGTCGGCAGCATTGCATTGCGCAGATCATAGGTGGCGTCGACTTTGGGGGGCATGGGCGAGTCGAGCATCAAGGTGGTGTTGTCGAGGCGGTGCAGCACGATGCCGTGCGCACCGACGCGCTGCAGCAATTTCTTGGCGAGATTGGGGCTGACAACGTTGTTCGGCGTGGCCTCGAGCGCTAGCGCCGCCAGATGGGCTTCGCCCAACACCATGCGCAGGTAATCCCGCCGGAACATAGCGACCGACGGCACTAGGATTAACACCTCGCTGAGCATGAAAAACGCGAGCGTAAGCAACAGCAGCCGGACCGACAGGCTCGCGCGTATTCGTGGAGGTGACGGAGCGTCGAGCGCCATGGCGCAATGTTAACGCCAAATGGCCAAAGAAACAGCGGAGTCGGCCCGCTCTTGCTTGCTGCGATGCAGCAATCCATTTATGTTGCGCCGCTTTCATAGCGGTCAGGAGTATTATTGCATGCCCGACAGTGGAATTAAGATAACGGACATACCTGGGTTCTTCTATGAAGAATTGTATGTTGGCCAAACTGCTCGACAGGATCGGGTTGTCGACGATGCTTTAGTTCGTCAATTCACGGCTCTGTCTGGCGACGACAATCCTGTGCACCTCGATGAGGATTATGCTCGTAAGACCCGCTTCGGCGGCCGCATCGCCCAAGGAATGCTGGGCGCGACCTTCATCTCCGCCGTGATCGGCAGCCGCCTTCCCGGCCACGGCACGATCTATCTGTCGCAGAGCCTCAAGTTTCTTGCCCCGGTGAGGATCGGCGACAAGGTCACCACCGAGGTCACGATCATCGAGCTACGGCCGGAAAAATCACGCGCCGTCTTCAAGACGACATGCCGGGTCGGCGACACTGTGACGATTGCCGGCGAGGCCCTGGTGATGGTGCCGAAACGCGGCTAAAACCGCGTTGCCATGCAATTGTTTCGCCATGCGACCGCCGACGTGCCAAAGGGGGCGGTGATCGCGATCGGAAATTTCGACGGCGTCCACCGCGGGCACTGCGCAGTGATCGCCGAGGCCAGGCGCATCGCTGCTGACGAAGGCGTCCCGTTCGGGATTCTAACATTCGAGCCGCATCCGCGCAGCGTGTTCGTGCCGGACGGTCCGCCGTTTCGCCTGACCCCGTTCCGCGCCAAGACCCGGCTGATCGCGGAAGCCGGCAGCGATGTGCTGTTTACGCTGCGCTTTGATCGCCGCTTCGCGGCCAAAAGCGCCCAAGATTTCGTTGCCGATCTGTTGGCAGTGCGGCTTGGTACCAGGCACATAGTGGTCGGGCAGGACTTCACCTTTGGGCGTGGCCGTGGCGGCAATCCGGCGCTGCTGCGCGAGATGGGCGCGGCGCTCGGGTTCGGCGTCACCGTTCTCGAGCCGGTCGCCGATGCAGGCGGCAAGGTCGCCTCGGCGAGCCGCATTCGTGATCATCTCGCCTCCGGCAGGCCGCGTGCGGCGGCGGCATTGCTGGGCCGCAGCTGGGAGATCGAAGGTCGCGTCCAACGCGGCGACCGGCGCGGACGCGATCTCGGCTTTCCGACCGCCAACCTGGCGATCGCAAACTATCTTCACCCGGCGCCCGGCGTTTACGCGGTGCGCGCTGGCGTGAACCAGAATGGCACCCTCACCTGGTATGACGGCGTCGCCAATTTTGGCAATCGCCCGACCTTTGCCGGCCAGGATTGGCGGTTTGAAACACATCTCTTCGATTTCGCGGGCGATCTCTACGGCCGTCACTTACGTGTCGCTATTGTCGAGTTCATCCGGCCCGACGCCAAGTTTGCCGGCATTGACGCGCTGGTGGCGGCGATGCGAGAGGACGCAAAACAGGCCCGAGCCATTCTGGCCCCGGCATGAGCTTGCGAGTGGCGCGGCAGGAGAACCAGCTCGGCGCCACCGAAGCGATTTTCTGTGTCCCCGATCCGCGCCTTCAACGCTACATCGAGGGCAACTACCTGGGCTGGAGCGAAAACGTCCTTCGTCCGGTCACCATGCGTGAGACGCCGCGGCCAATCATTCCAATGATTTTCAATCTCGGCCCGGAATGGCGACTTAGCGAATCCGGCCAACGTCCGTACCATGCGGATTCGTTTTTGTCCGGATTGAGCGAGCACTACACGCTCGTCGAATCAACCGGACAATCATCCTGCATACAGGTCAATTTCACGCCAATGGGTGCGGTTAGATTGTTGGGCCTTCCGCTGCTGGAGATCGCCGATCGCGTGATTGCCATCGACGATGCATTGGGCGCGGCGGGCCGCGATCTGATAGCGCGTCTTCACGATGCGTCGCATTGGCCGAAGTGTTTCGTTTGCCTCGAACGTTTTTTCTTGGCACGGTTCGCCGAGGACCGCGCGGCGTCGCGCGAGGCCATTTTGGCCTGGGAAAATCTGCGCCAATATCACGGGCTGGTGCCGATTGCCGCGCTCGCGGACGAGCTCGGCTGGAGCCACAAGCGACTGATCGCCGTGTTCCATCACGAGTTCGGCTTGACGCCGAAACGGGCCGCGCGGGTGATGCGCTTTGCCCGCGCCGTTCGCTGTCTCGAGGGTGTGCCGAGGCCCCGCTGGGCGGAAATCGCCGCCGATTGCGGCTACTACGATCAAGCACACCTTCACCGCGATTTTCGCCAATTCGCCGGCGTTACGCCGGCCGATTATTTCGCTGGTCGACCGCCTAATTACAGCGTGCCGGGCTATTGAGGCGGGTAAAATTTTTCCAATACCGCCGCCGGCGGAGATTGTACGATCGCGGTCGCGAATTTTTCAGGAGGTCGCAATGCCTAAGATTCCCCCGGAAGGCATGTCCCAGGTGATCCCCTATCTCTATGTTGCCGACGTGCCGCGCGCGGTCGATTGGCTGGTAGCTACGTTCGGCTTTGACAAGATCATGGTCGAGCCAACCGGCTCGGGCCGTCATCACGGCGAGGTGCGGTACGGCGCGGGTGTTGTCATGATGGGCACCGCCGCCTCTCAGTTCGAAAGCCAGTCGCCGGCTCGGGCCAACGCGCATACCAGCGGCGTGTTTGTCTATGTCGACGATGTCGACGGACATTGTGCCCGCGCCAAGGCGGCCGGGGCGGAAATTGTGCAGGATCTTTCCGATCGGGATTATGGCCGCACCTATTGGGCTCGTGATCCCGACGGTCACGACTGGTTCTTTACCCGGCCGCCGGCCTGACCATATGACCAAGGCTTTCGCCCTCGACCGCACTTTTGTGCAGCTCGCGGATGGCGCCGCGGCTGTTCCGATCGCCGTCGACAGCAATTTCTGGCAGCGCATTGGCGAGGAAACCGCCTTGCAGGAAGGGCGGCTGGTGACGTTCTTCCATCTCGACCGCGGCAACATGCATTGGGAGATGCACCCCGCCGGCGACGAACTTCTGTTTCTGGTTTCGGGCAATACCGCAATCGTGCTCGATGACGGAAAGACGCGACGCAAAGTGTCGATGAAAGCCGGCGACGCGCTTATCGTGCCGCGCTGCGTCTGGCACACTTTTGAAATCGCGGAACCCGGGGATCTCCTCGCAATCACGCGCGGCGCCGGCACCGAAATCCGCGACGATTGACGGATTTTCGTCGTGTTCCTATCTTTGGCCACCATGGCCAAGGTTTTGCCATGTCGCGCTCGGCGAATTAGCGGCCCGGTCCTCGAGTGAGGACCGGGAGCGCTCCCTATTCGCCTTTTTCTCCTTTTGCCGAGTTAAGCCATGGCCAACGATTATCGCGACACCGTTTTTCTGCCCTCGACCTCTTTTCCGATGAAAGCGGCGCTACCGCGGCGTGAGCCGCAATTACTGGCACGCTGGAAAGAGATCGATTTGTGGCGTCAGCAACGAGAGCGCTCCAAGGGACGACCAAAATATATCCTTCATGACGGCCCGCCTTATGCCAATGGCAACATCCATCTCGGCACCGCTCTCAACAAAATCCTGAAGGATATCGTCAACCGCTCCCAGCAGATGCTCGGCCACGATGCCGTTTATGTCCCGGGTTGGGACTGCCATGGTTTGCCGATCGAATGGAAGATCGAGGAAGCTTATCGTGCGAAGAAACGGCGCAAGGACGATGTGCCGGTGCTCGAGTTTCGTCGGGAATGCCGCGAGTTCGCTGCGCATTGGGTCGGCGTTCAGAGCGAGGAGTTCCAGCGTCTCGGCGTTATCGGCGATTGGGATCATGCCTATACCACCATGACGGCTCACGCCGAGGCGCAGATCCTGCGCGAGATCGGCAAGTTCGTGATGAACGGTGGCCTCTATCGCGGTGCCAAGCCGGTGATGTGGTCGACGGTCGAGCAAACCGCGCTCGCCGAAGCCGAGGTGGAGTATCACGAGCATGTGTCAACCACGGTTTGGGTCAAATTCGCGATCGCGCACGCGGCGAAGCCGGAGCTCGCCGGCGCTTCGCTGGTCATTTGGACAACAACGCCATGGACACTGCCCGGCAATCGCGCCATCGCCTATGGCGCCGAGATGGATTACCTGCTGATCGAAATCACGCATGGCGCCGAGAACGCCGGCGATCTCGTCAAGATCGGCGATCGCATCCTCGTCTCCCTCAAGCGCTGGCCGGCGATCGAACAAGAATTAAAGCTCGGCGGTATAGTTCACGCTTCCTATATCGGCCGGGATCTAGCGGGCACGGTGGCGCGCCATCCCTTGCACGGCCAAGGCTATGATTTCGATGTGCCGCTATTGGCGGGCGATTTCGTCACCGAGGAAGACGGCACCGGCTTCGTCCATATCGCACCCGGGCACGGCGCGGACGATTTCGACCTGGGTCGCAAGCACAATATTCCAGTGCCTGACACCGTGGCGGCCGACGGCAGGTTCCTCAATTCGGTGCCTTTGTTCGCGGGCAAAAGCGTATTCCGTCCCAACGGCAAAGAGGGTGACGCCAATGCCGCTGTCATCGCGGCGTTGACAGCGGCGGGCGCTCTCCTCGCGCAAGGCAAGCTTACTCACTCCTATCCACACTCCTGGCGTTCGAAGGCACCCCTCATCTTCCGCACGACGCCGCAATGGTTCATCTCGATGGAGACCAATCATTTGCGCGCCACCGCGCTTGCCGCAATCGACGCAACAGCATTTTACCCGCCCCAGGGCCGCAACCGGCTTCGTTCGATGATCGAGACGCGGCCCGATTGGTGCATCTCGCGCCAGCGTGCCTGGGGCGTGCCGATCGCAGTCTTTGTCGACAGGTTGACCGGTGAACCGCTGCGCGATCAAGATGTCATCGACCGCGTCGCCGCCGCGTTCGAGAAAGGTGGCTCCGATCGCTGGTACGACACACCGGCAAGCGAGTTTCTCGGCCCCGACCGCGAGCCGGCGCGCTTCGAGCAGGTGACGGATATTGTCGATGTCTGGTTCGAAAGCGGTTCCACCCACGCATTCGTGCTGGAGGGACGGCGGGATCTGCAGTGGCCGGCCTCGCTCTACCTCGAAGGCTCCGATCAGCATCGTGGCTGGTTTCACACGTCGCTCTTGGAATCGTGCGGCACGCGCGGCCGCGCGCCGTTCGACGCCTTGCTGACGCACGGTTTCGTGCTCGACGAGCAGGATCGTAAAATGTCGAAATCAGCGGGCAACATGGTGGTGCCGCAAGAGGTTGCAGCGCAGCACGGCGCCGACATTTTGCGGCTTTGGGTTGTGGCATCCGACTATACCGCGGATCTCAATCTCGGCCCCGAAATCCTGAAGCGCAACATCGATGTCTATCGCCGCTTTCGCAACACGCTGCGCTATCTGCTTGGTGCGCTGGCCGGGTTTTCCGCGAGGGAAGCAATCGCTACTGAGGTCATGCCCGAGCTGGAGCGCTGGGTGCTGCACCGTCTCGTCGAGATCGATGCCGAGATCCGAGATGCGACCGCGAGATACGATTTCCACGCGATCTTCACCGCGCTTCATCATTTCTGCGCGGTCGATCTGTCGGCGTTCTATTTCGACGTCCGCAAGGATGCGCTCTATTGCGATGCCCCGGCCTCGGAGCGGCGGCGGGCAGTGCGCACCACGCTCGACCTATTGTTCGCACGTCTGACGTGCTGGCTGGCACCAATTCTGTGCTTCACCGCCGAAGAGGCGTGGCTCACACGGCATGGCGACGGGCCAGGCACGAGCGTGCATCTCGAGACTTATCCCGAGGTTTCGGACACGTGGCGTGATCCGCTGCTGGCCGCCCACTACGTAAAACGACGCGACGTGCGTCGCGTAGTTACTGGCGCGCTTGAATTGGAGCGTGCCGAAAAGCGCATCGGCTCCAGTCTTCAGGCCGCAGTCACGGTGTGGGCGGGCGAGGACTATCGAGTGGCGCTGGCCGCAGTCGATCTTGCCGAATTGTGCATCGTGTCGGAAGCGCGTGCGGTCTTCACCGATCCGCCGGCGCAGGCATTTTCGCTCCCCGATGTGCCGCAGGTTGCGGTGATCGTCGAATTTGCCGATGGCGAAAAGTGCCAACGCTGCTGGCGCGTGCTACCGGAGGTTGGTCACCACATCGGACATCGCGATCTCTGCAATCGTTGCGCCGATGCGGTGGAGCTTATTGCCTGATGCTGATTCAGGGCATTTTGATTGCGGTCGCCGTCGTTATTCTCGATCAACTTGCGAAATGGGGCATTGTCAGTCACTTCGCCAATCATCCCGAGACGGCGCGCCAAATCACCGTGACCGGGTTCTTCAACCTGGTCCTGACCATGAATCGGGGCATCAGTTTCGGCATCTTCAACGATCCGGATATGGGCGAAATCATTCTCGTGGTCGTGGCGTCAGTCATTGTCGTCGGCCTGCTCGTCTGGCTGCGGCAAGTTCAAATCATATGTTCTTACGCTGGCGATCGGCTTTATCATCGGCGGCGCCGTGGGGAATGCGCTTGACCGCTTAGTACGCGGCGCCGTCGTTGATTTTCTCGACTTTCATGTCGGACAGTGGCATCCCTTTGCCTTCAACCTCGCCGACGCCGCCATAAGCGTCGGGGTGGCGCTGTTGGTACTCGATGGGCTGCTCGGCGGGCGGGGCCAGGCAGCAGGATAAGAGAGGCGAAGAAGTCGTCAGTCGATGCGTGCGTCGGTTCTCGTGATTTGCGGTATCTCGCTGCCACTGTCGCTCTCGGGCTGCAGCGATGTCAAAACGGCGTTCGGCCTGCAAAAGACCGTGCCTAACGAATTCGATGTCGTTTCGAATGCACCGCTGGCAATTCCGCCAGACTTCAACCTGCGGCCGCCTTCCCCGGGCGCGCCGCCGACACAGGGCGAATCGCCAAGCACTCAGGCGAAGGAGACGATTTTCCGCGCCGCGGGCCAGACGGCGTCGGCGGCGGGAAGCACCGATGCCAATATGAGCCCAGGCGAAACCGATATCCTGCAGGCGGCTGGCGCCAATGGTGCCCAAGGCAACATCCGTCAGGTCGTCAATGAGGAAGCCGCCGAATCTCAACCGTTCGACCAGAGTTTCGTCGATCGTTTGGTGTTCTGGCGGCAGAACAAGAAGGCGCAGAAAGGGCTGCTCGATCCGGTGAAGGAAACCGCGCGGCTCGAACAGACCAGCCGCGACAGAACCATCGCGACGCAGTTCTCAGCGCCCCCGACCGTCGAGCGCAAATCCAATTCCGGCTCGGTTTTTGGCCTGTTCTAGGGTCACCCCTTTGCTCGGATGAGCGAGGCGGTCGAATGTGTCGTGATCGGCGCTGGATTGATCGGGCTCGCGGTGGCGCGGGCGCTGGCACGCGCCGGGCACGAGGTACTTATCCTCGAAAAGGAACGCCACTTCGGCACTGAGACCTCGTCACGCAACAGCGAGGTCATCCATGCCGGGCTGCATTATCCGAACGGTAGCCTGAAGGCACGGCTCTGCGTCACTGGCCGCGATCTCCTCTATCGCTATTGCCTCGAGCACGGCGTGCCGCATCGCCAACTCGGCAAACTCACCGTCGCGTGTGATGAGCATGAGTTGAAGATCCTCGAGGCCGTCAAGCACAAAGCCGAGGGCAACGGCGTTACCGATCTTGTCTGGATCGAAGAAAGCGAGGCACGGGCGATGGAGCCGGAACTGCGCTGCTTGCGCGCCTTCCTGTCGCCTTCGACGGGCATCATCGACAGCCATGCGCTCATGCTCGCCTATCTCGGCGATGCCGAAGCGGCGGGCGCGTCGGCCGCCTACCGGGCGCCGGTGCTCGATGGGCGCATCACCAAGACGGGTTTCATGCTGGAAGTCGGCGGCGATCAGGCAACAAGCCTCGAGTGCCGTGTCCTTATCAATTCGGCGGGACTTTACGCGCCGACCGTGGCCCGGCGAATCGCGGGCACCCCGCCGGGCTCAATCCCCAATGATTATTTCTGCCGCGGCGTTTATTTCACCTTGTCCGGACGGGCGCCGTTCCAGAGGTTAATCTATCCGGTACCGGAGCACGCCGGGCTGGGCGTTCACCTCACCCTCGATATGGGTGGACAAGCCAAATTCGGTCCCGACACGGAATGGATCGAGGGCATCGACTACACGGTTGATCCGCGCCGGGGCGGCAAATTCTACGCCGCCATTCGCACTTATTGGCCGGGTCTCAAGGACGGCACCTTGCAGCCCGGCTATGCCGGTATTCGTCCCAAGATCAACGGGCCAACGGAGCCGGCTGCCGATTTTGTCGTGCAAGGCCCGAATATCCACGGGGTTCCAGGCTTGGTTAATCTTTACGGGATCGAATCGCCGGACTGACCGCCTCACTGGCGATCGCCGACCATGTGCTTGCTGTCCTTCGGTAGGGCAATGCCCCACGGGCATCGCGGTCCAGTTCCGACATAACGCCGCCCAGTCTCACCGGTACCGACAAGCCCGTAAACGAGACCAGGCGAGCCGCAACGCCGATAGTTTGGGTCCAAACATTGCGCCGCGTTCGCCAGCTCGTTACTGTCCTTGTGTGGTGCCGAGAAAAAAATGGGGAGAAAGCCATGAAGAGACTGATTGCCGTGGTCGGCGCCATCGTCTTTGCGCTCACGAGTGTGGGCGCGTCGGCGGCGGACGCGCCGGTGACGCTGCGGCTATCACATTGGGTGCCGCCGTCGCATCCGCTGCAGCCCGCTCTGGTTGCCTGGGCCAAATCCATCAATGAGGAATCTCACGGCAGCATCACGATCACCATCTTTCCCGCCCAGCAACTCGGCAAGGCATTTGACCATTACGACATGGCACGCGACGGCATCGCCGACATTACCGATGTCAGCCCCGGTTACCAGCCAGGCCGTTTTCCGATTATCGCCCTCGGCTCGGTGCCTTTCTTGGTTGCCAACGCGAAGGGCGGCTCGGCGGCCCTGGACGAGTGGTACCGCAAATACGCGGCCATCGAGATGAAGGATGTGCACTTCTGCTCGGCGCATTTCCATGACCCCGGCACGTTCCATTCGACCAAGCCGATCACCGTGCCCGGCGATGTGCGTGGTCTTAAGGTCCGCGTTGCGACCGATACCATCGGGCGCTTCGTGGTTTCCCTGGGCGGCACCACCGTCAACGCAGCCGCGCCTGAGGCCCGCGACGTGATTGCGCGCGGCGTCGCCGACGCGATCACCTTCCCTTGGGGCTCGCTCTTCTTGTTCGGCATCGACAAGGTTGTGAAATACCATCTCGACATGCCGCTCTATGTCACGCCGTTCGTGGATGTGATGAACAAGGCGAAGTACAATTCGCTTTCGCCCGCGCAGAAGAGGGTCATCGACGATCATTGCACCTCTGAGTGGTCGGAAAGGATCGCTTCGCCGTGGGCCGATTTTGAAGCGGCGGGACGCACAAAGATGAAGGCGCAGCCGGGTCATCTATTTATCGAACCAACTCCGGCGCAGGTCGCCGAATGGCGCAAGGCCGCCGCCCCGCTGACGGCGGCTTGGGCGGCCGATGTTCGCAAGACCGGCGGCAATCCGGACGAAATCTTTGCCGACTTCGAAGCCGCGCTCAAAAGACACGGCGCCGCCTATTGAGCGAGGTTGGTTCGGGTTATTCGCGACGACGCGGCGACCGCCTTGTCCAAACCATCGAGTGGCTTGCCGCGATCTTCGTCGCGATCGTGACCATCGACACGTTCGTCTCGGTGTTGCTGCGCTATTTCTTCGCGTGGCAAATTCCCGACAGTTTCGATGTCGGCCGCATGCTCTTGGGCATTCTGATCTTCTGGGGCATCGCTGCGACCTCTTTCCGCGGGACGCACATCACCGTCGACTTGGTATGGTCGATCGTCGGGCCGCGCTGGAAGCGCTACATCGACGTGTTCGCAACCCTGGTGTTGCTGTTCGTCATTACCGTGCACACGCTGACCCTGGTCGATAAGGTGCGCACCACATACAGCGACAATGTCGAGACCTTTGACCTCCATATGCCGGTCTGGCCGTTCTTTCTCGTCGCCTGGCTCGGCGATGTCTCAGCGGTGCTGGTGATCGCGCTCCGGACCTATCGTCTGATTTTCCATCCTGAGATGCCTGCGCCGTCGCGACCGCAGCCAGTGGAATGATGAGTCCTGACGTCATCGCCATCGCCGGCTTCGTTGCCTTGTTCGCGATGATGTTGCTGCGCGTGCCCGTCGGCATGGCCATGGGCTTGGTCGGCGTCACTGGGTTTAGCTATCTGGTCGGAACCGAGCCGGCTCTGAAGATGATAGGTCAGACGTCGATGCGGACGGTGACGGACTACACCTTCGGCATCATCCCCATGTTCTTGCTGATGGGCCAATTCGCGTCACGTTCCGGCATGAGCCGCGAGTTGTTTCGCTCGGCCAATTCGTTCGTCGGTCACCGCCGTGGCGGCTTGGGCCTTGCGACGATCGCCGCCTGCGGGGGTTTTGCCGCAATTTCTGGCTCCTCGGTCGCGACCGCCGCGACCTTCTCGACGATCGCGTTTCCTGAAATGCGGCGTTACGGCTATCCGGAGTCCTTTTCGACCGGTGTGATCGCGGCGGGAGGCACGCTGGGCGCAATCCTGCCGCCATCGACCGTGCTCACCGTCTACGCCCTCATCACCGAACAAGACGTTGGGAAGCTGTTCATCGCCGGCATCATTCCCGGCATTCTTGCCGCCCTCATGTACATGTTGACAGTCTCGATCATCGGCAGGGTGGTGCCAAATTATTTGCCGCGGGGTCCGCGCAGCTCGTGGCGCCAGCGCGCCATGGCGCTTAAGGAGGTCTGGGCCTCCCTGCTGCTGTTCCTCTTTGTTATCGGCGGTTTGTACGGCGGCCTCTTTATCCCGACGGAGGCGGCGGCGATGGGGGCGGGCGGCGCCTTCATCATCGGCATCGCGCGGCGGCGCCTCGACCGCGAGGCCGTCCTGCAGGCGCTCCTCGGTGCCACACGCACTGCGGCAGCCGTGTTCACGGTGCTGATCGGCGCCATCTTGTTCGGCTATTTCCTCACCGTGACCCAGACGCCACAGAACATCACCCAGTTCCTGGTTGGGCTCGGCCTCGGCCGATACGGTGTATTGGCGCTGATCATGGCAATGTATCTGGTGCTAGGCTGCTTGATGGACGCGCTCGGCATGATCATCCTGACGATTCCAATCATCTATCCAGTGGTCACGATGCTGGGGTTCGATCCGATCTGGTTTGGCATTATCATCGTGATGACGGTGGAGTTGGGCCTCATCCATCCGCCGGTCGGCATGAATGTGTTTGTCATCAAAAGCGTCATCGAAGACGTCAAGATTTCGACAATTTTCAAAGGTGTCCTACCCTTTGTCGCGACAGACATTCTGCGGTTGATCATTTTGATCAGCTTCCCGGTTCTGGCCACCTATCTGCCGAGCCATATGCGCTGAGGTAGCGAGGAAGCCATGCGCCGATGCTCGTTTCGGAAAGCGGGTCGGCAACAAGCGCCGACGATGGCCGGATCCTTGACTGCGACCTCATCGTCACGGTCACAACGATGCCAATGCCTTCAGTCAGTACCAATGTCGGCGGCGATCCCGTAACAGAATGATATACTTTATCTACTTGAACTACGGCCCCAACGCGAATTTGCGACGGCAGCTGAAATACAGTTTCCTCACGCTGCGTCGTTTTATTGATCCCGGCACACATCAAGTCGCGGTCTACACCGATACGCCGGACCTATTTGCGGCATGGCCGGTCGACGCCATTTCCATTGCGGGCAAGGTCGCGGAATATTCGCGGGCGGGTCGCTTCGGTCACCGCATCAAACTGGTCGTGTTGCGCGACGCACTGACACGGTTCGGTGCCGCGATCCTGCTCGACAGTGATTCGATCGTTCTTGCGGGCTTTCCGGCCAGTGTCGCCGACAAGCTCCGACGCGGCGCTCTGATGAACCGTTTCGAGTCATACAACCCTGCGCCCGAGTTTGCGGGGTTCGAGGCAGTTCTGCCTCACGCCGGGCGCTACCGCTACGATGTCGCCATGAGCCACATGTACAATAGTGAACTCATCGGCGCCCGCGCAGAACATGTCCCGGTCCTGGAGGATGCGATCGCGCTCACCGATGCGTTTCTCGACGGGCCGGCCGCGCCGGGGACGGTCCATCGCCTCGAACAGATTGCCATGTCCGAGGCGCTCCGCATCCATGGCGTCACGATCGCGGAGATCCACGACACTTTCCTGCACTACTGGAAGCGCAGTTGGAAATACTATGCCGATTGGCGCCTACCCGCGCTTCTCTCGCCGGACTGGAACGATCTCACCACGCCGGAGGTTGAACTTGCCTTCACGCTTCTCAATGTCCGCCTTTTATCCCTCTGGCGCTCGGTGCAAAAACGCATGCCATTTTGATAAGAGGCTCTGGACGGAGGCAGAGGAAGACCCTATCTCCTGGGCCAATCCCACTCATTCGATTCGGAGTTAGGCCGTGCCGGCTTACCAATATATTTATGTGATGAAGGGTCTCGCCAAGACTTATCCGGGCGGGCGCGAAGTGCTGAAGGATACCTGGCTGTCGTTCCTGCCGAGTGCCAAGATCGGCGTGCTCGGCCCGAACGGCGCCGGCAAATCGACCCTCCTGCGTATAATGGCGGGCATCGACAAGGAATTCAACGGCGAGGCCTGGGCGGCCGACGGGGCCACTGTCGGCTTCCTGTCGCAGGAACCGGAACTTGATCCGAAAAAGGACGTTGCCGGCAATGTCCGCGAAGGACTGGCAGAGGTCACCCAGCTGTTGCAACGCTTCGAGGCGGTGAGCGCGCGTTTTGCCGATGAATTGTCGGATGACGAGATGAACGCCCTCATCGAGGAACAGGGCGAATTGCAAGAGAAAATTGACGCCGCGAACGGCTGGGATGTGGAGCGAACAATCGACATTGCGATGGACGCGCTGCGTTGCCCCTCAGGCGATGCCGACGTCACCAAACTGTCGGGCGGCGAACGTCGCCGTGTCGCCTTGTGCCGATTGCTCCTGCAAAAACCCGATCTGTTACTGCTCGACGAGCCGACCAACCACCTCGACGCGGAATCCGTGGCGTGGCTGCAGCGTTTTCTGGCCGAATATCCCGGCACTGTCGTCACCGTCACGCACGACCGCTATTTCCTTGACCAGGTAGCCGGTTGGATTTTGGAGCTCGATCGAGGCCGCGGCATGCCCTTTGAGGGCAACTATTCCGGGTGGCTCGAACAGAAGCAGAAACGGCTCGAGCAAGAAGGAAAGGCCGAAGCCGCGCGTCAGCGCACCTTGGAGCGCGAATTGGAATGGGTGCGCGAAAGCCCTCGAGCGCGCCAAGCCAAGAGCAAGGCGCGCCTTTCGGCATATGATCGCCTGGTCGCTGCAAGCAGGGAGAAGGCGCCCGAGACGGCGCAGATCGTGCTGCCCCCCGGTCCCCGGCTCGGCGACCTCGTCATCGAGGCCGAACATTTTGCCAAGGCCTATGGCGACCGGCTGTTGATCGAGGATCTGAGCTTCCGTCTGCCGCCGGGCGGCATAGTCGGCATCATCGGCCCCAACGGCGCCGGCAAAACGACGCTATTGCGCATGATCACCGGACAGGAAACGCCGGACAAGGGCAGCTTCCGCGTTGGCGAGACAGTGAAGCTCGGCTATGTCGACCAGTCGCGCGACGCGCTGGCGCCCGACAAGACGGTGTGGGAGGAGATTGCCGGTGGTCAGGACGAAATCGATCTCGGCCGCCGCAAAATGCCGAGCCGAGCCTATTGCGCACTTTTCAATTTCCGCGGCGCGGACCAACAAAAGAAGGTAGGCCAGCTCTCGGGCGGCGAGCGCAACCGCGTCCACCTGGCCAAAATGCTAAAATCCGGCGCCAATGTGATTCTGTTGGACGAGCCGACCAACGATTTGGATGTCGACACGCTCCGCGCGCTCGAGGAAGCTTTGCTGGAATTTGCTGGTTGCGCAGTTGTGGTGACGCACGACCGCTGGTTCCTCGACCGCATCGCCACCCACATTCTCGCCTTCGAGGGCGATAGCAAGGTCGAATGGTTTGAGGGCAATTACGCGGATTACGAGGCCGACCGCAAACGCCGCCTTGGCGCCGACGCCGACCAGCCTCACCGCATCAAATACAAGCCGCTGGTCAGAGCTTAGCCTTTTCCCAAGGTCGGGGTGCGGCTATCGGACACGCCAGCAGTCCCTGCGCCGCTAGGACTTCCCGCCCACCTCGCCGGCCTGCAACTTGCGCTCGATCAGCTGCATCAGCCCCGAGAGGCTGCCGCCGCTGCGCTGAATGACCGAACTGAATTCCTCTCGCTGCGCCAGCATCATGCTGATGCCTTCGACATCGACATCGACGATCTTATAGTCATTGCCGTTGCGGTGAACTCGCCAGGCAACGCGAATCGGCGGATCACCGCTCGGATGAACGATCTCACTGTTGACCACGGTGATATCGCTGCCCTCGGACCGGGAATTGGTCACTCGTACCGTCTCGCCGCGATATTGCGCGAACTGGGCGGCATAGGATTTGATGATGAATTCGCGATAGATCTCCACAAAGTGCCGCCTGTCCTGGTCGCTGGCGGAAGTCCAATAGCGGCCGAGGACAAATCGGGCGATCCGGGGAATGTCAAAATTGTCGCGGAGCAAATGGCTGAAATCGTGCTCCCGTTTCGATTCGTCGCTTGTGGTCTCGGCAAGGGTCTGCAGCGCGGTGTTGACCAGCTTGGTGATGAATTGGCGCGCGTCGGGCGCGGTATCGGCGCGCCCCGCAACGGCCGGCATCAGTAACACCATAGCGAACAGCGGGACGAGTGCGTAACGGCGCGAAAGGAACGGGCTCACAGTGATCACTCCCCTCAGGTTCTTGCCCCCATATCCGGCTGTTGCCCCCCATACGAAGGGCTATCATCCGCGCTTCGCTACCATGGGAGTGATGAAAAGGCTAGTCCCGCAAGACTTTCGTCGATTCGCATGATTTACGTCGCTGGACACGCTCAGGGTGTGATGCTATCCGAAGCACCGGGGAAGACGCGAACCAAATGAGAATCTGGGTGGCAATCTTGATACTGGCGGGCCTGTCGGCATGCGGCTCGATCGGCGACGATTCGCGCTATCGGTTCGGCGTTTCGGCAGACCGACCCCCGGCTGGAAACATGCCTACGGATGTATTGCTCGCTTGGAAAGCCAATCAAATTTGCACCCAGGGCTATCAGGTGCTGCACCAGGATACCATGAGAGCGGAAGGTGGCGGCCAGATCGTCGACAACCATCTGCAATGCCATCCCTATTCGCTGTCGCTGGACCCGACCACCTATTCGCTTGCGACGATGTTCTAGAGTGGCGCGGTTCTAGAGTGACGCGCGCGTTTGTCTTTCCCGGACAGGGGTCACAAAAGGTCGGCATGGGGCGTGAGCTGGCGGCGGTTTTCCGAGCAGCGCGTGACGTCTTCGACGAAGTCGATGAGGCGCTGTCGCAGAATCTATCTCAACTCATGTTCGAAGGGCCGGAAGAGGAGCTGGTGCTCACCACCAATGCTCAGCCGGCCCTGATGGCGGTGAGCCTCGCGGTGTTGCGCGTGCTGGAGCACGATGCCGGCGTCAACCTCAAGAATTACGTGGCCTTCGTCGCCGGCCATTCGCTCGGCGAATATTCTGCCCTTGCGGCGGCGCGCGCGTTTGACGTGACAGTGGCGGCACGGTTGCTCAAACAGCGGGGCAGCGCCATGCAACGGGCAGTACCGGTCGGTATGGGTGCCATGGCGGCGCTTCTCGGTCTCGATCTTCAAGCCGTACGCGAGGTGGCAGCGGCGGCAGCGCAGGGTGAAGTGTGCGATGCTGCTAACGACAATGCCCCGGGCCAGGTTGTGATAAGCGGGCACCGTTCGGCCGTCGAACGCGCGTTGCCGGCAGCGGCAGCGCGGGGCGCCCAGCGCGCGATCATGCTGGCCGTCAGCGCACCTTTTCACTGCGCGCTGATGGCGCCCGCGGCGGCGGAAATGGCGGACGCGCTGGAGACGATCGACATTGCCCGGCCGATCATTCCATTGGTGGCCAATGTCACGGCGACGCCTGTTAGCGATCCCGCGACAATTCGTGCCTTGCTGGTCGAGCAGGTCACGTCATTGGTGCGCTGGCGCGAATGCGTGCTCGCAATGAAGGAGCGCGGCGTCACCGAATTGGTCGAGATCGGCGCCGGCAAGGTGTTGACCGGCCTCGCTCGACGCATCGATCGCACGCTGACGCTGTCGGCGCTCGGTACTCCCAGCGATATCGACGTTCTGGCAAAATCGCTTTAGAACCATCTGATGTTCGATCTAGGCGGCAAGTCGGCTCTCGTGACCGGCGCTTCCGGCGGCATCGGCGCCGCCATTGCGCGCGCCTTGCATCATGCCGGCGCCAAGGTGGTGCTGAACGGCACCCGTGTCGACGCGCTCGAAGCACTGCGCCGCGACTTGGGCGAGGGTGCCTTCGTGGTGGCGGCTGACCTCGCCGTCGCCGAATCGGCCGATCGGCTCGTCAAGAACGCCGAGGAAATGGCTGGGTCATTGGACATTCTGGTCAATAATGCTGGGCTTAGCCGCGACCAGCTCTTGCTGCGAATGAAGGACGAGGACTGGAACCGGGTGATCGAGGTCGATCTCAACGCCGGGTTCCGCTTGGCGCGGGCTGCCTTGCGCGGCATGATGCGCCGACGATGGGGGAGAATCATAGCCATCACGTCTGTGGTCGGCGCCACGGGCAATCCCGGCCAGACCAACTATGCCGCTGCCAAGGCCGGTACCGTCGGCTTTGCTCGGGCGTTGGCGGCAGAGGTCGCATCGCGCGGCATCACCGTGAACTGCGTGGCACCCGGCTTTATTGCGACCGCCATGACTGACGCCCTTACGCCGGAGCAAAAGGAGCGAATTGCGGCCTCTATACCCATGGGACGCATCGGGAATCCGGAAGAGGTCGCCCCATGCGTCCTGTTTCTCGCCAGCGACGAAGCGCGCTACGTCACCGGCCATTGCTTGCATGTCAATGGCGGGCTGGCCATGCTCTAGCCGCGCTTTAGCCCCACTATTGGCAAGGATAGGCGAACATGTTACATGACCGGCGCCCTTGTAGCCCCCGCGGCGTGGCATCAAATCCAACGAAGCATAATCGAGGTGTTAAGCGATGAGCGAGGTCTCGGAGCGAGTAAAAAAAATCGTGGTGGAACATCTTGGCGTCGAAGACTCCAAGGTGACCGACAACGCCAGCTTTATCGACGATCTTGGGGCCGATAGCCTCGATACCGTTGAGTTGGTGATGGCGTTCGAGGAGGAATTCGGCTGCGAGATTCCCGACGATGCCGCGGAAAAGATCGTGACCGTAAAGGACGCGATCAACTTCATCGAGCAGCATACCTGAGCCGGCCCCGCCCCTCGGTTGCGCCCCGCCGGCGTTAACGCGTCATGAGACGAGTCGTCGTCACTGGTTTGGGGTTGGTCACACCGCTCGGTGTCGGAGTCGAGAATGTGTGGCAGCGCCTCACCACCGGACAATCCGGCATCCGCGCCATTCAGGATTTCGACGTTTCCGATTTGACCGCGAAGATCGCAGGCCAGGTACCACGAGGCGATACCGCATCCGGTCTGTTCAACGCCGATGACTGGGTCGCGCCTAAGGACCAGCGCAAAATGGACGACTTTATTGTCTATGCGCTGGCCGCGGCCGAGCAGGCGGTGGCAGACGCCGGCTGGAAGCCGCAAGACGAAGAAGATCGCGAACGCACCGGCGTCATGATCGGCTCCGGTATTGGCGGCTTGCCGGGCATCAACGAGGGCGCGCTGACTCTGGGGGAAAAGGGCCCGCGCCGCTTGTCGCCTTTTTTCATTCCCGCTTGTCTCATCAATCTCGCATCCGGTCATGTCTCGATCCGTTACGGCTTCAAAGGGCCGAACCATGCGGTGGTAACCGCATGCTCGACCGGTGCTCATGCTCTCGGCGATGCAGCGCGGATCATCATGTGGGACGATGCCGACGTCATGGTCGCGGGCGGCAGCGAGGCTGCGGTGTGCCGCCTCGGCATGGCCGGCTTTGCCGCGGCCCGTGCATTATCGACTGCCTTCAATGATCAGCCCCACAAAGCCTCGCGTCCCTGGGACAAGGACCGCGATGGTTTCGTCATGGGCGAAGGATCAGGCATCGTGGTGCTCGAAGAGTTGGAGCACGCCAAGGCCCGCGGCGCCAAAATCTACGCCGAAGTCATCGGCTATGGCATGTCGGGCGATGCCTACCACATTACGGCCCCGGCCGAAGACGGCAATGGCGCCTTTCGGGCCATGCGCAACGCGGTGAAACGCGCGGGGATCGGCGCCGATGAGATTGACTATATCAACGCGCATGGCACATCGACGCCGCTCGGCGACGAGATCGAGTTGGGCGCGGTCAAGCGCATGTTCGGCGAGCATTCCTATAGGCTCGCCATGTCCTCGACGAAATCGGCGATCGGCCATCTCCTGGGTGCTGCCGGCAGCGTCGAGGCGATCTTCTCAATTTTGGCGATTCGCGATTGCGTCGTGCCTCCGACCCTCAATCTCGACCACCCATCCGAGGGCTGCGATCTTGACCTCGTGCCACACCAAGCGCAGGAACGCCAGGTGCGCTACGCTCTCTCAAATTCCTTCGGCTTTGGCGGCACCAACGTCTCCTTGATATTCGCCCGTCCACACTGAACGGCTTTCTGCCTTCGCCGCGGTCTAGCGTCTGAACCATGAGCCACCATGTCGTCGCCACCGTTGATGAGATCCCGCCTGGCACGCACAAGCTTGTCAGTGTGCGCGGGCGCGAGATCGGCGTGTTTAATGTGAAGGGCGATTACTATGCCCTGCTCAATCGCTGCCCGCATGCAGGAGCCTCGCTGTGCCGCGGCCGGGTCGGCGGCCTAGTGGTGTCGGATGGACCGGGCGATTACGAAATTCTGCGCGAGGGCGAGATCCTGCGCTGTCCCTGGCATGGCTGGGAGTACGACATTCGCACAGGCCAATCGTGGTGCGATCCGGAGAAAGTCAATACGCGGCAATATCGAGTGACAATCGAGCCCGGGGCACGCGTCGCCAAAGGCCCCTATATCGCCGAAACCTTCCCCGTTCATGTCGACCAGAACTACGTCGTGGTCGAGATCTAGGCGCTGCACTCGCAAATTGCGCATGTCCTAGCCCGAAAAGCGGTGCAATAAGAAGATCCGTCGCTATCGGTATCGGTGCGATCGACCAATAACGGATATCTGAGGCTTTATCTTCGATCGGTTCTTCTGCGCCCAAGCGCCGACGAACACCAGCCAAAACCCCTTCCGCGTTCCGCAGGTCCACGAGCCGCGATCGCCCGTCGCGGTCGGCTTACCTAGGTTAGTCGAGCCCGTAGACGGATTTGGCGTTGTCGCGGAAGATCGCCTGGTCGAGCGCGTCGTCGAGTTGTATCTTGAATGCCTGACGCGGATCGTCGAAGTCCCAATGCGGATAATCGGTCGAGAACATCAATCGATCGGCGCCAATCCATCTGATCGTGTCGAGCAGATGCTTCGGATGCTCCGGCTCTTCCATCGGCTGGGTCGTGTACCAGAAATGCTCGCGCATGTAATCCGAAGGCGGACGTTTAACGTGGGGCAGCTCGTCTCGCATCCGCGCCCAGACCTTGTCGAGTCGCCAGGCCAGCGCCGGCACCCAGGCAAAGCCGCCCTCGACGCAGACCACGCGGAGCTTGGGGATTTCTTCAAAGACGCCTTCCATCACCATGCTGGTGACCACGGACTGCAGGCCATGGGCGAAGGCGTAATGTTCTTCGATGTAATAGGACATCCAGCCGCTGCCGCTGTTGGCGCCCGGTCCGTAGGCCGGCGAGTGCAGCGAAATCGGAAGATTGTGCTCCGCCGCCGCGCGATAGATCGGCCAATAGCGCCGGCGCCCGAGCGGCTCGTTGGCCCGCGGCGGAATCGAGATTTGTACAAACGCTGGATTGACGGCGCGCCGCTCGATTTCCGCTACCGCGGCCTCCGGGTCCTCCTGCGTCACGCACAGAGAGGCCTTGAGACGCGGCTCGGGCTCCGTCCATTTCGCCAATTGCCAATCATTAGAGGCCGAGCAAAGCGCTGTGCCGAGCCCCTGGTCGAACGTGTGGCTGCCAATCGACAGCGGCTGCAGCACTCCATACTCGATGCCAAGAGGATCAAGCAATTGCTGGCGCATGAACCTGAGATCCGAGCCCGGTGGAATGCCGCCAGGCGGAAAAGCATCAAGCCGGGAGCCGTTGCCGGCAGTCATCCGCGGGTAGGGCACCATGCCGATAAACGGTTGCGGCACGCGCGCGCCAAATGTTGCGACATGCTTGGCCCAGCGCGCTGGCAGAAACTCCGCCATTTCCCTTGGCGATGCCGGCACCGGATGAATATCGCAGTCGACGATGCCACGATGATTGACGCGAGCCGCCGAGACATAGCTGGTCGTTTCGGTCATGCCAAATTCTCCTGCAAGCGCGGATAGGTCGCGAGCGGATTGTCGATCAGGATTTTGTGCATCACGCGATCGGGCAGTCCTTCGGGAAGTACATCTTCGCCGTCGAACTGCCAATGTGGGTAGTCGGTCGCGAACAACAGCAAATCATCGGACCCGATGTGCTCCAACACACGCTCGACTTCCCCGGGCGGCGCGTCAAGCGGTTGCATGGTGAGACGGAAATGGTGGCGGATGATGTCCGCAGGGATCTTTTTGATCCACGGCACCTCGGTACGGACGCCACGCCAATCCTTGCTCACGCGCCACATCAGCCCGGGTAACCAGCTGACGCCGCTTTCGATCAACACCACGCGCAGCTCCGGGAATTTGGCGAACACGCCCTCGGCGACAAAACTGATGGTTTGGGTGGCAAAGGCCTGCGACTGGTGGACATAGTCTTCGGCCAAATAAGAGGGATAGCCGGATTGCGTCGGCGCATGGCGCATCATGCTGCCGGCATGAACCCCGATCGGCAACTTGTGCTTCTCGGCGGCGCGATAGATCGGCCAATAGGCGCGTCGGCCGAGCGGCATTTCGCCCATCGCTAGCACCAGCACCTGAACGAAGCGCCGATCGGACGCAACGCGCTCGACCTCTTCCGCGGCCGCTTCGGGGTCCATCAGCGACACGACGATCGAGGCGCGAAGCCGTGGCTCTTTGTCAAGCCACTCCTTCGCCATCCAATCGTTCATCGCCCGACATAAGGCCGAGCCAAGATCGGGGTTGAAGACCGCCTGCGCGCCGTAGAGGCAATTGCAGATCGCGTAGCTCAATTGAAAGGTGTCAAGCGTGTGATCGCGCATGAGACCTAGGTCACTGCCTGCCTTGCCTTCCTCGGGGCGCCAGTCGGGTCGGCTGGTAAGCGGAGCATTCGGCGGATAGGAGCTAAGCTCCATCCTGGAATTACCCTTCATCACCATTGTCATGGTGTCGCGCCAATAACTGTCGAGATAAGGCAACAATGTCTGCGTGCCCGGCAGAGCGGGGTGAATATCACAATCGATTGCGCCGGAATGAGGCAGTTTCATCGGTTTATTGTGGGGATTTCCGCCGCAGCGTGCAATATCCGGAAACGTATGGCTCATGACCGCGGATTGCTCGGCGCTGGCGCATTTGACAGCGCTAGGCCGGTCCGGACGCGCAGCGAGCCGACGCCCGGGGGGGTGAAGCCAGGGCAGGCCGGCGATAGCCGACGATCAGGTTTGACAACAGGTAAAGGCGGACATTTCGCCATCTGGACTTGTGACCGCGACCACGGCACCTGAAGGGCCGATGCACCATCGGCCCAGCGCGCAGGCGGATGTGGAACTTGGCGCAACTAGGCAACCGCCAAGGCAATGCGCTAACCTCTCGGTCAATTGATAAAAAGGGAGGATGGCATGGCCACGCCGCGAGCCATCGATATCAACGCCGTCATCGAGCGAATCGGGTTGGGGCGGCTCGGCATCTTCGTCCTGATCCTGGCTTTTGTGATGATGATGGCCGACGGCTACGATTTCGGTACCTTGACGTTGGCGGCGCCGTCCATCCTCAAAGAGTGGAAAATCGCTCGGACCGAGATGGGTGCGGTGTTCAGCATCACGTTTATTGGCCTACTTGTCGGGTCGCTGATCTATGGCTGGATCGCGGATCGTTTCGGCCGCCGCTTTACCATCATTTTTGGCGTATTCAATTTCGCCATTCCAATTCTGCTGACAATCTGGGCAACGTCGGTTACCCAGCTTTCGATCCTGCGCTTTATCGGCGGTGTCGGCATGGGCGGCATCGTGCCGATCGCCTATACGCTCGTCAGTGAATACGCGCCAAGGCGCATGCGTTCAACGGTCACCGTCATCACCAACGCCGGCTACAATATCGGCGCGGCGCTCGGGGGGTTGATCGCGGCCGCCTCGATTCCAGCCTTCGGCTGGCAGTCGCTTTACGTTATCGGCGCCGTGTTCTCTTTCATCATGGCGGCGGTCATGATTCTCTGGCTGCCCGATTCGCTCTGGTATTTGGCGAATAAACGCTCCGATTCGCCGCAAGTACGCCGGTTGGCGGAACGGTTGGTCGGCGAACCTGTCGCCCCCGGCACGCCAATCGTTGCCGTCGATCCGAGCGACGACAAGAGCCAGAAAACGTCCGGCCGCAAGGGCTTCGTGCGTCTCTTCGATGGCTCACGCGCTTGGGCAACAATCCTGCTGTGGCTGCTCTTTATCTCCGATTCACTCGGGTTTTTCTTCCTTGCCAGCTGGCTCCCTGTGGTAATGGGCGATGCCGGTGTGGCGCCGTCGACCGCGTCCCTGATGGCGTCTTTGTTCGTCTTTGCCGGGCTGGTTGGCGGCTTTCTTATCATGCGTTTTCTCGATGGAGTAGGGCCGATCGCCTTCATCGCGCTGCCGATCATTGGTGGCCCCGCGGAGTTGGTAATGGGTATTCACGGCTTGTGGCAGAGCTATCTTCTGGTCTCCATCGTCGTCGCCGGCATCTGTCTTGCTGGGATTTATATGGCAGTCTACGCGATCGCGGTGCGCTTTTATCCACCTTCGATCCGCGGGGTCGGCATGTCGTCCGCGACCGCGTGGGGTCGCGCCGGCGGCATTATCGCGCCCTATGTCGGCGGCTATCTGCTCGCCGCGCATATGCCGATGCAGCAATTGATGATGTGGGCGGCGGTGCCCTGCCTGACGACCACCATTCTCGGCATCGGTCTCGGGGTACTCTATCGACGCCATTTTGATATGCCGGCGTCACTGCCGCTATCCGAACAGACGGCATAGCATGGCGACGATCGCGAGCATGACCGGGTTCGCCCGGAGCGAGGGCCATGCCGAAGGTTTTTACTGGGTCTGGGAGATCAAGAGCGTCAATTCCAAATCGCTCGACCTGCGCTTTCGCTTGACGCCCGGTTTTGAAGGTTTGGAGGTTGCGCTCCGCACCTTGTTGGCGGAGCAATTGCAGCGCGGCGCGCTGACCGTGAACCTGGCGGCGACGCGAGCGTCGACGCCGGGCGCGGTAAGGGTCAATCGTGAGGCGTTGGCGCAGGTAACGGCGCTCGCGAACGAGCTGGTGGAACAGCATGGCGCCGCGCCGCCGCGTGCCGACGGGCTTCTGGCGCTGCGCGGCGTGCTCGAAAGCGGCGAGGTCGAGGAAGCCGTCGAGGTGCGCGAGCGCCGTCATGCGGCGCTCCTGGCGAGCGCGAGACAAGCGGTCGAGCGCCTGGTCGCCGTGCGCCGCGAGGAAGGCGCGCGCCTGCGCGCGGTATTGGCGGCGCGACTCGATGAGATCGAAGCGTTGACGGTGGCGGCCGACGGCACGGCGACGGTGCAGCCGGACGCTATCAAGGCGCGGCTCAAAATGCAATTGACCGCACTCCTCGATGCTACGCCGGCTTTGTCGGATGACCGGTTGGCCCAAGAAGTAGCGCTTCTGGCCGCCAAGGCGGATCTGCGCGAGGAACTCGACCGACTGAAGGCACATGCGACAGCCTCGCGCGAGCTCCTCGCCGGCGGCGGCGCAATCGGTCGGCGCTTCGATTTCCTCTGCCAGGAACTCAACCGCGAGGCCAACACACTGTGCGCCAAATCGCCGGACCTTGCCTTGACGCGGATCGGGCTCGGGCTTAAAGCGGCAATCGAGCAATTGCGCGAACAAGTTCAGAATATCGAATAGGGATGGCTAAGACGGAGATCACACGGCGCGGAATACTTCTCGTTCTGTCGTCGCCATCGGGCGCAGGCAAAACTACCATCACCCGGGCGGTGCTGGAGCGCGAGCCTGGGCTCGAATTCTCCATCTCGGTGACCACCCGCAGGCCTCGAGCTGGCGAGGTCAATGGCCGCCACTACCATTTCATCGACCGTACGCGCTTTGATGCCATGGTAAGAGACGGCGCCCTGTTGGAACATGCCAGCGTGTTCGGCAACTTTTACGGCACTCCGCGCGCGCCGATCGAAGCGGCGATCGCGGAAGGCCGCGACGTGATCCTTGATCTCGACTGGCAAGGGGCGCAGCAACTGCGGCGGGGCCTCTCTGCCGATATGGTGTCGGTATTCGTTCTGCCGCCGGACCATCAGTCGTTGGAAAAGCGCTTGCGCAGCCGCGCGCAGGACAGCGAAGAGGTCGTCAACGCGCGCATGGTTGAGTTGGCCGAAGAGACCAGCCATTGGTCCGAATACGACTACATCATCATCAACGACGCGCTCGAAGCCAGTGTCGCCTTGACCCGGTCGATTCTTGCCGCCGAACGCGCCCGCCGTGAACGGCTTCTGGGCTTGGCGGGCTTTGTCAATCGGCTCCGCCACGACTGAGCGTGGCAAACGCGCGCGCCAAGGCGGCGAACTGGGCGACCGTCAAATTCTCGGCGCGTTCCGTTGGCTCGATGTCGCTCGTCTCCAGCAGCTTGCCGACGTCGACGCCCAGCGCTTTCAGCGGGGCGCGCAGCATTTTTCGCCTTTGGCCAAATGCCGCGGCTACCACGCGTTCCAACGCATCGCGCGCGCACGGCGCCACCGGCTGAGCGCGCGGCACGATCCGCACGACGGTCGACGTCACTTTAGGCGGCGGCACGAAGGCTCGTGGATTGATGTCGAACAAGAGGCGCGGCTCGGCGCACCATTGCGTCATCACGCTGAGGCGGCCGTAATCCTTGCTGCCGGGCATTGCCACAAGCCGCAACGCCACTTCCTTCTGGAACATCAGCGTCAACGACTTAAAGGAACCGATGTTTTTGAGCCACCCGAGCAAGAGCGGCGTGGCGATGTTGTAGGGCAGGTTGGCTACTATTTTCCGCGGCGGCGCGCTCAAAACCACAGGATCAATCTGCAAGGCATTGCCGTTGACGATCGTCAGTTGCTCGGGAAAGTATAAGCTCAACTCGGCCAGTGCGACGACGGCGCGGGCGTCGCGCTCGACCGCCGTTACATGCTTTGCTCCTGCCAGCAAGAGAGCGCGGGTCAGGCCCCCGGGCCCAGGCCCGATCTCAATGACGTGCCGCCCGACGAGGCTCCCGGCGGCGCGCGCGATCCTTGTGGTCAGATTCGCGTCGAGCAAAAAATGCTGGCCGAGCGATTTGACCGCCGACAATTGGTGCCGGCGGATGATCTCAGTGAGCGACGGCAGGCGAGGGTTCAAGCGGTAGGTTGATGACGGGCCCGCGCCATCTCAGCGGCGAGCTTCAACGCGGCCACGAGACTGGCAGGATTTGCCTTGCCGCTACCGGCGATGTCGAGCGCGGTGCCGTGATCGGGCGAGGTGCGAATGAAAGGCAAGCCAATGGTGACGTTGACGCCCCCGTCAAAATCGATGGTCTTCAGGGGGATCAACGCCTGGTCGTGATACATGCACAGCGCCGCGTCATAGCGTTTTCGCGCCGCCGCATGGAACATTGTGTCGGCGGAAAAGGGGCCGCTCGCGGCAATGCCTTCAGCGCGCAACGTCGCGATTGCCGGGGCAATAATCTCGATCTCCTCGCGGCCAATGGCGCCGTGCTCCCCGGCGTGGGGATTGAGGCCCGCGACCGCCAAACGCGGTGCGTCAACACCGAAATCGCGCCGCAGAGCGGCGGCAGCAATGCGCCCCACCGCGACAATGCGTTCGCTCGTCAGATCATCGAGCGCATCGCGCAATGCCCGGTGGATCGTCACCGGCACGACGCGTAACCCCGGGCACACAAGCATCATCGCCACTTGAGCCCCGCCAAGCTCCGCCAGATATTCGGTATGGCCAGGGTGCGCGAAGCCGGCAGCATAAAGAGTTGCCTTTTGGATCGGGTTAGTCACCATGGCCGCCGCCCGACCTGTCTGTGTGTAGTCTGCGCCCCGCCGGATCGACTCGACGACTGCCGTGGCGTTGGCCGGATCGGGCTTGCCGGCGATGGCCGGCCGCGGCAAGCGCACCGGCGCCACCGGCAACGCCAATGGAAAGAGCCGTTCGGCCGTTTCCGGCGTCGCCGCGGCGAGCGGAACGTTCCATTCGAGTTGGGCCGCTAGCCGGCCCAACCGATCGATGTCGTCGATCAAGAAAAACGGCGGCACGCGACGCTCGTTCCGTTGCAGCCACGCGCCGAGCGCGATTTCGCCGCCGATGCCCGCTGGCTCACCCATGGTGAGCGCGAGCGCGGCCGTCATCCGCGGATATCCACGTAGGCGTTGCGCCGCAAATCTCGCAAATAGCGCCGCGCCAGAATGTCGAGGTGCTGACGCTCGATTGAATAACGCACTTCATCGAAGCTAGGCGGCTTCTCCGGCGCCGCGTCCTTGCGATCGCACAACATTACCACCCCGACACCGCCTTGCACCGGGAACGGGCGACTCACCTGACCGACGGTGAGATCAAGGGTAATGTGCCGCACTCCCTGCGACAGGGTACTGGCCCTGATGTCGGGGGCCTCACGGACGAACGGCAGCCCAACCTTGCGCGCGGTCGCGGCAAAACTGGAGCAGTTCGCCGGTCCATGGCTGACCTGGTCCAGCGCTCTTGCGAGGCGTTGGCGAAATTCGGGCGGCGCGTTCGGCGGGACCGGCGCACCGACTTCGACCACCGACACCACTGCATCATTGGGATTGGCCTGCCCCGGCACGCGGCGGTCGACGAGACCGAGAATGTAGTAGCCGCCGGCGGCCCGGACCGGTTCTGATACCTCTCCGGGCTTCAATCCATCGATCACCTTCGCGAGATCGGAACTGATCTCGCCGGCGGAGATCCAACCCAACGCCCCGCCAGAGGCCGCCGTGGGCGACTGCGAGAATTGCTGAGCAATGGCAGCAAAATTGCCGCCCGAGTGCAGCTGCTGCTCGAGATTGTCGCCGAGACGATGAACCTCATCGTCCTGACTTGGATTGTCGACCGCGAGAAAAATCTCGACGACGTTGTTTTGGGGTGTGCTTTCGCTTTCCTTGGTTTCCTTGATCGCGTCCTTGACCTCCTGATCGGAGACGATGACATCCTGGGCCAGGCGCATGTCGATGAGTTTGTTCCAAGTTAGCGAGGCCGCGATTTGGTCGACCAGCGACGCCTTCGGAATTCCGAGATTCTGCAGGTACTTGTCGAGGCCGCCTGCTGGCAGGTTGTTTTGTTTCTCGAGCCTGGTCATGGCAGCGTCGACATCGGACTTCGGGACCGAAATGTTGAGATGCTTGGCCTCTTGCAGTTCGATCTTTTCATCGATCAGCGCGCGTAGCACCCGCGCTGCCAGGCGCTGGCGATTCTCTGGCGTGTCCTGAATACCCGACGACCGCAGCACCAAAAGGATGCGGTTCTCGAGATCGCTGGTCGTGATCACACCGTCATTGACGACGGCGACAATGCGCACTTCCTGCTGGATCGGTGGCGGTGGCGACTGCCCCTGCTTGGTCTTGGCTGGCTTATGTCCATGGGTCGCCTGGGTCTGCGCCAGGGGCGGCGTGACCACGATGACACTCAATGCCAAACCAATGGCGATATGCTTCCACACGATTGCGATTCCTATGTGATGCGTGCGACCAGAATCTGCCTATCACAAAAACCGAGGCTCGTCCTGGTAACCACGCTAATCCTGGAACGAAGCGACATGAAGCCCGAACTCGCCCAGATTCTTGAAAACGAAGGTGAATAGTACCGAGACCCCGGGCTTCACATCGCCGATCTGGATGCCGGATTGGCCCACCGATGCGGTCCAGGCTAGGCATTCGTCCCGATAGGTGACGCCGACTCCGCTCAGAATGTTGACGCTGTTGCTGAAATCACGGACCTCTTGCAGGTCGGCCGACCAGTATTGGTTGATGCCAACGGTCAAGGTTGCGCCGAGTTCCGAACGGGCCACTTGGAGGGGATAGTCGGCGAGTGGCGACAGCTGCGTATAGCTCAACAATAGGTTGAGCCGCTGCGGACCCATTTGGGCCGCGACCTGCTGGACTCGCATGCCAAGGTCGCTGCTTGAGGCGCGGAAACGATAGATGAGGTTAAGTTCATTTATCGGCGTCAGAATGACGCGTCCAACCACGTCCGAGAGACGGCTCGTCAGGCCCGAACCGGGCGTGAATTCAGGATTGTTCTGGAAGGCGTAGCTTTGGCCGACCAAAAACCGCATCGCCGCGCCATTATCGGCATAGATGCCGCCCCGCAGTCCATAGTCGACGCGCTGTCCGGTATCGACAAGGTCGTAGCCGGGAAAGCGATTGGGCACGAACAGGTCGGTGTCGTCGAACTCGAAAGCCTGGCTGTCTTCGTTCGGAATCTTGCTGTAGTTGCCGGTGGTCGGTGCCGCCACCGCCATCACCACCGGCTCGATTACCTCGGTGTAGTGCGTCGCGCGTTTCACCCAGGGATAGCGCCAAGTCAACGCGGTTTGCGGGAACGCGCGCCCGGCAAACGCATTCTGGGTCGCGAACGGTCCCGCCACGGGATCAGGCAAGTCGGTCGAGTAGTAACCGTCACCTCGCGCACTCACCAGGAATTGGAAGCGGTCGCCGATCAACCCGTCAAAAGGCCGCTGGTATGCCGTCGTCACGGACAAGCGGCGCTCGCTGATGCCGTTGTTGCTGATGAGATCAAGCGCGTTTCCAGCGACCATGAACTGACCGCCGATCAGGTCGGGCTGCGTCACCCACATATAATCGCCGACCGGGGCAGCGTAGGGCAGCCCCCTGGTTGGCACCCCCGGCAGCAGGCTTTCGAAGCCCATCGCGGTGACGTTGCCGTAGCTGTTGGGGTGGAAATATTCAAGCGTCCCGTAGCTCGACAGGAAGTCCAGGCCCGATGGAAACCCATAGCGCAGCAAATAGGTGATGTCGGAAGTGTACTGAAGGTTGAAAGTCGCGCGCCAATCGTCGTTGATGTCGTACTCGCCGCTGCCGAATAGATGGCCGCGCACCAGGTCGCCGCTGTGTGATACCTCTTGCCCGGAGGGGCCGACATCGACCGGCGGCGTGCCGAAGCCGAGACTGCCTTGGAGATCGAGCAAGCCTTGGTCAAAGCGCTGGCGATATTGGTTGATCAGCACCACGCCGGCGTCGGACGTGATCAACGGTGCGAAGGTCATGTCCTTGTCAGGGCTGATCGCCCAGAAATAGGGCGTCTCTATATGGGCGCCGAGATTGTTGCTGTAGCCGACGGTCGCTGGCATGAAACCGCTTTGACGCTTGACCGAGGGATCGGGACTAGAGAAGTAGGGCACCCACACCACGGGCACGCCGTCGATATCCATTACCGCGTCGAAGTATTCGATTTTCTTCAGTTCGTTGTCGTCGATGATGCGCTCCGCGCGGATCTGCCAAGCCGGTGCGCGGGTTGGGTCGTCCTTGCACAGATCACATGGCGAATAGACGCCGCGACGGATCTCGATGCGAGTGCCATTGGCGCGACGCGCAGTGTTGCCGGCAAGCCGCGAGCGGTCGCTCAGCAGCATGCGAACATCGCGGAGAAAGCCGTCCTTGAAATTGTCGCGCAGTTCGGCGTAGTCGGCGAACATCACGTTGCCGCCCGGCTCCATCAGGGCGACATGGCCCGAGGCGGTTGCGGTGTCGGTATGCCGATTATAGGTGACGATGTCGGCGAGCAAAACCTCGTCACCCTGGCTTATCTCGACATGGCCGCGAGCGACGATCAGGCCAAGTTCCTGGTCAAACTGCACCTCATCCGCCGAGAAGAGGTAGGGCGCCTGCTTCTCGATCGTGGTGCGCGGCGACTTGAGCTGCGCTGCGTGCGACGTCGCGGTGAGCAGCAGCAGAGCCAACAAGGAGGCGACGGTAATGAGGCGCATGAAACTAGCCGTCTTCGAGGTGGAAGACGAGGCTAGCGCCGATCAACCACGTCACGCCGGCCGGTGTCCACGCCGCCAGCGCCACGGGAATCGCGGCAGCGAGTCCCAAAGCCAGCACAACGTCCGATAAAAAGTAGAGCGCGAAGGCGCAGGCGATGCCGGCTCCGATCATCCAGCCGACGCCACCGCGCCGCTGCATGCGCAGGCTGAACACGGCGGCCACGACGACGAGGGCGCTAAACAGGAACGGCCGTGCCAACAAGGCGTCGAAGTACAGCCGGTGGCGCTGCGCCGAAAATCCTGATCGCTCCAAAAGTGTAATGAATCCAGGCAACTGCCAGAACGACATGGTTTCCGGCGCGGCGAAGCCTTCCTGGATCTTGCTGGGCGTCAGGTTGGTTGGAAGCTCGAGCTGGGCAAACGGGGTCGATTGGTGCGTTGGCGTCCAGCGCGTGCCGCTCGTGATCAGCCAGCTGCCTTGGCCGAGGAGGGCGGATTTGGCGTCGATTTGCCCGGTGAGCTCGGTGTCCTTGGCGTAGGTGAGGAAGGTGACGTCGCTGAGCTGCGTCTGGGGCATCCTCATGGTGTCCGCATGGATCACGGCAGCGGCGCCGTCGTCGCTGCTCTGCCGCAGCCAAAACCCGGTGCGCGACACGGTCATGTTATTGGAACTGGTCTGAAGAATGCGGGCCTCCAACGCCTCGTAGCGCGCCTGCGTGACGGAAGCGATCGGGTTGAAGATCGTGATCGCGAATAGTCCGACCGCGAACGACACCACGACAGCTGGCGTCAGGAACTGCCACGCGGAGATTCCTGCCGAGCGCGCGATCACTAATTCATTGGATCGCGTCATGCGCCAGAACAACAGCATCGTGCCGAACAGAATCGCGAACGGCATGATCTGCTGCGCCATGTAGGGCTGCTTCAGTGCCGCCATTTCCAGGAGCGAGATGAGGGTGGCGCCCGGCCGCGATGCTCCTCGACGAATCAGCTCGACATAGTCGAGTAGAAAAACGATCACCTCCATGGCGACAAACACCGAAGTGCACCAGACCAGGAAACGGCCGGCGAGATAGCGCGAGAGTGTGGCGCCAGGTGTCATAGGCGTTTCTCAGGCAGCGACACGTCGGCCGAACCGGAGCCCGAGCCCGCCGCGCCGGGTCAACAGCCAGAAAGCCGCGACAAGCGGCACCAGGACATTGAGGTAGAGCGGCACAATCGCGGCAGTGTGGCGCACGGCGACGTTCTTGAAAGCGACATCGAGCGCCTCGAACAGAAAAGCCAGGGCCACGGCTTCCAGCACTCGCCAGATCTGACCTCGCCGGCTGAACTCGCCGGTCAGCAGGCAAGCGATCGGAATCGCGGCCAATGCCAACGCCGACAGAGGATTGATCAAGCGGAAATTAAGCTCCACCAGCCGCGCCTGCCGCGCCGCCACCGTTTCGCCAGGCTGCGGCGTCAGCAACTCGTGCAGATAGAGTTCCTCCGGCTGGCGGTAGCGAATACCCGTGGCCTCACGGTACTTGTCGAGGTCGAGCGTGTATTGATCAAAGCTCAATACCGAAAGATGACCGTTGCTTCGGTCGAAAACCTGCCGACTGCCCTTGACCATGATTAGCCGCGGTCCCTGGTCTGTCGAGACAAAGGCTCCATGCTCGGCGACGACGGTCATCGGCCGGGTGCGGTCGCGGGAATCGTAGATTACGATCCCCGAGAGATCGCCCTCGGCGTCGCGGGCGCGAACATAGATCGTGACATTGTCGGAAATGGTGTTGAACGTGCCTTCGAGGAGAAGCACCGAGGCAATCTTGTTGCGGATTTCGAACTGTAGATCCTTGAAGGCGCGGTTCGACGCCGGGAGGAAATAGATCGACATCAGCAGAAGAATGCAGGTAGCGAGCGCGCTCGCCAACATCGCCGGGCGCGCCAACCCAATCTGACTGACGCCGGCCGAGCGCATCACCACCAGTTCGCTTTCGGTAATCAGCCGGTTGTAGATAAACAATACCGCGATAAACACCGCGATCGGTAGCACGGCATCGATGAAGCGAGGCAGAATCAACATCGCGAGGTAAAGAAACAAGCCGAGCGAAAGGCCGCGGTTGACGATTAGATCAATGAGCCGCAGGGATTCGACTAGCCACACCGCGGCGGTGAATACCACTGCGACGACAATCGTAATGCCGATGGTTTGGCGCAAAATATAGCGCGTCAACTGGGTCATCAATCCATTATAAGTGGCCGAGTTGCGCCCTGACAGGGCCAAGTTTCTGTCCTTGGTCTCACGGGATTGACACTCCACGCGCTTGTGTCGTCAATCGGGGTCCAACTGGAACGTTCACGAGGACGACATGAAGATCGCCTTTGCCGAGCCCTCTGCACCAAAAACCGGAAGCCTCATCGTCGGGGTTCTCGACGATCGCAAGCTGACGGCGAGCGCACAGCAGATCGATCAGCAAACCGGCGGCATGGTAACGCGTGCGATGGCGGCCAGCAAATTCAAGGGCCGTAGCGATGACATGCTAAACATTCTGGCGCCCACGGGCCTCGATCTGGGCCGGATTATCCTGATCGGGCTCGGCAAGGCGGCGGCGCTTGATGCTACCGCTTGGCAGAATGCCGGCGGCAAAATCGTGGCGCAGCTTAACAGCGTCGGTGAAACAGCCGCGCAGGTCGAGATCGATCAGATCGACGGCGCCAAGATCTCGGCTGCCGACGCCGCGGCGGAACTGGCCTATGGGGCGCGCCTGCGTTCTTATCGCTTCGACAAATATCGCACCAAGGAGAAGCCGGAGCAGAAGCCGACCCTCAAGGCGCTTACGATTGCCGTTGACGCACCCGGCGATGCCAAGCGGAAGTTCGCGCCGCTCGACCAGGTCGCCGATGCCGTGTTCTTTACGCGCGACATCGTGTCGGAGCCAGCCAACATCATCTATCCCGAGACACTGGCCGATCGCGCGCGCGAGCTTGAAGAGCTCGGCGTCGAGATCGACGTGCTGGGCCGCAAGGAAATGCGCAAGCTCGGCATGGGCGCGCTGCTCGGGGTCGGACAGGGCAGCGAGCATCCGCCGCGCCTCCTGGTGATGCAGTGGAACGGTGCGCCCGACGCCAAGGACCAGCGCCCGCTCGCCTTCGTCGGGAAGGGCGTCACCTTCGATACGGGCGGCATCTCGATCAAGCCGGCGGGCGGCATGGAAGACATGAAATGGGATATGGCGGGCGCCGGCGTGGTTATCGGCCTGATACGCGCGCTCGCCGGGCGCAAAGCCAAAGTCAATGCCGTCGGCATCGGCGGCCTGGTTGAGAACATGCCGTCCGGCACGGCACAGCGGCCCGGCGACATCGTCACGTCGATGTCGGGCCAGACCATCGAGGTGCTCAATACCGATGCCGAAGGCCGGCTCGTCCTCGCCGATGCGCTTTGGTACTGCCAAGACCGCTTCAAACCGCGCTTCATGATCGATCTCGCTACGCTCACCGGTGCCATCATCGTCGCGCTCGGCAGCGAATATGCCGGCATGTATGCGAGTGACGACAAGCTCGCAAAGCAGCTCGTGGCGGCCGGCGAGGCGGTCGGCGAAAAACTATGGCGCATGCCGCTCCACGACAACTACGATCGCATGATGGACAGCGACGCCGCCGATATTAAGAACATCAGTGGCGGCCGCGACGCCGGCAGCATCACCGCGGCGCAGTTCCTGAAGCGCTTCACCAATGGCGTGCCGTGGGCGCATCTCGACATTGCCGGCACGACCTGGTCGAAGAAAGACGCGGCGACGGTACCAAAGGGGGCGACGTCGTTCGGCGTGCGGCTCTTGAACAAGCTGATCGAGGATAACTACCAAGAGTGATGACCGAAGTTGGCTTTTACCATCTCCTCACCATGACCGTGGACCGCGCGCTGCCGAAACTGTTGGAGCGGGCAACGACGGAAAACCAACGCATCGTCGTGGTCGCCGGCTCTCCGGAACGGGTCGATTACCTCAACAATCTCCTATGGACCTATGACGAGGCGAGCTTCCTGCCACATGGCGCAGCGCGGGACGGCAGCGCCGCGCGTCAGCCGATCTGGCTGGCGGCGGCAGATGAGAACCCGAATGGCGCAACCTGGGTGATGCTGATCGACGGCGCCCGCGCCGATCTCACCCGCTATCGCCGCTGCTTCGATATTTTCGATGGCAATGACGCGGCCGCGGTGGCGGCGGCTCGGCAGCGTTGGAGTGAAGCGAAGGCCGCCGGCCACAACCTCACCTATTGGCAGCAGACAGACCGCGGTTGGGAGAAAAAGACGAAAACATGACCCATTGGCCGGCCGCGGAATGAAATCCGCCGCTGGGGTGTTAACGAAAGCACCCGCATATGGAGCTGATGATCGAGGTATTCGATGTTTGACGGCATCCCATCGCGCTGGGAACCCACACCAATCCGGCGCGACTTTCGTGAGCCCTGGCCGCTTCACGCCGTTGTCACGATTGTGGTCTTGACGATCGGCGTTTATGCACTGAAGGCGCTAACCCTCGCCCTATGAGCGTGCTGTTGCTGACGGTGACGTGGCCCGTTATAACGCCGCGCACGAGCAACAATTGGGGACGTTTGGCGTCATGGCCATCGAGCGCACCCTGTCGATCATCAAGCCCGATGCGACGAGGCGTAACTTGACGGGCAAGATCAATCAACGCTTCGAGGACAGCGGCTTACGCATCATCGCGCAAAAGCGTCTGATCCTGAACCGCCGCCAAGCGGAGCAATTTTATGCCGTGCACAGGGAGCGCGGTTTTTTCGCTGATTTGGTCGAGTTTATGACGTCCGGACCGGTGGTGGTGCAGGTGCTGGAAGGGGACAGCGCGGTGGCACTTAACCGCGACATCATGGGCGCCACCAATCCCGCCGCCGCGGCGCCCGGCACAATCCGTAAGGATTTTGCCGAATTGGTGCAGGCCAATTCCGTGCATGGCTCGGATTTGCACGAGAATGCCCGGAACGAAATCGCCTTCTTCTTTGCTGAGATTGAGGTTTACCCGTAACCGTAGTCGCTAAAGCGTGACGAATGCTAGAATCACGATAACGGCCACGACCAGCGCCGAGCCCCAAGTCAACATGCGGGTGAAGCCATGGTAGGTTGCCTGGTGGCGCTGTAACTCTTCGTCTACCGACATCGTGAACTCCCTTCGTCTCGGCGCCATCTGTAAGCGACCGTCATCGAATTTCCACCCTGTCGCCGTCAACATGGACCCGTCCTTCGGCGATCAGGCGTACCACCCGCGGGTAAAGGCGATGCTCCTCCGCGAGGACGCGCGCGGCCAGGCTTGCCTCGTCGTCACCGGAACGGATCGGCACTTCGCTTTGCGCGATGATCGGCCCGGCATCGACGGCGTCGCTGACGAAATGCACGGTGCAGCCGGTTGACGTCGCCCCCGCCGCGAGCGCGCGACGGTGGGTGTCGAGGCCGGGAAAAGCCGGCAGCAGAGAGGGATGGATGTTGACGAGCCGCCCGCGCCATTGCCGGACAAAGTCGGCGCTCAACACCCGCATAAAGCCCGCAAGACACGCAAGTTCGATGCCGGCGTCACGCAGCGCGGTATCGATCGTCGCTTCGAATTGGGGTTGGCGATGCGATATGAGTTGGGCCGAGATGCCGGCCACCCGGGCGCGGGCGAGGCCGGCAGCATGGCTCTCGTTCGAAATCACTAGCGTGACTTCGGCGGGATAGTCGGGCGCGCACGCGGCGTCGATCAGCGCCTGCAAGTTGGAACCCCGCCCCGAAATCAGTACCCCCAGCCTTAACCGGGCCATTGGCTCTCGCTATTAATCAGAATGGTGCGCCGCTCGGCGGCTGCGACGATCCGGCCGATGCGCCGCGTCATCTCACCATGCTCCCTCAGAATTTGCTCTAAATTCAGTATCTTACCAGGCGACGCTATGACCGCCATACCGATCCCGCAGTTAAAGACGCGCGCCATCTCCGGCGCCGGAATCGAGCCCTGCCGCATGAGCCAGCCAAAGACCGGCGGCAACGGCCACAGGGCGGCATCGATTTCGGCAGCTGTGCCTTCGGGGAGGACACGCGGCACATTCTCCAACAACCCGCCACCGGTGATGTGGGCGAGCGCATGGACATCGCCCCCCCTTATGGCGGCAAGACAACTTTTTACATAAAGCCGAGTCGGGGTGAGCAGCGCCTCGCCGATACTGCGGTCCGGTGCAAACGGGGCCGGGGAGCCGTAGTGAAGTCCGCTTTGCTCGACGATACGCCGCACCAGCGAAAAGCCGTTCGCATGCAGCCCGGTCGACGCCAGACCGAGAACGATATCACCGACCTGCACCCGCGCGCCGTCGAGTAGCTGGTTGCGCTCGGCGGCGCCGACGGCGAAGCCGGCGAGGTCGTATTCGCCCGGTTGATACATGCCGGGCATTTCCGCCGTTTCGCCGCCGACGAGCGCACAGCCGCTGTCGCGACAGGCTTCAGCGACACCCTTGAGCACCGTTTCGGCAATGCCTGTCTCCAGCTTGCCGGTTGCGAAATAATCCAAAAAAAACAATGGCTCCGCGGCTTGAACAACGAGATCGTTGACGCACATGGCGACGAGGTCGACGCCGATCGTGTCGTGCCGCCCCGTGGCCTGGGCGACCAGCAACTTGGTGCCAACGCCGTCGGTCGTGGCGACCAAAATCGGGTCGCGCAAACCCGCCGCTTGCAAGTCAAAGAGGGCGCCGAAGCCGCCGAGACGAGCCGTGGTGCCGGCGCGGGCGGTGGCGCGGGCAAGCGGCGCAATGGCCTCGACCAGCGCGTTTCCGGCATCGATATCGACACCGGCGCCCCGGTAATTTTGGCTCCGTAGGCGGCGCGGGGGCATTATAATCGGTACAGCACGGAAGGTGGGCCAGAAGGCAACAATACTTTACTCGGATCGGTTTGCAATGCTCGATCGATGGTATCGCACCGCCTGCCGCGCCGCGCTCGCGCTGCTCGTGGCCGTGTCGTTGCCGGCGCGCGCCGACGATGACACTTTTACGGTGAGCGGCGTGCACGAGGATATTACTGCGGCAAACGCGCTCGCCGCGCGCGACCAGGCGCAAGCCGAAGGCCAAGCCAAGGCTTTCGCCACGCTGATGGATCGTGTCGCTGCCGGCAAGGTGCCGCATCTCAGCGCGGCCGAGATTACCGATCTCGTCATCGGTTTCGAGGTCGCGAATGAGCGGACGTCGACGGTGCGCTACGCTGCCGACTATACCTTCCACTTCAATCCCGCCGCGATTCGCCGCCTACTTGAAAGTTCGTCGATTGCGGTCACGGCGACGCCTTCCGAGAAGCCGGTCGTGGTTCTGCCGGTGTTCATCAGCGGCGATCGCGCCGTGTTGTGGGACGATCCCAATCCGTGGCGCGAGGCCTGGGGCGAGAACGCCACCAGCCAGAACGTGCTCCCTGTTATCGTCCCCGTCGGCGATCTGCCCGATGTCGCGGCGATCGACGCGCCGAAGGCGATAGCCGGTGATCGTGCCGCGCTGAAGGCGATTTCGTCACGCTACCGGAATGACGATGTCCTGGTAGTGCAAGGCAAGTTCGCCGCCGAGCCGGGCCGCTTCGAGATCAGCGCCGCGCGCTATCCGCAAGACGGGCCGGTGCAAAGGACTTCGCTTCTCACCGCCGCCAAGCCTGATGAGACCGAGGCTCAGCAACTAGCGCGCTCGGCGGCCTACGTCGCGGCCGAGATCGGCCACGCGTGGAAACAGGCCAACACCATCGATACCAAGGCCGGAGGCTCGCTCGACGCCACCGTGGCAGCGAGTTCGCTCGTCGATTGGGTCGCGGTGCGCAACCGACTGCGCACCATCGCGCTCGTTCGTGGCGCCGACCTCGTCTCATTCGACCGCGATCAAATTCGTATCACGATCCGCTATATCGGCGACCCGGAGCAGCTGCGTGCAGCACTCGGCGAGCATGGTCTCCAGCTCGGCGGCGCCGCTCCCGACTGGACCCTCGCGCTTGAGGCGGCACCGACGACCCAGAAGCCGGCGATGCCTGCCGCGCCGCCCGCGACGACCAAGCCCAATTCGTCGAGCGACGATCCGCGCTCCGGAGCCGACGAGTGAGTTCGTGAGCGCTCCTAACCTCATTACGTTGGCACGGCTCCTGTCGGTGCCTTTGATCGTGTGGCTGATGCTGGCGGACACCTTCACCGGTGCACTTATCGTCTTTGCGCTTGCCGGCCTCTCAGACGCGGTCGACGGCTTTGTTGCCAAGCGTTGGAATCAGCGCTCGGCCTTGGGCGCGATGCTCGACCCGGTTGCCGACAAGGCGATGCTGGTGAGCGTGTTCATCACACTCGGCATCATGCATCATTTGCCGGACTGGATCGTGATCCTGGTGGTGTTCCGCGACGTCATGATCATCGGCGGCTTTCTGTTTTGGTCTGCGCTCGGTCAGCGCGTCCGCTCCGATCCACTGGTGATCAGCAAAATCAACACCGCCGCTCAGATAGGCTTGATTCTGGTGACCCTCGGACAATTGGCGTTTCAGACGCCCGACTATAACCTTGGCCTGACGCTCACCTACATTGTTGGCGCCACCACTCTGTTCTCGGGCGCCGCCTACCTGGTGCGGTGGGCCCGCTCGCTCGCCGGCGCGGAGATCAATCCATGACCCCGGGCCAAAGGCAGGAGGCGATCTTCTGGGTCGGCGTGCTCGTTGCCTTTTTTGTGCTGCTGTACCTCCTTAGCCCAATCCTGTTGCCGTTCGTAGCGGGCGGCATCATCGCCTATTTCCTCGATCCGGCGGTGCGTTGGCTGGCGCGCTGGCGCGTGCCCCGGAGCCTTGCGACATTTCTCGTGCTGCTCGTATTCGGGCTGGCGCTGGTCCTGCTGATCGCGCTGATCGTACCGCTCTTGCGGCTGCAGATTACCGAGTTGGTGGTGCGCCTGCCGACGCTCTTCCGTCAGGCGCAAGAGCAGCTCAATCACTGGATGGCGATCGCGGCAGAGCGGCTGCCCGCGGAGGACTATCAAAAGCTGCAAGGCATGCTGGGCGGCAGCACGGGCAACGTGTTGGCCTGGGCCGTGAGCCAGGCGCAGGGTATTCTGACCAGCAGCTTGGCGCTCGCCAATCTGCTGTCGCTCGTCATCATTACGCCGGTGGTGGCGTTCTTCCTGTTGCGCGATTGGGATCGCATCGTTGCGACGATCGATGGCTGGTTGCCACGCGATCATCTCGGGACACTGCGCGAGCAGGCGGGACAGGTCGATGCCATGCTCGGCGGCTATCTCCGTGGCCAGCTGCTGGTCTGCCTCGGCCTTGGCATTTTCTATGCCTCCGCGCTCAGTCTGTCAGGCCTGCAATTCGGCCTGATTGTTGGCATCCTGACCGGCATCCTCGCCTTCATTCCTTACCTCGGCTTCGCCACCGGCTTCGTGCTGGGGACGGGCCTCGCCTTAATGCAGTTCGGGTGGGGCTGGGGTCTGGTGCTGGTGCTGTTGACTTTCGCGATCGGCAGTGTGCTCGAATTAAGTCTGCTCTCGCCGAAGCTCGTGGGTGAGCGCGTCCGCGTTCACCCCGTTTGGATGATCTTCGCCCTACTCGCCTTCGGCTCGCTCTTCGGGATTTTGGGCGTCCTCATCGCACTGCCGGCCGCGGCGGTGACCGGCGTCGTGGTGCGCTTCGCCTTGAGCCGCTATTTGCGTAGCCCGCTTTATCGGGCGCCGCTTGACCGGCCACAGGATGATCAGCGCGACGCCGCCGAATAGCCCATGAACGAAAATCAGTATGTCTTCGACTATCCCTATAACGCTGCTCTGGCCCGAGCCGATTTTGTCGCTGCGCCCGCCAACCTGTCAGCTCTCGCTTGGATCGAGAGCTGGCCCAATTGGCCCGCCGCCGCGCTGGCACTCTGTGGTCCCGAAGGCGCCGGCAAGACCCATCTCGCGCAAATCTGGCGCACTCGCGCCGAGGCACGCGAGTTCCCCGCCGATGCGCTCGGCAATGCCTCGCTGCCAGGTTTGCTGGGCGAGTCCCGCGCGGTGCTGATCGATGGTGCCGACCGCGCGGCGGAGGAGCCGCTGCTTCACCTCTATAATATGCTCACCGAACGCGGTGGCCACCTGCTCATCGTCGCGCGCGAGCCGCCCGGAAGGTGGAACATAGCGCTCGCCGATTTGCGCTCGCAACTCCGCGCCGTACCCGCGATCGGCGTTGCATCGCCGGACGGAGAGCTGATCGCCACGCTCTTGGTCAAGCTGTTTGCTGACCGCCGGCTGCCGGTGTCGAGCGACGTCGTCGACTTTCTTTCATTACGCCTCGAGCGCAGTTTTGCCGCGGCGCAGGATGCGGTCGTGGTACTCGATCGCGCCTCCATGGCAGAACACCGTCCGATCACCATCCCGTTGGCGCGCCGCGTGCTGCGATTGAGCGATGCTGGCGCGCCTAATCCAGATCCTTCGGACTGACGAGCGCGACCAGGCGAGCGCCGCGGCGGCGCAGGCCCGACCATTCGATGCTGACCTCGAATCGCGCCAAGCCGGCGGTGGCGAGATTGTCAGCGAGCCGGTCCGCGAGCGGGCCGACGTTCCGGTCCGTGAGCGCTTGCGCGAGTTCGTGCAGGCCAGGATTGTGGCCGACAATCATCACTCGCTTGACGCCGTCTGGAATCTCGCGGAGGCGGTCCATCAGCCGCGCTCCCGTCGCCAGGTAAAGCCCGGGCTCGTATTCAATGACCGGCTTCGGTGCAAACGCCTCGGCGACAAGATCGAGGGTCTCGCGGGTACGCGCGGCGGGCGAGCACAGCACCAGTTCGGGGACAATCCTTTGTTGCCTGAGCCATTTCGACATCCTGCGCGCGCCGACGCGGCCACGCTCTTCAAGCGGACGGTCGGTGTCGCGCACGTTGTCGGCCTGCGGCACGGCCTTGGCGTGCCGCAACAGATAGAGTTCGTTCACCAGCGAGCTCCTGGCAAATAACGGCGGCGCCATGACAATGTCATTTGGCCGTTATAAACTTCTCCGCTCGGACTGCAACGGGAGCATCGCGTGGAAGGTTCCGTCACTGCCAAAGCCCGGGCCCTTACTCTTCTCGACACGGATCGATTCATTAATCGTGAATTGTCGTGGCTTGCCTTCAACGAGCGCGTGTTGGCCGAAGCCGACAATGAGAATCATCCGCTCTTAGAGCGGTTGCGCTTTCTTTCGATCTCCGAGACCAATCTCGATGAATTTTATATGGTACGCGTGGCCGGCCTCAATGGTCAGGTGCAGGCCGGCGTTCGGGTGCCGAGCCAGGACGGCTTAACCCCGGCTCAGCAACTGCAGGAGATCAACGCGCGCGCCAGCGTCCTGATGCAGGCGCAGCAAGTGACCTGGCGCGAACTGCGCCGCCTCCTGCGCGAGGCCAATCTCTCGGTGGTTGGCCCAGCGGATTTGTCGGCCGACGAACGCGGCTGGCTCGAAGAGCGCTTCCTTTCCCAGATATTTCCCGTGCTGACGCCGCTCGCCATCGATCCGGCGCATCCCTTCCCCTTCATCGCCAATCTTGGCCTCGGCATCGCCCTCGAGCTGAAGCGCGGCACGAGCACACAGGAACGTGACGCGATGCGCGCGTTGATCTTGATTCCGCCGCCGATCAATCGCTTCATCCGCCTGCCGGGCAAGGAGCTGCGTTTCCTGCCGGTCGAACAGTTGATCGGGCTGTTCCTCGATCGTCTCTTTCCCGGCTTTTCGCTGGCAGGGCAGGGCATGTTCCGCGTCTTGCGCGATAGCGAAGTTGAAGTCGAGGAGGAAGCCGAAGATCTGGTCCGGGTCTATGAGAGCGCGCTCAAGCGGCGCCGCCTTGGTAACGTTATCCGGCTCAGCGTCGAGGCGTCGATGCCCGACGATCTGCGCCTCTTCCTCATCGAGCAGCTTGCGGTCTCGCCGGAAGATGTGTTCGCGCTCGATGGCTTGCTCGGTCTCGGCGACGTCAGGCAGTTGATCGTCGACGAACGGCCCGACCTGTTGTTCACGCCCTACAATCCACGCTTTCCTGAACGCATCCGCGATTTCGGCGGCGATTGCTTCGCCGCTATCCGACAGAAGGACATCATTGTCCATCACCCCTATGAGAGCTTCGATGTGGTCGTGCAGTTCGTGCGCCAGGCGGCGCGCGATCCCGCCGCGGTCGCGATCAAGCAGACGCTCTACCGCACCAGCAATGACAGTCCGATCGTCCACGCCTTGATCGAGGCGGCGGATGCAGGCAAGTCGGTGACCGCACTGGTCGAGCTCAAGGCACGCTTCGACGAGGAGGCGAATATTCGCTGGGCGCGCGACCTCGAACGGGCCGGGGTCCAGGTTGTCTATGGCTTTCTCGAGCTAAAGACCCACGCCAAAGTTTCGTTGGTGGTGCGGCGCGAGGCCGGGCAATTGCGCTCCTATGTGCATTTTGGCACGGGCAACTACCATCCCTACACTGCGAAGGTTTATACCGACCTCAGCTTCTTTACTTGTGATGAGGCATTGTGCCGCGACGCCGCACGTCTGTTCAATTACATGACGGGCTACGCCACGCCGGCGCTGTTGGAAAAGATTGCGGTGGCACCAATCAGCCTGCGCGCCCGGCTCACGGAAGGTATCGAAGCCGAGATTGCCAACGCAGCCGCTGGCAAACCGGCGCAGATCTGGGCTAAGCTCAACGCGCTGGTCGATCCCGGAATCATCGACCTGCTCTACAAGGCATCGCAGGCGGGGGTCGAGATCGACCTGGTGGTGCGCGGCATTTGTTGCCTAAGGCCAGGGGTGCCTGGCCTGTCGGACCGGATTCGCGTCAAGAGCATTATTGGCCGCTTCCTCGAGCATGGCCGCATCGTTTGTTTCGGCAACGGCGCCAACCTGCCGTCGCTCAAGGCCAAGGTTTACATCTCTTCGGCCGACTGGATGCCGCGCAATCTCGATTGGCGGGTCGAGTCGCTCGTTCCCATTGAAAATGAGACCGTGCATCGTCAAGTTCTCGACGAGATCATGGTGGCCAATTTGCGGGACAAGGCGCAAAGCTGGAATTTGAAGCCCGATGGCAGCTATGAGCATGAGCCTCGGGAACCGACCGCGTTCAGTGCCCATACCTATTTCATGACCAATCCCTCGCTTTCCGGCCGCGGCAGCGCCTTGACCCATCGCCCGCGCCACCCGCCACGACTGGTGCCCGCTAAATCGTGACTTCGTCGCGACGCAGGAAGACGCCCGGCCGCCGCCGCGGCGCGGTCGCGGTCATCGACATCGGCTCGAACTCATTGCGTCTGGTGGTCTATGACGCTCTCAACCGGGCGCCGCGCATGCTGTTCAATGAGAAAGTGCTGTGCGGCCTCGGACGGGACATCGACGAGACCGGCAAGCTGCATCCCGAAGGGGTAAAGCTCGCGACCGAGAATCTGCGCCGGTTCGTGTCGCTGGCGCGGGCGATTCCAGTGTCGCGGCTCCACGTACTGGCGACGGCCGCCGTGCGCGATGCCGCGGATGGCGGAGCCTTTGTCCGCAAGCTCGAACGCGGCTTGCGCATCCGCGCCAACATCCTGTCAGGCGCCGAGGAAGGCCGGCTTTCGGCCCTCGGCGTCATCGCCGGCATCCCAGGCGCCGCAGGGCTGATGGGCGATCTCGGCGGTGCCAGCGTCGAATTGGTGCCGCTCTCTGGGGGGCAGATCGGCCCATCGGCGTCGCTGCCGATCGGGCCCTTGCGCCTCCACGATATTGCTGATGACGACCGGCGGTTGCGCGACATCATCGACCGTCACCTCGACGGCCTGCGTTGGCTCGACGATCGTACCTTCAACGAATTTTATGCGGTGGGGGGCGCCTGGCGCGCCTTGGCACGCATCCACATGGAGCAAAGCGGCTATCCGCTCCACGTCATCCAACAATACACATTGTCGCGCAGCGCGTCGGAAGATTTTCTCGAAGTCGTGGCGCAGCAATCGCGCAAATCGCTGGAGAAGATCACGGCGATATCGCGCAAGCGTCTCGAGACCGTGCCATTCGCCGCCCGCGTGCTCTACCGCCTCCTTCGTCGCACGCAGCCGAAGCGGCTGATCTTCTCCGCCTACGGTCTGCGCGAAGGCCATCTCTATAATCTGCTCGACGAGATCGAGCAACAGCAGGACCCGCTGCTGGTCGGTGCCGCTACCATGGCGCAGAGCCACCGTCGCTTCGGCGGTGCGGGCGACGAGCTGTTCGCCTGGACCCAGCCGCTCTATCCACGAGAGACGTCGGATAATCGGCGCTTACGGCATGCCGCGGCGCTCTTGAGCGAAATTGCCTGGGCCGAGCATCCCGATTATCGCGCCGAGCAGGCACTGCGGATGACACTGTTCATGCCGCTTCCCGGCATCAACCACGGCGAACGCGCCTTTCTGGCAACCACGCTCCATGCCCGCTACGGCGGCAACGATCCGGGAGAAACGGTGCGCCGCCTCCTCGACGATGAGAGCCTGACGGCGGCGCGCAGCATCGGCTTGGCGTTGCGGCTCGGCGCCACGCTGACCGGGGGCGTCCCCGGCTTGCTATCGGCTACCAAGCTTGGTCTGGAAAACGGTACGTTGCACCTGACACTCGGACGCGAGAGCACCAAGCGCCTGGGCGAGACCGTCTATCGTCGCCTCGACGCTCTCGGCAAGGCCATCGGCAAGAAGGTCGAGATCAGACTCTAGGGGGTGCGGCCCAGCACCCAGTTGCCCGCTGTCGCCATACCGGCTTCAATAGGAACGTGTTGCGGAAGGGAGACCCGGATGGACCAGCACTATGATCGCGCCGCCGAGGACATCGGCAATGTGGTGGCACTGGAGCACGTCAACGTTCGCATCCCCGATCAGAGGCGGTCGACGCTGTTCCATGTAACCGGGCTTGGTTTGACCCGTGATCCCTATGTCATGACCAGCACCGACAATATGTGGATCAATATCGGTCGGAACCAATTCCATTTGCCGACCGGGGCCCCGCAAGCGGTGCGCGGTCATGTCGGCATCGTGGTGCCTGACCTTGCCGCGCTGGCTCGGCGGCTTAGCAAGGTGCGCGCCCAACTCGATGGCACCCGGTTCGAATTCCGCGAGGGCGAGGGTTATATCGACACCGTATCGCCCTGGGGCAATCGGATCCGCTGCCACGCGCCGCACGAGCGCTTTGGCCGCATCAATCTCGGCATTTCTTATGTCGAATTCACCGTGCCGTCTGAAAGCGCCGCCGGCATCGCAGGCTTCTACCGCGAGGTCCTTGGCGCTCCGGCGCAGCCGTTCGACGACAACGAGGGCCGCGGCGCGCGTGTCCAAGTCGGCAAGGAGCAGGAGCTCGTGTTCCGCGAGACGGACGAGACCCTGCCTGCCTATGACGGTCATCACATTCAGATTTACATCGCCGACTTCGCGCGCCCCCATCAGCGGCTCGTGCAGCGCGGCTGATCATGGAGGAAAGCGACCAGCACCAATACCGGTTCAAGGATATCGTCGATCCCGACAGCGGCCGGCTGCTGTTCACGGTGGAGCATGAAGTCCGCAGCATGCGTCATCCGCTGTTTAACCGGCCTTTGGTGAACCGCAACCCCGACCAGACTAACGTCGCCTATATGCCTGGGCGGGATGCGTGGATTTGGTCGGTTGATAACACGCGTTGACGATGCTGCGGCAAGTCCACCGCCGCCCCGACGCCGGGGAAGGATTCGAGGGCGATGATCGATTATGTCGCGCGTGCAGCGGCCCTGGCGCCGCGCATCGCCCAAGCTGCCGACGACATCGAGCGGGAGCGGCGGCTGCCGGCCTACCTCCTCGCGGCACTCCACGACGCCGGCCTGTTTCGCCTGCTGTTACCACGCTCGCTCGGCGGTGCCGAGATCGATCCGCCGACCTTCGCGCAGATCATAAAAACGGTGGCCATGGCCGATGGCAGCACCGCCTGGTGCCTGTGCCAGAATACGGTCTGCTCGATCGTCGCCGCTTGGCTGCCGCTCGAAAGTGCGCGCGCGATATTTACCGCGCCTAACGCCGTGCTCGCCTGGGGTCCCGGTCCGGCGCGCGCTCAAGCGACGCCCGGCGGCTATCGCGTCACCGGTCGCTGGTCGTTTGCCAGCGGCGGACGTCACGCGACCTGGCTCGGCGCGCATTGCCCCGTCTTCGATGCCGACGGCAAGCAGCGGCTCGATGCCGCCGGCGCGCCGATTGAACTCACCCTACTGTTCCCGTCGAGCGAGGCGCCGATGACCGATATCTGGCAGGTCGTGGGGTTGCGCGGCACGGCGAGCGATGCCTACGCGGTCGAAGACCTGTTCGTGCCGGAGGCTTTTACCCTTATCCGCGATAGCCCGGAAACGCGGCGGGAGACCGGCCCGCTTTATGCCATGAGTACTCACCTGCTCTTTGCCTGCGGGTTTGCTTGCGTCGCCCTCGGGTTGGCACGCAGCCTGCTCGATGCGCTCATCGCGCTGGCATCGGAAAAAACGCCACGGGGTTATAGAACCAAGCTGGGCGAGAGCGCTTTGGTTCAGGCGGAAATCGCGACAGCCGAGGCGCGGTGGCGCAGTGCGCACATGTATCTAATGGGTACGCTCACCGAGGTTTGGCAAAGCATCGAGTGCACGAACCGGCTCAATCTCGACCACCGGATGGCGCTCCGACTCGCCGCCACTCACTGCATCCACGAGGCGGTAGCGGTCGCCGACGCGGCTTATCATGCCGCGGGCGCCACCGCGATCTTCGAGCGCAACCCGTTCGAGCGGCGGTTTCGTGATATTCATTCCGTCGCGCAACAGGTCCAAGCCCGCCGCGCGCATTTCGAAAGCGTCGGCCGGCACCTCTTGGGATTCGCTACCGACGTGCAATTCGTTTGATCGCGCGCTCTTAATCAGTCCGGCGATACCGGCGTCGGCGGGGGTGAATTATTGTGCTGCCGCAGCGGTCGTGGCGAGATGGAGCCGCTCGATCCTGGTGCCCGAGGCGGTCAGCGCCAAACGGCCATGCTTCAGATCGAGCGCGTCGCGACCGAACAGTTCCGCGCGCCAGCCGGACAATGCAGGGACGGCGGCGGCGTCGTCCGCGGCGATCGCTTCGAGATCATCATTGTCAGCGATGAGGCGCGGGGCCACGTCGTTTTCCTCCGCAACCAGCCGCAACAGCACGCGCATCAATTCCACCAGAGGGCCAATGCCTGCCGGCAGCTTGTGCTGCGCCGGCAGCTCCGGCCATGCTGATTCGGGCAAGGCACGAGCGCGCTCGACGATCGCCAAAATCTCGGCGCCGATCCGGCCTTCCGCGACCGGGCGACCGAGGGCGCGTATACGGGCCAAATCCTCGACATGCCGCGGAGGATGCGCGGCAATTTCGAGCAACGCTTCGTCGCGCACCAAGCGATTGCGCGGTACATCGCGCTTTTGTGCCGCCGCCTCACGCCAGGCCGCTAGTTCGCGAACCAGCGCCAGGGTGCGGCGGTTCTGAGTCCGCGGTTTCAGGCGGCGCCATGCTTCTGCAGGTTCGTTGCGGTAAGTCTTCGGGTCGCTCAGCAGGGCCATTTGCTCGGCAACCCAGGAGGTACGGCCAGTCTTCTCCAGCCGTGCTGCCAGCCGTTCATAGGCTTTGCGAAGAGGCACCACATCGGCGAGCGCATAATGCAATTGTCGCTCGCTCAACGGGCGATGCGACCAGTCCGTGAAGCGCGAAGATTTGTCGATCGTCGCGCCGGCGAGTTTGGCCGCGATCGTCTCGTAGCTCGCCGATTCGCCAAAGCCGCAGACCATCGCTGCGACCTGTGTGTCGAAGAGCGGCGCCGGCACCGCGCCGGTCAGGTGAAAAAAAATCTCAACGTCCTGCCGCGCCGCATGAAACACTTTCAGCACGCTGGCGTCCGTCATTAGCGCAAGCACAGGCGTGAGGTCGATGCCCGGCGCCAGCGGGTCGATCGCGGCGGCGTTGTCGGGCCCAGCGATCTGGAGGAGGCATAGGATTGGCCAATAGGTCTTTTCCCGCATGAACTCGGTATCGACCGCGATGAAGTCGGCGCTGGCGAGACCCGCGCAGAATTCAGCCAGCGCGGCGCTATGGGTTATTAAACTCATTGCCGTGGGCTATACACCGAATTGAACACGGGTAAAACCCTTGGACATTTGCGGCCGAAAAGGCGAAAAGACGGTCTACCCCCCGGAATATTGCTATGCATCCCTATCGAACCCATACTTGTGGCCAATTGCGCCTCGCCGACCAAGGCAAGACGGCGCGTTTGTCAGGCTGGGTGCATCGTAAGCGGGATCACGGCCAGCTTCTGTTCATCGACCTGCGCGACCATTACGGCGTCACCCAATTCGTCATCGCCGTACCGACTCGCTTTTCCAGGACGTGATCGCCCACCTGCCCAAGGAATCGGTCATCAGCGTACCGGGCACGGTCCGGCCGCGGCCCGAAGGCACGGTCAACCCGAACTTGTCACCGGCGAAATCGAGCTCGAGGTCGAGGGCATCGAGCTGCCTCGGCGTGGCGAACCGCTGCCGATGACCGTCTTCCCCGAAGACGATTACCCCGAGGAAACGCGGCTCAAGTACCGCTTCCTCGACCTGCGCCGCTCGAAGCTCCACAACAATATCATGCTCCGCGCGAAGGTCATCTCCAGCCTCCGCCGCCGCATGCATCGAGCTCGGCTTCAAGGAATTCCAGACGCCGATTCTGACCTCCTCCTCGCCCGAAGGCGCGCGCGATTTTCTCGTCCCCTCGCCGCTCTCATCCGGGCGAATTCTATGCGCTGCCGCAGGCGCCGCAGCAATTCAAGCAGCTGCTGATGGTCAGCGGCTTCGACCGCTATTTCCAAATCGCGCCCTGCTTCCGCGACGAGGACGGCCGCGCCGACCGTACGCCCGGCGAGTTCTACCAGCTCGATTTTGAGATGGCTTCGTCACGCAGGACGATGTCTTTGCCGCGATCGAGCCGCTCCTCGGCCGCTCTTCCACGAATTCGAGCCCGAATGGCCGCGCCGATGGCGAAGCGGCACGTTTCCAGCGGATCACCTACGATGAAGCGTTGCGCAAATTCGGCACCGACAAGCCCGACCTGCGCATCCCCATCGTCATGCAGGACGTCACGGAGATTTTCGCGAGATCGGGTTTAAGGCTGTTCGCCGGCATGATTGTTCAAGCGACCCCGGCGGTCCGCGTGTGGGCGATCCCCGCGCCCAGTGGTTCGGCAATTCGCGCGTTCTGCGACCGCATGAACAGTTGGGCGCAGGACCAGGGCCAGCCAGGCCTCGGCTACATCCTTTATCGCGGCGAAGGGAGGTGCCGGGCCCGATCGCCAACAACATCGGGCCGGAACGGAGCGAGCAATTGCGGGCGCAGCTCGGCCTCAGCGACAATGATGCGGTGTTCTTCGCCGCCGGCCAGCCCAAGGCCGTTCCGGATCTTCGCCGGCCAGGCGCGCCAGAAACTTGGCAAAGAGCTGAGCCTGGCACGTGACGGGAGTCTTCGAGTTCTGCCTGGGTGGTCGATTTTCCCGATGTACGAACGCGATCGAGGAAACCAGACCAGATTGTGTTCAGCGCACAACCCTTTCTCTATGCCGCAAGGCGGGCTCGAGGCGTTGAAGAATGCAGGATCCGCTGCACATCTAAGCGTTCCAGTACGACATCGTTTGCAATGGCGTCGAGCTCAGCTCCGGGCGCGATCCGTAACCACCGGCCTGATGTCATGTACACGGCCTTTGCCCTCGCCGGCTATGACCGGCGGCGAGGTCGAGGCCCGTTTCGGCGGGCTTTTGGACGCGTTTCGCTACGGCGCGCCGCCGCACGGCGGTTCGGCCCCCGGCATCGACCGCATCGTGATGCTGCTTGCCGATACGCCAAATCTCACGGGAGATCACGGCGTTTCCACTCAATCAACAGGCCCAGGATTTAATGATGGGCGCACCCGCCGAAGTGACCCCCGATAGGCTCAAAGAGTTGCATATCCGGGTGGCACTACCTCCCACAGCGGGTAAAGCTGGGGGATGATTTTCGCGGTGGCATCCGTATGATCAGGCGAGACACGAGATGATAATGAGTTTTTCCACTCTTCGCGTGACCACACTAGCCGCTCTGGCGGCGCTATCGGCCGCGCCGGCTGTCGCCACCGACATTCAACCCCACCGCGCACTCTATATTCTGTCGCTCGGCGCGGCCAAAACCTCGAGCGGCGTGCTCGGTGCCGACGGTGCAATGATCTATCAGTGGGGCGAGACCTGCGGTGGTTGGACGGTAGAGCAGCGCTTTCGTTTGCGCCTCGAATATGCCGATGAAGATGCCACGGAAATAACCTCGAACCTGGTGACGTGGGAATCGAAGGACGGTTCCCGCTATCGCTTCAACGAGACGCGGACCCGCAACGGTGAACTCGACCAGCAAATCAAGGGTGAGGCGCACATCAATATTCCGCAGAGTTACCTGCTCGGTTTCGACAACGGCAGCATCAAGCTTGGCGCCGATGCGCGAGCCGCTATCGAACAAGCCGTTGCCGCCAGCAAGCGCGAGCCAAACTTCCACGTCTTGGTGCTGAGCCGTCCCAATGCCGCCGCCAAGGGTGCTAAGGCCGAAGACGAGCGGCTGTCGCGGCGCCGCGCTGACACTGTCCGCGCCGAGCTGATCCATGCCGGCATTCCGGCGACATCGGTCCAGGTCTCCGCGAGCGCGGGTCCGACAGCAACCCTCGCGGCACAGGAGACGATTGCCAAGCCATCGGGCAATCCGGTCGAGATTCTGCTGGAGCCGACGGCCAAGGGCGGCGTCGCGGCGTTTTCGAAACCCGAACAAGTTACCATCCCATTGCGGCCGGGTGTCCTGTTTCCCACCGCGCACACGCTTTTTTTGATAGACCAAGCCCAAGCCGGCGTGCGGTTTGTCGTCCGGCGGGTGTTCGACGGCACCACCGTCGACGATGCCACAACGATCTCGGCAGTGATTGGTCCCACGCTGAACCCCGGCGAGGAAAACGCCGACGAGCACCCAATCAAATCACCGCTCCTCGACCGGCCGTCCTGGCGCATGCGCCTTGGCTTTTTCCCGGCGGATAGTAAAGCAGAAGAGCCCGATTACGAACTCAGCATGCGCCTGATGGACAATGGCGTATCACAGAATATGGCGCTCGATTACGGCGACTACGTCGTCAACGCTCGCCTCGATCATATCGAGCCCTTACCACATCCCAGCTGTGACTAGCCAATTGCCATTTCCGTCGACCTCCCTTGCTCCGAGAGAGCGCGGAGACGCAGCCTTTGACCGGATGGGGCTGGTAGCAGGGTCGACGACCCAGCCCAGGGGAAGCGGCGGCTGGCGGCACGCCGCGAGGCTGCATTCCTTTCCGGCACAGGCACGGCGCTCTGCTTGCCAAAGGCCCGTCTCACGGCCAAAGTTACCAAATCTTAAGCCTAGTGATTATATTGATGCGGCGGCTCCGGTGGTGCCGTACGGGAGGGGGAATAAATGTCAGCGTTGCGGACAGGCGACGATCCCGCACCGCCCCTGACGCGTCGTTCCGAACTCCAAGGACGAGGCCATGAGCAAGCGCGTGCTCATTGTCGAGGACAATGAGCTCAACATGAAGCTCTTCCACGATCTTCTGGAGGCGCACGGGTACGCGACGCTGCAAACCAAGGACGGGCTCGAAGCGCTGCAACTCGCGCGCCAACATCGTCCTGACCTCATCCTGATGGACATTCAGCTGCCGGAGGTCTCCGGTCTCGAAGTGGCCAAATGGATCAAGGAAGATGACGACCTCAAGGCGATTCCAATTATCGCGGTGACCGCATTCGCAATGAAAGGCGACGAGGAGAAGATCCGCGAGGGCGGCTGCGAGGCCTATATCGCGAAGCCGATTTCGGTCGCCCACTTCCTCGAAACCGTTAAACGCTTCTTGGGCTAGAAAGGAACATGTCCGCCCGCATCCTGGTCGTCGACGATGTCGTGGTGAACGTCCGCTTGCTCGAGGCAAAACTGCCAGCGAATATTTCCACGTGCTGACGGCGTCGAGCGGTGAAACGGCACTTGAAGTGGCGAGAGCCGAGCGCCCCGATCTGGTACTGCTCGACGTGATGATGCCGGGCATGGACGGGTTTGAGGTTTGCCGGCGTTTGAAGAGCAATCCCGCTACCACGCGAAATCCCGGTGGTGATGGTGACGGCGCTTTCCGATATTTCCGACCGCGTCAACGGGCTTGAGGCCGGCGCCGACGATTTCCTGACCAAGCCGGTCGACGACGTCGCCCTGTTCGCGCGGGTGCCGCTCGTTGGTGCGGCTGAAGCGCATGATGGAGGAATGGCGGCTGCGCGAGGAGGTCTCGGGCCGGTTCGAGAACGTACTCGGCAATGGTCGCAACCCCGACGAGGACACGGCCCCGGGGCGCGTAGTGTTGTGGGAGCATAGCGACGTCGCGGCGCAGCGTATCACCGAGATGCTGAAGCCAGTGGTCGAGGCAACGGTAAGGGTAAAGTCCCCCGAGGAGCTCGGCCGGAGCTTCATCCGCCCGGCCGATCTGGTGATCCTCGGCCTCGGCGGTCCGTTCGACGCGCTGCGGCTTGTCGGTCAGCTGCGCAGCGCCGATGAGCCGGTTCACGCCGGTCCTGCTGATCGCCGCTGAGGAGGAAACGACGCGCCTGGCGAAGGGTCTCGATCTGGGAGCCAATGATTACATCGTCCGTCCGATCGACCGGAACGAACTGGTCGCGCGGGTCCAAACCCAATTGCGTCGCAAAAGGTTGCAGGATCGGCTAAAGGAGAATTATCAGAAGAGCTTGGCGCTGGCGTTGACCGACGGTCTTACGGGCCTCTACAACCGCCGCTACTTTACCGCGCATCTTGAAGGGCTGATGACGCGCATCGCCGACAGTACGCAAGCCGCCGCGGGCTGATGATCGATGTCGATTTCTTCAAGAAAATCAACGACACTTACGGCCACGCTGCAGGCGACGACCGTCCTGCGCGAGGTCGCGCAGCCGCCTCGCGCGCAACGTCCGCAGCTTCGACCTGGTTGCCCGCTATGGCGGCGAGGAATTCGTCGTCGTGATGCCTGAAACCACGCTGCCGATCGCCGCGATGGTCGCCGAGCGTCTGCGTAACGCTGTCGCCGACAAGCCGATCGCCTTGCCCGAACGAGGCAGCGAGAAATCAGTAACCATCAGTATCGGCATCGCGATCATCGAGGAACGTGGCGACAGCGCCATCGCCTCATTGAGTCGGGCCGACGCGGCGCTCTACGAAGCCAAGGCGAATGGTCGCAATCGAGCGATCCATTGGCAGCCCAACATGCGCGGCTTGGCAAAGGTCGGACTATAGTCCGACCGCCGGCTATTTGATCTTGGCTTCCTTGAACGCAACGTGTTTGCGCGCGATCGGGTCGTATTTCTTCAACTCGATCTTTTCGGTTTTGGCGCGCGGATTCTTTTTCGTCACATAATAATAGCCGGTGTCGGCTGTGCTGACGAGCTTGATAAGTACCGTGTTGGACTTAGCCATGGCGCGATCCGTTCGGAGAAAACCTGGAGTTGAGGGAAACTTATCGCTTGAACCTAGCCTGTCAAGCCACCATGGGCGAGAATGGTCGCGATGAGCGGTCCCGATCTTACCTGGGCGATGCGCGGCATCGACGCCTTTCTGCGCCGGCAACTCGGCATTTTGGAGTTCACCGAGGATCCGGAATGTCTGATCCGCATCTCTCAATCCCGGGCGCCGCGATTGTTGGTGCTGCCCAGTGGCGACGAGATCCGGCCGGGCGGAGCAGTGCTGCAGATCCATTTGTGGAACGAACATCTCGCGATCATTCCCCAGACCGGCAGCACCGCGGCATGGGGCAACCTTTTCAAGCGCCGGATGCGGCACTCGCTGGCGCTCCTCGGCCAACACATCGAGCAGGAGCCGCATTACCGCGATATCGTCGCGATCACTGCCTCGCCGACGTTTCCAGACCGGCTCGGACCGCTGACCTTGACGCGAGTCTGCGAATATTTCGGCTGGGAAATCGTCGCGCCCGAACAGAAGAAGCATTTCCATTCCCTTCACGCCTGGCTCGACAGCCTGTTGGTCTGGGGATTGATCTGGGCCTTCAATCCCACCGCCTTGCGTGGACGAGGCACATCCTACAGCCGCATCGAAGTTTGGATGTCGCGGTCGCGACTGCTTGACCGTTACGCAGCGCATACCGACATTGTGGGTAAGGCAGACAAGAGAGAAATCATGGCAGAGGGATCGTAACGCGTTGACCTCCGAGCCTCTGGTCCCATTCGAGATCACCGTCTGCGGCATCGACGAGCTGCCGTCGCACAGCGATCGCGGCGTGACTCACGTCCTGACGCTGCTCGATCCTGGTTGGCCGTCACCCGAAGCGTTGGCGAATTTAGGCGCGCGTCAGTACCTCGAGTTGCGCTTCCACGACATTATCGATCCTCATCCGGCACTGGTTGCGCCGGAGAAGGAGCACGTCGAACGGCTGTTGGCGTTTGGGCACGGTCTGACGAATATCAGTAGCGGTCATCTGCTGGTACATTGCCATATGGGCATATCACGCTCGAGTGCCGCTATGGTTCTGCTGCTGGCACAGGCCCGGCCCGATCGCGCCGCAACCCAATTGCTGGATGAGATTGCACGTATCAGGCCCCATGCCTGGCCCAATCTGCGCATGGTCGAGCTTGGCGATGCGATGATGGCGCGCGACGGGGAATTGATTGCGGCGACAGTCCAGCGTTACCGCGATTTACTGAGGCAGCGGCCGAGATTGCGCAACGCCATGGCGAGACTTGGCCGCGCCCGCGAATTGGCCGCTGCCGATGCGGTTTGATCAGCGATGACGTCCGAGCGCCGCGTAAATGGTCTGGCTCGGCTCAAAATCGACCCGCGGGTGACGAACCAGCCGCCCGACCCAGTGGAACCGCTCGCGTAGCAGCGTTCCGGCATGGGGCGCACGGCCGTAATCGTAAACCGGCAATGGCCGCCGGCTCTCGAACTCGAACCCGCGCCGAGGCGAGATTGGCTCTCTCCGACCGGTAAAGCGCGAGTAGCCGCCGTTTCGCTTCGGTCTCCTGCGCCGTCAATCGCAATTCTGCCTCGCTGCCGTTGGGCACCACGAAGCGGTTCAAGCTTAGCGCGCCGCCGCCGCGATTGTATTCGGCGAATTCGATCACGGGCCGCCCACCGCGGACCGTCGCCGCAAGGAAGTTCGCCACGTCGTGATCTTGATGACCACCTTCCCAAGCGGACACCCATATTGCATCGATAGCATGCTCGGCGAGCAAGGCGGCAATACGCGCTGTCGCCTCATCGAGATGCGCCTTGAGGGTTCGCGATGGCCAATCACAAAACTCTACCGGTTTGATACCAAGCATTCTCGCCACGGCTTGCGCTTCCTCACGACGCCGCCGTGCCCACGCCGCTCGCCTGGCGCGATCCCAGGACCAAAGGTGCTCGTGGGCAGGAATGCCATCAGTCAGATATAGGCCGAAGAACCGGTCGCCGGTGCCGCGGCATCGGGCGATGGTCGCGGCGGCGCCGACCACCTCGTCGTCGGGATGCGGTATCAACAACAGGATCCGCGCCATCGCACCCTAAACCATCGCCGGATGTCGCCCGTGGACCGCCTGCTCCCAACGCGGCAGAAGGTCCTCAGCCAGCACCTCTTGCCATGACGGCACCGAGCTTTCGGCATAATCCCGAGCCGCGCGGGCCATGGCGAGCCGTTGTGCCGGACGGGCCGCGAGCTCTGCTAGCGCACGGCCCCACACGGCGGGATCGGCCCCCGGCAGTACCCGTCCAGTCTCTCTATCCCGCACCGCACGACCCATGCCGCTGTCGCGCGCTACCAGCACCGGCAAACCTGAGGCCAACGCCTCGAGCAGAACATTGGCCGATTCCTCGATGCGCGACGGCAACGCGAACAGGTCGGCAGAGGCATAGAGTCTTGCCAACTCCGTCGGCTCGACGCTGCCTGGGCACGTGGTGCGCTGGCCGAGCCGCTCGACGACGGCGGAACGATCCTCACCGTCCCCGGCACAGACGAGATGCGCGTCGACGCCTTGCCGTAGCAAGAGGTCGACCGCGTCGGCAAGCAGCAGAATATTTTTGCCGCGATTGAGCCGCCCAGCGGCGAGAATCACAAGCCGTTCACGCGGAATGCCATGGCGCTCCCAAAGCCAATCGCGGTCGCGGCGCGCGGGATGGAACAAGAGCTGGTCGATCCCGCGACGTAACAATCCGGCGCGTTCCCCCAACTTGGCGCGCACACCGCCAAGCTGTTCCGGACGCGACACCAACACAAAAGCGCATTGCCGCTGATAGGCCGCGAGCTGGCGTAGCATCCGCCGTTCCACACGCTGCGCGATCTGCAGGCGCGACAGTAAAACCGATGAAACGATCGAGTTCGCCGAATAGTCGCTCGATCGTCTGCGCAGTGAAGAGACGCGCATATTCGGGCGTGTTGGTATGCACCGAATTGACGATCGGGATGTTGTAGCGTTGGCCGAATACCATCGCCGTCTTGGCGTAAGCAAAATAGGCGTCGGTCGAGTGGATGACGTCGTAGTCCGACAGATAACGCGCGAGCCGCGGATGCCATGGGGCCAAATCCGTGTGATCGGGCACATGTGACAGGAACGGCAGCCGATCGGTGCTGAATACCGGTGGCTCAATATGATAGCGCACCGTCTCGCTCAGGTCGTGGCGCGCCGTCTCAGCCCCCATGAAATGGACGGTGACATCGATCGCGTCGGCAAAATTGCGCGCTGCCTCCGCCAGTCGCTCCCAGCACCTGACATGGCCGCCCGCCGACATGCCGAGAGGAAGATCAACCAGAACACCGATCCGCAGCCGGCGGCGGGCGCGGACCCGAAGCACCGCCGGAGTTCGCAGGGTCCGGGTATCCATCATGTTCGCGAATTGTCGAAGGGAAGCATGTTGATCGCAAATAACAACCGAGGGACGCCTTGCTGTCGGTGGCGTCCTCGAAAAGTATGGCGGAGCCACCCTAAGCCGACAAGGGGAGCCGGCTCAATTGCAGGTTTCATAAGCTAGTGCGATGCGCCGACTGCGCCACGCGTCGGCCGAGAAACCGCCGCGCGAAGAGAACGTAACAAGTCGCCAGCGCCGGCAGCCCAAGCGCCATCTCGCGCAGCCGCTTAGTCAGTGCCAGCACCAGACCGGCTTCCGGACCGAGTCCGACGGCCGAGCCCAGCAACAACAGCGCGCCATCCTGTACGCCCAGACCACCAGGAACGATAAAGGCAGCGGTTCGAGCGGCGTGGCCGAGACTCTCGATGATGATTGCGTTACTCAAGTCGATCGGCTGACCCATCGCATAGAACACCAACCAAGTCTCGCCCGCGCCCGCGAGCCAGCCGCCAAGTCGCCACCCCGCCGATTGCAGGAGTGCGCCACGCCGCTGATAGATGCGCCGCACCGCCAGGTCCAGCGCCTCGGCGCGGTCGATGGCGTAGTGGCGCCGTGCCGCTGCCGACCAGCGGTGCGCGAGCCGCACTGCGATGGCAAATAGGCCGGCGCGCTGCAGTAGGTAGAAGATCAGCGCGCTGGCTGCGATGACGGCGCCGCCAGGCCCCAAGATCCGGACAGTGCCGAACCGGGGCGACTGCGTGCACAGCAACGCCAGGCCAAAGAGCGCGAAGATCAGTTCGGTTGAAATACCAAGGGTCAGATCGACCACCACCGAAGCCGCCGCTTCACCGGTCGCAGTGGCGCGCTGCGCGAGCCGCGCCCGAGCGATCTCGCCAAGATGCGGTATCGGGAACAGTCCGTTGATTCCTTCGCCGATCCAGATGGCACCGAGCAATGGCAAAAGCCTCGGCCGGTCGCTGAATAGCAGTTGCCAGGCGCGCCCGTCGCACAGCAACGGCACGACATGCCAAGCGAGGATGGCGATCAGCCAAAAGCGCATTGCCGCGATGCTGGCGAAGAGTTGGCGGGGATCGTTGAAGACAATCAACACCGCCAGCACAGCGACGCCGCCAAGCCATGCCATCACGGTTGGGATTTTCATAACGCGGCGAGACTAGGGAAAATGTGGGCGGTCCGCTACGATGTGGCGATGAAGCGGCTCATTGTCACGGCAGACGATTTCGGCATGTCACCCGCCGTCAACGAAGCCGTCGAGGACGCGCATCGTCGCGGCATTTTGAGCGCGGCAAGCCTGATGGTAGGCGGCGACGCCGCGGCCGACGCAATCGCGCGCGCTCGAACAATTCCGAGCCTCGGCATCGGGCTCCATCTCGTGCTGGTGGACGGCAAACCGGTGCTGCCACCCAAGCAATTGGCCGATCTGGTCGACGCCACGAATCGGTTTCCCAAGGCGCTGGCACCTCTTGGTGCGCGGGTTTATGTCAGCGCCGCGGCGCGGCGGCAAGCGGCGGCCGAAATCCGCGCACAGCTCGAGTCGTTTCGGGACACTGGGCTCGCACTCGACCATGTCAATGCGCATCACCATTTCCATCTCCATCCGACGATCCGCGATATCCTGATCGAGCTGGCGCCGGAGTTCGGCATCCGTGCCGTTCGTGTGCCGCGAGAGCCGATGATCGGCCCTGGCAATTTGGTCGTGCAGCCATTTCTTGCTTCATTGCGCCGCCGCCTCGACCGTGCTGGGATCGCCTACAACGACTGGCAACTGGGCTTGCGTCACAGCGGCATGATGAATCCTGAGCGGACACAGAAATTATTGGCGCATCTGCCGGAAGGCGTCAGCGAGATCTATTTTCATCCCTCGATGGGGAATATCGAGCACCAAACGCTCGTAGAGCCCCGCGTCGCGGCGTCGCTCCATCAGCTTGGGATCAAACCGATCCCCTTCGCCGCGCTCTAGTTATGTTTTCGCAGCTCCAATCGCCCGATCTGATTGCGGTGCACTTCGTCCGGTCCGTCGACCAGGCGCAGCGTGCGGGCATGGGCATAGGCGCGCGCAAGTCCGAAATCTTCCGAAACACCGCCGCCGCCGTGCGCCTGGATCGCCCAATCGAGAATCTTGCATAGCATGTTGGGCGCCGCGACCTTGATCATCGCGATTTCCGCGCGTGCCGCCTTGTTGCCTTCGGTGTCCATCATATAAGCGGCCTTCAACACCAACAGACGACATTGTTCGATCATGATGCGCGCCTCGGCGATGCGTTCGAGCGTCACCGTTTGTTCCGCGACCGGGCGGCCGAAGGCGACACGGGACTTGACCCGCTTGCACATTTTTTCAAGCGCATATTCGGCTTGACCGATGGCTCGCATGCAATGGTGGATGCGACCGGGGCCGAGGCGACCTTGCGCGATTTCAAAGCCGCGACCTTCGCCGAGCAGCATGTTCGAGGCCGGCACGCGGACATCGACGAAATCGACCTCGGCATGGCCATGCGGTGCATCGTCATAACCGAACACCGGAAGCCAGCGTCGCACTGTCACCCCCGGGGTGTCCTTCGGCACCAGGATCATTGATTGCTGTTTGTACTTGTCCGGATTGTTGGGCGATGTCTTACCCATAAAGATCAGAATCTTGCAACGTGGATCGGGAGCCCCCGAGGTCCACCATTTGCGGCCATTGATCACGTAATGGTTGCCATCGCGGCGAATGCTCGATTCGATGTTGGTGGCATCAGATGACGCAACCGCCGGCTCGGTCATCGCGAACCCAGAGCGGATTTCGCCCTCGAGCAGCGGCACGAGCCAGTGCTTCTTCTGCTCCTCGGTGCCGTAGCGCGCCAGCACCTCCATATTGCCGGTGTCGGGTGCCGAACAATTGAACACTTCCGACGCCCAGGCAACGCGGCCCATGATTTCGCATAGTGGCGCGTATTCGAGATTGGTGAGACCGGCGCCATCCTCCGATTCAGGGAGAAACAGATTCCATAGCCCGGCGCCACGCGCTGTCGGCTTCAGTTCTTCAACAATCGGCCGCGGTTGCCAGCGCGCGTCGGGCGGAATGTCTTCGTCGTACCTGCGCTCGTTCGGATAGATGTGCTCGTCCATGAAGCGGCCGAGCCGCTCCTGCAGCTCCCTCACCTTGGCGGAATATGCGAAGTCCATTTAGCGCTCCCGTTTTCATCCGATAATAACGATGAGCGCCGGGAACGACCATGCCTTTGAGGGCCATCGGTTCCGCATTTGACGACGCGCAGATTGGCGGTGCTAAGTCGCAAATTCGCTCATACGGTAGCCTTGCATATAGAGCAGGGCGGTGAGATCGGTGTGATCAACGCGATAGGCGATGCGCGCCTGCACTTGCGGCTTGGCATGATAGGCGATTCCAATGCCCGCCGCTTCGAGCATCGGTAGGTCATTGGCGCCGTCGCCGACGGCCATAGTTTGTCCTATTGGGACACCGAACTCGCCGGCACATCGGCGCAGTAGGAGCGCCTTGCCGGCGGCGTCGAGTATCGGTTCGCGGACCGCACCCGCGATCGTGCCGCCGTCGACAATCAACTCGTTAGCATAGTCGCGCTCGAAGCCCAGCGCGTGACGCACCTCGTTGGAAAAGGCGCCGAAACCGCCGGAGACGAGGACGGTGTGCGCACCGTGCTGCCGCATGGTGCGCACCAACGTCGCGGCGCCAGGGGTAAAGCGGATGCGCTTCGATGCCTGCGCCAAAAGCATCTCCGGCTGGCCTGCGAACATAGCGACCCGCGCCTTGAGGCTTGCGGCGAAATCGAGCTCCCCGTTCATGGTGCGATGGGTGATCTCGGCGACGCGGTCCTTGAGGCCAATGAGATCGGCCAACTCGTCGAGCATCTCGTTTTGAATCGCCGTCGATTCCATGTCGGCAACGAGCAGTGCCTTGCGGCGATCCGCCAATGGCTGAATGATCGCATCGACCCCGCCGCCCTGGCGCCGCGCGAGCTGCTCTGCGATCACCGGATCACCGTCAAAAAAAATATCGGCGGCGTGATCGGGCGCCAACCATGAAACATCGCCTCCGAGTTGCCGCGCAATTTCCGTGGCGACGTCACGAAGCTTGCCGGAGGCGATCAGGGTAAGAACGTGGTGAGGCATTGCCACCTTTTATCGTTATGCTCACACCAAATGAACGACGAAATTCTCATCGTGGCCGGTCCGACAGCGAGCGGCAAATCGGCGCTCGCATTGACGGTCGCCGAGCGTTTGGGCGGTACCATCATCAATGCCGACAGCATGCAGGTCTATCGCGATTTGCCGCGCTTGACGGCGCAGCCCGACGCCGCGGCGCAGGCGCGTGCGGCGCACCGGCTCTACGGCGAGATCGACCCGGCCGAGGGTTTTTCCGCCGGCGCGTGGCGGCTGCGCGCGCTGGCCGAGATCGAGACTAGCCGCGCCGCGGGCCGCCTGCCGATTCTGGTCGGAGGCACTGGGCTCTACCTCCGCGCCCTCCTCGACGGGCTGGCGCCGACGCCCCCGATCCCCGCAGACGTGCGCCGCGAGGCGCGCTCACTGCACGCGGCTCTGGGCGCCGCCGCTTTTCACGATGCGCTTGGTCGCCTCGATCCCGAAGCAGCGGCACGTCTCAACCAAAGAGACACACAGCGCGTCATCCGCGCCTACGAAGTGGCGATTGCCACCGGCCGCACCCTCGGCGAATGGCAGCGCGGTCACCCGGTCGTGCCCGATTTGTCGGCACGTGCCATCGTCATGCTGCCGCAGCGCGAGCGGCTTTACGCCGCGTGCGATGCGCGCTTCCTCGATATGGTCGCACACGGCGCTGTGGCCGAAGTCCAGGCCTTGCTCGATCGCGACCTCGGTCCCGATGTGCCCGCTATGCGGGCACTAGGAGTGCGCGAACTCGCGGCGTGGCTGCAGGGTCAGGTCGACCGGAAGAGCGCCATTGCTGCAGCGCAACAGGCGACTCGCAACTACGTCAAAAGGCAGTTGACTTGGTTCCGGACGCAATTGCCAGAGACGCAAAGGCTGCAAAAGAGAATATTCACTGAGCAATTTTCGGAAAGATTGTTGGTCGAAATTTATCCATTTATTCGCCAATGAAGGTTGACCCTGAAGGACGACCTCATTAGTTTGGCGCGCTCACGCCAGCAGGCTATCGCAGTGCAAAAAATCAGCATCAGGAGTGGTAACATGGCCGCGAGTGAGATGTTGGGAGCCGAAATGGTCATCAAGGCCTTGGTGGACCAGGGCGTTGAGGTCGTTTTTGGCTATCCCGGCGGCGCGGTTCTACCGATCTATGATGCGTTGTTCAAGCAGAACCGGCTGCGCCATATTCTGGTGCGCCACGAACAAGCCGCGGTCCACGCTGCGGAGGGCTACGCGCGCTCGACCGGCAAGGTTGGTGCGGTGCTGGTCACCAGCGGTCCCGGGGCGACCAATGCGGTTACCGGCCTCACCGACGCTCTTATGGATTCGGTGCCGCTGGTGTGTTTGACTGGCCAAGTGCCGACTCATCTCATCGGCAACGACGCTTTCCAGGAAGCCGACACGACCGGAATTACCCGTCCCTGTACCAAGCACAATTACTTGGTCAAGGATGTGAATGAGCTGGCCCACACCATGCACGAGGCCTTCTACGTCGCACGCACCGGCAGGCCCGGGCCGGTAGTGGTCGATCTTCCCAAGGACGTCTTGATGGCTACCGGCACCTATCGCGAGCCGGACGAGCACGCGCACAGTCGCTATCAACCACAGACCAAACCCGATCCTGCGCGGATCGCCGCCGCCACCGACCTCATCGTCAATGCGAAAAAACCGCTGTTTTACGGCGGCGGCGGGCTCATCAACTCGGGTCCCAAGGCGTGCAAACTATTCACCGATATCATCCAACTCACCGGCTTTCCTTGCACCCTTACCCTGATGGGGCTCGGCGCCTTGCCGGCATCGGATCCGCGCTTCCTCGGTCTAGTCGGTATGCATGGTACTTACGAAGCCAATCTCGCCATGCACGATTGCGACGTGATGATCAATGTCGGCGCTCGTTTTGATGACCGCGTCACCGGCAAGGTCAGCGCGTTCTCACCGGGCTCAAAGAAAATTCACATCGATATCGATCCGTCCTCGATCAACAAGAACATCCGCATCGACGTGCCGGTGATCGGCGACGCCGCGGCGGCGGTGGAGGCATTGCTGGCACAGCTCAGAGCCAGACGCTTCAAGCCCGATAAGGCGCATCTCGCCAAATGGTGGAAGGAGATCGACGGCTGGAAGGCCCGGCAATCGCTGCGCTACGAGACGTCGGATAAGGTCATCAAGCCGCAATACGCAATCGAGCGACTTTACGCGCTGTCGCGCGGTATGAAGCCGGTCTATATTACCACCGAGGTCGGGCAGCACCAGATGTGGGCGGCACAGCTCTTCAAATTCGATGCCCCGATGCATTGGATGACCTCGGGCGGCCTCGGCACCATGGGATACGGCCTGCCCGCCGCTGTCGGGGTGCAGGTCGCGCATCCCGATGCGCTGGTGATCGACATCGCCGGCGAGGCGTCGATTCTGATGAACATTCAGGAAATGTCGACCATCGCGCAGTACGGCCTGCCGGTGAAGGCCTTCATCATCAACAATCAGTATATGGGCATGGTCCGCCAATGGCAGGAATTGCTGCATGGCGCCCGCTATTCGGAAAGCTACACCGCGGCACTGCCTGATTTCGTCAAGCTGGCGGAGGCATTCGGCGCCAAGGGCTTGCGCGCGACCAAGCCGGAGGAGGTCGACGACGTCATCAAGGCCATGCTGGCGCATGAGGGTGCCGTGATCGCCGACATAGCGGTCGATCCAACCGAGAATTGCTTTCCCATGATCCCATCGGGTGCCGCACACAACGAGATCCTGCTGGGCCCGAAGGACAAAGCCGCCGCGCCGGTTTCCGAAGAAGGCATGGTTCTGGTGTGAAGCATGGCGCTGCGCCTCCGACCGAAACATGCGGCCGAGAAGGCCGGGAGAGAGACCCTGCCGGTTGCCGCTGTGCCGCCGACGAGTGCGGGCACCGTCAAACGAGCCACCATTGCCATTCTGGTCGATAACGAACCTGGCGTGCTAGCGCGTGTCGTCGGGCTTTTCTCCGGCCGCGGCTACAACATCGAAAGCCTTACAGTTGCCGAAGTGAACAAGCACGATAATCTCTCGCGCATCACCATCGTTACGTCCGGGACGGCGATGATCATCGAGCAGATCAAGGCGCAGGTCTCGCGTCTGGTGCCGGTCCATACCGTACGCGACCTCACCGCCGAAGGGCCGTACGTCCCCCGCGAGTTGGCGCTGGTCAAGGTGTCAGCCAGCGGCGAGAAGCGCATCGAAAGTCTGCGTCTCGCCGACATTTTTCGCGCGCGGGTCGTCGATGCCACCATCGAGAGTTTCGTCTTCGAGCTCACCGGCTCGACCGAGAAGCTCGATTCCTTTATCAATCTGATGGAGCCGCTGGGACTGGTCGATGTCTCGCGAACCGGCGTTGTCGCGATTTCGCGCGGCGCTGAACGGTTCTAGCGCGTCACCATTCGCCACAGAGGACGAAAGCCATGCGGGTCTACTACGATCGCGACGCCGATGTGAATCTGGTCAAGGGCAAGAAGGTGCTGGTAGTGGGCTTTGGTAGCCAGGGCCATGCCCACGCCCACAATCTCCGCGACAGCGGCGTCAAGGAAGTCCGCGTCGGCCTGCGCTCACAATCAGCATCGGCGAAGAAGGCGAGCGACGCCAAGTTCGAGGTTATGTCGCCGGCCGATGGCGCCAAATGGGCAGATGTGGTCATGGTGCTGACGCCCGATGAACTCCAGGCGAAGCTTTATCAAGACGAGCTGAGGCCGCACATGCGGCCGGACACGGCGCTGGCTTTTGCGCACGGTTTCAACATCCATTTCCGCCTGGTCGAACCGCGCCCCGACATGGACGTGTTCATGATCGCGCCAAAGGGACCCGGTCACACCGTGCGCTCGGAATACCGCCGCGGGGGCGGCGTACCTTGCCTCGTCGCAGTGGCACAGAACCCATCGGGCAATGCGCTGGAGTTGGCGCTGTCCTATGCGTCGGCGATCGGCGGTGGCCGCGCCGGCGTGATCGAGACAACCTTCAAAGAGGAATGCGAGACTGACCTCTTCGGCGAACAGTCGGTGCTGTGCGGCGGCCTGACTGCGCTGATCATGGCCGGTTACGAGACCTTGGTGGAAGGAGGATACGCGCCGGAAATGGCGTATTTTGAATGCTGCCACGAAGTGAAGTTGATCGTCGACCTGATCTATGAAGGCGGTCTTGCCAATATGCGCTATTCGGTCTCAAACACCGCCGAATACGGCGACTATACCAGCGGACCGCGCATCATCAATGACAGGGTCAAGGCCGAGATGAAACGAGTGCTCGCCGACATCCAGTCAGGCGAGTTTGCCAAGAAATGGGTGCTCGAAAATGCCGCCGGGCAGCCGAGTTTCAAGGCAATGCGCCGTCGCGCCGCGGAGCACGATATCGAAAAGATCGGTGAAAAGCTTCGCGCCATGATGCCCTGGATCAAGGAGCATGCGCTGGTGGACAAGACGAAAAATTAACTCGCCGCCACGGCGCTGGGCAAGGGTGCGGCCGCCGCCAGTTCGCGGCGCAGTTCCTCAATCAGCGCGCCGCTCTGCCGCAAGTGCTCTTCCTCGGCGTCGAGCACAATCGCGAAGGCGCGGCGTTTCAGGTCGTCGCGATCGATGGATTTGTCAGCGGCGGCATCGCAGACGATGTCGATCAGCCGCTCGACGCCGTGCAATCGACCCCACAGATAGTCGTTCTCGCGATAAGCGCGGGACAGAAACCCGGCGAAATGGGCGAGGCCGGTGCATCTGAGAGTCCGGCCGATATCGAGCCCGGCGAAGCTCTTCGCGTCGGCGGGGCTGATGCGGTCGACCAGGATTTCATCGAACTCGACGATATCGCGCCAGTTTGTCATCGCCAGGGTCTCGACGTCCCAGAAAGGGAAGCCAAGGTAATTCACCAATACTTCTCGCCGCGCCGCCGCCGGCCATGCCGCCAAATCCAACCCGGCCAATAGCCCATCGAGATCGCGAGTTGTACTGTCCAACGCGATCTCGCTCGCCATCGCATCGATCAACGCACCGATCGCGTCGGCGTTGGCGTCGACGAACACAGCGATGCGGCCTTCCGAGGATCCGACGTCCCGCAGCGCCAAGCGGTCAAAAATGGCACGAGCGCGCAGGCGCACGGCGGCGGTGAAGAAGTCTGGCGCTTCGCGTTGCCGCAAACCGTCAAGGCAAAGGTAAAAATCGCGCTTTAAGCGATCGACCGCCAGCGCCGCCGTGGTATTGCCCGGCTCCGTCGCATCGAGCATGGCGTAAAGCCGATTCTGCCCTTGAATCAGGAAGTAGAGTCGGCGTTTGCGATAATCGATGTCAAAGGCGAGAAGGAACGCAACCCAATGCGGCAGCGCCGCCTCGTCGTTGGTCAGTTCGTGCGTCAACAAATGACTGGCGGCCGGCTGATAGACGATGCCGGCGCGGCGCGCCCATTGCTCGACAATTTCGCCGACAGCGCGCGCTTCGGGAGAGGAAGCAGGGAGGTGCAAAATCTCGGCGAGGAGCCGCCCAACACGGGTTCGCACGGAGCCGAGCTTGAGCCTCACATAGCCCTCATAAGCGAAACCGGCGTGGCGCATCGCCCCGTCGTTGACGGTCTCCCGCCATTTCCTGATCTGCTCGGTGGTAGAGCCCTGTACCGGCTCGAGCGAGACGATCGACGCGACCAGTTCGGAAATGTGCGGGCGTGCGGCGTTGACGATGTCCTTGGTGCGACGGACGCGTTGGTTGAAGCTGCTCACCCACTCAAGCTCTTCGGCGATAGGTTCACTGCGGGGAATGTCGGAGAGCGCGCTTTTGAGCGTGGCGAAGAAACCGGGCAGCCGTTCGTGGTGCACCGTATGTGGCCGATCGGGATCCGGATCGACGTAGACTAGCCTGCGATCGACTTGGCGATAGGCCGGTCTGCCGGCGATCGCGGCGGTCGCCTCATGGAAGGGCTTGTTGTTGAGGACGCTGCCGTCGAGAAAAGACACTGTCGCCGGATCGACGCCCGCGTTGAGATAGGGCGCGAAATTGGCGGCAAGGAGCCGGTCGCGACCGGGCCAGGCGATGCCGCGGGCGGCACAAAACCGGTCCATCTCGACGATCTGCGCTGGCGGAAAGGCACCGGGAAACGACGAGGTGGCGCGCGCTGCGAACGCCAGAGCCGGCGCGTCAGCGAGGTCGAAGTCGGTCTCAGTGTCGCCGTTGGGCCAACGGCGATACGAAAAGTGCAGGATATGGCGATGCTCACGCTCCGCGATCACGGGCGGATCGTGCATTTCGAGCCGCCGTTCATAGCCGTGATGATCGGTCAATGGCACGAAGAGGTCGAGTCGGTGGCCCACCGGCAATAGCGACGCTGTGGGCTTTGCCGGGTTGCCCATGCTGACGGCCGCGTTGTACATCAGTTCGGACATGCACAGCCCGTCGAAAGGCGGCTTGAACCAGCGCGAGCGCACAAAGAGGGAGAGCTTGCGCCGCACCTCACCGTCGCGGAACTCGTCAGCGCTGCGCAGCATCCTCAGGCCCCAGATGAAGGGGTGCATGTACAATTTGCTGCGCCGTTTGGCCCGCGCCTCGGGTGCCAATATCTGGGTCACATCGGCGCTCTCGAGCCAAAACTCACGCAACTTATCGATCGGCAGGTCATGGGCCAGCGCCCGGGCGAGCATGGTGCCGTTGATGCCGCCGGCCGAAGCGCCGGCGATGATGTCGACGATCACCCGCAAATCGATTTTGCGCCCGATTTCGCGGAGCAGCTCGAAATAGATCGCTTCGGTATCGTGTTCAGGACTGCGAAGATCGAATTGGTCGCCAAAACGGGCCTGCGCGCGGGTCGCGCGGTCAAGGGCGTGGAGCGCGCTGGAGGCGCGGACCAGCTTCAGTATTTCTTTGCTGATGCCATGAATATAGACGGCGAGCGAAACCCCGCCGAAGCACACCAACGCGATGCGAAGTTCTTTTTCGCGCATGCGATTCTCTTAATCCGATCCGAACACCATTCTAAGCGATCGCCGCTCGCAAGGGATGTAAGGCGATAATACCGTGTTACAACGCAGCGGCTCGAATGACCGCTGTGTGTCCCGCGCACGGCGTCCGCTCGTTGAAATACGCCACTACGCCATGTTCGCGCCTAGGATCACCGCCCCCCGCGCGCTCGGCGATGCCCTTTGCCCTGAGGTTACTGGCGTCAGCGGTTGACGCAAAACCTTCCGCTATTTTCTCGCTCGTCTTGATCCCGGCCACGGCGGGTATGGGAAGTGATCTGCAGGGGCGAGAGACGGCACATGGTGGCCCCTCTCTTGACCTGCACGGCGGTTTGGAGCATTTCTAAACCCATGTTCGGCACGTCGACCAAGGCGATCTCCACCCGGCCCGTTGCGGACCGTGGATTTTCACGCCGCGGTATGAGCCGGGAGGCTCTGCGACTTAGCGTCCCCTGAGCGCGAGGCAAGGCGGACTTTGGCCTGGCGTTTAGGGGTGTATTCCAACTTTCCGCATCACTTCCTCCCGATACTCAAGGACCCGTGCCATGGCCGTTAGCACCAATACTGAAGCCGCGAATGCGACCTCGTCGCGTTCGAGTAACCGCGTCTATATCTTCGATACGACCCTGCGCGACGGCGAACAATCGCCCGGCGCATCGATGAATCTCGATGAGAAAATTAAAATCGGTTCCTTACTCGAGGAGATGGGTATCGATATCATCGAGGCCGGTTTCCCGATAGCCTCGAACGGCGATTTCGAGGCGGTGCGCGAGGTGGCGAAAATCGTCAGGAATTCGACGGTATGCGCTCTGGCCCGCGCCGGGCGCGCCGACATCGACCGCGCCTGGGAGGCAGTGCAGCACGCCGCGCGCCCCCGCATTCACACCTTCATCGCAACATCGCCCTTGCACATGAAATACAAGCTGCAGATGCAACCGGACGATGTTCACAAGGCAGTGATCGCCAGTGTCTCTCATGCCCGCAATCTTTGCCCCGACGTTGAATGGTCGTGCGAAGACGGCTCGCGCAGCGAGCCTGATTTTCTCTGTCGCACAATTGAGAGCGCGATCAAGGCGGGTGCCCGCACCATCAATATCCCCGACACGGTCGGCTATACCGTTCCAGAGGAATATTCGGCGCTAATCCGCATGCTGTTCGACCGTGTGCCAAATATCGATCAAGCGTTGATCTCGGTGCATTGCCACAACGATCTCGGGTTGGCGGTCGCCAATTCGTTGGCGGCTGTCGGCGCCGGCGCCCGGCAAATCGAATGCACCGTCAACGGCCTTGGCGAACGTGCCGGCAATTGCTCAATGGAAGAGGTCGTCATGGCGCTCAAGACGCGTCACGATCGCATGCCGTTCGATACCGGCGTCAAATCCGAGTATATCATGCGCGCGTCGCGCCTCGTGTCTCAGATTACCGGATTCGCGGTGCAGCCCAATAAGGCGATCGTCGGCGCCAACGCCTTCGCCCACGAAAGCGGCATCCATCAAGACGGTATGCTGAAACATTCCGGCACTTACGAGATTATGACGCCCGAGTTCGTTGGCCTTGTTAAGTCCAACCTGGTGATGGGCAAACATTCGGGGCGGAACGCATTCCGCACCAAGCTCAGGGAGCTCGGGTTCGAACTGGGTGACAATGCGCTGAACGATGTGTTCCACCGCTTCAAGGCGCTGGCTGACCGCAAAAAGGACGTGTTCGACGAGGATTTGGTAGCGCTGGTCGACGACACCGTTCAGCACGAGGCGGAGCGCATTAAATTTGTCTCGCTGCAAGTGGTGGCGGGGTCGAAGGGCCCACAGACGGCCGAGCTCGAGCTGCAGATCGACGGTGCAGCGCGCACCGCTAAGACCACCGGCAACGGCCCCGTCGACGCCATCTTTAACGCCATTCGTTCGCTGGTCGCCAACGAATCGCGCCTCCAGCTTTACCAAGTACACGCGGTTACGGGGGGCACCGACGCCCAAGCAGAGGTGACGGTACGACTTGAAGAAGGCGGAAAGACGGTCAACGGGCAGGGCGCCGACCCCGACACCCTTGTTGCCTCGGCCCGCGCCTATATCCACGCTCTTAATAAGCTCCTGACCAAGCGGGAAAAGACGGCACCTGCGGCGCTGTCAGTATAAAATTCGCGTCGCATGATGGAAACCTATCGAAACCTGAGCTAGGTTTCGGAAGTCTTGCGTCGCCTGCGAAGGCAGGGGGCCGGAGCGCCGCTTGGTGTTTGCTCCGAATCCCTGCTTGCTCGGGGACGATCAAAGATCAACGCACTCATCACGCGGGACGCGGATGTTCGGAAATCTACTCGGTATTTTTTCCGCCGATATGGCGATCGATCTGGGCACGGCGAACACGCTCGTCTATGTCAAAGGGCGCGGTATCGTGCTGAACGAACCGTCCGTTGTCGCCATCACCTCGAACAGGGGCCGCCGTCAGCTGCTCGCGGTCGGCGACGAGGCGAAACTGATGCTCGGCCGCACCCCCGGCAATATTCAGGCGATCCGCCCCTTGCGCGACGGCGTCATCGCGGATTTCGAGATCGCCGAAGAAATGATCAAGCATTTTATCCGCAGGGTTCACAACCGGCGGAGTTTCGCAAGTCCACAGATTATCGTGTGCGTGCCCTCCGGTTCCACTGCGGTCGAGCGTAGGGCAATTCAAGAATCTGCTGAAAGTGCAGGCGCGCGGCGCGTCTTCTTGATTGAAGAGCCGATGGCGGCCGCGATCGGCGCGGGCTTGCCGGTGACGGAGCCCACCGGCTCGATGGTCGTTGACATCGGCGGCGGCACCACCGAAGTCGCGGTGCTGTCTCTTGGTGGCATCGTCTATTCGCGATCGGTGCGCGTCGGCGGCGACAAAATGGATGAAGCGATCATCGCCTATATCCGACGCAACCATAATCTCTTGGTCGGCGAAGGGTCGGCGGAGCGCATCAAGATGGAGCTCGGGTCGGCCTGCCTACCCCAGGACGGCGAAGGTCGTGTGCTCGAGATCAAGGGCCGCGATCTGATGAACGGGGTGCCCAAGGAGATCGTCATCAGCGAGCGCCAAATCGCGGAGAGCCTGGCCGAACCGGTCGGCGCGATCATCGAAGCGGTCAAGGTTGCGCTCGAACACACCGCGCCCGAACTAGCCGCGGACATCGTCGACAAGGGTATTGTCCTGACCGGCGGCGGCGCTCTATTGGGCAATCTGGACTATGTGCTGCGTCATTCGACCGGATTGCCGGTTTCGATCGCCGAGGACCCGCTTTCATGCGTGGCACTCGGCACCGGCCGGGCGCTTGAAGAAATGAAGACCCTGAAAAATCTGCTCGTGACGGTCTATTAAGTTTTAGCTCCAAGCCGGTATAATTGGGTGATTTTTCGGGGTAGCGGCCTTGCGCGAACGCTCGGAATTGACCCTCCGTCCCTCCACCCCGCGCCTTTTGGCGCAGCGGCTTGGAGTGCCGTTTTTGGTGTTGGCATCGCTGCTGCTGATCGTCCTCGGCAAGGCCGACCTCATCATGTTCGAGCGTGTGCGGGTGGCCGCAGCCGACTTCGTGGCGCCGGTATTGTCGGCGCTCGCCCGGCCGGCCGCATCGCTCGCGTCGGGCGTACGCCATGTCGAAGGGTTGTTCTATCTTTACCAGGAGAATTCTGCGACTGCGCGAGGATAACGACCGGTTGATGCAGTGGCAGACGGTGGCACGGCAGTTGGCAACCGAGAACACCGAGCTTAGAGCACTCACCCGCTATCAGCCCCAGGGCGCGAGTTTCTCGATCACGACGCAGGTAATCGCCAATTCCGGCGGGGCCTTTGCCCGCAATGTGCTGGTCGATGCTGGCTCGCGCGACGGGGTTGCGCGCGGCCAAGCGGGCATGACCGGCGAAGGGTTGATTGGCCGCGTCGCCGAAGTTGGCGAACGCACGGCGCGCATCTTGCTGTTGAGCGACCTTAACTCACGCATTCCGGTCGTGGTCGGCGCTTCTCGGCAGCGCGCCGTGCTGGCGGGCGACAATTCCGCAGAACCTGTTCTGCTTTTTCTCCCCGGCAGCAATGGCATCAAGATCGGCGACCGCGTGGTCACCGGTGGCGCCGAGGGTGTATTTCCTCCCGATTTGCCAGTGGGCGCGGTGGCCTCAATTAAAGGCGACGAGGTGCGCGTCCTGCCTTATGCCGAATTGGCGCGTCTCGATTATGTCCGCATTGTTGATCTCGGCCTATCGGCGTTTCTGCCGCAGCCCGTGCAAGCACCCGTGCCCCGCGCCGGCGCCAATCGGCCACCCGGTTTTTTCTTTCAGCGTTGAGAGTAGGGCAATGCGCCACGCCTTTTTTCAGCGCGATGCACAAGTCATTTATCGCCTCGTCCCGTTTACCAGCAGCGTCCTCGCCGTGATTTTGTCCGTCGTGCCGCTTCACGTACCGGGGCTGGCGGTGGCGACGCCGGCGTTTGCGCTGATGGCGGTCTACTATTGGACTGTGTATCGACCCGACCTGATGCCACCTTCTGCGATCTTTGTCATCGGCATCATGCTCGATCTCCTCGATGGAACGCCTTATATTGGTCTCTCGTCGCTTACCTTCCTTCTCTTGCGCAGTCTGATCCTGGTTTTGCGCGGTCGCGCGGCTAACCAGGACTTTGCCATCATTTGGGCAGGATTTTCCGCGGCGGCCGCCGTGGCGATCGGTTTGCAGTGGCTCGCGATCTGCCTGTTGAGCATGACGCCGTTGGCGGCACGGCCCTTCATGTTTCAAGCATTGGTGACGGTCGCGGCTTTTCCGATCGGCGATTATCTCTTGGCACAATTGCAGCGCCGCCTATTGCTGCGTGTGTGAGATGAACCGGGACCGGAACAAATCCCGCCTCTTGACGCGACGCGCAATGCTGATTGGCGCCGCGCAAGTTGCGGCGCTAGCCACTCTCGGGGGCCGAACTCTATTACTTGCAGGTCGTCGAGGCTGATCGCTATACGACCCTATCAAACGAAAACCGTATCGGCATTCGCTTGATTGCGCCACGCCGGGGTCTCATCCTCGATCGGTTCGGCGTGAAGCTCGCCGGCAACCGGCCGACTTATCGCGCGGTGCTGGTGCCGGAACAGGCGCGCGATTTGATAGCGACGCTGGATGCGGTGGCTACGCTGGTGCCGCTCAGCGACGCTGATCGGCATCGCGTCCTGCGCGACGCCAGGCACCGCTACAGTTTCGTTCCGGTCTCGTTGCGCGAGAATCTGTCGTGGGACGAGATGTCGCGCATCGAGGTCAACACGCTCGAATTGCCTGGCGTCTCCATCGAGGAAGGCTTGATCCGTGAATATCCGTTCGGCACGACCGCATCCCACTTCGTCGGCTATGTCGCGGCGGTGTCGGAAGATGAGTTGAACGGCGATCCGGTGCTTCAGTTGCCTGATATACGTGTCGGAAAGAGTGGCATCGAGAAGGACTACGACGTCGACTTGCGCGGCGTCGCTGGTGCGAAGCAGGTGGAAGTCAACGCCTATGGCCGCGTGGTGCGCGAACTTAGGCAAGACGACGGCAAGCCTGGACAAGACGCGGTACTCGGCATCGACATGGCGATGCAGGATTTCGTCACGCGCCGCTGTGCCGAATTCCCAAGCGCCGCCTCCGTCCTGATGGATGCGTGGACTGGTGACGTACTGGCGCTCGTCTCAGTGCCGAGCTTCGACCCGTCTAGCTTCACCAACGGCGTCTCTGAGGCGCAATGGCAATTATGGCACACCGATCCCTATCGACCGCTGATCAACAAGGCGATCGCAGGGACTTATGCGCCAGGTTCGACGTTCAAGCCGATGGTGGCGCTAGCGGCGCTCGACGCCGGCGCCATCACGCCGCAGACACGTATCGGATGTCCAGGCATATTCTATCTCGGAAATGCCGCCTTCCATTGTTGGAAGAAAGGCGGTCATGGCACGCTGGTGCTGCGCGAGGCCATCAAACACTCTTGCGATGTATTTTTCTTCGAGACAGCACATCGCACCGGCATCGATCGCATCGCCAACATGGCGCGCCGTTTCGGCCTGGGAGGCCTGACCGGTATCGATCTTCCTGGTGAGGCGACCGGTCTGATTCCCGACACCGACTGGAAATTGCGCACCACGGGAATTCGCTGGCAACAGGGTGAGACTGTGAGCGCCGGCATTGGACAAAGCTACGACACAACGACGCCGCTGCAGCTCTGCGTCATGGCGGCGCGTCTTGTCACGAATTGAGTCGTGATCCCCCGGCTGTTGCGCGATGAGGGCATCGTCAGCGGGGCGGTGACTGGCTCAGTGCAGCACGACGATACCGTCGGCAGTTTCGATGCGCTTAACATTTCGGAGAAACATCTGGCGCTGGTCGTCGACGGCATGAAGGCGGTGGTCAATGAACCCGGTGGGACGGCTTATGCCGAACGGATTAGCGAGCCAGGCATGGCGATGGGAGGCAAATCCGGAACCTCGCAAGTCCGCCATATCAGCCAGGCCGAGCGCGATCGTGGTGTCCGGAAATCACTGCAGCTGCCGTGGAAGGAGCGCGATCACGCTTTGTTCATCGCCTTCGCTCCGGCCAGTGCGCCGCGCTATGTCTGCGCCACAGTGGTAGAGCATGGCGGTACCACCGGTGGTGGTGGTTCCGCCGTAGCTGCGCCGATCTGTCGCGATATCCTGCGCGAGGTACAACGGCGTGATCCGGCACGACGTGTCCCTGATCGGCTATTCACTGTCGCCGATGCCGGTGAAAAGCGCTGACCATGGCGGACGGTTCTTTCCACTTTAGTAGGCGGGCCCATCTCACCGCGCCGGAGAAACTTCTGAGGCTTAATTGGGGCCTCGTCCTCCTGATCGCGTTGGTCGGCGGCATTGGCCTTGCGATGCTCTATTCTGCCGCCAACGGCAGCTGGCAGCCGTGGGCAGGAAAGCAGTCCATCCGGCTCGGTGTCGCCGCCTGCATCATGATCGCGGTGGCGCTGGTCGATATTCGCGTCTGGCTGCGCCTCGCTTATCCGCTTTATGCACTGATGTTGGTGCTATTGGTCGGCGTCGGCATGCGCGGTGCGATCGGCATGGGCGCGCAGCGTTGGATTGACCTCGGTGTGATCCAACTTCAGCCCTCGGAATTGATGAAGGTGGCCTTGGTGTTGGCGCTGGCGCGCTATTTTCATGCCATGGATCTCGAGCGGATCGGGCGGCCGTGGCAACTAATCGTGCCGGCCGCGATGGTTCTAATTCCCGCCGGGCTGGTATTGAAGCAGCCTGATCTCGGCACCGCATTGATGTTGGTACTAGGTGGCGCTGCAATGTTCTTTCTCGGTGGCGTGCGCTGGTGGATGTTCGTTTTGGTCGGCGCGGCTGGCAGCAGTGCCGTGCCGTTGATCTGGCGGCATTTGCGTGACTATCAGAGGACGCGCATCATCAGCTTCCTAAATCCCGAGAGTGATCCGCTCGGCGCCGGATACCACAGTCTGCAATCGAAGATTGCAATTGGCTCCGGCGGCGAGTTCGGTAAGGGCTTCATGGCCGGGACGCAGGCCCATCTCAATTTTCTTCCGGAAAAGCAGACCGATTTCGTCTTCACCATGTTCGCGGAGGAGTTCGGCCTGGTAGGTGGTGTGATCTTGCTCGTGATTTATCTTCTGATTTTTGTTTATGGCTTTGCCATCGCGTTTTCGAGCCGCAACAATTTTGGCCGGCTGCTCGCGTTAGGTATTACCACCAACTTCGCGCTCTACGTCGTCATCAATATGGCGATGGTCATGGGGTTGATCCCCATCGTGGGTGTGCCGCTGCCGCTCGTGTCGTATGGTGGCACCGCGATGCTGACGATCATGCTCGGATTCGGCTTGTTGATGAGCGTTTATATTCATCGCGATGCACGCATCGGTCGACATGGCGAGGAGGAATGACCGGCTTCCTACGCTCGACAATCGGCGCTCGTCTTGTTATACACCGCGCCTTCGTCCGGGCGGGCGCATAGCTCAGTTGGTAGAGCAGCTGACTCTTAATCAGCGGGTCACAGGTTCGAGTCCTGTTGCGCCCACCAAAGGAAAATCAAGGACTTACCAGCAATAAATTTGGTGGTGCCAAACGGGGAAAATCGCTCTGAGGGGCGTATGGGGGGCAAATCAGGTCAGCAGCCCCCTCATTCATGCGCGCGAATTAGTGATTTCGCGGCTTGGTCTGGAATAAATTCCGCCCGAGTGACGCCAGAGGGCGTAACATTGAAATCCACAATGGCTGCGAACAACGAACTATCAGCCAAGAAACGGCGACCCGGTCCAGGCCGCCCGTTCCCGCGCGGCGTCAGCGGGAACCCTCTCGGCAGATCGCTACGCGATGCGCAGGAAGACGGGCGCATCACCTCGGTCGTGTACGACCCGACCAAACCCGTCGACGCGTGGACCTGGGCTGAAGTGACACGACTGCGATGTGGCTCGTACAGCACATTGCCGGTGACATCCGATGCGTGGATTACATCGAGGACAGTCAGCGACCTTTCACTGATTACCCGAACGAGCTGCACCAACGCCGCTACACTTACCGCACGCCGTGGGTGCCTCACGACGCCAAGGCGAAAAGCCTAGGCACCGGGCGCTCCATTGAGGAGATCGCCCGCAACGCGGGCTGGCGCGTCAAGATCGTCCCGAGGCTCAGCGTGGCCGACGGCCAGAACCTCGGGAGGGTGCCCTCCTTAGGTTCAAGATCGGTCCGCGCACCCTTGTCTGCCGGTATCTCTTTCAGAAGCTCGCCGGAACCTGAAAGCAAGTCAGAACCTAGGCCCGTTGAATAGGCTCACGCTGCCACAACCCATGCTTGGCGAGCCGGTACAACAAGCACTGAGGCCCAGCAACATTAAGAAAGCCAAAACCTTGATCATCATAGACCCCCGGTCGGCATAGGCCGGCGCCGTCACTTTCTCTCACGCCGCCTCATCCGCCGCCAGTCGAATTGGAGCGATGGCCCGGCAGCATCGCGCTGACCTGGAAGACGCACCGTGGTAAAGCTAATCATCGGGAGGGACCCACCGCACTTGCCGCACTTGGCTCTGGCCACAAAATCAACCACACCATAGTCGGCGCCGAGCCGGTCCCGGATGCGGAGGTCCCTTCATTTCGCTCGGAACGCGTCCGAAATTTGCCCCGATATGACGCCTTCTCGGAATTCGAATTGAACGCGGCCCTATTTTAATCTTCCCCAGCATGCCGTACCGAACGGCGGCCGGCGCGTCGTGAAAGGCTTGCGAAACGAGTTAGAAACTCGGGGTTGTGAGCTCACCGAAGCTTCCCCTGGCCCACGGCTGGATGTTCGGCGCCCGAGCGATCCAACGGGTTCTTGACGATAGTGTGCTGAAGGTTCTGCAAAAGGCTTTAAGGCCGAAGTGGCCATGGCATGGTGGTGATGTTTGAGGTCACCAACCCCGTGGAAAAGGGAACATGCCATGACCAAGCAAGAGGGTACGCTTGAGCGAATTGACTGGAAAGCCGTGCTAACGAGCGACGCGAATGGATTTCGTGCACTGCTGCAGACGGTAGTGCAAGAAGTGCTCGAGGCTGAGATGACGGAGGCGCTGCAGGCCGAGAAGGGCGAGCGGACGGCATCACGGCTTGGGCACCGTTCCGGGTACTACGATCGCAAGTTGGTGAGCCGGGTCGGGGTATTGGAGCTTCGGGTTCCGCAGGACCGGGCGGGTCGCTTCTCGACCGAACTGTTTGAACGCTATCAGCGCTCGGAGAAGGCATTGGTAGCGGCGTTGGCGGAGATGTACGTGCAGGGTGTTTCGACGCGGAAGGTGAAAGCGGTCACCGAAGAGCTGTGCGGCCATGGCTTTTCAGCCTCGGTGATCAGCGACGCGACGGCTCGGCTCGATACGGCGCGGTCGGCGCTGCGCTATGCGGGGGCTTCGCGCCGCCCACGCCCAAACATCCCACCGCCAGCATTTTGCTGAACTTGACACACACAACTTTCTTGACCGTCGACGCGTGCCATCTGGCCCCGCGTGCTGTAGCAATGCCGCGCTCATAGCGCGCGACGAAGAGGATGCCTAATAATAAGTTCGGCGCTCCAAGCGAAAGTCAGTTACGGGCCTTGAAAGAAGCGCTGGACCGATTGGCGTCAATGACTTTAGCGGTGCCTGTTCTGAGACATAAGTGAGAAAACGTTCGACCTGCCCGATGGTTTGAATTGGCCTTGCGCGCCCCTACTGGAATTCGTCGCGATATCAAAGGCCTATCAAATGCCGCGAGAAATGCCGGTCACGCAAAAGACGTGAGTTAATTACCCTCGGAAGCAACCATGTTTGGGTCGGGTGACCTGGGTTGGTCGGAGGTGTCGAGCGGATTGTGCCCGAGCAGCGATGCCTGCGGCGCCAGGATCTCAAATGGTCGTTCTAGGTGGTGTGGCGCCGTCGTGGTCAAACTTCGGCCCGCAGCCAGGAAGGCCAAGATAAGCGCGGCAGCGGCCATGAAGTAGAACACGCCGTCGATTTTGAAATGCGCCATCAGACCCGTGCCGATCAGTGGGCCTACGACCGAGCCCAGACCGCTGAGCAGGATCAGTCTGCCGCTCACCGCCACGACCCGATCAGCTGGCATGCAGTCGTGCGCGTGAGAGACGCAAACCGGGTAAAGGGTCGACATAAAACCCCCGAGCAGTACCGCGGCCGGCAAAACCGCCGGCGGGGAGCGCGGCACGTGAACCAGAATAACGGCGATGACCGCAAAGCCAAGGCTGAGCCCCGCCAGCACAAGGCGCCGGTCGAAACGGTCCGAGAGCCAGCCGACCGGGACCTGGAAGGCCAAGCCGCCAAGCACCGCTACGAGCATGAACAAAGCGATCGTCGCGCGCGTGGTTCCCACGTCCTGCATCCATGCTGGAACGAGGGCGTAGAACGCGCTGCCGATGAGCCCGCTTAGTGCGCAGCCGATGACTGCAACAGGTGCGGCGCGCGCAAGCTGACCGTAGGGAAGGGTCTCGGCAGAGGTTGCGCTGGGTGGCTCAGCTCGAGTTGTGCTCACCATGACCAGCGCCACCGCGAAGAGGGCGACAATCGCACTAAATGGCGCCGCGGTCTCGATCTTGGCGCGGCCGATCAGTAGCTGCCCCACCGCAAGGGCAAAGAACGTACCGACCATGTAGATCGAGAAGATCCGCCCGCGCTTAGCCGGCTGGGCTTTGGCATTGAGCCAACTCTCCGTAGTAATAAACAATCCGGCACAACCGAACCCAACAATCGCGCGCAAAACGAGCCAAACGAGTGATCCGACCATGAGTGGCATGGCGGCAGTTGCGGCGGCAACGAGACCGGCGAAGGCGGCATAGCCCCGGATGTGCCCGATCCGCTCGATGATCCGTCCACAGCGCAACGCGGCTAGCGTGAAGCCGGCAAAATAGCTGCTGAGCACGAGGCCAGCCATGGTCGCCCCGAAGTCCTCAATCCCCACCCGTAAGGAAATAAAGGTGCCGAAGAAGCCGTTGGCGAGCTGGATAAGGCTCGTCGCGATGATCAGCGTCGTGATCTGCGCTCGCATCCGCCCGCTCAACTCATCAGCTCTCCCTATCTCTGGCGGTCCATCCAGAAACCACAGGGCCAGACCAGCTCATGTTGCCATCATACCCCTCGCCGATCAAATTCAAGCTTCAAAGGCCCGAATATTGTCACATGGGGTGTTGGCGAACTGAGACGGTGACATGCACCCCTAGGGTTGGTCTATGTTGGCCGCGCAACTTCCGGGTTGTTTCAGCAAGAACGATAGTAGAGGCCCCGATAATGGAAGGTTCTATGACAAGACCCATTGGGGGGACAGTCTTAGCATTTATGGCGGCGATGCTGGCGGCTGGCTGCGGACCCGTGAATCTTTCGGATACATACGCCACCTCGACGCCTATGCCGGAGTCCTTCAAAGTGGGCGCGCTGGCGGGTGAACCGGTGGCAACCCTCGGAGTAGTCGCGCCGGCTAGTCTCCAAGGCCTCAGTCCCACGCTGTCACTCGCTCTCGCCGCCGCCCTCGCGGAAGTAAGCCCGCCTATCCGGGAGATTGCGACCTTCGAGACGATAAATCGGCTCAGCGATCAAGGTTTAGAGGCAGAATATGCCGAGCTGCTCACGGGCTTCGCAGGCAACGGAGTCTTGGAGCGTCAGAAGCTGCGGCGGATCGGATCCGGACTTGGATCGCGATATGTACTGCTGCCTGGGCTCGCGCAGGTTGACGAAACCATAATCGACAAGTTTGAGGCCGCCGGCCTAAAGTTGCTGAGGAACCGGGTGACCACGCTGCGATTGTGGCTACAGCTCTGGGATGCGCAAACGGGCCATATGGTGTGGGAATGGGCTGGGGAAATCACCGTGTCGGCTGTGCTTTTGAGTCCCAAACAGGCCGTGCCTCTGGAGGAAACTATTCAAAAGCTGTTATTCAACATGATTCAGGATGGGCTGCTTCGGGGGAAGACCAAAACGGAGTATTACTTCGACTAAAACGAAATCTTACCCAGCCCTCAATCGACGATCGATATGCGATCCAAAACAACGACAACCGTTATTGCCTCGGAAATGCACTGCCGCGCGTCGCCTTGCGGGTGCCCACCAATTCCAACAATTGGTTTGGTCAGGCGGGATGCCGCCGATCCTGTCGTGATGCGATGGGCGGTTCGGAAATCTCTAAGCGATTTCAAAAATCAGAGGCCGTTGATGGGCGGATTTGGATCAGGCCGCCCTCTCCATAGAACGCCACAGTGGAAGCGTAGTCGGTGCTCGACCCGAAAGCCGCGTCGTTTATCGTTGAGACGGCGATCGAGGTTCTCCGGACATTCGCTGCGCGGGGGCTTTCTTACCTACGGCGCAGAGGCTGGCGCTTCGATCTCCAAGCTGATGGAAGTGTCGCGGCGCCGTTCGGTCGATACACTGCGGGGTTACATTCGCCGCGTCGACGTGTTTTGTGAGCACGCAGGAACAAGCTTCCTTTGAGGGCAAGATCGACATCGATGATGATCGCGTCACGTCGCTCACGATCACCATCGAGCGCTCCGATCAATCGCCAGAGCCCAGGACGATCGATGCAGCAGCCAAGCCCAGGCCGACCATCACGATCGACAGGGCCCGGCAGGATCGGGCGGCGACTGCCACATCGCGGATTGGCCCTTGGTGATACCAAGGTCGGCGAGGGTCTAAGGTTGGTCGGTCGAACTACCGACCGACCTCGATGTTGGTGCCCGCCGGGAGATTTCGCCTGGACGCGGCTATCGCACGCTCTACCTCGTCCCATATCCTTAGCGGAAGCAAAGGATAAAGCAAGCATGGCTGTTCTCCAACGCGAGTTTTACCGGAGTGCACGTGGGCCGTCGTTAGGCGATGAAGACGTGTGGCGACTGGTATTTGACCGGGCGACCGGGAACTTGTCGGTTCGCCATGAATGGGAAAACACGCGCCACAGCGGGGTGGATGAGTTCGAAATCGTCGAGTTCCTGGCACAAGAGGGCGCTGCGCCGACGGCGTTGCTAAGCCTGCTTTTCAGCGAGTCAACCGTCGAAGCCTAGAGGTCTCCGAGGCTGGAAGCGCCCCGCCGACACCGTAGCGAACCCAGCGTTGGTCTGCCCAAGAAGGTGCGGTTTACTTTCGATAATCTGTATTCTCGGAACCAAAAAAACACTCGCAGGCGCTGCTGTTGTATTATCGGGGGTTAGGTTCGAAGACGCACGCGCACCATGAGCTTCTCGGAGCAACCGGGCTTCGGGACGAGCGCGGCGACTTAAGCAATGGCGTGCGATGTACGGCCATCATTTCCTCGGCTGCGGAAGCCTGACCACCAGCACCCCGAAGCTGGCAGGCGCGTCCAAGATTGCAATTGCAGTCTCCGTTGCGGCCATCACTTCATCGATCCGCCGCATGAACTCGTGCAAGGAGTCTTTGCCCCTTGGCAGGTCGAGATCGGCCACGCGCACCATGCACTTCCTCGTTCGCTCTCCGACCGTCGCCTTATACACAATTCCCTTATAATCCACGGTCTATTTCACATCCTCGATTGTGACAGGCATCAGAGACCTCCCAGCCGCGCCTAGCCGCGCATGCCACCCCGTTTGGATCGGCCCGTCCTTGACCGAGAGTTGCGCGTGAACTCGCTCATGCTAACGAATTCGATTTGTGTTGGATTCAATGTCGCCCACGCGGGAATTGATGCTGTCCAATGTGGAACTAATGTTACTGAGTTTGCTTTCATAAGGCGCATTGTCGTCGAAAAATATTCGACGTCTGGGAAGCGACGAAATCGCCGGTCGCCAAGGTCGCACTCGATGGGATCGCCGAATTCTACGCCATCGAAGACCAGGCCCGTTTCGGACCGCCCGCCGAGCGCTTGGCGCATCGCACCGCGCTAATCCCGTTGCTCGATACATTCTTCGCCTGGGCCCAAGCGACCGAGCGCAAGCTCTCGGCGCCTTTGGAGCTGGCCAAGGCGTTGCGCTACATCATCACACGGCGCACCGCGTTGACACGCTTTGCTACCGATGCCCGGCTCGAAGCGGAGTCCGCTTCGCGACCTCGTGGTCTCTATGCCTTCTCTCGATCCAATGCTTCGGCACAGGCGATCAGTCGGGAAGTGAGGATTTCGATCTCAGCGGGGGAGAGGGATCCGAAGGTGACAGCCTCGATCTCCTTTACGTATGCATGTGCTTCTCTCAGGGTTTTGGCACCCTTCTTTGTCAATTCGCCTCTCAGTATGCGCCCGTGCGAGGGGTCGATGCTGCGCTTAAGCAGTCCGGCTCGCTCTAAATTTGCGACAATCCCTTGCATGGTCTGTGCAGTGACGAACGCCGCACGCGCCAACGCCGCGCTCGATATACCCGGATCGAGTTCGATGGCGCTGAGTACGGCATATTGAGGTGAAGTGAGGCCAAGCGGCCGCAACGCCCTGTCCATACTGGTCCGCAATGCATGTTGCGTCCGCTTAAGAGCATAACCTGGATGTCGTTTGGCCAGCAGCTCGGGCACACTCGCGTTTGACATATAAGGCTCCTGATAGTATTATCAGGTCCCTGATATAGAGCGGGAAGCGGTTATGACAAAACTCGATCCACGAGATGGGTATGCGGTTCTTATCAATACTTTCCGCGTGGCGCCCGAGCGCGCCGAGGAGTTGATGGCGCTGTTGGAACGGGCGACCCAAGAAACGATGCGATTCCAGCCAGGATTTGTGTCGGCGAACCTGCATCTGAGCGCCGACCGGAGACGCATCGTCAATTACGCGCAATGGCGAAGCCGGGCCGATTTCGACGCGATGCTCCGGGACCCCGCTGCACGGGCCCATATCGCCGAGGCCGGAAAGGTCGCGAATTCGTTCGATCCCGCGATTTTCGAGTTGCGCCATAGCGATCTGGCGGAGGCTACACGATGACGCAATACTGGATCGGCGTCGCCAGCCGCGATCACGTCAGGACGGGGACGGCGGGCGGCCTCTGCCAATTGTGCCATGGCAAGGCGACACCATTGCGCCGTCTCAAACTGGGTGACCGCATCGTGTACTACTCGCCGCGCGAGCGAATGCGCGATGGCGCGCTCGTTCGGGCCTTCACGGCAATCGGCGAGGTCGGGGCGGGAGAGCCCGAGCGTCATGATATGGGCGGCGGCTTCGGGCCGTATCGTCGGAACATTACGTTCTTCAAGTCGTCCGACGCACCGATCCAACCCTTGCTGCCGCTGCTTTCCTTTACGCGTGACCGCCCGAAGTGGGGCATCGTCTTGCGCCGTGGCGCCTTCGCGATCGATCGAAAGGACTACGAGATCATCGCCAATGCCATGGGCGCGACGCAGCATTGAGGACCAAAGACCTCGATCTCTAGGAATGGAGAGGCAGTCAAAGCCTTCTGTTCCACGATCGGTCGCGTTAACGGCGCAAATGCCTGCATAACCGGGGCGATGGGTGATGAGCAGGCAGGAGCCAATTGCCCCAATCGTTTGAGGTGCCGCATCTTTTGGTTCCGGGAAGCATCGTTATCGAAAGTAGACCGCGCCTGCACATGGCACATGCCATCCGGCCTCGCACTGCTGATCGACGTCCGAATCTGCACATCGCGTCATTTCACTGCAATGCAGAATTTGTCGTTACCAGACCACAACGGACATTGGTCACGGCCGCACCAGGCCGACAAGGGCATTTGACAGACAGCACAAAGCCCTACTGACATAATTCATTTTACGCTTATCCTCGGATGCTTGCATCACCAATATGTCAGAGTCTGACTTTCGCCGCGTCCGTATCGGACCCGGATGATGTGTTTCGGTAGGCACACGTAGGCAAGCCACCACTGAAAGCAAGCCGGCGGGTCATTGACCGGCCAGCCAAGAATGCTGAACCAGGCAGGTCCAGGAGGCTCGAAAGGCCGGCGCCAGGCAACCCATTCGGTCGCTTCCCACAAGAAAGCAATCACGATGGCGCTGACAGCAGGGACTTGGCCCCACAGAATCCTGGTCGCGTTCATGGCGACGCAAGATCAGGCGTCGTTCCGTCATTATAGCAAGGGCCAAATCTAGCAAAGCGGGTTCGAGGATAGGGTGGAGAAGAATTCGGATGGTCACAGGCTACATGTCGAACCATAGCCGACCGCTGTGGCTCTTTGTGTAGTCCGAAATTTGTAAAGGGTTCTCGGACGACTGCCGCGGCAGGGAGCGCGCCGAATTCTCAAGCCGCAGGCGTCCGAGAAGCCTCAGGGAGGGAAACTGGAAGCTCGCGATTGTCAAGCGCGACGAACTTACAGGGCGACACTGCCGCGCGGCCGACCGCAGCGAGTGTCGACCGCGTCGGCGTATCCTGATTACCATGCCGGAGATACTGGCGCATGCGGCAATGAGGGAGGGAATAAGACGATGAAGCGACGCGACTTGCTGAGGGGTAGCGCAGGCATGGCAGCGAGCATAACCACGCTGGGCCTGGCCACGAAAGCGGAAGCGGAAACCGCGCCAGCCGCCATTCATTGGGACCGTGAGGCCGACGTCGTGGTGATCGGCTCGGGTGCCACCGGTCTTCCCGCAGCCATGGTTGCGAAAGAGGGTGGTTCCTCGGTGATCCTCGTCGAAGCGGAAAACCACACCGGCGGCCACGCCATTTGCAGCGGCGGCAATGTGCCGCTTGGCGGCGGCACTAGCTTTCAAAAGAAGTGGGGTATCAACGATTCGCCCGACCTGGTGTTCCGGGACCTCACCGACTGGTCGGTCGTCGAGCCAAACGGCTTTCCCGATTACCGCTTCAATGACCGCGAGGTGATCCGCGCCTTCGCCGACAATTGCGCGGCGACCTACGAGTTCCTGGTCGCCCACGGCGTCGTGTTCGTGGACAAGGCGCCAGACAAGCTCGGCGGCATTTCGGTCGGCAACTCGATACCGCGCGAAATGCACGCAGCGCCGATGGATTGGCCCCTGATAGCGACCGGCCAGCCGGCCCCGCCCGACAAGCGCACCACCATGTCCACTGGCAGCGGTCTCATGCATCCGCTCGCCGCGGCTGCAAGAAAGGCAGGCGTCGAGATTCTGCTCAAGCACCGGATGACTGCTATCCACCGCGAGGCGCTGCGATCCGGGCCGGTGCTCGGCATCGCCGTCGACAACGAAGGCAAGAACTCTCAACATTCGCGCGCGTAAAGCCGTGATTATCGGCACCGGCGGATCGACCAGCAACGTGAACTTTCGCCGCATGTTCGACCCGCGCTTGACCGAGGAATATTGCGGTGCGGCCGGCCAGCCCTGGTCGACCCAGGATGGCAGCGGCGAGCTCGCCGGCATGGCGATCGGCGCGTCGCTATGGGGACTCTTCAATTTCACCGGCGCGTTCGGCGACCCCGTCACCAAGCCCGGCAGCGTCGGCGCGCAATACATCTATGAGCACCTGCGCTGGTATCCGGGCAGCGAGGTTTTCGACAAGGCGCGCGCCATCGGCCTGTATGTCGAAGACTGGCAGGACGTCGTGCTGGTCAACATGCTCGGCAATCGCTTCTATGACGAGACTGCCCATGAGTTCACCTCGGGCAACTACGGATCGATGCTGCCCTATGTGGCGCACAACTGGCGCAACGGCCGGAGTCTGAAATTCAATCCGAACGGTTTCCTCGATGCAGCTCTCGCCGGCATCGGTGACGGACACAATGGCGGCGGCCCGATCTGGGCGATCTTCGACGCCGATGCCCTCGCGCGCGAGAACTGGGACCCGCGGCCGCCTAACGCTGATTTCGAGGCCGGCTTCTTCTTCACGGCAGACACGATCGAAGGTTTGGCAAAAAAGATCGTAATGAAATATCAGCGCATGCCGATGTCGCCGGAGATTCTCGGCGCCACCATCGCGCGCTACAACGGCTTCGTCGATTCAGGAGTGGATGAGGATTTCGGCAAGCCCAAGCCGCACTACAAAATTGCCAAGCCGCCATTCTACGCGGCATGGGCGACGCCGGTGCTTCACGACACCCGCGCCGGATTGCGCATCAATGCCAAATGCCAGGTCGTGGACATGAACGGCGAGGTGATTCCGGGGCTGTATTGCGGCGGCGAATCCGCTGGCGGGTTTAGCATGCACGGCTTGGCCCGTGCCACCTGCCAGGGCTTCATCGCCGGAACCAACGCCAGTGCGGAGGAGCGCAGGGCGTAAGATTTCACGCCAGCGGGCAACGCGGGGAGTTCGCGATGTCCGGCGTGCGACTGGGGCGTTCGTTGGGATGTCCGCGGCAGCGTACCGCGTCGGCCAGTTCGGCGCATCGTCGCCTGCGTTGAGGGCGTTGCCGGCCAACAGTTGCTGGATTGTGTCGTCACAACGGCGCCGGCGCGATCACGGTCGCGGCGGGCATCGTCGTGACAAGAAATCTGCACGACGCAAGCACGCGCTTGCCGCAGATGCTCACGGCAGAATGTGTGTAGATTTTTGGATTCCGGCGGCAGATGACGTGCCGCAGCACCGAACCCGGCGTCCGAAGACACGAACGCCTCCTTGAGGGACTCGACAAGAAATTGGTTATTCGATCATCGATGCGTTGCAGCAACGTGCTGAAGCGCTATTGCGCGATCTCGAGGGTTAAGACGGACGGCCTTCGACGGATCGGGCCAGTCAACTCTAGCTATTGGCTAAGCTACGCCTCGAAGCGCTGGCCACGATGGCGACCATGCAACCGCGTCGCTCGCAGGCCGACAGCAATCATAGCTAGGACCGTGACTGCATAAGGGATGAGCTGAAGCAATTGAGGTGCGATGCCGGTTACCTCTGGCAGCCGCACCGAAAGCGCGGTCGCCAACCCGAATAGCAGTGCGACAGCCGCGGTTCGAAAGGGCCGGCCCTTAGCGAGGAAGATCGCCACCAAGGCTATTAGCCCCTGTCGTCGGTCATGCCAGGTGCAAACAACGAGACATAGCCAAGTGAAAGATACGTGCCTGCCAGGCCGCAAAAGAGTCCGCTAAGGGCCTGTGACGAGATAGACGAATCGAGTGGCGTTGAAGAACGCAGGAAAAGAATCGAGGAAGAAGGAGCGATTGGCGAGATAGGCTGTATGTTGTCGGAGTGCTTGAGGTTGACGCCATTCGTATGCGGTACGAAGCCGTTGCCGGCCCATCGAGGAGCGGGCGCTTCCTCTCTTTGCGGTGAGCGAGGCACTGGCTGCCGGCCGTGGCGGCATTGTGGCGGTGTCGCGGGTCACCGGGATTGCCAGTAGCACGATCTGGCGTGGGCTGAAGGACCTCGACGACAGTCCACCGGGCCGATGATACCGATCGACGATCGCAATATGGAAGTTGGTTTCTCTGTCAGCAATGTATCTGCGAAGGCCATGCCCATTGCGCCGGCACCGACGATCAAATAGTCAGTTTGCATTTTCATCGTTCAATGTCCTGACCCTTTGCCGTCGTAGGGGACCTCTCTGCGTCGATCAATATGAAATCGCTCTCTCGTGTTTCTTTTCACCTCGTGGATGCAGTTGACGCGATCATCCCATGGAGCCCCGATCTTTGGACCGACGAGCCGGCGGCGGCGTCGCAGGCCGGGCTACATCGCCCGCGTCGATTCGAATCCGGATCGGCGCGCAGCGGATGTGCGTTTCGCCCACTAGCAACAACCTTTGGCCGCTGCCTGAATTGTCACGCTCATCCGAGCTTGCCACCACAGAATCATCGCGTGCGAAAGAAATTACCGGAAGCAACTTTGACCAGCGCCTTCGCCGGGTCGAAATAGACGCCGAGCGGATCGCCGCCATCCTGGACGATCTTGATCTGCTCTTTCATGAAACGGCGGAGCATGACGACACCCTTGTCGCTGCTCGCGAGCGTCTCCTCGGAATGCCAACTAATCTCGCCCTGGCCGCACTGCGCCTCCCAATCGCCGGGGAAACGCTGATGCTCCTCGTCTGAGAGCTCCGACCATAGCCGTCCATCAAAATTGCGGATTGCGCGCGGCACGAAATCCTCCGGCACCCGGACAGCGTGAAACAGGCGGAAATGCGTGTCGTCGACCGGCACGACCCAGCCGATCCCGGTGGTGGGACCCGGCTTCAATTCGACGCTGGGTACGATGCGGACATGCGGAAACAGCGCCAGCGTAATGCGGTCGACTTCGCGGCCATCGTCGAGCTTGCGGTAGGCGGTATAGCGCATGCCGAACGGTTCGTAGTCCCATGTGACCGTCGGCATGATGCCGAACTCGGGCACGAACTGCGTGCCGCTGAAACTCGTGTGAAGAATCGGGACATGGAACGGGTCCATGATGTTCTCCCAATCCTGCAACCAGTTGCAGGGTACCATCTCGACTGTGTGGTCGCCGCCCGCGCCAGTCGATGCCCCGTTCGCCCAAATCTTTTCCACCGGCCCTACGTCCTCGAGCACATCCCAGCGGGTGAGCACAGGCTTTTTCCCCGGCGGCCCCATATAGGCCCAGACCAGCCCGTAGCGTTCCTCGACCGGGTACCAGGGCTGGCGCGCGACGTCGCGATGCAGCCCATGCTCCGGCTCGCACGGCTGGTCGAGGCAGGTGCCGTCTACCGCGAACAGCCAGCCGTGATAGCAGCAGCGGATGCCTTCATCCTCGACCTTGCCGTAGAACAAGGTGGTGCCGCGGTGCATGCAGCGCGGATAGAGCAAACCGGGCCGGCCCTTGCGGTCGCGGAATAAAATCAAATCCTCACCGAGGATGCGCACCTTCTGCGGCCGCGTCGTTACGTTCTCGGCGACCGCGATCGGGTGCCAATAGCGGCGCATGAATTCGCCGCACGGTGTACCCGGTCCCACTTCGGTCAGAATCGGATCGTGGCTCTGCACCCCGCGGCCATAGGCCGTTCCGCTATCTCGCTTTCGCTCGGAAATCGTTGCGTCCATGTTTCCTCCTGGGTCCCGTGTTGTCTTGATGTAGCAGATAATGGCGCACAGCCGCTTACAAAAGCCCCACGAATTTCATGCCGCGAAAAAGCTCCGGAAAGCAACAACGCCGCAAGAATGACGGACTGTACCCCCGGTATACTCACGGCATTCGCCAGCCGAAACGATCACGGGGAAAACGCCGTGGTAGCCACTACCTGGCAGCCAAGAGTCCGTCTCGCATTGGCAATCGTCAGGGAATTTCGCTACGCCCCCGTTGTTCCATTCGAAATGTTTCCGGCGGACTATTTTCATAACAATCCGCCGCTAATCTCCGACAGCTAACCCTTTCCAACGACCTTATCGAAAGCAATCTTCAGGTCGCCAAAGATCTTGATCGCGGTGGCGCGACCTCCGCCGCTGACGCCGGCTCCGGCGGGATGCATGAAAACGCCGGCAAGATAAAGCCCTTCAACGCCGGGCACGGCATACTGCGCGAATTCCGGCGTCCGCCTGTGACCGTTCATCTATAGAAATTTGTACCTAATCCGGAAACATCACCGCGCTGGAATGTCGGACTGTACCAAAGCATGTCCAGCGGGGTTTCGAAATCTCGCCCGACGATATTGCTCGGCGTCAAATTCGAAAAATACTGGCTGTATATCTCATGCGTTTCTTCCGCGGTTTGTTCTTTCACGTCGCACCAGGTAGTTCCCCGCAATTCGAACGGGACGAGGTGCCAGGAAGTAAGCGTTGCATCGCCGGGAGGCGCCCGCGTCGGGTCGAACTGCGCATTATTGTGGCCCGATATCATCGGTGAGTTAGGAATTGCATTCCGTTTTATCGCCTGAAAGACCTAGCGAAATTCGGCAAGGCTCGACGGAGCAAAACTTGTAACAACCGCCTTGGTAGGCTCCTCACCCGCCAAGTAGGAGGGTGCCTCCTTCAGCGCAGGGTGACCGCAAGTGCACGCAATAGGCGCCGGTGTAGTTCTCTTGGCATTTGCAGCCACTCGCGGGTCCAGATTATCGACCACACTGGGCAGCACCCAAGGGTGGAATTGTCCGACCACACACGACGTGGCGTGAATCCGCTCGCCGTTCTTCAGTTTGACGCCTACTGGTTTGCCACCTTCAACCAATACCTTGGTCACCTCCGACTCGGTGCGTAGCTCGGCGCCGTAGCCCTTTAGGCAGCGGATCAACGCATCTTTCAACGCGCCGCTTCCGCCAACTGCGATGCCGACACGGATCGGGCCATGCATCAAGCCTGGCAGACTAAACACCCCCATGCCGCGGCCCTTCTCTTCGGGATCGACGAACGTCTCGGCGACAAACCGGAATAGGTCCACCTTGACTTTGTCGCTTTCGAAGTACTGGTTTACGAAATCGGGTGGACTTCTAAGCATCGTCTGGAGCACGTCCTGACCCTGTGGACTCTGATCCATCATCGATACAAATCCGGCCATAGGCACTGGTGGGACGAACATGCTGTGTGACACCAACGGTACAAGCGCCATCGCCGCCTGTGCGAGCTGTCGATATGTTTTCCGCGTCGCGGGGCGAGATTTTTTCGATCAACGCACATGTGCGATCGAGATCGTGGTAGCAAATTAGGTACGAGCCATCTTCGAAAATCGTTGAGAAATTCGCCTCGGGATACACATATTTTTATCCATATTTGGAAAGCAGATTGAATTCGTCGTTACGCAGTAGCGGGTTCGCTTGAATTCCAGCATGACCGGATGAGTGTAGGTCATGGCGAAAGCCTGTTGCAGCCACTTCCCTCGTCACCGTGCCGCCGCCGAACCACTTATTGCGTTCACGAACCAAGATCTTTTTGCCCGCCTTCGCGAGATAGGCGGCAACAATCAGCCCATTGTGTCCCGAGCCAGCCACGATTACGTCATAACTTGAGGCCATAGCTTCCTCCTTGGAATTTCGCATTCGTACATTCGAGCGGACTATGTCACTCGCGCACGATCAGTTGAGGGATATTTCTTCCAGCATCTGTAAAAAGCCAAATTCTGTAAAAGCTAAATAAAGCCATTGAACATGCTTGCCATCGCCACCATTCGAACCCGCGCCAACCATCGTCGTGACCGAGTGTTGCCGCCTATGAAATGCCGGCCAACCGTGTGCTAACGGAGTTGTAATCGTACAATCCAGATGCTCCGCGTCCTGGACTGGGGTCTTTGTTCGTTGCTCCGTGAAACTCATCGGCCTGCCTGCGTGACGCAATTTAAATGCTGTTTGCCCGATCTTTTCAGGTGTTCTCATATATTTTCGAAGGCCCTGACGGAGCCGGATACGTCAAAGGCGCGCCCAAGAACCATCGCGTCCGCGATTGCCATGCAGGCACCCTGATGAGCTGCATCACCAAGCATAATTACGCGGCCCCTTGAGTAAGTCGCGAGCGGCTCCCGGTCACGAAGTCCCCACTTGAAGAGAGCTTCTGGAGACAGCATGAGAATGAGGTTCAATAGATTCGGATGAACGTCTCTGTGCAGATTGGAAAATTCCTCGATCGTAGAACGGACCACCCATCCTTCCTCTGGCCATTTCGGTTCACGAACACAGCTGATCACGTTCATTACCGAATGATGCCGCATGGGATAGTGCATTAACGACCGCCCCGAACCGACGTAGAGAGCATGGGGGCGCTCAAAAATCCCTTTAGGGACCGCATCCATCGGCAGTAACGCAGGAAAGGCCATTTGCCCTGTGTAATTTACGGGCTCATCTCCAAACACCGAAACGCGGACGCGCGAAGCGCATCCCTTGGCGCGTTGGCATAGAGCGCGCCATCTAGCGTGTAATAGCGCTGGCCGAGATAGATGTGTCGAGAATCGTCCGAATGGCGCGCTCCGGGGGCTGCCGCTCTCGCTGCAGTTCGGCGGAAAACCGCGGATTGTCGGGATAGGTTACGTGCCTGCCGAGGCCGTTGGGCGCGGAGCCGAGGGGGCGAGGCAGATGCTGAACATCGCCTGCTTAGCGTTCAACGATGCACCGCCGGGATGCGCGAATATTGCTGAGAGGCCGCACGGGTCGTAATTGCTCAGCCGTTAAAAAACCTCGATACGCCGCTCGGCCTGCGGCGAGCGCGTAAGTCGCGATCCGGCCGTGGCGCTAACCATTCCGCACCCCGTCCCACAAAATTGTGGTGTAAATTTTAGTGCGAAACGAGTCCCAAGCTCAAAAGCACGTAAACTATGAAGTCACTCGCCGCCACTCTTTTCGCCGCCGCATTGCTCGTGCCGACTGCCGCTTACTGTGGCAACGACTCACAGGTGAATAGCTGGGTACTGGTCAACCATTGCATTTCCGGCAATGACGGCAAAGTGCAGTGGTGCGCAACTTGTGCACAGGGCGTAGTTGACGCCGCATGCCCAGACAGGAGCGCTCCTGCGTTATCGCTCTACGCGGACCTGATGGCCCACTTCGCGCAGCGTATAACGCAAGGCGCATCCGACGCCTTGCCGACCAATGCCACCGATCTTGTCGTTAAAGTCATTGGCAAGCGGACGAAGCAAAGCGAAATCGATATTCCTGATAGGCAATTGAATAGCGCGACGAAATCATTCTATCCGAGACGAGGAGATAGTCCCAAAGAAAGAGCGGAGGACGCGGCTGATATGGATCGACTTATCAACCAGCAAAACAGCCTTAAGCAGTGAATCGTGAAATCACGTCCGAGTCTATTTTTGATTTCTCAATCGAATGCGACGACGAGCGCTATCAGTTGCAACAGCAGCGAATGGCTGTGAAGGCAGGCGAGCTGCGTGATGGTGGGGCTCATCGTGGCATCCGCCGCCGGGGTCGTGGCAGCCATTGCGGCGATCATAGCCGCGATCGAGCGAGCGATTCTGCTATTGCACTCGCCCGATTAACGCCTTTCCAGCCCAAGAACCACCGGCGAACGGGTCAATGTAAAGGGACGACGGTGGGGAGGTATTCAACGTGAACCAGCTGAGAAGAACGGGGGTCGCTTTGGTTGCGGCCCTTCTGGTGGCGACAGTTTCGACTGTAGCAATGGCCTATGAAACATTCGGCTTCGGTACGACGTCTTGTGGGCGCTGGCTACAGGACCGGCAGTCACACAGTCTGGAAAGCAAGGTTAGCGAAAGTTGGGTCTGGGGTTTCATTTCTGGCATGAATGCCGCGGCCGAGGAATTTGGGTTGAGCATTTCATCCGCCGGAAGTGAGACTGACGCGGCGGCCCGGCTGGCCTGGATAGACAATTATTGCCACGCTCACCCCTTTGATACCTTGACCGAAGCCGCTGACGCGCTTTGGCATGCACTCTTGGCCAAAGACTTAAAATGAGATGCCACATTCTTTCTATGCATTTCGTCATCTTTGATCTTTGTATTGTTGGGCGCCGCCCGACTCTGGTTTAAGTCGAAATTGGGATGCTTTTGCGGATCAAGATTCCGGGGCGAACGAGCGGCGACCTGCGCGCCTAGCGACCGACGCGTTCGCGTCGAGGCAGGCTTTGGATGATGCGGACGAAGTGCTCCGGCGGGCTCGTGCCGACGTCGAAGGGGCCCAGGCGGGGGTTAAACGTATGCGACGACTGCTCGCGATGCACGATGCCGCGATCGCGGAGGCTCAGGCGGAGCTGGCGATAGCGCAATGGCGGCTTGGACGAACTCAGCTCTATGCACCGGTAGACGGCACGATCAACAACCTGACCTTGCGCGTCGGCGACACCGCGCAACAGGACGAACCGCTGATCGGTATCGTTGATGCGAACGCTTTCCGGATAGTTGCCAACTACAAGCAGAGTTACATTCGAGGGTTCCGGATCAGTGGTACCGCTTGGGTGTGGCTCGATACCGATCCGTGGCACGTCTATCGCGCGCGGATCCAAGGTACTGCGCGCGGCATCAGCCGGACGCGGGAAAAAGGCGGCCTGCAGCCTTACGTCGCACCGACGACGGAATGGATCCGATTGCAGAGACGCTTTCCGGTGACCGTCACGCTGGTTGACCGGCCGCCCGATAATACTTTGTTCATGGGCGCCGATGCCCGCGCGGTTATCTTCCCGTTAGTCCCTGGATGAACACCTGAGATGCGCGGGGCTTTTCGGCAAGAAATCGCCACCGATCTGCGGATCGCCGCAAACAGTGTCGTCCACACTGTCAGAACCTTCACAATAGAATGTTCGCGCATCGAGTGGCGAGGCCCGACGGCGAGCGTCGCGACTTCGACCAAGCTCGCCGTCGTGCTTGCCGTTTCGATTGGCTGCGCGATGCACCTGCAAGACGTGTGGTGGGCTGGGATAAGCGCCTATGTTTCCACCCGTCCGGGATCGATCCTGCGGGGCTGCGGCGAATCCTCGGTACCATTGCCGGAGCGGCGCTTGCCATCGCGTCCATCGGCTGGCTCGCGTATGACCCGTTCGCCTGCTGCATTGCGCTCTTCGCGGTCGCCTTCGTCGGCATGATCGGCTTCAACGTGAGCCGACACGGCTACGCGTGGCTCTTCTTGAGCATCACCTTCGGCATGGTGTTGCTGACGTCGTTGTCGTCACCGGAAGAGGCGTTCTTCGCCGGGGTCCAACGTATTATGGAGGTCGTGGTCGGCACCTGCACCGCGATGGCGGTCGCGGCCATCTTCCCGGTCGGACAGGCCGAGCCCAGCGCGGTCCCGCGAGGCTGGACCGATCTACTGGGTAACGGGCTGCCAATCACGCTACACGCGATTCGCTCCGGAATAACGGTCGCGCTGATACCGGTCGTATGGAGCGCATTCGTTCTGCCCAGTGCGTCGCACATGGCGATCACGCTCACGGCAGTGCTCGCGACTCCAGTCACGGCGGAAATTGACGGAACGCATCGGCAGATCATCGACCGTGGCCTACAACGCCTGCTCGGCTGTCTCATGGGCGGACTACTAGCGCTCGCGGTTCTTGGCCTGAGTTTTGAGTCCCTCTTGCCGTGGCTGATCGCGCTTGCGGCGGGGGTGTGGCTGTTCGCCTATGTGCAGCACGGGTCACATGACGTGATCTATGCCGGAACTCAGGCCGGCGTAGTTTTCCTGATGACGCTTGCCCAGGGCGCGGGACCGCCGACAAGCATCCTTCCCGGATTCGATAGGTTCGCGGGCATCTTGCTCGGATTGCTGATGCTAACTGTATTCGTAATCGGGTCGTCGCCACCAAGCACGGGAGAACATGCCGCATCTTTTGGTTCAGGGAAGCGCTGTTATCGAAAGTAAACCGCGCATCATTCGGGCAGGCAGCCCCTTAGCCACAGCGCCTCGGCCGCTACCGGCGACGCGGGCTCTGGTATAGCTGCTGAGATGATGCCTCTGGTCGTCGGCATCGCCTCTGCAGCAAGGAGCGGCTCTAATTGGCCGGCAGGGGGCAGCAGCCAGGTTCTTTGAGGATTACTGATAGGAAATACCGATCTCAGCGCGGGTCTTTTCGCGACTGCTCGGTAGCGGCTGGATCCGGAGATCGGTGCGACCAGATGGTGGCATGTCGAAGAGCGATTGCCGGCGCTACCCGAAACGATACTGTTCTATTTCATTGCCGTCGCCGACGCGCAGGCCTTTTATCGACCGGTTTTCGGTGTGGGGAATGGATCAAAGGCGAGTGGACGGACGGTGGCACTGCTCGGACCGAGGAGAGCGAGATGCGTTGGATCGGCGATATGCACAAAACCGTTAGTGCCGGTTTGTTGTTCGTGCAAAGATAGATCTATCGTGTACACAGAAATCAGTCCCCAATGGAAGAACTTACGAAGTCGGACATTGATGAACTAACAAAGCTGAGATGGCCGGAAGAATACGATGTCGAATACAAGAAAGCCCTTCCGATGGAGGAGGTGGGGAAGACAGTTGGTTTAGCGATGGCAGCGTTGGTAAGTACGTCCGTAGAGAAATCTTGGCGGAGCTTTGGCGGTGCTGACACGATAGTTCTTGTATCGCGCCGATCTCCGCGGGACTATCAACCCCCATGTTGACGCAAGACCAGAAGCAGCGCTTTGCGCGCAATGGCTATCTCCTGATCGAAGACTTCAAGTCGGCGGCCGAGATCTCCACCTTGCGCGACCGCGCCGACGCGATCGTCGATGCGTTCGATCCAACCGAAATCAGCATCTTCAGCACCAACGACCAGACGCGCACGAGCGACGACTACTTCCTCGATTCGGGCGACAAGATTCGCTGCTTCTTCGAGGAAGAGGCCTTCGACGGCACGGGGTGTCTGAAGCAGCCGAAGGGTCTCTCGATCAACAAGATCGGCCACGCCATGCACGACCTTGATCCGGTGTTCGATCGCTTTTCGCGCGATCCGCGCCTGGCCGAGGTCGTCGACGATCTCGGCATCGCCGCGCCTCGCCTGTGGCAGTCGATGTACATCTTCAAGCAGCCTCGGATCGGCGGCGAGGTCCGCTGGCACCAGGACGCGACCTTCTTCCATACCGAGCCACCGACGGTCACCGGCTTCTGGTTCGCGCTCGAGAACGCCGACCGCAACAATGGCTGTCTCTGGGTCGAGCCTGGCGGCCATCGCGGACCGCTGCGCGAACGCTTCGTGCGCGACGGGCGCAAGGTGAGTGTCGAGAACGTCGAGCCGGCACCCTGGCCGACGGATACTGTAGCTGTGCCGCTTGAGGTCCGGGCCGGCGCGCTGGTCTGCTTCAGCGGCATGCTGCCCCACTACAGTGCGCTCAACCGCTCGACTGCGTCGCGTCACGCATACACGCTGCATGTCACCGATGCGCGCGCCCAATACTCGCCGCGCAATTGGCTGCAGCGTGGACCTGCGATGCCGGTGCGCGGGTTCTGACGCTCGACCTCCGACTGCACAACCATGCAAGACTGCCGCCCGCGCCCGTCTTCGCCTTCGCGGATGACGGGTAACGACGCTTTGGCTCGTCGCTAGCAGAGCTGAGAATTTGTTCAACGGCAACGATGTCGATGCCTGCTTTCTCGAATTTCGATATCGACGGCGTCCGGGATGGGGTTGGAGCCACTGTGCCTCGGGCCGAACGGCTCGAAGAAGACAATCGCGCTCTAACTCGTCACCAGCAGAAACGGGCCAGACCGAGTGCAAGAACGAATTGAAGCTGAAGATCGAGGCGGCATCAGGATTTTGTCTCGCTCGAGCAGTTGGCGATCAGCCAACAAAACGGATTCGCGAGGACCGAAGAGGACGCTCACGAAGGACGACGATGTTAAAGCCGCGCGAGTGCGGAGCGGGCGCGCTGACTGCGGTTTGGCGCCTAAAATTGTTCTGGGAGGTGCGCCAATGGCCGCCCGCGCATTTACTGCCCCTGCGACGGAAGCGCCTTGCTCTCCGCTTTGGGCCCAGTCCGGTCGTTCCACATGATCTGGAGAATGCGGTGTACTGACCCCAAGCCCTCATCCAGTCATCACGACACCAACGTTGGCGCTGACTCTTCCTGTCTTCCTAGAAGAAGACAAAGGATCGGACCACGACGTTCCTGCGGCACCGGGCAACGGCAGGTGCGGTTGGGTCGATACAAGCGGTGTGGAAAGACCAGCGCGAGACGGAGCCGTCGGTCACAGAGTCATAGCACTTGAGCATTGAGACCTCGGTGGGGCTCTGCTGGGGAAACCAGTACCACTCGTGGTTTGGACGGTAGGTGAAGCGGGTCGTCTCGCCGACGCGGTCGTCGTAGATCCGGTAGTTGGTGATGTAGGGTTGGTCGGCGAAGGAGGGCCAGGCGCAGAGCACGAAGGGGAACTGCTCGACTGTCTCCATCGGCTTGGCGAGATTAATCGACATGAACCGCCGCGACATCTTCCTGTCGGCCTCTTCCTCCGTGTAGTGTTGCGCCCGCCCGAAGTTCCGCAGGTTCTTGGTAAGCAACTCCCGGCAACGCACGCGGCCGCTGTTGTCGTTCAGGTCGTTGTGCACAAGGTTGGCGTAACGGGCGTTCACACCAGGGTTCTTGTTTTCCTGGTCCTCAGTACGATCGCCTGCGTAGTCCTTGTCGAAGACGTCGTGATTGTAGACCAGTGCATCGGTTGCGTCCGGGAAGAACTCGAGGAGGAGCTTCTCGATCTCGGAGTAGAACACGCGCTCCACCTCCGCCGAATCGTAGAAGTTGGCGCATGCGGACTCGAGGTGAGCCAGCGAGAGCCCGAGCCGGTCCATGCATTCAGAGCTGTTGGGCGACAGTCCTGGGTAATACTCACCGATGCGCCGCGCGTCGCGCATCACCTGCGGGAAGTAGAGGTCCCGCCGCCGGTTGTCCTCCTCGTTCTTGCGCAGGATCCGCGCTACGTCGGCGCGCGCCGGGTCCCGCCAGAGGGCGTTGGACGGGACCACGGAGTAAGTCGGCCGCTCGTGGACAGTATAAGACAGCGGCAGCGCCAGGCCGCCTTCGGGGGCTTTGATGCCGGTCGCGCGAATGTAGTCCATGCACTCGTCGTAGTCGCGGAACCCGGGGCCCCACCGGGTCGCGATCGGTCCCGGTGGCGCATTGTCGACCATGTCAACAACGCGCTGACCCTCCCCCTCAGCGATCTGCGCAAGCGCGTCCTCGAGCGCCGCGGCGGTTCCGGCATCACCGTTCCGGTCGAAGGACATGTAGGAGAGGCCGCCATTGGCGGCGATGGGCGGCGGCTGCCCTTCGGTGCCCTGAAGCGGCGGCACATAGGCCGACGACACTCTCCTCGTTTCGACCGCAACGATTTTGTCGGCGACCTCGAGCTGGCTCATGGCGCACCTCCGATTACGTCGACCTCACCGTCGCACACAGAGCCTGCGTTTTCCAGATCATAATTTCCGGTCATGCGACCGTGAGCTGCGCAGCAGCGAAACGGTACGTCTGGCCATCAATTGCCAGGTGATTTTGCTCCATTAACCCGCCGGTAATTGCAAGTTGCCGGGAATTGCATGTTAAAGTTGGTGATGGAAGGTGAGGCGATTGCTTCGGTATGAGTGAGACCCGAAAGCTCGCCGCTGTATTGGCTGCCGACGTCGTCCGCTTTAGCCGTCTGTCCGCGGCAGATTAGGAAGGGACGCCCGCGTCGGCGCGCGCTGAGGCATGAGCTGATCGATCGGGTGATTGCTGCCCATAACGGTCGTACCTTTAATACTATAGGCGACACGGCCGGCTGACCGAATTTCCCCAGCGTCGTCGACGCAGGGCGCACCGCGCTCGAGGTGCAGCGAGGCATGAGGCCACGGAACGGCAATGTCGCCCCCGAGAAACGGATCGGATTCCGCGTCGGCATTCATCTTGGAGAACACGTATTTGCTTTTTGCGATCGAAGTTTGCGTTCAGGTGTCAGAGCCTTTGGTCCGCTATATGCGCCTCATCGCCTTCGACGGCGGCGACACGATCATGCTCCCGTCCAGGATGTAGTTTTTTGAGGTCGGACTCCCGCAAGCCCATCGGCATCAACAGCAGATATCGTTGTCCGAACCACCGATCGCGGTTGATCGTGTGGCCAGGGTCGACCGCGGTGCATCATCGCCCGATTGTCCCACATCAACACGTCGCCCAGTCGCCATTGATGACGGTACGTGAACTCCGGTCGGGTTGCGTCGGCGATCAGTTCGTCCAGCAAGGTTCGCGCCTCGGTGTCCCGCAACCCGTCGATGGCACACGCGTGTGAGGCAATGTAGAGCGCAATGCGGCCGTTCACCGGATTGCGCCATGTCATGCGCCACCTTGCCGGCGGCAAGGCTGCGCGCTCCGGATCCGTCATCAAGGTTGGATCGATTTGATCGCGAGAATGCGCGTAGGAGTGCGCAGCGATCGCGTCGCTCACACGCGACTGCAGCGAAGGCGACAGACGCGTCCAGGCCTGCCTCATGGAGACGAACTCGGTATCGCCGCCAAGCTGGGGAACGACGCGAGCCGATAGAACCGAAGCCAGCGCGGGCGTCTGTTTGAAGGAGCTGTCCGTATGCCAGAGCTGGTTGGCGCGGGCAATCAAGGCCTGGCGATGGTTCTCGGCCACGCGGCTGCCGTCCGACGCGAGATTATTTAGACGGCTGTAAAACGTGCCGAATCCTTCGGAACCAACCTTGACGCGCTCCAAGGGTCCGAAAGCACGGGAAAAAGCCGCCTGCACATCATCGGTGACCTCTTAGTCCGGGAAGAGAAGAAGGCTGTGTTCTTCGAACGCCGAGCGCACGGCCTGGTAGGCTTTGTCGCCCGCGGCGACGTCAATTATGTCGACGCCACGCACCTCCACGCCAAAATCGGGGTGAAGCGGAACAAGATCCATTTCAGAGGCTCCAGGAAATTGCCTCGACAATATCGTAGGCCGGCGCTTGACGCGAGAGGCCTTCCGGGTTTGTTCCAGTCATCTAACGATGAACGTATGACACCCCGGACGGTAGTGCACTTAACCGAGACCGTATCGGCGCGTGAACGCGCTGAAGCGGAGCCCTCCAAAGGCGACGAACTTCCACTGTTAGGCCAAGAGCCGACGTAAGCCCGCCGGTTAACTGATGTCCCGCTTCTCGCTACTACGGTGAAATTCGCACCATCGTGGCGATCTTCATCGACACTGCTGCGGTCGGAGTTTCCGCGAATGTGTCGACTGGCACTTGCATGCTCACGCCTCCACCCGGCCCCCTACAACGCCTCGGTCCGGTTAGGTTCTGCCAGAACAGCATCCGTTGACAATCACTGCGCATCACCTACCATCGCGGTCACGTCTTTCTGACAACATTCGGGAGGCGTTTATGATTTTTCATGCATCGATCCCGGCCGACGAGCCCGAGCGCGTCGCACGCGTGTTGGGCGAACTCCTTGGTGGTGGATACGGCCCCTTCCACGTAGGCCGTCACAGCTTTATGGCGCGCGGCGGGGCGGACGACGAGCACCGTACCGCAATCGAGGTCTATCCCCGCGATGAAGTCATGATGCCGGGCGAAGGTGACAAAGACATGGTCCATCAGGGCCATCTCGACAATCCACCGCGTTACGGCTGTTTCCACCTTGCGGTCGGGACCAAGCTGTCAAAGGACGAGGTCGTCGCGATCGGCGGACGCGAAAGCTGGCGTGCCATCCATTGCAGTCGCGGCGGATTTGACGTCGTCGAGTTCTGGCTTGAGAACAGCCTGATGATTGAATTCCTTACCCCCGAGATGCAGGCCCAATATAAGGCCTTGGTGACAGCTGCGCGGGACCGTCCGATGGCCGCATCTACTGCCGCATGAACGCCTGCTGCCCGGCATGCCGAGGTTGACATCTGCTAACGAACTTTTGTGGGTGACCAGTTGGTTTCGCAGATTGTCGAACATTGACTCCAACGGAGCTCGCGTCCGCAGCGTCGCTTCTGCTGCTCGTGCAAGTGTCACAGAGCCGACGTAAAACGGCCACTAACTAACTGGCGTGGGGTTTCCAGCCATTACTCCCGCTTCCCGCCCAAACCTCGCCCCGGCGAATATAATTGCCGCTTCCGAGCCAGATGCGCAGAAACGCCGAAACTGTGAATGGCATTCAGTCCGTTAGCGGTGAGCCGGCCACCGGCCGGTCAATGTGCCTGAATACGGCATTAACTGTTGCTGGCAGGGTCCGAAGGATGATTCTTCCTGGACTTTGCGATCGCATTGAAGACCTAGAGCGACCCCGCGACCCGAGGATCATCGTAGATTCGCGGCGCGCCAAAATCTCGTCATCATCGCCCAGTTGTGAGCGCAGCGTTTCGGTCAAGGAACGTTCCGTCGTCGTTCGGGATGCTCTCTTCGGACGCCGTTGAGCGAAGCCAGATCGCGGATGAGGTTCTGCGCAATTCACCAAAGTGCCATGCTCTTTTGCTCTTTGAAGATTGACACACGAGAAGAGCCAAAACGAGCGAAGCTAGGCGATCGTGGCAAAGAGAATGCCACAAAGGGCCAGCGTTGCGCCGTCGACGTCACCGTCGATGACCTGATCCAAGCGCGCACCTTGCTGCCTCTGCCACACCACGCTGGCCAGCCGCTTGTAGGCGCCTCACTGCCGAGTAGAAGCCGCTGTTCGGGCAATGGGGCTCGCTATTATTAAGTGTGATCTGAGAGCCGATGCTCGAACTATAGAATTCCGCAGCCTGAGCCTGGAGGGAGAGGAGGCGGGCCGTCACAACGAGTGCAATGGCCAGTGCGTTAAGCGTGGTCTTCATGAATATTACTCCCCCTTGGAACATCGCTGGATTGCAATCATCGTCGGGATCACAAGACCACGGATTTTGCGACGCGACGTGTGAGGTGGTTCACAGGGGGAACATTTTTTTGCGCTCGGCGGTGCCATCACTTCATGGCGTGGAGTTGGTGCAGCAAGTGCGGCGCCAGGGGACTGTAACTCTCGATGCGCGTCAGGCCGATTTATGCCCGTGGGATGCGATAAAAGGGGCCTCGTGTCGAGATGGGGCCTATGTCGCCAAACTCGTGAAGGCCGGCGTCGTGATCAGAGAGGTTTGGCTCGTCGGCTCACGCGGCAATGGGTTAGCCAACGAAAGCTCGGGGTGGGACCACCTGGTCTTCGCCGGCAAGCTCTCCCTTGAGGATTTTTGAAAAATGCCGACTTCAAGGACCAGAAATCGAACCTTCTCACCGTTAAGTACGGGATCACTTCTTGGTGCCGTTGCGAACCGCCAAGGTAGATGGCTTTATCGCAGCAAGCCTTCCGCTTCTCGATCAAATCCACAATTTCTCAGCTTCTCTCGCCTGAACTGGTGGTGCGGATGCCCAGGTGCCTCGCGTCAAAAAAAGCCGCGATGCAATCGCCCACGGCTATGCGGCATCCATATCACTCAATTCAACAATCCGTCCCGATCTATCGCGCGCTGGATGCGGCTGGAGGCAGGTCAAAGCCAGGTCCTACGACAGTTGCGAACGGGAGTAAGTCGGCGGTGTCTCATCGGCGGGTGTTTTAGGTTTAGCGGGCCAACATATATTCGCGGGGCGCCGACAGAGTGAACGTTGACGCCGAGGCATTCTTTGACTTCCCGGTCGTGAGCATGAAGGCTTTACCTGAGGCAATAAAAGGTTGTTGGAGACCGAAGCAACGCAAACCGTCGCCGCAATGAGATTGTCCACGAGACACTGCCGAACCTGGACCTGACGCGCTCGATCATGCTGAGCGCCTCGTTTCGGATCTCCTGGCTCGAGACCAACAATAGCTTGCTGGTTACGCACGTTCTGAAGCTACATTGGCCGGTGTTACCACCAACGCAACCATGAGAGCCGCCAAAGCCGCTTACTCTGGGTGGAAGGCGCGCAGGGCCGGGCGGCTTGGTCCCAGTATTGTCCTTGAGTACCCTCGCCCAGGCAGTTCGTAGTCCGAAAAAATCACGCTAGCCTTGAGCTTCTGTCGCAGATCGCCGCGGCGCTTGGGCTCGCTGAACGTTCCCAAGGCATCGACGGCGACATAGACACCTGTCCTTTGCTAGTGGGTGCAAAGGCTTCGATTACCGATGCCTGAGTTACTGGCTCCGGGCATCAGCCTCAACGCCCAAGATCGCGACCCTCCCGGTCGCGATTTGAACCGGCCATGCGGGCGAGATGAGGCCAGTCGCGACTGCAACTTTCTGGGCGCCGTTCACGCTATAGGTGATGACCCCGCCGCCGACGGGCCCGCCGATCTTCTGCCCCCAAAGTTTCTGGCCATTGGCAGCGTCGACCGCATAGAAGTTGCCGCCGATGTCGCCGAAGAACACCACGCCTCCGGCGGTCGGCGTCACCCCGCCTACGATCGGATAGTTGGACTTCAATCTCCATTTCCAGACACCGGTATCGGCGTCGACGGCGTGCAGCCATCCGCCCCAATATCCGTCGGCGCGAGAGAACTTGCCAAACAAGTTGAACGGATTGAGCGATTTCTCTCCCGTCCACCAGGTTCCCGACGGCGACGCGGACACTTCTTCCTTCGTCTGCACCTTCACTGTGGTGCACCAGTCGACGTTCCCAACGAAAATGAGATTGGTCCGAGGGTCATAGGCCGGACTGCTCCACTCGTCGCCGCCGCCAGCGCCCGGACAGAAACGGACCTCCTTTTCGGGCGAAAACAGCTCGTCCACATTCTCGATCTTGGTGACCGGCACCCGGTAAAGGAGCTGGTTGTTCGCAAGATCGAAGCCGTAAAGGTGTCCATCTTTCGGCGCCACGATCATGAGCTTCTTGCCGGCTACCGAGTGAATCAGAACCGGCGGGTTTGAGACATCCCAATCGTGCCAATCCCTGGGCACGAGCTGGAAGTGGTGCTTATACGCGCCGGTCTTGGCGTCGAGGATGACGACAGAGGCCGAGAAGAGGTTCTCGCCAGGGCGGACGTCATTGGCGTAGTCGGGCGCGGGATTGCCCCCCGGAACATACAAGAGCCCGCCGGCCGGGTCCAAAGTGGACGAGGTCCACGTTCCCGCTCCAGAGATTGGAATACTTAGAGGATTCTTCCACGTTGAGGCATCGAGTGGCGATGCGCCCAAGGGTCCACGAACCGGGTCGTTCTTCGATCTGGGCAACAGAAAAAATTCCCAGACAATCTTGCCTGTCTTGGCGTCGAGCGCATACATATGCCCTTTAGCGCCCTTGTTGTCGCCTCCGGCGTTGCCGATGAACACGAGGCCGTTCCAGGCGATCGGCGCGGCCGGCACGCTTTCGCCCCTTTTTGGATCGGCGATGGTCGTCTCCCACACCCGCTTGCCGGTCTTGAAGTCATAGGCTAGCACCCGTCCGTCCTCGGTCCCCCGATAGAGCAACCCGTCCATGTAGGCCGCGCCTCGGTTCACCGGCAGCTCGAAGCCGGGATAGGCCTCATGCGTGCGCCAATTCTCGGCGCACGTCGCGGGGTCAATCGAGAAAATGTCGAACTCGGTCGTGCCGATCAGGGCACCCTCAACCATGATCAGCCCGGTCTCGAAGGAAGTGAATTGCCGGGTGTCGTAGGTGCAAAGCACCTTGAGTTTGCCGACATTCTGGGTGTTGATCTGGCCGAGATTGGCGAATTGCTCGGAGGTGAGCGTCTTGTTGTAGCTCGGCCAGTCGCCGGCCGCGGCAACCATCTTGCCGTCCGTAGGAGCCGCAGGGCTCTTATAGGCCGCGTTCTCTTCCGCGGTCAGGATGCCGGCAGGTGCATTCAACGACAATAGGTAGTTGCGCGCTTCGCCCCCCGCTATGGTGACCTGAGTGGGGTAGGCAAAGTAGAGGGCGCCGCCAGCACCCAGCGCCGCGGCGCCGAGTATGAGGACCGCGACGACAATGTATTCAACCCTGCGATTTATTTATCTGCCTCCTCCACCCTCATCTCTTGGCCGGTTCTCAGCCGCACTTTTGCGTCACCGAATTGACGGAAGGCGTGCAGCAAGGCGGCGCGGGCACGAAGAAAGGGTGAAAATCCTTACGAACGTGCACGCCTTGCCACGGGAGATGTCCGAGTCTGCTCATCGCGCGTCCACCCCTCAGTGGCGCTGGAGGCCGCTACTTGCACAGTCTGGTAGAATGTGTTTGCCATCGAGAGCTCAGTGCTGGGCGGCAATAGGCTTGTGCCGACCGCGTATCCGCCAACGGCGCATTGGTGTTGATATGTCTAGGTGCCTATCGATACCGATGTCGGACGCTGCGCACTTCATTCGGACCCATCCGCGAGGCGTTTCGCGATTAAAGCGTGCGCGAGCGAGAGGAGCGACGCCATCAGGACAAACCCTCATAAGAGCGCCTTCTTTCATATAGCCCGCCTCACCGTGGTCAGCGGCCACTCTTGTGGCGGTAGCATGTGTGGGCCAATGCGGGCGATACGCGCTCCGAAGCTGCCGAATGTCACATCAACGCCAAGGTCGCCCGTCGCCCGTTCGCACACAGCAACGATCAGACGCACTTGTGGCGCCGGCTACCGTAAAACTAGAGACGTCCCTTGTTAGGCCACAATCGCGCCTACGCTGCGCATCCTCATCAAATGAACTGCCCCGAATCAACGGGTATTGGGGGCAAATGAACCACAAAAAATCGCGTGTTGTTGCAATATGAGGTAGTGAATATCCCTTTGTCTCAGAAGGGACATGAAAGCCGTCGGCGTTAACTGAGACGCGCTAAGGGCGCGACTACGGGTCGGATAACGCGCGATATCGGGTGGGTAACAAAAAGGATCGATGGGTTTGCGGGTTTTCCCCGATATGCGCCATGCACACAGCCGCCTCCCATTTGAGCGAGAGGTCTTGGAGGAAGTCCGAGGGGCCTCGTGCCTGATCAGCGCTTGTTAGTGGCGCGCCAAAGAAATCTGCAGATGTCCGCACCAAGTGGCGCCGATTCTGTGATTTCCGCCAAGCTTCCGGCGGAATCGGCGCCCTCACTGGACAGGCACTCCGAGGCGACGCGCCGCCGCTGCGTGAGTTGTCGAGCGGTGCCACAATCTTAGGGCGACCTAATTTCATTGTTGGCGTTACCCAACTTTTTTCTGCGTCGCGTAGCGAGGCGTGCCGGCAATTGCGCCGGGTTATCGGAACTAGTTGACCGAGCAACGGGAGAGGTGAGATGCCGTAAACCGACAAGCCGAATATCGTGGTCATTTGGGGCGACGATATCGGTATTACCAACTTGAGTCGTTATAGCGACGGAATGATGGGCTACCGGACGCCCAACATCGACCGTATTGCCCACGAAGGCGTGCGCTTCACCGATAGCTACGGCGAGCAAAGCTGCACGGCGGGACGGGCGTCCTTCATCACTGGCCAGCACGGATTATGGACCGGGATGACCAAAGTCGGTATGCCAGGCGCTGCGCTTGGTTTGCGCAAGGAAGATCCGACCATCGCCGAACTGCTGAAGCCATTGGGCTACACGACGGCTCAATTCGGCAAGAACCACCTCGGCGACCGCAATGAATTTCTGCCAACAGTGCACGGGTTCGACGAGTTCTACGGCAACCACCTCAACGCGGAGGAAGAGCCGGAACTGCCCGACTACCCAAAGGGATCGGAATTTCCGCAGTTCCGCGAAAGATTTGGTCCACGAGGGGTCTTGGAATGCAAAGCCACCGACACCGATGATGCGACGATCGATCCGCGGTTCGGCAAGATCGGCAAGCAAACCATCCGCGACACCGGTCCATTGACCAAGAAGCGCATGGAAACCATCGACGACGAGACTGCCGACCGCTCCTCGGCCTACATCAAGCGGCAGGCCCGGGCCGGGAAGCCCTTCTTCCTCTGGGTAAATTTCACGCACATGCACCTGCGCACCCATGTCAAGCCGGAAAGTCGAGGCCAATCTGGACGTTGGCAGAGCGAATATCACGACACGATGGTCGATCACGACAAGAACGTCGTCACCGCGCTCAAGGCGCTCGACGATGCCGGGATCGCTGACAATACCTTTGTCATGTACAGCACCGACAACGGCCCCAATATGTTTACATGGCCTGACGCGGCGATGACCCTTTTCCGAAACGAAAAGGACACCAACTGGGAAGGCGGTTACCGTGTTCCCTGCGTTGCCCGGTGGCCCGGCAAAATCAAGCCGTCGAGCGTCTCGAACGAGATCGTGCACCACCACGATTGACTGCCAACGAACCTGGCCATGGCCGGGGACGCCAATGTCACCGATAAGTTGCTCAACGGTTACAAGATTGGGGACATGACCTACAAGGTCCACCTCGACGGCTTTAATCTGGTGCCGTATCTGAGCGGCGAGGCGACGAAGAGCCCAAGACAGTCCTTCCTCTACCGCAACGACGATCAGCAGCTCGTCGCTCTGCGGTACGACAATTGGAAGCTGGTATTCCTGGAACAGCGGGCGCCCGGTACATTGCGAGTTTGGTCAGAGCCATTCGTCCATCTGCGCCTTCCAAAGATCTTCAATCTCCGCACTGATCCCTACGAGCGCGCCGACATAACCTCTGTCACCTATTATGACTGGATAGTTGATCACGCTTTCATGCTGGTGCTGGCGCAGGCCTTTGTCGCGCAGTTTCTCGCTACCTTTGCCGAGTATCCCCAACGTCAGAAGGCGGCAAGTTTCAACCTCGATGAAGTCCTGCAAAAAATGCAAGAAGCCCACCACAAAGCCCAATCTAGCAGGTTGGTGGCCGCCGTTCGGGTTCCCGGCGGCCGCCGACGGGACTAAGATGGCAGGATGGATCACGCTTGATCCGCCATCGGGTGAGGCCGCAAACAAAAGGGTATGACTGGGGAATTGTCAAGGACTCCCGTGACCATGGGCCGGGCAGAAGAGGTGCGAGCATTTTACGAGCGCCACCCCTATCCCCCGCCGATACAGAACCTAGACAGACACCGCGACAGCAAACGCAACGCCTATCGGCACCGGGCACTATCATTTCTACTTTGGCCAACGCGCAAGCCGCGAGCAAACCGAGAGATTCTCGTCGGCGGGTGTGGAACTTCCCAAGCTGCCCTCTATGCATTGCGCGAGCCCGGTTCTCGAATCACGGCAATTGATGTAAGCGAAACCAGCCTGCGTCACACGCGCGAGCTGCAAGGCAAATATGGCTTGCAAAACCTCGATATCTATCAACTCGCGATCCATCAGGTCCAAGAGTTGGACCGAGCATTCGATCAGATCGTCTGCACCGGCGTGCTCCACCATCTATCCGATCCGGATGTCGGACTGCGGGCGCTGCGCAGTGTACTTGTTCCCGATGGAGCGATGCATGTGATGGTCTATGCCGCCTATGGGCGTGCCGGCATTTACATGATGCAGGATTACTGCCGCCTGCTCGGGATCGGCGCCACTGAGCAGGAATTGCTGGACCTCGGCGCTGCGATCCGGGCTCTCTCTCCGGACCATCCAATTGCAGGCGTGGCAAGACGAGCGAAGGATTTTACCAATCCCGATGCCCTCGCTGATGCTCTGCTCCATCCGCAAGACCGTGCCTACACGGTGCCGCAGCTCTACGACTGGCTCAAACGATGCGGCTTGTCGTTCGCGCGTTGGCACGAACAGGCAACTTATCTCCCGCGGTGCGGAGCAATAGCAGCGATGCCTCACGGCGAACGTCTTGTTTCCCTTCCTCTGCCGCTGCAACACGCAGCGGTCGAGCTCCTGCGTGGCACCATAACCAAGCATAGCTTTATTGCCTACCGCGATGATTGCCCAGTTGAAAGCCAGCCAATCACCTTTCGCGGTGATGGGTGGCGAGACTACGTTCCGCTGCCAATGCCGTGGATTGTCTGTGTTCAGGATCAGGTGCCAGCCGGCGCGGCAGCTGTCCTCATCAATCCAGCGCATACCCATCCAGACCTCGCCCTTCCAATCAATGCGACACAGGCGCGCGTTTTCGCCGCCATCGACAGCGAACGCTCTATCGGCGATATCGTGCGGAGCGTTTCAGATGTTACCGCTGCTGAGCAGGTGCGAAAGTTTATGGAGCGACTCTGGGAACACGACCAGATCGTTTTTGACGCGACAAACTTATGCCGCTCATGAAGCTTGGTATCGGCGTGCGCCAATCGCTCTCGTTCGCGCTGGACCTTTGCGCAACTGAGCGATAGGAGCACAGCAGGAACAAAAAGGAAGGGCAATGCAACGACTCAACGGTCACGACGTGATGGCAAGCGATGCCAAACGGTATTTCCCGGTACGGATACGGTCGCCCGCGACCGGTTAGGACGCGACCGCGAATACGAGGACATGTGTCGATGGGTCGACGCCGGCATCGGCCGAAACCCCTGCTACTGACGCACCGCAGCGCGGAAGACCTTGTCAGCGCCCAGTTGAACGCGGTACTCGTCGGGCCAGCTATTTTCGCCGTTAAGTTATGCCGTAAGCCAACTGCTGGCAGCGATATTGATTATGGGTGGAGGTGCAAATGCCAAATGTGAGTAGGCGCCAGGCACTTGTCGGTGCTCTCGGTGCCGCCTTGGTCACCCAATTCGTGTCATCTGCTCGCGCACAAGATGAAAGCGGCGCCGTGACCGTTGCTGAGCTTGAGCGTATCCTGGAAAGTCCGGCACGGTTGGCCGCGGCCCTCGATGGGATCGTGACCTTCATCTACATTGTATCCGTAACCCTCGATCAAGGAGAACGCCTCGCCGAGTCCGTCGAGCAATTTCGACAATTCGGTACCGCGGTATTCGCTCAAAGAGCGGCTATCGGAGCGGCGCTCAAATCCTCGGGAACACTTCAATCGCTTATACGCTACAGGCCACGCATTGATGCAATGAAAGGGGACGCGAACGCCGCTCTAGCAAAGGGCGCGATCGGCGACGGACCCGTCCGCCGAAGTCTGCTCCATGACCTCGATACGGTGTCGCAGCTGCTGGCCGCCAGTCCAAAACACGTAGAGGGCTGGTGGTGTCATTGCTATGCCCTGAGGCGGTTGGCCAAATGTTAGCGTGCGACATCTCGGTTGATGCACTGAAAAACGCTCCAAAACCTTCGAATCCGACGATAAGCCGCCTAAGTCGACAGGCCGTTAGCTCAGATTTCTCCAGCACGTCATCGCAACCCTCCCTATTGAATTGCGTCGGGAAGGTGTTACCCATGTCTTCGGCAAAAGAGTCACTCGTGTCGCGGGTCGCCAACAGACAGGCTGCGTGACGCAGCGGGAGTGCAACGTGATCAAGCTCGAACGCATCGGCCACGTCTATCTTAGCGTCGCCGATCAGGAAGTCTCCAAGCGGTTCTATCGTGACGTACTCGGCTTCGCCATCGCGGAGGAGGATCCGGTGCATGGCGGGGTCTTTATGACCCTCGGCGATAATTTCCACACCCTCGATATCGGCCAGACACCCAATCCGGAAGAAGATCGCCATCCGGACAAGGCGGGGCGCCCAGATCGCGGCCGCATCGGGTTAGGCCATCTTGCCTTTCAGGTGGGCAGCTACGGGGCGCTGCGTGACGCCTACATGCATCTCCAAGCGCACGGCGTTCCGATTAAGGTCGCGCTCAACCACGTCAATCAGCGAAGCCTCTATTTTGCGGATCCCGATGGCAACACGCTTGAAATCTATTTCGAGGTGCCTTACGCGCTCGAATTGTTCCCGAACGGGCGTGATGACACGGACGAGGCACTGTCGCTCAGCAAGCCGGGCGAGCCGCTGCCCCACTGGCTGTTGGAGGATTGGCCGTCGCCCGAGCTCAAGGCCCGCATCGACCGCATCGCGCGGCAGAAGAAGCAATCAGTCGTCGCTTAGCAAAGCCCAGCGCTCGCCGTTGAAGCGCAGGAAGCGCATCGTTTTGATGCCTTGATAGTCGGTCGGGCTGGTGCTGAAGGTAATGCCCGGCAACAGCCATGGCAATTTCACGTCGTGGAGATTGGCGGCCTGGCGGATGATGTTCGCGCGCGACAGGTCGTTGCCGCATTGCTTCAAAACCTGAATCAAAACCATCGGCGCGGTATAGCCCGCGGCGACGAAACCGTCGGCGGGGTCGGCCTTGGGATCATATTTCGCGATCCAAGCGCGATAGTCTTTGGTCGCTGGATCATCGCTCCAGAGCGGGTCCATGAAATCCTTGGCGACTGCGGCCGAGAGAATGCCCACCGCGTTCTTCAATCCCGCCGGCCTTAACACCGCCGCCACCGATGCCGAGGTGTAGGACAGGAATTGCAGCGGGTTCCAGCCAAGCTCGGCGGATTTTCGGATCGACTGCGACGCGAATTTGAGCGCGGCGGCGTTGTAAAACGTGTCCGCACCCGACGCTTGCAGCGCAACGATCTGCGTGTCCACCGTCGGATCGCGCAGCTCGTAGCTCGCTTCCCTGACGATCATGCTCGCGGCGCGATCCCCAAGCCCATCCCTCAGCCCGCGCACGTGCTCGCGCCCGGAATTGTCATTCTGGTAGATCACGGCGATCTTGCCGCTTGGGGCGTGCTTCAGAAAATACCGCGCCGCCATTCGCCCGCTCATGTAGAGGCTCGGGAGATACGGGATCGACCAGGGGTAATGCTTCGGATCGTTGAATGCCTCAGCCGGCGCGTAGGCGAAGAGCTGGGGAACGCCACGGTCATTCAGGTACCTTCGCACGGCAAAGTTCGACGCGACGCCGACGCCATTGAAAATGAACGCGACCTGCTCCTGCTCGACCAGCCGGCGAACCTGCTCGACGGTTTTCGGCGGGCTGTAGGCATCGTCGACGCTGATCAGGTCGATCTTTCGGCCGTTAATTCCCCCTTTGTCGTTGATCATTTGGAAATAAAGCGCCTCGGTCCTACCGACCGTGCCCCAAGCCGAGAGCGGGCCGCTATAGGGCATGGTCTGACCGATCTTGATCTCGGTCGCGGTGACCCCGGGCGGGTTCTCGGCCAATGCAGGTGGCGACGCCAAGATGGCGATCGCTGCCACAGCAACCATGCGACTATTCATGGGTCCCTCCCAGCTTTTGTCGGCAGCCTACACTGATAGAATGGGCGGATGCGATTGATTCTGGCCGCGGCACTGGCCGCTATAATGGGCTGCGCCGCGCCGGTTAAGGCAGCGCAGGTTTTCGACATTCCGGTGATTTTGTCGCTGACGGGCGGCGGCTCATTCTTGGGTAAGCAAGAACACAAGGCGCTGGCGACCGAAGAGCAGCTGGTCAACCGCACCGGCGGCGTTCACGGTTCACCCGTCCATTTCTCGTTCAAGGACGATCAGTCGAGCCCTCAGCTCGCGGTGCAGCTTGCTGCGGCGACATTGGCAACGAATCCACCCGTGATTCTCGGTTCGACCTATGTCGCCGCCTGCAATGCGATGGCGCCCTTGGTAAAGACGGGACCGGTGATGTGGTGCTTTTCGGCAGGCATTCACCCGCCTCCCGGCAGCCATGTCTTCACCTCGGGCGTCTCGACGCACGATCAAGCGGCGGCAATCATCCGGTTTTTCCGCTTCAAGGGCTGGACGCGCCTCGCCCTCATGACGAGTACGGACGCCACGGGCCAGGATGCGGACCGCGGCTTCAACGAGCTGCTGGCGCAGCCGGAAAACCGCGACATCAAATTGGTTGCGCGCGTTCATTTCAACGCCAGTGATGTCAGCGTTACGGCGCAAATTGAGCGCATAAAGGCGGCGCAGCCGCAAGCCTTCATCGCCTGGAGCACCGGCTCCCCGATCGCCACGGTGTTTCGCGCCATGATTCAGGACGGGTTCCTCGTGCCGGTCGGCACCACCGGTGGCAATATGACTCTCGCGCAGATGACTCAATTCGCTGCCATTCTGCCGCGCGAGCTTTATCTGCCGGCGCCGGAATGGCCGATCGACGGCGATTCGAGAATTCCTTTGCCGCCGGCGGTCGCGGCCAAACAGCGCCTATTCTATGCCGCGTTCGCCGGCGCCGGCGTCAGGCCCGATGAGGGTTCGGTTCTCGGGTGGGAACCCGCCAATATCATCGTCGATGCGTTGCGCGCGCTGCCACCTGGTACCGATAGCGCGCAACTCCTTAACTATCTGCAGCATCTGACCGGCGCTGCCGGCGTCAACGGCATCTACGATTTTCGCAAGTCACCCCAGCGCGGCCTGTCGCTGGACAATGTCATCGTGACACGTTGGAATCCGAACCAGGAAAGATGGGATGCGGTCGCCGGTCCGACCGGCATTCCGTTAGGCAAGTGAGGGATCGAGCGATGGATCGCCGCGAGGAAAACGAACTGCTTACCAGGACAGGACCTGGGACCACGGTGGGTGGTCTGTTCCGGCGCTATTGGATCCCGGCACTCCTGGCCCGGGAGCTGCCCGGTCCCGACTGTCCCCCGGTGCGTGTGCAGCTTCTGGGCGAGCGGCTGATCGCATTCCGCGATACCGAAGGCAAACTCGGCTTGATCGACGAATTTTGCGCGCATCGCCGCGTGTCGCTGTGGTTTGGCCGCAACGAGGAATGCGGACTGCGTTGCGCTTATCACGGCTGGAAGTACGAAACCACCGGGCAATGCGTCGATTTACCCTCGCATCCCGACCATGCCCAGCGCATAAAGCTGACGTCCTATCCGTGCCTCGAGCAGGGCGAGGTGATCTGGGCCTATATGGGCCCGCCGGAATTGCGGCCGACACCCCCCGCTTATGAATGGTCCCTGGTTCCGGACGAGCGCCGCTTCATCTCGAAGCGTTTGCAGGAATGCAATTACTTGCAAGCCGTCGAGGGCGGCATCGATTCGAGCCACGTCGCCTTCCTGCATGGTGGCGCGCTGCGCAACGATCCACTTCTCGCTGGCAGCAAAGGCAACCGCTACACAGACCAGGACCGTGAGCCGGTGTTCGAGGTTGAGGAATTTTCCGGGGGCTTGCTGATCGCGGTGCGGCGCGCGATCGATGACGCGCGTTATTATTGGCGGATCACGCCATGGCTCGCGCCATTCTACACGCTCATCCCGCCGCGCGGCCGCAACCCGGTGAGCGGTCATGCCTGGGTTCCGATCGACGACGAGCATTGCTGGGCCTGGAGCCTGTCCTATCACCCGCGCCGACCTCTGACAGATCGCGAGCGAGCCGCGATGGACGCTGGTCACGGCATTCATGTGAAATATATTCCCGGCACTTTCGTGCCACAGTCCAACAAGGCGAACGACTATCTGATGGACCGCAATGCGCAGAAGGCCGGTACTCTCTATAGCGGCGTTGAAGGCATCGGCATGCAGGACGCGTCGCTCCAGGAAAGCATGGGTCCGATCGTGGATCGCAGTCTCGAGAATCTGGTCGCCACCGACCGCGGCATCGTGATGATGCGCAGGACGCTTCTACGCGCGGCCGCCGCTAATCGCGCCGGCGGTGAGATCCCCGGCCTCGACGTGGTAGCGCAACAGGTCCGCTCGTGCGCCATCGAGTTGCCGCGCGGCACGCCCTTCCAGGAAGGCGCGCGCGCTGGCCTTTTCCCTGAATTGTTCAGCGAGCCTGTCACGGTGTGAAAGAATGACTGTATGGTGGCAACAACATGGTGTGCCTTTCGACTGCTCGCCCGGCGGCTGTCCGGCGGCGCGCTGGGAGTGAGGACAATCCTTGACGGCGCTAGGCGATGGTCCTGGTCCTCCGGGCGGACCGCCGTGTCAACGGTGCGAGCAGTCGAGGGTTGCATGGCGCTTATCCAACTTGGAACTTTGCATGCATAAAGTCGCTATCAGCATCGGCGATCCTGCCGGCATCGGTCCAGAAGTCGCGCTGAAGGCGGCGCTCGATCCGCGCGTTTGCAGGGTGGCGAAGCCAGTGCTCGTGGGCGACGCGGGATTTGTGGCAATGCACGCGACACTGTGTGGCCTCGCGCCGCCACTACGCTCGTTCAACGCCGCGGACGCGATCGACTGGTCGGCCGACGGGGTGCTGGTACTCGATCCGGGCGATCTCGGCGGGCCACTTGCTATCGGGAAAGTCGCTGCGAATCATGGTCGCTCCGCCTATGCCGCGGTAAAGCTCGCGACGGAAGCAGCGCTTGGCGGCGCGGTGGACGCCGTGGTCGCGGCACCAATCACGGAGACCTCGATCCGCGATGCCGGCATTGCGTTCGACGGCAATCCCAGTTTCGTAGCGCGCTGTGCTGGCGTGCCGGAAGAAGATGTGTTCCTGATGCATTGCTTCGACGACATGCGCATCGTTCACACGACGCTACATGTCAGCATCGCGCGTGCCGTCCAGCTCATCACCGAGGGAAGGGTAGGCAAGGTGGTTGCCGAGACCGACCGGACCCTACGCCGGCTTGGCATTGCATCGCCGCACATCTGCGTATCGGGCCTCAACCCGCACGCCGGCGAGGACGGCATGTTCGGCGATGAAGAGATCCGCATTATTACGCCCGCGCTCAATGCCGCGCGCGCTGGCGGCATTCACGCCGAGGGACCCGTCGGTGCCGATATCATGTTCCGCCGCAAGGGCTATGACGCCTTTATTGTCATGATCCACGATCAGGGCCATATCACCTCAAAATTGTTGGCGCCGAACCAAATCGCCGGCCTCGTCATCGGTACGAGCGTGCTATTCTCGTCGGTAGCCCACGGCAGCGCGCTCGACATCGCCGGCACCAACAAGGCGACACCCGAAGGGATGGTCGAGGCGGTGCTACGTCTCGCCGGTGCGGCTCGCCAGCGCCACGAGACCTAGCGCCGCTCGCGATGCTTTTGCAGGACCCGCCGTGTCGCGTCGCCGGCGTGGCGGGCCCGTTCGTCGAAGGGGAGACGGGCGTCGGCAGCTACCGGCGCCTCCACATCGACCATGACGTTGCGCGGCAGTGCGTCCATCAAGTCGGACAAGGGCAGTTCGCCGTCGCCCGGATAAAGCCGATGGCGCAGCAATTCCTCTCGTCTCTCGATCATAAGGGGACGGTCGCGCGGTGCATCGCACAGCTGGACATAGGAAATGAGCGACGGCTCGATTGCTGCGACATCGACGGGGGCACCGCCGGAGCGCGCAAGGTGCAGCGCATCGACGATGATCCCGGCGTTGGGCTGCGCCGCTGCCTGTGTTAACCGTACTGCATCCCCGATATTCTTCACCGCGAGGTAGGGCATGAACTCGATGCCGATCGACAATCCGAGCCGCGCCGCGGTTCGGCACAGCGTCGCGAAATTGGCGGTCAGACGTGCGTCGTCGTCGTCATAGCCGGCGGCAAGGCAATACTCGGCGCCGAGTGCCGCCGCGTTGGCAAGCGCACGCTGAACCTGGCTCACCTCGAAGTCGGGCGTGAGCCAGATGCCGGTCGTAGAAAAGATCCCGATGCCAAGGTCACTAGCGCGGTCGCGGATTTCTCGAACCTGCGCACCGGCGACCACGTCGGTTTCGACGCCGGGTGGCCTGATCACGCGCAGCGAGACCGCGTCGAAGCCACCGGCCACCGCCGCCGAAATCAATTCGAGCGGCCCGGCCTCGTTGATGGTCAGCGGCGCCAACGACAAGCGATTAGCCATGCAGGATCTCCTTCAAACCGCGCACCAATCGCGTTCGGCGCTCGTCCGTTGCCGGCGCGGCAATCTTCTGGCCGACGCCGAGATAGCGCTCGGCCACGTCACCACTCTCCAGGAGCTCCTTGCCGGTTCCTTGCAGCGTGATGCGTCCCATCTCCATGACATAAGCGCGATCAGCGATGGCGAGGCTCATGCGCGCATTCTGCTCCGACAGCAAGATCGCGATGCCCCGGTCCCGTAATTCGACGATCATGCGGAAAATTCCGGATACCAGCGTTGGCGCCAAGCCGAGCGATGGCTCGTCAAGAACCAAGAGGCGTGGTTCGGCCATCATCGCGCGCGCGATTGCCAGCATCTGTTGCTGACCGCCCGAGAGATTACCAGCCGGCTCGCCGAGGCGCCCGACCAGCGCAGGAAACTGTTGGCAGACCGCGTCAATGCGTTGTGCAATCTCGCGTTTGCCGATACGACGGCGCTGCGGATAGGCACCGAGCCGGAGATTGTCTCTGACCGAGAGACCGGCGACGATCTGCCGCCCCTCAGGGACATGCGCCATACCCAACGCAATGCGCCGCGGCGCTGGAACCTGCTCGATCGGCTTGCCCTCGAACCAAATTCGGCCGTCACGCGTCGGCAATAGTCCGGCAAGAGTCTTTGCGAGCGTGGTCTTGCCGGCCCCGTTGGCGCCGATCAGGGCGACAATCTCGCCTGCGTTCACCACAAGATCGACGCCACGCAGCACTTCAATCTCGCCGTAGCCGGCATGCAATCCACCAATCTCGAGCATCTACGCCTCGGTCCCGAGATAGGCTTCGATGACGCGCGGATCGCGCCGTATCTCGTCGGGTTTGCCTTGAGCCAGCAGGCGGCCGAGGTCGAGCACAATGACATGATCGGCGATATCCATAACCAACGACATATTATGCTCGACCACCAGAACGGTGACGCCACTGTCGGCGACGGCGCGGAGCAAAGTCGCGGTCTCGGCGGTCTCGGCGTCGTTGAGGCCGGCCGCCGGCTCGTCGAGCAGCAGCAAACGCGGCCTTGCCATGAGGGCGCGGCATACTTCGACCAACTTCTGCGCGCCCATGGGCAGGTTGCTGGCCGGGGTGTCGCGAAAGCGGTCAAGACCGACGAGATTCAGCATTGTTGCGGCCTCACGCCGGAGCGCAGCTTCCTCGCGCAGCGCTGCGGGCAGCCACAACATCTGCCCGACCGCGGCGGTACGCACGTGACGATGCGCGCCCGCCAGAACATTCTCCAGCGCCGTCATGCCGGGAAATACGCGGGCGGTCTGGAACGTGCGCAGGAGGCCGAGATCGGCGATGGCGCTCGGGCTGCGCCCCCTGAGCGATGTGCCGTAAAAACGAATATCGCCGGCGTCTAGGGGAAAGAGGTTGGTGACGAGATTGAACACGGTGGTCTTGCCGGCGCCGTTCGGGCCGATCAGCGCCACGATATTGGCCGCCGGCACGGCGAACGACAGATCGGTGACGGCGCGCACGCCGCCAAAGCTCTTGGTGAGGCCAATCGCTTCCAGCGCCGGTTGGTTCATCGCGCCGTCGCCCAGCGGCCAAGCTGCCGCGCGCCGCCGAGCAGCCCGTTCGGCAAATATTGGAACGCCAACACCAGAATCGCGCCCTCGGCCAATGTCTTGTATAGCGCAAAGGGCTGAAACACGGTCGGCAAAAGCGTGATGAGCGCCGCGCCCGGCAATCCGCCAATGAGGGTTCCTTCGCCACCCACGATCAGCATCGCGATCATCTCGAAGGAGCGTGGCGTGCTTACCATTTCGGGCGAGAGGAAATGAAAATCGAACGCGTAGAGGCTGCCCGATAGCGAGGCTAGTACGGCACTGATTGCAAAGGCAGCCACCTTATAGCGCGCCACGTTGATGCCGAGCGCCGCAGCGGCGGTCTGATCGGCGCGGATCGCGTGGAGGGCGCGGCCGAAGCTCGAGCGCATGCCGCCGGCCAGTGCCGCGATCAGCAGCACGATCAGCGCCAGCACGAAAAAGTACATGGCGCGTGGCGTATCGAGGCTGAATGGCCCGAGCACCAGCGACGGGATGCCGACCAATCCCGACGGGCCTCCGGTCACATCAACCAAACCCACTGTCAATAAATCGATAAGCAGGCTGAAGGTCAGGGTTGCGAGTGCTAGATAAGCGCCCTGTAAGCGCATGGTTACGACCGACAGTAGCAGCGCTGCGAAGAACGATGCGATCATCCCGGCAGCGACGCCTAGCACCGGCGCCACATCGAAGTTGGTCGCGAGGATCGCCGCGACGTAGCCGCCCAGCGCCATGAAGCCGGACTGACCCAGGCTGACCTGGCCGGCATAACCCATCACGACGTCGAGTCCGAGCACGGCGATGAACAGAATGAAGGTGATGACCAGCGAGCTCAGCAAGGCGCTGCCAACCAAGTAGGGCAGAGTGCAGAGAAACACGACCAGCACCGCCGCGGCGACGGCGGTGCCACGACCGGTGAAGCGGATGACCGAGCGGTAGACGCGCTGCTCCTCGCGGACATCGCGCCGCCGCCTGCTGCCGCCAAAGAACCCTTGTGGCCGCCACAGCAATGTCACCAGCAGGAGCGCCAGAGCGAGCCCATTCGCGAACAGCGACGACACGTAGCCCGCGGCAAGCTGCTCGGCGACGCCGAGGAACAGGCCGCCGGCGATCGCACCTGGCAGCGACGCCATTCCGCCGAGCGCGACGGCGATGAAACCTGCATTGGTAAAAAAACCCCCAGCGTCGAATTGCAATGACATGATCGGCGCCACCACGGCGCCGCTGATGGCCCCAATCGCGGCTGCCAGGCCGAAGCTGAACAAAGTCAGGCGTGTGACGTCGACCCCCATGAAACGCGCCGCCGTCGGGTTCTCGGCCGAGGCGATGAGTGCAGTGCCAATATCGGTGCGCGCGATGAGGTACCAGATGACGCCGATGATGATGATTGCGATCACCGCGATCCACAGGCCCTGCGTCGGGACCAGAATGCCCGCGACGTCGATCGGCTGCTCGCCGGAAAAGGGCGGCACGATATAGGGCTGGCTACCCCACACAATGAGGGTCAGCCCGCCGATGAGAGTGAGCAAACCCGCAGTCAGCATCAGCATGCTGCTCGTTGGTAGCCGGGCGAGAGCCGGGACGAAGGTTGCAGCACCGAGCGCCACGCCAAACGCCGTCGTTAAGATCACCGCTGCGAGAAACGCAACCGGCGTCGGCCAGTCGAGATCGAGCTGAAGCGAATAAAGCAGCAGCGCACCGAGGATGCAGAATCCGCCTTGGGCCAGATTGATAATGCCGGTAACGCGGTAGACCAGCGAAATGCCGAGCGCGATGATGGCGAACACCCCGCCTTGCAACAGGCCGCCGACGACAATCTGCAGGAACTGATTTCATCGACGAGGCGCTATCGCCTCATTTCAGTGGCGCGCCGCCCGGCTCGGACAACCAGATCCAGCTATCGGTCTTCGGGTCGTAAGCGGTGACCGTCGAAGCATCTGGGCCGAGCCCCCGCTCGGGATATCGCTTGAAGTCGTAGACGCCGTCGATGCCGGGAAAATCGGTCAAATTCGCTATGTGGTCCCGTAGCTCTGCCGCCTTCGCGTTGGGGCCGAGCTTGCGCAGGCCGGCGACGACGATCAGCCCCGCGTCCCAAGAGGTGGCTACCATATTGTCGGCCTTGAGACCGTGCTCCTTCAATACGGTGTACATCTCGTGCTGTGCCTTTTCGACCCGCGGGTCGAGGGTCAATTGGCCGTCGTGCGGAGGGTAGAGCGCGGAGGCCAGCACCAAATGCTTCGGTAGGAACGATTTCCACTGGTGCATTGCCGCGAACGTCTGATTGCCGCTGGTCGGCGCCACGGGAATGTCGAGCCCATTCTCGATCATGCCGCGCAGAACGGTCGCCGCCGGAGCACCGGTGGTCCAGGCAATGATCGCTTGCGCGCCAGATTGCTTAATGCCCGCGATCTGCGCCGCGACCGAGACGTCCGACGGATTGAAATGCTCTGCGATCACTTTGGTGACGGTTTTGTTCTCGGGATAGGCCAGGATGGTGTCGATCGACCGGTCGCCGTCCTGACCGCTGGCATCAGTGGTCATCAGCGTCGCCAGCTTGGTCCACCCGTTCATTCGGTAATAGCGCATTACTGCCGCGATCTGGTCGGTCGATGAAGCGCTCGTCGAAAACATATAGCCGCCCGGTTTGGGATGGACGCCGGGCGAGAGGCAATAATGCACCGGACCGCTCTTCATCAGCGGCGCCATCGCGAGGCACATCGCGACCAGGCTCGATCCCATCACGATAGCGGGCCCGCGGCTGAGAATGTCGGTGGTAAGCTGTACCGCAACCTGCGGACTGGTCTGATCGTCGAGGAACACGAAATGCAACGGCCTTCCTCCAATGCCGCCATTCTTGTCGACATAGGTTTCGAGCGTGGCGAGTGCGTCCTTCTCGCCTTGTCCGACAAAGGCCGCGCTGCCGGTGAGCGGCAACACGACGTCGATGTCGTAGGTCTCGGCGGCGGACGATATCGGCGATGTCAAGAAAAGGGTGGCGATTGCGGCAACGACGACGCCCGTTGAGGGGAATCTTCTCATTTCTTTCCTTCCGCCGCGCAGAATTGTCGTTGCCTGGCTGAGAGTCAAACCTTCACGCTGGCGTCTTCGCTCATTGAAAACCCACCTGCGTGTGGGGGACGTAGGGCGCCTCGAGCGCCTGGATTTCGTCCGCGGTCAATTTGAGCTCGACCGCTGCCGCCGCTTCGGACAGATGGTTCGGCCGCGACGCGCCGATGATCGGCGCAGTGATTGGCGTCCTTTGCAGGAGCCAGGCCAGCGCGATCTGCGCTCGCGGCACTCGGCGCGCCGCTGCGACAACGCCCACCGCGTCGATGATCTTCTTGTCGGACTCCATTTGCATATAGAGGTTCCTGCCAAACGTATCGGTCTCCTGGCGATTGCTGGTTTCGTCCCAGGGACGGCTCAGCCGGCCGCGCGCCAGCGGGCTCCACGGAATCACGCCGATACCCTGATCGGCGCACAGCGGCAGCATCTCGCGTTCCTCCTCGCGATTGAGCAGGTTGACGTGATTCTGCATGCTGACGAACCGGGTCCAGCCGTTGAGCCGCGACGTGTAGAGCATCTTGGCGAATTGCCACGCATGCATTGAGGAGGCCCCGATATAGCGCGCCTTGCCCGACCGCACCACGTCGTGCAGCGCCTCCAACGTTTCCTCGATCGGCGTTTTCGCATCGAAGCGATGGATTTGGTAAAGATCGACATAGTCGGTGCCGAGCCGTTTCAGGCTGGCGTCGATTTCGGCCATGATCACTTTGCGCGACAGGCCGGCGCCGTTGGGGCCCGGGCGCATGCGGCCGTGGACCTTGGTCGCGATAACCACCTCCTCACGCCGGGCGAAGTCCTTGAGAGCGCGGCCGGTGATCTCCTCAGAGGAGCCTTCTGCATAAACATTGGCGGTGTCGAAGAAATTGACCCCGAGCTCAAGGCCCTGGCGAATGATCGGGCGGCTGTTTTCCTCGTCGAGCGTCCACGGCCGATGGCCGCGCCCGACAATCGCGAAAGTCATGCAGCCTAGGCAAATCCGCGATACCTCGAGACCGCTGCCGCCGAGACGAACATATTGCATGGTCCTCTCTCCCAAATTTCGATCACGACGAAAATACCGTACCGCCGATTGCCATCAGGCAGCGCGCGATAAGGTAGCGATCAATCCGATGTCAGATCCGACACAACTCCGTCAGTTCGCGCATTGAGCGCAACGCCTCGACCTTGACCGCGAGTGCGCCGAGCTCGGCAGCACGCCGTTCGCCGAGGATCGGCTCGGCGAGCCGTCGGTACTTGTTCTCGAGACGGGCACGCTGCTGAGCCAGATCTTCGACCGGCTTCCCGGAATCAAAAGCCGCGGCGACACGGCGACCGTCTTTCGTCGTCACTTCGATTTCGGCACAACCGCGCGCCATGTCCGGTAAATAGTCGATCACGACCTTGTCGCGCAGCGCCGCCAGCGCCGGATCGGTCGTCCGCGTGTCGCTGAAAGTATCGAGCGCGGCTGTATCAAGTCCGGCAAATACCGCGGAGAGGCACTGGCGCAGCGAAAATTTTGCCTCGAGGCCGGAGCGTGGCGTAGGGATGCCGCAAACGTCACGTGCATCGACCTGAATTCGCAAACGGATTTCCTCAATATTGTCCGCCGTCATTCCTTCAGCGCGAACCTTGAGCGCGCACTCGATCGGCGCATGGGTCAGAAAGCACGCGGCGTGGAACTTGAAGATGTTGTAGCGCAGATACCATTGCTTGGGTGGCGGCGGGAATGGTCGCGCCGGATCGAAGTCGGGGCTGTGCGTGGCACCGAAACCGAGCTCCGACTCGAGCGCCTGCGGATTGCTAGTGTAGCCGCGCGCCGCCAAATCGGCGGCGATTACCCCGTTCTGCGCCGCCTTTCCGGCGTGAAGCGGTTTACACATGGTTCCGAACATCGAGCGGATTCCAGCCGCCTGGGCGGCGGCGATGCCCAAGGCGATGGCGGTAGCATCCGCATCAAGCCGTTCTAGGTTGGCGCAGGCCCCGGCTGAACCGAAGCTGCCGATCGTGCCCGTCGAATGAAAACCGAGCCGGTAATGCTTGTTCCCAATGAAGGCGCCAGTCGCGCCGATGGCCTCGAAGCCGGCCACCAGTGCAGTGACAAAATCGCGACCCGAAGCGCCGCGTTTCTCAGCCAGCGCCAGCATACCCGAGATTGTGACTACACCCGAGTGCACGGTGGCCAAGAAATGGGCGTCGTCGTAATCGAGCGCATGGGCGGTCGCGCCATTGACTAACGCTGCCTGTTGTGTCCCGGTCGCGATCGAGCTGCCGACGATCGTTGCAACCGGGCGGCCCCCTTGTTCGATCGCTTCGTCGCGCAAGATGCGCGCCAACTCTTCGCGCGATCCAGCCAACGTCACGCCCAGCCAATCGAGCAGCGTCTGCCGCGCCAGCTCGACCACGTCCGGCGGCAAATCGTCATAACGCAGCGATGCGATGTGAGTTGCGATGTCGCGGGTGACGTTCATCGGCTGAGCTCCTTTCCAAGCCAGGTGCCGCAAAAGCATGTGCTACACAATAACCCCGCCGGCACTAGCCTTGCACTCAGCTAGCGATAGAAATCTCGCAGCCGCGTCAACTATTTCTTGAGTAAGACCGGCATGCCGCCACCCATCGCCGAGAACGCAGCACCGCGAGCGCTCGACGCCGGGGCGCCGCGCCGCATCGTCGTAGTGGCAATCACCGGCGTCAGATCGTTGGCATGCTGCTCTCTCCGCCGAATTTCCTTACCGACATCGAGATCAAACGAATGTCATGGCCGTCCCGCAGCGATCGTCTCGCGGTTGCTCGACCCGTGCGGCAAGGGAACCTTTGGCGGCCGCTTTGGGAATATGGGCAGACACCCACTGCCCGGGCTATTGCTTTGTCTTTGTCACCGGCACTCAGAAGTATTAAATAGCCCGACGGATCATCCTGACGGAAAAGAGGCAGAAACCAGCGATGCAAGTATTTGTGTTTGATTTGGTGCAGTACGGCAAGGATCTGAAGCACCTCACCACGGATGGCCAACATCTGCCCTTCCCGATGGAAAAGAAGCATTTCGAGGCCGCTGTCGCGGTGAAGACCTACGCCGAGCATCTCGACGCGTGGGTGGAACTGGAGCGCCTCGGCTATGACGGGGTCGCTTTCAACGAGCACCACGCCACACCCTATGGGCTGATGAACTCGCCCAATTTGCTGGCCGCGTCAATCGCTCAGCGCACCAAAAAATTGAAGCTCTTGATCTACGGCAATTTGTTGCCGCTGCACGATCCTCTGCGGTTGGCCGAGGAAATCGCCATGCTCGATTGCCTCTCAAACGGGCGCTTCATCAGCGGCGTGGCGCGCGGCGCCGCGCGCGAGTACCGCATCCTCGGCGTGCCGCTGGCGGAATTGCGCGCCCGCTTCAACGAGTGCTTCGAAATCATGCGCCGCGCCTGGACCGAAGAGAGCTTTTCGTTCGACGGCACGTTCCATTCCTACAAGAACGTTGCGCTTTGGCCGCGCCCGGTGCAGCAGCCTTACCCACCGGTGTGGGTACCGATCACCGGTTCGAAGGACTCGATCGATTGGGCGGTCACGCACGACATACCCATCACGCCTGGCATCCCCGGCCCGGCGCGCGAAGACACAATTCGTTACTACGCCCAAGGCCTGGCGCGGCGCGGCAAGCGCATCACTCCCGACCATCTCAACATCATGGTTTCATCCTATATCGCCGACAGCAAGGAACAGGCGATCGAGGAAGTCGGACCCTACGCGATCTATTTCCACAACACCCTCTTTAATTTCGACCATGTTCCTGCGGCCCAATCGGGCGGGTACTTCCAGAAGGGTTCCGAAGAGCATTTGCGGAAGGAGCTGCGTGCCGCTCATGACGATAGTCTGCGGCTCAAGGACCAGACCATGGACGACATCCGTATGCAGGCGGAGTTCATGCCTTGGGGTACCGCCGACGAAGTGGCCAGACGCATCATCGCCGAGGCGGAGGCGGTCGGCGCCGGGACAGTGCTGGTCAACATGAACCGCGGCTCGATGCCGCATGAAATGTTCCTGACACAGATGCATCGTTTCGCCGAGCAAGTCCTGCCCAGGCTCAAGGCACACAAGATCAGCCGCGTGCCATTGGCCGAGGCGGCTGCGGCCTAACACATCACCCTCGCTGCGCTTGACAGGGTGGGGCGGTTGGCACAGCAATACCGACCTCGGTATTGCTGTGCGATCGAAGCGAGGGTGGCATGGCGGAACACGGTTTTGCGGTCATCGGGCTAGGATATGTCGGATTGCCCGTGGCACTGGCCCTGGCCAAGAAGTTTGCCCCCGTGTGCGGCTTCGATATTTCGCCGAAGCGGGTTGCCGAACTGCGCAGCGGGATCGACCGCACCCGCGAAGTCACCGACCAGGAACTGGTATCGTCCACGCTCAGGGTGACGGCCGATCCTGCGGAGCTCGCGAACACCAGCTTTTTCGTCGTCAGCGTGCCGACGCCGATCGACGCCAGCAAGCGGCCCAACCTTGGGCCGCTCATGGCGGCATGCGAATTGATAGGGTCGGTATTGCACAAGGGCTCCGTCGTGGTGTTCGAATCCACCGTCTATCCCGGAATGACGCGTGATATGTGCGGCCCGCTCTTAGCGAACGCTTCCGGTCTGCGGCAGGGCAAGGATTTCAAGCTCGGCTATTCACCGGAGCGTATCAATCCGGGGGACCAGGAGCGGCGGCTTGAAACCATCGTCAAGGTGGTCGCAGGCGAGGACACTGAGACTGCGGAGCGCGTCGCCGCGGTTTACTCGGCGATCGTGCCCGCAGGTATTCACAAAGCACCAACCATCGAGGTCGCGGAAGCTGCGAAGGTCATCGAGAATACCCAGCGCGATCTCAATATCGCGTTAATGAACGAATTGTCCCTGATCTTTGAGCGGCTCGGACTCTCGACGGCCGATGTGCTGGCGGCGGCTCAGACGAAATGGAACTTCCTGCCGTTTATGCCCGGCTTGGTCGGCGGCCATTGCATCGGCGTCGATCCCTATTATCTGACCGCGCGTGCCGAGGAGCTGGGGTATTTTCCGCAGGTCATCCTGTCGGGTCGGCGTATCAATGACGCCATGGGCAACCATGTCGCCCAGCGCCTCGTCAAAATGCTCATTGCCGGCAACCGGCCCGTCAAGGGAGCACGCATCGGCATTCTCGGATTGACATTCAAGGAGGATGTGCCCGATCTGCGCAACAGCCGGGTGCCCGATATCATCAGCGAACTCAGAAGCTTTGGTATCGAGCCACTGGTGCACGATCCAATGGCCGATGCGGCCGAGGCGATTCAGGAATACGGCGTGCGCCTCGTCGACGGTAGCGAATTGTTCGGGCTGGATGGCCTTGTCTATGCCGTGCCGCACCGAATTTTCAAGGAGTTGTGCGATACGACGATTGCCGACATGGTCATCTCCGGCGGCGCAATCTTCGATGTCAAGTCAGCGCTCAACCGCGCCAAGCTGCCACGATCCATCTTCTATGCGGCTCTGTAGTCATCACATCTGATGGTATGAGCGGAACCAGTTAACGAATTCACGCACACCGAGCGCCACGGGAGTTTGCGGCCGGTAGCCAACCAATGCATCCAAGAGCGCCGGCGATGCTTCGGTCTTTTGGATGTCGCCAGGCTGAAACGGCAGGTAGTTTCGCTTGGCCTTTTGCCCCAACGCCGCTTCGATTTCGCCGATAAATGCCATCAGATCGGTCGGGTGCCCCCCGCCAATATTTACAATCCGATAAGGGGCGGCTGGACTGAGGGAATCGAGATCACCGATTGGCTGTCCAACGACGGGGATTGCATCGCATAGCCGCACAATGCCCTCGACTAGATCGTCAATATAGGTGAAGTCGCGCAGCATTTGGCCGTGATTGTAGATGTCGATCGGCTCGCCGTTGAGGATGTTGTGGACAAACTTGAACAGCGCCATGTCCGGCCGGCCCCACGGCCCATACACGGTGAAAAACCGGAACATCGTGGTGGGTATGGTCCAAAGATGCGCATAGGAATGCGCCATTGCCTCGACGGCTTTTTTGGACGCGGCGTAGAGCGTCAGCGGATGGTCCGCGTTGCTGGTTTCGCGGAATGGAAAATCGGTATTGGCGCCATAGACCGAGCTGGTCGAAGCAATCATCAGATGCCTTGGCTTGGTCGTCCGGCATGATTCCAAGAGGTTGAAACTGCCGACGATATTGTTATCGATGTAGGCACGCGGGTTTTCGATGCTGTAGCGCACGCCGGCCTGAGCGGCGAGATGTATCACCATTTCAGGCGCGAACTCGGCAAACACGCTGCGCAGGGCTTCGGCATCCTCCAACATCAACCGATGCGCGCGGAAATGGGCGTGCTGCATCAGCATGGCATGCCGGCGCTCCTTGAGCCGAACATCGTAATACGGCGTCATGCCGTCGATCCCGACGAGCTCGTGGCCATCCGCCAGCAATCGTCTGGCAACATGGAAACCGATAAAACCCGCCGTTCCTGTCACAAGAAACCGCATCACCCGCTCTCGCTTTCTCGGCAATTCTCCCGTCATTCATCCACCATTGGCAAGCCACCTTCGGCTGAAGCATGATGGGGAGGTGAATCATCAGCCTACTGGGAGATCGGGCATGGCGAGAACACTGCAGAAGCGAGAAACCAGCAGGCAACCTGTCTATCCAATACCCGAACCCGATCTTACCCCGGAGGAAATGATCGCACGTGCCGTCGCACTGCGGCCGCGGCTGCGTGCCGAGCAAGAAGAAGCGGATGAGCGCGGCCACTACTCCGCGGCGATGCACCAAGCGTTCCTCGATGCCGGTTTCTACCGCTGTGTGCAGCCGCACCTCTTCGGCGGCTACGAGTTTGATGTGCCGACCTTCTATAAGACCATGCTGGAAGTGTCGCGTGGCCATCCCAGCGCCGGCTGGTGCTTGGCGCTCTGCGCCTCGCATCCCTTCATCATCGCATCACACTGGAGCGAGAAAGCGCAGCGTGAACTCTTTGGCCCTGACGGCTTCTTTGCGGCGCCGCATCGCCCACCGCCGCTCGGTACCGCAGCCCCCGTCGAAGGCGGCTATATCGTCGACGGGGTATGGGACTATTGCTCAGGCATTCCCTATTCGTCGCACTTCATCGGCGGCGCGCGGGTGCTGAATGGTAGCAATCCTCCGGACGCTGTGAACGTCTGCGTGCCCAAGCAGCAGGTGACCATTCTCGACGATTGGGGCGGCGACAAGACGCTCGGCATGCGCGCCTCGGGCTCAAACAGCGTCCGCGTCGACCACCAGTTTATTCCCGCACATTATGTCACGCCGGCCAACGGCATGTGGGCGCTGCCGGAACTCGATGAAAGACGGCACGCCAGGGACGCGGCTTCACGGCAATCCAATGTATCTCGGACGGGTAATGGGTCCCTACCACATGTCGCTGGTGACGCCGACCCTGGGCGCCGCGCAGGCGGCACTCGACGAGTTTGAGCAAATCATCAAGACCCGCAACACACTGTTTCCGCCTGTGATCCCGCGTTATCAGCATATCGACTTCCAACGCGGCTTCGGCCAGGCGATGGCGCTGACTGACGCCGCGGAAGGGATCCTGATGTCTGCCGGACACAAATACATGGACTACTGCCGTCGTTGGGCCAAGGATGGCACGCCAATCGCGCTGGAAGACAATATCGGGCTCTGGGCAATGATTCAGCATGCCGGCCGGCTCTCCGGCGAAGCCATGGACGCGGTCTATGCATTGTCAAGCTCGGCGGCGACGAAGAAGGGCCAGAAGATCGAGCGCTATTATCGCGATGTTGCAATGTATCGCAGCCACATCTCCGCCCAGTATCTCAACTTCGCGGCACCGCTGGCGCGGGCGCATTTCGGTCTCGAAGTGGGATTGTTTGGCCTCTAATTCCCAAGACTCACCAATTCCCAAGTCTCCCGCGCAAGGTTGGCGCAAGCCAACGTGGTCTTTCTCTTAACGGCTGCCCTCTTAACTTGACGCGGCGCCGGGTTTCACGCAGGCTCGCGGCAAATCAATTGAGCCGCTCGGCATCTCGCATCGCGCGGCAATGACGAGGCGGGCGCCTCAGGGAGGGAGGGTTAATGAAGCGCATTCTCATTGCGTTGGCGGGCATGCTTGCGGCGGGCTGGGTGCTCGGGTCGGGCGCGCCTGCATTTGCTGCAAAGCCTGAGTGCGGCTTGAGCACGGGCAAAGCGGCATCAGGCGAGCCAATTCCGATTGGTGCGGTCACTTCCGCAAGCGGCATCGGCAGTTTCGAGGAGGCTGACCTCGCCGCCAAAGCCTATTTTGATTGCGTTAACGCCAACGGCGGGATTCACGGCCGTCCGATCATCTATCGTGATGAAGACGATCAATCCAAGCTCGATGTGGCTGCGCAGGCCGCGAAGAAGCTGGTCGGCGATATCGGCGTCTACGCGCTGATCGGCAGCACCAGCTTCATCGAATGCATCGCCAACGCCGACTATTACCTCAAGGAGAACATTCTCGAAATCGGCCTCGGCATTCCGCCCCAGTGCTATCAGTCGAAGAACATCGCCGAAATCAATGCCGGTCCACGCGCCAGCGCCCTCGGCGCCAACGACTATGCTCGGCGCAAGCTCGGCGCCAAGAGCATGGTTTGCTTGATCTTCAAGTTCCCGGGCTCGGACTATACCTGCGGCGGCGTCGAGGCCTGGGGCAAGAAGTATGGCGTCAAGGTCGACAGCATTTATGCCGACCCAACATCGCCCGACTTCAACTCGTTGGCCTTGCAAGTGCTGGCGACCGGTGACGACGGTGTTCAGGCACTTTTCGTCGATGATGCAGCAGCGCAACTGATGAACGCTGCGCAGCAACAAGACGGCGCCGCTAAAATGAAATGGACCGGGCCGACCTCCTACTACACCGCCCGGTTCCCCGGCGCGATCGACACGAAGTATTGGAATGATCGGCTATGGGTCAACACAGAGCTTGGTCCACTGGATGCCAAGGGCAAGGACAATCAGAACTGGAACGACGTTATGGATGCGTACGGCCCGAAGGTTCTGAAGGACAGCTTCTCACAAGCCGGCTATATCGCCGCCCGCATCGCCGTCAACGCGATGTTGACGATAAAGGACCCGAAAGACATCAACCGCAACGCGGTTACCGCAGCAATTCAAAATATGAAGCCTTATTATTCCGACATTCTCTGCGGGCCCTGGTATTGGGGTGGCCCTTCTGCCACGGAACATCAGGGCAATCATATTACCCGCACGGTGGTGATCCACGACGGCAACTTTAAATTCGTCGAGGGTTGCTTCCCGGTCGCCGATCCCGGTTACGCAAAATCGATCGTTCCGCTCGAAGAGAAGCTTGGGATCAACAAAGAATTCGACGAGCAATACGATAACTTAAGGTAGCGGAAAAAACATCGTCCGGCCATGCTATGTCCTGCCCGGGGCATGGCCGGAAATGGTTCCGGGGGGAACTCAATCGTGGGGCAGAGGGCGCATGTCTTGACGCGACGGCAAGATTCGCGCAGGCTTTGCGGCAATAATAAACCGACGGTCGAAGATGGTGGCGGTCGGCAATAGGGCGTTACCCTGGGAGGGAAAAAGATGAAGCACGTGCTCCGCTTTCTGACGTGCGCGTTAACCTTGTCTCTATGGTTCGCGGCAGCACCGGCCTTTGCTGCGAAACCCGATTGCGGGTTGAATAGCGGAAAAGCGGCGACCGGTGAGCCGATACCGATCGGTGCGGTAACCACGATGACGGGGCTCGGCAGTTTCAAGGAAGCCGATCAAGCGGTTAAGGCGTACTTCGATTGTGTCAACGCCAACGGCGGCATTTACGGGCGGCCGATCGTCTATCATGACGAAGACGACCAATCCAAACTCGATGTCGCCGCGCAAGCCGGCAAGAAGGCCGTAATCGACACCGGGGACTATCTGCTCGTTGGCAGCACCAGTGTCATCGAATGCATTGCGAATGCGGAACTCTATCTTAAACAGAACATTCTGGCGATCGGCGAGGGCATCCCGCCGCAATGTTACCAGTCGCGGAACATCGCCGAAGTCAACGCGGGTCCGAGGCAAAGCGGAATCGGTGGTCTCGACTTTGCGCGGCGCAAGCTCGGCATCAAGAGCGCAGTGTGCTCAATTCCCAAATTCCCCGGCTCTGACTACAGCTGTGGCGGCGCTGAAGAATGGGGCAAGAAGTTCGGTGTCAAGGTCACCAGCATCTATTCGGATCCAGTGTCGCCCGACTATGGGTCGCTGGTTTTGCAGATCCTGGCGACGAATGCCGACACCGTCATGATCTACGGCACCGACGACATCGGAGCACAGATCTTTGCTGCCGCCGAGCAACAGGATGGTGCCGCCAAGATGAAGTGGACGGCGCCCACATCTTTCTACACGGTTCGCTTCCCCGGCGCGATCGACACGAAGTATTGGAACGACCGCGTTTGGGTGAACGCCGAGTTGGCGCCGCTCGACAGCAAGGGTGATGACAATCAGAATTGGGCCGCGGTTATGGACGCCTATGGTGGCAACGCATTGCGCGACAGCTTCTCTCAGGCGGGCTACATTGCTGGTCGGATCGCCGTTCGCGCCATGCTGACGATCAAAGATCCGAAAGACGTCAATCGCAACACCGTTACCGCGTCGATCCAGAACATGACGCCGTATGTGACCGATATTCTATGCCAGCCTTGGTACTGGGGCGGTCCGGGCGCGACTGAACATAATCCGAACCATGTTACGCGCACCGTCACGATCCACGACGGCAAATGGAAAACCATCGAAGGCTGCTACAACGACGAAGATCCAGGCTTGGCTTCTGTCGAAGCAACGGAGAAAAAGCTCGGTATTAAGATCTCCGATACGGCGAAGTAGACCACGCTACCGCCGACTGAGCCAACCCTAGCACGCGACGCAGCCGACGGACTGCTCCACGGTATTTGGATAACACCGAGTATGAAATCTTCTTCCTTTTGTCGCTTCCGGGATTGGTCTTGGTGCGGTCTATGCTTTGTCCAGCGTAGGCCTTGTGATTTTGTATCGGGCTTCGGGCACACTCAATTTTGCCTTTGGCGCCTTCGGCGGGTTGGCGGCTTTTGTGGCATTCGAGTTGATCCGCGACGGCGTCCCGCAAGTGCTGGGCTGGCTCATCGGCATCGCCGTCTCAACCGGGATCGCCTATGGCTACGGTCGCATCGTAGCGCCCCGTATGGCGCACCGCGATCGCGTCGTCCGTGCGGTGGCAACGCTAGGGCTCGCGTTGTTGCTGCTGGGCGGTATGGCCTATATTTGGGGCGTAGGGGTGGCGCGGCGGCTGACCTTGCCGACCGATTTGAATTTCGTGCTTTTGTTTGGCGTACGGCTGTCCGTGACGCGATTGATCGCCGTGGGCATCTCGCTCGCGATGGTCGCCGGGATCGGCCTGTTACTGAGTCGCACGCGCATCGGGTTGGCGATGCGTTCGTTGGCGAGCGATCGCAATATCAGCGCGGTTATCGGCGTACGCGTCACCGCTACCGATTCCTTCGCCTGGATGCTGAACGGAGCCTTTGCCGGGATTGCGGGCTTGCTGCTGGCCGATCTCAATCGGCTTGATCCGGGATTGATGACGTTCCTCGTAATTCCGGCGATCGCTGCTGCAATTCTCGCGCGGTTGTCGTCGCTGCCGGGCGCCTTCATCGGCGGCATGGTTTGTGGGCTGATTGAGGCTTTGCTTGTGGCTTTCCCCGCCTTCGCCAATCTGCGGAGCGCGGGGCCTTACGTCGCTGCCTTGCTGTTCATGATGGTCGTTGGCGCCGGGCAAGGGCTGGGGGCGCGGGAATGACCGAGCTCGGCAAAACCGACGCAATCGCCGCCGGCGCGCTGTCGATCGTGGCGGCGCGTCCCACGGCCGAAGTCACGCCGCGTCTACGCGTTGGCGCAATTGTCGTGGTCGTGGCCGTGATTTCCGGCGTCATCGCGCTCAGCTCCGGCGGTTACTGGCTGTCGAATTTCACGCAAGCCTACTGCATGATCCTGACGCTGATGGGCTGCGCGGTACTGTACGGGCAGCTCGGCCTGGTGTCGCTGTGCCAATGGGCGCTGGTCGGCGTGGGCGGTTGGATCAGCCTGCGCTTTTACCATTATTTCCACCCGCCATTCTTTGTGACCATTCTCGCTGGCGGAGTCGGCGCTTCCGCGGTCGGCATGATCTGGGGCCTGCCGGCGCTGCGCATGCGCGGCCTTTATCTGGCGCTGGTCACGCTGATGCTGGCGGGTGCCTTTCAGACGGTCATTACGGTCACGAGCTTTCCCGTCGGTGGCCCCGGTTTCCTCGGGCAGGTCGGCGCCAGCGGCAACGAACGCATCATGATGGCGCGGCCGGGATTCGCCTCCAACGACACGGCCTACTTCCTTTTTGTCGCCTTTGTGACGCTGCTAGCGATTTTCTTGGTTGAAGCGCACCGCCGGACAAAGCCGGGACGCGCATGGGCGCTGATTCGCAAAGATGAACAGATGGCGATGGCAAGCGGCGTGAGGATCGTCTTCTATAAGGCGTGGGCCTTCGCGCTCTCCGGCTTCCTTGCCGGTGTTGCCGGCGCCATGATGGCCGGCCTGTTCGGCCAGCTCGATGCCAGCGCCTTCGCACCAACCAACTCGATCGTCATCTTCATCGGGACGTTGTTGGGCGGAACCGAGTTCTGGCTTGGGCCTTTCTTAGGCGGGATCCTGACCAGGTTCATTCCCGCCTTGCTTATCGATTTCAACGTCAACGCCTATGTCGGTCTCCTGTTCTTTGGCGCTGCCTTGCTTCTCGGCCTCCGCGATCCCATCGGGATAGGAGGACATCTCACGGCTCTCGCCGAACGCCTCTATCGAAAATTCATGAGGTCGCGCGGTGCATGATCAGGATTGAAACCTTGACCGTGCAGTTCGGGGGTGTGAGGCCGCTCGATGCGCTCGACGGCGAATTCAAAGCACCAATCTGCGGCCTCATCGGCCCGAACGGTGCTGGTAAGACAACGCTATTGAACGTGCTGTCGGGATTCGTCACCCCGGTCAAAGGCAGCGTTTCGCTGGACGGCATTGCGCTGCGCTCGCTTTCCCCTGTGCGGCGCGTCGTCATAGGGTTGCGGCGCACCTTCCAGCAGGAGCTCGTTGTTGACGAAATGTCGGCCCATGACAACGTCCGGGCGATCGCCGATCACGTTGTGGCGTCGCGTCAGGAAGCACGAGTGCAGATCAACCGTGCCATGGACTTTGTTGGCCTGACCGATCGTGCGCACGTGCCCGGCAGGCAGCTCAATCTCTATGAGCGCCGCATGATCGAGATTGGCAAGACGTTGATCGGCAAACCGCGGGCGATCCTGTTGGACGAACCCGGTGCAGGTCTCAACGAATCCGAGACTGACCGCCTGCGGGGCTTGCTAATGCAAATTCCGGAGCGGTTCGGCGCTCAACTCATCTTGATCGATCACGATGCCGATCTCATCGCGTCGGTGTGCGTCGAAACCATGGTGCTCGATTTCGGCAAATTGTTGGCGTTCGGACCGACGCGCGTGGTGCTCGACGATCCCGTGGTCCGTCGCGCCTATCTGGGTACGGCCTAGCCATGTCTGCTTCAAGTCTTCAGGTAAATGACCTGGTGGTCTTGCGTGGTGGACGCGAGGTGCTCCACGGCATTTCGCTGAACCTGCTCCCGGGCGAGATCACGGCGCTGCTCGGGGCCAACGGTGCTGGCAAATCGTCGCTGGTCATGACCATGTCCGGGGCGCTACCAGCGAAGTCGGGAAGTGTTACGCTCGACGGGACCGAGGTGCTCGGTCACACCCCGGACGCGGTGAGGCGCATAGGGATAGCCATCGTGCTTGAGGGCCATCCTGTCCTCAGCAACATTTCGGTGATCGATAATCTGCGCGCCTCGGCGCTAATGCATTCGCGCCGCGAGGCCGATCGCGAGGTCGAGGCGGCGCTTGAGGTGTTTCCCGAACTCAAGCCGCGATTGCAAGTGGCCGCGCAGAATCTATCGGGCGGGCAAAAGCAGATGGTTGTGGTGGCTCAGGCACTGATCTGCCGTCCGAAATATCTCCTCATCGACGAGTTGTCCTTCGGCCTGGCGCCCGCCATCGTGCAGCGCCTCGGCGAGACGATTGCCGGCATTGCCGAGCGCGGCGTCGGCATCCTCCTGATCGAACAATTCACGACACTTGCCCTAAACCTGGCGAATCGGGTGTATGTCATGGAGCGCGGCGACATCGCGTTTTCGGGCACCGCCGAAGAACTCCGGGCGCATCCGGAGATCCTCCACGGCGCCTATCTGGCTTCTGGCAGAGCGGTCGTTACCGGTTGATCTTTGCGGTAAATCGATTTTTCCAGCTTGCATGTTGGGCGACACTGGTTTTATTTAGCTTCGCCGTGTAAGCCCTTGTTTCGAATTGATTTATGAATTTGCCCTCTGAACCGGAGACCCGTTCCCCGTTGGCGAAGCGCGTGACGCGGCGCCGGTCGTTGCTGGCCTTGGCTGCGGGGTTGGCCGGTGGGTTGATTACACGCCGGCTCGTCGACGGGGTCGCGCCCCCGGACAAGCATGGGTTGGCCGACGCGTCGACGGCGGAACCGCTCTTGCCGATGGAGGAAGAACCGCTTCCACACGAAGTGCATCTGTCGCCGGCACGGATCGGGCCGCCTCCGGTGCGGCCGCCCATCCCGCCGCAACCGACACTCGCCCTCGAGCCCGATCCGCTGATCGACGCGCCGCAGCCGTCACCGCCGTCGCCGGCCGCCGCGTCGGCAACGACCGTGGCCGCGCCGTTACGCTCACCACCGACATCGACGGTTGTTGCCGGCGGACCCACCGCGCCGGCACCCGCGGCACCATCCGTGCCTACCAACGGCGAACCGCTTTGGCGGCGCAACGCCCGCCCGCTCGTCGATACCGGATCTGTGCCGGCGATTGCGATCGTGATCGACGATCTCGGCCTTGGCCCCGAGCCCACACGCCGCGCTATCGCGCTCGCCCAAGCGGTGACGCTAGCGTTCATGACTTACGCCCCCAATCTCGACAGGTGGTGCGCCGCCGCGCGTGCCGCGTGCCATGAGCTTCTCGTGCACGTGCCAATGCAGCCGCTTAACCCCAAGGCCGATCCCGGTCCTAACGCGCTGACTGTCTCGCTGTCCGAAGCCGAGATTCGGGACCGCCTACGCTGGGGCTTGGGCAGGTTTGAGGGTTATGTCGGGATTAATAACCACATGGGCAGCCGCTTCACCCAAGAGCGAGGCGGCATGTCGGTGGTGATGGAGGAAGTCAAAGCGCGCGGCCTGCTGTTTCTCGATTCGGTGACCATTGCCCACACTGTCGGCGCCACCATCGCTACAGAAATGCATGTACCGGCGGCCGAGCGCAACGTGTTCCTCGACGACGTGCCGACCGCGGCCGGCGTGCAGCGCCAGATCGCGGTGTTGGAGCAGGTCGCGCGCAGACATGGATCGGCGATCGGCATCGGCCATCCCCACCCGGCGACGCTCGAAGCAGTCGCGCGGTGGCTCCCGAGTGCTGCATCGCGCGGCGTCGCGGTGGTACCGTTGACTTCGGTGGTGCGGCGCCAGGCAATGAGCTAGAATGACGCCATGAGCGAGTTGAAGACACGCCGACAATTGTTGCGGGGCTCAATCGGATGGATCGGCGGCGCCGCGGCGCTGGCGGCCGCTAAACCGGCCGGGGCGGCGATGCAGTCGGTTAAGGTACGGCCACAAAGTCCCCTCGGCATCGCGATTGCTAATCGCTGCAAAGTGGCGTCGCCGGATCACAGTGCCATCAAGGCGCGGCTCACCGCCTTTCTGGCCGCGAATCCGTCGCTCGGCACCCTCTCAGAGCAATGCCCCATTTGCGGTTGTCCGATCGTCGTCAGCCGGTAGCGCGTTGAGGTTCATCTCTTCGGCATTGTGCCTTGCGGCCATGACGGCGCCGGCGTTGGCTCACCCCCACGTATTCATTGATTATTCGGCAACAGTGGTGTGCCAGCGCGACAGGATCGTCGGCGTGCGAATCGCCTGGACTTTCGACGAGATGTACAGCGCGTCCCTCTATCACGACTATACGAGCCAGCCCAAAGGTCCTCTGACGCCGGCGGACATCGCCAGATTGCATGACGAGGCGTTCAAGGATTCGGCGGATGAGAACTACTTCACGAACATCGTCTTCAACGGCAAGTCGCTGCCAGTGAACCGGACGACGGCCTTTGCCGCGTCTTATGATGGCGGCAAGATGACCTACCGATTTACGGTTCCGGTCGCGCTTTCGCCGGTTGCCGGTGCCAACACGCTCGACATCTACTCCTTTGACACCGAATTCTATATCGACTTCGAACTAGCGAAACGCGGCGCCGCGGCGATCGAGGACGGCGGGCGATTGAAGCTTGCTTGTGCACCGACACCCTTGACCAAAGACACCACCACCTTCGGCCCGCTAACCACCCATATCGTGCGCTGCCACTTCTCGGGGACAGCGTGAAAATCGTGCTGGCGGTGCTTGTGCTGTTCGGGGTGCTGGTGAGCACCCCGATGTTCGCGGACCCGTTTCACAAGAGTACACTACACTCGCCATTTGAGACCGCGGCTGTGGCCCCATCACTGGCCAGCGGCTTCGTCACCTGGCTGGCAGAACGTCAGCACCGTCTCAATCGAGTCGATCGCACACGCGTTTCACGATGTCGAAACCGGTGGATCACGCGCGGCGTTGGTGCTGATTCTGGGGCTTGCGTTTTTTTATGGCGTGCTGCACGCGGCCGGCCCAGGTCATGGCAAAACCGTGGTGGCGTCATATTTCGTGGCGCACCACGCGCGCTGGACCAGCGGCATTCTGATGGGCAGCCTGATATCCCTGATCCAGGGTGTGTCGGCAATTGTGCTCGTTGGCACCTTGGCGATTGTATTGCGTGCCAAGCAGATTGAGGTTCTCAACCGGGGCACGATGGTCGAGTTCGTCAGCTATGGGTTGATCGTGGCGATCGGCGTTTGGACATTTTACCGTGCCGCAACGGGCGAGCTCCATCCGCATCACGAAGGTGGGGGCAACCACCACGGTCATCCCGCCGATCACCACCACAAACTCGATCCGCGCTTGATTTTGGCCACCGGCCTTACTCCCTGCGCCAGCGCGATCATCATCCTGCTCTTCGCGCTCGCCAACAGCGCCTTTGGCCTGGGCGTCATCGCTGTCACCGTGTTGACGGTCGGCATGGCAGTCACGATCTCGACCATCGGCGTGGCGGCGGTGCTCGGTCGCCGCGCCGTGATCGCGGTGATCGACAAAGCCGGCATGGAAACGCATCGGCTGGAGCGAGGCCTCGCCATGGCGGCTGCCGTGGTCATTGTCGGGGTCTCAGGCCTGATGATGTACGACGCCTGGACCCGTCTTTAGCCAATCCTTGCCCGGTCGGTGCGCCCGGAGGGAACGGCGGGTAGCGAATAAAGCGCGAATTTGCTGCAAATTGCAGCAAACCGGCCGGGAACGGGCCAACTCAATTGGTAAAGGGCCATGTTCTTCGGCGAGCCATCAATTGCCGCCAAATCGGAAATCCGGTAGTGATGAGCAACGCTGTCACGGTGTCGTCGCCGTCGGCAGCGGCACTCACGCAGGTGCTTATTATCGCCTCGGAGTGGGGAGGGGACACCTGGGCGCGCCCGAGGCGCGGGAGGAATTTTCGGAAATGCTGTTTGAGAGAATTACCGGAGCCGAAGCGCTCCGCAGCTCGGACATCGCCGCCGCGACCGCGGCGGCAACGCGAGCAGCAACGCGGCGGCGCGATCTGGTCGATGCCTGGCGGCTGACCAAGCCGTACTTCGTCTCCGAAGAAAGGGTCGCGGCGTGGACCTTGCTGGCGGCGGTGGTGCTCCTCAATCTCGCCAACGTTTATGTCCATGTTCGCATCAATCAATGGAGCGCCGCCGAGTACAACGCGCTCGGCATGTATGACTACAACGAGTTCATCTACCAGTTCTGGATCTTCTTGATCCTGTCGGCGTTCAACATCGTCATCACCGTTTACGCACTCTATCTCAACCAAATGCTGCAGATCCGGTGGCGCCGTTGGTTGACGCGCCGCTATCTGGCAACCTGGCTGACTGACCGCACCTATTTCCGGCTACAACTCGCGGGCGGTAGCACTGACAATCCCGATCAGCGTATCCAAGAAGATCTCAACCTTTTCACAACTTACGTGATGAGCCTGTCGCTCGGCCTGCTGACAGCGGTCGTGTCGCTGTTTTCGTTCTTGTTCATTCTCTGGTATTTGTCAGGGCCGGCCCTGATTCCGCTCGGCACGTGGGGCACCTGGTATATTCCGGGCTATCTGGTGTGGGCCGCGCTGCTTTATTCGGGCATCGGGACTTGGCTCAGTATCAAGGTCGGGCGACCATTGGTGCCGCTCAACTTTGCCCAACAGCGCTTCGAAGCAGATTTCCGCTACAGCCTGATCCGGTTGCGCGAGAACGCCGAGAGCATTGCCTTCTACGGCGGCGAGGCGCCCGAATTTTCGAACTTCCGGTCGCGCTTTTCGAACGTCGTCGACAATTTTTACCGCATCATGGTGCGCCGCAAACACCTCTCCTGGTTTACCGCAAGCTTCACACAGGCGGCGATCGTGTTTCCCATTTTGGTCGCGGCACCCCGGTATTTCGCCAAGCAGATTCAACTCGGCGGGCTGATCCAGGTCCTCGGGGCGTTCGGGATGGTTCAAAACGCGCTGTCCTTTATTGTGACATCCTATCCCGACATCGCGGCCTGGCAGGCTTGCACCGAACGTCTCAGTTCTTTCGAAGCACGCATGCGTCAGGTCGCGGAAGCGATGCGGGCGCCGCAGCAAATCGTGCTGCGTCGGGGCGGTGGAGTCGAGGTGCAGAATCTCGACATCGACCTGCCCGACGGCACTGCGCTTTTGCGGGGCGTGCATTTCTCAGTGGCACCGGGCGAAGCGCTGCTACTGAAGGGACCGACCGGCGCCGGCAAAAGCACGACGCTGCGCGCGATGGCCGGCCTATGGCCGTTCGGCCGTGGCGAAGTAGGGCTCGGCGAGGGCCTCGAGATGTTCCTGCCGCAAAAACCCTATCTGCCGCTCGGTACGCTGCGCCAGGTGTTGCTCTATCCGCGCGAAGATAAAGAAGGTTCACGCCGCGTCAGGGACGACCGGCTTGAAGAGGTGCTCAATCTCGTCAATCTCGGGCCATTCGCGCGCTTCCTCGACACCGTCGACAATTGGGCGCTGCGCCTGTCGCTTGGTGAGCAACAACGCCTTGCCTTTGCCCGCGTGCTTTTGGTGGAGCCGTCCGTCTTGATCATGGACGAGGCGACCTCGGCGCTCGACGAAGCAGCCGAAGCCCAGCTCTATAGCCTCATTCGCAGATTACCGCATCGTCCGACAATCGTGAGCGTGGGCCACCGCAGCACCCTGCGTGAGTTCCACGATAAGATTTGCGATATCGGCGCGTTCCGTTGAACTCATTTCGCGGCGACCATCTGCTCGTCGGGCGGCAGAATTTCGGAGCGAATAAGCTCGGTTAGAACGGCAGCGATCTCTTTCGCAGCCTTGGGCGCGGTCATGCGCTCGTGGCTGCAAGGGATCGTGGTCGTAACGGCGTCGCCAACGAACGGAGCCCAGCTTGCCGCAAGCTGCTCGGGATCGGAACTATCCCCGGCGACGAACAAGTGGGCGATGCCGTCGAAGTGTTCGGGCCGATGCCCAAGCGGCAGCCGTACGGTCAGCTCGTAGACCGCGAGCAAGCGCTCAGTCTGCACCGCAGTGAAGTCGGACGGAAACATACCGCTGTCGCGGACGATCTGCGTCAGGTCGGCGATATTCTCGGTCGGAGAGCTAGGGGCGGTCCCGGGTCCCGCGAGAGCGAGCGTCTTTGCGAGTTCCGCCATCACGGTACCATCGTCAGGCGGCGTACCACCGGATTGAGGCGCCGCCGCATCAAGAAGCGCCAACAGCGCCACCGTTTCGCCGGCTTTGCGCAGCCGGCTGGCGATCGCGTGGGCGACGATACCGCCGAACGACCAGCCCAGAAGATGATAAGGCCCATGAGGCCGCACGGCGCGAATCGATTGGAGATACTGATCCGCCATTTCAGCGATCGAACGAGGGAGCGCTTCGCCGACCTCGAGGCCGGATGCCTGCAGTCCGTAGACCGGCTGATCCGGCGCCAGAGCACGGGCGAGATGCATGTAGCAGAATACCGTGCCGCCGGCGGGATGGACGCAAAACAGCGGCGGCTTGAAACCGTCGGGCTGCAGCGCCATGAGTGGCGAGAAGCCGCGCGACTGCTGGCGACCGCGCAAAGCCCTGGCGAGACCTTCGATGGTCGGTTGTTCGAATAGAATGCGCAGCGGCAGGTCGGTATGGAAAATACGGTTGCAACGGTTGATCAAACTGATGGCAAGGAGAGAGTGACCGCCGAGATCAAAGAAATTGTCGGTGATGCCGATGTCGTCAACGGGGAGCACTGCCCGCCAGATCTGCTGTAGGGAAAGTTCTATCCCGTCCCGCGGCGCCCGATACAAACCGCCTTCAACCGCCCCCGAAACCGCCGGCAGCGCCCCACGGTCCACCTTGCCGCTCGGCGTCACCGGCAGCGCCTCCAGCCACACCACCACCGACGGCACTAAATGACCCGGCAGCTCGCGCCGCAGATAGTCCCGCAATCCCGCACCGTCGCCGCTGCCAACCGCATAGCCAATCAACCGGTCGTCCCGCGCCACAACCGCGCAACTCACCACATGGCCGCTGCGCATCAGCGCCGCCTCAACCTCGCCAACCTCAATCCGGTACCCGCGAACCTTCACCTGGCCGTCGCGCCGACCGACATACTCCAAATCCCCGTCCCCACGCCGCCGCACCAAGTCTCCCGTCCGGTACAGCCGCCCGCCCCCGCCGCCATAAGGATCCGCAACAAAACGCGCCGCCGTCTGCCCGCCACGCCCCAGATAACCGCGCGCCAACCCAACCCCGCCCAGATACAGCTCGCCAACAACCCCTTCCGGAACCAGCCCTAAATGCGCGTCCAAAACATAGGCCCGATAATTGGGGAGGGGCGTACCAATGGGGATGCGGTCGCCAGCTTCCTCGACCGGCACGTCATAGCCGATGGCATCGATGCATGCTTCGGTAGGTCCGTAGAAATTGATGACAGCGCCGACATCGACGCGTTGGCGAATGCGGCGGTTGAGCGCCGCTCGAAACTCTTCGCCGCCGAGCAGGAGATGGCGGAGCTTGAGGTTTTGGGGTGCCTCGTCGAGGAAGTTCTCGATAAGGCTCGGCACACAATTGATCAGATCAAGGCGGCCTGCTGCGATTTCCATCCAGAATATTTTGGGCGTAATGCGGGCTTCGTCGCTTATCACCACGAGACATCCACCGTGTGCGAGCGGCAGGACGATTTGCTCGATGGACGGATCGAAGGAGAGAGAAGCCAGCCAAGCGGAACGGAAACCGGGGCAAATGCCAAATTTCTTGCCCAAGGAAATCGCTTTGTTCGCGATGCTGGAGTGGCTGACGGCGACCGGTTTGGGCTGGCCGGTGGAGCCGGAGGTGTAGATGACATAGGCCAGGTTCTGGCCATGGGCCGGGCCCGGGAGGGCAGGGGCATCGGCCCCGCCGGCGTCGTCGCCGGGGGTGTCGAGATCGAGCACGCCGGCCGCGCCCAGCGCCGCGCACCGCGCCGCCGCCGCACCCTGGCTCAGCACCAGCGCGGCGCCGCTGTCGGCGAGCAGATAGCGCAGCCGCGCATCGGGGTAGGCGGGATCGAGCGCCACATAGCAGCCCCCGGCACGCCACACCGCCACCACCGCCACCACCGCCGCGATGCCGCGCTCCAGACAAATCCCAACCACCCGTTCCGGGCCAACCCCCAGCCCGCGTAGCCGATGCGCCAGCGCCCCGCTCCGCGACCACAGCTCGCGGTAACTCAGCCGCTCGCCGCCGCCCTCAACCGCCACCGCCTCGCCTCGCGCCGCAACCTGCGCCGCCATCAGCGCCACCAGCGACCCACCCTCTGCCGCGCCGCGCCCCGGCGCCGCCAAGAGCCGCGCCCGTTCCGCGGCGCCGACCAGCGCCAGGCGCCACACCGGCGCCGCCGGCGCCGCCGCCAACTGGTCCAAAACCTCGCCGACCTGCGCCGCCAGCCGCGTCATCCGCGCCGCGGCAAACAGATCCGCGTCATACTCCAGCGTGCCGTCGAGGGCGCCTCCCGCCTCGGTCAGCGACAGGGTGACATCAAACTTCGCCCCCAGCGACCCGAGCTCAAGCTCCTCCGCCGCCAAACCCGTCAGCGCCAGGCCGCCGCCACCCGGCGCCGACTGCAGCACCAGCATCGCCTGGAACAACGGCGAATGGCTCAGGCTGCGTTCCGGATGCAGCGCCTCAACCACCTGCTCAAACGGCACCGCCTGATGATCGTAGCCGCCCAGCGCCGCCGCCCGCGCCCGCGCCAGCAACGCCTGGCCCGTCGGCATGCCCCCCAGGCCCAGCCGCAGCGCCAGCGTGTTGACAAAAAACCCAATCAACCCTTCCAACTCGGGACGCATCCGGTTCGCAACCGGCGTCCCAATCACCACCTCGCGCTGCCCGCTCCACCGCCCCAGCACCGCGCCAAACCCCGCCAACAGCGCCATGAACAGCGTCACACCCTCGGCCCGGCACAGTTCCTTCACCCGCGACACCAACCCCGCGTCAAAGCGAACCGCAATGCTGGCGCCGCGATGCCGCGACACCGACGGCCGAACCCCGTCCAGCGGCAGGCGCAACAAACCCGGCGCCCCGCTCAGCGCCTCGCGCCAGTAACCCAGCTCTTCCGCCTCAACCCCAGACCCCAGCCAGGCGCGCTGCCATACCGCGTAATCGGCATACTGAACCGGCAACCCAGACAGCGACACCGCCCCGCCGCCGCCCGCCAGGCCGCGATACAGCGCCGCCACCTCCCGCGCCAAAATCCCAACCGACCACCCGTCCCCGGCAATGTGGTGCAGAACCAAAACCACGACATGATCCGTCGCCCCAAGCCGCACCAACCCAACCCGAAGCGGCCAGTCTCGCGACAGATCAAACCGCGCCGCGGCAAACTCGCGCGCCGCCGCCAGCGCCGCCGCTACCGTCCCCGCCTCCAGCCGCGCCACCGCAAACGGCGCCGCCGCATCAATCCGCTGCTCCGCTCCCCCAACCCCCTCAACCACCCGCGTCCGCAACACCTCGTGCCGCGCCACCAACCCGCTCAGCGCCGCCGCTAACGCCGCCTCGTCCAACCGACCGCGCAGCCGTACCGCCTGCGCCATGTGATAGCGCGACCAACCCGTGCCCGCGTCGCCCAGCCGGTCCAAAAACCACAGCCGCGACTGCGCATAGGACAACGGCAACGGCCCAGACCGCGACACCCCAACAACCGCCGGAACCCGCGACCCGCCGCCCAGTCCGCGCAACTCCCCAACCCGAGCCGCCATCCCGGCCAGCGTCGGATGCTCAAAAACCTCGCGGACCCCAACCGCAACCCCAACCAGCAACCCCAGCCGCGACACCAGACGCGTCGCCAGCAGCGAATGGCCCCCCAGGGCAAAAAAATCATCGTCCAGACCGACCCGCGACACCCCCAACAGATCGATCCACAACTCCGCTACCGCCTGCTCCATCCCGTCCCGCGGCGCCCGATACAAACCGCCTTCAACCGCCCCCGAAACCGCCGGCAGCGCCCCACGGTCCACCTTGCCGCTCGGCGTCACCGGCAGCGCCTCCAGCCACACCACCACCGACGGCACTAAATGACCCGGCAGCTCGCGCCGCAGATAGTCCCGCAATCCCGCACCGTCGCCGCTGCCAACCGCATAGCCAATCAACCGGTCGTCCCGCGCCACAACCGCGCAACTCACCACATGGCCGCTGCGCATCAGCGCCGCCTCAACCTCGCCAACCTCAATCCGGTACCCGCGAACCTTCACCTGGCCGTCGCGCCGACCGACATACTCCAAATCCCCGTCCCCACGCCGCCGCACCAAGTCTCCCGTCCGGTACAGCCGCCCGCCCCCGCCGCCATAAGGATCCGCAACAAAACGCGCCGCCGTCTGCCCGCCACGCCCCAGATAACCGCGCGCCAACCCAACCCCGCCCAGATACAGCTCGCCAACAACCCCTTCCGGAACCAGCCCTAAATGCGCGTCCAAAACATAGGCCCGCATCCCAGCCACAGGACGCCCAATCGGAACTTCGGCCTGGCCCGCCGCCGCCACCCCATACCAACTTGCAGTCGCGTCAATGGTCGTCTCGCTCGGGCCATAGAGATTGTGCAACGCCGCCCGCGGCAGCCGCGCGCGCAAGCGACGCGCCAGCGCCGACGTCAATGCCTCGCCGCCGCAAAACACCAGGCGCACGGTCCGCGCTTCGCTCAGCGCCGTCTGCTCCACCAGCGTCGCCAGCAGCGACGGCACCAACTGCACCACGCTAATCGACCCATCCCGCAACAGCCGCGCCAGGGCGGCGACATCCCCCGGCACCTCGCGCGGCGCCACCACCAGCGTCGCTCCCGAACTCAGCGACGAGATCAACTCCCATACCGACGCATCGAAACTCAGCGCCGTCTTCAGCAGCACCCGGTCATGCGCCCCCAACCCATACCGCGCATTGAGCCACCGGGTATGGTTCAACAGCGCGCCATGGCTGACGGCGACCGGTTTGGGCTGGCCGGTGGAGCCGGAGGTGTAGATGACATAGGCCAGGTTCTGGCCATGGGCCGGGCCCGGGAGGGCAGGGGCATCGGCCCCGCCGGCGTCGTCGCCGGGGGTGTCGAGATCGAGCACGCCGGCCGCGCCCAGCGCCGCGCACCGCGCCGCCGCCGCACCCTGGCTCAGCACCAGCGCGGCGCCGCTGTCGGCGAGCAGATAGCGCAGCCGCGCATCGGGGTAGGCGGGATCGAGCGCCACATAGCAGCCCCCGGCACGCCACACCGCCACCACCGCCACCACCGCCGCGATGCCGCGCTCCAGACAAATCCCAACCACCCGTTCCGGGCCAACCCCCAGCCCGCGTAGCCGATGCGCCAGCGCCCCGCTCCGCGACCACAGCTCGCGGTAACTCAGCCGCTCGCCGCCGCCCTCAACCGCCACCGCCTCGCCTCGCGCCGCAACCTGCGCCGCCATCAGCGCCACCAGCGACCCACCCTCTGCCGCGCCGCGCCCCGGCGCCGCCAAGAGCCGCGCCCGTTCCGCGGCGCCGACCAGCGCCAGGCGCCACACCGGCGCCGCCGGCGCCGCCGCCAACTGGTCCAAAACCTCGCCGACCTGCGCCGCCAGCCGCGTCATCCGCGCCGCGGCAAACAGATCCGCGTCATACTCCAGCGTGCCGTCGAGGGCGCCTCCCGCCTCGGTCAGCGACAGGGTGACATCAAACTTCGCCCCCAGCGACCCGAGCTCAAGCTCCTCCGCCGCCAAACCCGTCAGCGCCAGGCCGCCGCCACCCGGCGCCGACTGCAGCACCAGCATCGCCTGGAACAACGGCGAATGGCTCAGGCTGCGTTCCGGATGCAGCGCCTCAACCACCTGCTCAAACGGCACCGCCTGATGATCGTAGCCGCCCAGCGCCGCCGCCCGCGCCCGCGCCAGCAACGCCTGGCCCGTCGGCATGCCCCCCAGGCCCAGCCGCAGCGCCAGCGTGTTGACAAAAAACCCAATCAACCCTTCCAACTCGGGACGCATCCGGTTCGCAACCGGCGTCCCAATCACCACCTCGCGCTGCCCGCTCCACCGCCCCAGCACCGCGCCAAACCCCGCCAACAGCGCCATGAACAGCGTCACACCCTCGGCCCGGCACAGTTCCTTCACCCGCGACACCAACCCCGCGTCAAAGCGAACCGCAATGCTGGCGCCGCGATGCCGCGACACCGACGGCCGAACCCCGTCCAGCGGCAGGCGCAACAAACCCGGCGCCCCGCTCAGCGCCTCGCGCCAGTAACCCAGCTCTTCCGCCTCAACCCCAGACCCCAGCCAGGCGCGCTGCCATACCGCGTAATCGGCATACTGAACCGGCAACCCAGACAGCGACACCGCCCCGCCGCCGCCCGCCAGGCCGCGATACAGCGCCGCCACCTCCCGCGCCAAAATCCCAACCGACCACCCGTCCCCGGCAATGTGGTGCAGAACCAAAACCACGACATGATCCGTCGCCCCAAGCCGCACCAACCCAACCCGAAGCGGCCAGTCTCGCGACAGATCAAACCGCGCCGCGGCAAACTCGCGCGCCGCCGCCAGCGCCGCCGCTACCGTCCCCGCCTCCAGCCGCGCCACCGCAAACGGCGCCGCCGCATCAATCCGCTGCTCCGCTCCCCCAACCCCCTCAACCACCCGCGTCCGCAACACCTCGTGCCGCGCCACCAACCCGCTCAGCGCCGCCGCTAACGCCGCCTCGTCCAACCGACCGCGCAGCCGTACCGCCTGCGCCATGTGATAGCGCGACCAACCCGTGCCCGCGTCGCCCAGCCGGTCCAAAAACCACAGCCGCGACTGCGCATAGGACAACGGCAACGGCCCAGACCGCGACACCCCAACAACCGCCGGAACCCGCGACCCGCCGCCCAGTCCGCGCAACTCCCCAACCCGAGCCGCCATCCCGGCCAGCGTCGGATGCTCAAAAACCTCGCGGACCCCAACCGCAACCCCAACCAGCAACCCCAGCCGCGACACCAGACGCGTCGCCAGCAGCGAATGGCCCCCCAGGGCAAAAAAATCATCGTCCAGACCGACCCGCGACACCCCCAACAGATCGATCCACAACTCCGCTACCGCCTGCTCCATCCCGTCCCGCGGCGCCCGATACAAACCGCCTTCAACCGCCCCCGAAACCGCCGGCAGCGCCCCACGGTCCACCTTGCCGCTCGGCGTCACCGGCAGCGCCTCCAGCCACACCACCACCGACGGCACTAAATGACCCGGCAGCTCGCGCCGCAGATAGTCCCGCAATCCCGCACCGTCGCCGCTGCCAACCGCATAGCCAATCAACCGGTCGTCCCGCGCCACAACCGCGCAACTCACCACATGGCCGCTGCGCATCAGCGCCGCCTCAACCTCGCCAACCTCAATCCGGTACCCGCGAACCTTCACCTGGCCGTCGCGCCGACCGACATACTCCAAATCCCCGTCCCCACGCCGCCGCACCAAGTCTCCCGTCCGGTACAGCCGCCCGCCCCCGCCGCCATAAGGATCCGCAACAAAACGCGCCGCCGTCTGCCCGCCACGCCCCAGATAACCGCGCGCCAACCCAACCCCGCCCAGATACAGCTCGCCAACAACCCCTTCCGGAACCAGCCCTAAATGCGCGTCCAAAACATAGGCCCGCATCCCAGCCACAGGACGCCCAATCGGAACTTCGGCCTGGCACACCGCCGCACCCAATACCGGCTCGAGTCGCGTCAATGCGTCGTCTCGCTCGGGCCATAGAGATTGATGCAGACGCCGCCCGGGCAGCCGCGCGCGCAAGCGACGCGCCAACGCCGACGTCAATGCCTCGCCGCCGCAAAACACCAGGCGCACTGTCCGCGCTTCGCTCAGCGTCCGTCTGCTCCACCATCATCGCCAGCAGCGACGGCACCAACTGTCACCACGCTAATCGTTCCCAGCGCCAGCAACAGCCGCGCCAAGGCGGCGACATCCCCGGCACCTCGCGCGGCGCCACCACCAGCGTCGCTCCCGAACTCAGCGACCGAGATCATTTCCCATACCGAGGCATCGAAACTCAGCGACGTCTTACAGCAGCACCCGGTCATCCGCGCGCCAACGCAAACCGCGCATTGAGCCACGGGTATGGTTCGACGATGCGCGCCATGGCTGACGGCGACCGGTTTGGGCTGGCCGGTGGAGCCGGAGGTGTAGATGACATAGGCCAGGTTCTGGCCATGGGCCGGGCCCGGGAGGGCAGGGGCATCGGCCCCGCCGGCGTCGTCGCCGGGGGTGTCGAGATCGAGCACGCCGGCCGCGCCCAGCGCCGCGCACCGCGCCGCCGCCGCACCCTGGCTCAGCACCAGCGCGGCGCCGCTGTCGGCGAGCAGATAGCGCAGCCGCGCATCGGGATAGGCGGGATCGAGCGCCACATAGCAGCCCCCGGCACGCCACACCGCCACCACCGCCACCACCGCCGCGATGCCGCGCGCCAGACAAATCCCAACCACCCGTTCCGGGCCAACCCCCAGCCCGCGCAGCCGATGCGCCAGCGCCCCGCTCCGCGACCACAGCTCGCGGTAACTCAGCCGCTCGCCGCCGCCCTCAACCGCCACCGCCTCGCCTCGCGCCGCAACCTGCGCCGCCATCAGCGCCACCATGCGACCCACCCTCGTGCCGCGCCGCGCCCCGGCGCCGCCAAGAGCCGCGCCCGTTCCGCGGCGCCGACCAGCGCCAGGCGCCACACCGGCGCCGCCGGCGCCGCCGCCAACTGGTCCAAAACCTCGCCGACCTGCGCCGCCAGCCGCGTCATCCGCGCCGCGGCAAACAGATCCGCGTCATACTCCAGCGTGCCGTCGAGGGCGCCTCCCGCCTCGGTCAGCGACAGGGTGACATCAAACTTCGCCCCCAGCGACCCGAGCTCAAGCTCCTCCGCCGCCAAACCCGTCAGCGCCAGGCCGCCGCCACCCGGCGCCGACTGCAGCACCAGCATCGCCTGGAACAACGGCGAATGGCTCAGGCTGCGTTCCGGATGCAGCGCCTCAACCACCTGCTCAAACGGCACCGCCTGATGATCGTAGCCGCCCAGCGCCGCCGCCCGCGCCCGCGCCAGCAACGCCTGGCCCGTCGGCATGCCCCCCAGGCCCAGCCGCAGCGCCAGCGTGTTGACAAAAAACCCAATCAACCCTTCCAACTCGGGACGCATCCGGTTCGCAACCGGCGTCCCAATCACCACCTCGCGCTGCCCGCTCCACCGCCCCAGCACCGCGCCAAACCCCGCCAACAGCGCCATGAACAGCGTCACACCCTCGGCCCGGCACAGTTCCTTCACCCGCGACACCAACCCCGCGTCAAAGCGAACCGCAATGCTGGCGCCGCGATGCCGCGACACCGACGGCCGAACCCCGTCCAGCGGCAGGCGCAACAAACCCGGCGCCCCGCTCAGCGCCTCGCGCCAGTAACCCAGCTCTTCCGCCTCAACCCCAGACCCCAGCCAGGCGCGCTGCCATACCGCGTAATCGGCATACTGAACCGGCAACCCAGACAGCGACACCGCCCCGCCGCCGCCCGCCAGGCCGCGATACAGCGCCGCCACCTCCCGCGCCAAAATCCCAACCGACCACCCGTCCCCGGCAATGTGGTGCAGAACCAAAACCACGACATGATCCGTCGCCCCAAGCCGCACCAACCCAACCCGAAGCGGCCAGTCTCGCGACAGATCAAACCGCGCCGCGGCAAACTCGCGCGCCGCCGCCAGCGCCGCCGCTACCGTCCCCGCCTCCAGCCGCGCCACCGCAAACGGCGCCGCCGCATCAATCCGCTGCTCCGCTCCCCCAACCCCCTCAACCACCCGCGTCCGCAACACCTCGTGCCGCGCCACCAACCCGCTCAGCGCCGCCGCTAACGCCGCCTCGTCCAACCGACCGCGCAGCCGTACCGCCTGCGCCATGTGATAGCGCGACCAACCCGTGCCCGCGTCGCCCAGCCGGTCCAAAAACCACAGCCGCGACTGCGCATAGGACAACGGCAACGGCCCAGACCGCGACACCCCAACAACCGCCGGAACCCGCGACCCGCCGCCCAGTCCGCGCAACTCCCCAACCCGAGCCGCCATCCCGGCCAGCGTCGGATGCTCAAAAACCTCGCGGACCCCAACCGCAACCCCAACCAGCAACCCCAGCCGCGACACCAGACGCGTCGCCAGCAGCGAATGGCCCCCCAGGGCAAAAAAATCATCGTCCAGACCGACCCGCGACACCCCCAACAGATCGATCCACAACTCCGCTACCGCCTGCTCCATCCCGTCCCGCGGCGCCCGATACAAACCGCCTTCAACCGCCCCCGAAACCGCCGGCAGCGCCCCACGGTCCACCTTGCCGCTCGGCGTCACCGGCAGCGCCTCCAGCCACACCACCACCGACGGCACTAAATGACCCGGCAGCTCGCGCCGCAGATAGTCCCGCAATCCCGCACCGTCGCCGCTGCCAACCGCATAGCCAATCAACCGGTCGTCCCGCGCCACAACCGCGCAACTCACCACATGGCCGCTGCGCATCAGCGCCGCCTCAACCTCGCCAACCTCAATCCGGTACCCGCGAACCTTCACCTGGCCGTCGCGCCGACCGACATACTCCAAATCCCCGTCCCCACGCCGCCGCACCAAGTCTCCCGTCCGGTACAGCCGCCCGCCCCCGCCGCCATAAGGATCCGCAACAAAACGCGCCGCCGTCTGCCCGCCACGCCCCAGATAACCGCGCGCCAACCCAACCCCGCCCAGATACAGCTCGCCAACAACCCCTTCCGGAACCAGCCCTAAATGCGCGTCCAAAACATAGGCCCGCATCCCAGCCACAGGACGCCCAATCGGAACCGTGTGGGTCAGCATCGTCGGCAACGGCGCGCTCAGGCTGGCACATACCGTCGCCTCGCTCGGGCCATAGGCGTTGATCAGCCGCCGCCCAGCCGCCCAGCGGTTCGCCAAGGTCACCGGGAAAGTCTCGCCCGCCACAATCACACTGCGACACCGGGCAAGATCGTCCGGCGCCATCACCGCCAGAGCCGAGGGCGGTAGCGTTACATGGCTAATCCGTTCCCGCGCCATCAACTCGGTAAGCGGCGCTCCCGGCAGCAGTTCCGACACCGGCGCCACCACCAGCGTCGCTCCCGATGCCAAGGCCATCGCCAGTTCAGAGACCGAAGCGTCAAAGCTCCATGACGCAAACTGTAGCACCCGATCCCCCGGGGCCACGGCAAAGCCGGTGATCTGCTGCCGTGCCAGGTTGACGATCCCGCCATGGCTGACGGCGACCGGTTTGGGCTGGCCGGTGGAGCCGGAGGTGTAGATGACATAGGCCAGGTTCTGGCCATGGGCCGGGCCCGGGAGGGCAGGGGCATCGGCCCCGCCGGCGTCGTCGCCGGGGGTGTCGAGATCGAGCACGCCGGCCGCGCCCAGCGCCGCGCACCGCGCCGCCGCCGCACCCTGGCTCAGCACCAGCGCGGCGCCGCTGTCGGCGAGCAGATAGCGCAGCCGCGCATCGGGGTAGGCGGGATCGAGCGCCACATAGCAGCCCCCGGCACGCCACACCGCCACCACCGCCACCACCGCCGCGATGCCGCGCTCCAGACAAATCCCAACCACCCGTTCCGGGCCAACCCCCAGCCCGCGTAGCCGATGCGCCAGCGCCCCGCTCCGCGACCACAGCTCGCGGTAACTCAGCCGCTCGCCGCCGCCCTCAACCGCCACCGCCTCGCCTCGCGCCGCAACCTGCGCCGCCATCAGCGCCACCAGCGACCCACCCTCTGCCGCGCCGCGCCCCGGCGCCGCCAAGAGCCGCGCGCTCTCTTCCGACGTCAGCAAACTGATCGTGTCGAGACGCGAATCGGGATCGGCAAGGTAGCGCTCCAGCAGCAACAGGAAGCGCCGCTGCAGATCAGCAACCTCCGCGCGCTTGAGATAAGCAGAATTGAAGGCGAAATCGATCGTTATCGGCTCGCCGACATTGTACTCGCGCACATAAATCGCGAGCGGATTGAGTTCAAATCCGCCGACATGGCCGAAAGCCTGTACCTTGGCGTCGCCTATCGTCAGATCGTAATCGTTCGGTTCGAACGACAGGACGACATCGAACAGGCGCCAACGTCCTTGCTGCGGCAAATCCAAGGCGCGAACAATGTCGTTAATCGGAGCACGCTGATGGCGGAAATCGCGCCGCAATTGCGCAGACACTTCTGCTATGACGGAGTGAAGGGTTGCTGTACGCGCCACCTTAAATCGCACCGGCATCGCTCCGGCAAACATGCCGATCGAACGTCGTGCTGCGGCGGATGCGCGATTGAATACTGGCACGCCGATGACCAGATCGCTATCTCCGCGCATGCGCCGGAGCGTCGCTCCGAGTAATCCAAGCATGACCGCGAATGACGTAGTGCCGCGCTGCTTTCCGGTCTCGGCCAGTGTCCGGTATGCCTGCCACGGCAACTGGCAAGTAACCGCCGGACAAAAGGCCATATCGGCGCGCTTGCTGCCCGGTTGCTGGGAAAATAACGACGGCGGCACAGTGCGAAAACGCGCCAACCAATAGTCAAGGTCGCGCCGGTACCGCGGTGACCTCACGTAGGACGCATCGTCTTGCGCAAACTCGGAATAGGACAGCCGATCGTGCGGCTGATCGGGCACACCGTTATAGGCGTCGCAGATTTGCCTAAACGTCAGAGAGATCGATAATCCATCGCAGATAAGATGGTGAAACTTAAGAACGCAGCACCACAGTCTTTCATTGAACTGGATCAGCGTGATTCGGAAGAGGCATCCGGGTGCGGCCAGATCAAACGGTTGTGGAAATTCATGTTCGAGGAAGCGTCGTAGCGCCGCATCCTGATCGGGAACGCCGCGCATATCGACGTGGGCAAGGGTTGATTTGCGCAAGAAATCGAATCGTTGCGACGGGTCGCGGTCGTGAACACGAAGACGCAGTGCATCATTGCGCGCGACCACGAGCGCTAAAGCCCGCTCAAAGCGGGCGAAATCAAGGGGACCGGGAATCCGGATATAGCCGCCGATAATGTAGCTTGAGGGATTGGCACCGCTCTGGAGGTCAAGCCAGACCGGGAGCTGCGTTGAAGTGAGGTCCACCCACGCGGAATCGGAGGGGATGTTGCTGGATCCTTCCACGAGCTGGCTACTCGTGATTCAACGCGCCTGAATGCAGCGAGATCGGTTAATTACCGGATGTATTTGATTTAGCCTCACAGGAGACCATTAGGGCCAAGTGACGATTTTGTCATCAAGATTCGGGCTTTTGTCGTGCCGTGCTGGCGAGCCGCTAACAAGGGCTGCCTCGTCGCCGCTGGTGGGTCAGGCAACCCGAGTCGCACGCCTTTGTTTGCCACCGGAAAAAGCTCACGTCAGAATATCGACCAAACAACCACTTGGGCTAGCGCCACGTGTATCAGCTTCGGCCGGACCCGGTCCGCAACACCCGGACAATTGCGGTCGCGAATCATAAGGGCGGCGCCGCTAAGACGACAACCGCGGTCAATCTCGCCGCCGGGCTCGCCAAGCGCGGTCGCCGCGTCATGCTGCTCGATTTGGATCCACAAGCAAACGCCTCCGCATGGCTCGGCGGCAGCGGCGAGGCCGGTATCTATGCCGTCCTGACCGACAACCGAACCATCGAAAGTCAATTGACGAAATCGGTGATCGAAGGCGTTGCTCTGGTAACGGCATCGCAGCGGCTAGCCGGCGCGGAGCGCATTCTCGCCAGTGAGTTGGCCGCCGAGACGACGCTGAAGCGGCGGCTTGAGAATGCCGATCTCAGCCGCTGGGATTACATCATCTTTGATACGCCCCCTGCGCTCAATCTGTTGACGATCAACGCTCTGACGGCGGCGGACGAGGTTCTTGTCCCCGTTGAAGCACATGTCCTGGCTCTGTCTGGCGTGGCGCAAATCGTCTCGACGATCGAGCAAGTTCGGTCGCGCCTAAATCCGAAGCTCGCATCACCCCGCTTCCTTCTTTGCCGTTTCGATCCGCGCACGCGGCATAGCAGCGAGGTTCGTGACAGCCTAACGGCAAAATTCAGCGCTCAGGTACTCAACACCATTATTCGTGAGAACGTCCGGCTGGCAGAAGCGCCGTCTTTCAGCGAGCCGATCGAAAGCTACGCTCCGTCGAGTCAAGGTGCAGCCGACTATGGCGCACTGGCCATGGAGATCATCGGCATGGAGACCATTGCCTAATCGGAGCAGCCATGGCGAAGCGTCGAACAATCGGTAAAGATCCGCTTGCAGCCAACTTTAGCGAGTCCGGTTATTCCGCCGAAATCGTGCCCATCGCGATTGCCGCGGCCGCGCCGGCTCCGCCAAAACCCGATGCGGAGCCGATGGTCAAGAGCGATCCGGGATCGTTTGTTCTCCCAACCAAGGGCCGCCGCGTCATTGGCGGCACGCTCGAAATACTCGGTGGCGATTTTGGCTTAGGCGATCGCGCCATTTGGCCTTTGCGACCTGATGGTGGCGTCGGCTTTGTCGCACCGACCGGTCGGTGCGTCGACCTCGGCCAGGACTTGCTCAGCCTAGAGGCCTGGCCCGATCGGGCGGAGCATCGCTATCTGAGCGCCACCGGTTGGGCGTTGGTGTTGACCAGTCTTGGCGGCGTCGCCGGTCTGTTGGCGGGTGGCTTGCGCCTCTTGGAGCCGCGGCGGATGATGCTGAGGATCACGTTGAGCGACGGCAGTAAACTCGTGGCGCGCACCGATAGCGTCACCGTTCAAGGACTAAGGGCGGTCGCGGCGAGCAAGGGTGCGGTTACGGGGCAACCCAGGTTTCCACCCGACGATTGAGCCATCGACCCAAAGGACTATTCGATGACGCCAGCGCATGTTCGGCGCCGAACGGAATTACTTGGCCGACGCGCACATTGCGCGCGCGCAGCTCGTGCTCGAATACATCCCCGAGGCGGGCAGATACATCGGCGTTGCGCTCCACGTTTCCCGTCTCCTCGCAAAAAACCAAGTGCCGCAACTCTTCCTGTCCGATGTCGAGGCGACGCAGATAGCTTCCCAAAGCATCGAGCTCCCGCTTGGTGCGGGAATTAATCTTGACCGATCCCGGATCGAAGCGAACCGTCGTGCTCACGCGCAGAGCGTTTCGCGTGAGTTGCGCGTAGCGCGATGCCACCCCCTCATTGAAGTGCGGCGGCACCAACAGCTGTGGCTCCACCGCGATAAAGCCGGATTGTAACTCGATGACATCGGACTGTACCGAATTCCGCCTGGGCAAAAAACGAATCGACTTCAAGGTTGTCCTGACCGGGCACGCGGCAAAGGAAGATCGGGAGGACGAGGGGGTAATCGTTCGTGGCGATGCCATATTCGTCCGGCATGGCCGTTAGCCTGGTGCCCAGTTTGAACTTCACGGGGATGACCGCCCCGCGCATTCTCTTGGGATCGTGATAGCTCATATTGGCAGCAATGTAGCCAATGGATTGCGGATCTGCGGCGACCGATTTCCACATTTCAGCATTGGACTGGACGACGCGCACTCCCACGAGACGAGTGCCATTCGGGAGCGAGGCAGCCAATAAGCTATCGCTGCCAAGGTCGAGGGGGCGGCCATAGCGGCGGATCGGTCCGGGAGTGCCCCCGACAACGGACCAGTCGCGGACTTTACCGGCGAAGATGTCGAGGCAGTCATCGACGGACAGGGCCTGGACGCCGGTCGCCTTGTTGACGATGAGTTCGGTGGCGTTAAGCGCTATTGCTCGGATGTTACGGGCTGCTTCGGCGGGCGTTAGCCCGTCGAACCCGGGCACCTCGTTGGGGCGTGGCATGCGCGTCGTCAACCCGATATCCGCATTTCCGCCCGCGAGCTGAGTAAAGCCATCGGCAGGAGAGCTGGCGCGGATCAGGATCGCAACCTGCTGCCCGTTGAGCATGGTACCCGCCACCTGCGTCGTCCACGGTTTGTCGGCGTCGGAGGCGACGACGCCACTCGCGCCCCGATAAAGCAGATAATTTTTTGCGATTTGAGGAATGATGGTCTTGGCCGCGTTGTCGTCGCCGACGATTTTGAGGATGATCTCGGGTCCCTGGTCGTCTCCGAGGCCCGGCGGCGCGACGATGTCCGGCGTCGCGGCGCGAGCGCGGTTTTGGCGAGTGAAGCCGGCGACTGCCGCCCCGGTCAATCCGATGAGCGCGCGCCGGCGCGTGATCATGCGGCGAGTCGACCCGTTGGCTGTCATTTGTTCTGTGCCGGTTCCTTGGACGGCGATGGCTGGCCGGCCGGGGCCGTCGCACCAGGTGGGGATCCCGACATAGCCGGCGAATTCGACGGGGTAGCGAGCGCCGGTTTCCCTCCCTCGGCCGCGTTTCCGCTGGCGTTCTTCACTGCGGACGGCAGTGGTGGCGCATTGCCGCCGTCGCTAGCCGATGGCAGGCCGGGCGGCGCCGCCTCGCTCTGCGACCCTGTCGTGCTATCACCCACCGGGCGAACGGACATTTTTCCGGCTCCGTCGTCCATGTTCCCGAGGATGATCGGCAACCCATCTTTGCCACCGCCGACGATCACCACTTTGGCGTTGTTGGATCGCGCCAGTTCAAGTGTCGCCTCGATACCTTTCCAACGCAAATAGCTATCGGTGATGCCGCTCGACACGATGTCTTGGAATTCGCGAATGCCACTGGCTTCGATTCGTTTGCGCTCGGTCTCCTTGGCTTCGCGCAACAGACGATAATCGTATTCGAGATTGAGCTGCTTTTGCTCTTCCTTGCGGTTGATCGCGGCCTCGACCTCGGGCGGCAAGGTAATGCCGCGAATCAGAACATCGTCCAGCCGGACGAAGTCGATCGGGATGGCCGGCCATCGGGCTGAAAGTCTTGCGCAAATCGGCCTGAACGTCTGTCAAAATCTCGCGTCTGAATTTGAATTCGCCGGTCGGAAAAAATTTCCTCCGGTGTGTTGCGCGAGAACACGTCGCGCGCACGCGCGCCGATTTCCGTCGTGAGCAAGACCGAGACGTAATTGGGGCCGACATATTGCTGCAATGCCGGGCACCGTGTCCGGTATCGCCTGGAATCGGTAAGCGATGTTCACCGTCATCTTCAAACCGTCGGCGGACAGCACGTCGAAATCCTGTTCGAGTTGCTGCAGCCGCACATCGTAAATGTAAATCTTGTCCCAGGGCGGAATGACGTGAAGTCCCTCGCCCAAATATCGATACAGCACAGTGCCGCCGCAAAAGCGCAGCCACAGCACGCCGACGCTGCCGGGCGGGATGGTATAAAAAATCTCGTCGGCGAAATAGACGACCATGAAGACGAAGATCATGATGACGACGGCGATCTCGGGCCCGTGATGCCCGGCGAACCGTGAAATCGCCGCCATAGCCGCCCGATCATGCCTCGCCTTCCGCAGATCGCTGACGATCCTGCCTTCCTCCAAATGCAGCCGGCGATCCGCGACATGGAAATACCGGTCGTCATGGGAAACGGCAATGATCGGTCATGCCCCGCGCTTTGAACATCGGCAGCAAATCTTCATAGAATTTGCGCCGGAACAAGGGATCCTGATCCGCCGCCCATTCGTCGAGCACGCAAATCGGTCGCCGCTCCAAGAGCGCCACGATCAACGCGACGCGTTTGCGCTGTCCGGCCGACAAATTGACGGTGGTGAAAGTGCCGTCGACCAGCGCGGTCTTGTCCTCGATTTCAAACAGCTTGAGCAAATCCGGTATTTCCGCCAGCGCCTCGGGAGCCACGCCGTAGAGGCGCTTGAATAGATGATATTCGGAGAATACCGCCGTGAAGAGGGCTCGGTAGTTCTCGACGGTCTCATGGGTCACCGGCTGGCCGTCGACCGCGATAAAGCCGTCACGCGGCCAATAGAGCGAAGTGAACAATCGCATGAAAGTCGATTTTCCCGACCCGTTTCCGCCGGAAATGAACACGGTCTCGCCCGCCTTGAATGTGACGTTGAAAGGGCCGACGCGAAATCCCGGATTGCCGGCGTCGCCATAAGCTGAAAGAAACGTCGCGTACTTCGATTCCGATCAAACGCCGTCGGCGGGACCGCAACCCGGGCGTTTTCGCTCAAGAGCCGTCGGCGGCGCGCCAATCGCCCGTTGCAGGTTCATGATATTGCCGGCCGAGGCATTGGCGTTGATGAACACCGGCACCGACGAAACCACGCCGGCGATCGCGCTGATGACGAACAGAATGGCGGTGGTCAACTTGACGATCGTTTCGCTGGCGATGTCGGTCATCAGCGGCACCACGAACACCATGGTCGCCAGCAATAGGAAAAAGACGTTCTGGGTGAAGACATAGTTGCGCGACCAATTCCGATTGCGCCGTGACGCGGGATTCCGCCGCCTCAAGCGACGCTTCCAGGAGATCGTCCGAAATCTGTTGGCTGCGTGTCGCGTTGAGCTTCACTTCCTTGAAACCGTCGAGAATGCCCTCGAGCAATTCATGCAAGCCGAATTCGGCGCCGAACGAATCCGTGATTGCTTTGTTCACGACCTTGAGGCGGCCGAGGTACATCGTGACCGCGACCGACATGAACACCATCGCGATAACGAAAGCGATCGGCGACAGCACGAGCAGATAAAGCATCGCGAATACCACCAGCAACGACATCTGCGACACCGCCACCAGCGTGTTGGTGTTCTGGCCGAGCGCTTGGATTTCCTTGCTGATCGCGTTGTAGATGCGGGTGCGGCCGATTTGCTCGATGTCGAGAAGCTCGGAATCGCGAACGGCAGCGGTGAGGCGCGAGCGAACGCGGTGGATGATGCGCTCGATCTCCTTCGATGCCTCGTACATCATGTAGCGCTGCGAGATCGAACAGATGACCACCACCGTCACAAACATCACGGCGAGCCGCGCCTTGGTGCTTTGCGCGCTCGGGCTGGCGGCGGCGTTGATGACTGCCAGCACCATCGCATTGCTCAATCCGGCGATGATCGCCATGGCGATCAAGCGGCGCAGATCGATCGCCGATTTGCTGCGGAGAAGCCTCAGAAATTCCATGGACGGGCGCGGTCGCGCTCGGCTCGGACAGTCACGCGGCCGCGACCGGAATTCATACCGGCGCGCCACAGCGGATGCAGCGTTGGTGCAGGTTGGCCGCAGCGCGGGCCTCGATCCCGGCGCAATCAGCGCAAATGACCAAATGTCCGCGCCCGACCTCCCGCGCCAGAAAGCGCCGATGGGAAATGAGCAACCAACCCAGCGTCACCACCGGCGTCAACAGCACCGATAGCAGGAAAAAGCCGAAAAATCCCAGCCGCCGCCGCCGTCCGGCGATGCCGATAATGAAGCACATGATCAGATAAACGATGACCAGCATGTTCTCGATCTGGCGACGAGGTCCGTCGCCCGGTTAACCCCCATTTTGGCTTGATGAGACGACAATTCGCGGCACTCTCGATCAATCGCCGGAATGTGTCAATGTCGCGCTGTCATCCGCGCTCGGCGGACGGGGAAACATTGACTTCGGCCGCGACCGGCGGCTAGAACCGCGCTCGCATACGCCGTGATGTCGCCACTCACGGTGGAGGGATGGCCGAGTGGCTGAAGGCGGCGGTTTGCTAAACCGTTATAGGGGCCTAAACCCCTATCGGGGGTTCGAATCCCCCTCCCTCCGCCAAGCACCTAATAAATATAAAAGATGAAAATGGGCCGTCTTGCGGCCGTTAAAGCTCGGTTTGCCCCCCCCCGTTATACCCGCCCGGCCTTGAAGGCCGGGCGCCAGGAAAAACGGCTATAGCGACGCTGCCAATGGCAAAGAAAAAGCCATGCCGGAGTTGGGCCTCTAAGGCGGGAGGATTAGGCGCCATCAATGCGACAGAGTTCAACCGCCGCGTCGGCGGGCGCATAGCCTTGAGCATAAAGGCTCTCTGCTTGGTCCACATAATAAATCCCGGCTTCGGCTTCCAGGAGATGGGCCGTTACCGCCTTCAGCCACTCCGGGTAAGTCGGGGCTTGCCGTTTGCTCATTCGGGGTTCCCTTCAGCTCAGGCCGCGGGGCTATCGAGGAAGATCGAGAACGCGGCTTCAAAAATGGGCCTACAGATATGCGTCGCAGAGGCCTGGTAACCCTCGCAGGGCGCGACAACGGGCACCAAGTCCCAGACCTGCCCATACAAGACCAAATCCCAAAGCGCGCCGCACTGGCAACAAGTTATGATAGTATTTTTCATAGGTAGTTCTCCCTATTGCTTGTATGTGAACAAAAGGGAAAACGCCAGTCGCAGGGTAAAGGAAAAGCGCCCTTTAGCCAATATTAACGCTTCGGGCGGCTAAGCGCTCCCGTTGCACCTGGGGCGGCTAATCGCACGAAAGGCCTTGACGGGCTTAACCAAATGTTCTTTTTTTGTTCCGATGAACTGCCGACCGAATCTCGCCTGATCGTCCCAACGCGAGATCGGGAAGGGCTATCCGAAGAGTTGACAGCAGCGGGCGCGAGTATCGCTCATGAAAGGCGCCGGTCGCGATTGCGCGCGGGAAATGGACCTCGAGCGCGATTTGAAGCCAGACCTTTGCTATCGCCTAGAACAATGGAACAATGGGACAGCGACTCACTGGCGCGCAGAGTATCGGCTGGCTCCAGTCTCCACATCGCGATCGTCGGATGGCGGGAAGCGAACAAACACGACCCCCGCTCAACATGCCTGCTGCGAGTAGGTGCTCAGGCCCAACTTCCGCAGTTTCGTTTTGAACATCTCGGCTTATCAATGGCCTGAAGGCCATTTTCAGATTTAGGCACCACAGGTTTTGGGGTGGTTTAGGGGCCGAGCGGCATCTCCTGGAAAACGGGCGGCAGAGTGAGACCGATGGCGCGGCAGATCGGATCGATGGTCGGACCGGGAGCGGTGCGCAGCCGTGCGCGGCGGCCATCCTGCTCGACGTCGATCGCGCTGAGATCGGCGAGATCGTCGATGATGCGCTGCCATTCGAGCTGGCGGCGGCGGGCCGTGAGGCGGTCGATCAATTCCTTGCGCAACACGAGCGCAAGAAATGAGCAAAACACATGGCCGCGGATGCCCGCATCGGTTTTGTGGAAGATCGGGCGGGTGGCGAGCAGCGCCTTTGCGATTTTGAAGGCGTCCTCTACGGCCAGCAGATTGCGGTATCGCAGAACGACCTGAAGGGAGGAGATCTTGGTGTTGGTGCGCAGCACGAAGAGGCCGTCGAACCGTGCATCGGCCTCGATCTTGGCGCGATCAATGACAAAGCCGCGGCCTTCAGGGGTCTTCAGGAAGCGGCGGAAGCCCTTGTTAGCGACGAGTGCTTTGTCGCCCTGGGCGAGCTTGCGCTCGAGGCCGGCGACGAGCTCGGCGCGCGCCGCGGCATCTTTTTGGGCCTCCTCCTCATTGCGGCAGATGACATAACGACGCCCGGCGATCGTCGTCTCTTTGATGGCGAGTTCGGTCTCACCTTTCTGGCGCGGGATGACGAGCGGCACGGCGACACCGTCATCCTCGATGACCTCGGCGCGCACCTCGCGGCTGGTGCGCTCGCGCACACCGAGGATGTATTGGATCTTCTCAGCTTCGAGAGCCGCGATGGTGTCGGCGCTGATCATGCCGCGATCGGCGACGATGCAGGCCTCATGGATTCCGAAGCGCTCGCGCAGACGCCTGACCACCGGCAACAACAGCGTTACATCGGCAGTGTTGCCGGGCAGCAGGAAGGAGGCGATTGGCCGGTCGGCATCATCGAGCACGATGCCGAGCACGACCTGCTTTAAATGCCCGCGGTAGTCTTTGGAGTGGCCGCGCTGACCCAGACTTTCACCGCCGGCGCCCTCAAACCACAATGTCGTGGTGTCGAAGAACGCGATCGAAACGGCGCCGAACAGCGGCTGGCGATGGCGATAGAGTGCCTCCTCGACGGCTTCGGCGGTGGTGCGGCCCGCGGCGTCGACCTCGCCCAGCCAGGCCATCGCCTTATAAGCGTGGTCGAGATCGAGCCCTTCGGCGCCCGGCACACGCACCCGGCTCAGCCAGTCGTTGGCATGGCGGTCGGAGCCCGAGATCATCAGCCGGTGCAACACGGTGAGATAGACCGCACGTTCGACATCGAAGGAAAAGCGCCGATCGGCGAGGAGGCTCTTCAGCACTTCGCCACACCCTGTTTCCGCCCATAGCCGGCCGAACACCAGATCGGGTCCGATGCTAAGACGATGCAGCTCCGGCAATTCGCCACGATAAAAGCTCGACAACACGATCGAGCGGCGCGAATGGCGCGCCGCCGACGCGATCAGCCCATCGATGAGGCCGGACGCCTCGATCTCGTCGCGGCGGCCGAGCGCTTTGACGACGCGCTGCACGTGGCGGCCGCCCTCGCGCGCGTTCTCGACGAGGTAGAGATACTCGTAGGCTCCGATCTTCTTGACGCGGACGAACATGGCGCGGCACTCTGTCTGTGACAGAGCACCACGATTCCCTTCGCCGTCGCAAGCAAAATCCTCATTTTCTGCAGCAATATACCGAGCGATTTAGCACCACAGCTCGGGGCTTCATGTCATATCCTCAGCATTTCTGCGGGTTTCGGCAGCCGATTTGCGCGAAACCACGGAAGTTGGGTCTGGTGCTGAAGGAGCACAAGTTGAGCTAAAGCGTGGCATTGGCGATCGGTGCTAAAGTTTCGCGCGTCAGGCCTCTTGACGTAGCGGATCAAGCAACGGAATCGCGTTTGATATTCGTTGGCCCTGACTCCGGTGGTAGGAACCAATGGTTCAGGCTAAAGCTACCCCGGGTCCTATTTGTTAGTGACGACCACCGTCATCCGCCGCCGAATCGCACTCACTAAACACACTAGCGCGCCCACAAACACGATTGGAACATTGGAACTCCGACGGCTGCCCCAATTATGGTGAGCGTCATCATCAATCCAACGACGATCAATATGAGGCCCATAAAAAGAAGCATTTCGAAGTCTTCAAATTTAGCAGATTACCGAATTGGTCAAAGGCTGAACTTGCTGAACCAAGATCAAGACCAAAAAAAGGAAGCAGGTTAAAATGCGCCGGCGCCGACAATGGCTGTAGGTGCAGCCGGCGATGCAGCTAAACCTAATCGGCCGCTCCGACTGAGATCAGCAAGCTCGGCGGTACCGCGCGCGCGCATGAAGTCATGGATATAGGACTTGATCACGTCACTCAGCGTGGATTGTGATTCGACGGCGGCGCCTCCGATATCGCCACCACTGCGTAACTCCAAAAGCAGGAATTGGAGTTGTTGGTCTAGACTCGGCCGCTTCCCGAAGATCGAGCGCAAGCGCGCGAGGCGCGGTCCACGCCACTGCCCAATACCATAGGCCTCCCCCGTCTTGTCGATGCGCCTTGCCCTGGGATCGAGCTTGGATTCTGCGAAGGCGGCGAGTGCTTCACCATACGCGTGGGTGCGATCTTCACCATGGCTGAGTAACCAAGCCACCACATGCCGCCAGTTAGCAGATTGACCAGCGGTACCGACGACAGCCTCGATACTGTCTCCGATGACGTGGACATAGGGGCTAGCGTAAGATGCTGAAACCACAAACAGCAAACACACTACCGCCAAGCCGCACGCCTTCATTGTGAAAAACATTTTGCAGAGATTCCAGAATATTAATGAGGGCGCCGTTCTTTTGTGCGGCGACGTTCTGGACCTTAAAACGTTCGTGAACGGAGCGGGATCAAAAATTGGTTAAAGGACCTGGAGACCCTTTTTATCGTCTGGAACAATGGGATAGCAACTCACTGAGCACAAGCCCAGCTAAAGCGCCAAAAGAGTGTCGCTCGTAACTTTGAAGCATGACGCTGTAACTCAGCAAGAAACTCTCTGGTTGCCGCGTAAAACGACCTCGTATGCCTCCCCAAATCCACTGTCATTCATTTCTTTTCTCGTTTTAAAGTTTGGTTCGGGACAGATTAGGACGTTCCACCCCGAGGTAAAAAGTTACCCTCCGGTGAAGACCGCAGGTTAGATTTGTCTTTTGCGTTTGAGCGCTGGTTTTCGAACCCAACGCGTTGCGAGCGCTGCGACGGCTTGGGCGTGTCCGTCGGTATCGACGGCATTGGGATCGAACGGTTCGCCGATCCATCTTGAGAATTCGTCATGGCGGTCATGGTTGGGATCGGCGATGACTTGAAGAAACTCGCCATAACCCCAAGGACCGCCGACGTCCTCTGGCGGACATCGCCCTGTGGCCGTGACCAGGCGGGGATAAGCGACACCCGGGAACGCATCCGTGATACGCTCGATCTTGATGGTGTGCTCCCAACCGTCGCCGAAGTCATAGAGGTACCTGATCGATTTCACGCCGAGGTCTTCGAGCAGATTGAGGAGCGTGGCTTTGCGCGCATCCAGCGGGCCGTCAGGCCAATCTGGACTGGGAACACCCCAACCGACACCCCGGGCTCGGAACTCGTAGAGATGGCTGTTGGACCAGCCGAGGGCGGCCTGTAGTGCCAAATGCAGGCGATCAAGCCGGATGGACAGCGGCACCTCAATCCGGCGCATCACCACGGGCTGGACGTCGTGCAGGGTGATCTTGAGGTGAGCGATAGTGTCGGCGGTCATGCCGTCAGATTACGATGCTCCCGTGTCGCAGCCCAGTTCCAAGGCAGGAGCTCGTCGATCCGATGGGCCGGATGCTCGGCGATCCGGGCCAGGACATCGGCGAGCCAGGCTTGCGGATCGATATCATTCATCTTTGCCGAGACGATCGAGCTGTACATCGCCGCCGCACGCTGACCACCGCGATCGGAACCGGCGAATAGCCATGACTTTCTGCCGAGCGCAATCTCGCGGTCGTTCTGCCCATATCGGGCAGGAAGTCGTCGTTCAATATCGCTGGCATCCGCTGTACGGACAGAGGGTACGCCGTATTCAGATCGAGCAGCGCGCATCGGGCGAGTTGGTGCACGTGGAGCTGACGCCCGGCGCCGTGACGGTTTTGCCGGCGTGGAAGCTCGACGCGGTCTACTGCGCCGGTTTCAAGGTCGGCGCACCGCAGGTCTCCCTGGCGGCGCTCTGCGCACTGCGCGAGCTTCTCATCGCCTGCGAATCACGTCTGGTCTCCGCGGACGGCAACATGGTCACGCAGGAGACGCAGGATGGCAGTGCGGTTACCGCTGGCACGAAGGACGGAGCTGGTTTGCAGGCGCACGGATCTGAGGGCTCCACGCCAGCTCGATCTCGTTCTCGACGACGTGCGCCTTCGGGCCATGACACCGGCGGAGCGCCAAGCCGCTCTGAGAGCGATGGCGCTGCTCCTGCTCGAAGCGAGCGGCGTAGCACCGCGGGAGGTCAGCGATGACAACGAGTGACGCTCTCCTTCCGGCAGCGGTTCTGCAACGCAAGGCCATCGTCTATGTCCGGCAGTCGACGCCGCAGCAGGTTCAATTGAACCTAGAGAGCCAGAGACGCCAGTATGAGTTGGTCGAAGTCGCACGTCGACGCGGCTTCACCAATATCGAAGTAATTGACGACGATCTCGGTCGCACCACGAGTGGCGCCGTCGAGCGACCCGGCTTCGACCGCCTGGTTGCCGCTCTGTGCGCCGGACAGGTTGGCGCCGTTCTCTGCCTCGAGGCCTCGCGACTGGCGCGCAATGGCCGTGACTGGCATCATCTGCTCGAGTTGTGCGGGTTGGTGGAAGCCCGCGTCATTGATCTCGATGGCGTTTACGACCCGTGCCGGCCAAACGACCGCTTATTGCTCGGCATGAAGGGGAGCATCAGCGAATTCGAGTTGGGGATCATCCGATCGCGAATGTACGAGGCAGCTCGATCGAAGGCCAAGCGCGGCGAGCTGAAGATTTCGAGCCCGATCGGTTACGCCTGGGACCGACACGTCGGCCTGGGTTTGGATCCGGATCGGCGGCTGCAGGAGGTGATCAGGCTTGTCTTTCAGAAGTTCAGCGAACTCGGAAGCGCCCGCCAGGTGTTGTTGTGGATGGCGTCGCAGAACGTCCACTTCCCTTACCCAAACGACCGGGCATTGACATCGTTCGAATGGCGGCCGATCCGGTACCGTAATGTCATCTCGATCCTGAAGAATCCCTTCTATGCTGGCGTCTGCGCGTACGGGAAGAGCGAGAAGCGCACCACGATCGTCGACGGTCGTGCGCGCAAGAGCTATGGCCATCGCAAGCCGATGGGCACGTGGGGCGTATTCATCAAGGATCATCATGAGGGCTATATCAGCTGGGCGGAGTACGAGCGCAACCAGGTGTTGCTGGCGGGCAACGCCTTCGGCAGGGTTGGGGACACGAAGTCTGGGCGAGGTGGACGCGCCTTGCTGGCCGGTCTCATCTGCTGTGGGCGTTGCGGTCGTCGGCTGAGCGTTCTCTACACCGGTCGCTATCCGCGGCCAGTCTACAGATGCGAACGGCGGAACCAGCAGTTGGGGCGGCCGCGATGTCTGACCGTCGCCGGCAAGCGCATCGACGAGATCATTGCGGCCGAGATGCTGCGCGCCGCAGCGCCGATGGCGATCGAGGCGGCTGAGGAGGCCGAACGCATGCGCAGAGACGAAGATCAGGACCGGCGGCAGATTGCCGACTTGGAGCTGCAGCAGGCCCAATACGATGCGTCGCTCGCCGAGCGCCGCTATGCCGCTTGCGACCCTGACAATCGCCTGATCGCGGCACAGCTGGAAAAGGCGTGGGAGACCGCGCTACAGCGTGTCGAGCAGTGCCGGGAGCGGCTCGATCGAATGCAGGTGTCCGATGCCAGCGATGTGCGTCCGGACTTCACTGGATTGGCCGATGATCTCTCAGCGGCATGGAAGGCGCCGCGAACCACGATGCGGACACGCCAGCGACTGGTGCGGACACTGATCACCGAGATCATGGTCGATATCGACGAGGCCGCGAGAGAGATTGTGCTCGTCATCCACTGGAAGGGCGGCCAACATTCCGAGCTGCGCGTCCGTAAGCCCCGAGCCGGGGAACATGGATGTAGCACACACGAGCAGGCGCTTGCCATCATGCGCACCATGGCGGGCCGATGGTCCGATCAGGACATCGCTGCGTCATTGAACCGCATGGGCATGCCGACCGGCCAAGGCAAGACCTGGACAGCGCATCGCGTCGCCTCGGTCCGCCGCGTCCGCGGCATCCACGGCTACCGCCCTGCCGAAAAGGATGGCGAATGGCTGACAATGCGCGATGCCGCCGCCAAGCTAGGTGTCAACCATCATCAAGTTCGCAAGCTTATCAAGGCTGGCATCCTCAAGAGCGAGCAGATCATGCCCGATGCGCCACACCAAATTCGCGCGGCCGACCTTGAAAGCGAGCCCGTGACTACCGCGCTCAAGCGGAAAGGTCGCCCGTGTCGGGGAGATTCCGAAAAACAGATCTCAATGTTTCCAGATACTTGAAGAGGGGGTGCAGAATGAATCGGTCATTGCTACGCCGCGCAGGCCGCGCTCCGCTGCGTTGTTTGAAAGGCAGATACGCCCGTCATCGAGGAACTGGGTGAAGGCGGACCAGCGCTTCAGCATATAGTCCATCGCCTTGGCGAGATCGTTGCCGCGCGACAGCTTGGCGCGCTGCTCGCGCAGCCACCGCTCCAGATCGGCAACCAACGGCGCGCTCAATTCCTGCCTGACAGCGCGTCGCCGTTCAGCGCTCTGGCCATTGATCGAGCGTTCGATCTCGAACAGGGCGTCAATCCGCCGCACAGCCTCCAGCGCAAGCGGCGAGATCACGCTCGTCGTCTTACCTTGCGCCCTGCGGCGCGCATTCTCCGCGATATCCGCCAGGGCAAAGAACGGTCGCCTGACATGGCTCCAACATGTTGCTTCTGTGATCGGACCCGGCTTGCGGTCCCCCTCGTACACATGCTGGATCACCTTCCACCGCCGCGGAATGCTCTCCAGCGTCTCCGTGATGTCTTCGCCCAATTTGCGCAGCCGTGTGCCGCCGCAGCAGGAGCAAGCCGTCGGTCCCGGTACGATCACCCGCTCGCACGGCAGATGTTCGGGAAACGACTGGCGCGCCGGACGCCGGCGGGTAAAGCCCGCCACATGCGCGGTCTTGGCCACGGCGCGCTCGGCCGCAATCTCGTCCTCGGTGGCCGCGCTCTCGAGCTCCTCGAACCCCAGTGCCATCTGGTCGAGCAGGCGCACCGATCGTTCCGAGCGATGGCCGTAAAGCTGCCGCGTCAGCTTCTCGATCTGCAATCGCTGGTGCGCGATCAGCGCTTGATCGTCCGGAAACCGCCAATTCCGCCTCGACCAGCGCCGCCCGTGCCGTCGTCTCAGCCAGCGTCGCCTTCAGCGCTTCAATATCTTCCGGAAGGTCTTTAAACGCGTCAGCCACATCCGTAATAAATCACAATTCGCGGCCGATGACTCGCAAAAAATGAAGCATTTTGCTGCTATCCCGCAAGTTCCGGCCTGAATGTGTAACGGGGGTTTCGCCAATCGATTCCGTCGAGCGTATAACCGAGCTGCGCGGCTGAAACTGCTACCGTTCCGTCAGCCGGAGAGGGCCATAAAAAACGGCCGCGCTCGAGACGTTTCGCATAGAGCGACATTCCGAGGCCGTCGTGCCAAATTATTTTTATCAGATCACCTCGGCCACCTCGAAAGACGTGCAAATCATCAGCATGAGGGTCACGACCGAGCGCCTGTTGCACCTGCAGCGCCAGGCCATTCATGCCTTTTCTCATGTCCGTGCGCCCCACCGCCAGCCACACCCGGACTCCAGCGGGAACCGGTATCATCGCCGCCCCAAAACTTTCACCACCCGCGTCAGCGCCGCCGCGTCGACATCCGCGCCGACAATCACGTGATCACCGCTCACGAGCACGATCTCTATGCGGCCCGCAGCCGCCAACAAAGTCGCCGATGTTCCGCCCGTGATCGTGGCTGGCACGAATTTGATTGCACTCTCACCATCGCCAGGAACAGCTGCTCTCATCTCGCGGCGCCAGTTGAACAGCATATTGGCATTCACGTTATGCCGCCGCGCCACAAGCGACACCGACGAGCCCGCCGCATACGTCTCCGCCACAATCCGCCGCTTCTCTTCCACCGGCCACGACCGGCGGCGATGCCGACCTTCCCCAATGGTAGCTTTCCCGGCCTCGTCCGATACCGACATCAGCCCTCGTGTCCATTATCCCTTGGTGGACACGATCATCGTGTCACACTCACGCTACCAAGCGTGCCCGATCAACCTCACCGGATCCAGGCGATATTCCGCGGTACTCCGCGAAGGGTTACGGTAAAAATGCGCCGTGGTCATTCTGTGCATATTTTTCGGGCGTATTGAGCGAGGTTTGTGTAGTCTATCTCTTTCCGTGTCATCACTAGGGAGGGAAGTATGAGGCGCGTAATGTATACTCAGCGTTCTCTATACCTTATTGTCGCGACGACACTACTTTGCTTGACTGGCCATGGTGCGTTCGCGCAAAGTTGCGACGCGCCTGAACCCGCCAATTTCACAATTTCTGCTCCGGCTCCATCGGTCGCGCCTGAGGCAGCGGGCTTTTCCGGCGTGTGGGCTGGAAATTGGTTGCTCGCCGGACAAGGGGGCAACCGAATCTCACAGTGCGCGAGAATCCATGTTTCGGTCGTAGACAGCCATCGCGCTCTGGTCGCATATTGCTACGGCACCCGGACGGACGTGGGAACGGCACCGCAGTGCGATCCGGTATATGCAGGGGTGTTCCGAGGGCCTTACCTCATATTCTTCACCACGGGTGGAGTGAATATCTCATTGCAACTGAAAGGACCCGGGACCGCTGAGGTAATCGGGGATTTTCCACACGACCAACCAACCATCGTCACCAATTTTCAAAAGCTCTAATACGTCGTGTTTGCGTTCACCGCTGGCTGGGCAGTGCAATCGGACAAAATTAAGTGTCTGCCTCGCAAGCCTCCGGCGGCCAGGGTCTAGATACCCATAACTCCGCACGGCGAGGGCTGACCCACGTCCGGGTCCCCCACAAAAGGTTCGCGCCGGATCGACCCCAGGCCCTGCTTGGGGTCGCTTTTTTTCCCTAGCGCAGTTCAGCATATGGGGAAGAAACGACGTGACACAATCCGATAGAACGGCTCGGTGCAAACCGAGACCATCAACAAGGTGCCCGCCCCTGAAGGTCAGCAGGATTGTCGCCGAGTTACCAAGCTATCGGCGCGAGCGTTACTGTGCAATTCAGTCCCGACTGCACCGCGACCGTCAGCGCGACATACCTATAGACGCGACACCCTACCCACGACTAAGTTCGGGACCGTTCCTAGCGAGTTCGCCGTAAGACCACGGCGATCTGTTGCCCACACTGACCAATCCGCCGGGCCTGTCGCCGCTGAACTGAATAGAGTAATCCGGGGGCGCTAACCCCTTAATCACGTGTACAAACAATTTTCTGCTCGCGGTCACCATGTTCGACGGACCACAAGACGCTGTGATTTGCACAATGGAGAGGACGACTATAGTGGGCCGTTGCCACAGCCGCGGCCGCACCGAGAAACGCCACGATGGCGAAGGACAGCGCCGTCAGAACCTGCCGTCTGCCGATCATCAATTCTCCCTTGATCCAAGTGTTCCAGAGCGACGTGATTTGTGTTTTCTGATCGACTAACCTTGATAGTGCCCGAACGCCTTGAGATCACGGTTCGTTAGCCAAGCTCCATAAGCAGCCCATACCGCGACGATCGGCGCGAATACCAGGCAGAGAGCGACTATTGCTCCAACCCTAAGCTTGCGTGGGCCCATTTTCCTCCTCCCGACGCCTTCTCCCACTAGTAGCCTGTCACAACCTGATTCGCGTGAATATCAATTAGTTATTAATAGCAATCTTTCTCCGATATTTGACTCATGTTAGTAATTATTGCAATTGTATGAGGTTTTTCGAGTGACAAGCGTTGCCGCCGCGAATGATTTATAGACGCTCCTTCAAGAGTTTAGCTTTGTGATCAGCCACTCGCCTTGTTCCTTAACGCTGAATGAATTTCTTTGGAAATGGCTTCGAACAGGCTTCATGGTTCGCGTGTCAGGTTTGTCGTTTGGTTACCCCAACTTGCCTCCGGTCGTGCCGTGGGCTTTTTTTTTGACCTCGTCGGCCGAAGGATGTCTGGAAGAAGTAATGATCGATACGCCGGTTTCCGACGCTGTGTGCCGCAGCCGCAGACCTGAGGCGTCACGGTCAATGGGTCTAATTGTCACAGCTAGCAGATGGCGGGTTTGATAGGAGGCACCGCGCGACGCAAGCTGACGTCGTCGCCCGCGGCCTATCGCCGGGTTGGGGAGAGCGATCGCTAACCCGTGTACCAATTCGCCGCAAAATCCGATAGAATCATGCCATGCGCAGATGGGGATTCAGCCGTGACGACCGGCCGCGTAACCAAGCAAGCTAAATTCGCGCTTGGCGAAATCGTCCGCCATCGGCTCTATCCATTTCGCGGCGTGATCTACGACGTCGATCCTGTGTTTGCCAATACAGAGGAGTGGTACCAGTCCATTCCAATTGAACGGCGCCCGTCGAAGGACCAGCCTTTCTATCACCTGCTGGCGCAGAATGCCCAAGGGGGGCCCTACGAGGCCTATGTCTCGGAGCAGAATTTGCTGCCTGATGCAGAAAATGGCCCGGTCAATCATCCGATGATCGACGTGCTGTTCGAAAGCAAAACCGGCGACCGCTACATTCTCCGGACGGGCCGCCGCCAATAGGTAATTGCGGAGGCGCAGTAATGGAAATGGTGCGCGCTCGCAGCAGCGTCGCTGCTGCAATGGTACTGGCAATGATAGCAGTTCCCGCGATGGGGGCCGATCGCGCCACCTTGACGACAGAAGACATGATGTTGCCATCGCCGGACGCCGGCATTCAAATTTTTATTCGCAACAAACATCCTGCAGGACGCACCGATTTTGGTCCGGAGCGCACCGTGCTGTTCGTCCACGGCGCAACCTACCCGGCTGACACATCGTTCGATCTCAAACTCGGCGGCTACTCATGGATGGACTATATCGCCGAACAAGGCTTTGACGTTTATCTGGTCGATCTCCCCGGTTACGGCAAATCGACCCGCCCGCCGCAAATGGACGAGCCTGCCGACAAGAATCCGCCGCTGGTCTCTACCGAGGACGCGGTGAAGAATGTCGCCGTGGTGGTCGATATGGTTCTGGCGACGCGGCGCCTCGATCGCCTCGATCTGATTGGCTGGTCGTGGGGCACCACGATCATGGCGACCTACACCGCCCGTCATCCTGAGCAAGTCAATCGGCTGGTGCTCTACGCACCGGTCTGGATCGCCGAAGGCTCATCGCCGTTTACCGGGCCGATCTCGGCCTATCGCATCGTCACCAAAGAGGATGCGCTGAAGCGCTGGGTTCGTGGCGTGCCGGCGAGTAAGGTCTCGTCGCTGATTCCGAGCGACTGGTTCGATACTTGGGCGAATGCGGCATGGTCTCAAGACCCGGTCGGCGCCACGCAACATCCGCCGGTCCTGCGGGCGCCGAACGGTGTCATCAAGGATTTCAAGGATATTTGGGCCGCCGGCAAGTCGACCTACGATCCGGCCAAGATCACCGTGCCGGTGATGCTTATCCAGGGTGAGTGGGATGCCGACACGCCGCCCTATATGGCTCGCAAGCTGTTCTCCTTGCTTACTGGCGCGCCCATAAAGCGCTACGTGGTGGTGGGCGAAGGTACGCACACGCTGGTGATGGAGCGCCATCGGCTCGAGTTGTTCCGCTCCGTCCAGGAGTTCCTGTCGGAGACCGCGGCGCCCGGCTTTACCGACGCCTCCAGGTGAAGACCGCCGACACGGCGTAGTTCCACACCGAGCCAATCACCGCGCCGGCAATGCCAGCCAGCCACCAAACCGATCGTTGGTTGAAGACGTAAGCAGCGACGTCGACATTGGCGACGGCGCCGATGCTGGAGATCACGTAGAACGTCGTGAGGCCCCGCCACAACCGCCATCTGCGAAGCCTTTGATCGCGATAAGTGAAGAAATTGTTCAACAGGAAGTTCGACGCGATCGCAACCATAACCGCGATCGACTGCGCCACCGCGAAACCCAGGCTCGAGAGGCGTAGCGCCAGCCACAGCACCGCCAGCTGTACGCACAGGCCGATACAGCCGATAGTGGCAAACAGTGCAAACCGGACCGGCACGATGTGACCGATCAGCTTGTCGGCGATCAGCATGCCGAATTCCCATGCGACGAGCGAATCGAGCTTGCTCGTTCCGCGCTGGCGGGGACGGAAAACGTAGGGCAATTCCCTGACTTGCATAGGCTTCGGCGACGACGCCAGCAAGTCGAGCAGAATCTTGAAACCCTGGCCGGAGAGGCGCCGCACGGCGGCATCGAAAGCCTCGCGCCGCATCATGAAGAAGCCGCTCATGGGGTCGGCGATGTCGGCCTTGCACACAAGCCGGGAGAGCCGCGTCGCGAGATTGCTGATCTGGCCGCGCCGTTTGCTCCAGCCGAAGGTGCCGGCGTCACCGATGTAGCGGCTGCCGACAACAAGGTCGCAGTGCTCGGTCCGAAGCGTGAGCAGCATATCCGGCAATAGCCGCTCGTCATGTTGCAAATCGGCATCCGTTACCGCGATGATCGGCGCCGAGCTTGCCAGGACCCCTTCGATACACGCGGTGGACAGGCCACGGCGGCCGATGCGCTCGAGGCAGCGAATACGCGGATCCTCACGTGCGATCTCGCGGATGAGGTTGGCCGTACCGTCGCGGGAATTGTCGTCGACGAAAATGATCTCCCAACGGATGCCCGACAGTGCCTGATCAATTTCAGCAATCAACGGCCGAATATTGTCGCGCTCGTTGAGCGTTGGCACGATCACCGAAAGGTCGGGCGACGTCGCGGCCGCCGCGGTTCTCGCGGCGGTAGCGATCTCGCCGGGTAAGCGGTTTCTTCTCGCGATAGGTCCTCCGGTCAATCCTTGTAAGAGGTATCGATCCGATCAAGCCGCCGCATCATCGCCCCCCAGGCCGTGTCCGAACCGCCGTAGAGCAACATGCCGCCGTTGAAAATCTTTCCTGTCTTTTCGGCGACCTTGTCGCCCGCGCGGTGGAGCTTAACATTGCATGCCATCGCCTCGAGTTGCGATCTACACGCCTTATCCAAGAGGTACATCCGCACATAGGCCTCGCCGACATTGCGGCCGGTCACGAGCGTGCCGTGATTGCGCAAGATCATCGTCGATTTGTCTCCGAGATCATCGACGAGGCGCTTGCGTTCGCCCAGATCGAGGGCAATCCCCTCATACTCATGGAACGCGACACTGTCGTGGAACAACATCGCCGTCTGTGACAGGGGCAATAGTCCCTCCTCAAGCATCGAGATCGCGGTACCGGCCACGGTGTGAAGATGCAGCACGCAGCCCGCGTCGTGTCGTGCGGCGTGTATGGCACTGTGAATTGTGAATCCGGCACCGTTGATCGGGTATTCCGAATTGCCGATGATGTTGCCGTCGAGATCGACCTTGACCAGGTTCGACGCTGTGACTTCCTCGAACGCCAGACCATAGGGATTGATCAGGAAGTGATTCTCGGTGCCGGGAACCCGGGCGGAAATATGATTGTAGATCAATTCGTCCCAGCCATTGAGCTGCGCCAGGCGGTAGGCCGCAGCCAGCTCGATCCGCACTTTCCGCTCGCCGTCGCTCATCGGCTCGTTGGAAAGCCGGCGCTTGGCGCCGACGCCTACCGCGTAATCGACCGCATGTGACATGTTGATTTGATCTCCTCGGTTTCCTTTGGTCAAAGAATAGCACGCAGAATGTGCGGCGCTCGATGCTATTGTCACGGGTCCTGCATGTCGGGCTTGGGGCACCAACTTGGGAGGATTGTGCCATGATTGTCGACGAACGGACTTATATCATCCACATCGGCAAGATTCCGGACTATCTCAGGCTCTATCAAGCCGAAGGGCTGGAAATCCAGAAGCGCACGCTGGGCAACCTGATCGGCTATTTCGTCACCGAAGTTGGCCAGCTGAGCACCGTCGTCCATCTCTGGGCCTATGACAGCATGGAGGAGCGTACCAAACGACGCGCGGCCTTGGCGGCCGATCCGGCGTGGCAGGCCTACCTCGCCAAGATGCAACCCCTGGTGACGGCGATGGAGAATCGTATCCTCACGCCGACAGCATTTTCGCCACTGCGCTAAGCTATGGAAGGTCTGTCGCGCACCGGGGCGAAAATTTTGGTCGAACAGCTCGCGATCCACGGTGTCGACCGCGTGTTCTGCGTCCCGGGCGAGAGCCACATCGCGATATTGGACGCGCTCTACGACGTGCCCTCGATTGGGCTTGTCACTTGCCGGCAGGAGGGTGGCGCGACCATGATGGCCGAGGCCGACGCGAAGCTGACCGGAAGGCCTGGCATCGTCCTGGTATCGCGCGGACCCGGCGCGATGAATGGCAGCGCCGGCCTCCACGTCGCGCGCCAAGACGCGACTCCCCTGGTCATGCTCATCGGCCAGGTCACGCGCGGCACCATTGAACGCGAGGCGCTCCAAGCCATCGACTATCGCCAGATGTTCGGCCCGGTGGCGAAATCGGTGGCGCAGATCGAGCACGCTGCCCACATTCCCGAATTCCTCAGCCAAGCGTTTCATGTCGCGGTGAATGGACGGCCTGGACCCGTAGTGCTGGCCGTGCCGGAGGATGTGCAGACGGAAACCGCCAGTGTTGCGAACGGCGCGCGATATCAGGTTGCGACAACCTATGCGAGCCCGACAGCGATGACCTCGGTTCAAGCGGCGCTTGACCAGGCCGAGCGGCCGTTTGTGATTCTCGGGGGCTCGACCTGGACAAGGGACGCGGTTGCTCAGATCGAGCGTTTTGCCGCCGCCCACCGACTGCCGGTCGGTTGCACCTTTCGCCGCCAATATCTGTTCGATAATGCGCATGAATGTTATGCGGGCGACGTCGCCATCGGAATCAATCCCAAACTTGCGGCCCTGATCCGCGATGCCGACCTGATTTTGGCGATTGGCGCGCGTCTTGGCGAAGTTACGACCAGCCGCTATTCGCTGCTCGACATTCCGGTGCCGAAGCAGAAATTGATCCATGTCTACCCCGATCCTGAGGAGCTTGGTCGAGTCTATCGGCCATTCCTGGCGATCGCTGCTGCATCATCAGATTTTGTTGCGGCACTCGCCGCTTTGCCTCAAGCGTCGAAGGAGGCGGGGACCGCCTCTCGTTGGTCGGCGCGAACCGCGGCGGCGCATGCCGACTATCTGGCCTTCCGCGCGCCGGTCAAGAATCCCGGCCCAGTTCAGATCAGCGAAATTCTCGCCTGGGTCGATGCCCACGTTCCGGAGGACACGATCGTTACTAATGGCGCGGGCAATTTTGCGCCTTGGGTCTCTCGCTTTCATTGTTATCGCGGCTTCGGCACCCAATTGGCGCCGACCAGCGGGTCGATGGGCTACGGTCTGCCGGCAGCGGTGGCAGCGGCGCTGCGCCACCCTGAGCGTCTCGTCCTGTGTTTCACCGGCGATGGCGATTTCTTGATGACTGGCCAGGAATTCGCCACGGCCTTTTCGCACGGTATCGCGTTTATCGTCATCCTTTTTAACAATAATTCCTACGGCACCATCCGCATGCATCAGGAAATGCACTATCCCGGCCGCACCATCGGCACGGATCTGGTAAACCCCGATTTTGTCGCGCTGGCGCGCGCCTATGGCGGCTACGGCGAAGCCGTCGAAACGACGGCGCAATTTGCCGGTGCGTTCACGCGGGCGAGAGCTTCAGGAAAGCCTGCCGTGATTGAAATTCGCCTCGATCTCGAAGCGATCAATCCCTCTCGAAGTCTAAGCGAGGTGCGACGTCAAGCCTTGGCCGGCAAAGCAATGACGGCCGCGGCATCCCCGCAAAAGGGAACCCGTGGTTGAAGGCGGACGACGTCCGACACGCAAAAATGGAGGCGTCCGTCCAAATCAAGTCGCTGGCGGCTTTTTCGCCGACCGCAGCGCGTGCCAGACGAGGTAGCTCGTGGCGCCGACCAGCGCAATGCCGATGCCAACGTAGAAATAAACCCGATATTCAGCGAAATGTTCTGACACGAGGTAGAAACGCTTGCCGAGATTATAGGCGAGGCCGCCCCAGAAACCGACCCACAGGGCGGCGCCGCTCGCGTTTAATATAACGAAACGCCACCAAGGCATTTCCAATGTGCCGGCGACGATGCCGTTGAATTGACGGAGCACCACGACAAAGCGCGCGAAGACGATAACCACGCTGCCATAACGCGCAAAGAAGCCCGCAACCTGCTTGAGCTTCGCTTCGGTGATCCCAATCCGTCCGCCATAGCGCAGCATCAGCCGATGGCCGCCGCTACGGCCGATCAGATAACCGACATTGTCGCCGACCACGCCGCCGAGCCAAGCGAAGAACAACAGCAGCCAAATATTGAGATCGCCGTGCGACGCTGCGATGGCACCGGCGATCAGCAACGTCTCGCCCGGCGTTGGCAAGCCGAAATCCTCGAGGAGAACGCCGAACGCTACGGCGACATAGCCGTAATGCGCAATGGCTTCATGGACGTGCGAGAAAATGTCGGGCAGCAAGAGCGGGATATGCTTCTTTGGTTCGTCGTCTTTTGGTTCGTCGTCTAATGTGGTGCGGCAACGCGATACGGACAATGTTGTGGCTGTGCTAGGGTCGCGTGCAAGCGGGGATAGGAGCCGGCGATGTCAGCGCTAGTGGTGTTGGAACGGAGCGACGAAATCGCGACCGTCATTCTCAACCGGCCGGAGCGGCTCAATGCGCTGACGCGCGAGATGTGGGAGGATGTCGGTACCATCTTCGCGGCGCTTGAACCGGATGACGGGTTGCGCTGCATCATTTTGCGCGGTGCCGGCGACAAGGCGTTCGCGCCGGGTGCCGATATCGCAGAATTTGCCGAGCGTCGGTCCAACAGTGCGCAGGCGCGCGACTATGGCAGCGTCATGCACCGTGCTATGGCGGCGGTCGACGAATGCCGTCACCCTACCGTCGCGGCGATCGAAGGTATTTGCGTCGGCGGCGGCATCGAGCTTGCGATGATGTGCGACATCCGGATCTGCGGCGAGGGCAGCCGCTTCGGGGTGCCGATCAACCGCATCGGCGTGACCATGGCCTATCCCGAGATCGGCGCGCTGATCGCGCGGGTCGGGCGACAAGTCGCGTTAGAGATTTTGCTCGAAGGGCGGATTTTCGGGGCCAGTGAAGCGCTGGCGAAGGGGCTGGTGTCGCGCATCGTGCCTGACGACCAGGTGTTGAAAGAAGCCTTCGCCACTGCCAACCGCGTCGCCGCCGGCGCACCGCTGGTCAATCGCTGGCACAAGAAATTTGCCCGCCGCGTGATAGATCCGAAACCGCTCTCTGCCGCTGAACGCGACGAGCCGTACGAGACCTTCGATACGGACGATTTCCGCGTCGGCTACCAGGCTTTTCTAGCCAAAACGACCCCTGTGTTTAGGGGAAAATAGCCTCGGAGGGCAAGCCTGTTTCGCCAAAACAGGCAATGACGAAAGCCCTTGACTCTTTTCCCAAAAGGAACAAATCATGAACAATGCCTCCCTTGGTCAAACCAAAGCAGGTCGAGGAACTGCGGCAACAGGTAGCCCGCATCGAACGAGGCGGCGCGCGCCAGACCCGCGAAGCCGTTCTGCCTTTCGGCCTTGCCGAGATTGACCAGCGGCTACCGGGCGGCGGACTGGCGCTGGGCGTGCTGCACGAAGTGAGTGGAATCGGTCCGGACGAGGAAGATGGCTCGGCGCCGGCGGCCTTCATCGCAGGCATTTGCGCTCGGATTGCGCCGGCGAAGCCGGTGCTGTGGTGCCAGGCGTGTGCCGAGGATCTTTATGGGCCGGGTCTCGCCCTCTACGGTTTTAAGCCCGAACGGCTGCTGCTGGCCCGCGCGCGCAATGTCACTGAGCTGTTGTGGGCGATGGAGGAGGGGTTGCACACCCGTGCGGTCGCCGCGGTGGTGGGCGAGATTGCGGATCTCTCCAGCGCTGCCAGCCGGCGCCTGCAGCTTGTTGCCGAAACGTCGGGCGTCACCGCTTTCATTTTGCGCCGTGTTCGTACGGTTCGGACAACCGGGAAAAATAAAAATTTCAGAACGAATCCAACCAACGTTGGCGATAAAGAAGGTTCTGAAAACAGCCCGCTTTTGGGATCGACCCCGCCAATTTCTTCCCGGGAAGTCCCAACGAGCCGAGCGCCCAACGCAGCGGTGACGCGATGGAATGTGGTGTCGTTGCCGGGCGCGCCAGCGCACGGCGAACCGGGGTTGGGCCGGTCGCTTTGGCGGCTGGACCTATGGCGGGCGCGGGGAGCCGCGCCTTCGAATTGGATTGTGGAGGCATGCGATGAGACGGGTCGTGTCGCTCTACCTACCGCGCTGGACGATGGAGCGGCGTGGCACGAGCGACGCCGCGCCAGCGCATAGGCCGGCAGTTCTCGCCTTATCAATCGGCAGCCAGCGTCTCGTCAGCGCCGTAAACCCGGCTGCCGAGGCGCAAGGTCTGCTGCCCGGTCTGGCGCTTGCTGATGCAGCGCGCGCAGGTGCCGAACCTCGCTGTGGCGCCGGCCGATCCCGAAGGCGATGCCGCAGCGCTGCTGCGCCTCGCACAATGGTGCACCCGTTATTCGCCCTGGACCGTACCGCACGGGATGGACGGCGTCCTGCTCGACATAACCGGCTGCGCTCATCTCGCTGGCGGCGAGGACAAGCTCGGCGGCGATCTGGTCGAGCGGCTGGCACAGCGTGGCCTTACCGGGCGCCTCGGCATCGCCGACACGATCGGTGGCGCCTGGGCGCTGGCGCGCGGCGGCGAGAATGCGGTTAATATTGCAGCATCCGGCGACACCCGTGCAGCGCTGGCGCCGTTGCTCGTGCGCGGGCTGCGCCTCGATCAGGAGATGGTCGCGGCACTGGAACGGTTGGGTCTGCGCCGCATTGGCGATCTTTACCCGTTGTCGCGCGCCGATCTTGCGGCGCGGTTCGATCCGGTTCTGATGGCGCGGCTCGATGAAGCGTTGGGCGCGGCCAAAGAGCCATTATCGCCGCTGCCACCGAGGCCGCCGCGCTGGGCCCGGCGCGATTTCGCCGAACCGATCGCCACGCATGACGACATCGCTGCTGCAACGCAATTGTTGCTCGAGACGCTGTGCCGGTCTTTTGCCGAGGAGGCGCTGGGCGCGCGGTTGCTGACGTTGGTGTTGCATCGCGTCGATGGCGAAAGCGGGTCGCTCGCCATCGGCACCGCGCGTCCGAGCCGCGATGTCGGGCATCTCATGCGCCTTTTCGCCGAGAGGCTCGGGCAGATCGATCCGGGGCTCGGCATCGAGGATATGGTGTTGACGGCGAAGACAGTGGAGAAACTAGAAGCCAAACAATTGGCGCTGCCCGCAGCGGCCGCTTCCTCGAACCTCGACGATATCGCGCCGCTGATCGATCGCCTCGCCAATAGACTTGGCGCGCGGTCGGTGGGGCGCCTCTTGCCGCACGACGCACATCTGCCGGAGCGGGCGCAGCGTTTCGTCTTCGACTTTGCCCCTGGCGGCGAGGATTGGGACAGAAAAAAGCAGCGTCCGGTGCGGCTGCTGCCGCGGCCTGAGCCGATCGAAGCGGTGGCACCGGTGCCGGACGATCCACCACGAATGTTCCGTTGGCGTCGGCGTTTGCATCAGGTCGTCCGTGCCGAGGGGCCGGAACGCATCATGGGCGAATGGTGGCGTGGCAGTCGGGAGGCGAAACTTCTGCGCGACTATTACCGCGTTGAGGACCAGGACGGCCGGCGCTATTGGCTGTTTCGTTCCGGCCACTATCGGCCGGCAGTGCGCGCGCGCTGGTTCATGCACGGGTTTTTTGCATGATTCGCTATGCTGAGCTGCAATGCACCAGCAATTTCTGCTTCCTGCGCGGCGCTTCGTTTCCTGGCGAGCTGGTCGAGCAGGCGAAGGCGCTCGGCCATCGTGCCATTGCCATCACCGATATCAACACGCTTGCCGGGATCGTCCGCGGTCATGTCGCGGCAGAAGAACAGGGGTTGCAGTTCGTGGTGGGATGTCGGTTGGCGATGGAGGAAACACCAACATCAAACGTCATTGTTGTTCGACCTGGTTCTCCCTCTCCACCACATTGTCAGAGCGAGGGTGGGGATAAAGAGAAAGACGCTCCGCCTCATCCCTGGTCCTTGTCGGACGTTCGATCCGAGCCGGAGTGGCGGGCGCGGCAAACTTTTCCTCCGAAACGGGGAAAGAAGAATGATGGAAAACGCGATGGTAATCAGCGCAGCGTTCTTTGTTACCCCACTTCGCGAGCGGCCTATGGCCGGTTGACCCGGATGCTGACGCGCGGCAAACGGCGCGTGGAAAAAGCCGAATGCAAGCTCTGTTATGACGATCTGATCGAATTCGGCAAAGGACAAATCTTCATCGCGCTCCCGCCGGAAGATTTTTTTGACGATGATTTCGCCAAATTTCTTCACCGGCTGAAGACGGATTTCCCTGGACACGTTTATCTCGCGGCCCAGCATCTTTATCGCGGCGACGATGCGCGCCGTCTCCATCGGCTCGCTGCCCTCGCGGCACGCACCGGGGTACCGCTCGTTGCCACCAACGACGTGCTCTATCACGCGCCGGAGCGGCGGCGGTTGCAGGACGTGCTAGTCTGCATCCGCGAAGGATGCAACCTGGCCGAGGCAGGCTTTCGTCTCAATGCCCATGCCGAGCGCCATCTGAAATCGCCCCATGAAATGGCGCGACTTTTTCGCGGCTATGAGGACGCGCTTGAGCGTACCATCGAAATTGCCGAGCGCTGTCGGTTCAGCCTCAACCAGTTGAAGTACAACTATCCCGATGAAAGCGGCGGCGCCGGCACGACGCCGCAAGAACGGCTCGAAAGTTTGGTCTGGAATGGCGCCGCTTGGCGTTACCCCGATAGCGTGCCGGCGGACGTGGTCGAACGAATTGAGATGGAGCTGCGGCTCATCGAGAAGCTCGAATACGCCCCCTATTTTCTCACCGTGCATTCCATCATGCAGGAAGCACGACGGCGGAAAATTCTTTGCCAGGGTCGCGGCTCGGCGGCCAATTCCGTTGTTTGCTACTGCCTCGGCATCACCGAGGTCGATCCAAAAAGAATCGACGTGTTGTTCGAACGGTTCATTAACGAGAAACGTCGTGAACCGCCCGATATCGACGTCGATTTCGAGCATGAACGTCGCGAGGAGATCATTCAGTTCATCTATAAAAAGTATGGTCGTGATCGTGCCGCGCTGACGGCGACCGTGATTTATTATCGGCCGCGACGTGCCATTCGCGAGGTCGGCAAAGTGCTGGACCTGTCGGAGGATGTGACGGCGGCGTTGGCCGGTACAGTATGGGGTTGGTATGGCGATGCGATCCAAGAGCGCCATGTGCGCGAGTTGGGCCTCGATCCCGCCGACCCGACACTTGCTCTGGCGTTGGAATTGGCAACCGAGATTGTCGGTTTTCCGCGTCACCTCTCGCAACATGTTGGCGGTTTTGTCATCACCCAGAGTCCGCTCGAAGAGCTGGTGCCGATCGAAAACGCTGCGATGGAAGACCGCACCGTAATCGAATGGGACAAGGATGATATCGACGCGCTACGAATGTTGAAGATCGATATTCTGGCGCTGGGCATGTTGAGTGCAATCCGGCGCGGCCTTGACCAGATCGCGACGCATTACGGCAAGCGTTACGCACTGGCCACAATTCCTGCGGAAGATCCCGAGGTCTATAACATGCTACAGCATGCCGACTCCATCGGCGTGTTTCAGGTCGAGAGCCGTGCGCAGATGAGCATGCTTCCACGCCTCCAGCCAAAAGAGTTTTACGATCTGGTCATCGAAGTGGCGATCGTGCGTCCCGGACCGATTCAGGGCGGCATGGTTCATCCCTATCTGCGACGCCGCAACGAGGAAGAGCCAGTAGAGTTTCCTTCCGGCAAGGAAGAATTAAGAGAAATCCTTGGCAAGACATTGGGTGTGCCGCTGTTTCAAGAACAGGCAATGAGAATGGCGATGGTCGCAGCCAAATTTACCGGCGACGAGGCCAATGGGTTGCGTCAGGCCATGGCAACGTTCCGTCGTAACGGCAGGATGCCGCTATATGAGGATAAATTTATTAATGGGATGGTCAAAAATGGTTACGAGAGGGCTTTCGCCGAACGATGCTTTGCTCAAATTAAAGGCTTTGGCGAATACGGTTTCCCCGAATTGCATGCCGCCAGCTTTGCCCTGCTGGTCTATGCCTCCGCCTGGATCAAGCGCTTCTATCCCGAGGTCTTCACTTGCGCGCTGTTGAACAGTCAGCCCATGGGCTTTTACGCGCCGGCTCAGCTCGTGCGCGATGCCCGCGAGCATGGGGTTGAACTGCGCGAAGTCGATGTCAACTACAGCCTATGGGAATGCACGCTGGAGCCGCGTACTACAAGCGAGTCCTGTGCGCTGCGCCTCGGCTTTAACCAAGTCAAGGGATTGTCTAAAGCCAAGCTGGAGGAATTTATCGCGCGGCGCGGTAGCGGCTATGTCAGCGTCGATGACGCAGCGCGATGCGGCGGCATCGATCGCAAATCGCTCGAGCGGCTGGCCGAAGCGGATGCGTTTCGCTCGCTCGGACTCGATCGGCGTCAGGCCCTCTGGGCGATGAAGGGTGTCGAGATCGAGCTGCCGGAGATGTTCGCCGTGCCGCCCGCAGCGGAACGCAACATCATTGCGCCGCTACCGGCTATGCCCTTGGGCCAGCACATCGTCGAGGATTATCACTGGACCGGACTGTCGTTGAAGGCGCATCCATTATCGTTCCTGCGCGATGATCTCACTCGGCGCCGCATTGTCGCCGCCGGCAGCTTGCGTGGTCGCAAAAATGGCGAGCGGTTAACCGTTGCCGGCATTGTCCTGGTCCGTCAGCGACCGGGAAAGGGCAATGTCGTGTTCATGACGCTCGAGGACGAAACCGGTATCGCCAATCTGGTGGTGTGGATCCCAGTGTTCGAGCGTTTCCGCCGCATCATTATGGGCGGACGGATGATTGCCTGCACTGGCAAGCTTCAAATTCAGGGCGAGGTGATCCATGTTGTTGCCGAGCGGATGCGGGATATGACGCCGGCGTTGCGAAAGATCGGAGAGGCTAGCCAAGGCCAACTCGCGCTCTCGATCGCAAGTCATGACTTCCGCTGATCGGCCGCTCGTCTCCAACCGGCGTGGTCTTGATCTCCAAAACCGAGCCTCAAAGCTGCCCAGCTCGCTCCTGGAGCAGATTGGAGCAATAGCGGGCATCATCCCGCAATTGCTCATAGTCTGACATCGCGCCACGCAGTGGATCGTTCTTCGGCAAGCGATTAATGGACGCTTGAATCGCGTCGAGTTGTGCGTCCGTGTATTTTACAATTTGCGGACATTGAACTTCCCGTTGCGACGTCGTATCGCAACCGGCGAGCGTAAGTGATAGCACCGCGAGCGCGGTCGCCAACCTTCCCCCACACGACATAAGATGAATCCCTAGAGTTCCTTGGCGTCGATCAGGACGAAGGCAATCCGGCATGGGGCTTTGCCGCGATTGATCCAAGCGTGATTCGTCCCCTGCTGTACCAGGATGTCACCCGCCTTGAGGTGCACTTCAGAATCATCGAGCAGCATGTCGATCTCGCCTTCGACCACGATGGCGTAATCGATGCTCTTGGTGCGATGCATGAAGGGATGGCGCGGCGGCCAACCCTTGGTGACATGATCTCCGCCCATTGAGCTGGAGAAATGCGTGACCGGCAAGGCTTCCATCTCCTTGGTCATCGGACCGAATTCGACGACCCGACAGATCGAGCCTTCGGGCGGCGGGGGAATACCGATCTTTCGCGCCGACTGGTCTGTGTCGATCGAAATGTCGGCGGGCGCGCTGTCGGTGACCCATACCAGACCGGATTCCGTATCGCTCGCGGCATTACGATTCCAGGTAGGCGACGGTCCGTCCATCAGCACGATCGCTTTGCCGGTCTTATCGTGACCGGTCACCACACGTCTCACCGGTTTACTCATGGCGTGCTCCGCTTGCCGGGAAGTTCTAGCTTGTTATTTCGGTCCATACGTTGCCTTGCTTCGCCTCGCGCGTCTCTGCCCATTGCTCGATTTTCGGCCGGAAAATCGGCAATGAAGGCGAGGCACGATGATCGGCCAAAGCCTTGTCGTCGCGATACATTTCGACGAGATAGAAGGTCTGTGGATCGTCCTTGTCGGTCGCAATGTCGAATTGGGCACAACCCGGCTCGTTCCGGCGCGTGTAGTCGATGTGACGCGCGATCTCGGTCGTGAATTCGGCGACATGGTCCGCCTTGATGCGGAACTTAACGAAGATCAAATGCATCGCGGCACTCCAGCGGCTATTGTCGACGCATCGTGTCATCCGGTGGTCGGCATGGCAAGCAGTAGCGCCTCGCGGCGATTGCCCCGGTGGCGCCAATGATGCTATGGAAACATTAACACCGCGCCTGCCCGCGAGGCAGGAAAGCGTACGATATGGGAGGTATGATGAGTGCGAATGGTCGAACCGGGCTCGCGGCGGTCGCCGCCGGCCCCTCCCCATGTTCGAGGGGTGGTGCGAGGCGACGGGATAAAGACGGCCACTGAGCGTGGTGAGGCGCGTGGTCAGTGTCGAGCGGCCCAGGGCTCATGACATCGCCATGACATTTGCCTTCGAGGGCCGTCCGAAGGCGCGTCATGCTCTGCATTCATGGAGCACCGAATCTCGCTATGCAGGTACGACCGGCCGATGGGCGTCCGGCGAGTTGAGAAGCATCTGCCACCCGCAAAGGTCCTGACATAAGGGACCACGGGGGTGCGGAACTAACGAAGGGAGGACATCATGGTACGGGATTTTCTAGTCGGCATTGCCGCCGTCGCCCTTAGCGCCAATGTAGCGATTCAATCCGCGCATGCCGACGACCGGCCGGTCGTCGGCCTCGTCGCCGCCTTCTCGGGCCCTTATGCTCAATGGGGCGAATCCTACAAGCGCGAAATCGACCTTTACATGCATCAGCACGATGGAAAGGACGGCAATCCCAAGATCAATTTGCTTCTGCGCGACACGCCGGGCACCGATCCGTCGCGCACCAAGCAGGTCGTTCAGGAATTCATCACGCGCGACGGGGCTGCGGTGGTCGGCGGCGGCGAGTTCACGCCCGAGGCGCTGGCCGTGGCGCCGTTGGTGACCGAGGCAAAGATTCCCTACGTCATTTTCAACGGTGCGACCTCGTTCATCGTCGATAAGTCGCCTTACCTGGTGCGCGTTGGCTTTACCATCTGGCAGCCGAACGTACCGCTGGCGGATTATGCGGCTGCGCATGGCTGCAAGAAGGTGACGATTGATTGTCGCCGATTATGCGCCAGGCAAGGACACTGTCGACGCGCTAACTTACGGTTTCCAAAAGCATGGCGGAACGGTGGGCGAAGTGGTCAAGGTTCCGCTCGGCACCACGGACTTCTCCGCCTATATGCAACGTCTCAAGGATTCGCATCCGGATTGCGTCATTCCGTTCATGCCTGGCGGCCCGATGTCGCTCACCTTACGTCGAAAGATTTCGCGGCTCAGGGCTTCGCGCAGCAGGGCATCGTGCTTTATGACGCCGGCGGGGTCACCGCGGAGAATTAGCTCGACGCCATCGGCGATGCCGCGTTAGGCATCATTTCGGCGGCGCCCTACAGCACCTATCTGAACAATCCGATGAACCAGGCATTCATCGGCGCCTTGGCGCAAGAAGTATCCGAACATCAGACGTGAATTCGTGACGACGTACGCTTATGACGGTATGGAAGTGATCTACCACATGCTGAAAGCAACCGAACGGAGTGCGCGACGGCGATCGGGCAATCGCGGCGATCAAAGGCTACAAGTGGATGAGTCCGCGCGGTCCTTTGTCGATCGATCCGAAGACCCGCGACATCGTGTTGAATATCTATATACGCAAATGTGTGAAAGAAAACGGCGTGACATTTAACAAGGAATTTCGAGACGATTTCCCGCCGTGCACGACCAGTGGCACGATCTGCATCCGGCAAGCTGATCACGACATCGCCGCGGTCAGCGGGCCACAGACCACGGGGCCGCCGGTCGCTCAGGAATTATGGCCCACGACGCCAGAGGAGGATGATATGATAGGCAAAGTTATGGCCGGCGGGGCGGCCATGGCGCTATGCGCAAATTTCATGATTCACCCGGTCCGCGCCGACGACCATCCGACGGTCGGTATTGTCGCAGCGTTCTCGGGCGCGTATGCCGAATGGGGTCAGGCGTACAAACGCGAAATCGACCTTTACATGTCCCGGCATGACGGCAAGGACGGCAATCCGAAGATCAATCTGATCTTGCGCGATGCACCGGGCACCTCGATGTTGCGCGCACCAAGCAGGTCGTGCAGGAATTCATCACCCGCGACAATGCCGCCGTAGTCGGCGGCGGCGAATTCACGCCCGAGGCGCTGGCGGTGGCGCCGCTCGTTACCGAAGCGAAGGTCCCATACATCATCTTCAACGGCTCGACGTCATTTATTGTCGACAAATCGCCGTATCTGGTCCGCGTCGGCTTCACGACCTGGCAGCCCGACGTACCCATAGCGGAATACGCTGCCGAGCACGGCTGCAGGAAGGTGACGATGATTGTCGCCGATTACGCGCCCGGCGCCGACACCATCGCCGCCTTCTCCTATGGCTTCGAGAAACATGGCGGCAAGGTGGCCGACGTCATCAAAGTGCCGCTCGGCACCACCGATTTTTCGGCATATTTGCAGCGCGTCAAAGACTCGAAGCCAGAATGCGTATTTCCCTTCATGCCCGGCGGCCCCATGGCGCTTGCCTTTATCAAGGGCTATTCGCAGATGGGTTTTCCAAAGCAGGGCGTGACGCTTTACGACGCCGGCTCGGTCGCCGAGAATTATCTCGATGCGATCGGCGATGCCGCTCTCGGCATGATCTCGTCGGGCTTCTACAGCACTTATCTTGACAATCCGATGAACAAGGCCTTCATCGGCGCGCTTGAGAAAAATGATCCAAACATCAGGCGCAAGTTCGTTCCCGTTTTTGCCTATGACGGCATGGAAGTGATCTATCACATGCTGAAGGCGACCAAGGGTGAGCGGGACGGCGACAAGATGATTGCCGCAATCAAGGGGTACACTTGGATGAGCCCCCGCGGCCCGATCTCGATCGATCCCAAATATCGCGACATCGTGCAAAACATCTATATCCGCAAGGTCGTAAAGGATGACAAAGGCGTCCTTTACAACAAGGAATTTCTGACGTTCCCCGCAGTTCACGATCAGTGGCACGAACTGCATCCTGGAAGCTAAGTATTAGTCTGCCGGCCGGCGGATCCGGACCAACCGGTCCGCCGGACGTTGCTGCAAGAAGAGGAGTCCCCCTTGATGTTCCGTATCCGAAGTGTTTGATTGTTGCCAGCGGCTTTGTGTGCGCCGCGTCCTTTGCCCAGGCTTCCGACTATAAGGTCGGTATCGTTGCCGCCTTTTCTGGCGCCTATGCACAATGGGGCCAGTCGTACAAGCGTGAGATCGATCTCTATATGCAAGAGCACAACGGTCGCGACGGCAATCCGAACGTCAATCTGATCCTCCGTGACGCCCCGGGTACCGATGTCGCGCGCACCAAGCAGATCGTTCAAGAATTCATCACGCGCGATGACGTTTCGGTCGCCGGCGGCGGCGAATTCTACCCCCGAGGCGTTTCGCAGTCGCCGATCTGGTCACAGAAGCCAAAGTACCGTGGGTCATGTTCAACGGCGCGACCTCGGTGATCGTCGACAAATCGCCCTATTTCGTTCGCATCGGCAACACCAACTGGCAGCCCACGGTTCCGATCGCGCAGTACGCCGCCAAACATGGTTGCGAGCATGCCACTTTGGTAATCACCGACTATGCGCCGGGCGCCGACTCGATCGAGGCCTTCAAGTACGGTTTCATGGGTGCTGGTGGCAAGACAAGTGGACGTGATCAAGGTGCCGATCGGCACAACCGACTTTTCGGCCTATCATGCAAAAGGCCAAGGATTACAAGCCGCAATGCCTCTATCCGTTCCTACCCGGCGGCCCGATGGTTCTCGGTTATATCCATGCCTATGTCGATTCCGGACTCGCCCAAACGGTACCGAATTACGGCACGGCGGAGACCTCGCCGAACTATTTGCCGGTGATCGGCGACGCCGCGATCGGCATCGTTACCGCGTGGTACTATGACCCGTTCCTCGACAACCCCACCAACAAAAGCTTCATCGCCGGCCTGAAGGCGGCCGACCCGCAGGTCTTGGACAAATACATCACGACCTTCGGCTATGACGGCATGGAAATTATCTTTCACATGCTGAAAGCGACCAACGGCCAGCGCGACGGCGACAAGGCTATTGCCGCGATTAAGGGTTACGCCTGGCGGAGCCCGACAGGGCCGATCTCCATCGATCCGAAGACGCGCGACTCGGTCCGAAACATTTACATTCGTCGTGTCGTCAAAGAAAACGGCATGCTCTTCAACAAAACGCTGGAAACGATTCCGGCCGTCAAGGATCAGTGGCACGAATTGCATCACACCAGCTGACACGCCGGACGAGGCCTATGTCTGAAAGCATTGTCTAACCGGCCGCCCGGCCCGACGCAGGAGCAGGTCGATGAGGTCGGGCGGCGCTTTCTACCACCACGGAGATGGTGGCTGAGGCACGTCGCAAGCTTCATCCCCATTCCTGGGACTTTGTCGCGGGAGGCAGTGAGACCGAGGCGACACTGGCGCGCAACCGCCTCGCGCTCGACCTGTGGGCGCTGCGGCCACGCGTTCTGCGCGACGTGCTTCAGGAGTCGATCGACACGTCATCGAGCCTATTGGGCATCAAGCTGCGCATTCCCGTGATTTTCGCGCCGGTCGGCGGCATGACGATGCTCGATCCGCAGGGGGCGCTCGGCCCGGTGCGCGCGGCGGCACAGTTCGGCACCATGACTTTTATCAGCTCCGTGACGGAACCGGATATCAATGTGGCGACGGCCGAAGCCAATGGCCGGCTGGTCTTGCAACTGTATATTCGTGGTGATGCCGATTGGGTCGATGCTTACGTCGAGCGCGCTCTCAAGGTCGGCTGCCGTGCGATTTGCTTTACCGTCGACACCGACGCCTACAGTCGGCGGGAACGCAACCAGCTCAACCGTTTCTTCCAGCAGACGCCACTCGTCACCGGTGGCCGCACCGGCGTGATGAGCGCTGCCGGCCGCGAGCATCAGGAGCGCTTGAATTGGAAGGACATCGATCGCGTTCGCGAGAAGTTCGATCTACCGGTCATTATCAAAGGCATCGCCACCGCCGAAGATGCCAAGATTGCAGTCGAGCACGGCGTGGCGGTGGTTTATGTCTCAAACCACGGTGGCCGTCAGCTCGATCACGGGCAGGGCACCCTCGAGGTTCTCCCCGAAGTCGTCGCCGCGGTGAATGGCCATGCCGAGGTCATGATCGATGGCGGCTTCGTGCGCGGCACCGACATCCTTAAGGCGGTGGCGCTCGGTGCCAAGGCGGTCGGTTTGGGTAAGCTCCAGGCGTGGGCCCTTGCGGCCGGCGGCGAAGCCGGGATGGGGTTGCTCCTCCATCTCCTCGAAGAGGAAATCACCAAGGATATGATGTTGATGGGCCTGACCAAACTGAGCCAGGTCGATCGCACCGTTCTAGCGCCAGCGCTGCCATATACCTGGCCCACCGCACTGAGCGCCTTCCCCCATCTCGATCGTCTCCGCTAGCGTCACAGCGCAAGCTGGGGGACCGTGAGCTTCCAACTCAAGTCGTGCCAGCTATAGGTTGCGCCTTCATGCGCGAATATTGGCTGCTGGTACCCGGTGCCGACGACATGGCGACCGACAGTGAGCGGGGTGCGGCGGCGCGCTGTCGGCAGGGAGAACCTATCGCTGCGTTTCTTGTTCGATGCCGATAAGTACGGCGAGCTTATCGGGGTTGGCGCGCAACTCGGCGCAATCACCTCCCCATACAACTTGGCCGCGATCGAGCACGACCGCGCGTTTGGCGAATTGCAGCGCTATCTCGGCATGGTGCTCGACCAGGATCATCGCGAGCTCTGAGGCTTTGCGGATGCTCTCTAGAGCATCTACCATTTGGTCGATGATCACGGGTGCCAAGCCCTCGAACGGCTCGTCGAGCAGCAGCATTTTCGGATTGCTCACCAGCGCACGGCCCACGGCCAGCATCTGCTGTTCGCCGCCGGATAGTTGATTGCCGAAGTTGCTGCGCCGTTCCGCGAGCGGCGGAAACAATTGGTAGATCCGGTCCGTCGTCCATTCGCCTTCGCGGGTCGCGACCTTGAGATTTTCATGCACCGTCAGTGAGGGAAAGATCTCGCGCTCCTGCGGTACATAGCCGATGCCGAGCTCGGCCCGGCGATGAGTTGGCACCTTCGCCAAATCGGCGCCGTCAAAGGCGACGCGCCCGGCTTCAATCCGCGTCAGGCCCATAATGGTCGCGAGCAGCGTCGTCTTGCCCACACCATTGCGCCCCAAGAGCGCGATTGACGAGTTCGCGGCCAGCGACACCGATACTTGCTCGAGGACAACATTGCCGGCATAGCCGGCCGTGACGTTTTCGACCTCCAAAAACTCAGACATAGGCGCGGCGCCCCGAGTAGACGTCGCGCACCCGCTGGTCGGCACGCACTTCGTCGACCGAACCTTCAACGAGAAGCGCGCCGCCAACCAAGACCGTGATCCGCTGTGCGAAACGGAACACCAAGCTCATATCGTGTTCGATCACCAGCACCGCGATGTCACTTGGTAGACGGTTAAGGATTTCGAGCAGCATCCCGAGATCGTGCGACGATACGCCGGCCGCAGGCTCGTCGAGCAGCAGCACTTTAGGCTTGAGAGCGAGCGCCAGCGCTATCTCGACCAGGCGGCGCTGGCCGTAGCCCAATTCGCTCACCTTGCGCTCTGCGACGCCGAGGAGATCGAGCCGTTCCAGCAAGGCGCGAACTCCGTCAACCACGCGCTCGTCGTCGCGCAAAGAGCCCCATGGCTTGGCATCAAGTGATTGGGAAGCCGCAATGGCGAGGCCGACATTCTCGGCAACGGTCAGTCGCAGAAATAAAGAGATGATCTGGAAGGTCCGCACGACACCGAGCGCCACGCGTTTTTCCGGCGTGGCGTTGGTGATGTCGGTGCCGAAGAGGCGGATGGTGCCGGCATCGGGTTTCAACACGCCGGTGATCTGGTTCACAAGCGTGGTCTTACCGGCGCCGTTCGGGCCGATCAGTGCGTGGCGTACACCAGGCTGCAGTGTCAGGTTGATGTCCTGGGTGACTTTCAACGCTCCGAAATTCTTGTAAAGGCCCTTGATCTCAAGGGCCGGCTGATTTGTCTTGAGCTCGCTCATGCGCCGCCCCGGTCGAGGCCCCGACCCTGCTTGCGCTCGCGGAAGAGTTGGAGCTGTTCCCCCAGCCCGATCAGCCCATTGGGCATGAACCGTACCGCCAGAATGAGCAGGACGCCCAAACCGAGATACCAATGAAACGGGTTGATGGCCGCCGCTCGGTCGGAGAAAATGTAAAACAGCGCGGCGCCGAGAAACGCACCGTAGAGCCGACCGAATCCGCCCAGAATCAGGCTGATCAGCGCATTGCCCGACACCAGGAAGGTCAGCGTATCGACGCCGATCAACCCGGTAACCTGCGCCGTCAGCGCGCCGGCCACGCCGGCCATTGCCCCGGACAAGGTAAAGAGCCCGATGAGCCGGTTGCGGATCGGCACGCCAAGCAAACGCATGCGCATCGGATTCTCGCGAATGCCGCGTATCGTCAGACCGAATGGCGAATTGACCACAATGCGCGCAACGATAAAGGCAACGGCCAGCACAGCGAGCGCGTAGAAATAGGCGGTGCGGAAGTAGATGTCGAAATGGAAGATGCCGAAGATCGGATCGATATGATATCCGGTTAGCCCGTCGTCCCCGCCTGTGATCGATTTTGCGGTGACGGCGAATTCCTCAAGCATCGAGGTGATGGCAAGCGTGATCATGATCAGCGTCAAGCCGCGTGTTCGCAGGATGATCGGGCCTGTGACTATACCGAGCAACGCTGCGACCAACGCGCCCGCCACCAGTCCCGAAATCGGTTCGCTGGTGACGTTGAGCGCCCAAAAGGCCGCGGCGTAACCGCCGACGCCATAGAATGCGCCTTGCCCAAGCGTGTCGATACCGCCATAGCCGACGGCGAGATCGAGCGACAGCGTGAACAAGATCATGATCAGGACCGTGGTGCCGAGCGAGAGATAGGTCGGGACCACGAAATAGGCGCCGATCGCGACCATCCAAATGCCGACATCGATGGCGTTAATGCGATGCGCGGCAAACGCGTTGCGGATCGACGCGGCGACGGGGCGGCTGGTGGAGAGGGTCGCCATGCTCAAGCCCTTGCAAACAAGCCTTGTGGCCGGACCAGCAACACCACCAAGACGATTGCATACATGACGAAGCCGCCGCCAGCCGGCAATATATAGCGGCCATAGGTGTCGATGACGCCGATAAGCAGCGCCGCGGTAAACGAGCCTTTGAGGCTGCCAAGCCCGCCGGTCGCCACGACAATCAGCACCAGAATCAGATAATTCAGCGCGTAAAATGGCTCGATCGGCAACATCTGCGTGCCCAACGCGCCGCCGACCGCGGCGAGCCCGCATCCGACGGTGAAGGTGACGGAGAATATGCGGCGGACATTAATGCCGGCACAGCGCGCCATGCGCGGATTGTCCACCGACGCTCTAAGCCGCGCGCCGAAATCAGTGCGCTCAACCACGTACCAGATGCCGAGGGCGATCAGCCCGCTGACGACCACCAGAAAGCAGCGATAGACCGAGACCACGACGCCGGCGATATTGAAATTGCCAGTGAGCCAGTCCGGAACCGGCAACGCGTGGAGCAACGGACCGAACACGATGTTGCACAGCGCCACCATCACGAAGGCCAGCCCAATCGTCATCAGGATCTGGCCGAGCTGGGTTATGCCGTAGGTCCACTGGAACAGGGTCCGCTCGATCACGGCGGCGATGATCATGGTACCAACCACCGCCACCGGTATCGAAGCCAGCAGCCCGAAACCCAGGTAATCCACGGCCGCCATCGCGATGTAGCCGCCGATCATGGCGAAACCGCAATGCGCAAGGTTAACCAGCCGCATCACACCTAGCGTCACCGTCAGTCCGGACGAGATCAGGAACAAGATCATGCCGAACGAAATACCGTTGAATGTTAGTGCTGCCCACGTCGTCAGAATATCAGCCAATTCACCTCCCCACGTTTTAGCCGTCTATCGCGGCCGCGCATGATTGACGGGTTCGCGCATCCCCTGTCAAGCCGAAGCTGGTGTAATCGCGCCGCGCTCGCCGCGCAGGCCGACGAAGCGAACCAGCATGGACGGATCGTCGATCAGGCCTTGGCTCGCGCCTCGATGGACGACGCGTCCACGTTCCAAAATGATTGCCTGCCGCGCCAGTCCCAGCGCCAACTGGGTATGCTGCTCGACCAGAATGAAGCCAACACCTTCGGCCGCGAGCCGCCGGATGGTGCGCACCAGCTCCTCGACAATAATCGGCGCCAGCCCTTCGAGCGGCTCGTCCAGCAGCAGCAATGACGGATTGGTCATCAGGGCGCGGGCGATGGCCAGCATTTGCTGCTCACCGCCCGAGAGCTGATTGCCGAAATTGCGACGTCGCTCCGAGAGCGATGGGAACAGCTCGAAAAGGCGCGCCGCATTCCAATGACCAGGCCGAGCCACAACCGCCAGATTCTCCTCGACGGTGAGCGAGGCAAAGATGCCGCGTTCTTGCGGCGCCCAGCCTAGGCCAAGCGCGACGCGAGCATTGGAAGGCATGCGCTCGAAGCGCTTGCCGCGGATGCTCATCTCTCCACCCATGAACCGCGTCTGTCCCATGATCGTCAGGATCAGGGTCGTCTTGCCCATCCCGTTGCGCCCGAGGAGCGCCAGGGATTCACCTTCCGGCACGGAAAAGCTGATGTCATCGATGACCACGGCATCGCCATAGCCCGCGCGCACCCGATTGAGCTGCAACAGCGGCTCAGCCATGAGCAGCGGTTCCGAGATAGATGGCGCGGACCTCCGGATCCTCAGCGATCTGCGCCGGCGGTCCTTCGCGCAGAATCGCGGCCGGAGACCAGCACGGTAATGTGACTGGCGAAACGGAACACCAGGTCCATATCGTGCTCAATGAAAAGCACAGCAATCTCTTTTGGCAGCGCGGCAATCACCTCATAGAGCACGCCGCTTTCATGCGCGGGTACGCCGGCTGCCGGTTCGTCAAGCAAAAGAACGTGGGGACGCGTCGCCAGAGCCAGCGCAATCTCCAGGACGCGCTGATGCCCGTAGGCGAGGTGTCGCGTCATCCGATGCGCCTGGTCGCCGATGCCGAGCTCGGCGAGCAGCGCATAGGCTTCCTCGATCAAGTCCTTGCGGTTTGCCAGCGATGGAAACCATTGGCGTGACGTGCCATGACGCTCGCATGCCGCCAATGTCACCGCTTCGAGCGGCGTCAAGTCGGGGAATAGCGTACTGATTTGAAAGGTGCGGGCGAGGCCGCGCTTCACGCGTTGATGGGCCGGCAGGTCGGTGATTTCCTGGCCGTCCAGCTCGATGGTGCCGGAATCAGGCGGCAGCATGCCGGTGAGCAGGTTGATAAAGGTTGTCTTGCCGGCACCGTTCGGACCGATCAGGGCGTGGCGCGCGCCGACTGGCAGCTCGAACTTGACATCCTGAGTCACTTTGAGTTCGCCGAAATTCTTATTAAGTCCGAGCGTCTTGAGCGCAATGGTCGTCATGATTGCGCGCGGCCTCGTCGCTGGAACCAAGCCGCGGCATCGGACAAGGCGCCGACCACGCCGTTGCGCGTGAATAGCACAACCACGACGAGGATCAGTCCGATCCAGAAGTACCAATAGGCGGGGTTGAGATCGGCGAGCTGGTCGCGAACCACCATATAAACGGTGGCGCCGACGAAACTGCCGTAAAGCACGCCTGTGCCGCCCACAATCAGCATCGTCAGGACGTCGACCGAGCGCTGCACACCGAGCGAATCCAACGCTACGAACTGCACCGACTCCGCCAGTAGTGCGCCGGCCACACCGGCGATCGCCGCAGACAGCACGAAAATCAAGGCGCCGTGGCGGCGCAGCGCCGCACCGAGAGCGGGCATGCGCTTCCAATTCTCGCGCATGCCTTTGAGCGCGAGGCCGAAGGGCGAGTAGACGATGCGCCGCGCAATCAGGAACAAGAGGAACACGACCACGAGCGTGTAGATGTAAGCGACGCGGCCTTCGATGTCATAATCAAATATGCCGAATAGTTTCCAGAACACGATACCCTGCAGCCCGTCGGCACCGCCGGTAATGGTGTAGGCCTTGTTGGCAATTTCGTAGAGCACCAGGTTGATGCCCAATGTCACCAACAGCAACGCGACACCCTGGACGCGGACAATGACGAAGCTGCAAATCCAGCCGGCGATCGCCGCGGTCGCGCCGCCTGCCAGGAGGCAGGTGATCGGCTCGCCCCAGCCATATTTGGCCATGAGGCCGGCGGTATAGGCGCCGATGCCGAAAAACGTGGTATGCCCCAGCGAGACGATGCCGCCATAACCCAAAATCAGATCGAGCGACAAGGCGAACAGAGCCGAGCACAGTATCTGCGTGCCGAGGGGCAGATAGGTCGGGAACAAAAAATACCAAGCGATGGCGCCGAGCCAGAAAATCGGCTCGTACCATTGCCAGCGCGCCCGCGCCCGAAAATCGGCGACGGCCGAAGCGTTCGCTGTCCGGGTCTCGGCGCTCATGGGCGGCCAAACAAGCCGTTGGGGCGCCACAGCATAACCAGCAGCATCACGACATAGATGATGAAGGCGCCGGTTTGCGGCACGTAATATTTGCCCGCGGTATCCGCTAAGCCAAGCAAGAGAGACGCCGCGAGGGCACCTTTCACCGTGCCGCCGCCGCCAATGCTGACCACGATCAAAAAGAAGACCAGATACTCGATCGGGAAGCTGGGATCGAGCCCCAGCGCATTGATGGCCAAGGCACCTCCGAGCCCCGCCAGGCCGCTGCCGATCGCGAAGGTGATGGTAAAGACGCGATTGACATTGATGCCCATGCCCAGCGCGACGCGCCGATCGTCGACCGCGGCACGGATCATGGCGCCAAAACGCGTGCGCTCCAAACCGTAGAAAATCGCGAGCGTAATGACCGTGCCAAACGCCAAAAGCAGGGCGCCATAAGTGCTAAAGCTAAACCAGCCAATGCGCCGATAAACGGTAAGGTAGTCGGGTAGGGTAAAGGCCATTGGCTCCGGGCCCCAAACATAAGCGGCGGCCGCGATCGACATATAGATGATACCGATGGTCAGCAAAACTTGGTCGAGTTCCTTCGCGGTATAGACCCGGCGATAGACAAAACGCTCAAGCGCGATACTGACCACGGCGACCAGGCCGAAGGCGATCGGCAGTGTCGCAAGGAATGGCCAGCCCGCACGATACATCAGCGTCGCGGTGACATAGCCGCCGAGCATCGCGAACACGCCGTGGGCCAGGTTGGCGAAGCGCATCATGCCTAGTGTGATCGACAGGCCAACCGACATCACGAACAACAGCATGCCGAAAGCGATGCCGTCGAACAGGACCTGGACGATGCCTTGGATAATGGAAAACACGTCGCAACGACTCGGATTGAAAAAGAGGCGCAGCCCGTGCCGCGCCCCTCACATTATTGTGTCAGCGTCATTGTGTCAGCGCCGGCGGCCTAACCATCGGCATGGTCTCAACGAGCTTCATTGCCATCTTGCCGTCGACCTTAACGGCCTGCTGCAGATAGACGTTCTGGATAATCTCGCCATTCTTATCGAAGGCAATTGGTCCGCGCGGGCTGGTGAACTCATGGCCCCGGATCAGCGACATTGTCTTGTCGGGATCGATCTTACCGTTCTGTGCTTCGACTGCCGCTTTGGTGATGTTGAGCGCATCCCAAGTGTCCATCGCGACAAAGCCCGGGTTAAAGGTCGGTCCCTGCGTTTCGTGCAGCGCCTTGAGGAACGCTTGGTTCTCCGGGCTGTCGTTGTTGGTGATCCAGTTGGTGCCGGTGTAGATGCCTTCGACAAAGTCGCCGAGCGTCTCGGTCGGCTGCGTTTCGCTCAGTGGTCCCGTCACCAGGTTTATGCCTTCCTTGGCGAGACCGATATCGTGATAGGCCTTGACGAAGCCTTCGGCGAGCGCACCAGCCGGCATGAACAATTGCACGACCTGCGGACGCGTTTCCTTTGCCCGCTCGACATAGGGGGTGAAGTCGGGATTGCTGACGGGGATGCGGACCTCGCCGACCACTTTGCCGCCGCCTGCCTCGAGGCCGGCACGAAATGCATTGGCACCCGCGGTGCCAAGGACGTAGTCAACCACCGCGCTATAACCGGTCTTCCACCCTTTCGTGCCTGCGGCCCATTTTCCCATGGTGTAGACCGGCACGCTGACCGGCTGGCTGAGCCGTACCATGTAAGGGGATTTCTGCCGGAATGCCGTCGGTCGCGGCGACGATGATGAAGAACGGGATCTTGGCCGCGGTCGCGACCGGCGCGGAAGCCAGCGCATTGGGGGACCAGCAGCCGCCGAAAATGATGTCGACCTTGTCGCGCACCGCCAGCTCTTGTGTCACGCGCTTCGAGACGTCGGGGGCCAAGCCCGTATCGTCCTTTCGGACGAACTCGATCTTGCGGCCAGCGATGGTGTCGCCATGTGCCTTAAGCCAGGAGGCGATCCCAATATCGGCCTGGTGACCATAGGTCGCGAACGGCCCCGAATAGGTCATAATGACCCCAATCTTGAGCGGCACCTCATCCGCCTGCGCAATCCCGGCAATGGCAAAAAACGCCGCCGCAACGGCAATACCGAATAGCTTTCGCATCCACTCCTCCCTCGGGTGACGCAGATTTGCCCGGCTCGCGGCCGCAGCCGCCCGGGCTCAGTTGGGCTGCCGGTCGCCGACTTCTTCCCAAATCCTATGATAGTTCTTAATGTGAAGCAGCGGGCCGGGCAAGTATGCGATTGTTGCGATCGAGCGGCGCGCAGCCAAGGATGATGGGATGGATGGATTACAAAATCGGCTGCCGGTCTCAGTGCTAACCGGGTTTCTCGGCAGCGGCAAGACCACGCTGCTCAATCGGGTGCTGCGCGACCCGGCAATGGACGAGACGGCAGTTATCGTCAACGAGTTCGGCGACATTGGACTCGATCATGCGCTGGTCGAAAAGGCATCGGACGACGTCATCCTGATGGCCTCGGGTTGTCTTTGTTGCACGGTGCAGAGGCGAGCTGCTTGAAACGCTCGACAATCTCGCTTATCGCCGCGAAAAGGGCGAGATCCCAAATTTTCGCCGAGTGATGGTCGAGACCACGGGACTTGCCGATCCTGCGCCAATCTTGCAGGGCTTGATCTACGACGTCGGCATGATGGAACTCTTCCGCATCGGCCCCGTCGTGACCATGGTCGACGCGGTGCACGGGGCGCGGACGCTTGACGAGCATCGCGAAGCCGTGAAGCAAGTAGCGATCGCCGACCGACTGATGCTGTCGAAGACTGATCTTGCCAGCGGCGAGGCGATTGCCACCCTGACCGCTCGCCTCAAGCGCCTCAATCCTGGGGCACCGCTGTTCCAAGCCGGCGACCGCATGTCGCCGGAGCAGCTGTTCGGCGGCGCTGGCTTCGAGCTCGATGACAAGGTCTCTGAAGTACGTCGCTGGATCGACGAGGAAGCGCACGCCGCTCATGGTCACGAACATGACCACCAACACGAAGAGCTCGACCGCAACCGTCACGACGACCGCATCCGTGCCTATTGCTACACCTTCGATCAACGCCTCAATTTCGAAGACACGATGATCTGGCTGGAACGGATTTCCGGCCAATACGGGGAAAACATCCTGCGGATAAAGGGATTGCTGAACGTTACGGGGCGCGACCAGCCCGTTGCCGTTCACGGCGTGCATTACCTGCAACATCCGCCCGTGCCTCTCGCCAAATGGCCCGACGATGACCGACGCTCGCGTCTGGTGTTTATTGTCCGGGATCTCGACCGCGCGGCTATCGAAGCCGATATGCCTAAATAACGATCAAGGACTGTATAATTATTGTATTTCACTTGTGAGATTGGTAATTCGACCCTACTTTAGGGCGAGAGCGCCGAGCATGGTGTCCGGCGGATTTCAATGGATGCTTCATGACGTCGCCGCTCGACCAGAAACTGCGCATCGACGGATTGGTCGTGGTTACCGCCAACCGGTTGCGCGACGGTGCCGTGATCTATCGCACTGCCAGCGGAAGCTGGACGACCGATTTGGCGAGCGCCTTGGTGCTTGATGCGGAGGCGGCAGTGAAGGCCCAGCTGGCGCAAGCAGCTGGCGAGGGAACGCTCGCTGTCGGCGCCTATGCCGCGCCGGTCGCGCATGACGCCGACGGCCGGCGTCGTTCCGGGCAATCTGCGCGAAATCATCCGCCGCTCCGGACCGACCTTTGATCTGCGGCGGGTTCCCGCCGAGACGTGAGGCTCGCATGTATGTTTATGACGAATTCGATCAGACGCTTCTAAACGAGCGCGTCGCCGAATTCAGCGATCAGATCAAACGTCGGCTCAGCGGCGAACTGAGCGAGGAAGAGTTTCGGCCGCTGCGGCTCATGAACGGCACCTATCTGCAACTGCACGCCTATATGCTGCGGATTTCGATACCCTACGGCACGCTGTCGTCGAAGAAGCTGCGCATACTCGCCCATGTCGCGCGCCGCTACGATCGCGGCTATGGCCATTTCACCACGCGCCAGAACATACAGTTCCACTGGATCAAGCTCGAGGATTTGTCGGATGCAGTGACCGACCTTGCCAGCGTCGGTCTGCACACCATCCAGACCAGTGGCAATTGCGTGCGCAATATCTCCACCGATCAATGGGCCGGTGCGGCGCGCGACGAAATCGCCGACCCGCGCATTTACGCCGAGATTTTGCGCCAGCATCTGACGCTGCATCCCGAATTCTCGTTCCTGCCGCGCAAGTTCAAGATTGGCATCACCGGCGCCGCGCACGACCGTGCGGCGGTGAAAATGCACGATATCGGCCTGTGGCTGCGACGCGGCCCCCACGGCGAGCTCGGCTTCGAGGTCGCGGTCGGCGGCGGCCTTGGCCGCACACCCTATCTTGCTGAAACTATTCGGGGCTTCTGCCCTCGCCAGGATCTGCTCGGCTATGTCGAGGCCATCTTGCGCGTCTATAACCGCTATGGTCGGCGCGACAACATCTGGAAGGCGCGGATCAAGATCCTGGTCCACGACCTAGGCATCGAAAAATTCCGCGATGAGGTCGAAGCCGAGTTCGAGGCGTCAAAGGAGTACGCGCCTGTGCTCGACGAAACGATTGGTCGCAGAAATAACCCGGCGTTTCCACTTTCCCGATTTCGAGAACCTCGAAGACAATCCGCCGGAACTGCAAGCGGCATTCCACGATGTGCGTTTCCGCACCTGGTATTTCAATGCCGTGGCGCCGCATCGCGTGCCTGGCCATGCCATCGTCACGGTCTCCCTCAAACCGATCGGGCTGACGCCAGGCGACTGCACCGCCGAGCAGATGGAGGCACTCGCCGATTTCGCCGACCAATATGGCTATGGCGAAGTCCGCAACGGGCATGAGCAGAATCTGTGCTTGCCCAGCGTGCGGCAACGCGACCTACCGGCGCTGTGGCGCAAGCTCGATGCGGTCGGCTTGGCGCTGACCAACGTCAATCTGATCACCGATATCATCGCTTGTCCGGGCCTCGATTATTGCAGTCTCGCCAATGCCCGAGCGATTCCGGTGGCAATGGAAATTTCGAAGCGGTTCGCCGATCCCGATCTGCAGCGCAATATCGGCCGACTCCACATTAACATCTCGGGCTGCATCAATGCCTGCGGCCATCACCATATCGGCCATATCGGCATCCTGGGCGTCGAGAAACAGGGACAGGAATTTTATCAAATCACGCTCGGCGGCAAAGCCGATGAGAACGCCAAACTCGGGACGTTGATTGGCCCTTCCGTGCCATTCGACAAGGTTGCGGACATTGTCGAGGATGTCGTTGCCGCTTACATCGAGTTGCGGGAGCGTCCCGAGGAGATTTTTATCGACACGGTGAAGCGGGTCGGTATCCAGCCCTTCAAGGAACGCGTCTATGCGGTTCGTTAAGGATGGCCGCGAGGCTGAAGATCCGTATCGACGCGTCGCCGACAATGCGCCCGTCCCGGACGATGTGCCGGTCCTGTTGACGGACAAGCGTTTCCTGGCCGAAGCCGCGACGGTGGCGTCGCGGGTGGTCGGGGTGATCTGGCCGAACAATCGCGCGATCGAGGAGCTCGCCCCGCATCTGACTCATCTCGCCTCAATTGCGTTGGTGTTTCCCACTTTCCGCGATGGCCGGGCTTACAGCCAGGCGCGGCTCTTGCGTGAGCGTTACCATTATCAGGCCGAGCTGCGCGCGACCGGGCAGGTATTGCGCGACCAGTTCCTTTTCATGCTGCGCGCCGGCTTCACGGCCTTCGAAGTCGCAAAGGATGGGGACGCCGATCATTTCGCCGACGCGGTTCATCGCTATACCCGCTTCTATCAGCCCAGCGTCGATCGCCGGCCGGTCATCGCCGCGGTGCGGCAATTACCGACCTCACAAAGGAAATCCGCATGAATCTGGACCTAGCCGGCAAAACCGCCCTCGTCACCGCTTCCACAGCCGGCATCGGCTATGCGATTGCAGAAGGGCTGGCGAAAGTAGGGGCGACTGTCTGGGTCAATGGCCGTACGCAGGCGCGCGTCGATGCCGCGCTCGACAAGATCAAGGGCGCGGTGCCACGGGCGCAGCTCAAAGGCATCGCCGCCGACCTTGCTACCGCGGAAGGAGCGCGCGCGGTGATCGCAGCCCAGCCGACAGTCGATGTCCTCGTCAACAATCTCGGCGGGCTCGGCGGCATCATGAAGCCGTTCGACCGCCTCGAGGATGCCGACTGGCATACCATCTTCGAGGTCAACGTCGTCAGCGCAGTGCGAATGACCCAGGTCTATCTACCGGCAATGCGCCAGAGGAATTGGGGGCGTATCGTCTACATCTCCAGTGAATCCGGCGTGCAGATTCCCCCGGAGATGGTGCCTTACGGCGTTGCCAAGGCGGGGGTGATTGCGCTGGCCCGCGGCGTCGCCGAGACGTTGGTGGGTACCGGCGTCACGGTTAATTCGGTGCTGCCCGGCCCGACCTTGAGCGAAGTGTTCGACAATATGGCTAAGCGCCTCGGCAAATCACGCGAGGAAATCGCCAAGGAATGGATCGAGAAGCGACGTGCGACCTCGCTGATCTGGCGCTTCACCTCGACCGAGGAAGTTGCGAATATGGTGGTCTATGTCTGCAGCCCTGCTGCCTCTGGTACGCACGGCGCCAATCTGCGCGTCGAGGGCGGCGTCATCAAAAGCGCATTCTGATCTAATCGACTAGGAGGGGATCCATCGTGGGCACGATTCCAAAAGCACTTCACGAGCACATCAACACCGCGTTTCCGGCGAACGTCGCGCAAGTCGCAACCGTGCTGCCCAACGGCTTTGCACAGGTGACCATGCGGGGCAGCACCCAGGTCTATGACGACGATCATATTTCGCTGTGGGAGCGGGGTAGGGGATCGACCACGGATAATCTCAAGGACGACAGCAAGGTCACGGTATTTTTTCGCAAACCGGATTTGCGCGCGACCATCCTACCCAAGGGCGCCGTGGCGCGTTTATACGGCACCGCCAAAGTCTACAAATCCGGGCCGGTCTATGAAAAAGTTTGGGAGCGGCTGATCCAGCCGGAAAAAGAGCGCGATCCCGAGAAGAAGGGCTTTGCCGTGCTGATTAAGATCGATCGTGCCGAGGACTTGAGCGGCGATCCGTTAAAGCTGGACTGAACTCGGTCATGGGTTGCGGCGAGGCGCCCTCAAAACCGGGGCGCCCGCCGATTGTACTTGCCAACAGGACCGCTTGGTCAAGAACCCGCCAACAGCGGAACACCAAGCAGACCGACTATTGGCTGTTGGGCACCTGCTGATCATCGCCGCGGGCAAGGAAATTGGCGATCGGGATTTCCCCATTGCTCGACATATCGATGCCCATGGCGTCAACGAAGGCGCGGCGCACCTCCCCGGGCTGTCCGGTCTGAAAGACGTAGCCGCGAAGCTGGCCCGAAAAAACCGGGTGCTTCACCATGTCCGCTGTGCTCAGGCCGTTGACGTAGTTTTCTTTGAACGCGATCGGCAGGGGCACGCATTCATTGATCTTGGGATCGCGTACCAGTCCCTTCGGGTCCTTGCCTTCCTTAATGGCTTCGAGATCGGCAAAGAACTGGCGCCGCTGCAGCGCAATCCCCTTGTCGCTCGCCGCGAGATTTTCCTTGGTGCGATCGGCAACAACACCTTGCCCGACCCAGGCGATGAAATCCTGGTTCATGACATGAGTGTCGATCCAACGCCCGGTCTTGTCATCCTTGATCGGGCCCCTCCAGGTCGGAATGCGGTTCTGAACATAAGGTTCGCGCTCTTTGGGCACGCGAACGAACGACCAGGTTATGCTGAAGGTGTTTTCATCATCGATTGGCACCCGCCACTCGATATGTTCGCCGGTGTAAAGCGCGTTTGGCCACAGGCAGACGCGACCAATCGTCCAAAGCGGGTCCTTATCATTGGTAATCTCGGTGATCCGCTTGTACTGGATGCCGTAAGTGAACTCCTCAAAATCGACTTTTAAGTGACGCGGGCTGTAAGGACCAAGCTGGTTATGGAGGCGTTTGCTCCAATTGAGGTGCATCCATTCGAAATGGACCGGGTCAATCGAGTTTTCCTGGCACTGGAACCAATTGCAGGGGATGGTCGCGAGCACGATCTGCACAAAGCCGTTTTTCCAGGTGAACGGCTCCCAATTCGGCACCAACGGCGCCGGCTCCGGCCCGAGATAGGCCCACAGCATGCCGGCATGCTCCTCGACCTTATAGGCCTTGATCTTGATGCGCGCCTTCGTGTTGGCGTCGGGATGCGCCATGTCCTCATAGGGCTGGGCGAGGCAATTGCCGCGCTCGTCATAAAGCCAACCATGATAATTGCAGCGCAAGCCGCAGGCTTCGACAAAACCGTAGGACAGATCGGCACGGCGATGACAACAATGCCGATCAATGAGACCGTAGGTGCCGTTGAGGTCCTTGTAGAGCACCAGGTCTTCGCCCATCAGCCGCACCGGCTTCACCCGAGTGGTCTCGTCAAACTCGCTCGCCCCGGCAATCGGCATCCAGTAGCGCCGCAACAGCTCACCCATAGGCGTGCCAGGGCCGACCCGCGAGATCAATCTATTCTTGGCTTCATCGAGCATCGTCTTAACACCTCGGCGATAGTTCGCTAGGCGAATAATTGGGTTAACTGCCCTTACGGTCAAGCGAGAGCAGCGTCCCTATTCGGGGTCGGTCCCTGGGATGGTGGAGCGGCATGGCAGCATGCGCACGGCATTCGACCGAGTTCCGCCACGCTTGAACCGGCGACCGGCATCGCTAATGTTACTATTTGCGCATGTCGTCGCAGGGAGCGAGCACCATGTTTCCGATCTCGGTTCTTGATCTCGCATCGGTGGTGGAGGGCTCAACCCCGCGTGATGCGCTGCGCTATTCGCTCGATCTTGCCCGTCACGCGGACCGTTGGGGCTACACACGCTACTGGCTGGCCGAACATCATAATATGAGTGGCATAGCCTCCGCCGCCACGTCGGTGGTTATAGGCTACATTGCCGGTGGCACCGAACGGATACGGGTCGGTTCCGGTGGCATCATGTTACCGAACCATTCGCCGCTGGTGATCGCGGAACAGTTCGGCACCCTCGAAAGTCTCTATCCTGGACGCATCGATCTTGGTCTCGGCCGCGCGCCGGGCACTGACCAGCGAACTTGGCGCGCGCTTCGGCGCGATCCGGAAAGCGCAGAGCGCTTTCCGCAAGACGTGCTGGAACTCCAAACCTTGCTCGGGCCGTCGCAACCGGGACAGATGATCCATGCCGTGCCCGGGACTGACACCAACGTGCCGTTATGGATTTTGGGATCGAGCCTGTTTGGGGCGCACCTTGCCGCGATGCTGGGATTGCCTTACGCGTTCGCCTCGCATTTTGCACCCGACGCGCTGATGCCGGCGTTGGAGGTTTATCGTGCGCGCTTCAAACCCTCGCGGCAACTCGCTAGCTCCTACGCTATGGTCGGTGCGACGGTTGTCGTCGCAGATACCGATGCCGAGGCCCAACGGCTATTCACCTCGACGCAGCAACGCGCGACGAACATGGTGCGTGGCATTCGCGGGCGGCTGCAGCCGCCGGTCGACGATATCGAGATCTATTGGTCGCCCGCCGAGAAGGCCTATGCGTCGCGGATGCTGACTTGCTCGTTCGTCGGCGCGCCCGACACGGTTCGCAGCGTGCTGCAGCGATTTATCAACGAAACCGGGGCTGACGAACTCATGGTCAGCGCCGGCATTTTCGATCACGTGGCGCGTCTGCACTCATATCAACTCCTCGCGGAAAAGGTGGCACCGTCGCTCTCAAAAGCCGCGCCCAGCGTTGTCGTGACCTGAGGGCTCGGCGTGTCAACATGTTCCAATGCCGGGCAAGCTTTCGCGTGCGTCTTGCGCGCGTTGTCGGCAGGCACTCCCAAAGGAGGACCGACGAAGGGGTAAATGCCATTGGAAGCGGGCTTCGACGTGCCGACATGGCCCAGCAGCGTCGTTGCCTGCGTCGACGCTCGCAAATGAGCGCGTTCCGCTGCTCGGATTTGGGCTTTCGGGTTCGGGCCCGGCATGTCTATTTGCGCGCGAACGAACGGCTGTAGCTGATTGACCTTTCAGTTGATAACGAGGAAGACTAGGAATCATACTCCTTTGCCGTGGTTAATGACCGTGAGCGCTGAGTAGGAGGAAGATTGACGGGCGCGAAACCACTCTGCGGCAGGGCATTCGAAGTTTCGATGTCGCGAAACTATTGGCGCAAGTTTGGCAACGATTGGGGTCTCGGTTACACAGTAGACCGGTAAGCACTTTATCGTCGTCAGCGTCACTTGCTTCGGGCTCAACGTATCGTACCCGGTTCCGTATACGGCGTAACTTTGAAGTCGTGGGAGGCAGCCGGGAACATTGGAGTTGTCGAACCTGGACTCAGCCGAGCCCATAGAAAAAGGGGCGGCCGGGTCGCGCGGGAGCGGTGCCTGTGTCTTCCAACTATCTAGTCGATATCGGAGAAGACCCACTCGATAGGCGGCGGCGCCGCCGACATATAATGCGGCGCGTGAGCGCTCCGATCATCGGAGTCGTGCTCTTAGGGGCAACACTCCTTGGCGTTGGCCTCTACAATTACGAAGCAAATCGCTCGGGCGTACTTCGTTTGTCCAACAACCTACTTGCAGAACTCCAAGGCCGAATTTCTCTCGAAGTCGAAAGCTATCTCCAAACTGCCTATCGGGCGACCATGCTGGTGCATGAAATGGCCAAGTATGGCTCATTCGATACGCAGTACCAAACGACAGAACGGCTCTCCGCAAGCATGCTCAGGCGAATTCCGCAGGTCAATTCGTTCAACTTCGCAGATCCCAATGGCGATTTCATGATGGTGCGCCGCGGCGAGAACGGTGGCATCGACACCAAGCTCATCCGCAACACTCCAGGGGCGCGTCAGGTAATTTCGATCCGGCGCGACGCCAACGGTAACGAGATCGCCCGCACAACTGACCCCAAAGATACCTACGATCCGCGCACCCGGCCCTGGTTTATCGGCGCACTGCACACCAGCGGTGTCTACTGGACCGATCCCTATATCTTCTTCACGGCGCAGATCCCAGGTATTACCGCGGCAATCGCCTATCGCGACGCAACACACACCGCCTACGTATTCGGAGTCGATGTTTCGCTGAAAGCGATATCGGATTTCCTTGCGTCGTTGAAAATTGGGAGCCGGGGACGTGCCGTAATTATTGATGGTCATGGTTCTCTTATCGCCATGCCAAATATTAACAAACTGCTCCAAAGGCATGGTGGAAATCTGATACTCGCGAAGATTGATGCAATTGGGGATCCCGAGCTAGCGGCTGCGTACGACCGATATCGGGTAGAAGGATACGGACGGCGAACCATTAACGTGAACGGTCGGCGTACCATCGCCATTGTCGCGCCCCTCCCATCAGAGGTGCCGAATTGGAGCCTGGTGATCGTTGTCCCAGAAGCCGACTTTACTGGCTTTATCGCCCGCAACAGCCGCACTGCGCTTGAGCTGTTAATCGTCGTTTTGCTGGTTGCGACCGTATTTGCAATGCTTTTGGCTCGACAGGGACTACGGATCGATCGCGAGGCGCGAGCATTGGATGAGCGGAGTAAGGCGGCCGATCGACAGATTGAGGCCTTTTCCGAGTTGGCTGCGCACGCCGAGATTTGGGAGCCAGACCGGCAGATGCGACCGCACATGCTCCCGGCGCTCCTCGCGAATATCACGTCTGCGCATTCCGTCAGCCTCTGGCGCCTTTCAGACGGCGGACGAATACTCAACTGTGAGGATAGCTACAGTCGAGACGGCGATGACCACCTGAGCACGGCGCGTCTGTCGCAAACCGATGCGCCTAAGTTCTTCTCCGATCTCGCTGCCGGTAAATTGATCAGGATAACCCAGGGATCCGATCCAGTTGTCGCCGAATTGCGTCGGGTCATAAAGCATCATTCGGACAGGTTCGCGCTAACCGTGGCGCCAGTGCAACATTCCGGTCAGGTGACAGGCGCTGTCTTGGTCCAGGATTTCAAGGAAGGTTCTGGCGGGCACGGCTTCCTCCGCGTGATTGCCCGCATGCTTGCGAGTCGAATGCCTGCCACATCCGGCGCATCGCGAGATGGCGAGGCAGAATCAACGCAGCCATCTGCTGGGCTTGTCGGCGAGCGCAGTTTTTCGGATGAACTCGCGCTTCGCGGTATCGATGTCGAGGGGTTGGGCGCGAATGTCTATCCCTCCGTCGCGGTAATGGTCGTCAAGTTCAGTGACCCCGCAGCTATGGCGATGTGCCCGCAGCCCTCGAATACTATTTTGGCCGATCAGGTAGGTTGTGCATTGCAGCAACTCGCGATGGAGCACGCAATCCCCTATTTGAAAATGACAGGACCGGAGATTGTTGCCGCGGCGGGCTGGTCGCACGCTGATGCTACGGCGTTGTGGCGTCTCGCGGATGTCGCGTTGGCTTTATGCGAACTTTGCGGGGATGTGTTTGAAGGCAGTGGGCTCGAGCCGAGCTTCCGTCTCGGGCTCGATTTCGGGCTGGCCATGGGCGGCGCCGTCGGAAGTGAGCCCCGCCTGTTCAATCTTTGGGGTGAAGCGGTAACCGTTGCTGGTCTCATGGCTCAATCCGTAGTGCCCGGGGTCATTCAGGTTAGTGAGCGGGTGCACCGCAGGCTGGAGCACGATTTCCTGTTCCGACCCGGCGGCGGATTCTACCTGCCGCGCGTGGGCCCCGTTCGGACCTTCATACTTTCGGCGCGACTATAACCATGGCGGTCGGGCAGATCACTCATCGATACCGCGGACAGCGAACCCTGGCGGCAATTGGTCGTACAGCACGTACACATCTCTCTTTTTCGTTTCAGCTCGCGGCCCTTTCATTGGGCGTCGTATCGGACGCGATGCGGCCTTCCATTTGGCGCAACTCTGTACGGACCGAATTCTGGCGAACATTGCGGCACGCTGCAGGGGGCGGATTGGTGACGACGATTTTCACGGGAGCACTGGTTGGGCTGCTCATGGTGTCCGAAGCTCTTTTTTGGCTTGGCAGAGCAGGTGAATCGCATCTGGTAGGGCCAATCCTCGTCACTGTGCTCGTGCGACAAATCACGCCGCTGCTCATTGGGTTGATCCTGGTCGGTCGAGCGGGTGCCGTAACCGTGGCTGAGATGAGCACGATCGGATCAGCCGGACAACAACGAGCGCTCCTGGGGCAAGGGCTCGACCCGTTTACGCTATTCGTATTGCCGAGAGGCGTCGCGCTCGCGCTCGCGAGTTTTACTCTCGGGGTAATCTTCGTACTCATAGCGCTGATCGTAGGATTTGTCGTCGGCAACGTGCTCGGCGCCATACAGGCGTCGATATGGCTGTTTTTCGATGGCGTTCTCGCCGCGATGGCAGGATATGATTTTGCACTGTTCCCTGCTGTCCTCTTGGTAATTGGCCTTTTGATCGCGTCAATCTCCTGCCTTACCGGAATGTCCGAGGACGGCAGCGATCAACCGGCGACGGCTTTGCCGCGAAGCTTCGTGCGCAGCGTGGTGGCCATTTTGGTTATCAATGTGATCGCAAATCTGGCCGTCTAATAATGGCAACGGGAAGCGAAAATCTCATTTTGGAGCTGATTGACGTTGTATCGGACACGCGTCCGGGTGACGTGGCTCGTGTGTCAATGTCTCTTCAGGTTCGACCGGGCGACTTCTTGCTCATTGAGTGTAGGAGCACCACGTGGGGTGCAAACTTCGCTGATATTTGCTGCGGTTTGTGGCCGTTGAAACGCGGGTCGGTACGCTTTTTCGGTCGCGACTGGACTCAAGTGTCGGAAGAATATTCGGCGGCCCTCAGAGGGCGCATCGGTCGGGTATTCCATGACGGTGGATGGTTGTCGTTCCTCGATATGCAAACCAACGTCTTGCTGCCGCAGATGCATCACACGACGCGGCCGACTTCCGAGCTGTACACAGCCTCCGCGGCGTTGGCCAATGATTTCGGCTTGCCCGGGTTGCCGGTCGGGCTGCCGGGCAAACTTTCCACGTCTGATCTTATTTGCGCCTCCTACGTACGCGCTTTTCTCGGCGAGCCGCTCCTCATCATCCTAGAGGACCCGTTGAAGACGCGATTCGTCGAATTTGTCCCGGCGTTGCTTAATACCATTATGCGAGCTTGCACACGGGGCGCGGCGGTGTTGTGGCTGACCCCCGGTGATGTCGTCTTGTTTGACCGGTCGGCTTCGGCGACGGCGCGATTGCGTTTGACGGAAAAGGGGCTCAGCCTCCACGGTACCAAATGATTCGTCTTCGACACACTGACGAGTGGGTAGGGCTGCTCGTCATATTTGCAGTCATCCTTTTCGTGGGCGCGGCGCTCGATGTGGGTGTGTTGCGCAACTGGTTCCGCCCGACCGCGACACTGCGGATTATTCTGCCGGCGACCGGCGTCGGCGGATTGGCGCCTGGGGCGGACATCGACATCCTAGGCATCCAAATGGGCAATGTCCGCAGGGTCGTGGTTCAGCCGAACCAACAAATATACGCAGAAGCTGATATCGACCAGCAGGCGGAGCCGTTTATCCGACGCGACAGCGAGGCGGTCATTCGCCGTCGGTTCGGAATCGCGGGAGATGCTTACATTGACATTTCCCGTGGCCTGGGTGTGCCCATGGATTGGCATTACGCCGTAATAAACGCGACCACGGAGCGAGCTCCAACCGAAACCGTCAGCGCGATGATCGACGAAGCGCGCAGCAAAGTGTTTCCGATCCTCGAAGACACCCGGGCAACCGTGGCGGCGTTGCGGGTAACCGCTGAACGGATCGAGAAAGGACAGGGTACCGTTGGCCACCTTATGGCGAACGATACTTTGGCAGTTGATACCGAGCGGACCATATCCACCGTGCAGAACCAGATAGCGAAATTGGGAGGATTGATTGATGGACTCAATATCGCCGCCAGAAATGTGGACGACCTCAGCGCCAAAGCAGCATCCGACAAGGAAGGCGTTCCCCAGGTTCTTCGGCGACTGAACACGATACTGGCGAGCTTAAATTCGGTGACGCGAGATCTCGCCCAGTCGACGCCACGCCTGCCGCAGATCGCTCGGCATGCCGAAGCTGCTACAGCCGATCTACCGGGACTGCTCACCCAAATTCAGTTAACGGTTGCAGAATTAGAGAAATTAGTAGTGCAGTTACGGGGAAACTGGCTCATAGGCGGTGCCACCCAGCCTCCCGAGCGACGTCGCCTACCGGCGAGCAATGTCCAACCGTGAAGCGACTGGTTCTCATTCTGGTCTGGTCGCTGATTGGCTGTTCATCTCCGCGGATGGAAGCCCCGCCGGCTGATTCCGAAATGCAACAGGCCGGACGAGCCGGCATTTTGGCACTCTCACTAGAGCACCCGGATCAAGCCGTCGACCAGTTCCAGGCGGCCTTATCGCGAGCCCAACTACGCGACGATCTTGCGGCAATTTCGGACTATGGTTACGACCTAGCGGTCGCAGAGTTGGCGCTCAACCATCCCAAGGCTGCGCTGGTGACGGCGCGAACGGTGATTGCGGAAGTCCGCCGGCACGGTTCCGACGCGTCGTCGTCTCTCGTTCTGCTGGAGGCAACGGCTTTATACCGAATCGGCGCTTTATCGGAGTCGGATGCGCTTGCAGCATCGATCGAAGGACCGTCAAGCGATTCCGATGTCAAATTCCAGGCGTGCTTTCTGCGCGGTCTCATTGCCGACAAATGGAGCGACACAAAAGGGCTCGAAGCGGCAAGCCAATGCACGGCACGACCGACCATCGCCGCCGAGCGAGCCGATGTCCAGGAATTGTCGGCTCTGATTTCATTGCGGCGCGGCGACTCACCACTTGCGGAAAAGGATGCGATAAACGCAGCTGACCTGCGACGACAGGTTCGCGATTATCGTGGGATGGCGCGCGCTCTGGCGCTCGCAGGGGAAGCCGCACAGCGATCCGGCTCGATGGCGACAGCATCGTCACTTTATTTTCGGGCGGGACGCTCGGCGGCCGCGCAAGGGGATAGCCAAGCGGCGCGCCAGTGGCTACATCGCGCGCTTTCTCTCGCGCAGGATTCCGAAATTCGGGCGCAGGTACAGCACGAGCTGTCGAGTTTCGGCAATAGGGTTTGGTCGACAGAGAAAGTGCGGCGAATTTGCTGCGGGGCCGCGCGGGTGGCGCTGCCCCGAGAGGTTCCCATCCCGCGACGCTGCGGCCTGGGCGTTGGGATTATCACCCCGGTCGCCGAAGAATCGCGACGACTGGTTGCAATGCGCGATGCCAATAAAATAATGCGCCAAGCCGTCTAAAATTCGTGCCAATATCTTCGCCCACTGAACCGCGAAATCTCTCAAGGAAAGTCTTTTGCGGGCAAGCGGCTCAGTGGGTTGAGGGTTGCGCCCCTGCTCAGGCTTCCGCCACCGATTTGGGCCCTGATCTACGAGCTGCTTGCTGCTGCGGTAAGTTGGCTTCTCGGCTGGCCCAAGCTCCCCGGTTTGCCGCAGCCACCCCTCGGGATCCTCCTCGTCGTCCTCGGAGTGATCGCACCGATTTGGGCCATCCAACTTTTTCGGCGTAAGGGTACGGAGGTGAATCCGACGTCACCAACAAACCGCCTGCTGGTTACGACGGGCCCTTACCGTTTCACGCGGAACCCAATGTATCTCGGCTTGGTGATTGCAACATTTGGGATTGCGCTCTGGATCGGCGCTTGGCCGATGTTGGCTGCGCCCGTGGCGGTTTTCGCCACCGCAAATTTCATTCACATTCCCCATGAAGAAGGGAAAATGCGCCGCCAATTCGGGGCCGCTTACGACGCCTATGTCCGTCGCGTGCGCCGCTGGGCGTGATGTATTAAGACAAGTTTAGTGCCAAGGCAGGCGGATGATTTGCCACCTTTTTGGACGGAATAGTGCGCTCGCCCATTACCACGATCGGGCACCGTATTCACAGACTAGCCAATTGATGCATCTCACTCCGCGCATCGCCATCGATGATTTATTTGCAATTTATTAATTTATTTAATATGATTTAAGTCATCCGAATGAGGCAATTTTCGGAGGGGGTATGAGATGGCTTTTCAGCTTTTGCGCCGCGCTTTGTTTATGCCTGGTCGCGGCCTGCACCAACGCTGAGGATTCCTTCGATGCGGCTTCGGCGCCCGGGTCGATGATCCAGGTCATGCCGCAAGTTGAGCGATGGCTCGTCGGCGATGCGCTGTATCTCCCGGCTGGTCCGACGCTGAGAGCAATGGCGGCGCCTGCCGCCAAGTAATCGCTCGTTTGTCCTGAGCGGGGTTTGGAGATCGCGTCACGGATCAGGCTCTCGTCTCCGACATTGCATGGCTGTCTATGAAGCAGAAGGCGATATCAAAAATGGCCGCGCGCTCTGCCCTTCCTGCCGTGGACGCACTCCGCCATCTGCCCCAGACCGTTATCGCGATCGCGTTGCACCGTGCCTCTTGGAAGCGGAGGCGCCGTCACTTTTTGGACCTTCGACCTTGCCTCGCTGGTGCTCAATCCGAGACCGAGTCTCGATACCAGAATGGACGTCGATCGAACGGGAGCCCGAAAACAATCTTTTACCGCTACTTCGAAGGACATCCCGCGCTGGCAGGCCTATGACAATTGTGAGGGGGACGAGAGACAAATCTGGCTCTCTGAGAATGCTCCGACTAGAGCCGCCATTGGTCCGCAACGTCGACGAACTCAACGCCCGAGTGCCGGAGGGATGAGCGGCGCTTGATGGTGTCTTCGGTCAGCGTTGGCCAGTGGAATTCGCGAGAGGTAGCGATAGCGACCCAGAACGGGGAGGTCACGGACCAGGGCAAGGCGAATGTTGCCAGGCACCGCGCTGACTAGTGTGCTCTCACGCCCCGTCCTTGCCGCGCCGCAGACAAGAATCTCTCGGCCGAATCCGGAACCTTCGCGCCTATGCCGGCTGTGCGAGCAAACGCCGCTGCTGCTCAAAAGACAACAGGATCAATGTGACCATCGGCAGGGTTGCCCCGCGTCCTGACCCTCCTCACCTCGGAACGCAAAGGGACATAACGCCGCTGTTTGTCGCTCAGCCGTGACTAGCACCGGATATGGCGCTGAGAGCTGTTCCTCAGAAATGAAGTTTGCCCAAGAAAGTCAGCATCATGCTGTTGAAATTCTCTGGCCTTTGCAGGGGTGCGAAATGGCTGACGCCGGAGAGTAAGACCAATTGTGCCTCAGGAATGCTACGAGCAAGATACTCGGCATGTTCGAGCTTAATGAACTCATCATGCTCCGCATGTACGATCGCAACAGGCACACGGATTTCCGCCAGATCGTGCCCGGAGTAATTGGGTTCAGTACTCTGCATCCGGCGGACTGCCTCGGCGAAGGTCGCGAATTGGTCGGGCGTCGCCGACAATTGTGCATAATCCTTGGTGTGCCGGGTCAAACATCGGCCGAGGATGGGGTTGGGCTCGATCTCCTTGATGCCGCTCGGATCCATGTTGCAGGCAAAGAAGTAGACACCCACGCTCCGCCGAGCGGCAATCCTAGCGAGGACCAACGCGGTGCAAGCGCCGTCGCTCCAACCCACAAAGGCTGCTTTTTCCAGTTGAAGGTAGTCCATCACCGCAAGAACGTCGGATGCCATCAACTCGTAGGTGTAGGGTCGGTCATCGCGTGTGCTACGACCATGGCCGCGGCTATCGATAAGCAAGACCCGATAACCAGAGCTTATCAGACGAGCAACCTGATAACCCCAATTGCCGCCGTGGCCGAGGCCACCATGCAGCATGATCACGCTGCGGCCCGCTCCAAATGCCGCGTACCAGATCCGTGCACCCTCATGGTCTACGTAACCTTGATTGCTCGTCGCCGGCAGGGGTTCGGCGCCGTGCCGCTCGAAATTCGTGAGATCGTCGTCTTGCATTTCCATCCTGACTCGTCTCAAACGCGGCGGAGGCTTGACCAAGTCCTCCAACTGCCGCTGGCACAATCGAAATTGAGCAATAAGGTAGCACGCCCTTTTGTCAGACATCGTAACCCGACCGGTGGTCTTGCTTCAATTTTCCTTCCACCGAGCATCGGTCGGTCGATCAGCAGATCGCGAACGAACAAGGGTTCTCATATTAGACTTGGCCATGAGCCACCGATCGTAGGCACGGGCCGACGCGGTGCTGATAGGACCGCCCAACAGCCGAAAGTGTCCGGCCCAATGACTTAGCTCTCTGCCTGACAAGCTCGCCCCCAGGTGCATGTTAGACCCAACTTCCGTGGTTTCGCGCAAATCGGCTGCCGAAACCCGCAGAAATGCTGAGGATATGACATGAAGCCCCGAGCTGTGGTGCTAAATCGCTCGGTATATTGCTGCAGAAAATTAGGATTTTGCTTGCGACGGCGAAGGGAATCGTGGTGCTCTGTCACAGACAGAGTGCCGCGCCATGTTCGTCCGCGTCAAGAAGATCGGAGCCTACGAGTATCTCTACCTCGTCGAGAACGCGCGCGAGGGCGGCCGCCACGTGCAGCGCGTCGTCAAAGCGCTCGGCCGCCGCGACGAGATCGAGGCGTCCGGCCTCATCGATGGGCTGATCGCGTCGGCGGCGCGCCATTCGCGCCGCTCGATCGTGTTGTCGAGCTTTTATCGTGGCGAATTGCCGGAGCTGCATCGTCTTAGCATCGGACCCGATCTGGTGTTCGGCCGGCTATGGGCGGAAACAGGGTGTGGCGAAGTGCTGAAGAGCCTCCTCGCCGATCGGCGCTTTTCCTTCGATGTCGAACGTGCGGTCTATCTCACCGTGTTGCACCGGCTGATGATCTCGGGCTCCGACCGCCATGCCAACGACTGGCTGAGCCGGGTGCGTGTGCCGGGCGCCGAAGGGCTCGATCTCGACCACGCTTATAAGGCGATGGCCTGGCTGGGCGAGGTCGACGCCGCGGGCCGCACCACCGCCGAAGCCGTCGAGGAGGCACTCTATCGCCATCGCCAGCCGCTGTTCGGCGCCGTTTCGATCGCGTTCTTCGACACCACGACATTGTGGTTTGAGGGCGCCGGCGGTGAAAGTCTGGGTCAGCGCGGCCACTCCAAAGACTACCGCGGGCATTTAAAGCAGGTCGTGCTCGGCATCGTGCTCGATGATGCCGACCGGCCAATCGCCTCCTTCCTGCTGCCCGGCAACACTGCCGATGTAACGCTGTTGTTGCCGGTGGTCAGGCGTCTGCGCGAGCGCTTCGGAATCCATGAGGCCTGCATCGTCGCCGATCGCGGCATGATCAGCGCCGACACCATCGCGGCTCTCGAAGCTGAGAAGATCCAATACATCCTCGGTGTGCGCGAGCGCACCAGCCGCGAGGTGCGCGCCGAGGTCATCGAGGATGACGGTGTCGCCGTGCCGCTCGTCATCCCGCGCCAGAAAGGTGAGACCGAACTCGCCATCAAAGAGACGACGATCGCCGGGCGTCGTTATGTCATCTGCCGCAATGAGGAGGAGGCCCAAAAAGATGCCGCGGCGCGCGCCGAGCTCGTCGCCGGCCTCGAGCGCAAGCTCGCCCAGGGCGACAAAGCACTCGTCGCTAACAAGGGCTTCCGCCGCTTCCTGAAGACCCCTGAAGGCCGCGGCTTTGTCATTGATCGCGCCAAGATCGAGGCCGATGCACGGTTCGACGGCCTCTTCGTGCTGCGCACCAACACCAAGATCTCCTCCCTTCAGGTCGTTCTGCGATACCGCAATCTGCTGGCCGTAGAGGACGCCTTCAAAATCGCAAAGGCGCTGCTCGCCACCCGCCCGATCTTCCACAAAACCGATGCGGGCATCCGCGGCCATGTGTTTTGCTCATTTCTTGCGCTCGTGTTGCGCAAGGAATTGATCGACCGCCTCACGGCCCGCCGCCAGCTCGAATGGCAGCGCATCATCGACGATCTCGCCGATCTCAGCGCGATCGACGTCGAGCAGGATGGCCGCCGCGCACGGCTGCGCACCGCTCCCGGTCCGACCATCGATCCGATCTGCCGCGCCATCGGTCTCACTCTGCCGCCCGTTTTCCAGGAGATGCCGCTCGGCCCCTAAACCACCCCAAAACCTGTGGTGCCTAAATCTGAAAATGGCCTTCAGGCCATTGATAAGCCGAGATGTTCAAAACGAAACTGCGGAAGTTGGGTTAGAGGTGTCGTCCGGTAAGAGGGAGCCTCTCAAAAGGCGATTTCTCCGCCGGGTAGCGCTCTGTCTGAAGGTCGATCTACCAATATGCTGTGGGCGACGCGGTTGATGCCTCTCGAAAGCTGCAATGTTGCACTCTATGCTGATGCGCTGGGATTTCTGAACGCGGAGTGAAACACCATGATCGCCGTGATCTTCGAAGTCATTCCTGCAGCCCGGCGCAAGGACGATTACATGGACCATGCTGCCCGCCTGAAGAGCGAACTCGAGCAGATGGACGGCTTTGTCTCGGTCGAGCGCTTTCAGAGCTTAACCAATCCAGACAAGCTGCTGTCGCTCTCCTTCTGGCGCGACGAAGCTGCCGTTGCAGGCTGGCGCTGCCACCCGGCGCATCGCGCGACACAGGCGGCGGGCCGCAAGGGTATCTTTCGTGACTACCGGCTACGGGTTGCCAGCGTCGCGAGGGACTACGGCATCGCCGAGCGGCGCGAGCAAGCGCCTGCCGACAGCCGGGCGATACATGACCGGGTGATCTAAAGGGCCTGATCATTTCCCAGGTAATCGCAGAAGGAAATTATTGGGTGGAGGTGGACGGCGAGGAGCGGTGGACGTTGGGAAAGGCGATATCGTAGGATTCCCACACGGAAGCGCGCACCGCATGGGCAACGGACATGGCGATCTCATTCGACCTGCGTCATTGCTACCGCCCTCGCCCTGGCTAAAACTGCCGGTGCTTGCTTGCGTCGGGACCGGTGAAAAAACCCACATTGTGTGTATTATTTTACGGTTCGATCCCTTTTTATTCGATCCGTTTATTGCCAACCTCCCTAAGGTGATGGTCGTGCGGCGCAATTAGCTGCCGTCCGAGCAATGGTTCGAAGCCAGTGTGCACTATCTCGTTGGCGAGGCAGTCAAGGGATGACCTAGTACCTCTTGCATGATAGCTCGATTGACGGCGCTGCTGTTTATCGAAATCCTGCGTCTCCACCTAGCTGAACTGCGGGACCACGAAGTTGGGTGGTTCGCGGCGCTGAAGGATCGCCATATCGGCCGCGCCCTCAATATGTTTCACAGTCAGCCCAGAGAACGATGGACCATCGAAATGCTTGCACGTGAAATTGGACTTTCGCGTTCGGTGTTCGCTCGCCGGTTTCATCACTTGCTCAATATGTTTCCTACGAATTATCTGAGGACTTGGCGTTTACATCTTGCAGCGCACGATCCGAAATCGAGCTGCCGATCAAAGTGATCGCCAACGCAGCGGCTCTGATTCGGAGGAGGCCCTTCAGCCGTGCCTTCAAGCGCTGCTTCGGCTTGCCCGGCGATTGGCGCCGACGGACCCCATGGGCAGGCTGAAATGGCCCTTGCAGTCGGGCCAGTTTGGAGCGGCTGGAAGCGATAGTCGGACATTCGTTGTGACACATAGGGCCGCAGCCCCAACTCGACTCGGCCATAGGCCGACCCATCCGGCGATTCTGCAGGGAGTCACCCACGAACCCGATACTCCGACAACTTCGCACCTTTAGCTGTCGCTCCGTGGCGTTGAGCTTGGGGCGAGCACACTAGAGACATGAAGCGCGGCGGCCGACCACTGCCTAGTGACTAACCGCAGGCCGGCACTCGACAAGTTGGTAACCGTCAATATGTCGCGACCGCCTGCTTCGGATCCATGGCGGAAGGCGCACCTGTGAGCATGGCCCGCATGCCCTTCCCATTGATCCGCCACCAATCGTACAAGACGCGGACATCCCAACCGATACAGAAGTGTTTCACGCCCATTTCCAGATAGGGCGCGGCCTGCCCGATATCTCCAAGCTCCACCCGCGGATGCAAACCTTTCTTCAGCGCTGTTTCGATAGTCCTGCGTTCGGCCTTCAACACGTCCGGGTGGTTGCGTTGACCGGTCAGACCCACGCTCATCGAGTAATCGGATGCGCCAAACTGCACCATATCGAGGCCCTTCACTGACAGAATTGCGTCGAGATCTTCGACGCATTCACGCTTCTCGATCATTATGGCGATGACGACATCATTCAATGCCTCCACATAGGCGGGGGAACCGGCCTCGCGCACGGTGCCGACATCACGACGCATGCCGACACCAAGTCGGCCTCCCGTGCCCGGTGCCTCTGCACGCACTGCCGCCACGCAAGCACGGGCGTCTTCGACGGTGCGCAGATCAGCGAACAGCACGGCTTGGAAACCGGAACCAATCGCGCGCATCGCTTGGTGCGTCCATTGTGTCTGCTCTATCTTGATCATGCCCCCGAGATTCTTTAGCTCCAGTGCACGCCCGAGATTGTCCAGGTCATGCATGTGGAACGGAGCATATTCCGCTGTGAATTCGACATAGTCGTAGTTGCCGGCATCGCCGACCAGCTCCACCAGCGTGGGCCAGGTCGACAAAAGGTGCGTACCGATTGAAGGCTCCCCAGCCGCAAGTAGTGCACGCAGTCGATTGTGACGCATCGCGGGTTTCCTTGTGATCTACCAAACGATAATGCCGATCGCGCGGCATCAGCAACCCGGGCAGTGGGACATGGCAGTCCGTCGCCGGACGGGTGGCATTCCGAAGGGCGTCGACCCCCTGGTGTCACATACTTGGCGCCGCACAGCATGCGCGGCGCCGGCAGGCGGCACAACAATCCCTGCAACTGTTTCGCCGATGGCGATCGCGGCGCGATCCGCCGGCAATCGCTATTGCTCGGCCTTGTTATAGCAGCAGCAGAACAAGCCGGTTTCAAGACCGTCGTTCGCAGTCGCGACACTGGAGCGGCCTAACGCAATCCCAGTTCTCGGTAGCTGGTCTGATCGCCGACCTTGAAGAGCCATCGTATCGGCCTTGCGGATTGGCCGAAATCTCCCAGCAATTCTTGTCAGCGTCCCGGAAATAGAAGCCGTACGTGCCGTGGTGCAGGACGGGCCTCGTGATGATGTGGAGCTTCCACTTCTCCGATTCCGCGAGCACGCCCTTGTAGGCAGCGTCAACCTCATCCTTGGTCTCGACATCAAAATCTTACGGTTGAGGAGCCTCATCTCGCTCGGTCGCTTGGTGTAAACAACGGCGATGGAGTGCCTGCCGCCCAGGCGCACCATCAGCGAGACCTGGCTGGTCTGGACGACTTGGAGGCCGGGGAACCATTCATAGAATCTCGGCGAGAAGGCGAGATCGCCTGATTTAAGCATTCCGGCGGGAAACGGCCTGGGTCTGGGTTCCATCGCGTTCTTCTCTTTAGGGCGATCGCCGGAGATAAGACGAGATAGATCGACAGGTTGAGACATCCGCCCCGACGCGCGGGGCGCGCTGCCCACCTGCCGTGACTGCGGCTTGTCGATGGAGCCGCTCGACGAACGATCGCTCACATTTTCCGTAACGAATTGAGCTAACCCTCGATCGCGCGTTAGCACGACCAATCTCTCGTCGTCCCTCCATGCCGAAGCCGGAAGCTCGTCACTGCGGCAGTGTTGCGCATAGGACGTCATTACAAGTGGCAGACAGCTCCAAAGAATCTGTCTTGAGGGGCTCAAGCGGCCTGGCGAACAGAAGGCGTGGCTGATGGCACCGCCGCAGATCGATCACATGAATTCGGCGGAACGTCGGATTCCCAGCGGCAGGCGAGCTGGCCTTGTTCGTCACGATGCCAACGGCAAATCAGCTTCGGACGCCCGATAAGGCGATCGTGCGCCGGCAGGCACAGAGGTTGTGTCGTTAGAGATGTTTTATCGCCAGCCGAGCGAGCAACGGTTCGACGATCGATGAGCACCGCGAGATTCATAGCCGCGCCTCCGTTCAGACCGGTTGCATGGGCCATCCCCACCAATATCGTTCGGCAATCGATCGGAGAACGTGACGCGGCTCACACTTGCACAAAAAGTTTCCGCCGGTCGCGACCGATGGCGTGTGCAGGCAACTGTGCCAAATGCTTGCACTCACAAATTCGCGATAACCGATCTGTAACCGACAGCACATCGCGCGTTGAGCGTTGCAGCCGGCGCCTTTTGACCGGCACGCGACGAAGGCTCGGGCGTGCGGCCCGCACGCCGGGCCGCGCCGTATCAAGATGTTCGGCAGCCGTTGCGCGGAAAGTCGCCCTGCTTACGCCACGAACTTCGCCAGCGGCCCCCAATACATTTTGTGCCAACCCTCTTCGAGCATTACCTCGCTACCCTCTGGCGCGCCCGAATGATCAAGCGTGAGCTTGGTCCCGTCGGCGGCCGCCGCGAGTTCGAATTTAACGATTGAGTGGATCCCCTCAGGCCAATTGCCGGCCCGCCATGCTTGCACAATGCGTTGGCCCGGCACCAGCTCGACATTGATACCGGTGATCATGCCGCCGAAAGCCGTCAACCCCCCACCGACCTTAGCGTCGATCGCCGCGGGAGCTCCTGTAAAGGCGGCGAAGGATTTGCTATCGAGCAACGCCTCATAGATTTCATTTGGAGTGGCATTGAAGTTGAGTTCCTGGTGGATCGTCCTTGCCGACATGTTCCCTCCATGTTGCGATATTTAACCAGCTAGTTTAATATTGCCTGATCGCCCAATGCCGTCAAGACCTCACCGAAACCTTACAACAGAGGACCGCCTCGATCGGGTGTTTCATGCGCTGAGCGATCGCAGTCGGCGCGCGCTGCTACGCCAGCTCGAAAGTGGGTCGGCGATGGTGACCGAGCTTGCCGAGCCGTTCGACATGTCGCTTCCCGCGGTATCAAAGCATCTCAAGGTCTTGGAAGAGGCGGCGCTGATCGAGCGGCGGGTTGACGGCCGCATCCATCGTTGCTCGCTCAATGCGGCGGCACTCGAGTTGGTGGATCAATGGCTCGAACGCTATCGTATTTTCTGGACCGACCGGCTCCACGCTCTTGCGCGCTACGTTGAGGATGAGGGATGAGCGGTCTCACGTTGATGGTTCGGCGCATGATCCGGGCTTCGCCCGAACGGTTATTTGCCGCCTGGACCGAGCCCGAACAATTGCTTCGTTGGTGGGGACCTGCACAGGTCCAGTGCGCCGTTGCCGAGGTTGATTTGCGGGTCGGCGGGCGGTATCGCCTCGCCAACAAATTTCCCGACGGCAGCATATGGTGGATCGTCGGCACCTTCGAGACGGTCGCGCCGCCCCGCCTGCTGGTCTATTCCTGGGAACTATCGCCGGGCGAGATTGTGCCAGGCGGCGCGCAACCATGCGAACGGGTAACTGTCCGCTTTGAGCCGCGTGGGGATGCCACCGACGTAACAATCGTCCATGAACGCATCGCTGACGAGGCCGCACGCTTGTCACATGAGCAGGGCTGGCAGAGTTGCCTTGATGGCCTGGCGGAACTTCTTTTGGGAAGTGTCTAACTCAGATGGCGGCAGCCATCATCGTAGCTGCGCTCGCGACGGGTAATGCTACACATCACGCGGTTTCGTGAATTGCTCGGTTGGCGGTAAAGTAGAGCAACGACTCAATTTCGCGGCCATCGATCTGCAATGTGCCAGAGAGAACGAGCAATTGGCGGGACCCATGGTGCTAAAGTTGATATGGCGAAGAAAACGAAAACAGCTGAAGGGCTTCGGGGCACAGGGCAGACAAGAATTCCGCGAGAAGCAGGCGGTACCCGCTCCCCAAACGGCGCGCCATACACTTTGGCCGGTACGAGCTGGCTAGGCGCAGATAGATCGGCCGTGCCTTGGTACGGTAAAGCTTTGGCGTCAACTTACTCGGCCGGGATCGACGGATTGCGACACGTTCGCTCTGACGTCATAGCGGACAACCTCGGGACGATCGACCAATGTTCATATTTGACCGCTGGCAGACACCAGCGGTGCTAGAGTATGGTAAGCAAAGGCAATGAGCGAAATAATCGACCCAGTCGATCTTCTGATCATCGTTCTGGCGCTGGCAGTTCTCATCGGTTGCGCTAACCATTTGTGGATCGGGTTGCCTCCTGCCGTTGGCATGCTACTCGGTTCGCTCCTCGTATCGACAGTGGTTTTATTCAGCGATCGCGTATTCCATCTGCACGTTATGTGGTGGTTCCGCGCAATCCTCGATGCCGCGCATCTACCGAAAGTGTTTCTCGACGGCGTTCTCGCGCTGTTGCTTTTTGCTGGAAGCCTTCACGTCGATATGGCTGAACTCAGTCAACGACGATGGACAATCGTTGTCCTTGCAACGGCAAGCGTAATTCTGTCCACTGCTCTTTTTGGCGCCGGCATCTGGACGATTTTTAACCTCGTCGGTGCGGGCATTCCGCTTGCATGGTGTCTTGTACTAGGCGCAATCCTCGCGCCCACCGACGCGGTGGCGCTTGAAGGTATTCTCCAGAAAGAGAAGATACCAAACCGGATGCGGGCTGCCATCGTCGGCGAGAGTTTGTTCAACGATGGCGCCGGTGTGGTTCTGTTCCTAATGGCGCTTGGCGCGACTCAAGGTCAAACCCTCAAGCTCGGGCATGGGGTGGTTATCATCGCGCTGCTGCGAGAGATTTTGGGCGGGGCGGCGCTCGGACTTGCCTCAGGTTGGGTCGCGACATTGCTCATTCGGCGAATACACGACAGCGGTCTTCAATTGCTTATCTCACTGACCCTAGTGCTATCTTGTTATCGGCTAGCCAATCTCACCGAAGTATCGGGGCCCATTGCCGTGGTCACTGCCGGTTTGTTCATGGCTTCTCATTCATCGCGGTGGAGCCTCAGCGAGGACGCTCGCAGCACCTTGACAGGCTTTTGGTCTTTGTTTGACCAAGTTTTAAATATCTTATTGTTTCTGCTCATCGGATTACAGCTTCTTGGCTTGTACGTCCAAGACATCGCTCTGCTCCCAATTATACTTGCAATTCCGCTCGCAGTTCTTGCCCGACTTATCAGTGTGGCGTGCCCTCTCGCCCTGAGCAGCGAGCCGCTGGTCAGTAAAGAGCAAGACGTTGCGGTCCTGACCTGGGCGGGATTGCGAGGCGGTATCTCAGTCGCGCTGGCGCTGACGCTTCCTGTCAGCCCTTGGCGCGTAGAAATTCTTGTAACCACCTATGTCGTAGTCGTGTTCACGATGGTCGTGCAAGGTCTGACACTCCCACGGTTTCTAAGGACAATTTACGGAGCGGACAAGCCGATTTACAACGTGATTGAATAGGCGGCCAATGTTCGCTGCTGTGAGCAAAGCGGCCGTTCTCGGTCACGTTCCCTATGCCCAAATCTGACGATGAGTGGCTGGGCAGATTTCGGTGGCGAAAGAATCTTAGGGCGGCATTCACCGCCTTTCAGGGGGCGCCTTGGTCTGGTCCATTGCCGACATTCGACCAGGGGTCGGCCAGCGAGGCAAGCACTGTCAGTGCCAACCGATGCTGAGCTCGCTGGCCGACCGGCTGAGGTTCACCTATGGGCGACGAAGATAGCGAAACTTGTTATTCAAGCGATATGCACCCGATGGCGTTCGATAGGCCGCGATGGACGCTGACACCGCATCGCGCGCGCGTTCCATACTGCTGTTTCGGATCGCCCTTTCGGCGGGGCCGGCGGAGAGCTTGGCTCGAAGCGCGGTGTCTAAATCCGGATATGCCCAGGGGCACTCCACATCGACCACGGCAACTGGCGCGAACCCGGCGTCGCTCGCCAGCGCCTTCAAGTTGGCTTGGTCTGAAGGCGCGAATGGACCAGGGGTGCCTGGAGGAGGAGGAGGCATCAAGCCCACAGCGCTTTCAAGTGACCGGCGGCTTCGCACTCCTCAGAGAGGCCCCAGAGAGCAATTGCGAGGACGCCACCCGACCGTAACACGCGGCGCGCCTCGGCCAGCGCGTGGCGCGGCGAGGCTGCATACTGAAAAGCATTGAATCCGGTCACCACATCGAAGTTGGCATCCGCATGTGGCAAGGCTTCCATCTCGCCTACCCGAAAATCGCGGCCCGGCAGGCGCTGGCACGCGATCGCAATGAACGCAGCCGACGCGTCGATGCCGCTGACATTTGTTACCTTTCGGGCGAACACCTGCGCGGCGAGACCCGGTCCGCAGCCGACATCGAGGCTCGAGCGGGAACCCGCGACTTCGGAGTGCTGCTGCACACTCTCGTAAAGGGGCTGGAATAGGGTTTCCTGCAACTCGGCATAATCGCGAGCGCGCACGCTCCACAAATCGCCTTGTACCGTTGATGAGCCCGAATGCGTGGCGGCGACGGTGTCGCTCATGGCTTCCTCCTGAGGATCGAATGCGATGAAGGAACTCTAGTCGCGGACGGGAACCGGAACTTTCAGACTTGCGTGATTTTGGCTCAAGACGGCCTTGATTTTGCGTTTTACCTGCGCGGCCGGCAGGCTATCCTACGGCAAGCACAAGCCATCGAGGGGGGCACTTGGAGTCCAGGTTTGAGGGGTATGTGCTCGATACCGCACGGCGAGAGTTGCGGCATGGAACCGAACTGATTGCGGTCGAGCCGCAGGTATTCGATCTCCTAAACCATCTCATCCGCCACCGCGACCGCGTGGTCACCAAGGACGATCTGATGACCACGGTGTGGAGCGGGCGCGTTGTTTCGGAGTCCGCTCTGACTTCACGCATCAACGCGGTGCGCGCTGCGATCGGCGACAGCGGCGAAGAGCAGCGCCTGATCAAGACGTTGCGCGGCAGGGGTTTCCGCTTCATCGCAAACGTCAGGGAGCAGCGTACGCCGCCCCGGCGGCGGAGGTCCGAGCCGAGGCGGCGATCCCGTCGCTCACGCCCGTCGATCAGCCGTCTATCGCCGTGCTGCCGTTTGTGAACATGAGTGGTGATCGTGCCCAGGATTACTTCGCTGACGGGATGACGGAAGAGATCATTACGGCGCTGGCGCGGTTCAGAAGTCTCTTCGTCATCGCCCGCAATTCGAGCTTTGCTTACAAGGAACACGCGCCCGACGTCAAAAGCATCGCCCGCGAACTCGGCCGGCGATATGTCCTTGAAGGCAGCGTACGAAATTCCGGTGATCGCGTGCGCATCACCGGCCAGCTGATTGTCGCCGAATCCGGCACGCACATTTGGGCCAACCGGTTCGATCGCCGCATCGGCGACATATTCGTGACGAGATTACGGAAAATATCGTCGCGGCGGTCGAACCCGAAATCCTCTCGGCTGAGATGCGCCGCGCCCGCGGCAAGCGGCCGCACTGCCTCGCGGCCTATGATTGCGTGCTGCGCGCACCAGCACTTGTTCAACCTAACACTTGAGGACAACGACAAGGCACAGGACTTTTTGCGCCAAACGATCCGACTGGCGCCGGGCTACGCGATAGCCTATGCCTATGCGAGCTGGGCCAATCTGTTCCGCGTGCAACTCCTTCAGGGCGGATCGCTGTGACCGCTGGTTACGGACGCACTGATGCTGGCGCAGCGGGCTGTCGAGCTCGACCCAACCGATCCACCGATTCAGACCATTCGGGCCGCCTGGCAGCTTATGATAGAGCGCGATTTCGACGGCGGCGTTGCGCGGCACAAGGAAGCGTTCGACCGAACTCGGTGTGGATATGCGGTTGCAACGGGTTTGGGAATGCCCTGTGCCGCAACCGGCAGCGCACACTCACGATGCTTAACCGTGCGCGGCGGCTAAGCCCGCGCACCCTAGCATGTTCCTCTGGCTCCCGGCGGGCGCGATCGTGCATCTGCTCGCTGGCGAACCCTAGCAGGCGATCCGATGGACCGACGAAGCCTTGCGGCTCAATCACGCATTTGATCTCGCTTTTTCTGCGCACCGCCGCGGAAATGGCCGCCGGGCAAGACGCTGCGGGCCGTCACCACGTAGAACGAATGCGCACGATCCATCCCACTCTGAACGTCAAATTTGCCCAGCAAGATGCTGCCGTTCAAATTTGCCGACGATAAGGAACGCGTCCTCTCGGCGCTAAGGGCTGTAGGTCTGCCGAACTGAGAAGCTCACTTCTTCTCCGCTGTTGGCACAGAGTTGACCTGAGCCCTGCCACAAGTGTTAGCCGTTTCCGGAGCCGACGGAAGGCCGCCATCAACTGATGTTCACTTACAGGCACCTATAGCAAATTGGCATGCGTGGCGCTCATAGAGGGATCTCAATGTTGATCGACGCGAAGTCGTCATTTAGGCTTGCCCAAGTAATGGGGTGTAATGAGCCATGCCAGTGGTCTGTCGCCGCGGAGTTTCCTGGAAAATGGCACAGGACGTATGTAACGCGCTCCAACAAGGCGACAAGGTCCCACGCCTTAGGTGTAAACGGCACGACGCCTAAGGCAGGACGCAGCAAGGAGATATCGCCATGATACGATGTGTACGGATATGGACCGGCGCCGATGGCGAGTCCTACTTCGAAGAAGGCGAGATCCAGTTGGCGGACGGAGCACGCGGTGATTTGCTAAGCGGGAAGGCTGGCGCCACAAGCATTTCTTTTCAGGAAACCAAATCGGGTGGCACTTTTGCCTGGCACGATGCACCGGCACGGCAGTTCGTTATTACTCTTGGCGGCACACTCGACTTCCAGACCCGTAAGGGCGAACACTTCAAAATAAATCCTGGTGACATTCTGCTTGCCGAGGATACGACGGGTGGTGGCCATAGCTGGCGGCTGGTCGATGACGAGCCGTGGCAGCGCATCTATGTGATATTGGCGCCCGGCGGCAACATCCCGTTTGTTGCGAAATCAACCTCGGCCTAGCCGTCGGATAGGAACAGACACATGCCCCCAACCTCTATCCCCAGCTCGCCCGACATTGTACTCATCGGGGCGGGCATCATGAGTGCGACGCTTGGCACGATGCTCAAAGAGCTCGACCCGTCGCTCACCGTTGTCATGCTCGAAACGTTGGACGACTGTGGTCAGGAAAGCTCGCAGGCGTGGAATAACGCGGGCACCGGTCACGCCGCGAATTGCGAGCTCAACTACACTCCGCAGAATTCTGACGGCAGCGTCGATATTTCCCGGGCGCTGGAGGTCAATACCGAGTTCGACCTGTCGCGTCAGCTATGGTCCTATCTGGTCAGCAAAGGCGCGATTGCCGATCCACGCGCCTTCATAAACCCATGTCCACACATGAGCTTCGTGTGGGGCAGGGAGAATGTCGAGTTCCTGCAAGCGCGGTATAAGGCCATGTCGGCACACCATTGCTATCACGGCATGGAGTACCGCCAGGATCATAATCAGATCGCCGAGTGGGCGCCGCTGATTGTTGAAGGGCGCGACCCGGACCAGGCAATCGCAGCGACGCGTATCATCACCGGCGCTGACGTGGACTACGGTTCGCTGACACACCTGATGGTGGCGAACCTCGTCACGCAGAGTGGTTTTTCGGTGCACTACAAGCAGCGTGTCGTCGCGCTGGACCGCGAGGCCGATGGCCGGTGGCGCGTGGACATCGAGGATGTCGAGCAACGCAAGCAGCACGCGATCTCCGCGAAATTCGTCTTTATCGGAGCCGGGGGCGAGGCGCTACCACTCCTGCAGCAGTCGCACATTCCTGAAGCGCACGGCTATGGCGGCTTTCCGGTCAGCGGCATCTGGCTGCGCTGCGATGTGACCCCAGTCAACAACCGACACCATGCCAAGGTCTACGGTAAGGCCGCGGAAGGCTCGCCGCCCATGTCGGTCCCGCATCTCGACACGCGCATTGTCGGCGGCAGCAAGTCCCTGCTGTTTGGGCCTTACGCCGGATTCTCCACCAAATTTCTCAAGCACGGGTCACTGACTGACCTGTTCCGGTCGATCGAACCCGGCAACGTCCTGCCCATACTGGCGGTCGCGCGCGATGATGCCGCACTTTCCGAGTATCTAATCGGTCAGGTGCTACAGACCTCGGCCCGTCAGTTCGCGATGCTGCAACTGTTCTTCCCAACGGCGAAGCGCCATGAATGGAAGCAAGCAGTCGCCGGTCAGCGCGTGCAGATCATCAAGCCGGACAAAGTGCGCACCGGTGTTCTGGAGTTCGGCACCGAGCTGGTCGCGTCCGAGGACCGCTCGCTCGTCGCGCTCCTTGGCGCCTCGCCGGGGGCCTCCACTGCGGCATTCATCGCCATCGGCGTGCTACAGAAGTGCTTCGCAGCAGAGTTGACGGAAGCGGCGTGGCTGCCCAAGCTGAAGCAGATCATTCCAACTTATGGGATCGACCTAAAGCAAGATGCCGATGCATGTCGGCGCATTCGTGCCGAGACCGCGCCCGTGCTTAAACTCGAGAACGTGTGAATACGATTTTTTCGGCTTACGCTCCGAGTACTACATCGCCAAGACTGTTGCGAAACCCGTGACCGCTATTCTGCTTTGCAACGGGTATGAAGCGGATCTTATGTGTCGTGGATGATAGTCTCAAGGGCATCAGGTAAATAACGGTGGCGGCGCGCTTACGTCGATTGATTGCATGTTCGTCGTGGAAAGATGGATGTGCGCCACCAGAACCGAGGGGTACCCCGCCGTCTTGCAGTCCCAGACCAATAGTCTCTTCGCTACTGATTAATTTTCGATACCGCCGTCGCGAACGCCGTCTCTGCGGCGGCGGAAGAGTTGATCTGCCAGTTGGGATTGCCCGAGGGTTGTTGATTGAACCAAACCTCGTACTGGATTTGCAAGTAATTGCTGGTCAACTTTTGATTGAAGGCGTCGGTAATCCAGGCCGCCTTGCTTACTCCGGGAGGATCGACTCCCGACACTGCCTCAACTGACGCCCACTCTGCGATGATGATCGGCTTGCTGGTCACAGCCATGGCGGCGTAGGCCGTCGCAAAAATCTGATTAAATGTCTGCCAGGTTCCGTTCTCACTTCCCCAATTGTAGCCGTCGATGGCGGCGTAATCGACGTAGGCGTCACCGGGATAGGTGTCCATTAAAACCGATGCCATCGATGCTGATGTTATTGATGCACGAGAGGAACTTGGCATTGGTCGCACCCTGCGCCTGGAAGATATTGTAGATGTGCTGCCAGGCCGCGATAAATTGCGCCGTCGTGGTGACGCCGCAGGGTGACGAACTGTCATTCACGCTCCATGGCCGGCCGTCGATGTTCATTTCGTGCATGGGACGCAGGAATACCAGAGGACTTTGACCGGTTGCGACTTGTGCCGCGCCCCACCCCGCGACTTCGGTCGCGAACTCTTGGATGAAAGCGTCCGAAGCGCCCGCCGCTATCGAGGCCGGACAGAACGCGCTTGAGAAACCGCCGACCTCTTCGGGTTCCCAACTGATCATGGGAACCGTGTTCGGGGCGGAAGCGGCGACCGAACTTGCCCAAGGCCCTATGCAACAGGCCGAACTGCTGCCGACCGGCCAATCAAATGGGATGACTCCGGTTGAGTCGCCCCACGGCTCAGGAATACTGACGAGATTGACATTGCGGCCGGTTTCGGCCGGTAAGTTTGCATTGAGGTGTCAGCGGGAGCGACACCCGAATTTAGAGTTCGAAGGCTCATCAGACGCGGTCCATGAGCCACCCGAATTCAGAGCCGAAGGCTCATTGGACGCGGTCCACGAGCCACCCGACCAGAGATACCAACCGCCCATGGAGTTCAAGGCATAAACCTGGCCGCCATTTTCAACGTAAAGCGAATTCGCCCCAGCGCCGCCCGCTGAACCCCCTTGCAACAAAATTTCATAACCGTCAGTGCTGCTCGAAGAACTAAACGTCCAAATGCCGTACTTCGTGATAAGGCTTCGGCCTGAACCGGCGTTGAGAACGGACCCGTCAGGAGATAGGGGACTTGTCGTTGCCGACCAGCCGCTGCTACCCCATAGGTACCAATTGTTCGCCGATTTTGTGCGCACATTTGTCCGCCATTTTCAACATAAAGCGAATTGGCGTACCCTCTACCCGCCGATGCTCGATTGAGTAAAATCTCGTAGCCGCCATTCCCTTGCACCGAATTGAACGTCCAGGTTCCCGCCGAGGTGACCAGGCTTCCCCCGGAGCCCGCGATGAGCACCGAACCGTTGGCGGATGAGCTACTTTGAGAATGGAATGCTATCGAATGGATGCCGGCTTTCGTCTCAATCCCATTGGTGGCCACGTTACTTAATCTTCCCGATAACCATCGACATTGCGTGACCAGCTAGGCCTGAGAGCGCTGAAACAATCACGTTCGCCGAAATAATGGCCTCACGTACCATTTTGTGTGGGGATGTAGTGAAGTTCTCACAATGCCCCTCCTCGCCGCTGCTCAGGTTTCGGCAGCCGCAAAGCTCATTGTGGCAAGACAGAAGTCGGTCCAATTATTTTGCGGGATGCGGTGGCCGCTATGACTTAATCTCAGAGCGCAAGATCAGGCCGGACCTGCCATGCCACCTAAGTTTCGCCGGCCAGTTGCCCCACACCCAGTGCTAACAGCCTGGCGCCTTTTTCCCCCATTACGCCGTCCAGGGTCACATTCATGCCAGCTGTTGATGCTCTGGCCAATCGGGGATTCAACCTGAGCGTGAGGGGCATCGAAACTGTGGAGAGTGTGCGCCTGATTGAATTTGCTCGAGGATAGCTGCTAAAAGCGCGACGCCCGTGCTGCTGCCTCACGGTTTTTGGTCAGGCTGGTCGATCGAAGCGATATCGTGGCAATAGATGATGTCGCCACCGATAATCAGGTGGAGGCCAGCCTACTCGATGGGCGGGCAGTTTGAACGCGTATTGCCGTTGCCATCCGCGCCCAGACGACTTAACCTCACGTCAGAGGTTCGCATTCAGGAACGCGATCACCTTCGGCATGATCGAGGTCGTATCGACCCCCCAGAAGCAGTGATCGGCACCGGTGACCTCGACAAACTCAACCTTCGCCCCCGCCTTCTTTAGAGCGGCTGCAAGCGCGCGGCCTTGACCGACCGGCACGATCCGGTCGGCGGTGCCGTGTTGGATCAGAAACGGGGGCGCAGATCCCGAGACATAGGTGACAGGCGAAGCCGCCTGCGTCTTATCCCTAACTTGTTGGATCGGCCCCCCCACCAGCCGTGCTTCCGGCGAGGCCGGATCATCATGCGGCTGAAACGTCGATGGCGCGAGCTGCTCGTCCATCGTCAGGAGTTCCGTCGGGCCGTACCAGTCGACCACCGCCTGAACCGCGCTCGACGGGCCAGTGACGCCGACCTCGCCTTCGAGCTCCGACCGGTTACCAGTCAGGCCGAGCATGCATGCCAGATGGCCGCCCGCGGATTCGCCCATCGCGGCGAACCGCTTCGGATCGAGCTGCAATGCCTCCGCGTGCTTGCGTAGATAACGCACCGCGGCTTTGCAGTCGTGAAGCTGGGTTGGGAACTGCGCCTCGCCGCTGAGTTGGTAGCCGATGCGGGCGATGGCATAGCCCGCGTCAAGCAGGGCATCGAAATGCGCCATCTTGCCTACGACCTGGTTGGTGATCGTGTGGTAGCCCTGGAACCAGCCGCCACCGTGGATCCAGATGACGGTCGAGTAGGGACCGGCGGTGCCCGGGGTGAACACGTCAAGCAGCAGCGGGCGGAATCCGGTGGGCCGTGCATAGAACAATTCGGGCCAGTGCACGCGCCCCGACGGCAGCGTCATCTTCTGCGCGAGGCGGCTGTCATAGTTGGCGGGAATCTCCCGCAGCATCCGGTCTTCGGCCATTGCATCCTCCCCACTACAATCTTTTTGGAATATTGGCTGCCCGTGATAGACACCTATAGAACTATGTGTGTTGCCCCGGAAGCCGCTTTCGCCAATGCCCAGACGACAAGGGCAACGCCGCCGCAGCGCTGAATTCCACTCGCGATCCGGTATAAAACGGCTGATTAAGTAAATAGTGGCAGCGACCTAGGTGGCCGCGCAAATGATTGCCTCTCAAAAGCGAATGCGGTTAGCCGACTTGCTTCAATCTCCTGCTTCGCGCAAGGCACAGAGGGAACGGGAGGGAGCAGGCCGTGATTTCATTCGAGGATACGGTTCGGGTTTAGGACGTCCTGTTGTAGTATCGCATGGGTGATTTGCTGGGATCCGGATGCATATTCCCGGGCCGGCGCTCGGACCTCGATGGGGCGATCGCCGAAAGAGGCCCCGAGGAACGCTGTCTTGGCGGAAACTCTGAGCACCCTCGGCCGTTCGACCACGCTCAACGAAGCGCTCAACCGCTTATGGGACGAGGCTGGCCAGAGGTTGTCGCGTTGGTCGAAACCGACATGGTCGTTCAGTACCCGTAAACCTCTCCGTTATTCTTTCCAACGGGAGCGCCAGCCGTCATTCCCGAAGCTAGTGCGGCGTCTCATTTGAGGCACGCCAAATCTATCGCTTCTTCGAGTTCGACTGACCGGCGGCCCCTTTGCCTTAGAGCGATGCTATGATTGGACCAAGGAATTGGAGGAAACGATGAAAGGCCTGATCAAGCAGTACCTCGACCAGGACATTTCGCGCCGCTCGCTGATCTCCGGACTTTCAGCAGTGGGCGTGAGCGCCGTTGCAGCGAAGTCGATGGCGCAGTCCCTCGCACCCTTTGCTTCGCCAGCCGAGGCGGCCGAGGCTCAAAGCGCGATGCGCCCCATGACCGGACGCGGCGGTGCCCTCTATGTGCAGCAGCTCAAGGCCGCGGGCGTCGAATACGTGTTCTTCAATCCTTCGACTGGCGATGCGCCCATCTTCGACGCCTTGGTCGACGAGCCGTCGATCCACCTCATCAAGGGCGTGCAAGAAGGTGCAGTCACCGCCATGGCCGACGGCTATGCACGCCTCTCAGGCAAGCCCGGCATCGTCATCGTCGCCAATGTCGGACTTCCCAACGCGATGACCCAGATGGTCAACACCTTCAAGGACCGCATTCCCATGGTGGTTACAGTGGCGGCATTCGGCCAGGAGCAGCTCGGTGAGGAAGGACCGCAGGATTACGATTTCCAGGAATATTCGCTGACCCCTATCACCAAATGGCGATGGACGGCGCAGACCGCCGCCGGTATTCCGGAGACCACGCGTCGCGCGCTCAAATTCGCGACGACGCCGCCTTGCGGCCCAGTCTTTCTTGCCATTCCTGACAACGAGCTTCGGACCGAGGCGACTGCCAAGATCATGGACCAGTCGCTCTTTACGGTGTCGATGAAGATCCGCGCTGACAAGGACGATGTCGAGAAAGCGGCGCGGATGCTGATCGAGGCACGCAACCCACTACTGACCGTCGGCGACGAGATCACCTTGTGCAACGGCGAGAAGGAGGTGTTGGAACTGGCTGAGCTCCTAGGCCTGCCGGTCGCGGGTCAGGGCGAATTCGGCACCTGGTCGAAGCCGTTCCCGACGCGAAGCCCGCTCTATCTCGGGCCGATGCTGCGCGACATGCAGTATCCTGGCGCGATCGACGTCCATCTCAATATCGGCAGCCGCTATGCCGAAGTCGCGACCAAGGGCGCGAAACTGATCTCGATGCGGCAAGACCCGACCAGTCTCGCGCGCGTGACGCCGGTTGACCTGGCGATGGTCTCAGATGTGAAGCTCGGCACCGCCGATCTGGTCGCGGCGATCAAGAGCATGGCCCCGGCAGACCGGCTGCGGCACATCGCTGCTGATCGCAAGGAGCGAACGAGTACCTACACGAGGCAGATCGCCGCATTGCGCCAGAGCATAGCCAAGAGGCTGCAGAACGGCTCGCCCATTCATCTCGAACGTCTTGCCTTGGAACTCGAGAGTGGGCTCGAGAAGGACACGATCTTCGTCACCGACTGCGATTCGGGCAAGGCGATGGACCCGCTGATGTTTTTTGGCGGCGATGACAAGACCTACATCAGCACGGGACCTAACATTCTCGGCTGGGGCGCGGCGGCGGGGTTCGGAGCCAAGCTCGCGCGGCCCGATCAGCCGGTCGTGGCGATCCTGGGCGACGGCTCGATGATGTTCGGCGGGCCACAGCCGCTCTGGAGCATGTCGCGCTATCAGGCGCCGGTGACCGTCATCGTCTTCAACAACAAGAGCTACAATAACGAGCGCAACCGCATCTGGACTTTCAGCGGCGGCGAGCAGTTCAAACTCGGCCGCGACATGACCTGTTATAACGGTGACCCCGACGTCGATTTCGCCAAGGCCGCCATCGCGTTCGGCGTCGAGAGCGAAGCGGTGAGCGAACCCGACAAGATCAAAGGTGCGCTGGCGCGCGCCAAGCGCGCCAATATCGACGGCAGGCCCTATCTCCTTGACGTTCACATTCAACGCGACGGCGTTGGGGCAGGGTCAACCTACTACCCTGAATACTCGATCGCCAACCAGCGCACGAGGAAAGTGTGATGCGGCCGCTCATCCTCTGCGCCGGCGCAGTTGCAGCGGCGCTCGCGGGGGCCCTTCCCGTCGCGGCACAACAGCAACAATCTCCGTCGCTGCCGCCGGGCGACGGCCGCGACGTTGTTGCCCAGGCCTGCACCCTCTGCCACTCGCTCAACACCGTGCTGCAACTGCGCCAAGGCGCTGAGGGATGGCGCTCTATCATCGATTACATGGTGTTGCACGGGGCGCAGCTCACGCCCCAGCAGGCAGACCAGGCGGTCGAATACCTGGCGACCAATTTCGGACCGGGCGTAGACGTACCGAGGCCGACGAAACAGGTGCTTCTGCCCGACGGGAGGGGCAAGGACCTGGTCGCGACGAACTGCGTGATCTGCCATTGGCTCGACCGAATCGCCGCTTCGCGTCGAACGCCGTCGGATTGGCAGAGCGTGCTGGCGCGCATGCAGTTCCTCGGAGCGCCAGTATCGAACAGCGATACGCAGACGATCGCCGCCTATCTCGACGCCAATTTCGGCACGAAATAGCAGATCGTGGATTAGAACGGATCAACACAACGGAGTACACGTCCGTCACAGCGCCAAGCGTTTCTGCGCGTCGGCGTGGGTAGGCGACGGCAACCCCCACCGGCAGCCCATTTCGGCGGAAAGCAAAACCACCGCGCCAAGGAGGGCAACGCCGTGGCTTCGCTCAGAATTTACGCATGCAACCGACACCAAACCGCGATCGAGAGAGTGTTTCGATGCTACCGCAAAAGCAGTGCGCCGTGGCCACCCATTCAATCCGAATGCCAAACGCGCAGCTTTGTAGGAATTGCGGATTGTGCGAGATTGTGTACTCTATTTCCGTCGCGCCGTTATTCGGGAGGGAATATGACCCGCGCAATTTACACTCGCCGTTCTCTATGCCTTATTGTCGCGACAATACTGCTTTGCGTTGTCGGCCGTGGCGCCTTCGCGCAAAGTTGCGACGCCCCTAATCCAAATTTTACGATTTCGGCACCGCCCGCATCCGCTGGGCCTGTAGCACAGAGCTTTTCCGGCGCGTGGGCTGGAACTTGGTTGCTCCGCGGCGTTGGAGCAGGCAACCGGATCCTTCAGTGCGCGAGAATCTATGTTTCGGTCAAAGACAGCCAAAACGCTACGGTCGTATATTGCTACGGATCCCGATCGGATGTGGGAACGGCGCCGCAGTGCGATAATCCATACCGGGCGATATTCCGGGGACCATATCTCATATTCGTGACCTCGATCGGAGTTAATATCTCATTGATAATGCAAGGAGCTGGCACCGCTCAGGCAACGGAGTCGTTTCAGTCCGGCCAAACGAGTGTCGTCACCGATTTTCAAAAGCTTTAGTACGTACTTTTTTGCTCACCCAGCGTGAGCATGAGATTGCCCGCAAATATGAACGTTGCTGCGTGTGCGCAAGGTCATCTCGCCGTCGCGCGAGGATCTGGAACCCTATGGCTACGCTCCATTATATGAGCTGATCGACACGCAGTAATATTTGCGCCCGGGTTGATTGCCCAGCCGATTGGCGCCGTGGTAGGGCTCGCTGGCGAGCACCCCTGCGCCGTTCTCGGGTGTCGCAAAAAAATTGTCGACCGCCAAAAATCTCACCGCCCCCCGGGGAGCGGATCGAACCCGTCGCGCAGTCTCTGGTCTTGCGGCGTCATAGCGTGGTCCCGTGTTTCTTGTCCCAGCCGCAGGATACAGGCCAATCGCTCGTGACGAATTTTTTACCCGCGGACGGCAAACATCGTCCAGCGCGCGCCCGGCTTGGCGACGCCGAGCAGCACTTTGGCGCATTCGAGCTCGATCTCCTCGGCAAGCAACAGATGCTGCGTGCCGCTATGTGCATCGCGGTAAGCCCGCTGCAACTTGCTTGATCGAAGTGACACTCCGCGCGAATAGCGGTGCGCCATTGTGGCATTTTCCGACAGCACGTCGTGAATGTGCCGCATTGCAAGTCGCAGCAATGCAATCTGCTCTAGCGTCGGCGCAGCGCCGCGGGCGGAACTGTCACGGATGCTGTTCCAGCCTTCGTAGACGAAGGCGCGGGCCGAGCGATATTTCGCCTCCGCTTCCGCGAAGCTCTTGCGGAAGCTGGGGCTGTCGGCGAGCAGGCCGAATACATCGGACCGTTCGCGAGACAAACGCGCTATTTCATCAAGCGCGCGGCGCCCGACTCCGAGCGCCCAACTCGTGTGTCCCCAGGAGGTGAAACCGACCAGCCCGATCCGATACTGCGGGCCGCCCCTCCGCGGCGTTTCGGCATCAAAGGAGTAGGACGTTGCCTCAGGGACAAAAATTTCCTCACCCTTTTGCACATAATCGAAGCTGCCGGTGGCGCGCAGGCCGAGCACGTCCCAGTTTCCTTTGAGCTCGATCGTGTCGCGCGGGTGATGCATCAGCATGATTTCCGGCGCACCATCGGGATTGAGAATCGGCTTGCCGGAATCGTCAACGATAAAGCAGCCGGAATGAATCCATTCCGCGTGAGAGATGCCGCTGCCGTAGGCCCAATGGCCCTTGATGCGATAGCCGCCATCAACGCGGCGGGCATAACCCCGAGGTACTCCATTGCCCGCCAGCGTCACGTCCGGCCCCTTGCCGTAGATCATTGCCGCACCGGCGTCGGGCAGGAAGGAGCCCGCCGACGCCGCCATTACGCCCGCGACCATCGTGCACCAGCCGGCTGAGCCGTCTGCCCACGCTAGCCGCTCGACGATCCGCATCGCGTCGACAAAATCCAGCTCGCCGCCGCCCAGCGCATTCGGCAGCAGCATCGAATAGAGCCCCGACTTGCGCATCTCCGCGATTACCAAGCCGCTTTGTTGCTGTGCCTTCTCGGATAACTCGGCTTCCGCGTCGATCAACGGGATCAGACGTTCCGCCACTTCCGTCAGTTGCTGAACATCGCTCACGCGTCCGGCCTCCTCCGCTGCAGAGGCCTAAACTAACAACTGATCCGCGTTGGGTATAGCTCGGCGCGGCGCGGGTGACGGCGATGTCTTGGACCTGACTCCCGAGTAAGCCGCCGGCGGCGATCTGCACGAAGCATCGCTGGTCTGCATATTGGCAATGGTCTTGTGGTGGTATCGCTCCCGTCTCGATTGGTTGCTGACGCGAGGTCAACGGCGACATGGCGACTGCGCGGGCCTATGATGGCGCCGTCAGTTGCGGAAGGGAGCGCGCATCATGGCGAATGGCCGACCCATCATTTCGCATGTCGTTATCAGTTGTTTCGATTTCTCCACGATGCTGGCGTACTACACTGAGACGCTCAACTTTCATCTTTCCGATATCGGCAAGATCGGCGCGAACGACATCGCGTTCCTGACCTTCGATCCGCAGGCCGAGCATCATCAATTGGCACTGACCGGCGGTCGCAAAGGCAAATCGGGCGAGGGCGCGCTCAACCATGTCTGCTTCCGCCTCGCCACCTATCCGGATCTGCAGGCACGCCACCGCATGTTGGTCGAGCGCGGCGCCGCCGGCATTCGCTTGACCCATCACGGCTCGTGGCTCTCGGTCTATAGCCAAGATCCGGAAGATAACCGCATCGAATTCCGTTGGGATATGCCGTGGTATGTCGGTCAGCCGTTTGGCCGGCCTCTCGATCTAGGCCTCACCGAGGAGGAGATCAAGCGTGCGACTGTCGAAGAGAATCGCGACAATCCGCGCTTCCAGACCACCGAGGCATGGCGCAGCAAGGCCGAAGCGGAATTGACCAAAGGCTAATGAGGGAGAATGACGATGGCGGTACGGCTGGTGATCACGTTGAACGCGACCCCGGGCAAGGGTGACGAGTTGGCGCGGATGATGAGCGTGCGCTGCGCGGAGGTACGCAAGGAGCCGGGCTGCGAGCAGTTCGAAGCGTTTCAGAGTATCGACGATCCCGACAACATCGTGCTTCTCGAGCGCTGGAAGGATCAGGACGCGCTCGCCGTCCACGCCAAGCTTCAAGCGGCGCGGCCGCCGACATCGGAGGGGTTGATGGCCGGGCGTGGCGAGCGCGAGGACTACACCTATAACCGCACGCGCTAAATCGCTTTGGCGAATTGGGGCGCAAGAATTGGATGGCCGATGCCGGCCACCACGCATAGGTTCCCCTTGTGTCAACGCGTGAAAACGACGATGCCCGAACCATCCTATCTCCTCGACAATGCCTGGCAGCGCGGACGCGCGCGGCTTGATGCGGTCGAGGCATTTCTCGATCCTGGTACGTTCGCGTTGTTGGATCGCATCGGCGTCGCCGATGGCTGGCATTGCCTGGAAGTGGGCGCGGGCGGCGGCTCGGTCTCGGATTGGCTCGCGCAGCGCGTCGGCGCGTCGGGCCGCGTCGTGGCAACCGATCTCGACACGCGCCATATCGCGGCGCGCGCCACCGCGCCGACGATAGAGGCCCGGCGGCACGACATCGTCAAGGAGCCGGTGGAGGAGCGCGCCTTCGACCTGATCCACGCGCGGCTGGTTCTGGAGCATTTGCCCGAGCGCGATCTGGTCCTGCCGAAGCTGGCGAGCGCGCTTCGGTCCGGCGGATGGTTGCTGGTCGAATCCGTCGATTACGTCTCGGCAGTGCCGGTAAGCGAGCTGGGCGCCCGGGAGCATGAGCGCTCGCAGAGCGTTCGCCTATGCCAGTTCGAGGACGCCGGCATTAAGTTCGATCTCGGTCGGCATTTGCCGCGCATGCTGCGGACGAACGGCTTGGCCGAGGTCGGCAATGAAGGCCGCGTCTTTGTGATGGAGGGCGGCTCGCCCGGGGCGCTGTGGTTCCGTCTCTCGATGGAACAGTTGCGGCCGCGGCTGGTTGGGCCCGGTAAGCTCAACGACGCCGAGGTCGACCGCATGCTCGAATTGTTCGCCGATCCGAATTGGGTGGCGGTGTCGCCGGTGATCTTCGCCGCGTGGGGCCGCGCCCCCGAGCGCGAATAAATCTCGGAAATGACGGGCCGCGCCGGATGTGCCACTGTGCTTGGCACGGGAGGATCGCATTGCGGTGACAGAAAATGTTTCGCGCCAGGCGCTGCCGGAGCCTGGACTAACGCAAGACGAAATGATCGCGCGCGCCGAGGCGCTGGCGCCCACAATCCGCGACGAGGCCGCGGCAGCGGAGAAGCGCGGCTACTATGCGCGCGAACTGCATGATAGGTTCCGCGAAGCCGGCTTCTATCGGATCTTCGTGCCGCGACGCTACGGCGGCTACGAGTTCGACTTCCCGACCTACTACCGCGTGATGCTGGCGATCTGCACCGCGGATCCAGGTATCGGTTGGTGTCTGGCGCTCGGATCGAGTCATGCGCTTCACGTCGCGTCGTATTTCCCGCCGTCGGCGCAGGAAAAAATCTTCGGTCAGACGCGCGACTTCATCGCGCCCGGTAGTCTGCCGGCGCGCGCCAAGCAGCAATGCATTGCGACGCCGGACGGGGACGGCTGGCGCGTGAGCGGCCGATGGCCCTACGCCTCGGGCGCGCCCTATTCGTCCCATCTGCTCGGCGGCGCGCACGTCGAGGACGCGCCCGACCAGCGGTTGATGGTAGTAATCCCGCGCGATCAGTACGAGGTGCTGGAGGATTGGGGCGCAATCCTCGGCCTAAAGGGCAGCGGGTCAAACACCATCGTGGCGAAAAACGCGTGGATCCCGCGCGAGTTCGCGCTGGCGATGTCCGATTTCCGGCCGCGCGGCGCGGACACGCCGGGCTGGCGGTTTCACAACAATTCGCTCTATGCCGGACAGTTCCTCGGCTATGCCGGCGGCTCGCTTGCCTGCAGCCAGGTCGGCGCCGCCAAGGCCGCGATGGCGGAATATGAGCGCATCGTCCGCACCTCGCGTGCGCACTACGGGCCGGACGTGATGAAGTTCGAACATCCGGATTTTCAGCGCGTGTTCGGCCTCGGCATGTCGATGACGCTCTCGGCGGAGGCGCTGCTGCTACATACCGGCCGGCTCTATATGGAATACAGCCGCGGCGAGGTGACGGGCGTCCCCTTCACCGCGCTGAAGGCGTATCAAATGATGGGCGTGCACCATCAGGCGATCCGCCTCGCCTGGGAAGCGGGGCTCGAATTTTTCCGCGCCGCGAGTTCGTCTAACGCGCTCGATGGTCAGGCGATGCAGCGCTTCTTCCGCGACCTCGCCACCTTCAAGAACAACGCCACGCACCAGGCCGATTTCTTCGCGCCCGAGATCGCGCGCGTCTATTTCGACCTCGCCGGGGACGTGGTCATTTCGTGAAGCGAGTAAGTTGAGGGCGAGCCCGTTCAGCACCAATAAGGATTACATTTGGAGCCAGTGCGGTGACGCCCCCAGTGACCTTCGCGCCGTCGGACATGCAAGAGGGCCTCATTGGAGGTTTCTCCAGTACAGGCGTTAATCTTTCGCTTAATCTCCAACCGTCGCCGTCGTAGCGTACCTCCCGCGAACAATCCGGCGCGGCGAGGGCGCCTGCGATCCGGGGTGGCGGAGACGGTCATGGCGCATTCTGAAATTCTAACGGCAACCGGTTTGACGCAAGATGATTTCACTGGCGGAACGCTCGTCGTGCGCTCGCCGATCGACGGTGCGGAACTCGCGCGCGTGCGAGAAACCAGTTTATCCGAAATGGCCTCGGTGATCGCGCGTGCCATGTCTGCCTTTCAGGTTTGGCGTCTCGTGCCGGCACCGCGACGCGGTGAATTGGTGCGCTTGTTTGGTGAAGAATTGCGCGCCGCAAAGTCCGAACTCGCCGCACTTGTGACGCTGGAGGTTGGCAAAATCACATCCGAAGGCCTCGGCGAGGTGCAAGAGATGATCGACATTTGCGATTTCGCCGTCGGTCTTTCGCGTCAGCTATATGGCATGACAATGGCCTCCGAGCGCCCAGGTCACCGCATGAGCGAGGCTTGGCATCCGATGGGGCCTTGCGCTGTGATTTCCGCATTCAATTTTCCAGTCGCAGTCTGGAGCTGGAATGCAGCACTGGCGCTCGTCTGCGGCGATCCCGTCATTTGGAAGCCGTCAGAAAAGACACCTTTGAGCGCGATCGCCGCTCACAAGATCATACAGCGGGCCTTGTCGCGCTTTGGCTCCGACGCGCCAGAGGGCCTTTGCCAACTTGTCATCGGCACGGCCACGATCGGCGAGGCTCTGGTTGTGTCGCGGGATGTGCCCATTCTCTCGGCAACTGGCTCAACGCGAATGGGCGGGATCGTCGGACCGAATGTCGTGGCTCGCTGGGGCCGCCCAATATTGGAACTCGGCGGCAACAACGCCATGATTGTCGCACCGACCGCGGATCTCGACATGGCGGTTCGCGCAATCGTTTTCTCTGCCGCCGGCACGGCTGGCCAGCGCTGTACGACGCTCCGCCGTCTGATCGTCCATCATTCGATCAAGGACGAACTTGTTGGCCGAGTAGTTAGGGCCTATGAAAGCCTCAAGATTGGCGATCCGCGCGAGGCAGGTGTCCTCGTCGGTCCCCTGATCGACAAGAAAGCGCTTGATCGCATGCAAAGCGCGCTGAACTCAGCGCGTGCAGAGGGTGGCAAGGTGTACGGCGGTTCCGTAGTAACGCAGGGCGTCCCGGGCGGCGTCTATGTAGCGCCGGCCCTCGTGGAAATGCCCGGTCAGACGGCAATTGTGAAGCTCGAGACCTTCGCGCCGATTCTCTACGTCATGGGCTACGAAATTTTCGAGGAAGCGATCAGTCTCCAGAATGAGGTTCCTCAAGGCCTCTCGTCCTGCATCTTCACGCTCAATGTGCGCGAGGCCGAAACGTTCCTTTCCGCGGCCGGATCGGATTGCGGTATCGCCAATGTCAATATTGGCCCCTCCGGCGCTGAGATTGGCGGCGCCTTCGGAGGCGAAAAGGAAACGGGCGGCGGTCGCGAATCCGGTTCGGAGGCCTGGAAGAGTTACATGCGCCGGCAGACCAGCACGGTGAACTATTCGGCGAAGCTCCCTTTGGCGCAGGGGGTTAAGTTTGACATCTGAACTTTTGAATGGAGGACGGGATTTTCGGCATCAAAGAGTGCAACTCGCTTTGGTTCGGCATCGACGACGATTTTGCAGGCGTCATCGTTGCCCGCCACACCAATGACGTCGCCATGGCATGGATGTGGTTGAGCGTTGGTTGTTAGTCGCGTCGAGGTTGAGTCAGCGAGTGGAGGCACCAACCAGTACAACCAGAATGAGCGGCCGCGCGGGCGTGGTTCATGGTGCTCTGGCTGCTATTATGGGTCGAGTTACCTTCGTAAATCTTGAACGGAACTAACCGCACCGCTCCGCGCGAACATCGCGTGGTGTTGCGCGTAAACCGGTTTCGAATGGCAGCTTTATCCTGGACCACCGCCCGGTCTTGCGAGTGCTGCTCTTTTGCTCGCCCGGCGCTCAGACTGGTTCTCGTCGGGACGCACAGGATGTGCTCCAGCACGCCATGCGCGCATCAGCCTCTCCGGAGTAGAAAAATTCTTCTAAGCACCGCTACCTGCCGTGATCTTGGTGAAGGCTTCGACCAAAACTTCCCCGCGGGTTTCGCACAAAAGATCGCTCGCGCGTCGCCGCCGAAGCGGGCGGGCCGCCCCTTAGTGGCGTACCCCCAGCTCAGAGACAGGTCGTGGTGGCCATTGGTGGTCAATGTGCGCGCTCGGTATCTGCCGGCATAGTAGAACTTGCTGCCAATCGTCTAGCAGCTTCGTCTGAAGTTGGTACAGCCAACCCAGGCAGAGCCTTTGCAACGCTACGTGCCGTAAGCCGCGCGATCTGTCCCACAAGCTTGGCCCAGGCCATGTCGATGGCGCCGTACATCGCCTCCGCTTCAGGCCGTGCGTTATCTGCGAGAATCTCGACCATCAAACTGGCGTAGTCAGAGACGATCACGCCCGCTTGCAGCATGCGCGGGAGACCGGTATGTCGTTTGGTCTCGCTGAAGGTTCCCGAGGCGTCGACCGCGACATAAGCGTCGAGACCCTTGCCGACGGCGGTGATCGCCGGGAACGCCGCGCAGACTTCAAGCGAGACACCGGCGAAAATGAGCTTCTTGCGGCGGGTTGCGGCGATCGCTCGGGCGACCGTGGCATCGTCGAAGGGGTCGGGGACCAATGGCAGCAGCAAGATTCCGACGAGCGACCGTCGAAGCTGTCAGCTGCTAAGGGCACGGCTGCACTCATCTCGTCATGGCGCTGCAGGGCGTCCAGGCTGCTAGTGCGGGATAAAGGCAAGGGTGAGCGATCGCACTCCTAGGGCTCCGTGGATCAGCACGCCCTCGATGTCGCCGCTACCGACGGACCCGCGTGAAACACGGCACAACTGGCGGCGAGGAACTCGGGCCGATCGTAACCATCCCGCAGTCCCGACACGACATCGTCGGGATCGAGCAGCACCACGAGATGCCGCGCCAGATAGGCCAGCGTGTTCACCACCAGTCCATCTTCGGTGAAAGAGCGCGTCTCCGCCACATTGATGAGTGCTTTGCCACGACCACGTCGGTGACATCGCAAGGGCGCACGACCTCTCCGGCTCGAAGGGATCCATTTTGCAACGGATGAAGAGGCCGACGTGATACACCGGGCACACTCCCTAGACGCTGACTTCGGCGTTCATCCTTACTCCCCATTTGCAGTCGGCCGTGACTCGCATGCCGGTACGTTCCGCACCCGCCGGACGTCGTTAGGGGATGTTCTCGACGACCATTTCCCAAACGTCGTGGCCCTTGCCGTGGAGCATGGCCTTGGCGGTGTAGACCGCCATGCCGACGATCGCCTCAGGCGCAACGAAGGGCGAAGGCGGCGTCACCAGCTGCATCGGCTTTACCTTCACATCCAACACCGCCGGGCCGGGTTGCGCGAGCCAGGTCCGAACGGACTCGTCGAGATCGCCCGCCTTTGAGACCATGTGTCCCCAAAGACCCATCGCCCGCGCAACCTCGCCGAAGTTTGGGTTCCTCAAGTCCGTGTAGACCGGCTCCATACCAGCTGCCTTATTCTCGATATCGATGAAGCCTAGCTTTTCATTGTTGTAGATGGCGATCTTGATCGGCAGGTTCTCCTGAACCGTTGTCAAGAGATCGCCCAATAGCATTGAGATCCCGCCATCGCCAGCGAGACAAATCACCTGTCGGCCTGGCTGGCACTTTTGCAGTCCGAGTGCCGATGGCATGCCATCCGCCATCGTGCCGTGGAGGAGGCTCCCAAAGGTTCGACGCTTGCCATTGGTTTCGATATGGCGAAGCATCCAAACCAAGGCCGTACCATCATCAGCCGCAAATAGTGCGTTATCGGCCGCATGCTTGTTAATGATCTTGGTGAGGTAGGTACCGGAAATGGCGGCGTCCGGACCCGAGACGGTTTCCGTCTTCCCGGTTTCGACGTCTTTCCGGTGGCGCTCCACATGCGCCGTCAGGAACTCGTTTTCCTCGTGTCGATTGAGGCGAGGCAAGAGAGCCTCCAATGTCGTCTTGATATCGCCAACGGCCCCGATCGCGACGGGATGTCGTCGCCCGAGATGCGTAGGATCGGCGTCGATCTGAATGATTGTCGCTTTGTCCGGGTAGAATTGAGACCAAGCGAAATTGGCGCCGAGCAGCAGCAGTACGTCGCAGTCCAGAACGGCATGATAGCCGGCGGAACCGCCGATCATGCCCGTCATGCCGACATTGTAGGGATTGTCGTATTCAACGAAGTCCTTGCCGCGCGACGTGTGCGCCATCGGCGCCTTGAGACGTGCCGCGGTCGCGACCACCTCGTCATGGGCACCTTCGCAACCGGCGCCAGCGTAAACGGTGATCGCATTGCTCTGATTGAGAATGGCGGCAATCGCGTCGAGTTCGGCGTCGTTCGGGCGAATGACCGGCTGTGGCACGTGAACGGCATAGGGTAGCTCATCGTGTGCGGCGGCATTCGAGACGTCCACCGGCACCACGAGCACGGCGACGCCCCGTCTCGTCAGTGCTGCCTGGCACGCCGCGACGGTCTTGCGGCGGGCCTGCTCGGGCGTGAGGATCATCTCGCAGAAGACACTGCAGCCTCGGTACACCTCGACGAAGTCGACCTCCTGGATTGATTCGAAGCCCAAGTCGTGCCGCACGATCTGGGTTGCGATCAGGATGACGGGCGCACGGTTGCGGTGGGCCTCGTAAAGCCCGTTGATGAAGTGGAGACTGCCGGGGCCGCACGAGCCTGCGCAGGCGGTGAGGCGGCCGGTGAGCTGCGCTTCGGCGCCCGCGGCGAAAGCCCCCGCTTCCTCATGCCGCATATGGACCCAGTCGATCTCGCTTCGATCGATGGCGTGGGCGATGCGATTGAGGGTATCGCCAACGACCCCATAGCACGTCTTCACGCCGGCCGCCTGCAGCGTCTCGACCAATACATCGGCTACTCTCTTACTCATGGCGATACCTCGTGCGTTGCGGTTGTCATGGATGGTAGTTGTCTGAGCTCGGCCGGACCTTGCCTCTGAACACGCTGGAGTTGATTGCCGTGTAAATCAGCATCAGCGGAAACACGATCAGGCCGGCGCCCCAGAACATGAAGGCGAGGCTCGAATGCGGCGCGGCGGCCGCATCGATCGTGATCGAGAATGGGACCATGTAAGGCCAGAACGAAATCGCGAGGGTGCCGAACGCCGCCACGAAAATGAGAGCTACCATCATGAAAGGCGCTGCATCCCATCGCCGTTGCACGCTTGCTCTCGGGCGGATCGCGGCAAATGCGCCAAGTGCGGGAAAGACCAACAGGTAGGGCGGTTCGAGCCATCGCCGCATAACCGCGAGATCCGCAACGAGCGCATAGACAAGGACAATGAGCAAGAAGACCAATAGTCCGAGCGAAAGCGGCGGGATCGGCGATACCCGTAGTTCTGTGTTTTGCCTTCGCATTTGCGCACCAGCCAGGTCGCGCCGAGCAGCGCATAGCCGACGCAGAGGCCGAGCCCGCACAGCAGCGCAAACGGACTGAGCCAGCCGAGATCGCTGCCCGTGTAACGACCGTTGACGAAGGGCAGGCCTTCGACCAGAGCGCCGACCATGAGGCCCTGCATGAAGGCTGCGACGAGCGAACCGTCCGCAAAGCTCGCGTTCCAAAGCCGTCGCCACCGCTCCGTCCGGTGCCGGAATTCGAAGGCAACCCCGCGTAGGATCAAACCAGCGAGCATGAGAAGCACGGCGGCAGATAAAAGGCCCCAGAGCACCACGCCAGTCACCGCGAGCCGGGTTTCGTTGCCGTCCCAGATCGGAGCCATTGCGCCCATCATCGCATCGCGCCTCGCCTCGTTGGGTGTTGCGCTGAAAATAAGCTGACGCCAAGATTAAAGCCATCGAGGAGTATGATAGAGCAGCGCGCTGATCGCGAGTATGGCCGCCGACTAGAGAAGCGTTGGCTATTCTCCGGGAGCGAACCGGTGTGAGCCCGGCACGCCGAATGATCGACGACAGACATCGGGCGATTGGGGGGTAGCGTTGACGGGCGGCAGAACCCAGGCTGTGGATGGGGCCAGCGCGAAGCAATCGGTAAATGTCGAGGATGCCAAAGGAGAAAATGATGAAATAAACCGTGTAGAAAACGAGAAGCGAAGTATCTGCCGGACGGGTCGTACGTGGCGTGAGCGCCCGCGACGTGCGCAGCACGCCATAGATAGTCCAGGGCTGTCGGCCTACCTCAGCGGTAAACCAGCCCGTCAAAATTGCGACCCAAGGCAAAGGGAAGCTGAGAAACGTGCACCAGCATGATCATGCCGCAGCCGACCATTATACGGAATGCGAAGAAGGGGATGAGCATCGGCGGACGGTCGGACACGGCAAAATCGGTCGGTCTTTCGACGTGAAGCTCATGCTCGTGATCAGACTGCCGAGGCATGGAATTGTGATGGCGTAGTGGTTCGTTTCCGTTGCGGGACTTTGGCGAATATCGCGAGCTTCGAAATCGAGAAGTTTCGACACCTGTTCTTGCCACCGCGATGAGTGTCTCAGCCGTTGCAATCGCGTTTCCAATCCAAATCCTGTGTGGTGACCTGTACGAACCGAGGGGCCTGCTGACAAGCAAACGCCTTAGATTTCCTCCAAGGAAAGCCGCTACTGGCCTCGCAATGAGGTTTTACATCGTCGTCTACTACGTTTCTTATCTGCGCTGAGTGAGGAGGCATGATCGACTGAGTTCTTGTAAACTGGGCACGCGATTTGCTCGTCGGCGCGCCGGCCACCCATTGTTGTCTATCATATGGGTATGAGCGGCCCCAAGACACAAAGCTCAGGCATCTGGCGTGTCGTCCCATTAGCGCCGGTGGAACCCGTGCCTCGAGACAGTGTCTGTGTTGAGCGCGAACCTGACGGCACCTGGATGGTCGCGCCAGATCGTCTTAGCCGGTAGACCTGGCTTGGTCGTTAGTTGTTGCCGACGCGGCTGCGACAACGCGCGGTGTGGAGTTCGGGCGCGATGTCTGAAGCAAGGGCAGGCCGACGGCAATGGCCGATCGAGCATGACTTGGCGAGGCGAGGGCACGGCTGGGTCGTCTATCGCGTCAACCGCTGCCTTCCTCCGGCCCCGCGAATTGGAGCGCTTTATTGCGGAGCTGTCGACCAAACACGGCTTGTGATGCTCGGAGATGACCCTTGGTAGTGTATTCACCGCCAACGCCTCGACCTTAGGAGCGGCAGTTTGGCCGGCAACTGGTGCTAGCTCCAAATCGCTCTCGGATTAGCGGCAGCATCGAGGATCGCGGCGTCAAATCCGCTATTACTTTACTGTCACCGGAATCCGCAGATCGATGATCGAGGCCACCGGGCGTCCCTGTTTCATCGCGGGAAAGAACCGCCATCGCTGTAAGCTGGCCAAGAGAGCGCGGTTTAGCATTGGGTTTGGGGTCGGGTTAGTCAGCTCGACGCTCGCGGTGCCGTCAGCGGCGACACGAAACCGTGCTATCGCCTCGAGCGTCGTCGGATGATGGCGGAGTTCATCGGGGATTTCTGGCATCGGTTTGTAGATGGCGCGTGCGCCCATCGTTCCACCTCCTGCTTGCGAACTTGCTGCAGGCGCGGGGACTGAATTTGGGGCGGCTACAAAAGGTGTCGCTGCAGGCGATGACGATGGCATCGACCGCTCATTTGACCGGTGCACAGTACGCCGCGGTGGCGTGAGTTTCCGGGCGGGCGCCACCGGCATGGGCTCCGCCGCTTCGACCTTTGGAGAGGGTGGCGGCGCTTTCGTCTCGATGATCGGCATCGCTTCCCGTACCGGCATCGAAAGCGTTGGCCGGGACGGAACGACGGGCGGTGGCGTTTCGCTTAACGGCGTCGGGCCTGGCGACCAAGATGGCTGCGCACTGGGCAATGGAACCGCCGTTGCGCGAGGCGGTGGCGTTTCTATCAGTGGCATTGCCTCCGACGAAACCGCTGGTGCCGGCGATGGTGAGGTAATGACGCGCACCGTGATGGGCATAGGTCTCGAAAGCACCGCCGGATGCCGCATGCCCAACACGAAGATGGCCAACTCCCCGGCGGTCATCAGTGCGGCCGCGGCAAAGTTGACGAGGTCGTGTTTCTCGGCGGCGCGCCGCGAGGCCGACTGACGAACTAAGGAATCCGCTGCCAGCGTCAAAAGAACTTCCGTAAACTTGCAAACACCGTCCGCCGTGGGCCAAATTGCGGCGCAAACACACCGATGCCGGTTCCGGAGCGTATCTCATAAATATTGTCAAACGCGTTGATGAGGTTCACGCCGAGCTCAATCGGCCCGCCGGGCGCGTTGTCGAAGCGATGCGAGACGCCGAAATTCACCTGCACATAGGGGGGCACAGTTGCTCCGTTGGGCACGCCGCTGGCGCCGTCCTGGCGCAGGCCTGAGCCGAAGATCATGTCGGCGCTGAAGCGGGTGCCGCGCCAGGTGTAGGCGATCCCGCCCGACGCTGTGACCCACTGGCTATGGTCGGTATAGATGTAATTGCCAGCGATAAAGGCGAGCTGCTCTGGCGTGAAATTGAACTGCTGCGATGCGACATCGGTAGCGCGCTCGCGCCCCACCGCAAGATTGCCGTAGATCGCCCAGGGCCCAAGATTGTAGTTACCCGTGAACTCGACGCCGTAGGTGTTGGCCTGGGCGTAATTGAAGATCGAGAGAATGATCGGCGCGCCGAACTGGCCCTCGTCGATCAGATCGTGGGCGTATTTGAGAAACCCGTCGACGCCGAGTTTCAGTCCCGGCAAGAACGTGTGCACGGCGCCGATATCGACATAGTTCGAACGCTCGGGCAGTATCGGCCCGTCGAGCGGTGGTGATGCCGGAGTATAACCGGCAGGAAATCCGGTCGTGCCGGCGAATTTGCTGATTTGCTCACCCGAGATCAGTTCCATCAGCGGCGGGGTGAAATAACGCGAATAGCCGGCGTGAACGGTGGTGCTGGCGTCAGGCTGCCACACCGCGTTGATGCGCGGACTCAATTGCTGGGCGTCGGTAAAGGCGCGGAGCACGTCGTACCGCGCGCCGTAATTCAGCGTCACGGTAGGCAGTATTTTCCATTCATCTTGGAGATAAACGCTGTAGGTCAACCCGGTCTTGGCAGCGCTTTCATTGACGTCGATGGGCGTGGTGCCCACGCTGGTGCAAGCCAGATCGAAACAGGGAAAGACCGATCGAGTTGGTGTCGGACGAGGCCAGCTCGGCAGTGATCAGCCCGCCGAAACGCAGCGTATGGCCGCCCCCCGCGCGATAGGTGCCGTCGGCCTGGATGCCTTGCGCGATGTCAGTGCGCACCGCGTTCTGAGCGATACCATTGAACATCAGGTCGCCGATTGGGTCGGGCGAGAAGTCGAGACGGCTGTAACGCGCGAACGCCGCCACCTGAAAATCGTAATCCTGGGTCGATTTGAGATAGGCGATGGCAGCGAAATCGTTGCTCTCCTGCTGTGTCTCGTTGAGCACGGCCGAGTTGAAGGTCGTCTGATTCTCGTATTGGAACACCGGCATCTGCCCCGGATTGTTGGGGATCTGAAATGAACCCTGAAATCCGCCCAGCATCACGCTGACCTTGCTCGACGGATCGATAATGTCCTCGAGATAGGCAAAACCGCGGAGCTGTTGAGTGAAATCGTGGATCGGGCGATAGGAGTTGGTTGGGTTCTCGATGCCGAGATCGTTCTGCAGATAATCCCCGGTAACGTAGTAGTTGAAATTCCCGACCGAGCCGCCGAACTCGGCACTCGGTTCGAACCAGCCAAGGCTGCCGCCATAGAGACCGACATTGCCGCCTGGCTCGAAGGCGCCGCTCTTGGTTTGGATGTCGACGATGCCGGTCGAATAGAGGCCGTACTGCGCCGGCAATGATCCGGTAATGAGATCGATCGAGGACGCGAAACGCGAACTCAAACTTTGGCCGAAAACGTTGATGCCTTCGGGCAGGATCACGCCGTTTATACGGTATTGAACGTTAGCGTGGTCGTTACGGAGGTGGTACTGGCCGAACGAGTCCTGGCTGACGCCTGGCGCCTGCAAAAGGGTCTGATTGAGCGGAATGTTATCGCCGCCGGGCTGATTCGCAATCGCCTCCTGCGTCAGGGTGTAGACCGTAGCGCCGATGCGCGGCTCGATCGCAAAGCGCGCTGCCGCCAGACGCTGCGCCGTCACCGTAAGGTTGAGGGGTTGCGTTGCGGCAAGGCTGAGTTCCACTGCCACCACCTTCGCCCCGATATTCACGATCGCTATACCGGTTTCAAAACCGGATTTTTCGCCGACAAGCGAATAGATCCCGGGCGTGACGGGCGGAAAGGCAAACCGGCCGTCCGCACCGGTGGTCGCGCGGGCGACCGTCTTTCCCGCCGCATTCTCCAAATGCACAGCGACCCCAGCCAGCGGGCGTCGCAGCGCGTCCCACGTCACGCCCCTGACGATATGGGTCTGGGCAAAGGCCGACAGTGATATCAACGGAAGCACGGCAACAAACAACAACCATCGTCCCCCCCGCACACTCACGACAATATCTCCGTTATGTTATAACAGTTTGTTATAACATAACGTTGATCCTGGCAACTGTCCTTTGAATGCGGGAGGGATACGATCAGACTGATGAGCTCGTTTCACTGCCGCGACGAGATGCTAGCGGTTGCGTTGCGCGATGTCCGGCCCGACCCGAGCGCTTTGGTCAGAGGGCTCGCACGACAATACGGGGGCAACGGCAAGCCACAGAACCAATGCAGTAGTGTTGCGTTCGATCGTTAACGGCAAGGCGGCGCGTGAGGCGGCCGCGACGGGTCAATCGATTGTACTCTGCGAATTGCGGTTCGATTCTCCGGTTTGCTCCGCAGCAATCCTGATAGCGCTGGAGGGGCGAGTAGGTGGCGCTGCCGCAAGGCACGTGTTCTCGAATCGTGGTTGCGAGCGGCGTCAGGTCCATCGACCATAGCGTGCCGGCACGACAGGGCGGGGCTGCTGTTCAGCTACGCGGCTCGCCGACAACCAGTGCTTCAATAATCCGCGTAAGCCCCGCGACTGTGCCGCCGGCGCGCCTTTGATGAGGGAGGCGAATTCATTCCGCTCGTTCAGCAGCAGGCTCTCGCCCTCGACGTCGACGATCTCGAAGCCATTGCTGGTCCGATGCAGCAGCCAGTCAACAGCCCATCGAGTATCCGCGTCCCGACACATCGGATCGCTGCGATAAACAGTCGTATCCCAACAGACGGGAGGCCTGCTCGCGTGGTCGTGATTGAAGAGTGTCTTCACTTCAATTTCGTCACCATTTTCGCTGATCCGGACGACCTTGATGGTCGCACCGTTGAGATATGGCAGTACTTTCGCGTAAGTGTGTGCAATGTGGCCTGCATACACCTCGGCGAAACGCCGACACTCTATGTCTGTCGAAGAGTTCCAATAGTGGCCGAGCACAAACCGGGCAGCGCGGGCGGCGTCGACGTTTTGCCGCACCAGCGCATCGAAGCGGTTTTCTCGCTGTCCCTGATCGAATCGCGTCTCGTTCAACATTTGTAGTCCGGCAGAAACAGTGGCCGTGCTAAACTTACTAGCCTCCACATTGACGGCCTCGGTAGGGCCAACTCCGGCCGCCGCGAACAGCAAATTGAGTCCAAAGCCGCCGGAAAGGAGGATCCGCCGCTAGCTTGGCTGCACGTCAGCGGAAGGAATCGTTGTCGGTGGTGGAATGGCTGATAACGGCGATGGCACCGGCAAGATGCCCGCGGCGGTTGCCATCGTGACAGTGCCGAGAAAGCTTAGTGCGTTTGATGTCAGCATCGTAGTCTCTCCTCGCATTGAGCACCGATCTGGACATCTCATGGATGAGCTGACGGCGTCGCCCGAACGTAGCACAACCGGCGGGAGTTGAATTTCGCTGCGGTCCAGCCGGTCGTAATTCTCGGATGCTTGGGTCATTAGCTGGTGCCCTCCCTTGAGCTACGCTGATTGTTGCTGAAGGGACGCCATGCAGCGTGTGACGCAGGTCACAAACGGATAGATTATCGATCGACAGGTTTCGGCAGCGCCCACGACGGCGTAGAACCGGCGCCGAATCGAAGCCTCAAAAAGCGTTCGTCCATCCGCCGCTGGCCATACGCCGAGCCGCAATGGAGGCGCCGCGATATTTCTGGCCAATTAGCTAGAAAAGGGCGACAGCCGATTCAATCTTTGCGATTGCCGGGAGGTTAGCCGCCGTCTTTTAGCTGTGAAAGCGCGCCGTTGTAATCGCACCAATCTGTGCCAACCTGAGATTCAACCCGATTCCTGCAAGGGCAATGCCGGTCACTCCGCCGGCGCGACCTCGTCGCGCGTGAGCGCGGGTCCCATCGCTTCGAAGACACCATCGCGGCGAATGAACGCATGGAACAGCGCCGCGGCGACGTGCATGAGGACTACCAAGTATAAAAGGAACGCCAAATAAAAATGCGCGTTCCATAGCACCGTATGTAGTCTATCGCTCTGCGGCAGGATCGAAGGAAGATAGACTCCGCCCCACAGCTTCACTGGGTAGGCGGCGGCCGACAGCATCCCCCAACCGATCAGCGGCATGGCGATCATGAGCGCGTAGAGCGCGTAGTGCGAGAGATGTGCTCCCAATTTCAGAAGCTTGGGCAAATCTGCGGGCAGCGGCGGAGCGTGGCAACGCAAGCGCACGACGAGCCGGATCAGCGCAAGAATTAGGATCAGCATGCCGAGCGGCTTATGAATGGAGACAAGCCTGAGGTATTTAGGCTCGATGGTCGACACCATGCCGACGCCGATGAACAGCATGGCGAGGATGCAAAGGGCCATGAGCCAATGTAGGAAGCGCTGAGGCCGAGTGAAGCGTTGGATGGGGGTCATTGGCTCACTCCCGGCGCGGTTCGCGGATAGTCCTTGGCCTCTGCCGTGCGGCGGTCATACGACTTCGCGTAGGCTGACGATCGCGCGGCGGGGAACGGGTCGTCCGACGTCCGCATGCCGCTCGGGAGCACTGCCGGATCGAAATTTATATCGCGGCAGGGCCCGTCCCGCTCGGCCTCGATCTGACGCACGATCAGCGTTCCAACTTCGACGGCGCGGCGGTCTTGCGGCCAGGGCTGGCTCGGATCTGCGGTCGGATCGCCCGGGTTGGCCACCGTGACTAGCATCTTCCAGCGCAGCGGCCCCCCGCGAATCCGCTCGGCTATCTCCTGTTCGAGGAAGTCGGGCCCGCGTTTTGCAAGCTCCTCAGGTGCGACAACCACCGGCTGCGCCGTTGGCAAGAGCGACCATCGGACTGCGCGTTCCGCACCGGAACCGTCGACGAAGACGAAGCTGTTGAGGCTGTTGAACCGCTCTTCTGCGAAACTGCCGGTCCAGGGCGCACTTTTTGTCCAGTCGTTGAACTTTGCGATCTCGGGATGGGCCTTGGCGAAGGTCGGCATTGCTTTCGGGTCCTTGCTCGCCGAAGCGAGCAGGAGTTCGTAAAATGCCTCCGGCGTCGCGACCGCGAAAAACGGTGCGTTGATCATCGCCATTCGCCACTCCTGCCCATCCGAGGTTCTGATTGTGAGGCCGAGGCCCCGCACGCGGACCGTCGCGTCTGGCGCATTCGGATTGGTAGTGGCGAGATTGAAACGACCTAGGGCCGGATACTGGCCACGCAGAAAAACCTGCGCGTGCGATAGCTCCGAACCCGCGCCGTTCGCCTCAAAGAAGCCAGTAAAGCAAATGCCCTTAGCGTGGTTGCGCCGATGCCCGAGCGGCGGCGCACCGCCGGGCGGCGTGAACGCATCGACAAGCTTTTCCGGCGTCAGGCGCTCGGGCGAGAACCATCCTCCCGTATAAGCGAAGGCGGCGGCAGCGCAAGCGACGATCGCAGCGATCAGCGCCAGCCGTGCAATGGCGGAACCGACGGACAACCGGCGCGGCTCTGGCATTATCCGCTCTCCCTCCAGCTATATAACCAACCTACCACATACCACATTGCGATTGGGATTAGCGGCCTTCTGTGGCGCTGAGGAAACAGGAGCAATCGAGCCGACCGCGGGCTCGCGGCAGGTACCCGGCTAATGTTGGAAAATGTCGGCTCGTCGCGGTCGAGAAACTGGCCGTCGGTCAATCGTACCGGGGAGCGCTTCGGTCGTTGCCATCTGGTCGATGCCGACGCGCTAGCCGCCTCTGCCGGTGGCGCTGCTCTCACGTCGTTGGGAGTGGTGGAAAGAAAGGCGGAAGACATAGATAACCTGGGCTTTGCGATTTGAACTGGCGAATCTGGCTGCAAACGATTTGAACGGCGCGTAGCACGGGACAATCGCTCGGTTCTTTGGTATGCGGATACTTCCTCCCGGAGGGCGTGGAAGCTGGCGTGGAAGCTCACGTAGGCGTTCCGGTCGGGTTTACGATCGTTCATTGAATTTCGCACAGCCTCGCGACAAAATTTGGATAATTTCGTTTACCGCGAGGACCGGCATCTACTTGTCACAAGATCTCATGGTACGGAGGTAGAAATTACGCGCAATAGGACAGCGCTCGTCCTCGGCGCGACAGGTGGCGTCGGCGGTGAGGTTGCCAAATTGCTGCTGGCACGCGGATGGACCGTGCGCGCCCTAAATCGCAATCCGGACAGTCTATCTGCATCGACGAGGGCGTCGGGGCTTCTCTGGCAGCGAGGCGATGCCATGTCTGCGTCCGATGTTGCGGCGGCTGCCTCTGGTATTGACGTCATTGTCCACGCCGTGAACCCGCCCGGTTATCGCAATTGGGGCAAGCTGGCGCTGCCGATGTTGAGCAATACGATCGGGGCAGCCCAATCCCACGGGGCGCGCATCCTTCTGCCGGGGACCGTATATAATTTCGGTCCGGACGCGCTACCAAACCTGCGTGAGCATTCGCCGCAGAATCCCATTACTACCAAGGGTAGGATTCGCGCAGAGATGGAGCAGCGCCTGCGTGCAGCCGCATCGGCGCACAGCAAAGTCCTGATTGTTCGTGCAGGCGACTTCTTTGGACCGAACGCCGCCAACAACTGGTTCTCGCAGGCGCTGGTGGTGCCTGGCAGACCGGTTTCGAGAATCACCCAACCCGGAATGCCAGGTGTTGGGCCATCAGTGGGCCTACCTACCCGATGTGGCGGAGACGATGGTCCGGCTTCTGGAAAAGGTGGACGAGCTTGAAACTTTCGCGGTGTTCCACATGAAGGGTCATTGGGACGCGGATGGCACGCAAATGATAGACGCAATCCGCCGAAGCGTCGGCAGTCCAGGAATCAAGGTTCGCTCCATGCCCTGGCAGCTCATGCGGCTGGCCTCACCATTCGTGCCGCTGTTTCGGGAACTCGCGGAGATGCGTTATCTGTGGACCACGCCGGTGCGGATGGGGAATGAGCGGTTGACCGTCATACTCGGCGCCGAACCCCACACGTCATTAGATCTAGCCGTCCGGCAAACCTTGATCGGACTGGGTTGTCTGCCTCACTAGCAATAACTGATTCTGGCACGGACGCCCCTCGGCGTGATTTCTCCTTTCCTGTCGCAATCGGGGTTTAAGCGGATCTCGGCGGTGAACGGGAGACTGAGTTGCGCAGCTGACTGGTATTGTCGGCACGGTTCAGGCCGGGCGGCGGAGAGCCTGCTAAAATCCCAAGGTGGGCACCACTTCTGCCGGGGGTGTTTTCCATTTTTTTGGCGGACGGCCTTTGGCGATCGCAACCAGTTCGCGCGTGAGAATCTTGCGCCAGAGAATGATGCCGCCATCGGAGCGGCCAAGGCGTTCTCTGGAGCGGTCCTCGATCCGGCCTTGGCCGGCCTGCACCGCAATATCCTGCACCACGGCGAGATCAGGATGCTTGACATCGGCAAAGCGGACTTTGCCGGACCAGATATCGCGCACCACATCCATGACCGGCGGTGCAGCCGCGAACTCACGGTCATATTCAGCGCGCTTGGCTCGATAATCTTCAGCCTCTTTACCCGTGACTTCGACGTGACTTGTGATGAGCCACAAATGGTTTTCGTCGTCGACGGGCGTGAAGCTGAAATATATCTCAGACCAACCGCCAACGCCGTCCATGCCCGCAAGCGGCGGCACGATGACCCGCGTCATGTTCGGAGCATAGTGCAACGTCCGGCGTACCTTGCCGGTCCGGCGCGTGCCGAAGCGGAGCATGCCCCATTCGGTTTCCTCTGCCGTTATGATAGGAAGATCAGCGGAGAGCTTGGCATGCGATCCGCCCGGCTGATGGGTAAAGGCTACATGGACCTCGTCCATGCTGTTTTCAAAGCTTTGTAGATAGTTGCAAGGCACGAGCTCGGCATTCCACACCTGGATCAAACCTTCGCTCTGCCGATGTGGAAAATGTGGAAACGGTGGCGGTTCGCCTTCGCCAAAGTAGGCAAACACCAGTCCCATATATTCGCGCGTCGGATAGGTTCGTAAACTGACCTTTCGGACGAAACCCGCTTCTTCGGCGGGTTGATGAACGCACTGACCCAAATGGTCGAACTTCCAACCGTGATAGACACAGCGAATCGCATCGTCCTCGACCCAACCGAGGTGCAGTGGTGCGCCCCGATGCGGGCAACGGTAGGCGACGACCAGCGGCGCGCCGGATTGCCCCCGATAAAGGGCGTAGTCTTCGCTCATGATGCGGATGGGTTTGACGTGTCCCATCGGCAAATCCTGACTTCGATAGACAGCGTGCCAGAACTGGCGCACGAATATTCCGCCAGGTGTTCCGGGGCGTGTGGTAGCGATGTCGAGGCGCTGTTGCGAACTGTGTGCCCCAAACGACGCACGCGGTTCCATGAGCCTCACTAACGGCGCTCCTTCATGGCGCTCCCCGGAGATATCTGTTGTGCCAATATAGCACCTTGCAGCATCGTCGAGTGCTCCCTTAAGCGGGCTGAGCGATAATTGGCCGAATACGGACTGGAAGAATGTTATGGGAGTTTTTACCAGCCGTTGGTGGATCGTGGCCGCATGTGCCTGCGGTCTACTGGTCGGCGCCGGTGCAATTCTTGTCTTCACGTTCGGCGTCTTCCTCAAGCCGGTAACCGAAGATCTTGGCGTCAGTCGGGGCGACCTCTCCGCCGGATTGGGCGTCGGTGCGTGGTTCGTGGCCTTGTCATGTACGATCATCGGGTGGCTGATCGACCGCTTCGGCGCGCCGCGGGTCACGATCCCCGGCATTCTGCTGTTCGCACTTGCGGTTGCCAGTTTTGGCCTCATGCAATCCAAGCCGCTGTTTCTCATCTACGTCATCTTCTGCATCGCAGGGTTCATCGGTGGGGTGCAAACCCCGATCCCGTATGCCGCGATGATCACGCATTGGTTCGACAGCGATCGCGGCATAGCACTCGGCTTGGCGACAGCGGGCGTCGGCTTCGGCGTCGCAATCATTCCGCAGCTTGCTGCCCTTTTGATCAGTCACTTCGGCTGGCGTCTTGCCTATCTTGGCTTGGGCCTGGCCGTCGTGGTGTTGGCCTGGATTCCCGTCGCTCTCTTGGTGCGCGATACGCCGTGGACGTCGGGTTCCGGGCGCGCGGGCGCGACTTCGGAGCTGCCGGGAACGAATGCCGCCGCGGCGCTCAAAAGCCGAAATTTCTGGCTTTTGTCGATAGCGTTTTTTCTTGGCGTGTTGGCGATCAACGGCACGATCGTGCACATTGTGGCGCTGCTCACGGATCGCGGCATCCCCTTGCAAATCGCGACCAATGCCTTGTCCGTCGCGGGGCTCGCCATCATCATCGGACGCATCATATGCGGCTGGTGCCTCGATTGTTTTTGGGGACCCTACGTCGCAGTGTGCTTTTTCGTTCTTCCGATGGCGGGTATAGCGCTGCTGATCCGTGAACTGCCCTATCCCATGCCGCTGATTGGCTCCGCGCTTTGTGGCGCAGGCATCGGCGCGGAGATCGATCTGATGGCCTTCTTCATCGGCCGCTATTTTGGTCTTAAGGCTTACGGCAAGATCTATGGGTTGATGTTCATGCTGTTCAATATCGGAACCGGTCTCGGGCCGGCCTTGAGCGGCCGCGCGTTCGACAGGTTTCATTCCTGTTCCCAGATTCTCATCAGATATGAAATCGTTCTTGCAATCACCTGCGTACTCCTGCTGGGTCTCGGCAAATATCCATTTCTGCCGGGCACGCACGCATCCAAGCCGACGGCGAATTGAGCCTGCGAGATGATGACTCCCGTTACAAAAGTATCGACCTATCAGGCCGAGGATCCTCTCCGTTGTCGATCGCGATCGGCGCTGGGTGCGAATTGGAGTATTTGATGCACGAACGCAACTTGAAAGTCTCCTTGCTGCCAAACCGGAAATGAACGAAACGTATATCGGTGATGAATGCAATGAAGGTTGTGTAATTTTTTTGTATGATGGTGCCACCCGGTTATTCCTGTACCACTCGGATCACGGACGATGAGCCAAAACTCCATCTTCGAATCGCGGCACGATCAGATATTTCCGGTATTAGACGCCTCCGAAATCTCGCGCATCCGGCACTACGGTGTCGTTCGCGTTTTCGACGCAGGCGCCTCCTTGTCCAAGGCCGGTGAATCTGGTCACGGCCTCGCCATTATTCTTTCCGGGCAGGTTGAGATTACGTATCGCAGCCACACCGGCTTGAAGACATCGATAGTTACCGAAGGTGTGGGGGCATTTTTGGGCGAGCTGGCGCAGCTCCGTGGTCGTCCCGCGCTTGTTGATGCCGACGCTCTAACCGTAGTGGAAGCGTTGTTGATTTCGCCAGACCGTTTGCGCGGTTTGCTGATTTCAGAGGCGGAACTGGGCGAGCGCATCATGCGCGCGATGATTTTGCGGCGTGTTAGTTTGCTCGAGACCGGAGAAGGTGGGCCCGTCATTGTCGGTAGCCAGGAAGCGGGCGACGTGCTTCGCTTGCAAAGCTTCCTTCGCAGCAACGGTCACCCGCACCTGACTCTCGATCCGGCGCATGACGCGGACGCCGGGACTCTAATCGAGCGCTTCAACATTGATGTGACTCAGCTTCCCGTGGTTTTGTGTCCCAATGGACAATTGCTGCGGAATCCTGGCGAAGTTCAGCTCGCTCGCTGTATTGGGTTGGTCGGTCCCATCGACGAGAACCGAATCTTCGATGTCGCCATCGTTGGCTCTGGTCCCGCCGGTCTTGCAGCCGCTGTCTATGCGGGATCGGAAGGCCTTTCGGCACTCGTTCTCGATAGCCGCGCGTTCGGAGGACAAGCCGGCGCTTCCGCACGCATCGAAAACTATCTCGGTTTCCCGACCGGCATCGGCGGCCTTGCTCTGATGGCGCGGGCCTATAATCAGGCTCAGAAGTTTGGCGTCGAAATGGGTATTCCCGACGAAGTCATTCGCATCACCGTTCCGAATGGCTCGCGTGCAACTCCCTACATCCTCGATCTTGCCAGCGGAGAGCACGTCAGTGCCCGAGCGATTGTTGTCGCCAGCGGTGCCCGCTACCGCCGCCTCGCCGTTACAGGCATCGAGGCCTTCGAAGGAACAAGCATCCACTACTGGGCGTCTCCAATCGAAGCAAAACTTTGCGCACAGCAAGAGGTTGCCCTGGTGGGAGCCGGCAATTCGGCGGGACAAGCCGTCGTATATTTATCCGGCCAGGTGTCCAGGATCTGGTTTTTGGTTCGCGGCGATACCCTCTCCGCGAATATGTCGAGGTACCTCGTTGACCGTATTGGTGGGCTTCGGAATGTCGAGGTGTCGACCGGCACCACTGTCACAGGTGTCGACGGACACGATGGTTTACTCGAGGCCGTCACCTGGCGACGCGCGGATTCCCCGAATGAAATTCGGAGACCTATCCGACATCTGTTCCTCTTCATCGGTGCCGAACCAAACACTGATTGGCTTTCGGGTTCTGGTGTAAGCCTGGATTCAAAGGGCTTCGTGGTAACAGGACCCGATACCGGATCGGCACGCGGCCCGCTGGAAACGAGCCTAGAAGGGATATTTGCAATTGGCGATGTAAGATCAGGCTCTATCAAGCGCGTTGCTGCATCTGTTGGCGAAGGCGCACAGGTCGTCGCTGCCCTACACGCTTACTTGGCTTCATCCGCGGGGTGAGAGCCGCATGGGAGCGACAAGGGTGTCTCCGGGATTGCGCAAATGAGCGCAAACTTGCCTTGGTGACTTAGCCAGTCCTCGGCAGTAAGGGATGGTTTCGACCACAGAATAATGGACCGCTTCTCCGAACGTTTGGTCAAATGGACCACCGAACATGGGCTACTATTGCCGATACAATAGTAGAGGACAGAAAATCCGAGAGTCACCATCCGGGCCATGCTTTCAGCCCTCGATTGAGGGCGTGGCCGCATTGCTTACAAAGCACTCAATGGACGCCGCCTGATGCGTTGAGGCGCTCACCGGTCAACCAGGCCGCATCATCGGAAGCCAGGAAGACGACCGCGGGAGCAATCTCTTCCGGCCGCCCGAAACGTGCACCGAGCGGGGTCGCCATGACCATCGTGTCCGCAGCTGAGCTGCCGACGAAACCAATCCGCTGATTGCCTTCGGTATCAGTATAGCCGGGCGCCACCATGTTGACGCGGATCTTGCGCGGCCCCAGCTCCTTCGCGAGCGCCAGCGTAAGCGTGTCGACCGCTCCCTTGCTTGCGCCATAGAGGCTTGAATTCGGAACAGGGCTTTCGCTTGCTATCGAGCTGATATTCACGATGCTGCCGCCCTCCTTTGGGAAGTGTTTCACCGCTTGCTGAACAGCCAGAATCGTCCCAAGCACATTGACGTCGAAGTGGCGGTGGAACTGCGCCTCCGTGATGCTCTCGACGGGACCGAATTCAAAAATGCCGGCGTTGTTCACAAGGACGCTCGGTCGGCCCAGCGCCTTTCCAGTCTCGGCAAAGAGATGCTCGACATCGGGGGCCTTCGACATATCGGCCCGGATCGCGACCGCCCTGCCACCCTTCGCGACAATCTCGTTGACGGTCCGTTCGGCGCCTTCCTTGTCGGATCCGTAATTCACGGCGACCGCAGCGCCTGCCTCTGCAAGGCCCTTGGCGATTGCCGCACCGATTCCCTTCGATGCGCCGGTCACAATGGCGACCTTGCCCTTCAAGCTGTTCATCTTTGCCTCCAGGTGCGCCGGTTAAACCGGCAAGGTGTCATGAATGAAAAAGTCATATGGTGAAGGAGCAGCGACCCACACCGTCCCCGAGGTCATGCGGAGGCGCCTGCGAGGGCGTCGCCGAAGCGTTGACAGGGGCACGTGCGGGCCGGGTATTGAGCCGCGAAAGAAGCTTCCTTCGGAGCGCCGACGCAGTGAGGAGACGCGGAAGGCGAAACCAGCATCGTCGGTGTCGCGAGACGCTGCTGGGCTCCGCGCGGTCAGCGACCCCGAGCCCGTACGGAAACACCATGGTTTGGGAACCGGGAAATCCTGTGGTTGCCCACGGCGGATGGCGCCATGGGCCGTGTCGGGAAGTCCAAGGGCGCACGCCGACGATGAACGACCACAGGAAGTCGGACAGGCCAGCAGTACTTGCGAAGTCTCCGAACAAAGCCGAGCGATCGGCGGCGGAGGAGATGGAGGGAAGGGGTTTGGCCAAGGGGAACCTGCCAGAGCAAAACGCGGCTCGGACACAGCGCAGAAGCGACGCGCACAGTGCGCTCGAGCTGGTACTTCAAGCGCCTCGTTGCGTCGCTGACAGTGCTAGCGCTCCCAAGAGTTGGTCAGGCGCCAGATCCGGGATAACTTGAACCGCAGGCTTCGCGCTACGAGGGTCCGCCAGGGGCGATTATAAACCTCAAAAGGAGGTTTGATATGTCGACTTCAAAGTTGGTGGTTATTGTTACGCTGATGCTCCTATCGCTGGGCCTCTTTCTTTATCCTCAAGTCTCTGCCAACGCTGCCAAGTATTGTGCGCAGTTGAGAGGGGCGACAGTACGCCCTAACTGCTCATTTTCGACACTTCATGCGTGTAACTCGCACGTAACGCGTAGGGGCGGCGGCCACTGCTACAAATCACGCTAACGGTACGCCCTTGACCGCGTCGCGGCCCGCGCCCTTCCATAATTTTGGGCGGCAGGTTCGCGTCGAGATCGATCTCGTCCCAACGCACGCCTTGACCTCGCCGGACCGCACCACCGTGAGGATCAGGAACCGCAACGCGAGTGCGCCGACCCCGCCCTGGCGCGCGAGTTCGGCCCAGTATTTGCCGGCAGCTGAGGTCGGCTCTAGCCGATCCGCATGGACAACTCGACGTCTTCGGCGAACGGCATGGACATGTAGCCCCTTGCGGGTGAGCGCACATACGCCAGGTATTCAGGGCTAAAATCGGCGTTGTCCGCGACGATGAAGGCGCCTGGTTTTAGGCGGCTCTCCACCAAGTTCAGGATCTCCGGGTAGAGGGCCTTGGCGCCATCGAGCAGCAACAGGTCGACCGTCTCGGGGAGATCGACGCTCAGCGTCTGCAGGGCGTCCCCCTCTCGGATTTCCACGAGGTCGACGAGACCGCCGGCTGTCAGATTGTTCCGGGCCCGCGCCACCTTGGATGGCTCGAACTCGGTGGTGATCAGGTGGCCGCCGCCATTATCCCGCAACGCTGCGGCGAGATGCAGGGTCGAGATGCCAAACGAGGTCCCAAACTCAACGATCGACCGTGCACCGCAGCCTCGCGCTAACATGTAGAGCAGCGCACCAGTCTCGCGCGAGACCGGGAGTGGAAGGTCCTTTAGGCGCGCATAGTAGTTGAGATAATCGGTCTTGCTGCGCGTTAAACGTTCCCGGTCGTCGGCGGAGAGATGGGCGATAGCCACGCTCGCCCCCGGTGCCGCCGCATCGGCCTCTTCGAACAAGCGATTTAGCAAGGGCGCAAGCGGGGTGGTTGTCAGCGTGGTCATAGGGATCTCCGGTCTGAAATGAGCGCGTCTTCGCGCTGGACTAGAAAATACGAACAATTCGTCAGGCCGACTATTCGCATTGCCACCCAACGCCACGCCCGATCGCCGCGCACAAAATCGTCATTCTAACTTGATCTCGACCACAGTTTGTATCCGCGCGTTCACTCGCTTCAAGGCTCGGGCATACACCTGCTTTTTCGCAGCCAATCCGCGTTCGCTGCGAGGTCCTTCGCCGACGCCTCCCTTGCCGCGGCGGGCACGACGAAGGTCCCTGATTAGGTCGCGGGCTCTATCACGACGCGCCCGTAAGAAACGAGCGAGTTCAACCAGCTCTGAGTGTGTCCATTCTTCCAACGCGGGATAGTGACTCCGTCGTATTGGATCGAGTTCATCTTCCGCCAGCAGCCGCCTCTCGGCGGAAAACTCTACGCCCATTGCATGCTCCATTACTGAAAAGAACGATAGCACATGATCTCCGCCTTCCCCACTGGCGTCGCCACGACCATAAACCCGGTCGCACTCTTGGATGTAGCCTTGATCAGCGCGTTCCAATTGGCGATGTCGCAGTCAGTGGTGGCAAATCGCCAAACCTTCGTGGACGTCTGTGTTGCGGCAGCGACCAGCCGATAGGTGCAGATGTGTCGCGCCCATCGCTGCCAGGCCGCGCGCTTCACCACAGCGCGGCCGTCGGCGCCGGACAAGCTCCGACGTAGCGAAGTGAATCGGGACACGGACGGTGGTGCCGATGCAATCCGTGACGGTTCTTCCTTCGCCGCGTGCCGAGATGGTGTCGAGATGGGCCGAAACCGCTCTCGGTGGCCTTTCAAATATTTGGTAGCGGGGAGCGCTTTGGTCGACACAGTCAGGGAACAGCCCAGCAATCCCAATTCACGCTGATACTTGCAATTCGCGCTGTTGTCGGCCGCGTGATGCAGCTCGCGCAACGCGTATCGATGTCAAGCGTTGCATCTAGCGCCAAGAAAATTCTGCTGGTCACTTCCAGTCGCACATTTTATGCAGTTGTGGGCCAATTGCCCGGAGAAATCGAGAGCGGTACCAGGGGCAGGTGAAAGAACCCAACCATCAAGATTTCGCGGTTGTGCCAATGCGCGTACTCATGAAATCCGCGATGACCGATTTATCTCTGAGAGCAAACGTCAGACCGGACATGTCGTGATCTTCGCTAAGCGCCATCGGCGAAATTTGGCGAGCTATTCTATGGCTTCGCGCGCAGGCCAGGGTCGCGCCCGCCGGAGCACGGTCCTAGTGATCGTGCTCTCGGTGGACCGGGCGTCACTACTTCTGGGTCATAGGCCGTTCTGCGGTGAGCTGAACGTCGCGCAGGTCGACCTCCAGCTCCAGCCACTTCACAACGAAGGTCTCCTGCGCCGCTTCGCGATGTTCATTCCGTCCTGATAGTAGCGCTTCGCGCCCTTATGCAGATAAGCGAAGGCGCCCTGACTATTTACGAAAATGTTGTCGCTCGCCGAAGGCATAGATTTCCTAACCGGTTTGGAAAACCGGCCCTCAATTCCACAATGCCAAATCCCTGCATGCCACGCCCTCTGAACCTTCCATTAGTCCGTTGGACCATCAGTCGTGTGCTGGCATGCGATATCTTGCACCGAACGATCGTCGACTCGGATCGTAAGCGATAGCGGGCCTTTTCGGTCGATCGTCAGAGAGATCGGGCTGCCCCTCCCAATCGCGGGGCCTCGCCGTCGCCGGCTACATGACTGGACTTTGAAATTACTGCAAAACGCTTCGCACAATCGCGGTTATGCTTTTGTCAGGCGCTGAGGGGCGGCGGTTCGGTGCCTCTCCCAAACGTCGACGCTGACGATACCGAGTTCGGCGCCGACCTCATCAAAGAGCGCAATGCCCTTGTGGGTTTTCGTGGCTTTCCTGGCGTGATGGAGATTGACGCACTCACCACCATTTTCGGTCTCAAGGAATTGTGCTGGCATGCCACACCTCCAGGTAGAGTTTCTGCTGAATCCTGTGTCGCTGCAACAATGCGGCCGGGTGCGCTGCGTGCCCAAGAGGAAAAAGACGCTTGAGCCCCTTTTGCCCAAGTCCTCTTCCTTCAGGACGCACGCGAGACTTGGGCAAGTTTAGTCTGCACAAGTCTTGCCCAATTCGTTTTGAGAGTTGGGCAGTTCCTTCCACTCACATGACAAGGGTGCACCAAAAAACCGTGCGATCGACCATCTAGGTCCTGGACGAAGGTCCGCTTCAGAACTCATTCTGGCAGCCCGACCGACGACGTCGAGCGTGTTCCTCCAGGTTCAGGGATGGAAGCCCAATGCTGCCAACGCTTTCTGCACGGAGGCGTCCCCGAGGAGTGCACGAAAGCGCCGTACGGCCGGGTAATCCAATCGAGCTTTGGGAATGGCGAAATCGTAGTGCTCAGGCTGTGCCGGTATGAAGCCGAGGCCGTAATGCAGGGCGACCGATTCGATTGCGATGCCCCAATCGGCACGGTTCTGAGTAATAGCAACGGCCACGGCGTTGTGCGATTTTGGCTGCGACCAGTAACCGGGCGGCCGTGCGCCGTTCAGCAGCCGATCGGTCAGGATACGGGTGCCGCTGCCGGCGTTGCGGTTGACCATCAGGCAATCGGGCGTCGTCAGCGCGGTAGCGATCGCATCGCCCAACGAGCGTCCCTCGAAGCGTACGTCGCCTTTGCGGAACACAATGCCCTGGAGCCGGCGATAGCCGCGCACCAGCTCTATTTCCGAGGTGAGAAATGGCTTGTTGTACTGGCCACTCTCCGGGTCGAGCAGGTGGATCGGCGCAACGTCGCACTCGCCTCGCTTGGCCGTGACAAGGCCCCCTGTGCTGCCGACATTGAGCACCTTGACCGAGACCCCTTCCGCCTGCAACCGGTCGATCAGCACATCGAGGCCGAGGCAATGGCTGCCAACCACGATAAGGTCGGCGACATGCGCCTCCCCGATCAGCTGCACCTCGACCGACGTGCCGGCCGCCACGCTTTCGATATGCTGCCCGATCGTGATGAACCCGTCGGCCTGACCGAAGGCGGTGACCGCGCCTGATCCTTTCCCGGCGGGGTAGGCCGTCAATGAAGCGTCGTCGGCGCCGCGCACCAGGGACACCAGTAGGTATTCGGTGCGGCCGCGCTCAGAGGCAACGCGCAGCGGCAACACAGCAGGCAATCGCTCGGCTCGGTCAGCCGGTCTGCCGGCAAAGGCGCGGATTACCGGCACGACAAATTCGTGGAATGTGAAGATCGCCGAGGTCGGAAATCCCGGCAGGATCACGATCGGCTTGCCGCCAGTGACCGCGAGGCAAAGCGGCTTTCCAGGCTTCAGTGCGACGCCGTGGACGACGATACCAGGATCGTCAAATGCCGAAACCGCACGATAGCAAAGATCGCCTGCTCCCTTCGAGGTGCCGCCGGACATTACGACCATATCTGCCACTGCTAAACCTTCGCCGACCAGGCGCGAGAGCACGATCTCGTCATCCGGCCCGATGCCAAGGGGTATCGGAATGCCGCCAGCCTCCTCAACCGCAGCAGCGGTGATTGCTGCATTGGAATCGTAGACTGCGCCCGGGCGGATCGGCTTCCCCGGTGCGACTATTTCATCGCCTGTGGAAATGATCGCGACGCGAGGCCGCCGCCATACCTCGACGGCGGCGGTTCCAACCGCCGCCAGCATGCCGATCTGGCGCGATGTCAAGACTTGGCCAGCGCGCAAGACCGTCTCGCCACGCGCAAGATCACTACCGGCAAAGGCGATGAACTGTCCAGGCGTCACGGCCCGGCGCACGTCGATAAAAGCTGCATCGCCCTCGTCTTGGGCCTCGGTGTGCTCAACCATGACGACGGCATCAGCGCCACGCGGCACCATGCCCCCGGTGGCTATCAAGGTCGCGGAGCCCGGCCGGACGGCGATGGTCGGCACCGTACCGGGGGTCAGGATCTCGGTATTCAGTACCAGCCGTATCGGTTGTCGCGCGCTGGCCCCGGCGGTGTCGTCGGCGCGAACCGCAAAACCGTCGACGCTGGCACGGTCGAAGCCAGGAACATCGACATCGGAGGCGACGGTACACGCCAGGACTCGGCCAAGCGCGTGCGACAGCGGCACCGTCTCGGCGCCGAGCGGGTGCATTGTCAGATGCCGTTGAAATCGCGCCGTCGCTTCGTCGCGGTCGACTACTTCGAGGAACTGCTCTTGGCGCGCGAGACCGCGCAGAGCTGTCAGAATGTCGTTCATCGCCTGCTATCCACCAATGCAACTTCCCTCATATAGGTAGACGGTGACCGGCGCACCTTGCGGGTAGCCCTCACTCTCCTCCGGTACGATCACGAAACCGTCTGCGGCCACCGCGGCCATCAGGCCGATCTCGCTGAAAGACGGCAACGGCTCAACGGCGTCGGAGGTGGTAAAGCGTACCGGGCAGATCTCAGTCATGCCGATCGCTGACACGATCTTGCGCGCCGCGCACATGACCCGCGACCGGTAGGGAGGTGCGGGATCGCGGCCGCCGAGACGCCGAATTGCCCGTCCTGCCAGCATTTCGTACGCAAAGAGGCATGCCGCCGGTGAGCCTGGCAGCAGGATTACCGCCGCGTTAGGGGTATGGCCGAGACCGGCTGTCTCGCCCGGTCGCAACGTAATGCCGTGGATCGCCAAGTTGCCGACCTCGGCGAGCGCGGCTGCTGCATGATCGCACGCGCCGGGCCCGGTCCCGCCGATGACAAGCACGATGTCGGCGCCTTCCGTTTCCAAGGCGCCCCCGATCGCCTGCCGAGCGCGTCCTGCAGCTAGAATATTGGCGACCAATCCCCCGTCGCGCTCGACCAATGCGCGGCACATGGGGCCATCGCTGTCGGTTGCAGAGGTATCCGACGTCAACACGATGCGCACCAGCGGCTGCCGGATAACCATGACGCTAGCCAAGCCAGCGCTGATCAATATGGCGATATGCACCGGCAATAACAGTGTGCCCGCAGACGCCAGCAGGGCGCCTGGAGCCGCGACGCAACCCCGCACCTCTATATTCTGGCTGGGCGCAACCGCCTCAATGCACTCCATGACACCCGACGGATGGGTTTGACCCAGGTCCAGCGGGATCACCGCGTCGGTACCAGGTGGGATCGCGTCGCCGGCCGAAATTCTTCGCAGTGGTAGAAAAAGCGGATTATATGAGCCCGCTCCAACCGTTGCACTGGCATTAACCGCAAAACCGTCCAGCAATGCCCGATCAGCCGCGGGAATGGGGTGGGTGGCGTAAATCGGTTCCGCCAGCACCCGTCTGCAAATCGATGACACCGATGCCGATTCCGCGGGCAGCCGCGAGACGGTCTGGTCAACCCATGAGATTACGACATCAAGCGAGAACGGTTGGGGCCCAGGGGTCATACGCGATATCGCTACACCGGGATTGCCTTCGGTGTGAAGCCCGCTATCGGTAACCTGCTGCTTTTAGGCAATCTGGGTCTTTCGCGATCAACGCCGATGCGCCGATGCAGACATCCCAGCCTCGAGTCGCCAGCGGTCGGAATCGAGACATTCAGCTTCACGACGCTGGTCTTTTGGACGTGTCCGACAGGATTCCTGGCGACTGGGTTGGGTCGAAAGCTGTGGGCGTACCGGGACGGTGAAATGGCTGCCGTTCCGGGGACGACACTCAAAAACGGCCAGCTTTACTCATTTTACTTTCCGCCCATGTCGGGGGTTCCGACAAATTCCGGTGAGCATCGGCGACTTACACCTGGCTCAAGGTGGTTGCCCGCTCCTTTTTTAATGGCTGAAAAGCTGAACCTGTAGTTCCGGCCCGCCCCTCACTCGGCCGCAGTATCGACCGTCGCCGCCAGCGGCGTCACCCGCGCCGCACAGAATTTGAATTCCGGGATCAGGCCATATGGATCGAGCGTCGGGTTGGTTAGCAGATTGACCGCCGCCTCCGCGTAGCAAAACGGCATGAACACCATGCCCTCTGGCACATCAGGGTCCGACCGTACTTTGGTTTCGACTGCCCCCCGCCGTGTTTCGATCCTGATGAAGTCGCCGGGATTGAGCTTCGTGCGCCGCAACTCGCGCGGCGACATGAAAGCGACCGCCTCCGGCTCGATGGCATCCAGCACGCCGGCGCGGCGTGTCATCGCACCTGTATGCCAGTGTTCGAGAACCCGGCCCGTCGAGAGCACCATTGGATAGTCGTCATCGGGTAGTTCGTCGGGCGGCAAGACACTAGCAGGAACGATTTTCCCGCGTCCACTTTCGGTCGGAAAACCAGAATAAAAGATGATCTCGTTGCCAGGCTTGTCCGGCGCGTCCACCGGGTAGGTAACCGACTCCTCGCGCTCGAGCCGCTCCCAGGTGATATTCGCCAGTGATGGCATGACCTGCGCCATCTCGGCGAATACCTCGCTCGGCCCATTGTAGTTCCAGTCGAGGCCGAGGCGCTGCGCGATCTGCTGGATGATCCACCAATCCTGCCGCGCATCGCCGGGCGGCTGGATCACCGGGCGCGCAAGCTGCACCCGCCGGTCGGTGTTGGTGAAGGTCCCACTCTTCTCCGCGAAAGCCGAGGCGGGAAGGATGACGTCGGCGTGGAAAGCGGTTTCAGTGAGGAACAAGTCCTGTACCACGAGATGCTCGAGCGTGGCGAGCGCTTCCCGCGCGTGGTTCAGGTCCGGGTCGGACATCGCAGGATTCTCGCCTTCGATATACATGCCCTTGATCTGTCCTGCGTGGACCGCGTTCATAATCTCGACCACGGTGAGACCAGTGACCGGATCGAGACCGGTTTTCCAGAACCTTTCGAACTTCTCGCGAATGTCCTGTTTCGTCACTGACTGATAATCAGGGTAGACCATCGGGATGAGGCCGGCGTCGGAGGCGCCCTGGACGTTGTTCTGGCCTCTGAGCGGGTGTAGCCCCGTGCCCGGGCGGCCAATCTGGCCCGTTATTAGGGCCAGGGCGATTAGGCAGCGCGCGTTGTCGGTGCCATGCACATGCTGGCTGATTCCCATGCCCCAGAAGATGATGGAGGCGCGGGACCGCGCGTAAAGGCGAGCAACTTCCCGCAAGGTTTGAGCCGGGACGCCGCACACGGCCTCCATTCTCTCCGGCGAAAACTCTTTAATGCGCTCGCGTAGCTGGTCGTACCCCTCGGTGTACCCGGCGATATATTGTTCGTCGGTGAGGCCTTCCTGGATGATGGTGTGCAGAAGCGCATTGAGCAGCGCGACATCACTGCCTGGCTTGAACGCGAGGTTATACAAAGCATGTCGCGAAAGCGATTGCTGCCGCGGGTCAATAACGATCAGCTTGGCGCCGCGGTCCTTCACCGCATTTTTGAAAAAGGTTGCGGCAACCGGGTGATTCACAGTTGGGTTCGCGCCGATGACGATGATCACCTCGGCATCGAGAGCCGCTGCGAAGGGAGCGGTGACCGCCCCGGAATTCAGTCCTTCCATCAACGCCGCGACCGACGAGGCGTGGCAGAGCCTGGTGCAGTGATCGACATTGTTCGAGCCAAAACCGGCGCGCACCAGCTTCTGGAACATATAAGCTTCTTCGTTCGATCCCTTCGCGGAACCGAAGCCCGCAAGCGCCTTCGCGCCGTTCGAGTCGCGGATGCGCACAAGGCCGGCAGCCGTCAGATTCAGCGCTTCTTCCCAGCTTGCGTCGCGAAAGTGCGTCCAGGGATTAGCGGGATCAACCTGGTCCTGTGCGTGCTTTGGCGTATTTGGCAGACGCACGAGCGGCCGCGTGAGACGGTGCGGATGATGGATGTAGTCGAACCCGAAGCGGCCTTTAACACATAGTCGATTGTGGTTCGCTGGACCGTCGCGGCCCGTAGCGTACACTACCTTCTCGTCCTTCACCTCGTAGGTGACCTGGCAACCGACCCCGCAATAAGGACAGAGACTGTCTACCCTACGGTCGGGCCAAACGACACGCGTCTCGTTGGCATCCAGATAGGCGACCGGCATCAGCGCGCCGGTCGGGCACGCCTGAACGCATTCGCCGCAGGCGACGCACGTCGACTCCCCCATCGGGTCGTCGAAATCGAACACGACCTTCGAGCCAGCATTGCGATAAGCCATGCCGATGACATCGTTCACCTGAACCTCGCGGCAGGCGCGGACGCAGAGATTGCATTGGATACAGGCATCTAGATTCACCCGCATCGCTGGATGACTAGGATCGTGCGTCCAACGACGGGCTGGAGGAAAACGGCTCTCGGTGATGCCGACGCGCTCCGCCCAACCCCAGAAAGCTGAAGTCGGATCATGCGAGGTAGCGCGTGCGGGCTGGTCGGCGACCAGCAGTTCCATCACAAGCGCCCGCGCCTTAGAGGCACGCTCGGTCCGGCTGTGCACCTTCATGCCGACAGCAGGCATGCGTTTGCAGGATGGCGCTAAGACGCGTTCACCTTCGATCTCCACCATGCAGGCGCGGCAATTGCCGTCTGGGCGATAGCCGGGTTGTGGACGGTGACAGAGATGCGGAATCGCGGTGCCAACCCGGGTCGCGACCTCCCACAAAGTCTCGTCCGGTTGCGCTTCGACATGCACGCCGTCGAGTTCGAACGCAATCGGCAGCCTTTCGGTTCTCCCGACGACACCTTTCGCGCCCTCGTGCGTCGTCGGACCGTTCATTCTGCCGGCTCCTTGGATGCAAATGCTTCTGGGAAATAGCGCACAACGCAGGTGACGGGGTTGGACGCCGCTTGGCCCAACCCGCATATCGACGCATCGCGCATCACCTGCGAAAGCTCGTCCAGGAGCCCTGTGTCCCAATCCTTCTGTTCCATGAGCATGCGTGCCTTCTGCGTACCCGAGCGGCACGGCGTGCATTGGCCGCAGCTCTCATCCTCGAAGAATCGCATCAGGTTCAGCGCCACGCCTTTGATGTCGTCGCGGTCCGAGAAGATCACGACGGCGTGCGAACCGATGAGGCAGCCATATTTTTCCAGGGTGCCGAAATCGAGAGGAATGTCTGCCATGGAAGCAGGCAATATGCCCCCCGAAGCGCCGCCCGGCAGATAGGCCGTGAATGCGTGGCCTTCCATCATGCCGCCGCAATATTCGTGAATGAGGTCACGGACGGTAATGCCGGCGGGCGCGAGCTTGACGCCCGGTTGTTTTACCCGGCCGGAAACCGAGAAGCTTTTGAGCCCGGTCCGTCCGTTGCGGCCGAAGCCCTTCCACCAACCAACCCCTTTCTCCAGCAGGTCGCGCACCCAGTAGAGCGTCTCGATGTTATTGATGAGCGTGGGACGGCCGAAGAGCCCGAACTGGAAGGGAAGAGGTGGCTTGTGCCGTGGCAGGCCGCGCTTCCCCTCAATGCTCTCGAGCATCGAGGATTCTTCGCCGCAGATGTAGGCGCCGGCGCCGCGGCGCAAGTGCACAGGGGGACCGCCTGGCGGCAATTTTGGAATTTCGCGCGCAAGTAATGCCCGTGCGATCGGATATTCGTCGCGGATGTAGAGGTAGACCCCCTCTGCTTCAACCGCATGTGCGGCGATCAGCATGCCTTCGAGGACACGATGCGGATCGGTGTAGAGGTAATGCCGATCCTTGAATGTACCGGGCTCGCCTTCGTCCCCGTTGACTGCCATCAGCCGCGGTGCTGGCTCGCCCCGCACCGAGCGCCATTTACGCCCGGTCGGGAACCCGGCGCCACCAAGGCCCCGGAGGCCGCCGTCGTCGAGCGTCGACATAACGGTTTCGACGCTCATTTCGCCCGACCTGATCTTGGCAAGCAGGCGATAACCGCCGCCCGCAACGTAGGCATCGTGGTCGATCACATCGTCGGGTATATGCGGATGCCTGTCATCACGCGCGATTGCCTCGGCCACGGTGCCCGGATCGGCACGATGCAGGAAATGGTGTCCCACCTCGACGACCGGTGCCTGATCGCACAACCCGACGCAAGGCGCGCGCACCACACGGACGCTGGCTCGTGCACCCTGCGCGGCTGGCAGCGTTTTCAGTTCCTCTAGTAGGCGTTCGGCCCCGAACATCGCGCAGGTCACGCTGTCGCACACTCTGACCGTCAGCGGCGCAAGGGGCGGTTGGTCCTCCTTCACCACGTCGAAATGAGCGTAGAAGGTAGCCGTTTCATAGACTTCGGCGAATGCGAGCCGCATCTCTGCGGCCAGCGCTGCCAGATGAGCCGCGGAAATCTGGTGGTAGGCATCCTGAATCAGATGCAGATATTCGATGAGCAGATCACGCCGACGCGGCCGATCGCCGAGCAGGGCGACAACATCGTCGCGTGCGCTGGGTGTGATTTCACGGCCCCTGGGCGTGACCTTGGCGCGTCCCCGGCCGGCACCCGGATGTCGGAACCGCGCCACCCCCCCTCCATCCGCCTGAACCATCAGCCTTCCTCAGCACAGCCTTTCCACACGCGGGTGACAGCGTACGTCCGCATGTCCGCATTTTCCATGCCAAGATATCGACGCGACAAAATGACCGCAATCCTAGGTGGCGTCGATGGCTTAGCCGCCGCTACTGCATTAGGATACGGCCATGGTTGAGATTTGCACAATCGAACTGAGAGATGCGATCGACGCGCAGGTTGGCGGCGAAGCCACGTTTTCTGAATCTGTTCGTGTGACAGAAACCTTTCAGGGCCGGATCGGATGGGATGGCAGGTTGCAGCGTTCAATCTCGAGAACAATCCGCGCGGCGCAAGACGCGCCTACGTGTGGGACTATGATTTGCCAGACGGTAACCGGGGTTCTTTGCGATGCCGTATACCCATAAAATCAACTTACCGGAGGTGGCGATAAGAGCGGCGATAACGGAAAAAGCCCGGCGGCGCTGAATGGGCGCAAATCACATTTAATGTGCGTGTCCCTAACGCTCGCAGGGGTAAGTAGGTTGGAGGAGTGACGGCGCGGCCAATCCCGCCGGGATATAGGAAAGTCGGGTTTGTACTGCTATGTGGTTAGCGTTTAGACAAGTATGTGTTTGTGCCAATCGTCCCAGGCGTTCGCTCGCATGCGCGTGATTGGCCTCGCCGGCTGGAGCGGCGCCGGCAAAACAACGCTCCTGCGAAAACTTATCCCCGTGTTGTCTGGACGCGGGCTCCAGGTTTCTACCCTCAAGCACGCTCACCACAGCTTCGACATAGACCAGCCGGGCAAGGATTCGTGGGAGCATCGTCAAGCGGGGGCCAAGGAAGTTCTGGTCGCTTCCTCGGTGCGCTGGGCTCTCATGCACGAACGGCGTACCGACGCTGAAACGATGCTCTCGGAGTTGCTCGCGCACATGTCACCGGTCGATCTGGTCTTGGTCGAGGGATTCAAACGCGAGCGCCACCCCAAGATTGAAATCCACCGCGAGGCCAACGCTAAACCGCTGCTCTATCCGGATGATCCGTCGATCATCGCCATCGCTTCAGACGTGGCGTTGCCCGGTTTGGCTATTCCGTTGCATTATCTCGACGATGTTGAAACGATCGCCGACACTGTCCAGTCGCGGGCCATCGAGATAAGTGCCGTCGACTGGGCGAATCGGTGCGATGGTTAAGGGAAACCGTGGCACAGCTCTCCGATGACTGCTTTGCCTTTGGCGGAAAGATGCTCTCGATTGCTGCGGCATTGCAGCGTATATCGAACAATATCCCTTGTGTCGCTCGCTCCGAGTGGCTGCCGCTGCATAATAGCGACCGCCGTATACTGGCCGAGGACGTAATCGCGCCGATCGATCTGCCGCCGTTCGACAATTCGGCGGTCGATGGCTATGCCGTGCGCTTTGATGACCTGAGCGGCGGATCTCACATGCCGGTCGTGGGACGACTTCCGGCGGGCGTGCCCGCCTCCGAGCCGCTACCGCCCGGGACTGCGCGGCGCATTTTCACCGGCGCGGTACTCCCGCCAGGTGCGGACACTGTATTCATGCAAGAAGACGTGCGTCTCGATGCCGAGGGCCGCGTGCAATTTCCATCCGGGCTGCGGCGCGGCGCCAATACACGGTTCCACGGAGAGGATATCGCACGCGGAGCTTGTGCGCTGCCACGCGGACGACGGCTGAGGCCCCAGGATCTCGCGCTTGCGGCGTCGCTTGGCTTGCATCGGCTGCCGGTGCGCCTACCCATCCGCGTTGCGATATTCTCGACAGGCGACGAACTTGTCGAGCCGGGAGCACCAATGAGTGTGGCCCAGCGCTACGATTCAAACCGGGTGCTACTCGCGGCACTCGTGAGACGGAGCGGCGCTGAGGTACGCGACATGGGCATCCTGGCGGACCGGCAGGATGCCATCGCCGAGGCGTTAGCCGGGGCGGTGGAGGGCAGCGATATGATACTCACTTCCGGCGGCATCTCGGCCGGCGAAGAAGATCATGTGAAAGCCGCGGTCGAAGCAGTGGGTCGGCTCATGTTCTGGCGCTTGGCCATCAAGCCGGGCCGCCCCGTCGCCATGGGAACGGTAAGGGGCGTACCGTTCGTGGGACTGCCCGGCAACCCCGTCGCCGCCTTTGTCACGTTCACGCATGTTGCGCGGCCCTTAATCGATGCCCTTGGCGGCGCTCCGGTCGAAGCACCCGCGATGACGCGTGTCACGGCCGAATTCAGCTATCGGAAGAAAGCTGGACGCCGCGAATATCTTCGCGTTCGTCTGTCCCCGGGGCCCAATGGGGAGCCGCGCGCGTACAAACATTCTGTCGATGGCGCTGGCGTTCTGACGTCGCTGACCGAGGGTAGCGGCATCGTGGAACTGACGGAATCAGTCACCGAGGTGACGCCGGGCGATAGCGTCGGCTATCTGCCCTACCAGGGCCTCCTCTGACCTTCACAAACGGGCTCATATACTTGAGACTGCGCCGTGCCGCGTTTGGGCTTTGCGCCGACTGGCCGAATTTGCTTCGATAGGCTCAGTCATTGACAGCGAGGTGCGTATCGCAAGTGGCATTAACGGCTACACTCAAAGGTCGTCTTAGACCATCTAAGAGTGTTCACAAATCCGGATGGCTTGCGACAAGGAGGTCGGCCTCCTCCAGATCCTTCGGCGTGTTGATGTTGAAGAACGGATCCACCGGTGTCACCGGCCACTCCACCGTTGCGCGACGGTAGCGTTCCGTGAAGGCCTCGATCTTGCGGATGCCCCTGTCGGCAATGGCATCACGCAACTCGTCTCTTATACAGACCGGCCAAAGCGCAATGATCGGATGAGTGCGGCCGCGCGACGCGGCGCATGCAAGGATCGTGTCATTCAGTTGGCGGACGGCATGCAATCGCGACACGAGGTCGCGCGGAATGAACGGGGCGTCTCCGGGCAGCGTCAGCGCCCAGCTAATGCCGGGTTCGATGGCCGCGGTCCACTCGAGAGCGGCTAGCACCCCGGCAAGCGGCCCAGGGTTGTCCGGCAAGCTGTCGGCAACGACCGGCAGGCCGAAAGCATCGAAGCGGTGTGGATCGGCGTTCGCATTGAGGATGAGGTACGCCACTTGTGGTGTGACACGCTCGATAATCCGTTCTAGGGCTGTGCGCCCGCCGATCTGGCGCAACGACTTATCGCCTCCGCCCATTCGCCGCGCAAGACCGCCCGCCAGGATCGCGCCGACGGTCCGCGGCAGCGCAGTGTCACGCATCATCGCCGGCCGCTTTGCGGCGATGGCGCTGGCTTTCTTCGGACACGTATTCCATGTTCTGGTCGAAGACAATGCGCTCCGGTCCTGACAGAGCGAGGAAGCGCTTGCCTCGTGCGCGCCCAATTAAAGTCAGGCCGGTCTGCCGCGCAAGCTCCACGCCCCACGCGGTGAAACCCGAGCGCGATATCAGGCTCGGGATGCCCATGCGTACGGTCTTGATGATCATTTCGGATGTCAGGCGGCCGGTGGTGTAGAAAATCTTGTCGCCGGCCGAGATGCCATGGCGGTGCATGTAGCCGGCTATTTTGTCGACTGCGTTGTGACGACCGACATCCTCCATATAGAGCAGCGGCTTATCCTGCCAGCACAGCACGGCACCATGCATCGCGCCTGCTTCGAGGTAGAGCGAGGGAATGGTATTGATCGTTTGCATCAGGCAATAGAGCCATGACGTGCGCAATTCGGACGCGGGCAGCCGGATGCCTTCGATGACATCCATGAGGTCGCCGAACGCCGTCCCCTGCGCGCAGCCAGAGGTCTGGGTTTTCTTGCGCAGCCTTTCCTCGTAGTTGGTCTTGCGCGCCGTGCGCACGACCACTACGGAGAGGTCCTCGTCGTAGTCGATGCCCGTGATCTTATCATCCGGTCGGAGCATACCCTGGTTGAGAAAATAACCGACTGCCAGGTCCTCAGGATAATCGCCGATGGTCATGGCGGTGACGATTTCCTGTCCGTTGAGGAATAGGGTAAGCGATCGCTCCACCGGCACGCGCGTTTCGACAGACGCTCCCGTGTGGTCGACGCCTATCAGACCGACAGTGAGGCGTGGGTCATCTGGGTTCGGCCTGACGCGCAGATCTGTCTCCGGGTCCGGGGTTTCGTGATCTTTCATGCACCTAGCGTAGCATTCGGAGCGATTGCTGAGAACAACGGCCGCTATATCGGGTCCGACCCTCAACGTATTGATTTGAGCTATGTTCCACCATTTAGCAGCCCGTGGGAACCCTTGCACACAGCAGCACAAGCACGACTCGCTCCAGCGTCAGGTTAACAGATGCTTGCGGAAAGCAGCTACCCAGCGAGGCCGACGCGATAGATTGCCTCTGCTGGACTGCGCGGATCGTCGCGTCGCAGCGAGCGTCGGCGCATCATTCGCGGATCTTTGGCCGCTGGGTCGCAGACGCCCGCCCCAAGTCGGTACCAGCGGCTGCACGAACCGCGAATGGCGACCGGACGGCTGCATGCCAGCGTCGTCGAAATCTCAAACGAACATCTGCCGGATCTCGCCCATCGGCAAAGCGAGACGCCCTGGCAATTGGTGCGCGAGCCCTAAAGCGGCAAAATGCATGGGGAAGCAGCTCACGCCCCACTAATTACACAGGGACGGTTAACACCGTCGCCTTGCCGAGATATTTGCAGCAGGAAGAATGGAAATTTCTCCAAAGGGAGGAAGCTCGAAGCGCAAATGAACGTGCTGCCTATCTTCAGATGCCGCGCGCTTTGTTCTCCGCACGATGCGTGCCTTGGACTAGCACTTACTCAGCCCCAGTCTCAACCCCAATGCCGCAACCGAATGCACGCAACAAAGCCGCTACGTAGCGACGAAGGTCGATCCACCGATAGAGAAGAGCCAGTGAGAGTGCAGAACTCACCGGCTCCATTGCTCTAAGGATCATCGGCTCTCCAACCCGAACCGGGCGGTTACTGAGCAATTCCAATACGAGTTCGCGGCACAGACTTATCGCGATAAATTGCTGTGCAGCCGCGCCGTAGACGATATTGGTTGTGCCATCGACATTTGCGGCGAATACACTGCCTTGCCATTTAATCGTGTAAGTGTCGTCTCCGCCACGGAAACTGGGGCGTAGTGCTGTTACGGTTAGTTCTGTCGATCGAAAGCTGGCAGCTAAGAAACCCGTAGGTATCCCGTGTACCTTTAGTTCCTGGCCAGGTACATAGACGAGCAACAACGCAGGCGGGGCAGCGGCGGTATTTGTCTGTGTGCGCAATTCGTCGTTGGTAGTAACGTCAGCTTTGACCGTCACCTGGTTGGCCGGCGTCGAGTTCTGTGTTGCGAAGGCGAAAAGGTCATCCAAAATCATAGCAAACCTCCTTCAGCAGCACTCCCCCAGATTCACACCGACGCCAGCCAGGGCGCCTGCGGCGATTGCCGCGGCTGCGGCTCGTTTGCAACTGTCCGACGCATCGACGAGGGCTCACGTGGTTCCGACGATTTCAAAGCGTTCCGGAACCCGGACCGTTTGCGCGCTTCGAAATGCACCGAGCAGTGACGTGATAATCGCGAGGACGATTGCCACCGCCATCAAGCCGTGATTGCACCGGCCGCAGAGCTCGTCGACCTGTTCCATAAAGCGCCGACATTGTGTATTTGTCGGGGGTTTCATAGGCTCGCGGTCAGCATCGTGAACCCCGTGATCAGCAGCACGACGGCCATTGCTCGGCTGAGATCGGCGGCCGCAGTCCGTTGCGCGAGCCGGACCCCTACCTAAGCTGCAGCCGCCTGCGTCGGCGCTATCGACGCCCACACAGCGAGATTGATCGAACCCAGTTCGGCCGGGGATTGCGCCCCGGGCGCGAGTGCAGCGACGATAGTGGCGGGAAGGGCAACCACCACGCCGACGCTAGCGGCACGGCCGACGCTCCTGTGCATTGGAACGCCGGAAAGGGTCATGATGATATTGGTCAGAATCCCGCCACCGACTCCGGCAAGGCCGGAACATAGACCGATCGTACCCCCGGCAAGGCTGCATAAGGGGCCGGTCGGCGGTATTGCCGCGACCGCGGCAAACCGGCCGGGGAGGGCGAATCGTGCCGCAAAGATCAGGCAGATAAGACCGAAAAGCCCGGTCATCAAATTGCCGCGCAGATGAGGTGCGGCAAGCTGCGCCGCCACGACACCTGCCGCAATCCCGGGTCCCCATTCGCGCATAAAGCCGATATCGGTATTTCCAGCGCGCCAATGCCCGATCGACGAGACGACCGCCGCCGGCAGGATCGCCGCCAACGACGTGCCGACCGCAATGTGCGCGGCGTGATCAGGCGCAGTACCGGCGATAATTTGACCGTAATAGACGACCGGAACGATGACGACTCCACCGCCGATCCCAACTAGCCCGGCAAGCAAGCCCGCTACGGCTCCCGAGAGCGCCCCGAGGCCGACCAACCCAACCGCGCCCATGGCGATGACCCCAGCTGAAGAGGTTGAGAAAACCGCTCAAACACAGAGCTTCCGCGGCTTGGTCACTGTAAAAAATGGGCTTATTGTGAGGCCGCGCTCTACCTACCCTAATTCCTTGCGCTGACTGCCTGTCACGCTGTGAAATGGGCAACAAACAGCGATAGTGTGTATCTTGCTCGATCGCGAGTTATGAAGCTGGTCTGAAAAAGAAAAGAAATTTCACTGAAAGGCGGCTAACATCGGGACGTGATAGGCGCCTATGGGTTGGGTCCATCTCGCCCAGCCACGCGTATAGGGGCATACGAGCCCGTGGTGCTCAGGCGGCAAGCGATGGCCCAGTACTGAAGCCAATCCAACGGGCTAAAGGTTTGGCACGCGACACGTGCGTCGGGTACCGCACACTGGCATCGGATAGCTCGCTTGGATAACGCCGGCCTGCACGCTCATAACTTTCGTGAGTGGTTTTGGTCCACATGTTTGCGCCTTCTGCTGGGTCGCTAAATTTGAGCCGATCCTAAAAAGTCACGAAATTTCTCCGAAAAAGAGTTAATGTTGGCTCGTGACGGACATTTTTGTGGTGGGCCCATTTCGGCTTGACACACATGCCGGTGTGCTTTTCTACGGGACCGAGCCGTTGGCTCTTGGGCGGCGAGCGGTCGTATTGTTGCAAACATTGGTTGAACGGCCTGGCGCACTAATCTTAAAAGACGCGCTGATGGAGGCTGCATGGCCCGGCCAGGCGGTCGGGGACAGTAACCTGACCGTGCAGATCGCAGCATTGCGCCGTGTCCTGGGCACAGCGCCCGGGGGAACCTTTGGATCGAGACGATGCCCCGCCGCGGCTATCGTTTCGTCGGGCCGGTGGCCGCGGGAAAGGAGAATTCCGCGACAGCGACGTTACCTCAGGTCGACGCACCAGGGGACGCCGAACTCGGTCTCGGAAGCGTCGGCGGGCGGGTTCGGCTAACTGAACCGCCATTAGCGACCCATACCCAACCGCCCGCAACGGCAGTAAGCAAGGAAAGCTCCCTTCCAACCTTGAGCGCTGGGGAGGCGGGCGATTACGCCATCAGGGCAACGGCCCCACGCCTTTCGATCGTCGTGATCCCCTTTAGCAATCTCTCAAACGATCCGGAACAAGAATATTTCGCGGACGGTATCACCGAGGACCTGACGACCGACCTTTCACGGATTTCCGGTAGCTTCGTGATCGCCCGCAACACGGCTTTTGCCTCTAAGGGGAAGCCCGTTGACGCGAAGCAGATCGGCCGTGAACTCGGCGTCCGCTATGCACTCGAGGGCAGCGTGCGTCGAACAGGTGATCAGGTCCGGGTGAACGTTCAGCTGGTCGACACCGAGAGCGGTGCGCACCTTTGGGCCGATCAATTCGACACCGATCGTTCTAACCTCGCAGAAGCCCAGAATGAGATCACCGGTCGTCTCGCGCGGACTCTGAACCTCGAACTCGTGGCCGCGGCGGACCGCCGGATAGAGCAAGAAAGAGCGCTTAATCCCGATGCGCGAGACATAATCATGCGCGGGTGGGCGCTGTACTACCGGCCGCCTTCTCCGGCGTCGCGACGAGAGGCGCAGCGGGTGTTTGAGCAGGCGCTGGAACTGGATGCGCAATCTGTCGATGCAAGGGTCGGTCTCGCAACGATCATAGTTGACGATTTAGTGTTCGGCTGGAGCAGCTCTCCACAGCGAGATCAGGTCAGCGCCGAGCAATTGCTCCTCCAAGTTCTTGCGCGCGATCAGAACCGCTCGAGTGCGCGCCATGCGATGGGTGTCCTCCGCCGAAGTCAGAACCGACTGACCGAATCGCGTATCGAGTTGGAAACGGCGATAGCGCTCGATCACAATGACGCGATTGCTTTTTTTCAGCTTGGCGTCACGCTGATGTACCTGGGCCGACCAGAGGTGGCGATCTCCTACATCGAAAAATCGATTTGGCTAAATCCGCGTGATCCAAATTTGGGTGGCTATTGTTGGGCCTTGGGATCGTGCCATTTACTTCTGGGACGTGTCGACCAGGCGATAGACCTACTCCGGACAGCGCGCACCCAAAATCCTCGGTTCTGGTATATCCACGCTGCGCTCGCGGGTGCACTCGGTCTTAAGGGCGATCTGGACGAGGCGAAGGTTGCTCTGGTCGACGCGATCAAACTCAGACCGGAGATCAACTCACTGGCACAATGGCGTATCCATGCTCCATGGAATACCAACCCCCAATACTGGGGGCTCCGCGAGAAAACATTGAATGTGGGACTACGCCGTGCCGGCCTTCCCGAGGAATGATCGCAAGCCGCCGCCTAGCCGCGATGAACCCCCGATTGCTCGCTGGCGATGACTCGCTTCAGACGCCGGTCAAGGAAGACGGTGCCGATTGGCAGGAGACCATCGTCGACGATTATGACGACCAGGAGATGCAGCTTGCGGACCGCGAAAATGCGTCAGGAACGGCTCAGACTCTCCGGTAGGGCGATGGCGCGCCTCGGCAACCGCGAGCGCGGGATCGTCGAAGCACCGTTCCTATGCGAGAGCCCCAGTGGCCTAACGCGATAAAGCTACCCGTCGGCAAATGGCGGACAATTTGCTAAACCAAGACAATGCCGTCGACCACGTCCTGCGTGAACTGGCCGACGAATTTGACGCGGCCGACGCAAAACGGCAGCAGCCGTTATCCTAGAAAAATCCTACTTAATTCGATCACGAATTGCGATACGGCGTAGCCTCACCAATTAGCGTATTTCGGACCTAGCTGACTTGTGTCGCCCGCTTCAGCTTCATTGGTTTCTCGGCGGCGGCTTTGGCCTGCGCTTCCTTTTCTGCCGCTTCCTTGGCGAGACGCAACGCGCGAAGCCTCGTTGTCTTGGCCGCGTCCGCGTCCTGCTGTTTCTTGCGCTCGCGGCGAAATTCAGCCTCACGCTCATTCACACGCGTAAATTTTTCATTGGCCGACTGCGTTGCTCGGACGATCTTGTCACGTTTCGATTCAAGCATGTTGCCACCCCGTTCGATTGTCTATCGGACCGTGGAACGAGCGATCGACCTAATCGCCGGACGCGGTCGCCCGGATTGCCTAGCGATTGCCCGATCCTGATCCTCGATTGCTGCCGTGGCCGGAAGATCGCCGTCGAGACCGGTGAGAATCGAACCCGGGACGCGGCGGTTCGAGCTGCGGCTACCGTCCTGGTAGACCACATCGAAGGCGACGAAGGCCGCTGGAACGCGCTTCTTATTCGCCATCGGACGCCTTCGTTTCGTCCGGCGGCATCGTCTCGGTGCGGGCGGCGCGCCGCGCGGCGACCGCTTCCTGCTGTTCTTTCAGCTTCCTTTCTTGTTTGGCCTGCTGGTCTCGGCGTCTCTCAGCACGCTGTTGATTGTAGTTTGGCTTAAACATGGAATTCCTCCTAGGCGTGGAGAATCCGCACGCCGGTCCCATGGTGGCGCGGATCGAAGCTTTCGGTAGTCTTATGGAACCCTAAAGGTGGCCGAAGCGACTATCGTAGGCGCTATATATGGGCACGCGTTCGTTTCCTGCAACCACGCGCCCAATGCGAGCCGGTATCGAGCTTTCGCCCTTTGCGCAACGGCAAACAGCATCGCTCCGACAGCACTGTCTAGGGGAATTCCTCCCGGTCCTTGGTCATAGACAAAGTCGAAGCCCAGCACGCTATCTCGGCGTCGACGTCGAAGATGCGCGTGCCCTTGCAGGGCAGACTGAGGTCTGGGATGCGCCCTGTTGGGGAGCTCGTTCGCTGCGCATGCGGTCGCCGATGCCAGCCGTTCCAGTGAGTATTCTGCAATTTGACGAGGACATTGAGCAAGGATGATGGGGTATCTCGACGGCGGTTTGCCCCAAGATCGGCGCCGCAAAAAAAGCTGCGCTTCGATCTACCACGGCGCCCATAGAACCTGGCCGTGAACTAAATCCCCGCCGCACGCGGATCCATGCCATAATCGCTAATTCCAATGGAAAACGCAGCTTATCGAGTGGTTCGACGAGGTATCGAAAGGTTCGCGCTTGAAGCGAGGAGCGAATACGGCACTTGGCGCGTTATTGAAGAATTTCGCAATGTGCGCGAGGCAGAGGCGAAGAAGGCAAAGCTTGAGAAAATTGCCGTTAAAGCCGGTGTCGCTCCGTCAGCACAGATTGTCACATTGCAACGTCTGACCGGCGCGTCAGGGTTTGGAAGACGGGCCGCGATAGTTCACAATCTCGCACGTGCCGAGCAGCATGTTCTCGACGGGGAACGACGACTAAAGCAGCAACTGCGGCTGGTTGACGGCTTGCCTTCTGGTAGCAGGGAATTTACTTCGGCGACAGAGGTTCTCGAGAAATTCAAGCGATGGCAGGAGCTACTAATCGCTGATCGCGACCGCCTAGCAGCGGACGTTGCCAGAACGCCGCCGGTATAGGACATGCCTCACTATACGATTTAATTCCTCGATCACGCGTAGAACATGCGCGCCACTGCTGAAATCGAATGCGCTGGCGACGCCAAAGCGATCAAAGAGGCGCACAACGCGCACGTGCCGTTTACCGGCTTTGGTTTCAATATCTGGCAGGCCGAACGGCTCGCTAGTCAGCACCGCGCGTGGCGCTCAGGAAGTTGAGCGGATGGTTGGGACTTTTAAGGACCATCCGGTGGGGCGCTAGGTTGCCATAATTGAGTGGTCTAACCCTAAACCATTTACCTCAACCCGATATCAGATTGGGGACACGATGATTTTTGCATCTGACGGAAAATATGCTGGCTGCCTCGATGAACTTGCTCGTCTTCGTGTCGCATCGATCAAATGCGATATCTATGAGAAAGCGCACGAGATAACCCCGTCATACCGAGATATACTAAGCGCGCGGGGGGTGTTGACAGAACGTGGGCAGAAGGCAAGCCACGCAGAACTCGCGACAAGTCTAGCGCGGGGCTGGCGTTTAGGTGACGTGGTTGCGATGGATTGGCTGATAAAGGAACGCTTTGTGCGATTTGGGCGCGCACGGCACGAACCGACCATGCCAAAACGGATGGCCATAGCAACGGCAAGAACGGGGCGTTTACCGAAGCCCTCATCGCACAAATCAGGCTGAGTTAGATCGATTCCTACCATTCCAATTGAAAGGCAAATCCAATGGCGACTGGAACCGTCAAGTGGTTCAACTCACAAAAAGGCTTCGGCTTCATCCAGCCCGACGACGGATCGAAGGATCTGTTTGTTCATATTTCGGCTGTCGAGCGGTCCGGGATCGGCAATCTCAACGAGGGCCAGAAGTTAAGCTACGAGGTGGAGACGGGCAGAAACGGTAAAAGCTCTGCCGTTGCACTCAAGGCACGATAGCTCGCAGGAAACGCAGGCGCGCCGCCCGTCACCGTTCCCCAACCGAACAATTGCGGGGCGGCAAAGAAATAGACCGCACGGACGCCGACCAGTGCTGCGTTCATGGCGCAATGGTGAAGGTGAAATCGCCTTGTGTATGATGCGTATCCACCGACACGACGTGCCAAGTCACCTTGTAGGCTCCGGCCGGCAGCGGCTTCACCGCGACATGCAGCAGTTCATGATTAGCAGTGTCGATTCGCGTAGCGCCTTGGTCGACCCGGTTACCGGCGCTGTCGGTAACCTCAATCCGGCTGAAGGCGGGCTCGATCTCTTCGGTGAACCAGATCGAGATCTCCTTCGGCGCGGCTACAGTGGCTCCGACCGCGGGGCTCGAATGGTCGAGAAAGGCGTGCGCCCAGGCCGGGCTGGCAATCGCCAGCACGGCGCAGGCAAGGACTAGCTTCAACATGTGCCGCCTGCTAGCCTGGATTTCTCAAACGCGGCTAGTTTTTGGTCTGATCGGGCCCGTCGGCGGCTGTTTTTGGAAGTTGGGATGGCTTTGCGCGGGGGTGTTGGAACGCTGTCATTTGCGGTTCGCGTAATACGAGTCGTGTTGTTGTGTCGCTCCCGCGATGCGAGTCGGTCCGAACGCGCGTCAGCGCTCAGAGAAACGGTGTTGGGGGTTTGGCGCCGCGTTCCGTTCAGGCGGAGCTGAAGGCACGCTGGAGATAGAGATAGGCGAGCTCGAACTCGACCTTGTTGGGGCACCCCGAGGCGATGGCGAAGTGGATGCGGCGCACGCTGGTGCGCACCTGTGCGCCGAGCTTCAGGAGCTTGAGGCGAATGGTCTGTACCGCGGCATCGGCAAACTGGGTATGGCGCAGGCCGACACGGCGCAGGGTGTCGACGAGTACGTACGCCATGGCCGAGAACGACAGGCGCAGCTGATTGGCAGCCATCGTCGCGGAAGAGGCGCGATCGGCAAACAGCTCGAATTGCTCGCCGATGCGGTTCTCGGCCTCGCCGCGGGCACAGTAGAGATCCTCGTAGAGAGTGCGCGCATCGAAGCCGGTTCGGGTGGGTTTGAGTGAGGTGACGACGAAGCGCGGATTGGCACCGTCCGGCGTATGCTCGGCCTTGCCGATGACGCGCCGCGCCCGGCTCCAGCTGTCGATCGTGCGATATTTGAAGTCGCGGAACACTCGCGCCGACTTGCCCGAGGTCAGGCACAAGCACTTGGCCTCGGCGAGCTCGACGACGAGGGCCGCCTCCAGCCGGCGATTGCGCGCCAGGCCGAACACGTAATCGACGCGGTTGGTCTCGCACCACCGCATCAGCGGATCGTTGGAGAAGCCGCTGTCGGCGCGCAGGATGATGTGCACCTTCGGCCATTTCTGACGGATCTGCGCGACTATGCGCGCCACCTCTTCGATCGCGCCGTCGCTGCCGGCGACGTTCGCCCGCCGCTGCCGCGCCAGCAGCAAGTGCCGGCCGCAGAAAACATAGAGCGGCAGATAACAGTATTCGTCGTAGTAGCCGTGGAAGAAGCGGCCGTCCTGCCCGCCGTAGAGCGGAATGTCGGTATTGTCGAGATCGAGTACGATCTCACGCGGCGCATGCTCATGCGCCTCGAGAAACAGATCGACCAGCAAGGCATCAACCCGCGCCCCGTCGCAATCGATCTTGTGATACTTCGCCCCATGCCGCTTCGCCGTATGCTCGAGACGATTGAGCGTGCTCTTGCCGGCCAGAGCCTCGCAATCCGACCGCAGCACCGGATGCAGCTTGCCGGCCAGCACCGCAAAGATCGGGTCCTTCCGCAGCTCGTCGTGATCGTTGAGGTCCTCGTAGCCCAGCACCAAGCCGAAGATGCGCTGGCCCACCAACGTCTCGACCCGATGCTCGACATAACGAGCATCACGCCGGTCGGTGAAGCACTGCGCAAACCGTTGCACCAGCTCGATGCCGCGATCGACTTGCCCCAGGAGCAGCGCACCAGCGTTCGAGGTGATGTCGCCGCCATCGAAACCCGCAACCACACGACGCCCCTCGACCGCTTCAAACTCGAACAGCTTCGCAGTACACTCTGTTGGCATCGGGGCGATCCTTCGACCAGAGAGAAATCATTGCAGCACAACAATTCTCTCAGAGTCTCAGCCCCGATGCACTTCTCGTGTTTGAGAAATCGAGGCTAGAAGGTGAACAATGGCTTGCCGAGAGAGTTCGGCATCTGGTCGTCGAGAAACACATGGAACTGGACGATGAATCCGGTGCCTTGCGATGCCCGCGTCGCGGCGTTGGCGGGAATGACAGCCTCGGCGCCGACCTGCCAGGACTCCGCCTCATAGAAGATGCCGGGCGCGATCACGCCGGTGGTGGGTTGGCCGCTCGGCGTCGAGTAGGAAAACTCGACCAGCGCGATCAGGTGATTGAACCTAAATCCGGCGTTTGAAGATTTCTGCTTTTGAGGCGAATCGCGCATTATCAACGGCATGACGCGCGATTCTTCTGCTGCTTCGGCTCACCGGTTGGGTGAGCAATCTGTGGTTGCCGAGACCGGCCTGCCTGATGGCGTTGATCTCGACAGTTTTGCTGGAACGGTCCATGTCGAATGGGACCAGGAGGCGGCGCTGACGCCAATGGGCCAGCTGCCGTTTTTCATCGACTTTCTCAAAACCAGCGGGTTGTTCGAGGCCTTGGTCGCGGATTGTCCGCTGCGCTACAGCAGCCCCAACGCTGCAAAGAAACGCGACGTTCTCGGCACGACGATGCTGTCGATGCTCGCGGGGCACAAGCGCTACGCCCATATCGCGGCGTTGCGCTGGGACGCGGTTTTGCCGGAGCTGCTCGGCATGAGCAAGATCGTCAGCGAGGATGCGGTGAGGCGCGGGCTCAAGGCGATCGATGAGGAAGAAGGCGCGACGTGGCTGCGTCGGCATCTCGGCCACTGTGTCGAGCAGCTGCTGAGCGAGCCTTGGGTTCTCGATGTCGATACGACGATCAAGCCTCTCTATGGCCATCAGGAAGGAGCCGTCTTAGGCTACAACCCCAAGAAGCCCGGGCGTCCGAGCCATTGCTATCACACCTACTCCATGGCCGGGACGCGGCTGGTTCTCGATGTTGATGTTTGTGCCGGCGATGAACATGCATCCAACCATAGCGCGCCGAGCTTGTGGGGGTTGTTGGATCGCCTGCCGCGTGACTTATGGCCAGCGTTGTTGCGCGGCGACTCAGGCTTCGGCAATGAGCCGATCATGCGTGAAGCGGAAGCGCGCAGACTTCCCTTTCTGTTCAAGCTGCGCCTGACCGCCAATGTCAAACGCATGATCGAAAAGCTCGCCTTTGATCGCGAATGGGTCAACGCCGGCGCTGGATTTGAAGCCAAGGAGAGCGCGGTTCGCTTGACGGGATGGACAAGGCAGCGGCGCACGATCGTGCTGCGTCGGCGCGTGAAGGACGCTCTGACGCTGGTGCAAAGCGACGATTGCGGCCAGCAAAGCCTGTCGTTCGCCGAAGTCGACGAGGCGGCGGAAGTCTACGAATACGCCGTTCTGGTGACGTCGCTTTGCGAAGAAACTGCGGTCTTCGGTCAGCTGTATCGCGATCGCGGCGACAGCGAGAATATTTTCGACGAACTGAAAAACCAATGGGGCTGGGGCGGCTTCACGACGAACGACCTCGCGCGCTGTCGCCTGGCGGCGCGGTTGCTCGCGCTGTTTTACGACTGGTGGAATATATTCGTCCGCCTCGCCGAGCCCGATCGGCATCGCGAGGCGATCACGAGCCGGCCCCTGCTGCTGTCCGCCATCGCAACGCGAACCCGACACGCGCGACAAACCACGATCACAGTGACGAGTTCGCACGCCGAAGCGACGCCCGCCGCCAAGGCGCTCGCTGCGGTCGCCGCGTTCCTGCGGAGCCTTGGTGAAAATGCGGAGCAGTTGACGACCCTGCACAAATGGCGCGCGATCCTCTCGCGCGCATTCACGGCGTTCCTAAAAGGCCGCCTATTGCGCCCACCGGCGCGCCTCGCGCCAAGTTGACGCAACCGCACGTGGCAAAACCGCACAAAATGCAAGACCGATATTCCATGCAACTGCCGTTTTCAGGTTGAAGAATTCCGGGATCGGCAGCGCCTGCACATGCTGTGTCAGGTAGGGCATCGAATATTGGATCGACCACGCGTAGTCCCATTCGCCGGGCAAGACGCTGGGCGCATCCGAAATGGCGTAACCCAGTTCGCCGGTCACCGCGAAGGCGCGGAGAGGACCGATCGGCAAATCGCCAAAGCCTTTGCCGACGTACCAAGTCGGCGCGGTGCTGCTGGTGACGGGGATGACGGCCGCCCTCAACAATTGACCAGAACCGGTGGCGCCCAAGTCACGGATTACACCCGCCGACATCATGAATTCATGCTCGGGATTGCAATAGAACTGGTCCTTGAGCGTGACGGTGAAATCGTCCCAGCCATTGAGATTCTCGCCGGCGCCGCGCTGGGTGATGTAATCGCCATTGATGGCAAAGCCGAAGACATTGTTGCCGTTGTCGGCGGCGAAGATGGTTTTATCCCATTCAAAACCCCAAGTCGTGCTCGAGCCGGAAGCGTTCCGGCTGAGGCCGGTATTGGCGCGTATTGAATTGTCGGCAACGACACTTCGTCGTTCATGCCGGGATCGTCCATGATAAGGGTCGGCGGAAAGACGCGATTGCCACACACCGCATGCGCCAAGGCATGCGCTGTGGGAATGGCCACGGCTAACACGCCGGCAAAAGCCACCCGCGAATTTGTCTGGACATGCATAACCCCATGAAATTGATAGAGGCCCACAGGCGAGCTAGCGAAAACTCAATTGTCCTGGTGTTACGCGAGGGGGGGTGCGCGAGAGCGATAGGAACGGGGAAGGGAAATATCCGCCGCTTTTTCGCGGAGCGCGTGGGTCAGTCGTCCGACGACAATGTCCGGTTGCGAGATCGGTGGCGCCGTCGGCGCGGGTGCGGCGATTGTTGCCGCAAGCGCCGTGCAGATTGGACAGGCGTTTGCGGGGGTCGGCTGACGGTTTTTCTGCTCGTCGCCCGATGGGACATGACAGATCGGCGGGGCGTTCGCGGCAGCTGCGATATCGGCCGCCAGCACGAACGGAAGCATGGTCTGCACGACGAGCGCGAACATCGCGAGCGCGGCGGACGCCGTGAACCAACTTTTCGAGGATCTCCTAATTCGAATCAACGAAGGCATAGTATTGACCCCTGCGCGCGGAATGACGCGCGGTCCCCCAAAATGATGACCATGGCCCCTTCCGCCGTTGGTCAATCCTCTTCCTCCGGTCGATTATCAGCATGGCCGAAAAAGACCCTTGCCCGCAACAACGTAAAGTGGGGGGCAACTGGCGGAGACCAACACGACGCTTAACTCAATTTAACGGCAACCTCACCGCCGAAGCTGCACGGCCGCTTCGGGCCAAACGAGGATCGTACGTAAGAGAGAGTGTCGCCGCGCGAAATTAAAGGCGACCGCCCGATTGCGTGATTTCGATGATTTCCTGTTCCACCTCGCGGTAACCAGCGCCACGCCCATTCGGAAGCGAACCGTGATTGTGAGTCGGCCTTCTTGTCGGCCAGATTCTTGTCGTCTTCGCCATCGTGATCGGCGGACTGTGGCTGTCGACCGAATGGGTCGCCTCCTGTTAACCCGACCTGCTCGAGGTGCGGAAGGGCCACACGAAGTCCGCGACGTCCAGAGCATTGCCGCAATTCTAGTCGATCCCGAGGGCGAGCTCGAACGCGGATCTTTCTGCGAGAAGACTAGCCGCTCGATCCTTGTCGGTTTGATTTTGCAGGTGCTCTATGCTGAACCGACTAAGACCCTGTCCCAGGTCGCCACCTTCCTTTCCAATTCTCGGCGCAGCTTCGATCCGCGCTGCGTCACATGGATGGAGACAACCATCTCTGCACAAAGAACCCTCCCATCGTCGGTCGCAGTTTGTCGAAATTCGTTCGAAAGTTCGAGCTATCTGGCCTGTATGTGAAGTACTCGGCCAACCAAATCTGTGCTCCGAGGAGCATTAAGCAGTGGTTCGGAGTGCTCGGCGACACCTAATCCTGCTCCCCGGCCACGCATTGAGCCCGTGAAGGCAATCATTACTGTGGCAGAAGCCGTTGCACGCGGCCTCGCGCGGGCCCATCATCGTGTTCCAAAAGCCACGGCAAACCGCGATCCCAATAGAGCGAGCCTTGATCCATGCGCGCCGGAGTCTACGCCCGCTATGCGAGCGAAAATCAACATGAGCGCTCGATTGATGACCCGCTACGAATTTGTCGCAATTCGCCGCGCGCCGCGGGGACACTGCCGTCGACATCTTTGCCGATTACGAGATCTCAGGCTCCTCGTTGGGGACACGGCCGCAGGCCCTCCCCGTCCTTGAGGAAGTTCGTGCCTGCCGCATCGAAGTCGTGATCACCGAGCATCTCGACCGCCTATCGCGCGACCAGAGGATATCTCCTTCATTTGCAAGCGCGCACGTTTCGCCGGGTGCCGATCATTACCCTGGCCGATGGCGAGATCAACGGCTGCATATTTGCCTCATAGGTACGATGGCCGCGATCAAGCTAAAGAAGCTCGCCGATAAGGTGCGGCGGGGGCAACGCGGTCGAGTCGAAGCCGGCTTCTCGGCTGGCGGCCGCGTCTACGGCTATAAGGTGGTACTCGCCCTCGATGCGGATGGGGAGGTGACGCGCGGACTGCGCGAGATCGATCCGACCGAGGCGGCAAGTCGACCGCAGCCGGCAACGGTGTGCAACTGCGCTGAATGGGCGCGCTCTGTATCGCACGCTCGGGCGGCTTTGCCTCAGCACCACGCAACGCTTTTCTCTTGTCTCGCCGTCGCTTCTGGCGCTCAGCATCGGCTGTTTCGCGATACGCGGATCATAAATTCACTGCGCGTTGCTGATCGCAAAGCTCCAGAGCGCGATGGAAAAAGTCATCATGATCAGACACTTTAATGTTTCCGAAAAGGGTCATGGTTCGTACTGGCTGCTCGGCATTCTCCGATGGGTGATGGTTCTTATCTTTATCTCATTCAGCATACAGAAATTCACATCTCAATCCGCATACGGCATTTCACTATACATTTCCAACAGTCCCTTCGTTTCGTGGCTGTCTATCTTCGGGATCAGAGGGGAGGCTGATCTGCTCGGCATTGTAGAGTTAACGACCGCCGCTCTTCTCGTTGCTGGGGCATTTGTTCCGGTTCTATCGGCACTCGGGGCATTGATGGGAATTGGTACGTTTGCGATTACGTGGTCGTTTTTCTTCTCGACACCGGGTGTCGTCAAATGGAGCCTGTCGACAGACCCAATAGTGTGGAACCTCACCGGGGAATTCTTATACAAAGACATCGTCCTTCTTTCTGTTTGCGTTGTCTTGTTTCTGGCCTCATTGCCAAAGGAAGTCATCCCGCTTCGGTCAAATTGATGAGAAGTAGGTGCATAGTCAGGTCGTGGCCGCGCGCGCAGGAGGTTCTAGGAAGACCCCATGCCGGCGCGAGGGACAATAGGCGTACAGGGGGAAACGCTCGTCAGACCAATCGGGCAGGACCTGCACCAGCCTCTCCGCTCGCAGGCCAATAGGCCAGGCCGAGTTCGAAGCTCTGAAACAAACCCTGCCCGGCTTCGCAGGCTGCCAAAGCCGCCGAGAGATCGTCCATCGCGAAGCGCCCGTCGACGGGGATTTCAATGACGTCTTCCCGCCGATGAAACTTCCAGCTGAAGGGCCGCCCGGATTGCGTGTCTCGGAACAGCCGCGCCTCGTGATTTGCGATGTCTTTCGGGACTTTGGGTGTCTCTCGGCGCGCGAGATAGCTCGGAGACGCACAGGTTATGATGCGTGTCTCGAGAAGCTTTCGTCGCGATCAGCGCTGATGCGTGGGGCGGCCCGAAGCGCAGCGCGAGGTCAACGCCGCCGGCCATCATATCCTCGGGACGATTGCTGACCAGAAGCTCCAATGAGAGCTGGGGATAGCGGGTTGTCAGCTCGGGCAGGCGAGGGGCGCCAAAACGATGCCGGCGAACCACGGATCGAGAGTGAGCTTGAGACGGCCCCGAACCTTAGCGACTCGCACCGGCCGCTTCTTGTGCCGTCTCTTCTATCCCCGTCAGCAGCGGTGCCACCTGGGCATGGAAACGCCGGCCCCCTCGTGAGGACTACGGCGCTTGAGTTGCGATCGAATAGCCTTATGCCGATCCGCGTCTCCAGCGCGCAATGGCCCGGCTGACACCAGACGGAGTCAGGTCGAGCGCGTCGGCCGCCTGAACGAAGCTGCCGGCTTTCGACCACCGCTATCATCGCACTGGCACCGGAGATCAATCGCGCATCGAACGTTGATATTGACCTCGGGTCATCTTTGTATGGACTCGGATGCGTTTGTGTCATAGGCGGGCACAATGGGAAAATGACCCTTCGCTAACGGAGGCCACCATGACTTTGCAGGACAAACGGATCATCGTTCTTGGAGGAACATCGGGTATCGGCCTGGCAGTCGCGGAAGCCGCGGCAACGGATGGCGCCCAGGTGCTGGTCGCGTCCAGCGACGACGCACGGGTCAAGCGAGCGTTGACGACGCTCCCTGCGAGCGCGGAAGGACGCGTACTCGACCTGTCGGATGCCACCGCCATCGAGGCTTTCTTTGACGCTGTTGGGCCTCTTGACCATCTTGTCTACACTGCCGGGGAGTCGCTGAAGCTCTCGTCCCTGACGGACGGGGACATCGCCAGCGCCCGTCACTTCTTCGAGCTGCGCTATTGGGGCGGGTTCATGGCGGCCCGATGGGGGCACCGCCGGATCCGGACGGGCGGCTCGATCGTGTTCACATCCGGCATTGCGCGGGCAAGGCCAGGACCGGGGTGGTCTATCGCGGCGAGTATCTGCGGGGCGATGGAGGGGCTGACACGAGCCTTGGCGATAGAACTGGCGCCGGTTCGCGTCAACATCGTCTCGCCAGGCGTCGTCAAGACACCGCTTTGGCGTGAGATGCCAGAGGAGGCGCGGGAGGCGCTCTATGCTTCCGAAGCTCGACGGCTGCCTGTGAGGCATGTCGCCGACGCGCAGGAGGTTGCCGAAGGGTATCTCTACCTGATGCGACAGACATTCGTGACGGGCCAGACTCTGGTGATCGACGGTGGCGGCCTCCTGGTCTGATCGGTTCGCCGCACACTCCGCGCACTGCCCCGCGCTCGACGAGGGTCCTATGGAGGACGGTACTCGGCCGTGTGTCCTTGATCGAGGTCGGGCTGACATGGCGGGTAGTGCGCTGCAATATCCTTATTCCCAACCCCTTTTCCCAATCTTTCGGAGGTCATCATGGCAACTGAACCGACCGCTTCCCGCAATCCTTTTGCCGACATCGCGCCGGCGCTCGCGGACTACAGCGACAAAGTCCTGTTCGGCGACGTTTGGAAGCGTCCCGGGCTGTCCCCGCGCGACCGCAGCCTGGTCACGGTCGCTAGTCTTGTCGCGCTGTATCGCACGAACGAGCTGCCGTTTCATCTGAAGCGGGCGCTTGAGAACGGCGTCAGCCGCGACGAAGTCATCGAAACGATCACGCATCTCGCTTTCTATTCCGGATGGCCCACGGCGGCGACCGCATTGGGGATCGCGCGGGGCGTCTTCGCGGAAGCCGGCGTCTGAGAAACCAAGGAGTTTCGACCATACAAGGCGCTGTTCTCTACGGTCAGGGCGATGTACGTTTCGAAGAGCGCGCCCTCCGATGATCGTCAAGCCGACGGATGCCATCATCCGGCGCCTACCGGACCGAATACAGCGGCAGCGCCTGCCTCAACCCAATGATCGGTGGCCGCGCCGGCGCCGCCAAGGTCAAGCTGACGCCGCGCGGGGTCTGATTGTCCGCTCAGAGCGAAACGGAGAACACGATGCAGAAGCGCAAACTCGGCAACAGCAATCTCGAAGTCTCGGCCCTTGGATTTGGTTGCATGGGCTACGGTCCTATTTCGGACAAGGGTGAGCTCATCGCTGTGATACGGGGGGCGGCCGAGCGCGGCGTCACTTTCTTCGACACCGCCGAGGTCTATGGCCCGTTCCAAAACGAAGAAATTGTGGGCGAGGCGCTCGCATCGTTCCGCGATCGAGTGGTGATCGCTACCAAGTTCGGGTGGGACATCGATCTGGAGACTGGAAAGCACCTAGGCGGGCTGAACAGCCGTCCCGACCGCATCAAGGCCGCTACCGAAGGCATGCTGAAACGGCTCCGGACCGATCGCATCGACTTGCTCTACCAGCACCGCGTCGATCCCGATGTGCCGATGGAGGATGTCGCGGGTGCGGTGAAGGAGCTAATCCAGCAAGGCAAGGTTAAGCATTTTGGCTTGTCGGAAGCTGGCGCTCGGTCGATCCGCCGTGCGCACGCCGTCCTGCCGGTCACGGCGCTGCAAAGCGAGTATTCGCTGTGGACCCGAGAGCCCGAGGCCGAAATCCTCCCGCTGCTCGAAGAACTCGGCATCGGTTTAGTGCCTTACAGCCCGCTCGGCAAAGGTTTCCTGACCGGTACGATCACCGACACCGCGACGTTCGTCGGCATGGACCTTCGGGGCCGAATTCCGCGCTTCGAGCCGGCGGCACGCCGGGCCAACCAGGCCCTGGTCGATCTGCTGCGCTCGATCGGCGAGCGCAAGAGTGCGACGCCCGCGCAGATCGCGTTGGCGTGGCTGCTGGCGCGGAAGCCGTGGATCGTGCCGATCCCGGGCACAAGGAAACTGGATCGCCTGGATGAAAATCTCGGGGCTGCTTCGCTGAAGCTGACCGCCGAGGACATGCGCGACATCGAGCAGGGCACCGCCAAGATCAAGGTGCAAGGCGCGCGGTATCCCGAGGAACTCATGCGATTGTCCGGCCGCTGACCCCGGTTAGCAACAGCAAGCCCACGATCAATGGGAGCAGAAACCTGGCCCTGGTCGAAGTTACGTCGTGCGATTCCGGCCAGGACCTTGACCTACGGTGTAACGGCCTCGGGCCGAATGTTTGCCGATATTCTGCGCCGATGACGGACGGCCGCTTCGACGCGCCGCTTGTCCAAAGCGGAGGTTCTTCTTTCGGCCATCATTTCTCGTAACCCTCCGAGCGAGCGACGGTTGCATTTTGCCATCCATTGCAGACATCCGCCGGCCGGGTTGGCCTCAAAAAAATCGCTGAATCTTTGCGGCGTGAAAAATTCATTAGGTGGTCCCGTGCCTGGCTACTTCCGAAATTGTTTCGATGCCCCTGGGCAAAATCTTTAATGCGATAGCTCGTCGAGGTAGTTGCCGATAGCCGCTGGCCGTCCTTGTCCTGGTCGAGACCGCGGCGCCGCCTCGAAATTGGCTGGCAGCGCAGGGGGCAAAAATGGCGAAATAATGGAGAGGTCAGTCCACGCAGGCTGCGCGTCGGCGAGGCCTCGAGGTGCTTTAGCCTTAGGCAGAGTTGGGTGGAGCACCTACGCGCGACGCGGGAGGCGTTCAGAGTGCAGAGCGACCCAAGCGCAGAAGACGGACGACCTTTTTATCCCCGGTTTATCCGAACGTCCTTTTTCCCCCGCCCCTTTGGGCGCTTGGCGCCCTGGTCTAATATTGGCGAGCGTTGTCCCTTGCGCGGCTTCGCCGTCCGATTTACGCGCCATGTCGGCCATTCTGACAAATGCCTTCGCAGCTGTCAGAGAGGAGCTTGGAGCAGCGGCGACATTGGTCATGGTTGTGCCACCACCGACGCTGTGCGAAAGTTCAGTTGCGCAAAATAAACGGCGGTGGCAACGGGCGTTCCCACCCTGTCCGCAAGGGAGCGACGAACAGGGTCGGGGATCACACGCTACTGTACGATCACAGCGCCCTGCATGCGGGGATGGATAGAGCAGAAGTACCTGAACGTGCCCGCCTCGTTGAAGGTGAAGGAAAAACTTTCGTCGGTGTCGAGCGCCGGCGACTTGAACAGCTTGGGATCGCTGTCGCTTGTAACCGTATGGGGGTCGTCATCTTTGTTGGTCCAAGTGACTTTGGTTCCGCGCGGCACGGTGAGCGGCCTGCCCGAACCGAAGGTGAAATTATCGATCGACACCTCGCGTGGCGACGACATTGCAGCGAGGCTGTGCCAGCTGAGCAGGGATCCGCCGACGAGCAGCACAGCGACCGCGGGAGCAAAATTGATCGCGCCGTGCCGGCCAAACCAAGACCTGACCATCTGCCGCCTCATGAAGCTAGGGTTGCATCGGTAAGCGTGACGCTGTTGTCGCGTACGACATCGACCCGGCGCACGCCCAGGACCGATCGGAGCTTCTCCGCCGCCACCTTAAGGGGGCCCGGGCTCGCGCCAGGCGTGCCGGGGGCCGCCTGCGGGAATGCAGTCGAATAGGCGGTGCGGAACGCGACATTGCCCTCGACCTTCTGGATCACCTGGTGGATATGGCCGTTGAGCACAGTGACCGAGCCGAAGCGCTTGAGGTAGGCGATTGCCGGCGCGGCATCGTCCGTGCCCCAGCCCCACTCGGCGGAAACTGTCCACAAGGGCATGTGGGCGAAGACCACGATGGGTGTGCTAGCGCTCTTGCCCTTCAGGTCCTGCTCGAGCCACTCAAGCTGCGTGGGCCCGAGATAACCGAGCCCGCCAGGTCTGAGGTCGACGACGTTCACTAGTCCGATGAAGTGCACGCCACCATGGTCGAAACTGTACCAGCCGCCGGTGCTCTTCTCGCGCCCGAAGCGCTCGAAGAACGACTTGCCCCTGTCACCGATCGTGTCGTGCTCGCCCGGCACGTAATAGGTTTCGAGATTGGCGCTTTTCATGATGGCGGCCGCCAAATCGAATTGCTCGGGCTTCGCGAGGTGGCTCACATCGCCGGTATGGAGCAGCATCGCCGGCCGTACTTTGCCGACCCTCGCGAGCGCTTCCTTGAGGGTGGCGTCTGGATTGGGATTGACCGCACCCTTGAAGCCGATATGGGTATCGCTGATCTGCATGAAGGTGAAGTCATCGGCCGTCAGGGTGGCGGCAAGCGCGGAGCCGTTGAGGGCGAATGGCTGCGGCACGCCGCCACTCACAGTCCAGAGCACACCGGCGCTTCCCCACATCATGCATTTCAACAGCTTCCTTCGGGACGGGCCGGCATCGGAATCATCTCGGTCAAACATTTTCAGCTCCTTCGTTTCTGACCCGTTGGTGGGTCCAAGATCCAGACTTGTCGGTCGGGCGATTTATTCGCAGTGGAGAGAAAATATTTTCGAAAATCGCGATTGCGCGGGGCCCGGTGTAGCCTAGGGAGACTCTGAAGAAGTTGTCGACGCGACGAGGGTTGTGTGATTTATAGGGATCAGTGTGCGGAAGCATATTGGGTGGCTCGATGAAGCAGGCGACGCTGGCGGCGGTTGGGTTCGAACGGTACGGGAAGACGACACGCCGAGCTGTTTTTCTCGCTGAGATGGATCAGGTGGTGCCATGGTCAGCGCTGTGCGCGCTGGTTGAGCCGGTTTACCCGAAGCCGGGCAATGGTCGGCCGCCGGTGGGCGTCGAGCGAATGCTGCGCATCTATTTTCTGCAGCAGTGGTTCAACCTGTCGGACCCGGCGGCGGAGGAAGCGCTTTACGATTCGCTGGCGATGCGCGGATTTGTCGGCATCGACCTGGGCCGCGAGCCGGTTCCGGACGAGACCACGGTGTGCCGCTTCCGGCATCTCATCGAGCGTCACGACTTGGGCAGCCGCCTGTTCGAGGAGGTGCATCGGCATCTTGAAGCCAAGGGGCTCAAGCTGTCGAAGGGCACGATCGTGGACGCGACCATCATCGCCGCGCCATCCTCGACCAAGAATGCAGAGAAGGCGCGCGATCCCGACATGCACCAGACCAAGAAGGGAAACCAGTGGTATTTCGGCATGAAGGCGCATGTCGGCATCGACAGCCGAAGCAAGATCATCCACGCCGTGGTCGCGACCGCCGCGAATGTCGCCGATAGCGAAATATTGCCGGACCTGATGCACGGCGAGGAGACGCGCGTTTGGGGCGATCAGGCGTACCGCGGCCAGACCGACGTGATCAAGGCGCATGCGCCCAACGCAAAAGACTTCACCAACCGCCGCTACCGCCATCGCGGTATCGTGGACGAGATCGAACGGGCCAAGAACCGCACCAAGTCGAAGGTCCGGTCCAAGGTCGAGCATAGTATCGGCGTCATCAAGCGGGTCTTCGGCTTCGCCAAAGTTCGCTATCGTGGCCTGGACAAGAATGCCAACCGCCTCTTCGTGACCTGCGCGCTGGCCAACCTCTTCCTCGCCCGGCGACACTTGTTGCGGTGGCAAGGCGCGTAGCGCGCCCACAATCCGGCTATGCACCCTTGCCACACAGACAAAGGTAAAGCCACTCGCCGAGCCGCACCGACATCGTTTCAAACCAAAACGGCCGCTCGCGTGGCTTCATTAAGTCGAGCTACTTATTCAGACTTTCCCTAGCGCATTTATGCGCGTGGCCCGGGTGCGGCCCGGCGCCTCATTGCTCGTGGCAGCATGGCTAGGAGTGTGTCCGGGTAATCGGATTTTGCTCGACGGCAATGCGGTGACGTGATTCGCTATGCGGCATGAGCAAGACCTTTCGTTCGTGGGACGTTGACCAAGTTTGGCTGCTGCCGCCCTCGATTTAGGATTTGGTGCCCGCCGGCCATCTTGCGCACTTCGTGCGCGAGACCGTGCGCGACGGGCTCGATCTGTCGGCGATCATGGACACGTATGAGGAGGAGCGGGGCTACCCGCCCTACCATCCGGGCATGATGGTGGCGCTGCTGCTCTATGGCTACAGCCAAGGCATCTACTCGTCGCGGCGGATCGCCAAGGCGTGCGAGGAGCGGCTCGATTTTGCCGCGGTGACGGGGATGCAGCGGCCCGACTTCCGCACCATCAGCGACTTCCGCAAGCGGCACCTGGCGGCACTCTCGGGATTGTTCCAACAGGTGTTGAAGCTGTGCCGGGCGGCGGGTCTGGTGAAGCTCGGTCACGTCGCCTTGGACGGTACCAAGATCAAGGCGAACGCCTCCAAGCACAAGGCGATGAGCTACGGGCGGATGAAGCAGGCGGCGCCAGCGCTGGCGGCGGAAGTTGAGCGCTGGCTGGCCGCGGCGGCAGAGACCGACGCGGCCGAGGACCGCGTGCACGGCGTCGAGCGGCGCGGCGACGAGATGCCGGAGTGGATGGCGAACAAGCAGCGGCGGCTGGAGAAAATCCGCACGGCGAAGGCAGCGCTCGAGGCCGAGGCGCGCGCGGCCGCGGCGGCGCAGGCGAGCGAAAAGGGCGACGGTTCTGGCCCCAGCGGGCCGGCACACCCTCCGGCCGAACCGGCGCCGCCCGCGGACAAGGCGCAGCGCAACTTCACCGATCCCGAGAGCCGGATCATGAAGACCAACGACGGCTTCATCCAGGGCTACAACGCCCAGGCCGCGGTCGACGCCGAAGCGCAGGTGATCGTCGCGCACGACTTAAGCAACGCCACCACCGACCAGGCGCAGCTGGCCCCGCTCGTCGCCGCGATCAGGACCAATCTCCACCGCAACCCCGACGAGATCTCTGCCGATGCCGGCTACTGCTCCGAGGCCAATCTCCGCACCCTCGCCAAGCGCCGTATCAACGCCTACATCGCCACCGGACGCCAGCACCATGGCACCGCCGCCGCGGTCGCGCAGCGCACGCCCCGGGCGGGCAGCCGCGTTGCCCGCATGGCCACGAAACTGAAGCGCGCCGGCCGCCGCAGCCGTTATCGCTTGCGCAAGCAGGTCGTCGAGCCCGTGTTCGGTCAGATCAAGCATGCCCGAGGCTTCCGCCAGTTCCTCCTGCGCGGCATCGACAAGGTCAAGGCCGAATGGGCCTTGCTCTGCACCGTTCACAACCTCCTCAAGCTCGCCGCCGCAGCCTGATGGGCTGCGGCGAGCGTACACGCCAGCAACAATCGAATCCGGAGCGCCGCTTTCGCGACTCAATCTTGCGCGTGCAAATCGCGACCGCGGACCGCCACCAAAATTCCTCCGATCCTCGCAACTCAGTGCTAACCTCCCCACCCTTACTCAGACACACTCCTAGGAGCGTGTCGTCGCGCCGCCAGAAATGATGGTAGAGCGCCGCCACAACATGAAGCGCAATCAAGCCGAGGAGGAAGAGCCCGACCCTCTCGTGCAATTGTAGGAACTGCTTCGCGAGGGGGCGGTCTTTGCCGATCAGCGCCGGCAGCTGGCCGAGGAGGAACAAGTTCACCCGGTCGCCACGAGCATTCGTCTGGAGTAACCCAAGGATCGGCTGGATCAGTAAGGCGGCGTAGACAACGTATTCGCTGCATTGGGCCGCAAATCGCATCGCCAGCGGCATGTCAGCGGGCCAGTTTGGGAAACGTGAGAATTGGCGCCAGAAGAGCCGACCGAGCGTCACCACCCATACGGTCACGCCGAATGAGCGGTGCAGCTGGGTGAGTGCAATCGCCTCCGCGTTGGACGAAGCAAAATTGATTGAGAAGGCGAGCACGAAAATGATGGCAACGAGGAATAGGGTCAACCAGTGCAGAAAACGGATTACTCGGTCGAAAACGTGAAGTTCGGAGTCTTCAGCGCTGCGCAGCATTCGGATATCTCATCATTAGTACACAGCACGACGTAGGGTCGTGGCGAGTTTGGCGGTGGAGGATTTGAAAGATCCTTGGTGTTGGTGAAGGCGGCGAATGGCACTCGTGTTAGGCGCCATTCGCGAGACCCTTCTCGATTAACGCGTCAAGAAATTCTGTTCGTCGAACAGCGACTGGGTGAGATTGTTGACACAATAGGAATAGCGCGCGGTCACCGGATTGAGGCCGATTGCGGCGCAGGTACTCTCCGCCCGGTGGCCCGCGTCGATGCTGCCGTCGGGGGCGGTATCGCTCATCTTAGTCGGGGGGGTCATGGCATAGAGTTGGAGTGGCGCGGATGCAGCAAGACTCTGAATGCAATATGCGTAAGGCGCCTCGCTAGGGTCGAGCCCCAGTGCTAGGCAAGCGGTTTCGACCCGGGAGATTGTGGCGTTCGAAGCGGCGCTCGCGCTCGGTCCCGCCAAGGCGTATCCCGCGGTCAGGGCGGCGAACCCATAAAACATCGCTGTACGTGTCATCGTCATCTCCATCGATTGTCGTCAATCCCTCTATGGGATTGCTGAGTAGACCGGCCTACTGCCGGTTTTATTCACGCCTGGGGAAAACTTTTGCATCGCCGCTATCTTCTCGGCGTCACACCGTGGCAGTCGTGGCGTGCTCTGTCCTGGTCTGCGAGGCGACGGGGCCACCGCCGCTAGCGCCAAAATCGGCACCGCCAGCGAAAATGTTTGCCAAGGAGCGAATAGAACCGCGGGTAGGATGGTCTAGCCATCAGATCCCCAAATGGCGAGTGGCCCGACATGACCGATCCGATCGAATTGAAACCGAATGACTAGGATTGTCTCTGTCCGATGAGCGCGCGATCGACCAGATCATGCAATTTAGTTATATACTCCCGCGACCAGCCCGTGCGCCCGACGGGAGGGGAACTTTGGCGAGCTTTTACCGGCGCATGGCCACTCCTCCGCAACCGAGTTTCGACGCCGTCGCGCTGCCATATCTCGACGCCGCTTACAATCTTGCGTACTGGCTGATGCGTGACGGCGCCGAGGCCGAGGACGTAGTGCAGGACGCCTTTGTGCGCGCGCTACGCTATTTCCCCTCTTATATGGGCGGCGACCCGCGCGCTTGGTTGCTTTCGATCGTGCGCAACACGGCTTATTCGCGGCTGGCGGCCCGCCGCGCTACAGTGCCGCTCGATGATGAAGACAGCGACACGACCCTTGCTGAGGTCTTGCGCGATCCCGGTGACGATCCCGAAGCCGCGCTCGCGCGTCGCCAAGATCGTGAACGCCTCGACACCTTACTTGATGCACTCCCGGTCGAACTGCGGGAATGCGTCGTGCTCAGCGATCTCGAGGAGATGTCCTACAAGGAGATCGCGCAAGTGGTTGGCATCCCCGTCGGTACCGTGATGTCGCGCTTATGGCGAGCCCGCCAGACGCTGACGAAGTTGGCGAAGGAAGGCGAATAAAATGAGGGATGAACGTCACGAAGAGCTGCGCCTCTTGGTGCAGGCCGACACCGACGGCGAGCTGGCAGTGCGCGACGCGGCCGCCGTCGCGGCGCACTTGGCCGACTGCGCCGAGTGCCGGTCCCTCCAAAATGCGCTGCGGGAGACCAAGGAAAGCGTGCGCGCGGCAGCGCCCTATCACCGGGCATCGGAGGACTTTCGCAATCGCATGACGTCGCTTATCGTGAAAAACGCGCCGGCGGCTGCATCGCGTTCGCGCCGCCTCGCTTGGCGCTTTAGCTGGGGTTGGCTTGGCGGTTCGTTCGGCGTCGGTGCGCTGGCGGCGGCATCGCTTCTGTTCTTAGTCGCGTTGCCTCAGGACGAGGGCATCGAAACTTCGGTGATCGATAGCCATATTCGCGCGCTGCAGCCGGGCCATCTACTCGACGTGCCGTCATCGAACCAGCACACGGTCAAACCATGGTTCGATGGCCGGCTCGATTTTGCACCGCCGGTAAAGGATTTGGCGGCGCAGGGTTTTCCGCTGATAGGCGGCAGGCTCGACTATGTCGCCGGCCGACCGGCCGCAGCATTAATCTATGGTCGAGCAAAGCATATCATCGAGTTGTTCGTTTGGCCGCGCGCGAATGCGGCCGCGGCAGCACCGCACCAAACCGCTCGCAATGGCTACAACCTCATCCAATGGTCGAGCGGTCAAATGAATTTCTGGGCTGTATCCGATCTCAATATAGAGGAGCTCGGTGAATTCGTACGCGAATGGCGCGCGGCGCAATAAGTTACTTCAGACAACAGCTATTCGAGGTGAGCCAACGATCCAAAACGCCGTCACCTCCCGGGCGACCCATTGATTGAACTTGCGTCGGCAAAGGGGGCCAAACCAATCGTAATGGCCTCGCGGCCGTTCGGGGTCGGGAGGACGCGAGAGTGGCTTGCTGGCCCTCGGCGAGGTTATCGAGCCCCCTTTCTCCGACACCGTGGTATGATGAAGACATCTTTCTCGCGATTATAGGCACTGACAAGCGGAACCCCTTAGCGAGACTGAACTCACAGATCCGGACGGTCGAGCGTGAACGTGTAGGAGAAGCGCGAGGCGGCAACCGTGCTCTTGATCGCCAGCGCGTTCATGCGAGCTCCGAGGGATGCAACTAAAACCGGCGGATGGCAGTTCTCTATGGTCAGATTGTCGATGCGTAGCAGGCTATTATTGTGGATGTCGGGCCGGCGGGCGGGGACAAAGGCGAGGGCCCCAAATATCTGCTTCTCCGCGGGCTACAAAGACTCAAGTCCCGATGGCTACTACGTCATACCGTCAAGCAGTTGCCGCATCCTTTTCGCGTTCCGCTCGATCCAACTGGAAAGCGCGACGGTCGCCTACGCCTTTGTCAACCGATGCGCACCGTCCGACGACTATAACTGGATATGCACGCGCGCGACGCGCATTTGCTCTCGGCCGGAACATCACGACATTGCGCGCTCTTCCAGCCAGTCGACGTAGAGCAGGCGCTCTTCAAAGAGCCATGCGCCACGAATCTTTACGAAGGTGTCGAGGTAGCGTAGAGCGGCAACCATCAAGCGTCGGCTTTCGCCGTCGACGGAGACGTGATGCGCTAGGCAATAGGTTTCGCCATTGGCTCGATCGCCCGTCAGCGTAAAGATCGTGCTCTGTCCGACAAAGTGCATAGTCGCGGCGTATTTGTTCAGTTAGTCAAAGACCGGGGCGAGCGCCTCGCGCGAATGCAGCTCCTGGGACGGGGTCGAATCCTTGCTATTCATGTAGACGACGAAATGCGTGTCTGGGGTAAAGAGAGACATTTGACCCTTGGCGTCACGACGATCGGCGCAATGCGCATATGCTTCGACAGTCTCCCGGATCGCGAGGCGATCCGCCGTTTTCCTCGGGGGAAAGGGCAATGTGCTTGCTCATCGGTCGGCCTCCAGGTTCGTTATGGGTCACGAATTGCGATAACATGTGCAAATGGATTTTCAGCGCTCGAGGCAGTCGTAACGGGCGACGGGGGATAGGTGTCGAAGCTCCCCATTTTGAAGGTTTGGCGATATTCGCTAAGGTGGTTCAGACGCGCTCGGTTGTGGGGGCGGCAGCCGAAATCCGATTGTCTAAGGCCAGTGTCTCGAAGGCCGTCGGACGAATCGAGAAGAAATTCGGCGCGCGCCTTTTCAACCGCTCGTCGCGACGCCTCGCGCTTACGGAAGACGGATGTCAGCTCTACGACCGGGCCGCGCACATTCTGGCCGAAGGTGAAGCTGCGAAAAACGAGGGCGTTGCCCGGCTGCGTTGCCGCGCGGACATATTCGTCTCGTTGCCCCGATGTCATTTGGCGTCTTGTGCATCGCACCCGCTTTGACGGAGTTCCTCTATTTCTATCCGGAGTTAAGCGTCGACCTTCATCTCAGCGACGCGCATGTGGACCTTGTCGGTAAAGGATACGACGCGGCAATCCGCACTGCCTACCTTCTGGATTTGTCGTTGATTGCCCGGAAACTTGCGCCGGTTTCTCGCCATGTTCGTCGGCGGCCAGCCGTCGCGCATTCGACTGAAGGACGTGAGGCATCCCGTTCCAGATGTGGAGACTCGCATCGTCGGCGGCCTTCTCCAACCGCTTGGCGTAGCGCATCTCATCGTCTCCCATCGATCCTTACGGCGCGTGAAGATTGTGTATCTTCTCTTGGTTCGTTCTATAGACGCAAGCTCCAGCGCACTGCGAAGGCTTCGTCCCCGAATGAACTTCCGGTAAAGAGGCACGGCGTCGTCGTCGCTTGCGAACAGAACCTGATCCGAATCCGGATGTCGGAAAATCGACAACCTTAGAGACGTCTAGATGGTCTGATCAATCTTGCCTGAGTTTGTCAGCATTATCGCGTTCAATGTGACGATGGCCACGAGGGCAAATGCTGTGACGTCCACAAACTGCAAAAAAAAAGAAGTTGTGCGACGCATGCGCCAAGAATCAAGATAATGGAGCGAATGACTGCATTTAATTTAGGTCCTTCGCGAGAACGCGGCCCGAGGTCCCTGAGACGCCATCACTGTCTGTTGGTCCCGGAGAGTCTTGGCATTCGGCTTCTCGTTTCCCGGCCGGACGGAAGTAGTATAACATGCAGGATGGAGATACCCATGTTGGACGATCGCCACGAGGTCATGAGTCCTGACCGGCTATAGGCCGGGGTCGATGCTTCGCTCGAGGCGCGCCGGGCGCCCTCACTGGTCGCTTTACCGGCGCGGGAGTGGATGGTGCTAGAACGCGGTGACGGCAGCGTCGAGCCGATCGCCAAATTCGGCGAGTTCAAGGCCGAGAGCACACGCCAAGGTGTGAACCGGCCGCTTGTCTAAGCTGACCTAATTGATAGCGAGGCCGGAAACCGCCGCATTGTGGTCGATTTGCATAACCCTAGAGAAAGGAAGGAAGCATATGACGGACAAGAAAGGTGCCGGGCTGCAGGAGCGCGAATTTCTTGCCACTCCAACGGATTTATCCATGGATGCCACGCGCGACATTTCAGCGGCTCTGACCGGACTGCTAACCGACGTATTCGCGCTCTACGTCAAGACGAAGAATTTCCATTGGCATATGAGTGGGCCGAGCTTTCGCGATTACCATCTGCTGCTCGACGAGCATGGCGACCAGATCTTCGCCATGACGGACCCGATCGCCGAGAGGGCTCGCAAGATCGGTGGAACCACATTGCGCTCGATCGGGCAGATCGCGCGGCAGCAACGGATCAAGGACAACGATGCGGAATATGTTACCGCACAGGACATGCTGGCGGAGCTGCGTGAGGACAACAAGCGGCTAACTTCACTACTGCGCCAGGTCCATGGCGTGTGCGACGAATATGGTGATGTCGCAACCGGTAGCCTGATCGAGAATTGGATCGACGAGACCGAGCGACGCACGTGGTTCCTGTTCGAATCGACCCGCAACAGGCCGGGTGCGAACGCCTGATACACGGCCCGTATCAGTGTTCACTCGACGAGAAGACGGCGACTGCTAGACCGTTGAGCGTGCCCACCTGGCTCAACGGTCGCACCGTCTTCGCTGGCGAGGCAAACTTGTAAATCGGGAGGCGTTGCGTTCCGGGTAAAAGATTTCAGGTCAATGCGGCGCGATGAAGACCCGCCGATTGTAGCGGGGCAGCTCAGCAGCCTTTCAATATGCAGTAGGACCGGGAGGCTACATACTCGGAAGTTGGCAATTACGTCAGTTGCTTGCACGTGGATTTCACAAAGGGAGGTCGGGATCATCTACGCCCAAGTGTCTGCCCGCCCGACGGAGCACACATAAATACCCATATGGGCGAAAAGCCCACTTAGGTTCTCGATTATTTGCCGGCTTTTTGTCTCAAGGTCCGGACGCGACTCACTGCTGTCCGACGGAGACAGGATCGAGCAGCCTTTCGGCACAACAGTTCTGCCACAGGCGAACCGGGTGAAATCAGCTTGTCGCGAATACCCATCGCTTTCAAACGACGTTTGACAACTGTGCCATAGATCCGGTCTCGATCACGGATCAGGTAGCGGGGTGTCGTGTTCCAGTGGAAAGCCTCGGTGAACTGCGGCGCGATCCATTCCGCCGTCGGACGCGCCGTCACATTGACCCAGACAAGCTCGCGTCGGCCAGCCGGACAATGAGCAAATGCATAGAGCACGTTAAACCCAAGGTAGAGGGGTTCGCCAGCGTAGAGATCGATGTCATGATGGGTTCGCGTGGAGCGGGATCGCCGCGGTCGTCAACAACGTCAACGAAATCGCAAAAATCACGGCCACGCGATGGAGTCCCACTGAGAGGGCAGATGTCGGAGTAGATGAGACATTTTCACGAAACTGTCCGAGGACGCTCGGCAACTATCGAGAGGTCTCCATGAATGCTTCTTCGAAATTTTCGAACAGTCACATCGAGGCGCCTATCCGATTTAGCCCGGGTATGGAGCGGCCGGTCGTTGATGAGGCCGCAACTATAACCGGCCTGGTCGCAACCATGCGGTACATCGCCGAAAAGACCTTGGCAGACGGCGGCCATGCGATTCGCCCTGTCCATGCGAAGTCCCACGGGATTCTCGAGGGGTATCTTGAAGTCGACGCGGGGCTTCCAAGCGAGCTGGCTCAGGGACTTTTTGCGAAACCCGGACGCTATCCGCTGGTGATGCGGTTCTCCACGATTCCTGGAGACATCCTCGACGACAGCGTGTCCGTACCGCGCGGATTGGCGATAAAGGTGATTGGTGTGGAAGGCGAACGACTTGACGGTTCCGAGGGGGACGTGACGCAGGACTTCCTTTTGATCAATGGTCCGGCCTTCGGGGCGACCACTCCCAAAGCATTTCTCTCGGTCGTGCGGCTTCTGGCAAGAACCACCGGCAGGGTTCACTGGCTCAAGAAACTTCTGTCGGCAACTATGCAGCCGCTGCAGCGGATAATCGTCGCAATTACCGGCCGGGCGAATGTGACTGTCGCAACCCTCGGGGGGCATCCCGAAACTCACATTCTGGGCGAAACCTTCTACAGCCAGGCCGCGCTGCTTTTTGGCGACTTCATTGCGAAAATAGCGGTGGCGCCAATATCCGCGGAGTTGACGGCTCTCAAGCAAGCGTCTTTGAACGTGACCCGAGCGCCAAATGGCCTCCGACAGGCGGTGGTTGCGTTTTTCAAGACAAATGGCGGTGAGTGGGGGGTTCGAGCACAACTGTGCACAGACCTCGCGCTGATGCCGATTGAAAACGCTGCGGTTGTTTGGCCGGAAGACAAGAGCCCATTCCGGCCGATCGCCCGGATCAAGGTCAAACCGCAAGTGGCATGGAGCGAGGCGCGATCGTCGAGTGTCGATGATGGAATGTCATTCTCGCCCTGGCATGGACTGGCTGCGCATCGTCCGCTCGGTGGAATCATGCGCTCGCGAAGGCGAGTTTACGAAATGGCCAAAGAGTTTCGGGCCGAAAAGAACGGCCGGGTAATAGAGGAACCGAGGGAAATGGTGACGTTTGGCGATTGAAGAGGCGCAAGTTCAGATCGATGGTTTGGAATTAGTAAATGTGCTTCACTTAACGACAGCCTGGCCGTGTCGGGATGGGCGCGGAGTTAACCGCTCACCTTGAGCAACCTTTCAGGACCTTTTCGGTCAACTGCCGCTTGGGAGTCTTAGACGATGCCATCGCCACGGGCGCACCGTGGTCTGCCTCGTCCGGCTCTATATTCCTCCACTTATTCTTCAGCGCGAGACGCCTCTGCCGCTATGGAATTGCCAACCGTCACGCTCCAGCCACATTAACGGAATAGGCGAACCTGGAAATGCCTTTTGGCGCGGTCCAACGCACCAAGAGGAATCGAACGATCGTGATTTTACGCAAACGCCGTCGCTGCGGATGCGGTCGACAAATCGTCGTTAGAACGACCGCGATTAAAGCGCCCCGAACGCAATGGAAAAGGTCAACCACGCGTTCCAGCCCTCTGGCCGGTTTTCGGCGGCGAATTCCTTATAGCCCTTAATGTTGACATAACCGCTGGCACTGCCGAGCGGTACAATGAAGCCGATCTGCGGCCCAATACCGGCGACGCGCGATTCGAAACTGCCGAGTGTCGTACCAACTACACTATCGCCCGTCACTTGCTGGAAAACATAGCCGACCAGCCCGACGTCTACATTCTTGTTCAGAAATTGGGACGCGCCCCAGTCGAAATGGAAATCGACACCATTCTGGTACTGCGTGCAGGGATTTTCGAAATTGTAGGTAAAATCCGCCACTGCCGAAAATTCATGCCCGTTTTGCTGATCGAAATAGGTATACCTGCCGCCCCCATCGACCGCGCCGTGGCCGAGGCCGGTATTGGCGAGACGGTCCAGGTTGTAAGGCCCGACTGGAATGTCGCCAGTGGCATAGGTCATGAAATTATTCACACCCCGATTCCACTTCAATGAAGCTTGCGGGAACAGGTCGGTGAAATCCGTGGCTGAATTGGCGAGACTTCCTGAGATGCTGTTACCCCGGGGACCGGTCAGGATAGCATTGACAGATGCGCTGCTTGCCCCCACGCGCCTAGCATGCTGAGGGCCGCTTGACCACCGAGTACCGGATTGCTGAACGTATAGGTTGGCCCAAAAAGTCCGAGATCTGCGGTGCCGTTGACCCCGGCGACGATGCGGCCGCCAATATTGAAGTTTTTGCTGGCTCGAGCACTAACCGAGTCGTGATAGTAGATGGTCGCGAACGACCAACCCGGTTCCGCCGGCACCGCGACTAGGCTACCGAATTCGCCCGGCAGCCAGAAACTGATGCCGCCCTCGTCAGCGTGTGCACATTCCATGTCGCCGAGCGAAAAGACCACGGTTATGAGAGTGAGCAAGGTGAACTGTCGGAGCGGCTGACGCATGTTATTTCCCGAAGCCGAAGATGAATTGCCGCTTGCGCGTCCATCTCAACGACCCGCTATCGAGCGCTGGTGCTTCCTCGAGCACCTTGCCCAACCAGAATCATTTTGGGTTATAGGGATCGGGGGTGCCGGGCGGTATCGGCGGATGCTCCTTTAGGTTTTGCTCGAACTCGGCGACAATCTTGAGTGCAGGTCCGCCTACCCACGTATTGCGGATGCCCGTTGACGGGTATTCGTCCTTGGGATCGGTTACAAGATCGAACGCCTTCGGCTCGCCAAGTTTGGTCGGCGGAGTCCACCAGTCGCGTTCTTCATCATAGAAGGCGAGTTTCCAGTTCCGCCACTTCACCGCTTCCAGCCTATCAGCCACGAACACGGGGAACCCCTCTCGGCTCGATTTTTCCGTCTTGCCGAGGAGGAAGTCCGTTTGGTCCACGCCGTCAATCGGGCGGTCATCTGGTACACTGGCGCCGCCAATCTTAGCCAATGTCGTGAAGGTATCGATCTCGTGCACGATTTCGTTGCTGACGCGGCCCGCCGCGATCCGACCCGGCCATCGGACAATGAATGGCACGCGGAGCGAGCCTTTCATATGTGTAAAGTAATAGCCGCGCCACGGGCCCGATGAACCCTGCCACGGCCATGTTGCCTCGGGGCCATTATCGCTCGCAAACACCACGATCATATCATCTTGGATGCCGAGGGTGGCAACTGCGTCAAGGATTTCGCCTACGTGCGCGTCCATCTCGGCGAGCGCGTCGGGGAAATTGCCGAAGCCGGTCCTCCAGTGAATTTCGGATTGGGAAGCGTTGGGAAATGGACGAGCGTGAACGGGATATAGGCGTAAGAAGGGTTTGCCCGCGGTTACGTTGCGCGTCATGAAGTCGATCGCGCGTCGCGTGCATTCGGCATCGATTAGGCGGCGCTGTTCAAGATCGTGACGGCAACGAATTGGCGGTGCTCGCCTTTGCGGCCCTCCATGATGCGCTCGCGGCCCTTGCCGCGGGGTTGGTGACCCAAAACGTCTTGTCCGTGGTTCGCGGAATGCCGTACCACTCATCGAACCCGCGATCATTCGGCAAGCGCCCCTGATCGTTGCCGAGATGCCATTTGCCGAAATGGCCGGTGGCGTAACCCGCTGCCGAGAGAGCTTCCGCGATAGTCACCTCCCATCGCGGTAGTCCTTCAATGCCGCCGCCGAGCGGCACAGAATGCGTTCCGGAGCGGATCGAGAAGCGCCCGGTCATGATGGCGGACCGGCTAGGCGTGCATTCCGCCTCGACATTGAGATTCGTTAGCCGCATTCCTTCCGATGCGAGCCGGTCGACGCGGTGGGTCGGGGCGCCGCGCGTGATGCCGCCGCCATAGCAGCCGGGTTCGCCGTGGCCCAGATTGTCCATAAGAATAAAGATGATGTTTGGCTTGCCTCCTCTGCTTGGCCGGGGCACCTGTGCCTGCGCATCGGGTGACGCCGTACCGATGCCAAGAGAAGAGACAGCGGTAATTGTACCGGCGAGGAGAACGCCGCGCCGGTCGAGAGCATCGTGATCCGTGGTCATCTTGTTTGTCTCATCGGCAAATAGCGACCGGCCAGGACTAATCTTACTGCGTCACAAACTGAGATGTGTTCTGCGCGAGGTCATGCGGGCGCAACAAGGGCATCTCGACAGAGTTGGCGCTAGCGCGATGACGATGCGACGGCGCAAGGTTGCGATCGAGTTCGGGATATGACGTTCCGGTCTGATTGGGGGCGCCTCGCGGTCGGTAACCGCCGGGAACGGCAGGTTTCGAGAGCCACGAGGCGCCACGCAGTCCCGAGGGGGGAATTGTCTCCCGCTCGGAGATTAGGAATCCGTAAGCGGCGATGCAGAGTGTGGCGTGGTGGTGGAAGCCGCGCCACCCACGACCTTCATAGTGCCCGAGGCCGAGTTCCTGCTTGAGTTCCTGGTAATCGCGCTCGATGCGCCAGCGCAGCTTGGCGAGATCGACCAGGCGCGCGAGGGCAAGGTTCGGCGGCAAGGTCGAGAGCCAATATTTGGTCGGCTCGTCTTCACCCCGGGGCCATTCGATCAGTAGCCATTCATCCCGGCGGCTCTCGGTGAGCTGGTAATCGCGATGTGCAACGCGAACCCGTATCCGGGCGAAGCGTGAGGACAGCCAGTCGCTTGTGCCTTCACGCCATTTGATCATGCGCCACGCCACCGCTGGCAGGCCGAGCGCAAGCGCCTTGACGGAAAGCGGCCGGTGTTTGGCGTCACGACCGATCAGCTTCGGGGGGCGTCCGCGACCCGACCATTTCTTCGGCGGCAGCGGTGCTGTCCCAGGAGCCCAGACCGAGGTGTTCGGCATGATGCCGGCAACATAGCTCAACCCAAGCGCGCCGATGTCCGTGCGCAGCTCGGTGTCACTGCCATAGCCGGCATCCATCAGCACCACGCCGCGCGGAATATCGGCCTCACAAGCGGCGCGGATCTGCGCCAGCGCAATCTCCGGCTTGGTCTCAAACCCAATCTCCTCGGGAACCCCCGCCTCGCCCCGCCGCGCTTTGTCCAAGGCCCAATCTTTCGGCACATACAGCCGATAGGCCACCGGCAAGCTGGTGTCGTGATTGGCGACCGATAGAGAGACGGCGACTTGGCAATTGTCCTGCTTGCCGAGTTGACCGCAGTACTGCCGCGTCACCCCCACCGAGTGCCGGCCTTTCTTCGGAAACCCGGTGTCATCGATGATCCACGCCTCGATCGCGCCGTGCCGCTCCATCTCGGGCAGCACCATCTCGCGCACCTTGGCCAGAACCTTCGCATCCGACCACGGCGCCTGCCCGACAAAATGCAACAGTGACTGATGTTGCGCCGCCGTCCGCTCCGGCGCCGTCACCGCCGCCATCGGCTCAACGCTCTTGCGCTCCACCGGCAGCATCAGCCCCACGCAATAGTCGCGCAGCGGTCCCGCCCGGTCCACGTGCCCGATCACGCCAACAAGCCCCTCGACATACGCGGCAAAGCGCGATTCACTGCGCGCGTTCGTTTGGAAATCCATCTCAGCCCTCATGCCGATCATAAAATCTCCCGCGTATCACGATTCGCAAATTCGCGAATCTTCCCCTTTTTTGTGACTCAGTAAGACTAAGAGCCTGACTTGAAATTAAGATCCATCATAAGCCAATCGGCGCAGCATTATCGCAATGAAGGCAATTTGCATCCAGGCGAGGGCCGATTTGATTGTGCCCTCGAAGTCTTTTGCTAATCTGCGGGAGCGGTTGATCCAGCCGAGGGTCCGTTCGGCGATCCATCGTTTCGGAAGAACGACGAAGCCTTTGATTTCTTTATCCGTTCTCTTCACAACGACGACCTCAATGCGGCTCGCCTCGAAGGCAGCCCGTTGGGCTTCGTCGCCATTGTAGCCCCCATCGGCAAAAGCGACCTTAACCCAGGGGCTTTTGCGTTTTACCGCCCGCAGAATTGGTGCCAACGCGTCGCGGTCCTGGACATCGGCGGGCGTGATTTGGCACTCAATCGGCAAGCCCAATGTATCCAGCGCAATATGCCGCTTCCGGCCCTTGACCTTCTTGCCAGCATCGTAACCCCGTGGACCACCAGACTCCGTCGTCTTGACCGATTGCGCATCGACAATCACGGCGGTTGGCGCCGCTTCCCGCCCGGCTTGCTCGCGCGCGTTCTGAACCAGAAGACATATAATCTGAGTCAAAATCCCACTGTCCCGCAGTTGATAGAATCGATTTTGCACGGTCGTGTAAGGCGGAAAGTCCTTTGGCATATAGCGCCAGGGACAAGCGCAACGCGCGAGATAAAAAATCGCGTTCAAAATCGTGCGCGCCGGTGTTGGCTTGCGACCGCGCCTCTTGGGCTGCGGCAGCAACGGCTCTATCAGAGCGTATTCTTCATCGGACAAATCACTTGTATAGCGCTCACGCACAATATTATATCGTTCCCGATCGGCTTCGTTCCAAGGCATGTACTCCCTCACCGCTATTGGCCGGCCGGCTGTCGCAAATACTGCCATGAGCGAGCTTTCGGCATGTGTTTAGAACGCAAAGCGCCGGTGCGCCGGACCACGCCGCCACCTGAAAGCGTCGTTGCAAGCTGGTACGAGAATGCCAGTCTACTCGATAGCTACAGCATCGATTTGAGTTCATCGAAACAGTACAGCATGCGCGTGCTGGCGACCCGGACAGTCGGCGATCCGCCCGCGTGGATCAAGGCGTTGGTCGCGGTGCGCGACGCCATGGTGACGCCCTTTGGCGTCAAAACCTCCGGCGAGGTCCGAGCGTCCAGGGCCGACAACGAACTCGTGGACTTCTTCCCGGTGCAATGGGAAAGCCACGACGAGATTGTGCTGGGTGAGGATGATCGACACCTAGACTTCCGACTATCGCTACTCCGTCGCAATTCTCCAACCGGCAGGCAGCTCATCGCGACAACCGTCGTGCACTCTCAAAATGCCTTCGGCCTCACCTATCTCAACGTGATCAGGCCCTTTCATCACCTCGTAGTCAGGACCAGCCTGGCACACTTTGCACGAGCACAAGGTTAGGTGGCCACGAAAATCTTGATTTCTGCACCCCTCGAAACTCCCAGGTCCGCGACCTTTTGAGAAGTGAGAAACAAGAATGAGTTTTGAGAGATTCTTTCAGAGCGTCCGGCGCGATTTGCTGCTCGCCTCGCGATCAGAGAGCTAGCGAGCCGACCCGCGCCCGGACACCATACCCGGATCGACACTTATAACCTCTGCGCCGTCAGCACGCCGCGCGCCATTCGCCCGGGAAACTTTGGATGGGTTTGCCAAGCCGTGGTTATTGACAGAGTGCCGCCGTCAACATTGAAGAATTGAAGTTCGACACGGGTCAGTTCTCATGCAATCCTTTGCACGACGCCGCTTCGAATGGATCTGACGCGCCGAGGTATGTTGGGTAGCAATGCCGGGGGTGCGTCGCGCGAGTTACAAGCCCCGTGAGCCCGGTCCGCGTCCGATCTATCTGCAAGGCCGCAGCCCTGGATGGATGGGCTTGTAAAGCACAGGACACGCGGCACGGCAAGAATTCGCAGGCCTCGCTCCACTGGACTCCGGCGGGGTGAAAGTCCTCAGCGTTCCATATAAAGTCGCATTGACTTAATAAAGGGTGCTGCTCCGCTTAACCGGATGTGACCAATCGCGCAGGAGTCTTGGCCAGGGCCGTCTATATTGGCGACATCTCCCCGGCACGTGAATTGACCGAGTTCTCTGTTCTCATTCACGTTCAGTAATTCTAACAGTATCCGATGCGTCTTATATTGGTTGGTGAACGACACAGTTGTGATCACCATAAAGCAACCGTTCAGTTTTGGGTTGTAGTGATTTTGGAAACTTGCGTAGACGCCACCGTTGCCCATGGCAGAATATTTTGATTCGAATATAGCTTCTGAGCTTTTCGCGCAGCGATCTGCAAGTTGGTAACCCACTCTGTCCGGGTTGGCGTGAGCAGCCACCATAGCTACCACGGCAATCACGGTCGCAGCCCAGAGAGACTTGATGGGTTGCGTGGGGAATGTAGACATACGATTACTCATAGCCGCAACCCTTGCCGGAGACGCTTTTCGATGGTGCTTAAGGTGCCCGTAGCTGTTAGCAGCAGCTTGCGGGCCGCGCGCATGTAGGGACAGAAGCCGCGACTACAATGAAAATAAATCAATATTCATCGTCGGATTAGATTCTCTCAATGAATCACGTACCGGCTAGAGCGCCGACGCCGCAGCGCCCAATGATGCTGACTTCGTCGTGCCGGTGCAGCAAAGCCGCGAAGGCCGCAACTCTGGGTCAGGGTCGCGTCCATCCATTACCGGTGGATGCGCTGACACAAAGTGCTCATCGGGCGCCGAAGGTGCCGTTTCGCGCACCACATTACCGGACGTGCACTGGACGCAGCAGCCATGTTGAGCGGGAATTGAGTTTGACCGCTTCCTGCCATCCGCCTATCGTGGCGTGGAGGCTGGAGCCAGCCGAGACTGTGCCGCCAGTGAGTCGCTGTCCCATCGTTCCAGGCGATAACAAAGGTCGGGCCTCAAGGAGTTCTCGAGGTCCATTTCTCGCGCCGCAATCGCCACCCGTCGCGCTTCATGAGCGACACCAGCGACCGCCGCTTTCAGCTTTTTCGATACCCCTTCCAGATCCCGCACTTGGACGATCAGGCGAGATTCGATCGGCAGATCCACGCGAACAAAAAAGAACATCGGGCTCAAGGCATTTCGCGCCTGTCGAGAGCTAAGCGAGCCTCCCTGCCACAGGGGTGTCAAACTATATTGCCTATTTAATCGATATTGTGTATTTAAATGGAAAATAACTCTATGCGAAAAGCAACTCTACGATTTCACCCAGCCAGTCGGCATTCCAGCAGTGGAGAAAACGATGAAAATGAAGCGTCTTTTTCCAATGTTGATGATCGGCATGGCCGCAGTGGGTAGCCCGGTCTTCCACACGGCGCGCGGCGCCAACAATATGACAATACAAGACGCCTGCGCCGCGATCGGCCTTGATCCCGGCGAAGCGCCCTTCACCCGGTGCGTTCAAAGTTTGGAGCGGTCAGTCTCGATGCCGGAATTGGACCTGGCAGCATCACAGAACGGGGCCGACGTGGCGGTCGGCAGTGGTGAGACGCGCGTTGGCCATCGTTCCGAGTATGCCTGCCGAGCGATCGGGCTCAGTCCAACGACCGCTCGCTACTCCTATTGTGTCACTAACCTGCGCCAGACTTTGTTCGAGACGACTGTGCCGGGCTACCAGAACTGACGCGCGAAATTGATCTTACTTCGGGCCGAGGTCAGGGTCGCTAGGTCCGAAAGTATGGACGCTCGCTGGGCCGGCAGCTGGGCCGGCTACCTAGGGCTATCAAACGCGCCTACAGTGCGGCGCTCCATGTCGCCCTGAGGCGAGAAGATCGCAGAACTTAGCGACTTATGGCCTCTGGCTGTCGCGTTCATTTCTGCGGCCTCTTGATTGCTCTGTCCCCCGCCGACTGAAGGGAGAACGCGCGACAGTGCGTTCAAAAAAAGATTTTCCCGATTTATTTCGAGGGGGCGACGTTATGACGACACGACTGTACTGTAGCGGCGTGGGGTTCGGGCTCTGCTTCATGGCCCTGCAGATAGGGTTATCGCTTCCCGCTGTTGCGCAAGACGATCAGGCGGGAACTCCGGCCTCGGGGGACCAATCCCAATCTCAAGGAAGCCACCATCGCGGACGTCCCATCACCATTCGACCGACGATCAGAGCTAAAGGGATCAGTCCAAATAGGACGCTTTGGCGAAATACCAAATGGCCCGTTCTCTAAGCGTGCGCGGCGTAGGGAACGACTTGGTGGTGGCACGGGTAAGCGTCCAGATTTTTTGGCTAGGTTTCTATAATGGGCAGGCCATCGCTGGTGACCTTCCGAATACGGTGAGCCGGAAACGGATTTGAGGCGCTTCGGCTGTGAGAGAGAGCGGGGATCCACCAGTCATTGCAGGGCCCGCGAGAACGCCAAGTGATCGCAGATGCCGCCCTCCAACCCCAGCGCGCAAAACCAGCGATAGGCCGGGGTTACCTGAACTTGTCGGCGGAGGGTGGTGTCGACACAGCTTTCTGCCAACCTTTGGCACAAGACTGGACGTACGGATAGTACCCGTTCGTGGAGCGGCAGAAATACCAGTAGCTCTGAGGGGGCTGCGTCGTCGGCGCTTGCGCGGTCGGCGGCCCCTAGCGCCCTCATCATAGGCTTCGATCCGCGTAGACCGGTCGATAAGCGCTGGCACGAATGAGGGCGCCGATGTCATCAGGCCTTCCCACACGAGCGAGTCCCTCGTCGAAGATATAGGTGGCGAGGCGTTCGGCGACATGCAGCGATGCCTGCAAAATCTGGCTTTGTGGCGGGTAGATGAGACCGGCCGAGAGATCCTTCTCGGTCACCTGCTCAGCGACGGCCTTGGCCGCGACGATGAACATCTCTTCGGTCACCCGAGTTGCCTCGGTCGCATAAACGGCCATGCCCATAGCGGGGAAAATGTAAACATTATTCCCCTGGCCGGGTACGAAGCGCCGGCCCGCAATGTCGACAGGCGGGAACGGGCTTCCGCTTGCGAATATCGCCTTGCCATCGGACCAGCGATAGGCTTCCTCGGCGGTGCATTCCGAGCGTGAGGTCGGGTTCGAGTAGGGGAAGATGATGGGCCGCTCGTTGATCTCGGCCATCGCTTCAATCACTTCGCGGTTGAACAGCTGCGGAGCGCCGCTGACGCCGATGATGCCCGTCGGCCTGATTGTCTTCACGGCATCGACGAATTTGCCGATGGGCGCGCGGTCTAGCGCGAACGGCTTTTGAAAATCTGCCAGGTCGGTACGCGTGGCAACCAGCAGGCCATTGATATCGAAGAGCGCATTGCGACTTCTGGCCTCGCGGATATCCATCCCTTCCGCGGCCATAGCCTGGCTAATCAGTTCCGCGATCCCAGTTCCGGCTGAGCCGCCGCCGAGGAAGAGAAAGCGCTGCTGCGTGAATTTTTGCCGCGTTACTCGCAGCGCTGCGAAGACACCGGCTAGCGCTACGCCGGCTGTACCCTGGATATCGTCATTGAAGGTGCAAATCTTGTCGCGATAGCGAGTGAGTATGGGAGCCGCGTTCATGTTCGCGAAGTCTTCCCATTGAATGCAGCTCTTCGGATAGAGCGCTTGCACGACCGACACGAACTCGTCGACGAAAGCCATGTATCCGTCGCCGCGGGCGCGCTGCTGACGCAGACCGATGTAAAGCGGATCTTCAAGGAGCGCGTGATTGTTCGTGCCGACGTCGAGGACCACGGGCAGACAATAGCGCGGCGGCACGCCCGCGCACGCCGTATAAAGCGCGAGCTTGCCGATCGGGATGCCCATTCCTCCGGCGCCGAGATCGCCGAGCCCCAAGATGCGCTCGCCGTCAGTCACGACAATGAACCGGACATCGTCTTCCGGCCAGTTGCTGAGGATTTCCCGGAGCCGGCCGCGCGCGGTGATCGGCAGATGCATCCCGCGCGCCGCGCGAAAGATATGTCCGAACTTCTGGCACGCTTCGCCAACTGTCGGCGTGTAGACGAGCGGCATGTAGGTGGCGACGTCGGACATCAGCACGGCGTAGAACAATGTCTCATTGCGCACTTGCAAGTCCGAAAGCACGAGATACTTCTGGAGATCATCATCGAGCTTGGCGATTTCCGCCTGTCTCCGCGCTACCTGCACTTCAATGTTGCTGACCGCGGGCGGCAGAAGACCTTCAAGGCCGTAGGCGCGTCGCTCGACCGCTGTGAAGGCGGTGCCTCTGTTCAGGCGTGGATTATGAAGGACCTGATATCCGGTCGGTTGTTGCCCGGTCGCTCTGGTCATGTCGATCTCCAATGAGGCTGAGTAAAGGCCGAACGCATGCGTGTGAGAGTAGCAAATGGAGCCTTGCGTACATGAGATCCGGCCCCGACGTCGAAACACGCTTGGAAAACAATTTGCTTACCGCCACTCAATCAGGTGTCGCGAACCCCCACGCATCGACTTGCGCGATACATCATTCGTCTGGGGCATATGGCCGCCACTATAGATCTTGAAGGTGATACGGTCGCGCCCGCCATACGCGGGGATCTGGTTGGGCGACAGGGCATGCCGAGGTAGGGAGTCTCAAGATCGCTTAGCCCCGACCACCAGCACGCGGAATTGTGGATCGAGCGCTAGCATCCGTTGAGCGAACACCCAGATGCCGCGCGCCCTCGTGAGGCTGGCGCGCTAGGCCAACGCGATCACGTCCGGGATATGATTGAGCTTCATGTCCGATACCAAATAGGGTCGCGACGCTAAAAACCGCCACGGCTTGGCGTAGGCGCGAGGCTAGGCGGGCTGGCCGAGAGCGCCCAATGACGAGCTCAAGAAGCCGACATATTCGGTCGGCGGCGCCTTGGCCGCGTCCAGCTTCGACGATTCGACACTGGATTCCACCACAACGCGCGCCCGAGCGAGCCGAAGGCGCATGAGACTGCCGAATTGCATCCGTCAGCGTCGAAGCGTCGCGGATACCTCGGGCTACGCATCGAGGAGATTACAAGGGAAACGGCATCCGCCGTCACTGTGTCATGGTTGAGCATGGCAATCAGCTTCATTGCCTCCGCTGCATCGGTGGGATTGATCATGGTGAAGCTCGCCGCAAAGACTGGCACCCTCCGGGCGCGGGAAATTGCCTCTACCTGTTTTCATTGGAGTTGAGTGATGCGATATCGGTCGGCAAGGCAGCGCCGTCATAGAGCCATGCTAAGCAATCGAACAGGTGCCGTTCGTCCCACGATGCGACTGTGGCGTTGCGCACGTCGCGGGCAATTCCCTCGGCATGAAGTAACCAGTCCCAAATGGCGCGTGATTTGAGCTGCACCCGCGCGGTTCTGGTCAGTCGGAGCGCTTCGAACCGACGGAATGCGGCGGTAAAATCGCGGCCGGTAAAGAAAATCAGTTCGGCCAGGCAAAGACCGTCCTCGATCGCCATGCAGCCGCCCTGCGCAAGCGATTGCAAGGGCGGATGGGCGGCGTCGCCCAACAGCACGATGCGCTCCCGATGCCAAGGGCGTGCCGGATTGCGGTCAGTCACCGCGCGCCGCCAGCCGAAGTCCATCATGGCGTTCAAGGCGCGTATCGACGAATGCGCCTCGCGATAGATACTGTCCAGCTCCGCACGGGAGATTGCTGCGTCGACTTTCTCGTCATGGGTCGTCGTGCGAAACACCGCGACGATGTTGAACTCGGTGCCGTGGCGGAGCGGATAATGAATGAGATGATAGCCCGGTCCGCCCCAAAGGACGACGCTATCGCGCGGCACGTCGGCCGTCAGCCGTTCGATCGGGACGATGGTGCGCAGCGCCGCATAACCGCACACGCGCGGCTCACCGTCATCGATGATTTTTCGGCGAAACAGCGACCGAACTCCGTCCGCTGCCACCAGGGCCGCACCCGAGAATGTTCGCCCATCCAATGCCGTTACCGTGACGCTGTCGCCGCGATCCTCGTAGCCGGACACCGTGGTGTCGGCCACCAGGTCGATCGCCGCGCTGCGCCGACAGGCATCGAGCAAAATGTTATGGAGGTCGATGCGGTGAACTACGATGTAAGGATAGTTAAAGCGCGCCCGCAGCGAGGCTCCAGTCGGCACGCGCACCAGTTCCTCGCCGCTCAGCGCATCGCGCATCGACACCACCGTTGGTGAATCCGAAACCGCCAGCACCGGTTCCATCAACCCCAGGCGGTCGAACACATGGAACACGTTCGGGCCGAACTGGATACCGTAACCGATAGCGCCAAAGGCGGGCGCACCCTCGAGTACACGTGTGGGAATGCCACGGCGCGACAATGCGAGAGCCGTCGTCAGCCCGCCGAGCCCACCGCCGACAATGAGGATGGGATCGCTCCTCGCCATCGGCGGAGCCTAACATTCTCGATAGCGGCTCTCAATCGAGCGATGGCGTCATGCCCGCCGACCGATGCATTTGCTCGGGGCTGGCGCGCTTTACCTCCTGCGGTGGCGCCTATGTGGTGCGCACCCGCGACGAGCTTGGCTGTTCGAAATCACCACGAGAACGGTATCTGCGACTATGGACATCGCGTCGCGTTCATCGAGATCGAGCGCAGGGTGCTGGATGAAATCAAGAAGAGGCTGCTCACACCCGAGGCAATGCGCGCCGCAGCCGCGGCCTATCATGCCGAGCCAATCGCCCCAATGCTTGCGCCGGAGTTCGCCGGCGCAGTAGCGGAGCGGACCGCCATAGGTTCTTGGCGTCAAGGACGCGCCCGATCCCTCGCCACACGTTTCGACCGAGGAAGATCACGGGCGGCTGTCGGAATGGTGTGACAACGGGAACGCGCCGCTATAGTGGCACCTGGATAATCTTAGGATAATCGAATGACTGTTCGATCAGGGCGCGAATTCCTGGCCATTCCCGGGCCCACGACGATACCTGACGAGGTTTTGCTGGCAATGCATCAGCCCGCGGTCGACATCTATTCCGGCCCGTTGTTGCGGATCACTGAAACTCTTATGACCGATTTATGTCGATTGTTCCGCACCCAGGGGCGTTCCTACATCTATATTGCGAATGGGCATGGCACCTGGGAAGCGGCACTGACGAACGTCCTGTCCAGGGGCGACAAAGTGCTCGTGCTGGAAAGTGGTCACTTCGCTGTCGGTTGGGGCATGACCGCCGCCAAGTTGGGAGCTGAGGTAGAAGTCCTTCCCGGCGATTGGCGACGAGCCGTCCGGTGTGAGGATCTGGAAAATCGCCTTTTGCGGGACAAGGCGGGCGCCATCAAGGCGATCCTCGTAGCCCATATCGACACGGCCTCGGGCGTCATCAACGACATTTCGGCGATAGGCACGGCGATCAAGGGAGTTGGCCACGATGCGCTGTTGATGGTCGACACCGTCGCCTCGCTAGGATGCGTTCCATTCGAGATGGATGCTTGGGGCGTCGACGTCGCGGTGTCTGCCTCACAGAAGGGCCTTATGACTCCGGCCGGCCTCGGCTTTATCGCTGCAAGCGACCACGCTCGCGAAGCGCACAAGAAGGCGAACTTGCGGACACCCTATTGGGACTGGACCGCGCGCGAAGGCGAAGCCCACTATCAAAAATACGCCGGCACGCCGCCTGAGCAGCACTTGTTTGGGCTTCGTCGCGCCTTGGACATGCTCTTCGAGGAGGGGCTCGACGGGGTTTTCCTACGTCACAAACTCTTGGCCGAGAGCGTACGCCAAGCGGTGGCGGTGTGGTCGCAAGGGAAAACGCTCGACTTCAATATTATTGAATTGGCGGAGCGTGCAGACACTTTAACAACGATCCGCCTGACCGACGGTTGCGGTCCGCAACCGATACTCAATTACTGCAACGAGAAATGCGGTGTTGTCCTTGGTCTCGGCATCGGCGCTCTTTCCGGCAAGGCCTTCCGGATCGCTCACATGGGGCACGTCAACGCCCCGATGATTATCGGCACGCTGGGCAGCGTCGAAGTCGCACTCCGAGCGCTGCGTATCCCGCACGGCGCAGGCGGCACTCAAGCCGCGATTGGGTGGCTTGCCCAGAGAGTTACGCCGTGAACGCATCCGAATGCGCTCATCGCCATGATGGACCGCTGATCCTGTGCATGGACCGCGTACGTGTCATTGATTTGTCTCGGTCGAAGCTGACCCTATCCTGCATTTCCCCCGCGGAACGTTTGACGTTCCTTTTAATACTCGCCACCGACACCCCCACTGGGACAGCGCGAAGTCAGCGGAAGGTGATCGTCGACAAGATCTTGGCGGCCTCAGCGGTATCGCGAGATCCGGCTCCGAAGGTGCAGACATGATCGACATCGTGCTCGAGGCTGACGTGCCGACGCCCAACCGAACGTGGTGTGCAGGAAGCGCAGTCCTTTATGGGCCGAGCCCCTCAAACCCAAACTGCCGGAGGACTAATCCTGTTTCGACACCATCAACGTCAAGACCGAATGGGCGCTCCCTGCCGATGGCCTCGAAGGGTGGAGAATCGGAGATTGGGCAGTGGTCGAATGCCGTGCATGAGACGGCGCTTGAAATAGCGGGCGCGAAGGTGACCAGTCAAACTTGATGTCTTTCTTCTTCCGGAGAAAATCATTGGGTGCGGTCGCAAGTCGCTCTCCACGGTCCGACGAACTCTGCAAAGATGGTCGATGGTCGAAGGTCCGAAGTATGGGATGGGCGGCTTCACCGCGTGCGGGTGCCGCAACTCGTCCAACGACAAGAGGTCTTCCTGATAGGCCGTCACCAGCCGCTGCATGCTCTTGCTAATTCGTGTTAGCTCGCGTTCGAGCATCCCTTGTCGTCGTCGCGTCGGTTCTGCGGCGCGGGCTGCATCAAGGCGCCGGTTGAGCTCGGCGCCGATCAGTGTCGGATCCTCGATCAGGCGAATGACCTCCTGCCAGACCACCTGATCGAGTAGATCCTGGCGGATCGGCCGGCTGTTACAAACCGAACCGCCGAGATGGCGCCAGCCGTCAGAGCCCAAGCAGTGGTAATAGTGGATCTTGCGGGCAGAGCTGCGGGTCGAGGTCCGTGACAGCGCATAGCCGCATTTGCGGCACGACACCAAGCCCTGGACGATGCTGGGCTCGATGGTCCGACGCGGTGCGAAACGCTTGTTGTCGGCGAGCCGTTCTGTCGCCAAAGCGAAAGTCTCCTCGCTGACGATGGCGGGAACCGGTATCTCGATCCAATCCGCACGCGGCCGCTCATGGTTAGCGGCGTCGCCGCGCCGCGCGCGGCCCGTCAGCCGGAGCGGCTTGGTCACCCTTTGCCGTGGCCCGACTTGCGTCTTGCCGAAGCACGCCGTTCCCTTGTAGGCAGGGTTGCGCAGCATCGCCCAAACCACCGATCGCTCCCAACGCGTGACCCGTCGCCGCGGCGGTAATCCCAACTCCCGCAGCCGCCGGGCGATGGCACCGATGCTCATGCCGTCCACGGTATACTTCTCGAATATCAGCCGTACGACCTCCGCCGCGGCGGTGTCGATCTCATAGCGTGCCGGCGCATCGCTTGTCTTGCGAATGTAGCGATAGCCATAGGGGGCACCGCACAGCACCGAAACTTCGCCAGCCTTGGCGCGGTGGCGCTTGCCGCGCCGCGAGCGTTCGAGAATCTGTGCCCGTTCATATTCGGCAATCATGCCCTGGAACTGCAGCATGAGCTGATCTTCCGGTGTGCCGGAATGCGGCGCTTTGATGAAAATGGTCTCAACACCGTGCCGCGCAAATTCTTCCATCAACAGGACCTGGTAAGCATATTTGCGGCTCAGCCGGTCCGGCGAATAGATCAGCACAGCTTGGATCTGTCCCTCGGCGGCAAGATCACGCAACCGTTCCAGGCCCGGCCGCACCAGGCTGGCACCGCTGAAGCCTTCGTCTTCGATGATCCATTCAGCGGGAACGCTTAAGCCCTGTGCGCGCGCAAACTCGATTAGCGCCGCCATCTGGCTGGCGATGGTGTTCTCCCCCTTCTGGTGGTCGGACGATACCCGGGCGTGGATCGCGGCGCTCTTCATCGCTCCTCCCCCTTACACAACTGCCAAACCGACAGCGCGGATCCGCTCCGGCACCAAAATCGCATAGACCTGCTCAAGCTTGATGGCGAGAAGACGGTCAAAATCATGCTCCAAGTGGAGGCTGCGCGCGTGGCTGCCACGCCGCTCAGCCACGGTCACCGGCTTGGCCGAGAAACGCCCGCAACGCACGGCTCACCAACGCGCTGATCGTCGTCCCTTCGGCCACGGCCCGCGCCCGGATCAGCAGGCAACGGCGCGTGGTGTGCCGTGAGCCTTAGGTTGTTTTGGTTAGCGCGAAGACCGACGTCTTCCAAGCTGGCATGTCGAGGTACAATCCGCGAACCTGCAAATCCTTGCCATCTCGTTCGTAAACAACGTCCTCTATCTGGTCTGCCAGCTTCCATTGGCCGCCATCGAGATCGCGGAACGGCAAGCGGACGTAACATTGGCTTTGATTGGGAGCATAGTTCACTGCCACCAGCAGCCGCTCTCCATCGGGGCTCTGCCAGGCAGAGGCCAGGAAACAATCCGACGTCCAATTGCCTCTCCAAGCTGGTGTACATTCAAGCAGTTGCCACTGGCCGTTGCGAAGGACCGGGTTCCGTAGAATGGCAAGCAGGCTGCTGTAAAATTGACCCAGTTCGTTGCTCTCGGGCTCGGCCGGCCCTCGAACCAGATGCGGAGAGATGCGCTTCCGCCACCCTTCGAATTGCCCTTGGTGAAAGAAGCGAAGCCCCGGAGACAGGAAGGTCATAACCGCAGCTGCCTCGTGAACACCCGAAGGAAAGGTGGTGGCGGCCCTCGGCTCGTCGTGGTTCTCGAGAAACCGGGCGAGCCTGTTCTGATAGTCCATGCCAGCCTGGAGGTGCTCTCGCACCGGCCGCGCGAGTCTCTGGCACAGGCGATCGTAAAGCCGCTTGTCGTAAGTGTAGTCGAACCCCTGTTGCTGCATGGTCCATTCCAGATCCCAATAGACCTCGGCCATGAAGCGGAAATCAGGATGTTTCTCCCGAACCCGTTGAGTTGCTTTTGGCCAGAACAAATCGGCACGGCGGCCCCAAGTGCGATCGAAGACGTCCGGCAAGACCAGCATCGCCATGTCGCAACGTACCCCGTCACATTGACCAGCGATCCTAAACAGTTCTCCAATCATTGCTTCCTGCGTGGCCAGGTTACTGTAATCAAGCTGCAGGGTATCCGGCCAGCCCGGGAAGTACGGGTCACGCCCATGCGCAAGAAGCAGGTTGCCCTGCTCCCGGCTGACCCACGTGTAGTTTTGTGGCTCTCGCTGCAGATCAAGCTCGCTTCCATGAATGTAGTAATCGGGGTGTTCCTCGACCCAAGGATGGTCCAAGGCCGTGTGATTGGGCACAAAATCCAGCATTAACTGCAGACCGCGCTTATGGAGACGTTGGCGAAGTCGGAGAAGAGCGGCATCGCCTCCAAGTTGCTCATTAACCGTGTAAGCGGCGATCGCAAACCCAGACCCTCCAATGTCTTCCTCACGGAGATCCGGCAGGGTCTCCCTAAATTCCCTGCGCCACTCTTGGTTTTCGCGGGAGATGCGCCTTCCAATCTCGCCGGTCTGCCAGACGCTCAGAAACCAAATCCAGTCGAACCCAAGTTCGGCCAGCCGATCAAGCTCGACATCGGGAGCGTCGTCGAGCGTAGCGGTCCTGTCCAGTGTGTGTGAAAGCTCGGTCAACCACACCCGCGTGTTGATCTGATACAGCGATGGATAAAGCGGCCGCTTCATCGTCAAACCTTCGCGTCGGCGAGCTCGGCCACAGCTCCGCTACCTTGAGGCCGCTTCAACTCTCGCTCCCATATAGGCTGCGATCATAGCAGAGCCGCCCGACTGCGTATGCGCCCGCGCCAGCGGCATTCGTCTATTGGTAACAGATGCCGCCCCGCCAAAGCGAACTCCGGCGCGGCGGCAAGTTAGGACGACCAGCGCGGGGGGAACGTACTGGGCGCCAGGAAGCGCCGGCCGCAATTCGCGTGACGGGTTCGTGGGAGGAGCGCGTTCGAGACCGATCTCGCGGATCGGGCTGCGATGGCCGTCGAGCGAGGTGCCGTTAGTGATGCAATGCGTAGCAGTGCCCGCCGCCCATTTCCCTTGCGTGCGCGCGACACACATTCAGTTGCCCAAATGAGCAGTCAGGGTGTTCCGCCCCTTTTACCTTCACGCAGTACCTGAAGGCAGCATTTGCAGAGACTTGAGGATAAAGAACGAAGCCCCCACCGAGAGCATCATCATAACGATAAGCGCCAACTTGGAAGGCGACATATCAAAATCTCCCCTTGAGCTTATGATCACCTTCGTCGCGGTACGGCAGGTCCAGGCGAATTACGCCGTTAACTCTTCAGCCCAAGTGTAGTCGTGTCAAAATGCGACGTACGCAATTCGCCACCGGGTGTTCGCACGATTACGGTGCCTGTGTTGAAGTCGAGTGCCTCGATCTCACTGCCGAGATGTTTCAGCTTGATGCGGTTCAACAGGGTCGTCTTAAGGATCATACACTGTCTGTCTGCCCTGTTTCATTCGAGCTTCGACCTCGGCGCGAAGCTGGGGACTGAGCCCTGCCATCTCAGCCTGCTCCAAGGTCGTGGCCACCTGCGCATAACCCGTAGAGGCGACTAAGACGGCGATGTCGATTGCAGCTGCCATCACCAAACAACTCTTCATTCGCAGAGTCATTGGCCATTCTCCGAATTCATGTTCCGCTGTCGGCCAGCATGTGAGAGATTCTGGCAGCGTTGCCGGCGTCAGAGAAAGTGTCTGGCGTCCCAGGAGTGTTCTCTGAGTCCCTTTTTCGAACTACCTTCGCCCTAATGACTTCCAAACCGCTGGACTCCTACGAGTTCGGCAATTGAAAAGGAACAGTCAAATCCAAAATGGCTGGCTCAGAGAACTCTCTTTTAGTACTTAGTGCAGCCCGAAAAGAACACGTAGGAAATGAAAGGGATCTATGAGCGATGTCATTGCCGTGCAGTGTCGGAAGAACGCGGCCGTAATGCTCGACGTAGATCGTGTCGGTGCCAACGGTGATCTGATAGAACGGGTAATACGGCGAAGACAGCAACCATCGTCACCAGCGTGAGCTGATTCTCTCACCGGTGCAATGCGGACGAGTTTTCGGTACACACTGGGGCCTAGAAGTATTTAAGCGGAGCGGGCGGACAGTACATTATGAGCAAATTGCCGGGAGTGGTGCTCGGTATTGTTCTGCTGACTACTGCCTTAGCGGCGGAGCATCGCGCTCCAGCCCTGGAGATCCAACCTACTGGTGACTGGAACGGGCTCCGATGGGGAATGACGCTGGAGCAGGTGTTGAATGTCATGCCAGAGGCACAAGAGCTAGATCAGCCGTCGATACCTCATGATCCCTGGGTTGGGGATGACACCACCAAGGCCTGGATTTTGGCTTTCCATCTAGGCGGCGCCGAGTGCCTTGTTCTGCTCGACTTTTACCCAGGCGATAGCCTCCACCGCGTTGTGATTGAGCCAGCGTGGCTCGACACTGACAATGTATGGGTTGCGTCCATTAGGGACGTTCTGCGCAAGAGGTACGGCACTCCCAGGCGCACAACATCCAACGATACGGAATGGGTGACTGACACCACAATAGTTACGCTCTCGGATCGCAAGGACGGCAGGGAGCCTGTGTTGCTCACATATGAGAGCATTCTCCATGATGAACCAAAGGGAGACTTTAGACGGGGCAGCTAAATCGCCCTTTCACCGCCTGTAGTCCGCAAATATTCAATCACGCAGCGGCGGGAGCGAGATAGTACTCGTGATATAGCCCGCCAAGGATCGGAAGGGCACCGACGGCGTACGATGGTCCTCGCCGATGGCGCGAACGGGGTCGTAGGCGGGCGAGGGTAGTGGGGGGCGGATCAGGAACTCCAGGACCCAGGCCCATCCCAGATATCGCTATTCATTCTTGATATATCGGCGGCCTCTAAGTCATTGATTTATTTGGTAGCGGGGGAGCGATACCCCTTTCCCCATACCTCCCAAATAATATACGCTATCGTCTCCGGCCTTGCGCATGACCCAACTTCCGCAGTTTCGTTTTGAACATCTCGGCTTATCAATGGCCTGAAGGCCATTTTCAGATTTAGGCACCACAGGTTTTGGGGTGGTTTAGGGGCCGAGCGGCATCTCCTGGAAAACGGGCGGCAGAGTGAGACCGATGGCGCGGCAGATCGGATCGATGGTCGGACCGGGAGCGGTGCGCAGCCGTGCGCGGCGGCCATCCTGCTCGACGTCGATCGCGCTGAGATCGGCGAGATCGTCGATGATGCGCTGCCATTCGAGCTGGCGGCGGCGGGCCGTGAGGCGGTCGATCAATTCCTTGCGCAACACGAGCGCAAGAAATGAGCAAAACACATGGCCGCGGATGCCCGCATCGGTTTTGTGGAAGATCGGGCGGGTGGCGAGCAGCGCCTTTGCGATTTTGAAGGCGTCCTCTACGGCCAGCAGATTGCGGTATCGCAGAACGACCTGAAGGGAGGAGATCTTGGTGTTGGTGCGCAGCACGAAGAGGCCGTCGAACCGTGCATCGGCCTCGATCTTGGCGCGATCAATGACAAAGCCGCGGCCTTCAGGGGTCTTCAGGAAGCGGCGGAAGCCCTTGTTAGCGACGAGTGCTTTGTCGCCCTGGGCGAGCTTGCGCTCGAGGCCGGCGACGAGCTCGGCGCGCGCCGCGGCATCTTTTTGGGCCTCCTCCTCATTGCGGCAGATGACATAACGACGCCCGGCGATCGTCGTCTCTTTGATGGCGAGTTCGGTCTCACCTTTCTGGCGCGGGATGACGAGCGGCACGGCGACACCGTCATCCTCGATGACCTCGGCGCGCACCTCGCGGCTGGTGCGCTCGCGCACACCGAGGATGTATTGGATCTTCTCAGCTTCGAGAGCCGCGATGGTGTCGGCGCTGATCATGCCGCGATCGGCGACGATGCAGGCCTCATGGATTCCGAAGCGCTCGCGCAGACGCCTGACCACCGGCAACAACAGCGTTACATCGGCAGTGTTGCCGGGCAGCAGGAAGGAGGCGATTGGCCGGTCGGCATCATCGAGCACGATGCCGAGCACGACCTGCTTTAAATGCCCGCGGTAGTCTTTGGAGTGGCCGCGCTGACCCAGACTTTCACCGCCGGCGCCCTCAAACCACAATGTCGTGGTGTCGAAGAACGCGATCGAAACGGCGCCGAACAGCGGCTGGCGATGGCGATAGAGTGCCTCCTCGACGGCTTCGGCGGTGGTGCGGCCCGCGGCGTCGACCTCGCCCAGCCAGGCCATCGCCTTATAAGCGTGGTCGAGATCGAGCCCTTCGGCGCCCGGCACACGCACCCGGCTCAGCCAGTCGTTGGCATGGCGGTCGGAGCCCGAGATCATCAGCCGGTGCAACACGGTGAGATAGACCGCACGTTCGACATCGAAGGAAAAGCGCCGATCGGCGAGGAGGCTCTTCAGCACTTCGCCACACCCTGTTTCCGCCCATAGCCGCCCGAACACCAGATCGGGTCCGATGCTAAGACGATGCAGCTCCGGCAATTCGCCACGATAAAAGCTCGACAACACGATCGAGCGGCGCGAATGGCGCGCCGCCGACGCGATCAGCCCATCGATGAGGCCGGACGCCTCGATCTCGTCGCGGCGGCCGAGCGCTTTGACGACGCGCTGCACGTGGCGGCCGCCCTCGCGCGCGTTCTCGACGAGGTAGAGATACTCGTAGGCTCCGATCTTCTTGACGCGGACGAACATGGCGCGGCACTCTGTCTGTGACAGAGCACCACGATTCCCTTCGCCGTCGCAAGCAAAATCCTCATTTTCTGCAGCAATATACCGAGCGATTTAGCACCACAGCTCGGGGCTTCATGTCATATCCTCAGCATTTCTGCGGGTTTCGGCAGCCGATTTGCGCGAAACCACGGAAGTTGGGTCATAGGTGACAAGGGACGTGGGCTTCCTCCATCAAGGTCGTTGCGTCCACCCGCTCCGGGCGCTGCTCTGCTCTATCCTTTCCGGGTAGCCGGTGGTGTCGGGCGCGAAGGCGGGATGCACGACGAGACGCCGAAATGGCCTGCCGCGCGCGCGGATAGGTCCGGGCGAAGTCGCCATCCAGCACTAGCTTTAGCCCCGCGAGCGCGACCTTGCGCGCCCGCTCGTTGTGGAAGAGGCACAACTCCGCGACGAAGCAGATGTCGGCGAGCGAAAGGCTGTCACCAACCAAGAACCGGCGGTCTGGCGCCAACGCCCGTTCGATGCCGGTGAGATAGGCTTCAAAGCTCTCGCGCACACGCGCATGCAGCTCGAGCGTGATCTCGCCGCGCAGCGCCAGCAAGTAGAGTTGCGAGTCGCGCGCGAACGCGAGGCTCGCATCGAGGAAGCTGTCGACGCGCGACGCCTCATAGGCGTCGCGGCCATAAAGCGGGAAGCGCTCTTGCCCAAGCCGCGCCACGGCGCGCATGATGCTGTTGCTCTCGAAGATGCCGGTGCGACCATCTGGGCTGAAGGCGGCGGGCACGGTGCCGAAGGGATGCGCGTCGAGGAAGGCGTCGCTCTTGTAGAGTTTGTTGCGACTGCTGAAGCCGACCCGCCCCGAACGCTCTAGTGTCGTAAGCCTGTCGGGCGGCACCTCGGCTAACGTGCGGGCGTCGAAATCCCACAGCCACTGCGCGAGTTCGCCGGGCGCAGCGCCGCGCACCTCCACTTCGATGCCGCAGAGCCGCGCCGCGATCGTCGCCTTCCAGATCCGGGGATTGGGTAGGTAGGAGAATATGCGCAACGCCGCTGCCACGGCGCCGCTCACCACGTCTCGCCATAGGGCCGCAGTTCGGTCAGGAAGGACCAGCCGCTGCGATCCTGCTGCGTCAGGTGCCAGGCCTCCTCGGCGATTGCCGCGGGCTTGGCGAAGAACTCGTCCGGCTTGTCCTTGAAGCGCTCACGCTGGCGCGACACGTCAATCACGGCGTCGATCACGATGTAGGCGACATGCACGCCCTTGGGTCCGAGCTCACGCGCCATCGCTTCGGCGAGGATGCGCTGTGCCGCCTTGGTCGGCGCGAAGCCAGCAAACCCGGCCTTGCCGCGCAGCGCCGATGTGTTGCCGGTGACGATGATGCTGCCGTGGCCGGCACTGACCATGGCGGGTGCGAAGCGGCGAGCGAGATAGAGCAACCCCATGGTGTTGACCTGGAAATTGCGCTCGAGCACCGTGGGGTCGATCTCCAGGAACGAGCCGAAGGCGCCGCCCACCGCGTTGTGCACCAACACGTCCGGTGCGCCGAGCTCGTGCTCCATACGTTCGGCAACCGCGGCCACCTGCGCCGCGTCCGAGACATCGCACGCATAGGCCTTGCTTCCCGCGATCTCGCGCTCGAGCCGGGCGAGGCGCTCGGCGTTGCGCGCCAGCATCGCGACCCGATGACCGCCCGCCGCGAAACGCCGCGCGAGCGCCGTTCCCGTGCCGGGCCCGACGCCGGTAACGACGGTGACCGATTCTGCCATGATTCGCTCCTTCTGCTTCATGAAGATTTCTGCCGGTTCAAGTTGGCGTCTGGCGTCATCCACTTTTGTTGATCCCGCTTTTTATGAGATCTGAATTGCGGCGATATCGATGGCGACGAGTAGACGATCGAGGTTTGGAGTATCATCCTGGTTGCTGAAGTAGGCTCGCCGCTTGGTAGCGAACTTGATTTCGCGGAAATCTCGGTAGTCCGACAGGAAGTGAGCGGCACGGATGCGGCCCTATACTTGAGAAACATAATGTGTTGGTAGCCCCAGGCGATCCAACTCCTGTGTTTTTTGCTTTCGCGCGTCAATCCCTTGGGTGAATAGCTTTATCCCTTGTTCGGTCGCGTATGAGACATTTAGGTGGCTTTGTTGCATAATTCTAGCTCGGGACAAAGGTCTCACTGCCCGCTACCGGCGTCAGCACACTCTGAGTGTGTGCGGCATTCCCAGTTTGGTCATCTGGTTGAGCACCGCGCATTTGATCGCAGCCTCGACCCGCTGATTGTCAAAAGTCCTCGCCCAGAGCTTCCCTCCGAACACCGCCTTGAATCGAAACATCGCATTCTCGGCCAGACTTTGCCGAGTGCAGCCGCTCGACGTTCGCCAACCATATCGGCCCAGCGCCTCGATCGCGCGCAGGGTTATGTCGCGCGCCCGACGCCACGTCGGTGGATCAATTCCCTCACTCATTCTCGCGTTCCGCCGCGGCACGATGGTTGCGACAGCTCCGCAGGCCAATACGGCATCGTATGCTGCGCGCGTATCGTAACCCCGGTCGCCGGAGACCTGAGCAATGGTGCCGGGAATCCGCGGGAGCAAGGCCGGCATCCGCCGGCCGTCGTGAACGTGGCTCTGCGTGACATCGGCAGCGAGGATCTCCCTGGTCGTATCGTCAACGCCAAGGTGCAGCTTGCGCCAGACCCTTCGGCCTGCTCGCCGGTATTTCCCCGCATGCCACTCGCCAGCGCCATAGACCTTCATACCCGTGGAATCCACGACGACGTGCCAAGCGCCCGAACAAGGCGCCAGCGGCAGGCTCACTGCCAGCCCTGCCTGTCGGCGGCTCATGGTGCTGTAGTCGGGTACGGGGAGATCGAGCCTCATGAGCGTCACGATCGACCTCAAGAATCCCTGTGTGGCCCGAAGACTGAGGTGAAAGACTGATTTGAGAATGAGCGCGCACTCGATAGCAGCGTCCGCGTATATCTTCGGCCGGCCAGGTTCGTTGCAGCGCGTCGTATCTCGCCACGCGGCAATCGCGCGCTCGTCGAACCAGAACGTCAACTGTCCGCGACGGACCAGCGCCCGATTATACGCGTGCCAATTTCGGACCTTATATCGGAACGTGAATTCAGGTTTGCCCATCTCTGCATGTTACCACCCACCCGCTATAGCCATTTCTGCAACAACGCCTGTTGGTCCGCACAATTTCCATCTCGGCTGCATGGCTCTCGCAACAAATGTGACGACCGGTTTGGGTGTGCGCCGTGAGAAGGCGGCGCTTTCCAGTGGGTGCAAGGCCCACCCGGCACTTCGCTCCAGCCGGAAGCAATCGGAGCAGTCATGGAGGTAACGAAATGGCTGGAGCCTTCGATTAGCGTGTCACGAATTGGTGACAGCGCGAGTGTGCAGGCAGTAACGCGAGTGAACGCCGAGCAAGCCTCGAAAAGGACGATGCGCAGGCCGACCCGACAACCCTATCGGGGAAGGCTGATACGGCTGGGCGAAAGAGCGAAGACGACGCCCATCCGCTGCGCCGGGGTAGTGGCGACAGCATGTACACAAGGAAAGCGTACGCAACACGGGAAGCCCCAAGGCGTGGTCAGGGATGACCAACCGGACGCCCGCGAGGGACAGGCCGGGCGCCCTGGGGTGGCGGAGAGGTCCGCAGTGTGCGCTGGGCAGCGCGTGAATCATGGGGGTTGAAGTCCCCTCGGCGCTCGGATGAGGGGCGCTGTATCCGAAAGCGGGGGTAATGCCTCGCTGGCCGGGAGAGCAAGAGGGTATGGAGAAGTCTAAACGGGCACGAAGGCGAAAGCCGGAAACAGCCAAGACGGACCTGGAGCCAGTTGCTCGGCGTATCCCGGAGGACAGGGTGTCTGGAGCGATCCGGAATCCGAAGGGTATGAGGAGAAGTATCGGGCTGTAATCAATGGGGGCCACCCCGACGATGAACAGGTCGGCCAAAGTTGGGGCAAGGTCGAGTCCGCACTATGGGGACGAAGGCGCTACTCATTCACCCATCGCACCAAGGTGTTTGCTGGCGGCACGATACGGAAAATTCATGTGTGACCCCAGGAGACCTGCATCAGTCCCGGCCCAAAGCCGGGTAAACGACCCTATAAGCGAAAGCGAAGTGGTAAGTGATGCTGAGGCAGGAGTCGGAGAACGGAGTAGTACCTGAAGCGCGAGACGAATAACTCGCGTGACCGGAAACGGCGGACTGAGAGTGGTCCGGGGAAGGACGTTCGTGAATGGATCGAGCAAGGATCAATTGAGGCTGATGAGAAAGGAGGGTGCAGATGGAAAGTTCCCTTTGTGAAAGACCCGAACGGCACGCTTCCAGGAGACTGTCCGATTATCTGACGCTCGAAGGTCAAAAGCAGAAGGTCCACTCTCTGGTGGACAAGGTGTACGCACGCAAGAACTTACAACTTGCGTGGGAGCGCGTTCGCGCCAATCGAGGGGCAAGCGGAATCGATAGGATCACGATCGAAGAATTCGAGGCCAATCTGGATGCCAATCTGGAACGGCTGCATCGAGAGCTCCGAGACGATACCTATCAGCCGCTGCCTGTGCGACGGTTGGAGATCCCGAAAAGAGGAGCCCCCGGCAAGACCAGACCTTTGGGCATACCCTCGGTCTATGACCGAGTGTGCCAACAGGCACTGGCCAATCGCTTGGAACCGATCTTTGAGAAGGTCTTTGATCCCAGCAGTTTTGGGTATCGGAAGGGTCGAAAGACCGCCGATGCGCTGACCAAGATCTGGCGCGAAATACAGGCTGGGAACGAGTGGATCGTAGATGCGGATCTGAAAGATTATTTTGGGTCTGTCGATCACGACAAGCTCCTGACTCTGGTTGGAAAGCAAATCGCCGACAGCAGAGTGCTGAAGCTTATTCAGCAAACGCTCAAGGCAGGCTACGAAGACCAGGGCCGGAGGTTTGAAACGCCACAGGGAACCCCGCAAGGGGGCGTCGTTTCGCCAACGCTGAGCAATATCCTGCTGACTCCCTTCGATAAGGAGATGAGGCGACATGGATATCAGCTCACGCGATGGGCGGACGACTGGGTTGTGACCTGTCGGACTCGAGCTGAGGCGGAAAATGTCTTGGTCCGAGCAGAAAAGATACTCGAAGAGCTCGGTGTGACGCTCAACCGGGAGAAGACCCGGATTGTGCACATTGCGCAAGGCTTCGAGTTTCTCGGATACAAAATCCAACGTGGGAAAGGCCACTTTAAGCTGGCCCACGATCGGATCAAATCCAAACTGAACCGGCAGAATCTCTATGCCATTCCCGCACAGAAGTCGGTGGACCGATTTAAAGATCAGATCAGGGCCTTGACCAGAGGCGTATACCTCTGCGTCTGGGCGAATTGATCGAGACGATCAACCCGATCATCCGAGGATGGGGAAACTACTACTGTCGCTCCCATGTCAGGAAACGCTTCCACCAGCTGGATGGGTGGATAATCCGCCGGCTGTGGTCGCACCGCGCCAAGCGGTGGCGGAACGCAGGCTGGAAGAAATATCCCACCCAGCGGCTGCGTGCGGAGTTCAAGCTGGTTAGCCTTGTCTCACTGATCCCTTCACTTCAGATCGCGAAAGCCCTTTCATGAAAGCGGCTTGCGGAAAACTGCATGAGCGGTTTGTGCGGCGGGCGGAGGCAAGCCCTTCATTGGGCGCCTCCCCCGACCCGACA
>CAWDRN010000007.1:0-476711 GCA_963804725.1 uncultured Alphaproteobacteria bacterium | reverse complement strand
ACTCCGGACCTCTCCGCCACCCCAGGGCGCCCGGCCTGTCCCTCGCGGGCGTCCGGTTGGTCCTCCTTGACCACGCCTTGGGGCTTCCCGTGTTGCGTACGCTTCCCTTGTGTACATGCTGCCGCCAATACCATGTCGCGGCTGGGCGTCGTCTTCGCTCTTCCAACCCAGCCGTATCAGCCTTCCCCGATATGGCAGTCGGGTCGGCCTACACATCGTCCTTTTCGAGGCTTGCTCGGCGTTCACTCGCGTTGCGGCCTGCACACTCGCGCTGTCACCAATTCGTGACACGCTAATCGAAGGCTTTCCGATCTCGCGCAGCACCAGCTAGAATTTCCACATGCGGAAGAAGCGCTCGTCGTAGAGACTCACCGCCTCGTCGTCCCCGCGCGCCATGAAGAAGAACTGGCGTCAACGCCGCGGCGTTCCGCGATGCAGCCGGAGAATCTCGACGTCGGTGACGATTATCGTTAGGTGGGAACGATAAGCACAAGTTGCTGCGCCGAGTTCTTCACGCCTTTCGATACACCGACGAACAGCGCTTCGGCGAGCCGCCCGCGACTGCGGGTGCCCAATACGATCGTATCGGCCCCGACCCCCTGAGCGTATCGGATGATTTCCTTGGTCGGGTCTCCGTCAACGGAGACAAAGGACGCGTGGATGTCGGGGCGGTCGGCGACTATGGCTCTCGCTTCAGCAAGGACGCTTTCCGAGAGCATTCGTTTTGCTTCGGCATAACCTCCGTGGAGATGCTCAGCGGCGGCGAAGTCCGACGTCCCCCGGTTTCGTTCTTTGGAGGGCTCGTCGAAGTCATAGACATTTACATTCAAGACGATTAAATCGCCCTTGTTGACCGTTGTCAGATCGAGGGCCACCCGAAGTGCATTCATCGCCCCTTCTGAGCCATCCGTAGCGATCACAATTCGCTTAAACATGTCGTGGTTGCCTGCCCGTTTGACCGACCGGAGTCATCCATTTGTTGAAAAATATACCACCACAATCCCCAAGGAGCCAGAAAGCACGACGGCGGTTCCGCGCTTAAAGACCCTTCACCGCCAACTCAACACACACTCTTGCGACGCACGGCCGGACCATACATTCGGGTCACCCTCTGCCATCGCACGGTCGTCGCAGTAGGTCAGGCCAACCCCACACACCGGACCTTCAGTGAGCCACCGCGCAGGTCGTGGAAGTGCCACTTCCGGAAATGGCCGACCCTATTCGATAACCTCGTCGGCGCGCACCAGGATCGCGGTCGGCACCGTAAGCCGCCTCGCGGGCTGGGAGAATGAGGCGACCGGCGCGGACCCGGTGAACAGGCCCGCGCCGACCCCTTTGTTCAAGTGACGACGAGGTCGGGAACCAGGACCTTGCCCTTCGTCTCGGGCCCGAACACGAGCGACAAGATGAAGTTGAGGCACCCAAATACGGTGCCAGCGATCATGGCGCCGCCCAACCCCATGCTGTAGTTGGTGGCGAGCCAGGTCAGCACCAGCGGCACGAAGCCGCCGATGAACGAGGCCTGGTGGTAGCAGAAGGCGGCCGCGGTGGCGCGCACCTCGGTCGGGAAGCGCTCGTTCAAATAGGGCGCGAACTGCCCCTGCATGCCGCCACCGGCGCAGATGCCCTGGAGCGTGAAGCCCACCGTCACCATCAGCATGTTGGTGGTGATGAGATATGAAGGTGCCACCAGACAGCCGATCAGCCCGGGGATGATCATCGCCCAGCGCCGGCCCCATTTGTCGGCGAACCAGCCCCAACCGCACGCCGCAAGGAAGACGCCGATATTGGCGAAGAAAATCGGTGTCGCAACTTCACCGGGGCTCAAGCCCAGGTCCTTCTGCAGGTGCGAGGCGAAGAGCGAGTTGACCGAGTAGTAGGCGATAAAGCCGCCGGCCATCCACCAGCACGCGGTCAAAGTATTGCCGAGCACCGCAGGCTTGAAGATGGCGAAGAGCGGGGCGCGGACCTCGCGCTGCTCGAGCCGCTGGCGCCTCCGGTTTTCGACCCAGATCGGCGGCTCCCGCACGTACTTGCGGACGTAGAGCACGGCTAAGGCCGGCAGCACGCCGACCCACAACATGCCGCGCCAGCCGATATAGGTGAAGAAGAGGCCGTAGACTGCGCTCGCAAGCATGAAGCCCATGCCCCACGAGCCTTGCAGCACGCCGCCCATGAAGCCCCTTGAGCGCACAGGCCAGGTTTCCATCGCAAGCGCGCTGCCGGCCGGCCATTCCGCACCCATGCCCAACCCAAGACAGGCGCGGAAGAAGAATAGGAAGGCAAAGCTCGGCGAAAATCCTGCGGCGAAGTTGCTGAGCGAATACCACAGGATCGAGATCATCAACGGAATCTTGCGGCCAACCCGGTCGGCGAGCCACCCGGACGCCACCGCGCCCACGAGCCGCATCCACAAGGTCACGGTCAGCACGAATGCCACCGCGGTTAAGGGGACGTGAAATTCCTGTGAGATCGGCACCATGATCAACAGGAACATGGTGAAATCAAAGGCGTCGAGCGTCCAGCCCAGCCACGCCGCCCACCAGGCGAGCCACTGCTCCTTTGTCGGTTCCTTCCACCACGGAATTGGTTTCGCTGCGTCTTGAGCTGCTGCCATGTCTACCTCCCGATTTTTTTGGGAGCATCTCACGGGCCCGGAAGGCGCGCCAGCCTCGTTTCCCGCTGCAACCATCGGATGAGGGTCAGGGATGTATCGCGTTTCGCGGGCCTGGTGTGTTGGGGCCGCATCGGGTCAAAAACGCCGGAACCCTAATGTCCTCAAGTGGTCCGCTTACTCCTCCAAACTCTCCGCGAAAGACGACATCCCCGGTCAGCGGTTCCGTGCCAAATACCGGCCGCGCAGCTGCTGCTGCGGCACTTCGTGTTGGTGCCATAAGCGGCCTCTGTGAACGCCGCGAAGTTGGCCGTGGTCTGACTTGCAGCCTATCGCGACAGCCACACCGGCTGGCTAGAGCCGTAATAGACGCAAGGTTTGTCCCAGTAGGCTTTGGTCTCGGAATATTCGGTGATGGGCGCCGGATGCGTCACCGCGCCGAAAGATGTCGTCGTCACCCGCAGATCGGAAGGCAGTGGATCGAGGCCGAAGACGCTTTCCGGTTTCGGCGGCGCCGGCAGCAAACCTAAATCCATTACGAACATCGAGGCGCCGGTCAGCGACACATCAACGCGACAGGAACCGCCGTCGCGCGCTCGCCGGAGCAGCCCTCCCAGCGCGCCGGCTGCTGCGAGATAGGCGGTGAGGTAATCATTCATTGTGCCGGTCGGCGCCAGTCGCGGTTTTTTGGACGTGCCTTCCTCCATCGCCAGGCCGCTGACGACCTGGCCCACTGGATCGTAGCCGCCGCGCGTCGCCCACGGCCCGCCGGCGCCATAAGCGCTGATCGAGACATAGATCGCGCCGGGCCGCAGCTTCGCCACTTGCTCGGCCGAGAAGCCGCGTTTGTCGAGCGCGCCCTGACGCCACGAATGAAGAAAGATGTCGCAATCCCGCGCCAGCGCCGCCAGTTTCCCGCGATCCGCCTCTTGGTCGAGGTCGAGATAGGCGGAGCGCTTACCCAGGCTGGTGTCCATCATCATCACGGCGGAATTGGGATGATGGAGCGAGGCGATGTGCAGCACGTCGGCGCCCTGCTCGGCGAGGGTCCGCGCCGCCGCCGGACCGGCCAGCACATGCGTGACGTCGAGGACGCGAACCCCCGACAGCGGGCGCGGCGCCGGCGTGAACGGCTCGGGCGCGGAATTACCGATCTTTTCGATGCAAATGGTAGGACGCGCGGCTAGGAATTTGCCTTGGGGATGCGCCTGCCATTCGTCGCGGCTGCGCGCCAGCACGCCGACGAGCTTGCGCTCCGCGATCGTGTCCTCCAGCTCGGCACTATCCCACTGCACAACCGCCTTGCTAAACGACTCGGCATTGTTCTGGCATTGCAGCAAATCGAGGACGCCGAACAGCATGCGCTGGTAATCCGGCACACGCAGGAGATAGATCGGGCGATTGTCGCGCGTGCGGAAGAACTGCACGCCGTCGCCGCGTGCCGTCGGGCGAAGCGGATGACCGTTCTGCTCGACGGCGTAGATCGTGCGTAGCCCCGGCACCGCGGCGCGGCGTACATCGACAGCGACATTCTGGCCTCGTCCCGACCGTTGCCGCCAGATAGCTGCGATGGCGGTCCCTTGCGCGGCGAGCGCCGCCGACGCCGCCGCGCCAAGGCGATGCGGGCTCGGCACGATCGGATCCCCGCCGTTAACAGAGACGGTGCCGCCGGTGTCACTTTCGGCCACGCCGATTTGCTTGAGCAAGCGGCGGTAAGCCTCGGTCGCTGCAGTTTCGGTCATATTTCCTTCCCGGCGAAGCGTTGCGGCGCGTCCGTGATGCGACATACGATGCTACTCAATTCCGAGGGAGGAATGCTTGGGGAAGATTGGTTTTGTGGCCGCAGCATTTGCGCTCGGCATACTGGTGGCGGTCGCGGTGCCTGCGCCGGCAGCCGAACAAATCTTCACCGTCGCCACCGGACAAGAGCCGGACAATATCGACGTCTCGAAGACGCACAATCCCCCGATCATCGCGCCGAGCATGCTGAATATTGTCGAGCCTTTGATCGGCCTAGCGCCCGACGGCAGCTTTGTCCCCTCTTTGGCGACTTGGACCGTGTCGCCCGACAGTAAGATGGTCGAGTTCAAGCTGCGCCAAGGCGTGCGCTTTCATTCCGGCGATCCGCTGACCGCGCGCGACATTGAGTTCAGCCATCAGCGGCAAATGATGTACGATGAAAACTACAAGCGTCGGATGCGGTTGCTCGATCGCGTCGAGGTCGTGGACGACCGGACCGTGCGGTATTTTTTCAAGCAGCCGGATTCGATCTTCCTCAAGTCGCGCGGTCCCATAGTTCTGTCCAAGGCCTATCACGACCGGGTCGGGGAGGAGGAATTCACCAAGCATCCGAACGGCACCGGTCCCTATCGCTTCGTCAGATATCGGCCAGCGCAATCGCTCGAGATGGAGGCGTTCGAGGGCTATTGGGACGGTGCGCCGGGCATCAAGAAAGCGCGCTTCGTCTTCGTCAAGGACGACGAGACGCGCGTCGCCAAACTGCGCGCGGGCGAAGTGGATATCATCATGAGCACGCCGTTCAGCGCGGTCGACGAGCTGCAGGCGGCCGGCTTCCGCACTGTGAAGGTCGCGGTGCATCCGACCGTGTCGCTGTTTTTCGACACGCTGAACAAGAAGGCGCCGTGGGGCGATGTGCGCGTGCGCGAGGCCCTGGCGCACGCGGTTGACGCCGACGCCATCGTCTCCGGCCTGTTCCACGGCATCCCCAAGCGCTTTCCGGCCCTGTCGCCCGACGAACTCGGCTACGACCCCAGCCTGCCGTTCTACAAATACGATCCGGCGCTCGCGAAGAAACTTCTGGCGGATGCCGGGAGGGGCAGCGGTTTTTCGATGCCACTCTATTACATGACGAGCAGTTATTACGGACTGCGCGAGACCGCGGAGGCGGTGACGCTGTATTTCAGGGCCGTGGGCGTCGACGCCCAGGTCAAGGGTTACGACGCGCCGCGCCTCATCGGCATGATCCGCGCGGCGCACAAGGATCCCAATTTGGAATTCGCCGCCGTGTTTCCCCATTTCATTTCGGTGACGCCGGAGCCGACGGAAGTGCTGTCGCTCAGCTTCTATTCCACCTCGGGCTACACGCTCTACTATAATTCCGAGATCGACAAACTGTTCGAGCAGGCTTCCGTCACCATCGACGACGGCAAGCGCGCGGTCTTTATCCGCGACGCGTTCCGCATTCTCCACAAGGATGTGCCGTTCGCGCCGTTATGGACCAACGTCTCGGTGTATACGATGAAGGCGAACGTCGCGTTCGCGCCGATCGCGCGCGGCTTCCTGCTGATGCAACTCAAGGACGTGCATCGGCAATAAGCTCGTTTCCGACAGCTCCATACACCGGTTCAAAGTTTCGCTATGCCGAATTGTTGCGAAAATGGCGAAGGTCTGCTCCGGGTCAAAACCGCCGGAATTCCAATGTCGGCGGATGGTCCGGTTACCACCCAAAACTCTCCGTCAAAGCTGACATTCGCTTTGCCCAGAATCGCATCGATCTCGCCATCCTGCGCGACCTCACGGACCAAGATCTGAAAGATCTTGTTTCCACTGACTGTTGAGACGGCGCCTTGGCCTCCCGGGATGGCCGAGGCAGAGGATCATCCTCCGGCTGCGGGAATTGCTCCGAGACGCGATTTCGCCCGGGGGTCAGCTAGGCGCTGAACCCGGAATTGGAATCCGTTCCGATCGAACGCCAGCCCTAATCAGCGCATCTCGAATCACGTCGCCCTTTCGAAAGGTAGCGAGGCGGGTATACGGCGATATGGTAGATTTTTCACTGGCATTAGGCAATGCACCCGATCCCGAGCCGACGCTCGGTTCCTTCAATTCAGGCTGGGAAGATCGGCAGTTCCGAAGCGGACTCGGTGACGACGTCAATGGAGGCAAACGTGGCGAGCGGATGGAGAGGTCAACCATGAGCAAGAAGCAGAAGCGCCAACCCGGCAACGGCGAGCTGTTGCAGAACGCCAAAGAGGGCGCCAAAATCGAGCAATACTGGCACGTCGCCGCGCGCTCCAAGCCGCGTAAGCCGCCGAAGCACTACAAATACGCGGAGGAGCTGGCGCTCCTGCAGCTTGAGCTCATCAAGCTGCAGGAATGGGTGCGGCTGCGCCGCCTTAGGCTCTGCGTCATTTTCGAGGGGCGCGACGCCGCGGGCAAGGGCGGTGTCATTAAGCGCATCACCGATCCCCTAAACCCGCGCGTCTGCCGTGTCGTCGCGTTAGCGACGCCCACCGACCGGGAGCGCGGGCAGTGGTATTTTCAGCGGTATGTCGCTGAGATGCCCTCGGCCGGTGAGATCGTGCTGTTCGACCGGAGCTGGTACAATCGCGCCGGGGTCGAGCACGTGATGGGCTTCTGCACCGAGGAGGAATATCGCGAATTCCTGCGCGCCTGCCCGCTGTTCGAAGAGATGCTGGTGCGCTCGGGGCTGATCCTTGTCAAATACTGGTTCTCGGTAAAAGACGAGGAGCAGGAGCTACGCTTCCAGGACCGTATGCGCAATCCGATTAAGCGCTGGAAGCTGAGCCCGATGGACATCGAATCGCGCCGCCATTGGGTCGACTATTCTAAGGCCAAGGACGCGATGTTCGCGCACACCGACACCAAAACCTGCCCTTGGCACGTGGTGAACGCGGACGACAAAAAACGCGCTCGCTTGAACTGTATCACGCATCTCTTGTCGCGGGTACCGTACGACGACATGATCCCGGTCGAGGTCGAGCTCCCAAACCGCCAGTCCGACACCGGCTACAGGCGACCGAAAATCTCGAGCCAGCACTTCGTGCCGGAGGTGTACTAAGCCTTCATTCTGGTGGTGAGTGGGGGAACATCCGGAGATAGAGCGCAGGCCTGGTCTCAAATGACGACTCTTCCCAGCGACGCGGGGCAATGACCGCCTACCGTTAGGCAGGTCCGGATTGGGTGCTGGACGTCGATTTGAGCACGCTGCAATGACTTCCGCTTTGCATCCGACAGCAACTGGCGCGCTGCGTTGCGGAAGACTTCGTTGCGCCAGACCTGCACCGCCGGACGAAAGCGGCTCAATCAGCTCAAAAACTCAACGCGACCATTGTCGAGATCATAACGTGCCGCTACTACTTTGACCTTATTCTCTCTGATCAGATGCGAAACGATTTCGCTTTTGGTGGCGACCTTCGTGGCTGTTCGTTTCGCACTTTCTCGAACCGTATTGTCCACAAAATCACCGGGCTTACCGCGAACGGCCTTCGCAGCTGGGACGATGGCATTGACCATAGGGCCGATGGAGCCTGGAAGTTTGGTGTGTTTCTCAACAACTTCGCAAGCGGCAGCGACCGCCCCACATCCTTCATGACCCATAATCACAATCAGGGGAACTCCAAGATGTTCGGCGCCGTATTCAATCGTCCCCATGGTCGCTGTATCGACCATGTTGCCCGCGTTGCGGGCGACAAAGAGCTCGCCTAGTCCAAGCCCACCAAACAGCAGTTCAGGCGGAACGCGGCTGTCAGAGCAGGCGATGATCGTTGCCCATGGGGTTTGCGCCTTCGCTACGTGTTCACGCTGGGTTGAGAGATCAAGCTCGCAAAGCTGCGGAGCCCTAACGTATTGCTCATTACCAGCTTTGAGTTTTGCCAGTGCTTCGTCCGCGGTAAAGCTCGTTGTGGCAGCGTCTGCCGCAAAAGAAGGACGCATGTGAAAGAGGCTCGTTGCAGCGATGCCCGCCGCTAGCGAGAGGACCCTACGGCGGCCCAGTGCAAATCTATTACAATCGTCGCACATGACTGGTCCCCTTTTTCTCAAAAGCTTGCGGTCGCGACATTCTTAGCGTGCCTGCTTAAGGGTAGCGCAAGCAATACCGAGATCAACTTGTGGGCGCCCGACGATGTGATCGAAGGATCCTGTCGCAGTACCGCAATTGACAGTCGCAAACCGGCGAAATGAGTCAACAGCGCCGGATTTCCGATGTCCGCGGAGAGTCCGGTTACCCCTCGAAACTCTCGGTGAATGCTGACATGCCGGATTGGCAGCGGTGCGCCAATAAGCGACATTGGGGCGTGGGGCCAGCCCGCCCCCGACGCCTTCGACCGCGAGCGGTTAAGAAGCGCGCTCAACTCGCTGATCGGAAGTTGTCTTTGCGTGTTCGTCTAGCAAATGGTTGCTTTCCCGAACTCCGCATCGTCAGAGCGGGGCTCAGTCCGGCTTCCGCTTTCGCGATGAGGATTCGCTACGACCGGCCACAATAGCATAGGATTTGTTGTAGCGCGGTCGCAAGAGTCTCGCCGGATCGCGATGCGCCACACGCCACCTCACACCGAGATCCCCTATACCAAAGGATCCGTTAGCTACAATTCAGGACAATGGAGCGCAACAACGCTGGCCTTCAATATATCCTCATGCAACTGCGGCGCCCCATCTCTGATCCTACACTCCGCATTTTGGGCGCTAACCCCGGTTTGAGCGACACGCGTCAGCGTCGAACCTGCAGCTTCTCAAAAATGAGTGGCATTGTTCACAGTTCGCGTGAGCCACACCGACTTTCTTCCTCGATCGTGCCAAGCCATCCACAAGTTGCCGGCCGAGTGGAATGCTGGCGTCGCTCAGCACGACCGGATTCCCTTATTGCCAGTCGCGACCGGCCGGTACCTTTTTCCGGCTCTCTCGGGTACGATCTCAGTCGGGAAACTTGGTTCCAAACATCGGCAAACCGCTTTGTGATTCGGTCTCGGTTGCTTCGTCCTGCAAAACGTCCCAGTGTTCGGTGAGCCGGCCGTCGGCCACGCGGACGATATCGGCGGCGATCCAATTCTTCGCCCTTCCAGTGTTCGTGAACCGGCCGTGCACGATCACGTAATCCCTCTCCGCAACGATCGTTCCCGGCTCATATCTCAGCGCCGCTGGCGAACTGCGAATCAGATTGAACAGGCCGTCGCGTCCGGGTTTGATATGCGCGCTGTGCTGGATGTAGTTGGCCGACCAGAAGCGCTGGGCAGCCTTGTAGTCGCGCTTGTTGAACAGTGTGTCGAACGCTTCGAGCACCAAGGCCTTGTTCGCTTGCTCGGTTGTTTTCGCCATTTTGTGCACTCCCATTTTTAGTCGTCGTCCCCGCACGGTCCGCCGGAAGGGCGGTTACCTGCCCGGCCTCTCCTCGATCGCGTCGACCCGGTCTGGATAGAAGGCGAGATGCTTCCTGATGGCCGCTACCACGGCGTAAGGAGATTCATAAGTCCAGACGGCGTTAGTCGACCGCACATCAACGCCTACTTCCTTAAGCAAGTCCCCGCCGAGCAACGAGGACAATGTTGAATCCTGAAGCCGCGATTTGCCGTGCAAATTCCTTGCCTGTTCCGGACGGGGCGCCCGTGACGAGCGCCCAGGGGCCGAACCTCTTTTTATCGAGTGCTGCTCTCATCTTTTTGCTCCGTTCCACCTGCTTAGGGCTTGTTGTGTCATCCGATCGCCCCTCAGAGTTTCGAGCCGCCGTCCACGCGGACGGTATCGCCGGTGATCCAGCGTGCATTTTCGGACGCCAGGAAAGCAACGACGCCGCCGATATCTTCAGGTTGTGCCAGGCGCTTGAACGCCTGCATGCCGAGCGCCAGGTCGCGGCCGGCGTCCGTCCTGATGAAGTTCGACATGTCGGTCTCGACCACGCCGGGCGCAACCGCGTTGACGCGGATCCCGCGGGAGCCAAGCAGCGAGGCAAAATGCTTCACCAGCGTGTCAATAGCGCCCTTGGTTGCCGCATAGGCTGGGATCGTCCCGACAACGCCGCGTGCCGCGAGCGACGCGAGGAGAACGATACTGCTTCCTTTCGACAGGATCGGCAGGAGTTGCTGGACGAGAAAGAAGGGGGCGCGAACGTTGACGGCGAACAGCCTATCGAAATCCTCAATGGTCGTGTCTTCGATGTTGGCGGACTTCGAGACCCCCGCATTTGCGACCAGGATATCGAGGCGATCGCCGACAATGTCGCGGGTGAGTTTGGCAAGTTTGTGCGGCCCATCGGCTCTCTCCAGATCGGCCGCGACGGCGTCGCCGCGGCCGCCGGCTTTGCGGATCTCGCCGACGACGCCGTCGGCTTCATTGGCGCCACGGCCGTAATGCACCAGGACTTGCGCGCCGGCGGCGGCGAGTGCCAACGCACTGGCGCGGCCGATGCCGCGGGAGGCGCCGGTGACGAGCGCGGTTTTTCCGGAGAGGTTGGGCATGTTCGTTCGCCTTTGCTGTTTGCAGGGCTTGGACACTCATGGCGCCCAAGGATTGGTGGCTGACAGGAACGCCGAGACGTCATGAACGAACAGTTCGGGATATTGGTGGTGCGAGCCGTGCGCAGAGTTGGGGTAAATGATGAGCTCCGCATTCGGTAGGTGCTGCTGCAGGATGAAAGAGTTCACCGTGTAGATGATGACATCGGTGCTGCCGTTCACGATCAGCGTCGGTTGTTGGATCGCTTTCAGATAATCGTAGGAGCGTTGGCGTCGAGCGCTCCATTTGGCGATGGCGGCGCGCTGTGCCGACGCCACTTTGTCGGTCACTTCGGGGTCGCGATCCTTTGAACGAAGCCGGAAACGCTTGAGAAATTCGCGGCCCGCCGCCTGGCTTGCTGCCGACGGCGTGAAGAAAACGCTAAGCCAAAGGTGATCGGGCGGGTCGTAGCTCGCGCCGAAGATGCCGTTGCCTTCCGGCGTCCCGCCCTCCATGCCCTCGCCGCCGCGCGGCGCGGTCCCCACCAGCACCAGGCGGCGAACAAGACCGGGGGCCGCAAGGGTGATTTCCTGCGCGACAAAGCCGCCGATCGAAAAGCCGAGCACGTCGACTTTCGCCAGTCCGAGCGCATTGATGAATGCGACGGCGTTGGCGCCCATGTCGGCGAACGTCGCGGGCACCTCGCCGGAACTGGACGAGACGCCGGCATTGTCGAACAAGATCACTTGGCGGCTTTTGGCGAAACCATCGGTCACTGCGGGATCCCAGTGGTCCATGGTGCCGGTATAGTGCTGGTTGAAGACGAGGGGCACGCCATTCGGCTTGCCGAAACGGCGATAGGCGAAGCGGATACTATTGGCCTCGACTATTGGGTTGGGGCAGTCTGGTGCGTGTTGTTCATCACGAAAGCCCTTGTTACTCAGACCACATCGGGCGCAACGGCGAGGCCCGCTTTCGCGCAGTCGATGTCGTTCTGTACCGTGGGTGCACCACTCACCCCGATCGCTCCGACAACTTCTCCATCCACCCTGATGGGAAACCCGCCGCCATACGCCGCCACACGCGCGAGCGTCGGAATGCCTGCCAAAAGCGATGGATCGCCCTGGATAAAGTTGAAAAAGTCCTGCGTGGAAACGCCGAATAGAGCTGTGTATGCCTTATTCTGTGCAATCTCGGTGGAAAGGATCGGGGCTCCATCCATCCGGCCAAAGGCTGTAAGATTGCCGCCGTCATCGATAATCGCGACGTTCTCGCTAACGCCAAGTTCTCTGGCCTTTGCGACCGCTGCATCCACCATTTTCCGCGCTAGCTCATAAGAGATGCTGAGTTTCTTCTGCACGTTGACCATCGGATACCTCCTCACTTGTTGTATTGATCGAGTGCGGCTCGCTGACTTATCCCGGTCGATAAAGCGTGAACGGGACTCGCCTTAGTTCGCGGTGTGACCGCCGTCGACATTGAGGATGTGACCAGTGATGAACCTGGCCTCGTCTGACGCAATGAAGACGATACCGTCGGCGACCTCCTCGGGGAGGCCGAGCCGACCTAGCGGAACCTCCGCGGCCAGAGCCACCTTGTTCTCCGTCGTGCCGGTGAAGCGGGTCAGCATGCCGGTGTCCGTGGGCCCGGGCGCGACTGCATTCACTCGAATTCCCGACTTGGCAATTTCGAGCGCTACCGACTTAGTGATTCCCTCGACGGCGTGCTTGGCGCCGACGTAGATCGAGGCCCCTGCGGCGGCCTCGTGCCCATAGGTCGAGGAGATATTGATGATGCTGCCGCTTCCTTGGGCCTGCATAGCGCGCACTTCGTGCTTCATGCTCAGGACCACGCCGAGAACATTCGTGTCGAACGTCGCGGCAAAGCTTTCCGCGGTCTGATCGGTGATCGGGCCGCCTTGGCCCTCGGTCGCGGCGTTGTTCACCGCGACATCGAGACGGCCAAACAGTGCGACGGTCTTGTCGACCAGTGCGCGGACGTCATTCTCTTTGCGGACGTCGGCGTTGACGAACTCGGCCTCCGAACCGAGTGAGCGCAGCTCCTTAGCAAGCGCCTTGCCGGCGTCATCACGTCGGCCGGCAACAACCACCTTCGCGCCCTTTTTGGCGAAGGCGACGGCGGCGGCGCGCCCAATGCCCGTGAGTTCCGCCGGTGATCAAGACGACTGGGTTGCTCACGATCTACTCCTCGCGATTTACTCTGCCTCTAGCGGCAGAGCGTGGCTGAACGGAAGCGGTGGCAGCGCCTTAGAGATCGTAGGCTTGTCCCCATGCGCGCTGCTGCTGTGTTGAGGCTCAACTAGGCGCCCCTGGCGTCCCCGAAAAAGACTTTGTAAGCTCACCGGCATGCCTCGCAGATATGGAAGGTCGCTATGGAGCTGCGCCACCTTCGCTATTTTGTCGCGGTCGCGGAGGCAGGAAGTCTGACGGTCGCTGCCGCGAATAGGCTGCACACGGCGCAGCCTTCGCTAAGCCGCCAAATCCGCGATCTCGAATACGAGGTCGGCGTTCCGCTGCTGAACCGCAGCGTGCACGGGATCGAACTGACCGCCGCAGGCAAGGCCTTTCTTGATCATGCGCGGTTAGCGCTTACTCAGGCGGCGGCAGCCGCGGAGGCGGCGCGGCGCGCCGCGCAACCGGCCAAACCGACTTTTGCCATGGGTTTCCAAATCGGGGTGGAAGGGGTTTGGCTGCCGCCTGCCACCAGCGTCCTGCGGGACGAGTTGCGCAATATCGAAATCAGGATTTCGAGCGACCACTCGGCAAAGCTGGCCGACGACCTCGAACGGGGCAAGCTTGATATCGCTTTCCTCCGCCGGTACCAAAAGCCTGATCTCGAATACAAATTAGTGGCAACGGAGCCGCTTCTCGTATTTCTGCCGAGTGATCATCGGCTCGCCGGGCACAAGGCCATCGATCCGCACGATCTCGCTGGTGAGACATATATCGGCATATCAGAAATCCCGCGCGTGCTGCGTGCGGTTGTCAGTGATTATCTGAAACGAACTGGAATTGAGCTAACGCCGCATCTCGAAATCGATAATTTTGCAATGGGTATTTCTCTGGTCGCATCGACGCGCGGCGTGGCTCTACTGCCCGCCACGGCAACGAATTTCTTAACTTGGTCTGTCGTCAGCCGCCCCCTAAAAGGCGAGCCGCCGACCATCGATTTGGTCCTCGGATATCACACGGCCAATAACTCGCCGCTGCTGCGAACATTCCTCTCGCGCGCCGACGACATGATTCGCCATGTGTCAAAGACTTCCGGGAAGTCATTGGGCGCTGCCGCTCACTGATTTCCGCGACAATCGATGGCGACTCGCCAGCACACACGACTTCCGCCTTGGGTCATTTTCCACTGGGACGGGCCGGGGCACTGGTTCCCCCTGTTTTGGTTAGGCCCCGCGGCCGTAAATCGAGCATTAGCGTCTACCTTGATGGGCTTTGCAGTTGATGGTGCCGCCCGATATGTGATGCGAGCTTGCAAACTGGAGCCTCGCATCATGCGCTACGAACTCACCAACAAAAAATGGACTGCCATCAGGCCGATGCTGCCCAAGAAGCCGCGCGGCATGCCCCTTGTGAACGACCGCCGTGTCCTAAATGGCATCTTCTGGGTCTTGCGATCTCGGGCGCCCTGGCGTGATCTGCCGCAGAACTTCGGTCCCATAGGACCTGCCGCGATCGGTTCGTTTGCTGGCGTCGAGCGGGCGTGTGGAACCGGATAATGGACGCAACTGACCGCCACTCATGCTGCCGTCCAAATGATCGACCCGTCTATTGTACGCGTTCACCAGCACGCCGCTTGCATCGCCGGCAACAAGAGACACTCCATGGGCCGGTCGCGGGGCGGTTTGACCAGCAAGATACAGCATGGAGCATGGGCGAATATCCCTCCAAGAAGCAATCGGAGGGAGGCGCTCAGCTTCAGCCCGTATCTCAACCGCGCTCGAAATCTGGTCGAGCGGTTCTTCAACAAGATAAGCACAACCGGCGAGCGGCAACCCGCTGCGACAAGCTCGCGGCCAACTACCTCGCATTATCCAACTTGCGGCGATCAGACTAAGGCTGCGCAGTAATGAGTTGACGACCTAATCTAACGCCCTGTGACCTTTTGCCATAGTCTGACCGGATCGTCGGGCGCCACATTGGAAGCCCAAGCAACATGTTGATCCGGGCGGACAAGGATCAAGCGATGGCCATACTGTTCGCGCCCGCCGGCGTAACTGCCGCGCACGATCTTCACCGGGATGTTCAGCGATCGTGCAATGTCTTCGAGCGGCCGCGGCTCGGCGTCGAATGAAAGGAGCGTGAAGCCTGGCCCGAATTCCTCAAAGACGTTGCGACCTGAAGACAAAGGTTGCGGTGCCAGGTGGTGTCCCGCGCGCGCGAGGAAGGAGTGTACCCCCTGAGCCGTAGTGCGGCCGCCAGGAGGCCCAGCGATCACGGGCGAGCCTTCGTAATTTGGCTCGTAGCTCATGACTCGCGCACCGCTTCCCGAAGCGCGCTGGTGCCACGCCCGCTCGAATTCGCTGCGGTCGCGCTGGGGGCTGTAACGTTCGAGAAATTCACGTTCCTCGGTGAGGCGGGCCGCAATGAAATCGTCAACGGTTTCCTTGAAGATGGGAAGTCGCTCGTCGGTATAGGATTCGAGGAGCGCCTCGCCGCCCCATCCCTCTAATGCCGCGGCCAGCTTCCAGCCAAGGTTGCTCACATCCTCGAGGCCGCTGTTTAGCCCAAAGGCCCCGTATGGCGGATGGATATGTGCCGCGTCGCCGGCAATGAAAACGCGCCCGACGCGATACGTCTCGGCGATCGCGACCCGTAGACCCCAAAACCCTACGTAGTCGAAATTGCATGCAAACCTGAAGCCCGCCGCGCTATTCATCAAATCTTGAAAGTCGCAGTTCTCGAGCGTGGTGCCGGGCGGCACAGGCATATGGAAGAAGAAACCCTCGTCGCCATCAATGCGGCCGAAAAATTGCCAATAGCCCTTAAGCTCTGGCCGCAGCACGATATAAGTCGATCGGTCAGGAAAACGCTTGAGCCCCCGATGCAACTCGCGGGACCGGAATACGGTCATGACCATAAGCTGGTCCAAACGCACGCCGCCGCGCGCGATGCCCATCTGCTCACGTACGATCGAATGGGCGCCGTCGCAACCGACGACGAAATCCGCCGCGAGCGTCTCTTGCTCGCCGTTCGGTCCCGCGACCGTGATGGTCGCCGCGCCTTCGTCCTGCGTTACCGCGGTGGCCGACCAGCCGTACCGCGCGTCGATGCTGGGCAATGTTGCGATCTTCGTGCGGAGCACCTTTTCGGTCAGGTATTGAGGCAACCGTTCGACGTCCTGAAAATAATACGGCCGAACGATCTCGCGTTGCGGCGGCGCGAACCAATACTCGCTCATCAAATTGCCGTAGGCCGTTATGCCGCTCGCCGGAAAGCCGGGCGGTAGAAGCCGCTCGGCGCGAAGCGCGTCCGCGATGCCCCAGCGATAGAAATGTTCGAGCGTTCGGGGGGTGAGATTTTGCCCCTTCGGCATTCGGTCCAGCTCGGAGCGGCGCTCGATCATTGCGCAGGAAAAGCCGCGCAATCCCAGTTCCACCGCAAGCGCGGCTCCGACCGGCCCGCCGCCGACGATGACGACTTGATACTTGCCCATTCGCCGCGTTACTGGGGCAGTGCCGGCGCCGTGACCATCGGCAAAGTTTGCACGAGCTTCATATCCATTTTGCCGTCGACTTTCACAACTTGCTGAAGATAGATGTTCTGCACGATCTCGCCATTCCCATCGAAGGCAATCGGACCGCGAGGGCTGATAAATTGATGGCCGTGGAGTAGCGACATCGTCTTGTCGGCATCGACGTTGCCGTGCTGGGCTTCGACCACCGCCTTGGTGATGTTGAGCGCATCCCAGATGTCCATCGCAACAAATCCCGGATTGAAGGTCGGTCCCTGTGTCTCGTGAAGCGCCTTGAGGAAGGCCTGGTTCTCCGGACTACCATTGTCGTCGATCCAGTTGGTGCCGATGTAGATGCCGTCCACATAGTCGCCCAGCGTATTGGTCGGCTGCGTTTCGCTCAACGATCCGGAGAGGAGGTTAATGCCTTCCTTGGCGAGGCCGATATCGTGATAGGTCTTGACGAAGCCTTCGGCCATGGTGCCTGCGCCCAGGAACAATTGCACGACCTGCGGGCGTGTCTCCTTGATCCGCTGGACATAGGATGTGAAGTCCGGATTGCCGACCGGTATGCGGACCTCGCCGACCACTTTGCCGCCGCCGGCCTCAAGACCGGCACGAAAGGCCTTCGCTGCCGCGGTGCCGAGGACGTAGTCGGGAACCGCGCTATAGCCGGTCCTCCAACCCTTCGTTTTCGCGGCCCACTTTCCCATGCTATAGACCGGCACACTTACCGGTAACCCGATCCGAACCATGTAGGGGGACTTCTGCGGAATGCCGTCGGTTACCGCGACAATGATAAAAAAGGGGATTTTGGCGCCAGTCACGATCGGCGCAGAAGCCAGCGCGTTCGGCGACCAGCAGCCGCCGAAAATAATATTGACCTTGTCGCGCACCGCTAGTTCTTGCGTCACGCGCTTCGAAACGTCAGGAGCGAGCCCTGTATCGTCCCTTCGGATGAAATCGATCTTGCGGCCAGCAATCATGTCGCCATGAGCCTTGAGCCACGCCGCAATGCCGATATCTGCCTGGTGGCCGTAGCTCGCGAACGGACCGGAATACGTCATGACGACCCCGATCTTGAGCGGCGGTTCGTCCGCGCGCGCGGTTTCCGCCATCACCAGCAATGCCACCGCGACAACAAAACCGAACAGATTTCGCATCCACCTCCCCTTTTGGCGATGTCCTTCGGAAAGCGCCCCAATCATCACAGACTGACGAGAGTCTTTCATTTACTAGAACTGCGTTCCATAAATCCAATAGCGTGTATACCGCCCAAGCAAAACTCCTTCCTCAATAGTTTCAAAGACGGCGCGCAGCGACACGGTCGCCGCGCGGCGCCGGATATAGCCAGCCGAATTACTCGGCGTGTTCGGGCCGAACGTCCCATTGCACATTTTTTGCCAAAAGCAGTCTAGGCCAAAAATCAGATTGATTCGCGCGCAACTCGGCCATGCTCCGACGCATCAAACGACCTCGAACCCAGACGTTTGTCACCCCTTGCCTCAGGGTAGCCGCTCCTCCAAGGCAAACATTGAATGTGCCGACATCTAGGCTGCAATGCGCGCACACCGTTTCGACGCCGCTGAGCCCGGATTGGGCGGTGCCACATCCGGCTAAACAACTACAAGATAACGTTGGTGTTCCCGCTGCCCTTGTTCATGATGCCTTTCCCGCCCGCCCCGATGATCTGGTTCATCGCGTCACCGGCAATTTGCGCTTGCGAGACGAGCGGGCGCAATTCGGAGACAAGCTGCGGCTGCCCATCGAGCAGCTTCGCGAGTTGCTTGCGCAGATCGGCCTGGTTGTCTTCAGAGCCCGGTTTAGCCGCTAGGTCATCGAGCGCATCCTTGGCATGGCCGGTCAGTTTTTCGCGCATCCAGCCGAGCAGCTTGATTCCGGCTTCGGCGGTCTCCTTACCGACGGCCTTCGCAGCTTCCTTGCCGGCCTCCGTGAGATAGGGCAGCAGCGCCGCCACCGCGGCGGCTGCGAGTTCGATGCTCATGTGCGGTTTCTCCCTGGTAACGAAGCTGGCGCCTTAAGGCTCTCGAGACGTCGGAGAATCGGCCCGACCAGCGCGTTGTCCGGCGGCTTGCCCAGGCGCTGCCGGAAAAGCGTGTGCTGCAGCACCATGAGGTGCATCCAGTGAGCGCAGCTCGCGGGCCGTTTGCGAAACTGCCATGCCAGCGCGTTGATGGCTTCGGCGTTGGACGCGAGCGCCTCGTCAACCCGACCGAGCAGGTTCAGGCAGTCGGCGCGGAGGGCGAGCGATACCGCAAGATCATGGCGGAACAGATCAGGCCGTTGCCGGGCGAGCTCGCGGCGAATGGCGACCGCCTCGTCGGCGAAGGGCAGAGCTTCTGCCGGACGGACACAACCTCGCAGAATGTTCGCGTAGTTGTGCAGAGACGACGCGAGATGCAGCCGGAATGCATCCGGCGCGCGCGCCGCCAGCTCGCGGCGCATGTCCAGCGCTTCCCTGGCCAAGCCGAGTGCGGACTCCCAACGACCCAGCTCGCCGAGCGTGTAGGAAACGTTGTGCAAGGAAACACTCAAACCTGGCCGAAAAGCCCCTGGATCTCGCTCGGCGAGCTTGCGACGGAGCTCCAGCGCCTCGGACCTTGGCTGCAACGATTCCTCTCGCTTGCCGAGCGCATCCAATCGGTTGCCCAGGTTATCAAGAGCAACCGCAAGCGATTTTCGATATTCATCGGGGCTTTCACGGTCGAGTTCCCGCAGCAGCGCAAGTCCGCGCTCCGCCGTGGCAAGCGCGTCGGTATGCCGCCCCATCGCGCTCATGGTATTCGATAAGTCGGTAAGGGCTAGAGCGAGCTCGCCGCGCAGCTGATTTGGATCCGCCCCGGCCAGATTCGCCAGGATATCTACAGCCCGTCGCCCGGCGGCCGAAGCGGGTTCGACTTTGCCGACCTCCATGAGCCGATGCGCCAGACTCCGAAGAGAAGACGCGAGCGCTAGACGCAGCTCGGCATCGGCTTCGGCGTAGGGCTCGAGTGTTCTGGCAACACGCTCGACGGCCGTGACGGCAAGCTCGCGGAGGGAAAGCGTCTCCTGCGGAATGTCGGCCGCGAAGCGGATCGCTCCGCCGAGATCAGTTGTCTTGGCAAGCAGGTGGCCAAGCCAGTCGACTGCCCCATGGCGAGCCTCACCTTGGGCGAAGTCTTGCGCAGTACGCATAAGCGTAGCAATCACCTTACCGGCAGCCCGTTGCCAGGCACGTTCGACAATGATGTTTTGCTTCTTTGGGAACGGGCGGTATGGGCGCATGCCTTGGAGGAGGAACGCTTCGCCGATCAGGTCAGGCCGCATCGCCTCGATTCCCGGGCCGGTGGACGCCGGCAATGCCTCAGCAAGTCGGTTTACTATGTCTTCGTTCGAGGCGACTGCCGCAAGGCCCAGGCCCAACTGCTCCTCGGCCACGAGCCGCAGCGCCTCCTCGGCCCCGCATCCGCCCTGCAGGGTAACGCACATGGCGAGGTGGGCGACGAGCTTTTCTGGCAATTGCCAGACGCGCGCCAGTTGGCTCAGCCGGTTGCGTTCGCGTTCCGCCAGGCGTTCGGCGAGGTCGGTGCGGGTCAGCGCGAGGGCGGCCGGCACACTGGAGCGGATCGCCTCCGCCCCGGCCATCATCAGATAAAGCGGTTCGTTGTTGATGGTATTGTCGGCAAGTTGGCGATCGAACTCGGGATTCTCCCCGGGCAGTGGCGGGTGGGGAATGGGCTCGACGCGGCCGATCTCACCGGCAAGTCGCATTGCCTGGCCGAGCAAGCCCCGCCGATCTTCGACCGCGACGAGGCTTGCCAGCGCGACCGGCTCGAGAGGGTCGGCCAATTCAGCCGGGGCGGGGTCGGAGAAGCTGCTCGTCCGCATCAGGTCCGCCCACCAGCCAAAATCGGGCTCCGCGTGCCGCTCGAGCAGCAACACCCGTAGCTTCGCCCCGATCCGCTGCGCTTCGGGGCGCGCCAGAAGCTCGAGCCAAACGCGTAGATCGCGCGAGAGCGCGGCGGCGTAATCCACGACGACCAGGAGCGAGCCGTTCCGGCGCCAGCCCGCCGCGTGCCTCACGAACTCCTGGAATTGCGCGTAGTGGGCGAAGCCAGCGGTCCATCCAGCGTCGTCCGCCCGCTCGCAGAGCTCAATCGCGAGCCGTGTCTTGCCCGCTCCGGCGCGGCCGGTAATGCAGCGCACGGAAATGGGCCTCGGGGAATCGAGCCAAGCGCGAAGCGCGGCCAATTCGGCATCGCGCCCGACCAGCATGGTCGCGCGTAGATCAACGCGCAGCATTTGCAACTCGGTTTCGAAGCGTTCCACTTTGCGCTTGTGCTTCGGGACGATGTGCAGCTCGGCCGAGCCGTCATAGACGATGACGGTATTGCCATCACCGCTCAGCTGGACGCCGATCCCGCGCTCGCCGACAGTCTGTTGCTGTGCGTCCATTGCTATCGGGTGCTGATCTAGATGCGCTGGGACGCTTGCCGCACTCGCCACCCTTCGACATTCTTTGGTTCATATACGAACGCGTCGATCGAATCCATCGCAGCCTCCCCACACGGATGCGCCATTTCTGCGTCGTAAGTTCTACCAGATTTGGTTTGCCCGAGTTGAACAGCCGTCGGTAAGCGGAACAAGCGAACTTGCGAGTACGCACTAAGTACCGCTGCCACGAAAATAGTGGTCTGGGTGGTGGTGAGTCAGGCGACTGCGGCCTCCTTTGACTGAAGCGTGACGAGATAGCCAAGCCGTTCCAGCCTGCGTTTGAGGTTGGCTGCACAGAGGTTTTGACAGGTTGAATGACGGGCTGCCTTCGGCAGACGTTCGGCATGCCGCCCACCGGCAGGATTGCGCCCATGTCAGCCTTTCCGGTCATATTCCGATAACTCTAAAGCAGACACGCCACCCCCCGCGATAGCATTTTGTCGCTCTCAATGATGTGGCTGGGTGAGCTGACGTTTCACCGCCAAAGCTGACTGGAGGCGCGCCGCCCGCCTTCAACCATCGTCTTCAGCTTCGCCCAGCCAAGTTGCTCGTGGATGCGACCGCCGAGACCGCAATCGGGTGCGGCGATGACATTCTCGCGCCCGACCAGGTTCGCGAAGCGCACCAGCCGCTGCGCCACGAGATCGGGATGCTCGATCACGTAGCTCTTATGCGTGACGACGCCGGGGATGAGGATTTTCCCGTCTGGCAGCTTGGTCTCTCGCCAAACTTCCCATTCATGCTCGTGTTGCGGATTGGCGGCTTCGATCGAATAGGCCTGAACATTGACCTTGAGCATCAGATCGACCAGCGCCTTGAGCGGCAGGTCATGCGCGTGAGGCCCGTGCCATGAGCCCCAGCACACATGCAGCCGCACCATCTCCTCGGGGACGCCTTCAAGGCTGTAATTCAAGAGCGCGACGCGGCGCTCGACCCATTTGCGATAGTCGGCCAAAGCAAGTGCTGGTTCGTGCACCTCCCATTCCTCGGCGAGGAACGGGTCGTCGAGCTGCACGATAAAGCCGGCGCCGGTGAGCAACTTGTATTCTTCACGCATCGCGTCGGCGACTGCGATATCGAGCTCTTCGTCGGTGCGATAATACTCGTTGCCGATTTTGAACTGCGGCGATACGGCCCGCCCCGGCGCGACCTGCGCCGGAAAGAACGCCGCCGGAAACGACTGAGCCCGCAGCGCTTCCTTCTTGACGGCGATGTCGAGTTGCGCGCGTTCGGGATTGTATTTGATCGGCGCGACGCAGACCGGGATGGTCGGCCGCCCCTCGCCCGGGAGCCAGTAATGCGGTGCGGCTTGCGCATAGAACGCGGCGAATTCGGTGCGGTCGCGGCTCACCGGTGCGGCCCGGCGTTCGACGGGCCGTAGTTCAATCCCGGACACGCGCTCGTTAAAGTAGCGCAGGAAGGTGAATCGACTCATCTCGCCGTCGGACGGAATGTCGATGCCCAGATCGGATTGGCGTTTCACCGCGGCGATTGTCTCGGCGCGGATCTGCTCCTGGAACGCGGCTTCGTCATACGGCTCGCCCGCGATCGACCGGCGATAAAATTGCAGAAGCTCCGGCGAGCGGTAGAGGCTCCCGATATGGGTCGTCAGGATGCGATCGGTGCTGCGAATCATGGCGCCCTCCCTTTTGAACTATAGACGATCGCCGACAGCCAGTGTCATCGACCCGGACATACAGGCCCGTCGAAATTGGTATTTGTCGCATCTGTCCGCCGCAGCCTATGGTTCGAGCAACAATAGGGGAGGAACCTCAATGAAAAGAGCGGCAATTGCGCTCGTAACGGCGCTGGCGGGAGCAATGCTGGCGGCCGGCGTCACCGCGGCGCAGACTTATCCTGGGATTTCATCGACGGAGATCAAAGTCGGTCAGACGACGCCCTATAGCGGCCTATTATCGACGCTTGCGGTGGTTTCCAGGGCAAATCTGGCCTACTTCAAAATGATCAACGATCAGGGCGGCATCAACGGCCGCAAGATCGACCTCATCAGCCTCGACGACGCCTTCAGCCCGCCGAAGACCGTGGAGCAGACCCGGCATCTCGTCGAAGAGGACCAGGTTTCGTTCATCTTCCAGAGCATGGGGACGCCGACCGGCGCCGCTGTTCAAGCCTATCTCAACGGTCGCAAGATTCCGCAGTTGTTCCAGTCGACGGGCGGCGACCGCTTCAACGATCCGGCGAAATATCCGTACAGTTCGCATTTCTCGCCGAGCTACAAGGACGAGGCGATTATCTATGCGAAGTACATTATGCGCGACATGCCCCACGCCAAGGTGGCGCTGCTTTATCAGCATGATGATTCCGGCCGCGATTATCAGAACGGCCTTCGTATCGGCTTCGGCGACCGCTTCAAGGACTTCGTGGTTGCCGAAACCACGTCCGAGGTAAGCGATCCGACGCTCGATTCTCAGGTCATCACGCTTCACGCCAGCGGTGCGAACGTGCTCGTGATGGCGTCGAATCCGCGCGCCATCCCGCAAGCGATCCGCAAGGCGTACGACATCGGCTGGCATATACCGATCTTCATTCAATCCACCACGGCCAATATCGCCGTGCTCAAACCCGCAGGGCTGGAGAAGGCGGTCGGGGTGATGGGCGGGGCTTTCATGAAAGACCCCGTCGACCAGCGCTGGTCCGACGATCCCGACGCGAAGGCCTATCGGGCGTGGCTCGCGAAATACTATCCGGGCGCCGATCCCGCCGACACACTGATCACCTATGGGTACAATGCCGCGGCGTTGATGGCGCGCATTCTAAAGGATTGCGGCAACGATCTGAGCCGCGAGCACATCAACGACGTGGCCAACCACCTTCATGACATTCAGTTGCCGATGTTCTTGCCCGGGGTTCTCATCAACACGACGCCCGAGGACCACACGATCGTCGGCACGCTGCAAATCGTTCGCTTCAACGGCAACGGCTGGGACCCCGAAGGCGGGCCGGTCCACAAGTAGGAGGAGCACGATGCCGATCCCGCCGACCAATTTCGAGCCGCCGTTCAACGTCACGCGTTCGAGCCACATCACGCTTACGGTCCGCGATGTGGCGAAGAGCCGTGACTTTTACACCGAGATTCTAGGATTGATCGTCAGCGACGACGACGCCAACACGGTCTATCTGCGCGGCGTCGAGGAACGCTGTCATCACAGTATCACGCTAAAGCGGACGATGGGCCCGCCAGTTTGCGAGCGTGTCGGCTTCCGCGTCTTCACCAAGGCCGACATCGAAAAGGCGAAGCGGCATTTCGACAATATCGGCATCCCGGCGAAATGGGTGGAGGTGCCGTATCAAACCCGCACGCTGCTGGTACACGACAAGTCCGGCACGCCGCTCGAATTCTGCGTGTCGATGGAGAACCGCCCCCGCATGCACACCGCCTTTACCCAGCATCGTGGGGCGCGGGCGATGCGGCTCGATCACTATCAGGTCCTGGTGCCGACGCCGGAGAACACCGCTGCGTTCTATACCGATCTCGGTTTCCGCATCTCCGACTATATCTGCATCAATGGTCGGGAAGACGACATCACCGGCATTTTCCTGCACCGCAAGGATAACCCTTGGGACATCGTGTTCCTGCGGCGGCATGGACCGCGATTCCACCATGTCGGCCTTGTCGTCGAGGCGATCAGCGACATGTATCGGGCCTGCGACGTCGCCGGCAGCCTCGGCCTCGCGGAATCGCTGGAACATGGGCCTGGACGGCACGGGCACCAGCATTCCTGTCGGGTCGGGGGAGGCGCCCATTGAAGGGCTTGCCTCCGCCCGCCGCGCAAACGGCTCATGCAGTTTTCCCGCAAGCCGCTTTCATGAATGGGCTTTCGCGATCTGAAGTGAAGGGATCAGTGAGACAAGGCTAACGAGCTTGAACTCCGCACGCAGCCGCTGGGTGGGATATTTCTTCCAGCCTGCGTTCCGCCACCGCTTGGCGCGGTGCGACCACAGCCGGCGGATTATCCACCCATCCAGCTGGTGGAAGCGTTTCCTGACCTGGGAGCGACAGTAGTAGTTTCCCCATCCTCGGATGATCGGGTTGATCGTCTCGATCAATTCGCCCAGACGCAGAGGTATACGCCTCGTGGTCAAGGCCCTGATCTGATCTTTGAATTGGTCCACCGACTTCTGTGCGGGAATGGCATAGAGATTCTGCCGGTTCAGTTTGGATTTGATCCGGTCGTGGGCCAGCTTAAAGTGGCCTTTCCCACGTTGGATTTTGTATCCGAGAAACTCGAAGCCTTGCGCAATGTGCACAATCCGGGTCTTCTCCCGGTTGAGCGTCACACCGAGCTCTTCGAGTATCTTTTCTGCTCGGACCAAGACATTTTGCGCCTCAGCTCGAGTCCGACAGGTCACAACCCAGTCGTCCGCCCATCGCGTGAGCTGATATCCATGTCGCCTCATCTCCTTATCGAAGGGAGTCAGCAGGATATTGCTCAGCGTTGGCGAAACCACGCCCCCTTGCGGGGTTCCCTGTGGCGTTTCAAACCTCCGGCCCTGGTCTTCGTAGCCTGCCTTGAGCGTTTGCTGAATAAGCTTCAGCACTCTGCTGTCGGCGATCTGCTTTCCAACCAGAGTCAGGAGCTTGTCGTGATCGACAGACCCAAAATAATCTTTCAGATCCGCATCTACGATCCACTCGTTCCCAGCCTGTATTTCGCGCCAGATCTTGGTCAGCGCATCGGCGGTCTTTCGACCCTTCCGATACCCAAAACTGCTGGGATCAAAGACCTTCTCAAAGATCGGTTCCAAGCGATTGGCCAGTGCCTGTTGGCACACTCGATCATAGATCGAGGGTATGCCCAAAGGTCTGGTCTTGCCGGGGGCTCCTCTTTTCGGGATCTCCAACCGTCGCACAGGCAGCGGCTGATAGGTATCGTCTCGGAGCTCTCGATGCAGCCGTTCCAGATTGGCATCCAGATTGGCCTCGAATTCTTCGATCGTGATCCTATCGATTCCGCTTGCCCCTCGATTGGCGCGAACGCGCTCCCACGCAAGTTGTAAGTTCTTGCGTGCGTACACCTTGTCCACCAGAGAGTGGACCTTCTGCTTCTGACCTTCGAGCGTCAGATAATCGGACAGTCTCCTGGAAGCGTGCCGTTCGGGTCTTTCACAAAGGGAACTTTCCATCTGCACCCTCCTTTCTCATCAGCCTCAATTGATCCTTGCTCGATCCATTCACGAACGTCCTTCCCCGGACCACTCTCAGTCCGCCGTTTCCGGTCACGCGAGTTATTCGTCTCGCGCTTCAGGTACTACTCCGTTCTCCGACTCCTGCCTCAGCATCACTTACCACTTCGCTTTCGCTTATAGGGTCGTTTACCCGGCTTTGGGCCGGGACTGATGCAGGTCTCCTGGGGTCACACATGAATCTTCCGTATCGTGCCGCCAGCAAACACCTTGGTGCGATGGGTGAATGAGTAGCGCCTTCGTCCCCATAGTGCGGACTCGACCTTGCCCCAACTTTGGCCGACCTGTTCATCGTCGGGGTGGCCCCCATTGATTACAGCCCGATACTTCTCCTCATACCCTTCGGATTCCGGATCGCTCCAGACACCCTGTCCTCCGGGATACGCCGAGCAACTGGCTCCAGGTCCGTCTTGGCTGTTTCCGGCTTTCGCCTTCGTGCCCGTTTAGACTTCTCCATACCCTCTTGCTCTCCCGGCCAGCGAGGCATTACCCCCGCTTTCGGATACAGCGCCCCTCATCCGAGCGCCGAGGGGACTTCAACCCCCATGATTCACGCGCTGCCCAGCGCACACTACGCCTATTTCCGCGATCCCGACGGTCACCGCACGGAATTGCTGCTGCCCGCGATCCAAGTGACCGACATCGAGGATACGCCGGTGCGCCGCACCGTGGTCCCCGGTTGCAACACCAACATGTGGGGCGATCCGCCGCCGACCTCCTGGGTCGAGGAAGCCGCGTCCTTTGGCGCCGAGGGCGCATAGTCATGGCGCGAGTTCCATTCGTAAATCGCGACGATCTGCCGGCCGCCGACCGGGATGTATTCGATCGCATCGCCGCGTCGCGCGGCTCGCCGACCGGCCATATCTGGCGCGCGCTGATGAACGCGCCGAATCTGGCCGACAAAGTTCTCTCCATCGCCGACGAGCTGCGCCAAGGCGTCACCGTCGACCGCCGTTATCGCGAGCTTGCGGTGATGATGGTCGGACTGGTGACGCAGTGTCGTTACGAGTTCGATCATCATTGGAATGCCGCGCGCCGCGCCGGCGTCAGCGCCGACCAGCTCAACGCGCTCGCCGACTTCGAGAAATCGCCGCTGTTCGACGACAAGGAAAGGGCAGTGCTGCGCTTCGCCAAGGAAGCGACCGAACGGGGCCCGGTCGCCGACGCGGCATGGACTGAGTTGAAAGGCTTCTTCGATAATCGTCAGGCGTTGGAGATCGTGCTCACGGTGGCTTGGTACAACACCGTGGTTCGCATCCTCCTTCCGCTTGAGGTGGAGATGGAGCCGAATTTCCGCCGCGTCGATTGAACGGAAGGAACGATATGAGCAACACAATTCCGCGCGCCGATCATTGCGGCAGCCTGATCCGTCCCACCTATCTCAAGGAGGCCCGGACCGAATTCGTTCATGGCCGGCTCAGCCGCGACCAACTCGAAGAAGTCGAGGATCGTGCCATCCTCGACGTGCTCGCGATGCAGCGCGATGTTGGACTCGACATCTACAGTGACGGCGAATTCCGCCGCGGATCGTGGCTGGCTGCGATTTCGGACGAATTCTTCGAAGGGATGAGCAACGAAGGCATCGACTATGTCCGTTACCCTTACCTGAGAGATGCCAAGATCAAGGACCCAGAGGTCGAGGTCCCGCCCAACCCCATCGTGGTCGGCAAATTGAAGCTGAAGCGCCGCATCACCGACCGGGAGATAGCCTTCCTGAAACGTCATGCGCCCGGCCCATTCAAGACCACGATTCCGAGCCCGGTGACGTTGTCGCGCGCGTCGTATCGCGCCGGGGTCAGCGACAAGGTCTATCCGACCTGGAAGGATTTCTTCGACGCCTATACCGATCTGACGGTCGGCGAGATTGAGGCGGCGGTCGCCGACGGCGCGACCTACGTCCAGCTCGACGCGCCTCACTATACGCGCTTCATCGTACCGGACCGGCGCCGGCAGCTCACCGACCTCGGGATCGATCTCGCCAAAGAGCTCGACGCCGCGATCGCGGCGGAGAACCGGTGCTTGCGTGCAGCGCGGCACGACGGAGTCACCGTGGCCGTGCATATTTGCCTCGGCACCTTCATTCTCGGCGTGCAGGGCCCGCTCGGCGGCGCCGGCGCTTACGATGAATCGATCGTGCAGCGGCTGATCCGCGAGCTCGACGCCGACATTTTCCTGCTCGAATATTCGGAACGGGCCGGTAGCCTCGAAACGCTGCGCGGCACGCCGAAGGATAAGACGATCGGCCTCGGCATCGTCAATATCCGCGACCGACGCGTCGAGACCCGCGACGAGATCCTACGCAAGATCGAAACCGCCTCGAAATATGTACCGGTCGAGAATCTCAGCCTGAGCCCGAATTGTGGCTTCTCCGGCAGCGCCGCAGACGCTTGGGTCACCGAGGACATCGAAAAGCGGAAGTTAGCGGTACTCGTCGAGGCCGCGCAAGCGATTTGGCCAAAGCTCAACTGAGCCACACTGACGACCGCTGCGATCAAAAAAGCGTGAAAGGCGTTGTCGGGTGTCGTTGACGCCGCGATCGTGCTCGGTGGCCCGATCGAGCAGGCATGGACAAAAGAAAACGTTGATAACCTTCCCTACGGCATGCCCGGGATTATCGGCAATGACATGGGCTTCGACCATCCGCTGCCGCCACCGGAATTTTTGACCGCAGTACAACAGTTCTCGCGGCGCCCGCTTCTGGATCGTGGGGACAACGCGTCGATGCTCGTGATCAACGGCGCGAACGACTACTTCGTCCCGCAGGCGGATACCCTTGTCTTCGACGGCCGCGCGAAAACCGAAGTCCATCTCTTGCCGGACGTCGGACATTGCGCCGTGTTGGCCGCAAAAGACGGTGTCTCCAAGCTTCCCGAGGTTCGTGACTTGATCGCTCGCTCGCTGCGGGAGCAGATCGGTTCTGCCGCTCGTTAGCGTTACAAAGCTATATGCGCACCGATGAGACTGCGCTCACGTCCGCGGTCTCATCGCGATCCATCCCTAGTGGTTAGATGTCGCTTAGGGTCAAATCGAGACGATGTCGCGGGCGGAACGAATGTCCGGTTTCGCACTTTCATCGCCGAAAGCTGTCCGGCCGCTTACGGCCAGCTCTTCAGCGCGATTTAGTCCAGCGCGAATCTCCGTCCGCCACTTTGGTCAGAACGGAGAAACACGATGGGACATTCGATGTATGACCCCGGCGCCAAGAATGGGCGACGCGTGGAACGCGGGACGGAAGGTGGGGACTAAGCGTGCACTTAAACCGCCGCAGGGTATGGGCAATCAGGTTCTACCTGGATCGCGAGAAGCGGTTCTGGGACCGCGCACTGTTTGATCTTGCGATTCGAGTTGCGAGGATGCGACATCGTCAAGACCAAGATCGGCGACCTTGTCATCGGCAACCAGGTTCGTTCGCGAGCGATCGTCGTCCAGCAAAAGACTGGTCGACCGGTTCAATTCGAGCTTCTGGAGCCGGCGCGGGCAAGCATCCTTGCTTGGCTGGAGCGCCGAGGCGGCACACTTGACGATTTCGTGTTCCCGAGCCGCACTGATCATGCCGATCACATCAGCACTCGACAGTATGCTCGACTTGTCGATGAGTGGGTAACCGCGATCGGGTTACGCCGAGAAGAATACGGGACCTACTCGTTGCGTCGAACCAAGGCGTCCATTATCTACAAGCAGACGGGCAACCTGCGGGCCGTTCAAACTCTCCTCGGCCACACAAAAATCGAGAGCACTGTGCGCTATCTTGGCGTCGACATAGAAGACGCGCTCACCCTCGCAGAACACACTGAAGTTTAGGACCGAACGGACTCCTCGGCCCGCGCCGAGGAGTTCCATCTTTTTCGTCGGAGGTGCGCCCCAGCCCGCAGTTCAGTCCGTGGCTGCTGCTACTCCATCGGACGTTCCAGCCGCTGGACGCGCAGGGCCGAATTTCGGGACGATAGATGTTCAGATGACGCGCTCAGCCGGCCGTCTTGATGGGCGGTGGGTGTTCGCCGAGTGTCGCGGTGATCCTGATATGCGGTAGATTGAGCAAATAGCGATCACATTGACAACCCATGCGCTTCGCCTACCATCCTCGTCACGTCTTTCTGACACCTACGGGAGGCGTCAATGATTTTCCATGCATCGATCCCGGCCGACGACCCCGAGCGGGTGGCGCGAGTTCTGGGCGAACTGCTTGGCGGTGGCTACAGCCCGTCCCATGTTGGGCGTCACAGCTTTATGGCGCGCGGTGGCGCAGACGACGAACACCGCATCGCAATCGAAGTCTATCCTCGCGACGAAGTCATGATGCCCGGCACCGCCGATGATGACTCGGTCCGTCAAGGGCATCTCGAGAATCCGCCGCGCTATGGTTGCTTCCACTTGGCTGTAGGGACCAAGCGCTCCAAGGATGAGATCATCACGATCGGCAACCGCGAAGGTTGGCGCGCCATCTATTGCAGCCGTGGCGGCTTCGACGTTGTCGAGTTCTGGCTCGAGAATAGCCTGATGATCGAGTTCCTCACTCCTGAGATGCAACCACGATACAAGGCCTTGGTGACGCGCGCACGGCGCGGTTCGATGGCGGAAGCTGCCGCGTAAGCGGAGCGAGGCCGGCCGGCTCGGGAGGCGCCCATCGGAGTATCGCACATGCAGCCCACAACGCATTACGCTAAGAGCGGCGAAGTCCACGTCGCGTATCAGGTATTCGGTGAAGGCCCCGACCTCGTTATGGCGCCAGGTTTCGTTTCCCACATTGAAAATTACTGGGACGAACCGCGTGTGGCACGCTGGCTTCGGAAGCTTGGCGGCTTTTGCCGCGTCGTGCTTTTTGACAAGCGCGGCACCGGACTCTCCGACCGCGTTGCGAACCTGCCTGCTATGGACGAGCGAATGGACGACCTCCGCGCAGTCATGGATGCAGTCAAAATTGAACGCGCCGCCCAGTTTGGAATTTCAGAAGGGGGCTCGCTGGCCACCCTGTTTGCCGCCAGCCATCCCGAACGCAGCCAGTCGCTCATCGTTTATGGTGGCTTTGCTCGGTTTCTTCACTGGATACCGACCGACCAGGGGTTTGATGCGCTAATCAGCTATATCGACGAGCACTGGGGCAGCGGCGAGAGTCTCCCGTGGTTCGCCCCGACATGGGTGGACGATGCCGCGATGCGGCAATGGTGGGGTAAATTCGAAAGGCTTGGCGCCAGCCCGTCCGCCGCGATGGCGCTCATGCGAATGAATCGTGAGATCGACATTTCCGGAATTCTTAATTCCATCAAGATTCCAACCTTAATTATTCACCTCACAGATGACACTTTGGTCAGCGTCGAAGGCGGTCGCGAACTGGCTGCTGGCATTTCCGATGCCCGATTAGTCGAATTCCCGGGAAAGGATCACCTCCCATTTCTTGCCAGCGACATGGTACTGGCCGAGATGGAAGAGTTCTTGACAGGTTCACGATCTCCCGCCGTCGTCGACCGAGTGCTAGCTACCGTCGTATTCACCGACATTGTTGATTCGACTAAGCGCGCGGAAGCCAGGGGCGATCTCGCCTGGCGCGACCTTCTGGAAGCCCATGACAAGACGGTGCGCCAGGAGCTTTCACGCTTCCGAGGCAAGGAGGTGAAATCCCTCGGTGATGGTTTCTTGGCGACCTTTGATGGTCCGGCACGAGCGATTCACTGCGCCAATGCCATTCGCGACTCGCTCCATCGGCTTGACGTTCCTGTACGCATTGGCGTGCACACCGGCGAGGTCGAGTTGGCGGAGGACGACGTTCGCGGGATTGCTGTGCACATTGCCTCCCGCGTGGCACATATCGGCGGCCCTGGCGACGTGATTGTATCTCGGACAGTGAAGGACTTGGTTGCCGGCTCTGGAATTAAGTTTGAGGATTTCGGAACCCACATCTTCAAGGGCATCCCTGAAGCGTGGCAGGTGTTTCGCGCCGTCACCTGAAATTGAAATTATGTTCGCTCACACTTTCAGGGTCCTGTAAGGGACGCCGATGTTCGCAATCAGTAAACGGTAGATTGAGCCGGATGTCGTCGTCCACGTGCAGGCAGAGACGAAGTCTGATCTGAGTTGAAAGGAATGTCCGCTCCCGTTCTTTAATCACAGAGAGCGGACTGGCCGCTATCGGCCAGTTATGGCAGCAAGGCGCCCATCAAGGCCGTTCAGACAAGCGGCACCGTTTCTCCAGAGCAGTCGTTCATGGCGGCAGCGGCAAATGGCTGGGATGGGTGGATTCCGGCTGTTCCTGCCCGGACCCCCGCCCAGCCGGTCCTGCGCAACACGTAGCGCTGTCATGGCATCAGCGGCAGGGCCTTGAGCTCCTTACGGGCAGTGCCGAAGCTTCCGAGATGATAGACCGATGCGCCGGCCGGGGAGAACGTGAAGGCCTCGAACGGCTCGGCGAGCATGCGTTTCAGATAGACTTCGGTGCCGACACCTATCGTGACATGCGGATTGAACTTCTCGCCTGCCGCGATGGTCACGAAATGGCCCACGTATTCCAGCAGGAACGGTTGTATGTCGCGGCCCCCCTCGGTCGAGTAGAACGCCGCCGGTGTTCCGCTGGTCACCGTGAACGGTGTAACGGCGTCGATCAAGGCGTTCTGCAGCCTGTGCAAATCATCGGTCGGCTCGAGAACGATTGCGAGACCGATCGGTGGGCTAGGGATATAGTCTTATTTGAACGCCCTTAATTTCCATCCGAGCGGCTTTTCGTTGCGGAACACGCTGGCCGCGGCGTCGTAGATCTTGTCGAGGTCGGAAGTGCGGGCGAACTGCTGAAGCATCGAGACGTGTGGGTGATGCGTTGCGTCCAACGCCAAGCCTTTCGGGAAGTCCTTGAGCGGCCGCGCGTTCGCAGCCTTCGCATGCCGGATCATCGTCGCGTCCGGCTCCAATGCGATCTCGATCGCCGTGAGATGGTCTGGTGCGATCGCGGTCGTCTGTGCCTGCGTCGCGGTAGCACCCTGAAGTGCCTGGATCACCGGAATTGCGGCAAGAGACCCCAAAAACACGGCGTCGGCTCAGATGATCGGAAGCTGGCAACGTCATTGTCACGTCCTCCTGTTCTTCCGCCGGCGCGCTACCGCGAGCACATCGCCGACCAACCGTTACGCCGGCGACCTGCCGGCATCAGCGCGTTTCGCAAAACGGGTGTTCTCTGCTTCATTCGAACGGAAAGACGCGTCGCCAGTCGTGCTTCATATCGACGACTGCCCAGCCCTTCGCGTTGGCCTCATCGAGTGCGTGATCGAGACGACCGACGTCCGCCTGGCGATCGTATTCCCATTCGCGGATCGCATCGGTGTGGCGGACCAGCAGGGCCAACCGCGCGCCTCCACCGCCGGTCGTCCATTGCAGCATTTGAAGGTCGCCGTCCGAATTACCGAACGCGGCGATCGGGCGGCGGCCAATGTGATGCTGGATGCAGACCGGCTTGCCGGCGTAGTCGTCGATGAAGTTGATCTCGGTGAGTTTGAGCAGAACCGGCTTGCCGTCCCGCATCTCGAACTTCAGCTTGCCAGTGCTGCCGATCACCTGCTGGTGGGGTATCCCGTACGTCTGTTCGGCAAAAGTGCGGATGAATTCGATGCCGCCACCCGAAACGATGAACGTCTTGAAGTCGTTGGCGCGCAGATAGGCCAGCACCTCCAGCATTGGCTGGAACACCATATCGGTATAGGGTCGGTTGGTGTGCGGGTGGCGCGCCGACGCCAGCCATTTTCGCACCTCCGCGTCGAATTCGTCCGTGGTCATGCCGAAATGCGTGGCCGCGACGATCTGAACCAGCGCACGCTGGTCGCCGGTCAATACGCTCTTGGCGTTGCCGATCAGCATCGATTTGAAGGGTTCCTGACCCTGCCAGTCCGGGTTCCGCGGTGCCAGTGCCTTGATCTGGTCGATGGCGAAGGCGAACTGGATATAGTAGGGCTGCTCGGCCCACAGCGTGCCGTCGTTGTCGAACGTGGCAATGCGTTCTTCCGGCCGAACGTCGTCCGGGCTTGCCGCATCGGTGGTGGCACGCACGAAGCTGACGATCGAGGCCTTCGCCGCGCCTTCGTTCCACGACGGCAGCGGATCGCCCGACGCGGCGGTCGTGTGACCGGCTTGGTTAACCATGCCTGTGGATGACCATTGCTGCGGAAGAAGGTTGCAGTTTCATAGCAGTCCCGATTGCGCGCTCGTTGCGTTGAAGGGCAATCTTGATCGATTGTCCGCTGCCTGTCGCCTCAGGATTTGGCCGGAAGTGCCTTGAGTTCCTTGCGCGCCGTGCCGTAGTTGCCGAGCTGATAGACCGAGGCGCTCGCCGGGGAGAACGTGAACGCCTCGAACGGTTTTGCCAGTAGCGCATCGAGGAACGCCGTGGTGCCGACACCGGTGCTGACGTGGGGACTGTAGTTCTTGCCGCTGTGGGCCGGCAGGAAGTCGCGGATGTAGGGGATCACTGACGGGTGGATGTCGGGCTCCGCTGGGGTGGTGTAGAACGCGGCCGCCGTCGCCTCATGCACCGTGTACGGCGCCAGCGCATCGATGATTTGCTGCTGTAGCCTGAGCAGGTCCGTCGTCGGCTCGACCACAATGCCAGCCAGACCGATGGGGCCGGCGGGAACGTAGTAGTATTTGAACGCGGTCAATTTCCAGTCGGTGTATTTTTCCTGCGCCAGGATCTCTTCGGTCGCCGCGTAGATGGTTGGAAGATCGGCTGTGCGGACAAAGCATTGCAGTAGCGTGACGTGCGTGTGATGAGTGGCGTCCAGAGCGAAGCCTTGCGGGACGTTCGCGCGCAAGGCGGCGTTGTCCGCCAAAGCGCGGTTCATCATTACGGTATCGGGCTCCAGGGCGATGTCGATGGCCGTAAGGGGCGATTGCGGGTCGGTCATTGTCTGTGCCTATGCGGTGGTTGCGAGCAGAAATCCTTGGAGGGCTAGCAGTGCTGCCAGCGCTCTGAGCGGGAAGGCTGAACCGATTGACCACGATGTGGCTATCGCAAAATCGGCAAACGCGAAGACAAAGTCGATCACTTTGTCTTTCTAAGACGGATAGTCGCCGTCGTCACTTTGGGTCGGAAGCGGTCAGAGGCAGAGGCGGTACGAACGGCAGCTTCTTGGGCCGGTTTGTTCCAGAGCTGCCATTCTCGTTTCGGCCAGATCCAGGCTTTCCGCATCACGAGCAGGAGCGACAGCTTCGCGCCCATCCTCGCCGTTCCCCGGCAAAGTGAGCCGTCCCGAAAGCGGCCATTCGTTCCGATTGCCCGTTTGCTGCCTTATGGAGATCGACGGGCGGAATCGGATAAGGTTGCGAGCAACCGGATATCTCCGAACCTGATACGGAATGGTTCTGTTGCATTGGCACGGCGTTGGGGAGACAGAAGGCGGAAAGGTCTGAGGATATCTCATGTCGGACTTCAAACGTCGCCAGTTTCAGTGTCGCATTCTGTTGGACCGCCGGGCCGCCGACCGGCAGACATAACTTCAGAATGTTGATTTCGAGGGCCGGACGAAGATGTTCGTCTCGCTATTCCAAATACGGCGTCAGCACATCTTCGATCCATTTCATGAATACGCGGACTCGGCGCGACAGATTGCTCCGATGTGCTACGACGAGGGACACGGCGAGCGCCCGGCGACGAAAATCGGGTATGATCTCCACAAGCGTTCCACTCTCTAAGTATCGGCCAATCCCCAAGAGTGGCGCCTGAATCAGGCCAAGGCCGGCGAGGGCAGCGGCTTCGTAGGTCTGCGCGCTGTTGACGTATAGCGCACCTGGCAACTGAAGCGTCGCGTAGCTGTCGCCGTCCGGATATTCAAATCCAATGGGTCTTGCGCCCAGCATCGTCGAAAAATGAATTGTCCGATGTTCCTGACGCTGGAGATCTTCTAGCGATCGAGGGACGCCATAGCGCGCCAGATAGGCGGGACTGGCAGCGTTGACCATGCGCAACAGGCCCAGTGGGCGAGCAATCAGCGTCTCGTCCCCTATGGGTCCAAGCCGCAATACACAGTCGAACCCCTCTTGAACCAGATCGACTTGCCGATCCGTACTCGACACCTCCAGCTCCAACTCGGGGTGAGTCGCCATGAAATCCGGCAAGGCCGGCACGATCGTTGTGCGCGCCACCTCGGTCGGAAGATCGACCCGTAAACGCCCGCGAAGTGCCACTCGATCGCTTGCGAACATTGAGTGCAGATCATCAACGTCAGCAAGCAGATCGCGGGCACGGGCATGAAAGACCCGTCCGTCTTCCGTCAACTGCACGCTACGCGTCGTCCGGTGCAGAAGCCTGACACCGACATCTTCTTCCAGCTTCCGGACCGCAGTTGAGGCCCTTCCCTTCTGAATGCCCAGGCTATCGGCCGCGTGGGTAAAGCTCCCCATTTCCGCTACCGTTATAAAAATGAGGATGGGTTCGAGATTCCGCATTTTCGTGCCTCGGTATTGTTCACCACAAAGAGAACGGTGAGTTCATTTCCTCGATGTTTATCATACCTAAGAGACACAGTAGGCTCCGGATATGGGATCCCCCCATCGGAGAATGACAAGTGTCCCAAACTATGAATTTGCATCGCGTGCCTGAAGCTATGACCTTGCATCGCAGCCTGGGGGCCGGCCGGATAATGAGCGCGATTGTCGTTATCGCTCTCGTGGCAGACGGCACGATTCAGCTTTTCGCGCCGGCACAGATCGCGAGCATGTTGCAGGAAACCGGGTTCGCGATGGACCTGACCCGTGTCGTCGGTCCGATCATACTCGCCTGCGCCATCCTTTACGCCATCCCGGCCACCGCCGTCCTCGGCGCGATCCTAGTGACGGGCTTTTTGGGAGGTGCCATCTGCGCCCATGTCCGCATTGGTGAGTTGGGGTCGCCGCCGGAAATCATTTCCCTGCTTCTGGGCGCGATGACATGGGGCGGCCTCTACGCGCGCGATCCCCGAATCCGGGTCATTCTGCCGCTCATCCGTTGAACCAACAGGGGCAGTGCTCTGTCCCTCAAGATCAGGAGAAAACGCATGTTTTTAGTAATGGGAATCACGGGAAAAGTGGGCGGCGCAACGGCAGGACATCTGTTGGCGCACGGCAGGGAAGTACGCGCGCTCGTCCGCAATCGCAAGAAGGCGGCTAACTGGGCGAACCAGGGCGTGGAACTGGTAGACGGCGATTGGAATGATTCGGCAGCCATCGAGCAAGCGCTCAAAGGCGTCGAAGGCGCCTTCGTCATGTTGCCGGCTGTCTGGGCGCCCTCGCCCGATTACAAAGAAGCAAAGGGCGTGATTGCAAACTATGTCGAGGCGCTCACCAAGGCAGCGCCGCCGCGAGTGGTTGCGCTTTCGTCGATGGGTGCGAACAGAACCAGCGGGCTCGGGATGATCACGGCCTTGTCGCTTCTGGAGCAAGGTTTTCGCGACCTGACATCCCCAATGGCATTTGTGCGCGCAGGCGGATTCTTCGAGAATTTCCTTTACGGCCTGCATGTCGCCCAAGGCGGCACGCTCCCCGTCTATTACAACCCGACCAACCGCAAATCGACCATGGTCGCGACGAACGACATCGGCACGGAGGTCGCAACCCTTTTGACCGCGACGGCGTGGTCGGAGCATCGCGTTGTCGAGCTCGGCTCGATGGTCAGCGCGGATGAGGTCGCGGCTCAGTTGGGTGAAGTAATGCAGCGCGACGTCAAGGCTTTCGCCGTCCCGCGTGCAGGGTGGGCGGAAGCGTTCGAGCAATTCGGCATCCCGAAGGGCCACACCGGACCTGCCGAAGAAATGTTTGAGGCCGTGAATGCAGGATGGATGGACCTCGGAGTCGAGGGTACGGAGCACGTCGCGGGGACGACGTCCGCGCGCGATGTATTCGAGGCTGCACAGAACGCCGCCAAGGCGTAAGTCCGGGACGGGTCAGGCATGAGACGGAGACTGCCCGCTTCTGCGTCGGACGCGTCGCGGGAAGCGCTCAACAGTTCAAAGCAACGCGAAGCGCCTCCACTCCCGCCTGACCTTCTGAATCTCCGGGAGGATTTAGTAGTTTCCGTTTCATGATGCATGCATCCGGTGGTGCGAAATTCCAGCAGACCGTGTCAAAACTCGCGGCCGCACCGACGCTCCGCACCTCCGGCTCGTGGACCGCAACGATGATTCCCCACATGGATCTGGGGTGCAACGATGTTGCGCCAACCGATCTTGCAACCGAGTTTTCACACAGTCTGCAAGACTTCTGCAAGCTGACTTCGAACCAATGCTATCAATAGGTTGCGGCTTTCAAACGATATGACCGAAACTCTAAAAACATCGGTCAGGCTCAACCTTTTCTTCTGATTTCGATGGCTTCTTGCCGCGCAGGCGGTTCCTAAGCCAAATGTCCGCTATCTTTTCATTCCATAGTGGACCAGCCGCTCTCGGCCAGCTTTGCTCATTCTGCTTCGCGCCCTTGCAGCTCGTCCAAGCCTGATGCGGCGATGAACCGAAAGCAGGCGTCCGATCAGAACTGCTATCGAAATCGCGGCAGACTGGCTACTTGCCTTCCGAAACCCATTTCAGCGTCGCCAGCCAGAGGTCGTGGCCGCGACTCATAAGGCTCTCGTCTGTATCCCGGAGATGGGCGGCATCCTTGCCCTTGCCGACTTCGTCGGTCACCACGAGGCAGGCGCCAGCTCCGGCTTCAAATACCACGCGTGATAGAAGCTCGGTGCCGTGCCGGGCGCATAGCCGTACCAGCCGATGCGCGTAAAGGGCACAAACTCGTTGACCTTGCTCTCGAGCAGCAGGCCAAAGGTCGACCAGTGAAAGATGCTGCCCTCCTTGAGGATGTCGTCGCCATCGATGCGGACATCCTTCGAATTCGGATACCATTGCGGCCACTTCGTCGCGTCGACGATGTGTCCCCAGATGCGCTCGCATGAGGCGTTGATCACAAGCGCATTGTGCGAGAACAGGTCGGCCTGCGACGGGTCGAAACCCGCCGGCCAGTGAATGTCCTTCTCGCGCTGGGCGAGGTCCTGCTGCATCGTCATCGTGCTGCTCCCTGCTAGCATGGCGGCCCATCCTGGAGACACGGGCCCGGCGAGAGCCAGGGCTGAGACCATCACCAGTCTCAACGCTCGCGGAACGCTGCTGGTCATGCCGTACCTTCCTTGCCGATGAGCTTGGCGATTACGGTTTCGAGAGTCACCGTCCCCCGGCTGTGTTCGCCGACGCCCTCGAAGTCGATCCAGCCTTCGTTGAAGCCATCGATCATGCGGATCCGGGGAATGGGATGCTTCATGCCCTGCGACCGGAAGAACTGCTCCCAAGTCTCACGAGAGACCGGCTCCATCCGGACCTTACGGCCGAGAGCCGCGGCGAAGGCCTGGCCGATATCTGCGGCCGAATAGCGGCGCGGTCCCTCAAGTTCGACGATGCGCACGCCCGTCCAGCTTTCCTGCAGGAGTGCTGCCGCCGTGCGGCCAATGTCGGCCGTCGCTACCATGGGGATGGCGTGTTCGAGCGGTTGCAGGAAGCTAGGGACCACGCCCGCGCGTGCAGCCTCCACGTCCCAAGCCGCATTCTCCATGAACCACGCCGCGCGGAGGAAGGCGACTGGGACCGGCGCTCCACGGAGCATCTCCTCCATGAGTTTCGCGTTGTTGAGCAGGTTGGGCTCGGCCACCTGCGCGCCGGCCGTCGACAGGAACACGACCTTGGGCGGGTGGGCCGCGGTGATCGCCGCCTTGATGGCGACGGCATTGGTTTGTGTGTCCGGGAAGCCGGGTTCCGGATCGAAGTTGGGCGGGGTCATGAGGAAAATGCCGTCCGTCCCGGCGAAAGCCGCGGTCAGCGCGGCGGCGTCACTTATCTCCGCGACCGCCACTTCGCAGCCGTTATCGGCCCAGGACTTACCCTTGGCCGCGTCCCGAACCACCGCGCGGACCTTCTGACCCGCGGCGAGCAGGTCACGGGCGACCGTGCCTCCGACCTTTCCGGTAATTCCGGTCACTGCATACATCTGTATCTCCTGAGTGAGTGCGTCGGGGTGCCTTTCAATGTCACCAGGCAAGGGTTCGACCCTTGCGGTCGATGAAGCGCAGGCCGGCTCTACCGCGGCTGCCCTCGACGGTTTCCACGACGAAGGGGATGCTTTCCTCGATCGACAGGCTGGCGGCCGAGGTGCCCATTTCGGTTCGGACCCAGCCGGGCGCCACGAGAAGCAGGGCGCGCGGATCGCCGGGATGACGAGCCGAGAAGCACTTCATCAGCATGTTGAGGGCGGATTTGCTGGAGCTATAGAGCTCCCAATGGCCCGAATTGCTGGTGATGCTGCCGAGCTCCGAACTCATGACCGCAATTGCGCCGCCTGCCGGCACCAGATCTTCGAGGAGCTCGACCGCACGCATCGGGCCGAGCGCATTGACCAGCATCATGTCGACAAAGTCGTGCTCGGCAACCGTGGAGGGGGTTTCCTCGTTGGCCTTACAGATGCCGGCATTGACGAAAAGCACGTCGATCTGCCGGTTGCCGAGACGCTCGCGCAGGGCGCGGACAGAAGCTGCGTCGACGATATCCACAGTCTCGATCGCGAGGCTTCCCCGATAGCGGCTCTGGAGAGCGGCAAGATGACGAGAGGGGCCGCGCTGCGTGGCGATCACTCGCGTGTCGCGCTTCAGCCACTCCTCGGCCAGCGCCAGGCCCAACCCGCGCGATGCACCAATGATAAGGATAGTCGATTCAGTAGCCACGTCCTTCTCCCGTTCAGACCGGGCGCCACCGATGCGTCGGATGCGGTGTCGCGCTCGTCGCCAAATCCTTTGCAGGGGACCTTGCCGCCCGCTCCCAGGGAGAAAATGACACTTCGGGTTACTTGAACGCAGCGCCGAAATGTCCACACAATTCGGAGTTGGAGTCAGGAATAGCCATGCCCTATGACGGTCGCCTACTCTCCGGTGTGACGGTGCTGATGGCCGTCGTCGAAGCCGGCTCCATGGCCCGCGCCGCCGAGGCGCTGGGGCTCACCGCGTCAGGAGTTGGTCGTGCGATAGCCCGGCTGGAGACGCGAGTCGGGGTGCGGCTGCTCGAACGTACCACGCGCGCCATGACTCTCACCGATGAGGGCCGACGCTTCTATGAGGAGGTGGGGCCGCTTCTAGACGGCATCGAACAAGCCGCGATGACGGCTGCAGGAGCGGCAGGCACCGTGCGAGGCCGCCTACGCGTCAATGTCGACCCGTTCTTCTCCCGCATCGTGCTAGCGACGCCGGTCGCGACCTTCCTGGATCGCCACCCCGACGTGCGCCTTGAATTGATTATGCGCGATCATGTCGGTGACTTGGTCGCGGATGGCTTCGACCTCGCGCTGCGCTTCGGCGAGCCGCCGCGCGGATCGCTGATCGCCCGCAAACTCATCGAGACCCGCATCCTGACCGTGGCCTCGCCGGGCTATATCGTGCGCCACGGACGGCCGCGGCATCCGTCCGAAGTCGCGCACCTTCCCTGCATCGATTTCTATGATGCGGCCAATACCCGGCCGTTCGAATGGGAATTTCGCAAAGGCCGCGAGGTATTGCCGGTCAAGCCGTTGTCGCGCCTCATGGTATCGGACGTCGGCGCCATGCTGAGCTCCTGCGAAGCCGGCGTAGGCATCGCACAAATCATGCAACTCGGTTCGAAGCATCTGATCGCGGAAGGTAAGCTCGTCGAGCTATTCCCGGACTGGCCGGGCGAGATGTTTCCGCTGCACGCGCTCTTTCCGTCCCGCCAGCTGAGGGCTGCCAAGGTGCGATCATTTATAGATTTCACGGTTGATCTGCTGTCGACAGCAGAAGCGGTTTGAGCTGGTCACTTATGCGCCGTCGATCGGTACGCGGCGTCACCCAGGTAGTCTCGGAACAGCCGACGCCCAAGGCGATCGCATGCCCGTGCCAATTCAACCTAAATCCGGCGTTTGAAGATTTCTGCTTTTGAGGCGAATCGCGCATTATCAACGGCATGACGCGCGATTCTTCTGCTGCTTCGGCTCACCGGTTGGGTGAGCAATCTGTGGTTGCCGAGACCGGCCTGCCTGATGGCGTTGATCTCGACAGTTTTGCTGGAACGGTCCATGTCGAATGGGACCAGGAGGCGGCGCTGACGCCAATGGGCCAGCTGCCGTTTTTCATCGACTTTCTCAAAACCAGCGGGTTGTTCGAGGCCTTGGTCGCGGATTGTCCGCTGCGCTACAGCAGCCCCAACGCTGCAAAGAAACGCGACGTTCTCGGCACGACGATGCTGTCGATGCTCGCGGGGCACAAGCGCTACGCCCATATCGCGGCGTTGCGCTGGGACGCGGTTTTGCCGGAGCTGCTCGGCATGAGCAAGATCGTCAGCGAGGATGCGGTGAGGCGCGGGCTCAAGGCGATCGATGAGGAAGAAGGCGCGACGTGGCTGCGTCGGCATCTCGGCCACTGTGTCGAGCAGCTGCTGAGCGAGCCTTGGGTTCTCGATGTCGATACGACGATCAAGCCTCTCTATGGCCATCAGGAAGGAGCCGTCTTAGGCTACAACCCCAAGAAGCCCGGGCGTCCGAGCCATTGCTATCACACCTACTCCATGGCCGGGACGCGGCTGGTTCTCGATGTTGATGTTTGTGCCGGCGATGAACATGCATCCAACCATAGCGCGCCGAGCTTGTGGGGGTTGTTGGATCGCCTGCCGCGTGACTTATGGCCAGCGTTGTTGCGCGGCGACTCAGGCTTCGGCAATGAGCCGATCATGCGTGAAGCGGAAGCGCGCAGACTTCCCTTTCTGTTCAAGCTGCGCCTGACCGCCAATGTCAAACGCATGATCGAAAAGCTCGCCTTTGATCGCGAATGGGTCAACGCCGGCGCTGGATTTGAAGCCAAGGAGAGCGCGGTTCGCTTGACGGGATGGACAAGGCAGCGGCGCACGATCGTGCTGCGTCGGCGCGTGAAGGACGCTCTGACGCTGGTGCAAAGCGACGATTGCGGCCAGCAAAGCCTGTCGTTCGCCGAAGTCGACGAGGCGGCGGAAGTCTACGAATACGCCGTTCTGGTGACGTCGCTTTGCGAAGAAACTGCGGTCTTCGGTCAGCTGTATCGCGATCGCGGCGACAGCGAGAATATTTTCGACGAACTGAAAAACCAATGGGGCTGGGGCGGCTTCACGACGAACGACCTCGCGCGCTGTCGCCTGGCGGCGCGGCTGCTCGCGCTGTTTTACGACTGGTGGAATATATTCGTCCGCCTCGCCGAGCCCGATCGGCATCGCGAGGCGATCACGAGCCGGCCCCTGCTGCTGTCCGCCATCGCAACGCGAACCCGACACGCGCGACAAACCACGATCACAGTGACGAGTTCGCACGCCGAAGCGACGCCCGCCGCCAAGGCGCTCGCTGCGGTCGCCGCGTTCCTGCGGAGCCTTGGTGAAAATGCGGAGCAGTTGACGACCCTGCACAAATGGCGCGCGATCCTCTCGCGCGCATTCACGGCGTTCCTAAAAGGCCGCCTATTGCGCCCACCGGCGCGCCTCGCGCCAAGTTGACGCAACCGCACGTGGCAAAACCGCACAAAATGCAAGACCGATATTCCATGCAACTGCCGTTTTCAGGTTCGACGCTCGCATCCGACGCTGCGATGCTAGCGGTTACTGGTTGCTAGGACGAACGTCTGCTCCCCGCCGAGGCCGTTGCAAAGCAGCCGGTCTGCTATCGGCCAACCCTAGCCATCGGCGGAACGTCCGCTTTTCTGGCAAGCAGGGCGGCAGCGGACCATCGCAAAAACCACCCAAAGCCGTCGATGTGAGGGACCCTGAACCTACGGCACTAGGGTAGCGCGACCAGGGTGCGCAACCCGTCAAAATCTCTGCGCAGCGGTACCTAGTCATCCGGCGGCTTCCAATCAGGTGCTTCAAGACGCCGTCTCCCGTCGGGGGTAAGACGCGCATCGGCTGCACCAAGAGCCTCGCGATCCCACAGCTGGCACGTCACCGGCTTATGCTTTTGATCGAGGCCCTCGCAGTAATTGGTATATTCGCAAGTGCGCACGGTGTGGCCGAGCCCCAGTGCTATCTTGCGAAACCAGTCGGGATCGGCGAGTGACTGCCGCGCGGCACCCACAATGTCACATGCTCCCTCCGTCAGCGCCCGCTCCGCCATCGCGAAATTATGAATGCCGCCGGTCGAGACGACCGGTGTTGCAAAGGCGGCGGCACGCACCGCAGCGCGGATGGCCCGCGTCGGCGCCAGGTTGCGGCCGAACGGCCCCTGCTCATCGGACAGGTATTGCGGTATGCATTCGTAGCCGCTCGGACCGGTATAGGGATAGGCTGCGGTTCCGACTGCGGGCTGCTTGGCGTCGTCGAACTTGCCGCCGCGCGAGGTCGACAGAAATTCCATGCCGGCACGCGCGAATTCGGTGCCGAAATAGACCGCGTCCGACAACTCGCTGCCGCCCGCGATGCATTCCTCGGCGAGATACCGGCAGCCAACGACATAATCAGGTCCCACCGCGCCGCGCACGGCGCCATAGACTTCGAGCGGCAGCCGCACGCAATTCCGAGGGGGGCCGCCATAGCCATCGTCGCGGATATTGGTCGCCGAAAGGAACGAAGCCATCGTGTAGGCGTGCGCGTAATGCAGTTCGATACCGTCGAAACCCGCCGCACGCGCTCGCACCGCGGCGGCTGCAAAGAGGTCCGGCAGCACTTTCGGCAGATCGGCGATGTGTGGCAGATGGGTGTCGGTGATGCGTTCGCGATAGCCGAAATCGAGCGCCTCGCGTTCGCGTTCCGTCAGTACGGAATCGAGCACTGGCCTGCTCAGAGACAGCAGTCGCGCCCGAACCGCGTCGTCATCGCCGCCCGCCATGTCCAACAGGCGGCGATGGTCGGGCGTGATGCTAAGGAACTGCGCCAGATACCGGCTCGGATCGGGGCGCCGGCGGATGGTGAGGAAGTCGATAAGCTGGATGAACAAGCGTGTCGCGCCGCCGCTTTCGCCGCGCACTGCGTCGACGAGACGTTTGAGACCCGGCAGGAAGCGGTCGTGGCCGATACGCAAGAGCGGGCCGCTCGGAATATCCCGAATGCCAGTCGCTTCGACCACAATGGCACCGGGCCGGCCGCGAGCGAAGCGGCGATACCAAGCGATTACGTTCTCCGTAACCTCGCCACTCTCGGTGGCGCGCCAGGGTACCATGGCTGGCACCCAGCTGCGCTGCCTGAGCGCGAGGTTACCGACTACGATGGGAGAGAATAGGCGCGATCCCGCCGCTTCGGCTCGGCTCGGCACCAAACCTTGGGCGGACTGATAGGCGATACGTTGCGGCGGTTTCCACATTCTCTATTGCACCCTCCGCGCCACTCCGTCTGACTTCGTTTGCGGCATAATTCTGCTGATAGTTTACCCCTCGACCGCAAGAGGCAACCCGTCTCAATCCGCGCCGTGGGGTGGCAATTGGGTGGCAATTTTCGGCACGACAATGGGAGAGCATCCAAATGCCTTGTGGGTCGGAACTAGAGATCGCCGAATGCAACGTCTGCCGGGGAGATACAAACCTCATTAGGATCGACAAAAACCCCTATGCGGATTTGGTTGATTACAGTCGGTGCCGGAATTTCGTAGTCTCACATATGGTTGTCCATCAGATCGGACTACCGTACCAGGACGCAAAGCAGCGGGCTTTGGCCAGTTACCACATCCGAAAATTGCAGAAGCCTCAATCGCGGGCGCAACTTACGCCGGAATTTTTTGAGGCGCTCGCCCACGCTTCCGTTCCAACGCCGGCAGAGGGTGTGACAACTTGTTGCTCTTGATCGCCGATGACCAGGAAGGAATGCCGCGGAAGCGGTTGAAGGTCCCGTTCGACGATGCCGAAGGCCTAGGAAAGCCGGTGGTTTATATCTGTCGAGCCGACGTTAAAACCCATTTCGATACCGATCAGCGGCACACTCTGCGGTGGGATCTGGAACAACTCGACCGCAACCGATCTTAAAGCGGTGATTCGAAACACCCTCTTGGGCGACGCCAATCAATCTGATCGAGAAAAGCCTCGCGCTGGGCCAGGGTGCGAAACTTTCGCGACCCACAATGAATGTTGTTCCCATGACTCGGGGTGAATACGTCCCCCTTGTGATCTATAATAGACTGAAGTTGCGGAGTGGCAGCAGCTCGCGGCACCCACTGGAGGGGCAAGTGGCGACCTTCATAATCACATTTGAACCCCTAACAAAAATGTCTGGCGTCGAGCCTACTGTCTCGACGATCGAAACCGCCGCCGAAGCTTGGGCAGTTGTCCAGCAGTTAGAAGGAAGCGAGGAAGAAATCGAAAAAATCGAAATCAAAGACGAACATGGCCACACCATAAGCCGGGAGGAACTCCGCATGTTGGCCGAAAAGGAAGTCCATTGAGGTCCCGAAAAAACCCCCAGCCTTGCGGGCCTGGGGTCAGGAAAGAAAACGTGTGATTTGATGCCCGTCCTCTATCGCGCTAAATCTCCCGCGATGGGGTGGGAGGACGTGACGATGACGATGACGGACATCCTGATCGAAGCCGACCAATTGGCGGCATTTCTAAAATTAGATAAGGAATGGCGCAGCCAATTGTCTCAAGAGGGGCTCCCAAGCACATAATCAGCTCGTATGGGAGTTACCGCAACCGGTCCAGCCCGAGCCTGATTTCGAGGCAGAGAAAACGCCAAAGTTGCCTGTCCGTGTTCACGATGAATTTGTGGCCTTTCTAAAGGGGCGTGGATTTCCGTACGAGGTAATTGGCTGGGGGGACTTGGAAAAAGCCCCGGCGCGAGACCGGGCTCGAGGGACGATCGGATTGAGGCTATTGAGCTGCGGCCGGCGGCAATTAGTCCGAGGACAGGCGTTTGCGCCGGACGGGGTCAGCCTCAAGCCATGCGCTCAATAGCTCAGCGTAGCGGTCCAGCTCCTTGAGCTGCGCTAGGGTGCAATCAAGAGAGAGACGCACCTCCGTGTCGGTCATTTCGTTGAGGGCTTCGAAACCTCTGAACCTTCGGATCGATACGTCCTTTCGCGATCGGTCGGCGGGGGGAATGACGTTACTCATGCCGCACCCCTCGCCGCCGCTTCGGATTCTCGCTGCACGGCGAGGAGCGTGGCGCGGAGGTCATCGCATATGCCGCTCGCGGCGTTACACTTCTTTTTGGTTTCTGTGTGCCGCCTGACGCGCGTCAATCGCCTTGCGGGTCGAACGCTTGGTTTTTCCCAACAACCGCATCAGCGCGGCGCGCTCGGCTGCGGTCAAATCGGCGAAAATTTCTGCGATCCAATCCCCATGCGCGCGGGCCATCTCGGCGAACAACGTGCGCCCCTTCTTGGTCAGACTGACAAAGGCGTAGCGCCGGTCGGCGGGCGCTGCGTTGCGGGCGATGATGCCCTCGGTGACGAGCGCATCAACCAAGCCGGTCACATTGCCGTTGGAGACCATCAACCGCTGCGACAACTCGCCGAGCGTCAGACCGACCGGAGCCTTTTCGAGCTGCGCCAGGAGGTCGAACCGCGGCAGTGTGACCGCGAATTTCTCGCGCAGCCGGCGGCGGATTTCATCCTCGATCAGGGTGGTGGAGGCCAGCAGGCGAAGCCACAACCGCAGTTCCTCCTTATGGTCCGATGGCCCCTCGGCGACTCTGGTCTCCTGGTCGAGTGGCTCGGCGCTTCGCGCGGGTAACTCCGCCAAGGCAATTCTGCGCACGCACGTCTCCGTTAAATTCAGGTCGAAGCAAGTGTTACTCCGCGGCTTTGCGCCACGTCCCCGCATGCGCCTTGGGCTTGGCGCGGCGGCGTAGCTCCATCATCTCGGCGTATTCACGTTCGCTGTTGCGGAAGATTTGGTCGCGGCCGGAAAAATATTGAGGCGGGCAATAAATGTCAGACGCGCCGTACCAAGCCGCCGCCTTCATGGTGAACGATGGATCGACGAGGTGCGGCCGCCCGATCGCCACCAGATCGGCACGGCCGGCGGCGATGATGGTATTAACCTGATCCGCGGTCGTGATGGCCCCGACGGCGATCGTGGGAATTCCGGTCTCGTTGCGGATTGCGTCCGAAAACGGCGTTTGGAACATGCGCCCAAACACTGGCTCGGCGTCGGGCACGGTCTGGCCGCTCGAGACATGAATCAAATCGACGCCGGCCGTGTGGAACTGTCGTGCCACTTCGATCGAATCGGCACCGCTCAGCCCACCTTCCTTCCAGTCGGTCGCCGAGATGCGCACCGACATCGGTCGCTCCGCCGGCCAGACCGCACGTAGGGCGCGGAATAACTCCAACGGGAACCGCAGACGGTTCTCGAGCGATCCGCCATAGTCATCAGTGCGGATGTTAGTGAGCGGCGAGACGAAGCTAGCGACGAGATACCCGTGCGCGCAGTGCAGCTCCAGCATGTCGAATCCGATGCGGGCCCCCCGCTGTGCCGCCGCCACGAAGTCCGATATCACGACGTCCATGTCGGCGCGCGTCATCTCCCGCGGCACTTGGCTGTCCGGGTAATAAGGCAACGGCGAAGCCGAGATGACGGGCCAAGCGCCTTCGGACAGCGGCCGGTCCATTCCCTCCCACATCAGCTTTGTACCGCCCTTGCGACCCGCGTGGCCAAGCTGGAGACAGAACTTCGCCGCCGAATTCGCTTTAATGAAATCGACGATGTGGTGCCAGGCTGCTTCTTGCGTGTCGTTGTAGAGACCGCTGCAGCCGAGCGTAATCCGCGCTTCGGGGGAGACGCACACCATCTCGGTAAAGATCAGCCCCGCGCCGCCGACCGCGCGAGCGCCCAGATGCACGAGGTGCCAGTCATTCGGCACGCCATCGACCGCCGAATACTGGTCCATCGGCGACACCGCAACCCGATTTGTCACCACCATGTTGCGCAACCGAAACGGCTGGAACATCGGCACGGCCGGCTTTTCGACCTCGACATCGAAACCCTGTTCCCGCACCTCACGAGCAACCAACGTGTCCACCTCGTCGATGAATTCCGGCGCGCGCAACGCGAGGTTGTCATAGGTGATCGCCTTCGAGCGCGTCATCAGGCCGAAGACGAAGCGCGTCGGCGGCATCGACCAGAACCGCTTTACTTGCTCGAACCACACCAGCGACACATCGGCCGAATGCTGCGTGCGCTCGACATCCGCGCGGCGCTCCATCTCGAAATTTGCCAGCGCCGCCGCGATATCCTGACCGCCCGTCGCCTCGAAGGCATCGTGGAGCGCGATCGCGTCTTCCATCGCCAGCTTGGTGCCCGAGCCAATGGAGAAATGCGCCGTCGCCTTCGCATCACCGATCAGGACCATATTGGCCGACGTCCAGCGTCCGCAGCGAATTGTTGGGAAATTGCGCCAGACCGAGCGATTGGTAATGAGGTTGTGCCCCTGAAGTTCCGCGGCGAAGACCTGTTCCAGATAACGGGCCGATTGCTGCTCGTCGAATCGATCGAGGCCGGCGCCGATGAAGGTCTCGGGGTCGGTCTCCATTATCCAAGTCGAGCGCCCCACTTCGTACTGATAGCAATGGGCGATGAAGATGCCGTGCTCGGTCTCGCGAAAAAAGAAGTTGAAGGCGTCAAGGGGCCGGGTCGACCCCATCCAGGAGAACCTGTTGGGCCGCCAATCGATGTCCGGTTTGAAGCTTTCGGCGTATAGCTCCCGAACGCGACTGTTGGCACCGTCGGCGGCGACCACCAGATCGGCGTCATCGGCGAGCGCCTCGATGTCGGTAACTTCGGTGCGGAAGCGCAACGTCACGCCGAGCGACCGCGCACGTTCTTGCAGCAGGCGCAGCAACGTCGCACGCGAGCAACCACAAAAGCCGTTGCCTCCGAGGCGGTGCACAGTGCCCCGGAAGTGGATCTCGATATCATCCCAATAGGCGAAATTGTCTGTGATGGCGCGATAGCTTTCGCGGTCATACAACTCGAAGGTCTGCAGCGTTTCGTCCGAAAACACGACGCCGAAGCCGAAAGTATCGTCTGCTCGGTTGCGCTCCCAAACCGTGATCACGGTTTGCGGCCAAGCCTTCTTTAGCAGGATCGCGGAATAGAGGCCCGCCGGCCCGCCGCCGAGAATCTCGACTTTCATGGCCCTCCCCGCACGTGCGCTGGTGCCACAGCCTAGGGTTCAGACAATAGTTTAGACATGAAATAATGACGTGGCAACCGACCCATTGAGCTTGCTGGCTTCGGTAGGCGTGACTAAACTGGTCGCATCGTTTTTCCCGATCCGCGAGGAGCCTGATGCCAGGATTGCGGGGCCAACGCGCCCTCGTCACCGGTGGGGGACGCGGCATCGGCCGCGCCATTGCGGCGTCGCTCACCGAGGCGGGCGTGGCCGTGACGGTGTTGGGGCGCAGCGAGACGCCGTTGCGCGATACCGTCGCGGCGCGACAGGCCGATGCCTATATCCTTGCGGATGTGACGGACAAGCACGCGGTCGCGGCAGCGATCCGTGCGGCCGGACAAATCGACATTCTCGTCGCCAATGCCGGCACTGCTGAGAGTGCGCCTTTCGTCAAGACCCCAGCAGCGCAGTTCCAGCGCCTGTTCGATGTCAATGTCATGGGCACGGTTTACACCATTCAAGCGGTACTCGGTGCGATGATAGCCCGCCGCACTGGCCGCATTGTCGCCATCGCCTCGACCGCGGGCCTCAAAGGCTATGCCTATGTCAGCGCATATTGCACGGCGAAACACGCGGTCGTCGGGTTGGTTCGCGCGCTGGCGCAGGAGACGGCAAAAACAGGTGTCACCGTTAACGCGGTCTGTCCCGGCTATACCGATACAGACTTGGTGCGCGACAGCATCGCCCAAACGGCTCGCAAGAGCGGTCGGTCGCCCGAGACCGTCCTCGGCGAAATGCTGAAATATGAACCGTTGGGACGCCTTATTAAGCCGGCCGAGGTTGCGGCCGCGGTGCTTTATCTGTGCTCGCCGGAAGCGGGCGCGATCAACGGCACCACGCTCGCCGTCGCCGGGGGAGAGATCGGATGAGCGTCGCCAACCCCGTCATGCTGCCGCTTGCGAACTATCAGGCTCGGCACGTCCGCTTCGCTGTCGCTGGCAAGGTGGCAACGCTGGCTTTAAACCGACCGGAGAAGAAAAACCCCCTGACGTTCGATTCTTACGCCGAGATCGTTGACCTGTTTCGCGCGGCGGCCAAGGAAAAGATCGTCAAGGCAATCGTTGTCACCGGTGCCGACGGCAATTTCAGCTCCGGCGGCGACGTCCGTGAGATCATCGGACCGCTGGTGCGGATGGAGGCAGGGCAACTGCTCGAATTCACGCGCATGACAGGCGACGTGGTAAAAGCGATGCGTGCTTGCCCGCAGCCGGTCATCGCCGCCGTCGATGGCGTCTGCGCCGGCGCCGGCGCGATCATCGCTATGGCATCGGACATCCGAATCGGCACGCCCAATGCCAAAGTCGCCTTCCTGTTCCGTCGCGTCGGCCTCGCGGGCTGTGACATGGGGGCCTGCGCCATCCTGCCGCGCATCATCGGCCAGGGCCGCGCCGCCGAACTGCTCTATACCGGCCGCAGCATGGGCGCGGAGGAGGCCGAGCGCTGGGGGTTTTTCAATCGCCTCGCCGCACCTGATCAGTTGCTTGCCGACGCCGAAGCGTTGGCACGCGAACTCGCCGACGGCCCGACCTTTGCCAATTCGATGACCAAGCGAATGTTGGAAATGGAATGGGCAATGTCGGTTGAAACGGCGGTCGATGCCGAGGCGGTGGCGCAAGCGTTGTGCATGGAAACCGAGGATTTCGCCCGGGCCTACCGCGCCTTTGCTGTGAAAGAAAAGCCGGTGTTTGAGGGTGATTGAATGAACTCTCGCCGCCACGCTGAGCCTGCCCTTCTTCGAAGAGCATCACCGGCAATTTGCCAACGGTCTGGAACGCTGGGCCGACGCCGTGCTACGCGACCTGCCGCATGGCGACGCTGATGTCGATGCGGCATGCCGGGCGCGGGTCGCGGCGCTGGGCGCGGCCGGCTTCCTCAAGCCCTGTGTGCCCTCGGCCTATGGTGGGCTTCATCCCAATCTCGATGTCCGCACCCTCTGCATCGCTCGTGAGGTCCTTGCCTCGCGCGACGGTCTTGCCGACTTCGCGTTCGCCATGCAAGGGCTCGGAACCGGCGCGATCACGCTCTTTGGTGCGGCGGAAGTGAAGAACCGCTACCTGCCGCCGGTGCGTGACGGCAGAAAAATCGCGGCCTTCGCGCTGTCGGAGCCGGACGCTGGCTCCGATGTCGCCGCATCGGCTACGACTGCGGTGGCGGACGGCCCCGATTATGTACGGATCGATGGCGTCAAGACGTGGATTTCGAATGGCGGCATCGCCGATCATTATGTCGTGTTTGCGCGCACCGGTGAGGGGCCCGGCGCCAGGGGTCTCTCAGCCTTCATCGTCGACAGCGGGACGCCCGGTCTGACAATTGAGGAGCGGATCGAAATAATCGCACCGCATCCGCTCGCGACGCTGCGCTTTACCGCCTGCCGCGTGCCGGTAACCAACCGGTTGGGTGGTCCGGGCGACGGCTTCAAGGTGGCGATGGCAACGCTTGACATCTTTCGCGCAACCGTCGGCGCAGCGGCGCTAGGCTTCGCCCGCCGCGCTCTCCTGGAAAGCATCGCACGGGCCACCACGCGGCAGCTCTTCGGCGCGCCACTGGGCGATCTGCAGATGACCCAAGCTGCAATCGCCGACAGCGCCACCGAAGTAGATGCGGCGGCGCTGCTCGTCTATCGCGCCGCCTGGCGCAAGGATGGCGGCGCCCCGCGTGTTACGCGTGAGGCCGCGATGGCAAAAATGTTCGCGACCGAAGCGGCGCAACGGGTGATCGACCGGGCGGTACAGCTCCACGGCGGGCTTGGGGTCACGAAGGGCATTAAGGTCGAGGAACTCTACCGCGAGATTCGTGCACTTCGCATCTACGAAGGCGCTACCGAAGTGCAGAAGATCGTTATCGCGCGTGACGCGCTGAAGAACCGTTAAATCACTCGCCGGAGGATCGATGCCAGACAGCAGTTCCGCCACTGCCCACCGTATTCTGCAGCCCAAGGGGTGGCAGCGCCCGAGGGGCTTCTCCAACGGCATACGTGCCAAGGGCGAGACAGTTTATGTGGCCGGCCAAGTCGGCTGGGACGAGAACGAGCGCTTCGCCGAGGGTTTTGTCGCGCAGACCCGCCGCGCCCTTATGAACATCGTTGCCGTGTTGGCGGAAGGCGGCGCTGGACCCGAGCACATCGTGCGGCTTACTTGGTATGTGGTGAACATGGACGAATATGTCGCCGCGCGTCGCGCGGTCGGCACGGTTTATCGTGAAGTCATGGGCGACAATTACCCCACTATGTCACTGATTGCGGTCGCGGGGCTGGTCGAGCCGCAGGCCCTCGTTGAAATCGAAGCGACGGCGGTGGTGCCGCGCTAGGCCCCCATCAGCCAGTCCGGGTCGCGGACCGGAAGCGGGATGGCATCAATCAATTCGCGCGTGTACGCGGCCTTGGGCGCGGCGAACAGCGGACCGCATTCGCCCTCCTCCTCGATGGCCCCGTCGCGCATGACATAGACGCGATCACACATCGAGCGCACCACGGAGAGATCATGGCTGATGAAGGCCAGCGCCAGGCCCATTTCATGTCTCAAGTGCCGCAGCATTTGCAGCACCTGGGCCTGGGTTGAAACATCGAGGCCGGAGACGATCTCGTCGGCGACGACGAAGTCGGGCTTGAGGATCGCGGCACGCGCGATGCCGACGCGCTGGCGCTGGCCGCCCGACAACTCATGCGGATAGCGTGCCATTGTCGATATCGGCAGGCCGACCTGTGCCAGCACATCCGCGACAAGGAGCGCTGCCGCTCGGCGGTTGGCAGCAAGACCGTGCAGCAATGCCGGACCGGCGAGGATGCGCCCGATGGTATGGCGGGGATTGAGCGACGACATCGGGTCCTGGAAAATCATTTGCATGCGGCGGCGCAGCGGTCGCAATTGACGCTCGTCGCCAGTGAGCGGCTTGCCGTCGAAGATCACTGCGCCGCTCAACGGCTTGATCAAGCCGAGCAGCGCGCGGCCGAGCGTGGTCTTGCCGGAACCGCTCTCGCCGACGATGCCGACGGTCTCGCCGCGATGGATGGTGATATCGATGCCTTTCAGAATCCGGATCGACGGCACAGCGCGCCAAATGACACGGCGTCGGGACCGATAGGCCACCACCAGATCATTCGCGATGAGCAGCGGCTCAGCCATTCGCGTCGCCCGCAGCGATCTCCGCGCGCATAGCAGCGAACACCGCCGCTGGAATCGGCTTAAGTCCGGTTTCGGGCCTGTCGTGACGGGGGTTGGCTGCTATCAGCGCCGCGGTGTAGGCATGGCGCGGTGCGACGAGCAGCCGTTCGGTCGGCCCCTGCTCCATCACTTTGCCCATATACATGACGCTGGTGGTGTCGCAGATCTGGGCAACAACTCCGAGATCATGCGTCACGAACACCAGCGCGGTGCGGTGGCGCTCCTGCATGCCATGGATCAATCGCAGTATCTGCTTCTGCACCGTGACATCGAGCGCTGTGGTCGGCTCGTCGGCAATGACCAGTTTTGGATCGAGCGCGAACGCCGCGGCGATGAGTACTCGCTGCCGCATCCCACCGGAGAGCTCGTGCGGATAGCTGCGCATGACGCGGCGCGGCTCGCGGATATGCACCTCTTCGAGCAACGTCAGAGCGCGACCTTCCGCTTCGCGCCATGACAGCTGTTGTTTCAGGCGGAAGCCATCGGTGAGCTGCGCATCGACCCGACGGCCGGGATTGAGCGCGGTAAGTGGGTCTTGTGGAATCAACGCTATTTCCGAACCGAGCAACTCGCGAAACGCGGGCGTTGGAAGAGTAAAGAGGTCTCGGCCACCGTAGATGACATTGCCTCCCGTGCGGACCATGCTCGGGGGCAGAATGCCGAGAATGACTTTGACAAGCGTCGACTTGCCGGCGCCGCTTTCGCCGACCAGCCCATGAACCTCGCCGGGGGCGAGATCGAACGAGACATCGCGCAAAATCCGCTGACCGCCGGCGCCGCGGACCGAGAGGCTCCGAACGCTGAGCAGGAGCCCGCTCATCGCCGCAGCACCGGGTCCAGCGCACGGGTCAGACCGTCGCCGAGCTGATTGAAAGCGATGACCGTCGCGCACAACATCAAGAGTGGCACGGTCATAACCCACCACGCCTCATGCACGATTTGGCGTCCTTGCGCGATCATACCGCCCCAGGTCGGCGTGTCCGATGAGACAGATAAACCGACGAAGGACAAAATCGCTTCCACGATCACCGCAATACCCATCTCCAGCGTCAGGAGGGCAATCAGCACCGGAATGACATTGGGCAAAATCTCACGCACCAAAATGGCGCTCTGGCGGAAGCCGATGGCGCGCGCCGCGGTGACATAGTCCATTCGAGCCTGCGCCATGGTCGCGGTACGCACTACGCGGCAGAAGCGGGTCCAATCGATTACGACAATGGCGGCAATCACGGAATCGAGGCCACTGCCGAGGATCGCCACCAGCAAAATCGACAGTAGCACCGCGGGAAAGGCCATCCACACATCGACCAGGCGGGACACGAGGTTGTCGATCCAACGTCCATACCACCCCGCCAGCAGCCCGAGGAGCGTGCCGAGGGCAGCAGCGAGCGTCGCCGCGACAAAAGCCACGGTGACGGCAATTCGCGCGCCGAAGATCGCGCGTGACAGGACATCCCGGCCAAGATCGTCGGTGCCGAGAAGGAAATCCGGAGTTGTGCCCGAGAAACCGACGGGCGGCGTCTCGGCATTCGATAAATCCTGCGCCAGCGGGTCTATCGGTGCAATCAGCGGCGCAAAAATCGCAAGTAGAACCAGCATCAAGATGAAGCCACCCGCGACAACGACTTTCCGATCGCGGAACAAGCGCTTCAGCGTCGCGCTCCCGACAACTCCTCTGCCCGCCGCCGGTTTGACGAAAGTCGCGTCAGACACGACGCAACCTTGGATTGAGGGCTACGACGGTGAGATCGACCGCGATGTTGATAAGGAGAAAAATCAAACAGAACATCAGGACGAGCCCCTGAATCAGGGGAAAATCCCGATTGATCACCGCCTCGATGGCGAGATTGCCAATGCCCGGATAGGCGAAGATGCGCTCGACGACGACGGTGCCGCCGATCAGAAACGTCGCCTGGACACCGGTGAGCGCCAATGTCGGCCCGACGGCGTTGCGTAACGCCTCGCGCAGAATCAGGCGCAGCTCGGACATGCCCTTGATCCGCGCCAACAACACATAGTCTTGAACCATCGCTTCATTCAGCGCCTGGCGCAGGACACGCGCAATGACCGCGGCCAGCGGCAAGGCCAAGGCCAGGGTCGGCATCGCCATGTGCGCCACAATGTTTCCCGCGATCGCTAATCTTCCGGTGATGATGCTTTCCACGAGGAGGAAGTTGGTCCGGAATGGAACATCGATGCTCGGGTCGATGCGCCCGGTGAGTGGCAGCAGTGGAAGCGCGACCCCAAAAGCCAGTACCAGAATCAGCGCCCAGATGAAGTCAGGCAGGGCCAGGAACACGCCATTGAGCGCGTCAATGACGGCGCTCGTGCGACGCTGGCGAAGGAGCGTCGCCACCACTGCCGTGCCGCCGCCGAGAAGGATGGCCACGAGCAGCGCGCAGACGGCCAGCTCGATGGTGGCAGGAAGATGGGCGCCCAGGATGGCAAGCACACTCTGGTGGCGCGTGATCGAGGTGCCAAAATCGCCGACCACCGCGGCCTTGAGCCAAGTGAGGAATTGCAGCGGCAGCGGTCCGTCAAGTCCATAATGGGCACGCAAGGCCGCGATATCGGCGGCGCTGGCAGCGGGTCCGACCATCATGGCAACCGGATCGCCCGGGACGACGCGCAGCAGGCAGAACACGACAACCGCGACCCCGAAAAGGGTTATCACGGTCATCACCAACCGGCTCAATACTGCACGCAAATCCGCCGAGCCCCGATCCGCTCGTCAAACAGGATGACCGACCGGCCGCCAAAAAAGAAGGAGCGAGATCGCCGTTTCGCTCCTTGCCTTCAAAAAGTCAGGCCTTGTGAATCAAGACGGGTTGTAGCGCGCCGGAGACGTTCGGCGTCACGCGAAGTGATTTCTTGTAGACTACCGGCTGTACATATTGCAGCAACGGCAGAACATAGCCTTGCTCAGCGATGTAGCGGTCGACCGCCTTGTAGCCAGCGATTCGCTTCTTCTCGTCGGGCTCGCCCCAGAGCGGTCCGATCATCTCGTCGACATCCGCCGTCTTCCAGGCGGAGTGCGGCGATTTGCTGAACATGGCAAAACCGGTCGAGGTGCTGGGATCGCCAATCGCGTTGCCCCAATTATAGAAAGCTGCCGGGGCGAGTTTGTGCGCCATGCGCAGCTCGAAGTGCTTCGCGATCTCGTAGACTTCAATATCGGCGTCGATCCCGACGTTGCGCCACATGCCGACAATCGCCTGGATCATTTCGTAATCCTTGGGCTTGAAGCCGCGCGTCGTTTGGATTTTGAGCTTGACCGGGTTCTCCCGCGAGAAGCCGCTGGCCTTAAGCAGCTTAGCGGCCAATTTGGGATCGTGCCTTACCTTGATGCTCGGATCGTATGCCTCGTACTGCGGCGCCTCGAGTGTGTCGATGCGGGTGCCATAACCGCGAAGTAGCCTTTTGATGATCGCGTCCTTGTCGACCGCGTGACACGCTGCGAGGCGGACATTCTTGTCAAGGAAGGGGGGCACATTGGTGATGAAGATCATGCCGATGTCGGAGATCGGCGTCGCCTCACCGGCGAGACCGGGATGTTTTCGCAGCCGATCATATTCCTCATAGGGGATGTCGAGCGTCACGTCCGACGAGCCGCTCTCCACCTCCGCGACGCGGCTAGTCGCGTCGGTAACGAACTTGAACACCACGGTGCCGAATGGTGGCTTGCCGCCCCAGTAATGCGAATTGACCCGGAGGCGCAAGAAGGAGTTGGCCTGATATTCGTCCACCAAATAGGGGCCGGTGCCGATCGGTCGCTTTTCGAAGCCTTGCGCCCCGACCTTTTGGTAATATGCCTTGGGCAACACATAGCCGGTCAGGAACGCCATCCACTTGAAATAGGTCGGATCGAACGACAGTACCTCACCGGTGATGCGGTTCCCGTCGATCTTGAACTTGCCCACGGTTGACCACAGCGATTGGATGGGGTTGCCGCTATCCGGCTTGCCCGCACGCTCCAGCGACCAGACCACATCCTCCGGCGTCAATGGCGTCCCGTCTTGCCAGACGACGCCTTTGCGCACCTCCATCCAAACCTGGCTACGATCCTTGTTCCAACCCCATTCGGTCAGCAAACCCTGCTCGAGCGCAAGATTGGGTTTCTGGCCGATATATTGATCAAAGACGGTCCGATAGATCGCCTGGATCGTCGGATTCACCGCGGAGGCACCAACCGTGGGGTCCCAGGACGGCAGATCGACATTGAAGGCGATCGTCAAGGTGTCACCGGCGGCGAATACCTTGCTCCCCGGCAGCAGCATGCTGGCGATCACGCCACCCGCGCCGGCGGCCATTAACTGACGCCGTGACATCGCACCCATCTTCGTCCCTCCCTTATCGGTGCGCTGCGTAGTACAGCGCCCAAAATTACTTCAAGACTAAAATATTATGCCCTCCTTGCCAAGGCGGCGGCCTAACCGACCAGCGCCAGGAACTCGGCACGGACTGCCCGAGCCACTCACAATCTTGAGCGGGGGCGTGATCAGCAGCGCGCCCTTCGGCGGCAGGAAGTCGAGATTGACGAGACTAGCGAGGCCGAACTTGTTGCTGCCGTGCATACCCGCGTGGCAGGGAAACGGCGGATCAAAGCGATAAGCCTGGCCGGCGTCGGTACCGACCCCTTCGGAACCCCAACCGATGACATCGCGCTCCTTGGCGAGGAACGGCACCAAAGTCGGATGCGGCCCCGGCACGTGCGAGCCGTCTTCGCGCATATTGTGAAACGCCTCGGCGCCATTGCGTTTCGACCAGTCGGTGCGCATCAGGACCCAAGTTCCGGCGGCGATTCTGCCGTGCACTTTTTCCCAAGCGATGACGTGATCCGGCGTCAACAGAAAATCGGCATCCTTCGCTACCTCGGTCGAGCAATCGATGACATTGGCCGGGGCGATAAATTTGTCGACCGGAATCGTGTCGGTGGTGTTGTTGGGATAGTCCTTGCCCGTGACCCAGTGGACCGGCGCGTCGAAATGCGTGCCGGTGTGCTCGCCGCAGGCAAAATTGTTCCAGTACCAAGCCGGACCACGGCTGTCGTAACGGGATATCTCTTCCATCCGGAATGGCCATGACGGGGCGAATTCCGGGGGCAATTGTATGATCGGCGTCGCCGCCTCCAATGGCTGGGACAGATCGATGATCTTGATCTTGCCGCCGAGAATCGCGCCGGCGAATTGCGCCAGAATTGAATCAGGCATTGTCACTCCTCCCCATGAATAAGGATGCCTCAGGACGCTCCAGCCAACATCTTTCCGAGCAGGAAGCCGGAAGCCGCGCCCGTCCCCGCGCCCGGCCACGTCGAGGCGCCCACCAAATAAAGCGACCGCACCGGCATTCGATAGCGCGACCAGCCAATTGCCGGACGGCGCCAGAAAAATTGATCGAGATGATGGCTGCCGCCGAGACTATCGCCGTCGACCAGGCACGGATTGTCGCGCTCAAGATCGCGCGGCGATAGTACCGCGCGGCCGAGAACCTTGCCGCGCAGGCCCGGTGCGTAGCGTTCGATGATATCGAGAACACGGTCGGCGTAACGCTCTTTGGCCGCGTCCCAGTCCCGCGTCGCGATCGCGCCTGCGGCATCGCCCTTGATGTTGCCGGGCACCACGCGCACCTGCACCCACAGGATGTGTTGTCCTGCGGGGGCGCGGCCCGGATCGATGGCGGTCGGCTGACCGACCACTAGAACTGGCTCCGCCGGCAACAAGCCGGCGAGCGCCTCACGATAGGCCTGCGTCATCGCCGCCAGGGAAGGCGCCAGATGAACGTAGAGGAAGGATCGGAGCCTGTCTCCAGCGCTCCAAGCGGGAAGACCGGACAGCGCCAGATGGATCATCATGGTACCCGGTCCCGGGCGCAGCGCAGCGATCCGCCTCGCCTGTCGGCCCCATTTTCCCTGGGGCCGCAGCAACCGCCCGAACAGCACGCGCGGATGAAGATTGGCAATCACCGCACGGCGCGCGTCGAGCGACCGGCCGTCGGCCAGCGTCACGCCAACGGCCCGGTCCTCGATGGTCTTGATGCCCGCGACGTCGGCATTCGTGAGCAAGACGCCGCCGAACGATTGCAATGTCTTCACCATCGCGCGAATGATGGTGTCGGCCCCACCCGCACCGATCGTCATCCCAAAACTCTGATTGCCCATCGCCTCCGCATAAGGAAAGAGCGCGCCCCCCGCGACATCGGGCGCGAAATCGAGGTGCAAACCCCACGCCGCCACCATGGTCTTGAGCCGCTCGTTCTCAAAATGCTGGTCGAGAAAATCGCGTGGCGTGGCACGTAACATCCATGCCGTTTCACGAAGCCAACCGATGCCCTTGGCACGCCATGCCCGCCAAACGACGCCCGCCGCCTGCCACGACGGCATCGGCGACCCAAGCAGCCCAAAGACATGAGGCGCGCTTGCGCCGAATGCTACGACCATGCGGCGCCAGGCCTCGGCATCGCGCGCCGACAATCGCGCGATCTGCTCTGTCGTCGTGTCGATGTTCTTGCTAACTCCAAGCCACGTGCCATCGGGAAACGCCGTGGCAAAGCAATCCTCAACCGGGATGAAACTGAGCCCCTCGGCGATCAGACGATCGCGATAGGTCGCAAGAAATGGCGACCCTGCGAACATGCTGAGATTCATGGCATAAACATCATGGCGGAAGCCGGGAAGGGTCAGCTCCTGCGTCTTGACGGCGCCCCCCGCTTCGGCGTTTCGCTCGGCGACGGCGACCGACCATCCTCTTGCCGCGAGATGGATTGCCGTCGCCAGGCCGTTATGCCCGGCCCCGACGACGACCGCATCGTAGCCCATACGACCGCCTCCCGATGCGGCCCATCATCGCCATTGCGCCGATTGTTTGCAATTTAAAGTATCGACGATATTTTTTCGGAACGGGGATCGACGGCGCGATGGCGGACGCGGACTACATCATCGTCGGCAGTGGCATCAACGCGCTGGTCGCGGCAGCGTTGCTTGGACGCAAGGGCCTCAAGGTCCTGGTGCTAGAGCGCAACCCGCAGATCGGCGGCTGCATCCGCACCGATGAAGTAACAGCGCCCGGCTTCATTCACGATGTGATGGCCACGACCTTCGTACTCTTCGTTGCCGGCAAAGCCTATGCGGCGCTGGGCGCCGAGCTGGCAAAACACGGTCTCGAATTCGCCAACAGCGCCAAACCGGCAGCCGTCCTCCGACCCGACGGGAGCGCGCGCGTCCTGACCACGGACCGCGCCCGCAATATCGCGGCATTCGCGGACGATGGCGATGCTTATCGGCAAGCGGTGGATGCCGTTGGCGCCGATATGGACCTCATCTTTGGCCTGCTCGGCGGCAATCTCTGGTCATCCAGCACCGCTTGGATGCTGGCTCGACAAGGGCTGAGGCGAAGACCACGCCGCATTGCGGAGTTTTTCGGTGAGGCGCTCGGCTCGGCTCGGGCCTGGCTTGAAGCCGATTTCCGTTCCGATTTGACGCAGGCGTTGTTCGCGCCGTGGGTGTTGCACGTCGGCCTTGGGCCCGAGAGCGCCTACTCCGGAATGATGCTGAAGGTAATCGCCTTTACGCTCGAAGCCGCGGGAGCGCCGATCGTGAAGGGAGGCGCACGCAATCTCCTTTGGGCGTTCCGCCGCCTGATTGAAGAACATGGCGCCACCATCCGCACCTCCTGCGATGTCGCAAAGATCGTGCTGGATCGTGGCGTGGCGCGCGGTGTCCGGCTTGCCGACGGCACCGATATTAGCGCCGATAAAGGGGTGATCTGCTCGACGACGCCGCATCAGCTCTATACCAGGTTGCTCGATCCCGAAACTGTGCCGCCCGGCGTCGCATTGGCCGTCCACCGCTTTCGGCACGGCAAAGGCAACATGCAAATCCATTACGCGTTGTCGGCGCCGCCGCAGTGGCGTGCGCCGGACCTCGAGGGTGTCGCCTTGACTCATCTGACGCCGGGGCTCGACGGCGTATCGCGCGCCGCGAACGAAGCGGAGCGTGGGATGTTGCCGGCAGTACCGACGATCTGCGTCGGACAGCCGGCGGCGCTCGACCCAAGCCGCTGCCCCGAGGGTGCCTCGATCCTCTGGGTGCAATTGCCGGAAGCGCCCTGCCGGATCAGAGGCGATGCCGCCGGCGAGATCGCGGCACCGAGCGACGGCGCCTGGAGCGGGACCGTCGGCGAACGTTACGCCGACCGGGTCGAAATGATCCTTGCCGGTCACATCGACGGCTTCCGCGCGTCGATACGTGGCCGCCGCGTCTACTCGCCGGCCGATCTCGAGCTACTCAACGTGAACCTCGTGGGCGGCGATCCCTATGGCGGATTCTGCGGGCTCGATCAGTTCTTCCTGTGGCGGCCTTTCAAGAACAGCATCAACCACCGAACCCATGTCAGGCGACTCTACCATATCGGCGCCTCGACCCATCCAGGGCCTGGATTGAGCGGCGGCTCCGGCTTTCTGCTGGCCAATTCGTTGCGGTGATGGGCAATGAGGATTATGCTTTCGAACTAAATTAATTTGTGTGGTTTCGAATTCATTGGAGTGTGCGATGGCGGAACGTTCGTTCGCGCGCGAGGTCCAGGATCTGAGGAAGAAGGCCGGCGAGGAGTTCAGCGGCGAGGGTATCCTCGCCATCACCAAGGCCTTGCTGCAATCGGGCGTCGCTTATGTCGCCGGCTATCAGGGCGCGCCGATCTCGCATCTGATGGACGTACTCAACGACGCCAAGGATGTGCTCGACGAGCTTGGTGTACATTTCGAGAATTCCGCATCGGAGGCGGCGGCGGCGGCCACCTTGTCCGCCTCCGTCATGTACCCGATCCGCGGCGCAGTGACCTGGAAATCGACGGCCGGCACCAACGTAGCCGCCGATGCGCTCTCCAATCTTGCGTCGGGCGGCGTCAAGGGCGGCGCATTGATCGTCATCGGCGAGGACTATGGCGAAGGTTCCTCGATCATGCAGGAGCGGACGCACTCCTACGCGACAAAATCGCAGATCTGGCTTCTGGATCCGCGCCCGGACCTGCCTTCGATCGTTCGCGCGGTGGAAGAAGGCTTCGAACTGTCGGAAGCATCGAACACACCGGTGATGCTGGAGGTGCGCATCCGCTCCTGCCATGTCCACGGCAAGTTTATCTGCAAAGACAATATGAAGCCGACCTTCACGTTGCAGCAGGCGCTGGAGCACCCGGTGCGTGACGCCAACCGGATCGTCCTGCCGCCTGCTTCCTATCTCCACGAAGCGGAAAAGATACAGAAACGTTGGCCCGCCGCCGTCAGGTTCATCAAGGAGCACAAGCTCAACGAGTTCTTCGGGCCCGAGCACGGCAACGTGGGCATCATCATGCAGGGCGGCATGTACAACGGCGTGATGCGTGCGCTACAGCACCTCGGTCTTGCCGACATTTACGGCGAGTCGAAGGTTCCGCTCTATGTCCTCAACGTCACCTACCCGTTGATCGATGACGAGGTCGCGACGTTCTGCGCCGGCAAGTCAGCTGTCCTCATCGTTGAGGAAGGCCAGCCCGAATATATCGAACAGGTGATCAACACGATTCTGCGGCGCCAGGACATCAACACGCGAGTGAGCGGCAAAGGCCCGTTGCCGATGGCTGGCGAATATACCGCCTCCGTGCTTCTAAAAGGCATTGGCGATTTCCTTGTGCAACAAGCGCCCGCATTGCTGGGCAATCGGCCGCCTTTGCCGGACCCGAATCCAGTCTTGCAACACGACAAGGTGCAGGCGCTTGCCAAAGTGGTGCCGCAGCGCCCGCCCGGCTTCTGCGTCGGCTGTCCCGAACGGCCGATTTTCGCGGCCATGAAACTGGTCGAAAAGGAGCTCGGTCCGCATCACGTTTCGGCCGACATCGGCTGCCATCTGTTCTCGATCCTGCCTCCCTTCAATATCGGCGCCACCACCATGGGTTATGGGCTGGGGCCGGCTTCTGCCTCGGCCTTCAATGTCAAGGCGGCGAAGCGCCCGATCTCGCTGATGGGCGACGGCGGCTTCTGGCATAACGGCCTCAGCTCCAGCATCGGCAATGCGGTCTATAACCAGCACGACGGCGTCATCGTCGTGGTCGACAATTTCTATTCGTCCGCGACGGGAGGCCAGGACTTGCCGTCGTCGCGAGCAAAGAACCCGCGGCGTTCGACCAATAACAGCATCGTCGACGCGGTAAAGGGTGTCGGCGTTAAGTGGGTGCGCCAGATCGACCGCACCTATGACGTGGCCAAGATGCGCGACACGTTGCGGGAAGCCCTGACCACGCCGGAAGCAGGCCCGAAGGTGGTCGTGGCATCCTCGGAGTGCATGCTAAACAAACAGCGCCGGGTACGGCCACTGTTCCAGAAAGCGCAGCGCGACGGCAACCGCGTGGTGCGGGAACGGTTCGGCGTCGACGAGGATGTCTGCACCGGCGATCATGCCTGCATTCGGCTTTCCGGCTGTCCGTCCCTGTCGGTGAAGCACACTGACGATCCCCTCAGAGACGATCCGGTCGCGGCGATTGACGACAGTTGCGTTGGTTGCGGCAATTGCGGTGACGTGTCGGAAGCCGCGGTGCTGTGCCCCTCCTTCTATCGCGCCGACATTATCAGCAACCCCAACTGGCTCGACCGTACACTTGCGACACTCCGCTCGGTCGCGATCGGCTTCCTGCAGAACCGACGAGCGGCAGCGCGCATCGCATTCGCCGACTGAAATGGATGACGTTGCACGCTCAGCGGTGACGCTGGCCGCAGACCGGGCTTTCGGTATCGCAATCCTGGCGATGGGCGGTCAGGGCGGCGGCGTGCTTTCCGATTGGATCGTCGCCCTTGCCGAGAGCCAAGGCTGGTACGCCCAATCCACGTCGATCGCGGGCGTCGCGCAGCGGACGGGCGCCACGCTCTACTACATCGAAATGCTCAAGGCGCGCGACGGAATGAAGCCGATCCTGTCGCTGATGCCTAGCCCCGGTGATGTCGATGTCGTGGTGGCGGCGGAATGGATCGAGGCCGGACGCTCGGTACTGCGCGGCCTGGTGACGCCTGACAAGACAGTGCTGGTTGCCTCGACCCATCGCGCCTACGCGGTAAGCGAGAAGGAGAAACCGGGCGATGCCATCACCGACCCGGCGGCGGTGACCGATGCGCTCGGCGTCGCCGCCCGGCAAGTCATCGCCTTCGACATGGAGGCGCTGGCCGAAGAGCATGGCACGGTGATCTCCGCGGCGTTGTTCGGCGCGTTGGCCGGCGCAAAGGCCCTCCCCTTTCCGCGCGAAGCCTATGTGTCGGTGATTCGCGCCGGCGGCCGGGGTGTCGAACCGAGCCTGAAGGCCTTCGAGGCAGCCGCCGTACACGCCTCGCGGGGGGGCATAGCGCCGATCGAAAGAATTCCGGCGAAGCGCCTCGATGCACTGCCCGCCACCGCGGGCCATCCGGCTCTCGACCTATTGTTGGCGCGCATTCATGACGAGTTTCCCGAAACGGCCCACACCCTGCTCTACGCAGGCGTGCGGCGTGTCACCGATTTCCAGGATACCGCTTACGCCAACGAATATCTCGACCGCGTCGCCAGGATGGCAAGGCTCGACAATGCCGAGCACGGATGGGCGCTGACGGAGGCTGCGGCAAAATACATCGCCGTCGCGATGGCCTATGACGACATTATCCGCGTGGCCGACCTGAAAACCCGCGGCAGCCGCTTCGACCGGGTGCGGCGCGACGTGCGCGCCGCTCCGAACCAGATTCTCTATATGACCGAATTCATGCATCCCCGGGCCGAGGAGATTGTCGGCACGTTTCCGCGTGGCCTCGGCCAATGGATCGAAAATCACCGCGGCGCCTACCAGGTTATGGACCGCGTCGTCAACAAAGGTCGGCGTATGCGCACCGGGACGATCAGGACCTTTCTGGTGCTGTATTTTCTTGGCGGCCTGCGCGGCTGGCGCCGGCGCACACTGCGCCACGCGCAGGAACGCGCGCATCTCGAACATTGGCTTGCTGTCACGGCGGCGCAGGCCGCCAGCAACTACGCCCTCGCGGTCGAGATCCTCAACGCACGTCGCCTCGTCAAAGGCTATTCAGACACGCATGCGCGCGGCTTGTCGAAGTTCGACCGCGTCATGGCGGCGGTGCCACCGCTGACGAACCGCGCCGACGGCGCACGCTGGATGCGCCTCCTCGTCGCAAGCGCCTTGCAGGACGAAGCCGGCACCGACCTCGATGGCACCCTTAAGACCATCGCGACGCTCTAAACGATGCTGTAAGTGGGCGTACCCGGCGGGAGTAGGCGCGTTTCCAGTTCGCTGACGCGATCGAAGCGCATGTAAGTTTCCTCGTCCGCGCCCCGCGCCGGCCAGCCCGGATCGCCGTCGCGGACGAAATCGATCCAGGCGCGTTGCATTGTGCGCGACAGGCCGGCGATGTCTGCCGGATCGCCTCCCGCCAGCATCGGCGCACCGGCCCAAGCACCGTCCCAGTTGCCGAAGATGAAAGGGAGGTCGAGGCAGTGACACGCCTTGAAAGCTGTGTCTGGCGGCGCCCAGTCAAAACGATAGCTCCACACTCTGCCGCCACGCCGTGCCAATGCCGCGCCGAAGCGTTGCGAGGGCAGCGCAAAGACGTGATCGCATAGAAAGTCGGCAAGCCAGTCGACCGGCCGCAAGCCTGGTTTGCGATATGGCTCGATTGCGCTTGCGTCGCCGGCGATGATCTTGACCCGTGTCATCACGCCATCGGCATCGAGCCCTTGCATCACCGGATCGGCACCGAAGAAAGCGCCGAATTCCTCACGCATCCAACCGATGAGGACCGCCTTGTCCACCGCCGCGTCGGCAATTGCATCGGTAAAGGAAGCCGCCGTCATGGCTTCCGGCACGTTCGGCGCAAAGGGCGGCCAGATCGCACCGTCACCAACCCAGGCACGGGTAAATCTGGCCTGCGCGTCCAGGATCTGCGTCACAGATGCCGTGCGTGGATCGGCATCAAGAAGGGCGACATAGCGGTTGCCGCGCTCCTCGGCCGCTGCGCGCGGCACTGGCGGCTGTGGCAGCATTGGACTTTGCAGAATGGCGCGCTGGAACAGGCCGCGTCCTTCGGGGTCGAGCAGCAACGCCGCGATGGCGCCGCCGCCGGCCGACTGGCCGACCAGCGTCACTTGGGCAGGATCGCCACCAAAAGCGGCAATGTTTTCTTGCACCCAGCGCAGCGCGACCCGCTGGTCGTCGATGCCGAGATTGCCGTCGGCGATGTCTGCATGACAGAGGAAACCGAGAGCGCCCAGTCGATAATTGATGCCGACGACGACGATGTCGCCGGATCGCGCCAGGTGCGATCCGTTATACCAATCGAGCGATCCCGCACCGGTCGTGAAGGCACCGCCATGCAACCAGACCATCACCGGCCGCCGTTTCTCGTCGGGCGCCGGGGTCGCGATGGTGAGCGTGAGACAGTCTTCGTCCTGTTGACGCGTATAGCTCCCCATGGCGGCAACCAGGCGGGCGGCCGTCTGAGGCGCGATCGGTCCGTGGTGGGTCGCATCGTGTGTGTCCGACCAGGCAGGGACCGCGTGCGCGCGCCGAAAGCGCCGCGTCCCGGTCGGGGGCAAGGCAAAAGGCACGCCCAAAAATACCGCGACACCGTCTTCGTCTAACCCGGTCAGCGTGCCCAGCGCGGTTCGCGCCACCGGCGCGCCGGTCATGTCACACCCACGCCTGCAGAACGTAGTCGTACGGGCCTTGGCCGTTTATCATATCGACGCGCTGCAGTTTGATGCGGTAGCCGTCGGCGGTCGATTTGAGATGATGGACGTACGTGCCGGCGAAATGGCGCGACGCGTCGGTGCGGAATTCCATCATATGGAACCGCGAACGCACGGTGACATCGCCGATGGCGCGGTCGTGCTCCTCGATGACGATGTTGCCGACAATATGGCTGGTGCCCCATTCGGTCTTTTGCGACCAGGCGCGGGGATGGCTCAGGCGCTTCATTCGCACAGTCATCAAGTTACGGTCTTCATAGAAGATCGATGGCACGCCATCGCCGGTTGTTTGTTCGGGAGAAGCCGGCATCCAATAGATGCCGGCGGGCGCGAACAGTTCGATGAACGCTTGCCATTGCCCATTGTCGAGACATTCGGCTTGGCGATAGAGCAGCAATTCGATTTCGCGCCGCAGCTCGGTCGCGACGGCGGGGTCGGCGACAGTGCTCATGCTGTCACGTCCCGCCCATATACACGCCCCAGGCGCTGAACTGATTGCGCATCGGTGCCTCGCTCGTGCCGATGACCGACGTGATGAGATCGCCCTGAACATGGTCCTGCCCGGCGTTGCGATGGAAACTGACCCAATCGCCGCCGTCCGACGCGAGACCCTGGTGGCATTTCCAAAAATTCCACAGATCGTCGGCATTGACCAAAGTCGCGGGCGAATTGACCAGATTGTAATACCCGAGCGCGCGGCGATAAATCGCCTCCGGCGCTCCCTTCAGCCGGAAATGCCAGATCTCGGTCAGCGTCTTGTCGACCGCAAGCGGCCGTACGGCACGAAGCTGCTGCAGCGGCGGCTGCACCGACAGCCCGGGATAGCAAAGGACATGATGGATGTTGACCGCAAGAATCTCCTCCATTCGTTTTTCGCCATAGGCTTTTCTCAACGTCTCCTCATAGGCGAGCGTATCGGGATCGCGGGGCCGCAAGCCCATATAGCCGGTGAGAATCGAATGTCCGTTTGGATAGTTCAGCGTCTGGAAGTCGTCCCATTTCGGGATCGGCGTGGTCGAGAAAGCCGACAGGAAATGGTAGGAGAGCGGCGCCTTTTCGTGCCGCTCCTCGAACTCCAACTCGACCTCGTACGCGGCCTTACCGGTCAATTCATGCGTCACCGCCGGATGCAATGCGTCGAGCTGGTTCTCGAGAAAGATCTTCCAATTCGACTGCTGGATCACTCGAAAGCAGTTGGGCACCACTTCGACCTCGCCGCCGGGCGCGCGGTTACAGATGTCATCGAAGGCAATCTTGGCTGGACCGAGCCATTCTTCCAGCGACGGCCCATCCGCCGCCAGGCTAGCAAACACAAAGCCGCGATAGTTGGCGACGCGCGCTGCCGGCTTCATGTTCCGCATTGCCGCGTCGGCAGCGCCGGACTCGAAGCGCGTCCCCTTATAGCCGCGCTCTAACGGGATCGCCTTGAGTGAGCCGTCGGTATGGAACTGCCAGGAGTGATAAGAGCAGGTGAAACCGTCCGGTACACTGCCGTGCCGGTCCCCACACAACATCGAACCGCGATGGGGGCAGCGATTGTGTAACACGCGCACGCTGCCATCGCTGTGGCGCACCATGATCATCGGCTGGCGGCCGATCAGCACAGTCCAGTAATCGCCTGTATTCTTAACCTGGCTTTCGTGCCCGACGTAGGTCCACACCTTGTGAAAGATCCGCTCCATCTCGAATTCGAAGATTGCCGGATCGGTATAGGCCCTGCGATGGACGCGGTCCGGTTGCACCAGCTTGGCGAGATCGGTCGTTGCTGCCACGGCACTGCCTCTTCGAATGATTGGCTGCAACAAAGATACTGACAACGTGACTGCTGGTCATCATGATATTTCACAGCTAAAGCAAGGGCATACTTCGCCCAAGCGCCCGCTTCATTCTTGCTCACCGTTGGCGAGCGCCTTCCTATGTCACCATGGTGGCGCTCTTTCTCGAGTGCTGATTCCTGTCTGCGCCCGGAGCCGGTTGCTCAAAGAAAATTTGTTCCCGGATGCCACCGCCGAGGTTCGTCGCGCTTCGAGGTCCGACTTAGCGTGGAAGACCCCCTGATGCGCGACGCGCGGACGTTCAGCGCCTCGTCTACGATGCGCGACTGCACCATCGGGCGCAAAGTGCTCGGCAAGCCGCCAAATGATCTCGACGCTGAAGCACCTCTCCACCCAAATCGACATCCCACCCATTGCGACGTCTGGTTGGGACCTGCCGTTTTTTGGTTTGGCGATAATTCATTTGAAGTATAAACTATTTTTTTATGTTTCGATCGGCCTATCGCGATACGTTCGCGCGCGACAATCTTCCGCCAGCATCTGCCTGGCCGCACCTCATCTCCGCCTTGCCGGAGTTGAACTATCCGGAACGACTGAATGCCGTGTCGCATCTCTTGGATCGCTGGGTCGATGCCGGCCATGGCGAACGTCCATGCTTCATCTCCGCCGGGGAGATACTCAGCTACGCGCAGGTAGCCGAGAGGGTTAACCGGCTGGCCAACGTACTGACACGCGACCTCGGGGTGGTTCCAGGCAATCGCGTGCTGCTGCGGGCGCCAAACACCCCGATGCTGGCCATCGCCCACCTGGCGGTCATTAAGGCCGGCGGCATCGTGGTCGCGTCCATGCCGTTGCTTCGGGCCAAGGAGTTGGAGCACCTCATCGTCAAGGCGCGGATAAAACTTGCGCTGTGCGACGGACGCCTCGCGGAGGAAATGGAGAAGGCCAGAGCCCTGGCGCCGCAGTTGGAGCGGATGGTCTACTGGGGAAGCGGCGGGCCGAACAGCCTTGACACCCTGATGGCGCAGCCGGGTTATGAAGAATTCTCTCCTTGTGACACCGCCAGCGACGATGTCTGCCTCATCGCCTTCACCTCCGGCACGACCGGCGTGCCCAAGGGCACCATGCATTTCCATCGCGACCTGCTCGCAACCTGCGACACCTACGGAAAGTATGTGCTCTGCGCCGCAGCCGAGGATCGCTTTATCGGCTCACCGCCGTTGGCCTTTACCTTTGGCCTCGGAGGCCTGGTGCTATTTCCGCTTCGTGCCGGCGCGGCAACGATATTGATCGAGAGGGTGGGACCCGAGGAACTACTGGGCGCAATCGAAGCGTTCGCCGCGACAATCTGCTTTACCGCACCGACGGCCTATCGCTTCATGCTCGGCAAGCTGTCGCGCTACGACATTTCCTCGTTGCGCAAGTGTGTCTCGGCGGGAGAAACGCTGCCCAAAGCGACTTTCGAGGCGTGGCGGGCCGCCACCGGCATCACGCCACAAGACGGTCTCGGTTCGACGGAGATGCTGCACATCTTTATCTGCTGCCGCGAAGCTGACATGCGCGGCGGCTGCACCGGCAAGCCCGTCCCCGGTTACGAGGCAAGCATCATCGATGCCGAGGGCCGCCCCCAGCCGCCAGGGACACCGGGGCTGCTGGCGGTGCGCGGACCCACCGGATGTCGCTATCTCGCCGACGAGCGCCAACGCAATTATGTGCGGAACGGCTGGAACATTACCGGTGATACTTACTCGATGGACGAAGGCGGCTACTTCATCTTTCATGCGCGCTCCGATGATATGATCGTTTCTGCCGGCTACAACATCGCCGGGCCTGAGGTTGAAGCTGCGCTCCTCACGCATCCTGCCGTGGCGGAATGCGGCGTCGTTGGCGTGCCGGACGCGGACCGTGGCATGATCGTCAAAGCCTACGTTGTGCTGCAGTCAGGTTATTCCGCCGATGCCACGACGGTGCTGCAGCTTCAGGACTATGTGAAGGCAACGATCGCGCCGTTCAAATATCCGCGTGCCATCGAATTCGTGGGCCAGCTGCCACGGACCGCAAGCGGCAAGCTGCAGCGGTTTGCCTTGCGGCAGCTCGCGGCGAACACCACGGCATAACAGGCGGCGAAACGGTCACCAAGCGTCGGGCGGCGAAACCAAGCGCCATTCAACGTCGAGCAAGCGAACCAGGCGAATAGCACCGGTGTACGGATCGGCCTTGCGGCCGACATCGAGGATGCCGGTGACCTCGATTGCCATGTCTGGATCACAGAATCCGGCGATGCTTCGCTGTACGCCAAGCACCGGATCGTCAGGCCAACTGACCAACGGGTCGCAGAACGGGCAGCTTGGCATCGGCGCACGAGTCAGCACAAAAAAGCCCGCTCCGGCGTCAAGAGGCGGCGCCATATAGCCGGTGATCGTCACCAGTTTCCCGGCAAAGTCTCGGGCCTTTGCGGAAAGGCGCTGGCCGATCACGCCTTGCGTCGCGTACAGCTCGGCGAAGCTCAATCGCGGATATGGTCCGCCGCTTGTGGCCGCGCCCGGCGGCGGCAAAAGAAGGCGATGGCTCGGCGGATGGCGATGACCGTGGCGAATCGGTTGAAGCTGTTCGCGTCTCATCGCACCCGTACCTATAAATCGTTGCGATGAACGATCTTGCCCCCCACCATGGTCAGGACCGATTGAATGTCGCGCAACCGGTCGTCGGGCACGGTCAGGAAATCGTCCGATAGCACGGCGAGATCGGCTAGTTTCCCCGATGCGAGAGAGCCAAGGCGATCCTCAGCGAACGCGACGCCGGCGCTCCCGACCGTATAGAGACGGAGTGCCTGTTCGCGGCTGATGGCCTCTTCGGCACCGAGAACGTCTGTCCGACCTTGGATCAATATGTTCCGCGTCGTCATCCACCACATCGACTCAAACGGATTCCAATCGACCACAGGAGCATCAGTTCCACCGCCGGAGGGAATACCGGCCGCGATGATTGTCCGGATCGGAATGGAGGATGCGGCACGCTCGTTGCCCCAGTAGCGAATCATATTGTGACCGAGCTTGACAGGATGATCTTGCACGGTGGTCCACAGGCCAATGCGCTTGATCTTTTCCAGCGACTCTTTGGTCGGAAGGAAAATGTGCATGATGACCCAGCGCAAGTCGCGCACCTTATGGATGCGATCCACCTCTTCTATTAAATCCACAATGCGACTAATTGCGGCGTCGCCGACCGCGTGGACCTGCACCTGCCAGCCGCGCTTGGCAGCAATAGTGAACATCTCGCGCAATTCGTCGATGCCACCGGGCGGCAGCAGCAGCTTGCCGACGAAATCGGGATCGGTCTGTTCTCCTTCGACGAGGCGATAAGGCGACCCGAGATAGGCCGCTTCGATGCCACCGTCCGAGAGGAATTTAAAACCACCGATGCGCAGCCAATCGTTGCCGAAATTGGGAGCGAGAATCGATGACAGCGCTTCGACGTCGTCGAGATTGGTGACTCGCTGCAAAAGCCGCACGCGGGTGGTCATCGCTCCTTGCCGCCACATCTCCATATAAGCCGCGATCTCTTCGAGGTTGAGCCCTGGCTCCAACGTCGCCGTAACGCCGCGGGTATTCAGCTTCTTGGTATAGAGCTTCAATCCGGCGACGAGGTTCTCGCGCGTTGCCGGTGGAATGAGCTTCGCAACCAGCCCGAAGGCGGGACGTTCGATCAACGCGCCTGTCGGCTCACCCGTTCCGGGATCGCGCACGATGACGCCTCCGACAGGGTCAGGGGTTCCCTTGCCGATGCCGGCTCGAGACAGGGCTACGCCATTGGCCACGGCGACGTGTCCGCCACGGCGCACGAAGACAGGATGGTTCGGCGCGACGGCGTCGAGCTCGACGCGCGTCGGCAACCGCCCCTCGATAAGTTGACTCTCATGCCAGCCGCTGCCTCCGAGCAGCCATTCGCCTGGCGGCGTCGCCGCCGCCCGGCGCGCAAATGCGGATTGAATGTCGGCAATCGACTGCGCTTGCGCGAGCGAGACGGCTAGCTCGTCGGTGGCGCCGCCCATGGTATGGATGTGGCTGTCGTGCAGGCCGGGCACGACCGTACGGCCGCCCAATTCAACCGTGCTCGTGCCACGGCCGGCTAGACTAGCCACCTCGCGGTCGCTGCCGATGGCGAGGATCCGATCGCCGGCGACCGCAATCGACTCCGCCGCCGGAAAATCGCGATCCATCGTAACGATCTTCCCATGGCGCAATACTATGTCGGCCTGCAACATTGCTCTATCGCGCTCCCGGCATTGGCATTGGGCGGTGAATTAGGCGAGTTCGCCTTGCAGAAGGCCCTTGCGGACGATGGTTGTGTTGTCCAAGTCGATGGTGCAATTGCGCATCGGCAAATCGAAATGGCCCAAGGTATAACGGTCGGCGTGCTCATTGGCTCCGGTCGAGAAGAGGAAATTGCCGGCGAAAGCCCGCTGTTCGGTGCCATTGATCTGGGACCGATCATACATCGTCATCGCATCCCAGCGGGCGCCGGGGTTCATTCCCCAGCCGACATGCGACGACGCATAGGCGTTCCGGTCGCCCCATACCGCGAAATAGCTGCGCATGAGTTCGGCATCGACGCCGTCTCCTTTGATTTCTAGGGCATAATCCTTCTCAAAATTCAACTCCACGGGCGATTCGAGATAGCGCTTGAAGGTCAGATTGATATCGCCCCGATCCATAACCAGCCGGCCGTTCACGGCGCCCGCCTTGGGAAAGCAGGCGATGAGGCCGCCCGGCCAATGAGAGAAAGTACCGGGCTCATCCGCCACGCCCCATCCGCCACCGATGAACGCGCCCTCGACATTGACGTGAAGATCGGTGCCAGCATCGGACGTCACATGCATCATCTTGGCGCGGCTCAGCATCTGCCGACCGATCTCGATTTTCGGCTTCAGAGCCGGATCGGGCGCGCAACGCTCAAGCAGTTCAGGGTGTTCGTTGCTGACATAGAGAATGCGGCTGCCCGCGGCCAGCACCTCTCGGGTTTCCGGCGCGTGCACCATCCCTTCAACCGTGACGTCGATCACCATCGGCGACAATTTCATCGCCGCGACCGCCGGCTTCAGATGCTGGATGGAATTGGTGGCGCCGGTCGAGCGGATCGGAACCTTTATGCTCTGCGACGGGGTCGGTATCACAATGTGAAACGGCCGCGCCCCAAGACGAAGTAGGGCAAGCTCCGTAAGCTGAACGTTGACCGGCCGCGACTGGGTTTCAGACAGGATCGCGACTTCATCGCCCTTGCGTACCTTGCAAAGCTCGAAAACACGGGCGAACGAGTCAATCCACTTACCCTCGATCCGTTCTTGCATCGCGTCGGCTCCCTACGTCATTCGCCGCAAAGACGATAACCTTCCTTTTCAGGGGAACACCCCATCCCCCACCAGTCAACGGTATTTCGAGTAATGAGCCAGTCGCCGCAGTAATGTCACCGCGTTTCACTCAAAATCACCCGTCGACATATGCAGACGCAACTCGCCCATATCGCGCCCCGCTGACTTGCGAAAGAGGGATAGCCGATGGCTATCGCCTGCCGCGCAAGCTTCAGGCATTCGCGAACATCCGACGCTGCGTGAGTTATCGCCCGGGCTACGAAGTTATTTGGCAAGATGGCACCTGCGCGCCAAGAATTCAGTGAGGTATGCTGGCACTGTGCGATGGGAGGCAAAATATGCAAAAGGATTTCAACAATTTTTCCGACGATGCGATCCCCGGGCTAGTCGAGGAAGATAGAGTTCACCGCTCTGTCTATACCGATCCGCGACTGTTCGAGCTCGAGATGGAGCGCATCTGGAAGCGAAGCTGGGTCTATGTCGGGCATGACAGCCAAATCCCCAAGCGTGGCGACTACCTATCTACCGAGATCGCGCGGGAGCCAGTCATCCTGGTGCGGCACGGCGATGGCAGCGCGAAGGTTCTGTTCAACCGCTGCGCCCATAAGGGAGCCGAGGTCGTTACCGAGCGAACGGGTAATGTCAGGCATTTCTATTGCAACTATCACGGCTGGACCTACGGCACCGACGGTAAGCTTGCGAACCTCCCACTCAAGCGCGGCTACGAGGGTACCTGCTTCGATATGAAGGATCCGCAATTCTCGATGCGACCGGTGCCGCGCATTGAGAGCTATCGCGGCTTCATCTTCGCCAGTCTGGCCACGGAAGGACCAGACCTCAGGACCTTTTTAGGCCCGGCGGTCGAAGCGTTCGACGACATGTGCGACCGGTCACCAGAGGGCCAGGTCGTGGCGATCGGGACCTGTGCTCGAACTATCCAGCATTCCAACTGGAAACTCTTCCTGGAGAACCAGCTCGACGTCATCCATGCTGGCATCGTGCACCTGTCGTCCTGGCAAGCCGCGCGACGGGTTGCGAAGGAATTCAAGGACGGCGAGCCCCAGCCGCTCGGCCTGACGATGCTGCAGGCGCAGGTGGCGCCTGACGCGGAGTCCTTTTGGGAAAAGCTACTCTCGAACAACTTCCGGTATGGCCATTCAAATTTCCTGGGCTACCAGTCGCCGCGCGGAACCGACCCCGTCGTGCTCGAGTACGAGGCGTTGCTCCGCAAGACGGTCGGGAAGGGCAATGCCGAGCGCTTCCTCGCGCGCAACTTCCACCACACCGTGATCTACCCCTGCCTCTCGCTCCAATCCTCGTTCCAGCAGGTGCGGGTGGTGAAACCGATCACGGTCGACCGAACGCTCATGGAGATTTGGCACTTCCGGTTGGCCGGTGTGCCCAAGGCGTATACTGCCCGCAATCTCTGCTATGCCAACATCGTCAATTCGCCGGGCACGATCATCAGCTGCGATGACTACGAGACCTGGCGGCGCTGCCACGAAGGGCTGAAGTCGCAGGGCAGCGATTGGGTCAGTATCCACCGCAACGCGGGCGGCGACCTCGTTGACGGCGACATCGTGCGCTCACGGACCGGCTCGAGTGAAGCCTTCCAGCGTAACCAATACGCTGCTTGGCGCAGCTATATGATGGAGCCTTAACCATGGCACGGAGCAAGGTCGCCAAACTAGACTCTGCGCGCCCGCGCGCGCACTACCGTGGCGCGCCAGCCCAAGCCACTGCCGGCGCCTATCGCCGATGCGCGCGAGATCGAGCAGTTCCTGTTCCACGAAGCTGCATGCCTTGACGACCGCGCGCGATGGGAGGAATGGCTCAATCTCTTCACTGATGACGGCTTCTATTGGGTGCCCTACAACAAGGATCAGCCCGACCCTGTCGACTATCCCTCAATCATCTATGAGGACCGCATCCTGCGAGCCGTGCGCATCGGCAAGCTCCTTCATCCGAGGTCCTGGTCGCAACAGCCGCCGAGCCGCACAGCGCGCGTGGTCGGCAATATCCGCCTCGAAGGGCAGGATGCCACCGGCGATCTTGTCGTACGCTCGACCTTCACCATGATGGAGTTCCGGCGCGACGCCTACCAACCCTATTGCGGTAGCTATGAGCACCATCTGCGACGGGCAAAGGGTGGCTGGAAGATCGCCATGAAGCGCGTGGACTTAATCAGCGCCGACGGCATCTACGAGCATATCATCCAGGTACCGATCTGACCGAGACGCCCACCGCGTAGACGGCCGAACCTATCAACCCAATCACCTTCATATGGGTGCACCGGGCCGGATCCAGATCTCGTCGTTTCCACGCGCGGTGTTGGCAAGGAAGCGAATCGGGGCGCCACATTTGCCCGTACCGTCGGTGCCACAATGCGGAGTCCGGCCGCGGTCAGCTCTATCGCGCTCGAATTCCGGGCGCGGCCGCACTACGCAAGGGCAGGAGGGCGCCCTGGGTTTCGAGACACACCCCGCTTCATTTCGGCCACAAGCGCCCGACCAGCAGGGTGCAGTGTGCCCTCGCCGCCCGAGCGCATTTGTTCGACCTTCCCGATCGACCGCGGTGCTCGCAAAAGTGAGTGCGCTCATGGGTTCCCTGCACCTGGCGAGTCCATCATCCACTGGCGAACGGTGCGAACCCAGGGACCGTCAGGATTGGCGCACCCCAAATTCGTATCGAAATGACTGTTGCCCACAAAGACATGCTTGACGACCACGCATTTCTCAGTGCCCAGCCGCTTCGCCATCGCGTCGTTATCGAGCAAGACGTCGGGCAGGTCCTTCTCTCCCCACGCGATATAAAACGGAATCCTGTTGCCCATGGCGTAGTTCATGGGCGTGGCGGTGGCCCCGTCGTCAGGCGCGTCGAGAAGAAGGTCTAGCATTGTGGCTAGCGCCGGCCCGGCGTTTTTGCGCTCAAGGTTGAACGCACCGCTTAAAGGGAAGCATGCCTTGACGCAATCGGCTGGCAATCCCCGGACGCGAAGCAACTCTGGACGCAAGGTCAAAAGCGCGGCCAAATGTCCACCGGCCGAATGACCTCCGACGTATAGGCGATTGGGGTCGCCGCCATAGGTCGATATGTTCTTCCACACCCACGCAAGTGTGTCGCAACAATCGTCGAGCGGCGCTGGAAATCTGACCGTCGGCGCCAATCGGTAGTTGCTCGATATGAAGATTGCCGGAAAGTTGACGAGGGGCGGCGCCATGAAGCCGAGCCACTCTTTGAACCCATTCTTCCAGGCTCCACCATGAAAGAAGAGCAGGACCGGGACGGGCCGATCCGTGACCCTGTCGGGCAAGAAGAGATCCAGTTTTTGGAAGAAGTCCGGCCCATATGCAATGTCGAGCTTATGCTTTGTCTTGGGAACGACGGCTCGTGACAGTTTGATACATTCGTCCGCGTATTCCTGCGCGCCTGGAAACACGAACGGACCAAGGTTAGGCATGTCGTCAAAGGACATGGTGTTCCTCTTCGCTAGACCCCACTGGAAATGGAATAGGGCACGGCCTCATCGTGCCATCTGGCGAGCCTGCGAGCGGCGTCGCGAGCAACTCGCTCGTTTCTCCGATTGGCAAGCTCGGCCGCATCCGCGACTCCGCAAGCCCGGCGGAACGCGATGTTCGCATGAGCGACTATCGCGCTCCCGGCATTGGCATTGGGCGGTGAATTAGGCGAGTTCGCCTTGCAGAAGGCCCTTGCGGACGATGGTTGTGTTGTCCAAGTCGATGGTGCAATTGCGCATCGGCAAATCGAAATGGCCCAAGGTATAACGGTCGGCGTGCTCATTGGCTCCGGTCGAGAAGAGGAAATTGCCGGCGAAAGCCCGCTGTTCGGTGCCATTGATCTGGGACCGATCATACATCGTCATCGCATCCCAGCGGGCGCCGGGGTTCATTCCCCAGCCGACATGCGACGACGCATAGGCGTTCCGGTCGCCCCATACCGCGAAATAGCTGCGCATGAGTTCGGCATCGACGCCGTCTCCTTTGATTTCTAGGGCATAATCCTTCTCAAAATTCAACTCCACGGGCGATTCGAGATAGCGCTTGAAGGTCAGATTGATATCGCCCCGATCCATAACCAGCCGGCCGTTCACGGCGCCCGCCTTGGGAAAGCAGGCGATGAGGCCGCCCGGCCAATGAGAGAAAGTACCGGGCTCATCCGCCACGCCCCATCCGCCACCGATGAACGCGCCCTCGACATTGACGTGAAGATCGGTGCCAGCATCGGACGTCACATGCATCATCTTGGCGCGGCTCAGCATCTGCCGACCGATCTCGATTTTCGGCTTCAGAGCCGGATCGGGCGCGCAACGCTCAAGCAGTTCAGGGTGTTCGTTGCTGACATAGAGAATGCGGCTGCCCGCGGCCAGCACCTCTCGGGTTTCCGGCGCGTGCACCATCCCTTCAACCGTGACGTCGATCACCATCGGCGACAATTTCATCGCCGCGACCGCCGGCTTCAGATGCTGGATGGAATTGGTGGCGCCGGTCGAGCGGATCGGAACCTTTATGCTCTGCGACGGGGTCGGTATCACAATGTGAAACGGCCGCGCCCCAAGACGAAGTAGGGCAAGCTCCGTAAGCTGAACGTTGACCGGCCGCGATTGGGTTTCAGAAAGGATCGCGACTTCATCGCCCTTGCGTACCTTGCAAAGCTCGAAAACACGGGCGAACGAGTCAATCCACTTACCCTCGATCCGTTCTTGCATCGCGTCGGCTCCCTATGTCATTCGCCGCAAAGACGATAACCTTCCTTTTCAGGGGAACACCCCATCCCCCACCAGTCAACGGTATTTCGAGTAATGAGCCAGTCGCCGCAGTAATGTCCTCGCGTTTCACTCAAATCACCCGTCGACATATGCAGACGCAACTCGCCCATATCGCGCCCCGCTGATGCACGCAGGATCAAAAATCGCTCCTAAGAGGCGAAGCTCCTCATCGGTCAGCGCCAGCTGCGCGGCGGCCAAATTCTCTTCGAGATAGGTCACATGCTTGGTTCCTGGGATCGGCACGATGTCCTTACCCTGCGCCATAACCCAAGTCAGCGCGACCTGCCCCGGTGTCGCTCGGTAACGAGCGGCGAGGGTGCGCAAACCTTCAACCAATTTCCAGTTTCGGACAAAATGGTCGCCTTGAAACCGCGGAATCGCGCGCCGGGAATTGCTCGTGGACAAAGCTTCGGGGCTCGTGATCTTCCCGGTTAGAAACCCCCTTCCGAATGGGCTATAGGCCACAAAGCCGATCCCGAGCTCGCGGCAGGTTGGTAGCATCTCGTGCTCAACGTCGCGGCTCCAAAGGGAATATTCGGACTGGAGCGCCGTAATCTGATGGACCACGTGGGCGCGACGCAGCGTCTTGGGTGATACCTCGCACAAACCAAGATACCGGACTTTTCCAGCGCGAACGAGCTGCGCCATGGCGCCAACCGTTTCCTCGATTGGCACCTTTCGGTCGAGGCGATGGAGATAATAAATATCGATGACCTCGATCCCAGCTTGAGCAGGGATTCGTCGCATGAACGGATCGTCGCCGCCGGGCTGGCGTCCGTTCCTGCCGGCTTGCCGTGCGCGTCGACGGGGACGCCGAATTTAGTGGCAATGAGTAATCCTTGCTGGCGCCCCTTGATGGCTTCGCCGACCAGCTCCTCGCTCCGGCCGTACATGGCGGCGGTATCCAGAATAGTGATGCCCCCTTGTCTCGCACGATCAATGAGCCGTTTCGCGTCCTCAGCCGTTACGAAGTCAGTGTCGCCGTAGTAACCGGAAAAACTCGCGCAACCCAGACCCATCGCGGAAACCTCGGGACCGGATGCGCCAAGTCTTCGCCGGTCGATGCGTCAGGCCCCCTTCGGGATGTAGCGCGCCGTTCGGTCGAGTTGAACTCCGCAGCCACCGCGATTTTTCGCTGAAGCCGAAGATCCGGTCGCGGATCTGCTCGGGCCACAGCGTCACCATGCCGTAGAACCGCGACCATCGCTGGGTGTGCTCGGTGAGCGGCCGCTCGGTTTCCTCCCAACGCCGCAACGCGACTTCAATGTCATTGCCAGAATCGACCGCGATGGCCAAGGTAAAGGCGTTCATGACCGCGCAACCACCGCCTTGACCGAGGTTCGGCGGCATCGCATGTGCGGCATCTCCAACAATGGCGACCCGCCCACGCGACCATCGCTTCGCCTTGATGACCTGGAATTGCACCCACTTTACCCGGTCCCATTCGGTAAGTGCCTCGACGCGGCCGAATGCATCCTCAAGGTAAGGGAAGGAACGCCGCCATGCCGTTGTCCGAACCGGAACCGCCTTACCTTCCTCGTCATCGTGCAGGCAGCTTAAGGCCATGTAGATTTGATCGACGTCGCAAGCGCCATAGACGACGCGGCGCGTTCCCGACCAATTTTCGGATCCCGTGGTGCAGCCCGGCGGATCCGCGGCCCGTTCCGCGGCGGTTCGCGGAATGACTAACCTCATCGCGCCGTCGCTCAACATTATTCGGCGTCGCAGGAGACCCAGCGACTCGCGAACGCGGGAATTGTAGCCGTCGGCTCCGACAACGAGATCCGCCTTATGCCGTTTTCCGTCCTCCAACACGAGCCATCCTTCCGGCTCGGCCGCGGCGACGGGGGAATTGAGAGCGATTTCCCCGCCAAGGGCAGTCACCGCGTTGGCCAGCACCGTGACCACATTGTCTCGCGATACCCGGTGCGTTCCCTCAGTCGCGATACGGTCGGAAGTGATCGTCCCGGCGGCATTTCGTACGATCCGCCGGTGGGTGCGAACCGATCTTGCGTAGATGGCCTCGCGGACGCCGAGTTCCTCGAAGACATGTTGGCCGTTAGCATGGATGGAAATGCCGAAACCCTCCGAGCGGAGCGACGGCGCGCGCTCGTGGACGCGGACGGTCCAGCCGCGCCGCAACAAGGATATCGCGGCCACCAATCCGCCGAATCCGGCGCCAGCAATCTCCGCGTGACGAGTCATTGAAGCACCCTCCCAATCGAGTAAAAAGTTTGACCGAGGCCAATACGCAAGGTCAAATGAGTAATGGGGAAGGGCAATAACTCCCATGAATGTCATCGACTTTCGCCAGCTCAGCTATTTTTTGTCGGTGATCGAGCATCGCAGCGTCGGCAGGGCTGCGGAGCATCTGCACGTGACTCAGCCGGCTTTGAGCAAAAGCATCCGCCGGCTGGAGGAAATGCTCGCAATCAAGCTTTTCGAGCGCGGTCCGCAAGGGATGACGCCAACGCCAGTGGGCCTCGCATTGGCGGAGAGAGCGCGTTTCATATCGCTCGAAGTCCATAATCTCATAGAGGAACTCGACGACCTTCGGGGCCTCCATCGTGGCTCAGTCGCGGTGGGTTGCGGACCAAGCGTCGCCGGCGAGATTCTGGCGCTCGCCACTCGCCGCACGATCAACCGCTATCCCAATTTGCATGTAACCGTCGTCGAGGGGATGCAAGAGATTCTGCTGCCCAGTCTGCGAAGTGGACAAATCGATTTCATGATCGGCACCGGGACGACCCACGACGACTTGCAGGGGGAACTGCTGTTCGAGGACGAGGTTGCGGTCACGGTGCGCGTCGGTCATCCGTTAGCGAAAGCAAGGAAATTATCTTTGGCAGCACTTGCCGAATACGATTGGGTTCTCGCCAACGAAACGGATTCGCTGCGACAACACCTGGTACATGTGTTTAGGAAGGCAGATCAGCGCCCTCCCGACCCGAAAGCGATCAGCGGCTCCGCGCAATTCATCAAGTCGCTACTCATCGACAGCGATTTCCTCGCCTATCTCCCGCGAATTTTAGTGCGCGCGGAAGAGCGCGCTGGTGTCCTCAAGACTCTCTCAATCCCGAAGTTAACTTGGACACGTGACGTCTATGTCTGGCGACGCGCCCGCAGCAGCCTCACGCCGGCGGCACGGTCGCTGTTACAGGAATTACGTCAGGTATGCGGAAGGAAGCGCAAACCTAAGTCGACTGAAGGTCTTCAAGAGCCATATCCGCGGGTTATGGCGCTTGCCAACAAAGACGGGGGACACCCCAATCGCACGGCTTATGATCCGGCGAGAAGCGGCTTAGGCCTTAAGTAGGGAGGGAAAACCATGAGGTATATGCTGGGGCTCACCATTGCGCTTGCTCTTGCCTGGGCGAGCGCCGCTGTCGCCGAACCTGTGAAGATTGGGGCGTTGCTCACTTTTTCCGGCGTCTATGCGCAGATCGGCGAGGAGATGGCCGACGCGATGGATTTAGCGTTCGCTGAAGCGGGCAACAGCGTCGAAGGCCGCGAAATAAAAGTGATTCGCGCCGATACCCAGGCCAAGCCGAACATTGCCCTCGAACAGGCGAAAGAGCTCGTCGGTTCGGAGGGCGTGGACTTTCTGGTCGGACCGGTTTCGTCCGGAGAAAGCGTCGCGCTGCGTGATTTCGTGGCGAACACCAAAGTACCGATGATCGCTCCCAACGCCTTGGCGGGCGATTTAACGGCCGCCAAATGTACGCCGTACATTATTCCCGTCAGCTTTTCGACCCAGCAATTCTCGAAGCCCATGGCCGAATGGCTTGTCGCGCACGGCATGAAGACCGGATACACCATGGTCCCCGACTATGTTGGACCCCATGAACTCGTCGAGAGTTTTACGAAATGGTTCAGCGGCGCCGGCGGAAAGGTGATCGGCTCTGAGTTCACGCCGTTTCAAAAGACCAGCGATTTCGGTCCGTATCTAGCGCGAGTGAAACAGGCGAAACCGGATTTTCTCTTCGTCTTCTACGCCGGCGGCGAGGCAATCAACTTCATTAAGCAGGCGGCCGCGTTCCATATTCAGGAATCGGTGAAGCTCGTCGGCCCGGGCTGGATCGTATCCCCGCTCGTGCTCCCTGCCGAGGGTGACGCGGCGGTCGGGTTCCTCGGGTTGCTGAACTATGCGCCGACCATCGACACGCCCGTAAATCGGCAATTCCAAAAGGCGTTTCAGGAGAAATACCATCGCCAGGCCTCGGAATTCGGGGCCCAAGCCTTTGATGCTGCAAATTTTATCCTCGCTGCATTGAAGGCCACCCACGGCAAGACCGACGACCGACCCGCTTTGGCAAAAGCCATCCGCGCGGCCAAGATTGTCGGCCCCCGCGGTCCCGTCAGTGTCGATGCGGCCAGCGATGCCGTTGTCCAAAATATGTACATGCTCCGAGTAGTGACAGGACCGTCTCTCAAGGTAATCGACACGATGCAGCAGGTAAAAGACGAACCGAGCGGGTGCAACCTGCAATACTAATCACTAATGCCGACTGGTCCGGGAATTTATGGTCCAGCTTCTCAATGGTCTGCAGCTGGCGATGCTGCTTTTTCTGCTTTCCGTTGGATTGTCCATCGTTTTGGGTTTGATGAACTTCATCAACCTTGCGCACGGCACGTTGTATATGTTCGGCGCTTATCTGGGGATGTCGGCGGTATCGGTGACCCATTCGTTTTGGGTGGCGCTGGCGATCGCGCCTCTCGGCACCGCCATCCTTGGCATGGCTCTCTATCAACTGCTGTTACGAAGGTTGAGCGGCGGCAATCCGATGCGCCAGATTCTGCTGACTTTCGGTGTCATCTATGTCGGCGGCGAAACGATCCGCATCATCTGGGGCAACGATAGTCACTCCATCGACCCTCCCGCCCTCCTGGCCGGCCAGGTCAATATTCTCGGCAACTCCTATCCGGCATATCGTCTCTTCATTATCGCGCTTGGCCTGGCGACGATGACGGTCCTCTATTTCGTATTGGAGCGGACACGCGTCGGGGCCATGGTACGCGCGAGCGTGGACGACCGCGAAACCGCCGCCTGTCTGGGAATCAATACCCAGGCGCTTTTTCTTTCGGTTTTCGGCCTCGGCTGTCTGCTCGCGGGACTGGGCGGAGTGGTGGCCGGACCGGTTCTTTCGGTCTATCCCGGAATGGACGTGGCCGTGCTGACCTACATCCTCATCGTCGTTGTCGTCGGCGGCCCCGGAAGCCTTCCCGGCGCGGCGTTTGGAAGCCTGTTCATCGGATTGTTCGATACCTTTGGCCGCGTTTTCTTTCCGCAGTTTTCCGCCTTTCTGGTTTATGCGCTTATGGCAGCGTTTCTCGTCCTGCGACCCGGGGGGTTTGTCGCCATCCGATGATTCGACGCCGCGAAACGCTCGTACGTTGGACTTTGGCACTGCTCCTCTTAGGAGCTGCCTTGATAACTTGGCGCTTGGTTGGCTTTTTCGGCCAGAGTCTTCTCGCCGAGACGACGATTTTCGCGCTGTTCGCAATGTCGGTTGATTTTCTCGCCGGCGGGGCGGGGCTTATGTCGCTCGGCCAGGCGATGTATTTCGGTATGGGAGCCTACACAACTGCGATTCTTACCACCGAATGGCACCTATCGGCTCTCGCCACGATTCCGATCGGGATGGCGGTGGCGGCCGTCGTCGCGCTGATTCTCGGCTCCCTTATCGTCCGCTTCGGCGAGGTCATTTTCATCATGCTCACACTCGCCGCGGGCGAAATGCTTTATGCATACATCTTCGCCAATCGCGCGATCGGCGGATCGGATGGTATTCCGGGTATTGCGCGCGCCGACCTGACCGGCATTGGGATCGACACCCAGAACGGGTCCGCTTTCTCGGCCGTCGTGATCGTCATCGCATTTGCCGCATTCATCTTCTTTGATGGATTGCTACGCTCACCGTTCGGGCTGGTCCTGAAGGCTGTGCGCCAGAACCCTGCCCGCGCTCGTGCCTTGGGCGCGCCCGTCCGCCGCCTTCAGATTGCTGCCTATGTCATCTCCTCGCCGGCAGCCGCGCTCGCTGGCTCGCTTTTGGCCCAGCTCAACAATTATGCCTCACCCGACCTCACTGGCTGGGACCTGTCGGGATTAGTGCTGATCATGGTGATTTTCGGCGGACTGGGTTCCCTTTCAGGAGCGGCGCTTGGTGCGGTGATCGTTGAGCTTCTGAGTCACTTCACGTCGCGGTATACGTCCCACTGGGAACTCATCCTCGGGCTCATCTTTATTTTGGTTGTCCTCTTTGCCGATAACGGGTTATTTGCCATTTTTGTGAGGCTAGCGCTCTGGATCGGTGAGCGCCGCCGCGAGCAACCATGTTGACCTGCGTCGGAGTAAGCAAGGCGTATGGCGCGCTTGCGGTGGTGCGCGATGTTTCTCTGGAGGTTCCAGACGGTCAGCGGCACGCCATCATCGGTCCGAACGGCGCCGGAAAGACGACGCTGTTCAATCTGATTCATGGGATCGTCGCTGTCGACGCCGGGATTATTTCGGTCGATGGTCAGAATGTGACCAACCTGCCCCCGGAGCGCAGAGCACGCCTTGGGTTGAGCCGCAGCTTTCAACGCAATTCCTGTTTTCTCAATTCTTCGGTCGCGGAAAATTTGACGATCGCCGCTTGCTTGGCGGAGCGCCTGGAATGGCGGACAATTCGTTCCATTGCACATTTTCGCAAGGTTCGCATCCGCGTAGAAGAGATAGCGGAGCGTGTCGGCATCGTCGATAAACTCGAAGTGCCCGCCCGCTTGTTATCCTATGGGACCCAAAGACAGCTTGAAGTCGGCCTATCGCTTGCCGCGGCGCCCCGGGTGCTGCTTCTTGACGAGCCGACCGCTGGAATGTCGCCGCAAGAGACCGAGCGGATTCAGCGCCTGATCGATGAGTTGCCGCGCAGTTTGACGGTTGTCATCATCGAGCATGACATGGACGTCGTTTTCAGCCTCGCGGACATCGTTACGGTAATGGACGCCGGCATGGTGCTCATGCAGGGAACGCCGCAGGAGGTGCGGTCGTCCACGACCGTCCAAGCACGGTATCTCGGCGAAGCGCTGGCATGAGCGGGAACTATCTCGAAGTCGCCGATCTTCACGGCTATTACGGCGAAAGCCATGTCATCCGCGGCGTGTCATTTGCCGTGCCCGAGAACTGCGTTGTATCGCTCCTGGGAAGGAATGGAGCGGGTAAGACCACGACGCTGCGCTTACTTATGAATCTGGTCTCGCCTGCGCGCGGCACCGTGACATTTCTTGGCAATGACATAACCCGCCGCGCAACGTACGCAATAGCGCGCTTGGGAATGACCCTGGTGCCGGAAACGCGCGGGATGTTCGCGTCACTCACGGTGATGGAGAGCCTGCGCATTGCTGAGAAGCGGCGCGCAGGCAGATGGACGATCGACCGGGTACTCGAAACCTTTCCGCGGCTGGCCGGCCGTTTGATGCACCGCGCAACACAGCTTTCCGGCGGCGAACAGCAAATGCTGGCGATCGGTCGCGCCTTGCTCCTGAACCCTCGCCTCCTGCTCCTTGATGAACCGACGGAAGGTTTGGCACCCATCGTCGTCGGCGAACTGCTCAATTCGTGCCGCCTACTGAAACAAGAGGGAATGGCGATGCTTCTGGTGGAGCAAAATGTCGGCTTCGCTCGCCATCTCGCCGACCACACCATGGTTCTTGGCAAGGGAGCCATCCAGTGGGAAGGCCCAACGTCCAAGCTAGGCGACGATGCCGCCCAAAACTGGCTGGGCGTTTGACTTGACGCTGGAAGGGGTGCCTAGCACGGCCGCGCCTTGCTGACGCCAACTCAACCGGATTCTCGTCGATGCAAAAAGACCGGTCACCGCCGACTGGAGGTGATGCCGGGCGGCCGGCTGTCGATCACGGGACCCGGTTGGTCCGTCAAGTTAGAAGGGAACGACAAGGCCTTCCAGCACGCCATCGCTGTTGATCAGCTCAACCTTCTTCCAGGCGATGCGCCAATCCTCGGCTTGGCTTTTGAGCCGGTGCCAGGACGTGCCGGCGAAAATCCGCTGGTTGTCCCGGCGGAACTCAACCATCAGCAGCTTTGATCGAATCGTCAGGCCGGCAGCGGGATCATCGCCCTCCTCGACGGTAACATTGGCGACCGTGCGGCTGGTTCGCGATGGCGGCTGTTGGGCATGGAGGTATCGGTTGTCGAGCCGCCGAACTCGTGTCTCGAGCAGCCGCCGATCGTCATACATCAAGGAAACGCAGCTTTTTGGATCTTTCTGTCCGGGTTGTGACGGTACCCAATACCATGCATCGTCGGTGAACAACGCCAGCCATTCTGCGTAGCGTCCTTCGTCGAGAAGGCGAGCCTCGCGAACGAGGAATGCCTCGGCGACCGCGGCAAGGTGAGGGCTAGAAGCGTCTGCCGGCATGTCACGCCCGAGCCGGGGTCGGTGTCATATAGCCCAGCCATGCGTCAAACATGTTGCGAATAAAGATCTCGCTGGTGGAATTTTCACCTCTGACGCCGCCATGAGCGTCAGGAACGTCACTAGCGAAGCCTCGGCCGATCTGAAGCCATTCTGCTCCCGCGCTGCCGAGTCCCCTCCGGATACGATCATAAGTTTCGAGGTCGTCCGTGAGCACGAGCGAGCCGTTACCGTTCACGATGTTAGCGAAGGCGATCGTGCGCTCGAACATTTCGTCGGGCGCGCCCTTGAGTCGAAAATTGTAGGTGTGTACGACCGTCCGGTCCACGTCTACCGGATGGACAACGCGCAGCTGCTGAAACTAACTCATGAACGAGAGGTTCGGGTAAACGTTGCTGTTCCATCTCCGGACCGCAAGAATCTTTTGGGCACGCTCGGCGCCGTGTCTCGCCTCGAGCGCCGAGAGGTAGCCGCCAAAGCTGCGATCCTCGAATGCCGCAACCAGCTTCTCGTCGTCATGGTAGTCCCCAAGAAAGCTGTGACCGTTGGGATAGCTCCAAATACCAACTTGCAACTCCCAAAATGCATAGGATGCGCCGTTCTGCCGCATTTGTCGGATCGCAATCTCGCCTAAGGGATCGGAGCTTGGCACATCCGGCTGCGCATTGGCGGCCTCGATGGAGGATTGATGCACAAACAAGGGATGCGCTGCGTCACAGAGATTCTCGAGATAAAGCTTCCAATTGGCCGTATAGGCATGGCGAAAGAAGCCGCCATCCACCGCGATTTCGCCATCAGGCGCTCGATCCACCATGTCATCGAACGAAGTCGTCATATACCCCAAAAAATCAGTCAGGCTTGGGCCCTCCGCCGCCAAACTCCCGAAGACAAAGCCGCGATATGAAGCAACACGAGGAACCGGCGTCATGGCAAGGCGGGAATCGCCCGGATCGAAATCCGGAGGATAATTCTTGAGCAGCGGCGCCGATTTCAGGCGACCGTCGGTACTATAGGTCCAGCCGTGATAGCAGCAGCGAAACTCGGCCGCATGACCCGACTCTGCTGTGACCAGCTGGGCGCCGCGGTGGGCGCATTGGTTGTGCAAAAGGCACACGCGTCCGTCAGAATGGCGCGTTAGCAACAAGGGAATCCGTCCGATGCGCGTTGACAGATAGTCTCCTGGCCGCGGTATCTGGCTCTCATGCCCGACATAAATCCAGGCATGGCCAAAAATGCGATCCATTTCCAGGTCGAAAATCGCTGGATCCGTATACAAGGAACGGTGGACGCGGCCGGGCTGAACCAAACCCCGCAGATGGGCACTGTCAATGGCACCCGAGTTGCGCCGTGTCGTCGTCTCAGATGAGGCGGTCATCGTCTACCCCTGCGCGCCGTTTGGGTCGAGCGCAACTCTACTACAAGCGGCGGCCGAGTTCAGAACGCCTTCGCCCGTAACCACTTGGTCAGCCGATGGCAAACCGGCGCGCGAGCGGCTCGATGACTAGCTTTTCTCCGGCGATAAAAATGATGACGATGGCGAAGCAGGTGGCGAACACCATCGCAGTGTCGGAGGTTATTTCGGCCCGCAGCATGAGATAGCCAAGGCCGCGCTGTGCACCGAACAATTCGGCTACGAGCGCGATTTTCCATCCGACGCCATAGGCGATGCGAATCGACGACATGACATAGGGAAGCATCAGCGGGCCGGCGATCTTGATTGCGATGCGAGTTGGCGATCGGGAGAAGCTGCGACCCATCTCAACCAGATCCTGGTCCATATCGGCCAATCCCTGCGCTATCGCGATGGTACAGAACGGTACAAGGATCAAGACCTCGACGGTGACCACCGAGAAATTGCCTGGCGCCAGCCAGAAGGCCGCTAATAGCGCCCAACCCACCGCCGGGAAGGAGTTGAGTACGGGCAAGAGGCGGCGGTAAATGGCGTAGTTGGTGCTCGGGACGAATCGGGCCCCCAGAGCAAGCATCCCGCCGATGATCACCGCCCCTGCGACTGCGGTTATTACGCGTCCGAGGCTGATAAGCGTGTCGCCGATAAAACCTGGATCGACAAACAGGAGCATCAACTGGTGGGCAGTGACCACCGGCTCCGGCAGCACGTAGCTGGGCAATCCGCGGGCGGTGAACCACCAGGCCAGCAGCGCGATGACGACGAGGCCGTCAGCGAGGACATGACTCGCAAATGCGGGTGGCGCCCGCCCGCTATGCCGCTGCATAGTGCGCCTGAAGCCGGGCATGTGCCGGCTCGAAGAAGTAGCGTTCCATCGCGTAAACGAACACGACGATCAGAAGGATGATCGCGATGACGAGCGGCGTATCGTAGTCTTGGCGTGCCTGATCGAACAGATAGCCGAAGCCGCCATTGCCGCCGAAGAGCTCCGCGGTCAACGCCGCCTTCCATGCGACGCCAAAGCAAATGCGCAGCGTCGAGAACAGGAAAGGCACCAGCGCAGGCAGGACAATGCGCCAGAACCGTCCGACGCGCCCTCGACTGAAGCTAAGGGCCATCTCGACCAGGTCTGGATCGAGGCTTTCGAGGCCGTGCCTGACATTAATAATCGCGAACGGGATCAACACCATCGAGATGGCGAATACGACGGTAACGTCCGACAAGCCGAACCACAGAACGGCGAGCAGCACCCAACCCGTGCCAGCAAAGGAATTGAGAAAGGGACATAGCCGGCCATGTACGGCGAGCCTGAAGACATCGACGTAATGGGCCAGCAACGCCAGTGCGCCACCGATCGTGAGAGAGAGGACGACCGAAAGAAAGACATGGCCGAGCGACAACGCGGTGTGCCGCCACATGTGCGCGTCCTCGATGAACAGCCACAGTTGCAAGCCGACGGTCCAGGGCGCCGGCAGCAAATAGCTGGGCAGGAACAGTCCAGATATGCCCCACGCGATGAGCACCACGGCCGTAGCGACATGACCAACCCGACGCCGCCGCTTTTCCAATTCCGCCTGTCGTGCGCCAATCATCTCGCGGCGACGCCTATGGCCGCAATGCGAATTGCCAAACGACTGTCTTCACGTCTGGATAGCTTGCGATGATGCGTAGTGACTTCGCCTTGATCCAAAGATTTCGTATTACCTTCTCGTCCGCGGCCGACACAGTCATCGGCGTATCGAAATAATCGTTCAACCAAGTGCTGAAATAGGCTGGCTCCAGCTTGGTATGCTTGCTCATGGCCGCCGCCACCTCCGCGGTATGGCTTCGAGTATAGTCGTTTGATGCCCTGATCATCCTGGCAAACTCCTGGAACGCGGCGGATCGTGCTTTCAGCTTTTCGGGATAGCCCGCGAGTATCGCCGAGATTGCCGGTCCGCCCATGGCCTCGTTGATTGCGGCGTTCAAACGCGCTAGTACCCGAAAAGTACGGTCCTGTTCAGCTAGGTAAGCCTGGCTGTGAGACAGAGTCGCCGCATCCACGCGCCCCGTCGCAAGTGCCCCGGGAAGCGCCGCGGCCGGAATCTGTACCCAATGGAAGTCGCCACCATCGAAAGCGACATTGAGCCCGAACTTTTCGGCGAGCGCGATGCGCAGCAAGGTCGTGCCGGTCGAAGGCAAGGAGGGATTGCCAATCGTTTTACCTTTGAGGTCAGCGAGGGTGCGATAAGGACTATCGGCACGCACAAAAATATCGCCACCCTTTCCACCGAAGCTCTTGTTTCGCAGCGCCGTTGCCATGATCTCAAGGTCGAGGCCCCGTGCCTTGGCCTGAGGCACGCCGATTGCGGCCGTCATGATGACGTCGTAGGTCTTTGCGCCGGTCGCCTGTAGCAAGGCTGGAATGTCGAGCGCACTCATCTCGATTTCGATATTGCCCGCGACCTTTCCTGTCGCGATTGGCCAGACCACTGCCTCGTAGGCAGGGTCGAGAAGATAGGCAAAGGTAACGGTTTCCTTCGCCTCGGCCCGAACGGCGACAATCCCGAGGAAAGCGACAAACAGGGTAACGTGCCCTAACCACCTCTTCATGCGTCGATCATCCTCTCTCGTCCAGGTACAGGCGGCGAGTCACGGAAGCCAGCCATGATTTGAGCGCGCAGCGCCGTGAGCTGTGCGTCGCCCGCGATGGTCCGAGGCCGCGCGCCTCTGACGCTCACTGTATCGATGACCCTCGTCGGCTTGGGCGACAGCAAAACAATTCTGTCCGCGAGTTCAATCGCCTCATCAACATCATGCGTAACGAAAACAACGGTCTTGCGTGTGCGCTGCCAAATCGCAGCAATCTCACTACGCATGTTGCGCCTGGTATTTGGATCGAGCGCCGAAAACGGTTCGTCCATCAGGATTATGCGCGGATCGACGGCAAGCGCTCGCGCCAGGGACACGCGCTGCCGTTCGCCACCCGAGAGCATCCGCGGATATTTCTTGGCATCCGCGGCGAGGCCGACGAGATCGAGCAGCGCTTCTGCCCTCCTCCTCATCCCCGCGCGGTCAATATCGACACCTCGCAGTTCCATTCCGAGCATGACGTTCGCCACCGCCGTGCGCCAAGGCAGTAAACGGGGATTTTGAAACACCAGGGCAATGTCACGCCACCGTTGGGCTGGTGGCGCTCCGTCGATTGCGACCGAGCCGCCATCGTACTCTTGCAGGCCAGCGATGACCCGCAACGCTGTTGACTTTCCACACCCAGAAGGACCGAGAAGGCAGAAGAACTCCCCCTCCTCAACATCGAGGTCCAAGCCCGCGAACACTATTTCAGTGTCAAATCGTAGGGTGACGTTGCGAAACGCAATTAACGACACGACTTTGCAAATCTCACTGGACCATTCTCTTAAGCACTTCCGAAAGACCCGCGCCACCGGACCCCGGCGAGATCGCCGGCTGGCTCGATGATCTCGTCAAAGCGCATGGTGGTTCGTTCGGGATACGTATAGGGATGCCACGGTGGTGTCGCGTCGCATTCCGGGATTCCGTCGCGTATGAAAGATACAAAGGAATCCTGCATTGCCGCCGCGAGTCCCGACATCGTTTCAGGGTCGCCTTCCGCGAGCATCGGCGCGTCCGCCCAATTGTCAAAGTTGTTGAACACGAACGGCAGATCGATGCAGTGACACGCGCCCACGCGCTGATGCGGCGACCGCCAGTCAAAACGGTAAAGATAGACGGGACGCCCCAGCGTTGCGCGCTGTTCCGCAAATGCGACCGTTCCACGTAAAAAAGTGAGATCGGTGATGAGATGAACCAAGAGCCAATAGGGCGAGCTATTGGGCCACTGCCGCTTCAACTCGTTTATTCGTAGGTCGGCGGCATCACCGAGCCACTTGGCAGCGACAGTATGGACTCGCTGTTCGTCGGTTTGGGTGGCGTCGGGGTCGAAAGCCAGATGCGCCGCCGATTCATCACGCGTGGTACCGACGAGAACACCGATATCGAGCGCACGGCCGCGCAGCGCCAGAGCCGCCGGATCCGCCGGGACAAATTTCTCATCTGCGACAGTATCGAAAGGTAAGCGTGAATTGCCAAATTCCCGGTGCTTTTGCGCCACCTCCGCGGCCGTCCTGAGCAACCTGTCTACCGGCACCGACTGTAGGGCAAGCAAATCCGCCGGATCCACGTCGAGGGCTCGGGCGAACTCGAAACTGGTGCGCGCGACCGCTTCCGTGGAACTGGTTCTTATTCCAAACGAACCGCTCATCAAAATAACGCGATGGAAGAGATCGTTGATCGAATCGTCCCCCATCAGAATTAGTCCCGAACGCGCTCCAGCGGATTGCCCGGAAACGGTGATGTTGCGAGGATCGCCACCGAACCGCGCGACATTGGCCGCGATCCACCGCAACGCCGCCCGCTGGTCCTGCAACCCCATGTTGCCGTCCACGAGACCCGGAAGGTAGAGGAACCCCAGCGGGCCCAAGCGAAAACTTACTGTCACGACGACGATGCCACCGCGCCGCGCGAGAGTCTCGCCAGAGTACCAAGGCAATTGGCCGGAGCCACTCGTGAAGGCGCCCCCATGAAACCAAACCAGCACCGGTAGCGCCTTACGCCCAATTGCCGGCGTCCAAATGTTGAGCGTAAGGCAATCCTCACTCTGTGCCAGGTCGAAGTCCCCCATCACCCGGGCAAGGCGCGAGGGGAGTTGCGGCGCGATTGGTCCCGGCCGCGTCGCGTCACGCACTTCTCCCCAGGCAGAAATCGGCTGCGGAGGAAGAAAACGTTGCTCGCCAATGGGGGGAGACGCATAGGGAATACCAAGAAATGCAACTCCGGCGGAAAGGGCCTTACCCCGAACAGGCCCCGCTGTGGTCTCGACGACGAGGTCGACATCCCGCACGGCGAACCTCCCTTCAACCGAAAGATAATCAGTTTGCATTTAAACTATTTGACTTGCAACCAGCGCGGTTCAGTGCATCCCGCGCTGGCACCACGCCAAACCATTCGCAGGATGCGCGGAACATCCCTGTGTCTCAAACGGTCGGTCCCAACCGTATCGGGAGGAAGGCATCCCATGCTTCCCGCATGACAAGCGCATCAGGTGCCATAAAGACCCCAGAACCTGCCGGGGAGATAGGGGTTGTCGGCATCAGGGCCGACGGCTCCAGCCGGCTCCTTGTCGAGCGGAAAATTGAGTTCGATCAGAATGTTGTTTGGATCATGGACAAAGAGCTGCCACAGCTTTGCGGCGGGCTGATCCAGCTCGCGCCACTCCAGATCGTTATCCGCAAAGGTGCGTTTGAAGCCGTCGAAATCATGCGCCATGATCGAAAGATGATCGACGGCGGCACTGCCAGGATGAAAGGCGCCATCAGCATCATAGGCGGCATATCCCGCGAAGACATGGATCATCGTACTGCCCATGCTGATCCAACTTCCGGGGAAATCGAAGGGCGGGCGGGCAACCTCGGTCATTCCAAGAATTCTCTGTGTAGAAGCGGTTAGTTGCTGCGAGATCCAAGGTCTTGATAGCGACATGATGGATGTCGATAACGGGCATCGGGCAAGCTCCTGCGGCAAGTCGACCCTTCGGCGAGTAAGGTAAAATCCTGTCCCGCTCCGGAGGATAGCCGACACCCTATATCATTCGTCGTGGGAGAGATCGAGGCGGCCTGGAACGCCGGACACCGAGTGAGCCGCCGGCAGAAGCCTTCCATCATTTGGTCGTGCAAGCCGGTCAACGAACGATCAGACGGTTGATGGCGATGCCGTTTCATCAAATGAGCGACCGACGCGTGGCACGGCGGTGCCAGGGTGCCTTCGATCATAGTTTGCGAACGGAGGTTTAGATTACCGGACCAATGCAAATCTACCGGCTCCCGCGATTCCGTCAGGACCGCTCGCCGGCATGATGTTGTTGCTGACTTTGGCACCGTCGCGATCCGGTGACCTGGCGCTGATCGACTTTTTATCAGAGCAGGAAACGATTTGAGAATGACTTCGGACCCGCGTGCCGTAGGTTTCCGGCGCGGTCAGCGGCGGGAGATAACGATCCCTGCCGCCTCGCGGTCCCAGGTCTTTGCTCCGACCCCACGTTCGCGCAGCTTATATTTCTGGATCTTGCCGTTCTCGGTTGCCGGCAGTTCGTTGACGAATTCGACATAGCGGGGCACCGCGAAATAAGCAAGGCGCGGTGCGCAATAGCGGACGAGATCGGCCTCCGTCAGGGTGCCGTCCGGCTTCTTCACGACGGCGCACATGACCTCGTCTTCGGCCAGTTCGGAAGAAACGGGAAACACGGCGGCGGTCGCGATTTCAGGATGGCTGAGCAGCACCTGCTCGACCTCGTAGGAGGAGATGTTCTCGCCCCGACGGCGGATCGCGTCCTTCATCCGATCGACGAATTTGAAATGCCCGTCCGCTTCGCGGATCACGCGGTCGCCGGTGTGGAACCACAGATTGCGCCAAGCCTCGACGGTCTTTTCAGGCATGCCGAAATAGCCGGTGGCGAAGGCGAACGGCGCCTCGGCCCGCAATATCAGCTCGCCCGGCACGCCGTCGGGCACCTCGCTGTCAGCGTCATCGACCACGCGCGCGGCAAAGCCGTGGAACACTTTGCCCATGGCACCCGGCCGCTGCTCGGCGAGCGAGGTGCCGATGACGAAATTGGTCTCGGTCGAGCCATAGCCGTCGATCAGCCCGATGCCGCTGCGCTCGGCAAACACGGCATGAAATTGTGCCGGCACGCCGGGCGCCAGTGCCGACCCGAACCCCGTGCGCGCGTTCCGCCGGATCCGGGGAACGCGCGAGCAGGATCGGCACCATTGCGCCCAGGAGATAAGTTACGGTGGCGCCGTTGCGCGCCAAGCTTGGCCAGAAATCGGACGCCGAGAAGCGCGGCTCGTAGACCGCGGTTGCAGCCGATATCAGCGCCTGAAAGAAGGTGTTGAGCGCATTGGTGTGGAACAGCGGCAGGCTGGTGCACAGCACGTCGCCTTCGACCGCGCCGAGAAGGTGACTGGTGTTGAGGCCCCACCAGAAATATTGCGCGTGGGGGCAGATCACGCCCTTAGACGGGCCGGTAGTGCCGGAAGTGTAGAGGATGGCGAAGGGATCGCCGGGGCCGAGCGGCACCGGCTCGGCGGTCGTGGACCCAAGCGCAGGCATAGCGCGCGGATCGCCCCGGGCATCGATCAGCCACAGGGTCTCGACCGGAAGCGTCGGCAGGTCGACATGGCTCAGCGAGCCGACCAGATCGGCCTCGACGATCAACAACCGCGCGCCGGAATTGGCAAGCATATGCCGCAGTTGCGCGCCCCGTGAGGCGACGTTGATCGGCACCAGTACGGCGCCGAGCCAACCACAGCCGAGCAATATCTCGATGAACTCCGCGCGATTGCCGCAGATCAGGGCGACGCGGTCGCCGGCACGGATGCCGCCGTCGCGCAGCCGTGCCGCCGATCGCGCGGCGAGTTCGGGCGCCTCGGCGAAGGTGAGGCGACGCTCGCCGATGCGCACCAGCGGTCTATCCCCATGGCGCGCGGCCTGCTGTCGCAGCATGGTGGCAAGGACGCGGTCGCGCGGGGCGAAGATCCGGGAAGCATCAAGCGGTTCGCTCATAACACGATCGTTCCCACGCTGGCGCCGCCGCAGACATAGAGCACCTGACCAGTGATAAAGCCGCTGTCGCGCGCGGCGAAGAACATCACGGCGTTTGCGACATCCTCGGGGAGTCCCAGGCGCCGCATCGGTATGGCCGCCGCCAGCCCCTTTTCGCGCTCGCTCCCGGCCGGAATGAGTTCGTGAAACATCTCAGTCGATCGGATCGGGCCGGGGGCCACCATGTTCACCGTGATCCCGGAAGGCGCCAACTCCAACGCCCAGGTCCGGCCCATCCCGATCATGCCCGCCTTGGTCGCTGAATAGGCGGTGCGCCCGACCACGCCCAGCGCTGCGCGTGATGAGATGAGGATGACGCGGCCGAATTGCCGGGCCCGCATCTGCGGCAACACGGCCTGGACCAGGATCAGCGCCGCGCCGAGATGGAGCTGCGCCAATGCGCCGACATCCTCGCTCGAGGCCTCGGCTATCGGCTTGTGGCCGGATCACACCGGCGTTGTGGACGATATGGGTAACGGAATGGCGGCACACGATCGCCGCGGCTGCCTCCCGGGTCGCCGCGGCGTCATAGAGATCGACCGTGACGGAATCGAGTCGCGGGTGGGAAATAGCAGGCTGGCGGCGCGACAGGGACACCACCCTATAGCCGCGCCCCAGCATGGCCTCGACGATCGCCGCGCCGATTCCGGTGCTGCCGCCGGTGACAATTGCGGTGTCGGGCTCGCTCATAGCCGGCTGCTACGCACTACCAGCGCCAGGACGCGCAGCGGACTGCCCGAGCCTTTGCGGATCTTGAGCGGCGCCGCGACGATCAGCGCGCCGGTCGGCGGCAACCGGTCGAGATTGGCGAGGCATTGCAGCCCGTAGCGTCCCTTGCCGTGCATATAGTAGTGCGCGGGATAGGGCGGGTTGAAATGCGCGGCCTGGCCGGCGTCGGTGCCGATGGTCTCGGTGCCGAAGCCGTGGACGTCACGCTCCTCACCAGCCAGCGGCACGACCTCGGCACCGGGCCCGGGCGAATGCGTGTCCGTCATCGCTCAAGTTGGCATAGTCGCGGCCCGCGCGCTTCGACCAGTCGGTGCGCAGCAGCACCCAGCTTCGCGGCGGGATGCGGCCGTGCGCGCGTCTCCCAGGCTTCGACGTCGGCGATCGTCAGGACGAAATCGGCATCGGCCGCCGACTTGCGCTGCGACATCGATGACGCAGGCCGGCGCGATGAAATTCGCCGCCGGAATGGTGTCGACGGAATTGTTCGGCAGGTCCTTGCCGGACACCCAATGAATCGGCGCATCGAAATGCGTTCCGGTATGCTCGCCCATCGAGATGTTGTTCCAGTACCAGGCCGGGCCGCGCTCGTCGTAGCGCGAGATTTCCTCCATGCGGAACGGCGCGCATTGGCCGAATTCGGGCGGCAGCACGATGGTCGGGAAAATCCGGCGTCAGCGTGTGGGTCAGATCGATCACCTCGATCTCGCCCTGGGCGATTGCGGCCGCGAAGCCTCAGCAAGTCCGAAGGGCCGATCGCTGTGCGGCTTATGCTCATGCTCCCAGTTCCCGCTCCAGCGCCTTGGGATTGACCGCCAGCCGTGCGCGAATGTCCTGCGGCGACATCGCCGACGAAGACATCCTCGAGCCCGCGCCGCAGCGCATCGACGGTCGCGAACGCAAGCGCTGCCGGCGTCACCTTGGGCGGCGGCACGGTCTGATACCATTCGGTATCGAGCGGCCCGAAAATACGTTCACGACCTTGATGCCGCCCGGCCGCAGTTCGGCGCGCAGCGACTGCGCCGCCGACAGGCAGGCTGCCTCGGCCGCGGAGAAGGCGCCGTAGGCCGGCCAGTTCATGAGCGCATGGACCGAGAGAAGATTGACGAATGCGGCCGCCGAATTGAGCGCCGTCGGCGCCCCGCGCCCGCAGCGCCGGGCCGAAGGCTCTGCGCCAGGCGCATCAGCCCGAAATAGCGCAACTCGATCTCCTCGCGCGCAACGACGAGCCCGTTGCGCTCGAGCATGCCGCCTGGCCGGACATGCTCCGCGGTATTGATCACGATGTCGACGCGGCCACCGATCTCGCCCGCGAGTTCTCCGACCGACACGCTGTCGGTCAAATCGAGCGGCACGATCTCGACGCGCGCGACCGCGCGCAACGCCGCTTCGCCGGGAAACGGCTTCCACGGATCGGCGATGCCGACAAAAACGATGGCGGCCCCGGCTTCGGACAGCGCCTGCGCCATCGCCTGGCCGACCCCGTTGCGCCCGTCGGTTATCAGCACACGGCGGAATTTCGGGTCGCAGGTCAATTCGCGCCATTGCCGAGTCGTCGGCCATGTTGCGCGTGGCCATCATCGGCAGCGCCATCGCCACCGCCTGGCCACTCTTGTCGAGATTGAGGCTCAGGCGGACACGGTCGCCCTCCCGCACGTCGCCATGCAGATGCGTCGACGATTGACGGGCCGGCATCGAGCCGCACGGTGCCGATACGCCACGGCATGCGCTCGCGGAAATAGGGATCGGTCGACGCGGCGACGACCGTCTCGGCCAGGAGCACGCCGTCGCTCGGACGACGTCCCGAAACGGCAGGCGCGGCGACAGGCAGTGTGGGCAGGCATCGCGCGGCGGATAGACCACGGCGCCGCATTCGGCTGCAGACCTGGAGCGCGAAGCGACCCTCGGCGGCGGCAGCCGCAAGACCCTGCGCGGTGCGGCTGCGTGCGCCCGGCGGCAGCAGCGGCGCGCGGCGTCTTCTTCAGCGGGTCCTTGCGTTTCGGGTGGTGCCAGGGGCTTGCGTCATCGATTCATTCCTGCCAGCAGGGCAGCACCGCTGGCAAGGCCGCGGTCGTAGGTGATCATGCCGAAACCCGATACAAGGCCGATCCGCGCTTCCGGCACCGGGGTGCCAAGCGCATCGCCGGTGAGCTGACGCACGGCCTCGACCAAGCCGAGATAGCCGCCGGCGCAGCCGGCCTGGCCGACCGAGAGCTGACCGCCCGAGGTGTTGTGCGGGAAGCTGCCATCATTGGTCAGGGTGTGCGCGCGGACGAAGTCCGCGCCTTCGCCCTTGGCGCAAAATCCGAGATCCTCGATCTGCATCATCGAGATCACCGGATAGTCGTCATAGGTCTCGAGGAAGTCGACGTGCGTCGGGCCCGATGCCCGCCATGGCGTAGAGTTCGTCGACATCCACCGCCCAGCCGCCGCGCATCTGGATCGGGTCTTCGGCGAAAGCATTGTGCCGCTCGATGGTGGACAGCAGCCGCGCCGCCGGCAGGTCGAGCGAGCGCGCGCGCGATCCTCGCGGCACACCAGGAAGGCCTCGGCGCCGGCGCAGGGCATGACGCAGTCGAAGAGATGGATCGGATCGGCGATCGGGCGTGCTGCGAGATAGTCCTCGAGCGTCAGCGGCTTCTTCATCAGCGCATAGGGAAAAGCGAGCGCATTGGCGCGCTGCGCGACGCAGATCTTGCCGAAATCCTCGCGCGTCGGCGCCGTAACGCTTCATGTAGTTGCGCGTGATCAGCGCGAAGCTGGCATTCGGCCCGCCCGAGCCATAGGGATAGACCGCGTCCTGGGCAAAACGCGAGAACGTCGAAATCATGCGCGCGGAAAGAATCGACCTGATTGGTGTCGCCGGCGACACAGACAACGAAGTCGGCATCACCGCACTGCACGGCGCGCGCCGAGCGGCGCAGGGCCACGATGCCGCTGGCGCCGCCGAGCGGCACATGGTCGAGCCAGCGCGGCGCTCAGACCGAAATGCTGCGTGAGGCCGACCGCGGTGTCGGGCCCGAGGGTGAAGCTCGATACCGACAGCCCGTCGATGTCACGCAACCGCAAGCCGCTTCGGTCCAGCACTTCCCGGATGGCCCGGCCGATCCACCAATGCGCTGAATTGATGGAATAGCGGCGATAAGGGATGGTGACCGGAGCGGTAATCACAATGCCGTCGTAGGGCGTACGGGCCGATGGTGCCATGGCTACATGAAGAGCTGGATGTTGCCGAACGCCGCATCACAATTCATCAGATCAACGCGCTTCAGCCTGATCTTGATACGGCCGGCGACGGCGACGAGATGGTGCGTCGCCCAGGCGGCGTAGAAATCCTGCCTGTCGCCGCGGCTCTCGACATAGTGCATGGGCGTCCAGGTCACATAGAGATTGGCCGCCTCGTCGCGACGGTCGACCCGCGGCGCCTGCAAGAGATGGTGGCAGCGGCTCTTGGGCTTCTGGCTGTAGGTGCGGCTGCCCTTCAAGCGCTCGACGCGGATTTTCAGCAGCAGCTTGTCCTCGTACATCAGCGAGGTGGTGAGGCGCGGATCGGTCTGGCCCCATTCCAGCGGCATCCAGTAATGCGCATCCTCGGTGAAGAGGTCGAGCCACTCGTCGAACCGCTGCTCGTCGAGCAGGCGCGCCTCACCGAGGACGAAATCGATCAGCTCGCGATCGCTCGGCGCCATACCGTCTACATGCTCAGCGTCATGAAATGCGCCCAGGCGCGGAAACTGGTCGCGCATCTACCATTCGGACGTGCCGTTGGTCACATCGTCGTTGCGGCGACTCTCGTCGGCCGCGTAGAGACGCTGCAGGTCGACCCATTCGTTGCCGTTGCTAGCGCAGGCCTTCCTGCTGCGCGCTCGTACATTTCCAGGTCGTCGTGGCCGACCACCGAGGTCGGCGCGTTGACCAGCCGGTTGTACGTGAAGGTTCGTTCCAGCAGCATGTCCGGGGCGCCGACCAGGCGAAAGGCCCACGATTCAACCAATGTCCGGTCGACCGCCAGCGGCCTGAAGATGCGCAGCAGCTGGATCGGCCCCTTGATCATGACATTGGGGAAGTAGACGGTGTTGTGGCGGTTCTCGTCGAGAATTGCTCGCGCGCGCTCCGCGCCGTAAGCCTGCGCCATCTGCTCGACATAACCGGGCACCGCCGAATAGTCGGAATGGATCGAGTGAGAGACGCCGGTATGGCCGTGACCGTTCTGCCAGACGCGGATGCCCATCTTCTGGAAGAACTCATAGGAGCTCATGAAAGGCGCGTAGATCTCGACCGCCATCGGCTTTGGACTGCCGGCTGGCGCGTTTCCACACCGCGACCGCGGTGCCGGCCGAAGATTCATGCGCGATCATCGGATGGCATGGTGTCGGTCTGGTTCTCCACCAGCATCTTCCAATTGCAGTCGTGCACGTAGCGCAGCACGCCGCCCGCGACTTCGAGTTGTCCCGACCGGCGAGCGATCGATCATGTTGTCGAGGCTCGATAGTGCTGCTCGCCGAAGAACTCCTCGAAGCCGAGTCCGAGCGTGCCAAGCTTGGCGAAGACGAAGCCGCGATAATTGTGGACGTGCGCACCGGCGCCATGCCCGCGCGCCGCGATGCTTCCTCGAAGCCGGTGTTCTCGTATCCGGCGCGCAGCGGCACCGCGGCGAGGCTGCCGTCGGTGCGGAAGCTCCAGGCGTGATAGGGGCAGCGGAAAAAGCGGCCGGTATTGCCACAGCTCTCGTCGGTCGAGCCGCGTGCCTTTGTGCGGACAGCGATTGTGAAGACCCGCACGACGCCGTCGCCGCGGCGCACCATCATCACCGGCTGCGTGCCGATGGTGGTACTGACATAGTCGCCTACGTTCGGCACCTGGCTGTCATGACCGACATAGACCCAGGTGTTGACGAACAGGTGCTCCATCTCGAGCTCGAACAACTCCGGGTCGATATAGAGATCGCGATGGACCTCCGTCTCGCGCACCAGCGCCGCGACCGCCGACTTGTCGCCGCGATACTTGCTCATGCACCACTCCGTGAGGCCGCGCCGAGCGGCCTCAATCCATTTAAGATTTAAAGCGTTCGGCCTGTCAAACTCGCCCGCCCCGGCGCGGACCTTGACTTGGCCTTTCGACAAATTTTAGGCTTGAAACGTTCTCAAGTGCTCGAAAAGGGCGGGTTCCATGCGGCTCCTGTGGCAGAGCTTCGTCGATGCGACGCAGAACCCAGCCTATCTCGAACGCCTCGCAGCCTATCTCAACGGCATCGCCGCGCCGGACACCTCGGTCGAGGTCAGGGGCATGTCTCCGCCCGATCGCGATTTCGGCCGCCTCACCGAATTCCGCTGCGCCATCATGGCGGTCGATGCGGCGCTCGAGGCCGAAGAGCGGCAATTCGACGGCTTCGTGATGGGCCATTTCCAGGATCCTGGCCTCTACGAAGCCCGGTCGGCCGTACGCATTCCGGTCACCGGCACCGGTGAAAGCACGCTGCACTTCGCCGCGCAATTCGGGCGGCGCATCGGGTTGGTGTCGATCGACCCGGTGTTCGAGGTGTGGCATCACGAACAAGCCGAACGCTACGGTCTCGGCCAACGCCTCGCTGGCGTCACCGGCCTCGGCGTCGCTCCCGAGGATTTCACTGCGGCCTTCGCCGGCGACGACGCAGCATTCAAACGCCTGCTGGCCCAGTTCGTTGCTTGCGCCGAGCCGCTCGTGAAGCACGGCGCCGATGTCGTGGTGCCGGCAGGGGTGCTGCCGGGCTTGTTGCTGGCGCGCGAGCATGGCCTCGCGATTGGCCACGCGCCGGTCATCAATTGCGCCGCGGTTGCGCTCAAGACCGCAGAAATGGCCGTGGCGCTGCATCGGCTGAGCGGTCTCGAGGCGAGCCGTGGTCCCAGCTTCGCCCTCGCGCCGGCGCGTGCGGTCGCCGATTTTCGCAAATTCGTGGCCCGCGGCCTGCGCCGGGATTGAGCCCGCCGCGACCGATGTGAACGAGAATGAGAAGGGAGAGCGCTATGCAATCGTATCGATCAATCGCGGCGGTGGCAGCCGCGGTGATGATGGCAGGAGGTACCGCCCACGCCGACATCACGGTCGGGTTCGTGACCTCGCTCAGCGGCTCCGGCTCGTCGATCGGCATCCCCTACGGCCGCGGCATGGACGCCGCCTATGCCTATGCCGACACCATCGACGGCCAGAAAATCAAGCTGGTCCGGCTCGATGACAGCACCGACCCGTCGACTGCCGCGCGCGACGCCCGCAAGCTGATCGAGGACGACAAGGTCGACATTCTCATCGGTACCGCAACGACGCCATCGGCCAGCGCGATGATGGCGGTCGCCAACGAACTGAAAGTCCCGATGATCTCGCTGTCACCGCTCAAGGCGAGTCAGAGCAGTGATGCCTGGGGCATCTCGGTGGTGCAGCCGCCGCCGCTTATGGTCAGTGTCCCGGTCGAACGGATGGTGCGGGACGGCGTCAAGACCGTCGGCTTTATCGGCTTTTCCGACGCCTGGGGCGACCTGGTCTATAGCGGCGCCAAGCGCGCGGCCGATGCCGGCAAGATCAAGCTGGTCGCAGCCGAGCGCTATGCCCGCACCGATACCTCAGTCACTGGCCAGGCCCTCAAGGTGTTTGCCGCGCATCCCGACGCGGTGCTGATAGGAGGTTCGGGAACCCAGGCCGCCCTGCCAATCCTGGCGCTGGCGCAGCTCGGCTATAAGGGCAAGTTCTATGGCACGCCGGCGCTGCTCAATGCCGACTTCATCCGCCTTGGCGGCAAGGCGGCGGAAGGCGTCGTGGTCTCGGCGGGGCCAGTGATGGTCGCCGCCCAGCTTCCCGCTGACCACTATGCCAAGAAAATATCGCTGACCTTCTTCGACGATTACAAGAAGGCGACCGGCCAAGTCAGCACTAACGCGTTCTCCCCTTACGCCTTCGATACCTGGATCCTGTTCCTCGACGCCGCCAAGCGGGCATTGCCGAAGGCGAAGCCCGGGACGCCGGAATTCCGCACCGCGCTCCGCGAGGCGATCTTCGCCACCAAGGGCGTCGCGGGCACCAACGGCATCTACAATTGCCATCCCGGCTCGGCCTATTGCTCGGACCAGCGCGGCCTCGTGCTGGTGCGGCTGGTCGACGGCAAGTGGACCTACGCCCCGTGAACGCGCCGCGCTGACCGGACGATTAATCGATGGATGCCCAGATCGCGGCCATCCTGGCGATGGATGGGATCGCGACGGGCGCGATTTATGTCCTGATCGGGCTCGGCTTCGTCCTCATCTTCGCGGTCACGCGCGTAATCTATGTGCCGTTCGGCGATATCGCCGCATTCACGGCCTTGACGCTCGCCGCCCTCGAGACCGGCCATGTGCCGGGCACGGTCGGGCTGGTGATTGGTCTCGCAGTTCTGGCGACCCTGGTCGAAGCCGCATCGAGGCTGCGCACGCGAAGGCTGGCGGGGTTGCCGCGCGCGATGCTGCTCACCCTGATCCTGCCACTCCTGCCGGTCCTGGTGGCGTGGCTTGTCGCCGGCCGCGATCTAGGAATGGCAGGAAGGGTCGCGCTTTCCCTGGCGCTGATCATGCCGGTCGCGCCACTGTTGGACCGCATCGTATTCCGGCCGGTCGCCGACGCGTCGGTGTTGCTGCTGCTCACCGTGGCCGTGGTGCTCCATTTCGCGCTCGTGGGGCTCGGGTTACTGTTCTTCGGACCTGAAGGAGTGCGTACCCAGCCCTTGACCGACGCGATGTTCACGGTCGGCGGCATGAATTTCTCCGGGCAAACCCTGATGATTGTTGCCGCGTCAATCGTGTTCAGCGGTCTCTTGTTTCTGTTCTTCGAATTCACACTGGCGGGCAAGGCACTGCGCGCCACCGCGGCAAACCCGACCGGGGCCCGGCTTATGGGCATCAGGCCCAGAACCACCAGCACCATCGCCTATGTGTTGGCGTCGCTGCTTGCCGGTATTTCCGGCATCCTGATCGCGCCGGTGACCACGATCTTCTACGATTCCGGCTTCCTGATCGGGCTCAAGGCGTTTGTCGGCGCGATCATCGGCGCCATGGCCAGCTATCCGGTCACGGCCGCGGGCGCGATCTTCGTCGGCCTCCTCGAAAGCTTCGCCTCGTTCTGGAGCAGCGATTTCAAGGATGCGATCGTGTTCGGTGTTCTGATTCCCGTGTTGCTCTGGCGCTCCCTCGGTTTCCGCGAAAGCGAAGAAGAAACCGAAGAATGACCCGTTCCCGTTTGCGGCTGCTCGGTGTCGTCGCTTCTGTCGCACTGCTCGCCTTGGCGCCGGCGCTGGTGAGCCCCTTTGCCGTCACTTTGCTCAATTTCATTGGCATTTATGCGCTGGCGGCGCTCGGCATCGTGCTGCTCACGGGGATTGGCGGTATGCTGTCCTTCGGACAGGCGGCCTTTGTCGGCGTCGCCGCCTACGCCACCGCCTGGGCGACGACGGCGCACGGCTGGTCGCCCTGGCTCGGGCTGGTCCTGGCGCTGGTGCTGACGGGCGGCTTGGCGACGGTCCTCGGCGCGGTGACTCTGCGTCTCGGCGGCCATTTCCTGTCCCTCAGCACGATCGCCTGGGACTTGCGATCTACTTCGTCTTCGGCAATCTCGACGCGCTCGGCCATTTCAGTGGCATCAGTGACGTGCCGCCGATTGCGATCGGTGCCCTCAGTTTAGAGAGCGACGCGGCGATCTTCTATCTGATCTGGAGCGTGCTGATCGCTGCGTGGCTCCTCGCGGCCAACCTCCTCAATGCGCGTCAAGGGCGGGCGATCCGCGCCTTACGCGGCGGCCGGGTCCTGGTCGAAAGCCTCGGAATCGACGCCTTCCGCATCAAGCTTGCGACCTTCATCTTGGCGGCGCTGCTATCGGCCCTGTCGGGCTGGCTGCAGGCCCACATGACGCGCTTCGTCAGTCCGGCGCCTTTCGACGTCACTGCCGGCATCTTCTATCTGCTGATGGCCATGGTGGGCGGCGTCGGCGAGCTCGGCGGCGCGGTCACCGGCGCGGCCATCGTCACGCTGTTGCGCAACAGCATTCAGGACTACCTGCCCCTGGTGGCCCCAGGTGTGGCCGGCCAACTCGAGATCGTCGTGTTTTCGGTGATGTTCATCCTCCTGCTGCAGCGGGCCCGGACCGGTCTGGTGCCGCTGGCGTTGCGCTACCTGCCGCCTGCCAAACCCACGCCGGTGGTCGAGGCCTCGCCGCTGCCGCGGCGACCGCAGCCGCCGAGCGGCGAAGCGGTGCTCCGCGTGGAGGCATTGTCGCGGCGGTTCGGTGGCCTCATTGCTGTCAACCAAGTCAGCTTCGAGCTCGCGGCCGGCGAGATATTGGGTCTGATCGGCCCCAACGGCGCCGGCAAAACCACGATGTTCAACCTGATCACCGGCGCGTTGCGGGCGGATGGCGGTCAGGTCCTCTTCTGCGGCACCGACATAACCAGGAGCTCGCAGCATCGCATCGCCCGCGCCGGCATCGCCCGCACCTTTCAGCACGTCAAGCTGCGGCCCGCCATGTCGGCACTCGACAATGTGTTGCTCGGCACCTATGCGCGTACGCGCGCCGGCTTTGTCGCGGGCGCCCTGCGGCTCGAGCGCGGCGAGGAAGCGCGGGCGCGGTTCGAGGCCATGCTGCAGCTGCGCCGGATCGGCCTTGCCGACCGCGCCTTCGATCCCGCAGGCGCGCTTCCGCTCGCCAATCAGCGCCTCCTCGAGATCGCGCGTGCGCTCGCTGCCGACCCGCTGCTGCTGGTCCTGGACGAGCCGGCGGCCGGCCTGCGGCGCCTGGAGAAGGATGAGCTGGCACGCCTGCTCATGGCGCTGCGCGGCGACGGGCTCACTATCCTCCTTGTCGAGCACGACATGGATTTCGTGATGGGGCTGGTCGATCGCTGCGTAGTGATGGATTTTGGCGCCAAGCTGTGCGAGGGCGTCCCAGTCGAGATCCGCCGGGATGTCCGCGTCCAGGAAGCCTATCTTGGGAGCGTGGCCTGATGGCGCTCCTGTCGCTCGAGAACCTTTGGGTGTCCTACGGCAAGGTCGAGGCGGTGCGCGGTGTCTCGCTGGAGATCGAGGCGGGACAGGTCGTCACCGTGATCGGCCCGAATGGGGCCGGCAAGACGACGCTGCTCGGAGCAGCGATGGGATTGCTGCCCTCGCGCGGTGCCATGACCTTCGACGGCGTCGATCTGCACCGGCTCGATATCGAGGCACGGGTCGAGCGGGGCTTTTGCCTGGTGCCTGAGACGCGAGAACTCTTTGCCAATATGAGCGTCACCGACAATCTGTTGCTTGGCGGCTACGCCAGGTGGCGCGATGCGGCTGGCCGACGCCGGGCGCTCGACGACGTCATGCAGCGCTTTCCGCGTCTCGCCGAACGGCGCACGCAGCTCGCCGGCACGCTGTCGGGCGGTGAGCGGCAAATGCTGGCGTTGGGCCGCGCGCTGATGGCGCGGCCGCGCCTTCTTCTGCTCGACGAACCGAGTCTCGGCCTCGCGCCGCTGATCGTGCGCGAGGTCTTCCGCATTATCGCGTCGCTGCACGGACTGGGCGTGGCGATCCTGCTGGTCGAGCAGAACGCACGCGCCGCGCTGGAAACCGCCGACATGGGCCACGTGCTGGAGGCCGGCGAAATCGTTCTTTCCGGGCGAGCGGCCGCGCTGATGAACGATCCCAAGGTCGCGGCTTCCTATCTCGGCGGCCGCTGAAACGCTAGCGCGCGCGTCATCATCGGGTAGTGCGTCACCGGCCCGGAATAAGACGGGAATTTGTGAAAGTCAGCGCGCATCTCATGGCGCACCGGCGAATTGAGCGCCGCGCGCATCGCCGCCTCATCGTCGAACACCACCTTGTTGCGCTGCAGGTGATCAACGCGTCGCGCCGACAAGGCGCTGCACCAGTCGAGCCTGGTATATAGCTCGAGTTCCCGAAGGCCGGGCAGCCGGACCATCAACGGCGGATGGTTGGTTATGTAGTGGCCGAGCCAGGCATGCGCCTCCTCGGCCTCGCCCTCATAGGAAACGAGATAGGTGCAGCACCGAGATGGCGGCGCTGGTGTACCGGCGACGGGAAAGATCCGCACCAGCATCGCCTGCTGGGTCACCTCCACGCCCGCCAGGCTCGGGAACGCATCGGGTGACAGAATCTCGTGGAGTTGGCCGCCATCCGCCAGAGCCGCCTCAAGGGCGGCGATGTCGGAGAAATAGAACTGGAGCGTCAACACCGGCGGCGACCCGTCATGGAGATAGGGATCGTCGGTGGCGGCCGGCGTGAATGCTAGCGCCTTTCGCAGGCCGGGCAGATCCGTCGCGAGAACGCCGAGCCGCGTCCATTCGGCCTCGCGCAGAACAGTGTTGGGGCGCGCCGGGTCACGGAAAGAGAGGAAGAAGGCGATATCCATAGCGTGATCGATCGTCTGACGATGCCTCACCGCGCCGTGGCGGCGATCTGGCTCAAGGCAGCGCGCCCCAGGATGCCATAGGGATTGGCCAAGGTCTCGATCGCCTCGAAATGATTGTAACCCTCGAGGACCAGAGCCTCGACCGGCTTGCCAGCTGCGGCGCCCGCGGCTAAAAATTCCCGCGCATGCCTGATGAATTCCGGCGTCTCGAGCGTGCCGCTGGCGATGATGAGCGGCGCGTGCAGTTTGGCAAGTTGCCGTTGCGGACTGAGGGCGTGTTCCATCGCGTCGTCGAGCTCGACATAGGAGCTGCGCGCGGAGAGCCGGATCGGCTTCAAATCGTAAACGCCGCTGGCGCACAATCCACCTTTGATGACGTCGGCGGGCAGGCCGAATTCGCGCCAATCCGTGGTCAGCAGCACGGCCGCGAGATGGCCTCCGGAGGAAAATCCCGAAAGATAGAGTTGATCGGGATCGCCGCCGAAACGGGTTGCACTCGTGTAGAGCCAGGCCAGCGCGCGGCGGAGCTGGTCGACCATGGTGGCGAGGCCGTTGGGGGCATCTTGGATCGAGACGAAATCGAGCACCGCGAAGTGAATGCCGGCACGGACGAAAGTTTCGGCGGGAAAGGCATAGTCTCTCGCCAGGCCGCCGCGCCAGGCACCGCCATGGACGAAAATCTCGACGGGCCCACGCGCAACTGCGGCCGGATAGATATCGACGCGCTCGATCTCGGTTGGACCGTAGGCGAACCGCTGCGGCGGGCCCAGATGCCGTCGCGTCAATTCGCTCGCACTGGCGTAGCGGCCGAGAAGCTGGTCGCGATTGGCCGCGTAGGCAGTCTGCTCATAGGCCGCATCTAGCGCCGCCTGATCGTAGTCGAGAAAGACCTTGGGCCCCGCCATTACTTTAACTCCAAGATGTTCGGTGTTGACCTGGCGCCGGTAGTCGGAACAGATTTTGTCTCGGCCGACGATCGATCGCCCGCCGAAAGGAACAGTTATCGATGCCTGTTATCGACATCCAAGCCATCACAATCAAGACGGTCGCCCTTTTCGACCCGAACTCCGGGGAGGTCGCGTCGCCGCCATGACCGGTTCCGACATCGCCGCTCTGGTTACGGACCGTCACGTCCATCGCCGCGTCTATGTCGACCCGGTGCTGTTCGAGCTGGAGATGGAACGTTTGTTCGGCCGCGTCTGGCTCTATGCCGCCCATGAAAGCCAATTGCGCCGGGCGGGCGATTTCGTCCGCACCCGGCTCGGACGGCATGAGGTGATTGTCATCAGGCAGGAGGATGGCGGCATCGCGGTGTTGCACAATCGCTGCGCCCATCGCGGCGCCACGCTATGCGCGACCGAACGCGGCAATGCGCGGCGGCTGGTCTGTCCTTACCATGCCTGGACCTATCGCACCGACGGCGTGTTGGACAGTGTCCCGCATCGCGCGAGCTATCCCGACGATTTCGACCGCGACGTCGCCGTCAACGGACTGGGGCGTGTGCCGCGGGTCGAGAGCTATCGCGGCTTCGTGTTCGCCAGTCTCGCATCTGAAGGGATCGCACTGCGCGACCACCTCGGCGAGATGGCAGAGGTGATCGACAATCTCATCGACCGCGCACCGGGCGGTGAGATCGAGCTCGCAGACGTGACCTTCCAGCTAGAATATCGCGGCAACTGGAAGTTCCACAACGAGAACGCCGCCGATATTTTCCACCCCTCCTTCGTTCATGCCTCCTCCGTGAGCGTTGCGCGCACCACACCTCCCGGGCAATCGCCGCTCGACGAAGATCAGACCCGGGAACAGCTTCTCGCCAATGGCTTTGGCCGCGAGCAGTGGGAAGGCATCACGCTGCGTGCCCTCCCTGGCGGTCATAGCTATATGACCGGCATCTATCGGCAGGGCGTGCTGGCACCGGGGCAGACCGATCCGGTGGCCTTGCGTTACCGTGAAGCGCTCGCACGCCGTCACGGCGGCGCGCACGCCGACGAAATCATGTCGGTCGACCGGTTCAACAATCTGATTTTCCCGACGCTGAACCTCAATGCGCAATACCAGCAGATGCGCGTCGTCGTGCCAGTGTCGGTGGATCGCGCCATCATCCGGGTAAGCTGCTTCCGTCTCGTGGGCGCGCCCGACGAAATCTTCGAGCGCGCGGTGCGGTTCCTCACCAATATCGGCTCGCCTGCCTCGATGATCTTTTCGGACGATCTCGAGATGCTGGGACGTTGCCAGACTGGCATAACCGGTAGCGCAACGCCGTGGCTCAATATCGGGCGCGGCCTCGGCCGCGAGCGCATCGATAACGCGAACCGCCGGGCTGCCGCAGCCAGCGAATTGCCGATGCGCGCGCAATTGCAGTCCTGGGCGGCTTATATGGGAGATGTCCGGCCTTGAGCGCCGAGCTCGGACGCGAGGTCGAGCGCTTTCTCTATGACGAGGCCCGGCTCCTTGATCATGGGCGCTTCGAGGCCTGGCTCGCGCTGTTCGCTCCCGACGGCCGCTATTGGGTACCCAGCGTCCCTGGACAGACCGATCCGCTTCGCGTCCCGTCGATCATCTATGAAGATTGCGCGATCCTCGCGATGCGCGTGCGTCGCCTCATGGAGGCGCGGGCGCTGGTGATGACGCCGATGCCGCGGACGTCGCATCTCTTGACCAACGTCGAGCTCATCGAGACGGGCGTCGGGGAGATCAACACGGAAGCCAATTTTTTGGTGGTGGAGTATCGGGAGGGCCGTCAGCAAATGTTCGCGGGCCGAGTTATCTACCGGCTGCGACGGATAGCGGGAGCGTTGAGGATTGTGCTGAAACGCGTTGAACTCTTGGACTGCGACGGGATCCACGGTCCCATCGCCATCCTGCTTTAGGCGCACCATGTTTTCCTGCTTCGCCTTTTTCCGCCATGCCGACGATCGCGTACGTCTGCCAGCGGCAGAACTCGATATGGTTGCAGGCGAGCTGTACACGATCGCAGGCGCGCGTCAGGCACGCCTCTTCACGCCGGCGCCCGATGGCACGGGGCATCCCTTTCCCGACGACGAACCGCCGCCGATGTTGGCGCTGCAGCTGCACTTCGTCACCATCGGCGAAATGGAGGCGGCGCTTTGCGCCGACGGTGCGCTCGCCCGCATCGCCGCGCTGCCGAACCTCCGTCGCACAACACCTGGCCATCAGGCAATGGTGGCACGTCCGTTCCCTGTGCCGGATGCGCGCCAGCGCACCCCGCCAGGAGAGGCGCCGTGCAGCTATCTCGTTCACTATCCCGGCGTCGCCGAGGATCCGATCGCGTGGCACACACACTATCTGGCCCATCACCCTCAACTCATGGCGGGCTTCCCCGGAGTGCGCGAGATCGAAATCTACTCGCGGCTCGATTGGCTGTCGGAGCTCCCTTGGCCACGCCTTGACGTGTTCCAACGCAACAAGCTGGTGTTCGATTCGCCCGCGGCCATGAGCGCCGCGCTGCTGTCTCCGACGATCCGGGACATGCGCGCCGACTATCACCGCTTCCCCCCCTTCACCGGCGGCAATGTGCATTATCCCATGGTGACGCGCATGGTCGTATCCTGATGGCGGAGTCGAGATGACCGAACTCGTTGGAAAAGTTGCGCTGGTGACGGGTGCGACGCGCAGCATCGGCGAATATATCGCGCGTGGCCTTCATGGCGCCGGCGCGAAAGTCGTCGTCACCGGCATCGAGGACGAGGCCGGCCGCGCCGTCGCCGCATCGCTCGGCGACGGCGCCATCTATCATCGCCTCGATATCGAGCGTGATAGTGACATCGATGCTTGCCTCGCAGCCTGTCTCGCCGGCTTCGGCCGGCTCGATATCGTGGTGAATTGCGCCTGCTCCTATCTCGACAGCGGACTGGCAACCTCGCGGGCAGACTGGCTCAAATCGCTCAACGTCAATATCGTCGGCGCCGCAATCGTCACCCAGAAGGCGGTGCCGCACTTGCAGAAGCCAGGCGGCGTCATCGTCAATATCGGCAGCGTCTCGGGAAAATTCGGTAACCGGTTCCGCGGCTCCTATTCCGCCGGCAAGGCGGCGCTCATGCATTTCACTCGGCTCGCGGCCGCGGCGCTCGGAGCCGAGGGCATCCGCTGCGTCACGGTGTCGCCGGCCTGGACCTGGTCACCGCCGATGGCGGCTATGACAGGGGACAATCGGGACCTCGCCGACCGCGCCGGCGCCGACTTTCACCCGCTCGGCCGCGTCGGCCGCATGGAGGAGGTCGCGAACGTCGTGACCTTCGTCTGTTCCGACAAGGCTTCTTGGGTCAATGGCTGCGACCTGGCTGTCGATGGTGGCTTCACGGCTCTGGGCCCCGACCAGGGGCGCGGCCCCGCCCATTGGTGCGATTTCTACCGCGAGGAATTCGCCGGCAAGGCCGCGACCCGATCACGTTGACAGCGGCGCCGCCGGCGCGGATAAGGCGACAAACGAGGTTCCCATGGCAAAGCTACGACACATCGCACTCCAGGTGCCCGATCTTGAGAAGGCCGCCGCCTTCTATTGCACCGCTCTCGAGATGAACCGCGTTGCCGAGGCGCAGTCGCCGATCGGCAACGCCATCATGCTGTCGGACGGCGTCATGAACTTGACTCTGCTCAATTTCCCCGAGGGCACTGAGGGTGCACTCCACGGTCGCGACTGGGCGGGCCTCCATCATTTCGGCTTCGTAGTCGATGACGAACAGCAGTCCGCGCGCAAGGTCGCGGAGCAGGGCGGCAAGTTCTTCTTCAAGATCCCCAACATTTATCCGGGAGTTGATGCCGAGACCAAGTACAAGGACCCGTTCGGTATCGTCTTCGATCTGTCCGAGCATGGCTGGAAAGTGGGCAAGACCGGTTGAATGGCACGCATCGTCGCCGCGCGCGAACAGACCATCGGGCTCCCCTCGGGAAGCCGTAACGCCGATATCGACTTCACCGAGATGACGGCGAGCGCTGTCGTGCTCGTCTCGGACACCACGCGCAACGGCATGCCCGTGGTCGGGCTCGCCTTCGATTTAATCGGGCGCTACGGCCATGGCGGGTTGTTGCGCGAACGTTTTTTCCCACGCCTTCTCCATGCCGACCCCGCGGACTATGCGGCCGACCGCGGCGCCGGCATCGATCCCGTCAAGATCTGGTCCCTCGTCATGCGCAACGAGAAGGCTGGCGGCCATGGCGAGCGGCCTGGCGCGGTCGGGCTGATCGATGCCGCCAGCTGGGACTTGCAAGCGAAGCTCGAGGACAAACCCCTCTGGCGCCTCCTCCAGGAGCGGTTCCCAGGCGCTACCGGCCGCTCCGTTCCGGTCTATGCCAGCGGTGGTCAGTATCGCCCGGTGGACGATCTCGCCGCCCTCGGCGACGAGATAAGGCGCTTTCGCCATCTCGGATATGCTCGGTTCAAGATCAAGACCGGTGGCTTACCGCTCGACGGCGACCGACGACGGATCGAGACCGTGCTCGCGCTGCTGGGCGACGAGGCGAGCGCGCTTGCAGTCGACTGCAATTGCGGTTTCGACCGCGACACGGCACCACTGCGGCTCGCAGCGCTCGACCAATACCGCCTCGCCTGGATCGAAGACCCCGTCGATCCCCTCGATTATGCGCTCCACGCCGAGCTCGCACCGTCAATCGTCACCCCCCTGGCGATGGGCGAAAACATCTTCTCCGCCGCTGATGCCCGCAACCTCCTGCGTTATGGCGGGCTGCGACCCGACCGCGATCTCTTCAACATGGACATCTCGTTGAGCTACGGCATGGTCGAGTATCGGCGCGTCCTCGAACTGTTGGTATCCTGGGGCTGGTCGCGACAGCAATGCTGGCCCCATGCCGGGCACCTGTTCTCGCTCCATGTCTGCGTCGGACTCGGCCTCGGCGGCCACGAGACGGCGCCTTTCCATAATCCTATCGGCGGCTTTCCCGACGATGTCCGGATCGAAGACGGGTGCATTTGGCCGGGCGAGACACCAGGCCTCGGGCTCGAGCGCAAGCCGCATCTTGCGGCCATCTTCGCTGACCTGCTGGATTGACCGCTTACCCGCGCGCCGCCTCCAGCGCTTGCGCCGCCTGATAGATCGTCTTTTCGGCGAAATGGCGGCCAACCAGCATGGCGCCGACCGGCAGCCCGTCGACCATGCCGCACGGCATCGAGAGCGCGGGATGGCCGGTGAGGTTGAAGGGCGCCGTGTTGACGACCCTACTGACCGCCTTGGCGAATTGTTCCTCGCGCGATGCATCCATCGCGGGCAGCACACTGGCCGTCCGCGGCATCGTCGGCAACAGCAAGAGATCGACTTCCGCGAGTGCCCGGTCGTACGCCGCCCGCAGGCGCCGCCCGAGATTTTGCGCTTTGCCATAGCCGCGGGTGCTGGTCTGGCGCACTGCCCAAGCGCCCGTCACCAGCAGTACTTTCAGCACCTCCGACAACTCGTCTGCACGCCGGTGCCATCGCCCCATATGCTCGATCAGACTGGGGAGATAGAGGCCACCGGCGTTGGTGCCGCCGCCATCGCCAAGCATATTGGCGAGCGTGCTCTCGAGGATGACCGGCATCCAGATGGTCATACCGTCGGCATGAAGCGGCACTGAAATCTCTCGTACTTCGGCGCCGCGATCTTGCAGCAGATCGGCGGCGGCGCGGACCTGCCGCGAGACCTCGGGCATCGCGTCCGGCCAGTCGAAGCCCTCGCGCAGCACCCCGATGCGCAGGCCGGCGACACCACGCTCAAGCCCGGCGCGATAATCGAATGTCACTGCTTCCGGGATCGCCTGGCGTGGATCAATGCCGTCCGGTCCTGCGAGAACCTCGAGCAGCAGCGCATTGTCCGAGATCGTCCGGGTGATCGGGCCGACATGGTCGATGCTGACATCCGCACCCATGATCCCGGTATAAGGCACGAGGCCGAAGGTCGGCTTCAGCCCAACCACGCCGCAGCAGGCGGCCGGCAGGCGAATTGAACCACCTTGATCGCCACCGGTGGCGAGATCCGCGGCACCGGTCGCGACCGCGACGGCGCTGCCAGAGGACGAAGCGCCAGCGCTGTGGGTGGGGCGATGGGGATTGCGGACCGGACCGCCGGTGCCGGTGAAGCTCCCGCCCGACGGTTCGCACCGCGCCTTGCCGACGATGGTGCCGCCGGCATCGAGGATGCGCGTCACGACGGTGGCGTCGATCTCCGGGACGTAGCCGGCGAGGATCGACACGCCGTTCATCATCGGCACCTCAGCGACACAGGCGTTGTCCTTGATGGCGATGCGCTTGCCAGCGAGTTTGCCAGATGGCGCGCCCGCGATTTCGGTGACGACGCACCAGGCATTGTAGGGGTCCTCGCCGGGGACCGGGGCTCGGCCCGGCGCGCGGGGATATTTCACCGGCGGCAGCTCGTCGGGCATCGCCGCCAGCGCATCGTAGCTGGCGAGGCTAGGCTCCATCAGACCGAGATAGGACTGAGCGTCGGCATCCGAGAGCGCGATGCCGAGTTCGTGGGCGATGGCGCGGACCTGGTCGCAGGTCGGGCGTGGCATGGTCATGATGTCGCTCGGTTCACTTGGCGGAACAACTGTGGCAGAGTTTAGCCCGAATACTTTAGGTTTGAAGAATGGAATCCGTGGGCGTCCGGGGGCGGCGCGATAATCTGGCTCTGGCAGAGCGCTTGCATCCGCGGACCGCGCCATTTGGCGCGTGGCCATAGGGATTGGGGAGGTCGCGATGCTCATGATGAACCGCAGGAAGCTGCTTCAATCGCTCGGGCTCGGTGCGGTGAGCCTTGATCTCCTCGCCCACGCGAGATGGGCCTACGCGGCGGGAAAGGACGAGATCATCATCGGCTGGCCGGTCGATGTGCCGACCTGGGACCCGGTGGAACGGACGATCCCGGACGCGCAGCCGATCTACAAGCTGGTCTTCGATCAGCCGCTCGACCAGGCCCCCGATCTGAGCCTCGTGCCTAAGCTCGTGTCGAAGTGGAAGCTGGCGGACGATGCGCTGTCGATGGACCTCGAGTTTCGCGACGACGTAACCTTCCAGGACGGCTCGAAAATGACGTCCGAGGATTTCCGCTACACCTACATCGAGCGTGTCCGCGCCGGCGAGAAGATCGATATCGGCGCGGTCTGGGGGCATCTGAAGGATGTCCAGATCCAGTCCCCCACCAAGGCCGTGATGCTGTTCTCGGCGCCGGTGCCGACCGCCGGCCCCTGGTTGGCGTTCCTTGCCAACTATGTCGTGCCCAAAGCCTATATGACCAAGGTCGGCATTGAGGGCTTCCGCGCCAAGCCGGTCGGCTCCGGTCCCTACAAGCTTGCCGAGTACCAGATGAACAGCCGCATCGTGCTCGAGCGCAACGACAATTATTGGGACCGCAAGCCGGCGGTGAAGCGCGTCATCATCGAGGTAATCAAGGACCCCTCGGCGCGCGTCGCCGCAGTTCAGTCCGGCGAGGTCGATCTCACCATCGCGGTTCCGATCCGGGAGATCCCACGGTTCAAGAACAACCCGTCTTTCACCGCCGAAGCCAATCCGGTGACGCGGTCGATCATGCTCTATGTTCGGGGCGATCGCGGCTTCGCGCAGAAGAACGTGCGACTCGCCGCTCATCACGCCATCGACAAGGTAGCGCTGTCGAAGGCCTTCTTCCTGGGTTACGCCAAGCCGCTGTCGGTCCTTTCTGCGCCGGGCTCGGGCGGCGACGTGCCGGGCTACCATTTCGCCTACGATCCCGAGCTGGCAAAGAAGCTCCTCGCCGAAGTCGGCTATGGCCCGAACAAGCCCGCGCGGTTCAAGTTCGGCACCACCAACGGCCAGTTCGCCGGCGACTACGACCTGACACGCGCCATCGCGCAGATGTGGAAGAAGGTCGGGCTCGAGGCCGAGATCGAGGTCATCGAATACGCCAAGGCGTTCGAGATGAACCGCGCCGGCACCTTCCCCGAAGCGGTGACGTTCGCCTGGGACAACGCCACGGGCGATCCCGAAATCGATATCGGCTACTGCCTCAATCCGAACCTGCCGTTCTCGGCCTGGAAGGAAAAGGTGATTGGCGAGGATGTCGTCAAGTTGTTCGAGGAGCCGAACAACGCCAAGCGCATCGCAGCCTACAAGAAGCTCAATGTCGACGCCGTCGAATACGGCGCCATCATCCCGTTGCTGCAGAGCATCCAGACCGTCGTCCATCGCAAGAACCTCGAATACACCGAGTACAAGAACGGCTGGTTGCTCGCCGATAAGATGCATTGGCAGACATAACGCCGCGACGAGGACGAAATCTGGGTGTCGCCGGTCGACGGTGCCCGATTTCGGCGGTGTGATTCCTTCCAGGAGCGCGTAGCGCGGCAGTCAGCTTGCCCTCGACCGCGACACGGGCGCCTTGACCGCCGCTTACCCGCGCGCCGCCTCCAGCGCTTGCGCCGCCCGATAGATCGTCTTTTCGGCGAAATGGCGGCCAACCAGCATGGCGCCGACCGGCAGCCCGTCGACCATGCCGCACGGCATCGAGAGCGCGGGATGGCCGGTGAGGTTGAAGGGCGCCGTGTTGACGACCGTTTCGACCGCCTTGGCGAATTGTTCCTCGCGCGATGCATCCATCGCGGGCAGCACACTGGCCGTCCGCGGCATCGTCGGCAACAGCAAGAGATCGACTTCCGCGAGTGCCCGGTCGTACGCCGCCCGCAGGCGCCGCCCGAGATTGTGCGCTTTGCCATAGCCGCGGGTGCTGGTCTGGCGCACTGCCCAAGCGCCCGTCACCAGCAGTACTTTCAGCACCTCCGACAACTCGTCTGCACGCCGGTGCCATCGCCCCATATGCTCGATCAGACTGGGGAGATAGAGGCCACCGGCGTTGGTGCCGCCGCCATCGCCAAGCATATTGGCGAGCGTGCCCTCGAGGATAATCGGCATCCAGATAGTCGAACCATCGGCATGAAGCGGCACTGAAATCTCTCGTACTTCGGCGCCGCGATCTTGCAGCATATCGGCGGCGGCGCGGACCTGCCGCGAGACCTCGGGCATCGCGTCCGGCCGATCGAAGCCCTCGCGCAGCACCCCGATGCGCAGGCCGGCGACACCACGCTCAAGCCCGGCGCGATAATCGAATGTCACTGCTTCCGGGATCGCCTGGCGCGGATCAATGCCGTCCGGTCCTGCGAGAACCTCGAGCAGCAGCGCATTGTCCGCGATCGTCCGGGTGATCGGGCCGACATGGTCGATGCTGACATCCGCACCCATGATCCCGGTATAAGGCACGAGGCCGAAGGTCGGCTTCAGCCCAACCACGCCGCAGCAGGCGGCCGGCTGGCGAATTCGAACCACCCTGATCGCCACCGGTGGCGAGATCCGCGGCACCGGTCGCGACCGCGACGGCGCTGCCAGAGGATGAGCCGCCGGCGCTGTGGGTGGGGCGATGGGGATTGCGGACCGGACCGCCGGTGCCGGTGAAGCTCCCGCCCGACGCACAGAAATACTCGCACCGCGCCTTGCCGACGATGGTGCCGCCGGCATCGAGGATGCGCGTCACGACGGTGGCGTCGATCTCGGGGACGTAACCGGCAAGGATCGACGCGCCGTTCATCATCGGCACCCCAGCGACACAGGCGTTGTCCTTGATGGCGACGCGCTTGCCAGCGAGTTTGCCAGATGGCGCGCCCGCGATTTCGGTGACGGCGCACCAGGCATTGTAGGGGTCCTCGCCGGGGACCGGGGCTCGGCCCGGCGCGCGGGGATATTTCACCGGCGGCAGCTCGTCGGGCATCGCGGCCAGCGCATCGTAGCTGGCGAGGCTAGGCTCCATCAGACCGAGATAGGACCGAGCGTCGGCATCCGAGAGCGCGATGCCGAGTTCGTGGGCGATGGCGCGGACCTGGTCGCAGGTCGGGCGTGGCATGGTCATGATGTCGCTCGGTTCACTTGGCGGAAACAACTGTGGCAGAGTTTAGCCCGGATACTTTAGGTTTGAAGAATGGAATCCGTGGGCGTCCGGGGGCGGCGCGATAATCTGGCTCTGGCAGAGCGCTTGCATCCGCGGACCGCGCCGCCTGGTTGAGTCATGCTGCTCACCATTGCCACGATGTTGCTGAGACGAATTCTGCTGGCGATTCCGGTGATGTTGGCGGTTTCGGCGTTGTTGTTCGTCACGCTGCGCCTCTTGCCGATCGATCCCGCCGCGCTCTCCATGCCGCCGACCGCGACGAGAGAGCAGATCGAAGCCAAGCGCGTGGAGATGGGCCTCAACAAGCCGTTGCCTGTCCAGTTTTTCCAATGGCTCGAGACGACGGTCGGGGGCGATCTCGGTGAATTCGATGCAGAAGCGCCGGCCGGTCGGCGACCTGATCGCAGACGCGCTGCCCCAAACCGTCGAGCTCGCCGTTCTGGCGATGATCATCGCCTCGGTCCTGGGACTTGTTGGCGCGCGGGTGATGTTCCGCTGGCGCAACAGCCGCTTGGTCTCGGCTGTGATGGAACTCGGTTCGATTGCGCTCTTGTCGATGCCGGACTTCCTATGGGGCCTGCTGTTCATTCTGGTCTTCGGCGTGTTCTTCGACGTGCTGCCCTTCACTGGCAGGCTGTCGCCCGAGTTCGAGCGTCCCGTCATTACTCATTTCCTGCTGCTCGACACACTTCTGGCCGGCCGCCTCGACATGACGCTCGATGCGTTGAAGCACATGATCCTGCCGGCGCTCGCACTCGGGCTCGCTTTCGCGCCGACGATCACGCGCGTTCTGTTCTCGAGCCTCCTCGACGTCTATCAGGAGGACTATATTCAGCAGGCGCGGTTCCGCGGCTTCAGCGAGCGCCGCATCCTCCGCCGCCACGCCTTTCCCAATGCGTTGGTGCCGACGCTCAACCTGATGGGCGTCCAATTCGGCTTCCTGTTCGGCGGCACGCTGCTCATCGAGGTGATCTACTCCTATCCAGGACTCGGTAACCTCATGGTCGACGCGGTCCAAAACGCCGATCTGCCGATCATACAGACTGCGGGCCTTACCTACGGTCTGACGGTCGTGGTTATCACCATCATCGTCGATATCGCGTCGCTCCTCGTCAATCCAAGGCTGCGGCGATGACCATGGCGCTGCGCATCATCCCGCGGCGCATTCTGGCGGGACGCGTCGTTGTCGGCGCCGCGATCGTGCTGGTCGTCGCGAGCGCGGCCATCTTCGCGCCGCTCCTGGCGCCTCATGACCCCGAAGAGCAGAACATGCTCGGCACGCTGCTGCCGCCGTTCTGGGCCGCCGGCGCCGATCCTGCCTTTCCTCTCGGCACCGACAGTCTCGGCCGCTGCATCCTGTCGCGGCTGGTCTACGGCGCACGCGTGGCGATAGCGGTCGCGGTCTTCGCCTCGCTCGGCGCCATGCTGCTCGGCGCCAGTCTCGGCCACATAGCTGGCTATTTCAGGGGCTGGATCGACTGGTTGATCAGCCGTTTCGTCGAGGTCTGGATGTCGTTCCCGCCGGTCGTCTTGGCCCTGATCCTAATGACCGGCCTCGGGGTCGGTCTCAGCAACGTCATCTTCGCGATCATCCTGGTCGACTGGACGCGGTTCTGCCGGGTGCTGCGTGCCGACGCGATGGGGGTTGCGACCAAGGACTACGTCGCTGCCGCGCGGCTGCTGGGCTTTTCCCACACCCGCACCATGGTCCGCGAAGTCCTGCCCGCGACCATGCCGTTGTTGCTAACGCTGCTTAGCATCGAGGCCGGCGTCGCCGTGATCGTTGAGGCGATCCTGTCTTTCGTCGGCTATTCGGTCGAGGCCAACCGGCCGGCCTGGGGCCAGATGATCGCGGATGCGCGCCAGACTATCTACCAGAACCCGTGGAACCTGATCCTGCCGATCCTGTGCATCTTCGTTACCGTGCTCGGCTTCAACCTGCTCGGCGACGGCTTGCGCCGCACGCTCGATGTCCGACTCACCGAGACGCGACGGGATTGAGCGGTGAGCCTCCTCGTCGCAAACCACGTCACCATCACCGCCCGACTGGGTGAGCGCTCGGTGCCGGCGATCGAGGATTTGAGCTTCTCGCTGTCACCCGGCCGGATCCTCGGGCTGGTCGGCGAATCAGGCGCTGGCAAGTCGATGATCGCCAAATCGATCGCGCAGCTGATGCCGCCGGGCTTTGCCATCACGCGCGGCACCTTGTCGTTCGCGGGCGAGGATCTCGCCGCCATGGACCCGTCGCGGCGCCGTAATCTCCTGGGCCGCGACATCGCCTTCATCCCGCAGGAACCGCTGTCGGCGCTCAATCCGGTGCGCAGCATCGGGGCGCAATTCGACGAACATCTCGCGCGCATCGGCGTGGTGGGACGGCGCGCGCGCCGGGATCGCGCGGTCGAACTCCTCGCTTCCGTGCATCTGCCGCAGCCCCGCTCCCTGCTTGTCGGCTATCCTCACGAATTTTCCGGCGGAATGTGCCAGCGAGTGCTCATCGCCATGGCCTTTGCCAGCCGGCCGCGCCTCATCATCGCCGACGAGCCGACCACGGCTCTCGACGTCACCACGCAAAGCCGCATCATTGGTCTCATCTCGGAAATGCAGGAGCGCAGCGCTACCGCGTTGATCTTCGTCAGCCACGATCTACGCCTCGCCGCCCAGATTTGCGACGAGGTCGTGGTGCTCTACGCCGGTCGCATCGTCGAGCGCGGACCTGCCGCCAGCGTCTTCACGACAACGCGTCATCCTTACACGCGCTCCCTGCTGCTGGCCAATCCGCCGATGCGAGGTGCGGATCGAGCGGTCTTGGTGATGCCGGGCCAGATGCCCAGCCTTACCGAAGCCGCCGACTTGCCCGGTTGCGTTTTCGCCCCGCGCTGCACTGTGGCGAGCGCGGATTGCCGTACCGCAACCCCAACCGCCGCTGACAGTCGCCATGGCACCGCCTGCCACCATCCCAACCGCGTCGCCGCGATCGCGAGCGGGTCTGAGCCGGCACGCACCTCGGCGACGGCGCTCCGACCAGTGCTGGTGGTGACCGATCTGACCAAGATATTCACGCGTAGCGGCGGCTGGATCGGATCGGGTATGTCGATCGTGGCGGTTAAGAACCTGTCATTCTCGCTCGGCGTCGGCGAGTTTCTCGGTGTGGTCGGCGAAAGCGGCAGCGGCAAATCAACCCTGGCGCGTCTCCTCGTTGGTCTTGAGACGCCGACTTCCGGCAACATCGAGCTCGCCGGCTTGAATTTGACCTCGGGCAACGCGGCCGTGCGCAAGCACCGTGTGGCCAATATCCAAATGGTGTTTCAGGACCCGCAATCGGCGCTCAATCCGCGGCACCGGGTGTCTGAGATCGTTACCCAGGCGCTCGAGGCCGCCGACCGGCGACCCAGCTCAGCTGTGCGTTTGGCGCGCGCCGAGGAACTGCTCCTCGAGATGCGGCTGGCGAAGGATGTGGCGCACCGCTTCCCGACGCAGCTTTCCGGCGGTCAGCGCCAGCGCATCAATATTGCGCGAGCGCTCTGCTCCCTGCCCAAGGTCCTGGTCGCCGACGAGATCGTTTCCGGCCTTGACGTTTCTGTCCAGGCGCAGCTCCTCGAACTGCTGCTCAGCCTGCGCGACAGGCACGGCTTTTCGATGGTGCTGATCTCGCACGACCTGTCGGTCGTTCGCCATGTCTGTGAGCGCGTCTTGGTCATGCACCAGGGCGCCGTGGTCGAGGCCGGGCCAACGCGCGAGGTCCTCGACAACCCCTCGCACCCCTATACGCGCGCACTCCTCGCTTCCGTGCCGCCTGACGATCCGACGGCGAGCTGGGCGATCCGGGCGAAACGGGCGGCAGCGGAGGATACTGCCGAAACAATGTCCGGCGAATTGCCGGCGTGACGAGGGAGCAAGTATTTTAGGTTTGATCGGATATTCGGAGCTATGAGTTCCCTAGTTATCCGCCCATCGCCATCGATCCTTTCACCGATTACGCTGACATCCCTCATGGCTCGCCGGAATGGAAAGCAGCGATCGAGCAGCTGCGGAGCGATCCTAATGCGCCAATGCCAGTAGACATGACCACCCTACTCGCAATCGTCTTCGCTCTTTGCGCTCTCGCGGGTGCATTCCCTTTCGTCACCGCTGCCGTTTCGATAATGCGCGGTCGCGGGTCAAGTCAGATGGTGACCCAGGCTTTGAAACAACCGCTGACAGCGACCAGCGACCAGCGACCAGAGTTACCTCCTTGACTCCATGTGGCTCGTGGGTGGCCGCACTCCGCCTCCAATTAATCGCCATACGGGACGCAAGTCTCGCAGCCAACATGGGCGTCGTACCATTGCTTAGGGGTCGAGCGCGCTGACTGGGGTCCACAGCTCGCCGGGCCAGTCGACGGTCACCCGTATTATAAAATGAGCCGATGATCCTGGCGCGGTCCTCGCCGTAGCGGTGCATCACCCGCCGCAGCGTTGCCGACGGTTGAGGTTCCGGTGGGACAGCGCCAAGTCGAAGTCGACTGCTTCCAAATCGATCCAGCGTAACGCCGTGGCAGGCGCTCATCCACTTTAATCAAAATCAAATCGCGCGCAGGAGGTACATGATCACCGTCCCATTCAACGACCGAGCCATCCGGTAACGTAAAGATATCGCCGACCGTCGGCACAGTGTGGGGACCGCCAGCTCCGGCCGGACCGGGTTGACCGGATCGTCGCGAAGGAGGTCCAAGCATCCGCAGGCATACTGCGCTGGCTAGTGACTATGTTTGCAGCGATAAACGCGATCCCACGTGAGGTCCGGCCCATCAAGACACGCACCGGCATGCACAACGCTTTCCCACACACACTGCGTCATCTCGAACACGCTACGATCAGTTTGATGATTTAACAGCCAAGGGGGCGACTCTCTTGGATCAGGTGATTTCCTTAGTCTGTGATGTCGATCACATTGCTAGCCGTCTCGTCGTACGGATACGCTTCTTGGGGATAAGGAACTCCGCCCAGCACATTCCAAATTGGTTCCGTCAAGACTTTGACGTGCGCCGAATCAATGGCGTAAAGAAGGCCGTTCGTGCCTTCTGGATTGGTTATCACAGCATTCTCAATCTTATCCGGTGGTCCATAAGCACCGGCATCGCGGAACATGAAATAGGGTGCGCCAGTATTGAGCGTCAATGTTTGTAGCTCATAACCCCTGATATGGACACCGACACCCGTTACCGTGATCATGCCCTGGTAGGCGCCCCCCGGACCAATCGTGCAGACCTCACAGCGAATGTTGTTAATATTCACCACACGGCTGTTCTGAATCAGGAGGAGATTGCAATTTACAGCATTACCCTCAACATTTTCCAAGGTGAGCGCACTCTGGGACGAAAACGAGAACTCAAAAGGGTCGGTGCATGCTACGCCATGTCCTCGAAAAGCGTAAAGGTTGCCGAAGTAATTGTTCGGCTGGTTCCCTTTGGTTTCCTGGAAATCCATGCACATGCCACTGTTAGCTTTGCAATCGATGCTCGTCCAGCGGTTGCCCCAGAGAGCATAACCGCCTTTTTGACCAAAGCCACGATAAGCATTCGTGCACTGGATCTTCGAGAACGTGCCGTTGTAGACTGAGGGAGCACCTGAAGATGTAAACAAAATGCAATAAGAGTTGGACTGAGACGCCCCCTGACCTTGCGAATATCTGAGGTTGAGGTTGTTGAGGTCTGGTGCTTGCTGGCTGTGGTCGCCGGTGAACTCAATGATGGGCAAATTGCTGCCGGTTTCCTCAATGATACCCGGCCCTTGAATACCGAAGCCGCGCTGGCCCAGCTCCTGGTTGATCAACAGCGTGCCAGCGATCTTAATGTGCACCGGCACAACGATATGCGCGTAATTGGCTTCGGCCCAAGAGATGGCATTGTTCATCTGCGTGGTGTTGTCCGCATTGTTGGGCGACACGCCGAAGTCCGTGACGCTGCGCAGCGCGATATTATCTGTTTGCGCTACCGCTACGGTGGGTAAGAGCAACAACGCCATCACGAGAGCTGTTTTCATCACCGGCTCCAAGCCTCGAGCCCATACCAGCGCACCGACGCGGTCGGGCGAACCGCTCACTTCGCAATCCCAGTGGTGCGTCAACCAGCTCATCTCGTCCTCCAGTTGCGGAAATGCGCCGACATCCGGCGCGGGCTTCTAGGGGTACGGGACAATGTGAAACCCGCCCCGTGCTTTCCTGCATCATCATCGCGTAGGGATTGTGAGTCCATCAGGGAGTGCCCTATTTTGCCTCTCGACGCTCTCCATTAGTTATTCAATTCCAATAGACATTCACAGAATTTTCACGTTCAGGCGGTGCCGATCCGTTGTTGCGTGTATTTTTCCGGGCGATGGTTGCCCCGATGGCCACTTGGCGTTACGAATTTATTGCTACGGGACAACCGCACTCAGACCTGATGGTGTTGGACGGCGGCAATTTCTAAGCCGACGGATATTTCCGGCGCACGGAGGGTCCTGGCCGCCGTGATTCGGAACATCAAGGTGTCCGGGCCGACCAAACCGAACGCTATTCGGTTGCTCGATCCGCTAGGTCAAGAGGCCTGGCGCGCGAAACTTCAGCACCTATAACCAAGGGCTCTCAGCTTGGCCTGAGCGCTTGAGCTGCTTTGATACGTCTCCACTTGCAGCGAGGCAGCGATGGCCACGCGAAAAAAAGCCCCGCCTGAGCGTGTGGCGGGGCTAATGGAATCCGAGTGTTTTTTCTTGGTGCTGGAGTGACCTGCTAGCACCTCTATAGGCTAACACATTGTACGAACTTCGTCACGTAGTACCTTCTACTGGATGGTAAAACTCGATGGCGCTCTGCTCGACCAGTTGACAGACATCGATCGCGCCAAGGGCGAGATCGCAACGATCGTAAATCCGCGCTACTTCTTAGGCAGCAACCCCGCACGGCTAGGCTCATCGTGACCGTTGGACGACTTACCGTCGATCGCCGTAGCGCGGCGTTCCAGTTCGGCTGCGAGCTGTTCGATATGCCTCGCGACTTCGGGGGAGGAATCGCGCGCGAGGAACGAGCGAAGCCGTCTGGCTTCCGCGCGCAACGCGTCGGCCTCGTCGTTCATTCGGGCGGGGGAGACGGCCTCTTTGGGGTTGCCGGCGCGTCTCTGGCTAGTGCTTCGTCTTCGTCGGCAAGACGACGCCACGTAGCAGCGATGCGGAGATAGGTTTCCCGATTCCTTTCGGTCTGAGAATCCGCAGCCAGCCGTTCGCACTCGGCTGCCCGCTCGCGGTACTCTGCGGGGGTTTCAGGTCGGGAACGCTTACCACTACCGTCAGCCATGGCGGGCCGCTCAAAGTATCGTTGCCAACGTGCGAAAATTATAGTGTCGGCAAATCTTGCCGCGCAAGACCTGCCCCTCGGGCGGGCCTTTTATTTTGCGTCCTTGGGGGAGACGATCATAAATTGTTGCCTTCCGAAGAGGACACTATCGCCAATGGGCAGCATGGATTCTGGGCGTAAGAGATTTTGGTCCGCAGTTAAGGGGATGGCCCAGAGCGATCGCGGGCTACGCGAGCGGCTTCACGATGCCTATCAGTTCCATATCGCTCACGTAACGGAAGAGGATGTTCCGGAAGGCCTGCGACCTGATCTGGCAGAATTGGTCCGCATGTTAAATCATAGGCCATCCAGAGATTCGAACGAGGGAAGGTGTAAGGCCACCACGGATCAAATGACCGACGCCGAAGCGGCAGTGGCAGCGAACCTCACGATGCAATTGTTTGAGTATATTGAGGATCATTATGGTGAGGAATTTTACTCACCTGACCCGAGCGTCACCGGTGAACGAGGTTCCTTTTAGGGTAATGCCCAAGCCCCCTTACCCTCTCTCTCCGTCCTCGTCGCTATAGCCGAAAATCCTGGCGCCCGCTGGCCGTAGGCTGACCTGGGTAGCTACGGCCCTCTCATGGCTTGAAGCGAGCCTACGACCACGCCCGGAGGTCAGGTGGGCAATCGCCTAAAAAGTACGTTTCCGCGTACTTATTTTTGAGTCTCGGATCCGCTACCCGCGCCCACCTCGTAACTTGTTGAATTATTTGCGGTAAAATTGGCAGGTGCTGCAAGGGTTCTGACACGCGCCAAGTATTTTAGACTTGAAACGTCGTCGGTGGCGCGGTGTAGAGTGTGGCTGGGCGCGGCGAACCGTTGCGTTGCCGGCCGTGGCGCATGGCCATAGGGATCGGGGAGGTCGCGATGCTCATGATGAACCGCAGGAAGCTGCTTCAATCGCTCGGGCTCGGTGCGGTGAGCCTTGATCTCCTCGCCCACGCGAGATGGGCCTACGCGGCGGGAAAGGACGAGATCATCATCGGCTGGCCGGTCGATGTGCCGACCTGGGACCCGGTGGAACGGACGATCCCGGACGCGCAGCCGATCTACAAGCTGGTCTTCGATCAGCCGCTCGACCAGGCCCCCGATCTGAGCCTCGTGCCTAAGCTCGTGTCGAAGTGGAAGCTGGCGGACGATGCGCTGTCGATGGACCTCGAGTTTCGCGACGACGTAACCTTCCAGGACGGCTCGAAAATGACGTCCGAGGATTTCCGCTACACCTACATCGAGCGTGTCCGCGCCGGCGAGAAGATCGATATCGGCGCGGTCTGGGGGCATCTGAAGGATGTCCAGATCCAGTCCCCCACCAAGGCCGTGATGCTGTTCTCGGCGCCGGTGCCGACCGCCGGCCCCTGGTTGGCGTTCCTTGCCAACTATGTCGTGCCCAAAGCCTATATGACCAAGGTCGGCATTGAGGGCTTCCGCGCCAAGCCGGTCGGCTCCGGTCCCTACAAGCTTGCCGAGTACCAGATGAACAGCCGCATCGTGCTCGAGCGCAACGACAATTATTGGGACCGCAAGCCGGCGGTGAAGCGCGTCATCATCGAGGTAATCAAGGACCCCTCGGCGCGCGTCGCCGCAGTTCAGTCCGGCGAGGTCGATCTCACCATCGCGGTTCCGATCCGGGAGATCCCACGGTTCAAGAACAACCCGTCTTTCACCGCCGAAGCCAATCCGGTGACGCGGTCGATCATGCTCTATGTTCGGGGCGATCGCGGCTTCGCGCAGAAGAACGTGCGACTCGCCGCTCATCACGCCATCGACAAGGTAGCGCTGTCGAAGGCCTTCTTCCTGGGTTACGCCAAGCCGCTGTCGGTCCTTTCTGCGCCGGGCTCGGGCGGCGACGTGCCGGGCTACCATTTCGCCTACGATCCCGAGCTGGCAAAGAAGCTCCTCGCCGAAGTCGGCTATGGCCCGAACAAGCCCGCGCGGTTCAAGTTCGGCACCACCAACGGCCAGTTCGCCGGCGACTACGACCTGACACGCGCCATCGCGCAGATGTGGAAGAAGGTCGGGCTCGAGGCCGAGATCGAGGTCATCGAATACGCCAAGGCGTTCGAGATGAACCGCGCCGGCACCTTCCCCGAAGCGGTGATGTGGGACTGGGACAACGCCACGGGCGATCCCGAAATCGATATCGGCTACTGCCTCAATCCGGACCTGCCGTTCTCGGCCTGGAAGGAAAAGGTGATTGGCGAGGATGTCGTCAAGTTGTTCAAGGAGCCGAACAACGCCAAGCGCATCGCCGCCTACAAGAAGCTCAATGTCGACGCCGTCGAATACGGCGCCATCATCCCGTTGCTGCAGGGCATCCAGACCGTCGTCCATCGCAAGAACCTCGAATACACCGAGTACAAGAACGGCTGGTTGCTCGCCGATAAGATGCATTGGCAGACATAACGCCGCGACGCGAATTGGACGGCATTCGGGCGCGGCCGCACGCCCCTCGGCCGTGCCCGATTTCGGCTCTGTGATCCTCTCCAGGAGAACGTAGCGTGGCGGTGAAACCCCCCAGTTCCGCCGAGCTGTTGCGGATCGCGACCGCGCTCGGCTTCCACTTTGACGCCGAAGATGTCGAATTCTTCCGCGGCCTCCTCAGCGGCGCGCTCAAGACCTACGAAACGCTCGACCGGTTACCCGATGCATTGCCCGACCCGCGCTACCCGCGGCTGCCGGGGCACATCCCTGCGGTCGAAGAAATCCATTCGGCGCATACGCGCGTAAGATCGACATTGCCGGAGCCGCCGGTGGGCCCCTCGCTGGCCGCACCGTTGCCATCAAGGATTGCATTTGCGTGGCTGGCGTCCCTTTGATGAACGGGTCGGCGACACTCGAAGGCTACACGCCCGAGATCGATGCCACCGTCGTCACGCGTATCCTCGACGCCGGTGGCCGCGTCGTCGCCAAATCCGCGAACGAGGATTTTTGCTTTTCCGGCGGCAGCCACACCAACGCCCGCGGCCCGGTCGACAATCCGTGGAAGCCCGGCCACAGCGCCGGCGGCTCGTCGTCTGGCTCAGCGGCGCTGGTGGGCGGGGGCATCGTCGATATGGCGCTCGGCACCGACCAAGGCGGCTCGGTGCGCCAGCCCGCAGCATGCAGTGGCATCGTCGGCATGAAACCGACCTTCGGCCTCGTGCCCTGTACCGGCAATCTCGGCATGGAATATTCGCTCGACCATATCGGCCCGATGACCCGCACCGTCGCCGACAATGCCCTGCTCCTAGGCATCATCGCTGGCCCTGACGGGCTCGACAGCCGCCAGACGGACGTCTCGCCCGATGATTACGGCGCCGATCTAGACGCCGGCGTCGCCGGGCTCAGGATCGGCCTACTCGCCGAGGGGTTCGGCTTGCCGCAATCCGACGCGCGCGTCGATGCCGCCGTGCGGGCTGCCATGGAACGCTTTACTGGTGAGGGCGCCGCAGTCGCGCCCGTCTCGGTGCCGATGCAACGCGAGGCTGGCGCCATCTGGCTACCGCGCGCCAATGAGGGCATCTTGGCCACCATCTTCCAGGGCAACGGTTATGGCTACGGGCCAAAGGGGGTCTATCTCGACTCCGCGATGCAGCGCCAGGCGATGTGGCGATGGCAGGCCGATCTCCTCGCCGATACTGTGAAGGTCGGCATGTTAGCCGGCGCCTATATGCAAGGGGCCTACGGCGGACGCTACTACGCACGCAGCCAAAATATGGCGCGGCTCCTGGTCGCGGCTTACGACAAGGCATTGGCCGAGGTCGACGTTATGGTCACGCCCACCATCCCCGTCACCGCGCCCCGACATCCCTCGCCCGAGGCCGGACGCAGCGCGGTCATCGCCACCGCCTATGGCATGACGATCAACACTGCACCCTTCAACGTCACGGGACATCCTTCGATTAGCATTCCCTGCGGCTGGATCGAAGGGCTGCCGGTCGGGCTCATGATCACTGGGCGCTTTTGGGGCGAGCGTCTGCTCTATCGTGTCGCCGCCGCGTTGGAACGACGCCTGGCGGCGGACGGTGTCACCGGCGCGGCGGCGCGGGCGCGCTCCCTCGCGGCGTGATGCGCGACCGCGTTTTGGCCTGCGGTTTGGCCCGGCCCGGCGCCCGAAGTCATGGAAACCATTTCGACCATGGCGGTGCTGCCATCGCTGCTCGAAGCCCGCAATCGCGCTCGCCAATCGAACGGAAGCAGAAACTCGAAGCTGAACAGATAGCAGCAGCGGAATCGACCTACAAACTCGAACAACTGATCGAGGATTTCATCCGCAAGCACGACCGGGACAGCCGCGCCAGCACGGTTTACGAGGTGCGCCGATTGTGCCGGCGTGCGCTGCCCTACGTCGGTGCGATACCAATCAAACAGATCGCCAAGGCCGACATCTTGAAAATGACCAACGACCTCGCCGAGACACGGCGGCATCGCTGGCGCGGCAATAGCACGGGCGGTGCGCTGTCTGAAGCTTCAGGCACACTCAAGCATTTACGCACCTGTTTTCAGTGGGCGTCGATGAGGATTTAATCGAGCGCGACCCGACCCAAGGCGTGCGCGATCCCTCGGGCAAGGCCAAGCGCGAAAGAGAGCGCGTCTTCAGTGCAAATGAGATTGCGGCGCTGTGGCAGGTCTGCGATGACATCGGGCATCCCTTCGGGCCGAGCATCCAACTGCTAATCTTGACGGGCCAACGCCTGCGCGAGATTGGCAATTTATCGTGGCGCGAGATTAGTTTGGAGCGCCGCATTTGGTCGTTGCCCTCTGAGCGCGCCAAAAACCACCGTGCTCACGACACTCATTTGAGCGCCCTCGCGATGGCGGTGATCGAGAAGCTTCCACGCTTTTGCCGGCGACGTCGGATTCGTGTTTTCGGTCAGAGGCAACAAGCCGGTCTCGGGGTTCGGCGATATCAAGCTGAAGATTGACCGCCGCCTTGCGGAGCTGTCGGGCGATGTCGAGCCCTGGGTTTTTCATGATATAAGGCAATCGCTCGCGACTGGAATGGCCGATCTCAACGTCGCCCCGCATGTTTTGGATCGCGTGCTCAATCATGTCTCTGGGTCGATATCGGGCGTGGCTGCGATTTATAATCGCGAGCAATATCGCGATGAACGAAAAGCGGCTCTCAATTCTTGGGGCGATTATGTGGCGCGGTTGGTTGGTGAAAATGTCGTGCCGCTGCGCGCTAGCTGACAGCGTGACACAGCGGTGAAATGCGCTACCCCTGCTAGCCTACCGCAGACAGCGCGATAGCCGCTGCTCGCCTGTGTAAATAGGCCGAGCGGCCGCGCCCATGGTCAGGACAGCGGCCGACGCAACCGGGCCGCGATGTAGTTCGTTAACAGGGCTACTTATTGCTCGCACTCACGCGACAATCCCTCTAAACGGATTGCCCCGAACCGCGAAAGACGGGGGCACTGCGGCAGGAATAACAAACTAATAGTCGGCGACTGCGTTACCGCCGATGGGAATACAGCATGCGCTGCTACTTAATTCGGAATGGACACATCGCCGGCGTCGAAACCCTCGAAGGTACGACATCTGACGAGGATGCGGTTGCTAGGGCGACGGCGATTTTTGAACGCCTGGACCGAGGGCGGTTCGATGGTTTCGAGGTATGGGATCAAAAGCGGTTCCTTTACCGCTGGCCGACCGGCGAACAGTCTGGGTTTAATCAGGGCACTTAGGGCTGTCTAATGGGGTATTTTTTCAGACGCACAACGTCATGGGATATTTCACTGCCGGGATGGTACCGGGAGGAGAAGGAAGCGAAACGCCTGATCTCATAATTGGGACCTGCTCTCCACTTTAATCATCAAACGAAGCGAGGGGCTTAATCTCTTTCCGCGCGCGAACGACGGCCCGCAATAGCTCGGCCATGTCATCTTCATTCTTGATCAGCTCGCGCTCGAGCGCCTTGATGCGTGCCTCCCATTTCAGGCTGACGCCGGGATCGCGGATGTCGTGGCGCAATGCCATGCGCGTGACCAACTCGTCTCGGGGCTTTAGGCGCTTCAGCCAGCGCTGGAATTTGGGGTCGGAAAAGAATTCGGGCATTGGACCGGGATTGTATATCCCACTTCTCCAGCATCGTGCCCGCTAATGACGTCGCGCTGCGCGCTAGCTGACAGCGCGAGACGCGGCTGAGCAGCGCACCCCCTGCACAGCCTACCTCAGACAGCGCGATAGCCGCTGCTCGCCTGTGTAAATAGGCCGAGCGGCCGCGCTCATGGTCAGGACAGCGGCCGACATATGCCTCGCGCGCCGCTCCCTTGCATCATCGTGTACATAGAATTTTCACCAAATACGCGACATTGGTCTTTGGTGGAATGTAGGCCCAATCTGACCACTTATTCTCAAATTCCGATCTGCCATTCACGTGCAGCTCGGTGCTCAACTCGCGCAACTGAAACTGTTTGTCTGCGCAATTAATTTCATAGTAGATGCGCGTGGTGGGCTCTATGGCGGCAACATCCGCTACTTGCTCATCAATAATGATGTGTTCGCGTACTCTGGCCCACTTGGGTTCCACTTTGATCATCGGCGGATCATAGATGGCGTCTGCGAAGAGGATGCGGAACACCCGCTTCATAATCTCGTGGTATTCGCTCTTTTCGTCTTTCAATATCTTATCCATTGCAGGGTAGGACAGGCATGTGGTCCAGACCCGTATATGGCCGTCGGCTTGCCTCGCGACGCTAGCATCGTAGAAACACTTTAACACCACCTTGAAGAATTCATTGCGTTCCAAACTGCCGTAGAACTTCCAATCAGTGTCTTCTGACCGGCCGCGACCATCAGCGATCGCCAGCGCAGCTACCAAGACTACAGTTGCGATTGTCAATATGAACCGGATCATTGGGGTTTGCCTTATCCTAATGATCATACCATCGATGACCTCCTCAACCCATCACATGTCACCCGTCACGATGCTGGTCGATAAAATGGTTCTCAGCTTTTGCCTGGCTTGTGCTCCTTCAGTACGAATCTCGCCTGATCGTCCTAATGCGGGATCTTAAAGGGCTAGCCGATGAAATGATCATCTTAGACGAACCCAAATCGCACGAGATCTTTGAGGCGTTTGTTAACAAAGGCTCGTTGGGTAGGGAATTTGCCACCAATTAAGGTCTTTTGCGTGCTGAACTACCAACCTAACCCGATCGAGCATCTTGCAATCATTTACTAAAGTCGTTTGGCGAGCCGATTGGTCGCACTTAGTGGGAGGACAAATAATGCAAGCTCGGAAGGCCATGCGGGCAACCTTGGCGACTGTGGCGTTTTCATCTTTAGTCGCGACGACGACGCCCTCTCAGGCGATGGATCCTCAATGCTATCAGCACGAGGTTTACTTTGACACGGGCAGTGTGGTGATGAACCAGGAAGACATTCAGACGATCAACAAGGTCACCCTTGAAGCCCACGCCCCCGATACGCGTGTCATTTTGGTTGGTAAGACCGATACCGTTGGTTCCAAAGCTGCGAACCAAGCTTTGTCAAAACGTCGGGCCGAGAACGTCCATAAGGCGCTCATCGATAATGGAATCATTCCTAGTCATATCTCATCTTTCTTTACCGGCGAGGAGAATCCTAAGGTGGCGACGAGCGACGCGGAAAATGAGCCGTACAACCGGGTCGTGAGAATCACGGTGGGAGTGAATTGTCCACAGCCGAAATAAGCACCCCTATTTGATTTAATGATCCCGGTGCGTTCGCAACCGGACTATGCGCCGCTTCAGCTCGGCTTGTGTTCCTTCAACACGTGCACACCTTGACGCAGCAGCCATGTTGAACGGGGGTCGAGTTTGACGGCTTCCTGCCATCCGGCAATAGCGCGGGGCTCTATGCCGAAGAACCGCTCGGCATAGAGCTGAAGGACACGGTCTACGCACGCGACTCGACCACAATCGATCTGTGCCTCTCGGTGTTTTCTTGGGCACCCTTCCGATCGACCAAAGCCGCTGTGAAGCTTCACACGCTGCTCGATCTACGTGGCAGCATCCCGTCGTTTATCTTCATCAGCGACGGCAAGTTCCACGACGTCAACGTCCTTGACTATCTCGTGCCCGAGCCCGGTGCCTTCTACGTTATGGATCGAGCCTACATCGACTTCGAGCGACTGGCCCGGCTCAACGACGCCGGCAGCTTCTTCGTTACCCGCGCCAAGTCGAACTTCAGAGCACAGCGCCGCTACTCGCGCGCCGTCGACCGAGCCACGGGGCTCGTCTGCGATCAGACCGTGGTGCTCACAGGCTTTTACTCGCGCAAGGGCTTCGAGGCGCCGCTGCGCCGCATCAAGTTCAATGATCCCGAAACCGGCAAACGGTTCGTATTCCTCAGCAACAACTTTGCATTGCCCGCACTCACGATCACCCAGCTGTATCGGCTACGCTGGCGTGTGGAACTGTTTTTCAAATGGATCAAACAGCACCTGCGAATCAAAGCGTTCTTCGGCACAACCGAGAACGCGGTGAAGACGCAAAACTAGATCGCAGTGTCGGTTTACGTCCTCGTCGCCATCGTCAAGAAGCGCCTGAACTGTTCCGCGAGCCTCTATGAGATGCTACAAATCCTGAGTGTCACAGTGTTTGAGCGAATGCCGATAAATCAGCTACTTTCCCAGCAACCACAGGCCTCGGAACAGCGAGTCTCGCCCAACCAGTTGAGTTTGTTCGAATAACGTTGGGACACTACTGATCTTGGATTTGGATACACTCTTAACCGGGCTGATAAAAATATCGAGCCAACCGCTACGTGATGCGCTCGTGCATATGGATCAGCCGGCATCTATTCCGTAACGGTCATAGTGACCGAGACACCGTCATGGCCGCAAAAATTGAAGGATGGCAACGCCAATCTCAAAAGCGGCGGCTCTGGAGGTGATTGTCTTGTCTTGGTGCTGGCGATCAGCTCCGGCAACGGCAGGCGCAGGAGCTGTGCGGGTGCAGATGCCGGGCTGCAACAAAATCGGCCCCGCGGGACTCAAAAAGTAATGGTGCCCAGGAAAATACAAGAAACTTTGGCCTAGTGTTGTTGTGCCGCCAACGCTGGGTATTTTGGACGCGACATCCGCCAACGTTGCAGCAACGGCAACCGGCTTGGCGGGCGAAGTTGCAGCGACTGCCGCCCCTCGAGCGTCGGCGGCGAAACGAGGTATCGAGCGTCAACATGCATCATGACTTTTCGATGATGGCCCCAGATCATCGGCCGTCATCTTCAACTCGGCCGTGACGCTTTGTCGAAATCTAGGCTCTCGTCTCACCGCGACGAACGAAGAAGGCTGGATAACTTTTCGGTTCCTTGAGCTCACCAAAACTGCGGGGATTGTCCGCGCCCATCGCCTTTTGAATTGCGCATGACAGCAGAGCGGGCGGCCGCTGTCTCGAACCGGTCCGGGCAACGAGTGAATTCGACGTATGTGAGGCGAGACGCCAGCAGATGGCATGCAAAGCGGTGGGTATGCCCGATATTGCGACACCAGCTCAGCAGCTGCCTATCAAAAACTGCAGCGGGGAAGATCTGCACGCCATTGACATAAGATAAGTTGGCCAGATTGTTGCGGATGCACGACCGCCTGACCAACCAAACACAAAGCCCAAAAGGCATTTTGGTTCGAGCGAACGCGGAGGAATCTGGAGATTTTTGCCCCGGCCTTAGTCTCGGGGATGTGGAGGGCGAGGACCATGGTTGTCTTCAAGGACGAACTGTTCGATCGCCAATGGCTAAGGACGGTGAGCCACGCGAGCTATGACGCAGCAGAGATCGGCGAATGCCTAGCGGTCGCCAAGGCGATCGCGGCGCCGGATCCTGAGCGATGGTACAACGCTTGGTCGGCGATGGCGGAACGGCGGTTCGAAGCGGCCGAGGAGAGTGCCCGAGCCGGTCACCCAGTGAGCGCCATTGGCGCCTATCTTCGGGCGTCGAATTACTGGCGTGCGGCGTGGACGTTTCTTCTGCAGACACCGCTCGATCCACGCCTGCAGGCCGTCTACCGTCGTCATCGCACCGCCTTTGAACGCGCGGCAGCCTTAATGCAGCCCGCCGGCGAACTGATCCGCATTCCCTACGAAGGCGCCTATCTGCACGGCTATTTCTTCCGGGCCGACCACGACACGCGCTGCCGTCCAAGCCTGATCGTCAACGGCGGCTACGACAGCACAGCCGAGGAGGCCTTTCTGTTCAGCGGCGCCGCAGCGCTCCAGCGCGGTTACAATTGCCTGCTGTTCGATGGACCCGGCCAAGGTGCCGCGCTCATCGAGGATGGTCTACACTTCCGCCCGGATTGGGAGCAGGTGGTCGGTCCCGTCATCGACTACGCCCTGACGCGACCGGAGGTGGACCCCGGCGGGATCGGGCTGATGGGCGTCAGTTTTGGCGGCTATCTCGCGCCCCGCGCAGCGAGCGCCGATCCGCGTGTGGCGGCGCTGATCGCGGATCCCGGTCAGCGTTCGCTCTTTGAGGAAATGCAACGGCGCTTACCGGCATTCGTCGCGCGTCGCCTAATGAATGAGGGCGGCATCGTCTCTCGCTTGCTCGAGCGCGTGCTCGATCGTCGTCTTCGGCACGTGTCGAAGGGATGGGCGCTTCGGCGCGGCCTGATGGTACATGGCGTCCGACGTCCATTGGACTATCTGCGACTGACAGCGGCGTATCGCGTTGAGAGGCCCGACGCAATCCGCTGTCCGACCCTGATATGCGCGGCCGAAGACGACGAAGTTGGTGCGACCGCGCGCGATCTCTACGACGCGCTTGCCTGTCCAAAGACCTTCATGCTGTTCACGGCGGCGGATGGCGCGGGCGATCATTGTGAAGCAGGCGCTCGAACTTGGTTCAACCAAAGGGCATTTGACTGGCTCGATCAAGTCCTTGCCTCCGCCCATGCCAGCGTCAAATCCACCGCAAGCGATCATAACCTCGATAAGAATGGGTAATGCTTACTCACATGGTCACGTGCGAAAGGACCACATCACGGTTCCGCAGGCCCGTCGCGCCAAGCTCAACCTCAGTCGAAGAATTGCCGCTTCATTGCCGGCGAAATCGATCACCGGCCGTTTCCTTTGCGACGCGCGTTCAAGCGCCAGCAACCCCAACGGCAAAATGATCGGCGAGCGGCCTCATGGGCGATTCCATGCGAATCTTTGGCGCGCGGGTCGCACTATCGGGTCGGTGGCTGATTGGCGCCGCCGCTGGCGTTTGCTGCGCCATAGGAGACACGCCATGGGCTCAGACCGCATTTTAGGTTGCATGCGCACCGGCCGATTAGGCGCTGTCGGGCCTTTCCTAGGTTGCGCCCTTGCGCCGCTCGGCCGCGGGCGGACCGCCCTGGCCGCCTCCGACTGGACCACGATCAATGAAGACTGTTCCAGCCAGCGTTATGTCGATCTCGATGAGATGACCCCGGCTAATATAGCCCCTGGAATCCGGGTACGCGGCCCAATGGCCAACCGCGGACAACGCCGCCGATAAGCCATGCAGAGCTGCTCGCGGGTTTCCGGAAATGGATCGGCGTAGGCGCGCCGTGCTCGACGGATTGATCGGCGAGATCCTGGCCGTCTGGTGATTCTCGGATCGAGTGCGACGTGACCGAGCAGCGCACGAAGGCGGCCGGGCCCCGCCCTACACCCCCAACACCTAACCAAATACGCCAGATGGGGGCCACGGAACTGAACTGGCCGTTCGCTATGATATGGCTCAATGCTGGGCTGTCGCGCTTTCGCAGCCGAGTTGCACACCGAACAAACAATGCCAATTTCACTTGCAAGAAGTGAGACCCGGACCTAGCTCGGCGATGGCGACCAGCTGAAGCCAAAAGGAAAGCAACAATGAAAGCTGCGATCGTTCAGAGACCTGGGCAAACGCCAATCTATGCTGATTTCGCAGAGCCGGTGCCAGGCGCTGGCGAGAACCTGGTCACAGTCACGGCCGCAGCGATGAGCCACGTTGTCAAAAGCCGGACGTCCGGCGCGCACTACAGCTCATCTGACGGGTTTCCCTTCGTCGTCGGCATCGATGGGGTAGGACGGCTCGATGACGGAACCCGGGTTTATTTCGTTCTCCCCAAAGCGCCTCACGGCAGCATGGCGGCGCGCACCCTGGTGCCTTCGGCGCAGTGCCTTCCCCTGCCTGACGAATTGGATGACGTGACGGCTGCGGCCATCGCCAATCCCGGCATGTCATCCTGGGCCGCCTACGCGGAACGCGCCAAGCTCGTGGCCGGGGAGACGGTGCTGGTGAATGGAGCCACCGGTACAGCGGGTCGCCTGGCGGTGCAGATCGCCAAACATCTGGGTGCCAAGAGAGTCATCGCGACCGGTCGAAATTCCGATGCTCTGGGTTTGGTTGCAGACCTTGGCGCCGACGTGACAATCCCGCTCGTCGAGGACGAGATTGTTCTAGAAGAGCGCTTCAAGGAGCAGTTCGCCGCAGGGGTGGATGTCGTCATCGACTACCTATGGGGAAGAAGTGCCCAACGACTTCTGATCGCCGCCGCCAAAGCAGGAGCCGATGCTGTACCCATTCGGTTCGTCCAGGTTGGGTCGGCGAGCGGGCCGGACATTACGCTACCAAGTGCCGTGCTTCGCTCGTCGGCGATTGAGCTGATGGGCAGTGGTCTTGGAAGCATTCCCCGCGACCGTCTCGTCGAGGCTATCGCCGGCCTGCTGCAAGCGACCGTGCCCGGTTGCTTCAAAATTGCCGCCAATCCCGTGCCATTGTCCGAGGTCGAAATCGCATGGTCAAAGGATGACAGCACCCGACGCACTGTCTTCACTGCGGATGAGCAGAAATAGTGGAATGTGAGCGCAGGTTAGAGATCGCGACACCACTACTTCGCCTTAGAACGTCTCGAGCGGCAGGTTTCGAGCACGGTGCGCCAACGTTATTTTGTCCCTGAGCACCGCAGTTGCAGAGGCATTCATTGACCGGCTCTCGTGCGGCGTGCTTTTTGGCGAGCGTTCACATGACGAAAGAATCCGGGCTCAGTCATCCGCTTGGTGCACACGCCTCGATCTTTTGAGCCAATTCCTTGCAAACCACCCGCAAATCCATCAGTTCCTGCGGTGCAGGGTCCTCGGTTTGGTAGGCCGGTTTGCGAAATCTCGCCGCTTTAACTCGCCAGTAATCCGCATCATACATGACAGTCCTGCAAGGAGACTGGCAAAGAGGCTGGCAGAACCGTTGCGTTTTCGACTTTGTCAGCTGAGATGGCTGGTCATGTTCCCAACCCTTTTCCGACTAGACAACATCGTTTCTGGTGAAAAACAGAAGCGATTCCAATGGTTTGTCTAAGTTCTGGAAAATTAGTCTTTTGTTAGCGGGTTCACGGCAAAATTCCCGTCTCACTGTTACCGCTACTGCGCTGTGCCTGTCTGGACGGTCGCACGGGGCGGTTGGAGTGAGTTTCGCGCAATCATAGAAACACAGCCATTCAATGCGATGAAAATGATGCCAAGTCGCGCGGATCAAGCTCACGCTACGCGCTTCACTCTGATCAGCATTATTTTTGTCGCTGTCCAAGTTGCCATTCTGGCGCTTGGCTGGGGCGCGCTTCGGCTTGTTGATACAACACGGGCTTACGCTACCGGCGAGTCACTTTATGCGAAAGCCTCAAGCGCTGCTGTTATTGATCTATATCGGTTTGCGGATACACACGACAATTTCTATTGGAAATCCTTTCTTTCCTCCATGGACATAGTGCTTGGTGATCGCCAAACGCGGCAAGAGCTGCTCAAGGACACGCCTGATTATAACTTGGCAACCTCCGGTTTTCTTCGCGGCGGTAACGATATTCGCGACATCCCGGATGCCATTCTCGCCTTCCGCTTGTTTAAAAATTGGGCTCCGTTTAAGGCCGCGGTCCATGATTGGCAGCGCGGCGATCAGCTGATCGATCGCCTGCGCACCTTGGGCACCGAGTTGCACACGCTGCTGGGTGATTTGGAGCTGAAACAATCGGATCTCGACCGTGTCATGCGCGACATCGACACGTCAAATCGTCAGCTCACCGAGCTAGAACGCCAATTTGCTGCCCATATCGCGACCGCCGCTCGGGCTGCGACGAGGCTCGTCACGGTCGTACTTTGCTGCGTCAGTCTCGCGCTCTGGATTTTCGGTGTCGGCTTATCTTGGCGAGCCTTTCGTAGAGGCATCATCGCAGAAGCGGATCTCAGACAAAGCGAAAAGCGTTTCCGCGATTTCGCCGTGGTCGCATCGGATTGGTTTTGGCAGACCGATGCCGCGTTGCGCATCACCTATATTTCCGACCGGTTTGCCAGCGCAACGGGCATCACGCCGCAGGAACTGCAGAATGAGACCAACGCGCGCGGAGGCTGGTGGCAGGTAACAAGGCCGAGCGCCGAGTGTGTAACGAGGGTGTCGGAGCGAAGGGGTTTCCGCGGACATATACATCGCCACGTCGATCTGAACGGTGAGTCCCAGTACTGGAAGATCAGCGGAATACCCGTGTTTGATGCGGCGGGAGCCTTCCAGGGATACCGCGGGACGGGAACCAACGTTACGGCCGAGGTCCGTGCTTCAGAAGCGCTGCGCGAAGCTAAAGAGGCCTCTGACGTCGCAAACCGCGCAAAGTCGGAATTTCTCGCCAACATAAGTCATGAACTGCGCACGCCGCTCAACGCCATTCTCGGTTTCTCCGCAATCGCCAAAGATCAGCTGCTGGGCGACGCTCCGGAAAAGTATGCTGAGTACGCCGCGGACATCTTCAATTCGGGCAACCTGTTGCTGGCTCTGATCAACGATATTCTCGATCTCTCCAAGATCGAAGCAGGGCGGATGTTCCTCGAAGAGGAGTTCGTCGATATATCTGAAATAATAGAAAAATCGATTCGTCTCATTCAACAGAAGGCCCATTCAGCACGGCTCAATCTCTTCACCGACGTCGCAGAAAATCTGCCGCTGCTCCGCGGCGATCCCCGGAAGCTCACGCAACTCATCCTCAATTTGCTATCTAATTCGGTCAAATTTACGCCGCGTGAGGGCTCGATTTCAGTTGCCGCCTCTCGTGATCTAACGGGCGACCTTATCCTGATCATCAGTGATACCGGAATCGGGATTCCAGCCGACAAGATCGGAACCGTACTGGAGCCATTCGGTCAGATCCAGAACAGCATGACGCGGGCGCATGCGGGAACCGGTCTCGGCCTGCCGCTGGCCAAAGCGCTGGCCGAACTGCACGGTGGCACTCTGACGCTCAAGAGCGACCTGGGTCGCGGAACGGATGTTGTCATCACGCTTCCGCGAGAGCGAACGCTGGAGACGCCTTCGCTCGAGGTCGACGAAATGCAGCCGCTCGCGCTTTAAGCCGCCATGCGCTGTGGCAGGAATTCAGCTTCGACCTCATCGGCCGCTCGTGCGAACAGGCTGATGGTTTGTCGAACCGCCCGCTCGATTTGGCCCGCGTCATTGATCGTGGCGTATGCTCGCGCCAAGTCCAGATCGATGTCGAGATGGGAAGGCCCGTCTTCGTGAGGCGCCAGGTGAACCTCGCCCCAGATCCATCGCTTCCTTGTGAACAAGCCGGTATATGCCGAGGAGCTGTTCAGAAACCGGGACAGTTCCTCGGCGATGAACTCGGTACCAGCGAGGGTGGCAAAGAAGCTCGGCATGTTCTTGGTATAGGACCGGGCGATCAAGGCTTCGACGCCCGGCACGCATTTTCCATCGAGCGCTTCGAGTCCAAGACAGCGCGCATCCTTTAACCAATGAGCGGCGTGCGTCCCTTCTTCTTGCTTCATTTCCCGTACCGCCCGGGCAATACCCAGGAAGGTACGGCGCACTTGCTGCTCGCCGAACTTGTGGGCCAGTTGATGTCTTGGCAACACTTGCCGGTCAATCGCAAGCTCGAACTCACGTACAAACGGCCAGAACCCAATCTTGAGCGCTACCGCAGCTTCCCTGCTGCCGCCCCGTGCCGTGCGTATCAACGACGACGCGGCCACCACGTGCGCCGCATAGTCCCGTAGCAACTGAAGATTAAGGAATTCTCCGTTATCTTCATGAAAAAGCTCGATTTTCATTAAGCACTCCTAGGAATTTGTCTAAGCTCATGTGTTAATATATTCGATTTTCCGTGATACTCAAAATCAGGGGATACCGAGGTCGAGGCGCCAAGCCCCCAGCGATCCGATCCCTGCTTTTGAACGACAGCCGTTATTCGAGGACGGTCAGTTCGCCGTCCCGGTGCATGGCCCCGAAGAGGGCAGCGTGCCTTCAGGGCCTTGACGTTAGGACCGTCAAAGCCCTTTCGCCAAAAATCAGGCCAGATCGAAGCGATCGGCGTTCATGACCTTGGTCCACGCCGCCACGAAGTCGGCCACGAACTTCGCTTCTGCGTCGTCGGCTCCGTAGACTTCGGCAAGGGCGCGCAGCTCGGAGTTCGAACCGAAGACGAGGTCGACACGGGTGCCTGTCCACGTCAGTTTGCCACTCTTGCGGTCGTGACCCTCGAACAGATTTTCATCCGAGGTCGCTTTCCATTCCGTGCTCATGTCCAAGAGGTTCACGAAAAAGTCGTTGGTCAGCGACTCTGGCCGTTTTGTGAAGACGCCGTGCCGCGATTGGCCGTGGTTTGCGCCCAAGACACGCAAACCGCCCACGAGAACCGTCATTTCCGGCGCGGTCAGCGTCAGGAGTTGCGCCTTGTCGATCAGGAGCTCCTCCGCTGGTATGCTGAACCTAGCCTTGAGGTAGTTGCGGAACCCGTCCGCGACCGGTTCGAGATAGGCGAAGGACTCGACATCGGTTTGCTCCTGCGACGCGTCCGTGCGGCCGGGCGCGAAGGGAACGGTGATGTCGTGCCCAGCCTTTTTCGCGGCCTGCTCGACGGCGGCCGAGCCGCCGAGAACAATCAGATCGGCGAGCGACACTTTCTTGCCGCCACTGGCCGCGCCGTTGTACGCCTTCTGGATGCCCACAAGGGTTTCGAGAACCTTTGCCAATTGGGCAGGCTGGTTAACCTCCCAATCCTTCTGCGGCTCGAGACGGATGCGCGCCCCATTCGCACCGCCGCGCTTGTCGGAGCCGCGGAAGGTTGCCGCCGAGGCCCATGCCACCCCGACGAGCTCGGAAATGGAAAGTCCCGAAGCAAGGATCTTGGCCTTCAAATCTGCGATGTCATTGGCGAGGATGAGCTTGTGATCGACCGCGGGGACGGGATCCTGCCAGATCAGTTCTTCGGCCGGCACCTCGGGACCTAGATAGCGCGCTCGCGGGCCCATATCACGGTGGGTGAGTTTGAACCAAGCGCGGGCAAACGCATCCGCGAATTCATCCGGATGCTCTAAGAAGCGTCGGGAAATCTTCTCGTACCCCGGATCCATCCGCAAAGCGAGGTCCGTGACCAGCATGGTCGGTGTAAGAAGCTTCGATGGGTCGAAGGCATCCGGAATCGTGGCGGCGGCGCCCTTCGCCCTGAATTGATTGGCCCCAGCCGGGCTCTTCTCGAACTCCCATTCATATTTGAAGAGGTTCTCGAAAAAGCTGCTGCTCCACTTCGTCGGCGTCGTGCTCCAGGTGACTTCCGGGCCGCCGGTGATCGCGTCTTTTCCTTTCCCGGTGCCATAGCGGCTCTTCCAGCCGAAGCCCATCTCCTCAATGGGCGCAGCTTCCGGCTCGGGACCCACCAGCGCGGCATCGCCGGCGCCATGGGTCTTGCCAAAACTGTGTCCGCCGGCGATGAGCGCAACCGTCTCCTCGTCGTTCATCGCCATGCGCTTGAAGGTCTCGCGAATGTCAACGGCGGCGGCAACCGGATCCGGCTTGAAGTTCGGCCCATTCGGATTCACGTAGATGAGGCCCATATTCACGGCAGCCAGCGGATTCTCGAGATCGCGGACGCCGCTGTAGCGCTCCTCGCTATGAGGATCAGGGAACCAAGCTTTCTCCTTGCCCCAGTAGACGATCTCGTCGGGCTCCCACACATCAGGGCGCCCGCCGCCGAAGCCAAATGTCTTGAAGCCCATGGTTTCGAGCGCGACATTGCCGGCAACGACCATGAGGTCGGCCCAGGAGATTTTCGAGCCGTATTTCTGCTTGATCGGCCACAACAGCCGGCGCGCCTTATCGAGGTTCGCATTGTCCGGCCAGGAGCCGAGGGGTGCGAAGCGCTGCTGGCCGGCGCCGGCGCCGCCGCGACCGTCGCCGATGCGGTACGTGCCCGCGGCGTGCCACGCCATGCGAATCATGAGCCCGCCGTAGTGGCCGAAATCCGCCGGCCACCAGTCTTGGCTGTCCGTCATTAGCGCGGCGAGATCTTTCTTCACAGCCTTGAAGTCGAGCTTCTTGAACTCTGCGGCGTAGTTGAAGGCCTTGCCCATGGGATCGGACTGGGGCGAGTTCTGGCGTAGGATTCTGAGGTTGAGCTGGTTCGGCCACCAGTCGCTGTTTGATATCATGCCGACGTTTGTCGTCCCGTGCACGACCGGGCACTTCCCGGCTTTCTCGTCAGTCCTCACGTCCATTGGTCTCTCCGATCGTGTTTCTGCTTTCGTCGAAATGTTTTTCTGAAGCATTTAGGGATCTAGAGGGCGTTGACGATCGAGATCCCGATTGCCTTGTCTCATTATAGAACGTCGCCGCGAAGTTGCGAATGTCCCTTCGGCATCGGCCATCGCGATTCGGCAGCGCGCCAGCCGTGCCTTGATTGCACTTTTATAGCGAGATTCGTTGCGCCCTTCTCTTGCGGCCGAATGAGACCGGGAGGATGCCCGACGTTGTGAGTCTGAGCGACGTTCTGCAGCCGGGCCATTCTTCGCGGTTGATCGGGATCAAGGCGCACCTCCGTTTTCACCTTTTTCGGCATAGCCTCGAGCGATATAGTTGACTCGATCAAATATCTCTTAGACAGTAGCTCACATGGATAACGCTGTCTCGGCCGTGCGGCGCTTCAATCGGTTTTTCACGAGGTTCGTCGGCGCTCTTGATGCCGATTTTCTCGATAGCGGGATGTCACTCGCTGAGGCCCGCATCCTTTTCGAAATCGCTCATCGGGAGCCCTGCTTCGCAGGCGACCTTCAAGCCGAACTAGATCTCGATGCCGGGTTCGTCAGCCGTGTGCTGCGACGTTTCGAGGGACGCGGATGGATCGGTCGCAAGCGCCTCGATAATGACGCGCGGCGACGGTCGATCGAATTGACAAAGCTGGGGCGCAATCAATTCAAGAAGTTGGATGCGCGACAGCGTCTAGAGGTCGAAGCGATCCTGTACCGCCTGGGTAAGCCCGACCGCTTACGCTTAGTTGCCGCGCTCGAATCAGCTGAATGCCTGCTCGCACCAAAGGACACACAAGATTTCGTTATTCGTCCCTTTCGCGCCGGTGACATGGGCCTGATCGCTTCCCGGCAGTCGGTTCTTTATCGGGAAGAGTACGGTTGGAGCACTAACATTGAGATCAACGAAGGCGAGGTCACAACTAATTTCCTGCGCAACTTCAAACCGGGTCGGGAGCAGTGCTGGGTCGCTGAAAGCAACGGTTGCATGGCAGGGTCGATCCTCCTCACTGACGAGGGAAGCGGTCTTTCGCGGCTGCGCTTGCTTTACGTCGAACCTGCCTTCCAAGGTCATGGGATTGGCGCTGCGCTAGTCTCGACGTGTGTCGCCTTCGCTCGCGCAGTAGGATATGAGCGCATCACGTTGTGGACTCATTCGATCCTGGGGGCCGCGCGGCGCATCTATGCGCGTCATGGTTTTCGCATCATCGATACCAGCGAGCATACCCTATTTGGCGAGCCGCTTATGGGCGAGACCTGGGAGCTTCACCTTCAAGCAGCGGAACCGGAAGAAGCGCCTTCGTCTAGTCTCGTGAGGAATCAGCTGAGGCCCATTTCCGGGAGTTCTTAAGTCTTCGCCCGTGCCATCAAGGCGGCGGCTGCTGAGCGTCGCCGCCTGTCCCTTGCTTTTGCGATTTCGGTGGGATTGGTGGCCGGTGCCTTTTTTCGAAGCTCTCGATGAAGCTCAGGGGTAGACCGAGGCGAAACTGCAAATTCAGATCGATTTCAGGAAGAATGGTGCGAGTTTCCCCAAGAGTATGGAGGGCTCGGCCTCTTGCCGCTGAAGAGATCATACCTAGACCCGTAACCATCAAGACTTTATTCCGCCAGAGACAAGGTTGGTTGACCAGGAGAATTGCGGGGCGTGCCGAGCTCTCCCGACTTAGTTCGGACTGCACAGAAGCGCCGGGACGCAGCATCGCCAATGTCACTCGGGTCCATGAGTAGTTCTCGGAAAGGAAAACCGTGGATCGCGGGCCACGCGAGCGATGCTTATTCCGATTCCTCAATCCAGTGCGAGATAACTGACAATGCCCGCGACGATTAACAACAACGCCGCCGAAAGGATCAGCTCAAAGCGAACACTGTCCATTGAATGCGTTTCCCCATCCGAGATCATCCGCTCGAGCCGAAGGAACCGAACCGCAGCCAAGACGACCAACGCGATGCCGAAGACAATGAGTGCTATTCCATCGTAATAGCCAAGTGGGCCCGATAGACGTTCGAGTCGGGATAGAACGGCGACATCGGAGATTTTCACATCTGCCAGCGTAGCGATAAACACATCGAACTTCTCGACGACGAACCCGAGGGCAATTACCGCAATGCCGGTCCGTACCCAGGCAAGAAATGTTCGCTCGTTGGCGGCGTGGTCACTGTAGGCGCGGATCATGGGGATGGCGGTCGTTGCGCTGCTCGACGCTGAACATCGCTACGGTAGCAACGTCGTTGCCGCACTAGCGATCGCCCCCAGAGCGGCGGCAAGGGCGTGGATTGACGCGGCGACGTTATGGCCGAGCCCGTGTCGCTCGGCGATATAAACCGGATCGTTGTATGAGAGCCAGGTCGTCCCACTCTCGTCCTGCCAAACCAGGGCCTTGAGCGGCAAGTCGATCCCGGTCGTCTGCTCAACCTGCATTAGCGGTGTTCCCCCCTTGGCATTGCCAAAGATCAAAAGGTCCGTCGCTCGCAGCGTCAGCCCGACCTCCTCAGCACCTGCCGCGTGGTCGATGTGCCCAAATACGGTCAGCCCTCTCGCCCGGACACCCGCTTCCAGCCGTTTCATCGTGTCCTCGGGCCCAAAGTTGCTCCGCAACGTAATCAATCCGTCCGCAGCCATCACCTGAACTCCCCAACGCGCAATCGTCTCAATATAGACAACAATTCTCGAGTCTCAGGACATTTGCGGCGATGCTTGCCATTTGCGCCCGTTGCGTAGGTCTCCTGACGTTCGCCCCCCAAGTTCGGCTCGACCGACTCGTCTACCCAGGCCGCCATTAAATCGCGCGTCCTTCGAATGCTATGGCCGGCTTTACGGATCACGGTCGCATCCAATCGCAACGAAAATGGCGAACCTGCAGTTATGGCTGCGGGTCTGGTCCATACTCGGCTGCGCTATATCGCACAAGATGAAGGCTGCAGCACCGGCGAACCGTTCATTTCGAAATCGCAAAAAAGCCAACTCATCAAATAGAGGGGGCCAAGCGATTCCGCACCGATGCAGCGTATGGCGATTTCCCTCCAAGCCGATGATGGCCGGACGCTCGCCAAGATCGCTGTTATCGCCGATCTCACTTTTGGCGTAGTCGACGACGCTGACATACAGCTCTTGACCGGTCGCAGCTCACCCGCTTCGACCGTTGCACCCGGCGGAGCTCCTTGGCCGGCTGCCGCCGCGTAGTACGCTTCCTTCGGCCGCGACGTCGAGCCGAACACGATCCCGTACGGTACCGCTTTGCTTCGGGAAGGGCGGCGCCTCAGGGGGGTGCCCTAACCCCAAGCAAAGCGGACCATCAGGTTCAGGATTGCGCCGTTGTGATCTCGACGCGGCGGTTCTGCGCCCGGCCCTGGGCCGTGCGGTTGGAAGCGATCGGGTCGGCATCGCCATGACCCACCGCCGATACCAACTCGGGTCTAACACCCTGCGAGATCATGAATTGCATCACGGATTCGGCACGCTTTTGCGACAGGATGAGGTTGGAAGTGACGCCTTGGCGCCGCAACCCCGCGCCGATCGGCGCGTTGTCGGTAAAGCCGTTGACCACAATCTTGCTCACCTGCTGTGGCGCCAGGATCTTGGCAATGCCAGCGATGCTTTGCTGGCCGCTATCCGATAACTCCCAGCCGCCCGACTTGAACAACAAATCGCTATTCAGCGAGTATTTGACGGCTGCTTGTAGGCGCGTGATCTGTGCCTGGGCCGCCGTCAGCGAGCTCTCCAGTTGTGCGTTGTTTGCTTGCAGCTGCTGGTTTTGCTGTTCGAGCTGCTCGTAAGCGCTCTTCGATACGCACCCAGCCAAGAGCAACGCCGGCACCACCGCCGTTAAGGCAACTTTGCGACGCATTGAGTGTAACATAAGATCTGCCTCCGAATTTGGGAAGGTGGCCACGCTGCGCGTGGTCATACCGCTCGAAAGTATTTTCGCAGAGATACTAGCGGTCCTATCGAATCATTGATCTCCGGCGAAACCCCTAGGCGAACCAACAAATCGCAGGAGTGCACACTCAGTGTTGAGGCGGCAGCGCCGTGGAAAGCGCCTCTCTCGAGCCGGGTTCATTGGATCGCTCGGACCACAAGCGAGGATTGATCCTTCCGCGGCCAGCTGACACGAGCGAAACCCGCTACCATGGCGAAATCGCCGCGCGGTCACCGTCTTATCAAGCTAGCTTTTAGCTAGATGAAATACTCAGCCTAATGAGGGTTTGTCCCGATGGCGCCGCTCACCTCGTTGCTACATGATCTGAAAACGCTTCTGTCTGAGACCAGGTGCAGACAGCGCCAGCAAAGCGCATAGTCCCGCACACTGGTCGGCAAACGTAGCGGCCTGTCAATCGCGGGCCGCGTTACCCCGCAGCCAATCGCCAAGAGGTTATCGCCTCGCCGAGGATTCGTTGCCACCGCCAAGCTCTCATCATCGAGTGGTGATTTCTCCATGGCAAACATCCTTTACCGGACAATGCAAGTAGCTGCTTCTAAGTTCGCCGTTCAAATCCTCAACGATTTCGGCCAGTGGCGAACCATCGGCGAATTTCCGACGCATTCCGAGGCTGAGAGCAACAAGAACCGGCTGGAGCGATCGCGCGCAAATCAGAGGATGCAAAACCGCGCAAACCCGCTTCCGCCCCGTTCTAGAGTGGCAGCAAGCCTTTCAGCCCAAGGATGGGCGCAGGGGGTAGATACGGGCCGGGAACGATGCCGAACCATTCAATCGGTTGTCGGTGTTGCTGTTCGTTCGAGCCAACGATCGTTGCCGCCGAGGAGTCTTGGGCTGTTACGGGAAGTGAATGAACTTGTATTCAGTACTGGAAGAAAAAAACGGAGCACCCCAGCTTTCGGCTCGTGAAACATAGCGCGGACGAGCGGCAAGGATAGTGAGTTCTTCTCAAGGTTGGCGACTCCAGATGTCCGAAACCGCTACCGACGCCGGTGATTTACCTTCGTGCCCAACCAGATCATCGTCGCCTAGACGACTTGCCTCCGCCATTTGGAGCAGACTCGCTGTCTCCATCGGCGCCAGTCGTTGATCTAAGGAGCGACGCACCATCATGGGAGCTAGAGTCGCAACCAACGTGCTGGCGACCGCGCTAATTGGCAGCAAATGAAGGAATTTCACCATTACTAGCCTTCTCGCGGATCCGACATTGTGTCCACCATCGCATGATCATCGGCAGGCCGCCCCTCCATTGGCTCCCGAAAATGCTCCTCGGTCCAAGCCTCTAAGGGATTGGCATGGAGCAGCTTGAGCAGCGCCAAGAAAGGCGCGGGCCGCGCCCGGAGTGCAGGTACGGGCGGTCTGAACGGCAGGACCTGCGGAAAAATCGTAGACTTCTTCTGACATTGGCGCGGTGTCTCATTCAACCCCTTACAGTGAAAGTGAACGTCCGCGATTGCACCTGTAATCCCTTCATCAACAAGGAATTTTGATGTCAGCTTTATGTGCTTCTGGTCCAATTCGCTCGCTTGTGGCGATGTTGTGATCAAGGGTCCCATTGGCTCCGCGACGTTAGCGTGCAATCTCGCATTGATGGTAACAGCCTGCTGGCTGACCGTCGCCATTGCGAGAATCGTCACTGAAGAATTCTGGTTCGCCCCTGACGTCAGTTTCCCGGCAATGAACGCACTCGCCTGCCGGAGAGCGGCGCGTGCTTCAGGCAGGACGGGCGCGAACACCTGCCAGCCATGGGGAACATTCCGCCAGATTTGGAGCGTTGCTTCAACGCCGGCGCGTCGGGAATTGGCGAAGATGCGGCGTGAATCGTCTAGCAACATCTCAGTGTCGCCGACTTGAAGGAACAGCGGGGGCAAGCGCGCGAGATCCGCGTAAACCGGCGAAGCGAGCGGGTCGGTGGCGGGCGTATTTCCGAGATAGTACTTCGCTAGTTGCGGCGTATAGCTGCCGCGTAGCAACGGATCCGTCTCGGCGTTAGTCACTATGCTTGCGCCAGTGGCAGCCAGGTCAGTCCACGGCGAGAACAGAACAGCGGCGGCCGGTAGCGGTGTGCCCGCGTCGCGCAAAGCCAGCAGCGTGGCCAAGGCCAGCCCGCCACCGGCTGAGTCACCGCCAAGCACGATGCGCTGTGGATCAAGCCCTGCTGTTGTCAGCGCGCGATAGGCCGCGACCGCATCGCCTAGCGCCGCCGGGAATGGATGTTCGGGCGCAAGACGATAATCAAGTGCGAAGAGCATGGCGTCGCTCCACGCGGCAAGCCGCGACGTGAGCGAACGATGCGTGCGCGGCGACATAGCGACATAGCCGCCGCCGTGAAAATAGAGGATGCACGCCTGCCGCGCTCGATGGGCGGGCGCGGCCGGCTCGATCCATTCGCCAGCGAGCACAGCGTCGTCGCTGGGGCGGATGCGCCAACCCGGCGCTAGCTTCGCCCGGAACGGCACTCGCGCGCTCAACGCGCGCGAGGCCCAGAGATCCTCCTGATTGCTGCACAACTTGGGCTTGATCCAGCGGCGCAGCGCCCAGGTCAGCGCTCGATTCTGCAGACTCATCCGTGACGGAGGTCAGGCGTAGCGCGAGGCAGCCAGGGCCGGCCGCAATTCCCTGTCGATAGAAGATTCGTCGGCGATAATGCATCCGTCCTCGATGTGCACGATCCGGTCGGCGAACGATACGATCCGGGAGTCATGGGTCACGACCAGCACCGCGCGGGATGGATTGCGAGCGATCCGCGCCAGGATCGTCATCACGCCATGACCGCTCTCGCCGTCGAGTGCTGCGGTCGGTTCGTCGGCCAGCAACGCAGCAGGGTCGGCGACGATCGCGCGCGCGATCGCAACCCGCTGCTGCTCGCCGCCGCTCAGCTCGTGCGGATAAGAGTTTGTCCTGTGCGACAAGCCGACAGCATCGAGCATCGCCCTCGCCTTCTCCGTTGCGTGCGCGGAGTGGTCGCCCCGAACGTCGAGCGCGACGCGCACGTTGTCGAGCGCCGACAGTGTCGGGAGTAGATGAAAACTCTGGAACACGAACCCGATATGGTCGCGACGGATCCGCGCCAGCTGCTCCGGACGTGCTCCGGTGGTGTCGTCACCGCAGATCTCGACCCTACCGGCGGTCGGCTTGAGCATGCCGCCCAGTATCGACAGCAGCGTGGTTTTACCGCTGCCCGACGGCCCCATCAGTAGGGTCAACTGCCCGCCATATAGCGGCAGGTCGATGTTCTTCAGTGCCTCGACTTGGCCAGCGCCACGGCCGAGCCGCATTGAAACGCCTTGCGCGTCGATTATCGGCGAGATCATTGCATGAACACTCGTATCGGATCGATTCGGATCACTTGCACGATCGCGGCGAATGCCGAGATGATGCACATCAAAACGGTGACCACAAACAGGCCTAAGGTCAGTTCTGGAGTCATCAGGATCGGCAAGGCACTGTCCTTCGTCATCTGGACAACGATCGCGCTGATGCAAGCGGCAAACAGAAATCCGGTCACCGCGCTGAGCAACGCCTGGCAGACGATGACCTTATTGACGTAGCTCGTGGCGGAGCCGATTGCGCGCAGCGTTGCGAATTCGTTGAGGTGATCCTTGGTGCTCGAGTAAAGGGTCTGTGCGATAATTACGGTGCCGACGATGACGCCGAGCAGCGCCCCAGCGATCAGCGCGGCGCCCGCGCCGGTGCCGAACAGCCAGAACGACCGGCTGCGAGCACTGAATTCGGCGGAGCTAAGAATCTCGGTGTTGGGCAGCTTCGCCGCCAAATCCCGTCGCACCGCGTCGGTATTGGCGCCGGGCGCGAGATGCACCAGGAAATATGACACGTGACCCGGCGGAATGGCGGTATAGGCGCGGGCGCGGTCGAGCGTAGTGAAGATATAGGGCGTGGTGGTGAAAGAGCGAATGCCGTCAGTGACAGCGGCGATATGGGCCTTCTCCCCGCGGATTTCGACCGTGTCGCCGAGACCGGCGACGCCCAGCCGATCAAAATATGTTTTATCGGCTGCAACCGCGTGGGCGGTCGCGAGCGAGCCGATGCTGCCCTCGACGATGTTCCACGGATGCAAGCCGCCAGCTCCAAGTGTCGAGCCGATGACGAAGACTGGCGTCGTGCCACCAGTTGCCACAGTCCATTGAGCGAACCCGATCAACAACGGCACGGCATCAGCGACGCCCCCCACGGCCAAAGCGGCAGCTCGTTCGCGCTCGTCCAGGAGAGAAGGATCCTCAAAGCATTTGGTGCCGCGTGGTACGACCCAAAGATCGGCGTGTGCGTGACGGATCATCGTCGTCACCGTTCGCTCGAAGCCGAGATACAGCCCGAGCTGCACCGTCACCAGCACGATGGAAAAGACGATGCCGACCACCGTTGCGACGAAGCGCAGTCGGTCCTGGAGCAGGTTGCGGTAAGCGAGTTTGATGATCAGCGGCATGGCATCACCGCGGCGCGCCCGGTCGGTGGACCCTAGAGACGTCGCGCAGATACGCCGCTGCGAGCCCCGCAGTCGATGCCTGCTTCGCCAGCAAACGCCGCTCGGCGCCGATGAGATGGGAGCCGCCCGGCACCGCCCGCACTGCCAAGGTCGCGAGCCAGGCGAACAGCACCGTGCCGGCGAACACGACCGGTGCCTTGACGACGGCGCTTAACGCTAAGCCAAGCAAAGCATATTGCAGCCAAACCACGAAGGCGTAGTGGAACAGGTACAGGCTGAAAGCATTCTCGGCGAAGCTGTCGAGAACGTGTGATGGCCAAGCCGCAAAGCGCAGACACGCTGCAAGTAGGAAGAAACCGCCCGCAACGCAGCCGACTGCGAACGCGATGTCGATGGCGATGCCAAGGATAATGGGCGAGTTCGCGCCGGCATCCATGCCAAGTTTGGTCAAGCCCATCCACACTACTAGGCTACCAAGCGCGACCGCTAGCCAGGTCGCCCATTGATGCTGCAGCCGGCCGTTGGGCGCCAGCAGCCCGTGTTCGAGACCGTTGGCGCCGACCGCGAGTCCAGCGAAATAGAACACCGCGTAAAGCAGCAGCCGGGAATACTGTACCCCAAGGAATCCGTCCGTTGCCCAGCGCCACGGCGTGAACATCAGCGCCATAGGCACATAGGCTAGCGCGCTGGCCGTCGCGAGCGCGACGAAGAGTTGGATCGGACTCGCGCCCGCCGACGCTGCGCGCCGCGCCAACCATTCGATCCAATGGGGTACGAATTTGAACAGCACGGCAGCGACGCCGCTTAGCGCCAGCAATTGCCACAGAAACCACAGCGGGCCGTTGGGCCAGAACGGCAACGCCAGGTACTGCTGGATGTAAGTGGAGAAGCTCCAATCGCCCGCGCTGATGCGATAGACCGGATAAAGGGCGATCGGCATCACGATGAAAACGCCGACAAGGTAGGGCACGCCGAGGCGCTCAAACCGGCCGCGCAAGAAATTGCCCGCATGCCGACGCTTGAGGCTCGGCCATGTAAACAGCGCCGAGATAAAGAACATCAACGCCATCAGATACATGTCCTGCCAGGCGCAAAACAGATCAAAGCCGAACCAGCGATGCGGGTCGATGATGGCGAAGGCGCGCCAGGCATAAGGCGGCGCGTCGAACGCATAGGCGTGCTGGGGCAAGGAGGCGAGATAGGCCAGAACGGAGTGAAACGCCAACACGATAAGGATGACGATCCCACGCAGATTGTTCAGTGCCAGGCTTGAGGTTGACATCGTGTTGTACCGCATCGACGCAATCACCCCTTGCGGGTCGCCTGTGCTCGAGAACCCGACAATCTGAGGAAGAAACAGGCGTAAACGTTGTATTTGACTAACAAAGCAACGTCGCTACCGTTCCTTTTGGGGGAAATTGACTGTGACTTCGGAAAAACCTTCCACAAAAAACCTTTTTTACAAAGGCAGTTAGCAACCGCTCGCCGATCTGGATGTCCAATCGGACAGGGCCTCTAGCCTCAGGGGAACTCAATCGTGAAGGGTGTTAGGCGCTTGCAGCGGCGACTTTGATCGGCTCAGAACGCATTCATTGAATTACGGCGCACTCAACGGCATCGTTGCTTCAGCACGATCTCCACAACGATTACACCTGCGATAATTGTGTGACGTCCCTCGCGTCGACGATCGATCAGCCAAGCTGCCGAGTCGGAGTCCATGACATGGAACCAGTCGACCCCGATTGGTTCCATGGTAGCTGGTTCAGTTGACAACAAGCAGGACACCAACCGCAGCCGCAACTGGTATCCCGCTTGCTGTATGGCAGGCGACGAGCCTCAGGTTGATCATCGCGTGAAAGACGACGCCGTCACCTAAATATAGAACTCCAGGCCTTTAGGGGAGCGGCCTTGGAGCAGGCGGAGGAGGCGTCGGCTCGCCATAGTCGCGCCGGACGGTATCAGTATCGGATGGAGGGGGCGGCGGCACATAATCGCGATGGACTGCAGTCGTAGTCTGGCTGCGTCGATAAGAGGAATGACTGCTATATCGGCAGCCATACGGGGTCGGGTAGACGGGCCATCCATATGTGGCGCATTTGTCATAAGCGGATGGTGGAGCGCCGATACCGATTCCGAAACCATTACCGAAATCCCAGCCGATATACGGCTCGGATCCGGCCTTAGCCGGAGCGGCAAAAACGCAAGGAAGGATCGCCACGCTTGTGACAAGCGCCGAAATCACGAGGGATTTTCGAGGAAGAATCCGGAATGACATTGGCCACCTCTACACACATGATCAAGAACTTCTCTTGTCAACATGTGCAGTCATCGACGGTTCCGCAACCAGCCATGACGGTGCGTGTAGCAAAGGGGGAAGACACACTACCATCAGATGCGGGACAAGAGCACCGCTTCACTGCAACCTATGACAGTGGCTGAGTACGCGCAGCTCATAATCGACTGATAAGTGGGGATGCCCGAAATTACAACGCACAAGCTTCACCTTCGGCCCATCATCGATAACTGGGCAAATATCGATAATCGATAACTGGGCAAATGAAGAATCCGTGGCCGGTATCGCTAAAAAATTCAGGTGCGCGCAAGAGCGGACGCAAAGCGGAATAACGGACCGATGAAAGTCGTTTTCGGCTGAAATACGTCGACGAATCAGGCGTCCATGGTTGGGTTCAGACACCAATTGGCCATGGAACTTCATCCGAAAGTGAGGGTTGAAGTGGGTTATTCGTTACCGGCAAACCGGAGGAGTATTCTATGAAGGCTAAATTGATGATTGCTCTCGCGGCGGTGTTCGGTCTGGGCACGCTACTGATGAATACCGGCGCCAGAGCAGAGGTTGTGTGCAACGGCGATACTTGTTGGCACGCTCGTGGCTCTTATCACTATCCCGCTGGCGTCGTTGTTCATGATGACAAGTGGCGCTGGGGTCATGCCGAACATTATCGCTGGCGCGAACACGAAGGGCACGGTTATTGGCGCAACGGTGTCTGGATTACGTTCTAATCGAGAATTCGGGGCCCCGCTTCGGCGGGGCCTTTCTCTCACAAAGTCACACCAGACAGCTAATGGTGCAACGGGGTTTTCCCGCGATTACGCCAAAGCAGCGCTTCATCATGTCGACGCGAGAGAACGTCGCGTTACCCGCGACCGGTCAGATCTCGGACTCACTTTCTCTCCGATAGCCGATAGAAGCGCACGCTATCCGCTCGCCTGTTGGACGACATAGATCTTGGACCAACTCGCGAAAGGACATGGTTTTGACGCGCTCGGGAACAGGCGCCGACGGGGTCACGTCCAAAGGGGACGCGCGAGCTGCCCGCGTTTTGATATTCAAGGAGGATGGTCATGATTCGCCACTTACTTGTAGGTGCCGCAGCCTTGACGCTGATGACGGGAGCCGCCTATGCCCAGGACAGCACCTATTACTCCAACACATGAACGGTGACCCAAACCAACCCGTTCGGTTCGAGCCGCACGGTCACAACAACAACATCGCAAGCGTTGCCGCTGCCATCTGGCGACGACGGGGCCGACTACGACTCCGCAAACGCGGTCGCTGATTTGCCGCCGCCGCCGGAAGCGCCGCCGCCCGACTATGCGCGGACGACGACGACCACGGAGTATGGGCCGAACGGCGTCGAAACCGAGCGCACGGACCGCTATCAGCGGCAGCAAAGTCCTTATCCGAACGGTGAGCTCAGCACCCACACGACAACAACACGCACCAACGGCGTGACTTACGGTCCGCCCCCGGTCTATACGCCGAATGCGGCCGCCGCCGGCCCGGCGCCGAGCATCGACATGCCCCCGCCGTATGGCCAAACGACCGTGATCACCCATTCGACGACGGACGAGTAGCAGGCCGGCCGTCAATCGCCGTCAATCTATGCGAAGGCTTCGCTCACGACCCTCCCCATTTTCGGGGAGGGTCGATGAACGGCACAGGCACGCGATAACGCGATAACCTCCGGAATTGAAGCGATTAGCATTTCACCTCCAGCGCGTTCCGATCTGCCCTAATGATGCCGGTGCCAGCCAGCAGTTGCGTCATTTTCGGCACAAGATTGGGATGCGCCGCGATCGCCGCAATTAGGGCGCGCAAAGAAGATCTCAACGCCCGCCTCACCTAAGGCGATCAGTTCTCGATATTCTGCGCACTCCGATCGATTTGCCTTCGTAGCCGCTCCCGAACGTCCGCCGGCATCTCAATATGTCTAGGGCCTGACCGGATCGTTGCTGAACGATTTGGGGATGCGAATTGACGCCTTTATATCGAATTTCGCCAAGTACTCCGGCCGAAACGCGTTGCCGAGAAGCATTTCTTTTAACATTTCGATGTGATTGAGCTGCTGGAACAGTGAAATGTTGCCCTCGACCTGGTTTCTCCGGTCCAATATGTGAACCGGATGCTGGGGCGCGCCGCTGACGCATACGACAAATATCTGGCAAAGCCCCATTCCGCAGGGTCTTGCTCGCCGGCCAGTAATCGTTTGAAAAAGGCTGGCGCACCTCTTCCAGCGACTTCGCTGGCAAGAGGCGGGCGAGCGACATTTCTGGAAACATCGGCCGGCCACCGCGACGCCCGTTTTTGGGCATGCTCGCGGCGATCTCGGTGCAGCAGACGGGCATTGTCGGCTTCCCGCCGAGCAGCTGCTTCCATGCAGCCTTGGCGAGCGCGAATTGCACAAGAAGTGAACCGCGGTAGCGGAACGGGGGTCAGCTCAGCCGAAGGTAAAGGCGTAAGCCTCTACGCCGGGATCGAGGAACTGGATCTCGAAGGTTCGGTCTTTGATCGAGCCAGATTGGCGGATGAGCTGATAAAGCCGCTGGCCCGTTACCACGCCGTAGCCGGCCGCATCAATATCGCTGCCGTGGCTCGCACCCGGCGGGGCGCCATCGATGGTAACGCGGAAGCGCACTGGCTTGTCATCCTTTGCCGGCCCCAGCACGAGATGGAGATCGCGCGCGTGGAAGCGATAAACGATGCTGCCGGCTTTATCGTTCAGCGCAGCGTGCTGCATGCCGACCGTCCAGTCTCCGGTCAGACCCCATTCGTTGAGCCCCGGCTTGGGCGCAATGTAGTCATGCGGTGCGTCATGAATCTCGCCGCCCGGCGAAGCAAAATTGGCGGCGCGGAAATAGCCTATATATGTCTCGGGGGATTTGTCCTCGCCCGTGTCCGCAGTCGCTTCGGCACCGGAGGCATTCACCGCGACTATGCCGCCCGCAACCTTGTCGCCCGCCTCGGCGAGCAACTGCTGGATGATGCGCTCCGATTCGTCGTAGTTCCCTTCGCCGAAATGTTCGTGGCGGATGCGACCCTTGGCGTCGATGAAATAATGTGCAGGCCAATATTCGTTATCGAACGCGCGCCAGATGGTGAAATCGTTGTCGATGGCGACCGGGTAGGTAATCTTCAGATTGGTGACGGCTTTCTTGACATTGTCGATATCGTGTTCGAACGCGAATTCCGGCGAATGCACGCCGATTACCACCAGGCCGTCATCTTTGTACTTTTGCCACCACGCCCGCACATAGGGGATGGCGCGCAGACAGTTGATGCACGAATAGGTCCAGAAATCGATCAGCACAACTTTGCCCTTGAGCGCCGCGGGCGTCAGCGGCGGCGAATTCAACCAAGCTGCCGCACCCGCCAAAGAGGGAAATGGTCCCAACACCGGCAAGGCCGACTTCGGTGTCGCAGCGGTCGTTGTGCTTGGGTCGCCGCCCGATGCCAGGGACATGGTCGATTGTTGTTTCGGCCGGTGGGGGTGGACCCTGTCGAGCAGCCCCTGCTCCAGCGACGCCGTGCCAGCAACCGAGACCTGCGTGAGAAATCCGGTATCGAGGCCAAGCGCGATGACCACGACGGCAGCGAGCACGGCGACGCCGAGGCCGCGGCGAATCCATTCGCCGACGCCGAGCGAGCGTTTCATGGCGGCGAAGATGCGCCCGCCGACCAGCAGCGCCAGCATGAGTGAGGTCGCGGCACCAGCCGCGTAGGCTGCGAGCAGCAGCGTCGTCCCCGCACTGGCGCCTTGAAGCGCCGCGCCGGTCAGGATCAAACCCAAAATCGGACCGGCACAAGGCGCCCAGAGCAAACCGGTCGCGATACCTAGCACCAGCGAGGTACCGACCGAGCCGCCGTCGCTGCCTTGCTCTGCCGATGCCGACAGGCGTGCGCCAAGCGCAACCAACGGCCGCGTCAGCCAATCCGCCAGTGACGGAAATAAGAGAACAACGCCGAAGATTGCCAGCAACACGATTGCTGCATCGCGACCATATTGGTTCGCCCGGACGGCCCAGCCGCCGCCGAACGCTGCCAGGGTCGCGATCAGCGCGAACGTTACCGCCATGCCGACCAGGAGGGGTAGGCCGTTTTTCATAAAAGGCTGGTCTGCGCGCGCGAATACGAAGGGGAGAACGGGCAGGATGCAGGGGCTGACGATGGTCAGCACGCCACCCAGATAGGCGAGTAGGAATAGAATCATCGGCGAGAACGCTCCGTTAAGCGACCGCCGGTTTGAACGTGAGCGCAAGCCCGTTCATGCAGTATCGCAAGCCCGTTGGCTTCGGCCCGTCATCAAAAACGTGGCCGAGATGGCCCCCACATTGGGCGCAGTGCACTTCGGTCCGCACCGTCCCGAAGCTGCCGTCGACACGGGTGCCTACCGCGTGCGGCAGCGGTTCCCAGAAACTGGGCCACCCCGTTCCGCTTTCGAACTTGGTCGCGGAGGAAAACAGATCGAGCTCGCAACCGGCGCAGGCGAAGCTTCCTTTGCGATGCTCGTCGAGCAACTGGCTTGTGAACGGCCGCTCCGTGGCTTCCTGCCGCAAGACAGCATACTGCGCTGGGTTCAGCAGCTTGTGCCATTCGGCATCGGTGTGGCTGACCGTGAAGATTTCTTCAGCGTGCCCCCAACTGTTGCGGCGAAACGTGACAAAGGCGAGAGACCCTGACATCAGCGACGTTGCGCCGAGAATTAGAAAACGCCTGGACAACATGCATCGGTCTTCCATAGGATTCCTGTCCGGATATCGAAGCAAAACTGTACTGTGCCCACTTCGAAGGCCTCGAGCACTCAGCCGCTTCCAACCGCCACTCCCGGCTTTGTTACCACTGCTCCTGTCCGCGAGCGCTGAATACACCGCCCGTAGGACCGTCGTCAGGCAACGTCGCCAATCGCACGGCAGCGGCCGCGCCTTCGGCGACAGTTTGGGTTCCGCGATGATTGTTCAGGTCGGTCGCGGTGAAGCCCGGCTCGGCCGAATTGACTTTGATGGGGCTGTCCTTCAGCTCAGCAGCGAGTTGGACCGTCAGCATATTAAGGGCTGCCTTCGAGGCACTATAACCTAACACTTTGGTCTGCGCGAATCTCCAGCCGGGGTCAGAGTGACGGGCGAGCGAGCCAAGCCCGCTTGAGATGTTCACGATCCGCGCGGAGGGCGACTTGCGTAGCGCGGGCAGCATCGCCTGGGTGACGGCGAGGGTACCGAAGAAGTTGACGTCGAACGTGCGGCGCACGGCCGCCATGTTTGCCTTCCCAGGCGGCCCATCGTCACGATCTGCGATGCCAGCGTTGTTGACCAGGACGTCGAGGCGGCCCTCCTCCGCTTCGATCGCTTCTGCCGTCGCGGCAATGCTATCGGGCTGGTCAAGGTCGATGCCGACGACGCGGACGTCGATGCCATCGGCCTTGAGCTTGGCGGCGGCCGCGTTACCGCGCGTCACGTTGCGGGCGCCGAGCAGGATCCGATATCCAGCTTTACCAAGCTGCCGGGCGATCTCAAAGCCGATCCCTTTGTTGGCGCCGGTGATGAGAGCGATACGGGTGCCATTGATCGACATCGCAGGTTGCTTCACCTCCGAATTGGAAATCCCATGCGTGCGAATGATCCCTCAAGCTGTGGCCAATTGCAAAGATGCCGATTGCGCCCGCATCTTTGGCCAGTTCGCCGCAACCTTCTCTCATCGTTTTGATTGCAGCGCGGCACCTAAACTTGTGTCCGGCGCGGCATCGACAATCCGTCGGAGCGCTTGTTGGCGATAGCCCGCAGGCGGGCAGCATCGGCTTCGTCCTGGCATCACCTCGTCACTTGGTCAGCGCACGCCACGGCGCGGCGCCCTCGCAGAAGCCCGCGATTGGATTGATGGCCGAAAGATCGCCCGGACGCGGCGCGAAGCCGGCATCCTGCCGGCGCTCAGCCGCCGCGCGATAAAGGCGATCGCGCGCCGCGACGATCATGCGATCGGACGAGCCGAGATTCTGGCGGGCGAAGTCCTGGCGCACGCCTTGCGCCATCGGCACGATGACCTCCTCGTGCATGGCCGTAGCGAATCCAGTGAAGTGCCCGTCACACATCAGGGGACGGTTTTGGCGCCACAAATTCTGGCGATCGCCGATGCCCTCGATAAAATTGTTGGGGTTACGGCCGCCTAGCGCGTTGGCCTTGAGGGCGGGTACATCCAGCGGCGTGTGCCGATTCCAGCCGATATACCAGAACTGGGTATGCTCCAGATCCTCCGGGATCGCGATATAGAGGTGGTGCGTCTCTCCCGGTACGGTGGCGAGGAATGAGAAGAACGGCATGGCCCATTCGGTCACGCGGACATAGCGCGAGCCGTCCTCCATCAAGCGGATCGCGGCGCCGCGGAAACCGTAATCGGTTGGCTCGATTTCGATCTCGGGCGGCGGATCGTCCATCGCGGTCGGCAGACGCAATTTCCGCCCGTGCCGCATGGTGTAACGTTGCCCGTCGGTGAGATGCGCTTGATGCAAGATGCCGACATGAACCGGGTCGAGCAGCATTTCGAGTGCCTGAATCCAGTGACAATCGAGACCGCCGACATAATGCACCATATGGGTGTCGGCCAGGCCGCGGAAGGGAAAGGTGGGAAAATCCATCGCTGGTACCGGCGCCAACCAGGCCCAGACGATCCCACCTTCCTCATGCGTGACGTAGCGGCCGAATTTCACCGTTTCAGCAAAGGCCGCGCATCGCTCGCGCGGTTCGGTCGGAATCTCCAGGAGCTTGCCGGAAACGCCAATCTTCCAACCGTGAAAGATGCAACGTAGAGCGTTGTCTTCGTTGCGCGCAAGCGCGAGCGAGACACCGCGGTGCGGACAGCCTTCGTCGAACAAGCCGATGCGTCCATCATGAGCGCGAAAGGCGACGAAATTGTCGCCGAACAAGCGCAGACGGACCGGTGCACCACCGGCTGCTAGCATTTCCGATCGCAAGGCCGGGACCCAGAAGTGCCGCAACACAGCGCCCATGGCGGAATCAGATCGGACTTGCGAGATCAGCTCCTCGCGTTCGAGCATCGATGCCTCCTCGACGCGGGGTTCATGCCACCAGCTTGCGCCAGGTCGATGCGTCGGGCGTGACGTCGGCGAAGGCGCGCACGGTCTGATAATGGATCTCGTCGTGAGGGAAGGCGGCGATCCTTCCGCTCGCGTTATCGGCCTGCTTGACGAGATCGAGCAACAGCTTGCGCATCACCACGACCGCCCTGTCGCCGGCATTGAGCCATTCCTTGGTGCGATCCGCGATTTGCCCCTGGCTCTCGCCCACGGCAAAATCCTCAGTATTGAGGTGCGCGAAGCCGGTGAAATGGCCGCGCGCCATCGCGCCTCGATCCTGCCCCCACGCATTCTCGCGGCCTCCGACTGTGGCCGGAGGAAAATCATCAGGATCCTCCGCCGGCACTTGATAGGACGGGGAGAGCGGTTTCACGGGGTTGTAAACCACGTTCCAATAGGTGACGTGCGTGTCATCGACCGGTGTTGACATCAGCACGAGCCGGTCGCCGTCGGGAAAGTCGCGCGGGGGAATGAAACAGTACCATGGCATCACGAATTGGCTGATGCGGATGTACTTGTTGCCATTGTTCATGTTGCGGATCGCGGCGTACCGGAAACCGCCATCGGACTCGTCGATATCGTAGATCGGGGCGAGATCATCGGTGACGTAAGATGGGGTGGCGCCGGGTTGTCCCATCCACGAGGAATGCAGGATGCTGACATGTGCCGAATCCATGCCGGCCTCGACATTCTGCAGCCAATTGCACTGCATCGTCTGCTTGGTGGCGTAGACTTGGCTGGAAGGAACCCGGGTCCATTCGAAATCGGGGAATTGCTTAGCCGGACCGCTGCCGAACCAGGCCCATACTACCCCCGCCGCCTCGCGCACCGGGTAATGTTTCAGCGGCACCGTGCGACAGAAAGCCTCGGGATTGCGTGGCTCGGTCGGCACTTCGACGCACTGTCCGGTGACGCTGTATTTCCAGCCGTGATAGATACAGCGCAGCGCATTGTCCTCATTTCGCGCCAGCAACAGCGAGGCGCCGCGATGAGGACACGCTTCGTCGAAAACGCCAACCCGGCCGTCGCCAGCCCGGAAAGCTACGAAATTCTCGCCGAACACCCGGATCGGGATCGGCCTTCCGTTGGCGACCAGCTTCACAGAGACGGTCAACGGCACCCAGAAATTCTCCCGCATCGTGTTGCACATCGGTGAGCCCGTCTCGACCCGACACAAAAGTTGATTCTCTTCCTTCGTCAACGGCATGGAACACCCTCCGAACCAGAAAAGTCGATTACCCCGCCCCGTCTCGAGAAGCACTAGGCCAATGGCGACGCCGGGATCTCTAAAGCCACCATCAATAAGCGCAACATGCCGGGTCAGCGGTTCAGCACGTCTTCGAGCCACGCGGCGGCTCGCATCGCTAACCGGTCGGCGCCAATCGGGGCAATGATTTGAACCCCGAGCGGCATCCCAGCGCCGTCGTAAAGGCCGGGCACGTTGACGCAGGGCATGCCCAGCTGCGTCCACAGTCGGTTGAGGTTGGGCGAACCGGTACTCGCCAAGCCTCGCGGCGCTGCGCCGGGCGCCGACGGCGCTAACAAGGCATCGATATCACTGAACAGTCCAAAGTTAGCGCGGCGCGCGACACGCCGCTCTTCGAGGGCCTGCGCATAGCGGTCACCCGTGATGGCCTGACCTGTGCGCATTGTTTCGTGCAGTACAGGACTGAACAAATGCTCGAAATGCTCGAACTCAAAGGCAAGGGAACGCGCGATTTCGTAATCCTGAATGACGAACTGCGCCGCGAACGCGCTTTCGAAGATGGGATCGGCGTGGAGGCGCCTGACCGTCGCGCCGCACCTCTCGGCAAGCTGGGCAGCCGAGGCAACCACGTCATTCATTTCGGCACTACACTCGTCCCAGGCCTGCATCGGCATGAGGCCGAGGCGAGGCTTCCAACCTGTGGCCTCCGCAACAGCGAGCAACTGGCCGCTGATCGCCTCCGCGAAGAAGGCAACGTCGCGCACCGTTCTTCCAAAGAGTCCGACCGTATCCAGATGCCATGCAGTCGCTTTCACCCCGGCGTAGGGGAGAAAGCCGAAGGTCGGCTTCAGCGCCGCGATGCCGCAATAAGCGCCGGGCCGGATGACCGACCCGGCAGTCTGCGTGCCGATGGCAAAGGGGAACATGCCGGCCGCGACGCCCGCGGCCGACCCCGAGGACGACCCACCCGGCGTATGCGCCGGATTGCGCGGATTGGTGGTCGGTCCCGGGTGGCGCGTCGCAAACTCCGTGGTGACCGTCTTGCCGGCGATGCGACCACCGGCCCGGCGGATCATCGAAACCACCGGTGCGTCGCTCGACGGCATGTGATCCTTGTAGATCGGCGAGCCGCATTGGGTCGGCATACCGGCCACATCGGCGATATCCTTGATGCCCACCGGCAGGCCAGCGAGTGGGCCAGCGGCGCTGAGCGAATCGAGAAACGCCGCTCTGTCGAAATGAACGAAGGCGCGGACCCCAGGCTCCCGCGTATCAATGACATCGAGATAGGCGGCGAGTACTTCCGCCAGTGAGACAGTCCCGGTGGCGAGAACAGCGGCCAACGCGCTGCCAGAATTAGCGCCGACGAGCTCATGCGCCATGAATGACACCCATTTTCCTCAGTTCGATCCCTCGTTTGCGTCGGCTCCACGTTCTTGCCCGCAAGATCCGACCATAATCGGTCAGTTTCGCTGCTGCTGGGTGTAGCCATAATGCCAGGCCAACAGCCGCGCCTCGATTAGGAGGAACAAACGGTTGAGCACGTACCCCAGTACTGCGAGCGTCAGCACGCCCGCGAACATCTCGTCGATCTGAAATCCGCGTTCGGCGCTAAGAATGAAATAGCCGATGCCGCTCGATGCAGCCACCATCTCGCTCACGACCATCACGATCAGCGCCACCGCGAGACTGACCCGCATCCCGGTGAATATGTAAGGCGAAGCGGCGGGCAAGACGATCTGCCACAGCAGCCGTCCGCCTGTGACGCCAAACGTGCGCGCGGTCTGGAGCTGGATCGGATCGATACTGCGCACGCCGCTATAGGTATTGAGCAGCACGGGAAACAGCGCGGCAAAGCCGATCATGAATATTTTCATTTCGTCGTCGATCCCGAGGAACAGGATTACGATCGGCAGATAGGCCGGGCTCGGAATCGGCCGCAAGAACTCGGTGAGCGGTTCGAGTAGATTGTAGGCCAGGCGGAAATAACCCATCAGCAGGCCGACCACCACGCCGAGGCCAATGCCGATGAAATAGCCGACGAACATGCGCCAAAGGCTCGGCACCAATTCCCCGAGCAGCTCGCCCGAAACCGTGATGCGGTACCAAGTCACAAAGATCACGCTGACGCGCGGAAAGCTCAGCTCCGAGACGATGCCGTGCGCGGACACATACTGCCACGCGCCAAGAATGATCAGTATCAGGACAATGCCCAGCCAGCGGCCATTCCATTTTGCGGTAAGGTTGGCGACCGGCTTGCGCGCCGGTGCGACTTCGAGGCGGACGTCGGATTTTACCGATTCCATTTCCATCACGTCCCCGCTTCCACGACGATCTTCTCGTCGGCAAAGAGCTGGGCAAGAAGCGCGGCGCGATATTCCAGATATTGTGGTTGCTCGCGGGTCGCGATCTGACGGCGCGGACTCGGCAGGTCGATGGCGATGTCCATCGCAATAGTCCCCGGGGAGCGGGTCAGGGCGACGATGCGCGTCGACATGTACACCCCCTCATCGACATCGTGGGTAACGAACACGATGGTCAATTGGAGCTCGCGCCAAAGCTGCCGTACCAATTCCTGAAGGCCGACGCGGGTCAAGGCATCAACCGCGCTGAAAGGTTCGTCCATCAGCAGCACCGCGGGGCGGCAGGCGAGAGCCCGCGCAATGGCAACGCGCTGCTGCATGCCTCCGGACAATTGCCAGGGGTAATGACGTTCGAAGCCGCGCAGCTTGACCAGGCCGATCATTTCGCGGGTACGCGAGAGGATTTCGCTGCGCGCCAGCTGGCCACGATTTTCCAGGCCGAAGGCAACGTTCTGCTCCACCGTCTTCCAAGGAAACAGCGAACGCGTGTATTGTTGGAACACATATACCAGGTCGGTTGGGGGGCTCACGACAGGACGATCCTCGAACCAAACGCCACCGGAACTTGGCGCAACCAGCCCCGCCATGACCTGCAGCAGGGTGGACTTTCCACATCCTGAGGGGCCGATGATCGAGACGAAAGCGCCGCGCTCGATATCGAAATTCACACCGTTGAGAGCGATGGTCTCGCCACCCCCGGGCGAAGCAAAGGATTTCCGAACGCCGCGAACCCGAAGTAGGGACAGCGCGGGTGCCATCGAGCGCTCCTATTGCGAGATTTGCAAGATGTGTGGCGTGATATCGACGGGACCTTTCAGTAATTGAAATTTGACCATCAGTTCCATTGTCTGTTGCATTCCCGCAACGTTGACCTTCGGGCTAAACAAGGGAAGCTCGACCTTGTCCTTGTATGCCGGATTGAGATGCGTGAATTGCTGGTTGATGTCGCGCGTGACGGCGAGGTTGGTGTTGGCAAATTCCGAGCCTTTTGCGACGGCGCGAGCGAATCTGATTGCCGCGTCGTGGTGCTGGGCAACCCAAGAAGAGAGCGCGATATATTGAGTAATGTCGTTGCCGGGCCCGGTCTCAATCATGGGATATTGGAGAATGTCTGCCTTGCCCGTCTCCATTAACACGGTGCGGAACGGCTCCGGTTGAGTGATGGCGTCGACCTGGTGATTGAGCAGCGCCGCATTCTGTTGCGTGTTTGGAAGTTCGATGAAATCGACCTTTCGCCAATCGACACCGGCCTTCTCGAGGCCGGCGATCGCATAAAGCCACGTCGCGCTTCGGATAACATTGACAGCGACGCGCTTGCCCTCGAGTTCCTTCAAATTCTTGATGCCACCCTTCAGCACCATGATAGCGAAGGTTGTGTCTGGTGCGGTCTTACGGGCAACCGCGCCGGGAGCAAGGACGGTAATGTCAAGACCGCGCTCGATGACCTGCAGCGTCGAAATGGTGTTGCTGAAAGCGATGTCGATATGGCCCGACTGCAGCACCGGAAGCGCTAACGCGCCGCTTGCGAACAGGGTCGTCTCGATTTCGAGCCCTGCTTCCTTGAAATAGCCCTCGCGTTCCGCAATGACGGCGCCAAGCGACTCGGAAAAGGGAAGGAGAGACAGGCGAATGTGCTGGATATTGTCGTCCGCGCGGGCCGACGAGGCTGTGACCATCACGACGCATGAGGCGAACACTATGATCAAATGACGGCGCGCGACAGCAATCATGGCAGTCCATCCTTCAAGAGGTTTCTTACCAATCCCAATCCATAGTGTCCAACGCCAACAAATCCGGCGGCACCTGACCGTGGCGCATGCCGAGCACACCCCCCGGCGAAGTCGGTAGAACCAGCGACGGGCTCGGCCGGCTGAGAGCCCTGAGATCCGAGGGTTAGAGCGGCCGCGACTCTAGGACCGCTGGGCGGAACAAACGTCAGGCGACGCCCGACCTTGTCGGTCGCGAACCAATGCTTGAACGCACGCTGCCAATTTTCAGTTGTGTGAAGCACTTCACACGTTTTGGCGCCGCACTGCTCTAAACTTCGACAAGCATCAGCAGGAATGGGGGGTCACCTGGTAAGCGTGGCGCGAGCGATGCCAACAAAAAGCTCAGACGTTCCAAAATGTAACGGACATCGACGAGACGACAGGAGGTTAGACAAATGGCGCTGAATACCTATGGCGATTTGCGCCAGCAGCTGGCGCGCGACGGGATCAAGTGGACGGTCAATCCCGCCCTCGCCGACGCAACGCAGATCCATAGGCCGCCGCTGGGTCTATTGGGCAAGTTGCCACAAGCCAATCCGAACAAGCGCATTGACGTGACAGCGCTGATCCGCGCCAACCCACCCAGCAACACGTTGCTTGCGCAGGACCTGTACGAACGCGGCGTCCTCAAGGACAAGCCGCTTCTTTTCGGCCGGGCCGGCGCCCTAGCGCCTGCGGTCGTTGGCGGTGCGGGTGCTGGCGCTACGGTCGTCGACTGGCGCAATCGTTACGGCTGGAACTGGATTACCGCCATTCGGGACCAGGATCCATGCGAGCATTGCTGGATCTACGCCTCGACCGCTCTGGTCGAGGCGATGGTACGCATTGAGCACTGCGTTTGGTGCGCGCGTTCCGAAGGCGACTACATCGAAGCGAACAAGGTCACGTGCGGCCAATGCGGCGATCCAGCGAGTCTGCTCAATTGGGTCGCCTCCAACGGGCAGTGCGATCTGGACTGCGTGCCGTGGGTTGATCGGGATCCCGGAAATCGCACTGGCTCATACTGGAACCCCCCGCCGGGCGGATGCGGTGGCGGCTCGAACGCGGCTCCCCCGTCGTACAATCCGCCGTTTGACCGCGACGGGAGGACTGTCAAGATCCCGTCCTATACGTCGATCGGCAACATCAATGATCAGAAGTCCTGGATCCAGAACGTTGGTCCGCTTGTGGTCTTTTTCGAGGTCTACAGCGATTTCTTCGGCTGGTCGGGTACCACTCCGTACGTAAAGTCGGCAACGGCGACGGACCAAGGCGGACACGTCATGCTCGCCGTCGGCTTCAACGATGGTCTCGGCTGCTGGATCGTAAAGAACTCTTGGGGCACTGGCTGGGGAGACGGAGGATTCGGCTTGATCGCCTATGGCCAGTGCGGCATCGATTCGAGCGACAAGCTTGGCTTGCGGCTAACCAATCCCGACCCTTGGACCAAGCGGCATTCCCACGCGGGCAGCATGTTAGAGAGCGGCGACGGCGCGCTGCACCGCAATTTTGAGCTGATAGCGCCGAGCCACGCCAATTCATGGACGCATTGGTGGCGCGACAACTCCAGCAGCGCGCTCCCTTGGGCAAAGGCCGAGACGATCGGGAATGACATAGCTGATCCCCCGACCTTCACTGCGACGACTTACAACCGAAACTTCGAAATGGTGTACCGGACCACCGGCGGTCGGCTGCACCATCGCTACTTCGACCAGAACGCACAGAGCTGGGAAGACGGTCCGATCTTCGGCCCATCACGTGCGACCGGCGCCGTGGGTTTCATCGAGAGCAGTTGGGGACCTGGCAACTTCGAAGTGGTCGTCGGCATCGGCGGCGGACAATTGCAGCATTGGTGGCGCGGTGGGAACGAATGGCAACCCAGCGTGACCTTCGGTAGCAACATCGTCACCGCCGGCCCGAGCCTGATTCAGAGTAGCTGGGGTGTGCTGGAATTCGTCGCGGTGCTGACCAACGGAACAATGCAGCACTGGTGGCGCGACGGCTCGACCTGGAAGTCCGATCAGGTGTTCGGCGCCAACATCAAATCGCCACCGGTGATGATACAAGGTCAATATGGAATGGCGAATGAATCGGCGAACGGGAACTTCGAACTTGTCGTTGCCAATGCCGCGGGACAAGTCGAACACTGGTGGCGTGACAACTCCAACACCAACTTCGTTTGGTCTAAGTCGGCAACCTTCAGCTCCGCGGTCTCGCGTGTCCTGGCGCTGGTCGAGGGCAGTTTCGGCTTCAATCTGGAGGTTATCGTTTTATGTTACGATGGCACTATTCAGCATTTCTGGCGCGACAACAATGGCTGGCACGCCGGGGTCACCATTGGCAGTACCCTCTGAACTGACCCTGCACGTTGGTGAGCGGCAAACCATCCCGCTCACTAGCGCCGGGTCGGTCGGATATGTGTGGCAGCTGACCGTTAGCGGCGACGCACAGTCGATCGAGGCCAGCACCGGCCCGGAGCACCCGCGCCCGCGCGACGCGCCTCCCGGCGGCAGCCTCCAGCAGGCACTGTTTGTCTCTGCGCTTACGCCTGGCCACAGCACGATCCAGCTCGCTCTGCTCCGTTTTGGCAGACCACCGCCGCGCGAGTCGCACAAGATCGCCGTAACGGTCCTTCGATAGCGCAGTTTCATGCGAGCCCTGGGGATCCGCTCAATCCCTAGCGCCGTTGCGAAAGAGCGCGGTCAAGCAGATGCCCTCACTCGATCGGAAAAAGCGTCAAAACAACGGCAATCCGCCCTCGGCGAGAATCTTCCAGGCAAACCGGGGGTGACGATCGCATTCATTCTAGTCTCGGCGGGATGCATTCTTTTCTCTGCCTCGCAAAACTGTTAAGCCCTTGCTCCGACCGTTTCTCGGTGATTGCATTCGCGACGACCCCTTAGGATGACGTCCACAAAATCAGCTCATCGCGAGATACAGACACGCTTCCAACTGGCGGCGGCAGTGTCGGCTGTTCGGATCCGCCCTACGCTGACCAAGGTCCAACAGCTTTTGCCGCCAATTTTCCAGCGTCGGTATGTTGTATCGATGGCAACGCGGTCCATCGCAGCGCGTGTCGCGAGCATGGGCGCGGCACCTACTGGCGGCACCCGACGGTTACGTGGCTTTTTCCCCCGCGCCAAGAATTGGAGGCTTTGCGCATGACCAGGATTAGCGCCGCGACCGCCCTGCTCGTGTTGGTGGGCCTGCCGCTGCTCGCCGCCTGCACGTCGCTGCCCGATTCGTCGCCTTCGACACAGGCCGGGATCGAGAGTGACATTATGGCGTCGCGACCGGCGAGCAATGTTGGCTTCGCCCCTCCGATCATGGTGACCTCCCCAACCCGATAAGTGTTCCAACGCCCTCATCGGCCCTCAAAGGCCCCGCCGATTCATACCGCCACCGGGCATCCATCCCGGTCTCACGCACAGCTGAAGCAATTCGGCGTTTCCTGGACGACTCATTCGGGAGCCTATCGATCAAGCGTGAACCGCGCACGATCATCGCGGCTTCGGCCTTTGTTTGCCCTCTCAATTGAGGGGCTGGCAGACTGATGTGGATAAGTCATCTACTCTGCGCTACGTCTAAATGCGACTTCGAGATGTAGACGACAATTCTTCTCTCGGTCGTGGCAGCGTCCGGCATAGTCTGTGCGGAGCGTCGTCATGCGCCAAAACGGCAGGAGGACAACCGAATGGAAAGCCGTTTCGTCGAGGTCAATGGGGCGTTGATTCACTATCTGTTTTCCGGGAACGGCGAGCCCGTCATTCTGCTGCATGGCTACGCGCAAAACAGCCATATGTGGCGGCCGCTCATCCCTGAACTCGCCAAGACGCATACCGTCATTGCTCCCGATCTGCGTGGTTTTGGGAACTCGTCGAAACCGCAGGGCGGATACGACAAGAAGACGATGGCCCAGGACATTCACGCTCTGGCCCATTCATTGGATCTCACACGCATAGGGATCGTCGGTCACGATATCGGTTTGATGGTCGCCTACGCCTACGCGGCGCAGTATCCGAGCGTCGTGGACAGGATTGTTCTGATGGACGCGTTTCTTCCGGGCGTCGGCGACTGGACACAGGTCTGGCTTCTCCGGGATCTGTGGCATTTTCACTTTTACGGCAAGACGCCGCTCGCACTCGTCGCAGGCAGGGAGCGCATCTATCTTGAGCATTTCTGGAATGACTTCGCCGCGGACCCCGATCATTCCGTTTCCGAGGCGGATCGCCAGCTTTATGCCGCGGCCTACGCCAAGCCGGGCGCCATGGGGGCCGGCTTTGAGGTGTTCCGCGCCTTCGAACAGGACGCGACCGATTTCGCGGGCTTCAGCAAGAGCAAGCTGAAAATGCCCATGCTGGTGCTCACCGGCGAAAAAGCCTCCGGCGAATTTCTCATCACGCAATGCCGCCTCGTCGCTGAGAACGTCGAAGGCGTCATCATCAAGGGCTCGGGCCATTGGCTGATCGACGAAGCGCCCGGGCAGGTCATTCCGAAACTGTTGACCTTCCTTGGGCATTGATCCTCTCGCCATGCCGTCGGGGAATCAATCGTTCCTCGAGAACTTGACCTCAATATGCCTCAAGCTAGAGGCGAGCGATCCGCGAGTCGCGCAGTCCGCCGCACTCTGAAAGCGCTTTTAGGCTGGGGCGGGCGAGCGCGCACCTTGACACAAATCAACGGCCCAAGCTCTGATGCAGCAATCTGGTAGGACGCAATCGGACAAAGGCCTTTCGAATGGAGCTTCCTCTTACGCCTCTTGCCTTTGGCGCCCGCGCTCGCCGTCTCTATGGTGGACGCGAGGCCGTCAAGGATGGAGGGGTCAGCCGCACCTACGTCCAATTTCTCGATCGTTGTGACCGTTGGTCGGCACGGCTCCAAGAGTTCGGCGTAAGACCGGGCGACCGGGTGGCCTACATTGCGCAAAATATTCCCGCCAATCTCGAAGGCTATTATGCCGTTCCCCAAGTAGGCGCGGTGCTCGTGCCGATCAATTATCGACTTTCGCCTGAGGATTTCGTCTATATCGCCAACCATTCTGGAGCACGCATACTCTGCGTCGACAAAGACTATGTTGAGGCGGTCGAGGCGGTCCGGCATGAAATGCCAAAGGTCGAACATTTCGTTGCGCTCGAAGGTGGCCGTAATGGCTGGTTCGACTACGAGGCCGAGATATCAAGGGCTTCGACCGTTTTCGAGCCGGTGTCGATCGGCGAGAACGACCTCATCACGATCAACTATACGAGCGGCACGACGGCCCGGCCGAAGGGCGTCATGATCACGCATCGAAACGCCTATCTGAACGTGCTCGGTACACTCGCCCACTTCGCGATGAGCCCTGCCGACCGCTATCTGTGGACGCTGCCAATGTTCCACGCCAATGGCTGGACCTTTGTCTGGCTGGTGACGGCACGAGGAGCGGCACATGTGTGCCTGCGCAAAGTGGAACCAGTCGCGATCTTTCAAGTCGTTGGCGAAGAGAACATCACCACGCTCTGCGCGGCACCGACAGTGTTGATTGGCATCGCCAATGCCCCGCCAGAAGCGCGCGCGCCGGCTGCCGGCCGGGCAGTGAGGTTGCTGACCGCGGGCGCGCCGCCCGCTGCGGTGACCATCGATCGCGTCGAGCGGGAACTCGGGTGGGAAGTGCAACACGTATACGGCCTTACGGAGACCTCACCGCTCATCCTGCTGTGCGAGCCGCTGCCGGAACACACCGGACTGTCGGCGACCGAGCGCGCCGCCATAAAGGCGCGCCAAGGGGTCGAGCTCGTCAGCTCCGGCGAGATCTGCGTCATGGACGAGGCGGGCAGCCCGGTGCCCCAGGATGGAACGACACTCGGCGAAATCTGCGTTCGCGGTAATGTCGTGATGAAAGGTTATTTCAATGATCCCGAGGCCACTGCGGCAGCGATGAAAGATGGCTGGTTCCACACGGGCGATGCCGCGGTTGTGCATTCCGACGGCTATGTCGAGATCAAGGACCGTTTTAAGGATGTCATCATCAGCGGCGGCGAGAACATCTCCTCGGTCGAGATCGAAGGTGTGCTGCTTCGGCACCCCGCGGTGCAGGAAGTCTCCGTCGTCGGCATGCCCCATCCGCGCTGGGGCGAGGCGCCGCACGCCTTTGTCGTACTCAACACAGGCGCGACGGCAACGGAGGCCGATCTGCGTCTGTTTGCGCGCGACAACCTAGCTCATTTCAAGGTCCCGCAATGGGTCACCTTCGTCAAAGAGCTGCCGAAGACCGCGACGGGAAAGATCCAAAAATTTGTCCTGCGCGGGCGTGTCCCTGGGATAGTGGCTCAATGAGACGCCGGAAACCAAAGCGCGACGCGCGCAGCGACTTTCAGCATTTCATATCAATCGATGCGCTGGGTAACGCAGCAAGTTGTGGTCCTGGCGCACTGCCGAACTTTGCCGTCCCGACAGCCGACCCCGTCAGAAGCGCCCGATTGAGCGCTGCCCACCCGGTGTTGGGCGACCGCCGAAAGACATGGACTACCTACCCTCAGACAGAGTGTCGACCCCGATCAGTCGCCGCTACCCGGGCAAACCCTGATTGACAGAACTACTTTTGCAGGACTTGCTCGATTTGACGCGACTGCCCTGCCTGCGAGGCTGATTTTTGCACGGATACTGTCGCGTAACACTGCATATGCAGAGTGTATGTCGGGGGCACCGCCGAGGAGGTGCTGCCAATGTTCACTGGAATTGAGCGCCCGCGATTTGGTTTGGCTGGCATAGTGTGCCAACATTGTCTTTGGCTGGGAGCGTTTCACCATTCGTCTTAAGAGACGCATATCTCAAAAAGCTCGGCTGAATCCTGGGTCGCGACCGGAGCAGAAGATCGGTGTGCCCGCCAGCAATTTTGACTTTCTCCCTCCGGTTTCTTTCGTTGCCTCCGCAGGCGTGGCCCCACGGAGCCGGTCCAGAGCGCCGCAGCGAGTATCGGCACAGGCACACGGCTGTCATTCGACGCCAGAGCCTATCCTCGCTACGGCAGACAGTCCCGCGGCGCACGCCAGTCAGTGGTTACGTCACCGTAAATAGTCTGAGATGGGAGGGTTGAATGGCTGGGGCTTCATCGACCGGATCGACTGGGACAGCGGAGCAAGCGCGTCTCGACGAGGCGCGCGAGAAGGGGATGCCGTGGCGGCAATGGGGGCCGTATCTCAGCGAACGCCAATGGGGCACGGTGCGCGAGGATTACAGCCAGGACGGCAACGCATGGGACTATTTCAGCCACGATCAAGCCCGTTCGCGTGCCTATCATTGGGGCGAGGACGGGCTCGGCGGTGTCAGCGATGATCAGCAGCGGCTGTGCTTCGCGCTTGCCTTGTGGAACGGCAAGGACCCGATATTGAAGGAACGGATGTATGGCCTCACCAACAGCGAGGCCAACCACGGCGAGGACGTCAAGGAATATTATTACTACCTCGACAGCACGCCGACCCATTCGTACATGAAGTACCTCTATAAATATCCGCAAAGCGCATTTCCTTATGTCGATCTGATAAATACGAACCGAGGGCGCAGCCGCCGAGATCCCGAATACGAACTCATCGACACAGGAATCTTCAACGGCGACAAATATTTCGACGTGTTCGTCGAATACGCCAAGGCGGCACCGACCGACCTGCTGGTGCAGATCAGCATCTGCAATCGCGGTCCGGAAGAGAGCGATATCCACGTGTTGCCGACCCTCTGGTTCCGCAATCTCTGGAGCTGGTGGCCCGAGGAAACGAAGCCATCGCTGCAGGAAGCGGCGCAGAGCGGCGGCGCGACGATCGGCGCAAGTGACGCGCAACTCGGCAACTATTTCCTCCATTGCGACGGACGGCCGCGCCTTTTGTTCACGGACAACGAGACCAACAACCAGCGTCTTTTCGGCACTACCAATCCGACTCCGTATGTCAAGGACGGGATCAACGACTATGTCGTCGCGGACCGGCAGAGCGCGGTCAACCCTGCCAAGACCGGGACCAAAGCGGCCGCGCACTACCAACTACGTGTCGGTCCCGGGGCGACCGCAATCATCCGACTGCGGTTGCGCACGGCCGCACCCGGTTTCGAGGATCCTTTCGGCACGCCCTTCGCTGAAACCTTCGCCACGCGCCGGCGCGAGGCCGACGAATTCTATCGCGCGATCACGCCGCCCGGCGTCAGCGACGACGCAGCCAACGTGATGCGTCAAGCATTGGCCGGGATGCTGTGGAGCAAGCAGTATTTCTTCTACGACGTGAATAAATGGCTGCAGGAGCACGGCGTCGATTCCGTGCGGTCAACACGTCAGGTGCGAAACCGGGACTGGTTCCACTTGGTCAGCGGCCACGTCATTTCGATGCCCGACAAATGGGAATATCCGTGGTTCGCCGCCTGGGACCTTGCCTTTCACACGATTGCCATGTCCGTCGTCGATATCGATTTCGCCAAGCAGCAGCTCGACATGCTGCTTCTTGGGCTTTTCCTGCATCCGACCGGGCAGATCCCGGCCTATGAGTGGAATTTCAGCGACGTCAACCCGCCGGTGCATGGCTGGGCCACGATCTTTCTCTATCGGATCGAGCAGGCGTTGCGCGGCAGGACCGATCGCGAGTTCTTGATGCGGATCTTCGGCAAGCTGACCGCGAATTTCGGCTGGTGGGTGAATCGCAAGGACCGCGACGGGCGCCACCTCTATGAAGGGGGGTTTCTCGGGCTCGACAATATCGGCGTTTTCGACCGCAGTGCACCGTTGCCAACCGGCGGCTACCTCGAGCAGGCCGACGGTACGGCATGGATGGCCCTCTACTCCCAGAACATGCTCGAAATCGCCGTCGAGCTCGCCTCGCACGAGCCGGCCTACGAGGAGCTGGCGACCAACGTTGGTATGCAGTTTCTGCTGATCGCCCGCGCCATGAACACGGTTGGTGCAGACGGCATGTGGGACGAGGAGGATGGCTTCTATTACGATGTCCTCCGCCTGCCCGACGGCAGCGCCAGCAGACTTAAGGTCCGCTCGATGGTCGGTCTGTTGCCGCTTTGCGCAACGACCGTCGTCGAAAAGTGGCAGCGCGAGCGGGTCCCTGGCATAACGGCAGCCTTGTACGAGCGCTTCAGGCGCATGCCGGACCTCGCCACGTCGATTCATGCAACCGGGCCCGGGCACTTCGGCGTCGGCGAACGCGGCATTATGGCTCTGGTGAATGAGGACCGGCTGCGCCGCATCCTCTCCCGAATGCTGGACGAGAACGAGTTCCTGAGCCCTTATGGGATCCGCGCACTCTCCCGCTATCACGCCGACCATCCCTATACGTTCTGGGTCCAGGGCCAGGAATACCGGGTGGCTTACCTGCCCGCGGAATCCGACACCGGGATGTTCGGCGGCAACTCGAACTGGCGCGGGCCGATCTGGATGCCGGTCAATGTGCTGCTGATCCGCGCCCTCCTACAATATTATCTCTACTACGGCGACAATTTCCGCATCGAATGCCCGACCGGCTCAGGAAATCTGATGAACCTCTTCGAAGTCGGCCGCGAGATCGCCAACCGATTGACGCGCATCTTTCTGCGTGATGCGACCGGCCGGCGCCCGGTGTTCGGCGCCGTCGAAAAGTTCCAGATGGACCCCCACTGGCGCGACAATCTGCTGTTCTACGAATACTTCCACGGCGACAACGGCGCCGGCATCGGTGCCAGCCATCAAACCGGGTGGACCGGACTGGTGGCGCCGCTGATCGAAATCTTCGGCCACCTTGATGCCCCAACCTTCCTCGAAGGCGGGCGGCGGGTCGCGTTTCAAAACGACTAAGACGGGTGCTCCGTGGCTGACGAACGATTCTCAAATCGGCGCAGACCCTGCAAATCTGCGGAGGTGAGAATGATCGAGCAGATTTCGATCAGCACGACCGATCATGAACATTTGGCGCGTGCCGCGCCAAAAGCGGAGCGTTTATCATGACCGTAGCGATGGCCAATCGCCCTGATTACGGCGTCGATGCGCCTGGTGTGGTGCGCGGCCTCGCGCTCATCGGCATCGCCATCCTGGCCGTGGCCGGTATCGATATAGGCTGGCTCGGCATTCGTTGGCTGGCGATTGTGCTCGCAGTGATAGGCGTTGCATTACTGATCGCGTCGGTACTGACGCTGCGCAACGCGCTGCATGGCAAATTTCGCCATCGCGACCGCATCCTTGGACGTGTCGATTGGCGTGGCCACGAACGCGTGCTCGACGTCGGCACGGGCCGCGGCTTGCTGCTGGTCGGCGCGATCAAGCGCTTGACCGCTGGGCGCGGGACCGGGCTCGATATTTGGAGCAAGAAGGATCTCAGTGAAAACAGTATCGACCGCACCATGACCAATCTGGCTGCGGAAGGTGTGGCGGCGCGCTGCGAGCTTGTAACCGCTCCCGCGCAGGACATGCCGTTTCCGGACGGTTCCTTCGACGTCGTCGTTTCCAATCTTTGCCTGCATAACATCCGGGGTTCCGGGACACGTGCCGAGGCATGCCGCGAGATTGCGCGCGTTCTCAAGGCTGGCGGCATCGCCGTGATCTCGGATTTGATGTTCGTCAGCCGTCACGCGGAGACCTTCCGCGAGGTGGGCATGACAGCCAAAATCGACGGTCCCTATTTGTGGGACGCATTTCCTCCGCAAAAAATTCTCATCGCGCGAAAGCCCCAATAGGTCTCGCACGACCCCGTTGGCAAATGCCACTTCCACAAAGGCTTGGCTGGCCGGTCGAACACGTCTTCGAAGCGAGCGCCTATCGTTATCGTAACCCGTTCGGCCGCTTCAGCTCCAACCCGCCACAAGACAACCTTCGAAGAACGACTATCGGTGTCATCCTTCGTCAAAACGGGATCCAACCGCCCGGGAACGGCGAGAAATCAAACAGCCAATAGTGCGCGAAGAGCATAACGAGAAAAACCGCGAGGGCCGCCCAAAAGCGCCAGCTGAACATTTCGGCGCTCTTAAATTCATTTCGGCCTTGCGCGATAGCGACAAACGGCACGTTCGAGGTCTTGGCCGAGAACGCCTCCCAAGCAGCGCCGAGCTTTCGCTGACGTTTCGCGTCAATTGAGAGCGTGCCGAAAAATGCCAACAGGAAGAAAGTTCCAAAGAAGATGATGGAGGCGATGTCTCCGTTGGTCGCAAGGTGAAAGGCCGCCCAAATGACGACGCCCCAGAGAAACGGATGACGTGTGATTCGGATGACACCCTGGGCTGTTGCCACGCCTGACGCCTCACCCTTCTGCTGAAACGCGGTCGGATTGCGTAAGAACAGACCTTGGATACCGAGTAGGAATGCAAGAGCCACAATGATGATCCCGGCGTCACGAAGACCAGCACCTGTTGAATAAAGAAGTGAGTCCCCGCCGCTGGTAGCGGCTCGATTGTAGCTGATTATGAGCCATACGATTGTGATCAGCGAAGCGACAGAGAAGCAGGCGAGGTACGGCCGTTCGCCAACGATCGAGACGATCCAGTCGCGCGCCCGCGTTCCAGAAATAAGAAAATGGAGCGCCAGAAACACTAGGGCAGCGGCAATTAGCATTGCCATGGGCACTTCCTCTTTTTCGTAGGGGATCGCCGACCGAGACTTTCGAGTCGCACAAACTAACGCTATTGCGCCGCGATCTCAAAGGCCGCGGGCGGCGCCTTAACTCGCTGCGCCGCGCGGCATTGACGTCATTCGTAAAGTATCGTTACTATTTTAAAAAGTAGTGATCTGGTTCGGTCAACCAATTATAGAGGAGGATCGGATGGCTGGGGATTCATCGATGTACGTCACGCGCTGGGGAACGAGCGGCACCACCGTGGTCATGGTTCACGGCAGCATTCAGGGCAGCAGCATCGGCGGTGACCGCCACTTCTCGGCGCAGGAGAAGCTGGCATCGCGGGGATGGCAAATCATTGTCCCGGATCGGCCCGGACACGGCCGTAGCCCGTCGCCCGGCCGTCCCGATGACGGTTTTCTGGATGGGCACCTGGTTGTCGAACTCCTGGGCAACGGCGGCCATCTGGTGGGCCACTCGTTCGGTGGCGTCGTCGCTCTTTGCGCTGCGGCCGAGCGTCCCGAGGCCGTTCGGTCTTTGACGCTGATCGAGCCAGCGCTGCATCAACTCGCGATTGCCGATCCTGCGGTGCAGGCCTTTTTCAAACGCCAAGTGCAGATTTTTCAATCGGGCAAGAGTCCCGCCGAGATCTTGTTGGAATTCTCCAAGGAGGCGGGGATTCCGGCATCGATCCGCGGCGGGAACACCGATCCCCGCGAGGCGGCGCGCGTCGGACAATCGTTGCTGACGGTCCATTTCCCTTCAAACGACCAACTGCGGGAACTTGCAGCGACGGTCGACAAGTCAAGAATCCCCGTCTTGATCGTCACCGGTGGATGGAATCCTGCGTTTGACGCTTCGGCTTCGATCATTGGCCCTTTGATGGGAGGTCGGCATCAAATCGTCAGATCGCCGGATCACTTTCCGCAACTCGCCGATAACGAATTCAACGACGTGCTGGATCAATTCATGCGGGACGCCGACCGCGCGCGTCGATCCTGAGCGACGATCAAAGCAGATCCGCGATCATGGTACGATACTCGGCTATCGTCGGCCGATACGGACTGCGAAGGTTGAAAAAACTGGCCGCCGCGTCCTGGGCCATCTCGTCAAGATCGCTCGGAACGTAACCAACGTCGCGCGCGCTAGCGGGTACGCCGACACGGCGCGCGAGCGCGGCGAACGCGTCGGCCGACGTCTCGCCTGGTGCCGTTCCCATCGCTGCGCGCAGCGGCGCCAACCTCGGGACGGCACGACTCTCCATCATCCGCAACACTATCGGCATGGCCAGGGTTACCAAGATGCCATGATGTATGCCGCGGTCGCCGAGCGTGTTGGCGATCGCGTGCGCCGGCCCCGCGCCTTTGGACAGGCTGATGCCGCCCTCGAGTGCCGCCAACATCATCTCCGACCTAGCTTCGCGATCGTCGCCATCGACAACCGCGCGGGGAAGAGTGGCGAAAATCCGCCGAACGCCGGCAAGGGCAATCGCGTCGGCTGGCGGGCTGACGAACGTCGAAAGATAGCCCTCGATGCAGTGCGTGAGCGCATCCATACCTGTCGCGGCGGTAAGCCGGGCCGGCAGTGTCGTCGTCAGATCCGGATCGCAAATTGCGACTTTCGGAACGAGATAGGGGCTGCCGATCGACGATGCTCGCGAGCGCGGGTCCGGATGAATGCCCGCGCCGCGCGATGCTTCGCTCCCCGTTCCTGCCGTGGTCGGGATTGCAATCAGCGGCGCCACTGCCGAAGTGATGATATCGCTCCGGCCGAAGTAATCGGCGAGCGCGCCGGAATGTGTTGCGAGCAGAGCCGCCGCCTTTGCCGCATCGATGACTGAACCACCGCCGATGGCGACAATCCCGTCGCAGCCTTCCGCTCGGTAGATCTCGACGGTGCGGGCAACCGCGTCGATCGTTGGATTCTCTGGAATGCGGTCGAACGCCGTGTCGCCAAATTGTGCGCCGGCGGCGCGGCGAACCGCAAGAAAAGCGCCGCATGCGACCACGCCCTGATCGGTAACGAAAAGCGGACGTTTGATGCCGAGCGTCGCCAACTCCTCGGGCAGCGATTCGATCGCGCCGAACCCGAATTGCGTCCGCGGCAGCTGCAGCATCGGCACCATTAATTATGTGTTCCTTCGCGCGGCTTCATCGATTAGTAAATCTTCCGTACCATCCGCGTTGGTGTCAAGGACGATTCGACTTGACCCATATGATAAGGTCCATTTACTAAATCTGGTTGATTGCTGCCGCGCTGAGTTCGGGGAAAGCCAACATGGCCGCTTATGACATCGTGGTTGTCGGTTCAGGACATAACGGGCTGGTGGCCGCGGCTTACATGGCGAAGGCGGGCCACAAGGTGCTCGTTCTCGAGCGCAATTCCTGGTTCGGCGGCGGGGTTGCGACGCGGGAAATCGTGGCGCCGGGATTTCGGCACGACCTGCACTCTGCAACGCATATCGTCATTCAGGGCAACCCACTGATCCGGAACGACGAGCTGGGACTGATCTCGAAATACGGGCTCAAATACGTCCATCCGGAAGCGATCTTCTCCACCATGTTCGACGACGGCAGCTCGATCATTTCCTACGCCGATATCGACAGAACCTGCGAAGTCGATCGCGGCGATTTCGCCCCGCGACGCCGACGCATACCGGCGTTTCGCGGGCAAGTCGAAACAGATTTCTGCCCATGATGGTTCAAGGCATGTTCGTGCCGCCGGTGCCGCAGGGCGCGTTTTGGGCCTTACTCGATCAAAGCGCGGAAGGCCGGGCGCTGATGCATATTATGCAGATGAGCATGCTCGACGTCGCACGCGAATTCTTCGAAAGCGAAAAGGTCATTGTCCATCTGTTGAAGTTCGCTGCGGAAACGCTGGTCGGCCCGGAGGAATTGGGGACGGGCGCGATTCTGTTCAGCATGCCGGGTTACGTGCACGCCTATCCACCCGGCGTTCCAGTGGGCGGCAGCGGCGCGCTAGTCGACGCGCTAATGGCTTGCCTGCGCGCGCAAGGCGGAGAATTTCGCGCCAGCAGCCAGGTCGAGAAAATCCTCGTTGAAGGCGGCCGCGCCGTCGGCATCAAACTTCGCGATGGCGAGACGGTCCGCGCCAAGACCGCGGTCATCGCCCAGATCCACCCCTGGTTCTTGGGCGCGATGGTCGAGGGCCTGGACGCCGCCATTGCGGCGAAGGCGGCAAACACCAAGACGTCAAGCTTTGCAATTATGGCGGCGCATTTTGCGTTGAACGAACCGCCGAAGTATCGCGCCGGCGAGGCTCCAGGACGGGCTGCCTTGGCCAACTTCGCGCCCGCGACGCTCGACGGCTATCGTCGGGTGTTCGATGACTTTCGCTACGGCGAGATGTCGGGCGACCAGATCATGGCGGCGCATTTCAATTCTCAGTTCGATCCCTCGCGCGCGCCGCCCGGCAAGGCAGCGCTGTCGATCTTCGGGTTCGCGCCGTTTCACTTGCGGGACGGCGGCGCCGAGGCGTGGCTTCAGCGCAAGGACGAAGCGGCTCGCAAACTGTTCGACGCCTATGCCCGCACAGTATCGAATTTCGACGACGGGAACATTGTGGCGTGGCGCTTCGAATCGCCCCTCGACATGGTGAAGGATTTCCCGACCTTCCAAGGTGGTGACGCGGGCGGCGTCGGCAAATATTTCTATCAGTCGGGCGGCCATCGCCCGATACCGGAACTGTCGCAATACGCGGTGCCGGGGATCGAACGCCTTTACCTTGCCGGAACTTTCATGCATCCGCCTGGCGGCGTCACGGGGGGTGGACGGGGCACGGCGGTCAGGATGTCCGGGGACCTCGGCATCGATTTCGAGCGGCTTGTCGGGTGACGCGATGCGCCTCTTCATGCCAGATAAGAGTGAACTGATCGAAGTGAACGCGGTTCATGCGCACCCCGAGGGGTTGATCATCGAGGGCAAGATCATGGGCGCGATGCCCGTAAAAGCGATCCTCCGTCCGAGCGAACTCCGACGCGGGTTGCGCCTGCTAAGTTTCAAAGTGGCGTCGAAGACATTGGCGATGCTGTTCCGAGGTTGAACCCATTGCCTCGCATTACTGTCGATGCCGATCCCCGTTGCGCCGCGAGGAACATGGTAACGTGGCACCGGTGCTGCGGCCGGAGTGAACGGGAGATTGAACTTGGGAAGAGCAAAAAAAGCGCCGCCGAAGCTGACCGGAGGCATTCGTTCGGACGATGAGCATATTTGGCGCACCGAGAATATCGGCCGTCTGTTGCTGCATTCCTTCCGGGTCCACGAGAATCGCCTGCTGACGCGCGCGCATCAGGTGGGGTTTCCGGAACTTCGCCGCGGCTACCTCAATGTCTTCCGGCATATCGACTACGGGGGCACGAAACTCAACGAACTCGCGCGCCGCGCCAACATCACGAAGGCGGCCATGGGCCAATTAGTGGCCGCGTGCGAGCGGCTAAACCTCGTGCGTGTCGATGTCCATCCCCACGACAGGCGCGCGAAGCTCGTTCGTTTCACCGCGCGCGGGCGGCGGTTGATGAAAGAGATCGGGGCCATCATCGCGAATCTCGAGGCGGAATTCGAACGCGTGCTCGGCAAGGCACGGTATGAAACACTACGCGGAATTCTGAACACGTTGCGCCGCGATCTTTGAGCCGCCGCCGCTGGGCCGTTCCTGGACTGAAAATTCGCAGCCGCAATATAGTAAAGTTCCTTGACAAATTATCCCATTTTTCAGCACAATCGCCACCACTCTGGCGCCGCGCTCCAATTGGTCGGACTGCGATGCCGAATTGACAACGCCTGAACCTTTTTGTTGTCTGCCAAAGCGAACCGCAACCCGCTACGACGTTCCCCAGCACGAATGAATCCGATGAGCGTGCGCCGGATATAGGGAACGGGAGCGCAGGCCTGGCTGGAGACGAGAATGCCGATTTCAACCGGGTTGGTTCATGCCGAGACCGTGGGAAGCCTTGTGCATTCCGACGAGCTGATTGAAGCACGTCGCCGCTATGACGCAAACGAAATCGCGCCTGACGCATTACGGAAGATTGAGGACGTGGAAGTGCTTAAGGCCATCCAGCTTCAGGAGCGCCTGGGATTTAAGATCGTTACCGATGGCGAGCTGCGCCGCAACACGTATATTGATTTCATTCTGACCGGGATCACGGGCGTATCGGTGCAATGGAAGAATCTCGAGGCGGCCGGTTATCGGGATTTGAGCGGCGCTCCCGCCAACACGCCGCGACCGGTGCCGACGGTGTTCGATCGGATCCGCTACGCGCCGAATGCAGCTGGGCCTGACGATTTCAAATTTGTCCAGGCGGCGACGAAGGTTTCGGCCAAGGCCACCATCGCCGGCCCGGCGATCATTCATTTTTTTGGTGGCCGAGACGCGATCTCGAGAGACGTCTACCCGCACCTAGACGAATTCTGGTCGGATGCGATCGCCGCGTACGTGACCGAGCTGCACAATTTGCGTGCCGCGGGCTGCGCGTATATCCAGTTCGACGAGACGTCGCTGATCAAGCTGGTCGATCCGGCGATCCGTCAGTGGATGATGACGCGTGGCGACGATCCCGACCGGCTGTTGCAAACCTATGTCGAAGTGCTGCAAGCGATCATTGCCGATGCGCCCAAGGATATGACCGTCGGGCTGCATCTGTGCCGTGGGAACAACCGAGGCACCTGGCAGGCCGAGGGCGGTTATGGCGCGGTCGCCGAGCAGATTTTTCGGAAGATGACCGTCGATATCTTCCTGCTCGAATTCGACAGTCCGCGCGCTGGCAATTTCGAGCCGTTGAAATCGGTTCCGACCGACAAGATGGTCATCCTCGGCCTGCTATCGACCAAACGGCGCAGCGTCGAGGCCCTCGACGACCTCGTCGCGCGCATTCGCGAGGCGGAGCGCTTCGTTCCGTTGGAGCGCTTGGGAGTTAGTCCACAATGCGGCTTTTGGGGAGGCATCAATTTGTGTACGCCGGCCGAAGCTGAAGCAAAGCTCAGCCGCGTCGTCGAGATCGCCGGTCATGTTTGGGGCTGACCGCAATCCAATCGCAAAGATGTTTCGGAGGAAGGTGCCGATGACCCTTGTCAGGAGCGTGTGCACGGGTCTGTGCGCGCTCGGTGCCGTGGTCGTCGCATCCCAGGCCTGGGCCGCGACGCCCGATTGCGGCGAGAACACGGGCAAGGCCGCGACCGGTAAGCCGATTCCGATCGGCGCGGTGACGTCGATAAGCTTGAATGTCGGGCAGGGCGATCTTGCGGCATTGGCCTACTTCAAATGCGTCAATGCGAACGGCGGCATCCACGGACGGCCGATCGCCTATCATGACGTCGACGATCAAGGCCAGCTTGGCATCGCTGTGCAGGCAGCAAAGAAGTTAGTCGACGACGAAAGCGCCTATGTCATGGTCGGCAGCACCAGCATCGTCGAATGCGCCACCAACGCTGCCTACTATCGCCAAAAGAATATTCTCGAAGTTGGCCTCGGCATCCCGCCCCAATGCTATCTCTCCAAAAACATCGCGGAGATTAATGGCGGCCCGCGTCAGAGCGCCGTTGCCGGGGCGGATTTTGCTCGCCGCGTTCTCAGCGCTCGAAGTATCGCCTGTGTGATCCGAAGGATTCCGGGATCGAATTACATCTGTGGCGGCGTCGAAGCCTGGGGCCGGAAATTTAACGTCAAGGTCATCAGCGTTTATACCGACGCCACGTCCGTCGACTTTCCCTCCGAGGTGCTTCAAGTCCTGGCGACTGGAGCCGATGCCGTCATGCCCGTCATGCCGGGCGACCAGGGTATCCAGTTCATTGCAGCCGCTGAGGCGCAGGACGGCGCCGCAAAGATGAAATGGCTCGGGCCCACCACCTTCTATACGACGGAATTTCCGGGCGCGATCGACAGCAAATATTGGAACGACCGACTCTGGGTGAATACGGAACTGGGCGAACTCGATGGCAGAGGCGAGGATAACCAGAATTGGCTGGCGGTCGAGAAAGCCTATGGCGGCAAGAAAGACCAACTCGACAACGTCGCACAAGCCGATTACATCGCGGCGCGCATTGTGGTGAAGGCGATGCTGGGCATCAAGGGCTATATCAATCGGGACGCGGTGACCGCCGCCATCCGGAACATGGCGCCCTATTATTCCGATATTCTTTGCGGCCCCTGGTATTGGGGCGGACCCGACGCTACCCAACACAATGCCAACCATGTCACGCGGACCGTCACCGTCGAGAACGGGAAATGGAAGGCGCTCGAGGGTTGCTTTCCCAACCTCGATCCCGGGCTGGTGCCGATCGTCGCCATCGAGAACAATCTTGGAATCAACAAGGACTTCAACGCGGCATACGAAAGCTCAAAATGACGGGCCAATGTCGCTGGCTTTGGCGATGCGAGGGGACCATGAGCAACGACGTCATATCGGAGATAGAACGGCTGCAACGCGAGCGCTGCCGTGCCTTGATGGCCCGCGACGTTGGCGAGGTCGCGGCCTCGGTCGACGACGGTCTCGTTCATGGCCACGCCAGCGGCCGCATTGACACCAAGGCGGAATACCTGCGCGGCGTCAAGGAGCGCTTTGTATTTCAGGACGTGGCGCGACAAGACCTGGCCGTCGGCGTCTACGGCGACATCGCCACCGGCGGCCTGACGCAAACCGTCGAGATGGTTGGAACGTCCGAGAAATACCAGATGAAGGTCCTCGTCACGCAAGTTTGGCGGCGTCGTGACGGCGCTCGGCGCCAAGTCAGCTTTCCGGCGACCAACGCGTCGGCTGCGAACCAATGATGCGGCAGGAACGGCTGGACTCGACCGAAACCTTGAAACGTGCGGTTGCGTTAGCGCCGACGCTGCGCGAGCACGCGCCGCGGGGCGACCAGCTGCGCCGCCTTCCCGATCAAACCGCTGAGGACATGGTCGCCTCGGCGCTGCTGCGCCTGTGCCAGCCCGCGCGCTTCGGCGGCAGCGAGCAAGGCATCGACGTTCTGTGCGAGGCGCTGATCGAGCTGGGGCGCGGCGACGGCTCGCAGGCCTGGGTCGCCAGCGTCTACGGCGCGATGGCGTATCAAACCGCGCTGTTCGAAGACGAAGCGCAGCACGATGTATGGGACGGTAATCCCGACGCCATTATTGCCGGCTCGCTCGTTCCAGTCGGCAATCGGGTGGAGAAGGTCGAAGGCGGGCACAGGCTCAGCGGCCGATGGCCATTCAACAGCGGCGTTCATCACGCCCACTGGCTCATTCTGGGCGATATAGCCGATGTCGGCACGGGCAAGCCGGAACATGCCTATTTCCTGCTGCCGGCGAGCGACTATCGCATCGACGACGATTGGTTTGCGGTCGGCTTGGCCGGCACCGGCAGTTCGACCGTCGTGCTCGACAATGTCTTCGTCCCGTCGCATCGAAAGCTGCTGAACCGGGACATGAACGAAGGCAAGGCGCCGGGCGCGCGCGTCAACACGTTTCCACTCTATCGCATGCCGTTGTTCGGTTACCTTCAACTCGTGCTCGCATCGGTGCCGGTCGGTGTCGCGGCCGGTATGGTCGACGATTTTAAGACGCTTCTTCGCGCCAAAAGCGGTGGTCCAGCGCCGGTGGCCGGCATCGATCTGCTGTACGCGCGACTAGCCGACGCCGCTGCCGGAAGCCACGCCGCCATCTTGTTGGTTCGCGAAGCGGTAAGGCGAGTCATGAAAAAGCTCACGGACGGCGGCAAGCTCGACGACGCGGACGCGGGGCTCGCAATGCGCGACAGCGGCTACGCGCTCAAGCTTGCCAAGCTGGCCGCGACACAGATCTTCGAGGCAACCGGCGCGCATGGACTGTTTCTCAGTAATCCCATTCAGCGCGGCTATCGGGACATCCATGCCGCGGGCAACCACGGGTCGCTGAACTGGGAGCGCAGCGCGCTCCGTTATGCGCAAACCGCGATGAAGCGCTGAGCAGCCGACATGAAGATCGACATTTATAACCACGTCATGCCGATGGCCTATCTCGAGCTAATGAATCGCCATTCTGCGGATTCCGGAATGGTGAAACGGATCTCGAGCGTGCGCCTGGTGTTGGACATCGAAGGGCGCGTGCAAATGCTCGAACGTTTCCCGGACGCGGTGCTGAAGCGCGTGTCGAAACCGCCGATCGAGTATTCAAGATGTTCTTCGGCGATACCGTTCTCGGTGGATTGGCGTAAGCGCCGCGCTGCGGCCTCGACTTTTTCGGGCCCGACCACGTCATCTTTGCCAGCGACTGCCCGTTCGATCCGGAGGGCGGCCCGATGTTCATCCGCGAAGGCATTAGGTCCATCGAGGACCTCGATCTCCCCGCTTCGATCCAAGAAAAAATCTATTTCGCGAACGCCGCGCGCCTGCTGAAGGCGGCCCGCCTGATCGGGTCGTGCAACGCTACTGCAAGGTTTGCGCCCATTCTTTCAGGGTCGCGACATAGAGCGCCGGGTCGATGCGGTGCATCGAATGGCCCATTTGCGGGAACGAGCGGTAGGCGAATTGCTGACCCGCGGCCTCGATGAGGTGCCGTGCGCGGCTGACTTGCAGGTCCGAGACGGCACCCTGCAGCACGCCGCTGTCATCGATCAAGCGGAAATGATGGGTGAACAGCACCGGCACCTTGACCTGCTTTAACATGCAGTCATGGTCGCAGCCTATCGTACCGGTCCCGGTCCAGAAAGCGCGCGCCCATTCCGGGTCGTATTCCTTCAGATTCTGCAACGGCTCCTCGCCGAAACCTGCCATCGCCAATACCTCCTTGGGCAGGACCGTCTGCGCGGTGGCAACGAGGCCTTTCCAGTCGCCGATCGACCATTGGTCGCCGAGATAGTTGGAAAAGAGCTGAAAGATGTTGCCGATGGCGCTTTGCCGGATCGACTGACCGCACGCGGGCCTGACCTCGGAACTGTAGAGCGGCGGATCCTCGTAGTAGGCCGCGCGCAACAAGCCCGGAGGCGCGTAGGCCGACAGCCACGCCGTCAGTACGCCGCCCGACGACAGGCCCGCGACGATGGTTGGTCGCTTGATGACGAGCTGGATGAAGCGGACGAGATCGTTCCCCCAATTGTCGAGGGAGTAGCGTCCGGGCGTGCGGCTGGACCGGCCCTGGCCGCGCAGATCGACGGCGTAGACGCGGAAGTCGGCCTCGAGCAACTTCAGCGCCGCCTCGAATCCCCACCAGGACTCGGTCTGTCCGGGGATCAGCAGCAGCGCCGGCGCGGAGTCCGCGCCGGCCACGGCGTAGTTCATCACGATTTCGCCGAGATCGGCGGTTCGTTCCGGAAAATCGTGCGGAACGTAGGTTTCTTTCGGATGGTCGGGACCGAAGCGATAGGCCATGCGCGTCTCCAACGATGTCAGCCGCCGGGCTGCACGCAGCAGCGCAGCGCGAACGCCAATTGTTCGAGATGAAGCGCCGCGCCAAGCCGGTGGAAATCGATACAATGGCCCACACCGTTGAACATCGCCGCGTCGACCCGCGGGGAGTTCATGAAGGCGGCGCCGAACCCGCCGATCTGTTCGGCGCTCACGATCCATAGCCGGTCGAATTCGGCCTGGCGATAGTGGACCGGCACCTTGACCTTCGCGGCCAGACCGCGGACCGCGGAATGCCAGGTCGAGGTGATGTCGATGAGCTCCTGGCGCGGAACCGGCGCGTCAGACTCATGGCCGAGTGCTGGCATCGGCGCGGCGAAGGTCCAGTCGGGGCCGAACATCACCATGTCCTTCATGGCTGCCGGCAGCTCGATCATCGGAACTCTAGGCAGCGCCGCCCACTGCGCGCCACTTTCCCGCGGCGTTTCGAGGCCAACGCCTGAGACCGCGATGCCCAGAAGCGGCCAGGACGGATTGCGCGCCGCGATCGAGACCGTAATCGCACCGCCAATTGAGTGGCCGATGACGACGATGCCGCGCGCCTTGCCGCCGTGACGTTGCCAGAGGTCACCGATTGCGGCGTCGAGCCGTTCGGCGTTGTTCGCGATGGTGGCGTCGTCGGGCGCAAACGGAGTCGTGTCGACATAGCCCGGCCGATCGAGCGCAATGATTGGCATGCCCAATGTGACGGCCCGCTCCATCAAAGAGAATTCCGGCAGATCGAAATATGCCGATGTGTAAGTGCCGCCGTGAAGCGCGACGATCAGCGGGTAATCCTTGGTCAGCGCTCCGGCAGCGGGAAAACGGTACCGGCCCGACAGTTTGATCGCGCCAACCGTTTCGCTGAACCGCGCGCTATTTTTTGTCTCGGCCATTGCTATCCTCCTAATTTCAGTTTATTCGGCGCGATTATCCACCGCGCTCGGTGACGCGCTCCCGCAAGCCTCCTACCGAGTGGAGGCAAGCTTGAGCAGATACCAATTTCGTTGCAATGGTACCGATTCGGTATCGCTCGTCGGAAGCCCGCTCAACCTCCGAGCGGTAGGGCGGTGTTGTACTTCACCTGCTTCAGGGCAAAGCTCGAACGAATCCTGGAAACGCGCGGCACGCGGGTCAAATTCTCGACCAGGAGGCGCTCATGGGCCGATAGGTCGGCGGTGACGACGCGCAGCAAATAGTCGAAATCGCCGGTCATGAGGTAACACTCCATGACTTCCGGCCGCTTGAGGATCGCGGCCTCGAATTTTTCGAGCGCCGGTTCGATGTGGCGGTCCAGCGTGACACTGACGAAGACGCTAACCGGCGGTCCGACTCGCGCCGGATCGAGCAACGTAACATAGCGGCGCACGACACCGCGTTCTTCCGGCTCGCGTACCCGGCGCAGACAGGGCGACGGGCTCACGGCCAAACAATGTTGGACCCCCGCTCGTTTGAGTTAACCGTCGCAACGCGATAACGGACGAGGCCCTCCGGCGCCCAAATGAGCAAAATATCTGAGGGCAGCGAGCGGGATAGTGGCGATACATCGCTATCGGACGCGACGATCTCGATGTGGTGCATCTCCCCGGTCGATGACCGCAGCCCATGCGATGCTGGCGGGCTTGGGTTTGGATCGGATCGACCCCTATAACCGTCCTCAATTCTGCGAAGGTGAGTGCCCATTTCGAGGCGTATGCACCCCTCGATATTTGCTGGACCAGCCACGCAACCTGTTTCGAGCATAGCCGGATCCAAGATCATCAGGATGACAGAGAGAACTTGCGCCCTTAGCTTGCCCGCGAGTGCTCAGACGGAAGCGAGTTCAGCTCGGGTTGAGCATCGCGCCAACTAGGCGGTCGCGCGTAAGGGGCAAGTCGCGAACCCGCAGATTGAGAGCTTTAGCCACAGCGTTCGCAATCGCTGCCGTGGTAGGACCCTGGGCGGCCTCACCGACGCCGAGCATCGGCAGTTCGGGCCGGTCGGTTAGCTCGATCTCGATATCGGGTACTTCGGAGAAACGGAGGATAGGATATGCCTCCCAGTTTTCAGTGGTTATACCCGCCTGATCGAAATCGAGCGCCTCCTTCAACGTCCAACTTGTCGCCTGAATAATGCCGCCTTCGATCTGATTGCATACGCCATCTGGGTTGACGATCGCGCCGGCATCGACGGCGCACCAAATGCGCTCGACGCGAATGTCGTCTCCGGCCGCAACCTCGGCCACAATAGCGCAGTAGGCTGCGTGATTCTTGTATCGCGCCCACGCCAATCCCTGGGCTCGGTTTTCTTGCGTTGGCGCATTCTTCCAACCGGCGCGTTGCGTCACCCGAATCAGCACCTCCCGTGCGCGGGGATCCCGCAAATGAGCCAAGCGCCATTCGAGCGAATCGCGGCCATAGGCAGTCGCCAGCTCGTCCATGAAGCTCTCGATGGCAAAAACATTGGCATGGGCCCCAAGGCTGCGCAGCGCCGAACTGCGAACCGACATCTGGTGCACGCCATGAAGCACGACCGCACGGTTTGGAAAATCATAGAGCGGCTCGGCGTTGCGCGTCGCCCCGCCCCCGGCTGCCAAGGGTACGTCTTCGGGATCAAGCCGCGGCCAGGGTGGTGATAGCGCCTCCGCGGCCAATAGATTGGCACCCCCACCGGCGCCGGGCCGGCGATTATGGGGGCCGCTCCATATTTCGTGCCGCCAATCGATCACCTCGCCTATCTCATTGCATCGTGCTTGCAGGCGAACCGCCATCGCCGCTCCGCAGGGCGCGTGCTGAAACTCGTCGCGGCGTGTCCATTGCACACGGACTGGCTGGCCTGGTCTGGCCATTGCGATGAGAGCGGCATCGAGTGCGACGTCGTCGGCACCGTTATGCCCGTAGCAACCCGCTCCCTGAACGTGCACGACCGATACCCGGGCGAGATCGAGCCCAAGTACCCGGGCAAGCTGTTGACGAAGCGGAAAGACGCCTTGCGAATGCGTCCACACACGCAAATTGTAATCCACAAAGTTCGCGACGGCGCAGGACGGCCCGATCGACGCGTGAGCAATGAAGGGCCGTGTGAACACCGCTTCGAAACGACGTTGTCCCGCGGCGCCGTCGCCGGTGGCAATCACTGTTGTAGCGATGGATCCACGCGCTTGTAGCCAGTCGCGCAGACCTTGGGTCATCGGGGTACGCTCAGCATTCTCCCAGCGCGCCAAACTGGACGCCAATTCGAAAGCGCGCTGGGTTTCATGCTCGCCCTTGCCGAGCACGGCGAGAAAATCGCCTTGCCGCACGATTTCGACCCCCGGAAAGACTGCGCGAACCCGAGCGTCATCGAGGTCGATCAGTCTCGCATCCACGGTCGGCCGTCGGATGATACGAGCATGCCTCATACCGGCGAAATCGAGATCGTGAATGAAAGCCGCCCCTCGAATCTTCGCCGGAAGGTCCAGGCGCGGCAAAGGGCGGCCAATAATCCGGCGTTTGGCCGCCGGCTTGGCCGCAACCTCGCCCGTAACTCTCTGGTGCCAGCCGACTTCGCTGCTCAACAGCCAGATATCGAGATTGGTCGGATGGCCATCTTTCAAGATCGCGCCATCTCGGATGGTAAGATCGCCGGCGGCGGCCGCAAGATGCCGCGCCGCCACGGCGAGCAATTCGTGCCGGGCAAGCGCTGCCGCCAATTGGATCGAACGGCCTGATACCTCAACCGAGAGGCTGCCCGACGTGAGATATTCGTTGGGCGCGTCGTCGGTCCGACCTGACACGATGTCCACGCTTTCGAAGGCGACATCGAGCTCGTCGGCGGCGATCTGTGCCAGCGCCGTCAGAATTCCCTGACCGATCTCCACCTTGCCAGTATTGAGGCGCACCCGCCCCGGTATTGCGAGCGACAACCACTGATCGAGCCAAGGATTCTCCATAAGGCTACGTGGCAATGCATCAGCTGCCATCGTTGCCAGTCTCCTTCGCGACCACCCTGGCGACGGCGCGCAGAATCCGTCCCTGGGCACCGCAACGACATAAATGACGATCAAGAGCCTTCAGAATCGTCTGGCGATCGGGATGACGCTCCTTTTCGACCAATGCCACGATCGACATGACAATGCCGCTAAGGCAATAGCCGCATTGTCCGGCCTGTTCCGCCAGGATCGCCTTCTGAACCGGGTGCAGGATATCGCCTCTGGCAAGGCCTTCTACAGTGCGCACCGATTTTCCGCGAACCGCGTCCAGGGTAGACGTGCATGAGTAGGTTGGCTCGTTGTCGATCAGCACGGTGCACGCGCCGCATTGTTCCGTGCCGCAACCGAAGCGCGTGCCGCGCAGCCCGAACTGGTTGCGCAGCATTTCGAGCAGCGGGACAGATCCATCGGCCGAGACCGAAACCGGTTGGCCGTTCACGACGAATTCAATCATTGCACCAGATTCTGACTTCGGCGATAGGCATGGCTTAGGCGACTTGCACCGGATTCCGGCGGCCGACGCAAAAGAAGATCGCGGCCAACAGCGTGACGATGCCAAGCACGGTATAATGCACCGCCGAATCCGAATTGATAAAAGACGAGGCGCTGCTGGTGGCCTGTACCAGCGCTGCGCCAAAGAGTGTACAGATCGCCGAACCCCGACCACCGGCGACGCTGGCGCCACCCAGGACAACGGCGGTAATGCTCATGATGGTAAAGTCGACGCCTGTTAGCGCAGAGCCAATGCCAACCTGTCCCGCCAGCATCAGCCCTCCGATCCCGGTCATGATACCCGACAAGATGAAGGCGAGCAGTTGATGATGCCTGGTATCAATGCCGAGACGCTTCGCCGCCTCGGCGCTGGAGCCGACGGCGCGCAACCGTCGTCCGATCCCGCTGCGATAAAGTAGCCATTCGAGGCTGGCGACGACGACAAGGGTGAGGATGATGCCGGCGGGCAATCCGAGGATCGGGAACCGCACTGCCTCAGACAGCGTATCGCTGATATTGCCGGCAGCGGTGGGGCGCAAGACTAAAGAGACACCTTGGAGACCGATAAAGGAGGCGAGCGTGACAACGATGGCCGGGAGACCAAGCTTCGTCACGAGCCAACCCTGCGCGCACCCGAAGGCGGCACAGAACGCCAGAATGGCAACGGCACCGCCCAGTACCATTCCTGTCGAAGCGGAATCGGGTGCGAGGAACGACGCCAACACGACGACCAATCCGGCCAAGGGCCCTACCGATAGGTCGACGGCGCCGACCAGGATCGTCACCATTTGGCCGATCGAAACAAAGGTCAGTAGCGCGAGAAACACCATCATGCCGGCGATATTGAAGGCCGAGAGGAAATAAGGATTGAGGATATTGGTTCCCGCTAGAATTACGCTCGTCAGCGCAGCCAGGATCGCAGCCGGCAAGTGATCGCTGGACAGGATGCGCCGCCAGCGCCCGTCATGCCATTGTGAGTGTGCAGCGGCGTCGCGCGAAACCGTCGCAGTGAGATTGGCTTCCGTTATTGATGCATCGGTCACCTCATTGTCGGCCAATTCCTTTACGACGCGGCCGCGGGCAAAGATCAGCACCCGATTACACAACCCCTCGAGTTCGAGCCCGTCGGAAGAAGAGATCACCACCGCAGTGCCGGCATCGGCGAGCGCACGCAACCTTTGATATATTTCCGTACGCGCGCCTATATCGACCCCCTTGGTAGGTTCATCGACAAGCAGCACTGCTGGATTGGCGGCCATCTCGCGTCCGATCAGGACCTTTTGCTGATTGCCGCCGGACAATTCCTGAAGCAGGGCTTCGAGTGACGCCGCCCGCACTTGCAGACGCCGCACCACGTCGTTGCCAGCGGCGATTTCGGCGACCTGATTGACGATGCCGAGAGGGGAAATCCGATCGAGAATGCCGATGCCGACATTCTCTCGAACCGTCAGGCTGAGAAAGACGCCTTCTGCGCGCCGATCTTCGGAGACAAAACCGATACCGGCCCGCCGGAACGTCGCAACGCCGTCCCGCCGAAGAGGGCGATCGCAAACCCGCAGCGTGCCGGCGGTGCGCGGATGAATGCCGGTGGCGGCACGAAGAAATTCACGCTGGCCCTCTCCCTCGACGCCTGCAAGCCCGACGATTTCACCGGCACCGACAGTCAGGTTGACATCGCTGAAACCCGTACCGGAAAATCCGCTAACGGAGAATACTGGGGCGCCAGCCCCTTGGGATTTCGCCGGGAACATCTGGCCGAGCGGCCGGCCGGCGATCAGGGCGATGATCTCACTCATGGTGAAGGCTGCCGTTGGTCGGCTATCAATGATCTCGCCGTCGCGCATCACCGAAATGCGGTCCGCGAGCTCCATGACATCTTGGAGACGATGCGAGACATAAATCACCGCGACGCCATGGCGGCACAGCGCCCTGATAAGAGCGAACAGTTTCTCGATTTCCGGACGCTGAAACGGTTCCGTTGGTTCGTCGAAGAAAATCACCTTGGGATCGGCGGTGAGGGCCCCCGCAATCTCCACAATGTGACGCTGCGCAAGCGACAACTCGCCGACGCGGCGGTCGAGAGGCACTAACAGCCGTTCGGTCGCGACCTGCCTCAGCAGTCGTTCGGCCGCCGTCGAACCATTGGACGCGAGCGCATCGGGGGATGCCAGTTGCAGGTTCTCAAGTACCGTCAGATCGGGGGCAAGCGTTGGATGCTGATAGGTCACCGATATGCCGGCTTCCCGTAGGTCCCTGGGATTTGGCGTCGCGACCACATTGCCTTGATACCGGATGGCGCCGGCATCCGCCGCGATAACGCCGGCGGCGATCGAGATCAGGGTTGATTTTCCTGCCCCATTCTCGCCGACAATGGCATGAACCTCGCCCGAACGGATCTCGAGATCGACACCCCGCAAGGCCAGTACGGCGCCGAACGATTTGCGTAATCCTCGGAGCTCCATGATCGGCGGGACAGCTTGCGCAGGGAAAGTCGCGTCATCAAAAGACAGCGCCGCATCGGCCGTTGGCCGCCTCTCGTCGCTCGTCGTCGCCTTGCGATGGAGCATGCGGAGGCGCCGGGTCGTCTCTGGTATAGCGACGCTCCCTACCACGATAATTGCCTGAACGATGAACTGCGCTGATGTATCAAGCCCGACCGACAAGACGAGCTGACCCAGATAAGTGAGAAAGATTGCCCCGATGACGGTCGCAACCAAACTACCGCGCTGTCCACCACCGATCGGGTTACCGCCAACCACGACGGCTGCGACGCTCGCAAGCAGGTACGGCAACCCACAAAAAATCGTCGGCGACATGAGGTAACCGGCCAGCAAAATGCCGGCAGCGGCATAGCAAAAACCCGCGAGCGTATAGATCGCGATTCGGTAGGTATCGAGCCTGATGCCGACGGCGGCTGCGGCCGCGGGACTGACGCTGATAGCGACAAACCGGCGGCCGATGACGGTCCGGGCAATGAGGAACGCCCCGATGATGGCGACGATCGCCATCACGTAAAAGGTGACCGGAACGCCAAGCAAATAAGCAACGCCGAACTTGCTAAGTGGCGGCGGCGCCTGCTGGGCCACGCCGCCTGAGACGAACAGCGTCGCGCCGAGCAAAAGAGAGTTGACGCCGATCGTGGTTACCAGCGCCGGAACCCGCAGTTTGGTCACGACGATGCCGTTCACGGCGCCAACGACGACACCCATGAACAGCGCCAACACAACATAGATCGCCGTCTCGCCGATCCCGGCATCAAGCTGCGGAAAAGCGGTAACGATTACCGCCGCAAATGACATGGTGCCTGCAACTGAAAGGTCGAAGCCGCCAAGCTGAATGACGACGTGTTGTCCCATCGCAGCAAGGGCGAGGATGGCAATGAACGGCAAGGTCGTGACGATGGCGCCGACCGAAATCGTGCTGGGCGCTATGATCCCGCCAAAACCGACAAGGAGCGCGGTGGCGAGGCAGGCCTTTGCCGCTCGCGAGAGCGGCTTTACTCGTTTGCCCAAACGGAAAATCGGCAGATTTCCTGGCCGATCATCAGGCGCAGCCACGATCCAGAACCTCTGCGCTCATCACAGATGTCGGCATGATCGAGACCAGGTGAGCTTCCTATTTAGCCAGGATCGCCTTCATCTCGGCCTTCGACAGCATCGAGGACGGGATCGAATCAAGCGGCATGTTCTTGTCGCACTTGACTGCCAAGGACGGATCGCTCGATGTGCTGTCCTCCGAAAACGGCACGCTGATGAGGCTCGGCTCCGGATCGCTGATCCCCTCCGCAGCGGCAACCGCTTTGCGCAATGCCACCCTGATCACCCACGGATGGGAGCTCAGCGTCGCTATCTCAAAGGTCGGATTCGAGGCGTGATATTGTTGCCAAAGGCAGCTTAGCTCGTTGAGATCCTGCCCCGCCCAAGCGGGGATCGGGCGACCCGCGGCTACGAACGCCCGGATCGGTCCCGTCGTCTCACTGAAGACGCCATCGATCTTCGGATATTTCGCGATCAACGCGGTCGTCACTTGCTGCGCCATCGCCGGATCCCAGTTAGTCACCACCGGCCCCTCCAGAACTTTGATCCCGGGATATTTGGCGAACACCGGGCGCCAGCCCCCTTCCTGTCCCAAGGTGTAGTCGTTTCCGGGAGTCCCGCCATAAATGATGATGTCACCCTTCCCCTTTAGCGCCTTCACCATCCACTCGGCCGAGGAGGCGCCGATCCCCTTCGTGTTGGGACTTACCGCGACAACATAGTCTTTGCCGACAACGCCAGGGAAATCGTTGCCAACATCGACTGGAACCACGGCGATGCCCGCGTTCATCGCATCGCGCATCGCCTTGATAATGACTGGGCCGCCGTCAGGACCCACCACGATCGCATCGTAATGCTGCGCGATCAGACCTTGGATATCGGCAATCTGTTTCTGCGGATTACCTTCGGCGTCGGTGTAGCGTATCTCGGTGATGTTAGGACACTTCTTTGCCTCATCCCCAAATTCTCGGCGGGCGATGTGGCGCCAGTAATTGCCACCCCAGCCGTCCGAATGCGCCACTTTGATCTTTTTTGTGCCACAGAATTGGGACATCGGCTGCAGTTCGGAAACCGTGCCGATCTTTCCAGGTGCCATGTTGAGATTGGCAAATTTGGATGCATCATCGGCCAGGGCCGCGTGACCGCTGAACTGCAGCCCAAGCCCAATCGCGATAGCGCCGATTACGACTCTCCTCGACATTTCCCGCTCCCTATGTCGTTTTCATTGGATGAAGCCAAACACACCGGCTATGCCGATGGCAGTTGGCGTCCTACCAAAGCCGATCCGATGCGATCCTTGCGCCATCCGCCATTGCACGAAGCTTCAACCACGCCAATTTGGGGTCGCATCCCTCCCAGCCGACGAAGGTGCCGAAGCCGCAATCGGTGCTCGCGATAACATTCTCTTTCCCGGCGATATTGGCGAAGCGTTCGAGACGTTGCGCCACTAGCCGTGGGTGCTCGACATGATTGGTCAGGGTATCAATAACGCCTGGCACAAGTCCTTTGCCGTCCGGCACCCTGATCTCTTCCCAGACTTCCCACTCATGGGCGTGGCGAGGATTTGCCGCCTCGAACGAAATGAAGGCCGCCCGGACCTTGAGGATCGGTCTGATGATCTCGCGCAACTCGATGTCGTGATGATGGGGGCCGGGATAGTTGCCCCAGCAAAGATGAAGCCGCATTTTCTCTGGCGGGATGTGGCGCGTCGCGTGGTTCAGGGCTTCAATCACCATCGGGATATAGCGGTCCATTCTTTCGGGCCCAGCTCCCGGATAGTAAAAGTGGCCGCGCATGGCGAGATCGGGTGAATCAAGTTGCAGGTTGAACCCGGCCTCGACGATGGCCTCGTACTCGGTGCGCAGCGCTTCACCGGCCGCCTCGAGATAGGTCTCGTCAGACGGATAATAATGGTTCGGAAAATTGAATAGCATCTGGCCGGGCGTCACCGCCGTAATGAAGGCCAGGTCCGGATCACGGCCGTTTAGCGCCGCTTTGAGATTGGCAATGTCGCCTTTTACCGCGTCGGCGTTGCGCAGCTTGATCGGCCCGTCAACAATGGGGCGGACAATGTGTTTGCCGTACTCGCTGGTGACGAAGATCGGGTCACCGATATTGGGAAACTCGGCGAGATCGTCGGCGACGAGCTCTGGCGCACGTTCGCCGAAGCCTTCGTAGCGCTGGATCACATAGTTGCTGAACCCGACCTTGCTCATCTCGCCGTCGCCGACTATGTCGGTGCCGGCCTCGATCTGCTTAGCGACAACGTCTTTGATCGCTTCCCCGACCTGGCGGCCGAGCTCCTGCTCGTCCACCTTCTTCTTGTCCAAATAATCCCACATCAAACGGACCAATCGGTCGGGGCGCGGCAAACTGCCGGTATGGGTCGTCAGGATACGATCAACGCTGCGCGGCACGATCGACCTCCCCCAATGGCGCTTTTCTCGTTCTTTTTTTCGGGCCAGTGATTGATGATCAATGATACTATGCCTTGCGTCAATCGCAACGACCGAGGCGAAGAGACGACCTTCGGAGGCAAGCAAAAATTCCTTTGGTCAAGCTGCGAAACGAGATGGGGAGGTGACGAATGGCCACACTCACAGCCGAAAGCGGCGACATCGTAACCGGACCACCGAATTTCAGATCCTTCGCCCATCTCAGCTTACCCTGCCGCGATCTCGATGAAGGCAAGCGCTTTTATACCGAAGTCGTTGGCGGCGTGTTGCGGCTCGAAGAGCCGACCTTCGCAATGGTCGTTGTGTGTGGCACCGATGTTGGACTTGGGATCGTCGGTGCCTCCTTCATCGAACGCAGCGCCGAGTACCCGCATCTGGCATTTTACGTTGGGCCGCAGGAGCTGGTGCAGATGCAACGCTGGCTCACCCGGTGTGGTGTGCCGACATCGAATTTTTGGACGCGCGCCGGCGTCGAGACCCTGATGTTCTTCCGTGATCCCTCGGGGAACCTATTGGAACTCTATTGTGAGGGCGGCTTCCCGGGCGCTGACAAGCTGCCGCACGGCCCGCCTCGTGGCCACGGCATCGCGGTCGATATTGACGCCCTCTACTACGACGAATGGCACGTGCCGGGCCGCGAAACCTGATCTAGCCGGAGAACCGCGGTTCCGGTAGTCCTTTGATGCCGAGATTGCGTAGCCGAAAGAGATGGCCGGCGCCGAATTGCGGTTTTTCTTCAGTGGCAAAATGCTCGTGAACGGCAGGGTGCTTCACTCGCGCCATTGAAGTCACGTAGATCTCGTCGAGATTGGCGCCCCCGAACATGACGCTGGTGATGTTGCGCACCGGCATCCCGATTCGCCGCTCGACAGTGCCGTCAGGCGCATAACGAACCAGATCGCCTGATATTAGCTGTGCATTCCAGAGAAACCCTTCGGCGTCGACCGTGGAGCCGTCCGCAACGCCGGCGTCCGACGCGGTGCTTGCGAAGAGTTGTCGGCGCGACGGGGTGCCACTGGAGATGTCGTAATCATAAGCCCAAATCTCTTCTTGGAACGTGTCGGCAAAATAGAAGGTCTTGTCGTCGGGGCTCCAACACGGCCCGTTCGAACAGATGATGCCGTCATCCACCTTCGTGACCCGAAGATCAGGGTCTAGGCGCCAGAGCGCGCAGTTCTTGAGCTCTTCTTTGTCGTCCATGCCGCCGGCAAAAAAGCGACCGCGGCGATCGCATTTGCCGTCATTGAGCCGCGTTCGTGGCTGGACGGCATCAATGAGCGAAATCAGCTCAAGCGCGGCGGTATTAAAGTCGAAAAAATAGAAGCCGTCGTCGAGCGCCAAAACGGCGCCGCCATTGTCGCGCAGCGCCATTGCCCCAACATCGTGATCGAGTTTCCAGTGCCGCGTTTTGCCGGTCTTCGGATCGAGATGCCAAATCGAGGATTTACCGACGCGCCGGCCGGTTCCATCGACCCAATAAAGCCCGCCTTCTTCGACGTCCCAGACCGGTCCTTCGCCGAGATGGTTACCACACTCGACGACACATTCGATCGAATACGACATGGCAACCCTCCGCGATGGACGGCGACGCTGGATCACTGACGCTTTTTAGTTGTGTCATGAAATGTTAACGACCAAACTAGTGGGTCTAGCGAAGCTGGCATATAATCCGCCACTCACAAAGGTTTTCGCGCATATGTGGCCTTTTCGCTTGGCGAGCAGCCTCTGCAGATCACGATGCGGCTGGGTTGTATCGCCGACGCTCCAGATTGCCGTCGTGATTGGTATTCTAGCTCTCCCGATCATTTCGGCGCGGGCTGCTGGCCCGTCAGGGCTGCCTCCTGAAACGCCGCAATCGCAAGAAGCCGAGGCCCTATTCAAGGAGTTGATGAAAGACCCCACGAATGTCGAGCTAACCTTTCGCTACGCGGAGGCTGCGATCAAGGCCGGCAACATCGAAGCTGGCATCTCGTCGCTTGAACGCCTCCTGTTGCTTGATCGTGAGTTTCCTGGCGTAAAATTAGAGTTGGCCGAGCTTTACGCTCGGCTTCATTCCAACGCAATGGCCAAATCCTACCTGGCCCAGGCTGAGCGAGAACCCGGGCTTGATGACAAGGCCCGCGCGCGGATCGAGGCCGTGCGCGAAGAGCTGGGAATGGCGACATCGCCGTCCAAACTGACGACTAATGTTTTCGTTGGCGTACGTCACCAATCAGATGCCTCCGCGGAGCCTGCGGGATCGGACATTGTCGCTGGCGGCGTCCCGCAGACATTGACGACAATCTTTCTCGGTAAACCCGCTTGGGACGTGTTTGCGGCAGGCAACGTCCAGCACATCTATAATTTCACCGGCTTCAAGCTCGAAAGCAATTTACTGGCGTATTACTCGGTATCAATCGGGCACAGCGAACTTGACGTCGGTGCGGTCGAATTCAACACAGGACCACGGTTCGACCTCGACGTCGCTGGTGTACACTTGGCTTCTACACGCGCTTACCTCATTGCCGACGAGGTTGGTGTTGGCAACAGCCAGTTCCTCAAAAGTGTTGGAACCGGATTGAGTTTCGATCGGCCTATCACCGACAAGCTTACCGGAGCTGGTTTTTACGAGTTTCGAACCGAATGGTTCAGTCCGGTGACACTCGAGCCGGATGCCAACTTGATGAATGGGAATGTGAATTCGTTCGGCTTGGGACTGTCATACCAAGTCGTCGAGAACGGCAGCCTTGGTCTTCAAGTCAGCTATGCCCTGACCAACGACTTTAGCGATATTGGGTCCAATAAGGGCCTCGTTATCCATCTGGGCTATTCTCAGCTATTTCCGCTTCCGAAGAGATTCGGAGTAGGGCCGCTCGAACTCTCATCGGCGATCTATCGCATCTATAGTAAGGACAATGCGCCTGACCCTTTCGTGGATCCGACTCTGACCGCCTCGACCAATGAATGGCGCTTCGTGGCAGGCGCCAAGCTGGGAGTGACGGATAACATCGCGGCGAACCTCAGTATTATTCGCGAGGTCTTCACTTCGAACGTCCCCGCGAACCGAACGAACAACACGCAAGTCATCCTGGGCGCGATCTTAGCCTACTGATTTGACGCGTGGATATTTGGCAAACCGCTGCTGCATTTTGCGTACGAACATGTCCGAGATCTGAACATTCCTCCTCGATATTCTTGCTCACATTTTTAACTATGCTTTAATTGCACTGTAGGCTTTAATGCGGTTGTCATAGAGGTTCGTCCAAGCAGCGTCGCTGCGGGGACCGATTGCTGCGGGATGGGGGAAAGTGGTCATCCGGATTCACCGGTGCCGGCTATCCTTGTGGCCTGCCGAGGATTTCGCGTGCTGCGCATAACAAGCCGAATCGCGCTGTTAATTCTAGGATGCCTAGTATTAAACGCGCCGGCTCTCGCCGAACCCGAGAAAGTCGGCGTTGCCGCCGAAGTCAATCCAGACGTAACCGGCCAACCGCCGAACGAGCCTCTGGGTGAATTGCTGATCGGCCACAACATCATTCGCAACGAGAAGATCGCCACGCAGGACGCCGGCCAAGCGCAGTTGCTTTTCGCCGATCAGTCTACATTGACCGTGGCGAAGAATTCCGAGGTCGTCATTGACGAGTTCGTCTACGACCCACAGAAGCAGGTGGGAAATCTAACCGCGTCGTTGACGACCGGGCTGTTTCGGTACGTGGGCGGCAAAATCAGCAAGGAAAAGGACATCACATTTTACACACCCACGGGCACGGTTTCGGTCCGCGGCGGCATCGCGCTCATTAAAGTTCACGGCAGTATGCTTCAGGCGGTTTTTGTCTTTGGCGAGCGCATGACCGTTACCATCAATAGTCAAACGCAAACAGCGACAGTACCCAATACCGTAATCTATACCATCGGCGGCCGTCCTTCATCGCCTGCTCCCGCCAGCGTGGACATGCTCGAGTCGCTCAACCGAGAAATGCAAAGCAGCAACAATCAAACGATGACCCTTGGAGCGCAATTTGCGGACGCGGTACCCGATCTGCCACCCAATTTCTTGCCGACGCAAACGCAGAGACCGAATCCAACCTTTCCGACGCCCCTGCCTCCGGCAGCACCAATAGTCATCCCCACGCCGACGTTTGCACCCACCGCGGCGCTTGCCGCAACGCCATCGACCGCGACCACGCCAACGCAGTCAGCCACACCGACTCCCGGTCCGACATCCACACCGACGCCGACCCCGACACCAACCTCAACGCCAACCCCGACCCCGACCCCGACCCCACCGACCCCAATTTCAACGCCGACGCCGACGCCGACACCGCCCCCTCCCGATCATCATCGGGTCTATCACGACCACGACCACGACCACGATCATGATCACCACTTCGGAGACCGATTCGACCGTTTTCGTCACTGGATCATTGACCGCGACTTTCACCGCCCGGATTGGGAACACCGCGACCGTTGGGATGAGAGAAGCGACCTCCGTGACCACTGGTCAGGCGAAGATCGAGACCACGCGGGCGACAAAAAACTTGAGGGGCACAGCAGCTTTGACCGCTACGTAATTTCAGACTATCACGGGCGCGACGATCATAGTGGTGAGCATCACGGCTTTGACCGCCATCCCGTTGCTGGTGGTCATGCTTTTTGGAACGAACATGGTGATCCGTCGCATCGCTTTGGCCACCCAGACGGACACCAGTGGACTCGGGAATTGCTTGCCTTCGACCGCTTTCGCGACGCTATCAGCCGTACTGGGGGAAGGCATATCCCGCTTTGGGCCAACGGCGGCCGAAGGGACGGGCATAGTCACGCCCGGCATCATATCTCAGCGCACCGCTAGTCCCGCGGGATCTGGACGTGCCCGCAAGGTCCTGCCGCGATGAGAAGGATCGGTCGGTACATCGGAAAGAAACTCCACTATCTTATTCCCCTGGCGATACTTGTCGTTGCTTTGTTCGTCGGGGTAAAGGAGCCAAATTTTTTTGTCGAGTTCCGGCTGCACTTTTTTGACGAATATTTGCGTCTGAAGCCGCGGATTTACCAACCCGTACCGGTCCGTATCGTCGATATCGACGATGACAGTCTTGAGCGGTTCGGCCAATGGCCGTGGCCACGAACTTTGCTTGCGAAATTAGTATCCCGCCTCCATGAACTCGGCGCAGCGGCTGTGGTCTTCGACGTCCTGTTCCTCGACGCAGATCGGTCGACGCCTTCTCGACTTATTGACAGCATGGAGGAAATTGCTCCAGGCGATCCGCTTATTGCGCGCTTCATGCAAATACCCGATCACGATCTCGTATTTGCCGACGTCATCAAACAAAGCAACGTGGTGCTAGGCTTCGCGCTAAAGAGCCGATCTCAAAATCAATTCCCCTACGTCAAGGCCAGCTTCTCGGCCGTCGGAGACAATCCTCGACCATGGGTGCCGCACTTCGCTGGAGCGGCGAGCGATCTGCAGCCGCTGCAGGCTGCGGCTGCTGGCAGCGCCATGCTCGATACTTTTCCGGAACGTGATGGCATATCGCGGCGAGTTCCACTGGTGACGATGGTCGGGCCTAACCTCTATCCAGCGCTGGCTATCGATGCGTTGCGCATCGCGCAGGGCGCTCGGGGCTATGTCGTCAAGTCGGCAGGTGCCAGCGGCGTCTTGTCGTTTGGCGAGCATACCGGTCTTGAAGCGGTGAAGGTTGGACAAATCATCGCGCCGACAGGGCCGGACGGCACCGTCTGGATTCATTACACCCCGCACGAACCGAGCCGTTTCATCTCGGCCGCAAACATACTCGAAGGGAAAGCCGACGCCGCCGCGATCCGCGGCAATATTGTCCTTGTCGGCACCACCGCCGAAGGACTGAAGGAATTCCGACCGACGCCGCTCGATTCGAGCGAGGCGGGCGTCGAAATTCATGCGCAGCTGATTGAGCAGCTTCTGCTCGGCGATAGTGTTGAGCGGCCCTCTTGGGCACGCGGAGCGGAGATTCTTTTCATGCTCGTTATCGGGCTTGGCCTCCTGCTCTTGCTACCTCTTGTAGGCGCACGATGGGCAGCGCTACTCGGTGTCTTGATGATAGCACCGGCAATCGGCGGCTCATGGTACGCCTACGCAGCCCACAACTGGTTGCTCGACCCGATTTTTCCGACATTGGTCGGCTTGCTCGTCTATTTGTCATCGTCCGCGACCCTGTTTCTGCGCACCGAGGCTGAGCGACGCTACGTTCGTCATGCGTTTGGACGCTATCTGGCGCCGGCCGTCGTGGAACACTTGGCAGCCCATCCGGAGCGGCTATCGCTCGGCGGTGAGATGCGGGAACTGACCATCATGTTCAGTGACATCCGCGGCTTTACCTCGATTGCCGAGCGCCTCGATCCTCACGGGCTCACCAGCTTTTTGAACCAATATTTGACTCCGATGACGGACGCCATCATGTCGTACCAGGGCACGGTCGACAAATATATGGGCGACGGGATTATGGCATTTTGGAATGCACCACTCGATGATCCACGGCATTGCGAGAACGCGTGCCGCGCGGCGTTGGCGATGCGTGCCGAACTCGCGCGGCTCAATGAACGGTGGCGCAAAGAGGCCCAAGACACTGGGCAAAAATACAAGGAGGTTCGCGTCGGCATCGGCCTCAACACGGGCCCTTGCGTTGTCGGAAATCTCGGCTCCGACCAGCGCTTCGATTATTCGGTGCTGGGTGACGACGCCAATGTGGCATCGCAACTCCAAGATCAAACCAAAACATATCGGGTTGATCTCATCGTCGGAGACTTCTACGGCACGGCGCATAAGGCACTTCGCCCTGCTTGAGATCGATCTGGTCCAAGTGATCGGTAAGACGGAGCCGGTCCGGATGTATTTCTTGTTGGGCGACGAGGCGGTCAGGGACACCGAAGCCTTTGCATCCCTGGAACGCGCACAGGATGCAATGATCGCCGCTTACCGGCGTCAGGACTGGGCGCAGGCACTTGAGAATCTCAATTCGTGCCGTAACCAGGCGCCCGAGATCTTGCAAGGGCTGTATGAGCTGTATGAAGCTAGGATCGCCGACCTGCGCCGGTCCCCACCTCCCGCAAATTGGGACGGGGTGTACACCGCTTTGACCAAATAAACCTTGTCGTGACGTGAGCCGCGTGGCTCGCAGACGACCAATCAAGGTCGACACACGATCTTGACCTCGCGTATTTCGTCTGGCTGTTGCATGCGCGTCTCGAAGTGGTACCGCAAGCTTGTCACAGACATCTCTTGGCCATGGGATAGATCCGACTAGTCTCGTGCGGCCAGATTGTCGGCGAGCTTAAGAGAGCGCACTATAGCTGCAGCCAAAGTGGTCCGCGGAAGATGTCAAACGAGGTTCTCGAATTCTGGTTTGACCACGCAAACCGCCCGAATTGGTTCGAAGCTTCGTCCGAGTTCGACGAATTGGTTCGCCAACGGCTGGCTCCCCTCTACGCCGAGGCTGTCGAAGGCCGTTTGAACGACTGGAAAAGCGATCGAGACGGTGCGCTTGCGCTTTGCATCCTGTTCGACCAGGTCCCCCGAAATATTTTTCGTGGATCTGCGCGCGCCTTCGCAACCGATCCACAGGCCCGCTTCATTGCCAGGCACATTCTGGCGTCGGGCTTCGACCGGTTGTACCCGACAGACGACCACCGCGTGTTCTGCTACTTGCCATTCGGGCATTCCGAGGACATCGAAGACCAGCGGCTCGGTCTCCAGCTCGTGACCACCAGAATGGCCAATCATAGTTCCGCCGAGTATGCTCAACGTCACTTGGACGTCATTGCCAAGTTCGGGCGCTTTCCGCATCGAAACACGGTGCTTGGCCGATCGTCGACCTCCGCGGAGTTGGAGTTTTTGAACACGCCCGGCTCTTCGTTCTAGGCGGGCGACATCAACCAGGATCCCCGGAACGGCAAACGTCCGATCTCAAATTGTGATTTCTGTGGCCCAACTTCCGTGGTTTCGCGCAAATCGGCTGCCGAAACCCGCAGAAATGCTGAGGATATGACATGAAGCCCCGAGCTGTGGTGCTAAATCGCTCGGTATATTGCTGCAGAAAATGAGTATTTTGCTTGCGACGGCGAAGGGAATCGTGGTGCTCTGTCACAGACAGAGTGCCGCGCCATGTTCGTCCGCGTCAAGAAGATCGGAGCCTACGAGTATCTCTACCTCGTCGAGAACGCGCGCGAGGGCGGCCGCCACGTGCAGCGCGTCGTCAAAGCGCTCGGCCGCCGCGACGAGATCGAGGCGTCCGGCCTCATCGATGGGCTGATCGCGTCGGCGGCGCGCCATTCGCGCCGCTCGATCGTGTTGTCGAGCTTTTATCGTGGCGAATTGCCGGAGCTGCATCGTCTTAGCATCGGACCCGATCTGGTGTTCGGGCGGCTATGGGCGGAAACAGGGTGTGGCGAAGTGCTGAAGAGCCTCCTCGCCGATCGGCGCTTTTCCTTCGATGTCGAACGTGCGGTCTATCTCACCGTGTTGCACCGGCTGATGATCTCGGGCTCCGACCGCCATGCCAACGACTGGCTGAGCCGGGTGCGTGTGCCGGGCGCCGAAGGGCTCGATCTCGACCACGCTTATAAGGCGATGGCCTGGCTGGGCGAGGTCGACGCCGCGGGCCGCACCACCGCCGAAGCCGTCGAGGAGGCACTCTATCGCCATCGCCAGCCGCTGTTCGGCGCCGTTTCGATCGCGTTCTTCGACACCACGACATTGTGGTTTGAGGGCGCCGGCGGTGAAAGTCTGGGTCAGCGCGGCCACTCCAAAGACTACCGCGGGCATTTAAAGCAGGTCGTGCTCGGCATCGTGCTCGATGATGCCGACCGGCCAATCGCCTCCTTCCTGCTGCCCGGCAACACTGCCGATGTAACGCTGTTGTTGCCGGTGGTCAGGCGTCTGCGCGAGCGCTTCGGAATCCATGAGGCCTGCATCGTCGCCGATCGCGGCATGATCAGCGCCGACACCATCGCGGCTCTCGAAGCTGAGAAGATCCAATACATCCTCGGTGTGCGCGAGCGCACCAGCCGCGAGGTGCGCGCCGAGGTCATCGAGGATGACGGTGTCGCCGTGCCGCTCGTCATCCCGCGCCAGAAAGGTGAGACCGAACTCGCCATCAAAGAGACGACGATCGCCGGGCGTCGTTATGTCATCTGCCGCAATGAGGAGGAGGCCCAAAAAGATGCCGCGGCGCGCGCCGAGCTCGTCGCCGGCCTCGAGCGCAAGCTCGCCCAGGGCGACAAAGCACTCGTCGCTAACAAGGGCTTCCGCCGCTTCCTGAAGACCCCTGAAGGCCGCGGCTTTGTCATTGATCGCGCCAAGATCGAGGCCGATGCACGGTTCGACGGCCTCTTCGTGCTGCGCACCAACACCAAGATCTCCTCCCTTCAGGTCGTTCTGCGATACCGCAATCTGCTGGCCGTAGAGGACGCCTTCAAAATCGTAAAGGCGCTGCTCGCCACCCGCCCGATCTTCCACAAAACCGATGCGGGCATCCGCGGCCATGTGTTTTGCTCATTTCTTGCGCTCGTGTTGCGCAAGGAATTGATCGACCGCCTCACGGCCCGCCGCCGCCAGCTCGAATGGCAGCGCATCATCGACGATCTCGCCGATCTCAGCGCGATCGACGTCGAGCAGGATGGCCGCCGCGCACGGCTGCGCACCGCTCCCGGTCCGACCATCGATCCGATCTGCCGCGCCATCGGTCTCACTCTGCCGCCCGTTTTCCAGGAGATGCCGCTCGGCCCCTAAACCACCCCAAAACCTGTGGTGCCTAAATCTGAAAATGGCCTTCAGGCCATTGATAAGCCGAGATGTTCAAAACGAAACTGCGGAAGTTGGGTGTGGCGATGCGCCGAAGGCCCAGCGGTCACAACCTAAGTATCGGTGGAAAGTGCACGCCTGACGGCACCCGACGTGCGGCTAAACTTCGGTGGCTGTAGACCCTGAATGACTGATTGGTATGCGGTCCGCGATTGCGCCGAGCGCCCGCACCACGACAGAGATCCGGGCTACGTCATCCGCCCGGCGCCTGGGCCTCGATTGTTTCGGCCACTTCTTCGCAAACCACTGCCAAATCCAATAGTTCTTGGCGCTGCGCGGGGTCCTTGGCTTGCTCCGCCAGCTCGCGAAATCTCGACGCTTCAACGCGCCAGTAATCCGCGTCATACATGGCAGTCCTTTACTGAGACTGGCAGAATTGGTGCGTGTTGGTCATCTTCCGTTGAAATAGCGAAGCCCCCCGTGGGTCCAAACCGCAACGGGGGGCACAAGCGAAATCTCGCTTCGGCTCAAGAGCCGAGAAACTTGGACTCGGGGTCAGTTGCCGCCGCCAAGCCGATCGGCAACCCCATTAAGGCCCGGTGGCATCATGTTTGAGCACACCCTCCCGACAAGTTGACGACGGCTAAGTCTCGCGCTTCATCAATAGGCAGTCAAGCTCGGCGAATCCGCCGGCCAAGATCGGCTTCATTCCACTGATCGGCGTTCGACGCAGTTGTTCTGTGGGATCAAGCCGACGCCGTTTCCTGCTCGTCAACGAGCGATCTGATTCTGTCCGCATCCTCCTGCGTCACCGGATTGTAGACAACCATGCTGAGATCGGACCGACCGTCAACCGAGAAGGCCGAATATTCGAATGCGATCGGGCCGAGAACCGGGTGGCGTATGTGCTTGATGGCCTCTCCATGGCTGCGGATGTCGTTCTCGCGCCACATCGCCTTGAATTCGGGGCTGAGCAAGCAGAGTTCATCGACGAGGGGCTCCACCTCCGCCGCGGCTCCCGCACGTGCCGCGTCCACCCGAAAGGCGCCCACAACGAACCGCGCCACACTCTCCCAGTCATACTGCGCCGCACGGGCGCGGGGATCGAGGAACATGAAGCGCAGGATATTGCGCTGCTGCGGCGGCAATGATCCGTAATCGATCAGCATCATGGCGACAGCGCGATTCCACGCGAGAACGTCCCATGTGGCAGTCCTGATGAGAGCTGGGCTCGGCGCCAACGCATCGAGCACGCGCTGCAGCCGAGGCGTGACCCCCTCATCTTTCCTGTAGCGCGCCTCGGGAGGGTGACCGAGGCCGAGGAGGAAGAGATGCTCGCGCTCGACAGCCGTCAGCATGAGGGCACCCGCGATCCGGTTCAGCACATCGGCCGATGGCGCGCCGCCGCGCCCTTGCTCAAGCCATGTGTACCAAGTCGGGCTGATATTGGCGCGTTGCGCTACCTCCTCGCGACGCAGGCCAGAGGTGCGGCGACGCGCTGGGGAAAAGCCGAACGCGGCCGGATCGAGCTTTGCCCGGCGATCCTTCAAGTAAGTCCCAAGCAGGTTTTCGTTCGAAAGGTGCGCGCTCATCCTATTAGTTTTTATAATACGATGATGTCACTACTTTACCAGGATAACTCCAAGACCGATCTTTGTCTCCAACAGAATCATGGAGACTTGCTCATGCGCGTATTTGTCACCGGCGCGACTGGATTTATCGGCTCGGCCGTCGTCAACGACCTGATTGCCGGCGGCCATCAGGTGCTCGGCCTCGCGCGTTCACACGAGAAAGCGACCGCTCTGACTGCGGCAGGCGCCGAGGTTCTTCTCGGATCGCTCGGGGATCTGGACGGCCTCAAGAACGGCGCTGCCAGATCCGATGGCGTCATCCATCTGGCATTCGACCATGACTTTTCCAAATATGTGGCCAATTGCGAGGACGATCGTCGCACCATCGAAGCTCTCGGGTCCGTTCTTGCCGGCTCTGACCGGCCGTTGATCATCACCTCCGGCACTGGAATGGCAAATGCGGCGTCAAGCCGTCCTGCCGTGGAAGACGATGTGGCTGTCAGCTCCGCCGCGGTTCCTCGCGCGGCCTCCGAAGAGGCCGCCAATTCTGTCGCCGAAAAGGGGGCTAATGTGTCGGTGGTACGCCTTTCGCAAGTTCACGACACGGTCAAGCAGGGCCTCATCAGCTATGCGATCGCGGTGGCGCACGAAAAACATACATCTGCCTATGTGGGCGACGGACAGAATTGCTGGCCCGCCGTGCATTTGCTCGATGCTGCCCGTCTCTACAGGCTGGCGCTCGAGAAGGCAGAGCGCGGCGCTAGGTATCACGCGGTTGCCGAAGAAGGCGTGCCACTCCGGGAAATCGCGGAAGTCATTGGTCGACGCTTGAAACTGCCAACCCTATCCATCGCCCCGGAAGAAGCGCCCTCCCATTTTGGTTGGCTCGCTGCCTTTGCCGGTCTCGACGCCCGGGCCTCCAGCGACCTCACGCAGAAACGGCTCGGATGGCACCCGACCGGACCCGGCCTGATCACGGATCTCGAACAGCTGCGTGGCTTCGAAACCTGAATCCCCAGAAGTGCCCCCGCAAAGAATCAGGGCATTCCTCGCTGATTGCCCCTCCCAAATGCGACTATCATAAAGTCGAGGAGTCGCCGATGCGTGTCTTGTCTATTCGCCGACAACAGGCCGGCGACGTTAGGTGCGCCGTCGTGCCTCCAGCGCTTCTGGCACCAACGTGCCGGCGTTTTCCGAGGCTACCGGGACGAATCCGGATTTTGCCATAGTGCCAAACGCCACAATTCTGATGTAAGGGAGAAAGCCAGGCAGCGAAGCAATTTACCCTGCCCTTGGAGGCAAAGATGAAATTGCATAGCGTTGCACTTTCAATCGCGATGTTGGCTTTGACTTGCGGTCCTGCGGCGGCGGAGAAGCAGTACGGTCCAGGGGCCTCTGATACCGAAATCAAGCTCGGCCAGACCATGCCCTACAGTGGACCCATTTCCGCAATCGGCCAGTACGGCCGGGCGCAGGTCGCGTTCTATAAGATGATCAATGACGAGGGCGGCATTAACGGCCGGAGGGCGACCCTCATAAGTCTCGACGATGGATATAGTCCGCCCAAGACGGTCGAGCAGACGCGAAAGCTCGTCGAACAGGATGGCGTGCTCGCGATTGTCAGCTCACTTGGAACCCCAACTAATGTGGCGATCTACAAGTATCTGAACCAACGCCACGTTCCACAGCTGTTCATTGGCAGCGGCGCCTCGGAATGGCGGAACTTCAAACGCTCACCATGGACGATATCCGGCACGCTCAATTACATCGTTGAGGGCGCGATTTATGCGACATACATCCGGCGCGCTCGTCCCAATGCGAAGATCGCGGTGCTCTATCAGAATGATGATTTTGGCCGTGACTTGCTCGCCGGACTGAATGAAGGGCTCGGCGATCGTCGCTCGCTGATGATCGTCGCCGAAGCGACTTACGAGACGACAGACCCGACCATCGACTCGCAGATCATTTCATTGAAGGATTTGGGCGCCGATACGTTTCTCGATTTCTCGCTTACCAAATTCACCTCGCGCGCGATTCGAAAGGTTCATGACATCGGCTGGCATCCTTGGCATTTCATTCCAAGCGTTTCGAACGGCATTGCCGTTGTTCTCAAGCCAGCCGGCATCGAGAATTCGGTCGGCGTCTACAGCGCCCAGATATTCAAATCGGCCGCCGACCCGCAGTGGGCAAACGATGCTGGATTTATGAAATGGCGCGCATTTATGCACAAATATTTGCCGACAGCCGACGAGAACGACGTCTACAATGTCGCCGGTTACACCACCGCTCAGCTGACGGCAGTAGCCCTCAAAAATAGCGGTGACGAGCTTACCCGCGAAAACCTGATGCGCCAGGCTACGCACATTCGGGATTTTCAACCGGACATGACCCTACCGGGCATAACGGTAACGACAAGACCCACCGACTACGACGTGTTCCACGCCGCACGGCTCGCCCGTTTCGACGGAAAAACATGGATTCTTTTTGGCGATCTCATTAATGGTCGGCCGCTGGCGTCTAATGGAGATCAATAGCACTTTCGCCCGTTTCTACAGTTGAACGACATCCACTCGAAATTCGGGCCGGATCCGAGCAGTCGGATTTCACCGCTACGTCAATCCCTGGGCGCGGCGGAGCTGCCCGGATCCGTTGCGGGACGGACGATCGGATATCATGAAAGCACACGACCTTAATTTCGAAGCCATAAGACCGATCGACCTTGATCAGGAAGCCCTAAAGCCAGGATCAACGGCTACCCCTTTTTCCACTTTCATTTGGGCAGTCGCGTCAAGGGACATTGGCGCCGCTGCGGCGCAGATCACAGAAGATATCGAATGGGGGTTAATGCCGTACAACAAGGTACTCAAAGGGAAAGGCGAGGTAATCCCGTGGCTCGAGGCCGGTTCAGCAGATCAGAAAGAACCCATCGTCATCAGCAACGTTGCCACCAATGATTGGGGTCTCTTTTGAGTACTGGAATATCGGTACGGTTAGCGACGAGTTGATCAAATTCGGTACTGAACAGAATTGGCCCTGGCCGAAAGACCCGAACACTTTCATCGGTCGGAAATATCGGGTTGCTCAATGCTTCGTCTATCATCTCAATCCGGAAGGAAAGATAGACTTGATGAGGCAGTACCTCGATGTGGGTGGTGTATGGGCACAATTTACGTAAGATCGTCTCGCTCGCAGTTCGCGGCAGTCACCGGAGGGGAGCAGCACACAATATTCGTGAGCTCCTGTCGCACCTAGTCGCTCGCGTCGCCGGGATAGTTGACACGCCTGGTCCAGGTGAACGTTTTCGCTACGAGTGAAGTCATTCGCTGTTCCGACTTCAATCAATGATCGATTTGGGAAGCTCGGGCCAACGACCGCGACCAGGTCATTAGCCTACAATTGGGGATCTGCTTTTGCGATGAAATCGCCGACACCGTCCAAGCGGCCTCCGTTACCAGGTGAAGTTCGGAAATCCGTCAACTCATTGATTTCGGCCTGTTCGCCCTGTTCTAAACCAGCGCACACCGCGGCGGTGCGGCCCTTGGCCTCTACTCTCCCCAAGTCGTGAAACTGAGGCTACACTTGCCGCCAACACTGAAATGGCGCTGGCCATACCCAGGTAGGGCACGGCGCTGCCAATAGGGAGGTTGTGGTGACGGGTGCCGTCACGCCGGATACGTTTCCAAGGCTACTCACGCTGAACGCACGCCGTTTCGACCAGCGGCCCGCCTATCGCCTAAAGGATCGCGGCATCTGGTGCAGCTGGACGTGGTCCGAAGTCGAACGCGAAGTGCGGGCCTATGCCATTGGCTTGTCGCGGCTGGGGCTGAAGCGCGGCGACACATTCGCGATCGTCGGCAACAATCGCCCGAAGCTCTACTGGTCTTTCCTGGCAGCACAATGGCTGGGCGCGATACCGGTGCCGGTCTATGCCGACAGCATCGCTGACGAAATAGGCTATGTGCTCAAGCATGCCGAGGTGCGGCTCGCAGTGGTCCAGGATCAGGAGCAGGTCGATAAGATCCTGACTGTATCGGAACAACTGCCGGCGCTCACCGCCGTCATCTATGAGGAGCCGCGCGGCCTGCGGGATTACGATCGTACGCAGCTCCATCCGATCGACGAACTCCTCGCCGCGGGTCATCGGGTCCTGGCTGCGGAGCCGTCGCTGGAAGACTGGCTCGACGCCGAGCTGGCGAAGGGCACCGCCGACGATATCTGCGTCATTCTCTATACTTCAGGGACGACGGGACGGCCGAAAGGAGTGCAAATACAATCCGGCCGTGCCATCGCCGCAGTCAGCGATACGATCGCTTTCGACCGGTTCACCGACCGCGACGAGGTGTTGGCATATCTGCCGTTGGCCTGGGTCGGCGATCACTACCTGGCCTTTTGCCAGTCGCTCTATGCGGGTTTTTGCGTCTCCTGTCCCGAAAGCGCGGCAACGGTGCAGGAGAATATGCGCGAGATCGGCCCGACCTATTATTTTGGACCGCCGCGCGTGTTCGAGACGCTGCTCACCGCAACCACGGTTCGGATGGCCAACGCGGGTGTCGCCAAGCGGACGATCTATCGTTACTTCGTCAGATTCGCGCGCAGGCACGGCGAGAAGATTCTGAATGGCGAGCAGGTACCCCTTCACATCCGGATTCTCTATGCATTGGGACGGTTCATGGTCTACGAGCCACTGAAGAACGCGCTCGGCTTTTCGCGCATTCGTGTCGCCTACACCGCAGGCGAAGCGATTGGGCCGGATCTTTTCTCGTTCTACCGTTCGATCGGTATGAACTTGAAACAGGCCTATGGTCAGACCGAGACCTTTATTCTGGTGGCGTCTCAAGCGGACGATCAGGTCAGAGCCGACACTGTGGGCCAGCTCATGCCGCGGGTCGAGGTGCGCATCGCTGAAGATGGCGAAGTCCAATACAGGAGTCCGGGCCAATTCCTCGGCTACTTCAAGGATGCGGAAAAAACGGCCGAGGCGATGACGATGGACGGCTTCGTTAAGACCGGCGACGCCGGCTTTCTCGACAACGCAGGCCACCTTCACATCATCGACCGATCAAAGGATGTCGGACATTTGCGAGACGGCGCCCTGTTCGCGCCGAAATACATCGAAAACAAGCTCAAATTCTTTCCCAACATCCGTGAGGCGGTGGCATTCGGCGACAGCCGGGATCACGTCACCTGCTTCCTCAATATTGACTTGACGGCGGTCGGCGATTGGGCGGAGCGCAATGGCGTGGTCTATGGCTCCTACCAGGAGCTGGCCGGAGACGATCGCGTCATCAGGCTGTTGGCCGAGCACGTCCGCGCCGTCAATCGCGATCTGGCGTCGGAACCGGCCACCGCCGGCACGCAGATCCGACGCTTCCTGATCCTGCACAAGGAGCTCGATGCCGACGACGGCGAATTGACGCGTACGCAGAAGGTCCGTCGGCGCTTTATCGCGGAGCGCTACGTCAAACTCGTTGAAGCACTCTATGGCGGGGTCGAAGCCGTCGACGTCGCGACCGAAGTGGTGTTCGAGGACGGGCGCAAAGGCACGATATCGGCGCGGATCAAGATCTACGACATGGAGCCGATAGCCGCGCTAGCTGAGCTTGCAGCATGACAAACGCGGCCGCAGAGGACACCCTGCTGGCGGTCGAGGACATTTGCCTGAGCTTCGGCGGCGTGCAGGCTCTGAGCGAGGTATCATTCGACATCAGGCGCGGGGAGATTCGAGCGATCATCGGCCCCAACGGTGCCGGCAAGACCTCTATGCTCAACATAATCAACGGGTTCTATCGGCCGAGTCGTGGCTCGATTCGATTTCGGGGCCAAAGCTTCAGTCGCATGCGCCCGGGCTTTGCAGCACGCAGCGGCATCGCACGCACCTTTCAAAACGTAGCCCTGTTCCGGGGCATGACGACACTCGACAATCTGATGACTGGCCGAACGTTGAAGATGAGGCGTGGCTTCCTCTGGCAATTGCTGCGTTATGGTCCCGCCATGGACGAGGAGATCGAACATCGCCAGGCGGTCGAGGAGATCATCGATTTTCTAGAGATCGAAGCGATCCGCAGCATCCCGGTCGGGCGCTTGCCCTACGGGTTGCAAAAACGCGTCGAACTGGGGCGCGCCCTCGCTACCGAGCCGGAGTTGCTGCTGCTCGATGAACCGATGACGGGAATGAACCTCGAGGAAAAGGAGGATATGTGCCGCTTCATCCTCGAGGTGAACGCCCAGTTCGGCACCACCATTGCGCTGATTGAGCATGACATGGGCGTGGTGATGGATTTGTCGAACCGTGTCGTGGTGCTCGATTACGGGCGCAAGATCGCCGACGACGTACCCGCGGCGGTCAAGCAGGACCCGGCCGTCATTGCTGCCTATCTGGGCGTGGCAACCTAACCGAACACGATCGATGGATCTCCTCTATCACATCTTTATCGATCCGTTTGTGCAGATGGGCCAAGCGCCGGACCTGCTCGCGCAAACATTGTGGGAAGGACTGGTGTCCGGGTGTTCTCTATGCGCTGATCGCGCTCGGGTTTGTGCTGATCTACAAGGCCTCGGGCGTATTCAACTTTGCCCAGGGCATCATGGTGGTGTTCGCCTCCTTGACCCTGGTCGGGCTCTATGCCGCCGGCGTTCCGGCGCTGCTGGCGCTGGCGTTGACGGGTGCGATCATGCTGGCGCTCGCGGCGGCAATCGAGCGGCTGGTACTGCGACCGTTGTTAAACCGGCCCGACATCGTGCTTTTCATGGCGACGTTCGGCCTCACCTATTTTCTGATCGGCTTGGGCGAGTTGCTGTTCGGCGGTGAAACCAAGCAGATGATCACCAGACAGCTCTATCTCCCCCAGGGGGCCATCGACCTGCACATCCTAGGCGGCCTCGTCACCTTGCAAAAGATCGACATCGCCGCGGCGATCATCGCGTGGGTAATGGTCGCGGGCCTGGCGTTCGTGTTTCAATACACCCGCATCGGCCGGGCGCTGCGCGCCGTGGCGGACAGCCATCGCGCGGCGCTGTCTGTCGGGATTTCGCTCAATCAGATCTGGGTCATCGTGTGGTTCGCGGCCGGCATCGTCGCGCTGGCTACCGGCATTATGTGGGGCGCGCGTTCGGAGGTTTCGTTCGCGCTCGACGTGGTCGCATTAAAGGCGCTACCCGTGCTGATTTTGGGCGGCTTCACCTCCATCCCCGGTGCCATCGTCGGCGGCTTGATCATCGGCTTGAGCGAAAAATTGTTCGAGCTCTATTGGGGACCGCTGATGGGCGGCGGCACCGAGTCGTGGTTTGCCTATGTTGTGGCGCTGATCGTTCTGTTGTTCCGTCCGCACGGGTTGTTCGGCGAAGTAATCATCGAGCGGATTTAACCAATGCTCTACCGCGAGGTCGGCCAATACCACACCAGCTACCGCACCGACATGGCGCTTTTCCCCATCCGGCAGGATCGCGTCGGCATCCTGGTGATACTGGCGATCGCTTTCATAGTCGTGCCCGTGTTCGGCAATTCATTCCTGCTCGACGTGGTAGCGACCCCGTTCCTGATCTACGCCCTAGCGACGATCGGGCTCAACTTACTGACGGGCTATACCGGCCTTTTGTCGCTGGGCACAGGTGGCTTGATGGGGATCGGCGCCTATACTTGTTACAAACTTGCCACCTGGTTGCCCGGCGTCGACATCATCGTGTGGATCTTGGCTAGCGGGGTAACCGCGGCCGCGATCGGCGCTTTGTTCGGCGTGCCAAGCCTGCGCATCAAGGGATTCTACCTTTTGGTCGCGACATTGGCAGCGCAGTTCTTTTTGCAATGGGCGTTCGAGCGTGTGCCCTGGCTCTACAACAACAATGTCTCCGGCGACATCGAGGTGCCGACGCGAACGCTGTTCGGGCTCCCGATCACCGGTCCGAACGCGACATCCGCTACTCGATACGAGGTAACTTTGTGTATTGTCGTCGTCCTCACCGTGCTCGCGTCGAATCTGGTGCGTGGCCGCGTCGGACGGTCATGGATGGCAGTGCGGGACATGGATATCGCCGCAGAACTCATTGGCATACCCCTGTTGCCGACCAAGCTGCTGTCGTTTGCGGTGTCGTCCTATGTTTGCGGTGTCGCCGGTGCGATGTTGGTATTTCTGTGGTACGGCAGTGCCGAATCCTCGGTGTTCTCGATCGACCTGTCGTTTACGATCCTGTTCATGGTGATAATCGGGGGGCTGGGCAGCCTTCTCGGTAGTTTCCTCGGCGCCGCTCTGATTCATGTGTTGCCGATCGCGCTCCGCAACGTGTTGTCGGGGATCGGTCTCGATCTCACGCTCGGCGACCGTCGAACATCTTAACTTGATGATTGTCGGGCACCCTGATTATCTTCTTTCTTGTTGTGGAGCCGCTTGGCCTCGCCAGGCTGTGGCAGACGATAAAGCAAAAGTTACGGGTCTGGCCGTTTCCCTATTAGGCCCCGCGGCAAACAACTAGGGAGGTAAAACATGGCGCTGAAATGGACGTCGGTCGCCGGCTGCCGCGGCGATCCTGTTGGGATGTGGCGCTGCCGGCGTTGGCAGCGCGATCAAATTTATGTCCCGCTGTTCTCTTATCGGACCGGGCCCCTATTCGGGCTCGGGCATCCCGATCGCCAACGGCATGCACGACTATCTTGAGCATGCTCAACGAGCGCGACGGCGGTATCGGCGGCGTGCAGCTCGCGATCGAGGAATGCGAGACCGGCTACGACACGCAAAAGGGCATCGAGTGCTACGAAGCAGTCAAGGGCAAGAACCCCACAGTCATTAATCCGTGTTCGACCGGCATCACCGCTAGCGCTGATCCCGAAGGCGGCGGTCGACAAGATTCCAATTTTATCGATGGCCTATGGCCTGTCGGCGGCGGCGCTGGGCGACACCTTCCCCTGGATCTTTAATCCACCCGACACGTATTGGGACGGCCTGTCGGTTATCGTCAAGCAGATCGCGGCGCGCGAAGGTGGCTTCGACAAGCTCAAGGGCATGACATCGGCTACATCTATCTCGACGCGCCGTATGGCAAGGAGCCGATCCCGCTGCTGCAGCAATTGGCGGACGAAATACGGCTTCATCTCTAAGCTTTATCCGGTCGCCGGCGCCGAAATGCAGAACCAGTCGTCGCAATGGCTCAATGTGCGGCGCGACCGTCCCAACTACATGATTATGTAGGGTTGGGGCGCGATGCAGCCCGACCGCCGTGAAGGAAGCGGCCAAGACCAGCTATCCGATGAATAACTTCTATGCCAATTGGTGGAATGGCGAGAAGATCTGCGTGGACCCGGCGAAGCCGGTAAAGGCCTCCACAATCTAAATTGGCACGCCGTCGGTGCCGATTTCCCGGCGCTTCAAGACATCAAGAAATATGTCATCGACAAGGGCATGAGCCAGACGCCCGCGGACGAATTTGGTGACGAATTCTACGATCGGGGTGTCTATAATTCAGTGCTGATCGCTGAATCAATTCGCAACGCGCAGAAGCTCAGCGGGAAGAAAGTGGTGGTCGGAACCGACGTCCGCCGCGGTCTCGAAAATCTCGATCTACCGGCCTCGCGCTGGAAGCAGCTCGGCTTCGAGGGTTTTGCCAACCCGCTGGTGCTGTCCTGCACCGATCACAACGGTCATGGCGATCTGTTCGTTCAGGAGTGGGACGGCGCCAAATGGGTGAAGGCATCGGGGGAGGTCAGTCCGATGAGCGACGTTGTCATGCCGCTGCTCGAGGCCGCGGCCAAGCAATATGTCGACAAAAATACAGGCTGGCCGAAGCGCACCGAGGCTTGTGACCACACCAGCTGATGGTCCATGCGTCAAACGGGGTAGGCGCCGCCGATTCCATCGAAGGGGTGGCGCCTGTTCTCTCTGTCAACAATATCGAGGTCGTTTACGACCACGTCATTCTCGTGCTGAAGGGAGTGTCATTAGCCGTGCCGAAAGGCGGCATCGTCGCGCTGCTCGGCGCCAACGGCGCCGGCAAGTCGACAACCTTGAAGGCGATCTCCAACCTGCTTCGCGCTGAGCGCGGCGAAGTCACGAAGGGCTCGATCACCTTCAACGGCACAAGGGTCGATAGGCTGACACCCAATGAATTGGTGCGGCGTGGCTGCATCCAGGTATTGGAAGGCCGCCTGTGCTTTGGTCATCTGACCATCGAGGAGAATTTGCTGACCGGCGCTTTCTCCCGCGGCGACGGCGGTGCCGCGATACGTCGCGACCTCGAAATGATCTATGACAGCTTCCCGCCGCTTCGCGATCGGCGTTACTTGCTGGCCGGCTACGCGTCCGGCGGCGAACAGCAAATGTGCGCGATCGGCCGTGCGATGATGTCGCATCCGACCATGGTACTCCTCGACGAGCCATCGATGGGGCTCGCCCCCCAAATCGTCCACGAGATCTTCGAAATCGTAAGCAATCTCAACCGCAGTCAGGGCGTGTCGTTTCTGCTCGCCGAGCAGAACGCGCATCTCGCGCTCCAATTCGCCAATCATGGTTATATTCTCGAGAACGGCCGCGTCGTGATGGACGGCACTGCGGCGGCGTTGCAGGACAACGCTGACGTGAAGGAATTCTATCTCGGCATCTCGGAGCGAGGGCGCCGCTCCTACCGCGACGTCAAGAGTTATCGCCGCCGCAAGCGGTGGCTGGCGTGAAATGAGCGAGCACTTCGACGCGAACGAGACCCGCGATCCGAGCGTGCGCGAGACCTCGCTATTCTCGCGGCTGCCCGAGGTCATTGAAGCGGCGCTGAGGGTACCGGGCTGGCAAGACCAACTCGGCACAATAGATCCCGCCTCGGTCAAGAGCCGGGCGGCACTCGCGGCGCTGCCGCTCCTGCGCAAATCTGATTTGCCGGCGATGCAAAAGAAGGCTCCGCCGTTTGCTGGCCTGATACCGGCGCCGACTGCCGATTTTGCGCATCTCTTCACCTCGCCGGGGCCGATCTACGAGGCGGAGACGTGCGAGGCTGATCCATGGCATGCCGCCCGCGCCTTGTTCGCAGCCGGATTCCGGCCGGGCGACATCGTGCTCAATACCTTTTCCTATCACCTGACGCCGGGCGGCTTTATTACGGATTCAGGCGCGCGCGCGGTTGGCTGCGCAGTGATTCCGGCAGGGCCTGGCAACACAGACCAGCAGCTCGATGTGATCGCCGCCTATCGCCCGAATGCCTATGCCGGCACGCCAGATTTTCTCAATATCCTGCTCGAGGCCGCGGACAAAGGCAGCCGGGACTCAAGCTGCATAAGGAAAGCGACCGTCGGCGGTGCTGCCTTCCCACGTTCGTTGCAGGAGCGGTTCGCCGATCGTGGCATCGACGCCTATCAGACCTATGGGGTCGCCGAATTGGGTGTCGTCGCCTACGAGACACCAGCGCGCCAAGGCTTGGTTGTGAGCGAAGACCTGATTGTGGAAATCGTGCGGCCCGGCACTGGCGACGTCGTGCCGGAAGGCGACGTCGGCGAAGTGGTCGTGACCTTGCTTGATTCGCGGCACCCAATGATTCGCCTGGCACTGGGCGATCTGTCCGCGGTCCTGCCGGGCAAGAGTCCTTGCGGCCGCACCAACATGCGGCTCAAAGGCTGGATGGGCCGCGCCGACCAGACTACCAAGGTTAAGGGCATGTTCGTGCGCCCGGACCAGCTTGACGAGATCGCGCGCAGACATCCGCGCCTGGGGCGGCTGCGCCTCGTCGTGAGGCGCGAGAACGAGGTCGATGCGATGACGCTCCATGCGGAAAGCGACAGCACCGACCCGGCACTTGCCGACACTGTCGCCGCCACACTGCAGGCCGTAACGAAGCTCAAGGGCGCCGTCCTGCTGGTGCCGCCCGGTTCCTTACCGAACGACGGCAAGGTAATCGCCGACGAGCGCCCGGCTTGACCGTCCGCGCCATCGGCGATTACCTACCTACTTCAAGTAAGCTTTCCTGGCACCGTCACTACATCGAGACTTAGTCCGCGACCCTCTGAATCCGACGCTGTATAGAGCGCCGTCACGTGCAACTCCTGGTCGCTGACAAGTTCCAGGTACCCGATCGTTAGCGGCATCGTTGTACCGGGCACTCCGCCATAGAGTACCTGTGCAATCCGGCAGCAATCGTCCATCGTCGCTGCGCCGGGCGGCAGGAAGATCGTTTCCGTCGCTCTCGCGGTGGCCACCGCAGGCTCGCGCCCAGTGACTGCACCGGCAAAGACCAATGGAACAAAGCGCTTGACGATCCTCGCTTCCTTACATTTCGGGTTGAGGATGTTGATCTCGGTTGCATAGGTTCCCGGGCGCACCGGACCACACGAACAGCCACAGTCGCTCTGCACGCCGCAGACAAACTTGACTGCGTAGGTGTACTTGCATGGCGGAACCACGATGCGTGTAGGCTTCGCCGCAACAACGCTGCCATCAACCACCACGTCGATGGCGCCGGTAAAGACTCGCTCCCTCGTTGCGCAGTCTTCAACGTCGCCGCTGAATGTGACATCGAACGTCAGCACGTTCTGCACATTGCCGGCAAGCGGGCCGTAGCTTGGCGGCGTGATGGAGGTCACGAAAGGCGCAATCGTGCCCGTCGGCTGCAGATGGACATTATTGATCGTCAACAAATTCTGCAGCTGAGTAATGATGGCCGTAACGATGGCACTCGGATCGACGCTGTTCACCACGATTCCGCCGGTCGCGGCGGTGATCCGTGTCGCCTGTCCCGGCGTCCCACCCGGCGCCCCGCAAGCGGTGTACGCAGCATTGAGCGGCCCTAGGAGGTTCGTTGGATCGTCATTGAGACCGTTGGCGTATCCCGAACCGTCGTTCAGGCTGATGGCCAAAACCGTATAGCCGCCGCTGACCAGCTTCGTTGTCGCCGACGCCTCGGTAATGTCGTATCCAATCCCGCTGGCGGCGGCGCAAACGGGGTCGTGACCGGGTGCGTCCCCCATCCAGACCACGATGTGCTTCACTCCCGGCCGCCAGCCGATCGCCGGTAAAGAGGTGAGCTGGTCTAGCGCGAACAGTTGCGCCTCGGGGCCGTCGCCGCCACCAGCCGCGGTCCATGTATTGATCGCTGCTGTGACGGCCGGCTGGTTGGGTGTAATCGCCTGCAGGTTCTTGAAGGCAATGTCCCCTACATTGAGGAAGTCCTGGTACTCACCGACGCCGAATTGCAGTCCGGGGTTGCTACCGAGCGCGGCAAAAATCGCGTTTGCGCCCGCCTGCACCGATGCGATCGCACCGCCCATGCTGCCCGTATTGTCGGCGAGAAAATAGATATCGGCCGGAGCGACTGCGGCTGCGGGCGGGATCGTGACCGTGATGGTTTCTCGGAGAGTGTCACACTCGCCGAGAGTGAGATTATTCACCGCCGGGTCCACCGTGACCTTTGACGCAGCTGTGACATGATGCGGTACCGGTTCGACGTGCGGCCTGAACAAGGCTCTGCGCTCGATGCCAATCTCAACAACGTTACCGGCATCATCAAAGATGATCTCCGCCGGTGGCGCGTTTGCCTCGTCGAGGCTTACGGCAACAAAGCGGTGAATCTGATGGCCGTGCGTGGGATGCCGGTCGGTGTCTGTCCTAACGATCCGGTGCCGACGTCGGCCGAAGTGCTGCTGGAAATGCCGTCGAGCGGCTTCATTCGCTTCAGGTGTTACGGTCACGATTTCCTCCGAAAAGTAGCCCCCGATCTCGCGATCGAATCCAATGCGGTCGATTAGTCTCCGCGCGGTTGCCCCCGCTCCCGCCAGGAGATTCATGTGCGGCTAGTGCGCCGAGGTCGTGACTTCACGCATGAACCTCTCTTCGCTTTCGAAGCCGACCTCCGTGACGTGCACAATTTCCGTCTTGTTCGCCCCCCTCACGATGACGTTGGGCAAGTACCCGCCGCCAAAATCGGCAGTCACCGTATAGGGCGTGGTGCCCTGGGCCAGCGGGCCGGTCCAGCCCATCACGTCGACGGCCAAGCCGCCTACAAAGCCCGGGTCTTGCTTCAGCTGAAACCCGAAGCTGAAGTTTCGCGCGTGGCCGCGAACGGTGATTCGGAAGAATCCCGGGTGCCCTGGGCCAGCCCAGAAATATCTGGCATGTGCGGTGTCAAAAGGTTCGGACTGAAAGAACGGCATAGCTATCCTCTCCTCTGTGTTTCGTCTGACGCGTTTCGTCTGCGGGTGACGGATACCAGACGCGCGGTGGGGGAGTGTGTGAGCTGGTTCACACAGCAGAGAAAATAACCAAAGGCGATTTCCGAATCGGTCCGGCCCCGACCAGGATCATCCGGTGGCAGACTCGATGATTGCGGCAATGATCATGCGTCTTTGACGCTGGTTCGCGACCGCGATACCGTTGATCTGATGAGGATCAGGGGCGCAACCGGGGAGAACACGTCGTACCAGGCATCGAGCCGGGAGCGGTTTTCGTCTATGATCCGAACGCGTCGACTGGAGCTGACTTTTGATTCCAGAGCGTTGGTGGACACGCCTGGCAAATTGCGTCGGGAGGTAGAATCGCAAGGATGGTGGATAGCCCCGCGATACCCGTGAGCGTCATTAGCGGATTTCTTGGTGCCGGCAAAACCACGCTGGTGAACCATATTCTAAGCGGAAGCCACGGTCGGTTGATCGGTGTGCTCGTCAACGAGTTCGGCGAAATCGGTATCGACGGCAAGTTGATTACGGGCGCCGCGGTGCCGGTTGTCGAACTGCCGAATGGTTGTATGTGCTGCGCCACACAGGGTGATTCGCGTCGTGCGCTCGATGCATTGATCTCGTCCGCCAGTCTTGATGCCATCGTCGTCGAGACCAGCGGATTGGCCGACCCCGGTCCGATTGCGAACGACATTGAGACGTTGCGCTTCGCACGCGACCTATATCTTGACGGCGTCGTTACCGTCATCGACGCGGTTAATTTTGACGATAATTTGGAACAGGCCGAAGTCGCCTATAACCAGATTGCGAACTGCGACCTCTTTTTGATCAATAAAGTGGACCTTGTTGGGGATCATGCCGTGACGATGATCGAAAATGGTCTCGAAAGGCTGAAATCCTGATGCGCGGACCCTTCGTTGCGTTTCCTGTCGCGTCCCTATCGACATGATCACCGGTGCGATTGGACACAATGGGGGCAGACCGGTCGAGCGCACATCGCACCGCCATGAGCAATTTGAAAGCGTTGTGCTAACGGCGACCGAACCGCTGGATGCGGAACGTCTCGATGATTGGCTTGCAACGCTGCCCCGGTCGATCTATCGCGCCAAGGGCTTTGCGCGCATTTCAGATTTGGCAGAGCCGCTGCTTGTTCAGGTGGTGGGCGGTCGCCGCACCGTGCGGCCCTATCCGGTGAGAGGCAGCGACGTGCTACCACCCTCGTGTTGATCGGAAGAGACATTGATGCGGTAGTGTTGGCCGACAGCCTTAAAGGCTGCGCCGCGACACGCCGAAGCTGAAATGCCATGGCAATCGAGACCTTTCACAATGTTCCCGACACGATTCTCGTCAATGGCAATCTACTGACACTAAATCCGCGCCAGCCGCAGGCGGAAGCAATTGCGATGGCCGGCGGCCACATCGTAGCCGTCGGCGGAACTGGTGAGATCGGGCAGCTCGCCGGTACCGTCACGCGCCGCCGGGATCTCCAGGGCGCCACCCTCATTCCTGGACTTGTCGACAATCATACGCACCAGCTTCTGGCTGGCCTCGACGCCGAAGCTGTCGGCGCCAAGGTGAACATCGCTTTCGCCCAATCGATCGAGGAAATTAAGGAGCAAATCGCGCAACGCGCACGGCGCGTCAAACCCGGCGAATGGATCGGCACATCGTGCATGTATCGTGGTCCGTTGCGCGAAGGCCGCTTTCCCAATCGGCATGACCTGGACGAGGTGGCGCCGGACAATCCCGTCTATATCTTTCAATCGGGGAAGAACGTCATTGCCAACACGCGTGCCCTAGCTATCGCCCGGATCGACGCCTCTACACCCGATCCTGGAGGAGACCCAAACATTTCAGAGGGTCACATCGTACGCGACGAATCCGGCGAGCCAACCGGCCATCTCATCGCCGGTGCTGGCGATTTAGCACGCAAGCGCTGGTGGGAAGCCCTGGGCCAGCCGATGAAAAAATGGGATTTCCTCCACTTCGACATCGACACGTATCGCCGCGCGATCCGAGCGCAGATGCGGGAATTCAATGCGGCAGGCATCACTGCCACGCGCGATATGGGCGTGTCACCCCAGGAAATCGACGCGTACATGGCCGTGGTCGAAGGTAAAGAGGCGACGGTGCGCACGGACCTGATTCTTGGCATGCCTGCACGCTACATGACGATCGCGTCGATCGAGGACTCATTGCGGCACTATTTTGGACCGAAGCAAGGATTCGGCAACGATTGGCTGACCGTCGGTGGCCTTAAGATGGTAGTTCAGAATGATGGCTATTGGTCGTATTCGCGCCAAAAGATGCGCTCGATGATCTTGGCTGCGAACCGGGAGGGCTGGTCGCTTGCCATCCATGGTCCCGGCATCGCGGATCAGTCCGCTTGGGATGAGCTGATGGCAATTCTTGAGGAAGCGAACGGCGAGCGGTCGCTAGCAGGCCGTCGGTGGTCGTTCGAGCACTGGTTTGGGTCCACGAAGCCAGATCATCTAAAGCGACTGCGTCAATGGGGTTTCATCGTGGCTCCAAACCCTACCTTGTCTTACTACGCGGCCGGGCGCTCCCTGCGCATGCACGAAGTGATGCAACAGGTACGGATTGCAAAGCCATCGGCACTGACCCCGAAGGAACATGCGGTGCGCGAGTGGGGACTGCGCATCCGTGACTGGATCGATGCCGGGCTCACGGTATCGGGTGGGACGGACTGTCCTGCGGCGCACTACGATCCGGAGCAGCCCCTACTCGGCCTCTACGCGGCCTGTACCCAGAACTCTTTGGCCGGTATTTTGCTGCCAAGCCAACGCGTGACTCGCGAAGAAGCGCTGCGCATGTGGACGATGGGAGGGGCTTATTCGATGCGCGCGGAGAATAACCGCGGCTCGCTCGAACCGGGCAAGCTCGCCGACATGGTGGTGTTGTCCCAGAACCCATTAGCGGTCGCCGACGAGGAGCTCTTGCGCATTCAGGTGCTCGAAACCATCGTCGGGGGAAACACCGTCTATGAACGAGCGAATTGACCGGGAAGGGGGAAGGGCATGACAACCACTCATACGGTCGCGCCGTTGGAGCAGACCCATTCCGGCTCGTTCGAAACGGCGCGACGCAAATCAATTCTTGTCGGAGCGATTGGCAATTTTGTCGACTTTTACGACTGGACAATCTACGCCTTCATGGCCCCTGTGTTTGCCCGCGAATTCTTTCCGTCCCATCAACCAACGGTATCGCTGCTGCTCGCCTTCTCTGCGTTCGCTCTGGGTTACGTCGTTCGTCCGCTCGGTTCGCTACTGTTTGGTATCTACAGCGATCGGACTGGCCGACGGAAGGCGATGACGGGTGCCATCTTGGGAATGGGCCTTTGCTGCCTCATCATTGGTTTGTGCCCCAATTACGCTTCGATTGGCGTTCTTGCGCCGGTTATTCTGGTTATCGTGCGCTTATTGCAAGGGCTGTCGGCAGGTGGTGAGGCGGGTAGCGCCACCACGTATCTTGTCGAATTCGGCCGTCCCGGCCGACGTGCGCTCGCGGGTAGCTGGCAACAGATTAGTACTGGCGTAAGCACCCTCGCCGCCCTCGGCACATCGGCGCTGCTCAGCGCCCATCTCGATCCCTCGCAGATGGCAGCATGGGGTTGGCGTATACCGTTCATCATTGGTGCCATTCTTGCACTGACCGGTCTTTATCTGCGTCTGCGGGCTGACGAGACACCGATTTTCAAGACGGATGTAGTGCAAAGTGCCGCACGCAAGCCAGTCTTAACGTCGCTCGTCGGTGCGTGGCGCTCCGTGCTTCTGGTCTCCGCAATCGCGCTTTTGCCGAGCATCGCCTATCTGACCTGGCAAATCTTCCTGCCTACATACATTGCCGTGACGACTGGGACGCCGCGCGCCACGGCGCTTGGCATCAGCATCATCGGGGTCGTCGTTTTCCTGGTACTGATCGCGCCAGCAGCAATGCTATCCGACATCATCGGACGCCGCCCGATGATGATTGCGTTTGCGGTCGCGACGCTACTTTGGTCCTATCCAACCTATGTGGGTGTCCCACACTTCTTCAATTCCTACACCGGGTTGATATTCGTGACCGTCGTGGGCAACGTCATTCTGGCCGCAATGGCCGGCAGCGTTGTCGCCTGTATGACGGAGCAGTTTGAAACCTCTATCCGTGCCAGCGGCAATGGCCTGTCTTTCGCCATTGGCGTCGTCCTGTCGGGTGCTATCTATCCACCCCTCGTCACCGCTCTTATGGGTAGCAAGCAATATTCCTGGATTGCGGTGTTTGTGATGGTGACGGCAATTGTCAGCCTCATTGCGTACCTGATCATGCCGGAGACCCGTGACCGACCCCTGAGCGTGCGAGAGGGCGCCTAGCATGCCTGCGCACGAAGTGGTGCGCCGCATCGGAGCGCTCGGCAGCGTTCGCGGTCTGCAAGTCGGCGAAATCATAGAGTTTCGGGCTCTTCCCTATGCGGTGCCGCCACGAGGTCCGCTTCGCTTTGCGCCCCCGGCTCCGCAGCCCTCTTGGGACGGCGTGCGTGATGCCACCCGTCATGGACCGATTGCGCCGCAAACGGCATCGCGTGTCGATGCGGCGATGGGCCCGATAAAGGCGGCGCAGGACGAAGATTGTCTAACACTGACGGTGTGGACGGCCGTCGATGGCAAAGCAAATGCGCCGGTGATCGTGTGGCTTCACGGCGGGGCTTTTATCACCGGGGCCGGCTCGCTGCCTTGGTACGACGGCGGTAATCTCGCGGCGCTGCACGGTCTGGTGATCGTGGGCGTCAATTATCGGCTTGGTGCGCTGGGCTTCCTCGCGGTACCCGACATCGTCCCAGGCAACCTTGGCATACTCGATCAGATCGCGGCGCTGCGCTGGGTACACGAAAATATCGAGGCCTTTGGGGGCGATCCCAACAACGTCACGGTGATCGGCCAATCGGGCGGCGCGCACAATATTACTTCCTTGCTAGCAAGCGCCGGCACCGACGACTTGTTTAAACGCGCGGTGCTCCAAAGCTCGCCGTTCTCTGTCGCTTTGCTCGATCGTGAAGAGGCGGCGTGGCGGGGTGGTGTCTTCCTTCGTCATCTAGGACTTGACCCGCGAAGCTTGAATTTGATCGAGGATCTGCGCGGTCGTTCGGTAGAGCAAATCCTGGCTGCACAGGTAAAGACCGCAATCGATCTCTCGGCGATGGACAAGGGGGATTTGCGACCGCCCTTCTTGCCAACAGATGGGGCGCCACACGGTTTTCCTCGAGGCGAACTGACTGCCCGTGCCGCGGCGAACGCGGCGGCGCGTAGAATCGCCGTACTACTCGGCTGGACTTGTGAGGAAGCGAACCTGTTCCTGGGCAGCAATCCGAGATTGGCTGCGATGGATGAAACCGAACTTTCCGAGAGTGCCGCCAATATTTGTGGTCCGGCCGCTGATTCCATGATTGCCCGGGCACGCGCAGCCCGTCCCGGCGCCACGCCCGCGCAGGTTTTTTCAGACCTCATGACGGAGGTTCATTTCGCCACGCCCACCATTGCCATGGCGCGGCGCATCGCGCGGGCGGGCGGGCGCGTCTTCCTTTACCGCTTCGATTGGCAGTCGCCCTCTCCCGCGCTCGCAGCATGCCATTGCCTCGAGATCCCGTTTGTGTTGGGTACCTGGCGCGCCTGGACCAACGCGCCGATCCTGGCAGGTGCAGATGAGCCAGCCGTCCGAAAACTATCCGCGGACATGATGCACCGCTGGGCATGCTTCGCGGCGATCGGGGATCCTGGATTCGCGCCGGTAGAGGACGGTACCACGCCGATAATGCTTTTCGACAATGACAGCCGCGTCACTACTGCGTGAAAACAATGACTGTCGATCTAATTTTACACAATGGATGTATCGTCACCGCAGACGACGATTTCTCCATCCACACGTCAGTGGCCATCGATCACGGCCGATTTGTCGCCGTCAGCGACACGTCGTTGGCGCATCTGGCTCGACCGGGGACCAAGATTGTTAATCTTCGCGGGCGATTTGTCATGCCCGGTCAGGTCGATGCTTATAGTCATGTCATGACGTCCGGACTCGATCTGTTGCCGTCCGGAGGCAAGGTCAACATCACGACGTTACATTCTATCGCCGACATCGTCGCGGCAATCCGCGTCCGAGTAGGCAAAACGCCTAGAGGGCAATGGATGGCAACCTCGTGCATGTATCGCGGGGGTCTGACTGAGGGTCGCTGGCCCAATCGCTTGGACCTTGACCAGGTAGCTCCTGATCATCCGGTTTATATAATGCAGGGGGGCCGACCAATCATCGCCAATACGTCGGCGCTGGCGCTCGCCAGCATCGACCGCGACAGCACCGATCCGGTCGACCCCGCCGGGAAGATCGTTCGCGATAAAGAAGGTGCGGTGACCGGACAACTCATTGGGGGCGCTGCCGACCTCGCGCGGCGACGCTGGTCCGCCGGCTTCGGCATACCGCCGGAAGAATGGGATTTTTTGCTCTGTGGCACGGAGGAATTGATTGAGGCTTTGGAGGCCCAGCAGAAGGTAATGCATTCCTGCGGTGTGACCGCGACACGCGACGTTGCAACAATGCGTCGCGAGGTGTCCGCCTACATCACCGCTCGGGACCAGGGAAAACTTAAGCTGCGCACCCTGCTGCTGGTCATCGTCCCGGAGCGCTATATGCGTACCGACGCGGATTTCGCGCAGGTTTACGACAGCTTCTTTCATCCCTGGGAAATGGGGAATGACCTTCTCGGCATCGGCGGCGTTGCGATCGACTACAGTCTTGACGGATGGCGGATGATGGATCGCAATTCACTGTTCCGCCACATTCGTGAGGGCAATCGCCGCGGCTGGACGGTTGCGGTGACGCCCGGGATCGGCAGCGAACAGGAGGTTGACGACTATCTCGACGCGCTTGAAGCGGCTGACAGGGAGCGGCCGATTGCCGGGCGCCGGTTTCCGGTTATGCATCCGATGGGAATGCGTCGGGCCGACCAGCGACAACGTGCGAGAAAATTAGGTCTGGTGCTTAATCCAAATCCACTTCTCAACCATTTCGCGGCCGAACGGTCGGTCAAGATGTTCGAGGCGGTGCGGGCCACGGGACTTTTGCAGAGCGCGGCGACGACGGGATTGGAGCAAGCAGCTGCAATTTGGGGAATGAGCCAACGCGACTGGTTCGCCGACAGCCTGAAGGTTAGTGCCGGGTCCAATACACCAGCAGCCGTCTATGATCCCGAACATCCATTCATCGGTCTCTATACACTTGCCACCGGAATGACCCGCGTGGGTTCGCTCGTGAAGGACCAATCCATCTCCCGGCGTCTAGCCATCGAGGCATTTACGCGCAACGGCGCCTACGCGATGAAGCAGGAAAGCCAATTTGGTTCGATCGAGCCAGGCAAGATCGCCGACTTTGTCGTGGTCGACACGAATTTACTGGACTGTGATGATGCCCGCATCCCCGAAGCCAAGGTGTTAGAGACGTACTTCGATGGTAAGCAAGTCTTTAGCCGTTGATTGTTTACAGTCTCTTCGCTTTGCAGCGACGGCTTGTTGCCAGCGGGCGCAATGACCTCGGCTAGGACGCGGGCGAAAAATTCCATACTTCGGCCGCAGTCCAATTCGTGCCTTGTGACTACCAGCTACCGGGCCGCCGCGCCGAAACCATTTCCGCGCGCGTGGTTGCGCGGCTCTTTGATCTGGCCCTCGCGTGAACGGATTTGTCGCAAAGAGTTGTTTTCGTAATACTCAATAGATTTCTTTTGCATATGGAGTAGGGTGGACTTACCGGGGGGATCCGTTCTGATGGCTGTCGAAGAGTGGCTGCGGAATCTGGGATTGGCCCAATATGCCCAGACCTTTGTCGAGAACGACATTGATTTCGAAGTTCTGGGCGGGCTCACCGAAGCGGATCTCAAAGAACTTGGTGTGACCTCGCTGGGTCATCGCAAGCGGCTGCTCGCTGCTATCAGGGATCTGCAATCTGCGTCGCCGCCCAGTCTTCCGCGGGCAATAGACCGCACGGCCGGCGAACGTCGGCAGGTCACGATCCTCTTTGCCGACCTTTGCGGGTTCACGACCCTGTCTCGATCGCTGGATCCGGAAGAAATCCGTGAACTGGTAGGTCGGTTCACTGCTCAGGTGGACGGCATCGTCGTCGGCTACGGAGGCACGGTCGACATGCATATCGGTAATTCGGTGATGGCGCTGTTCGGCGCGCCGCGGGCGCATGACGACAATTCCCTGCGCGCGGCGCGAGCAGCCCTGGCTGTTCACGCAGCACTCGCTCGGATCAGCGACGGATCCCACCCACATCGGCATTGCCAGCGGGGAAATGGTTGCCGGCACACTAAGCCGCGTCGACGCGCATGACTACACGGTTCTAGGCGACCGGGTAAATCTCGCAGCGCGCCTGGTCTAGGGCGCGCGTGCGTATGTCAGTGCACTGGAAGAATATACGCGCGCCGAGCCACTGTCGTGGGCGGACGTATTCGCGGCTCGCGGCCGTGCGCTTGCCGCGGCACTGTGCAACGCCGCCGACGAGGCCGAAAGAGCGGAACTTCTTCGGGTCCGTAGCACGCTTGAGACCGCAGGCTTCGTGGCCTTCTTGCCAGCAATTGATGCAGCCCTCGCAAAGTAAGTCATGCTCTGACCCCTTAATGCAAACCTATTCGCGCATGCGATGCACGCCGTGTCGAGGGACAGCGAGCGCTCAATTCTGAGTTGCTCGCCCACGCCCATCCGTTTAACGTTGGCTGCTTTTGTTTGACCTTGCCGTGGAGGAGTTGATGGCGAACGCTCCATTTTCCCCAAGCCGTCGGGAGTTCATCGACCTTCTGGCAGTCGGGTTTACCTTGGCTTCCGTCGTCGCCCCCGGCGCCTTCGCACAAGCGTCCAAATTGTCCTCGATAAAGATTGCCACGATCGGCGCCGGCCGCGAAGGCGGCGCGCTCGGCACGCTATTCGCAAAGCTGGGCCATCCGGTGTTGTTCTCTTCCCGGCATCCCGAACAGCTCAAGGACTTGGTCGCCGCGGCGGGCCCCACTGCTCGGGCCGGTACGGTGGCCGACGCAGTCGCGTTCGGCGAAGTAATCTTGCTCGTTGTGCCTTACACCGCGGTGGAGCAGATAGGACGGGATTACGGCTCAGCCCTCGCTGCCAAGCCGCTTATCCTCGACATATCCAACCCGATCCCGGGACGTGACGGCCAGGATTTGGTGAATCGGATCGCCAGCGAGGGCGGCCCTGGCCTCGTCACGGCGAAGCTCTTGAAAGGGGCTCGTATCGTACGGGCCTTCAATGCCATCAACTACGCGTCGCTGGCGAAGCTCGCGCATCGGCCAGGCGAGCCGCTTGGAATTCCAATTGCTGGCGATGATCCGTCGGCGATTGACCTTGCAAGCCGTCTGATCCGAGAAGTGGGCTTTGAACCAGTGCTCATCGGAGGGTTGGCTAAAGGCAAGTATCTTGTCCCTAGAACTCCGCTCGCTGGCGAACATACGCCAGCCGAACTTCGCCGTATCGCCGCAACGTTGGGATAGGCGATCGGGGTGCGGTTGGCATCGGGCTTTCCGACCCCGAAAAAGCGTCAAGGCGCCAGAGCGGATGGCGAATGTCCAGAGACTCAGGCGCCGCTCAGGCGTGTTGCTCTAGCGCAAACCGGCAACCCATTCCTTTAAGGTCCCGATATAAAGCGCCGGGTCGATCCGATGCATGGGGTGACCCATCTGCGGGAACGAGCGATATGAGAATCGCTGGCCGGATGCTTCGATGAGGGCGCTGACTCGACTGATCTGCAAGTCGGAGATTGCACCTTGAAGCATGCCAGTGTTCCCTTCGACCTGACGGAAATGCTGCGTGAACAGCACTGGCACCTTCACGCTTCGCAACATCTGATCATGATCGCAGCAAACCGTGGCGCTACCGCTCCAAAAGCCCGCGCCCACTCGGGATCGTATTCCTTCAGGGCTTGCGTAGGCTCTTCGCCGAAACCGATCATGGCCAGCACTTCCTTGGGAAGAACCGATTGCGCGGCCGCAATCAGTCCTTTCCAGTCGCCAACCGACCATTGATCACCGAGATACGTGGAAAAGAGCTGGAAGATGTTGCCGATGCGGGACTGTCGGATCGATTGCCCGCCGGCTGGGCGGACTTCGGACGCGTAGAGAGGTGGGTCCTCGTAGTAGGCGCGTACGAGACCAGGCGGAGCATAAGCGGATAACCACGCTGACAGCACACCGCCGCAAGATAGGCCCGCGATAATAGTTGGACGCTTGATGACGAGCTGGATGAAGCGAACGAGATCGTTACCCCAGTTGTCGAGCGAATAGCGTCACGGCGTACGGCTGGAACGGCCCTGGCCGCGCAGATCGACCGCATAGGCACGAAAGTCCGGCTCCAGCAATTTCATGGCTTGTTCATTCGGTTTGTCCCGGGATGAGGAGGAGCGGCTGAGCGGCGGTCGAGCCTGCAACCGCGTAGTTCATCCAGATCTCACCGAGATCGGCGAGCTGCTCGGGATAATCGTGCGGGACATAGGTCGTGTCCGGATGGTCTGGGCCGAAGCGATGAGACGTCGTTTCCTCCTATCGGGATTGCATCAACTTTCCTGTTTCACGCAATAGCGCAAACGAAAGCGGCTCCAACTGGCTGACGAAAGCGGCGCCAAACTCTTCGACTTTGCCCGCATTGACCCGCAACTTCTCGAATATGGCGTGGCCTTGCCAAGGGATTGCTGGCTCGCAAATCACCGGCGTCGCGCAAAACGGCGCCGAAAGACGCGCACTGGAAACTGCCTCTACATGCTTCAGCCAAGCAAGCGTCGGTGGATTCGGACTGCCTCGCGAATGACTGATCGGCGCAGGCGAAGCATAGCGCTCCCGCGTTGAGACTCGCAGCTGAGTGCAAAAACCCTTCGTGCCACCACATCGCCATCGCAGCCGTTCTCAGTGACAACTCAATGGTAGCAGAGGTCGAACAGTTCTTGGCCCGTCGGCGCTGCAGCGGGTCATGACATTCTGATCTAGAGATACACAATTTGGCTCGGCACTTGCCCACGGCGACGAAATTCTCGAAAAGCTACCTAAGACTGCGTCAGGCTTAGCACATTGCCGTCTGGGTCGTTGAACCAAGCGACCTTGTCTCCGCTGCCGGGCGCACTCCAGACAGCCATCTCATCTTGCCCGAAGCCGTCATAGACATTAAATGCCACGCCTTTCCCCTTGAGGGTTCGGATCGTCGCCACGATGTCCGGGACTTCCCATCCAAGCACTGTATGCGGCTGCGGCACGTAATCAGTCACCGTCGAAATTCTGAGCTGCGTCCCATTCAGATCGAACACGACCGCAAAATCATCTTCATGCGTCTGCGGGAAACCTAAAATATTGCCGTAAAAATCTTTCGCTCGCGCCCGATCGCGGGTGACGAGCAATACCGAAACTTTTGCGGATATAAGAATGCCCATCTCGGACTCCGTTCTTGACTATACATTCGGTCACTGCTGTCCAGTTAAGGATTGAAGAGATTCAATTGATTAGACAAATCGACATCGCTCGCGACGCCGGACAACTCTGCAAGGGCAGGTTTCAGAGGGTGTGATGACTGCCGGACGGAAATTGACAACCATTGTATCTACTAAGGGCTAGGTCATCCTACCGAAAGCGATCCGGGAGCGACTGCGTTGGTCAACCGGTACGGAACTTATCGTTGAGGAGACGACCGAGGGCGTGCTGTTGAAAAACAAGCCCGCTTTCGTTACTGCACGGCCGGAGGATGTATTTGGTTCCCTGCCCTATCATGGGCCGACGAAATCGATCGCCGAGATGAATGCGGCAATCGCCGGCGAGGTAAAACCGCGGCATGGGCGCCATCGATACTAATGTCATTGTCGGCTATTTGGTGGCGGACGACCCATACCAAGCCAAAAGACCGCGGATCCTGATTGATCATCATGACGTCTTCGTTTGCACCACGGTCATACTAGAGACGGAGTGGATGTTGCGGAGCGTCTATGGGTTTCCCGCCACCCAATGCGCTCGGGCTCTCACCGACTTCGCCGGATTGCCGCAAGTAACCCTGGAAGATGCCATCGCCGTCGCCCAAGCGCTGCGTTGGGTAACGAAAGGCATAGATTTTGCGGACGGCTTGCATCTGGCCAAAGCACAACAGTGTGAGGCTTTTGTCAGCTTCGACGTCGCCTTTATCAAGGCAGCCAGCACCCTCTCGATCGTCAAGGTGACTGAAGACTTTAAGATCTAACGATCCGATCGCGCATTCACCGACACGAACTCGACCAGCCTGAGGAGCGTTGAGACCTCACGAGGTGACGGCGGCCGTTTGACCATGGGGTTGAGTGTCCGTCCTCGATCAGGGGTGTGCTTCGTCCAGCCCAGGCCGACGCCACAAGAGGCTTTCTGCAAAAGGCATGTGAGGCGCTGGTTGAAGGGAGCGACCATCGCACGTCCCGCGGCCTGAGCCGCGGGTGAACCTGGGGACTCCCATTGCTACCGCTGGGTCGCAAGCGCGGGGCGCGACTTTGAGCTAAGTGTCTGATAGTGGTTAGGTTCTTCCCAACGCGCACTGAGATGTATACCGCGATGGAGAGACGAGGCCCTTAGTCCTTCGGCAATCCCGCCTTGCGCAGTCCGTCAAAAAGGTTGGGAATATTGGGCGCATGCGCTTTCTCCCATTCGATCGTGAGCTGCGGGTTAAGGTGCCGGGCCTGCGCCACCGCCGCTTTCGCCTCGTCCATACGGTCAGCCAGCGCCAGCGCCGCCGCCATGTCGGCATAGGGGATGAAGGTGCGGTAGCCAGCATCGATCGCCTTCCGGTACTCGGCAATGGCGCCGTCGTAATTGCCGGGGCCGAGGTCGGCGTCGCCCATATACATGTGCCAGGTGCCGATATCGGGGTCCCGTGGGCTCAGCCGCATCGCTTGCTCCATGTCGGCCTTCGCCTCGGCATAGCGGCCAAGCGAGAGTTCCGCGCCACGCCGCGCGGCGTAGAGTGAGGCGTAGTTCGGATCAATCGCCACCCCGGCATTGGCGGTGCCGAGCGATTCCGCCGGTCTGTGTGAGATGTAGAGATAGAAGCTCTTGGCGGCGTAGGCACGTACGTTGTTCGGTTCGAGCGCGATGGCGCGGTCGGCCTGGCCCAAGATCTTGGCGTCGTAGTCGGTTCCGGGCTGGCCCCAGCCGAATGCGTATTCGAAGACATAGGTCATCGCGTCGCCGGCAAGGGCATCCGCGTTGTTCGGATCGAGTTGCAGCGCCCGTTCGAACCAGGACCGCGCCTGCTCGTTGCCCTCCTTCGTTGGCGGCTGCGCTACCTGCGCCAGCCCGCGCATCGTGAGGTCGATAGCATCGGGATTGGTCGAATGCGCACCCTTCGTCGCTTCGGCCTTGACTAGTTCATAACCGAGACTGTTGGCCAGCCGCGCAACGACGGCATCCTGGAGTTTGAATAGACTGGTGATGTCCTCCTCGAAGCGGTCTGCCCACAATTCCGTGTTATTCGTGGCGTCGACAAGCTGGACCGTGACGCGCACACGGTTACCGTCGCGCTGGACCGCGCCCTCAAGAACGTAACGGACACCGAGTTCCATACCGATCTGCCGTGCATCGATGGTCTTGCCACGATAGGTGTAGGCGGTGTTGTGCGCGATGACAAAGGCATCGCGGATGCGGGACAACTCGATAGTGAGATTGTCGGTAATGCCGTCGGCGAGATAGTCCTGATTCGGATCACCTGAGAGATTGACAAACGGCAGCACCACGATGGAGAGATGTGCCGGCGGGTTGATCGTCGAGTTGTGTTTCGCCCCGAACAGATAGTACCAGGCACCACCCGACAGCAGCGCGATCAGCACGACTCCGGCGATGACCGCCGGCGACCAGCTCCGAGGTTTCTTCGGTGCCACGGGCCGCGGCGGCACGCCCAGGCCCAACTCGATTGCATAGGCGTGTATCGGCTCGGTTATGTTCTTCAGACATTGCTTGCCCATATCGGCAACATTAAAATCGACCCGCGACTTGACCTGGCGGTAGGCATCCTCCGACAGGCAGATACCTCCGGGCTTGGCGATGCTTTCGAGCCGTGCCGCGATGTTGACGCCGTCGCCCATCAGGTCGCCATCTGCTTCCTCGACCACGTCGCCGACATGAATGCCGATGCGGAAATCAATTCGGTGCGCGGTCTGGATCCCGGCATTGCGCTCCGCCATGCCATTCTGCATCTCGATGGCGCAACGAACTGCGTCGACAACGCTGCGAAACTCGACGATCGCCCCATCGCCGGTACGCTTTACAACCCGGCCACGATGGACGGCGACGACGGGATCGATCAGGTCGCTCCAGAGCGCCCGGAGCCTCGCCAGAGTCAGCTCCTCGTCGCGGCCGGTTAGCCGCGAATACCCGACCACATCCAATACAAGGATCGCCGCGAGCTTACGCGTTTCGGCCATGCCCGGCGTTTCCCCTCCTAGAAGGTGCCAACTTAACATGCAGACGAGGAAGGGTTAATCGGATGCCCGCGACACTCGCGCTCTCGCGCTAACTGCCCGGCATTTCCATTAGCGGCCTCGCTCCGCTTCTGGATGGCCGCCAAAAAAGCCGCCGGACGCAGCGAGATCACGCAACTTCGGATGGGGCCGGCTTTAGGATTGAGCCTCTTGCGCGGCGAGTGCGGCGGCCATCGGCTCCGGTTCGGCAATTAGTCTGTATCGGTAGGCGCCAAGGGACGCAGCGGCAAGCAGCGCGATCACAATAAACCCCGTGCTTACCCAAAGACCAGCAGCGTAACTGCCAGTAACGTCGAAAATCTTTCCCAACACCACGAGGCCGATGGAGCTGCTGACAATCAGGGCCGCAGCGACATAGCCAAAAATTTCGGCGATACGGCCGACGCCGAAATACCGACTGACCAAATAGGGCAGCAAGGCGTTCTCGGCGCCTTCCCCAAGGCCGAATAGTACCGCACCAACGACCACGACGCTTGGGCCGGGCGCGGCCGCGATGAGGAGGATACCCAGCGTAATCGGCACGAAGAAGATCAATGCCACTCTCGGTGTCTGAAATCTTATCAAGCAACAGCCCGCCCCCAACCTGAGCGAATGCCTTGAGAAGCCCGAAACTTGAGAGGAGGAGGGTAGCCAATGTGATCGACATACCGCGGCCGGTCTGGATGGGTATCCAATGCCCCATCAGTCCGCCCGCGGCGAGACCGTTTGCCGCCGCCAGCACGATCAGCAGCCGGAAATCCCGCATTTTGAGAATCTGACGGGTCGACAGTCGGGCTTCATCTGGTCCTCCGGCTTTGGCAAGATCGGCTTTCGCGCCTTTGGTGTTGGGGGTCAGCAACAGCACGGAGGGAATGGTAAAGACGAGGATTAGCGCCGCCAGTGCGAAATAGGCGGAACGCCACCCACTGTGCTGAACGAAGTACTGTGTCAATAGCGGCGTCATGGCCGCGCCCAAGCCCACGCCAAGTCCGACCGTAACCCCGAGAGCCCGGCCGCGCGTCTTGGAAAACCAGACGGAAACGATCTTGTTCACGCCGAACATGCCGGTGAATGACGCCGACGACCCGATCAGCAAGTAGATGAGAAAGGCGTGCCAGACGACGCCGTCGTTGAACGCAGCAAGGACATTGGCGATGGCAAACACCACCGCCCCCGCGATCATCACCGGCTTCGTTCCCAGGCGATCGAGTACGCGCCCGGCGAGCGGTGTGACGACCACACCCGCGATGACGGCGCTTACCAAGATTATCAAAGGAAACTGAGTTCGCGCCCAACCGAACTCCTTGGAGATCGGGACAATGAAGACACTGACGGTGGTGGCGATGATCGGGGACGCGGTCACCATCGAGCACAGCAGACAGCCCAGCAGCACAAGAGGCGCTGGTCGAGCCTGAAAATCCGTCCAACTCACCGTTACTGCCACCCTACGCCTCCCTTTTATTCCCGCTCCTCGGGGAGCGGCCTTCTATTGTCGGTTACCATATCCACAAGATAACGGAACGGCCAATTCTGAAACCGGCGGCTCCAATCCGAGACGAAGCCACCTCCTTCCAATGGGTTAGCATCGCGGCGGCCTCGCCTGACGGCGGCGTGTCAGCACCATGTCAGCACGCGGCGGGAAAACAGGCTTCGAGTCGCCCGCGCCGGGACAATTCCTCCTCGCCGAGTCATCGCGCTCGGCTGCGTAAAGTCAGCGGGCGCCCGGCGCGACCTTTTCGCCCATCGCACCCTCCGACCATCGACCGTCCGGCGAGCTCCGTTGGACCGTGGTGTGAGATTGCGATCCGCCGCAATGCGATTTTCCCCAAAGGAATTTTTTTCAGAGGTCCGGCGGAGCGAGTGGCGCGTGCCGATGAAATTGCTATTCCGACTTGCAGTCATCCTCGGCGCAATTATTGCGCCTACGATCATCACGGAATGCCGCGGCAAAGCATGTCATGCGCTAGCTGGTCAGCCTTCTGCGCAATTGATGTCCGCTGGTCGGGCGGCAATGAACCGACGATCGGAGTCCAGTAGGTCAGAAGCATCGTGCCGGTTTTACCTTGGGCGGTGCGATACTGCGTCGTAATCTCGATGCTCTTATCGTCGCCCGAGTCCTTGTCGCCCGGCTCCGGCCCTGAAATCCATGTAGGAAAAACCGTAATCGGCCGCGACGTGTCGTAGGTGCCTGTTTGCCCTTTGTCCATAAGGGCAGTGATCTGCTTGTCAGTCTCTTTGGTCGGGTACACGACAAGCGACATGCCGACACGCCATTGGGCTACGGGGCCTGTAGCTACAAGCTGACCGTGAGGCGCTCCATCGAGTGCCATAATCCCAAACCAGCAATCCTTAGGGACCGATGGCGCAGCTTGGGCGAACAGCGGAAACAGGAGCACCGCAGATGCGAAAAGGAGGCGCATCCCCTTATTCTATCTTGTGTTTCGATAGTGACGATCACAATCCGCTCGTGCGTCATAACTGGTAATTTTGGAAAATCACGCGACCGGTGAAATCCCTCCCCTAGGCGCCCAGCAATACAAGCGGCCATCCATTTTGCCTGCAAAATTCCTTTGCTCTGTGGTTCCTTCTCCTTTTCCTCCTCAGACCATAATACATTCTTCTCTAGCGCGACGGAAACCGACATTGTGTTTTTCGACAGTTCGATCCATGTGTCGGCAAGTGCATCTTGGTACAAACATTCTCTCCTAGTTGCTCAGCACGAAGCAGCATCAATCCTTGAATAAGCCAGTTGATCCGCCACTTCGCGGGCGTATCCGTTTTAATCGCTTCATACTGACTCAGAAGCTCTGCAAATAATCCTTCCGTAGTAGCCATGGCACGTAAGTTTTTCGCGTCAACAGTATCGGAACTGTCATTATATTTCTGCGACACCCTCTTCGAGACGATGAGCAAATTTTTGATCGTTTTATATCCCACTATGACCATGACAACTCCGTTGGGACTAAGGCCCTTCATCGCTTCTCTAACGAGATCAACATATGTTGCATCGTCGGAGAGCAACAGGTGGTCCACCAGGGCGGCGAATTCGCTTCGCTTATTTGTTTCTCGTTTCCGAAATGGCCAAATCACGCTTCCTCGCTTGCGCGTTTCGCATCATCGCGCAATGGAAAATTCACCGTTTCTCCACACTCTGGGAGGCCAATTTGTTGGCAATTGTCTTGACGAAGGAAACCGCTCTTTTCGCCTCGTGCTGTGCAAAATTGGCCGCGTAGGGTGAGAGATCGTCTAATTCGATAGCCTTCTCGTGCACTAAATCTCGCCTCACCTTTCTGAAGTTTTTGGCGTCCTCCAACAGAGCTTCATCCGTTATGCCAAGCAACATAAGTTTCTTTTCGTAACATTTATGGTCGTGCTTTTTGTTATATTTTTTCCTACCAAAATGTCTATTTCCCACAATGTTCAGTAAACACTCAAGGTATATGCCCGCGAAGGTTATAGCGATTAGAGCATGCTTGAATGATTTCCGTTCTGAATCGTAAGCAATTACAAATCCGTCTGGATTGTCCGGGTTGGGCCTACGGCTCAAGTTTTCTAGCCTCTCGGCTTCAACTTGGGCTTCTGCCGCTATAGCAAAATAAACATCAACATTCGTAATCATCTCGGCGAGCTTTCGCTGAATGGCCGGTTCCTGGAGGCATCGTATGCCAACTTGTTGCCGGGTTGGGCTCTCCGGCCGCTTTCGACCCATCCAAGTCATTGGGCCTCCAGTCTGCCGATCCTGAAAGCCGACCTTCGGCAAAGCCAACCAGCGGCGGCCATGCGCCCACCCGGCCGCTCGGGCAATGTTGGTCCCTTCTCGGAAGCGGACACTAGGTCGGCACGTGCGTTCGCCCGACATGTGGAACTCGTTGCCGGCCTCGTCGGCCCAGCCATTTTCTCAGGATTGCCCAGAATGATATGATGCTGCCCGTCTGAGGGGCTTGCTTCTAAATGAGCGAAACCCGGAAGCTCACCACGATCGTGGCCGCTGACGTAGCGGGATATTCCCGTCTTACGGAGCGCCGCGGCGACGTATCAGAACCTGATGCGCAGGCCGACGGTCGGATCGATGTTCTGGGTCTTGAAGTAACCGCTCGCCAGGCCGCCGTAGACATTCGTGATCATCACGCCGCCGTAAAGGTCGACGCGGGCGAATGGCTTGTAATCGATCAGGAAAGAAATGGCGGACTGGCTGCCGGCGCATCTCGGACTACTCGTACTGGCACCGGAGCCGGTGCAGGTGGCGGGCGGGGGCAGGAAGTCGTTCTGAACTTGATAGACGAAAGTGGCTGCGACGCTGAGGTTGGTCCGGATATTGTATTTTGCCCCGGCCCAAAACGTGTGCATGACCTGATTGATATCGTAGTAGGTGGCGTTTACTTCGCCGGGCGGAACGAAAATGCCGCTCGCGACCGTATTGAAGCCGTTTGGAAAGGCGTCGGACGGATTGGCCAACCGGGCGTAGGTATACCCACCGTCTATTTCCGCCCTGTCCCATTTGTATTTGGCGGCTACTAGGACAGCGGCTACGTTGGCCAGCGTAGCCTGCAAGATCGAAGCGGGATTGTACCCAGCCGGCAGCTCGCTTCCGCTGAAGGTTTGGAGCGACACGGCGTCTTTCGCGTAGCGAACCACCGCGTCGGCCGAGAAGCCGCCGAACGTGGCGCCGATCTGGGCCTCGTATTCCCCCATCGAGCCGTTGCCCAGCGCATAGCCGTTCCCGACTTGGGCTAGGCCAGCCACGCGAAAGTGGCCGTACTGAAGCCGATATTGAATCCCGGTGTTGACGCGGACAAGCTCGGGGTATCCGTAGCGGGGAAACGGTCCGGAATTGCCGATCAGGGAGAATGCGTTCGATAGGGTTGGATCGAAAGCGATGGCAACGTTGTTCGAGAGCGAAACCATGCGGCCGGCGGTCAGGGTTCCATAGGTCGCGCTGCTGACGCCAAGAAATCCTAGGGAATTGTCCCACTGCCCGGCGCGGCTCGAGTCGCCGTTTGCCGTCTGATGGGTCGGCGGATCGAGGTTGTTTTCGGCGAGGGACTTGGGGCCGTTATCCAGCAACAACGAATAAGGATTAAAGGCGAGCTCGGCCACGCCGATCAGAAGCCAATCACCTGCGAGGGGCTCCTCCATCTTCAAGCCGAGCGTTGAAGCGCTCAACGCGTCGGGCGACCAGGACCAACGACCGCCTACACTGGTTTTTTGGATGGTGTAGAAGACGCCCTTATCATACCACTTCCCGAAAGCGACGCCCGCCGTGTTGTAGCCATAGCCCATGTCCAGTGTACCGTAGAGGGTGACACCGGCGTAGGTCAGAGGGCAGTCTGAAATCGAGGTGTTGAGCCAATCCCAAAGGCTGCCGAAGCAGTTTGGAGCCGCCTTGGTCGGCTCGACAGCCTCCATCGTGGGGAGATCCGCTGCTTGCCCGCTCTCGATCGCGCCCGCCGTGATAAATAGGGCAATTGCAAATCGCTTCATTTCGCCCGCCTTGGCTTCCATCTCGACATGCTTCTAGAACTTGATGCGCAAGCCGACGCTCGGGTTGATGTTCTGCGCCCGCTGGTAGCCGTTGGCCCTGCCCCGGTAAAGTTTCGACGATCGACACAACCCGAGCCCTTGGTGATCTGGCCCGCCCAGTATCTCAAGCTCCTCAATAGGATTCCTCCCAAGTCCGGGCTGAAATCGGGCAATCGATTTGACAGATCGCGTGTCGAGCAGGAAGATCGCCCGAGGACCGGAGAAAAGACCGCATGCTCGGCCGGGCGAAACCATGACTGCGGCAGACGGAACCGTCCTCGCCGACATGATCGCGCGAGGGTGGAACAATTCCTTGGAACGCGCACAAGGCGGCCAAAGTCTGCGGTTCGTAATTCAGCCCATTGTTGCAGCGGTTATCGCGCTGCGCGCGGGCATCGAGGACGTCAGAGAGGGCCGCTCGGCCTACCTCTGGACAGCACTTACGAGCCCGGCTTCCGTTTGCAGCTTCTCCACGGCGGTTGGAGAGACATGCGCACGCCATTCCTGGTTTCGGCGATCCTCGATTCAATCTATCAACTTATCACTCATCGGTTTATTTTTCCGCTGGAACTGCTCTTCACCGCGACATTGCTGGCTCTCGTGCCGTCCCTCGTCCTCGTCCTGCGAGGCCCGGTGAACCGCCCCGATAAGCGATTCATCATAGCTCGCGACAAGGCATAAGTCGGTCGACATGGATGTCCCGCGATAAAGCTCATCAACAACCAACCTGAAAGGCGCTAGGCCATGTCGGACACGAAGCAAGAGGACTGGACGAAGCCCGCCGCGATGGCGATCCCCAAAGGCGGGTTCTTCGAGGATAAGGCGGAACAGGGGCGCTACGGTCCGATCTTCCCCAAGACCCCCGCCTGCTATGGATTTTCGGTGGTGGCGAAAGTCAAACCGGGCCAGGAGCAGGTCATTCGCGACTATGGGAAAAGCATCGAGGAGGCAGTGAAGGGCGACCCGGAGGTCCTCGCGCCGCTGCGGCTTCACTACCTGAGATGGGTGCTGTTCGACGTCGGCTCGGGGCTGCATTTCATGTATCAGGGTATCTTTGACACCGATTTCGACAAATACCTCGAGGACGCCGTAGCCATCTTCCTCAAAACCGGGATCAGCACCGTTTTCGTCAACCTTGAAGGTTTTCCGGAAGACTGGAAGACGAACCTCAACGCCGTGATCAAGTTCTTTCGCGATCACCAGTGCCCGAGCTTCCTCGAATATAGCGAATATCCCTTTGTCGGCGCGGACGAAATAAAAAAGGCCTTGAAGCTGAAGGCGGCCTTTTCAACCATGCTCGACCAGATGCAATGATCGGCGACGCATGCTTGAAAGCGATGACATCCAGCACATTCTGCTGACCCGCGCCCCCGCGCTCACGGGACGCTACGAGTTTCTCTCGCTTCGCAGCGCCGCCGGCGGGCGCGCCTGGCTCTCGGCGATTTCCAACCAGGTTCAGTCCGCTTCCGCGATGAAGGCCTCGGTCAATGAGAACAAGCGATGGGTGACCGTGGCCTTCACCTGGAACGGCCTGCGGGCGCTGGGCCTGAATGAGGCTTCGCTCGACTCCTTCCCGGAAGAGTTCAAGATGGGGATGGTCGCTCGGGCGGAGACACTCGGCGATACTGGCGCGCACCATCCCGACAATTGGGTCGGCGGTCTCGCCAGTCCGGATCTGCATGCAATCGCCATCCTGTTCGCGCGCGATCACCTAGAGCGCGCACGCTGCGAGGCGGAGCACGCCAAGCTCCTGGCCCAATGCGAAGGCGTGGAGTTGCTCTCGGCGCTGGATCTGGATGCGACGCCACCGTTCGATTATGCCCACGACCACTTTGGCTACCGCGATCGACTCTCGCAGCCGGTCATCGAAGGCGCCGGCGAGGAGCCGACGCCGGGTTCTGGCGCGGCGCTGAAACCGGGCGAGTTCATTCTGGGCTATCCCGACGAAGACGGTCCTCCCGCCAACCTGCCGCAGCCCGAGCTTCTTTCGCGCAACGGCAGCTACATGGCCTACCGACGGCTCGAGGAGCATGTGGGGAAGTTTCGCGAGTTTCTCCGGCAGCACGGCGAAACTGCGGAGGAGCAGGAACTGATCGCGGCCAAGTTGATGGGCCGTTGGCGCAGCGGCGCGCCGCTCGTGCTATCGCCAGAGCGGGACAATCCCGCGCTCGGCGCCGACCCTCAGCGGAACAACGACTTCAATTACAAAGAAATGGACCCGCATGGATATGCGGTCCCGCTTGGCTCGCATGCGCGCCGCATGAATCCTCGCGACACCGCAGTCAACATGAATCGGCGGCGCATGATTCGCCGCGGCGCCACTTACGGCCCGCAGTTGCCGGACGACACGCCCGAGGATGGCGTGGAACGGGGAATCGCGGCGTTCGTCATCTGCGCGAGCCTCATTCGACAATTCGAGTTCGCACAGAACGTTTGGGCAAATGACCGCAATTTCCATGAGCTCGGCAACGAACGTGATCCGATCATCGGCGCGCACGACGGCACGCTGGAATACAAGATTCCCAAACGCCCCATCCGCAAGAAGATCCAGGGGTTGCCCGCGTTCACCACCGTCAGGGGCGGCGCCTATTTTTTTCTTCCGGGCTTAAGGGCGCTGCAGTACCTGGCTTCGCTGCCGGAAGGAAGCTGAGCGCAGGCGCAGGGATAACGAAATAGGGAGGATTCTCTGTGGCCGCATCAAGTTCCGCACGCACCTACAACCAAAATCACGTCCCCCGGAAATATACGCCGGGCAAGCGGCGCGTCAGCCTCTATTGGACTTGGAGCTACCCGTGGGAGTCCCAGCGCGACCTCGCGGAAATGGACAATCGGTTTTCCACGATGACGGAAGTTCGCCGCGTCACGTGGCCGGCCTATGAGGCGCCGGAATGGAACACGGCGCAATTTCTCCAAGGGATCGCCGGTGCGCTAGAATTGTTTCACCGGTCGTCTCTCAGCTTCCAGAAGATTACCGAAGACGTCACCGGCCACCCCGTTGCGGTTTTCCAGCGTATCGATCAGGCGGGCTACCGACTGCCGATCGATGAAAGGATATTGGCCGACACCGACACTTTGATGGTGTTTGGGCTCGACCACCTTGTTTCCGAGCAAAACGCGGCGCCTGAAGAAGTCGAGGCCATTCGAGATTGGCTTCAACGCGAAGACACATGCCTCCTCTTGGCCCCCCATCACGATGTCGGCTTTTCGACCGATCTTGAACAGCGTCAGATGGAATATCTCCATCACGGCGACGCGCTTGTTCCGCGCCAGCAGCGCCTTGGGCAATATACGCGTTCGCTGATGAAAGCCCTCGACGTGCCGGTGCACAATCAGTATGGGCTCCGCCCCGCGCTGGTCCCCGGCACGAAGGAGATTGCGCCGCTGACCGCGTTCAGGGATGTCGACAATCTCGGTCTGCTCAAAGATGTCCCGACCCTCAATTTCCATCTGCATCTGCCGCACTACGAGCTTATTGGCGGAGACAGGGCGTCAGTGCGGCTCCTGGCGCGTCAGCCGATCGATCTCGCCCGTCCGCACCCTTTCACCGCGGCCGGAAACACCGAGTTCAACTGCCTCATCTGGATGCCGCCGAATGGACAGCGCGCAGGCGACATCATTCTCGTGGACTCCACGAATTTCATGACGCTTTTCGGCGGTACCGACAGCCTGGAATATTTTTGGCGCAATCTCGCATTGATGAGATGACCCGAGGCCGGACAACCAGCGACGGACCTGGTCCAGGCGATTATGGCGAAGCACAAGCTGGTCCTTCGTAGCTTTTCGCCAATGGCGCTTGCAGTCGTGCCGCGTGCTCCACCACGGCGGCATAGCGGATTGCCGGGGGTTGTTGCAGCGTTGCGTGAGACTTGGCCTACAGGCGGGATGCGGCGCTAAAGCCGCGATCAAGAGCGGTCTATCTTATTGATACCGGAAAAAGCCTTAGCAGCTGTCGTACCGGCCGTAACAGGGCGCGGCACAAATTATCGGACGATAAATAGTTCGTGAAACTTTCCCGTTCGCCGTTGCAAGAGTGGGCACAGCCCCCATTTCGAACGCTTTGTGCCCACATCGGCAGATGAGAGAAATGTTCAAACAGGAAAACCTCGTTCCCGCCGTGATCGTCGCGGGCGTCATCGTCGCGGTCGCGATCCTGTTCGGCACGCGATACGAGCATGCGGATCATGCCCGCCTCGGTCGCTGGACCGGCGAGGCCCATACGTGCATCCCAGTCGGCGGGCATCTCATGTGCCGCTGACTTCGAGACCGGGCTTCTGCCAGGTCTTTTTTTCCGGACGCGACCCTTATAGCCGGCGGGAGCCCCAACGCATGGGCCAATCTATGCCGCAAGCGCGCGTCACCAGCCCTCTACTCATTAGATGTGACAACGCACTTATTCCTCCGGTTCGCCGCGACCAGGTCCAAGCGATACGTATTTCACCTGCGCATAAACCCTCTGGCCTTCCGCCAGCCCGAGCTCTGCCCAAGATTTTCGGGTCAAGCGGGACAGAAGGCGCGCGCCACCGCCGTTCTCTCCCAGTGCAACTACCACCAGCGCCTCGGGCTTCAAGGCCACGACTCGTGCCGGCAAGACATTGAGAATCGAACTGCGAACTCGGTTTCTCGCGCGCCAAGCTGACGTCGCGCGCGAGAATTCGAATGCGACGGAGCTTGTCGACCGCGTCAATCGGCGGCGGAGGCGGCGGCGCAATTAACATGCCGCCCGGAATCGAGACGTTCGCCACGCCGAATTTGGGGGTCGGAAGCCTTCACCATGCCCGTTAGGGTCACGGCGGCTTCGCGAGAGGCCGCAAAGGGGCGACGATGGCCCGCTTGCCCAAATCTACTTGACGGCGGCACTGGCTCTGACCGGCCACGACGCAGAAGCCAGCGAAGCGCTGATGCGATACATGTCACTGCCCGACATTCGGGCGAAGACCATCGGCGCGTTTAGGATGCAGACTGTCTCGGCAAATCCGACGTATCTCGCGACGCGTGAGCGCGTTTACGACGGGCTGCGCAAGGCCGGCATGCCGGAGCAGTGAGCGAGACCTGGAAGCTCACGACAATTCCGACGCCGATGTTGCGGGCTATCCGCGGCTGAGGTCGGCCGACGAAGAGGGAATGTCCGGTTTCGCTCTTTGATCGCCGAAAGCTGACGAGCCGCTATCGGCCAATCCTAGCCATCGGCGGAACGTCCGCTCTTCTTGCCAGCAGAGCGGCAGCGGAGCGTCGCTGGCGCGATGACAAGGTCGGCGGCGTGCGCAGACGGCAAGTCATCTCTTCGCGGCCAGACGGGTGATCAGTCCCCGCAGGATCAGGTAGGGCGCGATGACGACAACGAATGCGACAATGATCGCCTCAGCCGGATACACGAAGCGCAATACGATGATCTGGTACGCGAGATCGAGAACTAACGCGACAATGATCACCTTGCCTATACTTTTCCATCCATCCTTGATGCTGTCGACGCGACGGGCCTCCCGACCGGTCAGGAGGCTCCAGAAATACGGCGGCTTGCCAGCCTTGGCATCTTTCAACCCGGCAACAATTGCGAAGATCGAAGCCATCACCGGCTGTAAGATAAATCTGAAATTCATCGGCCCGCTGATTCGGTCAATCAGGTTATTCGCGATCCGCATCCAGATTGTTATCTCGTCCATAGCCGCCTCAGGGTAATCGATGATTTCGACGTCTTCGGCGCCGCCATTCGGCTAAGCCACGCTGATCGATCAAGCAAAGACCGGCAGCGGCCGCGGTCGTGGTGCTGCGAGGCGTTCCTGTGCTCGTAGAGATCGACCGTGTTCTGTAAGTTCAGCCAATATTGCGCGGTGGTGCTGAGCACCGCTGCCATCCGTGCCGCCATCTCCGCAGTGATCGCCACATGACCGTTGACGATCCGGCTCACATGCTTGCGCGTGACCCCGCAGGCGTCGGCGAACCTAGCGATCGAGATCTCGTGCCGTGCCAAACAGAGTTCGGCCAGGATCGCCCCCGGCACGCTCGGCCGTCTCGTGCGGTTTGTGGTCGTCATCGGCGCGTTCGCTCTTAGGTTATGCTCCGCCTACCTTGCTAAGTATAACCGGATTGCCCTTGACATGACCAAAAACGCGCGCCCGCCAGTGTTCCGCGCGCCGTGGCTGGTCGCGTGAGCAGCGGCTCGCCGCTTTCCGCGATGAACAGCGCCGCTTCAATCCACAACCGGCCACCGTGAGCCGCGGCTATGACAGGGCGTGGGGCGCCCGCCGGGGCCATCACATGGGAATCGAGCCTATCCGTCGTATGTGCATATTGGAGGGTAAGGAGGTTCCCGCCACCGCCGTCGATCATATCCTCCCGATCCGCGAGGCGCCGGAGCGCCGGCTCGATCCGACCAACGTGCAGTCGGTTTGCTGAAGCGAGAGGAGCACACTTTTGCGTGCCTCCGTCGTTGCTCGCATTGCTGATGAAGTGATCGAGTAAGCGGTTTGCTGCGGTGCACATTCACAACCGCAGCGAGGACCGCTTTGGGTCAGACTGAGATGACGCCTCCCTCGAGTTGAATGTCCGCTTCATTTACCGCCGCAAGCCGTCCAACCGCTCCGGCCAATCCTTTTCTCGAGCGAAAGTCCGGTATCCGCGGTGTCTACCCGGAAGCGGACCCGCAGAAATCCACCCAAAGCGGCCATATTAGTCCGCTGTCTCTCGCGCCGCGGTTTGTGCCACCGCGTCAGTCAGTTCGGGAGCCGAATGCGTAGATACACGGCTCGCTTGTTGCAACTGCAACCGCTGACGGGCAGCAGCGCGTTGACGGCATTTTGCCTCGCGGCGTTTGGCCGTCAACTCCGGATACGAGCGGTGCGGCTGGGATGGGTCTTGCGTGGGCTGTTCCCATTCCTGTAACTCGGGCCTCTGCCAGTACTCAATCGTGCCGTCGGACCGGTCGATCTCACGGAACGCCACGCCACTCAGGGACAGCGCGAGCATCGCCGCGTTTGCTGAGCGAGCCAGCCACCAGTCCGCCCCGCTGACCAGCAGTTCATGTCTCACCTGCCGCTGCGTCTTGCTCAACATGCCGACAGGGCTTTTCAATTCGACGTGGATGGGTTTTCCACGATACACGACATACAGGTCCGCCATCCCGCTTCGTACACCGCGGTGCCGCTGAAACATTCCCGCCATTGCGCTGCGCGGCCTGTTCTCAAGCATCGTCCAAAAAGTGGTGGTGGGATCAGCCCATCGCTCAAGCATTAGCTTTGAGCTTCGTCTGTTCTCGCGCTTCGTGCTGCTGGCTCTCTCTGCGCCGTTGCGAAGTGTATGACAGGTCATCCCACGTCACCCCTCGTCCGGAGCGTCGGGAACTTCCTGCGCCAGGCCGCCGGCGATCTTGACCAGCTGGCTCGCCGCATTCACTCGCGTGTGTAATTTCGCTTTGCTGCCTTTGCCGAATGCCACACCAGCAAACAGTCTTGTGCAATCAGGTAAAAAGCGGGCCGCCATTTGCTGCGCCGTCTCGGTGCCAGCGGTTGCATCGGCGACATCCGGCTCAGGCGGCTCGGGAACGGTCTCTGCCTCTGCCTCCGCCTCTTTCACTGCAGCCCCTGCCTCGCGCATATTCTTTGGTGGTTTCACTTGCAGCACTCCCGCTCAGGGCGAGTCCTTTATCTGCTTCGTCGTCGGGTGTGTCCCGCCGTCCCGTGGTGGGATCAGCATACAGGCAAGCTGTCCCCAGCCCCCAGTCGGACATCGGCTGTCGTCGTGGGTCTGCGAGAGCGCTCTTCGCGCTCTCTCGCAGCCACCACAACTCCACCCTATGCGACAGCGACGCTTGGGGTGGTTCCTGTCTCGCTCGTTACACGACCACAATACGAAATAAACGAATTTGACGAAAAAAGATGTTTCCATGGAGTTATGCGTAGATGGCCTTACGAAAAAAGCCCCTGCCGAGTCTGGCCCGGCCCGGCGTTCCCATTTTCGCCACCCTATTTTCGTAAGCCACTCTGTTAGCAACATGTTGATAAGCCTATTATTTCGTGTAATTCGTTTATTTCGTAACATCATCGAAGAACATCGTGCCAAACAGTGGCGGTTCGTCCGCCGCTTTCGCGTTCTTCTGGTCTGGCAAGCCCGGCCCGCTGCAAGACTTGCAATCCACGCGAGATTTTGTCGGCGGTGACATTGCGCCCAAATACCTCCGAGATTTGTGTCCGGGTAAGCCCATCTGGTGCCTGCCGTAGCGCCGCGAGGATGGAATCGGCGATTGGATCACCGAGCGCGTCTCCCCACACGTACCGCGCCGATTGCTCGGCGTATCGCCAACATTCAAGAGCGGCCATAAGATGCGGTTTGCCAATGGCGGGGCTTTGGTCAAGTAGGGCATAGATCAGCGCAAGACGCACCACCAGCGCCTCGGCGCGGGCGAGTATGGCACCCAGCAGGCCGGGCCTTCCTCCAGATAAGTCCGGATAGACCTTGCACCAGAGGTCGCGGGCTTCATCGTCCATCTCGAGCCGGTCCATGCCGAGGGCAGTGCCAATGATCTTGGCCAGCCGTTTGGTGAACGGGGTTCCCTCAGAATCAGTGACACGCGACCAGTCGATGTTCTCGCCGCCCATCGGCAGCAGTCGCCCGCGGCGGACACACACGCAAAGATAACGATTGGCGAATCCATTGGCGGTTTCGGTCGCATCCAGATAGCGGCGCAGTTCATCGGCGGTGATGTGCGCTATCTGACTTATGTGAGGGCCGGTTGCGTACAACTTGTTGTGCCGGGTCATCGTTTGCAGCACCCCGCTTCTTCCGACATCAAAGGCATCGCGAAGGACAGGCGAGAGCGTGTTGCCGATGCGCATCATGTTCTTAAGCACACTGGCAAATTCAGTGCTGACGACGAGCAAGCGCTTGTCAGACACCCCTTCAACGACGACTTCCTTGCCTTTCTTGTCGATCTCGCGGCGTTCATCGCGAACTTCACCGATCGCCGCTGCTCAGGCCGCTGACAATGCAGGTCGTGGCCCAAGAGAGATCAATGCTTCCGACAAATGCGCGAACCCGGCCCCAGGACGTGCCTTTACGTGCCTTAGCGGTTAGGCCAATCAGCAGAGTGTTGAGCCTTCCCGTGTGCTCATCGCTTTCGACCAGATAGTACGGCTTATTGCCGATAGCATTGCCGACCGCGGTTAGAAATTGAAACACCAGAGCGGCGGTATCCGCTTCTGTACGTGGCATCAGAATCGCGACGAACTCGCCAACAATGCCCGGTGTAGCGTCCAGCCCCAGCGGCGCGGGCCAGTCGGGGTCAGGCCTTCCCGCAGGCTGCGGATCGTCGCCATCATTGTGTTGCGAGCCAATGCCCGGTCGATACTCGCGGCTGCTGAACGGCGCCTCTTTCATTCGCCCTCTCCCATCGCGATATCGTTGAAGTCGGTGTCTGTGATGCGCGGGATGAGTTGTTCGACGTAGTGACCGGCAGCGAGCCATCGTCTCGTGCAGATATCGGCAGCGCTTTGTCCGGCCTGATCGTGATCGACCAAAATTGTCAGCGCCTCGATGCCCGATAAAACCGGTAAGTCGCGCAGGTTGATGCAATCGGCTCGACGGTCCTCGAGCTTTAAATCCTGATCCCGGGTCAGTCAAATTTAGTGGCCAAGTCTCAGGTCTTCGGCGATTGCCGCGAACGCGTTGTATCCGCACGCTCCGTGGACCCCCCCGCCAGGGTAAGTCGACGCCCCGCAGAGATAGAGCTGCGCGATTTCTGTCCGGTACTGGTCGGAGCCCGCGCTCAGACGCAGTGCTCTTTCATAGGGCTGAGGCGGTCGGAATGTGCCGGCCACGACCACCTCGTTCGACACGTTGGGGGCGTATTGCCCCCAGGTGGTGACGAAGGCTTGGAGATAGCTATCGGCGACGGCTGACCAGGCCTCGGGATCGAGGGCGTTCGGCGCGGGCATTAGGACATCCCCGCCTGCCACATGGAGCCCCGGCGGCGCCTGTGATACGTCCCAAAGGCTATTGATGCGCAGAGCCGCCGCCGGTGCAGGCAGTAAATGCCGCTCAATCTCTCGCAGATGCGCTAAAGTCCGCGCGGCGCTCTCATAGCCGATGACAGTCCGGAAGCAGCGATTGATCGCAGGGTCCCACCGGGCGGAGCGATAGTGGGGCGTCGACCGCAGCCCAACGAACAGGCTGCCAAGACTTGGACCATCTTGCGCAGCATAAGCACTGACACTTGCGAGCTCATGTTCGCTAAGACTTCTCTCTGGAAGCAAGCCGAGAAGCGTTGCAGCCAAGCCCGCACTGGATGCGATGGCCCGACGTGCCACGATTTGTCCGGGACCTGCGATCGTGACCGCCTTTGCCGTTCCATCGCGAACGATGATGCGATCAACTACGGCGTTCGTCACGACATCGACGCCGGCCCAGCGCGCCGCTGCCAAGAGTGCGTCCGCGTAGATCTGCATTCCTCCAATCGGGAGTCGCCATTGTCCGACTAGCCAGAGCGTGAATATGAGGAATCCAACAGCCGATCCTTGAGCGTCTAACAGCAATCCAGTTTCCGCCGCAAGCTGATAGAAGAAGCCACGGACCTCGTCGGCCTCGAACAGGGAATCAATGACGCTTTTGGCGGATAGCCTCGATACGTCCCGACCGATAAGACGACACGCAGTGTGTATCTGTTTCTCTGCCATCTCCCTGGTCGGCGGTGAATAGAGAGCTGTCGCCATCAGCGGATCAAGGCTTGTCACCGTAGCCTTCAGGTCCGCGTAGGTGCGCGCGTCGCGCTGAGAATATGCTCTCAAGCTCTCAACCGACCGTTCGATGAGATCATTTCTGTAGAGGATGAGGGGTGGCCTTCCATCAGAAAAAGCCATTCCGTGTTGAGCTTCGGGCGTGACGGTGCTTAGTCCAAAGTGTCCGAGATCAAAGTCTCGCTCGACCGGGTTTACCGCACCGTAGGCCAGGTAATTCGCATGCGGATTATGTCGGAAACCTAACCCTAAGGGCTCCTCGGTTCGCGCCATTCCTCCGACGCGACTTGCCTTTTCGACGACAACGGTCTTTAGACCTGCGCGCTGAAGATAAAGCGCAAGCGTCAGGCCGTTTGGTCCGGCCCCTATAACCACCGTATCGTATGCCACGGGCATCCGAATCCCCACTCAACGAAATACCGGCAGGCGCCGTCGAAGCGTTTTGCGGGCGACAATATCGAGTTTTGCCGGCAAAGTCGGCGATTCCAGGAGTGCTCGATTGCTTTCGCCGCCTTGGCCTGCTGAACAGCCGGTCCGTTCCGACACGAAGCATCTCGATTAGAGCGGTCGCTCGCCGCGCGGAATACGAGCGCCATGGCAGCGGCAAGAGTGAAGGGCTCGGCAATATTCGTTGCCTAGGGCGGAGGGCGCGTGCCAATTGTAGGTGCGAGCAGCGCGGCGATCTCGCGATCCAGCAGCGGCAGCGAGATCGGCGTGGGCGCGTGGCTTTGTTGGGGCTGCACGACGAGTTTCACGTCACAGCCCGCATCGCGAAGGCGATTGGCGTAGAAGACAGCCTCGTCGCGCAGAACGTCCCATTCTCCGACATGTATCAGGGTCGGAGGCATGCCTTTCAGAGTCGGCGTCAGCACTGGCGATGCGCGCCAGTCAAAGGCATCCTGCTCCCAGTTCTGACAGTACTGATGGTTTACGAACCAAGCGTCGTCCCGCGTCAACGAATATCCCGGTCCGCTGTTCTCATAGTACGATCGATACTCGCAGCGTTGGTCGAAGGTCGGCGCGAACAGACATTGCGCCGCTGGCACGGGGCCGCCGGCGTCTCGCGCCAAGATGGTCACGGCCGTCGAGAGATTGGCGCCGGTGCAGCCCCCGCCGATCCCGATTCGCTCCACAGTTCCCCCTAGTTCATGCGCATGAGCTGCCGTCCACTGGAAGGCCGCGAAGCAGTCGTCCAGCGGAATCGGAAATGGATGCTCAGGCGGGAGGCGAAAGTCCACGCCGACAACGATGCAGTGAAGAGATTTAGCAAGCTTCAGATTGTTCGGGGTCATGGCATCCAGCCCGCCGAACATGACGTAGCCGCCGTGATGAAGGTGCACATAGATTCCGCTGGGTTCCGGCCCGAGGGCTTTCGGTTTGAAGATGCGCACGGGGATCGGTCCGTGCGGTCCGGGCGCCATCATATCTTCGAATGTTACGTCGGGATCTTGCAACATGGCGGGATCAACTGGTCCGAAGCGCGCGCGCATTCCGTCTACGCCCAGCACCCGAAGCGGAGGCCGCTTCAAAAGCGCGGTGTAATAGTCCTTAAGGACAGGGTCGGTGAGGCTAGCGAAGCGCTCTTGCCTAAGCTTTTCGTAATCGGCCATGCTGTTCCTCGGTCTCCCGTTGGCGCGCCTTTGTCTAGATGCGCGTCCTCATCTTACCCGCTGTCACGTGCCAAAGTTTCGGGACATCTGGTTCGGGCCGTGCTCGCCCACATTAGCGCGACGTCCGTCTAAATAACAAACCCTAGAGCAATTGGAATGATATCGAAAACTCGCTTACGATGTTCCGGCATCGGGTCTCGTGCGGGAAGATACTCCGCCAAAGCCGAACAGTGGTGTCGGAACTAATCAAGCTACCGAAAGGACGTAGTCGCGTAGCTTGCCTGCAGTGTTTGGCCCTGAATGGTTGAGGTGTGCAGGCTCCTTGAGAATCCATGGGCTTTGGACTTCGCGCTCGCTTGATCGTCCTCGACCATATCTTTGACGAATGCATCGCTGTGCTTGAGAAGCGGGGGCAGGCAGAATTTTGATAAGCGCGCCGTTCAGGGCTAAGCTGTTCGCATAGCGAACCCTCGTCACGCGGCCAGAGATCCGTGGACGAAGAAACATCCAATAGGGAGATACGAGATGCATAGAAGTTTCGCCGCCGTCGCGGCACTCGGGATCATCGCCATCGCTGCACCAACGCTAGCCGACGACATGACCGGCGTTACATCCGATTCGATCAAGGTCGGCCAGACCATTGCCTATAGCGGACCCGCCGCGCCCTACGGCACGCTGGGCCGCTCCATGTCGGCCTACTTCGCCACCGTCAACCGCGCTGGGGGCGTCGACGGGCACAAGATCGATTTCATCAGCCTCGACGACGCCTACTCGCCACCCAAGACAGTGGAACAGACGCGCAAGCTGGTCGAGGAAGAGCACGTCGATTTCATCTACGCCTCGGTCGGTACCGCGGCCAATCTGTCGGTGCGCAAATACCTCAACGAGAAGCATGTGCCGCAGCTGAGCGTGCTCTCGGGTGCCAGCACCTGGAACGACCCGAAGGACTATCCCTATTCAATGAGCGGCATTCCAAGTTACGAGGTCGACGGCAGCATGGTCGCGCAGTACATCTTCAAGCATAAGCCGAATGCGAAGATCGCGGTCATCTATCAAAACGACGATTTCGGCCACGACCATTTCGTTGGGCTGAAAAAGGCGCTCAAGGCGGCCCACAAGGACAAACTGCTGGTGAGGGTCGCAACCTTCGAGACCACCGACCCCACCGTCGACAGCCAGACCGTCGAGGCGCAAGCCTCTGGCGCCGACGCGCTCTATGTCGTCGGCATCCCCAAGCTGATGGCGCAGGTATTCCGCAAGACGGACGCACTCGGCTGGCATCCATTGCGTTTCATCACCTATACTGGCTCGCCGGTGGCCGCGACGCCGACGCTCGCGGGCATGCAGATCTTCAAGGGCACCATCAGCCACAATTACCTGAAGGATCCGCAGGACCCGCAATGGGCCAACGACGCCGAAATGAAGGCCTACATCGCCTGGATGAACAGGGACTTTCCCGCACCTGACATCAAGAACGGGTATATCTACGCCGGCTATGGGTTGGCCGCGGATCTGGTGCGAATTCTCAAGCTCTGCCACGGCAATTACAGCCGCCAACACGTCCTCGACGTCGTGACGCACTTCCACAATTTTCATCCGACCGGCGGCTTGCCTGGCATCGCGTTCAACACCTCATCGACCAACTATGCCGAGTTCCAGACCATGCGGAACATGGAGTTCGACGGTACGCGATGGGTGCTGTTGCCCGCCGACGAGACGATGTAACGGAAGTCGCCGACAAATACCACGACGGGCCGGGTTCGGGCGTTAGCGCACCACTGATACACCGATGCACCTGAGGGATTGCCCCTCAGGTGCGGGCCGCAATGCCGACACGGATTGACCCGCCATCGTCGATGGTGATCAACCAACCGTAGAGGCGCCCGACTGCTAGACTAGCCTGCCGAGCGTTAGATCTTTCTCTAAAGCGGAAGGTCGATCCGGCATGCTTGGAGCGACCGGAACGGGCTCAAGCTCGCCCACGAATACGGGGCTGACCTCCACCCTGCACCCTCCCGCGAGGCGGGTTCGCACATGGGCGCAAAGCTTCATCGCAGGTTCCAGTTGTGCAAAGCGACGGCCGGCGCCACGACTAGCAGTATCCGCTACGCCGACGCCTTGGCGCGCACTTGCGTGTTCTCTTCCTTCAGCAGGCGCGCCACCTCTTCCCAGCGGAACAAGCTAAGGTCGATCGCGGGATGAACAGTGCCGCATTTCACGCAGGTACGGCATTGCACATCGGCGTTGAACGCGCGCGCAATGCGTGAGTAGGCTTCCTGCGACAGCTCTCGCTTGAGCTCCCATACTTCCCGGTAGAGCTCGTTGTCACAGTTCTCGCAATACCACGCGACGGCTTCCAGTTCAGATTCCGGTAACTTGTATCGGTACTGGATCGTCTCGCTCGTTGGCACGATGCGGTGCGGCACGCCGGCGGGCACGTAGAGGTGATCCCCGACCGTGTAGGAATGACGTAACACCGAAGCGTCCTTGTATTCGACTTGACCCGAGCCCGAGAGGGCGAACAGAACGGTATCGTGCTGGCAGATCAGATGGAACGGCTGCGGCACGGCGTTCTTGCTTAGATGGATTTGCAGATCGAGGCTATCTGGCAGCATCGGCCGCTCGTCATAGGGGCCGGCCTTCGGCGCCTCGGCGAAGGTGAAAACCATGAGGTTGCGCGCCATGTCAATGCTCCCCCGTTCCGCTTGGGCCATCCTGCGGCGGCAGCGCGGCAGGCGCAGCTTGCATCGCCGTTAGACTGCGGCGGGCGATTTCGGTTTGGCTGGCGTAGATGTCCCAGGCCCAGGATTCGATCGGGAAGAGTGGGTTTTCGTGGCCGCAGTGTCTGCATTTTCGTGCGGCCTCGTCTTCATTAAAGCGTCTTGCCGCCTCAAAACTCTCGAGGATGGTGAGGAAGGTCGTAGCGCCCTCGCCTTTCGATGTCCCACGCTTCGACGGCGTTGCATCGTATTCTCTTATGAAGAGCCGCCGATCGCATTTCTCGCACACAAAGCGGACTTCCTCGCGCTGCTCCTTCGCTATCGACTGGCGCTGCGTGATGACGCTGATACCCATTGAATCCTGATCGTCGGGGTCTTGAAGAGGCCCCGCAACCATGTGCAGCTTAGGCCCGACTCTAACGAGACCCGAACCGCGGGTGAGTTGGCCGACGCCGCCGAACAGCACGAATACTTCGTCTACCGTGTTGAAATGCTGAAATCGGCCGTAGCGCTTCCCCGGCCCGCCACGAAAGGTGGCGACGCAGGGCACGATGGAGCCCTCGTCGAAGTAAGGAAAGAGGGGTGCAAGTGCTGTCGTGGCGGTCTGCGCGAACCAGTAAACGTTGGTTTTGAGCGGCGGCCGATCGGGATCAGGCCGCGGAATAGTGAGATCAGTCATTGGAATCACCTTTGCCTCGCGATAGTAACGTTCGGCGCCTGCGTGGAGCGGGATGCTCGCGCTGGCAATTCTTGCTGGAACCGACGGATAAGTCACGGGACTGTCCTTCGGCGGAATGTGCCGGTACTGACTTTCAAGCAGACCCGGCGCTTCGCAGAAAAGTGCCGCGATCGTGTAGGCAATGTCTTCAGGAAAATCGTCGCCGCAGAAAAGCAGGAAGTCCGTGAAATTGAGAGCTTGGAATGGCGCCGTGAGGCCTGGAAACCGATCCGACGGAATGGGGGGGTGCACCAGGCGAAATCGCGGATTTTCACCAGAGCGTCTTCGGCGAACGGAATGAATTTCATCTCCGGCTTCGTGCAAAGTTCCTTTCAGTCGGGCGTTATCACCGCCTCGAATAGCACTGCGTCCGCCTGCCCGCTGGTACCGAGCGGGATAGTGTCCCACGGCCCTTCGCCGAGCAACATCTGGCCGCCCCACGATTCATGGTTGCCGCCGACAAACCTCGGCCTCAAGCGCGCGATGCGCAGCGAAGCCTGTCATGTTAACGCCGTCATCATACCCGGTCGTGATGCGCAGTTTCGACTTTTTGGCGCGCAGTTCGGCATAATTAGTGATGCCTTAACGTGCGTTGATCGCCAGTACCAGCCGATCGTCCTACGGCGGCGTACCCAAGCGCGCGCAACCGCTCCACATCGGGCCGACGTCGATGCCCTTCCCTTCGAATACGGTGCGCGCGAAGCCAGTTGGCAAGAACAACGCGATATGGACACGGCCATCGAGGACCGCCTCGACCGCATCGCTGGCGCCGCGCCCCCGCCCAGATCGCGAATTTCGATCTGGGCGACGAGCGGCGCCATAGCTCGGCGCTCATCCAGCCACAGATACGATGAAGGTTGGCGATGCCCTAGTCGCCCATCATGTGGAGGGTGATCTGACGATCGAGGCGAGCTTCCATTCGCGGTTCCTTTTGCCACGAGAGGGGGCAAGTCTATCGCCTGAACTAGGAGTGTGTCTGAGTAAGGGTGGGGAGGTTAGCACTGAGTTGCGAGGATCGGAGGAATTTTGGTGGCGGTCCGCGGTCGCGATTTGCACGCGCAAGATTGAGTTGCGAAAGCGGCGCTCCGGATTCGATTGTTGCTGGCGTGTACGCTCGCCGCAGCCCATCAGGCTGCGGCGGCGAGCTTGAGGAGGTTGTGAACGGTGCAGAGCAAGGCCCATTCGGCCTTGACCTTGTCGATGCCGCGCAGGAGGAACTGGCGGAAGCCTCGGGCATGCTTGATCTGACCGAACACGGGCTCGACGACCTGCTTGCGCAAGCGATAACGGCTGCGGCGCCCGGCGCGCTTCAGTTTCGTGGCCATGCGGGCAACGCGGCTGCCCGCCCGGGGCGTGCGCTGCGCGACCGCGGCGGCGGTGCCATGGTGCTGGCGTCCGGTGGCGATGTAGGCGTTGATACGGCGCTTGGCGAGGGTGCGGAGATTGGCCTCGGAGCAGTAGCCGGCATCGGCAGAGATCTCGTCGGGGTTGCGGTGGAGATTGGTCCTGATCGCGGCGACGAGCGGGGCCAGCTGCGCCTGGTCGGTGGTGGCGTTGCTTAAGTCGTGCGCGACGATCACCTGCGCTTCGGCGTCGACCGCGGCCTGGGCGTTGTAGCCCTGGATGAAGCCGTCGTTGGTCTTCATGATCCGGCTCTCGGGATCGGTGAAGTTGCGCTGCGCCTTGTCCGCGGGCGGCGCCGGTTCGGCCGGAGGGTGTGCCGGCCCGCTGGGGCCAGAACCGTCGCCCTTTTCGCTCGCCTGCGCCGCCGCGGCCGCGCGCGCCTCGGCCTCGAGCGCTGCCTTCGCCGTGCGGATTTTCTCCAGCCGCCGCTGCTTGTTCGCCATCCACTCCGGCATCTCGTCGCCGCGCCGCTCGACGCCGTGCACGCGGTCCTCGGCCGCGTCGGTCTCTGCCGCCGCGGCCAGCCAGCGCTCAACTTCCGCCGCCAGCGCTGGCGCCGCCTGCTTCATCCGCCCGTAGCTCATCGCCTTGTGCTTGGAGGCGTTCGCCTTGATCTTGGTACCGTCCAAGGCGACGTGACCGAGCTTCACCAGACCCGCCGCCCGGCACAGCTTCAACACCTGTTGGAACAATCCCGAGAGTGCCGCCAGGTGCCGCTTGCGGAAGTCGCTGATGGTGCGGAAGTCGGGCCGCTGCATCCCCGTCACCGCGGCAAAATCGAGCCGCTCCTCGCACGCCTTGGCGATCCGCCGCGACGAGTAGATGCCTTGGCTGTAGCCATAGAGCAGCAGCGCCACCATCATGCCCGGATGGTAGGGCGGGTAGCCCCGCTCCTCCTCATACGTGTCCATGATCGCCGACAGATCGAGCCCGTCGCGCACGGTCTCGCGCACGAAGTGCGCAAGATGGCCGGCGGGCACCAAATCCTGAATCGAGGGCGGCAGCAGCCAAACTTGGTCAACGTCCCACGCACGAAAGGTCTTGCTCATGCCGCATAGCGAATTACGTCACCGCATTGCCGTCGAGCAAAATCCGATTACCCGGACACACTCCTAGACTAGTAGAGCCTTGGTCCGGCGAAGCGTGTCAGTAAGGTGCTGGACCTACGCCACCTGCCGAAGAGGCATCCGCCATCGGTTGCCCTCTCTACGACATCTTTATCGCGCCGCACTGTCGACAGGGCGAGTCGCCTCGAGAATATCGACGCGTTCGCTTAACGCATAAGCCACCGGTCTTCAGAATAAGTAAGTTGAAGAGCTATTATAGAAGGTCGCCGCACCGGTGGAGCAGCCAAATCTTCTAGATCGAATTCATGATTTTTCCCTCCGCGTCTCACGGCGGTCAAAAGGTTTATTGCGATGGTCATAAAATATTCGTTCTTTGATGATTACTCCGAGGGTGCTCATCCATGGATACTGAGAGTGCTCGAGGACACCAACCTCGCGCAGGAAGTCGGATACGGGGATGACAGCCTCTCCAATGAAGCGGTTCGTCTCATAAAGCGAGAGCTCCAAGCTCAACACGTCGACGTCCACTTTGTGCCCGGCGGGACGCAGGCGAACCTCATTGCGCTTGCGGCGATGCTCAAACCCTATGAATCCGTTATCGCCGTCTCATCGGCTCACATCAACATCCACGAAGCTGGCGCAATCGAAGCGACGGGGCACAAGATCAATGTAGTTGAGGGCGCAGATGGGAAACTCACACCGGCCGCAATTCGAAAGACTGTTGCACAACACACCGACGAGCACATGGTAAAGCCGCGCGCCGTATTCATCTCGCAGGCGACGGAACTCGGCACTGTCTACTCGAAGACGGAGCTCGAAAAGATTTTGAAGACCTGCCGGGAGGCAGGACTTTATCTATACCTTGATGGAGCCCGCTTGGGTTGCGCAATCGCCTCCCCGGAAACCGACTTGAACTTTGCCGACCTCCCGCTTCTCACCGACATATTTTATATCGGCGGCACTAAGAACGGAGCACTTCTCGGTGAGGCCATGGTGATTGTGAACCCTGCGCTCAAGGAGAACTTCCGCTTCTATCTCAAGCAACATGGCGCACTTCTTGCCAAAGGCAGAGTACTTGGCGCGCAATTCGTGGGGCTCTTCAAAGATGGCCGTTATCTCGACCTCGCGCGGCACGCGAACGAATTAGCGGCAAAGCTATCGGAAGGTATCAGGGCAAGCGGCTACCGATTTCTAAGTCCACCAACAACTAACCAGATATTCCCAATTCTTCCGAACGCTGTCATCGATCGCCTCAAAGGAAAATACGGGTTTCATGTCTGGGCACCCGCAGGCGATGAACATTCCGTGATTAGACTGGTGACTTCCTGGGCTACGAAAGAAGAGGCTGTTGAAGAGTTCCTTCGCGATTTGCCGCGTGTTTAACGGCTCGGCCGGGATGGTGCCAACGCCGCGCCGACCTTCGCCACTGGGGGATCGCAATCTCCACCGGAGCGTGCCAGAAGGCCAATCAGCCTTGAACCTATCGGGATTGCGATCGGCCTGGCGTTGTCATCGAAAGCGCGGGCATCCGCAAAAATGCTGGCCGGTCGATCAGTTGCGCATCAGAGCTGAGTAAATGCCTGCGCCCGATCCGCTTGAACCGCAATGTCAGCTTCGAATTGAATGTCATTCCAAGCATCGGACCGAAAGCGTTTGAAATGGAGACGGTGCCAGCCGCCGCAGGCACAGCCTCCTATGCTATCCGATTCGGCTGACGTATTTGACCTTAACCGTTCAGAACGGCGCGCGGATCGCTGAGCGGAACGAGCGCCGACGTTCATCGTGGCGGACGGGTTCTTGCCGCAACTGTCCGATATTGAGCCGGCACGCGAACTATGGCTCCAACCCAAACCCCTCGTCCCGCCAACCCGTAATTCCTCCGATCATTTCCTTTACTGGGCGTCCGAGTGTTGCAAGTTCGAATGGCGGCCTTATTTGCTCCGTTGCAATGAGGACCAGCGCAATAAACCACAAATAAGGTTTCGGTAGGATATTCGGCCATGCATTCGGTGGTAATCTTGCTATGAGGAATATTTACCGCCCCTGGCACATGGCCTTGCGAGAACAGTTGCGGGCTCCGTACGTCGAGAAGCACGAAGCCGGGAGACTCAGAGCGCATAGCATCCCAAACATCCCAACAATCCGTCTCAAAAGTTAGCCGCTTTGAAAAATGAAGGAGGGCCTCTTTGGAGGGCGCAGCGGCTACACTCGTGACGTTATTTTTTGGGCTCACTCAGACCTCCATCAATAGCGTAAACCGACCAATTTTAGGCTGCCGCACGCAGACGGTTAAGCAATCCCGGTCGAGCCTTTCGCTCGACACGACATGTTTTATTGGCTCGCGCCGAAAAATTCACATCACGCAGTGCCGAATTGTTTGCAGCAACTTCACGAACATTCAAAATCGCTTCGCTAGTCGCAATTGAATCTGACGTCGGGTTTGAGAAATGACGACACGAGCGCGGCGGACACGACGCTCGCTCGGGGCTGCACATCTCCGTCCGTGGCCGGGTGTTCGCGGTGGGGAATCGTCTCGTCGATCCGGGCTGATCGAACTTAGCATGGACCGGAGATCGCCAAACAACTCGCGAAGCCTTTCTTGTTGTCCATCACTGAAATGCATGTGTGCTGAGGGATGGTTCAACATGAGGGCCTCCGTCAACTCCAAGCAGTGATAGATGATGCGTGGTCGCCTTTGGGTTCTATGTTCGATCTCGGTTCGACGCTTTAGCGTCGATCCAGCATCCGATTCTGTGGCGTGACCCCGATCAATGGCGAGCGGTTTCGCTTCTACCTGGCTAATGTTGCCACCCCCCGCTGCCAGACTGGAACCGTGCCAACGCTATTCCTATTCAAGAGACCACTGCCGCTGGCTCAAGATGCGCACCCCCCGACGTTTCGTTAGAAACGACAGTCCCCACTCGATCATAACCAGCAGCCGGTTGGCAAATCCGATCAAGGCGTAAATGTGCACGCCTAACCACAAGAGCCACGCCAGCACGCCCCAGACGCGGAACGGTGGCAAATCGGCGACTGCGAACGTGCGTCCAACGATCGCAAGGCTCCCCTTATCCCAGTAGCAGAAGGGTGCCGGGGGTGGCAGACCCGCGACCCTACGGCGAATGACCGACGCTACATGTTTGCCTGCTTGAATCGCTGGCTGCGCCACGCCTGGCAGCGGCACCCGTTCCCGACTCCTGATACCGAAAAGATTGCGCGTGGGTGCGACCACCAAGGCCGTGTCGCCAATGGCGAAGACGTTCGGGTGACCCGGCACTGAGAGATCTAGCTGCACCTTCACCCGACCAGCACTGTCTGTTTCGACGCCCAGCCATTGCCCCGCCGGTGAGGCCACAACGCCCGCCGTCCACACCACAGTACGACTGCCAATCGGTTGGCCGGCCACCACCACACCACTCGCATCGACAGCTTCGACCTTGGTACCGGGACGTACCTGCACACCGAGTTGCTCCAGGTGATGGTGTGCCCGTGCGGAAAGCTGCTCCGGATAACCAGGCAGGATACGGGAAGCAGCCTCAAAGAGCACAATACGCGCTGAACGTGGGTCAATGTGGCGAAAATCGTAAATCAGCGTCATGCGCGCCATCTCCGCAACGGTCCCGGCCATCTCCACGCCCGCAGTGCCACCGCCCACAAGGATAAAGGTTAATAATGCTTGCAATATACTAGGATCGACCTGGCCATTGGTGGCCAGCCGCTCAGCATCCTCGAAAGCCCGCAGGATCTTGCTGCGAATGAGGTCGGCATCGTCTGCCGAGTGCAAACCCGGCGCTAAGCTTGCCCACTCATCATGGCCGAAATAATTGTAATGGGAGCCGGTGGCTAAAATCAGGTAGTCGTAAGGCAGGCTGCCCTCCTGCGTTTGGACGAGGTGGTGCTGCGTATCCACACCAATCACTTCGGCCATCAGCACCTCGGTGTTCTTCTGCTTACGCAGGATGGAGCGAATCGGTGCCGCGATCTCGTCCGCTGACAGCAGACCCGTGGCGACCTGATAGAGCAAGGGGCGGAACAAATGGTAGTTGTGTTGATCAACCACCGTCAGGTCGACCGGTGCGCGGGCTAAGCCGCGGGCGGCATAGAGACCGCCGAATCCACCACCCACGATGACGACATGCGGCCGGCTGCTGTTCGGCGGTCCGTGCAGGCTGACATCACGTGCGTTCAATGCAGCTTCTCTCCAGAAGAAAATCGAGCACCACTGGTGTCGTATAACACTGGCTGACAATGCCAAGAGCAAATTTGCGGCCAGACGCGATCCAGGCGCAGCGGTAAGCATGTGGCTGGCCCAAGGCATTGGTCCGCAAGCAAATGCTCCACCGGGCGGACGGGTGGTGTGGCGTGTCGGTTAGCAGGGTGCCGGTTAGCGTCCGCCGTTGTGGTGGAGATTCGTGCCGGCCGCGTGCGTCGAAGGCGCAAGGCTTGATCGCGGCGATCGCGGTCGCAGCGCGATGAACTTTGTCTCGGACAGCAGCACTGTGAAAATCCCTTCAACGCTCATGCCGTTCCTGTGTGAGCCCGATGGGCGCGGTCTAGCGGCGGTGTCGGCGCCAGCAACTGCCTTTTTCATTGTCGCTCCGACGTGACCAGCCGCCCGATATCGGCATCCTTGGTATCGACGAGGAAGATGGCGAGCAGGCTCGCAGGTTCGGCGCCGCTCGCGTCCTCGCTGATGGGATGTTATGCGCCGGGCGGCTCCGTCCAGTGCTCGCCCGCATGGAACACCTGAGTCTTGCCGTTATTCACCCGGCTTCATTCACCTGCTTCGGATCGACCCCGACCGGACCTAGCCAGTGACGAAGGAGGAACGTGGGTGGTAATGCGCCGGCGATGCTGGCGTGGCCCGAGATTGGCGTAGAGCTTGTCCGCGTCGAACCCGGGTGCCGCAAGGCTCACAAGGGCTCGAAGCCATTGACGCTGTATCCGGAAGCTAGACATGCGTCGTGAATTTAACCTCGTGGGTGCGATGCCGAGATGTTTCTTGGAGTCAGGTGGCGGCAGACCACCGACATCAACGACAATGTGGTTGTGCCTAGCCGCTCTTTGTGATGGGTAAAGCTGGGCGATTGGCCCGCTTTATGGTGAAGCCGACTTGGGTCGTGACAGCAATGCAGCTACCGAAGTGGGGTTCTATGGTTGCGACGGTATGCGTTGGGCTGGGGTTCGGCCTCGCGGCGCACGCCCAAGACCACCGCGCGCCGCTGCCGAGCCTACCTCATGCCGCATCGCCGCAGACACGCGAACATAGTGATACCGGCAATGCCGACGCCGCCAATGCGCTGAGTCTCCCGCCCAATTCTGTCACGCACCACAAACTGAATTTGACCGGCCGAACCCTAAGCTTCACGGCCAAGGCGGGGACCATCAAGCTTATGACCGAACGCGGCGATCAGTCGGCCGATGTTGCGTATATCGCTTATCTGCTTGACGGCAGCAACCTGGCTACAACACGGCCGGTGACTTTCGTGTTCAATGGTGGTCCAGGCTCGGCATCGGCCTGGCTGCAGCTTGGGGCGCTCGGACCATGGCGCTTACCGTTGAACGGCGGCAAAACCTCGCCTTCGGCACCGCCGGCGCTGATCAACAACGACGACACATGGCTCGATTTCACGGATCTGGTCTTCGTCGATCCGCCCAGCACCGGCTACAGCCGCACCGTTGCGCAAGCGGAAGACATCCGGAAGCAGCTGCAGTCTGTGCAAGGCGACATTCAAGCTCTGGCCGTGGTCGTGCGCAGGTGGCTGGCAGAGAACGAGCGGATGTTGTCGCCGAAATTCATCGTTGGCGAAAGTTATGGCGGGTTTCGGGCGCCGCGCCTCGCTCAAGTACTTGCGGTGGACGAGCAGGTCGGGATCAGCGGCCTGGTGATGATCTCTCCGTTGATCGACCGCGCTGCGTTCGTCAGCGACGAGGATCCGCTGCATTGGGCGATCTACCTTCCCTCCTATGCGGCAGCCTTTCGCGAAAAGGCTGGGCCGGTGACGCGCGCACAGCTCGTCGATGTCGAGCAGTATGCCGCCGGAGATTATGTGCGCGATTTCCTGCTGGGCCCCAGTAACGCGGCGGCCGTGGCGCGCATGGTGGCGAATGTGACGACCTTGACCGGGTTAGATGCCACGCTTGTGAAACGGCTCGCCGGTCGCATCGATAACGACACGTTCCTGCGTGCGATACACCGCGCGCAAGACACAATTGTCTCCTCCTACGACGCAACCATCGCGGCCTTCGACCCGGATCCGCATGCCGAACATAGCCAGTGGCTTGACCCCGTGATACCCGGCTTTGAGGCGCCGTTTGGAAGTGCCATGGTAAATCTCTATGCGCGTGAACTGGGCTGGCGCATCCAGAACCGCTACGAAATCCTTAACCGTCGCGTCGCGCGTCAATGGGATTGGGGACAGGATTTCGCGTCAGTCAGCGACATCAACTATCTCAAACGAATGCTGGCGCTCGATCCACAATTCCGCGTTCTGGTGGTCGGGGGGCTAACCGATCTTCAAACTCCCTACTTCGGCAATTTCCTGTTGCTCAATCAAATCCCCGCCTATGGCGGACGCGAGCGTATCACCTTCAAGGTCTATAGCGGCGGCCACATGACCTACACGAATGATGCATCGCGCAAATTGATACGCGAGGATTCCCGACAGCTGATCGAGTTGCGGTGAGCAATTGTTTTCGAAGCATGGTGCGGCGGCCGGAAACGTAGCAAATTGAACTGCATCTTGGTTGCACCCAATTGCGTCTGGCTGAACGTGACGGCGAGCAATAAAGTCAAAAAAAACAATGATTTCAGTTTGGTCGGAGTGAGAGGATTTGAGCCTCCCGCCCCAGCATGCCGCCGCCAGGCATCGCCGCGCATTCTCCTTTTGACCAGCCTGCCACAACCTCATCCCATCGCCGCGCCGGCGTCACCACAGTTTTTCCGAGGCGATCTGGGCGCCTTCCACGAGTGAGCGAAGTTTGGCCCACGCGATGCCCGGGTCAATGGGCGTATAGGCCGCGAATGTCGCAAAGCCACAATCGGTCCCTGCGATCACGTTCTCGCGTCCAACCGCTTCGGCAAAGCGAGAAATGCGCTGTGCCACGAGGTCGGGATGTTCGATGAAATTGGTACTGGAATTGATGACCCCGGGAATAATCACCTTGCCCGGCGGTAGTTTGATCGTCTCGAAGACAGTCCATTCGTGCTCATGCCGCGGATTTGATGCTTCAAACGAAATCGCGCCGACATTCGCGTTGAGCACGGGCGCAATAATGTCTCCTAACGGGACATCGTGATGATGTGGGCCCTCGTAGTTGCCCCAACAAAGATGCAGGCGAATCCGGTCAGCCGGAATGTTCTCAACGGCGCGATTGATCGCCGCGATATGCCGTTCGACCGTCCTGACAAAGTCCGGCGTCGGCGACGAAGCATATCTAGTATGGCGTCCGGCCGCCAGGTCGGGACAATCCAACTGCAAGACGAAGCCCGCACGATAAATCGCCTCATACTCTTCCTTCATGACATCGGCAAGCGTCTCCAGATATATCCCCTCATCGGGATAGAATTTGTTTTCGAGAAAGAGCGCAATCACACCGGGCGACGCCGCCGTCATGAAGGCATCGCGTGGCGGCTTCCCCGCCACGGCGCTTTGGAAGCGCGCGATATCCTTCTGGATCGCATCACGATCTTTCCACGCAACAGCGCTTCCGCATGCCGGTGTCTTAAGCGTTCGAACTCCCTCGGACTGCGCCATGAAGCGTTGAGCAGCCTCTGGAAAATCGACAAAGTCAGCCATCACCGCAAACTGACCTTCGGCATCGAAGCCCGTTAGGCGATCTTTGACGTAGGTCGCATAGCTGATCTTGCTCATTTCGCCGTCATTGACGATGTCGATTCCGGTCTCAACCTGCTTGCGCACTACTTCAATCGTTGCTTCCGCGGTGGTCGCCTCCAGGGCCGCTGCATCAACCGCACCATCGTCTTTTGCTTTCAGTAGGTCGAGCAGGGCGCGAGGCCGCGGCAGACTTCCGGTGTGCGTCGTTAGGATCCTATCTGTGCTTAGCTCCATCGCTTCCTCCCGAGAGAAATCACAGGCTATTCAAATTGACAGTTGAGCGGATTTGGCATTCGCCCGTTGTCAGGTTCGGTCGAATGTTCAGTCAGGATGAACACCAGACTTGGTTCTCGACGCGACTGCCGACCGGTACCAGTGATCCCTCAATCTGCACACTAGAATCTTTGTTCGACACGTCATGTTGCGCTTCGTCTTCAAACAGAGCCGCTTGATAGGCCATGGCTCCATAGACGCTCGCAAGCCGCGCCAGGGTGCCGTTGCCACGGCGCCAGCACCATGAGCATCCCGCAAAGCTCGTCCAATCCTCGCTCACTACCCGAATCGCGCCGGCTCGCACAGGCGAAGTAGTTTGGACGCGGTCCCGTCATCCGCGGTTTCGTGGGACGGGCGACGCAAATTCTCTCCCAAGACAACGCGTTCCCGCAACACCGGCGCGAGCGTGGCAGCGCGGGTCATGGTGTGGGCGAGCCTACTGCGATCTTGCATCATCAGGCCGTGTTCCATGGGTTCGGACATTCGTGGTTCGTAAACTTGACTTGGCGCCAATTCCCCGCCGCAAACGCCATAGTTGGTTTGCCAGGGTCGCTACCCAGGGACTCTCACGTCTCGCGTGAAGCCGCCGGTGACAACGATGATGTCCCTGTTGACATGCACATTCAAAAGTCTTTGTCGCGCAACGTCGTGAACACAGAAGGCCATTCGACGCCTTGGAGATAGCGCGCTTCAAGGACGACTCTGGGTCCTGGGCTTTCCTTGGTGCGGCCCCAATCGATAGCTGTGACGCCTGTCAGAGCTGTGCGTTCACTTTTGCTTTTCACGTTGGGGCCTCGCTTTGACCATCGTCGCTCAGCATCTATGGCTGACTGATAGTCGTTGCGGGAGCATGAGCAGAGATTACGAAAATGCTCGTCTGATGCTTTTTTGGTATCCCACCAACCCGTCAAACGAACTTTATAGGAGTCGTGGGACAACGAAAAAAAATCCATAGTTTCCAACTCTATTGGGCGCCCGCGTGGATAATGTATCAATCACTGCACGACATGATGAATCTAGATGGGGAGCGTCTTGAAAATCGATATCTACAATCATGTTATGCCGATGCCCTACTTCGACTTGATGAAACAGCATTCGGTCGATCGGGGAATGGTCAAGCGAATCTCCAGCGTTCGCCTCGTCTGGGACATCGAGGCTCGTGTCCAAATGTTGGAAAAATTCCCGGATGTGCAGCAGGTGCTGACACTGAGCCAGCCGGCCCCCGAAATGCTCGGTGGAACGGCAATAGCGGTCGAAGGCGCGCGCCTTGCCAATGACGGCATGGCCGAAATCTGCCGCAGATGGCCCGACAAATTTCCGGCATTTGTCGCAGCCTTGCCAATGAATGACGTTCCAGCGGCAATCGCCGAAATGGACCGTGCCATCGGTACGCTCGGCGCCAAGGGCATTCAAATCGGCACCAGTGTCAATGGTCAGCCGCTCGACGACCCCATTCTGTTCCCAATTTTCGAACGGGTGACGGCACACCACGATCTGCCGATTTGGATGCATCCCTTTCGGCCGGCGACGACCGCCGATTATCGAGGCGAAGCGAAATCACGCTACGAAATCTGGCAAGTGCTGGGTTGGCCGTTCGAGACAAGCGTCGCCATGGCGCGTATCGTTTTTTCGGGGATGCTTGATAAGTTGCCGACGTTGCGCATCATCACGCATCATTGCGGCGGCATAATCCCTTATCTATCTGGGCGCGCCGAGACGCTGTGGGCTCAACTCGGTTCCCGCACCGCCGATGAAGATTACGGCGCAGTCCTGAAACGAATGTCGAAGCCGCCGATCGAATATTTCAAAATGTTCTTTGGCGATACAGTGCTCGGTGGATCAGCGGCGGCGCTGCGTTGTGGCCTCGATTTCTTTGGCCCCGACCAGGTGGTCTTCGCGAGTGACTGTCCGTTCGACCCAGAGGGTGGCCCAATGTTCATCCGGGAGGGCATTCGGTCGATCGAGACCCTCGAACTTCCAGAAACCGTTAAACAGAAAATCTATTTCTTGAACGCCCAGCGACTCCTCAAGATGAGCCAGCCATAATCGCTGGCCGCCCACGCAGTGATTTCTGCGTCCGGCGAGGCTCCAAACATCCGGCTCGCCGAGAAATGGGCTTGGTGTCGACTATGTCGAGGCCGTACCACAATTCGACACCGCGCCGGGCGCCGTGGCGGCATCGCCGAAAATCGTGCAGATCTGCGTCACCAGGTTGGTCATGCGGATACAGCCTGTCATGGGCGCAATGTGACCGCGTACACGTCGCTCAGCTCTCCAGCCCGCAGCACTGGGGCAGCGCCTCGGCGTGAAGGGCAGAAGAGGAGTCCAGCCAATCCTCAGACTTCGGTTGCCCGACGGGCGAATGTCAATGGTATAGTCGGAACAGGAGCAAAAAACCTGGACGATCTATAGGACAAGGGGCGAAACGATGCGCGCAGTTGGATTATTCACTCACGGCGGTCCTGAAGTTCTCAAGGTCGTCGAATTGCCCGAAGTTCACGCCGGCTCGGGGCAGGTGCGGATTCGCGTCCATGCTGCGACGGTCAACCCAACCGATGTCGGCGTCCGCAACGGGAGCCGCGCCGAACAACAAAAGGCCGATCCGCCGCCCTACGTGCCAGGAATGGAGGCGGCGGGTATCGTCGATGAGGTTGGAAGCGGCGTTCCCGACAGACTCAAGGTCGGCGACGCCGTCATTGCGATCGTAGTGCCGAAAGGTAGTCATGGCGCCTATCGCGAGCAAATTGTGCTTGACGCCCGATCAGTGGTGCGCGCGCCTGCCGGAAAGACCCATACCGAGGCCTGCACCTTGCCAATGAACGGGCTGACGGCGCGGCAGTCGCTCGATTTGCTCAAGCTCTCGCCCGGCCAGGTCATCGCCGTGACCGGGGCGGCGGGTGCCTTTGGTGGCTACGTCGTCCAGCTCGCCAAAGCCGAGGGATTGACGGTCATCGCCGATGCTTCGGAGAAGGACGAAAAGCTGGTCGCGTCTCTTGGCGCCGACATTGTCGTGCGCCGGGGCGATGATGTCGCATCGCGAATTCGCGAGCACTTCCCGCAAGGGGTCCACGGGCTTGCGGACGGGGCGGTGCTCAAGGAGCTTGTTATCCCCGCCGTTCGTGACGGCGGGGCTTTCAACTCTATCCGCGGCTTCCAAGGCACTGCGCAGCGGGATATCCACTTCACGGCGACCTCGGTGCGGACCTATGCAGAAGAATTCGAGAAGCTCGATTGGCTTCGGAAACAAGTCGAGGCAGGCATAATTACGCTTCGCGTCGCAGAGGTCTATCCGCCGGAACGGGCGGCCGAGGCCCATCGTCGCTTCGAAGCTGGTGGTACGAGAGGGCGGCTGGTTATCCAATTCTAAACGACCGGACAAACGGAAAAAACAGGAGCGCAAACGCGAACGTGCCGTTCGACTGGGCTGTGGTCGCGGGTTCCGAAAGTAGGCAGCCGGGCGGCGCTCATGTCGCGGCAGTTGCCGTGGGCTGGTTCCGCGCTCAAACCCGACGCGGCCCCGCCCCTCTCATGCGCAAGCCGAACATTCTCAGATTCGGCCCTGCTCGGCTTCGATGATGCGCGCTGGTCGTCGATGCACGGCCCGGTAGAAGATTGTCGCTAACATTCAGGGTAAACCCCGATTGGCGTGCACGCGCACCGCAGCTTGAATCAGACTTGCTCAGCACCGCAAGGAAAAGAACGCGTGCTGCGTAATGTTGGGGCGTGGGGCTAATTGGCTGGCGAAATTTGGGCGGCGCGTCAGGTCCAGCCGGATCCAACGATATGAGTTTCCGATAGCAGCCACCGCCTCTCGCGGAACGATTAGATCGGCTTGTGTCTGCCACAATGAGCTGTGCAGCCGCTGAAACTGGCGGCAGGGGAACATCATGAGAATTCCATTTCTTCACCAGAATTGGTGCGCGACGGCCATTCTTTCGGCGACCCTAATTATCTTAACCTGCGTTCATCCGAGAACTCTTTATGCTCAAAGCAATTCATCCGCCGACGGATCCGTCCTCTTCGCGGGCTCCTCGTGGGGGAACCTCGTCACCTCGGCAGGAACCTGGACGTTTAGCGCTTCGCAGGGCGCCGGTGGCTATGACATTTTAGTCAATGGCGGATCTGCGGGTGGCGGATCCGCAGACTGGATTTACGTTGAAAACGGCGGGCAGGTATATGCGCTGAACTCGGCGAGTAATTGGTATCTTTGGGGCGGCAGCGGCTGGTCGTGGTCCGCGAGCCCCCTATCTCCCGACGGGTCCGTACTCAACGCTGGTTCAGGTGGAAGCCTTATCACGAAGTACGGCAATTGGACGTTTAGTTCTTCAGGCAGCACTGGCGGCTATGAGATTTTGTTGCAGGGGGGTTCAGCGGCCGGCGGTTTTGCGAACTCGCTCTACGTTGAAAATGGCGGCCAGGTCTATGCGTTGAATTCCAGCAACGGTTGGTATCTCTGGTCGGGTAGCTCATGGGCCCCGGTCACGAGTGACGCATCGACGTTGAATTCGGGCGTCACCCCCGCCAGCAATTCAATGCAAACTTACCTGGCCGAAACCGGACACAACGCCAATCTCGTGAACGTTACTGAGCCGTGGGGGAGCACGACCGGAGTCATCCCCTTCGATTGGCCAGTCGGGAGCAGTTCGGCCTGCTGCATAGGGCCTTGGGCAAGTTCCGTCGCGGCCTCCGCCCCGAACACGGTTCCCATGATTACTTGGGAACCCATGGAGGCCGGCGGTTTCTCAAGCGCGTACTGTCCGGCCTCGATCGCGGCGGGCGCTTCGAACTCATTCATCACAGAGTTCGCCAGCGAAGTCGCCGGGTGGGGGGCGGCACAAGTCGCCGCGGGTCAAAGTCCGCTGGTGTTCTTCCGTATCATGCACGAAATGAACGTCTCCGGCTGGGATTGGAGCGTGGACGACAGCACATCACCCTGCGGATACACCACGGCCGCTCAATTTATCGCGGCCTGGCAACACATCTACAACATCTTTCAGGCACAGGGTGCGACCAATGCCAAGTTCGTCTGGTGCATCAATGACAACAGCAACTTCCCCTGGATGGACGCCTATCCCGGTGACGCCTACGTGGATTACGCGGGCATTGACGGCTACAATTGGGGAAGCGAGAACGGAAGCTGGCAAACATTTGATCAGGTCTTTTCGGCCACCTACGCTGCCATCACGGCTGTGACTAGCAAGCCGATCATCATCGCAGAGTGGGCTTCGGTTGAGGCGGGGTCAGGAGATCCTCCGGGTGTAAGCAAGGCGGCATGGATTACCGACGCCTTCAATCAGTTGTTGAGCGGCAACTACTCGCAAATCCAGTATGAAGTTTGGTACGATCAGGATCTCCCGGGCGATCCCGACTGGCAGATCGACACTTCCGCCGCCTCACAGGCTGCATTCACGGCGGCGGTGTCGCAAATCAATCAGTAGCGGTAGGCCTTTTCCTCGTCTCGTCCCGGTCGCCAGAATTTAGGAACAGAGATCTTGAGCCTGGTGGCGCGAATACCACAACCCAGTTGTTGGGTTTCGCTTACGAAGTTGTGGTCCATTGGAGGATATCCTGATTGCAGACCCGCCCTGGTTCGCGCCCGGGCGGGTCTCTCCGCTTTGCCAAATACCGTTGCCGGGCTGCCGTAAATTCGGTGCCAATTTAATAAAATTTCAACTAATTGCGAGTAACGTTGGTCTCTAGGCAGGGTTGCCTCTCTGCTATGTTTGTCCTCTAGTTTTCTCGTGTGATTTAAGGCCCACCGCAAATCTCCCGGTGGGCCTTTTCTTCTAGGAGGTCACGTAGCCTCGGAACACACGCTCAAGGGCGAGAAGGCACCCCCGTTGCCAAGGATGCCCATTCCACCAAATCAAACCAAACAATAAACTCAACCGAACCGAACAATCGGTCCAATCGAAGCCATTTTGCACGCCGCGCGCATACGACAGCGGTAGCCCAACGGCGCCCGATCACGGGCGAATCATGAACGATCCAGCTTTCCTAGGCGACCGTTCACTGAAGTGGCCGCCTACAAAACACCCTTTACAGCCTCGACAATGTGACGTGCTGAAATTCCAAACGCATCGACAAGCTCATCCGGTTTGCCGGAATGCGGCATGCCGTTCACGGCGATCAGCTTGAACTTCGAAGGTGCCGCGTCTGCGGCAACCAAAGCATGCAACACAGCCTCGCCCAATCCCCCTTCCGGCCAATGATCCTCGACGGTCACCACCCGCCCACCGGTCGCGCCGACTTCGGCGGCCAGCGACTGGCCATCCAACGGCTTCACGCAGTAGAGATCAATCACGCGAATCTGAACTCCCGCTGCTTTCAATTGATCGGCCGCGTTCAGCGCTTCATGCAGCGTCACGCCAGCGCCGACGACAGTCACCTTATCTTCCGGACCCTTGCGCAGCACCTTGAAACCCGGAATCGGAAATTTCTCATCGTTCGAATAGAGAATGGGCAATTTTGGCCGCGAAGTGCGCAGGTAGTTGATGCCCGCGCGCCGGGCCATCGCCTCCGTCAGGCGCTCGGCCGAGACCGCATCACTCGGATACAAGACTGCCGAGCCATGAACCGCGCGGAACATGGCGATATCCTCCAGCGCCATCTGTGACGGACCGTCCTCACCGATCGAGACACCACAATGCGACCCGCACAGATTGATGTTCGCGCGGCTGATCGCCGCCATCCGCACATTGTCGTACGCGCGCGAAAGGAAACAGGCAAACGTATCAGCAAAAGGCACCTTACCGCGTGCTTGCAATCCTACCGCTACGCTCACCATATTCTGCTCGGCGATATAACCTTGCCAAAAATGGTCTGGGTACGCGTCTCCAAATTCTTCCGAAAATGTGGAGTTTTTCACGTCGCCCGATATGGCCACGACGTGGGGGTTCGCACGTCCCAACCGCTTCAGCGCGGTGCCGTACGCCTCACGCGTCGCTACCTTCGCATCTTTGGCGTAGTCGGGCCCGGCGGGAGAGGCGAATTCAGGCGGCCTCGGCAGCGATGTTCGCTCGAACGATTTTCCGGGATCGGGCGGAATCGTCGGTCCGCCGCCCATCTCCTTAATCGCGGCAGCAAGCTGTTCGTTCGAGAACGGCCTGCCGTGCCAGTGCAGTTTGTCGGCGACTAGGCTGAAGCCGTGGCCTTTGATCGTACGCGCAACGATGGCCTGGGGGCGCCCCTTCACGGTCTTAGCGCGATCCAGCGCCGCGAGCACCGCAGCCACGTCATGTCCGTCAATCACTTGCGTATCGAAACCTTCCGACTCGAATTTCAGCCGGTAACGCTCCATGTCGTGCTGGTACATCGTCGGCTCGCTTTGGCCCAACCGATTGATGTCTGCAATTACCGTCAGATTATCGAGGTTATAGTGCGCCGCGAACGCGGCCGCTTCCCAGATCTGCCCTTCCGCCAACTCGCCGTCGCCCGTAAGCACGTACACCCGCGTCGAACTCTTATCCATTCGCGCGCCAATCGCGAGACCTGAGCCTACCGAAAGTCCTTGGCCCAACGACCCTGTCGCGGCATCCACGCCATGAATCCGGGGCGTGGGGTGGCCCTCCAGCTCGCTGGTAAACTTCCGCAGCGTCATCACCCGAGAAACCGGAAACACACCCGCCTCGGCAAGCGCGGCGTAGAGCACTGGCGCAGCGTGACCTTTCGAAAGCACGAATCGATCGACATCATTCGAGTTCGCATTCTGCGGATCAAACTTCATTGCGTAAAAAAATACGCCTGCCACTAGCTCGGCGGCAGACATGCATGAAGTCGGATGTCCCGAGCTTGCGGCAGTCGTCGCCATCATCGAATAGATGCTCAACAGCTTGGCTTTTTCCTTGATGGTGTTTACAGCGGCGACGGGAGGTCCTGCGGACGAAGACGCATTCATGTCGGCTCCTTTTGAATTACGCTTTACTGGATAAAGGCACTGCTGCGTGACACTACATGACGGCTGGAAACATACAAACGGCTCAGTGAGGTCGTTGACAATATTCGAGCAAGTCCCACTCCCGGGGGATACAAGTGGGAATCGACCTCTACGATCGCCGGCTTGATTGACGCGGCTTCGACTATTCCATGCAGCTCTGAGTTTAATATTTCATGAGCCGATTGTCTGCGCTAGCTCTCGTCTGCCAAGCATTCCAATGGCGGTGTCAGACTAGCGCTGTCGTCTGGGACCTCGGGCGGCCGCATTTCTTCATGCCCGTTATTTGAGCATCTCAGGGGCGAACCTCCAGCCGAACCGGTTCCACCAGAACCAGACGGTCTCGTGCCTGATGTCAATCCCTCGGATACAATCAAATCTAATGCGATATCGCCCACCGGGCCTAGAAGTTGGCAACGGATATCGACCTACTGACCGATAGGTCTCCATCCGGAACTAGCGGAACATTCGACATTCTCGTGGAACGCGTCGGCGATCTTGCTCCGGAGGAGAGCGAACAGATGGAGCGCGAACTTTCTCGACCTTACGCTATTCACAGCGACACGGAATGCCAGCGTCTGGAGAGGCAGGCGATCCTTGCCCGGTTGCCGGACCATCTTTCATTCATATCGGTTCCGCCTCACGCGCGTATCCTCGACGCCGGATGCGGCTCGGGTTCGATGGCTCGGCTGTTGGCTTCCGCCAACCCGACCTCTCGGATCGTTGGGGTAGACGTCAGACATGACTACGTCGCCTTTGCGCGCGAAAGAGCAGTGCAGGAGGGGCTGACAAATGTTGGATTTCAACAAGGGGACATTTTTCACCTACCGTTCCCAGATGCAACTTTCGACGTCGTGTGGTCAAAATACGTGTTGCAGTGGGTGAAGGAACCGCACTTGGCGATTGCCGAATTTCGCAGAGTAGGCAAGGCTGGCGCGTTCATCGTATGTGCGAACTTCGACGGCTTTGCGGTAACACATTGGCCCGAAGACCCTGTGCTTCAGCCCGTGTTGGAACGAGTGTTCCGCAGTCTGGTGGATCCATTCATCGGCCGCAAGATGGCACCGATGTTCAAAGCAGCGGGTCTCGCGGGCATCAAGGTCGATTTCGAACCGGATCGTCTTTTCACAAATATTGGTGCGATAGATCCGGAGCGGAGGCGAAACTGGGTCGAGCAGCTAGCGGCAGCACGGTCGTACATAGTCGAGATTATTGGTGGGGAAGCGCAGGCCGACAACCTTGTCAGTACCTTCCTGGCGTACCAGGACCGTGCTGATACGTGCAGCTACACCGCCCTCTACTTTGTTCGGGGCTCGGTGCCATGAGGCCAGCCAGGCGCCAGTCAAGCAACCGCGCAGCAAAGGGTGATGTTTGGAAAGAGCGACAGAACGGCTGCCGCCCCGATGCGTTTGCATCGCGCTGACGTGCCCAAAGCGAAATAAATAGGTGAAGCTCTGAAGAAGCAATGCCATGCCTCGGCGGCCGGCGATGGCGACGAGGAACACGACACCTAGGATGACGATATCTGCGACCAAGCTCAGTCGGGCGAACGAATCCTCGGGCGAAAAAGTTTGCGAGCCTTGCGAGATCATCATCCGGGCAGACCTGCGGGTTTCAACTTCAAGCAAATTCTCGGAAGAAAGAAGACCTCTTATCACGGAGTACACAATCGACTACCAGCGGCGGCCAGCGTACACGGTGAGCATTGTGGAGTTCTGCGAAGGTAAGGTTTGGTCGTGCACGAGATGCAATGTTTCCAGAATCCGTTCGAGGCGCCAATGTGGCGGAGCCAATGGGTTCAGCGGAACGGCGATGCCGCCGGCACCAAGCAAGTCGTGGTTTGCTTGGTCGATCTAGACAATGCCAATAAGCCTGTGCGTAAGCGTCGAGAGGCATAACTGCCCGGCATCTACCAAAGGAATCCAATCATGCGGAATGACCTCGTACGTGGGACCCCTTTTCCCGACTATCAATTGCCCGATCACACGGGCGTGCCTCGCAGGCTTAGCGAACTTCAAGGCGACGATCCCCTGATCCTAACGCTTGCGCGGGGCCACTACTGCCCGAAAGAACACCAGCAACATCTAGATCTTGCTGCGTTCTATCCAAAGATCGCCGTGGGCTACGCACAGCTTGCGACGATAACCACCGATGACCACCACACTCTCCAGGAATTTCGGGCGTCAGTAGGCGCGCAGTGGACCTTTCTCTCCGACCCGGAACGAACGGTTCAGAAGGACCTCGACATCGCGGAGTATACCGACCCGGAGCATGATCCGATGATTCCGCACACGCTCGTACTAAAGCCAGGACTGATCATCCACAGCGTTTATAACGGCTATTGGTTCTGGGGACGGCCTTCTGTCGTCGACCTTTGGCACGACCTGCGGGCGGTGACGAGCGAGATCCGCCCCGACTGGGATCTAAGAGCTCCCGGACTCCGCGACGCTTGGAACGCAGGCGACTTCTCGGCCTTCCATGGATGGAACAAGCGTGCAAAGCCGGTTTAGTTTGGACTCCGGATTGCCGGTCGGTTCGCGAAAGAAGATGAGCGCCTCGACCTGGCCGCTGGTCCACAAATTGAAACTGGCAATGCCGCATTGAGGAATGCCACGGCGCATTTATACAATGGCCTCTGGTCCGCCGCCCAACCGTTATGTTCCCGCATGCAAGAGTCGGAAAACCTATGTGGCGACGCAATCAGGCATGGCCTTGAACGGCCGCATTGACGAAGAACGATCGTGACCGTCGCGATCCCCGACAGATGTTCCGGGGATTTTGCAGGTGATTGCAGAGGTCCCAGGGAACATACGGTGTCGTAGAACCGGGCGTGGCGAACGGTCACCACGTGGCGGGCGCCAGCCGGGCCAGCAAGCCTTCGTCGGGCCCGGGCCGCACTGGGCTCAGCGCTTGCAGGCAGACATGGTCGGCGCCCGCCGTCCAATGTGCCCTGATGCGCCCGCAAATCGTCTCCTCGTCGCCCCATGCGACCAGCGCGTCGACCACGCGATCGGCGCCGCCATTCGCCAGTTCCACTTCGCTGAAGCCGAGGCGCAGCAGATTGTTGCGGTAATTGTCCAGTTGCAGGTAGCGGGTCAGCGTCTGCCTGGCTACCGCGCGCGCCTTGGCCGGGTCTGGTTCGAGCAGCAGCTTGTGCTCCGGGCAGAGCCATTTGCCGTGACCGAGAATCGTGCGGGCCTGCGCCGTGTGTTCGGGTGGCACCAGATAGGGGTGGGCTCCGTCGGTCTCGGCGCCGGCCAGTTCCAGCATGCGCGGCCCGAGGGCGGCCAGAACCATCCGGGGTTTGGCGGCGGGTGCCGTCGCGCTGTAGGAGGCACGCGCCATCGCCGCGAGATAGGCGTGCATGGTGGCGACGGGTTTACCGTAGTGATGGCCTCGCAACCCTTCGACCAATGGTGCGTGCGATACGCCTAGACCAAGCAGGAAGCGGCCGCCGGACTGCTCGTTCAGCCCCGCCGCCGCACTGGCCATCGCCTGCGCGTCGCGTCCATAGATGTTGGCGATGCCGGTAGCGACAATCAGTTTCGTTGTGCCAGCCAGCAACCAGGCGGAATGAACCAGAACGTTCCGGCCACGCGCTTCCGGAATCCACAGGACACCGTAACCCCAGGCCTCGACGCGACGGGCGAAATCAGCGGCTTCCGCCGAGGTCATCGCATCGGTCGATTGCCAGACGCCCAGTCTGCCCAGTTCCATGAATCGTCCCCCCGTTTTCGCGGTGCGAGTCCGCAGCATAGCCGGCCGGCCGGGCGCGTGGAACGTCAGCGATCAGGGCAGCCGGGATTACCGCACAGGACGGACGCCATTGAGACTTTCCGGGCCGGGTGGCGCAAGTGCGGCGGCCGCGAGAAACGCGGTGGCGTGGCGCGGCAATCCAAGCGCCAAGAAGCGGGTGAGGTCGGCGGGCGAATCGATATCCAGTCCGATCCCCGCCAGCGTCAGTTGCACGGCTTCGACTCCGGCCCGGCGCGCCCCCCCTAGATGCGGCAGGAAGCTGTCGTCGCCGAACTCGAAGGGGATCAGGTCGGGCGGAGACACCAACAGCGCGTTGGAGCCGCGCCGATCGTGGGCCGGCACTATAGTCACGGCTGGCGCCGGCAGGTGCGAGCGCAGCACCTGATCGATCTCGGCGGGCGTGACCGCCGGGATATCGCCGGGCACGGTCAGCATGCCGCCAATCCCCGCGCTTCGCAGCCGAGCAGCGGCGGCAGCGACTGCGCCGCGGTGCCCTTCGCGGGCCCCGTCAGTGATGATCTTGGCGCCATGCGATCGCGCCAGCCACCCGGCCGCGGGATCGACCGTCACCACCGCGATTCCGGCAAGGCCCGACGCCCCAGCGAGGGCGTCGAGGACGTCTTCGAGCATCGCCAGAGCGAAGCCCGGGAGGAGCGCCGGTGGAACGGATCCGGCCAGGCGCTGCTTGGCCTCGGCTAGCTCCTTGACTGGCACGACGGCCCAGATCTCCTGTTCGGCCGTCATCGGGGCAGCGGCACCGATTGGGCGACTTCGAGTGTTCGTACCGCGAACGCGGTTTTTTCGGCCAAAGTGGTCATCAGAGTGTCGGCTACGGCCATGTGAACGCCATAGGCACCGGGGTCGGAGGCATCGACCGGATCGACGATCACCGCGTCCAGCAGCCCGTCATAGCGGGACAGTGCGGTCGCAGCGTTGGGAGCAAGTCCAAGGTCAGCCATGATTTTGGCAGTCGGTCCCTTCACCGCCCGGCCGCCGATGATCGGCGAGACCGCCACCACCGGGGCCGCGCAGGCGGCAATCGCCTTCCGCATGCCGGGGACGGCCAGGATGGGAGCGATGCTGAGCCACGGGTTGGATGGGCAAACGATCACCGCGCGCAACGCCGGGTCGCCCAGTGCCGCCAAGACGGCTGGATTGGGCCGCGCCCGTTCGGCGTCGCGGTATTGCATGCGGACCACCCGAGGTTCGCAGTGGCGGCGGACGAAATAGTCCTGGAAATCCAACCAGCCTTCATCGGTTTCGAGCCGCGTGCGAATCGGGTCGTCGCTCATCGGCAGCACCGCGACGCCGAGTCCGAGCGCCTTGCACAGATCAGCAGTGACCTGTGTAAGCGGAGTTCCCTCGCGCAGGCGGCGGGTGCGTTCCACATGCACGGCCAGATCGCGGTCGCCGAGCCGAAACCAGCTATCGCCGCCGAGGCGGCCGAGCATGGCCATGAAGCCCCAGCTCTCGCCCGCCAAGCCCCAGCCTTGCGCGTCGTCGGCAAGCCCGGCCAGCGTGTACATCAGCGTATCGAGATCGGGCGAGATCGCCAGGCCGAGATGTTCGAAATCGTCGCCGGTATTGGCCACCACGACCAACTCCTCCGCCGGCAGGATCCGGCTCAGCCCCAGCGCCAGCTTGGCCCCCCCAATGCCGCCGGACAGCGCCACCACTCGGCCGGTCATCGGAACAGATCCTCCGCTTCGGGACGAACTAGGGCGCGCGCCGGATTTTCGCCCTCGGCCCAGGCGAGGCCACGCACCAGAACCACTGGGCGGCTCTCAGCGGCTTGGCCCATCAGCAGCGAGGCCGCCGCCGCGACCTCGTCGGCGAAGCCGATCTCAGTGACCTGCAGGGTTCGGCCGAACAAGTCTGGCTGGCCGCGCTGGTCGCGCAGGCTGGGGAGGCCAGCCGCCCCGAGCGCAACGCCGGTCGTGCCGCGCCGCCAGGGCCGGCCAAAGCTGTCATTGACGATCACGGCCAGCCGGCAGCCGAACCGGTCCTGCCAACGGCCCCGGAGACGTGCCGCGCTGGCATCGCTATCGAGCGGCAGCAGCAGCACCCGCTCGCATCCCTCATCGACTTCGACATTCGATCGGTCCACGCCCGCATTCGCCATGATCCATCCACAGCGATGCTCCACGATTAGAATTCCCGGTCGGGCCCTGATCACGCTGCGTGCCTCCGACAATACCACCTCGACAAAGCGCGGGTCCTTGGCAACCTCGGCGGCGAGGGCAGTGGCAGCGGGGGAGGGAACAATCTCGGCGAGGTCGACAAAGCGGTCCTCGGCCTTCGACACGACTTTCTGCGCTACGACTAGGATATCGCCGTCCATCGGCACGAATTCCGGCGGCCGACATAGCCGCGGCGACCAGTTCGGCCAGATCGTCGCCGGGTCGGATCATTGGCAGGCCGGGAACGGCGATCAGGGCAAGATCGGGCTTGGTTTGCTGGGCCATCGTCATCGTATTTGCGATGCCGCATCAGCCGAAGAGGCGCCGAAGCCTGGGCAGGACTTGTTGGCCATAAAGCGCCAAGAAGCGTTCCTGGTCCGGCCCGGGCGCGTGGAACACGAGGTGACGAAAGCCCATCTCGACATAGGGCCGGATGCGCTCCACCTGCTCGTCAGGGTCGTCCGACACGATCCATCGCGAGGCGGCGCGCTCGACTGGCAGCGCATCGGCCAGGCGCTCCATCTCAAGCGGATCTTCAACCGCGATCTTCTCCTCGGCGGTGAGCGCCAGCACCGCCCAATGTCGAGTGTCGTCGAGCGCGCGAGCGCGGTCGGTATCGAACGAGATCTTCATCTCGATCATCTTGTCGACGCTGTCCGGCGACCGGTTGGCTGCTTCCATCCCGCTTGCCAGATTGGGCAGCAGCTCTTCCGTGTAGAACGGCCGGGGCTTGCCGCTCGTGCAGATGAAACCGTCACCAGACCGCCCCACGTATCGCGATACCACAGCCCCACCGGCACTGATATAGATCGGAACAGGCGTTTCAGGCCGGTCGTAAATTGTCGCATTCGCTGTGCGGTAGAACTCGCCCGCGAAGGTCACCCGCTCCTCGCTCCACAGCCGCCGGATCAGCGTAACCGCCTCGCGCAGCCGCCCGAAGCGTTCTTTGAAGGCGGGCCATGCCACCCCGGTCGCCGGGACCTCGTTCAGTGCCTCGCCGTTGCCGATACCCAGGATCACCCGGCCAGGAAACAGACGGTCCAGCGTGCCAAAGGCCTGAGCGACGATCGCCGGATGATAGCGGAAGGTCGGCGTCAAGACGCTGGTTCCGATCAGCACCCGCGAGGTGCTGGCGCCGAGCGCGCCCAGCCACGCCATCGAAAACGGCGCATGTCCCCCCGTGTGTCGCCAGGGCTGGAAGTGATCGCTAATGAACACCGAATCAAAGCCATTCCGCTCCGCCGCCACGGCGAAGCGCAGCAACTCGCTCGGCCCGAACTGTTCCGCCGAGGCTTTGTATCCAAGTCTAAGCATGATAGAGCCCCTTGTTGGTTCCATGTCTTCCGGCCCGCCCTACGCTGTTGGGGTAGCACTCGCGGCCGGCAATTTCCATGCGTTCTCGACAACTGGGTCCGTTCGAACGACACGGACCGGGACGAATGGCAGCGCCGTGCAAGAGGGGGATTGCGTGCCGGGGAATATTCGTGGTGCGATGGTAGCCATGATCGATGAGCGATTCGAGAATGCCCTGGCGCGCGGCTACCTGTCGGATGAAGCGGCGCTGGCCCTCGCCGCATTCGGCGACCTGAAGGCGCTGATGGCGGCTGCCGCAGAACTCCGCGACAGCGGTCATGGCGACTTGGTGAGCTATTCGCGCAAGGTGTTCATCCCGCTGACCCATCTTTGTCGGGACGCCTGCCACTATTGCACCTTCTCCAAGGCGCCGCGCCGCGCGGGCCCGGCCTTCCTCGATCGCGACGCTGTGCTGGCCATCGCCTCAGCTGGCGCCCGGGCCGGCTGCAAGGAGGCGCTGTTTACCTTGGGCGACAAGCCAGAGCTCCGTTACGCGGCGGCGCGCGACGCGCTGGATGTGTTGGGCCACCGAACCACACTTTCCTACCTCGAACGAGGTGGCGGCGCTGGTGCGTAAGGAGACCGGGCTGCTGCCGCACATCAATGCCGGCGTGATGGATGCCGAGGACATCGGCCAGCTGCGGCGGGTCTCCGTTTCCCAGGGGATCATGCTGGAGACGGCGTCCGAGCGATTGTCACGTCGTGGCGGCCCTCACTACGGTTCGCCCGACAAGCTGCCGGCCGCGCGCCTCGCCACCATTCGCGCCGCCGGCGAGTTGCGCGTACCGTTCACTTCGGGAATCCTGATCGGCATCGGCGAAACGCGGGCCGAGCGAATCGAGGCCCTGCTGGCGTTGCGGGCGCTCCACCGGGAATTCGGTCACATCCAGGAAATCATCATCCAGAACTTCCGCGCCAAGCCGGGAACCCGCATGGCCGGATCTCGCGGAGCCCTCGCTCGAGGAGCAACTGTGGACCACCGCTATAGCCCGCTTGCTGTTCGGGCCGTCGATGAACATTCAGTCGCCGCCGAACCTGCGCCCGAATGCGCTGGCGGCGCTCGTGTCGGCAGGAATCAACGACTGGGGTGGCATTTCCCCGGTAACGCCGGACCATGTCAATCCAGAAGCACCCTGGCCGGAGATCGACGCCCTTGGCCGCGCTAGCGCCGCCGCCGGCAAGCTGCTGATCGAGCGGCTGGCGATCTATCCCGCCTATGCCCTCGCCACCGGCTGGGTCGACGACGGTTTGCGTGCGCCCTTGCTGGCCCAGATGGACAGCGATGGTTTTGCTCGCCCGGATGGCTGGGTCGCCGGGTCGAGCGGTGAACCGCCGCTCCGTCCGGACTGGTCGCGGGAGGCCCCGCGTCACGACGACGGGCTGACGGCGATCCTGGATCGAGCTCGCGACGGGCGCGAACTCGTCGAAGCCGAGATCGTGCAGCTGTTCCAGGCTCGCGGCGCGGATTTCGATCGCGTCTGCGCCGCCGCGGACCAGGTCCGGGTCGAGCGGTGCGGGACAACCGTCCGCTACGTCGTCAACCGCAACGTCAACTACACCAATGTCTGCTATTTCCGCTGTAAGTTCTGCGCCTTCTCGAAGGGCAAGCTCTCGGAAAACCTTCGCGGCAGGCCTTACGATCTGGGCCTGGACGAGATCCGTCGCCGGGTCGAGGAGGCCTGGGCACGGGGCGCGACCGAAATCTGCCTGCAGGGCGGCATTCATCCCGACTACACCGGGGCAACCTACCTCGACATCTGCCGAGCGGTCAAAGAAGCAGCGCCTGCAATCCACGTCCACGCCTTCTCGCCGCTCGAGGTCTGGCAGGGCGCGGCCACCCTAGGCATGCCTCTGGCTGAGTTCCTGGCCGCGCTGAAGGAGGCGGGCCTGAGCTCTCTTCCCGGAACCGCCGCCGAAATTCTCGACGACGAGGTTCGCGAGGTGATTTGTCCCGACAAGATCACCACCGCGCAGTGGCTGGAGGTGATGGAGACGGCGCATTGCGTCGGCCTGCGCAGTACCGCCACCATAATGTATGGTCATGTTGACGCGCCGCTGAACTGGGCGCGCCACCTGCTGCACCTTCGTCGCCTCCAGGCCCGGACCGGTGGCTTCACCGAATTCGTGCCGCTCCCCTTCGTCCCAATGGAAACACCGCTGTTCCTGCGTTTCGGCGCAAGGCGCGGTCCCAGCTGGCGCGAAGCGGTTCTCATGCACGCGGTGTCGCGCCTGGCCCTCAACCCCCTGATCGCCAATATCCAGGGATCGTGGGTCAAGCTGGGGCCGGAAGGGCTGGCGCAATGCCTGCGCGCGGGGGTCAACGATGTCGGAGGCACCCTGATGAACGAGACCATCACCCGGTCCGCCGGCGCGGTGTTCGGACAGGAGCTGTCGCCGGCGGCCCTCGACGCGATCATTCGCGCCGCCGGTCGCGAGCCCGGCCAGCGAACCACCCTTTACGGCACGCCACCATCGGAGCGCATCGAGGCTTCCTATCGCGCCGCTCCCCTGGTCGAACCGGTCAACACGCCGGCACGACGCTTCGAGCGCACGGCCGCGGTCTCCTAATCCAGGCCATCCCCCCGATCCGCGCCGCCGGGACGGCATTGATGCCGCCAACCGAACTCTGTCTTCTCCGCGGGATCCGAGACTAGTATGATCCTGATTGGTCGTCAGTCCTGCCTGCTGCGGCAACAGCGGAGGGCTGGCCGGCGACAGATGCAGGTTCATCAGGAGAGCAAATCATGACAGAGGCCCAGCCCGCGCCAAATCTGCCGCAATGGATGCGCGACCATATCGCCCGTTACCTGGCCAGTGGCGGCACCGATGGTCACATGTACACGATCACCCTGCCGAACCTCCCACCGAAGGCGGTCCCAGCCCTGCTATTGACGACGACCGGCCGCAAATCCGGGCAAAAATACCTGTTCCCGCTGTTCTACGGGGAAGATGGCGACAGCTACTTCGTGATCGCCTCAAAGGGCGGCGCGCCCGAGCATCCCGGCTGGTATCGGAACATCCTCGCCAACCCGGAAGTGGAGATCCAGGTCGGGACCGCGAAGATGGCGGCCCGGGCGCGAACCGCTAGCGGCAAAGAGCGCACCCGGTTGTGGTCCAAGGCCATCGAGTTCTGGCCACCCTACGACGAATACCAGTTGAAGACGGGCGGGCGGAGAGATTCCGGTTGTTGTCCTGGATCCGGTCGACAGGACCTGAGGCTTGATGGTCGGAGCACAACCCATTCGACGCTGCAACCTATGTCCGGTACGGTTTCGTCATCTTGCCTAACTGAAGCCTAAGTCGCTCGGCGAGCTTCTCGGCGGCAGCGAGCACGGGAATCAAATCAACTCCGCATCCGCCACAGTTTCGGCCCGCGCGGCACACTGCACTATCACCATGGTTGCGGTCGGCAAGGTCGAGCGGCGCTGCGGTTACCCATCGCATTGCTTCAGATTGTTGCATATCAGGCTGCGCGCCTGTCTCTGCCCTTCTTCACTCAGATTCTGATAGATCAAATCCGCTTTGAAACCCAAAAATGAGGTGAGGTGTACCGCATTATTCGAGATGAAATCGGGCAAACCCCACTCATCAAAGAGCTCGCCGTGACAGCCTCGATGGGCCGGACCGCCGACGACCCACAGTGCCAATTCGCATAAGCGGCAGCCCCGCTTTGATGTACCGATATAAGGAACCCCAACATTCGCGCCATAAATCTTAAGCTCGGCGTGGACCGTATTCGAGCCACCGCGCCGCGTTGGTAGGGCGCCTAGGGCCAAACGCTGTTGGACCATTCCCGGCGCCGGGGCGTTGGAATTGGTCGCGTAGACCAAGCCGCCGCCCGCGACGGCACCACCGGCCGCGCCTTCCACCGCAGCGCAGTTCAGATTGTTTGCTCGACATATCTGCTAAGCCTGCGCGTCGGCGGGCTGCGGATTGTCGTCCGTCATAAACGCATGCAGCTCGGCGTGCTGGAGAAAATAATATTGAGCGAACAAGCCTTTTGTCTGATCGTTGAAGGCTTGGAACCGCTGGATGACGGGGGCAGCTGGGGTAAATCTTGGGGCTCGCACGGGCGCAGATACAGTGGGCACTGCAGCGGCACGTCCTTGAAACCTGAGCCGAACTCGCTCCACCCGGAAGCGCTGCAACCAGTCGGGTCTTTGGTTGAGCAAGGGAACTTCGCTGACAAAATTTGGTTGGTGGCGGGGAATAACCCGTGCCGGAACGGCAAAGCTGTGCCGAGCCGCTCCGCTCGAAATCGCTGCAACCAGCCCGGTCTTCGGTTGAGCGAGGGAACTTCGCTGGCCAAATTTGGTCGGCGGCGGAGAAAAGACGCGTGCTTGCATGGCACGGAACCTAATAATCTTCTTCGATGTGAATACATCGATCGGTCGGCGATCAGACCACAAGGAATGCCGCGCCCGAGCACGAAGCGGCAGCGGTCGGTAGCGGATCAAAGCGGTCGGTAGCGGATCAAGAGGATGTCGCGTTGCAGGGTCACGCCGGCGATACGCATTTATCCTAAGGCGCTTTTTATTCGCGCTTCAGGCTGTTACGCCCAGTTCCCCCCACGATGCACGGAAGATTTGCTCCAGTCTGATCTTGCGGGCGTTCGCCTCTCCCAACGTGGGAAATTCGTCAATAAATGGCCACGTGCCGCGATCATCTCTGAAGGCCTCGACGACAAACCTGCCTGACCCGCCCTTGACAACTCGATATGTGACCATTTCGGGAAGTATGGCCTGCGGCCCTCAAGCTTCAAGCCGCACTTTCTTAACACAGCGAGTGGTGTGCGGGATTAACCATTGGAAGCCAGTGGCCGATGGATCAGGCCCTATCGCATTCAGCCCGTCTAGTGGGCGCGATTGGCACTTAAAATTTCTGGTCATTTCGCCCCGCATCGGCTACCGCGCTCATCGCGGACGGGGCTGCTCTTTCAGATCATTGAATTTAAACAAGGTACCGGAGCTTATCCGCATGAGGTTGTGGCGGAGCCGGACCTGCTTGTGGTCGGCCATCAGCTCGAGGAGGAAGTTACGAAGCCCGACCAGCGCGGCCGCTTCCTCGTTGTCGAGCTCGTCTGCTAGGGAAGGCTCGAACTGGCCACGCACGCGCGGCAGCGGCACGAGCTCTCCACTCGGATGAAGAATATCGAGGCCCAGTTCCTGCCGGTCGTAGCGTGCGCCGAGCGTGCCCGTGAGCCCCTTGGGGTACGCGCGCGCGAGATATCGAAGCAAATCTCCGACATCGCCGATTGCGATCTCTCTCGCCTCCTTGGGGACCTTCCATATGATCGTGCGCGTGTCGGTCTTGCGCGCGAGCATCAGATCCATCCCGCCGGCAATCATGAAGGACGAGGTGAAGACGAGAATCGCCCCGGCCACCTCGTGCGGAACGCGCAGCATGAGGCTCGCGAGCTTGGGCGAAAAGGCGACGAGGAAGAAGATGCCTGCGGCGGCGAAGCTGATCGCCCGGCTGGTGACCCCAGTGCTCGAGGAGACACCGACCAGGCTCGGCGCCGTGTTCATTCCTGGCGCACCGAGCGCGCCGCTAATGAGGGTCGCAAGCCCGTCCGCCAGCACACCCTTGCCGATTTTGCCCATGTCTGGCCGTCGCCAACCGAAATCATTGAGCTGCTGGCAACTCGTCACGACTCCCGCGGTGCGCATCGTCGCGGCAATGGCGGCAGCGGCGAAGGCCGAGACGGAAGTCGAGCCCACCAATCGGATGCGGCAGCGCGATCCACCACGCCGAGCCCACCACATCGAGCCGGTAGGTCGCAACGAGCCCAATCGCGCTCGCTCCGAGCATCCATGCCCCAAGCCCGATCATCGTCCCGAGCATCGCCACAGACCACTCCCCCAGACGCTCAACGAAACTGCTAGCGCAAGCGTGCCGACCGCGACTACGAGATGGAGCGGATAGGCCGGTAAATGCTCGTGCACGACACCGAGCGTCTCGCCGATCCCGACGATCCCAAGCTGTAGGCCGAAAACGAAGACGGTGAGCCCGCTCAAGACCGGGGTGATGACCATGCGCAGCCGCTGCAGCGCTAGACCCACCAGCACCTCGATGAGGCCTGCAAAGAGGGTCATCCCGTAGACGAGCGGGAGGCCGCCAAGCGCCGCGGCGAGCACCGAAGGCCCGAGATAAGTCGCCGAGAAAACCGGCGGCGCGAGATAGCCCGAGCCTACCGGCCCGACCGGCAGCGCCTGCTGGGCTATGCCGATTGCGATCGCCACACAGGCGATACCCATCGCATTGACCTGCGCCGCCGCGTCAACATGAGCATGGCGCAGCATGATCGCATCCAGCACCAGATAGATCGCGTCGAGTATTGCGTACAGAAGGGCCGAGCAGAAGAAGCTGCCCGGCCAGCGGCGTCTCGTCGACGGCGAAGCTGAGGCTGCCCGGGCGCGTGCGGCCTCCGACCTGCTGCGTCATCCCGCCCCTTCTTGCCGTCCCACAGCCCCCCGTGAAACGCAAGATATCATCGCGCCGCGCGCGCTGTTATCCGGGCGACCAGACGCCCTTCCGAACTGGCCAGGGTGTGCTCGCTCCTTTTACGCGCCTTTAATTTGTCGCGTTCGGGAGGAGAGCCTGGCTCGATGCAATCGCTCACTACTGTGCGGAATCGTCTCCTCGGGACGACGTTCTCCTGGACCCGCTCAGCCAAATCTGACGCCTGCAGTCGTGCCCCGAGGTTTGGGGTCCTCCGCTTTCGCCACCCGCAGCACGTCGCCTACAAACGAATCTGAACTATGATAGACGATCAGACTGAATTCTTGGACGGTAAAGCCAGTCTGACCCGCCATTCCCCAATCGCGTCCCGGGCAAGGTTTATCCTAGGGTGAAGAGGAAGCACCGCAGCAGATCGGAGGCTCCTCAAGGCTTTCGCAATGCCCTCTCTGCGCGCACGAAGTGAAAGTATGCTGCGACACACATGAAATTTATAAAACTCCGACGACGTTCCATACAACGACGGGGCGAGAAACAATTAGGAAACCGTAGTAGATCCAGAGTATCTGGAAGATTCCCGTGATCGCCGCCATTCTTGGGTTCATACCCGAGCTTGAACGACGCCTAAGCATGGCGATCAAATCTGGTGCGGCGGCAAAAGTTGTTCCAAATCCAGCTAGCAAGCCGACGAGCTCCGACTGGCGCAATATCGGAACGAGTAGGCTTTGCGGGTCCTGTGGCATCAGATCCCGGCAGCCACCGATTGAAATAAGAATGGCAATCATAATGCTAACCTGAGCAGCACACAGGCGGTTCACCACGACCTCCTCATTGCTGTATGGCAGTGCGCGGCCCCACTGCAAACGCCCGTCACGGAGGCCGATCCTCCTCGACAATGGCGAACGACACCAAAGCACCGCATCATTCTGGGCTGCGGCAATCTACGAGACAAAGGAACGAATGTTCATCCGCCGGCCCCCTCGTCGCGGCTGCCCTCGCCAGGCCGCTGGGTCCATGGCCACGGCTTCAAGCGTTGCGGGCTCTAAGCAACGACCGCTATGGCGGTGATTTCGACCATGATCTCGGGTAGCGCGAAGGCTGCGACCGTGAGCAACGTGCTTGCGGGGAAATCCTTACCGTAGATCTCTTTTCGAAGATCCGTGAAACGTTGCGAGTAGCGCCCATCCGAAACTGCGACCGTCATCCAGACGATGTCCTTAAGTGTGGCGCTTGCGCGTTCGAGCGTCTTCTCGATGTTCTTGAATGTCTGAAGGGTCTGGCCGTCGAAATTCCCGGCAAGCGACTTTCCCGTATCGTCGACGAGCCCCGTGTGTCCCGCCAACCAGATCGTTCTCCCGCCCTCGGTAACGACCGCCGGTGAATATGCATAGTTCGCTTCCCACGAAGGCTCTACGATCGTTCTCTTAAGTGCCATGGCACTCTCCTGTGATGCTGACTGAATCTGCTCTGGTCACCTGGCCCAATGGAAGCGGTCTACAAGAAGTTCGCGTTTGCTTTTTCACTGTTCGCCGGGTTTCGTTTCGCTCCTCGCCTCATGTTGGGATCGATGTAACGCACACACCGCAGGAAGGGCTGGACGCGATGCGTCGGGAACGAGCCACCGAAAATCACGGCTTAGCCACGATTCCCCGGTCTGGATCCCAAACAACAGTTATCCGGCGCAGTGTTGGCACCGAATCATAGCGGCTGCAAGCCTCGCTTCAGAAGCGATAAACTTCACACGAATCTGAAGTAAAGTAGGCGGCTTGATGATGCATGTCGCGCTGCTGCGTGGGCTGGATGCCGCGCTCGAACCCAATGCGGCCTGCCCGGCCGATGGGTTAGACGTTATGTCCGTACTGAGATGCACGGTCCAACCATTCTCGCTCGGCGCCGCGTCAATTCACACTGATAGAAGGCGTTGACACAAAAGCCCTAACGAACGCGAGGCCGTCTGCCCGCCGTCCAGGGTATCAATGCAACCTGTTCGCGTGCTGAAGGGGCACATCGACGGGATGCCGCGCGGCTCGGCAAATAGTCGCATCCTTATGCTTTCGAGACGATCAACAGACCCGAGGGAGAGGACCGCGGAACTCGTCCGAACTACTCGCCCCAAACCTCGCGAGCGATTTCAACGATAAGGCCAAGCTTGGCATATTGTTCGTCTTCGGTCAGCAGATTGCCCTGAAGCGTCGACGCGAATCCGCATTGCGGAGACAGCGCAAGCTGATCTAGATCGATGTATTTTGCGGCGGTATCGATCCGACGCTTGATGTCGTCTTTCTTTTCGAGCGTGCCGCGCTTGCTCGTGACCAGTCCCAAAACAACCGTCTTTCCCCTCGGGACGAAGCGCAATGGTTCGAAGCTTCCGGAGCGTGTGTCGTCATATTCGAGAAAAAAACCGTCAACATTCAGCTCGTTGAACACCGCCTCGGCGACCGGTTCGTACCCGCCGGCTGCGACCCATGCGGATCGGTGGTTTCCGCGGCATGTATGGACGCAGACCGTCATGCCATCCGGTCGTCCTGCCAGCGCTTCGTTCAGCAATCGAATATAGACGAGGTGGAGTTTCTCTTGCGCGCCAGCGGACGGACTAAGCTTCCGCCGATAGTCCGGGTCGCCGAGCGTGGCGAACATCGTATCGTCGATTTGGAGATAGGTGCAGCCGATCCGGTGCAGTGCCGCCAATTCGTCGACGTAAACCTTGGCCAGGTCCCGCCAAAATTCATCCGGATTTGCGTAGATCGATGTGTCCTCGAGCGTCGAGCCAAGACCGTGCAACATGCTTGGCGACGGGATCGAGAACTTCGGCGTCGCGCGGCTTATCGACCTTAGAAAGGCGAAATCGTTAGAAAAAATAGGCGTGTCAAGCCGTAGGCGACCGATCACCTTCGGCATCTCGATCTCATTTCGGACGGCGCCGGTCTCGTTCACGAACGGCCGCAACTGCGTGCCGGCCGAGGTGACACCGCCAATCCGGCAAATGAAATCCATGTGCCAGCTCCGACGCCGCAATTCACCGTCCGTGACAGACTGAAGCCCCACAGCCTCCTGGCGTTTCACCACGTCATGGATGGCCTCGTCTTCGATCGCCCGCAAGTCACCAGCCTTGATCTTGCCTACCTCGAATTTGGTTCGGGCATCGAGCAGAGCCTTGGGGCGAAGCAAGCTGCCCACATGATCGGCACGAAAGGGTGGTTTCCTTCGTTGGGACATCGACTTAACTCCGCTCCTCGCGCGATTGCGCGTTCGAAAATCATGCATGATCCTACGGGAAGGCGGGTTCCCTTATGTCCCCACCGCTGTGGACAATCTGGCCACGGTCATGCGTCGTTCCATACCTCATGAAGCCTGGACGTGCTGTGAAGCCCGCGGACATAGTTTCTGACCGACGGTTCAAGAGCTGTCACCGCAAAATTGATGCCCTGAGGCACCTTTGTGCCTGTTCGACAGCAAATTTCTGCAGCTTTGCAAACGCGGCTTTGCGTGCGGCCGAACATCGGTCGCCATCGTTGCGTCCCGGAGTTCGCGAAAGCCAGGCAACTCAATCCGCCCATCGTTGCGAAGCACTTCTTTGCCGAAGAGCGCCTCATAGTCTTGGCTCGATACGGGAAAGCCACCGGTCGGCGCTATGCTCATCAGGGGTTGGCGCATCTTGGCCCGAAGGTCAGCGCCGAGCTAGGCATAGCACCGCTAGCGCCTTGGCTTGAACATGAGCAGGTGCATACCGTTTGGTAGCGGCAACCAGTAGGGCTCCACTTTCATTCCTATCCGAATCTCGTCCTCTTCGCATTCGACGATGTTGGCAAGAAGGTTCACTCCCACGTCGAGCGTCACCGTCGCCACGATGAATGGCTCGTGGCCGCGAAAGGGCTCGCGCGCGCGACGGGTTGTTGTGTACGAAAAGATCTCCCCCGCGCCGGAAACTTCACGCCATTCGAGATCGCGGTGGCCGGTCGCAATGCTCACAGGCCGCGGATAGAACTGGTATTGGCCCGAGCGCGGGCAATATTGCACCAGTAGCTTTTTCTCGCGTGTACCCTCCCAATAGGGGCGGGAAAAGCTGTATGGAGTCGGTGCCTGGCGCTTTACTTCCACCGTGCTGTTCAAGGGCGTTGGCATCGTCGACCTCATGCGTCGGGGGCAAGAATCATAACGGCGCTGCTGACCCAGTTTCTGGCAAGCGGAATGCCCCCGATGCCGGTTACTAGCGCGTTGGCCGTGTTTTTTACCTGGCGTGAGCCAGCCTCTCCAAACAGCTGGCGCACCGCCTCTACGAGGTTGGTACCGCCACCGGCGAGGCCCGCTTGCCCCGCTGAGATTTGGCCGCCACCTGTATTAAGCGGGAGCGAGCCCGTATAGGTGAAGTCCACATCCTTGATGAAGGCGCACCCCTGTCCTCGCTTGCAAAACCCCAGCATTTCGAGCTGCATCATGATGGCGATGATGAAGTCATCATAGGGGTGGAAGGATGCGATGTCGCGCGACGTCACCCCCGCCGTGGCGAAGGCGCGCTGGCCAGCCGCCGAGTGGCCGGTCTCGGTCACATCGACCAAGCTCTGTGCCGCGTTATGGTTGGTCCGTTCGCCGTAGCCAAGCGGCACCACCCACCGCGACAATCCTTTGCGTTTAGCCCGGGCACGGCTGGTTACCAAGAGCCCGCTTGCGCCGTCGCAAGGCATGACGCTATCGAGGAGCCGGATTGGATCAGAGATCATGCGCGAGGAGAGATACCCGTCGACGGTGAGCGGTGTGCGTAGCTTCTCGCAGGCGTTCGGATTGAGGATCGCGTGATCGCGCTGCGTCACCGCAAGTTTACCGAGTGCGCGATAATCGAGGCCGTATTGAAATTCGTAACGGCGTGACAACAATCCAAACGCGCCTGGCGGGCCCATAAGCCCAACCGGAACGATCCATTCGCCGCCGAACGATCGCAAACGTGCATTATTTTCCGCAACGGCGGTATCGGCATAAAGGCACAGGACTGTCGTGCACATTCCCGCGTCGATCGCCATGGCCGCGCGGGCGAGGGCACCCAAGGGCGAGCATCCACCGATATCAACCGTCTGACAGAAGTCGAGCTGAAGCCCCAGAAATTCCGCCGTGTTCTGAGACCAGAATGCGTTTCCAGCCCCAGTGAGCGATGAGCTCAAGATCATCCCATCGATCTCGCCCTTTTCGAATCCGGTGCCATCGACGAGCGTTTCAAGGATAGTCGCGCCCAATTCCCAGACGTCTTCCGTGCTTCGCTCCACGATCTTGGTCTCGGCGAAGCCTACGATCGCGACATCCCGCATTGCCATTTCCCTAGTCTCCTCTCGCAGCCGTCCCGATCATTTTGGAAGCGATCGCCAACTTTGTCACATAATTCGGCGCGCTCTATCACTGTCGACCTTGCGGTTTGATGTGACGTTGGAAGAGCACCATGCTATGAGCGCGTCGGGCGAGCCGTCCTAAGCGTTGAGGAGACACACCCGACCCCTGGAGGGACAGCTGCCCGGTCATAGCCGGTGTCAAAGCTTACCTCTTCGGGATCAACATCCGGTTTCAACCGCATGAGTTGGATCTGGCGCAGCACGGTACCGTCGGATTGTGTGACGGGCAGCGGCGACTGGGTTGGATCAAGCTCAATCGCCGGGTGCTCCATGAGCATCTTCTGTTGAAACCTTATCCAGTCGGTCCGCATGCCCGCGACCGAGGCGCAGACCGACGCGCGATATGCGATAATGGCTGCACGACACGAACCGATCGCGCAGCCCGACGTCGAAGTGTGCCGTGTATTCGCGAAGACCGGCGTTGCGCCCATTACCGCCGTAAACATGAACGACTTTACCACAGAGTGGTAATCGCACCTGGACGTGGATCGTGCGTGCCTCCTGACGTGAATCCCGGCGGTGCCTCACGAAGAGCCGCCGCCAGCAATCCCTCCGGTATTGAAATTGTTCGCCATCTGCCTGTGCTCCGGTGCAAACGACCTCGGCGGTACACTCATGAACGAAAGCATGCGGGCCGCAGGCGCGATCCACGGCGAGGAAATACCGCCCGAGGCCATGGAGGACCTCATCGGCAAATTGGGAGACGGATGCGCCAGCGAACCACACTATACTCGCTGGCCGATGGCGACCGAACCGCACGATCATTCGGTGCGCAACCTTTGGTCCCAGTAATCGCGACTCACGCGAGCCTTGAGCCATATCGCGGTGAGCGCGTCGGCGCGACGCGCGCCGCGAAAGGCGCGAAATAGGAGGAACGGATGGAACTCGCGATTAGTCTGCCAACGAAGGCACGGTCTTGGGAAGTTGCAAAGCGCGCCGAAGAGCTCGGCTATACCCACGCTTGGTTTTACGATACCGAGTTACTGAATGCGGAGGTGTTTGTCGCCATGGGCGCAGCGGCGATGAAGACATCGCGGATCAAGCTCTGCGCTGGCGTCCTCATTCCATCTAATCGGATTGCCCCCGTGGCGGCCTCTGGGCTTGCCTCTTTGAACGCGCTTGCACCTGGGCGAGTGGTCTTCGGTGCTGGAACCGGTTTCACTGCACGACGGACGCTCGGTTTGGGACGGGTGTCACTCCGGCGCCTGGAGAAGTATGTGCGCTGCGTTGAAGGGTTGCTGAAAGGCGAGATCGTGGAATTGGACGAGGAAAAAAGCATTCACAAGATTCGGTTTCTCAATCCTGAGCTCGAATTGATTAACCTCAAAGACCCTATTCCGACCTTCATATCGGCCTTCGGTCCGAAGGCGCGCGAGCTTACCGCGAAACTCGGCGCTGGGTGGATCGGCAGCGCGAGTTATCCTGATGGCGAAAAAGACAATCTCAACCATTTCCGCGAAGCGTGGCGGAATAATGGTCGCGATCCAAAAGCGATCTACAGCGCGCTTGGTACCGGTGGGTGCGTCCTTGACGACGGCGAAACAGCGGATAGTCCCCGGGCGAAGGCGCAAGCCGGCCCGTACGCAGCAATTGCGTTCCACAATCTGGTCGAACAGGAGGAGTTTGGCTCCATCTTCTCAGGCTCCTTCCCGTTCCAGACGGAACTGAGTGCATATCGCGAGGTGTACCAGAAATATCAGCCCTCCGATGCACGGTATCTAAGCAATCATAAGGGACATCTGATGTTCCTGCGTCCCGAGGAGACGCACGTTACCGCAAGTGTCATCCGTGGGCTGAGCTTGACCGGAACCCGCGCTGAGCTCGTCGAACGCATCGTGGGGATCAAGGCGCTCGGATACAATCAAATTCAATTCCATACCGTGCCAGGTCAGGAAAACGACATGTTGGAGCGCTGGGCCGACGTGATGGCTAAGGTCTAGCCACGACCAACGCGCAATCGACTGACCATCAACTTAGGGCGCGGGGAATAATAACCGCTTTAATGTAGCTTATGCGGCCTGATGGTGTAATTCCAATCGGGATGGAAGTCATTGAAGGTGATGTTGAGGTCGTTGAGGGCAGCTTTGGGGACGCTGAGGGCCTTTGGGTAATACTGTTCATCGATCGCGCAGCGGATTTTAAGACCGGTCTCAGTTTTCGTGGCGGCAATCAGCTGGATAATGACCTGATGACTAATGAGCGGTTTGCCACGCCAATTGATGCTGATGAAGGAGAACATGCGGTGCTCGATGCGGTTCCATTTGCTGGTGCCGGGCGGATGATGAGCAACCGTGATGGAGAGGCCGGTTTTATTGGCAAGCTTTTGCAACTCGGTTTTCCATAAACGCACGCGCGATCCGTTGGAACCGCCGCAATCGGCCGTGATGAGCAGTCGTTTCCCTTTGGGATAACGTTTTCTGCCCATTTTCTGCCACCAGCGGCGAATGCTCTCAACGGCAAAGGCGGCTGTGTCATGGCTGATTCCGACATTGACCCAGCCTTCATTGGCGGCAATGTCATAGATCCCGTAGGGATTAACTTTGCCCTTGCTCTTGATCATGAAGTCATGTGTGCGCACCGGCTCCGGATTACCTTTTCTGCGTAACGTGCGGCCCTGGTTTTTAAAGTCCCCAACCAGCTCTTTTTTCTTGGTATCCACCGAGATCGCCGGCTGACCCGCGGCACGGAACGTCTTCACCTTTGCATTGATGTATTCAAACTGCGCATTGCGGTCGGGATGATTGCCGCCTTCTTTGGTCTTGGCATTGGCCTGCAGGCTGAACCCCATATCCCGCAACAGACACCCCACCGTCTTGTTATTTAGGGAGGAGATTATGAGTGTGCGTCGTGTGGTGACCGGCAATGTGGCTGGCAAATCTAAAGTCGTCTCCGACGGCGGAACGCGGAGGAGCCACGCTTTTAAGTACATCCCCGGGCAAACGGCCACGCTTGTCTGGGCCACGCCCTCGCTTCCCGGTCTGCCCATCGATGGCAGCGACGTCATCTCAGAGCAGAGCAGCTACGTTCCCCAGCCGGGCGAGACCCGGCTCATGATTGTCACGTTTCCACCTGATTCCGTCATGATGTCCATCGATCCAGCTGCGGCAGGCCAAGAGTTCGCGGAACACATTCCCGATTTGGCGGCGAAGATGGAGGCCGACCATCCCGGGATGCATACCACGGACACCGTCGACTACGGGATCGTGCTTGAGGGCGAGGCTTGGCTGGAACTCGACGACGGCAAACAGATCCACCTCAAACCCCATGACGTCGTCGTGCAGAACGGGACCCGCCATGCCTGGCGAAACAAGAGCGACAAGCCGGTGAAGCTGGCCTTCGTTCTTATCGGCGGAAAGCGTAATCCATAGTCACAGCGCCGCTCATAGGCAGCGCCAGGGTCAGCGGCTGGCAGGAAGGCTCCAAGTGTCATCGTATAGGGCCGCGCACAGCGACGCGGCGTCGGCACCAGGGATCACTGCATGTACGGCCGGGATGACATCATCGATCGAGACGCTCGATTGGCACCCGGTCGATCACTCTTAGTCGGCGGCGCGCTAACGGTTCCCGGCGCGCCGCGGATCGTGATGACCCGCGCCCTCCTCGACGGTCCAAACGGAACGACGCGTTTTGGAACTGCGGGTCACCAAGCCGAAGCCGAAGGACAAGGCGTTCGTCGACCGCGGCGCGGTCAAATTTACCGAAAACATGTGCCATGCGATCGCTGGCTTGCGATCCATGGTGGAAGGGGAGCGATTTGCCGTTGGCGCAGTGGAGGAACCGACGCTGAAGCCATCGACCGGATCCGATGCGGGCGATGAAGCGTCATATCCAACGAGGTGCCGACCCCGTCGAACGAGGTTCGGTGGTTGGGCCGCATTTGACCGGCGCCTGTTCAGGTCGCCGAATCGAAGGAGAGCGTGCCGTATCGCCTTTTGGTTCGGGGAAGATGTGGGTCGAGTTCGAATTCCCCCCTCTGCACCAATACCTTAGCTTTTGCGCCATTTTTGGCGACAAAATCGCGTCTTGCCAAATTTGTTACCAAAACGCGAAATGATCGACGCCAGCGACGAGCACACCTTGCTTGGCTCACCAAGCTACTCCACGCTGGTCGGCCTCGCCGCCTGGCCGCGTCGGCGGGTAGGATGCACGTGTCGCTGCAATGATTGGCGCGGGGAAGGAGGATAGGACATGCTGACGGTACATCACCTGGGGGTTTCCCAGTCCGAACGCATCGTATGGCTATGCGAGGAACTGGAGCTCGACTACGAGTTGAAGCGCTACGAGCGCCGGGCGGATAATCGGCTCGCGCCGGACGAGTACAAAGCGCTGCACCCGATGGGCATCGCCCCGGTGATCACCGACGGCGACCTGGTGCTGGGCGAGAGCGGCGCGATTTGCGACTACATCTGCGCGCGCCACGGCGGGGCCCGGCTCACACCCCGGCCCGACGATCCCGGTTTCGCCGAGCACCTGTTCTGGTTCCACTGGTCGAACGGAACCTTCGTGACCACGCTGATGATGCAACTGGTGCTGGCTAGGGGCGGCGAAGGCAATCCGGCCGCGGCTTTTGTCGAAGATCGCAGCCGGCGCGGTTGGTCGATGGTGGAGGACAGGCTAGGCGCGGCGCCGTTCTTTGGTGGTGCCGACATCACCACCGCCGACATCATGATGGTTTACTGCCTGACCACCAGCCGGGCATTTCGCGGGACCTCTATCGACGGCTATCCCAACCTGAGGGCCTACCTCCAGCGCATCGGCCGGCGGCCCGCCTACCAGCGAGCCATGGCCAAGGCCGAGCCCGGAATGACGCCGATGTTGACCTGATCGCGAGCGGAGCCGGCTGCCGCTGCACTTTACCGCCGGCGTGCACACGACGATCGAACTGCGATGTGAGGGCGTGCCACCACCAGGTGCAAATATTTTCGAGACGCGACGCGATGTTGGGGATTACACACTTCAGGGTGTGATGGGTAGCTGGGCAATGACTGAGCGCTGCTAGGCCACGAGCTGCTCCAGGATATCGCGCACGAGGCCTTGAAGCAGATCGAGCTTGTAAGCAGTCATCGGCAATGGGTTGGCACCTGACGTAGCCTGTCTTGCGGCTTCCGCGATCACCGCGGCGTTCGCCGGCTTGCCCTGCAGCATCCCTTCGCAGGCCACGAGGCGAAGCGGCACCGGCGCAATGCCGCCGCCGGCGAGGCGCACGAGCTGGAATGTCCCATCTACGATTTCCACGCGCGCGCAGACCTCCACCAGCGCCCATTCGGCGCGCGCGCGGCTGATGGCGCGCTTGTAGGCCGCACGCTCGCCAGTCAGCCGAGCAGGCAGCACGATTTTGGTGATCATCTCACCGGGCAGCAGCGCATGGTCCGCGCGTCCATTGGCACCGTTGCCAATCAGCTCGGGGATCGTCAAGCTTTCGCGGCGCTCCGTGGTAATGCGCGCATCGTAGGCCAGCAGCGCCACCGCCATGGTCGAGGGATGCGGCGCGACGCAGGGACCGAGGTCGAAGGCGACGCCATAAAGATGATTACCTGATCGGGCTGGGCAGGTGCTGCCGCCCTTTTTTAGGCAGTCGATGCGCGGATTTCGAAAATACCAGCAGCGCGAACGCTGGGCGAGGTTGCCGCCGAGGGTCGCCACATTCCGCACCTGCGGCGTGGCGATGCTTTGCGCGCTGGCCGCGATGCCCGGATAGGCTGCGCCGAGGCGTGCGTCGGCGGCGATCGCGGCAATCGTCGTCAGTGCACCGAGGGTGGCGGCGCCATCTTCGCCCCACGAAATCCCGCACTGGCCCGACGCGATGTCGATCAGTGGCCCCTTGGAAACGCCGCTGCGGCGGCGTTCGGAAAGATCAGTGCCTGCGGCACGGAGTTCCGCCACCGGCTGCGTGGCCGTGGATGCGATGTTCATGCAGCGGCCCTCTCTTTGAGCGCGGCCACCAGCCGGTCCGGCCGGAAAGGAATCTCGGTCATCCTGACGCCAATGGCATTGCAGATCGCGTTCGCGATCGCGGGCGAGGTCGGTACGGTCGCGACCTCGCCGACGCCGACGCTGCCGCCCAGCACATGATCGAAACCGATCTCGTCAAAATGCACCTCCAGACGAGGCATGTCGGCGATGCCTGGAATGTGGTAATCCTCCATGCTCGCACTGAGCACCTGGCCGGTCGAAGGATCGGTTTCACGTGTCTCGTAGAGCGCGTAGCCGATGCCCTGGATGAGCGCGCCGGCTGCTTGGCTCCTCGCCAACGTCGGCGCGGCAAGCTTGCCGATCGCAAGACCCGCATAAGCGTTGAGCACGCGCACATGGCCGAGCCAGGTGTCGACCTCGACTTCGATCACTTGCACCGAGCTCGGCACACCTGCGCCGACCGCGATGTTGTTGAAGTTGCGCAGCATCCAGCCGAACATCAGGCCCATGAAGCCTAATTGGCGGACCGGCGATTCGATGCCCGGCGGGGCCTTGCTATCTTCCGGACGCGTGGCGGATACAACAAGGTCGGGCGAACCCGCGATCAGTTCGCGCCACGGCGCGTTCGAGCCGGCGATCGGCGGTCGCGCTCTGGTCCGCTGAATCTCCGTCTTTAGTTTTTCAATCGCGAGCAGTGTTGGCGGCACGATCGAGGCGGTGACGCGGCTGCCTCCCGACCCCGGTCCCTCCGGCAGGTTCGAGCGTCCGATGCGGACTTCGATGTCCTGCGGCTCCAGGTCGAAAGCCTTCGCCACGGTGTTAGCGATCACGCTGCGCGTGCCAGTGCCGATGTCCTGCACCGCGCAGCTTGCGATGATGCGGGCGTCCTTGATCGCCAGCTCGACAGAGGAGCCGGGCTGCCATATGTAGAGCCAGTAGCCCGCCGCGACACCGACGCCGCGCCGGTAGCGGCCGCTTCGCGATGACGCCGGCTTGCGGTTGCGCCAGACGTCGAGGCTTGACGCCCAGTCATAAAGTCGTTGCCGGTTGGGATCGGGATCCCAGCGTTTGCGCAAGTGAATCGGATCGACTTTCATCCGCAGCGCTGCCTCGTCGACCGCCTGCTCCAGCGCGAAGGCCATTGGCGGACCGCCGGGACCGCGGAACGGTGTACCCGGCGGCAGGTTGCTGAGCACATCGAAGTCCACGAGTTCTTTCGCCTCCGCCGGGTAGATCAGTCGCGCAAGCCCCGCGATCATCGAATTCACCGCGACACCGGTGTCGGCGAAGGCCTTGAGCGACAGCGCCTTGAGGCCGCCTTGAATAGAAGGCAGCAATGACAGGTTTAACTCGGCGGCCGGGCGATAGCCGGTGACGGAAAGCTCTTCCTCGCGGTCGAAGGCGATTTGCACGGGCGCCTTCGCCGCGCGCGCCAACTCGATCGCGGCGATGGTCTCAACGCCGAGACCGCCTTTGGAGCCGAACCCGCCGCCGACATGATCGGCGATCACGCGCACCTTGTCGTGGGGAAGATTGTAACGCTTGGCAATCCTTTTCATGAGGTCATGGACGGCCTGGGTCGAGATGTGCACCGTAAGCCGGTCGCCGTCGAACCGTGCCACCGCGGCATGTGGCTCAAGACAGGCATGCTGCTGGGTTGAGACGCGAAACGTCCCTTCGATCAGCAGCGGATTGCGCGCCTCGCGTGCCTCCGTGAGCCAGCGTCTCGCGCGCTTGCCCTTTTGTGAGAAGGGCGCGGAAGGTCCGTGCACATTGCCCTTCCACGGCGCCGGTGCGCCGCTTAGCTCGGACACGTTGCCCGCGCGCTTGCGGTGCTTCTTTTCGAACACCACAGGCGCGTCTTCGCGCCGCGCGGCATCGAGCCCAATCACCGCAGGCAATTCTTGGCGGTTGAATTTGATGGCCGCGATCGCTTCCAGCGCGGAGCGGCGATCCTTTGCGGCGACCGCCGCAATCGGCGCGCCGACGAAGCGAACCATCTCGTCTTCGGCGAGCAGCGAAACAACTGCAGCGACGCCAGCGACGGCAAGCGCGGGCGCAAGGTCGAGATCGGTGATCCTGGCATGCGCGACGGTCGCGCGCAGGATGATGCCTTCGAGTTGCCCATCGTGGCGGATGTCAACGGTGTAACGGGCCAGCCCGGTCACCTTGTCGCGCGCTTCCATGCGCGGCGGGTTCGGATCGTCGCGGTCGAACCGTCCGGCACAAGCCGCAGCGACAGCGCGATAGATTCCTTCATAGGCGCCGCAGCGGCAAAGATGGCCCGACAGCGCGGCGGCGATCTCTTCGCGCGACGGGATTGCCGTGCCTTGCGCCGCACGCCAACGATGATGGAAGGCAGTTGCCCCCACCACAAATCCGGGGGTGCAGAAGCCACACTGAAGGGCGTCATGCGCCATGAACGCCTTCTGGATCGGGTGCAGTTCGCTGTCGCCGATACCCTCGATCGTCGTCAGCTTTTTTCCTGCGGTAGCTCTCGCCGGAAGCAGGCAGCTCACGACCGGTTCACCATCGAGCAGCACGGTGCAGGCACCGCACACGCCAGAGCCGCATACGAGTTTGGTGCCGGTGAGATTCGAAGCGGTCGCGAATAACATCGACCAGAAGCGCTTCCTGATCGTCCGGGAGGGATTCCACCCGGCCGTTGATCGTCGTGGTGCTCATCTCCAATCTCCTGTCTTGCGCCGGGACCTTTGTGCACGCGGTATCACTGGCGACCCCGTCGCACCGGCAATCAGCATCCGCAGCATCATCGCGAGCCGCTTCAGGTAGGCGTCGGCCGGCTGCATCGATGGGTAGGCGGATTTGGTGCCGTGGATCGCCATCTCGACGCACTGCGCGAGCTCCTTGACCGTCACGCCGCCAACCAGTTTGAGCTTTCGTGCGCGGCAGACGCGCGCGATCGTGGCTGCGACCTCATCGCCAAAGCGCGTGGAATAGGTCTGATAGAGGTCGCGCGCTTGTGCGAGATGCTCCGAGAACAACTCCTCGAGATGCGGCGAACCCTTGAGCTCGGCGAAAAGCACGCCGAGTTGCGCGCCGATTTCGGCGACGATGACATCCGCAAGGTCGCGATCGGCTTCTTCTGCGGCCTTTGCCGCCGCGGCCTCCGCGGCGAGCGCCCGGTCGTAGAGCCGCTCGATGGCACCGCGGAACAGCGCTTCCTTGGACGCGAAGTGATGATAGAGGGCTTGCCGCGTCAGCCCCGCTTCCTCGGCGGCCTGCTCGATCGAGGAGCGGCGAAAGCCGTGCCGACGGAACACGCGCACGGCGGCGTCCAGAATGCGGTCCTGCGTCGGCTGTTTGGCGCGCATTTGTCGAATTTGACAAATTGAGATGAAATGTCAAGTGGAGGACTTATGGGGGCGCCGACACGACTTTCTAGAAAAGGAATGATGTCGAAGATCGGTAGTCGAATGCGCAGGAGACCGCGATCATGCGACGGTGCGCGACGCCATGCTGCCGCCCGGCGATACCGGTCGCACCATTGACAAATGCTCTGGCGTGATATCTCAAGCTCGCAAGCCAGAAAGCTTGCGTTCTCCCCAGAATCCATAGGGCTTGGCTCCGCGTCCGTCTCACTCTCAGCGGTCGCGAACTTTAGATCTGCTCGCCGAGCGGGGCTGGAGGTCTCAGAGGAAACCATCCGACGATTGGTTTAAAAATTTGCCTCGTCAGTAGAATTTGTGGGCGACATCAGGTTCCGGTAGTCTGCCAAGTGTATGGTACAAGGCGATTTCTGTGACGCGGAAGGTGCGAAATCCAAAGGATTTTCGCATAGTCAGTTTGGCCTTGTTGTTGAGACCCTCGACCACGCCGCTGGAGAGCTGTTTCTTGGCACGGAAGTAGTTCAGGAGTAGCGCACGGTGCGAGCGTAGCGTCCTGGCAACCTTCTTCATCGGCTCGATGCGGGAGCGCATGACCTGGGCGCACCAATCGTCGAGAAACTTGCCGGCCCATTGCGGAGATTGGTAATCCCACAGTTGCTGGAAATCTTCCTTGAGCAGATAGGCTCGCGCCGTCTGCAGGTTGTAGCGCAACAGATCGCGCAGCCGAAAGCGTTGATGCTCGGTCAGGTTGGCCTTGCGCTTCAGGACGCACCAGCGGGTCTTCTTCAGGACCGGCTCGTAGCCGTCGCGCGCCAGCCGGCGTGCCTCGGCGGCGCGCACCTGGTCCAGTGCAGCGTTCATCTTGGCGACAATGTGAAAGCGATCGAGGATGTGGATCGCCTGGCTACACCGCTCGCGGATGACCGTCAGGTACGGCTGCCACATGTCCGAGCAGACAAACTCGATGTTTCCCGCCAACTCTTCGCCGATCAGAGTGAAGAACTCTCCGAAGCTTTCCATCGTCCGCTCGCGGCCAATCCATAGCAGGCGAGTACACTGCTGCTCGATCTGATAGACCAAGGTCAGGTATTTATGACCGCGGGCATACTGGATCTCATCGACACCGATCGCCGCAATCGGACCCAACTGTCGGTGTTCGAGTCCCCACTGCACGACATATTCGACCGACTGACAGACCTTCTCCCAGGTGCTGCGGAACGACCGGGCCGTCTCCTGCCAGGACAGCTTTCGCGCCCAGTGCGCCAGGAATAGCATGTACGCCGTGGTCAGTTGGTGCTTGCCCACGCCCCAGGGGACCGCTTCGACCCGTACCCCGCAGGTTCGGCAATCCACGCGCCGCATATGATACAGCAACACTACCATGCAGCCCCAAAGCGGCACGAACTCGAACCGACGGGGGCTGAGGCGATCGTAGGCAGTTGCCGGTCTGCCGCAGCCCGAGCACACCGGCCGCGAGCCACGGCGTGGACGGACGGAGATCTCGATGGTTTGAGTTTCGTGGCAAAGCCGCGCTTTCTCATACACGAAGCCCGGGTAGCGCTGATAATGGTTCAGCACGGAGATCAGCCGCATGACAGCAGAACCCAAGAAAGAGGCCAATAAGGGTGAGAGCTTAGCCGGACAACTGCCTGCCGCCGATCCCTTGCAGGCCTACTGTCCCGATCTCGATGAGTGGCCTCGCAGCTGGTCATATGAAGCGCGAGACATTCTGCCCGGCCGACAGATGGTGGAATACTTCAAGCCGTTTCTCCGCGATTTGCTGGCGCGCAACCTATCGCACAAGACTTTGCGCCAACACCGTGACAATGTCTGGGTGCTCGGCGGCGAGATCATCAGCCAGCTGCACATGGACAAAACCCTCCGCGGGCGGCCGATCGATCAGGTTATCCTCAACCTCATCGGCGACGATGGTGGACCACTGCTCTCTCATCATCAGTTGGAAGCTGAGCAACGCTTGTTTGATGCGACTTGTCGTAAGCTCTTTCACTTCCTGACCGCGCACCAGCCCAAGCCCGGCGCTCTTCAGGAGCAACAAACCGAATGCGTCATTGATGGCACCAATGCCAAACTCTTGGCCATGCGTGTCGCAGTCAAGGACCGTAGCCGCACAGCGATGCGCCGAAGGCGAAGGCCTTGACGGCGATCCGCATGGCCGAGACACAATCAAAGGCACCAACCGGCGCGGCGCTACAATCACTCATTCCTCACCCACAGTTTCCGCTAAGGAGCCAAAAATTTAGACCGAGGTTCGCCCGTGAGCTTCGTCGTAGGGGCGACCGGCCATATCCCAATAGCATCTCGACGAGATAGCCCCAACGATCTCGGGCAGGTTGTCGACGACGAAGGCGAAGTTCTCGATCCGCTCGCGCAACCGTGGCGCGACAAGGCTGCCGCGCTGAAGCTGCTGCGCAAGCTGCTCAAAGAAGCGTGGTTTTGTGCCCGCTTTGTTGGTTCTTACGGCGGGGCGAGCTCTGAATTAGGACTTGCAGCGCCACGACCAGGGCTCGCGTCCGAACAATCGGTCCAAGCGGCGCAAGGGCTGACAGAACCCGCAACCTGCGGTACCGCGGGGGTGCGCGCACGCCGGCTATCTCTGCGGTTCCAGTTCGGAGCTCTCCTTCGCGTCGTACCCATCGAGCTGTTCGGTTCCATCGGGTTCCGACAGGATTGGGGGCACCTGCGACCAGGCCGTTCCTGCGAGGGCCTTCGCGTGCCCATAAGCAAACAGCGCCTGCATGTAGGCGGTATCGAACTGCGTCGTGTGCTCGACGGTGAAGTCGGGACCGATGTACGTAAGATTGTATTCGATGCCGTCTCGCCTTGAGGTGAAGTAGATGCGTACAACGTCGTTGTAGCCGCTGGAGTGGATCATCGTGCTGATCGCCCGCCCGGCGATGCTGAGAAGTCGACGATCTACCGAGGACCAGTCGGGATCGAGCCGCGCGTTGCGGATCACGTAGGCGATGCGTCGGTGTGCAAGCTGTTGTCCGCCCCTGGTGATTGCCATCCCGACCTGCGGCGGGATCAGGAACGTCTGCGCGACAGCGCCGCCGTCCACGTGCATTTCCTGGTAGCGGCGCCCGCCGGCATCGACATCGATCATTACCGGCGGGAACAAGCCGGGAAGGGCGGCGGAGGCGAGCAAGATGCGGCGGAACAGGTCGAGCGCCTCCGGTCGGCCGCTGGTCGCTATCGCTCCGATGTTCCAGATCACCGGGCGCTGCACGTCGAGATCGGTGGTGCCGATCAGCAGCAGCCGCCCCTGGCGGTACTCGCGACCGATCGCGTCCAGCATGCTCTGGTCGGCATAATGCGAAATCAGCCGGAACAGTGGGGAGGTATCCGCGAGGGCGTCGCGAAATATCGCCGTGGGCAGCCAACGTCGCGAATAGACGTCGTCGGGCCCAATCGTCGTGAACACAGTCCGCAACTGCTCGTCGTACGCCGGCCCGAGAAACGCGAACGGAGCAATCAGGGCGCCAGTGCTAATGCCTGTGACAAGCGCAAAGGACGGGCGGGTTCCAGTCTCAGTCCAGCCAACGAGAAATCCGGCACCGAACGCGCCGTCGTCGGACCCTCCTGATACCGCAAGATAGCTTGCTTGGCTGAGCACCGCGCCCGGCATCGACACTGCGCGCCCGCGCGCGAGCGCTCGCATCGCCTCCTGCACCATCGCCGGCCCCTGCGTGTCCCCCCAAAATCGAGCGTTCGGCATGCCGAGAACGCTTACGTCCTCTTCGAGTTTGGGCGGCACGGCAGCAACGCGGCTCGGGCCGGTGCAGCCGGCCATTGCAACAACAAGAACGGGCGCAAGTATTCTTGCCGACCGCGCGGTTAGCGCTATGCGAAGCCGAGTCCACGGTGCAGTCAAAATGCCAGCGTCCCGTCGCATGCGCACTCGCTCCCCCGTTTAGCGACTCCCAATCTCTCCGTTATCTCCCGCCGAGTTCTAGTTCTCAGCGCCAAACGCAGCGAGCCACTGAAATTCGATGGGTGGGTGCAGTGTGTTGAAACGGCAACACCGTGCAAATCCCCAAACCATCAGCGACGCGAATGCGACGACGACGACAACCGTCGCGGTCGTGGCGATCGCGGCGGCGCGAGCGTCCATCGCTGCAGCCAAATCCCAATACCGTTGCAGGCGAGGGATCTTCACGTTGACATGATCATGATATGGAATATGGAGACGCTCCTATGTTGACGGAGGACTGTCTTGCGCTTTCTTCCCGTGCTCGCGCTTCTATCTGTTGGCTTGCTCGGTTGCGCGGGTATCGGCCCGACCCGTTTGGGCCCCGACCAATTGCAATACGCCCAAGTCATATTGGATGCACAGAAACGGCAGACTCTGCTGAATATCGTTCGAACTCCGGTACGGTGAGGCACCGACGTTCCTTTCGGTCAACCAGGTGATTTCCGGCTACACGCTGGAACAGGAGGCAGAACTTGGCTTGAACATTTTCCCGAATGTTAGCCCCGGCAACCATGCAACGGCTCTTGGCACGGTCACCTTCAGCGATCACCCGACCATTACCTTCTCGCCACTGTCCGGTGAGGAGTTGGCGCGGACGGCGATCCGGCCCCCGTCACCGGCCGATCTTATGCCGCTGGCCCAGACCGGAATGCCGATCGACGTATTGTTCCGGCTCAGCGTGCAATCGGTGGGGGCGCTCCAGAACACTGTCGTTCTGCACGGCGAGGAAGGTGCCGGCTCTCCCGAATTTTTCGAGCTGCTTTCGGGAATGCGCCGCCTGCAAGTGCGGGGCCTTTTGACGGTTCGCTTCGTGCGTAGAAAGGATGGAAATCACGTCTTTCTGGGCATCGCGGATGGAGACGATTCTGATACGCGGGCTACCGCCCCGCGCACGCGCCACCTGCTCGGGATGGCACCCGGCGAGACCGAGGCAGAAATCGTCTATGGCCGTGTCGCGTCGGGTCCTCGACAGATCGCGATGCTCACTCGCCCAATCATCGCTATCCTCTCGCAAGTGAGCAGTGAGATCGAAGTTCCGCCGCAGGATATTGCGACCGGGCGGACCATATACTCACATCCCCCGGCGCGACTCGGACAGAATCCCATTATCAGGGTGCACTGGGCCGGGACGGCGCCACCGGGCGCCGACACGGCGGTGAAATACGGACAGGTGTGGTTCTGGATCGATGATACCGACTTTAACTCCAAAGTTGCTTACACAGTCCTGGGGCTTCTGGTCGCCCTCGTGCAAGGCGCCCCAACCGGGCAAGCGCCCGTTCTAACCATTCCCGCTGGGTGATACTACAAGGCGCTTGCGCGCATCGCCGTGAGCGGTGCGCGGCTCGGCGCCGACGTGGGCCGTTAACTCCAACTCCGTCGTCGCAACGGACACTTACCAGACCTGTCGCACCGTCATTGGGATGGCTTTTGAGAGCTTTTGGGGGTTCGCGGATGCTAACCGCGAAGGCAGTGAGTACCGAGGCGATAGAGGCGATCCAGGACATTCCGGAAAGTTCGATCGCCTTACTGAACGCCTCCGCGCGACCGCCCCAAGTGCCAAGGATCTGCTCCGACAGCGTCTGGTCAACGACGCCAGTCGGGTTCATGATCCACACCCACAGCATGGTGGGTCCGCACGTTTGGAAAATGGGTTGCATGAATGCCCTCGGCCTCATCCCAATCAAGTCGAAGCGAATAGCACTGGCGTTCGGGAGCACTGAAATCCGGCTGCTGCACCCATCAAGATGCCGGTCCTTTGGAACGATCGGCAATCGGACTGGCTGCGGTGGAATAGGTCCCGTAACAGATCCGGGACTAAGGAATCTCAACGACTCTCTGGGCCTGTCTGCATGGGTAGAATTGAAGTCCAGGAGGCAATGGGGTCATCGCCCGACTGCTCACGGATGAAGAATATCTTAAGAACGAGACAACGATGATCGGGGCCGAGTTGATTGAATTCATCGCGTTAGGCGCCTCTGTTCATGGTCTCGAACCCGTGATCATGAGGCGGCGCGGCTCCACTTGCGTCTGCTCTCATCCTCGGTCTACTGTTTTCCTGCTTCATCTTGTCCACCAGACTTTGAATCCAAACGCCGGCTCGATCTGGGGGCCAGTCCTTGAGGTCGCCTGACTTTCTGGAAGTAGACGCCAGAGGCGAGCAATCAGAGCCTTGGGAGTTGACGCCATGCCTCAACAAGAGCCATCCGACATCGTTGCCGACCCATCGAACGGCGTCATCAGCACAGTAGATAATCCTGCTGAGGTCTCCGTCGGACGGCGTGCCCTTCTTCTCGGCGCGGGCGCAGCCGCTCTTGCGGCTGGAGCGGCCTCTGCGTCCGCCGCTCCTCAGTCTCCTGATCTCTCTGGGGCTTTGGCCAAATTCCGGGCTTCGATCCCGAGTCACTTCGACCGGGAGTACGTCGAGAACGCGATCGTGCCGTTCTATCTCACCAGCGCCTTTGCGGCCGAGCGGCCGATCCTGCCAATGATCGACTTGCCTCTCACCAAGCAGAACGCAATCCCTAATGACTTCCTGGGGATGCTCTATGAGGATTGGAAGCCGGCTCCATCGGACGGCGTCACCGTCTTCCTGGAAGGGCTCGAGAACCGCGGTGACAACAACCTGCGCAAACGCATCTACTTCACGGGCGTCACGCCGGACCTCTACGCTCCAAAGTACCAGGCTAAGGTCGTCGAGTTCTTCGACAAGCTCCTGGACCCGAAGCACGCCGATAAGCCATTCATGCGGCACTATCTCGACTATTATTGGGACGTCTATTGGGACTTGCACCTGGGCGTGAAGGGCGAGGCGGTGCCGGCTCAGATCCGCACAATCGGCGAGAGCTTCAACACGGTGTTGGCCTACCGCGACCCCCTGGAAGAGATCGTCTACCAAAACTATATGACCGTCAGGGCGCTTCTGCCGTTCCTGAAGAAATGGATAGACGAGCGGCTTGACGACATCGAGAACAACCGAATTGCGGATCCCGACAAAACCATCGCCTACTACTGGCTCAAGAATGCTGGAGACGGAAAGTATTTCGCTAAGAAGGACGTCGTCTTCGAATGTTTCCATAACTTCGTGGCGTTTAGCCAGTGGGGCAATTCGATCTTCGGGATCATGACGCGCCTCGGCGAGAGGGGCGGTGATCCGGCGGTACGCGCGGCCTTCGAAGCGACAATGAGCGGGGCCTTCGACAACGCAAACGGAGCGCCCTACACGCCTCTTGAGCTTCTGGTGATGGAGCTCTTCCGCACCATCTCTCCCAACGGCGGCAGCTTTTCAGCGATTACTGACACCAGGGCGTCGTCCTTCTACGGAGGCTCCCCCTTTGCCCAGTTTGGAGTGCCCTACGAGCGACATTCGTTCGCGATTACGCCGCACACCGAGACCAGCTTCGATACGCGACTGTGGAAAGACCCGCAGCGGTTCGACCCGGAGCGCTATAGGAGCGTGCCGACCAGCGCGGAGATCGACGAAGCGAAATGCAAACAGATCGGGCTGCCACGGTGCCCGTTCGACATTACGACTCTGCCCGTTAGCGACGGCCGCAAGGTCGGTATCACCAACAGCGGCTTCGGCACGGTATTCGCGGTAGCGGATGAGAAGCCGCTGCCGGTCTGCGACTATGCCGGCTTCGCGCCTTTCGGCTTCGGCTATCGACGCTGCCCAGGCGAGCAACTGACGATCGACGTGTTTTGTGATTTTCTGCGCAAGGTAAAGCGCGACAAAATCGTCTTCCGAAAGCTCAACCAGCCCAACCCGGCAAAGGTGCCGATCGGGCCGACCACGGTGATCGACGACGACATTGGGTTCTCTAGATCAGGCTGAGGCCGGGGAGCCGACCGGGCCCGCTACTTCAAATCACCTGCGGCGGTTCGAGCATTGAATTGATATCCCGCTCGAAGGAGGGGGTACGCGATCTAATCGAGTGGCCGGCGTCGATTGGTCCTCGCCGATGCTTGCGCTTCATGGTAACCGACCGGGCCTTTGCGAAGGGACGGCGGGCAAGTTTATGATCATGGCTCGAAACCTGGCAAGGCAAAGGACAGCCTTCGGCCACAACTTTGAGCCAGGACCATATCGCCGCCGCCCCGCACCGAAGCCCGCGTTGCGATCGGCACGCTGAGGCACGTCATGCTTTAAAGCCGATCACCGATTGGGCATCGAGCCAACCGCCTTCTTCCACCGGATGCGCTTGCGCCCGACAAAATCACCTTCCGGCATCCACGGAGATAACCGCCGACATCTGGTGTTCGCCGCCGGCGGCGAGGCGCACCTCGTCGTCGGCAATGTTTCCAGTTTCGACACACACCATGCCGCGCCAGGCGGGATCGCCCAAGTCGGCCATTATCGTCGCCTTATCGGCCCCGGGATTCCACACTACCGTCGACGCTGCGCCAGTCTTCTCGATTATGATGCGGCGGCTCCAACCGCGATCCTCAACGACGCACCGCGCCGGCGTATCCAGATAAACGCGATCAGTCTCCGCCGTAACGCTGACAAGCGCCGCAGCCTGCCGCTCGCGCTGGCTCGCTTGGGTCTTGTCGATGTAGGTGGTGCCGGCGAGCCCGGAAATCGCAACGGCGGTGACGTCAGAAACCGCGAAGTAGTTGTGCAACGCCTCCTCGAAGGTGATGAGGTGCGTCGCGCGGTTCTCCACGGCAAGGCGCAACGACAGCGTGGTCGAGAAGGTCACATCGTAGATCGCGCGGAACCCCTCCGGCCAGAATCTCGATCTGACGTCACGATCATCGAGACTAAGGGTAAGGGTCAACGACCCGGTGCCCGGCCTCTCCACCCGATCGAGACACCACGTCGAGGTGCGCGCGAAACCGTGCTGCGGCGCCGCCGACGCGTGCTGGCTGGGACCGAACCACGGGAAGATAATGGGGATGCCCCCGCGGATCGCTTTGCCAGGCTCGAACGCAGCGTTGGGGCTCGTGAATAGGACCGGCCGCTCGCCCGCCGGCTGCCAAGCGGTGACCTGCGCTCCCTGGAGGTAGAGCTCGCCCGTCGTCCCGCCGAGGGAAATCGCCGCTTTGGCAAGTCCGTGCTCAGTCTCGATGAAGTCAATGACACCTGCAATCCCGAATTCGGCAGTGAGTTGCTCGGCCCGCATCGCAGTTCCCCTTCCATACAGTCGGCGTCGCGACCGCCGAGTTTATCGAACGCACGGCGGCCAGGGCAAAGTCGCTCGGCCCCGACCCGGCCAACGTCTTCGTTCCGCATTTGGCGGAGGACCGCAGCGACGAATTGAAGCGGCTGACCGACGACCGTCTCTTCCGCATCGGCACGCTAGCGGTAGTTGGGCTGTAGGCACTGCCGTTTCCGGAAATGCACCGCACCATCACGCTGGCGCCGTCGGTGTCGGCTTCGTGATCCGCGCACGCTTCTAGCCCGCTTCCTTCAACAGCCCGCGCAGATAGAGCGTCGGGTTGGTCGGTCCTTTGCCGGCATGCTCGGGCAGCGGCACGCCCTTCGCTTTTGCCAAATGGTGCGCCTTGAAATAGGCGTATAGCGCATCGTAGATCGGCAGGCTGCGCTCGATGATCATCGCGTCATCGGAATTGATCAGCATCGTGCCTTCGGAAACTGCCAGCAAGCCGACCGCGATTTGCCCCAAATCGTCCTCCGGCCGTGGACGATAGCCGTCGAGTACATAGTGCACGCCGGCCGCGATAACACGCGCGATCGAGTGCAGCGCCGGATCGTCGAGACGGTGCCTTTTCAGCAGCTTGTCGAAGGTGGTGCCCTCGTGGTCGTGCGGGCCGATCTCGGCGCCGGGCAGGGCGAATGGGATGGCGTCGAGCGGTCGGCCTTCCTCCGCGCCCCATGGCACAAAGACGAACACCGCGTCCTTATCGATGAAGCGCCGGATTAGCCAGGGCGATGCGACCCGATCGAGATGTACAAAATCACGCGTGACCCATTTCATCGGCTGCCTCCCGGTGGCGGTGGCGTCGAATGACCGACCTTGTTAATATTCCGCGATAACCGGACAACTACGTTGTTGGGAGACGCCGATGTCAATGCCGGAATCGCAAGCCGCCCCCGCGGCGGAAAAGCTGAAGTTCGAGCCCGCGCTCAAGCTCAATTTCTTGTCGCACGGCACCTTGGAATCGCGCGACCTCGAATTCAGCCGCAAATTCTATGAGGAATTCCTCGGGCTCGAAGTGCATCGCACGAGCCCGATCTCGCTGATGGTGCGGCTGGGCGGCCAGCATGTTTATGCCGTGGTCTATTCGAAGCGCCCCTCGGAGATGAACCTCCTCAACCATAATGGTCTCGATGTCGAGACCCAGGCGGAAGTCGACGCGGCGCACCGCACTTGCGTCGAGCAGGCCGAGAAATGGAAGCTGGCGAAGATCAGCAAGCCAGTTCTGCAGCATGGCACCTACAGCTTCTATTTCTGGGATGCCGACGGCAATGCCTGGGAGATCCTGACCAATCCAAAGGGCGGCTATTCCTGGATCTGGGATCTGGGCGATCTCGAAGGCAAGGGCCACTTAGACAGGAAGTTCAAGCGGCCTGGCGTCGAGGTCTAGTGCGGCTCGTCACGCTGGCCGGCCACGCTGGGGCCGGCGTTATCGTCGGCGAAGAAGTCGCCGATCTCGCCGGCTGCCGCGAAGCAATCGCGGCCGCAAGGCTGGTACCGGCGACGGTGCGCGGCATTCTCGAAGCGGGCGATGCCGCACTCGATCTGGTTCGGGGCGTCGCGGATCGAATCGGCGGCAGCGATAGCTTGGCGGAGCAGCTACGCGAGAGCCGCGCGCTGACGCTGCGTAATCGTGCGCGGCTTCTGGCGCCGGTCGCCGATCCGGCGATGATCCTGTCCTGCGGGATGAATTACCGCGAGCATTTGCGCGAGATGAATTCAGCAGTGCCGGAGTTTCCCACCTCGTTCATCAAGAATAGGAATGCGGTCATTGGGCCAGACGCGCCGATCGTGCTGCCTGCGTCACATCCCGATATGGTCGATTGGGAAGGCGAATTCAGCGTCGTCATCGGTCGCCCCTGCTACGCGGTTTCGGAAGCCGAGGCGCTTGATTATGTCGCCGGCTACACTCTGATCAACGATGTCTCGGCGCGCGACTGGGTTGCGCCGGTGTTCAATGCGACCGGCGTGATGCCAGGTGTCCTGGCGTGGGAACGCAACCTGCTCGGCAAGCAATTCCCGACCTTTTGCCCGATCGGGCCGATCCTGGCGACGCGCGATGAAATCCCTGATCCTGATGCTGTCCAGCTCACGACCCTGCTCAATGGTGAGACCGTGCAGTCGGCCAATACGGACGATCTCGTGTTCGGGGTGCGCAAGTTGATCGCCTATTACTCGCAATGGTACCAGTTCCGACCCGGCGACATTATTACTACCGGTTCGCCTTCGGGCGTCGGCTACGGCCGAAATCCGAAGGTGTTCATGCGTGCGGGCGATCGTATCGAAGTCAGCGCCACTGGAGTTGGTACTCTTGCCAATCCCGTCGTTGCCGCGGCCAAGTTCTGACGGCACGGCAAAAGAACCTTTCCTCATTGAGGCGGGGGCCGGCGCCTAACAGATGTCCCTATCCGCCGCACAACTGAGTGGACAACCGGCTTTTATCCCGTCAGTTTGCCCCTTGCCCGATTGTAGATTAGACCGCCGGCGAGCCCAGCGGCCGCGCCAATCCCCGCGCCAAGACCGGCATTGCCGGCGATCGCGCCAATGATCGCGCCACCGCCCGCGCCGATTGCTGTATCCGAGAGCGCGCGCTGCTGGCCTTACCAAAGCATCGTCCGGGTGCGTTTGCATGTGGCGAAGGTCAGACTCTTACGTATTGGTGATGCCGGCCGCCCGCATCGGAACCGAAACGGCCGGTGAGGCTTGCCCGATCAAGGGTGCGCGCGTTGTTGTCATGGTCGGCGTAAAGACGAGGAACTTTTGCTAGATGATGTGCGCTCGGCGAGAATCACGACGTGATGGCAACATTCACGCGGAACGAGCCGATGAGCCCTTCCAGAATCGCGTTCCCCGAGGTGTGTACCGAAAACGCAATCCACATTGAGCCCGTGGGAGAATCGTCGCATTGGTAGCGGGCAATGATAGCGGTGATCCCTCCGGCCCCGAACCTGTCGTCGGCGCTCTTCAAATCCAAGCCGGCTTGAGCCCAAAAATGCAGCGCTCAGGTGACAGTCCGTTGGACATCCGATAGTGACACCTAGCCGGAACAGAAATGAAGCGTTTTTCCCCAACGCCGCGTCGATTGCCTGCCACTCAACCAGTTTAAACCGCACGGAACGGCTATGCTAGAGTGGATGATATGGGTGGCATGATCCCGCAATCCTGCTATTAGCCACAATGTGTAACAGGGTCCGGCCTGAGGTATGGCGGAAGAGCGCACGAATCGTCGCAGCCATGCTGTGCGTCGCGGGCGGCTTTTGCTCCGTGCCGCGCCACGCAGCCGCCGGCTCGGCCCGGGATTACCTCAATGCCCCTGTCGATAGTTGGTTCGCCTCCTACAACGCGAACTACGAGTCACTGGTGACGCCCGAGGACGGATACAACATCACCGCGCCCATCCGCACCAACGTGTTGGTGCAGTCGCTCGTCCTCACGCGGGTCATGGACCTCTGGGGGCGCTCGGGCGGTCTCTCGACAGTGCTGCCCTATGTCCGCGTGGCATCGAGCTCGGGGGCCGGCGCGAGCACGGTCAGCGGCCTCTCCAACATCGGCTTTCTTGGGCAGATCAACATTTTTGGCGGGCCGGCGCTCTCCCGCGCGGAGTTCGCCAACTTTGTGCCGCAGATCTTCTCGAGCTTTCACCTCTACGTCGGTACGCCGCTCGGCGACTATGAACCGAGGCGCCTCCTCAATCCGTCGGCCGACCGATGGACTGTCCGCCCGACGGTCAATTACAGCTATACCCCAGACCGAGGCTGGACGTGGCTCGAGACCTATGTGACGGTTGCAACCTTCACCGCCAACAATGCGTTCGAGGCCGGCGGCGCTAGCCGCCTGACGCAGCGGCCGCTGTTCATCCTGGAAGGCCACGCGAGCCGCAACGTTACTCCTCGCCTCTGGCTGTCGGCCGACGCCTATTACGATGTCGGGGGCGAGACGAGCATCGACGGCGCGCCGCAACGCAACGCCGCCAACACGTTCCGCCTCGGCGCCGGTCTGGGCGCGAATTTGTGGAATGGAGGTGATATCATTCTGAACGGCGAGGCCGTGGTCGCCAAGCCGGAAGGCGAGCCGAATGCCGTGGGCGTTCGGCTCACCTTGCGGCAGTTCTGGTGAGTGCCAGGCTCAGCGCTTGATTACGTCACAGGCTGAGGGGCGGCCTTCGCCCTGTGGCGCGACTCATGTGTTTCCATGGAAAGGGTCATTTCCCCTATGTGAAAATGGTCCCAACCTTCGGTCAGAGTGCAAGATGCGCCGAGTGTCCGACAAGAACTCCGCGGCGAATTGCTGCCCGTGCTCGAGGTCGCCTAGAAGTTAATCGGAGTCGCCGCGGCCTCGCTCTGTATGACGTTACGCTACCCGAGCAGAACGCGATGCTGTCTTGCCAAGCTGGCACACGATCTCTAGGCCGATACCCTTGTTGGCGCGAGCAACGAGCGCAATGCAAGCGATAATGGTCGACATCCACCCTTCCTCGCTCAGGAACACAGGTGCCTAGGTACGCTAACAATTCCTCAACCGTGACCGACTGCAAAGATATCGACCGATTCTAAATCTCCAGCCGCGTCTCAGTGATCTTGATGCAGCTGCAAGACATAGCAACACAGCGATAACGCAGCGACGGCGGGCTCGCGAAGCGAAAGCCGTATTGTGTTAAGTTAGACGGTCAATGGTCGGCTTCGCATGCGGCCTTCCGGCAACGCTGCGCGCTCGGCAAGGCGAAGCTGTAGCTGCTTCGCTCTCTGCATCTTTGGTCGCGCCTTCCGGCTGCTCGTCCATAAGGTCGGAAGGCGCCAATCATCAAGCCACCGGTTTGTTGAAGACGATAATCAGCGTCGCGATTTTGTCTCCGCTCAGCGTGAAATAAAAGCTGAGGATCAGCGGATTTGGTATGTTCGTCTTGTCGTAATTGCCGTCGACCTTGGCCGCGACCGCGACCATACCGTTGTAGGCGCGCACCTCCGTCACGTCCATCGTGACCCTATCGCCGACGATCTCCTTCGCGGCGAACCGCCGGATCGCGGCCTTGCCGAGGAATTCGCGCCGGTTGTCGTTGACGAACGCGTCCTCGGCGAAACAGTCCATCCAGGCGTCGAGATCGAACGCGTTGGTGGCGGCCACGAAGCGTTGGATGGCGGGCGGCAGGTTGGTTTGCGGCATGAGGGTTCTCCTGGTGTGGGGTGTTGCGGATGCAGCCTACGCGGACGCCCTGTCAGTTTTTGTCAGGATAGGAGTTGCTCGCCAGCGCCGCCGCGCGCCATTCGGCCAGCAGCGAAACGCGCCAGCCGAGATAGCGCTCGCGCCGCGTGGCCGCAGCAATCCGGTCGGTGCGAAAAGTGCGATAGGCCTGCCGTGTCTCGCACCAAGCCATTAGCACACGCGCCTCGTTGGCGAAACCGAGCGCGATCGGCCACACCACGCGCCGGGTGCGCACCCCGGCGGCGTCCGCGTACGCGATCTCGAGCTTCGCCTGCGCCTTGATGGCAGCGCGGAGAAAGCGTAGTTCGACCGTGTTCCTGGGAAAGCCCCGGCCGCTGGGGCCGGGCAAGGCGACTGGGTTGCGCATCGCCTCCTGCGCCGCGGGCGACAGCACCGCGCCGATCTTCGCCAGCGCCTCGCGCGCGGCGTGACTCAGAACGTCGTCGCCGCGCTGATCGACATAGCGTAGTCCGAGCACCACCGCCTCGGTCTCGTCGTCGTCGAGCGTCAGCGGCGGCAGGAACAGGCCGGGCCCTAGCACATAGCCGACACCCGCCTCGCCCGCGATAGGCGCGCCCTGCGCGCCCAGCTCCGCGATGTCGCGATAGATCGTGCGCTCGGAAATGCCCAGTTCGGCAGCCAACGCGGCCGCCGTCACCGGTCGGCGCTTGCCGCGCAAAAGCTGGAGCAGGACGAGGAGTCTTGCGGTCCGGGCCACGTCGCGCGCCTCCCTGGTCGCGTCGCACGACACTATAGCCCGGCACTGACAGAAAATGGCAGGAGCGCCGTTTCGGGGTGCGTCTGCGGCGCGCTCGTGAACGACGCGTTATCGACCACCTTACCCAAATCACCGACCACAGACATGAGAGTCTAAGACGGCAAATCAATCGGCCGCCGCTGGTACCGCGCGTCGGTGCTGACCCTGCCGCCCGCCTCAGCGCTGCGGCGACGGACCAGGGAAGGACGCACAAAAACACACGACAGTGCGCCAGATATTGAGTTACATTGAAGAGTGCACGGCCGCTCTGGGGGATTGCGGATGCAGTGGGATGGTGCACAAGGGCTGGTTCACTTACGTGAATTGTGAAGCGCGGGTTCCGGTGGACCATGCACTCCGCCCGGTCCCGGCCATCGGAGACGAGGCACGCGAAGCGTTGTCAGCGGCGTTTGCGGAGCTGTACGCGTCCACATGTAGCTATTGATTCCATCGGCAAAGCTCATGATCTGCCAATGCGGGTAGTCGGGTGGCCTGCGAATAAAGGCCGTATCCCGTTCGGCGCTCCGCGAGCGGGGCTAGCAGAGGTCATCGGGCACGGGGTCGGTCGGGGTGGACGCGTCGGTCAGTTGAGACTCGCTGTCGCCACTTGCTCATGTGTCGGCCCACCCTTGGTGCGTACAATCCCCAGTGAGCGGGCGATTACCCGGTCAGTTGCGGGAGCCTCGTGCTCTTGGGCTGAGATTTCTCGTCGGCAACGAATCGAACACCGCCCAGCGGTCGGGCGCTTCGCCACGCTTTCAAGGGATCGCCGAGATAAAATCGCAAGCAGTGGCCGATATCGGTTGGACTATGTACACGGTGGTAGCCGAACCGAGGACGCGGCGGTTTTGGCTGCGCAAGCGCACGCGCACGGCCAGTACTTGACAGGGTCAGTCTTGATGATCATCGACGCGTATGCCATGGCTGGCTCGGCACCTTGGCAGCCGCTAGGGGGGTGGTTCATGACATGGCGGGCCGGCGCGAGCCAACTAGTTTCGGAATTTTCCGTACGATCGGGGACGTCATCGTCCGTGATCCGACGCTCGGCCCTGGCCGCGCTGCTGACAGTGAAGCTCGCTGCGTGCATGGTCGGTCCGGACTACAGATCGCCGCCCGCTCCCGCTGCCGAAAAGTACCTTGAAGCGCAGGATCCATCGGTCGACACCAAGCGCCAGGAATACGAGGCCTGGTGGCGGGTGTTTGATGATCCAGTCCTCGACCGGCTGATCCAGATTGCCTACCATCAGAACCTGACGCTCGAAGCCGCGGGCACGCGAGTCCTGCAGGCGCGCGCAGAACTCGGCATCGCGATCGGTGAGTTCTATCCGCAATCGCAGCAAGCGACGAGTTCGCTGGTATTCCTGCGTCCGAGCCGCACCGACCCGACGTTGACGCCGCTATCGCAACTCTCCAACGGCTTTTGGCTGGCCAAGCTCGGCACCGAGATCGAATGGGAGCTCGACTTCTGGGGAAAGTTCCGCCGCGCCATCGAGGCTGCCGACGCTGCCTATCTCGGGTCGATCGCCGCCTACGACAACACGCTCGTCATGCTCCTCGGCGAAGTGGCGACGACCTATATCGGGATCCGCACGTTGGAGACCGAGATCGCAATCGCCGACGACAACATCGTCAAGCAGAAGGAGGCGCTAAAGATCGCGCTGGCCCGGTTTCACGGCGGCGCCGCCACCAAGCTCGACGTCTACCAGGCTGGAAACGTCCTCGGCCAGACCGAGGCTTCATTGCAACAGCTGATCGCGCAGCTGAAAGAGGGCAAGAATGCGCTGCGCGCCCTCCTCGGGATGGCGCCGCAGCCGCTCGACGACCTCCTGAGTGGGCCGCCAACGATCCCAGTGCCGCCCACCGAAGTGGCCGTCGGCATTCCGGCCAATCTGGTGCGCCGCCGCCCCGACATTCGCGCCGCCGAGCTTGCGGCAATGTCGCAAAGCGCTCAGATCGGCTTCGCCGAGGCCGACCTTTATCCGGCCTTCAGCCTGTTCGGAAACTTTGGCACGGTCGCGGCAAATATTACGAGCAACCACCACTTGAGCGACCTGTTCATGGCTAAGAGCATCACCTTCGCCTTCGGCCCTAGCTTTCAGTGGAACATCCTTAATTACGGCCAGATCACCAACAACGTGCGGGTGCAGGACGCAAAACTGCAGGAGCTTCTGGTCGACTATCGGAACACGGTATTAACCGCCCAGAAAACGGTCGAGGACGGCCTCGCTGGGTTTCTGCAGGGACAAAAAGAGGTCGAAGACTTGCGCACCAGTGTCGCCGACGCCAATGCCGCACTCAACCTCGCCTTCATCCAATACAAGCTCGGCACCCGCGATTTCACGACGGTCCTGACGGCTGAGCAGAACCTATACACGGCGCAAACCAATCTCGCGACGGCCAAGGGCAATGTCGCGACAGCGCTCGTCAATATTTATGAGGCGTTGGGCGGCGGCTGGCAGATCCGCGACAACAACGAGGTCGTGCCGCCGCAGACCGTGGAGGAGATGCGCGCCCGCACCAATTGGGGCTCATTGCTTCCCTCGTCGAACCAGCCGCCAAGGCCGCTGCCCGGGCTACCGACGCCCGACAATGTCAGTGCGAAGCCGCGGCCACCCGAATGGTGAGGAGGCTATGATCAGGTTTCCCACCAGCTTATTGCTCCCGACAATTGCGGTCGCGATCGCCGCCGCCGTCGCTGCGGCAAGCCTCACCAAGTTCCGGTCGGCCGAAGCGCAACTGCCCCCCGCGCCCGCCACCGTTGCGGTGCCGGTCGTATTGCCACGGCTGCAATCGGTGACGAATTACGTCGTCGTCACCGGCAATGCCGCGGCCGTCAATCAGGTTAAGCTCCTGGCCCGCGTCACCGGCTATCTTGAACAGATCCACTACCAGGACGGCCAGTTCGTCGAAAAGGGCGACCTGTTATTCACAATTCAGCAGGCACCCTACAAGCAACAGCTCGAACAGGCGCATGCCCAACTGGCGTCTGCCGAGGCCTCGCTTGCCTATGCGAAGACCGAATTCACCCGCTACACCGCCCTCGTCCGCCAGGACGCGGCGACGCAAACCGAGGTCGATCACTGGAATTACGAGCGGCACGCCGCCGCCGCGCAACTGATGAGCGCCAAGGCGCAGGTCGAGATCAGCGAAACCAATCTCGGCTATACCGAGGTTCGCGCCCCCTTCGCCGGTATCGTCGGCAAGCATCTGGTCGATCCCGGCAATGTCGTCGGCGGCGACGCCCAACAAGGGACTTTGGCCGAGATCACGCAGCTCGACCCGATCTATGTCGTCGCCAACCTCTCTGAGCAGACGGTGCTGAAGATCCGGCAAAACCTCGGCCAGCGCCGGCTGACTCTTGCCGATTTGCGCAAGGTACCGGTCGATGTCGGACTCTCCGACGAGGCCGGTTTCCCGCACCGCGGCACGATCCAATATGTAGCGCCGGCGCTCGATCCGGCGACCGGCACTCTGCTGGTACGGGGCATCCTGCCCAATCCCGACCGGCTGATCCTGCCCGGCTTTTTCGTGCGCATGCAACTGCCCATGGGCAAGGTCAACAAGAATGCCCCGCTGGTGCCGCAACGCGCGGTGCAGACCGACCAGGGCGGGACATATCTCCTGGTGCTCGACGAACACGACCTCGTGCAGCAGCGCTACGTCCAGCTCGGACCGGTGGTCGGCAACCTGCAGGTGGTCGCCTCGGACCTCGGGCCCGAGGACCGGGTCGTCGTTGGCGATCTGTGGCGGGCGACACCCGGCACGAAGGTCGTGCCGCAGCTGACAACGATCGAGGCCCTGACTGGGGCGGCGGGACCAGCGGCACAGCACTGATGTCAAAATTCTTCATCGAGCATCCGGTCCTCGCCAATGTGTTGGCCATCGTCTTGGTCATCATCGGCGGCATCGCGCTGTTGCGCCTGCCGGTCGCCCAATACCCGAACATCGTGCCGCCGACGGTGCAGGTAGCGACCCGCTATCCGGGTGCCAGTCCCCAGACCGTCATCGACACGGTGGCGCTCCCGATTGAGCTACAAGTGAATGGCGTGCCCGGCGCGATCTACACGCAATCAACGAGCGCCTATGACGGCACCTATGTGTTGACGATCAGCTTTGACATTGGCAGTGACCCGAACATTGACCAGGTCCTAGTCCAGAACCGGGTGCAGAACGCCATGGCGCAACTGCCTCAGTCGGTGCAGGCGCAGGGTGTTTCGATCCGCGCCAAATCGGCCTCGATCCTCCAATTCGTAACACTCGATTCACCCGACAACTCGCGCGACGCGCTATACCTGTGGAACTACGCGACGATCAACCTTGTCAACGAGCTGGCGCGGCTACCCGGGGTGGGCAATGTCCTCGTTATGGGCGCCGGTCAATATTCGATGCGGATCTGGATCGATCCGAACAAGCTGTACAGCTTTGGCCTCGTTCCCAGCGACGTGATCCAGGCTATCCAACAGCAGAGCCAGGAGGTTGCGGCCGGCCAGATCGGCATGCCGCCGGCGCCGAAGGAACAGGCCTTTCAATACACAATCGATGTCAAGTCCAGGTTCAATGATCCCGAAGAGTTTGCCAACATCATCGTCAAGGACCAGACGGCCCAGGGCGGCCGTCTCATTCGGCTGAAGGACGTAGCGCGCATCGATCTGGGTGCGCAAACTTACAGCCAGTCCTTCAAGCTCTCAGGGCGGCCGGCAGCCGGCATCGCCATCTACCAGACCCCCAATGCCAATTCGCTGAAGGTCGCCGCCGAAGTTGCCGCCAAGATGGAGGCGCTGGCGCGTGACTTCCCACCTGGCGTCCACTACAGCATCCCCTACGACACGACGGTTTTCATCAGCGCCTCGATCCACGAGGTCTACAAGACCCTGTGGCAGGCCGGCGTCCTGGTGCTGATCGTCATCCTCGTCTTCCTACAGAACTTCCGTGCCACTCTGGTGCCGGCGACGACGGTGCCGGTCACGATCATCGGTGCCTTTGCCGCGATGGCGGCAATGGGCTTCACAGTCAATTTGTCGACCTTGTTCGCGCTGATTTTGGCGATCGGCATCGTTGTCGACGACGCCATCGTCATCGTCGAAGGCGTGTCGAAATACATCGAGCAGGGCATGTCCGGGCACGATTCGTCGGTTCGCGCGATGAACGAGTTGTTCGGGCCGATCATCGGCATTACCCTCGTACTGATGGCAGTGTTTCTGCCCTCTGCTTTTGTTCCTGGGCTTTCCGGCCAGATGTTCGCGCAATTCGCGCTCGTCATAGCGGCGACGGCGCTGATAAGCGCTGTCAACGCTGCGACGCTGAAGCCGACGCAATGCGCCCTGTGGCTAAGGACCCCGAAACCGGTCGCCGAGCGCAACATCTTTTTCCGCGCCTTCGAGGCCAGCTATCAGCGCGCCGAGCGCGGCTATGCCGCGTTGATCGGCCGTATGGCGCGGTTTAGTGGCTTTGTCGTGTTGGCGGGCACGGCACTGGCGGTCGTCGCGATCCTCGGCATTGCCCGGCTGCCGACCGCCTTCATCCCGAACGAGGACCAGGGCTACTTGTTGGTCGCCGCACAACTGCCGGACGGGGCGGCACTCGGCCGCACGACCGTAGCCCTCGACTACGCGACAAAGGCGGCATTTGCCACACCAGGCGTCGACAAGGTCATCGCCATCTCGGGCCTGTCGGCCCTCGACAACATGGCCGACCTCAACAATGCCGGCGTCGCGTTCGTCATGCTGAAGCCCTGGGGCGAGCGCAGCAAGTCGCAGGGCACCGACATCATCTCGATCGCCGAGCATCTGCAAGCCAAGCTCTACACCGCCTCCGACGGCCGCCTCTTAGTGCTCCCACCCCCACCTATTCAGGGCATTGGGCAAGCCGGCGGCTTCCAGATGCAGACCGTGCTTCTGGGAGGCAGTTTCGACTACCGCAAGCTCAGCGACGCGACCAATGAGCTCGTCAAAAAAGCCAACGCCACAGCCGGCCTGCAGCGGGTCGTAACGAGCTTCAGCCCGGGATCGCCGCAGGTTGTGGTGATCGTAGACCGCGACCGAGCCGAAACCCTGCGTGTCTCGGTCGGCGACATCTTTTCGGTACTCAGTTCCTATCTCGGCTCAACCTACGTCAGCCAGTTCAACAAATACGGTCAAGTGTTCCAGGTCTATGTCCAGGCCGAACTCGAAATACCGGCTGCGACCCGACGATTTGTTGAACCTCTACGTAAAGAGCCAGGACAATCAGATGGTGCCGATCAGCGCCGTCGCCCATCTGAGCTCGAATCTGGGGCCGCCCCTGATAACGCTTTATAACCTCTACCCCTCGGCGACAGTCGTCGGCGCGCCGGCGCGCGGCACGAGTTCCGGAGAGGCGCTGACCTCAATGGAGACACTCGCCCGGGAGACATTGCCGCGCGGCATGTCGTATCTCTGGACGGGGATGTCCTACCAGGAAAAGTTGACCGGCAATCAGCTCTACTATCTGTTCGGGCTTTCCGTTCTCCTGGTCTATTTGTGCCTCGCCGCCCAGTACGAGAGCTGGATCCTTCCATTGGCGGTCCTTTCAGCGGTGCCATTAGCCCTTCTCGGACCGGTCGTAGCGCTATCGAGCCTCGGTGTCGCCAACAACCTCTACACACAAATCGGCCTCATCCTGATGATCGCGCTGTCGGCTAAGAACGGCATCCTCATCGTCGAGGTCGCGCGCGAGGCGCGCATCCTTCACGGCAAGCCGCTCATCGACGCCGCGGTCCAAGCCTCGCGCACTAGGTTTCGGCCAATCCTGATGACCTCTTTCGCCTTTGGCATGGGCGTCTTGCCGCTTGTCTTGGCGACCGGCGCCGGTGCCAACGGCCGCATCTCCCTTGGTCTGAGCGTGCTTTCCGGCATCATCGCTTCGACCTGCCTCGCGGTCCTGTTCGTGCCATCCTTCTTCATCGTCTTGCAGCGCTTCGAGGAATGGCGAAAAGCGAAGAAGAAGGCGCCGGTTGCTGCCGCCCGGGCCGCCGAGTGAGCGGCGGGATCAAGGGAGGCTGTCCCACACCCTCCCGAGCTGAGCTCAACCCCGCCGGTTGTCCTCACCGAAAACATCGTCCGGGTCCGATGTGGACGCGGCAAAAGTCCGACTCTGATATGACATACTGGTGAGGCAAGCCTCCGAGGATCGGAATTGAGCCGATAAACGCTTCGACCATCCCATTCGACCAAGGCAAGAGGGCCGCGATAGGTCGGTCGCGGATACCCATCGCCGCTAGTCGCTGGCGGACAACATCTCCATAGATGCCGTCACGGTCGCGGAGCAGGAAGTGTCGCGCCTCCCCGGTCGGGTAGCTCGCCAGGCAGGCGGCTCGGTCCTTAACCATAAGGTAGAAATGGTCGCAGGGTGATGCATTGGAAATGCGCCGCCGTTACACGTTGGGATCTCAAACGCCATGCCGAGGTGGCCGCTGTTCTTGCTCACTTGCGAATGGCTGTGCTGCCTGTTCCACTTGGGCGATGAGGTTGCAAGAGCATTTGTTGCAATAGCCGCCATAGACGCAAAGCTCATACACACCATATCGGGCGCTATGATCGTCGGTCATGGCTGCTCCTTAGCTCCGCGTCGACCAGCTTACGCAATTCCGGCTTCAAAACCTTCCCGTTCGCGTTGCGCGGTAGGGTACCGGCGAGAAAGGTGATCCGGTCGGGCACCTTGTAGTCGGAAACGCGCTCGGCACAGAAGCCGCGGATATCGAATTCCGTGACCTGGTCATCCCTTCGAACGATGAAGGCCTGAACACGTTCGCCGAGCACTTCGTCCGGTCGTCCGACTACGGCGGCTTCGATAATGCCGGGATGGTGGCTGAGGACGTTTTCGACTTCGGCCGAATAGACCTTCTAGCCAGCGCGGTTGATCATGTCTTTCTCGCGATCGAACACACGTACGAAGCCGTCCCGATCGATCGATCCAACGTCGCCCGAGCGCCAATAGCCATCTAGGAAATTGGCAGCGTCGGCTTCAGCGTTATTCCAATATCCCGGCACGACATTGGCGCCGGCAATCCACAACTCACCGGAGGTTCCAGGTGGCACCTCGCGTCCGTCGTCGTCCATAACGCGGATATCGCAGCATGGCACGACCTTCCCGACGGTGTCGGCATGGGCGATCCCTTGTCCCGGCGGCATGATTGTTGCCGGCGAGGTCGTCTCGGTCGCGCCATATGCATTGAACAGCATGAGGTTCGGCAGCTTCTCCGCCAGACGTTTGATCGTCGCCTCGGGCATGGGCGCGCCGCCATAGCCGCCTATCCTCCAAGACGACAAGTCATACCGGTCGAAATCGGGATCGAGGAGGCAAAGATTGTAGATGGCTGGGACCGCGAGCGTGTAGGTCACCCGCTCGGCCGCGACCAGCTCAAGGTAGGGGCGAGCCTTGAATGCCCGCATCATCACCACGGCGCCACGCACGAGAATCATACTCAGGATGATCGCGACCAGGCCTGTGACGTGCGAGGCGGGTACCGCCAGGACTGCGCGGTCCCCCGGACGCAAACCCATCCCGTATTGAAAGTTCAAACAAGAGTGCAGAACGCCGTAATGCGTGAGAATTGCGCCTTTGGGCCGTCCGGTCGTACCCGAGGTGTAAAGGATACAAAATGGATCGTCCTCAAGCGGCGCTATCACATCAGGCGCTTCACCGGGTTCAAGCAGCGTCTCGTATCGGGCGGCATCTGGCGCCGGACCGCCGACCGAGAAGCGGTGCCGGAGGTCGGGCAAGGTCTCGCGCTCAGGTATCTCCTCATAGAGATCGACCTCGTAAACCAGCGCTACAGCGCCCGAATGGTTAAGCACATACTCATTCTCCGGTTTCCGCTGCCGGATGTTGATGGGAATTTGGATGGCGCCGATCCTGCCGCAAGCTAGGCTGACTTCAACAAAGGCTGCGCAATTGCCAAGGATGATCCCAACGCGGTCGCCGCGGCCGATTCCGCGGCGTGCCAGATTCGCGGCGATTCGGTCAACCGTCGCATCGAGTTCACCGTAGGTAATGCGCCGTTCGCAGTCGATCACTGCCAGATTCGAGCTGCTGGCTGCAGCGGCTGCCCTCAGCATGGCGTCTACATTCGATGGGCGTTGGGAAAAGGACGGCAGCAGCCGGTTATAGTGCACCTCGCGCCTGATTTCGGTCATCGGATTTGTCGATCGTTCCGGTGTTTCAGAATGTATCCCGCAATTGGGCACGGAGGGAGCGCCCTTTGATCGGTTGTGCGGCTTAGTGAGAACTGTCTGGGCGAGCCGACATGCTTAAACAATCGGCGGCGTGCGGATTACTTAATCCAATCGTGTGCCATTCCTTCATTGGTGTCACTGAGCCGTGCGGTGGAGCGATACTGGGCCTAATGCTCATCGCGCAACCGATGAAGCGTTGCGCCGCTCAGTCTGAACGAGACAATCGTCCTGCAACAGATCGATTGGCGTGAAATCACGATTGGCTATCCAGGGCGGACGCTTGAATTGCTGGATAGCGTTATCGCATCGGTTGAGCGATAGATACAGAATCCAGCGTGACCACGGGGTCAGATTGGAATTCGAAGCGTGTACTAGATTTGCGTGAAACAGCAACACAGAACCGGCGGGTCCTTTCGGGGCAACGATGCCACCTTCATTGACTAGCCGTGTGATCGTTCTGTTGTCACAGGTCCACAGCGGATAGCTGGTGGTCGTAGTGTCATGATCGGCTTGCAGCCGACCATTGCGATGGCTCTTGGGAATGAACATCAACGGTCCATTGAACTCGTTGGTCTCCGCGAGAAATAGCGCGACATTCATCGCTGTGGCCGCGGGCATTGCATCCTCCGCAAACCACGTCGCGTAGTCTTGGTGCCATTGCCAGATCGCGCCGTCAAACGCTGCTTTCGCGTTAACCTTGAACTGGTGCATGTAGACCTGACGCGAACCGAGCAACTGCATGCCAGGCTCGACGAGGCGTGGATGGCGAGCCAACCGGGCGAAGACTTCGTTCCAGGTCTGCACATAAAAGGCCGTGCGTGGCGCCTCCGAGTCTTTCTCGTGCACAACCTCGGGTCGGTTCTCGTGAAACAGACCCGGAATTTCGCCGGTCACCAGATTTATCTCTGCCGCCGTAAAGGTTTGAGGTAAGAACAGATAGCCCTGATCGTGGAATTCCGCGACCTGATCAGACGTGAGCTTCACGACATCCTCCAGTTGAGGTCTGTTGACTGAGCCACGTTGAGCACCACTAGGAGACTATTCCAGTGCCGCCTCCACATGATGCCGATCGAGCGTTTCAGCGAGCGTTCCGTCCCCAGCGATGACCGCGTCGAGAACGGCTCGGTCCCATCCCATACCGAATGCCGCAGCGGCGCCTCATGCAGATAGCTACCCATCACACGACGTACGTGTTGACGGTGAACGGAGGCCGCTTCCGAAATCAGCGCGCGCTCGCAATGGCGGCGGACGGCCGGGGAGCAGAAGGCCGACGCGCCGAGGACGGAAGGTGTGACGAATAGGAGTCTGCTCTCCAAGCACGCAGACTGACCGACCCAAGCTCACGGCATGAAGCCGCTCTCGCGGTAGAAGCGCGCAGCGCCCGGGTGCAGAGGAACATCGCCCACCTTCCAGACGAGCTGCGGGTGATAGGCAAACTGCTCGACCGACCAGCTGAGGAGTTGCTGTCGATCATAGAGCGACTTGGCCAGCTTATAGGCAAAATCGTCCGGCATGTCAGCGCGCCCGTAGATAGCGTTGCCGGTCCAAGCGATGGTCGGTACAGGCTGCGTTACGCCGCGAAAATATCCCCTCGGCAATGTTGCGGGGATCATATCGTAGTCCGCAGCGATCTTGCCTAGGAGAGGCTGTGGCAACGCCAGATAGGTAAGGTCAAGGCGTGCGCTAACCTCGTAGCCGACGATGAACTCGGGTGTTCCAGATAAGTCGGCGACAAAGATCGCAACGTCAAAGTCGTTTCGATCTGCCGGCGACAAGGTGTCCACCATCTTGCCGCCATTGGCTCGGATCGTCTCTGGTGACAGCCCAAAATAGGCAAGCACTTCCCGAGCGACATGCGGCCAGAGACGATCGTCCCAGAGAATACGGGAGCCTTGACGTCCCTTGAGCTGCGCGAGATCGGTAATGCCCGACCCGGCGCGAGCTGCCACGACCAGATAGTAAGGCGTGGTGATGTTGGCGATGAGCCTGAGTTGGGTGCGCGGAGGGTCGCCCTTGTATTCGCCGGTCCCGTGATACGCCCAATAAAGATAGTTATTCGTGGTCACGCCGAAATCCACAGGGCCATTTGGTGGCGGCGGCATGCTGTCTGGTGTGATTCCGAGCATCTTCAATGTGCTGTTCATACTCGGCGGCGTGGGAGGGGCCATGGCAGCAGCCGCAACCAAACGCACTTCGCGGGGGCCTCCGGCGCATGTGTAGCAGACCTGGATGTCGTAACCAGACCCCTCCATCGCGGCCTTTACAATGTCCGCCAGTGCGCCCCAGGGGCATTGTTTGCATGAGGCCCCAATCACGGGGCGCTTGACCGAATAGCCGGTGGACTGTGCGAACGCGGCCGAAACTGTCGCACCCAAGAACACGACTGCCACTGCGAAGAGTACAGATCTGAACATTGCAGCCTTTTCAGCTTTCGCGAAGTTGCTTGATCCGGTCAAGATCGCCGAGTTCATGGCCAAGCACCAGCGATATCCTCAACCATTCATCGGCTTCGCCCGAACGCACCGAGCGCAGAAGATTGATCGTCTCCTGCCCGGAGCCAATATCGGGTACTCGTTCAGGTCCCCCGTCGTCCATTCCCGCGACGGCTCGTGGCCGATGGCGACAAAGTAGTCTTGGCATGCCCGGTGTCGCTTTTCCGATAAAAGGATCGGCGGACCCGTCAGCCTTGATCATGAGAGATTAGACTACTGAGATCGGGTTTGCCAAATTTACCCAATCATGCAAGAAAATTTCTTCGAAATACCGGGCGGCATCTGCGTTGAAGAGGATCAGCCCCGCATCACGATTGGCTCCGGTGCCTTCGCCCGACCAATTCTGGCTACTGACAACAACCGCTGACGAGTCCACGACGATACCTTTGTTATGGACATTGCGCTGAATTCTTAAGTGATCGACAGCGTCAATCCCGGCGTCCTGCAAGCGTTCGATCCACGGCTTCGTTTGGAACTCGCTCGCTATCAGCCTGACATCGACGCCGTTGTTGATCAGATCGGCAACTGCCGAAATCAAGGCCATATGTGTAGGATCGCCGCTGTCCTTTGCTGGATCGACGGTGTGTATATACTGCGTTTGCATGTAGAAACGTGACTTCGCACTTCGGATCAACTCCAGAATCGGGCTACGATAATCGTCGGGAGTAAGCAACGGCTTGATTCTCATCTTTGCTGTGACGGTGCGCGGCGCAAAGAACTGCTGTGGTTTGCCGGCGGCGACTGCGAGCGTATCGACTAGGGAAGGTGGAGAAACCGGTTTAATTCCTGCTGCCGCCATCGCGGCTTCGACCCCTTCACCTGCGGCGGCTTGTTCTGCCTGGGCATAGTCGTTCGCCAAAAAAGCCTCAAAGATTTTGGCAAGCGGCTCACAGTCGCAGATGACATGCCAATCACGATCATTGTGTTGGATTGCCTCCGTCAGTGCTTCGTCATCTGTCGGATCGACGTTTGGCTGATTGGAGGTATTCCAGTTTCCGCTGGAGAGCCAAAAGGACTTACTGTCCCGGACCGCAACCTTGATGTGGTAGGCCGTTGGAAAGGCCTTGGCAACCGCCTCGGTACCAAGGCCAGACAGCGCCCAGGCGAATTTAAGGTGCTCCCCAACGGCACCGCTCAGGTCCTGCTCCGTCTGCTCCACGGTCTGCTCCCGCTTGCCCTTCCGTTCAGGCGGGGAATCTAAAGTTAGAGTCAGACCATCCGGTGCGGGCAGCGCGGCTCTGACCTCAGTGTCAATATGTGGCGCGGTGAATTCATACATCCCAACGACCAGCTTGGATGTCGTTCCCTGCAAGAATGGCTTGAGTTGAGCCCATCCCTGCTCCGGGCTGATGTGCAATGTGAGGGTGACGTCGAAGTCATCCGCCGCCAAGCTAACGCCAGCAGGCGGCCTGTACTGAATCTGTGGTTTCGGTGGCCGGCGCGCGGCTTCTTCGGCCGCAGCATCCGTACCCTCGTCCAGAAGCGGCCGTTCGTTGGGAAAGCTTGGTATAGCGAGTTCTTCCCTCACAGTCCCAGGTGCTGCCGATGCAAACATTATTGCGCCCGTCGGACCGGGTAGTTGCGGCCGAGGATCGGGTCTGACTTCGACGGGCACGCCATCCAACTGCGCTGGTAACCGATTCCGGACGGCCGGAACCTGAACGGACGGCGCAAGGACCACAATTGCTCGGTCCCGTGTGATCCAGTCGTTTTGGAACTGCCAGCCGATATACGCCTTCGTTCCACCCGCTGCCTTGAGAGCCGCCAGATGGGCATCCAGCACTCGCTGAGCAGCGTCGGGCGGCGAGAGTTCACCCGCCGGTGAGCTTCGACGTGCAAGCCCGTAAGCGCCTCCCCTAATCGCAGATGCGAGGGCAAACCAACTTGCACGGGAGTCCATGCGTTGAACCTGCGGACTCTTCGCTGCCAGCCGGGACAGGGCCCGCCTCCCACCCGCATAGCTATCAACGAACCCTCGCAAAGTACGCCGTGCCGACGCCTGCGGCATACCTGGAATGTCGACAATCTCGGGAGCATCAATCCACCGTAACTGCTGCATACGGTTAAGGACTGGATTGAGCCAGCTGATATAGCCGCCAGGAAGCACCTGACGCGGCCGCGTGATTTTGCCAGTGAAGCTGTATCGAACTCCCGGGGAGACCGCCGGATCATAAAAATTGGGTGTGTAGAAGTCGCTGACCAGGACGCCATCGATCATGTAAGCATTGGCAGGCGCTTCCGAGGGGTCGGCCGCCTCCACCAGATACTCGAACTTTTCAGTGGGTAGGTCGGCGACATCGCCGTTTTGCACGGTGATGGCGGCTGACGAAACGAGCCGATTTCCGCTCGGGTCGACCAGCATCTCGACGCACTCGTGGCTGGCGGTGAGCGTCCACGTGTCCCCAGTCTCGACTAGAGCATATGGCTGCTGGTGATCGGTAAGGTGCAAGCCGGCCGCCCCTTCTGCGCCGACATCGTCAACGATGAAAACCGGCCAAACTCCCGGTGGAATAGAATTGGGGTCGGATAAAGCCGTAACGGATGCACGAACATTCCAGATGGCTTGAAAGTCGCGCGTAACCTGGACGCCGATTGCTGCCGCAGCTTTTACGACCTCATCGAGTGTCACCGAGTTAGATCTCGAGACAATACCCACCTGTATCGGCAGCATCACCATCCCCCCTAGATGAATCATTGACCATAACAAAAACGCTCGCAAATCGCGAATTGTGTCTTAAAGAATCTTGCGGGTTGAGCCTTCAAGCATGCCAAAAGGTCGTGAGCGGCCGGCTGGTAGCCCCGAGGGCACAGTTCGGCGATTCGGTTGATCCTTGCCTGTCCGGTTATTCGAGGGCGCGTAAAGTGCCCAGAACCTTCATGATTGACCCGCCATGTTACTCGCTCGCCGTGATGTTTGGCTTATGTTTGCAGTCGTCCGTGACATGCTTGAACGGCGTCAAGGTCTTGCTGGAATCGACGAGAAACATCATGTTTTGCAGTCTCGGTCCCGTACCGGCAGCCATCTGTGTCTTCAGCCAATGGGCAAGCTCGCTTGCTGTCAGATAATCGGTGAAGGCAAGCTTGCGACGACTTCCTTTGTCGATCTGGGCGAACAGGTCAGGCGCGTCATCTGCGACCGGCGTTTTGGTGCTTGAATCAGTTACCTTGATCGACCATACGGCAGGTGCAATATCATCCGCGGGAACGATGTCCACGGTTCCTGCACTGAACCCGTCCTGACGCAACTCCACTTGCTGCAAACCCTCCAACAAATTCTTTCGTCCGCCCTTGATACTGCGCAATTCGTAGATCATCCATACCTTAGCCTTGAGTGAGCAGTGCGGCAGCACGTTCTGAGGGAGCAGGTCTATTCGCGGATCCTGCTCACCATTCTCCAGAGACGCGCTAGATACGACAAGCTCCAGGTTTTCGTCGGCATCGGTTTCGTCATTTTCTGTCGGTAGCGCCTTCGCAGCCGGTTTCGGGGGGCACTTCTCCTGGCCGATTTCTTCACACCAGATGCTCGAGGGGTCCGTCAACATGCTAAGCTGAATGATGGTGTTTCCCGCGACGTCGCCACCCGGTGCGCTTTCGCGGATAATGCGCAGAAAGTTTGGCTGGATATCAACTCCGAGGTTTTCAACCTGTTCATTGACATCAGAACGCGCCTTCTGCGTCTTCTTTACCTCTTGTCCGACCTCGGGCTTGCCTAAGCCCGGTACGTCAGAATCGGCGCCACTCCCGATCGACAGCTTGGCGCTCGTGGAGTCCTCCAAGCTAGTCAACTTAATCGATTTGTTTTCCGTCGCTGCTACTGTGTAGCCCGCGAATTTGAAGTTTATCGGCTCGATGAAAATGCGCGTCCACAGGAGCCGGTCACCTGGAAGTGTATTCAGTCCTTTAGCGACAGTTGCTATCAGGACCCGGTCGAACTCGATAAGGATCTACTCTGTCGCGTGTACTGGTGTCGTCTTCGAATAGGCTCATCAACTTTTGCCGCGCCGCCTCGAACTCGGGCTGTTTTAACATGTAGTCGATTGCGCGAGCCTGGCCCTCAGCCGAAAGGTCCTTCAGCGTGACGGTTGCCGCGTGAGGCGCGGTATAAGCTGCGGAATATACGCTGACAGTAGGGTTCTCCCACCCTTTGCCCTGCAATTGACTATAGGTCTTTGTGGCCGCTGGTATGATTTCCGTGTCGTTACCCCACCTAAGCTCTTCACTAGGCGGACCGGAGTATTTCCAATAGATCCCACCCGAAGCCAGCGCCGCACCCAATGCCGCCGCTACAATGTATTTTGGTACGTTCCCCATTGGCTGTCCCGCGTCACCTCCTGGCCTGAATGTAACGCGTGCCGGATCGGCCGAATGTGAGCAAGATCACACTTGAGAAAAAGGACCTTCGTTGCGTGTCGCGCGACATGAAAGAGGACCCCCCTGACGACGTCTAGAACCCCTCCGGGGAGGGGCAGGAGCTTCAATCGATGTTGCTGGAGCAAGGTACTCAGAAAGAAAACCACACGGCTCACACGCGCGCAAGGGGGGGTGCTCGAGCAAGCGCCGAGTCCCGATACGTACTCCGGTGATGACAAGCTCCTCCGATGCGCAGGCGGTGAAAGACCGGCGCGTCGACCAGGATGGCAACATCTAGCCATGTCGCGGCTACTTTCGGAACGAAGTGAACAGCGAGATGCGTTGTTCGCCTGGCACCACCACGATCGAGCCGGTTCGCCATTAGCTGACGACTGTCAGCACATCCGGCAAGCTTGGGCGCGCCCGTGAGTCCGCCTACCACGTCCTCGGTCAAATAATTGGCAAAGGCGATACGCTTCCCGGCCGCCGCCTCAAGCATGCTTGCGAATTTCGAAGAGGTTGCGGGATCCTGCCCGCTGATGAGATCGAGCTTGAGTTGTGCAATGAGGCCATCGAAATCGGGCTTGGCATCGATATAAAGCAAAATGCCATGAACGTATTGTGCCGTATCGGCCTTTCCCGGTGCCTTGCTACCCCGCAAGCGTAATTTGGAATTCCGTTCGGTGGCTAGCACATCGCTTGTGAGTTCCTCGACCTTTGTCTATTGTGGCCATGTCGCAGGGAAGCGGAGGAAGCTTCTATTCCGATAAGGCGAGGAAGGGGGAATGAACTCGTCGTATCAGAGGCATGTGCGGCCGCGTGCAGGGCAACGGCCGGTACGTCCAGCAGCGGTTGGTACTTTGAGTGCGGTGCGGCTTTTCGCACTCTTCTCTTCCTGTGGCATGCTCTAACGATGAAATCGCATATGGCGGTTCTGGATTGCATCCGCCGCCGTACCACGAATGCTCGCGAGATCAACTCATGTTTGATCATTCCGAACCAGGAAGATCTCGACCGCATCATTGAACGCGACCGTGTCGACCATACCAAGAAGATGAGTTGCGACCCATCGCTGCTCGCTGCTCCGGATGACCCCGAGCCTGACGCCAACAAAAGGGACAGCGATGCGCGCTGGAATGGTGCACGACAAAGAAACACCTTTGCCGCCTGCATCTATTGTTCGAATTCCTGAGAGAGACGATCATGTCGAATACTGCCCGCGCCTACCTCGTGGAATCGGTCCCGAACGGCCTTGAGGACCTGCGCGGAACGTCCGGTGTGCTCTATACCGAGGACGTGCTAGTGCGCTTGACCTCCGACGCCAAGTCCAGCATCGATCTGACAGCGATGTATTGGGCGCTTTTGCCCGATCCCGGCAGCGACGACGAGAACGGCTTCACGGAGGCCCAATTCGACGAAATGGGCGCTGATCATGGCCGCGCGCTCTATCAGGCGCTACGAGCCGCCGCTCAGCGAGGTGTGCGCATCCGCATCCTTCAGAGCCCCGGGTTCTCTGGCCAGAACCGGGAATCGGAGGCGCTGCAGACGCAGTTTCCCGACCGCATCTTGATCCATTCTGTCGAGATGGGCGAATGGTACGGCGGCGGCGGGATCATGCACCAGAAGATCTGGATCTTCGACGGGCGCCATCTCTACCTCGGGTCGGCCAACATGGATTGGAAGTCGATCACGCAGGTCAAGGAAATGGGTGTTGTCGTTGAAGATTGCCCGGAGCTCGCCGCCGACGCAGGCACATATTTCGAGACCTGGTGGGCATTTGCCGCGTTTTCCCCGACAAGTATTGAAGTGTTCGACCCTGTGGCCCGCATCGATCGGCGTGTGCCGCCGTGGTCGGCCCTGATACCGGAAGGGCAGCGCGCGGGATCGCCGTTTACCGGCAAGGCATACAGCCGCGAAGCGCCCCTGTCCGTGCAATTTGATCGCGAGCCGGGCGAGGTTTTCCTCACCGGCTGCCCCCGAGAAGTCAGTGGCTCAGCGCGGACCTGGGACCAGGATGGGCTGGTGTATACCATCGACGACGCCCGCAAATCGATATGCGTCAGCGTCATGGATTTTGCCCCGGCAAGCCTTTACGAACGCAAGGTTCCGGGCGCACCGAGAGGCGATTTAGGCGTCATTCCGGGAAATACGCCGGTGTGGTGGCCGAGCCTCTACGATGCCCTCCTCTCGGCGGTGCTGACACGCAAGGTGTATGTGCGCCTGCTGGTCAGCAAATGGGCCCACACTTCAAGTCTGATAGCGCCCTTCCTGGTCTCGCTGCAGAAAGCAGCCGACGCAGGACGGTCGGATCGCTACATGACCGCCGGCCAACTCGAGATTAAGCAGTTCATCATTCCGGGCTGGGACAGTACCAGCGGAAATTCGCGCCGGTATCCCGGTCATACCCGTGTCAATCACACGAAATACGTCGTGACCGACAGGCGCATCAATATTGGTACGTCGAACATGACCTGGGACTACTTCGCGTCCACCGCGGGGAGCAGCTTCAACGCCAATCACACGATGCTTCTGCGTACACTCCAGGCCGCATTCGATCGCGACTGGGCGTCAAGCTACGCTTGGCGCCTCACCTGATTTGGGGTGGGGCGTGATCATCGCGACTGAATTGAGTCGAATATTGCCCGTCCTAAAACGCAAGGGGGGAGCATGGCAGCTCGCAAGAAGGGTTCCGGGTCGCAAGACAAGCATTACCCGTGGTTGGATGTGCCGACGCCAACGGTCAGGGCATTGCAGGTCTACGCAATCGATCCAAGCGTCGGTCGATATTCTCGCAACTGTATGACCGTCCATGTCCCGTGGGAGAAACTCTCGCCCGGTCCGACAGGACGTAAGATCGGGATCGTCGACTACGACGCCGCCAACAAGTGCTACTATCCGCCGGTCGATCTCGATGATCCGCTCCTGTTGACAAACGATGGCCTCGATCCGTCGGAGTCCGATCCTCGCTTCCACCAACAGATGGTCTATGCGATTGCTTCGCGAACGATCCAGATGTTCGAGACCGCGCTCGGGCGCTCTGTCCATTGGCGTCGGGCCGATCGTTTCGGCAATTCGATAGAGCAGAACGATGCTCTGCGGAAGAAGAACGACATTCGCGTTCTCAAGCTTTACCCGCACGCCATGCAGCAGGCCAATGCTTACTACAGCCCGCAGGCGCACGGGATTCTCTTCGGCTTCTTTAGTGCGAATAAGACCAGCCAGGGCCGCAACCTTCCGGGTCAGCGCGTGTTCACCTGCCTCTCGCAGGACATCATTGCCCATGAGGTAACCCATGCGGTTATCGATGGAATCCGCACATACTTCACCGAACCCACCAATCCAGATGTGTTGGCCTTTCATGAAGGCTTCGCCGATCTCTCCGCGCTGTTCGCGCATTTTTCCCACAAAGATGCATTGATCGACACAATCCAGCGCACTGGGGGTCGTCTCTATGAGACCGAGCTGGCTCCGGTCGCCCCGAATGGCGATGAGTCTGGCAAACCTGGAACGCCCAAGCTCACCAGTCAACTCTCCAAGACCAACCCTCTTGTTCAGCTGGCGATCCAGTTCGGTCAGGCACGCGGAGCCGAGCGCGGTCTGCGTTCGGCGCTTGGAAGTGCCCCTAATTCCGATGACATTCACAAGAACGTCGACGACCCCCACTTTCGGGGCTCAATTCTGGTAGCAGCGGTCTTCGATGCTTTCTTCACTGTCTACATGGAGCGAGCTGAAAACCTATTTCGAATCTACCGCGCCGGCGGTGCTTCCCGGACCGATGACTTGCCCGCACCTCTCGCCGAGTTACTCGCCACCTGCGCCTCCGACACGGCCACGATGTTCTTCCGTCTCTGCGCGCGTGCCCTCGACTACTGTCCGCCAGTCGACTTGACATTTGGTGACTTCTTGCGGGCGCTGATCACGGTGTCCATGGACCTCGATTCCGCGGACGATGACGGAGTCCGCGACGCACTCATGGACGCTTTCAGGACGCGTGGAATTTATGCGGAGAGCGCCAGCTTCTATTCCGAGGACGCGTTGTGTTGGCCCCGCGCGTTCTTGCCGCCGATCAAGGACCTGGTCTTCGGCAGTCCGGACGGGCTCACGAGCGCCGAGAAGGATCACAATGGCGATGTGCTTCGCAAATGGGCCTACACTCATCGTTTCCAGCTGAAGTTGGATCGCAAATTGCCCGTGACGGTGCCGTCTTTTCATCCCGTGTTTCACACTATGGAAAACGGTCGTTTGAAGATGGAGATGGTGGTGGAAATCATCCAGTCTCGGTTCGCGCCTTTCGATCCACATATTAAGGACGTCGGGTCGTTCCCTTTCAGGGGCGGCATCACACTCATTGTGGGGGCACCCGACTTGAAGATCGACAACAAAGGTCGCACTGCGGCCACCTCACCCGAGGTCCGCTTCGCCATCCAAAAACCAATCGTCGGGCCGGAAGCGAAGCAGCGCGAGCAAGCACAGCGGAGTTTCGCTATATCGCAAGGACTTGTCGCCGGCGACACCACGAAGCCCGGTCATTTTCAAGCCAACTTCGCCCTGCTTCACGAGGAATATTGATCATGGCTGTTCGTAAACGTGCTGCAAAGTCTGGCGGAAAGAATGCGGTTAGGACAAGCGCGAAGGCTCATGCCAAATTAAGATCCAACGCAGCAGGCCCGGCGGGCCGACAGCGCAAGGCGGCGGCCCGTCCGCCAGTCGCTGCGGCCGCTCCCGTTCAACAGAACGGGCGCCACAATGCTGGGACGGGTTTGCGCATACGCGTGCGCATGTACCGCATCGGGTTCGGCGACTTCTTTCTGGTGACTGTGCCGGGCAACGACGGTCCGGCGCACATCCTGATCGATTGTGGGGTCCACGCTAAGGACCTCGACAGCATGGACGCGTGCATCCAGGACCTGAAGAAAACGACCAACAATCGCCTAGCGCTCGTCATCCTGACGCACTACCACGCCGATCATATGTCGGGCTTCGCGTCGCATTACGATGACTTCGCGAATTTAGATCACGTCGGCGCGGTGTGGATTACCAATCGCCTGGACCCGAACAACACGGCAGCCTCCAAGTTCATGGCTCAGATCACTTCCGTGGCGCAGCAGCTGCAATTGCGCCTTGGAGCGCGCGAAGATACCGGAGAAGCCACGCACAAGGTGTTCAATGCGCTCGGGGTTGAGCCGGGTGCCGCGAGTCCCGATGGCGGCGCCAATGCCAAGGCACTGAAGCTTCTGCAGCAGGGCTTTAAGTCCAACCCCCCCGTCTATTATTACCAGGGAGGCGACGTACCAAAGCTGCCAACGGAGCTGGAGGGCAAAATCACGGCTGAAATCCTCGCCCCTTCGCCAAAGGATGCGGGCGAAGAGTTTGCGTCCAGCGATAATAAACAGGAACAATATCTCGCCACCGCGGGCGACAACGGCGTCCCTGACGTCGACCGCGTCCGCCCATTCGAAAAGCGCTGGCCCGCGAGCGCGGCCGACTATCCTATGGGCGCCTTTGACGAATTCGACAGCGGTCTGATCGAACGAGGCCAAAAGCGCAAGAACGATGGCGTCGCCGCTATGGAGGCGACGCTCGCGGACATGCAACCGGACGTCTTGGCTGCCGCCGCAGACAAGCTCGACGGCACGCTCAACAACCAGAGTCTTGTTGTGTTTTTCACCTGCCAGGGCAAGAAGCTGTTGTTCGTCGGGGATGCCCAATGGGGTAATTGGTCCTATTGGCTCTACGGCCAGGCGGTCACCGGCGCAGATCCCGGCATCACCGCCCGGGCACGCGATATCCTTGGTTCCATCGACTTTTACAAGGTCGGCCACCACGGCAGCACGAACGCGACCCCGATCCCCGTTGTCAGCGCGCTCAACAGCAAATGTGCCGCAATGTGTTCCACCGCCACGGGCGTGTATGGCAATCCTGAAAAGAAGACCGAAGTACCACGCACCGCCCTCATGGATGCGCTCGAGAAGAGGACGGGTGATCAGTTGATCCGTAGCGATTGGGTCGCGGCCGGCCAGACAGCCCCCGACCCAGACGCCAAGAAGGAACTTCCAACACTGCCTGCTGAATTCAGTACTCCCGGTCAGCTTTACATCGATTTCATGTTGTAGCCAGCGCTTGGAAAATCGGGAAATTTCAGGTCCACGCCAGTGCGACCGTCCCGAAGCCTCATGCACCACGACGCCACCGCATCGATCTCCCGTGACAGAGGGCAAAATCGGAATCCACAAAGTCGAGATGGTTCAAGAAGGCGGATCCGTGAGGCAGGAGTTGGACCCATGCCTGCCCCAACTCTTGGAGCCGCTGGTTATTCTGGGTCGACGCGATCCGCCACGCGCGGGCGGTCTGTCAGATTCCTGTGGCGGCCTTGGGTGTAATCGCGGGGATCAGAAATCATCCTTTAACCGCAACTCACCTGCAAAAGAAAATTGGGTACGAATAGGCACCGTTACGCTCGATCTGTCGCCCGTTTGACAGACGCAAAAGCAAAGTGCTTTGCAGCTCAATAGTGCGAAGCACGAAAGATGTCAAAAGCGAGACCCCGATCTCCAAACCCAAAGGCAGTCGACAGATGAGCGAGATTGGTACCGGTTGCAACCATGCCGAGTGTACTGTATCCTAGGTTGCGAGGTGGTGCCTGGCGTGTCGCAGCGCTGCTGCAGGGGGACACGGGATGACCAACAGCCGCGACCAGGGGATCGATCGGCTAATCACAAACAACCTGCACCGATTGAGCAAATACGGCGCGCTCACGGCTCGCCCTGGCTATGAGATCGCGGGCCATCAATTGACCGGCGGACGCGCCATTGTTGCCACTGTCCACACTAAGACGCCGCTTGCGAGTTCGACTCGCGGCCAAGCGCTCTCAGACAATATCGGCGGCGTAGCAGGCGATGTGCGCGAACCGCGCTCGTATCAGCGCCTGCGTGCGATCGATCCACTTGCGGCGAAGGTCAGCCAAACCTATCGCCGACCGGAATATGCGGAACCCACATGGCCGCTTGAACGCGAACTGCCGTGCGGAAAACTGCTGAAGAGCGCACGCAGCGAAACTCGAAAGCGGCTCCAGAACTTGTCGCCGACGGGCATTTCCGAGAATCGCGATGCCGGCCTAATACTTGAGAGCAAGGAAATCGTGCAGTATTTTGGGCCAATCTTCGACGCGGATTGGCGTGGTTCACGTCCACTCGTGGTTGCAAGTCGGCCCCATCAGAGCGGAGCCAAACGAAGAAGAAGGCCGACGGCAAAACAGACGAAGAATGGCGGTCCCGCGGCGGCGAAGATGACGATCAGTAAGCATGCCGAATTGGCGGTCGCGGGGCGCGGCGACGACAAAACGGCGCAGTGAATTGAGGAGGGTTATTTCTTCTGAATGTTGCGGCATGGGGGCATGGAAATTCTGCATTTCGCTGGCATGAAGAGAGGGGGTCTCGATTATGCGCTACGCCACATTGTTTACCGTTGGACTTGCGACCGCAGTCGGCTTGGTTTCGCTGGCCGTATCCTTGACTGAATCGGCGATTCAACCTGCTGGCGCGGCAACAGCTTCTGAAGCCAAGCCGTCAGGTCTGCAATGCAATGGCACACGCATTTTGGATCCGTTCAAGGGCAAACTGGCTGGGCCGGATCTCCCCGCGGGCCTGATTCCGATCGACAACAAAACGAGGGACTCTATCTTGACGTCGGGTCTGCCGTGTCAAGAAAACGTTACCCCCGATCACCAAGCGGACGTGACAGGAAAAGAGCTGTTCGGACTGGAAAACCTTCAGCGCGGCTTCGATTTTTATTCCTGGCGAACTTTTATTGCGCTGAATTCGCCCGCCGATGGCACTCCCATCGACCATGCACAGGCATATATGAAAACCCGATGGGAGGGTATGGATAACTTCAAACAGTTGCTCGACGTCATGCTCCCGGCCAACCTGCAGCCGCCGAAATGGCCCAGCGACAGCACCGCTAGGGATGTCGAACGCGAGAGATTGGTGCCGAAGGAATGCCGTGAGCTGCATCACCAGATGCCCTCGAGAATGATCGTGAAGATGATTGAGGAGAGCTTCAATGAGCCGTTCAAGACCGGCGCATTGATCGACCAGCAGGGGCACTTCGCCATCTTCGACATCCTGATGAACCGACAGATGTTCGACTACATCACGGCGCATCATCTGAACACCAAGGCAGGTCAGAAGAGCGCTGCGAATTCGGGCCTTGTTGTGGACTTTCCGGCCGGCCGGAATCCGGACAGCACACTCGGCGCATTCATGCTAAAGGTTTCGTGGAAGATCCTGTCGCCTGATGAGATACAGGCAAAGAACTTCCACATGGTCGATGCCCTCGTTCTGATGCCGCCGAACATCAAACGGCCGTGTCTACCCGAAACCTTGGGTTTGGTCGGCTTTCATGCAGTGCATAAGACTGTGGGACGTCCGCAGTGGATCTGGACCTCGTTCGAACACGTAAAGAACGTGCCCGACAAAGATGAGGTCGCCGCCAATAAGCTCGACGGTCCGTACAATTTCTTCAACGTCAATTGCAATAGTAGCAACTGTCCAACCGTAAACGCGACACCGCCGCGTCCATGGGATCCGGATCCCGATCTGCAACTGAAGTTCAGACGGGATGACTCGTTTAAGAGTCAGATCGTCCGCGAAACGCCGCTGACAGATGCGGCCAAAAATATGAACAACATCTTCCACAGCATGCTGCAGAACAGCGTCTGGAAAAATTATATGCTTATCAGCACGCAGTGGCCGAGCGCGGTTGCTTGCGCGTCACTGCACTCGCAAGGCGCGCCGGCACCGCAGACCGATTTTCTCAAACAGCCCGACATGACCTGCTCGCCAGCACCCACGTTTTTGGCGAATTCCACCCTTGAGACATATAGTCAAGGCGACGTGCCGCTTGCCTCGTCAAGTTGCATCGCCTGTCACAGCAACGCCGTAGGCTTCCAAGTACCCCCGTCGACCCCGAGGGTTGGCGAGGTACATCTAAATCAGTCGGATTTCACGTTCATGCTGGAAAAGGCGCAGTAGGTCAACGCGAGGTCGTTGCATTCTAAACAGGGGGTTACGATGGGAAAATTACCGCATCATCGGGGCGATAGCGGACCAGGAGGAACACTTGCTGAAGCGAGCGAGTTTTCGCGTCGCGCGGTGCTCGTTGGCACGGTCGCGACGACTGCGGTAGCGACTGTTCTGCCGGTTGCCGGTTCCGCCTACGCGGCAACACCAGATGTGGGTTCAAAGCAGGACATGATGGCATTCTTGCTGCTTTCGGCCGCGCTCACCGGCGTTCACGTGTTGAATTTGGCGCCAGAGTTCACACAAGATAGGAGTAAGGAGATATCTGGATCAGGATCCCGGCGTCGATCCGATCAATATCAAGAATGACTATTTCGCGTGGATCAACGCCAATGATTCAACCGCGTCATTTGGCAGGCTGTTGCAGATTGCCAAGGATAAACGCCAGTCGGCCACCGACATTATCGCTGCGGTAAACGCCAGCGACGACAACACCAAATTTCTGGCCCGCAGCATTGTTCTCCTGTGGTATCTCGGCTCCTGGTACAAGCCCGCGGATCTGAAGAAGAACGCCGCTTCGCCTGGAAGCCGCGCTTCTATTTCTTCAGAAGTCGTCTCCGCCGAAGGCGTATACCCAGGGATTGGTTTGGCAAATCGCTGGGGCCCACCCGATGGGCTATAGCAATTTGCAGTTCGGATATTGGTCGCGCGATCCGCGCGATCCAAATAATCCAGCTGAAAAATCGAACTTCGGCTTCATCTCTGCAACGATTCCCTGAGGGAGGCAGTCATGGCCGACAATTGCATCACATGCGATGTCGCGATTGTCGGATCCGGATTTGCCGGGTCGTTGATCGCCAAAGAATTGAGTCAGAGGCTGAAGCACATCAACGTCGTTATTCTCGAGGCCGGTCCAGGTATTCAGCCGAATATCAACGATTTTATGAGGCGCTTTTACAAGGCCAGCGTCAAAGTACCAGAAAGCCCTTATCCCCCGCGATCTGGCTGCCAAGCACGATCCGCGAGCCGCCGCCGGCAGGCCGTCGTCGCTTACCTTGTCTCACGACAATTGGAAGGATCCCCAGCAAGCCTATCTAGATCAGACGAAAAGTACGCTTCCCTTCAAGAGTACCTACGAACGTCTGGCTGGGGGTACGTCGCACTGGCTCGGCCTGACACCGAGGCTTGTGCCGAACGATTTCCGCATGAAAGACGTATTTCGGCAAAGATCAGCCGGACTTTCCGCTGCCGAATTGGCCAGATCACGACCTAATCGACACAAAACAATGAGCCCATACTACGAGCGAGCGGAAGCTGAGCTCGGTGTGGCCGCTGACGCAAAGGAGCAAAGCTTTTGCGGTATCAGCTTTTCCAGAGGGCTATGCGTACCCGATGCCGAGGATTCCGCCCTCGCTGTTCGACCAACGCATTGGCGAGGCCCTTGCGCAATTCGACCGATGAAGAGACCCAATTTCTCGGAATGGGCAAGCCCGTACCAAGCTCACGCCGCGGAGCCTGCCGGCGGCCCGCAATTCCCAGCCTTATCGGAATCGCCGCGCCTGCGCCGGCAACACCAATTGCATTCCAATTTGCCCAATCCAGGCCAAATATGATCCGACCATTACGTTGAACGAGGCGACCAACAGCGGCGCGAGGCTGATCGACCATGCCGTCGCCAGCGAGATCCTGGTTGAGAACAATCGTCGTTAGTGGGATCAACTTTATCACGTACAAGGACGAGGCTGGACCAAAGACGGGGGATGGTTGCGTCAAAGCCAAGATCTACGTCATCGCCGCCAATGGCATCGAGACGCCGCGGCTCTTGCTCATGTCAAAAAATGGGGGCCGGACAGCCAACGGCGTGGCCAACAGTAGCGACATGGTCGGACGCAATTTGATGGACCACCCTCAATATGTCGCCTGGGGCCTGCTGCCGCCGACATCAAATCCGGTATTTCCTTATCGCGGCCCGCTCATTACCTCCGCTATCGGCGATCTCTGCGACGGTCCGTTCCGTGCCACGCGCGCCGCCTTCCGGGTCAGTTTCGGCAATGAAGGTTGGAATTTCGTGGTCGGCGGTGGCGCATTCGGCGCCGATCCGCACGTTACGACTATTGATTTTGTCAACGGGATGAACTCTAGCGGGCTCAACAAGAGCACGTTCAGCCAATTGGCGGTCGACAACAGCGCGCTGTTTGGTGCTGGCCTCGCCCAGACGCTCAGTGATCTGATTTCACGGCAGTTCCGGATCGCATTCGCCGTCGAGCAAAGTCCTGATCCTAACAATCGAGTAACGCTATCGTCGTTCTCCGATGCTTTGAATTTGCCGCGTCCGCAGATTGCCTACGATATCTCTGACTATACGAAACAGGGTATCGTCACTGCCTTTCGCATGAAAAATCTGATCTTCAAGAAGTTGTCTGCTGTGGATTTCACTGAGCGCCATAACCCCGATCCCGCTGGTTTCGACCAGACGATCGACGGCCAACAAGTGCAGCTAACCTATGGCGGCGCCGGTCACATCATGGGGACCTATCGAATGGGTGATGATCCGAAGACATCAGTCGTCGATTCGTTCCAACGCTCGCATGATCACAAGAACCTTTATCTGGTCGGAAGCGGCACGTTTCCGACCGTCGGCACCGCTAACCCGACTCTCACGCTGTCGGCTCTGGCGCTACGGACCGCAGACAGCATTGTCAAGAACTGGCCGCACGGGTGACCGCCGGATTCACGCGGAGGTGAGCATAGTGCGAGATCTTGGGGCGCCGGAAGGCTTTTCCCAACATTTCACACTCGACAATGACGTCGATGAATTGGGAACACACGGAATTCTGGGTGCCCTGTCAACAGAACTTGTCGCAACCGTGCCGGCAAGGAGAGAAGTCGCACGCGCGCACAGAAAGCTATCGCATCGCAAATGAACTGAGCGTGGATCAGGGAGATTGATATGCAACTTGCTGATTTGGCAACGTTCTTCAAAGCGATAGGCCCAGCAGCTGCAGCCTTGGTTCTTTTGTACTGGGCTCAGAAATATATCGCGCGGCGATGGACGGGCAGCCAGGGTTGGGTGTTCTCAGTCAGTTTTCTTGTGTTCGAACTGGCCGCTGTCGGTCTATTGGTTTGGTACAGCTATTATTGGGTTTCAAAGCCAATACGCGATTATTTGGGTGGCCAAATTATAAACGTCCCGCCAAGTTTCGTGACGGACACTGTCAATACCACAGACCGATTTTTCATTTCGACCGTGGTGAACGCATCGGGGCTTACGCAGACGGTCAAATGGAGACTTTTTTCAGGCGAAAGGCGAAGCGGCATCGAGAGACGCCAAACGTGACACCGTTGAACTTAATTTTACTGAACACGGCCAGCCAGACTTGTCAGGTCATGCGACCTCCTCCGGGAGGGCGTTTTCAGGAGACCTCACGATCCCCGATGACGAGTGGGACGAGGCAGCAACCGACAATCTCACCTACAAGTTTACGATATCCCAGTCTCCCGAGCGCCACACCACCGAGTTGAGTTTAGTGTCGCTGGACAAAAAGCATACGGTTCCACTCACTCAAATAGTTTCGTTCGATGAGAGTCTGCTACGACAGAACAAGGGTCAACCCGATGACTCATCGGATCCTTCAATCCCCACACCGTCGCGGTCCGAGCGCCAGCCCATTTTCTCCATAATTTCGAGCGCTTCCGCAGAGACTGATTCGGCAAACCGAATTTCGAACCTGAATTCTGTCCTTGCACCACTAGTGTCTGGCTCACTGACGTTACGGAAACAGGCAATTCTCGCTCTGGCCAATTCTCTGGCCCCGACGTCGCCTGCAGCGACGACACTCGGCAAGCAAATTAATGAAGCCCTCAAAAGCCCTGAGATCAATCCGGAGCTCGAATGGTCGATCGTCTCCGCCGTACACGCTCGCATTTCCCAATGGACCGCGGATCATCCGGAGCAAAATACTGAGATATACGCTATCCATCCAGCGATAGCCTTCTTGGATCAGGACGCTATAAACGCGATAGTGCGCTCCTCCCTAGTGGCAGATTCCCTCGGGGTCGAAGCCCGGAAAATGCTAAGATTCACAATGGATCGGCGAATACTGATGGCTTTCGCTCAACTCACGACGGGTAGCAACAAACTGCACCCCACGTCTTCGTGCATCGCGGTTATCGAGACATCTGTCTTTTACAATTGGGCGGTTTTAATGGCATCCCGGGTTCATGACGACGCCACCGCTCAAGTCTCCGCGCGGTTGTCGGAAAAGCTGAGCGAGATTCTCGGTTGGGCTGATCAAGCAGCAAAGGAAGCAACAAAGGCCGCAGATAAGATACAAGCGTCTCAAGCGAAGTACGGCAGAGGATACTCGTTCGGTTTTTTAGGTGTTCTCGACGAGAATCGATACGCATCTCCAAACCTGCGGGAACAATTTCAAGATGCCGGTATCACCGCCTTTAGAGATTTCCTCGCCACGCGAAGTCTTTTGAATCCGGCGGAGTTTGACAAGGTCTACCGGTACCCTTGGCACAAACTTGTGGCGCAGGATGTGGTTGCGGCGTCCCCTCTCACTGGGGCGGCCTTCTCCCCGACAAACATGGATTACACAGCGAACGGATATGAGCGCTCCTGCGCAAGTTCCAGATAAACCTGTGGAGCAATGCAAACCGGCGGGACTCGGGGCGGTGGGGCCGTCCGATCAACGCTCCTCTTCAAGAGGTTGTTTCATTGGCGTTCCTGCAGGACGTCCCAAACAAGCAGCAGACAAGCGAAACAGAGGCGCCCTTCTGCTCGCATTGACGGCCCGATGTGTCTAACCTCTTTGTGGGGTGATGAGGTTGTCGGTCGATCGGTTGCATGGGGCTGATCCTTCTTACTCCTCTTGGCACTGGCGCTGAGGCGAGCCGGGGTCTCCGACGACGCCGAGCCCGGCGGGCGCTCGTGGTGGCGTGTCCGTCCAAGTTCGAGCGGCGCATCGACACTATCCCGATAGCGAACACCGCCTGTCGGCTTTCGAAGCTAAACCACCTGAGTTTGCAGTTGAGGATTGAAGCGATTTCAAGCTGGCCGCTGAGATGCCCGAGCAAGCGAGCAAGCGGCTAAAGAAGTTGGCGGAGATTCGCCAAACGGACAAAGGTGACCGGTACCATTGCGTAGCAGACTGTTGACCTAACACACCTCACAGATGATGAGCTCGTCAACCTCCAGGTCTCCTCGAAAGGGCTGACCCCGGAAATTGAAAATGGGAAATCCTCCAGGGCTTGATCGTGAGGACGCCGGCTAAAATAAAACTCCATTCGATTTCATGAGTCCGAGTTGGATGCGTCCGGCTCTGCCCGCCGTTGATGAGCTAGAGATCGCGCTCCGCGCCGTCAAAGGCCAGCTTGGCTGCCGCTAGTGGCTGCTAGCGAAGACGGTCCCCTCGAAGCGAACCTCCATGCCGGGGATTTGCTTTCCATCGGTTAGTTCGGGAACGTGCTCATTAACGAAGTGGGTTAAGCCGATGGTGTTGATCAGACCGTTGTGGTCGGTGTCGGCCGCAGGGTCGCTGAGCGCATCGAGCAACACCTTAGTAAACGCCCCGTGCTGCCATTGGTCGTTCTCCAAAGATGCCTCACCGGCGCTGGACGACGTCAATACCGTGATGTTTGCTGCGGCAAGCTCTGTCCGAAGGGCGGTGGCGTCCATAACCAGCGCTTTGCCGTCCATCGTGGTCGCGCCGGAGTGGCAAGCATCAAGCAGTACCAGCACTCGGCCGTGAGCGGCCAGCCTCAGCAATTCGCCCCGTAAATCATCAATACCGAGCGCCGTCGTTTTGATGCCGACAGCATCTCGTGCATCGACTTCCTGCGGTAGCAAATAAAGTTTGCCGTCGACCAGGGCACCGTGGCCGGAGAAGTGCACGACGGCAAGGTCGCTGCCGGTTCCTCGCTCCACGCCGGCTTCCATGGTCGCCAGGGCGCGCATGATGCCGGCCTTGTTGGCATCCTTGTTCTCCAACACCTGAGGATTTACGCGCGCGTAGAGGCTGCCCTGGGTATTGGCGATCGCGCTGGCGAGGTCGTGAGCATCCCGGTCGGCATAGTGCAACCGCAGGTTCTTTGCGTAATCACGATTGTACGCGCTGATGCCGATCGCGAGTAAGTAGAGTTGGGCACCGGGTGGCACGTGGCTGTTTGTGCGCAACGCCACTTGCTTGTTGTGCTCGACAAGATCAGCTAGCCCGAGCGCCCGTGGCGTCTCCATCTCTTGCAGCACAAGCGGCAGAATTTCCGGCCGGTACGATCCCGGGATGTCCTCGACCGCCACGCTGTCGGCGGGTGCATCCCGACCGTGGTTGACGTGCCAGCGCAAGATGCCATGCGCGCCGGCAGTCGCCGCGTAAAAGCCCTCGGGCGTCCAGGCAACCCAGTTCTTGCGGTCGGGTAACGGCATGAAGGCGAGCAATTCCTGGCCGTCGCTCATCCGGTGCCAGCGAATGGTGCCGTCGGCGTAAACCGCGATCACCAGCCGGCCATCGCCACTGATGTCGACTGCCCAGACTACCCCCGGCACTGGGTGCCTCCAGAGTGTCTTACCTTTTGCATCGTAGGCGTATAGCGACCACTCGGCACCCAGCACGAAGCGATCACCCGAGGGATTGATCGCCAGACTGCGGGATGTCTCGTACGGTTGCAACGGCAGTGGCCTGCCACTCAGCGTTGGATGCATCCGGTTATTCCACTCAGCGATGGCCAGACCGTTTCGACGTGCCGCCGTCGTGCCCCTGTCGTTGGGTGGGCTGAGGCTGAGTGTGCGGTTCTTGAGATCGAGGCGCGCCGGATCCTTTCCGAACACCGCAAAGCCAAAGTCGACTACCGTGCCGTCACTGGAGACTGAGAAGGTGCTGGCCTGCTCGCGGAAATCGGCGTGGGGCGATCCACGCACCCAACTCGGCGCGCCGTTTGCCTGGAGCCTCGCCAACCATGGATCTTGTGCAGCAATCACGACATCGCCGCCGGGCAGAGGAACAAGGCTCATCACGGTGTCGCTACTAGCGACCACCGCCCTGCGCGTGCTTACAGTTGGATTGGCAGCGTCCCAGGAAAGCAACAAGCGGCGCCAACCCTCATCGTAGTGCGCCTGGTAGGCACCGGCCGCCAGGAGCCTCCCTCCATCTCGCGACCAGGCGACCGTCCATAAGTCACCGCCGATGCCCCTGAGGTCAGGGCTTTGAAGTAGGGCGAGCGAGCGCCCATCGAGGACATCAAGAGCGATGGTTTCGTAATAGCCGAGCGCAAGAAGGCTTCCGTTGGCATTAAAGGCGATCCCGTAGGGGATATGGCGATGAGGGGCTACGATCGTCCTGAAAGGGTGAACTTGGCCAGAAATATCACTGGCGTAGAGCCTTATTTTGCCGTCGTACGATGTGGTCACGAGCCGTCCGTCAGGAGCGAAGTCGGCACCGTAACTCTGATCGCTATAGTCCTCATCTCGAGCGAGTTCCTGGCCGCTGCGGCCGAAGATTCGCAAGCCTCCCGACCAAAGCGTTGCGGCAAGACGCTGGCCGTCCGGCGAGAAGGACAGTTGGGTAATCACGTTCGGCAGCCCTTCGATGCGCCGGATCAGCTTGCCCGTCGCCCGATCGAAAAGGTAGATGGAATGATGCCCAAGAGTTCCTGTCCACCCGCCAACCGCGATTACCGCTCCATCCGGGCTCATGGCCACCGCATATACCTTGCCGACGTCGCCAGGACCGGCGGGCACGCGTATCGTTCGTTTGAGGGTACCCTTAGCGAGTGACCAGACCCGCACCGTCTTGTCGTCCGAGCCTGTTACAACCCAACGTCCATCGGCGTCGGCCGACGCTCGCCGGATCGGCGCGGTGTGCATCCCCGGATCGACGATCAGCACTGGCCGGTCATACAGTTCTGGCGCCGTCGACGGCGCCTGGTCCGCGGAAAATGTGGCCTTTGCCGCCACCAGCAGGCTCAGTACGAGGGCGCAACCGAACCGAATGGCAGCCATTTTGTCGCCTCCAACTGGGTCTGGATTGTCGCTCGGGTGAGCGCGTTCTCGTCCATTCGCTTCACCCAGATCACCTTGACTGCGTCGACCACCGGCCCCAGTGCGCCAGCGACGATCTGGTCAATGACACCCTTCTGGCCGGTGCTGGCAGGGACGAGGGGTTGCACGCTTTTGCAGAAGGCTTCCCGCTTTTCGAAGCCGCGCTGAGTTCGGTCCTGGAGATCGTTCAAACTCCCGGGCTGGTCCCGCTGGGCCAGCGCGGCGATCAGACCACTGATAATGCCATCATACTCGGCCTTCGCCTCGTCGTATTTGACCGAGCTGCGTTCGATCGTCGCTTTGTCGCCGAATTTCTTGAGCAAACGCACGCACATCTCGGCCTGCGAACGCTCGTAGGCGAGGTTTGCAATCGCTTCCTGCCAATTTATCTCTGCCGCATGCGCCGCGGTGCCAACCAGAACTATCGCTAACAACGTGAGCCAACAGCGCGCCCGGGTTATGGTGCTGTTTCGTCCAGCAACAAGAACCGCAACTGACCAACGAACGACCGCCGACCGCCTCCGACGGAAGACCGTGGAGCAGTTGCGGTACTTTGTTGCGCGCGGCGCAGTCATCCTCATCCCTACGCCTAATGCGGGAAATTGACTTTAGTTACACATCTTGCTGCTTTCAAGGGGCGGCTCGGCATTAACCGGTATCAGAAGCTGCTTGCCGCATGTCGGGCATCCAAAACGGACAGAAGTGTCGTCCAGTATATTCCGCACATCCGGAGCCCTTCGCCGATTTGGTTGGAGCCGCTCGAGGATTGACACTCGGTGGAGAGGGCTCGCGCCAATGGCAGCTTGACCGCAGTGTTTGATCGTTCTCAATCCGTCAGACGTGGCGGTCGTTCGATCACCTCAACTTTGAGGGACGTACGCCTATCAACGATATACTCGCGCTCTACGGTATTTGGCACATGCTCCGCCACTGAGCAAATGAGGCGTCCCGAAATACGAACTTCTTCAAAAGTACCGCGTCATCATAGCCACTCTGTTGCTGATGCGTGTGTTGCCGCGCAACGGGCTTCCCATGAACTCCCCACCGAACACGAGAACCGATGGTCCACGATAGGGAGGGAGCTCAACTCTCAACGCGCCAACAAGAACCAAATCGTTCCTCTTACCAACACTGTCCTCCAGGCTGTTTCCCACCTTGACCCAGAGTCTAAAAACTCTCACCGCAACTCATTAGAAGTAGAAGACGAGTTTGCCACCCGCCGAAGTGCTGGCACGAGTTGCTCATAATGACCTCCCAATACACCCAGAGCCTCAACTACCAGCTCAACGGCCCTCTTCGAAGCCGCGCACGAAAAGCTTTGCTGCTCTGCGATGCGACTATTCAGCTCTTGCTTGCCCATTGCTGTAGAGCCTCGCGGGCGCCAATGGCAGGCTATGCGCTCCCCTACCAAAGCTTCGCACTCACGCTTGCGAGTGCCGATGCACGGCTCGGGGCCGATGTGCACAAGCTATAAATCTTCGCACTCCAAGAATAACGCCATGTGTGAGCTTGATCACACTTACCGATGAATCCTGGTGCGACTATAAAATTTGATCGCTGCTAACGGGTCTACAAGAAAGACGAAACAATGACGATCCGCGTTAGAGGCTATGACCTCATCGTGTGATATGGATCACAATTATTTCTTGGCTCTTGAGCTAGATTGAAAAATTGTTGAACGTTTGGCCGACCAACCGCTCTGAAGGTGGGGAGAAATTCCGATGCTGTTCCAGGCCTACCACGGCGTAACGGCCGCCCAGCATCAGACAAACTTTAACAAGTGGTCCGCGCAGGGCTATCGGATGATCTCGCTCAGCGTTTATGGCGACCCGGGAAACGCGCTGTACGCTGCGGTGTGGATCCAGCGCGCCGGGCCCGCTTGGGTCGCGATCCACGGCGTGGACGCCGCCGGCTATCAAAGCTTCTTTACCAAATGGTCGAGCGAGGGCTATCACGCCGTGCTGGTTTCGGCGACTGGCGCGATCAGCGACGCCGTGTTCGCGTCCGTGTTTGAACACGGCAATCCGGGCCCCTGGTTCGGACGCCACGGCATGACGGCTGCCGACTTTGCGGCCGCCGATGCAACGGCCGTCAACAATGGACAGATTATCCGCTCCTTCTCGATCTACGGCGCGTCCTCGGATCGGCGCTACGCGGCGATCTGGCATCCCAATCCCACCTACATAAAATCGCACGTACATCCGGCCGACAGCGCCTCCGCTTACCAGACGAACCTCAACGCCGAGATCCAGCTGCCGGGCGTCTATCTGAACGCCTATCGGCCGGCCTATGTCGCGCTGTCGAACGATGCGACCTATTGCTCGGTGTTCAAGGACGATTTCGTCGGACCTTGGGTGGCGCGCCACGGCCTCTCCGGCTCCGACTACCAGATGTTCTTCAACCAGCAGGTCGCCGAGGGCAACTATCCGATCGTCGTGCAGGGCGGCGGCACGACCGCCGCGCCGATCTACGCCGCGATCTTCGCGAAGCAAGACATTCCCGACGCCCGCCAGTGGACCGCCACCGGAACGCCGCTGGTCGCCCTCGCGCCCGTCGATCAGGCGGTGCAGATTTTCATGAAGACCAACTGCGTGCGTGCCGCGCAGGTCGCCGTCGCCAAGAACGGCGCGATGAAGACTTCGCGCGGGTACACCTGGGCGGAACCGGCCTATCGCGTGACGCAGCCAACCGACCGCTTTCTGCTCGCGAGCTGCAGCAAGATGTTCTGCGCAGCGGCGATCCAGACCCTCTATAACAGCGGCAAGCTGCAACCGCCAACCCTGACCGTGAAACCCAACGGACACGAGACGCCTGCCGTCGGCGACACGGTGACGGGCAACAAGACCGGCGCGACAGCCTTCGTGACGGCGGTCAACGGCGACACTCTGACGCTCGTCTCGGTGCTCAATACGTTCACGACGGCCGACACCGCCGCGACGATGAGCAACTCGGGCGGCACGGTAGCGGTGCTCGCCTACAATCCCGGAACAAAGGTCTATCCGCTGCTCGGATTCTCCCATCCGGCCGACCCGCGCAGCGACACAATTACGGTGCAGCAGCTACTCGACCATCAGGGCGGCTACAACGATGGCCGAAATCCCAAATATCCGGCGGCCCTCGATCCGACCTACAGCATGCGTCTGATCGGTCAGGCGCTCGGACATGTGGTCGCCGGCAAGCTCGACATCGCGCGCTACATGTATGGTCAGCCGCTGCAGTTCTCCCCGGGGACGGACTCGGCGTATTCGAACTACGGGTATTTGTTGCTCGGCGCGGTCGTCGAGGAGGTCACCGGGATGCCCTATCACGCCTATGTCGCTCAGGCAGTTCTGCAGCCGGTCGGCATCAGCGAGGTCGAGGTGTTCCCGACGCGTGCCGCCGGGCGGACCGCGCAGCAGGCAATCGCCGAGGATCAGGGGTTGGGACCGGATCCTCTCGACCTCGCCTCCACGCTGAACATTCCATCGGTCTATGGCGGCGACGGCGAGATCAACGAAGTCGGCGATCCGAACGACGGCACAGCCGCCTCAGCCGAGGCTATGGCGCAGTTCATCCACACGCATGCCGTCTGGGGCAATGGCGGCCGAGCGCCGGGCTCCGACCGAGCTGGTGGTACGCCCGGCGCCTCTACATGGGCCGAGTCGCGTTGGGACGGCGTCGATTGGGCCTACACGGTCAACACCGGCCAGTTTCCGCCGACCAACGGCCAGACCGCGGCCACCACCACCAAGGGCAATCAGGCGCTGAAGGCGTCTGCGTTCACACTCGCGGTGGCGAATAGCGGGACGGCCGGCTTCGAGCCCTCGGGCCATCTGCTCGTGGATACTGTCAACAACGGGACCCAGCTCGTTGCCTACGCGGGAGTTGATGCCGCGACGAACAGGTTCACTGGTTGCACCGCACCGGCCAACGCTGGCACAGCTGGCGACGGCGCCAACGTGACACAGGCCTCGACCGTCGTCGGCGCCAAGGCGCTCCCGCAGACGCCTTTCACCTTGAACGTGAGCAAAAACGGCACACAGGGTTTTGCACGAACAGGGATGCTGCTAGTGACCAACTCTGCTAATGCGCAGCAGGTGATCAGCTACACTGGGCTCGGCGCGGACGCCTTTGAGGGATGTACGGCGCTCCTCCCTGGTGCCGGGACCGCCGTCGCGGGCGCCGTCGTGACACAAGCGACGCTCTGGTCGAGCATCGATGCGTTGCTCAATTCGATTGCTTTGCCGTAATTCCGGACACCCTGCCGGTGATTTCCTGCGACGCAGAGTTCGATCTGACGTGAACGTGACAATCGAGCACAAGCCCATTGTTCCGCGCAATTGCCGATACAATCGCTCCCGGCTCTGCGGCCACCGCCACAATCCGCTCCTTCGCAGCCTGAGACCACCGCCGCCGCCGCGTTGCAGGACTGGCATCCGGTGCACACCGGAGTGATTTAGACCGGCCAGCCGAATAGGGAGGTTGAATATCTTGTCAAGTTGTCGAGCTTATCGAGCCATTCTGAACGGGGCTTGCACGGCGACCCGGCGCTCCGAGGGAGGCAGGCAGCTGTCGTCACGCTCCAGCAGCAACTGCGAGTGTGATCGATGCCGATATCGCGCAGCGGTGGGCGACTCACCAGCGGCTACGAAATCGAGGAAAATGTAAACTGTTCGCCGGCGATGTCGTTGCCGCCATCCGAGAACAGGATCGCGACCGTTGCAGAGCGCCTCACGGAGGCGGAAGATCGACCAAACTGATCGGGGGAAGTGGCGGCTAAGACGGCAGGAATTTGAGGACGCCAATGCGTCGAGAGGACAGTCTTGATGCATCCTCATGCACGACGAGGGGAGGTAATACATGGCGACTACATTTACACGAAATAACGCATGGGACAACGGCGGCAATCTAGAGGGTAATTCCGATCTTCTTTGGTACGCGATCGGTGTCGGCAAAATGATGCAGCGAAGCATCACCGATCCGAAGAGCTGGTGGTACTTCGGCGCGATTCACGGCGATGGCGCGGAGTGGGGCGGCATTACCGCCCCCCCGCAGGTGCCACCTCTGCCTTCCCCCGACTTGCAGGGCTGGAGCCAATGTCAGCACGCCACTTGGTACTTTCCGCCATGGCACCGCGGCTACCTGATCGCCCTGGAGAATCAAGTTCGCGAGGACATTGCTTCCCTCGGCGGCCCACCCACTTGGGCCTTGCCATATTGGGACTATTTCGGACAGCAGAATCCCCCAGATCAATTCAATATACCGCCAGCCTTTTTGGAGCAGAATTTCCCGCCGGCGGCCAACCTACCGCCTAGTGTGCCGCCGAATATTCCAGGATCTCCGAATCCGCTTTTTGTGGCTGCCCGTTACGGCCCGAACGGCGACGACGTCATCTTTATCCCGACGCAGGCTGGCATTAACGCTCACCCGCAGGATCCCAACTCGGATTTCGATTTCGGCGTCGTCACCGAAGAATGCTTGTCGGATACCGTCTACACCAGCTCCTTCGGCGGCGGGCAGACGGGATTCGAACATTTCGATTCCGCTACCGGAGACCTCGAGAATAATCCGCACAACTTGGTGCATTCCTATGTTGGCGGATTCCAAGGGAACGATCAGAACAATGAGCAAGGGCTGATGGGCGATCCGCTCATGGCCGGGCTCGATCCGGTATTCTACCTGCACCACGCGAATATCGACCGTCTGTGGGCGATCTGGAACGTTACTTTGGAGAATAGTAACCCGAGCGACATCAACTGGCTCTTCGGCCCGACTACCAACGGGCAACCGGATTTCCAAATGCCCAAGGACGGCTCGTGGTGGCGTTTCACACCCAGCGACGTCACCGACATCAGTAAACTCAACTATGCTTATAAGGACATGAGCGCTCCGGCGGCCGTGGTTCCGGCGGCCCAGGCGTTCTCCGCGCGACTAGCAACCCTTCGCGCCGCTCCTGCCGCTGCCACAATCGGGGGGGTAACGAACGTGCAACCCGGGAATAAAGTAGAACTGATGGGCGCAACGCAGGGCTCTGTCGTGATGAAAGGAGCGAGCATCCGGGCGCCGGTCCGGCTCGATACCGGGGTTCGCCGCAAGGTAGCCGCGAGCCTGCTGGCCGCCTCGCGGGCCGCGCCTCCCGACCGCGTGTTCCTGCGGCTGGACAACGTGGTCGGTACGATCGGCGGCGTTCTCAGCGTTTACATCAATATGCCGGAAGGCGGTAAGCCCGCTCAGTACCGGCACCTTCGCGCCGGCTCGATCGGACTGTTTGGCCTGCGCCAGGCGAGCGAACCGACAGGGAAGCACGGCGGTAAGGGTATGAGCTTCACGCTCGACATCACCAAAGTCATCGACCAATTGCACCTCAGCCAATCGTTCGATCTCGACACACTGTATGTGAGCCTGGTGTCCTCCAGAGCCATCCCCGGAAGCGCTCCAATTACCGTGGGACGGATCAGTATTTACCGCCAGGGCCGTTAGGCGGGCCAGGAAGATGATCGACATGGCCCGCGAAGTGGCGCGTGTCCGCTACCCGGTGCTGGCAATCAGCGCAGGCGCATGGGGCGCGCTAGTGGCCGGGCCGAGTATGCTCGTTCCAGGTATGGGCGTTTATTGTTCGGCAATGGGCAGCGGCACCGCGACCATAGCCGCATCGCTTTCCATGTTGCTGGCGCTGAACCCTCCGTCGGCGCTCGCCGCAGGGTGGGCGCTGATGCTGGTCGCGATGATGTCTCCGCTGATAATCTCGGAGATCCACCACATCCGGTTCACGAGTCTCACACGCCGCCGGGCGCGATCGATTGCCCTGTTCGTGGCCGGCTATGGCGGTGTCTGGATGTTGTGCGGGGCAGTGCTGACAGGCGTCGGGTTTGTGGCGCTGGCATTGGCGCCAGGGTCATATGTTCCGATGACGGTTGCCGGCCTGATCACATGCGTCTGGCAGGCGTCTCCATTCAAGCAACGCTGCCTGAACAGGTGCCACGACCACCGGCCTCTCCGAGTCTTCGGACTGGAAGCCGATCTCGACGCGTTTCGCTTTGGCTGGACGCACGGCGGCTGGTGCGCCGGGTCATGCAGTGGGCTGATGCTATTCCCCATGTTGCTGCCGGAAGGTCATTGGATGGCAATGGTCGCGGTGGCCATTTTGGTCTTTTGCGAGCGGCTCGAAGATCCCGCGCCGCCGAGATGGAAGATGCGTGGCCTGGGAAAGGCAGGGAGGATGGTAGCCGCTGCAATTCGCATCCGCTGGCTGATGTTGCGCCGCGGTTTCAATCTACTGCCAGAACAGTAGTGCGATCCATCTGCGCAGGCTGCAACGAACACTTTGCCGCTGGTGCGCGCATTGTAGTCGAATTGAAAGATGAGCTAGCTACAGGGCTTTGGTCCAGGAAAACTGCGCCCTGTCATATCCATCACCGTCAGGTTGAACGGCGGCGGGCAAGCACTAAATTATCTCAAAATTTCAGATCAGCGAAGGGCGCGACTAGCCAGCGGTTACGAATTGGTCAGACCTCGACCGAGATCTGCGGCCACTTTGCGCCGTATTTGCTCCACCGGCTGCGCGACGAGATCGGCGATGCGGTAGTCGGCACCGAGTTTGCCGGGTAACCGGAGCCCTGATCCCACCTTGCGTTCGGGCGACGGCGATGGGCGATCCTACCTTGTTGCTGTCGCCGGATTACGGGGAGCGATCGTGATCGGGCTTGGGTAGGTCGCGAAAGAATTGAGAGGGTGAGGCTCCCGATTACCGCGCAAATGACCGAACGGTGCCATCTTATGCTCCGGACGGATGGCGCGATCGAGGTCTGTGGCCAAATCAGAAAACGTTTCGGCAAGCATTCACGTGGCCAGAATACAATATCCAACAAATCTCGCTGGCGAAACCACCTTGGAAGCAACCGCCGAGCTCAACAACCGCATCGATGATGCAGGTGGCAACCGATTGCATTTGCGGTGTAACGCGCTTTTCGTTAGCGCTCCAGGCATGCTTTAACCGATAGGGGCTGCTCGTTGCATATAGTGATGCTTCAGCCGTGAATCCTGGCATGGGCAAAGTCGGGTCCCCCCTTTCGGCTTGGAAAATGTCCGGACGCAGGCCGTCCGCGATCAGGGTCCGTGGCAAAGTGCTCGTAGCATAGTGAAGGTGCGCCATGCCGGCCAGCCACTCCTTCACTTCGGCCCGCGTCTCGCGGTGGCCTCGGCGCGGAGTCCGTTCATCTTGCCGCCGAGCTTCAAGAAGAAGCCATCGTCGCGCAACCATCCTGCGCAACGCGGACGCCAAATGTCTCCTATTTCGCCGGCTACGAAAACCGGCGGCTCTGACCCTGATCACCACTCATGGGTTCAACAACTCTCATTATATGGATCGGGCCAGAAGGTGCGCTGCGATGGGGATGGAACGAGTAGTGCGATGCTATCGGCCCTGATTGGGGGTCAAATAAATAGGCTGCGGAGCGCGCTTGGCTTCTATAAACCAATGGGCCGAGAACCAAGGAGTCCTGAATGTCTGATCTGTCAGCTTTTCCAATCACCAAGCGCTGGCCGGCGCACCATCCCGACCGGGTACAGCTCTATTCTTTTCCGACGCCGAACGGGGTGAAAGTGTCAATCGCGCTCGAGGAGATCGGCGACCTCCCATACGAGGCGCATGCTGTCAACATCATGAAGAATGAGACCTTCTCACCGGAATTCACTGCGCTCAATCCCAACAGTAAAATCCCGGCGATCGTCGATCCCAACGGGCCCGGCGGCAAGCCGATTGGCCTATTTGAGTCAGGCGCGATCTTGGCCTATCTCGCGGAAAAGACGGGCAAGCTCATGTCGCCTGATCCGGCGCAACGCTACGAGACGATGGAGTGGCTATTTTTCCAAATGGCCAATGTCGGGCCGATTTTCGGTCAAGTCGGCTTCTTCAACAAATTCGCCGGCAAGGACATCGCGGACAAGCGGCCACTCCAGCGCTATGTCAACGAGACCAAGCGGCTGCTGGGCGTGCTCGAAGCACGCCTCGCTGACCGACAATGGATCATGGGCGACGACTATACGATTGCCGATATCGCGCTCTTCGGCTGGGTGCGCACGATCAACGGTTTCTACGAAGCCGGCGAGCTGGTCGAATGGCACAAATTGGAGCATGTGCCGGCTTGGTTACAGCGTGGGTTGGCGCGACCGGCGGTGCTGCGCGGACTCGATATTCCGAAACGGCCGACAGTTTAGGGGAGGAGCAAATGATTCACGTCGTCGCAATAATCACCACCAAGCCCGGACAGCGCGCCACTGTGCTCGAAGCCTTCAACGCCAATGTGCCCGCCGTGCGTGCGGAAAAAGGCTGCATCGAATACGGTGCAGCAGTCGATCTCGTGCCCAGCCATGGTGCTATCCAGGCCAATTTCGGTCCCGATACGTTCGTCGTGATTGAGAAGTGGGAGAGTCCGGATGCGTTGCGCGCGCATGCCGCATCGCCGCACATGGCGGCCTATGGTGCCAAGACCAAGGATTTGCTCACGAGCCGCGTCATCCACGTTCTTTCGCCGGCGTGATACGAGCATCCATGCCCCGATTAGTTTTGTTTGAGTGCGGAATCTAGCCGCAGTCGCTCCGGCACTTTCGTTTTTGCGCTGGGTAGTATTGGCCCAGACCCGGCACCTTGACGTGGCATCCCTCCGAAATGTCCACGATCCTGGCGTCGGCGAACGATGGCACATCGCCTCCGAATAGCTCGATCGGGTTGCGGTGCAGTTGCGTTTGACCGAACCCTGCCTTTCGTTGGGTTGCGCCTCAGTAGCGACGCGAGTTCTCCTTGGTCTAGACCCCCAGCCGGAGTGTCATGCACGCGCCGTGAGAGGTTCCCTGCACCTCAGCCTCGCAAACACGCGCTTCTGCGCCGCCAGGACGCGTGTGACTTCCGCCTGATCGGGGGCGAGGCTCCAGACGTCGCGTTGTTCGGTGCCGCCTAGTAGAACCCCATCGTGACGCGGGAAGGCATAGATGCCGTCGCCGATCATGTTGTAGGTGACTTCCGGCTGCGGCAGTAGCACGACCAGCTGGCCCTTCATCGGAACGAGCTCAAAATCGCTGAACAGCTCGCGCGCACCGAGGCCGGTGCAGTTGAACACGACACGTTCGGAGAGGCGCAGAATATCGGCGGGCGTATTGAACCGCCGTACCACGATGCGGCCGCCGGCTTCGCGCACGTCGCGCATCAGCGCGGGCAGATAGAGGGCTGGTTCGATCATCATGGTATCGAACTGGCGCGTATAAAGTCCGCAGAATGGGTTCTCGCGGGGTTCGAGCGAGCGGCACTCGATACAGAGATCGGTGAGCGCCATCGACCGGTCAGCGGGCCCCAATTCGGCAAATGGTTTGTCGCTGACGAAGTAATTCCGCCGCCAGCTAATGCCGTAGGCCTCACCCGGCAGAGCCTGAAAACGGTGGTAGGCGAAGTGGGCTGCGCGCACAAACTGTGCGCGGAATGCGGGAGTCAGCGCGTCTTCGTCATAAACGTAGGAAGGCCACCACTGCGCGCCGGCGACGTTGGACGTGGTTTCCGGTGGAAGCGCGGCGGCGTAGACCGTCGCCTGCATGCCGCGCTCCTGAGCGAGCCGGGTGGTGGCGAGGCCGACGGCGCCGCAGCCGAGCACGGCGCAGTGGTGCACTGGTGGCGCCAGTTCCAGCGCGAGCGCGGCGGTGCCCCAAGAAAGAGTGACACCGCCACCCCCGTGCCCGTAATTGTGCACGATCATTTTGTCGCCGAGCATGTCGTTGCGCACGACGAAGCCGGCAGGGCGGAACGGGCGCAGACCTACATCGATGCGGATGATGCGGTCAGGCGCGACATCGACCGGTGCGAGCCCGAGGCGCGTGCCGGAGGGCGGCAGTGGCGGAGTGAGGCGGGGCACAGCGCAGCCAGCAAGCGAGGCTGGCAAGGCAGCGAGCAGCGCACGACGGGAATAGGCGGGTGCCATTCAGAGCGCCCTGTCAGCTCTGATCCGATCGCCGGTCGTTCGGACGATTCCTTCAAAACGGTCGTGCACGCCGGTCCGTTCCAGCCCAGCACTGTGTCCATGGAAGACCCGGTACTGCCGCCTAAGCGCGAGCGCCAGCGCAGAGAAAGACTGTTCAGGGTGCTGATGCAGACAATGCAAAAGCAGTGCGGTTACGGGACCGACGTCCATGTCGTGTCGGATCAGGCGGTAACGTTCACCAGTCATGATCTGGGCAAAACCTCCCCGGCTAGGTTCGGACGTGTTGGTGGTGCAACCCACCGATTAGCACACGAGGCATGACGCGTCCGATCCCCTGAACAGGCCGACGTAGTGGCGCATCCTTGTTCGAGGAGCGACGTAGCCGCGTCCCACTATAAACTCTGTAAGATCGGAGAACGCGACGCAAAGTGCTGCTCGCCAATATCACGAGGCGGACCACACACTCGCGCCGGATCGAGCCAATCAATCGTTTGGCAAAATAGTTTGCCATGGCGATCCAGCCGAAATCTGCTTTCGCGCATCCCTATCGGCTCTATGCAGCGCATGACAACGGTGCTGTAAAGCCCGTCCCGGTCCCGCTGATCGCACGCCGACCTCCCTGAGAGCGCGAGCTCCGGCGCCAATAGTTGCGAAGACCCTTCACGATGGCAACGCACTAGTATCTCGGGACGGACGATCGTTATCGCCTCGAGGACCGACGGGAATCAACGATAGAGCTGAATGAAGAACTGGCGATGGCGGCTGAGTAATGTGGATACGAGCCCTGCACCCTGTTGTGGCACGATGAGCTGCCACCTGAGCGTCGCGCTCTCAGCTTCAGGCCGGCTTTTGGACTTGAAGAGCGCCGCCGTCAGGTTCAGGGCGACAATTATGAACGCCATCATCGCCCCTACTATGCGACCACTCTCTTAGCGGCTCAATGCGGACAATGTTTTCGGTACGCACTGCTGTGGCAGCTTACTACCGGGGCTTCAATGGTCGACGCAATCCAACGAAATCTCTTTTCCGATATCGAAAGAGGTCGGTTGCATTGCTACGGCATGAGGTGCTGACAATGGCCGAAGTTTTTGTATGCAAGGACGGCGAGTTGAAGGACGGCGCGGTACGAATTGTCCGGACGGGCTCGACCGAGATCGGCGTTTATTGCTATGGCGCTAGGTACTATGCCTACAGGAACAACTGTGTTCATCAAGGCGGGCCGGCCTGCGAAGGCGTCGTCATCGGCAAGGTGGTCGAGTTGCTGAACGCCGACCGCCAGTATATCGGCCAGCGCTTCGACGATAACGATCCGCACATCGTGTGCCCGTGGCATGGCTGGGAATATCGGCTGCTCACCGGCGAGCATGCCGGCAACCCAAAGGTCAAGCTGAGGCGGTACGACGTTGTTCAGCGCGAGGGGAGTGTGTATGTCGTCGCCTAATCCGAGCAAACGCCGCTTGAAATTGAGTTAGGATGTTGCGGCGCTTGCAGCCCGCTTGCATGCGGCAACCGAGACGCCTGAGAGCGTGTCGGATGAAGCACTCCAGCAGCTCTTGGCCGCGGCGGTTAAGCTGTATAGCTCCAAGAACTCCGACGGCATTCGCGTACGCGCCTTCCCCGAGGGCGGGGCCGGCGTAACGGCGACCGATGTGATGCTCGCCACCACGGCGATGCTGCATGCGGCCAATGTTCAGATGTTTGAGCTTGGCATGTGGCAGGCGTTTTCCGGTGCCAATATATCATTGCATCGCGGCGAAAAAGTCAGTTGAGGAGAGATGCCCAATGGACGAGATGAGTCCCGCGCAGTTCCGCGACCATTCGCTCGTAGAGTTTGACACGACCAAGTTGCTGGCCAATGCGCAGAGACAAGCCGACGAGCGTCGCTATGAGGAATTTCTGATCGTCGACGTGGATTCTCATCACTATGAGACCGAGTCCTACGCCGAGATAATCGAGTACATTGAAGATCCGGTACTTCGCCACGCCTCCCGTTACGCCAAGGGAGCGAATATCCGCACTGGCGGCGCAGGGCCAGGCGGAAGCTACCAGGAGATGTGGGGCCGCATAACACGCTATTCGGGCCGGCACAGGGAGAAAACACCAGCGAGTCCGCATCGCGACATCACGTTGACCAAGCGATGGATGGACGCCCTGGGTATCGACCTCGCGTGCCTGTTCCCAACACCAATGCTGAACCTTGCGCTGCATCCGCAGATCGAGGTCGAGGTCCAGATGGCTAAGGCCTACAATCGATGGCTATGTGAGACGATTCTCTCGCGGGAGAACCGTATTAAGTCGATGCTCTACCTGCCGATGAATGATCCCGAGGCCGCACTGAAAACGGTCGAGGAGTTTGGCGACAAGAAGGGCGTGATCGGCTTCATGGTTACGTCAACCCGCTACAAGCCGATCTACGACAACGTGTATATGAAAGTTTATCGGGCGCTGGAAGAGCGGAATCTGCCCCTGTCGTTCCACGCTGCCTATAATTGGCACGATCAGATGCTGTCCATGGCCAACAAGTTCATTACTGTGCATGCCCTCGGTTTCACGTTCTTCAATATCGTTCACATGGCCAACTGGGTGATGAATGGACTGCCGGAGCGGTTCCCAAAGCTCAAGGTAATCTGGATTGAAAGTGGGCTTGCCTGGATCCCATTCGTCATGCAGCGCTTCGACAACGAGTATATGATGCGCTCGAACGAAGCGCCGGCCCTGAAGAAGCTACCGAGTGACTACATGCGGGACATGTTCTATACGACCCAGCCGATGGAAATGGTCAACAACAGGGAAGCTCTGCAACTTACCTTCAAGATGATAAAGGCCGAGACGCAACTTCTTTATTCCTCGGATTACCCGCACTGGGACATGGATCTTCCAAGCACGGTTTTCGACCTGACGTTTCTCGATACGACTGCCAAGAGGAATATTCTCGGACAGAATGCGCTCAAGCTGTTTAACCTCGAACCCGATCTGGCCGAATTCAAGCGGAGGCGTCAGGCTGAGCGGAACAGGGCTAGGGGTGAAAGTGAGACATCGATTTGACGGGAGGAGGCCAGATGAAAGCGGCACTCTTTCCCCCGTCAAATACAGCTCTTTCATAAGCTTGATGCGATGTAAATTCATCGATCACATCGTCATCTTCGACGAGCGTCATCTCCGGATGCTTCGTCTCTGTGCCGATGACTAAAAATGGCGTGGGCTCGCGCGTGTCCTTAGACAAGGATGCGCCCGATCCATCTTGCGCCCTATCTCGCCGGAGCTATCGTTTCTCTTCCGGTACTCGAAGGTTCGCATCAAAACATGTCAGAGTCTGACTTTCGCCGCGTCAATATCGCAGCCGGACGATGTTTTCGTGCAGCGACGGCCAATTTGCCGCCGCTCGAGTGGTGCTATCGCAAACGGCTGGAACTGGCGCAATTCCAGGAAAGGAAAGCGCGAGCGCGCAGTTGGACGTGACACGCGCGGGAATTGTTCTGACAGAAGCGAGTGGACGACGAGATAGGTCGGTGGTGGTTTGAGGACTGGGATCCTGAGCACGGGCGGTACTCCGAATATGCTCGTGCGTTCAACGCGGTCAGCCAAGGCTGCCCAGCAACATGCAGAAGCAACCAATGTTCCCTAGATCTTTGAGAGTTTATTGGAGCAGGCATCGAAGTCGTGCAAGGCTCCGAGCTACGTACTGCATGCTTTCGAGCGGAAGTGGGCAAAGACAAAGAACTAATGCAGTGGTCCCATCGCCCACACCCCATGTACGACATAGGGAACAAGTTCGCAGACGTGCCGAACTTGAACGCGCCGAGGAGATCGAGTTCTTCAGGTGACAAAATGCCAACGCTCTCCGCAACCTCGGCCCCAGCACCAGTACGAGCGCTCCGGAAGGAAATGAGTCGCCGACACGTCTGAGGTTCCGCTAAACCGGCCCCTCTCGGCCAAAGACCGCTGGGTGAGGCCCTGACTGGAAGGCGGGACCGCTTACTGAACCTGAGCCGCTCAAACCGCGCGCGCTTGGCGCTGCGGCTCATGACCCGATGCCGACCGAAGTATGGAAAATCACACGAACTTAGACGGCGGTGTCTTACCCTACGTTAGACTGGTCTTAGTCCGATCATGCCTCTCCACGGCATAGGTCACGACCGGCTCGGCAAACCCCTTCACACGCTCTGCTGGCATGGGGGTAAGGATAATGTTCTTGTCGATCTCGGCACGGAGCGCCTCGGTGATAAGGATGTCCACCTGGTGAAGCCGTGTCAGGCCTTGCACGCGCGCGGCGAGATTCACTGCGCTACCGAGAAAAGAGAATTCCCTCCGCTGGTTGGAACCCACGAGTCCCGCAAGCCCCGAGCCGCGGTGAATACCGACCCCAATGGAGAGGTGCGGCAAGCCTTCGCCATCAAGCTCGACATTGTAGGCGCGGATCGCTTCGCGCATTGCGAGAGCAGCGCGAACCGCATCATCGCACTGCCATGGATTCGACTGGAGCGCGCCGAAATAGGCGACAATGCCATCGCCGACGTAGGTCCCGACTTGGCCTCGGTGCTCGTCGATGGCGTCGGTCATGCGCTCATAGTAGCCATTGAGAATGCGCACGAGGACTGCCGGTTCCAACCGCTCGCTCATCTCGGTAAACCCCACAAGATCGACAAACAACGCCGTCGCAATTTTGCGCTCGGCCGTCCCTGCCACATTGAGCCGCGTCCCATCGATGATGAGTTGCTGGACGACCGCGGGCGGCGCCAGGCGCGAGCACGCTTGCTGAAGGTGCTCGAGGTCTGCGGCCGCGGCTTGAAGTTGTGCCTCGAGAGCCTGGAGCCGCCGCGATTTGCGATATAGGGCGGTGGCGAGAATCGTCGCGAGTGCCAACACGGCGCCCACGACGACGGCTGACATCACGAGTGTCCCATCACCATAGCGCCCATGCGACAGAGGCCATTGGCGAGCGACGCCACCCCGATGGACTCGATGAGCTGCGGTCCTGAGAGACGATTGCGCAGGGCGCGAGTGCGCCGCTGAAGCACCGCCGGTTCGTACCAGATCGTCTCACGCGCGAAGTGCACCAATACTCGCTCGGCGTCGTCGAGTTCGGGCGCGTCGAGATGCATCAGCACCTGGATAAGCGTCCGCTCGTCCAAGCCCTCTCGGTGCAGCTCCTCCCCGATCTCGGTCGCACAGGCCTGACAGCTCAATCCGCGGGCGATGACGGCGAGCATCAAGAGCTTGCATCGTCGCGTAAGGATCGGGGACTCCCACATTTCTTCAATAGTTCGTCCCAGCGCCAGCGCAATCGGCGAGCCGGCATAGGCCTTCAAGAGGCCGGCATATGGATGAGTGAGCGGCCGCTCCAGCTGCGCCGCTCGTCCTCGGACGCGTTGTCTTTCCACGATGCGCTTGATCAAGGGGCGAATCAGCCGCATGTGGAACTGTTCGGGCATCCGCTCCAGCGTGTGCGCGGGGATGGCCGAGATCGTGTACACGCGATTGAAGAAATCGGTGACGCCGACGACAAACGCGACCTCTTTCATCTCCTCATCGCTAAAGCCCGCATCGCGCAGTATTTGCCTCGCCCCGGGCGCTCCCTGAGGCCCGACACGAGACTGGCACCGCCCGAAAGCGATGGCCGCAGTTGTCTTCGGCTCGAGATCGGCTTGGCTCAGCTTCTGCTCGATGTGCTGAATTCGCGCCTCGCTCATCCCTTGCGTCCAAAGGAGCATGCGAATGGCGGCGTAACAGAAGCGGCACGAGTTTTCCTGACTGACGACGAGCGCGAGAATGTCCATCTGATACGGATCGAGATGCATCAGAAGACCGAACTCGGGGTGCAGGTCGACGATTGCTCGCGCCAGCCAGGGTACTGGGGTGAAATGGCGCACCGTCGGAAAGGGCATGCCCATCTTGCGCCGCGCATAGGTCTCCAGCGCCCGATCGCGGCGAGGGTCGATCAGGCAACTCTCCCAGCCGACATGCGCTAGAGCGCTGGCCATGCGTCATTATATCGCGATCGCCGGCACAACGCACGCAACCACGGTTGTCGGCCGATCTGGCTTATACCGCCATTCTGTGTGCAAGAAGGCGAGGCGAGCATGTGCGCCCTTGTTTAGGGCGAGGGATGCCGGACCGGTCCCGCAAAATCCGGATCGCCCATGGCGGCGCGCCACGACCTCAAAGACGACGATTTTGATTGTCATTTATGGCGGGAATTTTTGGGGATGAGCGGAAGGCAGCCTGCCAAATCATCATAAGCGTTTTGGCCCGTCCAACATGCGCGGCGGGAGATGGCAAAGGGCATGCATGCCCCAGCCAAATGAAAGGGCATTGTTGAGGAGCGAGAGAGAATGACGCATATCCGCTTCAACGCTGACAAAAAGGCTGAATTCGAAAATCTGCACGTGGAGTGGGAGGTCGCGAGAAGAAATGGGATAGTCTGGAAGACGAGTCACGGGCCAACAGCGACTGCCTGGGTCGATGAGGAATTTGTGGAATTCCTGGAAAGGTGTGGATTTCCGTTTGCGGTAATTTGAGTTTGCCTCTTGGCTGCGGCTAAGGCCGAGATAGGGATGCTACCCCAGGGCCGTAATGCGAAGACGCCCACCGCAGGGTCGGCATTATCGGCTGTAGATCCCGGCCACGGTCGGGCCGATCCATTTGCCGCGCATTTCTCCTTTTGACCAGCCCGCTATAATCTCATCCCTTCGACCGCGGCGCCGGCGGAGTCACTCTTGAGAATCGATGCCCTGAACCCTCATTGCGGACAATCAAATCCGATATGTTCGGAACCATGGCCCCTTCTTCATGCCTTGGGCAGAGTTTATGTTATGTGTGCTTGGCGGCGTTTACAGCATGGACCGGTGAAGTGCCTACTACCTTCGGGATATGGGTGCGAATTGCTGTTGCGTTCATCGGAGCACAGTAGCTGACAAAAGTGGACGCGCTCGGCGCTTCGTTCGCTCGGTTCGTCGCGCAGGAGGCACCCGTCGAGCGCGCGATCTTGTCGTTTGGGGCTTCTTGTGCGGGCCAGGGGGCTTCTGAAACGCTTCCGGCTTCGCGCGGAGGATCGCGGTCCTGAAGTGAACGAGAAGATGGCACCGGCACAACGGACGGCGATCGCCAAATGGTCACGTCCTGGAATCGGTGAGAAGATTCTCTAAAAGCGCTGGAGGTATTCCTATGCGAGACGACATGATCCCGGGGGCTGTCTTCCCCGACTACGAGCTTTCCGACCATACCGCGACACACCGGAGGCTCTCCGAACTCCAGGAACAAGATCCGATGATTCTCGTCCTCAGTCGCGGTGGTTATTGCCCCAAGGACCGCAGACAGGCCGAACGGCTTCTTGAACTCCACCGTGAGGTGGAGGTTGGCTATTGCCGCCTTGTCACAATCAGCACCGACAACATCATCGAGACGAACGAATATCGCACCGGTGTCGGCGCTCATTGGCCCTTCCTTTCGGACACGCGGCGGATCGTCCAAAAGGATCTCGACATCGCGGAATATACGGATCCGACCCACAATCCAATGATCCCCCATGTGCTAGTCCTCGAGCCCGGCCTTGTTATTTATAAGATCTACAATGGCTACTGGTTCTTCGGCCGGCCCACGACGGAAGAACTCCGCCAGGATCTCCGTGCCGTTACGAAGAAATGCCGGCCAGACTGGGACATCACAACGCCCGAGCTCAAGGCGGCGTGGCAGCAAGGCCTTAAAGAACTCTTCTATCCATATGGTAAAACGTACGTCCGAACTATTTGGCGAACAGGATTAGCAGTGGTATCGCGAAGGCCGAGTAGGTGGGGACGTCACCGGCCCCACCCCTCACAGTCCCGGACGAGCGAGATTCCCGCATCCGGTTCTTCACGAGAGAGCTTCGCCCACAGCGGCATATGGATGAGCAATCCTGACTGGAGGCAGCGGATGGTGTTTCAGGATTTCGTTCAGGCGGGCCCACCGGACCACGCGCTGTCGATCTCGCCGAGACAGCCACTTCTGCCAAAGCCGCACCACCTTGTGGGCGAACCACCGCAATCGTCGACCGTTGCCACCAACACCGTAGTAGGCGTAGTGGCCCCGCATCGTTGTGGACAGATGGCGATGCTGGTCGCGGATGGATCGGTGCCGGTTTTTCCGACACCAGTCGTTCACCGCGGCCACTGCCCGAGCAAACCGGCCCTTGGCCGTAATTTGCCGAACCACGTTTCTGCCTTGCCGTGACCTCCCCCAAACATGGGTTAGGCCAAGGAAGTCAAACGAGGTTCCACCCGTGTCCGGGTGGCGCGCGCCCTCTGCCCGCCTCGGGCGGAAGTCCACGAGGCGTGTCTTGTCGGGATGGAGCGTGAGCCCAAACCGCGCAAGACGCTTGCCCAAGACCGCCAGGACGCGTTTGGCATCGGCAATATTGTCGAACGCCATGACCGCATCGTCAGCGAACCGGACAAGTGTGCAGTTCCCCGCAAGGCGCGGCCTCACTTGCGTCTCGAACCATTCATCGAGCACATGGTGCAAGAAAATGTTCGAGAGGCACGGCGAGACTACACCTCCTTGCGGAGTGCCCTCAGTCGTGCGGTGCAGGAGGCCATCTTCGACAGCTCCTGCTTTCAGCCATTTGTCGATCATCCGTCGAATGACGCCATCTGTGACTCGTTGGTCGAGGAACGCCCGAAGGTGGGTGTGTGGAATTGAGTCAAAATACTTGCGTATGTCGATCTCGAGTACCCAGTAGAGGTGCTTGGACCAGATCGCGTGCCGCAGGCTATTGAGTGCCTGGTGAGCCGAGCGGCCTGGTCGGAAGCCATACGAGCAGGCTAAGAAGTCCTGTTCGTATATTGCCTCCAACACCATCGTCACGGCGCGTTGCGCCACCTTGTCTTCGAAGGATGGAATGCCGAGCATCCGTTGCGATCCATCCGCCTTCGGAACGTACGCCCGCCGGACCGGTGGCGCCTGGTAGCGGCCAGACTTGATGCGTTCCAGGAGGTTCAAGAAATTGGCCTCGAGGTTCACCTCATAGTCTGCCGCTGTGACACCGTCGATGCCGGGAGCGCCATCCTTGCGAGTGAGCCGGTAGGCCTCCAGCATCTAATCCAAGTCAATGACGTGGTGCAGCGAGTAAAGCGCCGCCCCGCGTTTCGTTCTCGCCAAGTCGGCTATCCGTTGTCGGTTCGTGGACAGGTTTGCAGGGTCCAGGGTCCCCTCCCTTGTTTCATTCCAACGGTTCTCTCTTCGTGACGTCTCCCTTCCCTCTTTCGGGTCCCGGCGAGCCCGGTTCCCCGACGTCACTGGTGTCGGGTCGGGGGAGGCGCCCATTGAAGGGCTTGCCTCCGCCCGCCGCGCAAACGGCTCATGCAGTTTTCCCGCAAGCCGCTTTCATGAATGGGCTTTCGCGATCTGAAGTGAAGGGATCAGTGAGACAAGGCTAACGAGCTTGAACTCCGCACGCAGCCGCTGGGTGGGATATTTCTTCCAGCCTGCGTTCCGCCACCGCTTGGCGCGGTGCGACCACAGCCGGCGGATTATCCACCCATCCAGCTGGTGGAAGCGTTTCCTGACCTGGGAGCGACAGTAGTAGTTTCCCCATCCTCGGATGATCGGGTTGATCGTCTCGATCAATTCGCCCAGACGCAGAGGTATACGCCTCGTGGTCAAGGCCCTGATCTGATCTTTGAATTGGTCCACCGACTTCTGTGCGGGAATGGCATAGAGATTCTGCCGGTTCAGTTTGGATTTGATCCGGTCGTGGGCCAGCTTAAAGTGGCCTTTCCCACGTTGGATTTTGTATCCGAGAAACTCGAAGCCTTGCGCAATGTGCACAATCCGGGTCTTCTCCCGGTTGAGCGTCACACCGAGCTCTTCGAGTATCTTTTCTGCTCGGACCAAGACATTTTGCGCCTCAGCTCGAGTCCGACAGGTCACAACCCAGTCGTCCGCCCATCGCGTGAGCTGATATCCATGTCGCCTCATCTCCTTATCGAAGGGAGTCAGCAGGATATTGCTCAGCGTTGGCGAAACCACGCCCCCTTGCGGGGTTCCCTGTGGCGTTTCAAACCTCCGGCCCTGGTCTTCGTAGCCTGCCTTGAGCGTTTGCTGAATAAGCTTCAGCACTCTGCTGTCGGCGATCTGCTTTCCAACCAGAGTCAGGAGCTTGTCGTGATCGACAGACCCAAAATAATCTTTCAGATCCGCATCTACGATCCACTCGTTCCCAGCCTGTATTTCGCGCCAGATCTTGGTCAGCGCATCGGCGGTCTTTCGACCCTTCCGATACCCAAAACTGCTGGGATCAAAGACCTTCTCAAAGATCGGTTCCAAGCGATTGGCCAGTGCCTGTTGGCACACTCGATCATAGATCGAGGGTATGCCCAAAGGTCTGGTCTTGCCGGGGGCTCCTCTTTTCGGGATCTCCAACCGTCGCACAGGCAGCGGCTGATAGGTATCGTCTCGGAGCTCTCGATGCAGCCGTTCCAGATTGGCATCCAGATTGGCCTCGAATTCTTCGATCGTGATCCTATCGATTCCGCTTGCCCCTCGATTGGCGCGAACGCGCTCCCACGCAAGTTGTAAGTTCTTGCGTGCGTACACCTTGTCCACCAGAGAGTGGACCTTCTGCTTCTGACCTTCGAGCGTCAGATAATCGGACAGTCTCCTGGAAGCGTGCCGTTCGGGTCTTTCACAAAGGGAACTTTCCATCTGCACGCTCCTTTCTCATCAGCCTCAATTGATCCTTGCTCGATCCATTCACGAACGTCCTTCCCCGGACCACTCTCAGTCCGCCGTTTCCGGTCACGCGAGTTATTCGTCTCGCGCTTCAGGTACTACTCCGTTCTCCGACTCCTGCCTCAGCATCACTTACCACTTCGCTTTCGCTTATAGGGTCGTTTACCCGGCTTTGGGCCGGGACTGATGCAGGTCTCCTGGGGTCACACATGAATTTTCCGTATCGTGCCGCCAGCAAACACCTTGGTGCGATGGGTGAATGAGTAGCGCCTTCGTCCCCATAGTGCGGACTCGACCTTGCCCCATCTTTGGCCGACCTGTTCATCGTCGGGGTGGCCCCCATTGATTACAGCCCGATACTTCTCCTCATACCCTTCGGATTCCGGATCGCTCCAGACACCCTGTCCTCCGGGATACGCCGAGCAACTGGCTCCAGGTCCGTCTTGGCTGTTTCCGGCTTTCGCCTTCGTGCCCGTTTAGACTTCTCCATACCCTCTTGCTCTCCCGGCCAGCGAGGCATTACCCCCGCTTTCGGATACAGCGCCCCTCATCCGAGCGCCGAGGGGACTTCAACCCCCATGATTCACGCGCTGCCCAGCGCACACTATGAAGACGCTACGACTTCCCGCCTGCGTGTGCCTGTTTCCTTATGGTTTCGGTCTCAGGTTCCACGTACGCCTCGCATCGTTCGTGTTCGCCGTGGCGCTCCCGATGCGTGCGGAGGTCACTCATCAGGCCTGGGACGATTGATCAGCCGGTGTCCCGTGTGCCGGCGTTATCCGTTCGTGGACGCGAGCGGGATCTCTCAGGTTGCCTGGCGTTCCATCCCATGCCTTTGCCCTGCTCCACGACCCCGGCCGGGCCGACGAGCCCTCGCCTGTAGCGGCCTTGCCGATGCTGCCCCCGGCTCCGATACACCGAAGGCCCCAGCGGGTTCTCAATCTCGAGGCTTAGCACAGGGCTTCAGCATCCGCTGCCTACGCTTCACGAACAGCGTTGCCACTGCCCATGCAAGGCTCGCTTCCGGTTGGCGGGCTGCGCCTTTACCGGGAGGGTGTCGAACCCTCTGGATCGCTTTGAGAGGTTTCGGGTTACATCCGTCCTCCTTTCCAGGCCTTTGCCTGACGCAAACCGGACGTGAGATGACGAACGCGAACTTCGCCAGCGCGAGTGAATTGCGCTGGGATTTCATGTTTCATGTCACCGGCGGTGCCCGCTGCGGGGAGCTCTGTCAGTATCATCTGACCCGCGCGAATACACGTGCCGCCCTCTCCTTCCCCACAATGGGTTCGGATTGATGGCGCCGACGCCGTGGTTGGCATCACGGACTACGCCCAGACGCAGCTTGGCGACATCGTCCATGTCGACCTTCCAGAAGTCGGTAAACGCGTCGAGAAGGGCAAAGAGATTGCGGTCGTCGAATCAGTCAAGGCGGCGAACGAACTCTATGCGCCAATCTCGGGCGAGGTGACAGGTGTCAACACAGCGCTCGCTAACGATCCGTCGAAGATAAACGCCGATCCGATGGGCGAGGGCTGGTTCTTCAAGCTACGCGCAATGGATGCGAGGGAGCTCGACGTGCTGATGGATGAGGCGGCGTACCGGAAATTCGTCCACAGTCTCGCGGTGTCGAATCCCTGAGGGGATTACTGGCCTTGGGCCTGTTGCGAACGCGCCAGCGCTGTGGCGAGGGCGCTTATGAGGCGGCCCGGTCGAGCTTGCAGGACCGAGTGTGGAACGACGTGATCGCGAATGACGAGGTCGATGGCTGACCTGATGTGCTCCTTCACTCGGGCACTGGCGCTAGGCCTGCTCTCGCGCAATCGACGTCGTTCTGGACCGTAGGCGCTTCGGTCACCACGATCGCCCCGACAATTTCTCCATTCAACCTAATCGGAACCCCGCAGCCACACGCGCAAGCGTCGGGATGTCCACCAAAAGCGATCGATCGCCCTAGATAGAGTTTCTTCACCACGTCAGCATTGCATTCCCTCCACTTGATGTGTATCGCACGTTGATCGGAGGTCGGTTCTTGATATGCCACTCTCTTGCGCAATCCCCGATCGGGAATTACCTTCACCCGGCCGTTTTGCCGCCATCGACATTTAGAATGTGGCCTGTCAAGTACGAGGCCTGGTCGGACCCAATAAACACAACTGCACTGGCAATCTCCTCGGGTTGTCCCAGCCGCCCGAGGGGCACGGTCGCCACTAGTCCCGCCTTTCTCTCGGCAGTACCCGTGAAACGGTCAAGCATGCCGGTGTCCGTCGGTCCCGGCGCCACAGCGTTGACGCGTACGGCCCACTCCGCCGCTTCAAGAGCTGCGGACTTGGTCAAGCCCTCCACGGCGTGCTTGCTCGCTACATAGATCGAAGCGCCCTTGGCGCCTTGATGACCGTAGGTCGAAGAGACGTTGACAATGCTCCCGGCCCCCTGCGCCTGCATGACGCGAAGCTCATGCTTCATACTAAGCACCGTGCCAAGTACGTTTGTATCAAATGTCGCAGCATAGGCTTCAGCCGTCTGTTCAGTCACGGCGCCGAGTTTACCTTCGGTGCCAGCGGCATTGACGGCGACATCGAGACGGCCGAACCGCGCGACAGTACGATCGATGAGTTCGCGCACGTCGTCCTCATGTCGGACGTCAGCGCGAACGAACTCGGCTTCGGCGCCGAGAGCGCGGAGTTCGGCCGCGAGTTGCTGGCCGGCGTCCTCGCGGCGGCCGGCAACGACGAGCCGCGCACCTTCTTTCGCGAAAGCCACGGCCGCGGCGCGCCCGATGCCGGTCAGTGCGCCGGTAATCAAGACAACTGGGTTGCTCATGGATCCAGTCCTTCATCGTATGGTGTTGCACCTGATATGAACCCTCCCGAAGGCTGGAAAAATGGGCCATAGTTCCGAACATATCGGATGCAAGAGTCCGCAATGAAGGTTCCGGATGGATAGTTGGGGATCGCTGAATGCCTTCGTTCGGGCGGCTGAAGCCCGAAGTTTCACGGTTGCGGGACAGCAGCTTGGCGTGTCGTCGTCGGCGATCGGCAAGGCGGTGGCGCGGATGGAGGAACGGCTCGGTGTGCGTCTCTTTCATCGCACCACGCGCAGCATCACGCTGACCGCCGATGGGGCCTTATTCCTCGAACGCTGCCGGCGCATCTTTTCTGAAATCGAGGCGGCCCAGCTTGAGCTGTCGCAAACGCATGAGGCGCCGCGCGGGACACTACGTGTCGGCCTGCCATTGGTCGGCATGCTGATGATGCCCACTCTCGTTGCGTTCATGCGGGCCTATCCCGAGATAATGTTGGATCTCGATTTCAGCGATCGGGTCGTAGATATCGTCGCGGAGGGCTTTGACGCCGTAGTCCGCTTCGCCGAGGCTGGGAACTCGCGTTTGATGTCCCGGACTTTGGGCACATATCGGCGACGCCTCGTAGCGGCGCCGGCCTATCTCGCGGCCAAGGGTGTTCCTCTGACGCCGCACGACCTCACGGCTCATGCCTGTCTGCGCCATAAATTTCCGACCAGCAGAAAGTTTGAGCGATGGCCGCTGCGGCCCGAGCACGCCGGTATCGAGAGTGAATTGCCGAGAACGGCTGTGGCAAGTACGCTCGAGCCAATAATCTTTATGGCCGAACATGGCATGGGCATTGCCTATCTGCCGGACTTCGCCATAACCCGGCAACTCCGTGAAGGTGTACTCGTCACCGTGCTCGACGACTACACCGACCGCTCCGGACCCCTTCGGATCATATGGCCGTCGAGCCGCCATCTCTCTCCCAAGCTAAGAGCGTTCGTAGATTTTCTCGCCGCGAACCTGGTCCCCGCCGTGGAAAGCGAATCAGAATTCCTCCACCTGAACGCCTACCATCAACCGTCCTCCGGGCGCTCGGCAGACCGCGAGGAGCTGGGAATTGGCAGGGGTTTGTCACGCGACCGCCGGTACCTCGTGAGGAAGATGGCCCATAACTATCTGCGCGCCATCACTTCGCGCTCGCATCATCCGGTACGCGGTTCGGCTCTACGTCGTCTCGCCCTCAGCTATCGCATCGCCCCTCAGTTGGGCAGCAAAGGGACTTCGCGCGAGCACACGGCGGAACAGCACTGAAAAAAAAGGATCACGACAGGCTATCAAGGACAGCGGCGCTAGCGCCAGACCCAGCCCCAACCTGGAACCCAGACCCAGCCTCCACCCCAGCCCCACCAGCCTGGACCCCAACCCCCCCAGCCCACAGGCCAACCCCATCCTGGCCCCCAACCCCATCCTGGCCCCCAACCCCAACCGCGCCCCCAACCCCAGCCGCGCCCCCAAGCTCCGCCGCCGCGGAAGCCGCCACGGAAGCCGCCGCCATGGAAGCCACCGCCATGGAAGCCACCGCCATGGAAGCCACCGCCATGGAAGCCACGGGCACCCTGAGCAAAGCCGCGGTCGACCGAGGTGGCAAAAATGGTGAGACCAACGGCGAACGCGATCGCAAGCTTACGTCCCATTGAACAGCCCTTCCCGATCCCCCTATCGATACGACCAAGACCCGTGGGAGGTGTGATCGCCTTTTTCAACCATTTAATGAAGATTTTCGTTCAGGACAGCTTCGTGGTCAAGGTCGCGGATATGCGTCGCCGATCCATTGCCCGCATCGTCCCGCGGTGGGATACGTTCTGGATCTCGAACTTATGGTTTGTATACCGAAAGTAGAGTTGACGACGGACGCGTTGGTTCCTGAGGGCCACGAAGAGGGGGATGGGTGTAGCACGCGCACCTTGAATCCGCGTCCCGTTTTGGTCGTCCGCGCCTTTTGGGCTGACGATGTAACGGTATTGAAACGGCGCCGCGATTTGACGATCTCTTGTCCATCCGCAATGCCGTCCGCGACACGGAGTTTAAGGCATCGTCGGACCGCTCAATTTCTGGCCCGGTTGCGGCCAAACAAGGAGTTCGCGATCAAATTGATTGTGCCTGCTGGAGTTGCCGAATTGGCGAGATCGTTCTCAACGCCAGTGTAAAGTATGTTGCTAAGGGGGGATCTATGAGTTCGTGCAATCAACACTTACATTTCATGTCTTGTTATCGTGGCGTCAGTGCTTTGTTTCACCGGAAATAGGACCTTTGCGGCGAGTTGCGATGCACCCAGACCCAATCTTGCGATTTCCGCTCCGCCGGCATCGGTTGGCCGGGATGCCGCTGCCTTCTCTGGTGTATGGGCCGGAACATGGTTGCTCCAGGGCCGACGCGGCAACCGGATTCGTCAATGCGCAAGAATCCATGTTCAGGTCAACGATAACCGTAGTGCCGCTGTTGCATATTGTTACGGCTCTCGACCGGATGCGAGAACGCGTGCGCGGTGCGACAAATATGGTGCAACGATCCGGGGGGATCAGCTTAGGTTCGTCACCCTCCGAGGCATCCATATCTCATTGCGGGTAAGGGGGCCCGGAACCGCTCAGGGCACCATGTCGTTTCCCGCCAATCCGAGAACAGACTTTGCAGATTTTCATAGGCTTTAGCAGGCGCTCCTTCCTTTTTCGGCGCGATAATCCTCCTTTGCACGTCATCACCTCCCATCCAATGTCGGCAAGCGCTCGTCTGGACGACCACGGGACAAGGTTGGCGGAGCTTCGACAAGCGTTGGCGATGAGCCGGTTGCGGTTGGTGGGCGCGGCGCTGGGCCGGCCCCGTACGAGTTACTGCTGATGGCTTGCAGCAGCTGCACCTCGATGACAATCAAACCTCTACGTAGCGGAAAGAAGTGGCCGCTCGAGCAAGTCATCGCGCGGCTTCGTCGAGAAAGGCGTCATGTCGACGAGCGCGCAATTGTGAGAAATCGGAGGCGCTCATCGCTGAGCGTATCGGGAACGACCGTACTGTGAAGCGCATCAACGTCGCACCAAAGGAATAGATGCTCGCGTGAGTTCAAGTTGCACCCCAGCATGTGGCGGTCATTGGATCGGGCGCTGTCGGCGTCATTAGCGCCATCGAAGCCTTACGCGATGGACACAACGTAACTTTGATCGATCCGAGCCCGCCCGGGGGCGAGCAAGCGGCAAGCTACGGCAATGCCGGCTGGCTCTCCTCGCATTCAGTAATTCCGCCCGCCGAGCCGGGCTCCTGGAAGAAAGTGCCGAAATTTCTCTCCGATCCTCTCGGCCCGGTGACCGTGCGCTGGCAGTACCTGCCGAAGGCGCTGCCTTGGCTGATTTGTTATCTTTGGTCAGGTTGGACGCCCGCGAAGCTTGAGGCAACAGCGGTTGCCCTCCGCTCGCTCCTAAAAGACGCGCCCCTGCTCCACAAGAAGCTTGCGACGGAAGCTGGCGTAGGCGACCTCATCGAACGCCAAGGCGTGATGCATATCTATCTGTCTCGCGCCGACTTCAACGCCGACGCTCTCGCCTGGTTTATCCGCAGACGGGTCGGTGTGGAATGGCTGGAGCTCTCCAGCAACGAGTTGCGCCAGCGCCTGCCCGAGCTCCACCCCCGCTACACGTTCGGTGTTCTCGTCGAGGAAGCCGGTCGCTGTCTTGACCCTGGTGCATATGTGGCGGCGCTCGCCGCCCATGCACGCTCCCTCGGTGCAGACTATGTCGCCGAGCCGGCCAAAGGCCTGAGAATCGAACGCGGTCGCCTGAAGGCCGTCGTCACTGACAGGCACGATATCGCCTGCGAGAAGGCCGTGATTGCCGCCGGCGCGCGTTCCAAGGTGCTATGCGCCGCGATCGGCGATGACCTTCCACTAGAGACCGAGCGCGGCTATCACGTCATGATCGAGAACCCGAGAGTCGAACCGCGCATCTCCTTTATGGCATCCGAGGCCAAGCTGGTGGTGAATCCCATGAAGGGCGGCTTGCGCGCAGCGGGCCAAGTGGAGATTGCGGGGCTCGAAGCCGCGCCCAATTGGCGGCGCGCCGAGATCCTCCGTTCGCACCTCGCTGGCATGCTCCCCGACCTGCCGACGCCTCTACCGGCGGACCGCGTGAAGATCTGGATGGGTCATCGCCCAAGCATGCCGGATGGCCGCCCCTGCATCGGCACTTCTCGTGCGACCGACGATGTCATCTACGCTTTCGGTCACGGTCACATTGGCCTCGTGGGCTCAGCCCGCACGGGACGGCTGGTGGCGCAGCTCATCAACGGGCACGAGCCAGAAATCTCGGTGCGACCATTCGATCCGCGTCGCTACCTCTGACCATGTCTTCGAGAGTTTACCGTGGCCGACCCGAGCCCTGGATTTTCATCCAGGGATGAGGAGAGTCCATTGACCGACGGATCGGTTGACAAACCTCAGGATCCTGCGGTTGACCAACGGCACCCAGCCACCCGGTCAACCTAATGCTATTTGCATGCTAAAACGCCTGAGGGCACTGAGAAGTGATCTAATCGATCTGATTATCGCCGTCCACCACGGTCGCATTGTGAAGCGTACCGGCGACGTTCCATTGTCGAGTTCCGGAGTGTGGTCGACGCGGTGCGTTGTGCCATCGAGGCACAGAACGGCATTATTGTGCGCAATATCGGCGTTCCGTCCGAGAGAGTACTAGAGAATACTTATGTGTCCGGTCCGGACAAGATTCCGTGCCGCCCATATGATCGCATCTGCGCGCCGCCGTCGTTCTTGCAAATCGGGCCTGCAGCCCGCGCGATTTAGAATCGAGCGCAGCCGAGACCCACGCTCAGCGAGCCTATGCACCCCAACCTGACAGCTGTCATCCATTGCAGGGGGCGCCCGATTGGCCATATGCTTATGTATCGCTCGGTGGTCCGGGCGGCATCTCGCCCTCTTGAATGAGCACCGGATCCGCTTCCCGCATGCCGGGGTTTGACGTGATGCTCGGGTTCGGGCGGTTGCAATCCAACGCGAAAGGTTTGCAATGGCTAACCCGACCGTTAATTGGGCTCAACATGCAAAAGGGCTATGGGTTCATTCAGACCGACGATGGGTCGACGGACGCTTTCGTCGACATTGCGGCTGTCGAGCGGTTGGGGCATTGGCAATCCCCGCGAGGGGCAAAAGCCCTACCTACGAGATGGACCGGGGGCAGCGAGGCAAAGCTTTCGCCGTTGCCCTCAAAGCGGAGCAGGTAGAAGTAGAATCAGTAAGATGAGGTACTTCGTTCGGCCACGCGCGATCGTCCCTTCGGAGAAGATCTTTGGCTGCCCATAAATTTGCGATAGGCCAGACCGTTTGGTTCTCGCCGCATCGGAACGAAGATAATTCCGCACGTGGATTGTATACGATCGTCAGGTTGCTCCCGGAAGAAGGCCGAACGCCGCAATACCGAATCAAAGCAAGGGTCGACGGCTGCGAGCGGGTGGTTCTGGAGGATCAGTTATCGCGATCGTAGGGCTGGGTTCCGGGAGAAATCGTCTCTTCTCCACCGGCGGTCGGCACGTCCTGCTATCGATGCTCGCGTTCTGGTTCGGCCCGAACGCAGTCATTAAAATGACACGAATCAACTCGGGCTGGCCGGCCCGATTGGAACCGTTGGTGTCGTCGAGCTTATGCTCGAACGTTGCCCCTTGCCGGCTTCTGAAACCATCTGCCCGCCTGCCCTTCAGCCGCCACCCGCTGTTTGTTGCGGGCGATCCACGCTTCTGCCGCCCGCTCGGTGGGAAAGCTGCTTACAATGGTCGGCTGGGTGTCAGGGATTGTGACCTCGACGGCAAACGCCCCGCTCGCAGTTGAGACTACGCGATAGGTCGCTTCGCCATGTGGATGAGTTTTCATCCTCATTATGTGGGCACGACGAGCGTATATTCCAGCCGGTCCAGTCGGTTATCGGCTGACGATCGCGATTCCGACGCCGGCGGTGGAGGCCCCGCTCGAATAGGCCATAATGGCTTTATAGAGGAGCGATTTGGGAGGCCTTGGGGAAGGACGAAGAAGGCAGGTTCCGAAGCAAGGTAGGCCACATTGAAGTCCATTCGAAGCGACGCGTGTAGGCGCCAACTTCATGCCACCAAGACCTGCCCGTCAGCCACATCGTCGCAGTGAACCAGACCGCCCGAGGCAGTTTAGAACGCACGCTGTAAATGGCGTGTACGTTCCCGCGATCATGACGGAGACCGTCGCATGGTCGAGATAGCGCCGGCGGGCACGCCGCGCCGCCAACCGCTGGGAGCGACAGGCTGCGGAGAAGCCCAGCACTGCCACCAGGCCAATGCCCTGGCCAGCGATCGTCGGAATGAACGGCCTCTGTCACATCTCAACACTGATTTACCCCGGACGACGTCCCCGAGATGGCATGAAAGACACGCGCACTCGGACCGTGATCAGTCGTGCCAATTGCCGGATTTCTCGGGCGCCTTGGCTTAGCATGGGAACCGGACCGAACAGCAGTTGATTCCGGCAGCTCACGGCACTATATCTTATAGCGCGGTGTTCGCGCTCCTCGAGAGGAGCTTGTGAGGGGCCTGCGCGAGCGATCCATCGATCCGATGGAAGTTGGCCCTTTCTTCATTCCCCTGCATCATCAGACAGCCCTAATCGCGCGGGTCGTCTTCCAACTTGAACGACCGCGCCGCTAACCGCGTCGCTTTGACCTGAAGGTTTATACTCGTCTTGAATTCATTTCCTCGATCTCGGGCTTTCGCCCCCAATTCTCGGCGCTCTTGCCGCCGAACGCTACACAACCCCCACTCCCATTCAAATTCACGCAATCCCGCCGACGCTCGCCGGGCGCGATCTTTGCGGCATCGCCCAAACCGGCACCGGCAAGACAGCGGCCTTCGCTCTCCCCATCCTCGAGCGCCTTTCCGGCTTGGCGCAGCGCCCTATGCCGTACAGCTGCCGGGCCCTGATACTGAGCCCGACTCGGGAGTTGGCCAGCCAGATCGCCGACAGCTTCCGAACCTACGGTTCCGGGCTGCGCCTTTCGACCGCGGTTGTCGTCGGTGGTATCGACATCGGAAGGCAGCGACGGCAACTGGCGCGTGGCGTCGACATTCTCGTCGCGACCCCCGGGCGCCTGCTCGATCTTTCCGAAAGCAAGGCGCTGTCGCTTTCGAGTGTCCAGATCTTGGTGCTCGATGAAGCCGACCGTATGCTCGATCTCGGCTTCATTCATAGCTTGAGGCGCATCGTGAAACTATTGCCACGATCCCGGCAGACCTTGCTCTTCTCGGCGACAATGCCGAAGGCCATCGCCGCCTTGGCCGGAGAATTTCTGACCGACCCCGCAAAGGTCGTCGTCACGCCGGCGGCGACGACGGTAGAACGCGTCGACCAGACGGTCATTTTTGTCACCGCCGACCGGAAGCGGGAATTGCTCACGGCGATGCTTCACGATCCGGCATTTGAGCGCGTGCTCGTGTTCACCCGGACTAAACGCGGAGCCGACCGCGTTGCGCGCCACCTTGCCGGCGCCGGGTTGAAGGCGACTGCTATCCACGGCAACAAGTCGCAACCGCAGCGCGAGCGCGCGCTTGCAAGCTTTCGGGATGGCGAGGCCCGCGTGCTCGTCGCGACCGATATCGCCGCGCGCGGCATCGACGTGGACGGTGTCTCTCACGTCGTCAACTTCGAGTTGCCTACCGTGCCGGAGGACTACGTCCATCGCATCGGCCGTACGGCGCGGGCGGGTGCGTCGGGGGTCGCGGTCGCGCTTTGCAGCGCCGACGAACAGCCCTATCTGCGCGACATTGAAAGGCTGATCCGGTGCTCCATTCGGGTGACGTCGATCCCCCGGGCGGTAGCGAACGGGGACAGGCAACAACCTCGGGCCGCTCGCAATACCCAGCTCCCGCGACACGCTCGCCAAACCTCGCCCCCTCCTCAACTCCGGATCGACGCGCCGCCAGCTGTCCTGGGTCGTCCGGATCGAGGGGTTGCGACAGACCGCTCCAAATCCCGCTCGGCGGTAAAGTCAAAGCATGCGGGGCGCGTTTAACCCTAGGCGCGAAGAAGTGCAGCGGGCGCTAGCATCTTCCGGGGTTGGAACGGATGCGTCCCAATTCAACGTTAAGTGTGTGACAACGATATCAAATGTTGCAATCCCTATCCCAAAGGCGAAGATGCACCGTGGGTGCGCGTTCAGGAATGCAGCTTCGACAGTACGACGTGAAACCCTCCGCAAGGAGGACGCACGAAAGAGCTCAGATCTTGTGCCACAAGACGATGCGCAGATCGCGACCGCGAAGGCCATTCATTTGGCACGATCGCAAAGGACAGGATGCGGATTATGCCCCGTAGGCCCAATTACCGCCTTGAGCGCACGGAGCGCAATCGGGCGAAAGAAGCCAAAAGGGAAGAAAAGCTGAAGCGCCGGCAAGAGCGCCGGTCGTCGCGGGCTGGAGAAGAACAGGCTACCCCAATAGCTGAAGTCGAGCCGGAGAAGAGGTGACGAGCGCTTAGACCCGCTGACAATGGCGCGCGTCGGCATCTCGCGCGCCCTGCCGAGTAGAGTTCCCGCGCAATTATTGCCTGAGCCCACCAACCTTGTTTGCCGGGAAGGATCGCGACCAGTTCGCGACCGTGTATAACGATGCCGATCGGCGCTGACTGCTGTTCTACACCGAGGAAACGGGTTTGATGGGGAGCACAAGCCGATATTCCGCGAATGCGCCGGTCCGCTGCGCAAAAGGTCACGAGGCCCTTCAGTGCGACAGCCGTAATTTCAAAGCGCGCCCGCGGACGCAACCGATGAGGAGGCTTTCGTGCCGGTCGTGGCCGGCAGCATCCAGCCGCTCATGGCCATCTCTCGGCACACTGCCTGATGTTCTCGAATTCGTAGGCCCAAGCTTGTGCCGACGCCGCGTAGCCATGGCTGAACCGACAAAATCATCCCAGGCCGTAGGAGTAGACCCTATATCATGACCCCAAACGGGATCATAAAGGAGCGCGCCACGCCAAAGCGACGCAACCCATTGATGAAATGGGTCGATACCAGGCGAAGGACGATTGACCAGTGAAGCCACAGGGGAAAAAGACGCCGGTCGCTAAATCGGGCACGGCCAAGGCCAAAGGCGACAAGCCTATTGCCGCTCGGACCACCAAGAGAACCCAGGTGGACCTGCAATGGGACAAGCTGACGAAAGAACTGGAGGCGAAGACGAAGGCTCGCGACAAAATCGATCCGTTCGGCAAAGGGTGGGATTTGTCGGAAAAGCGGATCGAGGCGTGGCGGAAACTGAACGAGGCTGTTCTGGCGGTGCGAGACCGTATGGACAAATTTCATCGCTGACCTCGCACCCTAAACATTCTTGGGTCCAAACTCGCTATTCCCGGCAGGGCGCGGGATCGCGCACGTACTCGTCGAGTCGCAATTCGCAACCGGCGCGAACAGCGGGACGCAAAGGGAAATCTAGTCCTTAACAGTGGCCGGGCGCGGTGGCTAACTAGATGTTACAATATGTTCTATGCCAAGATCAGAACGCACAAGACGCCCATATGGGGCGCTGACGGCGAGCGAGAAGCGCGCGCTTGTCACCGCTCGCGAAGCAGAATTTCTAAAAATCGTCAGAAAATCCGCGATGCGGATTTGGCCAAGACGGCGCGGCTTCGCGCCCTTCGGCTAGCAAAGCAAGCCGCCGACCTAGAGGCGGCAGCTACAGTACAAAAGCCAAACATCAAAGCGCGGCAGAAACCTCGTTAGAATTTGGCACCGTGGTTCCCGGCCGGCACGGCAGTCAGCGTCTGGACAAACTGACCGCTGATGCTGCTTGGCAGTTTCAATCGATCAAGGCGCGCCACGTGCCATGCCGGCTCCGTCATGCTACATTCGCAAGTAATGCTGAAAGATGCCGCCTATTATCGCGAACAAGCAAGACAGGCTAGAGAACGGGCCAAAACGGCGCCAGACGACGAAATGGCGTTGTGGTTTGACATCGCCGACGACTATGAAACCTTGGCGGAACTCGCTGAGCGGACGCCTCCAAGTCGACGAGATCGATCTTTTGGTTGACGTGCAGCAGTTCATCGAGCGCGCGATGCGACCTTGTGCCACCCAGGATGAGCTCGATCTGCGTCAGCGCGAAATTTCTGCGTAGGGGCCGGCGCACGCCAAACCGCGTGTCGCAACGTGCCAATTCTGGTGCGCTACTCCTTCATCGTGGCGGACGCCGACGCCTTGCCGGGCTCGCGGCACAACTCATTGACGATCTTAAGGAGTATCGTTCGCGTCGCGATCACGCGTCAGATCCCGTTTTGAACGAATTGATCGCGCTCACAATGCGCCGCTATAGGCTAGGCATGATGTCCCTGAGCGGCGCGTGCTGTTTGCGTGCCTACGGTTCGCTCGCAGGGTTAGTGGTGGTATCGCCTTGGAACGCTGCCGCAATGCCGCCGATCGCGGCGACGGCCTTGTCCGGTCCCGACTGACGTCAGGCCACGCGACAGCGGCGGTCGATGACTCCACGGTTTGGACGTCGCCTTAACCAACGCTCTGGTCGCGCGAATCGTCCACGTCTTTCCCGTGCGCTTATATTAGTCCCAGATGAGGGCGAGGAGAATGATGACGGGGATCGGCACACCCAACAACCAGCGTAGAATTCCACACCCCATGGCTTCCGCCATGACCGAAATTAAACCAACTCGCGCCGGAGACCGTTCGGCGCCGTAGGTCGACGCTTTGCTCGTTCTAACCACGGAGCTCTATAAATTTGCGAGGACGAGAAAAACTTGGGATTGAGCTGACGAAAACCCGATTAAGGCTCTGAGATTAGGTGTGAACCAATGTGGCTTCGAACGTGCCAGCGCCAACAGGCGGAGCCGGCTTGGATTTTGCGCCCGAGCCAGCGCGGCGAGCATGGCCGATTGCCAAGGCGATCAACCGGGCTGTCGCAGACCACCTCGGGACAGCCGACAGCTTACTCCGCCGCCGGCGCGGCCTGGAGCGTGGGCAGCGCAGTCTGCGGCTGGTCAAGAGCCCCCGTTGCGGCTCTTGCCTCAGCGATTATCCGATCGACAGCCTCGCCGAGCGAGGTAACTACGAGGTCGACGCCGGTCTCTGCGAGCGCGTTGCGACGCTCGCTTTCGGCCCGGTCCACGGTCCATAGCCCAAGCAGAATTTTCACCCCGGGCAGCTTGCGGCGAAGCCGGCGAGCAAGGTAGCGAGCGCTCGAAAATCCCCCCGGCTCCAGGTAGGAGAGGCACGCAATCTGCGCGCTGGTAGCATCAAAGCGCAAAATGTTCGTGGCCGACACCGCACGGCTCGGGACGACGCGGGCGCCAATCCCGTGCTTCTCCAGAAGCTGCGCCAGCATCGCGGCCGCCGCCTCGTCCAACGATCCCCGACCAGCGACGCAGATCGCAGCCGAATTCGCGCCACGCAGGGCCAAGCTCTTCTTGTGTCACAGGAGGAGGGGGATTAGCCGCGATTTCCTCTGCATCGGCTCCGCGATCCAGCGATGCGTCGTCGTGATCGGACAGATCGTCGATCAGGCCGTCGATGGCCTCTTTGATTTGCACGCGCCGGTCATGATCGAGCGCCCCTCGATTGACATCGAATTGAGCTAGCGCGAGCCCCTTGACGGCAACTTCGTCGTAATAGGCCGATAAGGGCTTCTCTCTGAGGAATTCCTCTGCCAGGCGGGCGGCGTCATCGGGATCGCCTGCGAGCATGCGCTGATAGAAGCTCTCTCCCGGCGTTAGGGCAGGTTCGTTGCCGAGAAGCACGTCGAGGAACTGCAAATGCTCGACGTGGCGCCCGAGGACCACAAGGCAGACGGTTATCGGCGTCGACAAGAGAAGGCCGAGGGGGCCCCACAGCCATGTCCAGAACACGGCAGCGACGACCACGGCGACGGCGGACAACCCCGTGCTGCGGCCGTAGAGCAGCGGCTCGACCACCTGCCCCATGATAGGCTCGATAACGAGAAACAGGCCTAAGGTCCAAAACAGCATCGACCAACCGGGATCCACGGCAATGGCCAGAGCCGCGGGAAAGATCGCTGCGATAGGCGCGCCGATATATGGGACAAAGCGCAACAGCATCGCCATGATGCCCCAGAGCACCGGGTTCGGCACGCCGATAAAGAAAAGTCCAGTGCCGATCAAGACGCCGAAGGTGGCGTTGATCGCGGTTTGCATGACGAAATACCGGCTCAGCCGATGTACGCCGTCATCCAGCGCCCGGGTGGTTCGCTGAAGGTCGCGAGCGCCCGCAAGCCGAATGAAGCGGTCACGGAGATCTTCCCGTTGCAGCAGGATGAATAGAAGAAAGATGATCACAATGCCGGCCGTCGCCAGCGGCGCCAATAGCGGTCCGACGATGCCCTGGATGAGCTGAATGGGTGCCGCGGGAGGTTGGTGGATTTCGACTGGGACCGGCGTTTGCTGCCGGGCTGTTCCCGACGGCGCCGCAGGTGCTTTCGTGCTTGTCCGATTCGTCTTCTCGGGTGCCTTGGTAATCTCGTTGCCGAGATCCTTGAGCATGGAGGAAGCGCGTGCGACGATGCCGCTCCCTGCTGCGGTGCTTCGCACCGACCGGATCTTCTCCGTGATCGTGCTCTGATACTGCGGCAGGTTCTCCGCCAGCTGCGCCAGTTGGGAGCCAATGAGGGTACCGATGCCGAGGATCACGATGAAGGCAACGAGGACGGCAATGATCACCGACGGCACGCGGGGAATATGCAGACGCCGCAGCAGGAGGACCAGCGGAGCGAGCACGAAACTCAGGAGAATTGCCAGGGCCAATGGGACGAAGACGTCGCGTCCAAAATACAGCGCCGCAACGACGACAGCGAAGACGATCACAGTCGCGGACCTCTCCGGGCGAGCGGGTGGAGTCAGCGTTTCAGCCATGGGGTGTCACACCACGCGCCTGTCGAAACAGAGCCGCGAAATCACTCCGACCCTTTTCGTCAGCCCCTTGCTCAGCCGTTCACTACCCAGGAGAAGCAAGCACAGCCTCTCGCCATCGGTGCGGCAGCGGCCTGCCATCTTTCTTGTGCTAACTGCTATCACCTCGCTCGGATCTTGGTCCGCGACGGTCTTTGCTAAACATCGGTCTCAGCATTTTCTATCGGGTGAAACGACAAAGCTCGCGCCGTTCGATGGTGAGCCCGCGCTAGGCATGATCGCTCGATCGCCTTGATGCCTTAACGCAAGCTCGTGCGCCTTCCCCTTCGCTTCGGTGGATAGTCGCAACTGCAGCGGCGTTGTTCGACCAAGGCGCGACGCCAGTTGACCGCAATCAACGTTATGCTCCGGTGATCCCCGCATGGCCCAGTGGACCTCGGTTTAGCGACGGCCGTGCAGGAGGTATGACAAGACGTATCCCGCAGCGCCCGCGACGAAGAGCGCCGAGAACGGGTGCTCTCCCGTTCGGCGGCCGACACTTGCGCCGAGGCGGTCGGTCTGCATTCGCACCCGCTGAGCCGCATCACCCGCGCTGCCCCGCACATCGGCAGCGGTTTCCGTGGCCTGATCGACCCATTTCGAGGCGTGATCAGCAGCGCCCTTGGCGTGTTCAGCGATGCCACCGGCGGCTTGTTGCGTGCGTGCAGCGGCCTTGTCGACCGCACCTCTGACCTGATCTCCTGCCGCGCCCGCCATTTGGGTCGCCCATTCTGAGCCGCCTTGCGCCATATCCTTTGCCTTTTCCAATTTGCCGCCTATGTCTCCCGACACTCCGCGTGTCGCTTCTCTAGCCCTATCTTCGGCATCAGCCACCTTGTCCTCCTGAATTCGACTAAAGAACTCGACTGGGCAAACATAAGTTCCCCCCGCGGAGTGGCGCACGCGACCGAGGTGACCAAATTGGGCCGAAACCAAATGATTTTTGGGTCTCACCACCAGCCCTCGGACTGGCCACGCCGAATTGGTTTTGCTCTGCTCCAAGTCGGCGACCGCTAACCAATCACTGAAACAAGAGCGGGCGGCGTCCTCGGCTTGGGTCAGGGCGCCGCGGCGATCTGTGCGCGCTTAAGAGAAGGACAACGCGAGCGTGGTTTCGCATCCATTTCGGGTCGCTTGACGCTCGGTACTTAACAAGGAAGAGTGCATACCAACGAACGCGTAAGAGGTTCTCTCGGATGAGGGCAAACGCGCGTATCCTCCATCGCACATCGCCAAATCCGACCGGGGCGGAGAATTTTTGCGAAAGGCGCGGCCAATGCACCGTCCGTCGCTCATGACTGAGAAGCGCCCACAAAAGTCGCCGGCGACCCTGGGCGACCTGCTCTATGCCAAGTCCAAGGCTCTGGTGCAAGAGCAGGAATTGGTGTCGCTCGTCCAATGATTGCTGCTGGCGACCAATTCGCACTGCACGCACTCTACGAAAGGGCGCATCGCATCGTCTTCACGCTAGTCATGCGAATCACCGCCAACCGGGAAACCGCTCACCATCGACGTCTTCCATGACGTCTGGCGGCGCGCGTCGCGTTATGACGCCGCGAGCGGCACGGTGCTGGGCTGGATCGCCAACCAGGCGCGTTCGCGGGCTATCGACCGCCTTCGCTTCGAGGCTCGAAAGAAGCGCAGCCACGGCGGCGATGTACAGCCGCTGGCCGAGGTGGCCGCCGATCCGCGCGACATGCTCGAGCAGCGCGAGCAGCGCCTGTCGCTGCGCGCTGCATTGGCGGTGCTCACCTCGGACGAGCGCGAGGCGATCGAAACGACGTTTTTTGCCGGGCTTACGCATATAGAAGCCGCGGCGCGGCTCGATCAGCCGCTCGGCACCATCAAGACGCGCATTCGTTCAGCCCTGCACAAGCTGCGGCGCATACTGGCGGCCGAAGCAATGAAGCCATGACCACGCTCCCTCGAGATCGTTGCGAGCAAAGCGAGGTAACCTGCGCCTACGCCGCTCAGGCGTTGACAGCGAGCGAGGTCGCCGCGGCCGAAGCCCACGTCGCCTCGTGCGCGGAATGCCAGCGCGAGTTGGAGAGCCTCCGGGCGGTGGTCAATAGCTTCGTCTCCTGGCCCACCGATGTGCTGCGTCCGACGACATCGCTGCAGAACCGGCTCGCGCTCCGCATCGCCGAAGAGATCGGAAAGCAACCGCTGTCGCCGCCGGCGCGTCAGTGGTCCGAGCCGGAATGGGAACAGGTCGCGCCCGGGATCGAATGCAAGCTGCTCGCGACCGACACGGCACGGCACCGGATCAGTATGCTGGTACGCCTCGCGCCCGGCGCGAGCTACCCCGCACATACTCACGCGGACGTGGAAGAGCTGCATCTTCTCGATGGCGAGCTGTGGATCGACGAGCGCAAGGTCGGCGCCGGCGACTATAACTACGGTGCGCCTGGCGCCGGCGACGACCACATCTGGAGCGATACAGGCTGCACCTGTCTGCTCGTCACCAGCACCAAGGACGCTCTGCGCTGACCTGTCGGATGGGACATGGCACGGTTATTGAACGACATCGAGCCAATGGTCCGATTTCCGTTGGCACGCCAAGGAACTGCTACGCTTGTCCCCCCGATCGTGCGAGGGCTTGTGCGTTTGCTAGCCTGTCAGACTAAGGACCGCGTCGGACGGCCATCTCGGATTCATCCGGCCATTTACCCGAGACCTCTTATGATCGACCAGCTCACTCAGCAGAACGATACAACTTGCTCGCACTTGTTGATTGCGTGACGCGGCAAATGGCCTCATGACGCGCCGCTCCAATCACAAGCGCACGACCAACCGAAAGAGCGAGTCCCGCGTTGCGGAGCCGCGCGGAAGTCAGGCCCATACGGATGCCGAGCAATCTGCGTCCCGCCTTATCATCGGCATCGGCGCGTCCATGGGAGGATTAGAGGCTTTCCAGACGTTCTTTGCCAACATGCCACCGGACACCGGGATGGCGTACGTGCTCGTGCAACATCTTGCCCCCGACCATACCAGCATCCTGACCGAGCTCATCAGCAACGGCACGGTGATGAACGTGGCGGAGGCTGTTGACGGCACGACTATTCTTCCCGACCAAGTCTACGTCATCCCGCCAAATGCCACTCTCACCATTGCTGAAGGCCGGTTACGCGTCACGAAGCCTGCGCCATCCCGTGAGAACCGCCGGCCAATTGATACCTTCATGTTCTCGCTTGCCGAGGACCAAGGCGAGAATGCCGTCTGCGTCATCCTCTCCGGATCTGGGAGCGACGGTGCGCAGGGACTAGCGGCAATCAAGGAGCACGGCGGAATTACCTTGGCGCAAGCCCAATTCGACGAGACGGCGATGGTCGGGATGCCAAGCAGCGCTGCGGCCACCGGTCTCGTCGATCATGTGCTGCCGGTCGACGCCATGCCGACAAAGCTAATCGAATACCAGCGACATCGGATGGATCTGCAGGGTCGCATTGGTGTCGATGGAACATCTCAAGACGCGCGCCAGGATCTATCCGAGGTATGTGCGCTTCTGGACGAAGGCCTCGGCCACGACTTCAGCTTATACAAAGAAGGGACGCTGGTTCGCCGCATTCAGCGGCGCATGCACGTTCGCAATGTCGATAGCGTTGAGAAGTACATTGTTCGTCTACGCCACGAGCCGCGCGAGCTCGAGCTGTTGTTCCGAGATGCATTCGCGGCCCTTGAGACAATGGTCATTCCCGCGCTGCTGAAAGACCGGCGAACTGACGATCAGGTGCGCGTCTGGGTACCGGGGTGCGCCACGGGAGAAGAGGCCTACTCCATCGCGATCCTCCTGCGAGAGGCAGCAGAGAAGCTCTCAGCAGTTCCGAGGTTTCCAATCTTCAGCACGGACATCAACGATACCGCAATCGCGATTGCACGCGCAGGCCGTTATCACAAATCGCGCGTGGACGGTCTGTCTTCGGAACGCATCGCGCGATGGTTCGTCAAAGACGGCGACTATTGTTGTCCGATACCGGAAATCCGTGAAATGTGCGTCTTCTCCCTCCACAGCGTCGTCAAGGATCCGCCTTTTTCAAAGCTGCACCTCATCTCGTGTCGGAATTTGCTGATCTACATGGACACCCTGGCGCAGGATCGTCTAGTTCGCATTTTCCACTATGCCCTGCAGGCCGGGGCCTTCCTCTTTCTCGGGCCTTCCGAAACCGTGACACGTCACGCCGAGCTTTTTTCCGTCCTCGACAAGAAGCATCACCTATTTAGACGCAATGATGCTCCTGCGGCGAACCTGCCGAGATTTGAGCTCGCCGCCTCCATCCGGACCGGGCACGACGAGGTCGGGTCGGTACGGAGCCCGCACGCCCCGGAGCCTATATTCGATAGAGGCGCCCGGCGGGTCATGGAGAAGTACTCTCCTGCCTTTGTCGTGATCGACAACCAGCACCAGGTTGTGAAATTCTCCGGACAGATTGGAAGGTACCTCGATCCTTCAGCGGGGACGCCGAGTTTCAATCTATTCAATCTGATTCAAAACGCCCTGCGGCCATCCGTGCGCGCCGCTCTTCGCGAGGCTACCAAAACTCAACAGCGGGTCACGCAACGGAACATTCCCATCGAGGTTGATGGCGAGAGCCAAGCGATCAATTTGATCGTCGAACCGATAATGCAGGCTTCAGGGATCGCCAACCACGTTGTGGTTGCCTTCCAGGACCGTTCGTCGATTGAAGATAGCGAGCGCGATGCCTGGAACGGTGCTGACAACCCCACAGCGGCAAACTTCGAAAATGAACTCCTTGCGACCCGTGCGCGCTTGCAGGCGGCCATCGACGAGGCCGAACGGGCGAACGACGAGTTGAGGGCCGCGAACGAGGAATATCGATCGGCGAATGAAGTAACCCAATCCTTGAACGAGGAGCTCGAAGCATCAAAGGAGGAGCTGCAATCGATCAACGAAGAGCTGCAAACGTTGAACAACGAGCTTTCGAGAAAGAATGAGACGTTGGGCAAAGTGAATAGCGATCTCCAGAACTTTCTCGAAAGCACCCAGATCGCGATGCTGTTTTTGGACCATGATCTGCATGTGCGTAACTTCACGCCGCCAGCGGTCGAGATCTTCCACCTTCGCGACGGCGATCGTGGACGCCCGATAACCGACATCGCCAATCGGCTCGGCTACCAGGCTCTTAAGGAAGATGTAAAAGAGAGTTTGCGCAGCCTGACTGTCATCGAGCGCGAACTCTATGTGGCGGACGGCGATACCACATACCTCATGCGTATTCATCCGTACCGGACCGTCACCAGAGTTGTCGATGGTGTCGTTATCACCTTCGTCGATATCAGCGACCGCAAGCGCCGTGAGGTGACTCAGACGCAGCTTGCTGCGCTGGTGGATTTCTCGCGCGACGCGATGATCGGATGCACTCTCAAAGGCGTCATTACGACCTGGAACGGCGCTGCGGAGCAAATGTTCGGTTACACCGCGAAGGAAGCCATTGGGCAGAGTATTTCCATCGTCAGCCCGGTGCCGAAGTCCGATGAGATGCCGGAGCTTCTCGGCAAAATCGCGCGAGGGACGCGTGTGGAGCATTTCGAGACCACGCGATGGACGAAGGAAGGAAGACCCGTTGGGGTTTCCGTCGCTGTCTCTCCCATCCGGGACGCCGACGGGCAGATCATCGGCGCCTCTACAGTGGCGCGCGACGTGACGGAACGCGTCGAGGCCGAGAAACATCGCCGCTTGTTGACCGCCGAGCTCGACCACCGTGTGAAGAACACCCTTGCCACAGTGCAGTCGATCGCATTGTTGGCGGGGCAGCGTGCGGCAACGGTTGACGATTTTCGAAAGGCCTTTCACAGGCGTCTTATGGCGTTGGCGCAGACGAACAACCTGTTGACACAGAGTCACTGGACGAGCGTGTCCTTGCGGCAAATGCTTGCCGCTGAGCTGTCGCCCTATGGCGATGACGGGAAACAGCGTTTCTCGATGGTCGGACCCGACGTTTCGCTAAACCCGAAGCAGGCGCTTGCGCTTGGATTGGGGTTCCATGAGTTGGCGACAAATGCCGCCAAATACGGGGCGCTCTCTTTAGCGGACGGAGGCCTGGTTGAGATTTCTTGGGATGTCGCGACCTCGGATGGTGGAACAATGCTCCAAATTCGGTGGAACGAATCCGGCGGTCCCACCGTAGAGCAGCCGTCGCTCCGCGGCTTTGGATCGGGACTCATCGAACGTGGGTTGCAGAGTGAGCTGGATGCGCAGGTCGAGCTCGAGTTTCGCCCGGAGGGAGTGAGCTGTTCGATGTGGATTCCGTTAGGATCGGAAGGCGCATGATTATGCCCCGTGAGTCGCCATCGACTTCGCTGCCACTCAAAGGCCTACGGATCCTCGTCGTCGAAGACGAGATGATGATTTCTATGCTGCTGGAAGAGTTACTCGGTGAGCAAGGTTGTGAAATTGTCGGTCCCGCCGCGCGCCTTGCGAAAGCTATCGATCTCGCTTCGACCCAGAGGATCGACGCCGCCCTTTTGGATCTCAATATCAATGGGAAGGACGTATATCCGGTCGCTGAAATCCTTTCCGGTCGCGGCATTCCCTTCGCCTTTGTGAGCGGCTATGGCGTGGACCGTCTCGATGGGCTCTATTGCAAACAGCCGATGTTGCCGAAACCCTTCGACGTTTCCGATCTAGAGAGGATCGTGAAGCTGGTCGTGAGCCAAGTGACACAATAACCTAAACGGTAAATGCGGTTTCGGCTTTGCCGACGGCGGCGCGTTGCCTCTTGCTTGGGCTCCGCGCTATTTCTCTAGGTTGCGCGCTTTTGCCACCGACAACGAGACCTTCGGTTCGCTGGGCGCTAGGCGCAATGGTCATCGGTCAGCTGCCCATGTGGTTGTGGCTGTCGGGCTTCGCCGTGCCGGTCGGCGCCATGCTCAATGCCGAGATTTCATCCTACGCCGGTCGTGGTACCACCGCCGCGCCTGCGCCGCGTCTGCGGATTGTCCGCCCTCCAACCGCCGCGATTTCATTGGTTGTAGGGTCGCGAGAAGAAATCCAAGGGAATCACTCTAGAGGCCCAGCATGGGTTTCGAGCGAGGTGCCGTCAACGTCATGGCTGATCTCATCAACCAGCTTCCGTCCGCAGGCGAGCCGCCGGCTGAGCGCTTCGACGAAACCCTCATAGCGCCTCGCAACCCTTGGTCTGCCGCCAGTGCAGTGTCAGGCAAGGGCGGCGTGCTGGTTGGCCGGAAACGCACGAACACCGCCAGCGCCTCGTTCGATGCCGTTCGAGAAGCTCGATCCGCCGGCTCATGCGGTCGAGCCGGCGTGCGAAAGCTGCTTCAAGGCGGTCAGGGCCACGGGAACAAAAGGAGCAACGCCAGTGCCGTCTCGACAACCAGCGCCTGGGACCCATGCTTTTCCGCGGCATAGTCCGCTAGCTTTCCCGCAAGTTCCGGCGGCAGGAGGTGGACCGTGCGCAATTGACCTTAGAACCCCCTGTCATCCTCAGCAGGCTCACCTGACGGGCAAGAATCTCGGCGCTGCGCTCGAGGACGCGCGAAGACGCCGCGCATGGCCCTCTGGCAGCCCATTAGCAAAAATGACCCTCCACGAACGCTCCGAGGGCGCGGCTCATAGTTCGATGACGGCGTCTTGATCATGCCGCCATCGCTAAATTGCGCGCGATTCGCCGCGCGGTTGTGCCGGTAACTGACGAGCCATCGTGCCCCCGCTAGAGATGAGGAACTTCTCATCACTGCCGCGGTTTGCTTAGTTGCGGAAGGGTCTCCAAAATCGATGGTGCCACAGCCTAAAATGCGACGACAGCCGGCCCGCATACTGGTCGTCGAGGATGAGGTCCTCATCCGGCTTTTGGTCGCCAATGAACTGCGCGAGGCAGGATTTCACGGTCATCGAAGCGACGCGCGCCGACGACGCACTGTCCTACTTTCAGACAGGTGGTCAAATCGATTTGGTGTTCTCCGACATACGGCTGCCGGGTTCCCTGAGCGGTGTCGACCTGGCGCGTCTTCTGCGGCAGGACCTTCCATCGTTGCCCATCATTTTAACGTCCGGAAACCTAGGAATGGAGCGCATAAACGACGTTGCCCTCTTTGTCCCTAAGCCTTACAAAGTCGAACACGTCGTGGCGCTGGTGTTCTCGACTCTCGGCCTGCAGAAGCCCGAAGATCCGACATGAGCGCGCCCACAATCTTGATTGTGGAGGCGGACCTCTTGGTGCGCCACGCACTCGCCGAATATCTGCGCGAATGCGGGTATCAGGTGTTTGAGGCGGTCGAAGTCGGAGAGGCTCGGCAAATCCTGTCGGATACGACAACGTCGGTCGACATTGTCTTGGCTGACGTCAATGCTCAAAGTGCGGACGGATTCGAACTCGCTAGCTGGGTGCGCCAGGTCCGCCCCGACATTCAGCTCCTGCTAGCCGGAGCCGTCGCCTCGGCGGCCAAGAAGGCCGGCGACCTCTGTCACGACGGACCAGCCCTGTCAAAGCCCTACGATCATCAGATCGTTTTAGATCGCATTCGGCGTCTGCTCGCCGCCCGCGATCGACAGTGCTGAATCGCTGCAGAACGGCGCGGGACTCCGTAGGGATACCGGCGTGGGGCGCGTGAAGCGCGGATCCGGGAGTTGGAAGCGGACCCCCCGAACCTACCCGCCGCCAGCGGACCCGTGAGGTCGTTGGGGTGTTATAGAGCTACGGTGGTGATTTGGGCGCCAACCGAAGCGAGAGGCTCGCGAATGATGCGCTGCTTCAGCATAAATGCCGGTCACGTCGGTCGTCGGGCCGCAGAATTGCGGTCGAGGACCGATAACGCGGCAATAGCTGAAGCCAGTGTGATCGCCGATTGACGCGACTAGTCTCCATTCGAGGTTTGGGATGGTGCCCTGATGGTGTTCAAAATGTGGGCGCAGCCAACACCTGAAGAGGGCTTTATCTAACCGTCGAAAAATAATGGGTGCGGTATGTTGGAATCGGACCGAGAAAGACGAGAAAGGACCAGCCAAAGGGCGAACGAAAAATTCGCCAGAGCACTCGAGCGCGAGGAGGGATTTCTTCGCGAACGGCAGAAGGAGCGAGATGCCGACGCAGCCAAAATAGCGCGACTCCGCGCCCTTCGCTTGGCCAAAGAAGCTTCGGTCAGGGAAATCAAGAAACAGCAGGAAGTGGCGGAGCGCACCGCCGTTGAGGCACGACGGGCAGCTCGCATGGCTCGCAATGTCGGGCAACGCTGATCCGAAATTCCAGCGCTGGCCGAAGCGGCTGAAGCCCCGCTATCAGCTTGTGGTGCGGCTTGCCGCGTGACGGAATTCTATCGAGACGAAAAGATAGGGCGTCGAGCCTTAAATAAGGAGATCGGCACGCCCATCATCCTAAAGTCCCGCACTTTCGCACTCGGTAGAGTCGAAGACGGGCGCGGTGGTGCCTGAGGGCCACGAGGAGTAGGATGTGCGGACGCACGCCCTCCTTTGCGTGGCGAAGTCAGGGCCGTTACCCCTCCCCCGCTCATCGACCACAGCATGCAGATTTCCAGCACTGCGCTCTCGGACTGGTTTCATCTACTAGCATACGGCAGCCCAACGCGACCGAGGCGGTGCCAAACGGACAACCCCGAACTTGTCGACAATCGTCAGATCTGAGAACTCTGCCTGGTTCTGCGCGATTAGAACCTTGGTTGGCGCCTCAGGAAGCGCCGAGTGCAATGGCCGACGTGCTGCGACGCGGCTCGTTAGGCAGCCCGAGTGGACCCATAGCTTAAGTAGTTGGACCAGCCAGCTCAACTAGCCTCGCGCCCCAGGCCGTAGCGGTTTTAGCGCCGCGAAGCTATTTGGTATCGGACATGAAGCTCAGTCATTTTCGGGACGTAGTCGCGATCGCCTAGCGTCGTCGGCCGCAGGAGGCCGCTTGGCATCTGGTATCGCTCAACGGATGCGAGCGCTCGATCCACAATTCCGCGTACTGGTAGTCGATACATCCGATGCGTCGCGAAGTCCGGGGCGGCTGGTCCACTGTGAAGGCGACTTGGCGCCAGGCTGCGGCAATTCGCGACGCCGCGGGTGTTTCTTGAGGGCGAGGCTAGAACGTGAAACGGCTCGCATCGGAGCCGTAATAGTCGTAGACGCTTTTATTCCAAGCGGGGTCTGACCAGTCGGGTTGGGTGTTCTCTTGGTAGCTGGGCGCATTGCGGAGCTGATCTTGGGGGAGATCGATAATGTAAGCGCCGCGCTCGGCATCGTACTCGAGCACTTCCCACGGCAACGCAAACAGCTTGCCGCCGATGCCGAGCACGCTGCCATACTTCAGAACGGCGTAGGCGACCTGACCTGAGATCTTATCGATCATCACATCCCGAATTGACCCCAGGTCCTCGCCCTCGGGATTTTCGACCGCGGTCCCTTCCACTTTTTTCGACGAGATCAGACTACCCGTTTCACTTGTACTGCTTACAGCCATTTCACACCTTCCAGAATCTCGATGCGCAAAGATGGTTATGCAACGCGGCCGCGCGAAGCCGGTTCCCAATTTTCCTGCACGCGGCATCGGAAATACGCTGCCGCGCTTTGATCGGGCATCGGATGAAAGCGGAACTCGGCGCTGTGCCGGCATCGTTTGCCGCAGACTGCGCGCTGAGTTGCGAGCTGATGATGCTGCTGTTGCCCGCTAGTGATTTTCTCGACGCGGTCGAGACGGCGGACTGGCAGCACCGCATAGCCGTGGTGCTGGGGTTGACACCTGCCACTTGACGGGGTTGCCCCGCGTGTAACTCGGCGTGGTTCGAACAGAGAATTTCTCTGGAATGCGGCTTCCCGTTCCCACGAACTCAACAACGGCTTCACCAATGCCGGCTGTGCCACCCATGTCGAAACCCTCTAGTTCCAAATCAAACCATGTGCACCTGGGCCTCGCGCTTCCAGAGCCGCAATCGGCCCAACGGAACGCGTAAGGCCTGAGCGTAGTTTAACCGATACCCCTACGTTCGCGAGTTTTGGCGATGGAGAATGGTCATGAGTTGTGCGACGTCGAGCTTCTTCATGAAGCGCGTCTGCGTTACGTCTCCGACCGGACGAAAGGTTACAGCCGTTCCCGGCGGGGCGGTGAGTTCATCTACCAGGACACCGAGGGCAACCGCATCAAGGATGCGGTGATACTGGCGCGCATCCGGTCGCTGGCGATTCCGCCAGCCTATACCGAGGTTTGGATTTGCCGCGACGCGGCGGGTCATTTGCAGGCGGTGGGGCGCGATGCGAGGGGTCGCAAGCAGTACCGCTATCATCCCCGCTGGCGCAGCGTAAGGGACGACGCGAAGTTCGAGAAGATGGTGCGTTTCGGGCGCGTGCTGCCACGCATTCGAAGGCGTATCGCTCGCGACATGCGACGGCCGGGGTTGCCGCGCGAGAAGGTGCTGGCGGCCGTTGTCGCGCTTCTCGAACGCACCCTCGTGCGAGTGGGAAACGAAGAATATGCGCGGGCGAACCGAAGCTTCGGGCTCACGACGCTGCGAAACCGCCATGTCAAGGTTGCGGGGCGGCGCGTGGCGTTCGACTTCCGCGCCAAACATGGAATCAAAAGCCACATCGACATCGAAGACCGGCGGCTCGCCCGTATCGTGAAGCGTTGCCAGGAATTGCCGGGACAGGAACTGTTCGAATATCTCGATGTTGACGGCGAGGCGCACAGCATCTCCTCGGGCGACGTAAACGACTACCTGCGCGCGATTTCCGGCGAGGAAATCACCGCCAAAGATTTCCGGACTTGGGCCGCGACCCATTTGGCCGCCGCAGCCTTAAAGGAGGCCGGCGTGGCGAAACCTCCAACCAAACGGGCGGTCGTCGAAGCCATTGCAACGGTGGCCCAGCAACTGGGCAACACGCCGGCGGTCTGCCGCAAATGCTACATCCATCCCGCGATTATCGATGGCTATCTGGAAGGCCGCCTCCTCAATGCGCTCACGCGGAAGGCTGACCGACTGCGGGCCAAGCAATCCGTCGCGGGGCTGACCGTCGAGGAACAGAGCGTGCTTGCCTTTCTAAGAAAACCCCGCCTTTCGCTCGGCGCCGCCCTACGACGCTCCTTAGAAACGCAGCGCGTGCAATGATGGCGCATTTGCCCAAAGCGGGCGCGGGGCGGCCCCGCTTTGTCCTCCCGCCGGACACGCCACCGATGGAACCGCGATCGGCCGAGCAATTGCCCCCCGCTGCCGATGGGCCCTGGCAGTTCGAGCCAAAATGGGACGGCTTTCGCTGCCTTGCATTCAAGGGCGACGCCGCGGTCGAGCTGCACGCGAAATCGGGCAAGCCGCTCGGGCGGTATTTTCCGGAGATCGCCGCGATGCTAGAACGCTTGGCGCCGAAGCAATTCGTCCTTGACGGCGAGCTCGTCATCGAGGTGGAGGGCCATCTCTCCTTCGAAGCCTTACAGCTTCGGCTGCATCCCGCCGAAAGCCGGATCCGCAAACTTTCCCTCACGACGCCGGCGCGCTTTGTAGCGTTCGACTTGCTGGCGGCAAGTGGACGGGACCTGATTGATCGCCCGCTTTTTGAGCGCCGGTCGGCGCTCGAAAACTTCATGAAGCGGGCCGCCACAGTCGAGGGATTGGCGCTCTCGCCTGCCACGCGGGACCGCCGCCGAGCGGCTCGCTGGCTTGAGAAGGCGGGCGCTGGCTCGTTCGATGGCATCGTCGCCAAGCGCGTTAAAGATACCTATCGAGGCGGCGAACGCGCGATGGTCAAGATCAAGCGCTTGAGGACCCCGATTGCGTGATCGGCGGCTTCCGCTATGAGAGCAAAAGGCGATTGGTCGGTTCCTTGCTCTTGGGCTTGTACAACAGCGAGAGCAAGCTCGACCACGTTGGCTTCACCACGACGATCGCGGACAAGGAGCGCACGGCTCTTACAAAGCTGCTCGAAAGAATAAGAGAGCCTCCCGGCTTCACCGGGGCGGCGCCCGGAGGTCCGAGCCGGTGGAGCACGGAGCGGTCAGGAGAATGGGTGCCGGTGAGACCGAAGCTCATCGTCGAGGTGCGGTTCGATCATGTGACGGGCGGACGCTTCCGCCACGGTGCGGTTTTGATGCGCTGGCGCCCCGACAAGTCGCCGAAACAATGCACCTTCGATCAACTCGGTCCCGCGAACGAGGTGGCTGCATGAGGCAGACGTCGCGCGTGGTCCATCTTCGCATCAATATGCGGCGGCTTTTCCGAGGAGGGGCGTGCGGCCGCCAGGACAAAGTCGCTCGGCACCGATCCGGCCATGAGGCCGGCTCGTTTATCGGGCTACCATACCGGCGAGGCGGATCCACGGGAGCATTCGAACATCCCTGCCAGCAAAATCACGAGCACGAAGCTCATGAGATTGCGCATGAGCCCCCTCGAGTACAGCGTACGGCCTCTATGAATGATGAACAAATAACGCGAGCAAACATCGGGGTTGATCTCGTGGTGAGGCCCCCGCCGGCTGGTCGTAGGGAGCAGGAAAAGTAGCCTGATCGCCGCCTTTAAGAGACGAGAAAGCTCCCAATGTACCGGCGATAGGCAGGCGAGAGCGTCGGCCCTCATCTGCCGATCATGATCGCCGAATTGATGCTCTCGTCGTGGTAGACGGTTGCCCGACATACATCGATGCTAGCATGCGGAACCTGCTCTGACGCCGAATACCCCCGCATGATCGACGAAAAGGCCGTGGCGACTTATCGTTCGGCTCGAGTGATTACGAGCAATCGCGGCAGCGGCAGCACCTCATTTGCCGTTCTCGATCAAAGGCATCGGGACAATGCCAGGCGGCTGCGCAAGAGCCGATATCGCCGCCGTCTCGTCCCTTGATCAATCTTCGTCGCGACGTCGCCCGCAAGGATGTCAGGCGATGTTTGACAGATGTTTTGAGGGGAAGCACCTCGCCGCGTTTCTTCCACCCGCCCGCCGCTGAGGGCTATCTGGTGCGCCTTCAAGGTCGCCTCTTTTCCTGGCTGGTTCGATTCGGGTTTGGCTGGGTGGGCGTGGTTAGCATCACGTATATCTCTGACCCATTCCGAAGTGCGGAAATTTTTTCTAGCTTGATCTCGGGAAAGTTCGATTGGCCTTCCATGACATACTTCAGTTCACCGACAAGGCAGGTTCGACAGGTTCGGCCCAATTGCGCCGGCTTGGCTTCGAGGTGGCGCGGTCCGCGGGGGCGTTGGAACCGGCATCAGGTTCTCGGCCAAGCTACGGAGCGCGTCTTCCGCGCGGCGGATCAAACCCCTCGGGGCTGAATTGGCACATGCGCTGAAAGCAGCACCGAGAAAACGAGAACGCGGAGGCTGCCTGGCCGGCGCTGTCCGCCCCCAGTTGCGCCTATGCCTCAGCGGTCTTTGCTTGAGCAATCGCGTCATCCACACGCTTTTCGAGCGTTCGACTGCAAGATGCTGGCGCGCGCCAGCACGAAGTCTGCCCGGTAGGTCCGATCCGCGGCCCGGAATATCGCCGTTCGCCAAACCCATCCCCGGGATGGGCATCGCCTCTGCAGCGTCCGCCGTCGAAGAATTGGCGTCGATTGGATCGGAACAGGGCATCGACGCCATACCCGCCCATTCGTGATGTGTTTGATTGGGCGGAACTCGCAGAAACCTTGTGGCGCTCCGGAGGCGACGGTTGCGCCGGCCTGAATCGTACCACGGAGCACAGAGGAGGCTGCGGCGGCCACGAGGAGAGCGCCGATAGAGCCGTTACCGCCCTCGTCAGAAAGTCGTGCGCCGTGTCGCGGAAGAACACCTCGTGCGTATCCACGCCAACCCACGTCGCGAGCAGCCGTCCGGTGAGGTAGCCGCCCGCTCCCGATGCTATCCACTGCACGACAATCAGCCCAATCCCGCTCTTCACAGTGAAAGTTGTCGCGGCAGCGCCATTTTGCCGGCCGGGGCGACACGGCAGCCAATCCCAGACCTGACCCGAGCGCTGGTGACAGGCAGCGCCCGTCAGTCGTGGCCGATCTCAGTCATCAGTTCCTGTTTGCGCGCCTCTAATCGCTTTCCCATCTCGGCGAGGTCTTGGCCGCCCATCTTGGCTTGCGCGAAGATGCCGGCCGGCTGTTCTTCCTCTTTAATGTGATGCCTGATGTACTCGCCGAGCACCTTGACCTTGGCGTCGTAAAGCTCGTCGCTCGGCTTCATCTGCTCTATCTCGGCGATCATCTTCTTCGCCGAATTGTGCTCCACCTGCGCCTCGTGCAGCATCTCGTCTTCGACGTCGCCTCGCTCTTCGGCATAGAAGATTTCTTCTTCGAGCTTGGTGTGCACCTTGAGCGCCGTCGCGATCTTTTTGAAGCGGGCCAGCTTCTCACCATCGGCGTCGAGCTGTTCGTATTCGTCGAACATCTCCTCCACCTCGCGATGATCCTTCTTAAGGAGTGAAATCGCGAGTGGATCGCGCTTTCTTGATCGCCGCCGCGTGCGCCGGGTCTTTCCGGCGCGGCCGTGTCCGTGCGCGGTCGCCGTCGATGTCTGAGCCATATGTAGGTCCTCCTCAGGATGGGGCCTGTGAAATGGCAACGGACGACGAACTGCCTAGTTCCCTTCGTCGCGACGGGGCGGCGGGCGGTCGGGAGAGCCAGCCCTTTCCACGCGAATTGCCGGAACAATTCGCCCGTAGGCGGCGTTGCCCCGATGAAATAGTCTGCCATGGGCGAGGTCTTTCGGAAACGGCGCCCTTCGACAGCAAGATTGACGACCTGCATGCGTCGCCAAGGGGGGCTGGAATAAATGCGACTACGATCCTTCGTGCGACTCCTTCGATCTCGCCACGGTCCTGCCCGAAGGCATGTCATTCCCTTGCGATTTCGACTTATTCCGTCGACAGTTGGCGCGGACGGCGATCCCCTCCACAATTGCTGCAGGAAGCACCCGGCTTACCCGGATGTGTCGTCTGCGCGCGTCGCTCCTTGGCGGGATCGCCAAGGAAAAGGAGGGAAAGAAGTGGAGCAGGAACGACCGCCTGACAGCCCTGGCGGCGTGGTCAAATGCGCAAGGGAGCGTAGTTGAGCGTGCATAAAGGCCTGGCGCGTCGGAGCTTTTGGAGGTTCACTGATGCCACGCAATAAGGGCGTGAGTATCACGGCGATAGAGTTGATCCGACGCAGCCCAAGTTGAGCGGCGACCGCCCGCCAGGCGTCTGCAAAATCTTTGCGGCGCGCGGCGGGATCACCGTGTAAATCTTATGGTTGGTCGGAGTGCAAGGATTTGAACCTCCGGTCCCCCCGTCCCGAAAGTGGGGATGACAGGCCCCTAACACATTGGTCCTCTCGCGCTATTCATGGCGCGTCGACATCACGTGTCAGAGCCGTGTCAGCACGTTGTGCCGATTCACACACCGCCGTAGCCGTCGAAACATGTCAAGTGCATAGCGCGCCACGATGCCCTGATCTCCAAATTGGATGGCTCCAATCTTGAGGCTGCGTCACAGCAACCACTTTGGCGCCGCGACGCCGGGAGCCACCCACCGCATCTGCCGTTGCGACAAGCTGTGGGTTCATTCACCCATCCTGGTATCCGTCTTATGGCAGCCTCACGTGCCAACAACGGGCTTGTCCCAGGCTGGGACACCCGGTATCGGCGCTGGGAAAAGCCAATATACGTTGCCGCTTGCATCGTAAAAGTAGCGCGTCGGGGCATGACCAATCAAAACTCCGGCTATGTCTCGCCGGACCAGAGGCGATTGTCGGTAGTATTGATGCGATTCATCAAAAGTTGGAGGCCCAATGTAGTCATTGACGTTGGTGCAGTCGAGAAACTGGTAGACGGCTCTTGGGTAAAGCTGTGCACTGGACTGCCCTGTCGCGCCGTCCTGTCCCAGTGGTGCAAACTTGTTCACAAAGTCGCTGAGCCCCATCATGATGTCGTTATAGTTGAAATACACTGATATGCCGTGGGCTAGTTGCTTCAAGTTCGATAGCCTTTTGCCGTTGTTGCCGAGGAACGTTTGTTTAGTTTCATCAGCGGCCGCAAGGACGACCTGATCGAATAGTTGGGGCGAAGGCGAAGCCCGACCCGAGAACCACGTTTCTACGGCACTCGCGAGCATGAAGTTTCCCATGCTGTGGCAGAGCAAATTCAGCCGCCGCGTCCCCAAACGCGGCTTGAGCTGGTAAAGTTGATCCAGAAAGAGGCCAAAATGCGGGGCTGATGCTACCGCTGCTTGTTGATCTGCGTCGTAATCAGCGTGGTCCTCAAAAACATTGATCAACGATTGGTAATCACGACTGGGCCAGGAATATGCAATTACGTCTAAGGGGCGCGCGGATACTTCATTGAGCCAAGCCGAGTTGTATGCCGCACGCGCGATCGCCGCATCGAACGGGTTATCGGTACCATGAACAAAGATGACAACGTCGTTTGACGAGTTCGCGATTGAGTTCAATTGTTGCGGCGAGAAGCCCCCCGAATTCAAAGCGGAAACACCCACGACGCCGGAATCCGGGTCAGATTGACTGATCCCGGATACAGTTGCGCTACCGGCCCATAGGCCCACAGGAGTTGCCGCTGAAACGCCAAACTGGGGAACTCCTCGCGAATCGGGTAGGCGCTGGCGGCTTGTAACGAAGAGTAAGTTGACGTTTTGCACAATGTTCCTCCCTATCTCTCATAAGAAGTTTGGGGCATGCCAAATTCTCTTCAAAAGACAACATTGCGTGCGACTTAACTAACCCCATAGCGTCTCGGCTAGTGGATCAGATTTGACGTTTCGATTCGTTTGGGGGATTCGCTCGCTGACTAGCGCGCGCGAGTCCGGGGGAATGCACGAGCGAAGGAACATCCGATTGAGCGCTGCCGGCCGCGGCGAGCTTGGGGCAGTGGTGGCGAACCGCAACAGCGTGCAACCGATGGCTTTGTTCCGATGCAGCACGGCTTAAACGGGGATCGCCCGCAGCGCGTGTGCAAATCGCGTCACCAGCGCGCATCGCGGTCACCCAGTCAGCCTTTGAGAGTTGATCGGAGTCGACAAGCCGCTGACGCACGGCCCTGTTGCACTATTCTTGTCGCGACGGAATTGCGCGTCAGATCCGTGTCAGAACGTTGCACCCATCCACCCGGCCGTCGCCGTTGAGACACGTCGAGCGCATAGCGCGGCACAGGATCGAGCATTGGAATTGGACAGTTTCTCAATGGAAGCACGGGCATGTCATTGATCGACAGCGCGGACAGGGCACTCATTTGGGCGCCAGTGGTTAGACGTCGTGCGGCCGATCGGCAAGCTCTACTATAACCTGACGATCACCTTCGTCTCAATTGTCATCGCCTTGATGATGAGCGGGGTCGATGAGTTGGACCTTATGGGGATCAGCTATCGCTGAGTGGCTCATTCTTGGACTTTATAAGCAGCTTGAACGACAGTTTCGGCAATATCGGTTTCGTGATGGTGGAGATCTCTATCCTCAGTTGGATCGTGTCGTGGGTGAAACTACCGCACCTGTGGCCTCGACCGATTGGATTCCGACGCCGCGCGATAGTGCGACATCACCAGCGGCGTCTTTGAAGAGGCTATAAGAACAAAGAATGCATCGACCAGTTCGTCAGTGTCCCTTCCAGCAATCGACTATCGCGACTGCGTCGGCACGATGCTTTGAACAATCGACGAATTCGAGCGATTCAAACGCGTGGAGGTCAATCAATTCATAGAGTTCTGCTCGCGTCTGCATTTCGGCGAGCATGGGCTCGGTGCTGCCGTCGCGCCTGATCGTGGCATAGAGCTTCTGCTGCGCCTTGTTGGCGACGCGCAAGGATGACACGGGCCAGATCACCATCCGATAGCCCATTGCTTCGAACTCCTGCGCCGTGACGAACGGCGTCCGGCCAAACTCCGTCATATTGGCCATTAGCGGTACGCCCGGTAGCGCCCTGGCAATCGCGCGGAACATCTCTGTCGAGGTCAGCGCCTCGGGGAAGATCGCGTCGGCGCCGGCGCTGAGATAGAGTTTGGCGCGCGCGACCGCGCCGTCGATCCCTTCGCTCGCAGCGGCGTCGGTCCGGGCGATGATGAAGAGGTGCCGCCGCGCCTTGACGGCTGCCGCAACCTTCGCCGCCATGTCGTGCGGATCGGCAAGCTTCTTGTCGTTGAGGTGGCCGCATTTCTTTGGCAGGAGCTGGTCCTCGATGTGTACCGCGCCGGCGCCGGCATCCTCGAAGCTACGCACCATATGCATGACGTTGAGGGCTTCGCCGTAGCCGGTGTCGCCGTCGACCAGCACTGGCAGGCCCGACGATCGCACGACTTGGCGGATAAAGAACCCGACCTCATCCACCGTGATAACGCCAAGATCGGGCAGCCCCATCGAGGCGGTCATGGCGGCACCGGAAAGGTAGAGCGCGTGGAAGCCCGCTGCCTTTGCCTGCAGCGCTGCCATGCCATTATGCGAGCCGGGGATTTGCACAATCCCCGGCCGGTCGAGAAGCCGACGAAAACGGAGACCCGCAGGCTCCGTCGGCAAGTCAGAGGCGACGAGGTACGGCATGCAGTTCTCCTCAGGCGGCAGGCGAAGAACGGCCGATCGCGCCCCGCTGCTTTATGGCGACGAAAGGCACATGCTCCGCCCCACGTAGTTGGCCGACGGGCAGATGATCTTGTCGCCCACCCGCTGTTCGATGATATGTGCACACCACCCGGAGGTCGTTGCAACGAGGAAGAGCGGCGTGAACATCTCGATACGCTGAGCGATCTCAAACATTTTCATCAACCCGGCATCTGCGCTGAGCCGGCGGGCAACTTCTTTGATCACCTTGTTGCGGGGGTCGGCGATCGAAGAGACCGGATGACCGAAGCCGGTGCTGACCTCCTTGGCGCCACCCGCTGTCGGATGTCTGCTTCGGCTTCGCCGTGATCGCCGCAGTGCTTCTGGATCGCGAAGGCCGCTTCGTTCGCTCCGGCGTGCTTGGGGACACGCAAGGTACCAATCGCGGCGGCCACGGCTGAGTAAATGACCGCACCGGGTGCCTGTAAGTGCCTGATTTCTTCTACGCGCGACAGAACCATATCGCCGAATTGGATCGGGCGCAGGATCGTGCTTGACGAACGGTGTTATCCAGCCTCAATATCTAGCGTTCACGGTTCCCAGGAACATCTAAATCTTGGGCTAAGAGGGAATCCGGTGCGCCGCGCGTAGCGGCAAGGCCGGGGCTGCCCCCGCAACTGTAAGCGGCGAGCGGCTGTCGTCTTGTGTCACTGATGCTCCGGCATCGGGAAGGCCAGACAGCCGCAACGACCCGCGAGCCAGGAGACCTGCCGTGATCGCGTCAGCATTCCTCGGGCGGGGTGCCCCGGTGGAGCTTGCCAGCGACGGCCTGTGCCGTCCTTCCGCAAGTATCCGTCCGTCCTCCCCCGAGACAGATTACGGGGGGGTGTCGATGTCCGTTCTTGCTTACGATCTCGATCGCGACGGCCGCATTATCGCATTTCCCTCCCCGCCCGCTGCCGCGAAGCCCAGAGCCGCACGCACCGTTGCCGGCGCCTCTGGCTAGGCCGCCGCCGCGTCCAGCCGATCTGCGACTTGACCATAGCCGCGACGCGCTGCTGACGCCGTTCGGCAAGGTGACGCTGGAAGATCGTTACTTGATCCCCGGCGAGAGCTTCCAAGATTTGTTCGCGCGCGTGGCCTGCGCCTTCGCGGACAATGCCGCGCATGCGCAGCGGCTTTACGATGCGATGTCGCGCCTCTGGTTCATGCCGGCAACGCCAGTGTTGTCAAACGGCGGCACCACGCGTGGCCTGCCCATCTCGTGCTTCCTCAACGCGGTGCCGGATTCGCTCGAAGGGATCGTTGCGACCTGGAACGAGAATGTCTGGCTCGCCTCGAACGGCGGCGGCATCGGCACCTATTGGGGTCGCGTGCGCTCGATCGGCGAGGCGGTGAAAGGCAATGGTCAGACCTCAGGCATCATCCCATTCATCCATGTCATGGATGGGCTGACGCTCGCGATCAGCCAAGGCTCGCTGCGCCGCGGTTCGGCGGCTTGTTATCTCGACGTCTACCATCCTGAGGTCGAGGAGTTCCTCGAAATTCGCAAGTCGTCGGGCGACTTCAACCGCAAGGGGCTCAACCTCCATCACGGTATCAACATCACCGACGAATTTATGGAAGCAGTGCGCGCCGGCACGAATTTCGCGCTCAAAAGCCCCAAGACCGGCGACACCGTGCGTGAGATAAGCGCGCGGCAATTGTGGCAGCGCATCCTTGAGACGCGCCTCGCCACGGGCGAGCCATATCTCCTGTTTATCGACACGGTGAATCGCGCCCTTCCCAAACATCAGCGCGAACTGGGCCTCAAAGTGTCGAGTTCCAATCTCTGCAGCGAGATCGTGCTGGCGACTGGCCGCGACAATCACGAGAAGGAGCGCACGGCGGTGTGCTGTCTCGCCTCGCTCAATCTCGAGACCTGGGACCAGTGGAACGGCGAAAGCGGTTTTGTCGAGGACGTGCTACGCATGCTCGACAATGTGCTGACGCACTTCATAGCGACAGCGCCGGAAAGCATGGCGCGGGCCAAATATTCGGCGCTGCGTGAGCGCTCGGTCGGGCTGGGCGTGATGGGGTTCCACTCGCTACTGCAGGCAAAGGGCATTCCGTTCGAAAGTGCGCTGGCCAAGTCGTGGAACCTGCGCCTCTTCAAGAAGCTGCGCCGCGACGCCGACGCCGCGTCGGTGGCGCTGGGGACGGAGCGTGGCCCGTGCCCCGACGCGCTCGAGCGCGGCATGACCGCGCGGTTCACCCATAAGCTCGCGATCGCGCCGACCGCCTCCATCAGCATCATCTGTGGCGGCGCAAGCGCATGCATCGAACCGATCCCAGCCAATGTCTATAACCACAAGACCCTGTCGGGCGCCTATATCGTGCGCAATCCGCTCCTCGCCCGCGTGCTGGCGGCGAAAGGCGAGGATTCGCCCAAGGTGTGGCAGTCAATCACCGAGCACGAAGGCTCGGTGCAGCATCTCGATTGCCTGAGCGACGACGAGAAAGCGGTATTCCGCACCGCGTTCGAGATCGACCAACGCTGGATCATTGATCTCGCCGCCGATCGCGCCCCATTCATCTGCCAGAGCCAGTCGCTCAATCTCTATCTGCCCGCCGACATCGACAAATGGGATTTGCACATGCTGCATTGGTCGGCCTGGAAGCGCGGCATCAAGAGCCTCTACTACTGCCGCTCCAAGTCGATCACCCGCGTTGCGGTCGCGGGCCGCCTCGAGGCAGTTACGGCATCGACCTTGCCCGCGCCGGCGCGCACCGACTACGAGGAGTGCTTGGCATGTCAGTAAACGATCTGTCACGCGCCGATCCGCGCGACCTGGTTGGCACCGGCCGCGTCGGCCTGCTAACGGCTACTGGAAGCTACGATATCGAGCGCTATGGCTGGGCCTACGAGTTCTGGAAGCGGCAGCAGCAGACGCACTGGATGGGCGAAGAAGTGCCACTCGGTGCCGATATCAAGGATTGGTCGTCCGAGCGCGTCACTGACAATGAGCGCGCGCTGTTGACGCAGATCTTCCGCTTTTTCACCCAGAGCGATGTGGAGGTAGGTGACAATTATCTGAAGCGCTATATCCCGATCTTCCAGCCGCTCGAAGTGCAGATGATGATGGCGGCGTTCTCTAACATGGAGACGGTCCATATCGACGCCTACGCCTTGTTGCTCAAGACGCTCGGCATGCCCAAGGCGGAGTTCGAGGCATTCCGCGATTATACCGAGATGCGCGCCAAAGCCGACTACATGCACAGTTTCGGCGTCGGCACCGTCGCTGACGTCGCGCGCACCCTCGCGATGTTCGGCGCCTTCACCGAGGGCATGGCGCTATTCGCGAGCTTCGCGATGCTGTTGAATTTTCCGCGCCACAACAAGATGAATGGTATGGGCCAGATCGTGAGCTGGTCGGTGCGGGACGAGAGCCTTCATTGCGAAGGTATCATCCGCCTGTTCCATGAGTGGAACCGCGAGACCGGTACCATCACGCGCACGGTGCGCGATGATATTGTCGACGTGGCGAAGACCATGGTCGGGCTCGAAGAACGTTTCGTCGATCTCGCGTTCAGTCTCGGCACCATCGAGGGCATGAGTGCCGCCGACATCAAGGATTATGTCCGCTACATCGCCGATTGGCGGCTGACGCAGTTGCGCCTGACGCCGGTATTCGGTTGCTTCTCGGAAACGGAGAGCGGTTATCGTGCGCTCAAGCCGCATCCGCTGCCCTGGCTGGTCGACATCCTGAACGGCGTCGAGCACGCCAATTTTTTCGAACAGCGCGCGACGGAATATTCGAAAGCCGCGAGCCGCGGTTCTTGGGATGGGCCGGATGGCGTCTGGGCGGCGTTCGAGGCATCGGAAGGAAAAGCAGCAGCGAATCTGCGCCCCTAAGAGCGGCTGGGCGGTCCCATCCGGACACGTTGGTGCCGCCAACTGAAACGAGCGGCTTATGCGATGTCGGACACGTCACAGTCGGTCACTTGACACGTACGCACGCCAGCCGCCGAAGACGGAGATGTCGGTGGCTCCGACACCCTGATTTTACGCCGATATTGCGCAATTGCATCGCCGGTAGATCACGTCCTGCCCGACGTCGGCCGGAAATCCTCTTCGAGCATTCCAGCTCCGGGGTGCTCTTCACGGCCAAGGCACCGAGACCGCAACGGGCAACATTCGCCTCGACCGTCTGGCGGCAACGACGGGATCGAGCTGGTGCAGACCGGTGCATGACGTTGGTGTCTGGCCGTAGCGAGTTGATCCTCGGCGAGCACTGCTCGAGGCCCCGCGATCTCGCAAGCGCGCAATTCTGCGGGCTGTAACGGTTCATGGCGCTGACCTCTGGTATCACGCTATATGCATGCCACCGTTTACGTCCAAGGTCACGCCGGTCACGTAGCTGGCGAGGTCGGAGGCCAGGAATAGGAAGCAGCCGCCGACTTCGGCCGGCATGCCGACGCGCTGCATCGGCATTATCGCCGGGTTGGCGAAGCGCTCGTTCATCTCGTCGAGCGGCCGGCGGCCGGTCCAGATCGGGCCTGGGCAGACGGCGTTGACACGCACATTGTCGGGCCCCATCTCGCGGGCCAAGGCGCGGGCGAAGCCGATGATCGCGCCCTTGGCCGCGGCGTAGTGCGCGCCCCCGTGCAATCCGCCGCCCCGTTGCGCCGCAATCGAGGACATGCAGACGATGGCACCGCTTTTCTGGGTCCGCAGCAGGGGGGCTGCCGCCTGGCACATGTTGAAGGTGCCGCGCATATGCATGTCCATCACCGCCTCGTAGTCCTCGACGGTGATGTCGGCCAGCCCGCCCGGCGGCACGGTGCCGGCCATAGTGACAAGCACGTCAAGCCCACCCATCCCGGCCACCGTCTCGTCGACCGCCTTCTGGCAGGCGGCGCGGTCGCGCACATCTAGCCTGAGATAGAGGTGGGCGTCGCCCAGCTCCCCTTCGGTGGCGGAGAGCGCTTCGTCATTGATGTCCAAGATGGCGAGGCGAGCGCCATTCTCGGCAAACAGCCGCGCCGTGCAGCGGCCGATCGCCCCGGCCCCGCCGGTAATGATCGCGCGCCGACCCGCCAGCAGCCGGCCCGACATGAGAGCAAGATCGCCCGTGGTTTGCTTCGTAGTTGAGCTCCGCGCGAAGATGGCCTTGATTACCGCCAGTCGTCGATCTTGACCGAGGTGCGGTAGTTGCAGCCGACGATCTGCCAATAACCGTTGGTTTCGCCGCCGACTACGACGACGTTGATGTCGCTCGGCTCCCAGATGTTGATCAGCTCGTCTTCCTTGGCCTTCAGTTTGGAAGCCAGAGGCTCGCGGCCGAAGGTGGCCCAGGGATAGCGGTAGTTCTGGATCAGCTGCAGGTCCCAATAGCGACCAGCCGGCATCTTGGCGGTGTCGTGGATGAACTCGATCAACTTGTCCTTGGTGTCGAATCCGCCGCGATCGATGAACTGTTGCGCGGTGATCGGGTCGAGCACCAGGCAGGGGGCCGAGACCGCATCAGTGCCCAGCAGCATATCGTGGACATGCTCGCGCCAGTACTTCTCGCGCAGGCCGAGATTGAACGTGACCGAGCGGCAGCCCCAGAAGATGCTGACAGTGCTGTCGTCCTTCTTGAACCCCTTCGTGACATGGAGCGGCTCCCAGGGACTGCGCTCCTCGTTCTCAGCATAGGTGATGTTATTGTAACAAAAGTTGTTGCCTTGCGAGCCCATGAAGGTATCACCCGGCACCGAGCCGCCCTGGAGATTCTGCGACAGTAGACCATAGGCCCGGCCGATAGTGGCGTTGGCGTGGTTGAACGGGCCCATCGCGCCGATGCCCCAATTCATCCCGATCTCTTTCCTTATCGGGCCGTTGACTACCACCATCGCCGATGCCGAGGAGGACGTGCTGCTGCGCGCCGAAATGCCGGTGGCGGCCAGCGCCAGGATCACGGGGAAATACTCCGGACTGGCACCGGCCATCACCGCGTTCACAGCCACTTTCTCGACCGTGTACTCCCACAACCCACGATTGGCGGTGGATTGCATGTGGCCCACCACCTCGTCGGGCTTCCGCGAGGTGTGGGCCAGCATCTCGGTCACCCGCTCCTCGGCGGGGAGGACGATCGGCAGCTGGTCGGTCCAGCCATTGTCGAGGAACTGCTTATGGAGAGCCTGCTCAGTATCGGGCTCGACCAGCCGCGGCGTGGTCCGTTTCCAGCTTCCCCTGGCAGACGCCGCAAAATGATCTGCCACGATCCGCGGCTCCCTTACTGAACTGCGACGGTGAGCGCTTCGATCACCTCTTCCATCACCGGGTGGCCGGTGTGAGGGTCATTGCCCTCGACATAGGCCTTCAGCTCGGCGGGCGACTTGCCCATCACCGGCATCGGCACGAACACCTGCGGCGCATCGGCCACGCCGGCCACCCTAGCGACCGACTTGACCACCTTGACGAACTTGTCGGTGTGTAGCGCCACGGTGGGCACGCCGTACTTTGTATCGATGGTGATGGCGTGGGTCGAAACGGCCGGGGCGCAGGTGGAGCAATGCCCCACGCCGACGATAGCGGCGTCGCCGTCGGCCTTGATCTTTTCCCAGGTTTCCGGATCGTCATGGCCGTAATATGCGTTGAGCGAGACCAGCTTGGTGGTGACGCTAGGCATATGCTCGCCGAACCAGGCCTGGACCTGCTTAAGCAGCTCGATCGCATCGTCGAACCGGCAATCCACCAGATAGATGGTCTTGCCGTCGAGGCTCTCGAGGCGGGGCGCGGTGGCCTTCTTGCTCACCGCCGGCGGATACCCGACAGGGTTGAACACGGTGAGAGTGCGGCTGGTTTCCGAGATACGCTGAATCTGGTTCACATTGATGTACTGGTTCACGTTTTTGATCCCTTGGTAGCTTCCCTGATTGGGCGCGCCGAGAATTGAGTCTCCTCCTGGTGGTGATTGGCGCTGCGATAAAACTGCGAACGAATGCTAGCGCATCAAGCCGCCGTCATACAATAGACGGAGATAGGGAGAGTGCGCCGTCGCTACTCACTGGCTACGCCAGTCATTTGCGCGGCGACCACGAGGTGGCGATACGGCATCTGAGCCGGAGCTCCGCAGGACTTCACGGTGCGCGCTGCGCGTTCGGTTACGAGGGGTTGTCAGCGGACCCGCTATAACACCGCCCTTACACGCAGCCCGTGGATCGCCGGTTATCCCGGCAAGGCACGGGGCATATGCTCGAAGAAATGATGGACTGCGCACTCGCCCCCGGCACTGCACTTCACGTTAGTTATCACCTGGCCATCTGGCTCGCCTCATATCCATTTGGATGGGGATATGGAAGCGGCCCACAGACACATTTCGCAATGCGAGACCTCTCTTCGGCCGTCGCGGTCAACGTCTGGCACCCTGCTAAGGTTCACCAAGGAAATCGCCCAAATCTTCAAAGCGTTGGAGCGGGGTCGGGTTATCCCGCGCAAAAACTTTTCGACCGGGTTTCGTGTCGCCGCTACCAGCCGACGTCGCGAGTACCTATGATTTCGTCCTTTTAACCCGAGCTCCGTTGGAACGAGCGCTGAGCGGGAGAATCAATCGGTGTTCGGCAGAAATTTACAGAGCGCACGCCAAAAACCTGCTGTGTGCAAACGAAGATGAAGGGAACAGCAAAGCCGAAGCGCTTTCGCATCGGGCTACCGAGATTGCGAAAGACCAACAGGCGTTAGCGTGGGAATCGCGCGCGGCCACATCGCTCGCGCAACTCTGGCGCAACGAGAACCGATGGACGGATGCGAAGGAACTACTCGGAAAGGTCTATTCGCGGTTCACGGGAGGTTTTTCATCCCGCGACCTCGTGGCCGCACGCCAGCTCTTGTAAGAACTCGTCTGCGCGGGCCGATGTCCGTCCTAACCTCGCTACTTTACGGCCGATTCTCAGACACCAATAGGCGTCAACGCACTAAACGGGACAGTCACGAAGGCGGCTTACAAGCCGAGTTGACATCTAGTCGCGACCACCGACAGGATGATAGCTTGCAGGTCGGGGCCGCTAGATTTGGACGTGTCGATTTACGAAGATTGACTGGGCAATCCGGGTGAGTTCGAACCAGGATGACTCGCCTCACGCGAACTTTGTTGCACACGACGATACTTGCGACGCAGGCGTGCCGAAGCTCGTCCGCAGAATGGTCACCCCGTCTTCGAAACGGAGCGTTTGATCGGCATTGATCTGACTGGAGGCGTCCGCTTCGGGCGAGGCGCAGCGTGAGGCAGGCTGTTTCGTTGGCAATCTGCTGAGGGAGACTGTTTTGCTACGAAAGCTCTTCTCGGCGAACCCGGCGCGCATCAGCCGGTTCGACGGCGCAACGGTGGCGGACGCCGTCCCCGCTACGTTTGTGCGTGGGACGCCCAATAGGCTAAAGGCCGATCTCATCGCGCTTTTAGGCAGAGAGAAGGTGCTCGATAGGGCTATCGACCTCGTACGATATGCGTCCGATGCCAGCCCCTATCGGCTGACGCCCCAAGTCGTTGTGATGCCGCGGACGATGGACGACGTCGTCAAAATATTTCGGTACTGCCGCGAGAACGGACGGCACGCCACCTTCCGAGCGGCCGGAACCAGTTTGAACGGTCAATCGCAGTCGGATGACATCCTGATTGACGTCCGCCGCCACTGGTATGGCGCCAAGGTCGAGGATAGTGGCCGGCGAGTGCGCGCAAGGGCGGGAATGATTCTCGGCCATGTCAACGCCCTGCTGGAGCACCACGGCCGGCGGTTGGGGCCGGATCCTGCGAGTTCACACGCCTGCACGATTGGCGGCGTGATCGCGAACAATGCCGGTGGCATGCGGTGTACTGTCCAGAAAGACGCCTATCACACGGTCACCGCGCTAACCGTGGTGACCCCGTCGGGCACGGTGATCGATACGTCGGCGCCCGGGGCGGAAAAATACTTCGCAGCGGCCGAGCCGCAGCTGGCGAAAGGCCTCTTCGAGCTCCGTCAAGAACTCCTTGCCGATCCTGCATTGGCCGAACGGACCCGTCGTAAATACAAAATCCGGAACACGCACGGCTACCACCTCTGCGCTCTGTTGGACGGCGAAACGCCGCTCGAGATTTTTCGGCGACTTGTCGTTGGATCGGAAGGAACCCTCGCCTTCATCGCCGATGCGACAATCGAGACGGTTCCATCGCCCAACGTGACGGGCGTTGCCTGGATTCCGGTCCCTACTATCGACGAGGCGATGTCCCTGGTCCCCGATTTAGTCGCCTTGGGCGCCTCCGCCGTCGAATTGATGATCGCCCCGGCATTGACGGCGGCGAGCCAGGCCTTCGCGCATACCCCGTCATATTGGAACCGGCTCGATCCCAAGGCCGCAGCGCTTCTCGTCGAGTTCGGTGCCGCCGATGCGGCATCGCTTAAGGTGACCGAGGGTCATGTTCTCGACCTTGTCGCCAAGGCTAACCTGATCCAACCGGTGGAGTTTACGAGCGTCGAAGAGGCGATCGAGCTGGCGTGGCACGTGCGGGAAGGGTTATTGGGCTTGGTCGGTAAGAACCGGCCGGAGGGATCGACGCTCATCACGGAGGATGTCTGCTTTCCACCGGAACGCCTGGCCGAGGGCGCACACGACGTCCAGGCATTGCTGACAAAGCATGGATTTATTCCTGGTGTGGCCGGCCATGCCGCGCACGGAAATCTTCATTTCACCCTGGTTGCCGACTTCGGCAATGCCGAGGATAGAGCGCGGTATTCGGCCTTCATGACCGAGCTCGTGGAACTGATCGTTCAGAAGCACGATGGTTCCCTGAAGGCGGAGCACGGAACGGGCCTTAACATGGCACCCTTTGTCGCCGCGGAATGGGGTGAGAAGGCCACTGCCATAATGTGGCGCATCAAAAAGCTCGCCGATCCTCACGGCATCCTCGCACCCAATGTCATCCTGACGCGCAACCAGAATATCCATCTCGAGAACTTGAAATCGGTGCCGCAAATCGAAGGCGTTACAGGCTCGTCGCACTGTATCGAGTGCGGCTTCTGCGAGCCGGTCTGCCCGAGCCGCAATGTGACGATGACACCACGGCAGCGGATCGTGCTTCGCCGGGAGATGGCGCGTCAGGCGACTGGGTCTCCCATGCTCGCTCAGTTGCAGTCGGAGTATCAATACGACGGGATCGAGACCTGCGCCGGCGATGGCATGTGCTCCATCCCATGTCCCATCGGGATCAATACTGGCGCCTTGATCAAGGAGTTCCGATCGCTCGAGAACAGCCCGAGCGCTGACGGCGTCGCGTTGCGACTTGCAGAACACTGGCGAACGGTCGAGCAAGTCTCGCGCGCCGGGCTATGGGGAACGCATGCGTTCTCGGCTGTGTTCGGAACAAAGCCGCTAACGACCCTCACAGCCGTTGCTAGAAGCGTTATAAGTGCTGACCTGTTGCCCGCCGTGCCGGGTCCCATGCCGCGCCCGGCGCCCGCGCTGCCCTCAACGGATCGCGATGGAGCCGCAGCTGTCTATTTTCCAGCGTGCATTAATCGGATCTTCGGTCGAGATCCGAGTCGGCCGCCGACGCCTTCGCTGTCGGAGGCCCTCCTGGCACTGTCCAAGCGCGCAGGGAAGCCATTGTGGATTCCGCCCGACGTCGGCGGCATTTGCTGTTCGACCCCGTGGAAGTCGAAGGCCTATCGGCGTGGCCACGAATTTATGGCCCAGGCAATTGCGGACGCCTTGTGGCGCTGGAGCGGCGGAGGGGGGCTGCCAATCGTCGTCGACGCCGTGTCGTGCACGCTAGGCCTCGCGGAAGATGTTGCGACCCAGCTGGATGCGGATCGAAGGGCCAAATACGAGAGCCTCAAGATCATTGACTCGATTGCTTGGTGTCGCGATTTGCTCCCCAATCTGACGATATCTCGGACGTTGAAGCGAATCGCGGTCCACCCCACCTGCTCGACGACGCATCTGGGCCTAGCCGGGACGCTTAGGGAGATCGCCGGCCATTTGGCCGACGATGTCGAAGTGCCGGTTGGAACCACCTGCTGCGGCACGGCTGGCGACCGCGGACTCTTGCACCCCGAGTTGGTCGTGTCGGCCACGCGCGAGATCAAGTCAGTGCTGGATGCTCGCCCGGCCGAGGCTTACCTATCGGCGAACCGTACCTGTGAAATGGGCCTTCGACATGCGACGGGGCGGCCCTACGAGTCGTTTGTGTTCCTGCTCGAAGAACTGAGCCGTCCTGTCGATAGGCATGGCGGCACGTGATGGCCGCGACGACACCATGGTGATCGCAACCCCTCCCAGCTAGCCACCTCGGAAACAAGGAACAGTCGATGCTCAAAGGCTTTTCAGTTCCTCTCACACCACAAGGGAAATCTGCGCTAGCATCGCTGCCACCGTGGCACTACTCCAGCGACTGCATCGCTATCGAATACTGGACCGATCAGACCGCCATCGAGGCACTCCTTCCGCCCGGCCTCACAACCGACAAGAAATCCGCCGGGCGCGCCTTCTTTTGGTTTCTCGATTGGCAATTCACCGGCTCCAACGATGAGTTGACCGATCCGGCTCGGTATCAGTACCGCGAGGCCTTCGTCTTGGTGGAGCCGATCTTCGACAACATGCCGGTCAATTACTGCCCCTATATTTTCGTCGATAACGACGCCGCCCTCGCCCGCGGCTGGGCACAAGGTTTCCCGAAGAAGCTAGGCAGCATCTATCAGACGCGGAGTTTTTCGGCGCCGAGCCTGGCCGCAGCACCACTGGCCAAGGGAAGCCGGTTCGGCGCCAGTGTCGCTGCCCACGGTGAACGATTGGCGACGGCCCGGATCCAGCTCGAGGAGAAGGTCGCAAACCCGACGACGGTGTTCAATCGCCCGACCACCATGCGACGGTACTTTCCGCAGCTGACGGCCGGCCATCACGAGAAGCCGGCAGTCGACGAGTTGACGCTATCAGTCACGGACGATCTCGCGATCGTCGATGTGTGGGCGGGATCGGCCGAGCTGCAAATCCCCGAGGTTGCAGGCGAGGACATGCACTTTATCGCTCCACGCCGCATCGGCAGGGGCTATCGGCTCGGCATGGCGTACTCCGTCACGGATCTCCGCATTCTCAAGACAAACGCGGGGTAGCGCCCAACGCTTTCTAGCAACTTCGCAACTCTAGGATTCCAAGGATGAGCAGAACCGCAGCAGATTATATGGCCGAAGCGCTCGCGCAGGCGGGCGTGCAACGCATCTATGGCGTTGTCGGGGACTCGCTAAACGGCTTCACCGATGCCCTTCGGCGCCTGAAAGCCATCGAATGGATCCACGTGCGCCACGAGGAAGGAGCCGCCTTCGCCGCTGGCGCCGAGGCTCATCTCACTGGGAAGCTGGCGGTCTGCGCCGGCAGCTGCGGCCCCGGCAACCTTCATCTCATCAATGGCCTGTTCGACGCGCATCGCAACAACGTACCGGTGCTTGCGATCGCCGCCCACATCCCGAGCACCGAGATCGGGATCGATTACTTCCAGGCCACGCATCCAGAGAGCCTGTTCAAAGAATGCAGTCACTATGTTGAACTCGTGACACATCCGGATCAGCTGCCGCAGATCTTGCTGCGGGCAATGCGCGTCGCCGTCTCGCAGCGAGGTGTTGCGGTCGTGGTGATCCCAGGCGACGTCGCGTTGCAGCCCCTCACCAATCGTGTCCCGGCCTGGCTTGTGCCAGCAACGCCAATGGTGCGGCCAAGGGACGAGGAGCTCCAGACCTTGGCTAAGCTCTTGAACGGTGGCCGTCGCGTGACCCTCTTTGGTGGCGCTGGATGCGCCGGCGCCCATGACGAGGTCATCGAGCTCGCTCGCAAGCTTAAGGCGCCCATCGTCCACTCCATGCGCGGCAAAGAGCATCTCGAATACGACAACCCGTTCGACGTCGGCATGACCGGGCTCTTGGGCTTCGCGTCTGGCTATTGGGCGATGAAGAATTGCGACACGCTGCTGCTGCTCGGGACCGACTTTCCCTACCGCCAATTCTTTCCCGAACACGCGCGCATCGCTCAGATCGATATCCGTGCCGCGGCATTGGGCAATCGCTGCCCCCTCGACATCGGCGTCATCGGCACCGTCAGTGACACAATCAAAGCGCTTCTGCCACTTATCGACGAGAAGGCGGATTCCAACCATCTCGATGGTGCACTTGCAGACTACGGCAAGGCGCGCGCCGACCTCGACGCGCTGGCGGAAAGCGGCCCTAACAGCAAGATCGTCCATCCGCAGTACGTCAGTCGGATCGTCAGCAACTTGGCGGCTGATGACGCGATCTTCTCGTGCGACGTCGGCACGCCCGTGGCCTGGGCCGCTCGCTATCTCAAAATGAACGGTCGGCGACGGCTTGTCGGCTCGTTCAATCACGGCTCCATGGCGAACGCCATGCTCCAGGCGATCGGCGCCCAGGCCACTTTCCCAAAGCGACAGGTCGTCTCGTTTTCGGGTGATGGCGGCTTCACCATGATGATGGGCGAGTTCGTAACGCTGATTCAAACCGGGCTGCCGGTGAAAATCATCGTGCTGGACAACGGCACCTTGGGCTTCGTGGAGCTCGAGATGAAGGCCTCCGGGTTTCTCGACACTGGGGTCGACTTGAAGAATCCGAACTTCGCCGAGATGGCCAAGGCAATGGGCATCAAGGGCATGCGCGTCGAGCAGCCTGACGACCTCGAAGCCGCCGTTCACGAGGTCCTTGAGCATAACGGACCGGCGCTGCTCGATGTCGTCACCGCCCGCCAGGAGCTAGTAATGCCCCCCCGGACCAGCTTCGGCGAAGCCCAGAAGTTCGGCATGTTCATGCTGAAGGCGGTTCTCGATGGCCGCGCCGGCCAACTCATCGATTTGGCCAAGGTCAACCTAGCGCGGTAGCCGCCGCGTTCGCCGTGCCGAGCTAGTCTCCTAAGCGAACCGTCAGCTCAGCATTTGATCGCATTACTGCGGGAGTGAATTGGATGCCCCTCTATACTGTGACAACGCAGGCCGGCGTGCTTCGCGGTGAGGCGAAGGCGAAGTTCGCCGGCGACCTGACGAAGTTTCACTCCGAGTATGCCGGCGTCCCGGGCAACTGGGTCCATATCGTCTTTCACGACTATGTACCTGGAAGTGGTTTCACAGCGGGGGTGCCGGCGGCGACAGCGGCGCTTACGCTCCTCATGCGAACCGGCCGCTCACCGGATTACAAACGCGCCTTACTGAAACGCCTCTGGGAAATGCTCAAAGAGGTTACGGGGGCGCCAGACGACCAGATCGTCATCGGTATAGAGGAGGTGCCGCCGAGCCAGGCCATGGAAATGGGGCAGATCATGCCCGACGTCCCCGGGCCGTGACCTGCCGAACCGAACGGACGGCGTTTGACCGATACGCGGGTCAGCGCGTCGGGACCTTAGCCCAGCCCAGCCCACGTTACTGTTCAGGACCGGCCGAAATTAGGGATGTCTTTCGGGTCGCTGCACTTGGCTTTTATGCTTTCAAGAGCTTCTAACACCTCGCAACATGCTCTTAAGGGATTATGATCGCACGCAATCTCCTTTTGCTAGAGCCCTATGCCGTCGAGCACAGCCTCAAACGGCTTGGCGCAAATCTGCGCACCGGCCAATCGACGGCGCTCTACTGGCACAGCGGCGCAACCACGATGCGATTTGGCGGGGTCAGCCCGGGGAGCCGGAGCGGCTCGAATAATTTGCTGCTCATCGAGGAAGTTTCCGAGGATTAGGATTCTTTCAGGACGGATAGGCCACGCTCGTCGGCGGCCCGGCGTAGCCGGCCATAGGAAAAATGGCTGACCGGGATCGAGGCGAGATAAAGCAGCGTGATCATCGCTAGCGTCGCCCAGGGCTCGGTGGTGATGAAGGCGGCGAGGCCTCCGATCACCAACAACGTCGGCAGCACCCAAACGCGCTTCACGCCCACTCGCTTAAAGGAATAGGTCGCGACCGGGCTTACCATCAGCGCCGCCACGCCCGCCAACACGGGGACATTGAGATAAGGGGAGCGAAACAGTGTATCGCCGAACTGGAAGCTCAGGATCAAGGGGAGCATCGCGGACACGGCGGCCGCCGGCGCCGGTACGCCGATGAAGAAATTATAGGCGAAGGCAGGTGGCTCGATGCCCAGCTGGGCGGTGAACCGGGCAAGCCGCAAGGCACAGCAGATGGCAAAGATCACGACCACCGCCCAGCCGAAGCTTTGCAATTGCGACAAGCTCCAGACAAAGAGCAACACCGCCGGTGCGACGCCAAAGCTGACGAAGTCGGAGAGCGTATCGAGCTGGGCGCCGAGAGTTGTGGTCGCCTTGAGGAACCGCGCGAGGCGCCCGTCGATGCCATCGAGCACGGCAGCCACGATGATGGCAATGACCGCGGGCTCGAACTTATTCTGCAAGGCAAATCGAATTGCGGTCATGCCGGCGCACACCGCCAGCAAGGTCAGGATGTTGGGGAGAAGCCGGTTGAGTGAGAAATTTCGGCGCCGATGCATGCGCGCGCGGGCGCGGCGAATGAGCGGCGGATCTAACATTGCGTGATGAAGCTTTCGCACAGTGGCGCTCCGGTTCCCGGCACTGCCGCGAGTGCGGTTTCGCCGGCAATCGCCCGTTGTCCCTCGACCAGATCGCACCGGATGCGCCGTGCCACCCGTCCCGCGATTTGCACCAAGCCAACCGCGCCTTCGGTCGTGTCGAGCGTGATGGCATTGCGTTCATTCTCGCTGCCGGCGGCGGTTTCGCGGGCATCGCGAAACGCGCCTTTGCGATAGGCGATCCGGATCACGCGTCCCGCGAGCGGCATTCGGTTGATGTGGACATCGATGAGACTTAGGAAAATTTCGATGCGCAACATCGGCTGAGAGCCGATCTCGAGCTCGGGCGGCGGCGCCACGCGGTCGACTGTGACTATTTCGCCATCGGCGGGCGCCAGGGCCAAGCCGGGCGATTGCGGCGAGACCCGCCACGGATCTCGGAAAAAGGCCGCAACCCATAGGGTCACAATCAGCGCGAGCCACCCCAAAGGCTGCGAAGCGGCGAACAGCAAGACCGTCACGATGCCCGCCAAGGCGATAAACGGCCAGCCATCGGGATGGATCGGCGGCAGCAGCGTGCGCCAGGCGCCATAGCGGTCGGGATGGGTCATGGGGGCAAGGAAATTACTGCAATTCCGCCAACGATTGAAGCGCGGTTACCGGCCTTCCTGTCGCCATGCCGCAATGAACAGGCCAACCGCCAGCAACAGCGTCAGGAAGCCGGGCAGCAGCGGCACTTCGCTGACGCCGGTGACTACGTAATCGCCATTTTCACGCAAACCGAGCCAGCCGTGGCCCGCGGTTAGGCGCCCGGGCGCCACCCGCCGAACCTCCGGCACATTGCCATCGCCAACCCAGAAAATCGCGCCGCCGGAGGCCTCGTTCGAGAGGATTGAGCTCAAAGCCCTCGAATACCGCGGGCCGGCAAACGGCAGCGTTTCTTCGGCGGGGTCGATGATTTTCAAGAGATGACCGCGCACGCCGGGCAGGGCGAAACCCGATACGGAGGCGTCGAACTCGTCCGGCGGCCCGAGAAAATCGCCCAGCAACACAAGCTGGCTGTCGCTCGGCAAGGGAGCCACCAGCGGCATTCCCGCGGCGGCGCTGGCAGGACCGATCGCCAACCGCCTGAGCACGGCGCGCCCGTTATTGGGCGGCACGTCTGAAGCCGGTTGTCGTGCGCAACGAGGCGGTGGTACGCTTTCTGGAGGCGCGGTGCCGAGCGTGAAGACGCGGGGAGCGCTGCTAAGGACGGCCTATGCGGCAGGGCGGACTGCGCGCCTCGGAGAGGGTCGGCCTCAAGGGATATCGACAGCGGCCGGATGGTCATCCACATGGGAGCGGGCAAGGGCGGCAAGGACCGCCAATCATCTGATCGCTGAGACCTTTATTTTCTGGAGGGAAAACAATACCTTCGACCCTTTGGAAGAGGGGCAGCATTATGGACGATGAAAGCAGCGCGGGCGATGCGTCGTGGTCGGTTGATGCTGTGCCCTACCATGCCCTTGATCGCGAGCGCGTAAAGGACGACACGTTGTTATTCAATGTCATCGCCTCGGCATCGTTCGTTGAGATCACATCGGACATCTACACGCGCAATCTCGCTGAATTTTTCCGCGGCGATTCCGACGTCGTCGACTGGCTGGTACGTGCCTGGAAGGGCGAGGAATTGCAACACGGTCTTGCGTTAAAGCGTTACGTCGAGACCGCGTGGCCCGATTTTGATTGGGACGGCGCCTATCGCAACTTTCTCGCGGAGTTTCTACCTTACTGCGCGTTCGAACAGTTCGCTCCTACACCGGCGCTAGAAATGGTGGCACGTTGCGTTGTCGAGACCGGGACGGCGACATTCTATCGCGCACTGGCGGAGGTCAACGTGGAGCCGGTGCTGACCCAAATCGCCGCTGCGATCAGCGCCGACGAGGTCCGCCACTACAAGCACTTCTACCGCTTCTTCCGACGGTATCGCGAGCGCGAGCAGACCGGCCGGCTTGCAATTGCGCGGACACTGTGGGCGCGCATCGGCGAGGTCAATTCCGTCGACGCATTCTATGCGTTCAAGCATGTCCATATCGCGCGCAACCCGGATGTCGGGTTCCGTGAAGACGACTATGCGGGTTTCCGCTCAAAGCTCAGGCCGTTTGCCGCGCGCCACTTCCCGCACCGCATGGCGAGTAAGATGCTACTCAGGCCACTTGACCTCGGCCCGAGGGCTGGCCGGCTGGCGGTGTCAGCCGCCGCCTCGGCTTCGCGTCTCCTGTTCCTGACGTAGAATGTATGGCCGTTTCTTTATCGTCCTCGCCGTCACCTTGGCGGGGGCGCTAGCCGCCCATGCCGCCGCCGCGCGCGTGCTGCACTACGATGTCAACCACTCGACCTATGGCGACGTTGGTACATACAGCAATACCATCGAGCGGACTGGCGATATCACTACGGTCCTGACCGAGGCGCATTTCAGGGTAAGCCTGCTCGGTATCGTGCTACACCGCGAAGATGCGCGGCGGGAGGAACGTTGGCGTGGCAACCGGCTCGTCTCTTTCCATGGCGTCACGACCGTAAACGGGCGACCGCTGGAGCTTACCGGCGAGGCGCGCGGCAACAGCTTCGTCATTTCTTCACGGGGCCAAACAATCATCGCACCGCCCGACGTGCACCCGGCAAATCCCTGGTCGGCGAACTTCCTCCGCTCCGACGTGATGATGCGCGTCGACACCGGTGCGCTCGAGCAAGTGCACATCAGCGGAGGTGCAGCGACAAGCCTCACCGTCGACGGTGCCACACTGCGCACCCGCGAATATGAGATCACCGGCAAAACCCGCTACAAAATCTGGCTAGGCGAGCCACAGCAGGTACCGGTCAAATTCAGCGTCGACGACGCCGGCAGCGTGGTCACATTCACGCTGGCACGGTGACACGGCCGATGGCAAGTTCATAGACACGGCGATGTCCGGTCAGGGTCATAGCACTAAATCGCTGCGCGATAGCCCGCTGAAGCGGGCGGGTTGCTCGGGAGCAGAGTAACCAGGGTCGAGCGGTCGATAGCGGGCGGGGCGCGCTGTCTTGAAGATCGAGGTGTCGTCACCTCATCCAAGACAGGAGTTGCCTATGAGCACGGAAACCGTCACCCCGTTGCGTCAGCGCATGATCGAGGACATGAACGCGCGTAAGCTCTGTGCGGGCACGCAGCGGGGCCACATTCGCAGCTGCAAGCGGTTCGCTGCGTTTCTCAAGCGCTCCCCCGATACGGCCACAAGCGAAGACATTCGCCGGTTCCAGCTGCACCTGGCCGAGGCGGGCTTGAGCATCTGCAACCGCAACCGCACCATGACCGGGTTGCGGTTCTTGTTTCGCGTCACGCTGCGGCGATTGGATCTTGCCGCCGAGATTTATCACATCCGTGAGCCGCAGAAGATCCCTCTCGTCATGAGCCAAGACGAGACGCGGCGCCTGCTGGCGGTGGTCCGCAGCCTCAAGGTCCGCGTGATGCTCAGTCTCGGCTATGGCTGCGGCCTGCGCGCCGGCGAGGTGATAAGGCTCAAGGTCAAGCATGTCGACAGCGCGCAGAAGATCATTCGGATCGAGCAGTCCAAGGGCCGCAAAGACCGCAACGTCATGCTGTCCGCGGAGACGCTTGATCTGCTGCGCCACTGGTGGAGAGAGCGCCCATCGCGCCATGAGGCCGGAACGCCGCCGGAGGAACGCTGGCTGTTCCCCGGCCGCATACCCGGAAAGCCGATCACAACCCGCCAGCTCAACCGCCTATTCCATGAGGCGGCCGATGCGGCCGGCATCAAGAAGGCCGTGACACCGCATGCGCTGCGCCACAGCTTCGCCACCCATCTGCTCGAGCACGGTACCGACATTCGCATCATCCAGGCGCTTCTGGGGCACGACAAGCTCGACACGACGGCACGCTACACCCGCGTCGCCACCGGCTTGATCGCCGGCATCGCGAGCCCCCTCGACCTGTTGTCCGAGCCGCGCAAGAAGTCCAAGAAGAGCAGGAAGGACCAGCCGGCGACGTAACAGCGGCGGCCATGTCCCGCCCAGCCCTCGAGGTCGCGGACATCTTCCGCGGCCACGGTGCGGCGTGGCGTCGTGCCAACGCCGGGCACGTCAGCCTCGACCAGATGAAGGTGATGGCTGCGATCGAGCGCTGCCGCACGGCGGCGCTCGGTGGCCACATGGCGCGCTGCGAAGACTGCCCCCACACGGTCATCGCCTACAACAGCTGCCTTATGGGCAAATTCCGTAATGGGGAGTTGGCACGCGGCCGCGGCGGAATCCTTGGTTCAGATCACGGCCGCTCTCTCCATTACGATTTGGCTTTAAGCATGGCGATCAGCTTGTCTGGGGGACGGAAGGTTCCCTTCCGCAAGTGTGGCGGCACGATGGCCTCGATGGCTTCAAGCTTCTCCGTCGGGTCGCCGCGGGTATAGACCTCGGTCGTTTCGAGATTGGCGTGGCCAAGCCAAAGGGAGACCTTTCGGATATCTTGTGTGGCCTGCAGCACGATCATTGCGCAAGAATGTCTCAGCACATGCGGTGAGACCCGTTTGGTCAATAGTCCGGGGCAGCGCTGACTGGCGGCCTTGACATATTGCCTGAGAACATAGGCGAAGCCCCACCGGGTCAACGCTTCGCCCCGGTGATTGACGAAGACCTCTGGAACCGCAACATCGCCACGGATGGCCAACCACGCGCGAAGCGCCGCCGTCGTTGTTTTCCACAGCGGCAACGCCCTTTGTCGCCGGCCCTTGCCCTGGACGCGAATGCTGTTTGACGAGAGTTCGACATCGACCATTCGTAGCCCTGTCAGCTCCGACACACGCAGGCCGCCGCAAACAGCGACGTGCAGCATCGCGCGATCGCGGACCCCCTCGCGGCTGGCCGGATCCGGGGCATCGAGCAACGCCTGGACTTCCTCACGGAGAAGGTAGGGAACCAAGCGCGAATCGGTTCTCTTGAATGGGATGGCGAGGACGCGGTGGATCTGGTCGAGCGCCCCGGGCAGTCGATATTCCAAAAAGTGGAAGAAAGACTTGATCGCGGCGAGCCGTACGTTGCGGGTTTTTGGCGTATTGCGGCGAACGTCTTCCAGATTCTCAAGGAAAGCGCTGACCAGTTCTGCATCGAGGTGCTCTATGGCCAAGAGTGAAGGGACTGTCTTTCGCCGCGATGCCGCAAACTCGAACAGCAACTGGAAAGTGCAAGCGTAAGAATTGCAGGTGTGTTGGCTGGCACCACGCTGTCGGGGGAGGTTTTCACGCAGGAAGGCTTCGATGTGCGGGGCGATCGGAGTCATGATTGGGCTCCTCCGCACATGAATGACTTGCTGACGCTGGCGATGTCGGCGAGCAGCTCGGGGGCGGCATCCAGATACCAATAGGTCGCATAGATGTTGACGTGGCCCAGGTACGTCGCCAGGGCGACCATATGCTTGCCGATTCGAGCCCGGCCAGCGGGACACGCCTGGAGTGCTTTCACGGCGAAGGTATGGCGAGCATCATGCAGCCGAGGGCGGTGATGCTGCCCGGAGGTTGGCCCCAGGTCGGTCCACTTCAAAAGCGTCAGGAACGTGCTCTGAACATTCAAATAACGGAGCGGTCTGCCGTCGTTGTCGACAAAGACATGACCATCCGTAGCGCAGGTCTGACGGCGAGCAAGAAGGTACTGGCGCAACCCCGCGATGGCCGAGTTGTGCAGGGGCACGAGACGTGTCTTCCGGAACTTCGTCTCGCGGATCAATAGTCCATCTGCTGTAATGTCAGCGAACCGCAAACGCAAAGCCTCGGAGATTTGCAGGCCTGTGGCGAACAAGAGGGAAAGCAATGCAGCGTAGGTTCGCGGCCTCATGGTGGCTGTTGGACGAAGGCGATGAGCTGCTTTGATGAGCCGCTCGATTTCTTTCTTCGTGTAGATGTGCGGAAGACGACGACGTTTTCGGTACCCGAAGTAGTTGGCGGGCGGAACTTCATGACGCTCGTCTTCAAGCTGAGCAAAGCGGGCAAATCGACAGACAGTGTTCAGCCTCTCGTGACGTTGGGCGACGGACGGGCCTTGCGCGGCCCAGGCGATCGCCGTTTCCGCGCGCACATGGACCTGATGTCGCTCGGCGGCAAATCGGGCGAAGCTGGCCAGGAGATATCCGCTGTTCGACAGATCAAAGCCGGCGGCTCGGCGCAGTTCCAAATACCGTTCCACGGCGGCGATCATGGAAGCATTCCCGGCCAGGGTTGGGCGATCTGCCTCAGCAGATGCACGTCCGCCTTGGCGTAATACGCCGTCGTATCGATTCCCCGGTGTCGGAGGACCAGACCGATCTGGTCCAAAGGAACACCATGCCGCAGCATCTGGGTCGCCGCCGCGTGCCTCAAAGCATGGGCTCCCTTTACCGGCGTCACCACGCCAGCCCGCTTCATCGCCCGTTTCACAAGATTTGACACGCCATCGCTACCGAGGAATGCTCGGAAGGGTGCGATATTGCGGACGAAGAGATGGTCGCAATTGGTGACCTTGGGACGGCATTCAAGATAGGCGACGATCGCATCGCCGACTTCCTGCGGCAGCGGCAATCGAACCTGGTATCGCCCTTTGCCTGATACGCGGAGCGTTCCGGCTGCCCACTCGATATCGTCAATACGCATGCCCGCGACGTCGCCGGCTCGCAATCCAAGGCGGGAGAGAAGGAGAACGATCGCACGATCACGTCGCCGCCGCGGCGAGTAGCCGTCACATGCGGCGATGAGGCGGTTAACTTGTTCTTCGGTCAGGTAACGGGGAAGTTCGGCCAAACGCCAAGCGGCGAACGCCGGCACAGCGTTGCCAAGGTCCGCCTGACAAAGGCCGCGGACGCTGAGATATCGAAGAACAGCCCGCATGTTGGTGACCAGCTTTTCGGCAGTTCCGACGCCACTCTGGCTGGCCCGCCTGATGAAGTAGTCATGGATCCCGGCTGCCCGCCACCCTCTCGGATTGTCACCGATTGCATTGAGCATGTCCGCTGCGCAGCGGCAGTACTGTCGGGCGGTCGAATTTGAAGAGCCACGATGCTTTCGTAGCCAACGGCCGAATTGCGCTACGACCTCCGGCTCTGGAACACCGACACTCTCCAGAGGTGGACAGGGGCAGACGCCTATCTGAAGCAAGTAGTCGCAATAACACTTCGCGCCAAAGAAGAGATGATGGTTCAGGCGTCCACCATTCGATTGTGGGCATCGGCATGTGCCAAGATGCCGAAAGAAGATTGTCGGTGTCGACGGGCCGATATCGCCCAATCCCTTGTTCTGCAACTTCAGGAACTGGCCGAGGTGCGCTGCCGCACGCAGATAGCGGATCGCTGTCGGCTGACTATAACCTACGGCGGCAAGCCATTCGGCAAAACCGTCGATGTAGGGTCCGCTGAGGCCAGCACGCAGCCGCCGAAGCGTCTTCGGCGCCGAAAAGTAATTCTCCAGCATCGCATCCTCCCATCTCTTGCCGAAAGCGGCAGGACGACCGTATGCAGGAGGATATCGATCCCGCGTAACCTCGGATCTTATGGGGAGTCAAAGGAGCGAATAACGGCGACAATCCACCGCGGCCGCGTGCCGACTCCCCATTACGGAATTTGCCCATAAGGCAGGTAATGGGCGACGCCCATTAGCTGCCGCAACCGGCATTGCCCGAAGTGTCAGGCCGCCGCCGCCGCAGAATGGCTCGCCGCGCGCGAGGCCGACCTGCTGCCGGTTGCGTACTTCCATGTCGTGTTCACGCTGCCGGCCGCCATCGCCGACATCGCCTACCAGAACAAGGCGGCGATCTACGACATCCTGTTCACGGCTTCGGCCGAGACCATGATCGCCGTCGCCGCCGATCCCAAGCACCTGGGCGCCCGCATCGGTATCACCTCGGTGCTACACACCTGGGGCTCGGCGATGACGCACCATCCGCATGTCCACATGATCGTGCCGGGCGGCGGCATCTCGGCCGACGGATCACGATGGGTCTCGTGCAGACCAAACTTCTTCCTGCCCGTGCGGGTTCTCTCGCGCCTGTTCCGGGGTTTGTTCCTGGCCAAGCTCCGCGCCGCCTACCAGGCCGGCCGCCTCGCGTTCTTCGGCGCCCACGCCCACCTCGATCACCCCCGAGCCTTCAAGGCGTATCTGGCGCCGCTGCGCAAGATCGAGTGGGTGATCTATGCCAAGAGGCCGTTCGGTGGGCCCCAAGCCGTACTCGCCTACCTGTCGCGCTATACCCACCGCGTCGCCATCTCCAATCACCGCCTCATCGCCGCCGACCACACCGGCGTCACCTTCACATGGAAGGATTACCGGATCGAGGGGCCCGGCCGCTATACCACCATGACGCTGCCCACCCACGAGTTCATCCGGCGGTTTCTGATGCACCTGCTCCCCGGCGGCTTCCACCGCATCCGTCACTATGGGCTTCTTGCCAGCGCCAACCGTGCCGCCAGCATCGCACAGGCACGCAACTTGCTCGGCGACCCGTCTCGTCCCGAGCAACCCGACACCACTGAGGACGCAGCCGCCGACCACCCGCGAATGCTGCCGCGCCCGTGCCCCCGCTGCGGCGGACGCATGATCATCATCGAGACCTTCGCCTCCGGCTGCGAGCCCAAGCACCGCGCCGCACCAGTTCCTGCGGCGATCACGATCGACACCTCATGATGCCATCCCCATCGATCCACCACCGCAGCGACGCCCGTCATTCTCGCCCGCTCTCGGCCGACACCGTCGAAGCTCGCTTCGCTTTGCCGGATTCAGCAGCAGTCGCGCCACCAATCTCCGCGGTCACCGCCCGGTTCCATCAATCACACCAACACCAGCACCCACGCGATCCGGCAAACCGATCGCCGCATCCGCTTCGTTCCATCTTCCACACACCTCTCCCCGCCAAATCCCCATAGAGCCCGTGGCACTGTCGGTGCCTCACTCCCCGCGATTTCGTGCCTTGGCGCTTTTCAGACGCCGGCCGCATGAGCGCGCGGATGGTCTTCGCATTCCGGCGTCCGAAAACCTGCACATGAGCCGCCTTCTGGCGGACGTGTTGAATCTCAACAGCACCATCAGCACGGGACGAAACACTGCCTCTCCATCCTTGGCGACGAGGCAATAGATGATGGTGCGCTAAGATCGACCGCAAATTCGGCGAAATAGGTCTAGCGGACCGCACTCAGTCCGATCAGAGGAACCCATGCGAAATCAAACCACTTTCGCGGTCCGACTGGTCGGGCACCTTCATCAATCACAGGCGGATATCTCTATAGTCCTTTGTGCAAGGACGCCCGCGTAACCACACCGACATGTAATTGGCGCTGTACCGCAGAGTAACTCTCAGAATGCCTTCGCATAACAGGCGCCTCGCCGAGGAATACAACCACATCCTGGGAATGAACTTTATCCGCCCGACTTTAGAAAGCAGCACGGCTTGCGCGGTGTCTTCGCCGTAAAACGTACAGGATGTATCGAACCCGCCGACCTCTTCCAGAGCGCTTCGCCTTACCACGAAGTTTCCACCCTGCATCACCGGCATGAATTGATGCAAAATCCAAGCGCTCAGAAAAAACCCGATGCTCAGGATACGCATGGGGGTCGGCAAATCATGAAAAACGACAGGCCCTGTGACAGCGACAACCTGGTCAGATCGGAAACCAGCAAACGCTGATCGGAGCCAGCCGTTCGGCAGGACGTTATCTGCATCCACGCAAGCCACGAACTCACAGGTCGACGCCCCACAACCCGCGCGCCTCGCCCACACGACTCCCTTTTCCTCACACCGGACCACCCTGGCACCATGTCGTCGTGCGAGTTCTGCCGTGCCATCCGTCGATAGGTTATCTACGACGATGATTTCAAAGTTGCAGGCGAACATTTCTGCTTCACGTTGGATAGACTGGACACAGCTACCGACGTTCTTTTCTTCGTTAAAGCATGGCACCACAAATGAAATGCTGAACAACTGCCGATCCTTATGGCGGGCCCGCTTCTCTCGTCAAGGTCCTGACGACAACATATGGGACCTTTGCGGCCTTATACACGCAGCATATTGCGGATTTGTGTCGCAGGTCGGTCGGGTAAAAAGGCGTCCAGAAGGTCGGGCAGCGATGGACATCGCGTCTCGATTAGGGAGGATCGCGATGTTCAAAATCGGTGATAAGGCAGCTTTCAGCTTTTGGGAAGGAGCTCGCGATGTCGACCGCGTCCGCTCGCAGCGTCCTCATCACCGGCGCCGATAAACGCATCGGCTTCGAACCCGCGCCGCCTTTCACGGCGCACGCCAGTTGTGGGGATGGGGCCGAGAATTCTGGCGGCCGGGCACGTGATGCTCGGCGGCCGGTCATCGTATAAGCTGTGGGCGCACTGGAGGTGGCGCGCCATGGTAAGGCAGCCAGATCGAGTCGAACGCCGGCTCGCGGCAATATTGGCCGCCGACGTCGCCGGCTATTCCCGACTCATGGGTATCGACGAGGCGGGCACCGCCCGCACCTTGCGCGAGCACCGCGCCGTCACCGGCGCGCTGGTGGCAAAGCATGGCGGCCGCATCGTCAAGACCACGGGCGATGGCTTGCTGATCGAGTTTCCCTCGGTGGTCGACGCGGTCGAGTGCGCGGTGGCGGTACAGACCGTTATGGTCGAGCGCAATGCGCGCGTCCCGGAAGACCGGCGCATGCTGTTACGGGTTGGGATCAATCTCGGCGACGTTCTGGTGCAGGGCGACGACATTCTCGGCGACGGGGTGAACGTTGCGGCACGCCTCGAAGGGATCGCGGAGCCCGGCGGCATCTGTATTTCCGCCTCGGCCTACGACCAGGTTCTCGGCAAGGTCGCGGCCGAGTTCGCGGATATGGGCGAACAGTCGCTGAAGAACATCGCGAGGCCGGTGCGGGTCTATCGCGTCGTCCGGATGGGGTCGTCGCGATCGCGGCGGCCCCGTCATCCTCGCCGCCGCGCCTAAGCATCGTCGTGCTGCCCTTCGCTAATATCGGCGGCGACCCGGAGCAGGGATATTTCGTCGATGGCGTTACTGAAAGTCTTACCACCGACCTGTCGCGGATCAGTGGGTCGTTCGTAATCGCGCGGAACACCGCCTTCACCTACAAGGGCAAGCCGGTCGATGTGAAGCGGATCGGAAGCGAACTCAACGTGCGTTACGCGCTCGAAGGTTCGGTGCAGCGGGGCGGCACCCGGCTCCGCGTCAATGTCCAGCTAATCGAAACTGAGTTGGGCGCGCATCTTTGGGCCGAGCGTTTCGACAAACCCTTAGCCGATCTCTTCGACATGCAGGACGAGATCGTCGCGCGCCTTGCTAATCAGCTCGGCACCGAGATGATCGCCGCGGAGGCGCGACGCGCAGAAAAATCACCGCATCCTGATGCGATTGATCTCTATTTTCAGGGCCGGGAGTGGATCAACAAGGGGAGCAAACCCGAACATCTCCAAAAGGCCCAAGGCTTTTTCGAGAGAGCGTTGACCGGCGATCCCGATAATGTCGATGCTCTCGTCGGGCAAGCGTACATCGGATGGCTTTCGTCGGCCTTCTTCCAGACAGACGACCCGCAGGCAAGGTACGTGGCTGCCGAAAGGGCCGCTACGAAAGCGCTGAATCTGGCGCCGAATCACGCCCCTGCCCATTTCATCTTGGGCGCCATCCAAGTTTATTCCGGCCGCGCAAGCCACGGCGTTTCCCACTATGAGCGGGCGCTGGAGCTCGATCAAAATATGGCCGAGGCCCATGCCTGGATGGGTTTCGCGAAGTATCTGACTGGCAACGCGGCAGAAGCCGAGCGTCCGATCCAGGAAGCATTGCGGCTCAGTCCGCGAGACTCAAATGTTTACTTGTGGATGCATTTGGGCGGTGTGATCAGGCATGCGTTGGGCGCAGACGAGGATGCAATGATCTGGTTCCGGCAATCCATCGAGGTGAATCGCAACGTTCCCCTGACTCATTTTTTTCTAGCGGGTACATTGGCGCACCTCGACCGGCCCGATGAAGCCAGTGCCGAACGGCAAATCGGCCTTGCGCTCGATCCCACGTTCACTATCAGACGCTTTCGTACGGGTGCGGCCAGCAGCAGCCCGATTTACCTCTCCCAGCGCGATCGAATTGCTGACGGCATGCGCAAGGCTGGCGTTCCCGAGGGATGAGTGCTGCAGTAGACGGCTGCCAATCAACTCCCACGCAGGTCATTAGCGCCAGATTGACCGAGACGCGACGACCGCAATGATTTGTATGCGGACGCGATTGCTGCCAGCGATCCCGAATCCGCTTCGCTGCAAGTTTTACCGCTCCCGACCAGAGCCGGTCATCCATGCCGTGCCACGTGATGTCCGAAATCGGTCGTTCGTTCAGCCCGAGGAGGCATCCCGGCACGAGCAGGATCACCCGCCTCGCCTCTGGACTGGCAAAGCGGTGGACATTTGGCGGCGGGGACATCGCCAAACCCAACTCCCGCCCGTACCGTCTTGGATCGTTCGGGATATCTTGACAGTGTGTGCTTATTTTGTCGTAATGCGTACATGCCAGCGAAGACGACAGACGACGAAGCTGCCGTTCGGCGCGCGAGAGTCCTGACCGCCGCGCGCTGGTGCTTTCTGAACTTTGGCTTTGCGAAGACGACGTTCGACGACATCGCCAAGCGCGCCAGCCTTTCGCGCACGCTGCTCTACCGGATCTTCAAGGATAAGGAGGAGATCTACCAAGCCGTCTTCGTGGACTGGCTGGTCTCTCGGCACCCTGCGGCGAAGCACGCGGCGGAGGGGCCTGGCAGCCCCTACGAGCGCTTGCTCAGCGTGTGCCGTTTGTTGGCGCTCGAACCCTGGGCCGAGATGGTGGGCACGGCCATGGGGCGCGAGTTCCGCACTGTCTGTGAGCGGATCGACCCCGAGAATGAGGCGCTTTACCGTAAGGTCGCTTACGAATGCGTCACCGCCATCCTGGGCGACGAAGCGAGCGCCGAGGTCTTTCTCCTCGCGTTGGACGGGTTGCTCGGGGACCAGCCCTCGATGGAGGTGCTCGAACAGCGGACGAAGCTCCTCGCAGCGCGCTTCGCCCCTCACTCGTCGAGGTAAGGAGCGCAGTCATGACAGCGTCAACTGAAAACCAAGAGATCGTCATGATAACTGGTGCGTCTAGCGGCATTGGCGCGGCCACGGCACGCGAACTGGCCCGACGAGGGTTCCACGTGCTCGCGGGCGTCCGGCGCGACGAGGACGCCGACGCTATACGGGGGCCGGGTATAGAGCCTCTGATCATCGACATCACCAACCCGGACCACATCCGGGCGCTTGCTAGTCGAGTGCACGGGGACCCGCAGGGCCGGGCGGTGCGGGCGCTGGTGAACAACGCCGGCATCGGGGTCAACGCACCGGTCGAGGTCTTGGCGATCGACGAGTGGCGACGCCTGTTCGAGGTCAACTTCTTCGGCCACATCGCCGTTACCCAGACACTGCTGCCGGCCCTGATCGGCAGCAAGGGTCGCGTGATCAACATCAGCTCCGTCGGCGGCAAGATCGCCATGGCCACCTATGGTCCTTACGCAGGCACGAAGTTCGCGCTCGAAGCGGTCAGTGACTCCTTGCGACGCGAAATCGCCCCGTTCGGCGTCAACGTGGTCGTAGTCGAACCAGGCGCCGTGCGAACGAAAATTGCTGGCCGGGCGATTGCCAGAGCCTATGAAGTCGCATCGAACATGACGCCCGAGCAAAGCCAGCGCTACGGCGGGCTGGTGCAAGCCATCACCGCGCAGGCTGCGTCGTTCACCGATTCGGGCCTTTCCGCTGATGTCGCGGCCAAGGTGCTCACCAAGGCAGTGACGGCGCGCAAGCCCCGCACACGTTATACCATCGGTCGCAGGACCGCAGTGATGATCCTCCTGGCGCGCATTTTGCCCGACCGGACACTCGACCGCGTTATTGCCGCCGCTCTGCGTCCCTACTTCGCCAAAGAGAGCAATGAGCACCACGACTCCGCTACCGCTCGCTGTTAAGTCCGCGCTCGTCATGGGTTTGGCTGCTTGCCCAGAGGGGAAGCCGTGACCTAACTGATCGCTAGGCATCCCTTCTGGGCCGCGGGTATCGCATAAGTGTGTGGAATGCTCTGGCGTGAGACCGTCCTAGTTACCGTCTACCCCGCCAATCCAAGGAAATCGCGCTTGCCGATTGGCACACCGTTATGGCGCAGCAAGCCGTGGGCTATGGCGGCATGAAAATACAAGTTTGGCATCACAAAACCCTGCCAATACGCGAGCGCCTTCATGGTGCGAGTGTCGCGCCCAACTGGTATCTGTACATCCGCGTCCTCGCGGCCGTCGATCTGCGCCGGCTTCAGCGCTTCAAGAAACGCGACAGTCTTGGCGAGACGCGCTTTCAACTGGTCGAAGCTCGCTTCTGTATCGTCCATTTTCGGCACTTCGACATCCGCAAGGCGCGCTGCGCCTCCCTTTGCCATATCAGTCACGGCCTGGACCTGACGGATGAAATCATACATGTCGGGATAAAGCCGCGCCTGGAGAAGCGCTGAAGGCTCGAACTTGTGCTCGCTAGCGTGCGCTACCGTTTTGTCGAGGATCGCGGAGAGGGCACGAAGCTGCCGAAGCACCGGCGGAATTGAAATCTGATAGAACGAAAGTGACATCGTGAAGAAACTCCTCTCGGTTCAAACATTTTACCGGACATTCGTGTGAGTGAGCACGCTTTTTGATGGCAGTTCGTGCACGATAATTGATGGAGGAAAGGCTTAGGGGAAGCCGTTGGCAAGCAGCCATTGAGGCCGGGATTGTTTTCCCGTTTCCCTTTCCCCGCGATCCTATAGGAACGGGAAGCGGAAACGGGTGCTCGACACCGGCGCCGGTTGGGAGTGTCACGAGGGCAGGTGGGGATTGCGGCGGGGCCGAAGGCTCCCCGGGAAGGAAGCTTCCCGCGAACGGTTGGAGACGCGGGAAGTGCCTATGGCTGCGGGCCGGTGAGGTTATAGCCGCCGGCGGATTTGATCACGTGGCCGTCTGCGACGAGCGCGGCCAGAGCCTGAGTGACATCGCTGGTGCGCACATGCACGATATCGCGGATCTGCTTCTGGGAGAGGGGTTTCCCCGCCTCGGCGAGGACCTTTTCGACGCGTTCCCGGCAGGACGGCCGAGCTGGGCGGGAGCCGGTTGTTGATCAACGATCTCCAGAACCGGCGGATTCTCCCTGAGTGCGAGTGGCAACCAGTCTCGGCCCGGAGCGGCACGATGCTCGACGCTGAGCTGCAGCTGTCCGCCGAGGCGCCGCATATAGAGGTTTGAGTTACCCCAGGCGTGGAACTCGGACGAGCCGCGCAGGGCCTGACCGCCGCGCTCGTGGGCGGCGCCCTTTCGGGCGTGATGGACGAGGGCGACGGCAGTGTGAAGGTCACGCTGCAGGTGGCGCAAGTAAGCGAGGAGCGGAGCGACCTCGGCGGCGGCGTTTTCGTCGATGCCATGCAGGCGAACGAAGGGATCGAGCACGAGCAGTTTCGGCTGCAGCTGGGCGACGGTGGCGGCCAGCGCCTGTCGATCGTCGTGGCGGTCGAGCCGCAGCGCAGGCACGGTGATGAGGTGGACATCGAGGCTTTCGAAGTCGGCGCCGGCTGCGGCGGCAATTCCCTCGAGGCGCCGGCGCACGACGAGGGCATCATCCTCGGCGGCGAACAGCAGCACCGGACCGCACTGACCGACTGGAAAGCGTCGCAGGCAGGGGCTACCGGAGGCAACCGCGACGGCAAGATCGAGAGCGAGGAAGGATTTGCAGCACTTGGGTTCCCCGCCGATGATCCCGACCGCCTGGGCGCTCCACAGGCCTTCGACCAGCCAATTCTGGGCGCCGGGGGGAGTTGCGGCGAGCTGTGCGGCGCGCACGGTCGGCAAGGGCGTCACGGGCGTGCGCCGGGGCGCCGGGGCTTGCGGCCTTCGGGAGCAAACACCTCGAAGTAGAGCTTTTCGTCGAGCTGAGAGAGGTTGCGTTCGATCGCCACCGTCAACAGGTTGGTGGCGATCGTCGTCATCGCCCGGTAGTTACCGGCTGAATGGTCGCAGATTGTGCTCTTGAGCACCTCGGTCATCAGCGCAGGATTGCCCGCGTGCTCGAGCAAGTGGGTGAGGCAGACGTTGAGTTCCTCGCTGCTCGCGTAGTCCATGGCAAGGCGCAGGCGGATGCGCGAACCGAGGGGCCGCAGCTCGTCATGCCGCAGTCTTTCGCTCAGGCGCCCGTCGCCGGCGAGCACCACGGTGAGCACGGTGCGGGAGTTGAACTGGGTACTGGCGAGCAGGCGCAGCTCGGCGAGCACGGAAGGCAACAGCTCCTGGGCTTCATCGATGAGGAGCACTGGGCGCATCCGGGTTTCGTGCAGATGTGTCAGCCAGCGTTCGCGCAGCGTCTTGAAGGTGGCCCAGCGATTATGCAGCTGGAGCGCAACGCCGAACAGCTCGCCAACCTCTCGGTAAAAATCAGCGAGACGCGAGGACGGGTGACTGAGCACACCGACCGTGAGGTTGCTTAGTCGTGCCAGCCGCTCGGCGAGGAGCCGCAACACCACGCTCTTGCCGCTGCCGGGATCGCCGCTGATGAGCGCGAAACCACCCTCGCGCACCAGGGCATTCTCGACGCGCCAGCAGAAGCTCTCGACCTTTGCGCTGACGAGCAGCGCCTCGGTGGGCAGCTCGGGCGAGAAGGGATTCCATTTGAGGCCGTAGAGTGCGTGCAGCTTCTGGTTCATGACGGATCCTCGTCTTCGGACAGGTAGGGTGGCGGCAAGCCGGCGGCCTCAAAATCAGCAAGGTGTCGCTTCAGCAGCGGGGCCATTTCGCCGGCAGCCGGCGGCGGCGCCGCGCCGGTCTTGACGACACGGCGCCTCGCCTCGGCGTTCGCGGTCCGGTCGAGCGGATAGAGCGGACACAGAACAGCGCCACTGCGGGGATCGATCAGATCGACGCCGGACAGATCCCAGCGCGCATAGCGCAGCCGCAGCCGATGGAGGTGAGCAAATGGCGCCGGGACCTCGAAGCGGCGGCCGTCCAGAGCGATGGTGCCGTCGGATCGGCGCTGGATGCGCGTGACTTCGATACTGAAGGCGCGGCGCAGGCGCTCCGCCGGCGGACAGTCGCGACCGACGTCCGGCCCGGCGCGATAGCGTTCGAGCGGTGTGCCGCCAAGTTCCGGTTGACGCGTCTGGTGATACTCCTGCTCGACCCAGGCATGCGTGGCACGGTTGAGAACATCGAGCGTGAGCGGGCTCACGCCTTCGAGCATGGCCATCAGCCGCCCTTCCAGGGTGCCCCACAGGCGCTCTTGTTTGCCGTTGATCCAGGGTGATCGCGGCACCGTCGGCTGATGCAAAATACCAAGCGTGTGCAGACCGTTGGTGAACTCCTCGGCGATCATGGCGGAACCGTTGTCGGTCATCAGTGCCCGTGGCAGAGCACGTCGCATCAGTGCCTGACTGAAGGCATGGACGAGACTTCTTTGTGGTTTCATCGAGGAACCACTGGATGTGGCAGGCGAGCCGTGAGCGATCGTCGATCACGCACAGGGCCAACGGCTTAACCCACTGGCTGTCAGCGGTCAGCACGCTGCGCGAACACTTATGGAAGTCGAGGTGCCAGAGTGCGTTCGTGTGCTCGACTTCGAAGCTGCGTACTTCACGCGTGGCAAAGTGTTTGTTGACCTCCGCGCCGCGGTGCAGTTTGCGCAGTCCGTGCGCGGCGAAGTACCGACATACGGTGGCATAGGAAGGCAATTCCGCGGCGCCCAGGGCGGTTGCCAGATTGTCGTAATGCAGTTGAACGGACCAATTCGGATGCTGTTTGTATTGCACCTCGATCGCCGCCATCACCGTCGGCGACAGCTGCCTGGATCGGCCGGCATCGGCTCTGATCCGCCGGCGCAGCACCTTGACCGGATCGTCGCCCCGACGGGCAGCCTGAAGCCATCGCTCCAGGGTCGACACCCCGAAGCGCACCGGCCGCCCACTGACAGGATGCTGCCAGGTGCGCTCGCTCAACGCCCTTAGCGCGGCCTGCAAATGTCCCCTCGCCGGCGGCGCCGCCAGCAGCGGTCCGATGATGGCAAAGCGCAGTCGCGCCCAGCGATCGCGATCCCCTTTTCCTCGATCCGTCAAAGATCCCCCCGTCAGCGAGCGTCGCGGCACCGACGATCAGCAGGCAGAGAGCTATCCGAGACGATCACATCATACGATCATCATCCTCTGTGGGACGTCGCGCGGCGTTTGAATCCCTCGCCGAGTGCGCCGGGAAACGGGAACGGGCGTGATGCGGATTCCGACCTTGAAGCGCGGCGCGGTAAGTCAGCGTCCCGTGCCGAGCGGCGCCAGGAAACGCAGAAGATTGCGCAGGCGCGACGACAGATCCTCACCGGCGAAGCGCACCAGCAAACTGGCCGGCAACGCCGCTACCTCGATCGGCGGCGCTGCAAACCGGCCACGCTCGATCTCGAAAAACGCGCTCTTGGCAAAGGTCTCACGCCACCATAGGCACCAGCGCTTAATCGTCTGCCCGGGAGCCTGGATCCATTTGAGCAGCCTCTGCTCCCGAAAGTCGGTCAGTCCTGTTCGCACGGCACAACTGAGAACCACCGCGAAGGCGAGGTAGACGCGATGCTCCAGAAAACGCACCGACGGCGGGGTGTGACGCTTGCTGCAAACCGAGCAGTCAAAGCTCAGCCGGTAGGTGAAGTGCTCAGTCCACTCCCGTGGCATGCCTCGCGGTTTGCGCGGAAACCTGTTCCTGTGCAATGCGTTACCGCAGCGCAAGCAGCGTGCGGCGCGCACCTCCTCCGCCATCTTCTCGTCGCTACGAACCAGGAACTCAACGAACTTGGAATCCAGCAGCGTCGTGTGACACATTTGGGGGTCTCTCTCGTCCTTGGAAAAACAAGAGAGGCAAGTCTACCCTCGGGGATCGCAAGATTCCCGAGGGAGACCCTCTTCATTCCCTCAGCCAATTCGCTAGCGACCCCGAAAATCTCCCTCAAGAAAAATGCTCAGGCACAACATTCGCTGAGTGACCGGCAACCCGAGGAATCATGTTCCAACGCGGCTTTACGCACAAGGCAGCCTGAGGACCGTTGGCGATGCGGGCGCATCCCGAACGGGCGGCGGAACGCCTACCGTACAAATGCAGGACTTGCGTGGCGCCGCAATTTCTCTATTGCGCCAACGCAGGGCGCGGAAAGGGACCGTGCTCACTGCCTTAATCAACTCCGCGAAGGGCGAGTATTTTTCGCCGGGGATGCGGCCCACATTCACCTACCGATCGGTGGCCAGGGTGTGAAATTCTTGACATTCAGGACGCTTTCAATCTGGGCTGGAAACTGGCCGCTACGGTGCGCCGATCGGCACCCGACGGGCTCCCTCACACCTATTACACCGAGCGCCACCCCATCGCCGCGCGGGTGATCGCCGAACTCCAGAGCATCGGCAGGGTGATCGCGAAAACGATGATGGCCTGCCTCCAGCTTGCGCCAGCTCGAGGCCAAGTAGCAGCCAACCGGGCCCCCATCCTTGACCGCGATTCTCATAGTCGGTCACCCCGCCAGCACGACTTTGCCAAACGGCCGATCCTCGATCAGATGGCGCAAGGCCTCGCCCGCCTCGCCGAGGTGATAGACCCGCTCGATGATCGGCTTGACGGAACCGTCGACGATCAGCGGGACGATGTCCCGCCACGCGGCGGCGATTGTGGTCGGCGATTGGGCGAACAAGGAGAAGCCCACCATCTGCGCGCGCTTCCAGATCAGGTCGGTCACATCGATCGTGGTCTTGCGTCCAGCCGAATAGCCCAATGTGACCAGGACACCGCCAAGACCGAGGCTGCTCAACGCCTCACTGGTCACGGTCCCGCCGATGCTCTCGATGACGATATCGACGCCCTTGCCGGCCGTTATCCGGCGCACGCCCTCAGCGAGGTTTTCGGCGGTTAGGTCGACCACCCCCTCGAAGCCAAGCTCGCGCGCTTTGGCGGTTTTCGCCGCGCTGCCAGCGGTCGAAATCACCCCGCCGGCGCCCTGCGCCCGCGCGAGTTGATAGGTCGCGTTGCCGACCGACCCGCCGATCCCGGGGGCCAGCACCGTCATGCCTGGCTTGAATCCGGCCAGCGTCAGCGTGACCTGCGCCGTCAGATAGGCCACCGGAACGCTGGCCGCGACCACGTCCTTGACCGCATCGGGCACAAGGGTCAGATGTTCAGGTCTCACCAGCAGCCATTCTTGCCAAGCGCCAGTCTCAGCAACGCCATAGGGTCCGGTGAACATCACGCGGCTTCCCACCGCGAGACCGGAATCGCCAGCGTCCTCGATAACACCGGCACCCTCATTGCCCAGTACCAGCGGCGCCTTGGCTCGAGGATGTCCACCCGACAGGATCGTGTGATCGAGCGGCGTGACACCTGCGGCCGTAATGCGAACCAGTACCCTGTCCTTCGCCGGTTGCGGCTTCGGCAATTCGGTCTGCCGCAGGCCGCCATAGCCCGAGAAGGTCTTTGCCTCGATCGCCCGCATGGCCGGTCTCCATCAAAGTTACGGACCTGTCAGTCACTTGTAGTTTACAGACAGGTCTGTTACTTTGTCAATCGGGAGATCGGATTGAAGGAGCTTACGGGTTATGAAGGCAAGGGCCCGACCTCGGCGGGGAGCCCCGCCAAAGGGCGAAGTGAGCGCCCGCGAGCGCATCCTCGCGACGGCGAGCGACTTGTTTTACCGCGAGGGCATTCGCGCCATCGGCGTCGACACGATCGTGGAGCGTTCCGGCGTATCGAAGACGAGCCTTTATCGCCAGTTTGAATCCAAGGATGCTTTGATCGCCGCCTTCGCTGCCGAAAAGGATCGGTCGTTTTGGGCATGGTGGGATCACGTTGAGGAGCAGCACGCTAACGATCCGCGTGCTTTGCTGGACGCGCTGCTCTCTGAGCTCGCGCGGCGGATCGGGCATTCAGCTTATCGCGGCTGCCCGTTCCTGAACCTGGCGACAGAGTTTCCCGACAACCACCATCCTGGCCGCGTCGCCGCCAGAAGCAACAAGGCGGAATTGCAGGCGAGACTCGTGGCCATCGTCGCCAATCTTGGCGTCCGTGATCCCGACCGCGTCGCGTCTCAGATCGCGCTGCTCATCAACGGCGCGCTCGTCACCGGCCTGATAAAACAACCGGTCGATCTGAGGGACGACCTCGTCGATGCCGCCATGAAATTGTTGGCCTAGCTTCGACTATCAACAGGAGTAGCGGCTGTGGGCAAGTTACAAGGAAAAGTGGCCGTCATTACCGGCGGCACCACTGGAATAGGCTTGGCTTCAGCGAAGCTCTTCGTCCAAGAGGGCGCCTACGTCTTCATCATGGGCCGCCGCCAGAAGGAGCTTGACGAGGCGGTGAAGGCCATTGGACCCAATGTGACCGGCGTCCAGGGGGACGTGTCCAAGTTGGCTGACCTTGATCGGCTTTACGAAACCGTCGAGGCAGAAGGGCATCGAATCGACGTCGTCTTCGCCAATGCCGGCCTCGGTGAGTTTGCGGCCTTGGGGAGCATCACCGAAGAACACTTCGACAAGCTGTTCAGCACCAATGTGAAGGGAGCGCTGTTCACGGTCCAAAAGGCCCTCCCGCTGTTGAATGACGGAGCCTCCATCATTCTCACGGGATCTGTCGGCAGCGCCAAAGGGACGCCTGCTTTCTGGGTTTACGGCGCGACCAAGGCTGCCATCCGTAATTTCGTCCGAGCTTGGACCATCGAATTGAAGGAGCGCCGCATCCGCTCAAACGTGCTCAGCCCAGGTCCGACCGAAACGCCGCTGGTGGACCGTCAGCCTCCCGAGGCTATTGCGAGGATCGTATCCACCATCCCGATGGGACGCATGGGCGCTCCTGAGGAGATTGCCAAGGCCGCGCTATTCCTGGCTTCGGATGATTCCAGTTTCGTCACGGGCATCGAACTATTCGTCGATGGCGGCAGGGCACAAATCTGATTGGAGCCGTCAACCGTTTGTCCAGACCGCCGACCAACAAGCGTCGGGGCCGATCCACTCGTATGTTCCTGATCCAGTGTCGACCAGATGACGCGCGCTCTGGGACTACATAGGGCTTAAGCCGTGCCATCGTGTATTTTTTGTGACGGAGCCGTGCATCGATCCGACCCCGGCTGCAGCCAATAGCTTACGAACGAACATCTCCACGCGCAAAGCGCTAGGTCCGCGGCCCCGGGCCTTCAGGCCCGCCGGGGGCGAACAACCTTCGTAGCTTCGACACAGAGAGCAACGATTGGCACAGCGTCCGAACTGAGCTGCCGCGGCTAGCGGCACAGGCCGGATAATCTTGCCCACGGGCGGCTCGTCAGGACTGGACGAGGGTCAATAGCGGCGTTCACGCAGTCTCCACCACGAATTCCGCAAGCGCTGGGGCGCGATCCTGCCGGAGCGTGGTCTGCATTTGCTTCGCGTCGCGTTTGGGCGCCATGCCGAACATCCGAGTGTATTCGCGGCTGAACTGCGACGGGCTTTCATACCCAACCTGGAAGGACGCTGCCTCGACGTTGAGGGAGGTGGCAATCATCAACCGACGCGCCTCCAGCAAGCGCAGCCGCTTCTGGTACTGAAGTGGCGACAAGGATGTCAGCGCCTTAAATTGCCGATGGAAAGCCGAAGGGCTCATCTGCGCGATCTCCGCCAGCTCATCAATTCGTATCGGCTCGCTGAATTGGGTTCGCAAGCTGTGCATGGCGCTGATCACGCGCTGTGACGGAGTGTTCGTCAGGGCCAGTCTACCGACCTCTCCGCCCTGCGGTCCGGTGAGAAGCCGGTAGCAGATCTCTCGCGCAATGACTGGAGTATGCCACCTCCAAGCAATGCGACCTTGCTGTGGCCCTGGCGCTCGTCCGCGAAACGCGACGCCTGCATTTCAACGCGGTCGAGCCGGGCGTAAATGTGGGCACTGGGCTCGGACGGGATTCCAACGCTGCCATGCGCGTCCTGGAGAGATTCGTCTTGCCGTTGCTCGCGCCGCTCTTCATGCCCTTCATGGATTTCTTTGAGCACTCCCGAGCGAGCCGCGCGCGTGATCACCAAAGTCCTGACCGATCCGTCCGGTCAGACTGGCGTCTATTACGACCAGAGCGGCCGTCCGATGGTCGGCTCCGCGCTGGTGCGCGACCAGAAGTTCCAAGATCTCGTCATCGCAGAGACTTGCACATTGTTGGCGGCGGTCCCAAAACCAGGATCGCCAAACGCGCGGCTGACCAAACCCGACATCGCCCTTATGAGTTCCCGCTCCAGCTAGTGAGCCAGGGCGATCTGAGAGCTTCAGGGCCCGATGGTGTTGCCGATGCCGCGGCGATCATCGCGTTCCTTGAAATTGACCGCTATTGCGGCAAACTGATCGAAACGCTGCCCTCCCGATTTAAAAGAAGTCGGAATTGCGAGTGCTAATCTCGAAACCCAGATTGCTTTTGTTGAAACGAACCATCCGCAGAATTGGCCGAGAAGAACGGGGGGACTTGGCCCACCCCATTCTTAAGACAAAACAGGAATTGGATCCTTGTCTGCTGGATCGAGCACGACATCCAGATGGTGCGGATCTTGCCGACCGATCGTGATCGACGCGGCCGAACGATCTGTGGCCCAAGCTTGTGTCGGACGCAAAGAAGACCCCGCGGGCGAAATGAGCCGAGTTCGATTGCCGTAGGAGTGACGCGATGACCCGAAAATTCTTCTTCTTTTCTGAAATGGGCTACAACGCCTATCCGACAGAAGTTGCCCAGCAGTATGGCTATACCGCGTTGATGTTTCCTAACAGCATCTTCGACGCGAATAAGGCGCGAGACCTGTGGCAGATGTTCTTGCGCGAACACGAATATGCCTCGGAGATGGGTTTCGACGGCTCCGTCTGCAACGAGCACCACAACAACGTCATTTCAATGCAGGAGAGCGTCAATGTCTCCGCGGCGGTACTCACTCAGCGCATCAAAGGTACGATTGCCCTGATCGGCAATCCGCTCCCGATCCACGATAACCCTGTGCGGGTCGCAGAAGAAATCGCGATGCTTGACCTGATTTCCGGCGGCCGCATCATTTCTGGTTTCGTTCGTGGCACCGGTGTCGAGCAGCTCTCCACCAATGCCAATCCCGCCTACAATCGCGAGCGTTTCGAAGAGGCGTTCCAACTCATCAGAAAGACCTGGACCGTGCCTGGTCCGTTCAGGTGGGAGGGCAAGCATTATCATTTGCGCGTGGTAAATCCGTGGCAGCTGCCGTTACAGAAACCACACCCACCGATTTGGGCCGCTGGAATCCTGAGTCCGGAGACGATCCGTTGGGCAGCCAAGCAACGTATTACTTACCTAGTATTGGGCAGCGCACTCGACGCAACCGCTGCGTGCCGCGACATCTATCACCAAGTGGCTAAGCAAGATGGCTGGACACCCACATCTGAGCACCTCGGCTATTTGCTGCACACTTGTGTGATGGATACCGACCAAGAAGCATTTGAGATGGGCCGCCACCATTATGGCATGTCTACTGGCATCGGCCGCGGCGCGATTCCAGCGTCGTCGGCATTGCTCCACGGGACGGGTTCTGCTGGGGTGACGACGAGCGGCCCCCATCCGGAATGGATGTCGCCGCCGGGGTACATCTCCAAGGAAGCTAGAGTTCGGCGCAATGGCAAGGGAACGGGGCGCTTCCCAAGTCAGCTACGAAGCCGCCAACCGGGCGGGCCTGGTCGTGACTGGTAGCCCAAAGACGATTATCCAAAAATTCAAGAACATCATCGACCGGACCGATCCAGGGTACATCACGTTTTGGGCGCGGGAGGGCAAGAAGCCGCATGACGCGACGATGCGAGGCATCGAACTCCTAGGTAAGGAAGTGATTCCGGAGCTTCGCGAATACAAATCCGCTCTCATTACGGGCAAGGAGGTCACGCCATGGCCGCAAGCATGAACGATCATGACGAACAGTTCATTGACGCAGGAGGCACCCATGTGGAAGTAAGGCGCGGCGGTCAAGGCGCACAATTGCTGGTGATTCATGGTGAACTGGGCGTGCCTGGATGGCTCGAAGCCTACGCAGCAGTTGGCCGGATCGTTCGACGTGATCGTGCCGTCCCTGCCGGGCTACGGCAAGTCTTCTCGGCCTGATTGGATCATGGGGGTTCACGATCTGGCGGCCTGGATCACTTGGTTCGCACGTGACATCGGCATCTCCAGCCCAGTAAATGTGATCGGCTGCTCACTTGGCGGATGGATCGCCGCCGAGATCGCAACGATCGCACCGCAGTTTCTCGACAAAATGGTTCTCGTTGGCTCTATGGGCATTAAGCCGCAGGAAGGCGAAATCTTCGACTATTTTCTTGAAGCAGGCTCGACCGGCCTGAGGCGGGCGTTCTATCAACCAGATCGTTCAAGCGAGTATGCGCGCTTTTACAGTCAAGAACGAACCTCAGAGGAAATTGAGCGGATCGAACAGCATCGCGAGATGACCTGCCGGGTCGCCTGGAAACCCTACATGCACAGCCTGACGTTGCCGTATTTTCTTCCGAGCATCGTGACACCCACGCTGCTCGTATGGGGAACCGAAGACGCCATCACGCCACTTGATAGCGCCAGGCTTTACCAACGCGGCATTGAAGGCGCGCATCTTGCTACGATCGAGCAGTGCGGTCACATGCCAGAGATGGAAAAGCCAAACGACTTCACAGCGCTCGTGCTCGATTTTCTCTCAAACTGAGTTGGGCGGAGCAACCACCACCTCACCGCCCAAGGTGAAAGCGAATTCGTTGAGATTGCATGATAGCCCCGGCTTTGGGCTGGATAAATTGAATCACGTCGTAAGCCTGGTTTTTCGACCATTCAAACGGGAAAATCGAATGAAAATCGGATTGGAAAACGCTCTGCTCCAGCCGAGGGAGCCATTATTTTCCGTAGAAAGACAACGTTTTTTGATCCCTCGCTCGCAAGCTGTCAGGCTCCGTAGCCAGAGCACTGCGGAGACGGCGCGGACGCGTGAGCGAAAAAGTCCTCAGAAAAGGGATGGCGACTAGCAGGATCGCGGGCAGCCTTAGCCGCACGTTTGCGCATCAACTTGGTGCCGCTGCCGGCCCCAGGTTCCAGTGGCGATGACGGCGCCGTAGGGGCTGAGAATTGACAGCGCCCGACATTATCGTTACTTATGAGGTAACGTAACCACAAAGGTTACACCCGTTCGCGTGGCCCGTGAGCGGTCATCGCATCGTCTGGCAAGCACGAAGAGGAGAATGAAAAGCATGGTTGAAACGAGAGGAAGACGGTCGTGTCCATTCGTAGCTTTGCAAACAAAGACGTGGAAGAGGTCTTCAACACCGGGCACTCGCGCCATGTCGGGGCCAACTTTCACAAGCGTTTGGGGTTGATACTCGATGCTCTCGACGGCGCCACCGGCGTTGCCGATCTCATCGGGGCTTACGGTTTTCATCCGCTTAGAGGCGACCGCGCCGGAACCTTTGCGATGTCGGTCAGCCACAATTGGCGGCTCACCTTTCGCTTCGAACACGGCACCACCGGCGACGTCCCCGATGTCGATTTCGAGGACTATCATTGAGGAGGACACATGGCGACGAATAGTCGACGCGTGAGACGGCCCAGCTCGCCAGGCGAAATCCTGATGGAGTTGTATCTGGCGCCGCGCGAGATTTCGGTCACGACGTTTGCCGACGCCTGCGGGGTCAGCCGGAAGCATATGTCCGAAATCGTCCACGGCCATGTTGCGATCACGGCGGAGATGGCGGCACGGATCGCGGCTGCGCTCGGCACCAGCGCCCAGTATTGGCTGAACTTGCAGAATTCGGTCGACCTGTTCGATGCCGAAAAGCGGTTGGCCGACGGCCCTCGACAGCCACGCCGGCTGCCGGAATTCGCCTAGACGGCGTGATCATGCGGCTGGTCGGCAATCTCACCCGGCGGCCGCGCCGGTGAGCAAAGGACGTGCTTCGATGGCTTCATAGGCTTTGGAAGTGGTTGGGGGAGCCCTGGTGAGTTTTGGCTTACTGTTCTAATTCTTGTGATAGCGGTACGTGGCAGCTTGGAAGTTCGGTGATGAGGCGGCCTTCCGGAGGGCTGGACTGGGGCTTCAGCTTCTCGGAATTGGCACCGTCGTTGTGAACATTCGTGGCGCGCGAGCGCAGTTTGGCCAACCAAGCATTCTTGCGCGTACGGCCAAATGCTGGCGCCAGAGGCCAAGATTTAGATCGCCGCTGGTTATTGTACCGGGGGCTGGGCGTCTCAGCATTTCGAGCGGACGGGCCCGTTTGGACATTTGGCACAACCCCGATCCAAATGCCGCCTCTGTGCTCGAAGCGCGGCTCGACGCAGCTGAGAAAAACCTAATGTGGCTCCGGGATCGACTCAACGAAAATGCAGGGGAAACGGAGCGGAGACTACAGCAGCAGACCAACGCTCTTGAGCAAGAAAAGCGAGATCGCGCGAGCAACGATGACACGATTCGCACTACGCTGAAAACCGCTCAAACGGGCGGATTGCATGTATCGATGATGGGCGTTTGCTGTCTTTTTCGTGGGTGTCGTCATGAGTACCGTGCCCAACGAGCTCGCGTGTCTCGCGAATCGTCTCTTTCCGTGAAGGGCTCCCTATCGCGCCGATTTACAGGCCCATCCGGATCGACATCGTAGCGGTAATGCCTCAAGGCCTGCACGCCATCGGCACAACGCTCCTTGTCGAACCACATGGTGGGAAACAGTGCGCGCACAGCATTGATGCCGTCGGCCACGCTCAGCTTTGGCACGATACCGACGCGCCATCCTGCACTCCGTGCGATCTCTTCGATGCTGCGGCCCGTACCGAGGCTCTTCGCTTGCGCATCATGCGGCAGCCGCTCAGTGGCATACACATAGCCGCGACTTTTGAAGCATCTGCAGGTAGTGTGAAAATGGCCGCTGCGCGTCGTGGTGAGAATTGATCAGACGCACCTCGCCGGCAATTGCTAGACGAACCACACGGCAGTTTGGTCTGACCAGCCCAAGTCGAAATAAACCGAGACGGGCTTGGTCGGGTCGTATGGCACCGACGTAATGCGATTTTGCTCCTGGGCTTCCCTCAATTCGTTGCCATAAATCGCACCATCGAGTACATAGCGGCATTCACCCAGCCAGACATGTTGATAAGCATCGGGATCACGCTGGCGCAGATGCTCCATCTCCGCCCGCAACACAGAAGGAAACCAGGGATTGTCGTTATAATTGATTTTGACCACGACCGCATTCGGCGGCGGGTGAACGACGAAGCGCTGGTAGGTTTCGTCAGTTTCAAGCTCGGGATTGAAGGTCACGATGATCTCCGAGCCTTCCTCGCGAACGGTGGGGATCAGCACCTCCCACGAAGTGTGTGAGACAGTTTGCGCTTCCACGACCCAGACCTTGTCGATGCGCTGCAGGGAACGGATGCGGCTTATGTTATGGCGCAGTCCCTCGAAGATGAACTCGGAGCCGTTGGCAACACGGATCGAATTCTGCAGCACCTGAAATTTGCCGCTCAGACCAAGAAGCTCGATCAGGTCGCTGAGCAACTTATGCACACTGTGGCGGATCGAAGTCTGGAACTCGCGGCAGCAGAGAATGCGCTGTGGGCGTGCGGCGGCTTCGGAGAGGAGCACAAAGCAATCCGTACGATTTCCCGGCGCCGAGTCCGCCGAAGAGTATTTTGTAACGTGCGGGCTGACGCAGGCAGCGAAGTTTTCCTGGGAGCGCAGCGTCGACGATCTTCTGCTCGCTCATTGGTCGCCATCGAACGAGAGGTGCAACGTGTCATCGTCGTCGCCGGCCTCGCCGTTGATGGTCGGCTCCGATGCAACGGTTGGTGTCTGGATGGTAACGGCGGTTGCATTGGTCGCGCCTCGCCAGGCGCGGGCCGGTCCATCAAGCGCACGCCTAAGTCAAACCCAAGCCCGGTTTTTGTACAAAAGTGCAATGGTTATTTGGATATATTCAGCGTGAACGCGTGCGCTACTATGACGCACTGCGACTTGAAGCGAGTGGTTTCTAAATTTGGCGCGAAGCCGCGCGCGAGCCTTGGTGCCCCACGTAACACGACTACCACATCGCCACTGTTTTGAGGAACTTGACTGACACAACTGAATGTCAGATGTTAAGAAACAATGCTCGGCGTGTTTGCGACTTAAGGCACCTTCTTACCCGCGGCAAACACGAGCGGAACGAATCATCCAGAGCATCTTGGGGGCGCCTCCATGGAGCACCTGCAAGGGTCAGCGGTAGCTCGGTCGTGTCTCATTTCGGCACCGCTTGGCCGTGCACTGAGCGTGGCAATTGCTGCCCCCGCTGGCATGGGGCGGATTAGCGCACGCCAAATCGGATCGGAGCACCGGAAGAACCGGGTCGACCGGGACAGGCGGGCGCGTCAACTCGGCAGCACTGTGCGCACCCCAGGGGTTGCCGCGCGATGGTCGGGGTCCATCTTGGGTCCCATCCTGCTGATCGCGGTTTTCACGGTCGCGACCGCAGGGCGCGCGGGCGCGCAGCAACTGATCGGTCCTGGGACAATAACCAGCACCCAGTCGGTGTCAGGGGGGACGGCGAATGTCGTCGGCAACACCACAATCAACGTGCCCGGCGGCGACGGGATCGATGCTCCTCCATTTGCTGGGTCCGGCCCCACCCTGAATATCAATACCTCGTTAAGTGCGACACCAATTGGTCCGGTGCCGATCTCGATCACCGCCGGTGGGACCGGAATCGCTAGCATCTTCCCCTCCAGTCCCGCGACCATCAATATCAACTCAGGTCCGCGCGGCAATGTCGATATCGTGAGCGGTGGCGCAGCCATAGGGGTATCGGGGGATGTATCGCTCACAGCGAGCAACGCCAAGGGCGGAAGCTTAACGTTCGAGAGCACTGGCAGCTACGGCGTGGTCGCCCAATTTGGCGCTAAAGTAGACATAACGGGCGCCACCATTATCTCCAGCGGGCCCGCCGGAGTCCTCATCGGAGGCGACTTAACCGACACTGGTTCGATCGGTAACCTGACTAACGTCAACATCGAAGCGATGAACGCGATCGGGCTGGTCGCCACCCGCATTAATACCGTCGCGACGATGTCGGGTGGAAGCATCGCGGTAACGGGTAGTGGCCTCGCCGGCCTCTACTCAGATACCGACGGGCGGACCTCCACCACCAACGTCACTATCTCGACGTTGGGGGCTAATTCTTACGGCGCCTTCGCAGAGGCAACGATACCGCCGACGCCCCTGATAACACCGGGTGGCGGGACGATCAACATCACCGGTGGCTCGATCACCACTCAAGGCGCGGGCGCCTTCGGTGTCTTCGCCCAAGGCCAGCTCTCGGTGCCCTCGACGATTACGCTCAACGGCGGAACCATCACCACCGGCAATGCGTCTGCGGTTGCCGGTGCTGGTGCTGCGGCCTACCGCGCCGACGGTGGCACGATCAGCGCTACGAATACTACCGGCCAGACCTATGGTCCGGCGGCCCCCGGCGGCATGCTCAGCAATGGCGGCATACTTACAATCAATGGCGCGAGCGTGACGACCAGAGGCGCAGGTAGCTTTGGGTTCGTTGTTCAGCCGTTTACTCCTGACGCACCATTGGTCCCCGAGCCCACATTGCCCAACATGCTGACGATCGAGAATGCAGCGACGGTGAACTCGGCGGCAGACGCTTTCCATGTGGACGATGCGATTGCCAATATTGCGGTAAACGGATCGTCCGTCACGAGCAACAATGGGGTGCTGCTTAACACCGTGTCCTCTGGCACGACTACGTTGACGGCCAATAACGCGCAACTGACCGGGGCCATCACGACGGATGCCAGCAGCACGGCAAATGTGACGCTGCAAAACAACACTACCTGGACGATGACGGGCAACTCCAACCTTTCCAACCTCGTCAACGACCCCAGCACCATCGTCTTCACGGCGCCTTCTGGCGACCCCACTCAGCTCGCGAGCTACAAGACGCTGACCACGAACAACTACACCAGCATGGGCGGTCGCATCGTACTCAACACCTTCCTGGGCACCGATGGATCACCCTCCGACCGGCTCATTATCAACGGCGGCACAGCGACTGGCACGACAAGCATTTTGATCCATAACACCGGGGGCTCGGGGGCACAGACTTTCGCCAACGGCATTCCGGTTGTACTGGCGATCAACGGCGCCACCACCGCCGCCGGTGCATTCGGGCTCGCCGAACCTGTCGTCGCTGGAACGTCTGAATATATGCTGTTCCGCGGCGGCCTAAATCCGGGCAGCGATCCTCAAAACTGGTTTTTGCGCGACGACTTTGTTGTGCCGCCGCCGACCCCGGAGAAACCGGAGCCGGAGCCAGAGCCGCCGCAAGTATTTCCGCCATTTCGGCCTGATCCGCCACCCAGCCCTTTGCCGCCGGGCGTGTTCCCGATCGTTAGCCCGACGTTCGCGGCTTACGGCGTGGTGCAGCCGATTGCGCGGGAGTTGGGAACGACCATGCTCGGCACCTTGCACGAGCGCATTGGCGATACGCTGACGTTCGAAAATGGCGGCACCGGCCCGGTGGGGCCAGTCCAATCCGCGTGGGGCCGCTTCTTCGGTGAGCAGATCGACAATAGTTATCAGGCCTTTGCCGCACCCAACGCCAACGGCCACATCTTTGGCTTCCAGGCCGGGCTTGATCTGTGGCGCGGCAGTTTCATTCCCGAGCAACGCGACGCGGCTGGCCTCTATTTTGCTTATGGCGGTGCCGATTTGGACGTTAACGGTCTGGTGACCAACGCCGCGGCGACTGCCTATGTGCGAAGCGCGGTGGGGACGCTGAGCCTCAACGGCTATTCGGTTGGTGGCTATTGGACGCATTACGGTCCTGGTAATTGGTATTTCGATGCGGTGGTTCAGGGTACGTTCTATGGCGGCAGTGCGGATGCGCAGTTCGGCGAGGGGGGCTTCACCACCAGATTGCCGACCGATGGTTCGGGTGTCATCACGTCGCTGGAAACGGGTTATCCCGTGCCGATACCGGCGTTGGGCCCGCGTTTCGTTCTCGAGCCGCAAGGGCAGATCCTGTGGCAGCATGTTGGCTTCGATCAGGCCAATGACGGGTTGGAGACGGTTGCGCTTCGCACCACCTCGGGCGTCACCGGGCGACTTGGGATACGCGGCCAATGGAGCATCGCGAGCGTGAACGATCAGGTCTGGCAACCTTACGGGCGGGTGAATTTCTGGCGGGCCTGGGGCGACAATGCGGCGACGAGCTTTGGCGGTTCCGCGGATCTCGTGCCACTCGTGGTGCGGGCGACTTGGGGCGAAGTCGCTGCCGGTGTCACGTTCAAATATACTCAACAGCTAAGCTATTACGCTCAGTTCGGCTATCAGTTCGCCATCTCAAGCAGCACCGGCATCAGCGGGTTCATAGGCGATATGGGCCTCAGATACACCTGGTAAACAGGTAGGCACCGACTGACCTTAATGGTACTTCAGATATTCCTCTCACTTGCCAGGGACAGTCTTAATCATCGCCGTGATTGGTTTGGTAATTTGGCCGTCACTGGCTCAGGCGTCGCTTCATTTCCGTTTTCCCCCTCAGTCCGACACCAGGCCCACCGCCGTTTTCATTGCTCTCTCTCACCAAGTCAACCGACGCATGCGAGTTTTCCACAACTTATCCGCATTGTTGTCATCGTCGTGATGCGGGCCTAGATTTTTTGGCGCCGGGGCAGGAAAGGCTTTTCGCGGTCGGCCATGTGTCGATTGTGCCGCCTGCTCCCGGCGCCGTTCGATGGCTTGCTCGAGAATCGTGCGGTCGTAGATGCGGCCGGATTTGAGCAAAGCGTAGACCATATCGGACATCCGGCGTGCGACCCCGCTTGATACATTCTGTATAGTTGAGACCGCGCTGCTTGCAGCGTTCGAAGTAGTCCTTGGCGAGCAGATCGTGAAGGACCGCGGCTCGGGCGGCGAGCCAGAACGCGCGCTTTAAGCGATGATTGCAATCATACCGGGCCTTGTGCCGGTCGCGCCCGCCCGTGCTGTTTCGGGCCGGTGCCGTGCCGTTGTAAACGGCGAAAGCAGCGGGTGAACGGAAGCGATGAATGGAGCCGGTCTCGCCGAAGATGACAGCGGCCAAGGCGGCGGGATACGCTCTTTGCGGGCCTTTCCGGGGTCGATAATAAGGCTCTGCGTCGGCCAGCGGTTGCCGGTTTCGGGGTTCTGGCCGCGTGGTTTCCATGTGAACAGCCACGATACGGTGCGCGCATCAACAAGGAGCGAGGCCGCCGCATTCGATGTCGCTAATGCGAACGCGCCATGCGGCCTCGACCGTGTCGCGGGTGATGCGGGTGCGCTCGAAGACAGTTCTGGGGGTGGAGGGCGAGGTGGTTTCAGGGGGGACGGTCATACGAACATTGCACGTACCTTGCGGACGTATGGAAACGGAAATGTGCGAGAGGTTAACGGAGGGAAGAGGGAGATTACCCGTTGCTTCCCTGCGGTAAGCAGCCCGTTTCCCGGCGGTAAGCGGAGACTGTCGGAGCTTAGCGAAATCCTGGACAATCCGAATGAAAATCGAATTGTTTGACCATGTCGAGAATACGGACCGGCCTTTAAGCACGATCTATGAGGAGCGGTTGCGGTTCGCGGCGGCGGTCGACGGGGCGGGTTTTTATTGCCTCCATGTTGCGGAGCATCACACGGGGCTTCACCCGCGGCCGGGCGCGAGGTGGAACGAAGCGGCGCTCTATCAACATTCCTTTCCTTAGCACCTAATTCGTGCCGACCGGTGGTGTCCTCTCGATGGAAAGCGCTCTACTTGGGAATTGTCACACCGACATCGTTGCTCATTCGGATTGAAACCAGCGGCATAAGACGGGCGGAATAGCATCTCTCAGTTCTGCGCATTCATGAAACGATCTCTCGACGAAACAGTGCTGCTCGCGAACCAATCGGGCTTCGACCCGACCCACGCGCGGCGCAAAGGCGCAAGATATCTCGACAGAGCGCCGTCGCTCGATTTGAGTTGGAAGCCACCCCTCCGTCCAGAGACCGTTGAGACCGACCTGGGGCATGCATCGCCTTTCCCGAGACTTCAAACGGTGATCAAGTGCGCTCCCGGCAAACGCGGGTTATGCAATTCGCGCATGCGCCGGACAATAGTCTTAGTCGCATTGGAATGCTCACGCATCAGCGCATCAGCGCGCGTACCTTCGCCTTCACCCAGCGCCTCAACAATCGCCCGATGCTGGAAATGGGAATGCACTAAGCCCTGGTAGGCTTCCAACGGGTCGTTGTACGTGGAAACTACGGCGCTCGCCGCACTGAACGGAATGGCATCGTTCAGGGCGAGTGCCCGGTGTACTGCGAGGTTGCCTGAGCCTTCGACGATAAGGCCATGGAACCTCACATTCATCTCGGCAAAGCGCGGAAAACTATCTTCTTCGACCCTACCTGCGCTGAGAATCGAATCACCTTCGCGGAGGCACGATTGAAAGCCTTGGGCCAAAGCTCGCGACAGGCCATGCTCAGCAATCTGGCGAGCCGCCAAACCCTCCAGCGTGCCCCGTACATCGATGGCGTCGCTGATAGCTTCGAGCGTAAAGGACCGGACCGTATAGCCGCCGGTCGTCGAGGCGAGCAGCAGGCCTTCCTGCTCGAGAACCGCCAGCGCCGCACGAACCGGGGTGCGAGATACATCGAGCCGTTCGGCGACCGCGTTTTCTGCGACACGATCACCCGGCAAAAAAATGCCGTCCATGATCATCTTGCGCAATTCAACAACAACCTTCGTCTTTAGATCGCTCATCGTCGGAGCCCTCTTCTTGACAAGAGTATACGATTGTATACCGTCACGCTCAATCGGTACGCCCCTCGCAATGGCGAGCGGGTAAAAAATGGTGCGAGTACGGCACCATACCGAAGGAGCGCAATGGCGACATCCGCTGAGAATAAATTGTTGACCGAGGTCGGACCGGGCACTCGCATGGGCAACCTGCTGCGCCATTATTGGCAGCCGATCGCGGCCGTCGCCGAGCTTGACGACAAGCCGACCAAGGCCGTTCGCCTTCTTGGCGAGGATTTGGTTCTCTACAAGGCTCTGAGCGGGACGTACGGCCTCATCGATCGGCATTGCTGCCATCGCCGTGCGGACTTGTCCTACGGTTTCGTCGAGGAATGTGGCCTGCGCTGCAATTATCACGGCTGGCTCTACAACGAAAAAGGTGCCTGCATCGCGCAGCCTTATGAGGATTCGGCGCATCCCGATGCCAACATGAAGGGCCGCATCAAGATCAAGGCCTATCCTGTACAAGCCAAGGCCGGACTTCTCTTCGCTTATCTCGGTCCAGAGCCGGCCCCGCTACTGCCAGACTGGGAGCCATTCAATTTCACCAATGGCTTCCGCCAGATCGTGATGTCGGAGCTGCCGTGCAACTGGCTGCAATGCCAGGAGAACTCGATCGATCCAGTGCATTTCGAATGGATGCATGACAATTGGGGCGTTCGCCTGACCGGCGAGCGCGGCCCCTATGCGCCGCGCCATCTCGAGCTCGAGTTCCGTGAGTTCGAATTCGGCCTCAGCTATCACCGGCTCCGAGAAGGACAGCAGAACGGCAAGGACAACGATCTCTGGTCGGTCGGCCGAGCGGCGCTCTGGCCGAATGCCTTTTTCATCGGTCACTTCGAGTATCGCGTGCCGATCGACGACACCCATACCCTCAGCGTCCTGTGGTTCTACAATCGGGTTCCAAAGGAGCGCGAGCCGTTCGTGCAGAACCGCATTCCGTACTGGTACGCGCCGATCAAGGACGAGGCGACTGGGCGCTGGATCTCGAGCCATGTCGACAATCAGGACTATATCGCCTGGGTCGGCCAGGGCGAAATTACCGACCGGACGCAAGAGCATCTGATGCTGAGCGATCGCGGCGTCGTCATGCTGCGGCGTGGCCTGCTCGCGGATATCGAAGCGATCGAGCGCGGCGAGGACCCCAAGGGCACCATCCGAGATCCCGCGCGCAATAAGAATGTTCGGCTGCCCATGGTCGGGCGTGATTTGTACATCAACGGGCTGACAATCGCCGCGCTTGAGCGTTTCGACGGGCGCAATCCGGTGACACCGGAATCCTTTGCCTTTGCGGCGGGGCAACCCGAGGACATCAAACGCGCCTATGAAGAGGCGATGGGATTCGCGACCAAAGAATTTGCCGTCGGCCGATTCAACAACCTTGGCAAGGGCTTGGTTGCCGACGCCAAAGCCGAAGCTCGATAACAGAGCCTTCAACGGGAGGAAGCGATGTTGGTACGGGCGAGAAACCGGTTTGCCGTAGCGGCTATCGCGGTCGCGATGGCGGCAGGGCCGGCATTGGCCCAAGACGCGTATCAGGTCGGCATGACAGCGGCGCTGACGGGGCCCGCCAGCGGGAGCTACGCGCCTGCGCTCGCGGCGATGAAGCTGTATATCGATCGAGTCAACAAAGCTGGGGGCGTCAACGGCCACCCAATCAATCTGATTGTCGAGGACGATCAGGGTGAGGCTTCTCGTGCCGCAGCAAACGTAAAAAAACTCTTGGTCGAGAACAATTTGGATCTGCTGGTAAACAATAGTCTGTCCAGCACCTACCTGCCGACCATGGCCGAGGTGCGCCGCGCCAATATGCCATTGCTATTTGCTGGCATCTGTCCCAAGGAGGTCTATCCGCCTGCAGACAAGCTAATGTTTTGTGCCTCTTTGTTCGGTGCCAGTTACGACACGCGCGATGCCTTTGACTTCGTCAAGGAAAAGGCGGGCACTGACGTCCGTATGGCGGTGATTGCACTGTCGATTACCGTTTCCCGCGCCGAAGCCGATTTCGCCATAAAATACGCGAAGGAGGCGGGATTCACCGCGGTCGATGAAGAAATTGCGCCGCCGACTACGCCTGACTACACCCCCTACGCCTCGCGTCTCATCGCAAAAAATCCCAACTGGATCTATGCGTGGGGGCCATGGTTTATGCAGTCGAAAGTTTATCAGGCGCTGCGAAAGCTCGGGTGGCAGGGTGATTTCATCTGCTCGGCCCAGCTGGATGCCGAACCTGATTTGGTGCGGTTTAAGGACCCGCGGCTCTATATCAATGGTCCCGATGCGTTGGTCTCCGAAAATCTTCCGGCGCACCAAGAAATCACAGCAGCGGCCAAGCAGGCCGGAATCTCCTATCCAACCAACCTTTTGATCGAAGGCTGGATAGAAGGGACGGTCATTTCGCAGGCGTTGAAGGACGCCGGCTGGCCGGCAACGCCCGAAAAGGTTCGCGAGGCCCTGACTAAAGTCCGAGTCAATCTCGGCGGCGTCCGCGGCGGCGATTTGACGTGGACGGACGCCAATCATTTCCGCGCCACCCAATATTATCGCGTCTGGCATTGGAGCGATAAGGACCAGAAGGTGGTCGCCGTCCAAGACTGGAAGCCATACGGCGTAAAATAGGGATCGGGCCAGCCGACAGGCGCCACCGCGGTGCAGCTCGTCGTCAATATCGTCGCGCTTGCGTCGCTCTATGCGCTGATCGCCTGCGGCTATGTGCTGATCTATCGGGTCAGCCGCGTGCTCAATCTTGCCCACGGCGAATTGATGATGCTCGGCGCCTATCTGCTGTTTACCGTGGCAGGCTCGGTGTCGCCGTCGCCCGCCGTCGCGATCGCGGCGGCGATCGTCTTGAGTCTCGTTGTCGGCGTGCTGGTCTATCTGTTGCTGATGCGATGGATGACTGGCAATTCGGTACTCGCGGCGGTGCTGCTGACGTTGGCGCTCGGCATCGCGCTGCGCGGTGTGATGATCCTCGTTTGGACGGGCCAACCGCGCAATCCGGCCGCGCTGCTTCACATCGTCAACCCGGCGATCGAGATCGTGCCCGGCGGCCGGATCTCGCTTCTGTCGCTAATCCTGGTACTGACCAATGCCGCGATCTATGCAGGGTTGTTAGCGCTGTTGCGCTTTTCTCGTTGGGGCGTGCGCATGCGCGCCGCCGGACAGAATCCGCTGCTCGCGGCACAGCGCGGCATCAGTCTACACGGGGTTTATGCGATTGCATGGGGCGCTTCGACCCTGTCAGCCGCAATCGCGGGCATCCTGCTGTCGCTCGATACCGGCCTTGAACCGACCATGCTGACGGTCGGCCTTAAGGCGTTTCCGGCGGCGCTGGTAGGGGGCCTCGATTCACTTTTCGGCACTCTGGTCGGCGCGGCTGATTGTCGCCACCGCCGAAGTTGTTCTCATTCAAGACGTTGATCCGCTGCTGTCCGACGTCGTGCCGTTCATTGTGCTGCTTGCCATGCTGATCATCCGCCCCTGGGGCCTCTTCGGCACCCGCGAAGAACTGGATCGGGTGTAGCGCGTGGCGCGATGGCTCTTCTGGCTCGTGGCAGGACTAGCGGTCGTGGTGATACTGCCGTTCCTGATGACGCGCTTCGGCCTCGACCTTGCCTGCCAAGTATTCATCGCCTGCATTGGCGCCCTGGCTTTGATGCTGTTGACCGGTTTCGCCGGTCAAATCTCGCTCGGCCATGCCGGCCTCTTGGCGGCAGGCGCCCTGACCACTGGCATCCTGTTCCAGGAGACCGGCGCCCCGTTCTGGATTACGATCCCGGCGGCGATCGCGGTGGGCGCCCTGCTCGGCTTCATCTTCGGCATGCCTTCTCTGCGCCTGCGCGGTATTTATCTCGCCGTCAGCACCATCGCCATGCATTTCATGGTGATCTATGCCGGCGGCGAATACGAGAATACGCGCGGCCTGTCTTCCGGCGTGGTCGTCGATCCTCCGTCCCTATTCGGCGTCGCGCTGACTGACGGCCGCGCCTGGTATTTCGTGCTGCTCACCATCGCGGCGCTGATCTATCTGCTCTTTCGCAATTTACTGCGATCCCGAACCGGCCGCGCCTGGAGCGCGATCCGTACCCGCGACACGGTGGCGGTCGCGCTTGGCGTCAATATCGCGCGTTACAAGCTCCTTGCCTTCGTCATCAGTTCTGCCGTGACCGCCATGGCCGGGGCGCTCTTAACTTATTACCGCGGCTTCGTCTCCTCGGAGGCATTCTCTCTCGATCTCACCATCCAATATGTCGCGATGATCATCATTGGCGGCATGGGTTCGCAATCCGGTGCGGTGCTCGGCGCTGCGTTCGTGACGCTGTTGCCTTACGGGATCGAGCGGGGAATGACGCTCGTCACTGGGGGTGCGGGGGACGCATCCTGGGTGTTCGCGGTCAATTACGCGATTTTCGGCGTCGTAATGTGCAGCTTTCTATTGTTCGAGCCGCAAGGGCTGGTCGGTATCGCGCGGCGGCTCTGGAACAGCAGCAGATGGCGAGCGCGGTTCGCCAGCCAGCGCCGGATAACTTTCCATGGCTGACCCGCTGCTCGAGGTGAGTGGGCTCGAAGTTGTCTATGACCGCGCCATCCGGGCAGTGCACGACGTCAGCCTGTTGGTCGAGTCCGGCCAGATTGTAGCGGTCCTGGGCGCGAATGGCGCCGGAAAGTCCACGACGTTGCGGGCGATCTCGGGCTTCATCGCCTTGGACCGGGCGCGCATCGCCAAGGGCCGCATCCGGTTTCACGGCGAAGCCATCGAGAATCTCCCGCCGCACCTAGTGACCCATCGCGGCATCGTGCTGGTGCCCGAGCGCGAGAAGGTCTTTCCCAATCTCACCGTGCTCGAAAACATTACCGCGGTTAGTTCGTCGCGCGGGGGTGCAACACAGCGGCGTCGGCTCGAAGCGGCGGTGTTCGAATATTTTCCGCGTTTAGCGGAACTGCGCGGCCGAGAAGCCGGTCTGTTGTCGGGCGGCGAGCGGCAGATGCTCGCTATCGGTGCCGCGTTAGCGTGTAACCCCACGCTGCTGCTAGTCGACGAATTGTCACTCGGTTTGGCGCCGATCATCGTGACCGATCTGCTACGACGGTTGGTCGATATCCGGCGCGCGCTTGGCATTGCCATCCTGCTGGTTGAGCAGAACGCAACCGCGGCACTGAGCATCGCTGATCAGCTCTATATTCTCGAAAACGGCATGGTGGCGTTGGAGGGGAACGCCGAGACCCTCTGCGCCAACGAAGCGGTACGCCGTGCTTATCTAGGTGCCGGCGCGCAGGATCGCGTCAACTACCGAGAGGTCGCCGCCCGGCGCGCCGAGGTGGAGCGTCATGGCTGAGCTTGAGATCGACGGCATCACCCTTAAATTCGGCGGTCTCACCGTACTCAACTCAGTATCGATAGCGGTGGAAAAGGGCGAGCTATTCGCGCTCATTGGCCCGAATGGCGCCGGCAAGACCAGCGTCTTCAATTGCATCTCGGGCCTCTATCGCCCGCAAGGCGCGATCCGCTTCCATGGTGCCAATATCGTAGGACGGAGACCCTACCTCGTGGCGCAGCTCGGCATCGCTCGCACCTTTCAGCACGGCGAGCTCTTCCCCGAGATGAGCGTGCTCGACAATCTTCTGACCGCTCGTCATTACCGTATCCGCACCGGCCCCTTGGCCGAGATGCTAATGCTCCCGGGAGTTCGTCGCGAAGAGGCCCGTCACCGCGCCGCCGCGGAAGAGGTGCTGGCGCTAGTCGAGCTCGACCGGTATCGCGACGCTGTCGTCGGGAATCTGCCCTTCGGCCTACAAAAGATTGTCGGCTTCGCGCGCGCGCTTGCGGCCGAGCCGAGCCTCCTGTTGATGGACGAGCCGTCTGCGGGATTGGCGCGCAACGAGCGGGAGGACCTCGCGTATTTCATTCTCAAGATCAAGGAACGCCTCGGCATTGCCATGGTCTGGATCGAGCACGACATGCAGATGGTCGCTGACCTCGCCGACCGAATCCATGTGCTGGATTACGGACGTTCGCTAGCAGAAGGCCCACCCGACCGCGTCCTCAACGACCCCGAGGTGATCCGCGCCTATCTCGGCGCGGCCTAGCGGCGGTTCAGCCCCAGACCTCGCGCGCCGTCTCGACGATCAGCTCGAGCTTGCGCCATTGGGAGTCATAGTCGATATGGGCGCCGTCGCGCTGCGCCGCCGCGTGGAATCCGCATTGCGAGGTCAGCGCCAATTGGCCGAGCAAACAGTATTTCGCCGCTTCGTCGATGCGTCGCTTGAGTTCGTCGCGCGTCTCAATGCGCGGCTCCTTGCTCGATACCAAGCCCAGCACGACGACTTTTCCCTTCGGCAGAAAGCGTAGAGGCTCAAAGCCACCAACGATATCGGTATCGTATTCGAGCACGAAACAATCAACATGCAGCGCGTCGAACAGCCGCTCGGCAAGCCAGTCGTAGGTGCCGGGTCCATGTGCCCAAGCCACGCGGCTGCCTCGGCAGACATGCATCGCCACCGTGACGCTCTCGCTTCGTACCGCATCGTGACACGCGTTTTCGGCCGCGATGTCGATCGCGAGATCCTTCTCGGCAGTGGCCGCGTCCTTGCTTGCGGCCGCGGTGAGATGATGGGTGAAGCCCTCGTCGAGCTGGATGTAGGAGCAACCGTCCTTTACCACTGCGATCATCTCGTTGCGCACGATGTCGGTAGTGTCGCGCAAGAGCGCTTCGCGGTCGGGATAGATCGCACTTTCGGTGACGCCGGGACGGAAACCGCCGCGCGCGACATAGGCTGGGCTCGGCATCGTGATCTTGAAGGGTCCCGGCGCGTGCTGCTTGAGGAAGGCCGCATCGGTCCCCGCCAGCCGGCCGACCGTCCGCAATTTGCCGCGCACTGCCTTCGTGTGCATCTGTACTTTGACCGTCGTTCCGTCCGGCCGCGCGGTTTCGACCTGCGGATATTGATCGACGAAACCGTCGACCGCCTGACTGAACACGGTCTGCCACGCGTCGCGACGCATCTCGCCGTCGGTGAAGATCGGCATCCCGATGCGCTGCTGCTGCACGAGCACCTCGGTGACAGCCGCGTCCTCGGCGCGCCGAAGTGCGGGGCGGTCAATCTTGCCGGCTTTAAAGGCATCCCGTGCATCGAGTAGCTGGGGCGGCCGCAGCAAGCTTCCGACTTGATCGCTTCGATAGACTTGCTTCGACATTTTTGTTTCCTTCCAGGACGGTATACCATGGTATACACCAAAATTTCTGCCGGTCAAACGATCGGCCGCGGCCGGGCGCGCGGTTCTATTGAATTGATCAGAACCGGCGCGACACACCGCCTCGACCGCTCCACCGAAACGTGCCTGACCCCGCGTCTCGAAAATCGTCCGGATCTCGAGTTTGACCTCCCTTCTGCACGGTTTCGATAGGCACACGCTCTTTGACCGGCAGGTCCAGCTCAGCAAACGCGACTATTTGGCTACCTCACGAGCGGCATCGACAACCATTGCCGAAAATACGTCGGTCTACCGCTTGCACTCGAATTATTGCTGTGTTCATCAGGCGCACCCTCGAGTGCAACTAGTGGGACACAATATCGACGCGCAGATTGCGAAGCGTTCGCGTTATGCGCCGCGCGGCCTCTTTGCTATCTGGACAAGATGCTGGTGCGGGTCATTTTTCTCGCGGCGTGGAGCCGAACGCGGCGGCGAAGCGCTCCGTGTAGCGAGGCCAGGCCTCAGGGTTGATGAGACGGGGCGGCCGCGCGCCGTCTAAGGTGGCGATAAGCTGTTCGGCGGCAATGCGTCCCATCGTCGCGCGCGCCTCCTTGGTTACACCGGCTGTGTGAGGGCTAACGATGACGTTGTCGAACTGCATTAGCGGGTGTTCGGGCGGCGGCGGCTCCTTCGCCCAGACGTCGAGGCCAGCGCCGGCGATCGCTTTCTGTCGCAACGCTTCGGCAAGTGCGGCCTCGTCGCAAATGAAGCCGCGCGCTGTGATGATGAAGAAAGCATGCGGACGCATGAGCGCGAATTCCCGCGTCCCAATCATGCCGCGCGTCTCGTTGGTGAGTGGGCAGCTGACCGAGACGAAGTCCGCGGCGGCAAGCAGCTCATCGAGCACCATTTTCTCCGCACCCCGGCCTGCCATCTCCTCGGTGGAGAGATAGGGATCGCAAGCGATGACGCGCATCCGGAGAAGACCGCGGCACAGTTCTGCGACGCGCGTTCCGACGTGGCCGAGGCCGACGATGCCGATAGTCTTCCCCGCGACCTCGCTGCCCATTAAGAGGTTGCGGTCGCCGACGCCCGCTCGCCTCATCGTGTGGTCCGCCTCGACGATGCGCTTGGCGAGAGCGAGCATCATGGCGAGTACATGCTCGGCGACAGAATGGGCATTGCCGCCTGCTTGGTTGACGACGAGTACGCCCGCCTTGGTGCAGGCGGCGACGTCGACAGTATCGTATCCCGCTCCATTGCTCGAGACGATGAGGAGCTGGGGCATCAGGTCTAACAAGGCCTCGCCCACGTGAAAGCGCTGGGCGAGCTCATCGCGGGTGGCGCCGACCTGATAGGCATGAGCCACGGCGAGGATGGGCGCCGTCATTTCGACCGGCATCTCGTTCGCGACCCGATCGAGGCGGATATCAGTGCGCCGTTGCAATACCTCAGCGTAAGCCGCGTGAACGAAATCTCGCACGTAGACAACCCGCTTGACGGTCGTAGACTGCATCGCGTGAGACCTTCCTATTCAAGTATTGCCGCAATGTCACCGGTGCGCGCGATGCGAGGCAGTCTGCGATCGAAATGCCGCAAATCCGGTGGCCCGGCGAAAAAACCACTCAATGGCCATCTTTCTAAGTTTGACGACGAGCTCGAATCGCTGGTCTTTTGTGATCCGACCTCACTATCGTTCGGGATTTCGTGAGATGCATCTTGCATTCTTTTTCATCTGGCTGCACCTGAGCCTTAGAATGCCTTGCATAGCAATTCAATGATTTTAATGGGATAGCTGGTCGTAGTGAGAGGATTTTGAATTTCCCGCCCCCGCCTCCCGAAAGCGGCGATGACAAGCCCCCAACGCACTGAAGTACGCGGGCTATTTTCGCCGCGTCGGAATCACGTGTCAGATCCGTGCCAAACAAAATCAATTGCGATGTCGTGCGACCGCGCGCGTTCACGATATTCGCGCACCTGCAGGAGAGCGGGCTTGGGTTTCGATGCCGAAGCCACAAACCATTCTCGACAAGGTTAGATGTATGTGAGCGGACCCGCTTGTGTCCCAATAACTCCCTTTACCGTGAAGCAAACGCAGACGCGCCGCCCAACTCAATATTATCGGCAACCGGCCGACTGGCCCGCGTGTTCGCTAGCGAGACATTCTTGAAAAGGATCTTCACGATGGGAGCTTGACTATCTAGCGGCTGACGCGGTCCCAGGGCTCAGTCCTCCCCATAGCCGCGCTGCGGCGCCTCCCCATCTGCGCTGGCGGTTAGGTACTTCGGCACGAGCAGGAGCGTCGGCAGGATCAGCGCATAGACCACGGTGATTGCGATTACACAGACAGTGAAGTTGCTGAAGCGGTCGTAAAGCGCCGTTCCGAGAAGATCGCCGAACCCTGTCACCATGAACAAAAACATGTTCGAAATCATCAGCGTCGTCCCTTGGAGCCCGCGGGGACAGGAGCGAATGAGGAGATCGATATAGGCGGCGGTAGACATACCGCCCATGAGGCCCATTGGCACCGCCGCGATTAGCGCTGCCCAGATCGAATGGATGAAGAGCAACGGCACCATTTGTGGAACTGCGATTAGGGTCCCGCACCAGAGCAGCGGCCGCAGGGAGAACCGTCGGCAGAGATAGCCGTAGGCGAGGAACGTGGGAATGAAAGAAGCGGCGAAGACAGCGTTCCAATGGCCCCAGTCCGCATCGCTCGCGTGGAGCGTGTTCTGCATGTAATACTGAAGCGGCGTCGCCGCTCCCGGCGCGAAGTTCCACAGCAACCAAATGAGTAGCGCCGGATAAATCGGCCAATGCCTTAGCAGGCGCTTGATATCCTCGCGCAGCCGCTCGCGCTGACCATGTTCGCTGTGGAGATTGTCGAAAACCACGGCGGGGCGCCAAGCGCCGTAGCCCACCACCAGCACCATGATCCCGGCGCCGACGAGGAACAGGATCCGCGCCGTGTCGTCGGTATTTTTGAGTGCGAGGAAATTGCTGAGGTTGCCGCCGAGCAGGAGCGCCACCACGGAGGTCAGCGACCCCACGACATTCAATGTGACGCTGATCTGGCCGGACATCGCATGCTGCTGCCCAATCGTTGCGATTAAGCCCTTTTGCGCGCTCGCTATGAACAGGAAGGCGGAAGTCAGCAGGATGAGCGCGACGAGGAGCGTCCCGTAGGTAACGTGGGTGAAGGCGAAGAAGGCGTAGAGAATCGCGCTAGCGGCCCCGAACAGCACCAAAAAGCCGCGATCGCGCATGCCGACGGATTCCAGACGTCCCGCAGGTAGCCGAAAATCCAGGAGAGGAAGAGAGGCACGCCCGCGATCAACCGAAATTGCGCGACCTGCACTGCCGTCAGGTGCAGCTTGTTCTTAAGCAGGAAGCTGATCGGAATGTCGATCAACCCGCCTGACGGCGAGGCGAAGGCCAACAGGAAAAACAGCGCGGTGAGGTAGAAGAAAATCCGCCAGCGCGCGCCGCCCGGCAGAATTCTTGGGCGCAACGGGCGAGGCTGCGACAGTCTCGGCAGGGCTAGCGGAAGTCATCGCGTGTAGGCCTCAACTCGGTCACTATGCAGCGGCGGCGGCCTGGTGAACCTTTGGACGGGGCGCCGGGGTTTGTGCTCTGTCCCGTGGATGCGGGCTGATTGCCCTTCTTTCTTGCCGCTGTTGCCGACGATGTTCCTCGCCAAGCTCGAAGAGGCGTTGTTTGTAGGCGGAATTGACGCGTGCATTCCATATACTTGAGAGGTGCATCTGCATTGACCATGCCGATGGACCAAAGAGCGCTGACGACATCCTCACCTCGATCCGGCGCTCCTGCCTTCGCACTCCCCAGCAGACGCGTCGCATGCCAGGGAATTCAAAATCAGGAGACGGACTGGTGTCGTTGCAGCTTGGGCGTCGCTAGCCGCCTGCCATCCAATCGTGCTCCGGGACGAACTTGAACGGATAATCTGGCTCCTTGTAGCCCCCGCGAGACTGCCTTTTGGGGAGTTTCATCGTCTTCTTGGCGATCTTTTTGTAAGGAATGTG